>NZ_NOIS01000008.1 GCF_004137765.1 Rothia uropygialis | reverse complement strand
GTTGTTTGAGAACTCAATAGTGTGCTTTGTTTGAATGTTGTACCGAAGTTTTTATTTTTGAATTCTTGTTGGTTTCAACATGACACGGCGGATGTTTGTGTCATCACCCCGTGATGATGGTCCGTCGTGGTTTATTTTGTTGGGCCACGGGTTTTTCTTTTTGTTTTTTAACGGAGAGTTTGATCCTGGCTCAGGACGAACGCTGGCGGCGTGCTTAACACATGCAAGTCGAACGCTGAAGCCTGGTGCTTGCACTGGGTGGATGAGTGGCGAACGGGTGAGTAATACGTGAGTGACCTTCCTTGAACTCTGGGATAAGCCCGGGAAACTGGGTCTAATACCGGATACGACCAGTCCTCGCATGGGGTGCTGGTGGAAAGGGTTTGTACTGGTTCTTGATGGGCTCACGTCCTATCAGCTTGTTGGTGAGGTAATGGCTTACCAAGGCGACGACGGGTAGCCGGCCTGAGAGGGTGACCGGCCACACTGGGACTGAGACACGGCCCAGACTCCTACGGGAGGCAGCAGTGGGGAATATTGCACAATGGGCGCAAGCCTGATGCAGCGACGCCGCGTGAGGGATGACGGCCTTCGGGTTGTAAACCTCTTTCAGCAGGGAAGAAGCGAAAGTGACGGTACCTGCAGAAGAAGCGCCGGCTAACTACGTGCCAGCAGCCGCGGTAATACGTAGGGCGCAAGCGTTGTCCGGAATTATTGGGCGTAAAGAGCTCGTAGGCGGTTTGTCGCGTCTGCTGTGAAAGCCCGGGGCTCAACCCCGGGTGTGCAGTGGGTACGGGCAGGCTAGAGTGCAGTAGGGGAGACTGGAATTCCTGGTGTAGCGGTGAAATGCGCAGATATCAGGAGGAACACCGATGGCGAAGGCAGGTCTCTGGGCTGTTACTGACGCTGAGGAGCGAAAGCATGGGGAGCGAACAGGATTAGATACCCTGGTAGTCCATGCCGTAAACGTTGGGCACTAGGTGTGGGGGACATTCCACGTTTTCCGCGCCGTAGCTAACGCATTAAGTGCCCCGCCTGGGGAGTACGGCCGCAAGGCTAAAACTCAAAGGAATTGACGGGGGCCCGCACAAGCGGCGGAGCATGCGGATTAATTCGATGCAACGCGAAGAACCTTACCAAGGCTTGACATACACTGGATCGCCGTAGAGATACGGTTTCCCTTCGGGGCTGGTGTACAGGTGGTGCATGGTTGTCGTCAGCTCGTGTCGTGAGATGTTGGGTTAAGTCCCGCAACGAGCGCAACCCTCGTTCTATGTTGCCAGCACGTGATGGTGGGGACTCATAGGAGACTGCCGGGGTCAACTCGGAGGAAGGTGGGGACGACGTCAAATCATCATGCCCCTTATGTCTTGGGCTTCACGCATGCTACAATGGCCGGTACAATGGGTTGCGATACTGTGAGGTGGAGCTAATCCCAAAAAGCCGGTCTCAGTTCGGATTGGGGTCTGCAACTCGACCCCATGAAGTCGGAGTCGCTAGTAATCGCAGATCAGCAACGCTGCGGTGAATACGTTCCCGGGCCTTGTACACACCGCCCGTCAAGTCACGAAAGTTGGTAACACCCGAAGCCGATGGCCTAACCCTTTGTGGGGGGAGTCGTCGAAGGTGGGACTGGCGATTGGGACTAAGTCGTAACAAGGTAGCCGTACCGGAAGGTGCGGCTGGATCACCTCCTTTCTAAGGAGCTCAACTGTTTTGGTTGGCCATGCTGGGCACGAGTGTTGTCTGGGTGGTTTGCTCATGGGTGGAATACAATATTCGCGGCAATGGATGTCTCTTCTTTGTGTGGAGGGGTTTGTTGTTTGCTTGCGTGCTGGTGTCCTGTGTGGGTGCTGGTGTGTGGGGATGAAGTGCACTGTTGGGTTTTGAGGCAATGAACTGTTGGTTGGTTGTCTTGTGTGGCCTGGCTTCGTCATGGTGGCTCCTGTGGGGGTTGTTGTGGTGGGGTGATGGGTTTGTTGTTTGAGAACTATATAGTGGACGCGAGCATCTTATGATCCGGCGCCTTGTGGTGTCGGGTTGTGATTGTTTATTTTGAATGCCTTTGTGGTGATCATTTGTGTGTAAATCGTTAAGGGCGCACGGTGGATGCCTGGGCACAAGAAGCCGATGAAGGACGTGTGAATCTGCGATAAGCCTCGGGGAGTCGATAACTGGACTGTGATCCGAGGATTTCCGAATGGGGAAACCCCGCTGCCTGTCAAGGGTAGTGACCCGCATCTGAATGTATAGGGTGTGTGGAGGGAACGGGGGGAAGTGAAACATCTCAGTACCCTCAGGAAGAGAAAATAATAATGATTCTGTGAGTAGTGGCGAGCGAAAGCGGATGAGACTAAACCTGTGGTGTGTGATACCGGTAAGGGGTTGCATCATGGGTGTTGTGGGGTTTGTTTGTACCAGTTCTTACTTGGCTGGTGGTGTTCAGCGTTGTGGTAGGCGAATCATCTGGGAAGGTGGACCGTAGTGGGTGAGAGTCCCGTAGTCGAAATCATGGCGTTGGTGCTTGAGCGAATACCCGAGTAGCACGGGGCTCGTGGAATCTCGTGTGAATCTGCCAGGACCACCTGGTAAGTCTAAATACTTTCTTGTGACCGATAGTGTATCAGTACCGTGAGGGAATGGTGAAAAGTACCCCGTGAGGGGAGTGAAATAGTACCTGAAACCGTGTGCCTACAAGCCGTCAGAGCCTTTTGGGGTGATGGCGTGCCTTTTGAAGAATGAGCCTGCGAGTTAGTGCTGTGTCGCGAGGTTAACCCGTGTGGGGTAGCCGTAGCGAAAGCGAGTCTGAATAGGGCGTTTGAGTGGCATGGTCTAGACCCGAAGCGGAGTGATCTACCCATGGCCAGGTTGAAGCGTGTGTAAGAGCGCGTGGAGGACCGAACCCACTTCAGTTGAAAATGGAGGGGATGAGCTGTGGGTAGGGGTGAAAGGCCAATCAAACTCTGTGATAGCTGGTTCTCCCCGAAATGCATTTAGGTGCAGCGTCGCGTGTTGCTTGCCTGAGGTAGAGCTACTGGTTGGCTGATGGGCCTTTACGGGTTACTGACGTCAGCCAAACTCCGAATGCGGGTAAGTGTAAGCGCGGCAGTGAGACAGTGGGGGATAAGCTTCATTGTCGAGAGGGAAACAGCCCAGATCATCGACTAAGGCCCCTAAGCGTGTGCTAAGTGGGAAAGGATGTGGAGTTGCTGAGACAACCAGGAGGTTGGCTTAGAAGCAGCCATCCTTGAAAGAGTGCGTAATAGCTCACTGGTCAAGTGATTCTGCGCCGATAATGTAGCGGGGCTCAAGCACACCGCCGAAGTCGTGACAATGCATTTTTTGTGTGTTGGGTAGGGGAGCGTCGTGTACTGCGGTGAAGCTGTCGTGTGAACGTATGGTGGAGTGTACGCGAGTGAGAATGCAGGCATGAGTAGCGAATGATGCGTGAGAAACGTATCCGCCGAATGATCAAGGGTTCCAGGGTCAAGCTAATCTTCCCTGGGTTAGTCGGGGCCTAAGGCGAGGCCGACAGGCGTAGTCGATGGATAACGGGTTGATATTCCCGTACCGACGAAGGACCGTCCATACTAAACCGGTGATACTAACCATCCGGGTCATGCTGTGTGCTTCCTTGTGGAGTGCTGGTGTGGTCTGCATGGGGCCTGAGCCGGGGCGGTAAACGCATTAACGGGTGTGACGCAGGAAGGTAGCCGGGCCACGCGGTGGTTGTCGTGGTCTAAGCATGTAGGGCGGGTCGTTGTTAAATGCGCGATCCTTTGGGCCTGAGATGTGATGGGACCCCCTTTGGTGGGGGGATTCGGTGATCCTATGCTGTCGAGAAAAGCATCGGCGTGAGGTTCTAGTTGCCCGTACCCTAAACCGACACAGGTGATCAGGTAGAGAATACTAAGGCGTTCGAGAGAATCATGGTTAAGGAACTCGGCAAAATGCCCCCGTAACTTCGGGAGAAGGGGGACCTTGAGCGTGATCCACCTGCGCGGTGGTGAGCGTGTATGGGTCGCAGAGACCAGGGGGAAGCGACTGTTTATCAAAAACACAGGTCCGTGCGAAGTCGCAAGACGATGTATACGGACTGACTCCTGCCCGGTGCTGGAAGGTTAAGAGGACCCGTTAGATCCTTTGGGGTCGAAGCGGAGAATTTAAGCCCCAGTAAACGGCGGTGGTAACTATAACCATCCTAAGGTAGCGAAATTCCTTGTCGGGTAAGTTCCGACCTGCACGAATGGAGTAACGACTTCCCTACTGTCTCAACCATGAACTCGGCGAAATTGCAGTACGAGTAAAGATGCTCGTTTCGCGCAGCAGGACGGAAAGACCCCGTGACCTTTACTATAGTTTGGTATTGGTGTTCGGTGTGGCTTGTGTAGGATAGGTGGGAGACTGTGAAGTCGCGGCGCTAGTCGTGGTGGAGTCGTTGTTGAAATACCACTCTGGTCATATTGGATGTCTAACCTCGGCCCATGATCTGGGTCAGGGACAGTGCCTGATGGGTAGTTTAACTGGGGCGGTTGCCTCCTAAAGAGTAACGGAGGCGCCCAAAGGTTCCCTCAGCCTGGTTGGCAATCAGGTGTTGAGTGTAAGTGCACAAGGGAGCTTGACTGTGAGACTGGCAGGTCGAGCAGGGACGAAAGTCGGGACTAGTGATCCGGCGGTTCATTGTGGAATGGCCGTCGCTCAACGGATAAAAGGTACCTCGGGGATAACAGGCTGATCTTGCCCAAGAGTTCATATCGACGGCATGGTTTGGCACCTCGATGTCGGCTCGTCGCATCCTGGGGCTGGAGTTGGTCCCAAGGGTTGGGCTGTTCGCCCATTAAAGCGGCACGCGAGCTGGGTTCAGAACGTCGTGAGACAGTTCGGTCCCTATCCGCTGCGTGCGTTGGAGAATTGTGGAGGCCTGTCCTTAGTACGAGAGGACCGGGACGGACGAACCTCTGGTATGTCAGTTGTACCGCCAGGTGCATGGCTGATTGGCTACGTTCGGGAGAGATAACCGCTGAAGGCATCTAAGCGGGAAGCTTGCTTCGAGATGAGTTCTCCTTGCCTCCTTTGAGGGGTGTGAGGCTCCCTGTAGATGACGGGGTTGATAGGCCGGGTATGGAAGCCAGGACGTAAGACTGGTGAAGTTGACCGGTACTAATAGGCCGAAGGTTTATACACATTCGACTCGTTGTGGGTTGGTGTGGTTGTCATGAAGGTTTGATGGATGATCCTGTGATGGGTGTTTGCGTTCACTGTATGGTTTTGGGATAACAATCCTTGGGTGGGTTGTTGTTGTTTGAGGTTTCACCATGCTGGCCCTTGGTAGGGGTGGGTGTGTGTGGTTAGTTTTTCGGTGGTTATGGCAAGAGGGGTACACCCGGTCTCATTCCGAACCCGGTAGTTAAGGCTCTTAGCGCTGATGGTACTGCACCCGGTAGGTGTGTGGGAGAGTAGGTCGCCGCCGAAATGTTTTTGTGGTGTGGTGCGGTGTGCATTGCTGTCCTGTCGTTGTGGTGGGGTGGTGGTGTGCATCGTGCTGCACCTTTTTTGTGTTTAACCCCCTTGTGCTGGCCCCC
>NZ_NOIS01000007.1 GCF_004137765.1 Rothia uropygialis | reverse complement strand
TACTTTTAGTTTAGTCGAGGACAACCAAAACGGCAAGTCTTCGGCCGCATTTTTCTGCCGATTTTCGGACATGAAAAGGGGCCGGGGGATTACTCCCAGCCCCTCGCTCGACCGAGCGCGCCCTTATTCGGCCTCTCTGTCGCTGCCGTTCATCAGCGATTCCTCCGCAGCTTCTCGCGTCCAGATCAGTTCATCGCCTCGATCAGGCTTCTCTCTCATCTCGAAGCGCTCCCTCTTCTGCTCAACCACGGCCCCGCCTGGCTCATCAACGCTTCCTTTTGGCACTTCCGTACCCGCTTCGGTGAGCACGCACAGGCTGTCCCGCAGCGGTTCGCCCGTCGTCGCACGGAGCGAAGCGAGTACGACGGCGGAACGGGTCAAGCGCCGCGCTTGCGCCGGGGGTTAGCGGGGGGTGGCGGTAGCCCCCCGCGAACGCTTCCACATTGAGAACTGGCCGCTATTCGAGTCCCATCTCTGCTTCTTCATCAGGTCCAGAATGATGCACTTCCAGAGTGGCCACCATTGAGACGATGTAAGTCGTCGGATACCTCTCCGTGCCCTCAATTCGTGTGATTTCGTGATCGGTGCTCAACCACCGATTTTCGACCGAGTTTCCGCGCGCCGCCGCCTCGCGCGAATGGGTCATCGCGTTTTGAGACACCACAGAATGAAGGAGGTTCGTCGCCTCACTCATGGCTTGGGTAACCGTGGGACACTCCCCGGACACCGCCCAGCACGTGTAGGGGGTGACCACAACATCATTTGCGGTCCCGCCCATCTGGGATTCTGCATATTGGAAAAAGTCGTCACTCACGGTCTTGGTCCTTCCCGGTTGGATCAGTCGTACATCGGTGGCATGTCGTCATCTGCGGCATCATCGCCCCATTGCGGCTCGTCAGGCTTGCGTGTGGACGTTTGGGCGGCAGCCGCCGCCCAAACGTCCACCTTGGGCTTCTGAGGCCGCTCCTGCGGCCTCCGTGGCTCTTGGGGTGCCTCCTGGGTTGCCTCGTCGAGCGTCGGGACCACGGTTCCGGTTTCGTTCTCGTGCTCACGGGCTGGGGCCTCGATCTGCTTAGGTGCCGGTGTGGGCGTGGACTTTGACCGGTAAATTTTGACCTTTGCAGCGCGCCGGGGCATCTTTATCAGCACGATTGCTTCACCGGCATCTAGCCGTTTGATTTCGTTCGGGTGGAACGAAAATTGCTCGGTTTCGCGCAACGTCCCTTGGCCGCTGGCCTCGGACTGGGAGCCGAGGAAGTCCCTATCCTCGTAGGTCTGTAAGGTCTCTTTCCAGACGGTATCTGTGCCGATGTATCCGGCCAGCTCGTCGGCACCATCGTCCTGTTGGTGGATGATTTTCAAGCTCGTGTTGGTCATGACGTCGGCGCGGAAGTCATCGCCGAATTTCGCGGCCATAGCCGTGTATGCCTGCAACGTGAGAACCACGCATGCCCCCCATGCTCGCCCGCGTTCAAGGAGACTGGTCAGGCCAGTACCACCCAGCGCGCCGAACTCGTCGACGGTGAGCAGATTCATCCGCTTCGGATCTTCTTCGTCGGTGGCTCCGTGCCAGTTTTGTGCCGACAGTCGAGCCATGCACGACTTGTAATCGGAGATCGCTAGGTTGGCGATGTACTGACTGTCGATCAGGTCAACGGCGGCGTCGAGGTCGAACAAGACAATATCTCCGCCTCGGACGGCCTCGGCCAGGTCGAGGCCGCCGTCTTCCTCACTGAGCACCGCTCGGGCAGCGCCTTCGGCGATGTTAGCGAAGCGTGTACGGATACCGCCGACACCGCTTGCGGTGTCCTTGTCCTCTTTGATCTCGGCAAAGTAGTTCATCAGTTGCTCGGAGAGTTCGGCGTCACCGCCTGAGTGTGCGACCTCTTCCAGAACGGGCATACGCATAGCCCGGACCAGGTGAGCAATATCCATCTTCCACGGGCGGGCCTGTCCGCCTGCGGAATAGGTGGCACCGTTATTGACCAGCACCTCTAGAGCCTTCAGCGCGACGAGGGTGAACCGCATCGAGGTCGCGTAGTAGTGAGGTTCCGAGAACCCACCTTCCTGGGCGTTCGACTCGGCGTAGACGAGTAGGTCTCGCTTTTCTTCCACCGTGCCGTGTTTCATCGGGTTGTACGTCGTCGTAGCTCCGTGACCGTTCTGGGTGATCCGATGGAAGCGGCGTCCGGTTCGTTGCGCCAATTCCTGAAGGTACTTCGTCAGAGCAGGATCGGGTTTGAGGTTGATGTAGATCGTCCCGATGCGGTACGGCTTCACGACCTCACCCTCGGTGACCCCGCGCAGCAGTTGCCGCAGCGTGGTCGATTTACCCGACCCGGACGGGCCTGGAACGAAAATATGCCTCCGCAAATCTCCAATCGTGATCGGCAGCGGCTTCATCGTGTTTTCATCGACGCCGAGTTGGATGCGAACCTCATCCATGCTCTTAGGTTTCTGCCGCTCGATGATAGGTGACAGCTTCTCTGTGGCCTTCTTGACCTTCTTCGGCTTGACCGGCTTCGGTTTGGTCTGCTCGCGCCAGTCAGCCCGGTAACGCTCTCGCCGCCAGGCGATCACCGAACCGATCAACACAGCGCCAACAACGGCCACGGGCAGTTGCCCGAGTAACCATCCACGCCAGTGCGTGCCGATCAGATGAGCCAAGTCGGCCTTGATCGTCCCGATTCCATCCAACGAAGTCATGGTGTGGAGCAGGTCTACATACACGGCCGTGTATGCCTTCACCGCTCCTGCCACCAGCAACAAGAACAGGGCTACGGCGGATCCGAGGATGACATATCGCATACGCACGCGGCGTAGCCGCGTCAGCCCATACGTTGCCGGATAAGCAAGAAGAACCATCAGCGGATTCAAGACGGTAAACGCGGCAACACAAAAGCGTTTCCACGCTTCGGCGTCTAACCGAGAATCACCATTTTGGGAATAACCTTGCTGAGAGCCTGTCCCGCGCATCCGTACACGGGGGTTATTATTCGGCGCAGTCACGACATTTCACCCGATCCCTGTTCATCGTATAACTCAACTTGGATTTTCGGTTTTCCACCCACCAGGGGCATATTTGGGAAGCTCTCAGAACAGATACGTTGTAGCTGGGGGTAGGCGCGGTGCGAAGCATAATATTTCGCGGCGGATACCTTTTCAGAATTAAGCATCGTACTCACCAAAGAGTGCATACGCTGTCTATCCTTTTTCGTATGTTCATACTCAATATAAAAACGTCCACCAGGACCTACAGCAACCATATCAGGATAAACCCGAATAAACTTGCCAAATTTATACCGAGATAAGGCGAATTCCGGTTCCTCTCCGTCAGCTAATCGCATCGTATCCAGCCGTCGCATACCGGCTTCACCGTAAATTGAAAATTCCGGGGATCGCTGACGAAAATCAAGAGCAATATCTACCAAGATTCGGTCATGATCGAATTGCGACAACATAGGCCCTGCCCCACGAGAAGACCTCTCCGGCTCGATACCCAAAAAACGTAACCCATCATACGAAACCCAATATGCCTTACGTTGATCCCCGAGCGGAACAGACACCTGCACCAGACCCAACTTCACCAACACCTGCGCCCGACGAGCCGCCACCCTGTAACTCGACCCTAAGAACCGCTGCACCTGACCCAGCACCATAAACCGCCACTGCCCCATAAACTCCAACAGCTCTCGATCCCTGTCCATCACCGCCACACCCAACACCCCCAAAATCTAAACTTCCTACTACCTAAAAACTTCACTACAACCAACCTTCCACACCCTCCCCACACCCTCGACCTCTCTGCTTATACAACCGATTGTCTACCGATAAAGAACCCCGCCACCATGCTCCAAGCCGTAACCACAAACACCACCCACTTGATGAGGGACGAAGAGAGTGGGTGGTGTTTGTGGTGTAGGCGTCTCGTGGAGCATGGTGGCGGGGTTCCAGGTATACAATCGGTTGTATAAGCAGTGTACACCCTATTGTATAGGGTGTACCGGACTTGGTCGAGGGTGTGGGGAGGGTACGGGAGGGGTAAAACAATGACCCCACCGGGTACCCGGTGGGGTCATTGTTCGTTGTGGTCCGCAGGGTCACGGTTGCTCCGATGACACTTCGGCGGAGGTGGGGTCATCTTGAAGTCCGTCGATCACTGAGGCCGCCACGGCCAGCAGCTCATCTCGCATAGCCGGGGAGAGTCGGTCCCACTCGATCCGGTCTCCATCGGCCAGGGCTGGTTCAAAGGGAACGACGTGGACCGTCCGCACTACGGCCGCCAGGTGGGTCGTGATCCGGTCCATGCGAGTCTTGCGATCCTGACGCTGCTGAGCGGTCGTCCCGGCATGGGAATCAATGACAACAGCCACCGAATTTTTAACGACGTTGGAGTATCCAGCAGAATTGAGAGCGTCAATCGTCGAGGCAACCGTCTGAGCAGAATCATCGGCGTTCTCGCAGACCATCACGAATTCATCAGCCACCTCGGCGGCCGCCTGCCACGTGCTGGCATTCGAGGCGTTTCCGGTATCGACGATAATAAGTCGGTAAAAGGATCGCAGAATATTATGAAGTGACCGGAACCCGTTGCCGTCGATCACGGGTCGGTCGCTTCCCGAATCTTGGGAAGCGAGAAGATCAAACTTATTCGGCCCCTGGTGCCTAACGAAATTCACCAGTTCCGTCATCTGCCCGGACCCGGTGAAAAACTCCTGTTCGGCCAGCAGATCAATAGCTGTATTTCGGGTATTTGATTCCACGGGCGAACGATATGCCAAAGTACCTCGGTTCTCGTTGTTATCCCACGCGAGAACCATTCCACCGCGCACGCGCCCCAGAACAGACGACAGAAGATAGGTCATCGTCGTTTTCCCGGAACCTCCTTTGAGGTTAACCACCATTGCGGTTCGATGGGATCGTAAGCCCTGCTGGACTCGCTGCGTATTCTTTCGGATGGTCATTTCGTGCTGACCGGGGGAAAGGTTGAAACCGATCCGGTTAAGCATTCCGCGCCACCCTTCCTGCGCCGGTTTCACCGCGACCTCGGGGCGGGTCTGGTAGAAATCCTGAGCAGTCGGCACGCTCTGATCGACCGGCTGCGGCGAGCCAACGTCAGCCGGTTTCGGCTGAGTCGGCTCGGACTGAGCGGAAGCGGGAGTAGCCTTGGTGGGCTGCGGATCAGGAGCCTTGGTCGATCCAGTGGAGTTCGGTTCGACCGGGGGCAGTAAATCATCTTGCGGGTCATCGTCCCATTCGGGAATCTCTGCTGCCTTCGGAACATCCTGGACCTCGGGCGTCGGCTCATCATGAACCTTAGACTCGGGTGGGGCCTGTAGGGCCTGGGGGTCTGCCTCCTGGATGTTCTCTGCCGTTTCCATCGTGAAGGCTTCCTCCCCGGCGTTGACGATCACCGACACCGGATATGAGGGGGCCGCGTCTCGAACGAGCTGGATGAGCTGTGTGCGGGCATCGTCCAGGTCGTGGGCTGAGCTGGTGTGGCTGGTTCCGGCGACGGTGAGCGTGGCCTCGCTGTCGCTGATCGTGGCCTGAAGGATCAGGGCGGTTTTGGTAGTCATGGTTCCTCTCCTTAGAGCTTGTCCTTGTCCGGGGGGACCAAGAACGCGTTAGGTGCTTGCGGATCGTCCATCTTGACCGAGGGACGGTGGTCGTATTTGTGTCCTGGCGGCGCTAGACCGGCGTTGTTGTACTCGCTGATCTCGAAGGTGCCGTCGTCCTTTACGGCATCGACCCAGGCGACGTGTCCAGCAGGACCGATACCTTCGGCACCCTTTGCACCCCACCAGGCGACGGAATTCGCCGTAGGTTGGGTCGAAACCTTCCAGCCGCGCGCTTCCCAAGCAGAACGCCAGTTCTGACCGTCGCTGAGCTGGGTACCGTTGCCCCCCTTGGTGTTTCCGATGGGCCAGGAGGCAGGATCACCTTTGGCGCCGTAGTGCTCTGCGAGCTTCCACATGGCGTAGGAGGTGCATTCACCCTTATAGAATCCGGCTCCTTCCTCGGTATAGATGCCGGGTCCGGGAACATCTTTGAAGGGATAGGTGTCCTTGCCGCCGGGTGCTCCGCCGGGCTGGCCGGTGCCTGCTGTTCCGACGCAATTTCCGGCGGCCTCGGCCATGTTGTCGGCCTTGGTATCGGACGCGCCGGATTGCGCGCCTGCGCCGCCGTGAGTCTTGCCCTCTCGATTGACGTCGATGTTCGCTTCTTTCAGCAGCTTGTCCACGTATTCGATGCGTCCCTGCTGGGCGTAGTGACTCGGATCGGAGTTCTGCTGAATACGGTTGATGGCGATGGTTTCGGGCATGTCCTCCCATCCCGCGAGGTCAGCCAGGCCGCCGCCCTTCTCGTGAGGACCGAACAGGAATAGACGCGTGGCTTTCTTCGGGTCGAGTCGGTCTTGGAGGGAACCCCAGTTGTCTTGTTGCTGAAGGATTCCTTTCGAGGTGGTGGCCGAGCCGTCAGGGTTGGTGACACCGGCTCCTTCATCGCCGTGGCCAAGGTTTTCCAGGGTAGATTCGCCCATCGCGGCGATAGCCACGATGCGCGTTGTCTTGCCGCTGTATCCAGCTTCGGAGACGGCGGAGTCGATGTCTTGGAGGATCTTCTTCTGACTGGCGGTTTCGGAGGCGTTGCCGCCGGTCGTGGTCCCGGCGCTGGTGCTGGTGCCGGGGGCGTTGGACCCGACCTCGCCGCAATCGGCGCGGGCGGCGGTCCCGGTCGATCCTGCGGTGAACATGAGCACAACCAGGACCAGGACGCCGAACAACGCGCCGACCGCTGCGACGGGGACGAGGAACTTGCGCAAAGCCAGCTTGACGGCGAACCCCAGCGTGGCGCGGAAGAAATCGCCCATGATCTACTTCTTTCCGGTTACTGAGACCAGGTGGACGCTCTGGACCTTCCAGTCCTCACCGTCCTTGCCGGTGGTCAGCTCCCACTCTTGGGTGGTCTTCTGCCCGGAGGCGGACTGGACGGTCACGGTCGCGGTCTTGGACTTCTGCGTCGAGGTCGTGACGTCCTGCTTTGAAGTGGGGTTTCCGAACTTGACGTCACTGGATCGCGCAGGGGCCTTATCCGACATGAGGCCGTTGGCCTGGTAGGGATCAATGTCGGAGACGTCGATCCGGCTATACCGACTAACCCACTCGGAGACTTGATCGCCGTCCTCGGCCTTATCCCGAGTGTTGATCGCGGTCAGAAAGGCTTTCATCACGGAATCGGAGTTATGGGTATCGACCTCGGGCGCGGTAGCCTTCGGCAAGTTAACCGACGAATACGAAGGTTTGTTCTCCGACGAATCAGGGGCCTGCGGCCCGTAGCCGTCGACGACATCACTGGCGGATGCTGTGGACGTCGGCGCCGAGGATGAAGACGACGCCGGGGCCGGACCGCCCGAGGAAGAATCCTCGGAGCGGTCCGTGTCCGAGCAGCGCCACAAGATCAACGCCAGAATGGCCAGTACCACCAACAAGCCGAGAATCGGCTTCCATGCCCGAGACCGCGGCCGGTACTCGTCTTGCCGTCGCGGCCGCAAGTCCTCTTGCTGCACCGACTCGTGGGAGGTATCGGGAATCTTGTCGAAGGCTTCCAGGGGGTCGTGCTGCTGGCTCATCGGTTCTCACTTCCCTGTCGATCCCGGCGCTTAGCTGCGACGGTGCTTTGGTTGCGCGCTGGTGGTCCACCGCGCAATCCGGTGCGCTGGTCGACTTTCTGACTTTGAGCCTTCTCCTTGGCTTGGATCACCTGGGCGCGTCGCTGCTGACCGGCAGTACGTGCCGCCGTGGTGGTCTGCTGAGGCTGAGGCCGTGTTGCCGGAGGCTTAGGCCTGCTCATGCCGTCGTTAGAGCGCATGACCGGACTTTGCTGCGATTGACGCTTTTCTGCTGGCTGCACGGTCGCCGGTGTGCTGGGGTTCACCTTCGCTGGACGGGCCTTCGCAACACTGGAAACCGGCCGCGATGCCTCCGCGCGCTTGGCCGTCCTGGGGGCGGCCGCGTGGGCGGGGGTATGTGCAGGAGTCACAGAGGAATGAGCAGCAGAAACCGGGGCTGCCGCCGTCGCCGGTCGTGTCGATGCGGCACTTGATCCGGCCCGTGACGGGGTGGCGTTGGCCTTGGAGACCGGCTGCTGACCCGACGATTCTGCACGTGCCGCCGAACGCATCGAGGCCGACGGTGCCGCATGAGCCTGGGTAGCCGGATTTTTACTGGCCGTAGGTGACGGTGCGGCGGCACGGTTTGGCCGCGAGTTCATCCGCTGCGCCACGACATCATTATTGGCCGGACGGTTGCGCGTATTTCCGGCGGCGTCGCGGCCTGAACGGCCATTCCGGCCGCTTTGGCCTGGTGCGCCGTCTTTCGCGCGAGGTCCGCCGCGTCCTCCCATGCTGGTAAAGGAACGAACCATACGCCGGAAAGTCATGGCTTGCACGACTCGTGTCAACGTGCCCGCGCCGCCTGATGTGTCGGCCGCGTTGGAAACCAAGGAGTGAATGAGCTTGCGAAGTCCGACAGCGGCGAAGAGGATCAGCACTGCCAAAGCATATTGCTGATACCACTGCAAAGCTGTGTTCCCGAACAGGCTGATGATCGCGCCCAAGGAGACGGTCAGCAGCATAAGCGAGCCGATGCTACCCAACAGAGCACCTGCCAAGGCCAAGGCCCAGTTGGCTCCCCAACGTCTCGGGGCACCGGGGATCATGGCCATAGACAGGAACAGTGTCCCCATTACCAGCAAGAGAATCGCCTGGAACATGGCGATGACCGCCGAGAACACGAGCGTGGCCACGAGGAAGAGCAGTAAGGCCACGATGGCCAGGCTGACTAAGGCCATGCCGAGGCGTTGTCCCCAGTCTTCACCGTGAATCCATTTGCCGACTTTCCCGTCCTTACCGCCCAGGTCGGGGTCTTTGTAGATTTCCTTCTTGATAATGTCCTGGCGCTTCTTGTCGTCGGTTTCTTTGAGCATCTTCGGCCCGTACTTCTCGCAGGGGGCGGTAGACCCGAATTCGACCATGCACCATTGCGTGGCCACGCTGGCCCGCCAGACGGTATCGGCCGATTTGCGCGCAAAACCTTGGGTCGGGGTGTTCTGGGAGTAATCAGGGTTGCCCCACTCGAAGGGATGCGCGTACTGGCCTTCGGACTCGGGCATCAGCGAAGACACGAATTGTTGACCGCCGTTACGAACGGTCTCCATGCCTTTGACGTAGGTGGCCGGGTAGAGCACGAAACTTGTGGCGATGACGCCGATAATGCCGATCACCGCGAAGTCCTGGAGGCCGCCGCCGTTTTTCTTGCGGTTGGCCCAGGCCATGACGGCCGCGACGGCCAGGGCGGTCGGAAACAGCCAACCCATCGTTTCGCTGGCGGTTTTGCCGATTAGATCGGCCAGGTCGAAAGCGTCGTCGCCAGCATCAGATGAGCCGAGTAGCCAGGAGGTGATGACCACCAGTACCCAGGAGAGCTCGACGGTGGTCATGAAGACGGTGTTGACGAGGCCGTTGGCCATTTTCGGCCCGGCATTGACGGGGTTGTCGTCAATGCCGTCGTCGATCTTGTACTGATCGGCGCTGACGTCCTCCACGAGCGTTTTTCCGCCGCCGTGGGCGTAGTCCGGCATCGGGACGATGGTGGTGATGCCGGTGCCGGGATCGGAGTTATCGGCCGCGTTGGCGATGCCAGTTCCGCCGAGCATAATGGCGAAGAATACGATGAGAAAGGTCTTCGTCGCCCGTGAGCGTAGCCCGTGAGTCAGAACGTGCAGGGCGATGCCGACCGGGGAGTATCTGAGGATCGTCTTCAGGGTTGCGGTGCTAGCCATTGCAATCCGCTCCATCTGTGCTCGACAGCGCCCAGCACGCCGGGTCTGAGTGCTGCTGGTCCTCGGTCGAGATGTAGCCGACGTTGAGAACTTTCCAGTGGTCTTGGGACTTTTTCAGGCCGATTACGGTTTTACGTCCCTGCTGGTCGGGGATGACCACGGCGTATCCGTCACCGTCCCAGGCTTTCGTTTCGGAGATATCGGTGGGGTGTCCAGGCCACGGTTTCTCCTTGGCGTTGGCGCTGGAGGCGCAATCGGTCGAGGACATGTCCGAATCAGGGTGCGTTTCCTGGCACTGCTGTTCGTAGGTGCCGGTGGTGTAATCGCGGGCGACCTGTTCAGCGGCTTTGCGGTCCTTGTCCTGGTCCTGGCCGTCGTCGTGGGCGCTGCACCCGGCCAAGGCCAAGATGGCCACGGCGGCCGCCGTGCTGGCTCGGAATACGGTGGCGGTTCTCATGCGCTCATCCTTTCTTCCAGCTCGGCAGCGTCGAGCTGATCCTCGTAAAACCGTTCGCGGCGGATATCGGCGTCGGGGTTGGTGTTCAGTAGCACCCCTACTTCCTCGCTCGGGTAATCGAACTGGACGGTGGCCGTGTGCCCCAGACGGTCCTTGACCAGCGCGTGGCCTTTGCGAAGTTCCTCGGAACCGGGCTGATATGCCAGGGATTCGATCAAGCGCAACGTCTGTGGTGTCGGCTCCATCCCCAGCAACTCGGCGGCCGCGCGCTGCTGTTTCTCGGATAGGAACTGGAAGCACACGAAGGTGTTGATCTGCTCCACCAGGCCCTCGACGGCTGCGATAGAGGTACAGTCCTGGGAATCGAGCGCCTGCGAGGTGTTGAACGCGCGCCCCATACGGGCAATTTGATCGAGGAACGCCGCACCGCCGTAAGCATTGAGCAGGAGGTGAACCTCGGGAATGCCCACGATCTTGCGAACATCGCGCAGATGAGAAGCAGAGGTGACCGACATGGAATAAGTGGTCACACACTGGATCAGCCCGAGAGATCGACGGTGGGAAGCATCCCACTGAGCCGGGGCGATTTCGGCGCTGGGAAGGGTAAGGTTCGGCAGCTGAAGCAACCACAAACCCGGTCTCGTGGTCAGTGCGGAAGTGCCGGTTGGTTTGCCGAACAGGATGCCGCCGATGGAGTCTCGGGAGAGGTCTTCGAGGTATTCCCCGAAGGAAGCAATATCGGTATTGGCATCCTTTTTCATCCGCTGGATGAGTCCGTAAGTGGTCGGAACCTCGGATTCGGATTGCTCGATATTGGCATACCGAAGGGCTGCACCATTGGCGATTTCAACGTGACGCCGATCCATCGCTTGCAGCGCTAACACGCGCTGAATGGCCGCTGGGGCCTCGGCCGGTTCCAAGACTCGGAAGAGGTCGAACGCTCCGGTGTGTTCGGACCCAATACGGATCACATCGGACTCGATTCCGAACCGTTGGCACAGGGTCACCACACCCGAGAGATCGCCTTTGTAGTCCTGCATGATGCCGAACGCTTCCTTGGGTCCGCGCAGAATCTCCGAAATCATCATCAAGGCCATTGCCGTTGACTTGCCGACACCGGATTTTCCGGTGATCGCGGTGGTGGTCGATTCTGCTCTCTCGCCGCCTGCCATGATCGAAACACGGAACGGGCTAGTGGTAGTGCCGGTGGAATATCCGCTCATCCCGCCGGTGCGGTCACCGACTTTTGATCCTGCCCAGAAGAAAGATCCCCAGAACCCGACGTCGGTTTGGGTTTGCCCGAGGTCGGTCACCCGCAGAGTGTCACCCGGCAGCATCTCTAACCAGAGGTCACGCTGCTCGTCTTCGCCGCGTCCAACGCTGATCCCGAGATCGGCGTAGTGAGCGATCAGCGCGTCAATGTTCTCGTCCAGATCGTCCTTGCTGGTGGCCGTGGCCACCAGTCGGGGATGCTGAGTAACCAACGTGGTGCTTGAATTTTTCAACTCAATCAGCAGATTTTCGTTATCGGTCTCGGCGTCCTCAATATCGGGAGGAATCTCCCCAGCTGAGTGCTTTTCAGCGGAGCGGCGTTGCTCTTTGGCCTGTTTCCTGGCTTCATCGACCACCTTCATCGCACGAGCCTTGGGAAGTACTTGGAACCTGACCGAGGCATCTGCGAAGACCGGCACGTCGTCGTAACGCATCTCGCCATTCTCATCGACGCCGACCTCGCCCAGGCGAGTCACCGCCGAGAGAGTCCGCAGCCATTCGGGATCGCCGGGAACCTCGATCTGCTCGGGGAAATCGAAAATGGGAAGGATCGCGACATAGGTGGCGACTTCTCCGGCTTCGTCGTAAAGACGAAGGTGGTCCGGGTAGGGCAGTACTTTGGATGCGGTCAACTGTGCCAGTTGCGCTCCGGCGATTTGCCCGCTGCGCGGAATGGGGTCTTTGGCCCTGGCGGTCTCGCGCGAAATCATCCAAGCGATTTTTTCGGCCGGAGCCAACCGGGCGTGCAGCGCGCAACGTTGCAACGTGCGCATGATCCGCCGCGCGTCCTGGTAATACTCGACCAGTTGGTCCTCGGAGAGGCGGTCCGGGTGCTCCCCCAGCGCAGAATCAATCCCGCGCTTAACCTGTTCACTGCGGATGCTGCCCTTGACGTTGAGCGTCACGCCAAGCATCAAATGACGCTTGGGCAGGCCGAGGTCTTCGAGGCGGTTAGCCCACAGCCTGGCCCACTGCTCGCCATCTCCGAGGCCGCCGTCGTAGAGGTCTTTGACGGACTCGTAATATTCCTCGCCGGAGACGTTGGACCACATTAGTTTCAGGTGGCAAGCACGGTTTCCCAATGCCTTCGTCGCGGCGGTCTTGACCTCATCGAGGCTGGCAAGCTTCTGGTCATCCGTGGCCGTGTCCAAGTTCGCGGTATCCAGGTCGAACCACGCTTCGGTGCGGGTGTCGGTGACCAGCAGGCCTTCTGCAATGGAGTGATAGTGAACGGGTGGGGTTTTACGGGCCTCATCAAATCCGACCAGTGAGGACAGTTTTTTGAATGGGTTGAGCTTCATCAGTGCTGGGCCTTCCTGTGGTTCTTCGTCTGGTGACGTTCCGCGATGCGAACTAACTCGTCCGTCGAGTAGATGTAGGCGCGCGGCTGAAGGTGGATCGGCTGGCCGATGGTCTCCATGTCGCTTTGACGACCGGAGAACCGGGATAACCAGGACATGCCGGGCGCGGTAGCGAAGTGATCCCAGTTAACGTGACCGGATTTCGTGGCCCATTCGGGCCGGTTGATCGCCTCGCAGATTCGCTGATATTGAAACCGCACCACGGCCGGTAGCGTCTCGTTCTTCGTGCCCTTACGCGCTCCGAGGCGGATCACGGGTCGGTGGCCGGTGAACATGTACCGCAGGTTCATCAGCCCCATCGTGAGCTTCATGCGGCGGGGATTGCGCTCGGACTCTTGGACCCCCAACGTCAGCAGCAGAATCGGCGGTGCCAGGTAGAGAAACATAGTCTGCTTAAGCGGCGGACCAAAGATCGCCCAGCACAGACCGGCCCAAATAGGGAAGGCGACCAGTCCTAACAACAGATCACGACGCCGTGGCCCCTCGCCTAAGTCAAGGCCCAAGAACTCGTGTTGTCGTGTCTCGATGTGCAGCTGCTTGGTGACATTGCGGCCCGTATAGGTGCTCATGACGGACTCCTTGCCGTAAGTCAGGGTGGTTAGAAGAGGTTGCCGAAAATCATTCCGGCAAGGCGCTTCATCAGCCCGACCGCGCCGTCAGAGTCGTAGACGATGTAAGCGACGATCAGACCCAACACGGCGTTGGTCATCATGTCTCCGTACTCCCGCTTCATCCAGGCTCCGATCATCCTCACCGCCAAAATCACGATGAAGATGTTGCCGAGGATCACGAGTAGCCAGTCTTTGAAATCACCCATTAGAGCGTTCCTTCCATTTTCGATACCATCCAGCGATCGGTTGATCCGCTGGAAACTTTTTGGAGCGTGACCGTGTAGGTCTGCTCGGATTTGCTGCCGCCTGCGACGTCCCAGTCGACAACCGCCGTCGCGGTGCGAGTGTCCCCATCACCGCGATGAACCGTCCAGGTCTTCAGGCTCGGGTTTTCGAGATACCCGTCGACGCCGGTGATGTGTGAACCGGGGGCGGTGATGGATTCAAGATCCTTGCCGGTGGCGTATGCGCTGAAGAATTTTTGTGCGTCACCCTTGGTCGAGTCGGCAAGGCCGGTGTCTTCGGTGACGTCTTCGTTCCGGTCATCTGCGGCAATCGGATCGGGGATACCAACGATTCCCGGCACCCCATAGACCGTCGAGCCGTCGTTGTTGGCCTTGACAGTCACGTCCAGGGCGACTTTCTGCGTGTCTGAGGCTTTATCGCCCTTGTAAGGGGTGACGTCCACGAGCACGGTCACCCGAGCGTGCTCCGAATCCAGAGCGTTCAAACGGATCGCGTGAGCATTGTCTGCCGACTGTTTGCCCTTGCCGTTCCATCCCAGTTGCCCGGAGGTGGACTGATCCACGTTGCCGGAGTAGAAAGGACGCATCTGTGAGATGCGCTGATCCGGTGATTTCTCGTCCCAGGTGAGGTACGCGGCCGCGAACTCTTCGGCGGTGCCGGATGCCTGTTGCTGGGGGAATTTGGCCTCGGCCGGGAGGCTAGGGGCCTTGGGCTGGTTCGCGGGACCAAAGATCGCGGTACGCAACCCGACCAGGAGAAACAGTCCCAGCAAGACGATTACGGTCCAGCGAAGAAGGGACTTGTAGAAAGGGCGTTTTTTCGCGGGTACCGGACTCCACCCATGCACCGATCTACTCGATGCGGTGGACGTCGATTCATCTTCATTGGCCGGCGTCTTCGCCCTTTGAGCCGCTGCGGCCCATTTGGATCCGGATTCCGTATTGGTCCGAGTCTCACTGGCCGGGGAGGGCTGTGGCTTTTTGCCGCTCTTGCGGGACAGAACCTCCTTCAGCGACGGTTCTTCGTCGTCGGGGAGGTTCAGCACGAGGGCCTTGGTCTTCTTCCATACCTTCAGCCACGGACTGCGCTGTTGGTTCACAGCGGGTTTCCTCCTTCGGGGTCGTCCTGCTCGGTATCGGACTGGTTGTTCTGGGTCTCAGGTTCGGACTCGGGTTCATTCTCGGTCTGCTCGGCCTTGCCTTCGTGGGTTGAGCTGGCTTGGGCGGCGACGTTAATTCCAGCGGCTTCGAGGACCACATAACGGGCCGTGCGACGTTCGCCATCCTTGGTCTCGTAGGACCGTTCTCGCCACGAACCAAAGACAATGACCGGCGTTCCCTTACCCCAGTCGGAGATGGCCTCGGCCAACGGCCCCCAGGCTTCAGCCCACAACCAGTAGGTCTCGGACTGCTGCCACTCCCCCGCGCTGTCGCGATAGCTGTCGTTGCAACCGATGCGTAGGCGCGTGACGGAACGGTTGTCTTTGAGCTGCTGCGTTTCGGCATCTTTGCCGAGGTATCCGGTGAATGTTGCGGGGATCATCGGTAGGTTCCTTCCTGTGGAGCGGCGGTGCCGCCGGTATTTGTACATAGTCTATCCCATAAACGGATCATGTACCATAACCAGTGTTGGACGTAATTGGTATGTGAGAATCAATAATGGAGGCATGGCTTTGAAAGTGCGTATTCCCGAGCAATCGGACGAGGTGGACCTCGCCGTCGAGGTGTTCTCTTCTAACGTCCGAGTCGGAATCGTTCGGATGCTCCGCAAGGGCCTGTCGACGCGCACGGAGGTTGCGGATGCACTGGGGATCGCACCGAATACCATCAGTCCAAACGTGAAGTTTCTGGCGGATCACGGACTGGTTCACACGGAGTGGGTGGCCGGTAAGACCGGCAGGCCGGTCGTATACCGGCTGGATAACAGCGCGGTGGATCGGTTGCAGACGGTGCTTTCGGATTACTTGAACGGGCGCGAGTAGGGGCATCTGCTGCCCCTAGAACCCTGGCACCAAGGGGGGCCTTGGAACCCAGCCCTGCGGCACGGCTCGCAAGCTACGCCGTACCGCAGGATTATTCGGTGTGGTGACGTTGGACTGTAGTTCTGTCATCGGGGGTGAGCCTCACAGGTAGCACGCGATCTGCTGGACTAACGACAGTGATTGCGTGTCATGCGGTGTTGTCGTTGGGTGCGGCACCTTCAGGGGTTTCGAGTGATTGACCTTCGACCCGAGAAAGCATGACCAGGGCGTGTGTCACCCACGCTTTGGCAAGGAACTGCTGGGTGTCCAAGGTGCGTTGCTGCCGGAACTCAACGTAGGCGTCTTCGTACCATTCTTTGAGGCGGCGGAGGTCTTCGTCACTGAAGGCTTCAAGCACCTTGGGACCCCACTTATCATAGTCCGGACCCCATTGGGTCTCGACGTAAGTATCCGCAAGCCTGCCTTCAAGGGCCTGCAAGCGGGCGATCTCGGACTTGGGATACGCCTTGCCGGTTGGCGGCGTGGAACGACGATGCCCTTGGGGTCTTAGTTGCCATGCAAGGACTGCCATAAGTACCAGAATTGCGAACCACGTGAACCACGATGGCATGAGATCATTCCCTTCTGGGATGTAAAACTGGGATTCCGTAAAGACGCTTTCCCAGGTACACACGTTGCCGGGTTTACAGTTGCACAGGTTTACATCTATGAGTGGTCTTCAGTCGTTCCGTAGGTTTTCATCACTGCTGAAGTCACCAGCTCCCCCATTGGAGTCCGCGTTCGGCCTTTGAGCATGAGCAAGGTCAAGTAGGCTTCCTCGGAGATTTCGACGGTGACCTTTTGCTTCGAGGCTTTGGCGGGCTGGTGATCCTTGTAGACGTTGCCCAGGGTCGGCTCGGCCGGTGCGCTTGAGGTGCTGGGCTTATTGCGGCGGCTCAGCGGGTTTCCATTGGTCATTGATTGATTCCTTTCATAATGTCCAGTAGCTCATCTGCGATAAACGCGAAGGTGCCAAGTTCTGCCGGGCGCGCGTACACCTGGCGGCTGTAAAGCGTGAGGTCTCGCGGCTCCCCGTCGAACAGGGGGACTTCCTCGGCAATGAGAGCATCGCGGGCTTGATCTAAGAGCGTCGTGCGCTCCTTGCCCCGGTTAAGCAGAACTATTGCTGGGGTGGCTCCCAAGTTATCGAGAGTCGTCCACATCTGATCCATGTCCATCATGCCGGGCACGGTTGGCATGATGACCAGATCAGCGCGCTTGACCGCTTCAGTCTGGACCGACTCACCTCCTGGTGGAGTATCAATCAGAACGAAGTCGGTAGCGGGCTTGCCTGCTCTCAGCGTTTGCACGTTCATCGGTTTCACCTCGAACGGCAGGGGCGCGCCGTCCTCGGCCGCCCGTGCAGCCCACTTGCTGGCACTGCCCTGAACGTCGGCGTCCCATACCTCCACGGAATGTCCTCGTCGGGTAAGTGCGGTGGATAAGAAGACCGTGGTCAGTGTCTTTCCGGAACCGCCTTTGGTACTGAGAAGCGTGATGATCTGTGTCATACCGATAACCTTACTGTAAAAATGGAAACATGTACATACGTAAAGCTGTATAAATAGAAAACCATAAAGCTGTAAACATGGGTTGCTGTAGGGGAGGATGCTCTAAGTCGTCGCCCTCACCTCCGTTCGGCGCGACGTCGTGCGAGAAGCTGCCGAACTTTGGCCCTGCCCGGCCCGGCAGGCGATTGACTTTGAATCGCCTCGAAGCGTCGACGCGAGGCAACGGCCACGGCCTCGGCACGCCGCTGCGCGGCGGCCTGGTCACGCTCGGCCTGACGGCGCTGGCTGATCGAGCGGATAGGCTCGCCCTCGCGCTTCCAGGCCGCGAGGCGATAACGCATCCAGGTTTCGGCCCGAATGAATCCGGATTCGCTGTACCAGTGACGGTCTCCGGTAGGGGACCAGTCCAGGGCGTGCACGATGTCTCCGACATTCCATCCGGCCAGGATGAAATCTCGAATCTCGGCCGCGACAGCAGCGGTAGAAGCGTCACGAGCACGCAAGACATGAACTTGGACGTTCAAACTCAACTCCCAGATCACTTGCCTTTGGGCACTTCGCCGCCACAGCCTGGTCCTAGGCTCCATCGATGCATGAAGTGACCAAGAACTTCCTGGTCGTTGGTCATAAAGGTGAGCGAAGGCGGCGCGCGAAGCGCGCTGCAAAGATTCAATTCCGGCCGCGTAGCGGCTCGATTTGGGGGAACTTTCGCGCGCGCACGCGCGTAGGTGTTTTTTTAACCCTCCTACGGGGTCCGGGGTCTCATTTCCATCCACAACCACCGCATCATGTGCTTCGGGTTCCTGCTGTCCCTGGGCGAGAGGGGTCATCAGCGCGTAGACCGGGGCCTCGTTCTTGGTGCGTCCAGTGGCCCTCGGGGTGTGCGCGGCGGAGCGGCCACGGGCGACGGTGGTCAAGAGTCCGGCGGCGTGAAGCTCGGCGTAGAGACGAGCGACCGTCGCACGGCTGACATCGAGGAAGGCTGCGGTAGCGGTCCAGGTCGTGTAGAGCGTGCGTGTGCGTGGGTCGTCGACGGCGGCCAGGTAGTCGATGAATCGACGGCGCAGATTGTAGGCGTCGGTGCGACGTCCTGCGACTTCGAGCCAGGTGATCGCGTGACGTCGCCAGTCCATGACGGTTCGGCGTGGCCGGTGGCCCTCGGGGATTGCGGCCATCAGTGCCCAGGGCTTGCGTTCGTGCTCGACGCGGACGCGACGTGTCTGTGAGGGTAAAAGATCACGTGGGGGGGTGGCACGGGTGCGGTGTGATGTTGCTACACTAGACACAGAAGCCCCCTTGTGGGGTGTACATATAGAACCTCCAGGTTCGTGATAAATCCCGATCTGTTTGGCGACGTCGCGGGATTTAGTCTTGGGAGCGGGCGACCTTCACAGGTCGCCCGCTTTTCTATGTTGTTTTCTGCTCGGGTAGCTCGTGGCCAGGAATACCCAACTCACCAGCGATGACTGAGACCAACCAGGCGGTTTTCGTTACGTCCGCTTCTTCGGCACGTCTCGCGGCCGCCCGATGCAGCGCAGGACTCATGCGTAAGGTCATCGCCTGAGTCTCACCGTCGCGCTGTTTCGTGGCCATGCTCCTTACTCTATCGTCTGGTATCAGATTCTGAAAGTCTCCTGCGTGATGAGCGTGTCTGGGCTATTCCCCGGCCCGTGTTCGGTCTCTTAAGCGCGTGATCGTCCAGCGGGAGACGCCCAGTAGTCGAGCGACCTCAACGACCGGCATACCTGCCGCGAGGGCTGAGAGGGCGCTGTCCTGCTGTTCAGGAGATAAAGCCGGCTTTCGGCCGCCGACACGGCCACGTGATTTGGCCGCGTCCAGACCCTCGCGCGTACGCGCGAGAATGGTCTCGCGTTCCCACTGCGCCAACGCCAAAATTACGGTCAGGACCAGACGACCGGCCGGGGTGGCGGTGTCGAGGTCTATATCTTGGGCCTGGACTCGGATTCCGCGTTCGTCCAGTTCGCGCAAAGTCGCGAGCGTATCGAGGACCGTTCGGCCAAGTCTATCGAGGCGAGTCACGATCACGACGTCGCCCTCGCGTGCGAACGTGATGACCTCATCGAGGCCCGGTCGCTTGGCCTTCGCGCCGCTGGCGACATCGGAAAAGATGCGTTCACAGCCCACGGCCTCCAAGGCGTCTGTTTGGGCGCGTAAAGACTGGTCAGAGGTGCTGACGCGCGCGTATCCGATCTTCACCGCGCTTGCAGCTCCATGATTGCTGTCGCAAATGACCGCCCCTCGGATGACTCTTCCAGTGTGTGGCTCAAAGAAACTACGGAGACGGAGAACGTCTCTCCGGCCGCAAAATCGCGAATCTGGTGTGCGAAACCATCGCGGGAATCATTAATCATCTGCCCTAAATCGCGCATCGTATCGGCCGGATCGGCGTGCACCTCGGTAACTACGGTTAGGGCGGTGCTAACAGGGTGTTCCAACATATCGTGTGCTCCTTAGCGTGCGGAATCGGTCGTTTTTGCTACTACTGGGGATCGCGGCAACTTCGGGCCTTCAGGGCGCTACATGGAGTAGCAGAACTTAGGGCTAAATTGAGCGTAGCAGAATCAAGACACGTTTAAAGGTTGTGCTACTTCTTCGGGTAGCGCCCCGGACGGCGGGTTGCCCATTCAGCTTGCCAGCGGTCGATGGTCTCCGGCGTCCAGCCGGAGATGTCGCCTATTTGGGCATCTGGTAGCGGCATACCCCGCTTTCCTAACGCCTGCACGGAGATACCGCATCGGGCGGCCGCTTCCTTCCTGCTGAGGAACCTTTGAGGTGGCGTAGTAGTCTGGGACATTGCCCGTCCTTTCGGGTGTTGGCCCCGGTGTTCTGCCCCCGCATATGCGGGTTCACCGGGGCCTTTATCGTGATAGGGGCCGATGGCCCGGCCCCTATGATGATTATTCGGCGGCAGCCGCATCGAGATACCGACGAATCTCCGCCTCCTCGTAAAAGGCGAGTCGCTCCAGGCGACCAAGATCATCTTCAGCCTCTCCGTAGTATCCATCGGAGACCATATCGAGGTCGTAATCATAAATTTCAACGGTCAGTTCGCCCACGAACCACCGAACCGACGTCTCACCTTCACGGTTATAAATAACCTCGTGCGGGTGAGTCATGCTGTCCGCGATCTGCTGGATACGCTCCATGATTCTTGTCCTTTCGGTTTTCGGGGGTTCTGCCTCCCCCCTTGCTGTACTTTTAGTTTAGTCGAGGACAACCAAAACGGC
>NZ_NOIS01000006.1 GCF_004137765.1 Rothia uropygialis | reverse complement strand
CGGCGACAAGAAAAGACTCTACACACCAGCAAACACCAACACCAACTCGAAACCACGTGAAACACACCACACACCCCCACAACCCCGCGATGAAGGGGAGTAAGCCCCAGTGAACCCCTATAGGCACGATGAACCACATGTGTACGGCATCAATAATCACCATGGGCTCCGGGCGCCGCATTGGTTTCTTTCTCTGATCCGGCCTCGCGGAATTCCATAGCGTTCCGCAGCGTTAGGGAAAGTAGACCAACTACTTCGAAAGGCAAAACCGTGCTCCCTCTGTCCCTCATCGATTTCGCAACCGTCTACGACGGCGAGACACCCCATGACAGCTTCAAGCGCTCCGTGGAAATGGCACGCAAGGCCGAAGGCTTGGGCTTCTCCCGTATTTGGTACGCGGAGCACCACAACATGCCGCACATTTCCTCGGCCGCACCGGCAGTGCTGATCTCCCACATCGCGTCACAGACGGACAGCATCCGCCTAGGCTCGGGAGGAGTAATGCTTCCCAACCACTCTCCGCTGGTCATCGCCGAACAATTCGGGACCCTCGCAGAGTTATACCCGGACCGCATCGACCTGGGCCTGGGCCGCGCCCCGGGCACGGACATGAAGACGATTCAGGCGCTCCGGAGGGACCCGCAAGATGCGGAACGCTTCCCCAGCGACGTCGTCGAACTGCAGGGGTACCTCGAAGGCAAGTCCCGCATTGAAGGAGTCCAGGCCATCCCGGGACGAAATACCAACGTCCCGCTCTACATTCTCGGCTCCTCGCTCTTCGGGGCGCAGCTGGCCGCACAACTCGGACTTCCCTACTCCTTCGCCTCGCACTTCGCCCCTGCGGCCCTCGAACAAGCCACGACGACGTACCGACAGAATTTCCAACCCTCCGAGCACCTCTCCGAGCCGTACGTCATCGCCGCGGTCAACGTGACCGCCGCCGACACGAGCGAGCAGGCGGCCGAGCAAACCCGGAAGGTCCAGAGGAAGCGTGTGGAATCCATGGTCGGTCGCGGACGGCAGCTCACGGAGTCGGAACTCGACATGCTCGTTCACTCTCCTGCGGGCCAGCAGATCATCGAGATGCTTCGATTCACCGCACAAGGTACGGGCGATGAGGTCAAGGACTACCTCGACCGCTTCGCCAACCTGGCTCAGGCGGACGAACTCATGATTTCCCTGCAGTCTCCGTCCACCGAGGAATCGTCGCGATCCATGGAGATCCTCGCCGACGCATGGGGATTGGCCGACGCACGATAATGGTTCGGCCGCGGCCCGCATCTTCGCCGGTCGCGGCCGAACCCGACGCCTTTACTCGCCGGCGCGATTCTCGACCTTCTGAATCGCCGCAGTGTTCGGCGGCAGATCGTTGAACTCGGAAGCATCCT
Source organism: Rothia uropygialis (assembly GCF_004137765.1). Taxonomy (GTDB): domain Bacteria; phylum Actinomycetota; class Actinomycetes; order Actinomycetales; family Micrococcaceae; genus Rothia. The sequence goes on along the minus strand of NZ_NOIS01000006.1, from coordinate 38,666 downwards.
TGTTCCGGACGAGCACCCTGGTGAGGATCGCGATCACGCAGATGAGGGCCGTGGTTGCAATCAATTGGATCCGAACCTCTTGATCGGTCAGCCCGAGCACCACGATTGCGGCCACGAGAACCAGGGCGAGATACGAAGCCCAGGGAAATGCCCACATCTTCAAAGGCAGTTTGCGACCCTCTCGATCCGCACGCTTGCGCAGTATGATCTGCGAAATCAGCGCAAAGGTCCACACCGCCAAGATCGTGGAGCCGATGATATTGAGCATGACGTTCAGGATGACTTCGGGCCACAGGTAATTCAAGACGACCGCGACGAACCCGCCGATCACTGACAGGATCACGGCCGGATAGGGGACGCCCTTGTCCGTGATGGCCGCGAACCGGCGAGGAGCCGAACCACGCCTGGCCAACGAATAGAGCATTCGTGATCCGCCGTAGATATTCGCGTTGAGTGCCGACAACAACGCCAGCACAATGATGACTGTCATGATGTTTTCGGCTCCCGGCAAGCCCGCAACCTTGAGAACCGCGACGAAGGGACTGGCCGACAGGCTGTCATCGTCCCAGGGCATCACCAGAACCATCACGGCGACGGCTCCAACGTAGAAAACCAATACGCGAACCAGGATGGTCCGAATCGCGCGAGTGACATTCTTAGCGGGTTCGCTCGTCTCCGCGGCCGCAATGGTCGCCAGCTCCGTGCCGCCGAAGGCAAAGATCACGACGAGCAGGGCCGCGGCAACTCCGGAGATTCCATGCGGCATGAAGCCGCCGTGGTCGGTCAGGTTGCTTGTTCCGGGGGAAGGCGCCGGAAGAATGTTGATGAGCATCAGCACCCCCACCACCAAAAAGGCCACCACGGCAAGGACCTTCAGTAGCGCAAACCAGAATTCCGTTTCACCCAGGGTTTCTACGTGCAGCAAGTTCACGACCGTGAAGACGCACATGAAGACCAAAGCGAGCACCCACTGTGGAAGTACAGGCCAGGCTTCGTTGACGATCTGGGCGGCAGCCGTGGACTCTGCGGCCACGACGATGACCATTTGAAACCACCACAACCATCCGAGCGCCCGTCCGGCGGTAGGGCCCAAGGCTTTGCCTGCATAGGTTGAGAAGGAACCGGAAGCAGGATCCGCCGCGGCCATCTCCCCCAATGCCCTCATCACCAGGACCAGGAGCAGACAGCCCACGAGGTAGGAAATAATAACGGCCGGGCCTGCGGCTTTGATAGCGGAGCCGGTGCCGACGAATAAACCGGTGCCGATTGCCGACCCCAAAGCCATCATCACGAGGTGACGCGATTTGAGGCTATTGTTCGGCTGATCGACCATCTGACTGGAGCTTGTGACCCCTTCGGGCGGGTGTGATCTATGACTCATGAAGCTCGACAATACCGGATCGTATCTGATTTAAGCGACCGATCGGTCGGTATTTTCCGAACGTCTTTTCCTCGGCTCGGCGACCCGCCCGAATATCATGTGATGGCCCGGCCTTCTCTGTGTTGCTTCCTAGCTACACGTCCTAGACTCGAAAACATGACGGATACCAGCAACGGAACTGCTCTCCCCCTCACACGGTCGACCGAACAACCATTGGCCCAAACCAGCGAAAACCACCCCGGACCGTGGGATTCAGTGAGTTCACCGGCAGGAACGTTCCTCACCACCCGCGTGGGTGGCGTCGTGAAAGCATGGGGCATTCGATACGCCCGAGCCGAACGCTTCGGAGCGCCGATCCCCTACGTCTACAACGAGCCCTTTACCGCAGACACACCGTCCCCGGCGTGCCCCCAGAGATGTGAAGAAACCGATGTGGAAACGCAGAGGCTCGGTTTTGACGAGCACTGCCAACGGCTGAGCATCACCAGGCCGGAAAATCGCCGCTCAGGGTTGCCCGTCATGATCTGGATCCATGGCGGCTCGTACATCGGCGGCGCGGGGGATTTACCCCACTACGACCCCACGATCATGGTCCGAGAACAGGATCTTGTGGTCGTGAACGTGACCTACCGTTTGGGCCTCTTCGGATACCTCGGCGACGGTCGGACGCGTGAAGCCAACCCCGGCCTGTTGGACCAGGTCGAGGCCGTTAAATGGGTGCACAGGAACATCGAAGCATTCGGCGGGGACCCGGAGCGCATCACGATCGCGGGGCAGTCCGCCGGTGGCCACGCATGCTGGGACCTGTTGATGGTTCCCGAGATCCAGGGCATGATCAAACGCGCAATCCCACAGAGCGCGCCCCTCGGAATTGTGCACGGACGACGGCGCGCATGGAACGCCATCACCCCCGGGCCGGAGAAAACCGGGCGCATGCGGCAGGCCACGACCACGGAATTGGCCGAGGCCGAATTGGTCATCAATCGCAAAGCCGCATTCCACGGCCGTGCGTCCCTCATGCCGTTTTCGTCTCGGTACGGGCAACGCCCGCTGCCGCAAGAGCAGGATCTCAAAGACCGATGGAAACAACTTGCGGGCAAGGTCGACGTCCTCATGGGCACGACGGCTCGCGAATCCGCCCTCTTCACGGGCAGGGTGCCACCCCTGAAATTCCTGATGGGGCTTCGCTGGGCCAGGAAAGGCCTCGTCGAGCCCGTGGTCCGTGCGACCACCCAGCTGATTTACGCCGCTGACAACGCGATTTGGGCTCAACGCCTGGCCAACGCCGGGGGCCAGGCCGGACTCTACCGGTTCGTCTTCGGAAAGCCGGACGAGGCCCTCTCCTGTTGTCATGTCTCCGAGTTGCCGCTGCTGTTCCCCGGCCCGGCCTGGACGGAGAGCGGGGAGAACGCTGGCGCCGGAGTCACCGGCCCGACCATGATGGCAACCTACGATCCGGGAAGTTTCGACGAAGCCGGTCGCGCACTTCGCGCGGTCTGGGCCGGATTCGTGCGAGACGGTTTCGCATCGCAGGATGTTCACGAGATCCCCGGGGTCCTGCAGCTGATGCCACCTCACAAGCCACGCAAGAATCAGCAAAGGAGCTAATCATGCCCAAGACCAATCAGAATGGACAACCGATCCGGAGCGAACTTCCGGACACCATCAAGAAGTCGGGTCAAAAAGCGCAGGATACGTTCGCCGAGACTTACGATTCGGCGATGGACCAATACGGCGATGCCCGGCGCGCCGCCCAAACCGCCTATGCGCAGCTCAAGCACACGCACGAGAAGGTCGGCGACAAGTGGCAGGAGAAGAAGCAGTACGGCGACTCCGACGAGCGCGCGGAGTCCTCGCGCCGTGGCAAGGGTGAAACGGCTGGGGGCGTGGACGCCAACGCCTCCAAGGAGCACCTGTACAACAAGGCTCAGGAACTCGGCATCGAGGGTCGTTCCGAGATGAGCAAAGACGAACTCGTCAAAGCACTCGAGAAGGAGAGCCGGCACAGAACTTCGGGTTCCTCGCAGTAGAGGGCTCAGGCGGCGGCGCACCAGGATAGGGCCGTTCGAGGACCCACGGCCCCGGTAGCGGCCGAACACGCAGAAAACGGGGCCGACCTCAGCGAGATCGGCCCCGTTTTCCGAGTGTTCTTCTCAGCGCGCCGGCTCAGACAAAAGATTCACGAACCATCAGTGAGCCCCTTCTTTATCGGCTCGAGGATCATCCACGATGTCGATCGGCATGGTTGAGAGGTCGTACTTGTCGTTCTCTTCAATGTTCTCGATGACCTCGGACACCTCGTGCTCTTCCTCAACCGCCGGCATGGATCCGTGCAGGTTGTGTCCCGAGGTTTCCTTCATGAAGTAAACGCCGATGGCGCCCACGATGCAGGCGAACATGATGTAGTACGCGCCCATGAGATCGGAGTTGAAGATGTTCTGCAACGCGGTGATCACGAAGCCCGTGGTACCGCCGAAGATGGCGACCGCAAGGTTGAACATGATGCCCATCGCGGTGTAGCGAACCTTGGTGGGGAACAGCGACGGCAGCGCCGATGCCTGAATCGAGACCTGGAACATCATAATGATGCCCATGATCAAAAGACCGAGGAACGTGGACCAAGTGTGGCCCATGGTCATCAACGCGAAGGCCGGAATCGACCCGATCACGCCGATCACGCAGCCGGTCAACATGACAGGACGACGGCCCACACGGTCCGAGATGGCCCCGAACAGCGGCAGGCTGACCGAAACGATAATCAGGACCGGCACCAGCAGGGCATTGCCGTGCAGGGTGTCGTATCCCAAGACGTCGGAGAGGTACTCGGGCATGTACGTGGTCACGGCATAGCCGACGACCTGGGCGCACATGACCATTGCCGAACCGATCAGCAGGTGCGGCCAATGTCCGCGGACGACCTCGAGGAGTTCGTCCTTGATGGATTTCTCCTCCTGCTTGGCCTCTTTGTCCTGGGCGTCCATCTGCGCCTCGAAGGCGTGGGACTCCTGGATATGGCTACGCATGTACAGGCCCACAATGCCCAAGGGAAGCGCTACCCAGAAACAGATGCGCCAACCCCATTCCGTCATGAACTGTTCGCCGCCCACGACCTCGATGACGGTCGCGAGCGTGGCGGCCGCGGCGAAACCGAGGTAGGAACCGAAGTCCAGGAAGGAGCCCCAGAATCCACGACGCCGGTCGGAGGCGTACTCGGCGATGAAAGTTGCGGCACCGGCATACTCGCCGCCGGTGGAAAAGCCCTGCACGAATTTGAGCAGGACCAGAAGAATGGGCGCGAAGACGCCAATGGTTGAGTAGCCCGGGAGGCAACCGATCAAGAAGGTGCCCAGGGACATCATGAGGATCGTGAAGGCCAGGACCTTGCGTCGACCGACCTTGTCACCGATCGGACCGAGAATCAGGCCACCCAGCGGGCGAACCAGGAAGGTCACCGCGAGTGTTGCGAAAGTGGCCAAACTGTCCCACGGAGCGGGCAACGGGAAAAACACCAACGCGATGTAGGTCATCACGTAGGCGAACACGCCAATGTCGAACCACTCCATGAAGTTCCCCAGGAGGGTCGCTCGGAGCGCCTTTTTCATCTCGGCCTGGTCGACTACGTGGACATCGTCAGCGGTTAGTGAAGGTGATTTAGCTGATTGAGAATCACTCATAAGTACGCTTTCTTTTCGACAAACGGGTGCCACTGTACTCTCTTGGCTCAGGTGCGCAACCGGGCAGCAAGCCTGCAACATGCCTCCGCGAAGGCTCCGGCGGTCCTTCCCTATGCCTGGGGAGGGCCGGACGTACTCACCGTTTCCCCTTATCAGAAGGATGTTGAGGGGGCATTGCACGCTGCCTGCGGCAGACGGTGAGTGAACTTATCAGCAGGTCCGAAGATTTTTGGGATTGACGTGCTCAATGTGTTGCACACCATGCGCGGGCGTTGGTGTCGCCGCCGGTGCTGCTCCCGGATAAGCTGATCACGTCCCTGTTGCGTGCCAGGCCGAGCGACCATTAACAACAGACCCAAGGAGCTACCGTGCCCGTACCGAGCCACCCGGAAAAAGTCCTCGTGCTGACCACCGGCGGAACGATCGACAAGTTCTATTCCGTTGCGGGAGAGCTCGAGATCGACAAGCCCACGATCGGGGGCATCCTGGATCAAGCGGCCACCAATGTGGAGACCGAAATTCGCCCGGTGGTCGCGATCGACAGCTTGGACATGACCGACGAGCACCGGGATCGACTCGTCGAAGCATTGAAGGACGCCCAAGAGCGCAGGATAGTGATCACCCACGGAACCGACACGATGCCCGAAACCGCTGACTATCTCCGGCGGTGCCCGGCGGCTGTCGAAGGCAAGACGATCGTCCTGACCGGGGCCATGCAACCGTCCTGCATGCGACTGACCGACGCTCCTTTCAACGTGGGCGCCGCCGTCGCCAGCGCGCAGCTCTTGGAGCCCGGCGTCTACATTTCGATGAGCGGCCGCATCTTCGAGGCCGGGGCCGTCTCCAAGGACCGCTCTCGCGGAGTCTTCGTCGACAAGTAATGCCCTGGGCGCGACTCAGGGGTTATCCCGGGATGTCGCGAGGTCACAAGACGGCGGATGCGGCCGCTCTCCCGGCGACCCTCCCCGAGAACAGACACCCGCCCAAAAACGTTCCTTCCAGCGCGTTGTACCCCATCATGCCGCCGCCCCCGAATCCGTTGACCTCGCCAGCGGCATACAGCCCGGGCATCGGGGAGCCGTCACCGCGCAGACACCGCCCCTGCAAGTCAGTTTCGAGACCACCCAGCGTCTTGCGGGTCAGGATATTGAGGCGAACAGCGATCAGCGGGCCGTTCTTGGTGTCCAAGAGCCGGTGGGGAGCCGCGGTCCGGAGAATTCTGTCTCCGCGGTGCTTGCGATGGGAACGCATCATCGTCAACTGGGCGTCCTTGCCGTAAGGGTTCACCAGCTCCCGGTCTCGGTCCTCCATCAGCATGCGTAGGTGATCGACGTCGACCCGCTTCCCGGGGTCTCCCACTCTGTTCATTCCGTTCACGAGTTCGTCGAGTGAATCTGCAACGACGAAGTCCTTGCCATACCGTTTGAAATCCTCAACCGGCCCAGGCGCCGTTTTGGCTCCGATGCGCGACAAAAGAAGCTTGAAGTCCTTGTCGGTCAGATCCGGGTTCTGCTCCGATCCCGAGAGAGCGAACTCTTTCTGGATAATCTTCTGCGTCAGCACGAACCAGCTGTACTCATGCCCGTTGCGGCGAAGGTGCCCGAGCGTTCCCAGGGTGTCGCACCCGGGATAATAAGGGCCGGGCAAGCGCTTGCCCTCGGAATCGAGCCAGAGGCTCGACGGCCCGGGAAGAATACGGATTCCGTGGTTTTCCCAGATGGGACTCCAGTTGCGAATGCCCTCCACGTAATGCCACATACGGTCGGGGTTGATGACATTGGCTCCCGCAGCCTGTGCGATGCGGAGCATCCGGCCGTCTACATGGGCAGGAACCCCGGACACCATGTGCTTCGGCGGCGTTCCGAGCCGCGCGGGCCAATTCTTGCGCACCAGATCATGGTTGGCTCCGATGCCCCCGGACGTCACGATGACCGCTTGGGCCGTGAGCTCGAAGTCGGCAACGACGTCGCGATTGCTCGGCGCGCCTCGACGCATGAGGTCGGGGGCGAGTTCGGCTCCTCGGACACCGGCAACCTCCCCATGAGTCACCACGAGTTCGTCGACCCGGTGCCTGAAAGCATAGCGAAGCTTTCCCGACCGGACATGCTCGCGACAACGGCGTTCGAAAAGATCGACGAGGCCGGGGCCTGTCCCCCAGGTGATGTGGAAACGGGGTACGGAATTTCCGTGGCCTTCGGCCCGTCCATCACCCCGTTCCGCCCAGCCGACAACTGGGATGACACGGTGACCCATCTGCCGCAACCATGCTCTTTTCTCCCCCGCGGCGAAATCGAGATAGGACTCGGCCCACTGCTTGGGCCAATAGTCGCTGTCGCGGTCGAATTGCGCCGACCCCATCCAATCCTGACGGGCCAGCTCCAGAGAGTCCTTGATCCCCATTCGTCGTTGTTCGGGTGAATCGACGAAGAACAGACCGCCCAATGACCAGTATGCCTGACCTCCTAGGGATTGCTCGGGTTCCTGATCCAGCACAATGACGTCGTGCCCGGAATCAGCAATTTCCGCGGCGGCGACCATGCCCGCCAACCCCGCCCCGACTACGATGACGTCTGCGTCCATATCCCCTGCCTATGACGTAAGTTACTCTTTTCGGCAATGCTACTCATGGGAAGAAGCACGAGACGCGCGCTCATCACGGGTGGAGCGTCTCAGCACCATTCCGAGGAGTTGGGATCGGCGTCGTTGGCGTGGGCACTCGGTCGAATCGTCGGGTCCAACCATGCGGGACGGCCGGGTGCCGGATCATCGACGACGCCGGAAACGACGCCTCTTCTTTTCCCGATGAGCCCGGACCTGCTCCTCCGTGATGGCCTCGAGGTTCTCCGTCAGAGGTTGACCGGGCGCCCAGCCTTCCAGCCGTTGCGAGCGGGGGCGGGAGGCAAACGAGAATTTGAGGCGCGGGCGAGGCACCTTGAGCTCAATGGGCTCCGGAAGGCGCCAGTTGCGCCATCGGGCCAGGACTCCCACCGTGCCGCACGTCAGAATGGACACCAGCATCCCCAAGTTGGGACGGTGCAGGACTTCCGAGAAAAACGCCATCTCTAGGCCGCCGAAGAGTGCAATCGTCGCGTAAAGGGAGCTGCCGCCGAATATGGAAGGGATGCGATTGACCATGACGTCGCGAATCACTCCTCCACCCACTGCTGTAGTGACCCCGAGCATCACGGAGGGAATCCAATGCAGACCGAGCATGAGGGATTTGGATGTTCCCGTGGCGGCCCAGCAACCCATGCCAATGAAGTCGACAACGATCAGGGCACGGTCTGCCCACCTGGCGCCGAGATCAATCGTGTACGCAAGGATCGAGGCCACTATTGCCGCAATCCAGTATCCGCTGTCCGTCAACGCTATCGGGAATCCGGTGTTCAGGAGGACATCGCGGATCAAGCCGCCACCCATGCCCGTGACGATGGCGAGCATCGCGAACCCGACGACGTCGAACCTGAACGCTCGCGCGAGCGCTCCACCCAGGAGGCCATTTGCCAGGACAGCCGAAACGTCGACGGCCCGGAACCAGATACTCGGATCCCAATCGGTCACCCTGGGTCACCTGCTTCCCGACACGGTGTGTCTGAGCCGGCCTCAGGCACACCTTGATCTTAGTGAGCGCGGACCTTCAGGTGAACGGGTTGACGAATATTGCGGCGATCCTTGATCACGACAGGATCCCGATGGCACGTCCAGTCCTGCGGCACCATCGGGATGTGTGGATCAAGTAGTCTCAGTCTTCTTTGTCGAGGTGGGTCACGGTCGCGCCTTCTGCAGCACGCTGCACGGCTGCAACCCCCTTCTTGACCGAGGCGAGGGACCCGTATCCTTGGCCTGAAGCGACGACTTCACCGTTGCCTGCCTTCAGACGAAAGCGGAATTTGCCTGCTTTGCCCTCGTAGATCTCGAATTTCCCTGCCATGGTGAGCTCCTTGTGAGGGCTGCGTCGGTTATAGGTCCGAGACTAGACCCAGATCACATCGCATGGGAATATATTTTGGGTGAATTCCTGGCGCCCTTGCATCTCAGGGTGGCCCAAGAGGAAAATTTTGATGAGTTTGCACACAGATAACAAGCACGCTGATCAGTGGCTGGCGCCACATGCGTGGCCTCTCATCTGCTGTTGCGTCACCAGATAAGAAGGGGAGACAAAGGACCTCCGGGCCTCGGATTGACGACGCGCACCTGGTACATAGCGTTCCAATGAGTTGTAGTGTCGGCTATCAGCATTCAATTTGAGCCCGGCTACGCACCTTGAGCCAGGGCAATTGCCCTTTATGGAAGGTTGTAAGACATGTTTGGACCCGAGAACGTTCGTCGGCGCTGGAGCGTCGACGAAGTCACGGTCACCAAGCCGAATATCATCAAGCGCGCTATCGGAGCGGCCGCCATCGGCAACATCACCGAGTGGTACGACTTCGGTGTCTACGCGTACCTCCAGGTCACTATCGAGAAGGTCTTCCTTCCCGATCTTGACGGCGCGATCGGCAAGGTCATCACCGCGGCACTGTTCGCCGTGGCCTTCTTGGTCCGCCCGATCGGAGGGATGGTTTTCGGTCCGCTGTCGGACAAAATCGGCCGCAACAAGGTTTTGGCCATGACCATGATTATGATGGCCCTGGGAACCTTCGCCATCGGCGTCTTGCCGGGATACGCGACCGTGGGCCTGTGGGCCCCGTTCTTGCTCCTCGCGTGCCGCCTTTTGCAGGGCTTCTCCACGGGTGGTGAGTACGGAAACGCGATGACGTTCATCGCCGAGTACGCTCCCGACCGGCGTCGTGGATTCTTCGGCTCTCTCCTCGAGGTCGGCACTTTTGCCGGCTACCTCCTCGGCGCCACCATCGCGACTGTCATGACTGGCGTGCTGACCGACGACCAGATGCTCAGTTGGGGCTGGCGCCTGCCGTTCTTCGTCGCGCTTCCGCTCGGCTTCATCGGCGTTTACCTTCGTTCCAAGCTCGCGGACACTCCCGCCTATCTTCAGCTCGAAAAGGAAGCGGAGAAGACGGAAAAGTCCAGCAAGCAAGAGGGTCAGAAGGGCCATGAGTTCAAGAACATTTTCAAGTTGTGGCCGTCGATGCTCCTCTGCGTCGGTCTGGTTCTCGCCTGGAACATCACCAACTACATGCTGACCTCGTACATTCCCACGTACTTCGATTCCGTCAAGGAGATCCAGGGCAGCGGTGGTGTTTCCGAGCTCACCTCGCAGATCCTTCAGATCATCGTCATGGCGATCCTGCTGGTCACCATTCCGATGCTGGGCAAACTCTCGGACCGGGTGGGCCGCAAGGCGGTCATCGTAGCCGGTTCTCTCGCACTGATCTTGCTCTCGATCCCGTCAGTCCTTCTGATCCGGGGTCACAGCGACCTTACGGTTCTGATCGGCCTGATTATCATGGGGCTCAGCCTCATTTGCTTCAGTGCCACGATGCCCTCGACACTGCCGTCGCTGTTCCCGACCCTCGTGCGTGCAGGCGCCTTGTCGATTGCATTCAACATTTCGATCTCCCTGTTCGGCGGAACGACCTCGACCGTCATGAACTGGCTGGTCGGCAGTTCTGGAAACCTGATGTGGCCCGCCTACTACCTCATGGGAGCCGGTGTGATCGGATTGGTCGCGGTCTACTTCACTCCGGAGAGCAACGGCCGCCCGCTGTGGGGCTCGACGCCCTCGGCGGAGTCCAAGCCCGAGGCTCGCGAGCACGTCGCCGACCTCAACCACGAATACGACCTGGAGAAAGCCCGGAGCTAAAGCTTCCGGACGTTCCACCAGGGCCAGGACCTTGTGAGGATCCTACGGTGCCGACGCGGCGTTTGAGCCCTCGCCACCGTAGGATCTCTCCGAGGCCCTGGCCCTTGTTCGTGGCTTAACCTTCGAGACGTTCCAGCATTTCGGGGGAAAGGGCGAGGGCCCCGGCGGCGAGATTTTCCTCGAGATGTTCGACGGAACTGGTTCCAGAAATGACCATGGTGTTGGAAGAGCGGGCCAGGAGCCATGCGAGACCCACTTGCTGAGGTGTCGCCCCCAACTCGCGTGCCACGTCGACGACCCCCTCGTCTTCCGTCACGCGAGGCAACCCGAAGAATTCGCCGCCTCCACCGAGGGGGAAATAGGGAATCCAAGCCGCACCGTGGGCACGGGTCAGCTGCAAGAGCGGTTCGTCGTGTCGGTCAAGCAAGTTGTAGATGTTCTGCACCGCGAGGATTCCGGCGGGCAACGCCGACTCCACTTGCTCCGGTCTCACGTGACTCAGGCCGATGCCGCGGATCTTGCCTTCCTCGCGCAACGAGATGAGTTCGGCCAGTTGGTCTTCCAGAGGAACTAACTGATCCTCCCCCACGACCAGGCCCGGTTTGAAATCCATGCGGCGCATGTACACGAGGTCCAGGTAGTCCGTCCTCAGAGACTCGAGATTCGCCTCCACCGACTCCCTCAATTCTCTGGGCTTTTGTGCCGCGGCCATGGGAACCTTCCCACCCGTCACCACACGCGCCCCAACTTTGGTAGCGAGGAACACGTCATCGCGCCGATCGGCGAACGCTTCCGCCAGCAAGGCGTTGGAATGGCCCGCGCCATAGAAATGAGCCGTATCGAACATCTGAACACCGAGTTCCAAGGCTCGATGCAAGAGACCCACGGATTCCTGCCGTTCGTCCGACGAATCGCTGGCGCGCCCCAAGCTGCCCATTCCGTAGCCCATGCGGGATAACCTCCGACCGTTCAGGTCGATTGTTCCTCCGGGATTATTCTCTGGCGCTCTCATGTTGTCTCCTCGGGTAGCTCTGACCAAGTTGATCGTTTCAGATGACGAGCGAAAAGTTGAAGCGAATTCAGTATTCCCTGAGGGCCAAGGCCACGTCGGCCACGGTCGGCAAAACCTGCGGCCGGTGACCTTCAGGGGCGGCATCCCTGGGTAGATCCGATTCGATACCGATGTAGTCGAGGCCGGCCGCGAGGGCCGCCGTCCGGTCGGCCAGTGAATCGCCCACGTACACGGTTTCCGAGGCGCCAATGCCTTTCCCCGAGAGCAAGGACAACAGGTCGCTGAAGACGCGCCCGTCGGGTTTGTGGAAGCTAGAACGATCCGCCCCTTGGATCCCGAGGAGACGGTGCGTGGGGAATCCTAGGCGCTCGAGGTCAGCCACCGCGAACTCGGTGTTCGTGGAAGTCACTACGCCGACCTGAAGGCCGCGGTCCAGCAGAGCCGTGACCGTGCGTACGGCGCCGTCAACCTCGGTTTTGAGATAGTCCGCGGCAATGGACTGATTATCCGCGCGCATCTGGTCGACGGGGGCGGAATCTTGGTACAACCGGGCAATCATGGCGTCGAAGGGCATGCCCCAGGCTTCGGAAAGCGCATCTTCGGTCAGGTCGATTCCGTAAAAACGTCTGGCTACCTCCTGATGGTGCTTCCACTTGACCGCCCTGGTCTGCACCAGAGTGTCATCCAGGTCGAACAGAATCGCTCGTGGCTCCGGGCTTTCCCGCCGCACCAGGCCCTGAGCGGCCAGGCCCTCGACGACGCCGCGCGCCCCCTCCGAGAGCAGACCACCGTCGACCGCAGTGACCCAGGTGATCTCCTCGATCTCGGACGAGGGGATGATATTCCCTTCGTGTTCCGCGCCGTAGCACGTCAGCCGAACCGTGGTTCCGGGCTTTCCGTGGGCCTCGGCCTCGTGGGTGGCCACACGGCGAATCCCATTCTTGACGATCCGGACGGCCAATTCCTCCTCGATCTCGCGCGCGAGGGCGTCGGCGTCGTCTTCCCCTTGTTCCCGCTTGCCACCGGGTAAGTAAAAGGCCTTCTGCCCGTGAGAACGAGCGACGAGGAGTCGTCCGTCGACGATGTTGATCCACGCGAGCTTGTCAATGAGTTTCACGGACGCGATCCTTTCGGTGGGGTCCTGCCCAGGCTATATCGGATGCACCGATGCGGGCCCCGATGACGTGCGGCTCCGCCTGCCCCGCCCTCGATCAGGGCTCCCGGGAGCCGCCCGACTTCACGGCGTCCTCCGTGCGCCGCGAGGGAGCCGCGTAGGCGCTGCCCTCGGGGTTCTCGAGGGTCGAATGCTTACGGTTGTCGTGCATCGCAATCACTGCGATCAAACCGAGCACGGCCATGACGACCACGTACCAAGGGAAGACCCCGGCGAACCCGTGGTCTTTCATGAACAGGGCGACGTACTCGGCCGAACCGCCGAACAACGAGTTGGCGATCGCGTAAGTGAATCCGACGCCGAGCCCACGGATATGTGCCGGGAACATCTCCGCTTTCACGACGCCCGAGATCGAGGTGTACAGGCTGACGAAGATCATGGCGATCACGATGAATACGCCGGACATGAAGATGGAGCTTTGAGAGCCGATCAGGGTCAGCAGCGGGACCGGCAGAACGACCATGGCGATCCCGAAGATCAGCATGGAATTCTTGCGCCCGATCTTGTCCGAGAGCGCGCCCGCAAGAGGCTGCATGATGATAAAGAGCAAGAGGCAGATCGTCATCGTGTCGGCGGCCTGCCCCTTTTCGAAGCCGTTGGTGTTAATCAGGTATTTCTGCATGTACGTCGTGAATACATAGAAGACCAGCGAGCCGATGCTCGTGATACCGAAAACCACCCAGAAGGCTCGCGGGTGGCGGAATACCTCGAGCAGGCTTCCGGACCCCGCGGCATTGCGGTCGGAAGACGACGTCGTCTCGGTCAGACCCGACCGAAGCCAAAGCGAGACGATCGCGGCCGCTGCACCGATCACGAAGGGCAGTCGCCACCAGCCCGCACTGATCTTGTCATCGCCCATGGTGTGGGTCATGATCACCGCGAGCAGACTTGCCAGCAGCTGCCCGCCCACAAGGGTCACGTACTGGAAGGACGAGAAGAAACCACGTTTGCCGGAGGTCGCGACCTCGGACATGAAAGTCGCCGTCGAACCGTACTCACCGCCGACTGAGATCCCTTGGACACAACGGACGACCGTCAGCAGAACGGGCGCCAGTGCTCCCACGGTTTCGGCGGTCGGAAGAACTGCCATACCCAATGAGCCGGCGCACATGAGGAGGATCGACGACAGCATGGATGCCTTGCGCCCATATCGGTCGGAGACCCGACCGAAAATGTAACCGCCGAGAGGGCGCATCAGGAATCCGACAAAGAATACGCCGGCCGTGCTCATGAATGCCCCGGTTTCACCGGCATTCGCGAAGAACTGTTGGGCGAAGTAGACGCTGAAGAAGGAGTAGACGTAGAAGTCGAACCATTCCACGAGGTTTCCGCTGGATGCGGCGAGAATCGACTTGACGGTATGCCACGTCGAGGCAGGTCGATCCTCCTGAACTTCTTCTGGTCGGTACGACGCCATTCTGCATTCCCCTTCTCCGGTGCGCGGTGAGATTGCCCCATGCAATTGATCGCCTCAGAATACATTCGCTGAGAGGTGGATCATAGTCGGCTACCGGATATTTCCCGCTTCCGGAAACCTGAACGCCCGTGGGAACACGGCGTCGGGATTCATCGTCCATTCACGCAATCGTCACCGCCTTCAGGGGTGTTGTGAACCCCCTGCGCGCTTGCCGGACCCTAGGTTGAGAGTAGTCGGCACGCGCCGGCTCGGGGTTTCGGCCTCGACAAAGAAAGTGAGAGGCCGATCGCCGCAGGCACCCCGTTGACGACGTCGAAGGGGAACTCACCGTGAGCTCGTCCATCACCACTTATGTTCTTGATACCTCGGTCCTTCTCTCTGATTCGAGAGCAATGTTGCGGTTTGACGAGCACGAGGTCGTGATTCCGCTCGTGGTTGTCTCGGAGCTCGAGGGGAAACGGCACCACCCGGAGCTGGGCTATACGGCACGCAAAGCCCTCAGGATTCTGGACGATCTCCGCGATGAATACGGACGATTGGACCGTGACATCCCGGTCGGGGATGCCGGTGGGACCCTGCGCATTGAACTCAATCACGTGGCCACGTGCCAGTTGCCCGTGGCTTTCGATCGATCCGAGAACGACACACGGGTCATCGCGGTCGCCCGCAACCTGCAGGCGGAAGGAGCGGACGTCGTCGTGGTGACCAAGGATGTTCCGATGCGAGTGAAAGCCGCCGCGATCGGGCTGGCGGCGGAACAGTATTTGGCAGAGCAGGCTATGGACTCGGGTTTCACGGGTCTGTCCGAGATCTACCTCGATGATGAAGAGATCGACCAACTGTACGAATCCGGATCGCTCCAGAGCGACAGAGTTGCCGCGGAAGTGATGAACACGGGGCTGATCCTCGCCTCCCCCAAGGGGTCGGCGCTGGGTCGTGTCGTGGGCCCGGAAACCATCGCCTTGATCCATGGTGACCAGCAGGCTTTCGGCGTCGGTGGGCGTTCGGCGGAGCAACGCATCGCGATCGACATGCTGCTCGACGAATCGGTGGGCATTGTGAGCCTGGGCGGGCGCGCCGGCACGGGAAAATCGGCGCTGGCTCTCATGGCCGGGCTCGAGGCTGTCCTGGAGAAGGGCACCCACCAGAAAATCACGGTGTTCCGTCCGTTGTATGCCGTCGGCGGGCAGAATCTCGGATACTTACCGGGCTCGGAAGGAGACAAAATGAATCCCTGGGCCGAGGCCGTATTCGATACTCTGGGCGCTCTGGTCAGCAAGAACGTTGTGGACGAGGTCGTGGAACGGGACATGCTGGAAGTCCTGCCCCTGACCCACATCCGGGGTCGTTCACTTCATGACACGTTTGTGATCGTCGACGAGGCACAGTCCTTGGAACGAACGGTTCTGCTCACCGTACTTTCTCGGCTTGGGGAGAATTCCCGGGTGGTACTGACCCACGACGTCGCCCAGAGCGACAACCTGCGCGTCGGCCGTCACGACGGCATCACCGCCGTGATCGACCGGCTCAAGGGGCATCGCCTATTCGGCCACATCACCCTGAACAGATCCGAGCGCTCCGAGATAGCGGATTTGGTGACGGACGTACTGGAGGAAAGCGAGCTGGTGTAGACGGCTCCGGCCCGGGCCGTGGACGTCCCCCACCCGAAATTCCACGTCGGGATGAGCCGAGAAAGCCTCACGTACCCTATTGGGGCCGCATCGGCCGTTGGTGACCTCAGCACGGTTGGCCACAGTCCCGCAGGGGATCAGTACCCGAGCGGAACCTGCTGCTTCGAGGCAGAACCCACGGGAGTGTATCCGGGGTTGGTTGCGAGGTCCTCAAGTTTGGCCTTCGATCCATTGAACCGACTGCGATCGGCCACGCTGCCCGCACTGCTCTCGGTGTGCTGCCAGAAGTCGTAGTCTGACCAAGCGGCCGGGACTTCGCCCGATGTCTTGCTTCCCCACTTGGCAATCATGAGCGGACTGTCGGTGAAGGCCGTCGTATCGCCGACGCACTGATTCCACCATGCATTCGTTGTATAGATGATGGGGGCGCGGCCGGTCTCGGATTTGTACTCACTCGTGAAGTCTTGAATCCACGACGTCATTTCGGAAGTCGAGAGGTGGTAGCACTGTTCTTCGGCTGTTTTGGCGCTCGGCGTGGATTCCACGTCGAGCATTCCCGGCAAGGTCGTACCGTCATTTGTCCACTTGCCTCCGTGCTCGATGAAGAAGCTGGCCTGGGTCGCCCCACTACTGTCGCCGGGGCGAGCGAAATGATAGGCACCTTTATAAAGACCAGCATTTTCGATGTCCTTGTATTGCTGATCGAATGCCGGGGACACCCAGTCCCCGTCGGTTGCCTGTGCTTGACCATACTGAACACCCGCAGAAGCAACCTCGCCCCAGGGATAGTCAGTTCCTTGATTGACGGAAATATCCCGACCCTGAATACCAGTAGTGGGGCCGGCCGTCGATGCTGCCTCGGCGGCCGGGGCCGCGAGGGTCGTCAAGCCAAGCAAGACCGCGGTCGTCGCGATGACGCCGGTTGCTTCCTTGTGCTTAAAACGTCTTAAAACGCCCTGCGTCATCCTTCTCGTGCCCAATTCGAACATTCTGTACCTCAATATGCGGTGTCGAGTGCGTCCATGGCCGCCAGAGGAGCTGTGTGCTCCTCCCAACGAATGCCTTGAGCGGCCATCCAGTAACGGACAAGTCGAACAAGGTGCCGGGCACGACCGTATGGTAATTCGGCCTGATATGTCCATAGACACACCGAAAGATTTACTTTTGAAATGACTATCCGGCATCAAACGGGTCGTCGGAATCCAGGGACGGAAGTAGAATTTGCAAGATATGCACGACGAGTTCCATTCGATTCGATATCGTTTTCTCACGAATATTGGTCGACGAACAAGGGGTTTCGGGATCCGGGCGGAGCACTAGACTGCACTCATGACATATGAACTCTCCGACTCGATCCATATCGACAAGTCACCTGCCGAAATCTACGACCTCGTCTCGGACGTAACCCGGACCGGCGAATGGAGCCAACAGTGCTACCGGTGCGACTGGGACGGTCCTGGCGGACACGACGTCGGTGCAACCTTTACAGGGCACAACCGCACCCCGGAACGAGAATGGACAACCACATCCGAAGTCGTCATCGCCGAACCGGGACAACACTTCGCGTGGGAGGTCATTCCATCCCACGCCCGCTGGGGATACACCATTTCACCAGAAGGCGAAGGGAGTGTTCTCACCGAATATACAGTTTTCTCCGAAGTAACAGAGGCAAACTTTCTCCATCGCTTCGGTGAGGACGCCGAACGTCAGATCAAGATACGCCAAGAGGCGGCAGCGGCCGGAATACCTGAGACCCTGAAAACGATCAAGAAAATCGCAGAGCAAAGCAAATAGCACCCCGCGAGCGCTACCTTTTGTGAAAAATTCCACTTGTGGTTGCGTCACACGCAACGGGCGTTTTGAATTAGTGAACCCGAAAACGTACCTTGCCGATATGGAATTATCGAGACGTAATGTGCTCGCGCTGACCGCCGCTGCAACTGCGGCAACCGGAGCAGCACTCATCACCGCACCCGCAGCCCAGGCCGCACCGACACCCGCCAACAAAACAATGCAATCCAAGCGGCCACTCAGCTGCCCTATGGGGAAAGGGAAATAATCCATGGCAGCCATTCAGGTCAGCTCGCCGAATTTCACCGAAGGCCGCGAAGGCACATCGGTGGATCGCATCGTCATTCACTACATTGTGGGGACCCTCGCAGCAGCGGACACAACATTCGCCGACCCCAACTCGGGCGTCAGCGCCCACTATGGCATCGGCGAAGGCGAGATCCATCAATTCGTCAACGAAGCGGACACCGCCTGGCACGCCGGGGACTGGAATTTCAACCTTCGCAGCATTGGTATCGAGCACTCGGCCGACCCCAACCGCGCGCCCACGCAAGATACCTACAACCAGTCGATCAATCTCTGCGCAACCATCTGCCGCACCTACGGACTCGATCCCCAGTCGCAGATCGTTCCCCATAGCTTCGTCGTCTCCACCGATTGCCCCGGCACCGTGGACATCCAGGCGATTCGCGACGGCGTTTCGGCCATCTTGTAAGCAACCGGGCCTCTCGCCCGCCCTCGAATCACGGGTTCACAAATTTGGTGAGCCCGCACGCGAGGACGCGCGGAAGCGAACCTTTGGTGCCGACTCGCAGGAGGGTGGGGTCCTCAGCCCCAAGCGATGACCAACTGTGCGGCCTGCTCCGGAATTCCGGGGTCTATTCCGGTCAGTTCACGAAACCGGTTGAGATGATTCTGAACCGTATTGCGATGGCACGGAATCGCTTCGGCCGCCTCCGCGACTGAGCCCGATGAAAGGTATTGGCGCACAGTCACCGCAATGCGTGCCGCCTCACCCCGTCGGGCTCGACGCAGCCCTGCCTCGATCTGCTCGGCCAGATCGAGGCCTATACTCTCGAGGCCGCGCCGGGCAACGCGAGGCCACGCACGCTCAGGCGTCACGGCGCCGGAGTCCTCCTCCGCCACAACTTCCGCGATGCGCTGGGCGAGACGAAGTTTGAAGCGGACTCCTTCCAGCCCCATCAGATTCTCCAGCACGGCACAAGGCACTCGTGACACCCGGTCACGGACGTCGTCCAGGCGGGCAGGGAAAATCAGCACTGCATAACCCTCGAAATTCACCAGGTGGACCGGCAGAGCCGACCGAAGCGCGGTGGACAGGACTCCACGGAGTTCGCGGCCGACGTCACCGACCGCAACGCACAGGACCAAAGGCTCCCCGACGTCGAACCCGACCATGCGCGAGGCCTGCCGCATGGCTTCGGCCCCAACATCCCGACTGAGTGCCTGCGTCAGATATTCCTGACGCAAAACCGATTCCTCCCTGACCTCCCGTTCGCTCTGCTCAAGATAGGCGCGGTAGACACCGTTGGCGTAATCTTCGACGGCTCGCCACAAGGGCTCGGCCAGATCCACCAGAGCTGCAGTGTCGTGCGGCTGGCAAAGCCTCTTGAGAAGTTCCCACAGCACCGTGAAGTCCAGGCGTACGGCCGTCAGAAGTGGATCCAGATGCACGCCCTGGGCACGACGACGCATCACGAGGTCGCGTGCCGTATCCACAAGCAGCCCGGCGCTCTCGGGGGCGTCCGTAAAGACCTGATCAATCAGAGCCGCAAAGCTTTCCCGCGCCGTAGCCCGTATGTCCTCGACGTGAACCAAACCATCCCGATAATCCTGTAATTCCAGGACACGATCGACATACGTCTCGACGCTGCCCTCCACATGGAGTTCCAGTTCGGCCAAGATCCTCTCGTTTTTGGTCATATGCACATCATAGAGCTCAAAAGGTGAGGCATTTTGTTCTTCAATTGGGCTTTTCCACCTGTAATACTGGTCACTATTATCCGCACCCAACCGAGGACACACCATGAGCACCCCTCAGAACGTAGAGAGTCTTCCTCTGAAGGACGAAGGGGAATTCTCGACCACGCTCTCCGAGAAGGAGGCACGAAAGGTCACCTTCGGTGCCCTGATCGGCACAGCCCTCGAATGGTACGACTTCTTTCTGTTCAATACGGCAGCCGCCCTGGTCTTCAACGTGCAGTTCTTCACCAACGATGACCCGGTGGCCGCGACCCTGAGTTCTTTCGCCACCTTGGCCGTCGGGTTCCTGGCCCGCCCGTTAGGCGGCATGATCTTCGGTTCCCTCGGGGACAAGGTCGGACGCCGGACCGTCATGCTGATCACCGTGACGGGAATCGGGATCGCAACGGCGATCATCGGCCTCCTGCCCACGTACATGACCATCGGCGTTTTCGCTCCGGTACTCCTGGTCGTCCTGAGGTTTCTCCAGGGAATCTTCGTCGGCGGCGAGTGGTCCGGAGCCATGACCATCGCGATCGAAAATGCCCCTCCGGAGAGCAAGGCCAAACTCTCCGCGATCCCGCAGATCGGTTCGCCCATCGGGACCATCCTGGCCTCGGGCGGATTCTTCCTCGTCTCGACGTTCCTGAGTCAGGACAACTTCGATTCTTTCGGATGGCGCATCCCCTTCCTCGTGGCCATTCCTTTGCTTCTTCTCGCGGTCGTGATGCGACGGCGACTGGACGAATCCCCCGCGTTCCGCGAGATCAAGGATTCCGGAAGGGCCGAAAACGCCCCGTTGAGAACCGTCTGGAAGAACTCCTGGCTTCAGATCTTCGTCGGCGCAGGTGCGGCCTTCCTCGGTGTGGGCGGCTTCTACCTGATCACGACCTTCGTGGTCTCCTACGGTAAGCAACAGCTTGGTCTCTCACCCAGCTTGCTGCTCTTCGGCTCAATTTTCGCAGCGGCCGTGGAAATCGTCGTCCTGATCACCGGCGGCAGCTTAGGCTCCCGGTTCGGCGCGAGCAAGGTGATCATTTGGGGCGGGGTCGCCTCGATCCTTCTCGCATTCCCGACCTTCCTGCTGGTGCAAACCCGGCAACCCATCCTTGTGGTTCTCGGCATGACGTTGGGAGTGGCCGCATTGTCCTACCCGTACGCAACGTCGGGAGCAGTTCTCAGCGCATTGTTCCCGCTGACCACCCGATTGTCGGGCATGGCAATGGCACAGAATCTCTCCGGAGTCGCTTCCGGCTTCGTGCCCCTGATCGCTACAGCGGTGGTCGCCATGGCCGGTAACGCCTGGTGGCCCGCGGCAGTGTTGCTCATTGTCATTTCCGCCATTTCGGCACTGTGCGGTGCTTGGGCTCCTCGGTTGAGCCAGAAAATCACCGGCTACCTCCACTAAGAAGACCCACACGAAAGGACAGCATGTCACCGCAACCTTCCCTCACCGCTCACGACCTGACCGACGACCGTTTTCTGGCGGACTTCCGCTCCATGAGCGCGCACGGGGCCACACCCGCCGGTGGTGTGCATCGTGAAGCCGGGACGCCGGCCGACACCGCAAATCGCCATTGGTTCCACGGCTTGCTGGAGGGGTATGGAGCAACCGTCGTGTACGACGAAATCGGTAATCAATTCGGCTTGTGGGAGCTCAATCCCGACCAGCCTTACGTGCTCGTAGGATCCCACCTTGATTCCCAGCCCTTCGGCGGGCGATTCGACGGTGCGTACGGGGTACTCTGCGGAGCCCATGCATGCGCCAGGCTTTCTCTGCAGGTGCTTGCAGGCGACGTCGCCCCACCACGTCACAATGTAGCCGTGGTCAACTGGTTCAATGAAGAAGGCAGCCGATTCAAACCATCCATGATGGGCAGTTCCGTATTCACCGGAAAGAGCTCTGCGGAAGAGATGCTCGCGGTCGAAGACGGACAGGCAGTCACAGTCCGCGAGGCCCTTGAGGCGATGGAATTGCCGAATCGCGGGAAACTCCCCTTGTCACAGTTTCGGAGCTATGCCGAGATCCACATCGAGCAAGGCAAGGACATGGACGAGCAGGGTTACACGATCGGCGTGGTCGAGAAGACGTGGGGTGCCCGCAAGTACGTATTGAAGGTACATGGATTCCAGTCCCACACCGGATCCACACTATTGGAAGACCGGCAGGATGCTCTCTACGGTGCGGCACTGATCATTACCCGCATCCGTCAGATAGGGGAGAAATACACGAGCCCCGAGAGCCCCCTCGTGACGTCGTGCGGCCAGTTGAACGTCATTCCCAACTCCCCGGTCGTCGTCGCTCAGGGAGCCGAACTTCTGGTGGACCTGAGGTGCGGACTGGAATCGACCCTTCAGGAAGCCGACCAAGAATTCCGAGAAGCCCTTCGCGAGATCGAAGATCTTGCCCACGTCAAGATCGAATTGCAGGGTTCGCATGCATGGCAGGAACAGGCGTACACGCCCGAAGGAGTAGCTCTTGCCGAGTCCATCGCCCGTCAGCTCGACCTTCCCGTAGTCCGTACTCAAACCAGGGCCGGCCACGATTCGACGAACATCAAGGACGTTCTTCCGACCGTCATGCTTTTTGTCCCTTCGTACCAGGGCATTTCCCACAATGAACTCGAATTCACGGAGGACAAGGACATGGTTGCGGGTCTGCGAATGTTTACCGAAACCCTCAGGGCCATGGCGTCCTCCGCGCTCGAAAGCGGTGTCGAGAAGAGTGATTCAGCCGCATGAAACTCGATCTCCTCGTGACCAACGCCCGAATCATCACGATGGACCCGGCCCGCCCCACCGCCCAATCGATGGGCGTGTGGCAAGGGAAGATCGTCGGCTTCGATGGTGACCTCCGCTACGAGGCCCATTTTCGGGAACTCGACCTCGGCGGAGCGACCGTGGTCCCCGGATTCATCGACGCCCACTGCCACACGGCGTGGTTCGGGCAGACACTCTTGGGACTCGACTGCTCGCGGGCGACGTCCTGGCCGGAGGTCTACCATCAAATCCACGAGCGGGCTCATCAGCTCAAACCCAACGAATGGGTTCTGGGGGCCGGGCTGACACCTTCGAATCTGTCCGGAAGCCGCGACCTCGGGGAGCTCGACCGCGCCACCGGCAGCCACCCCCTTTATCTTCGCCACACCTCCGGACACGCGTTGACTACCAACAGTGAAGGTCTCCGACGCGCTGGATTCTTCGACGGAGGTTTCCTCGCTCCGGGCGGTGGAGGCATACCCACCGATGAGGTCGGCAACCCGACGGGTTTGGTGGAGGAGAACGCTCAAGAATGTATCCAGGACCTTCTCAAGCCGTACCCGGAAGAGATGATCGTAGAAAGCCTTGATCTCGCTACTCAGCGCTATGCGAGCGAAGGCATCACCAGCTTCACCGACGCCGGCATCGGTCTGGGGTGGATCGGGCATTCTCCCCTCGAGTTCGCCGCGTACCAGACCGCCGTGGATACCGGACGGCTTCACGCGAGGGCACAAGTCATGCCGGTCATGGACACTTTGCGCGAGCTTCCGGCCGCGGGTGAACTCGGACCACCCGAATCGCGTCCCGGTCGAGGGCTGGACTTGGGAATTCGAACTGGGGCCGGGAGCGACCGGCTGAGCCTCGGCCCGGTCAAGATCTTCTCCGACGGCTCGCTCCTGGGCGAAACATCTGCCATGCACGAAGCATTGTGCGGGGGACGTCATTCTCGAGGTGAGTTCCTCATCCCACCGGAGCGTCTCCAGGAAGTGGCCGAAGAGGCTTATACAGCGGGGTGGTCGCTGGCGATTCACGCCATCGGTGACAGGGCGGTGGATGTGGCCATGGACGTCATCGATCACTGCCAGACGGAGTACGGTTCGCGGAGCGTGCGGAACCGAATCGAGCACGTGGGGCTGACGAGTCCCGATCAGGTCCGGCGTCTGGCCCGGTTGGGTATTGCCGTGACGCCCCAAGCCGCCTTCATCGGGGCTTTGGGAGATCACATGAGCACCCTCGTAGGACCCAACAAATCCGGTTGGTTGTACCGCGGGAAATCGCTCACGAACGCGGGCGTGTGCGTCGCGGGCAGCTCGGACCGTCCCGTGGCGGACGGACGCCCCCTCCTCGGTATACAACGCGCCGTGGACAGGACAACCGACAGCGGCGTCGTCGTCGGTCCGGAGGAACGTTTGAATCCGTACCAGGCGCTGAAGACCTATACGGTCAACGCGGCGGAGGCCACGGGATTCGGGGAATCCCGCGGTCGGCTGGCACCTGGATTCGACGCCGACTTCGCGGTTCTCAGCGAGAGCCCTCTGGATGCGGAATCCATCGTGGATATCGGTGTGCTAGCCACGTATGTGGGTGGCGAAGCGACCTATTCGACGCCGTAAGCGGCATCGACCCTTTTTGAACGACTATCCGCCCACGGGTGACGGATGCTTAGTCACTCCGGAGACGGCGCGGCCAGGTCCAAGACCTCCGCACCCGGGAGTTCTGCCAATTCCGACCCCGGGACGAGGAGTTTCGACCCTCGAACGCCCCCACCGATCACCACGAGCGGCGATTCTGCGACCCTGCGATCGACCAATATCTTCCAGTCCGCCGGCAATCCGACCGGCGTAATGCCACCTGAGGTCATACCGGTGGCTTCTTCGGTCGAGCTCTGATCTGCGAAAGAAACCTTCCTCGCATCCAGGTGCTTCCGGACCGTCTTGTTGACGTCGGCCCGATCGGTCGCAAGCACGAGCAAGGCGGCGTCGGTCGTTGTTTCACCGCGCTTTCCCCGCACAATCACGCAGTTCGCGGACGCTTCCGGGGCGACGTCGTAGGCATCACAGAATTCGGCGGTATCCGCTAGTTCCTCACTAATCGACGCAACTTCGGCGTGGGGCACGGCCCCGGCGAGGACCGCATCGGCCACGGGCGGCGCCACGAGTTCCAGGGTCTCGACGAGCGAATTCCACTTCAGGTTTCCTTGGGGTGTTGCCATGCGGCCATTCTAAGGAGTCGCCGAATTCAGGACGTCCGCATGAACGAGAAAGAACTTGCGTGACGGTTCTGTTTTATCGCCTCTGCTCGTCGGCCCGGCCCGTGGCAAGCGCGATCGCGTGAGCCCGGTTTCGCGCACCGAGCTTGCTGAACACCGCATTGGTGTAGGACTTGACCGTCCCGACCGTGAGAAAAAGTTCCTGGGCTATCTCCGCGTTGCTCTTCCCGTCGACCATACGGTCGAGCACCTCGGCCTCTCGCGACGTCAGGCTGGGGAAACGATCGCGTGGGCTAGTTCTCGGGGAAAAGGAACCCGCGATTTTCTCGCCGATCTCACGGGCGAAGGTAACCTGCCCGCTCGCGGCTGTGCGGATCGCGGCGGCAACCTCTTGCCTGCTTGCGTCCTTGGTGAGATATCCGCGAGCGCCACTTGCCAGGGCGCCTGCGATCGAGGAGTCGTCGGCGAAAGTCGTCAGCACCAGCACCGCGACCTCCGGGTGCGAGTCCCTCAGGCGCGCGGTCGCGCCGGCCCCATCCATTTCTGGCATACGCAGGTCCATGAGCACGACGTCCGGGTTTTCCTCGTCGACGAGTTCGAGCGCCCGAACCCCGTTCTCTGCCTGCCCGACGACGTCGATGTCCTCGGTCAGTCCGAGAACAGTCACCAGGCCGTCTCTGACGATGGCCTGGTCATCGACCACGAGTACCTTAATCATGGGGAACCTCCACGGTAGCGACGAACGGATTCCCGTCATCGATCATCAGGCGCCCACCGATGGCTTCCGCGCGCTCGCGCACTCCCTGGAGCCCGAATCCGCCCCCTGTTGAGGTCTGGACGCGGAGAGTTCTCGGGGTGGATACGGATAGGCGATAGTGGGCATCGTCGTGAGCCAGGATGACATGAGCCGTCTCTCCCGGCGCATAACGCCTGGCATTGGTCAGGAACTCTTGGAGCCCTCTCGAGAATACTTCGCTGGCCTGCGAGGGCAGGTCCCGGGCCGGTTCAAGATCGACCGTCACGGAACCTCCCATATCGCGGTGCGCTTTGATGCTCGATTCGAGCCCGTGGTCAAGATCGGTCATCGGTTCTCTCAAGGCAGCAACCGCCCGCCTGGCTTCTTCCAGACCCGAGCTCGCCAGGGTTCGTGCTTGGGCTGAACGGGCGATCGCGGCTTCGTATTTTCCCGATTCGAGCTCTGCATTGAGCGCATCGAGTTGGATGGTCAGTCCGCCCAGGCTGTGAGCGAGTACGTCGTGAAGGTCTCGCGCAATCGCTGTCCGTTCCTCGACGGCCGCGCTGCGGGCTCTCTCCTGAGCTGCCGCCAAACGATCCTCCAGGGACGCCCGTTCCGCCGCCTCGACTGCGTCGGATTGTCGACGCAGAAGGCCGAAGAGGAAAACGAGGAGAAGGCCGGCAAGGCACCCTATGCTGCTGACGACGTCGGCTTTGTCCTCCAAGGCTCCGAGGGCGAGACCCAGAATTCCCAGACAGAGCCCGGCCGTCCCACGCCTGATGGGAACCTGCGAGTCCCGCGTCAGCATCAGCGTTCCCGAAATGGCCGGGATGGCGCCAATGACGCTGGTGGCCGGACCGGCGAAGGCTCCGAGGACGATCATGACCCAGGCAAACCAGATGAAAGGTTGGCTTGCCCGTCAGGTCAACGCCGTCTGGACGATCCACAGAGCTATGGCAATGATCCCCAGGCTGGCCGGGAACACCTGGTCGCCTCGTGCTATCTGAAGAACAAGAATGAAAGCCCACGCCGAGCCCATCAGACCTACCGCAACAGTGCGCGCCGGCGGGCTCCGATGGCTCTCTGGGTACATGCTGGGCTCCAATTAGGCGGAAACGCTCTGGGCAACCGTACGACGAGAGAGTATAGCCCCGTTGGCAATGCGGTTTGCGCCGATGACCAGGTAAATTGCCCAGACCGAGGTGACAAGTTCCAGGCCGTGAGCCGCGGCGTACGCCCCGATTCCGACGCGGACAGCCAGCAAACATACCCAAATCAGTAGGCCTGTGCCACCAGGTCGACTTTCGAGCTGAGGTACTTCCCGACCCCTGATAGAGCTCCTCGCGAGCAGTCTGTTCGCGGCCCCCGGGGTGATCGGACGAAAATGAGCGACCCTTGCCTGCAGGACACCTGCCCCGGCACCGACGGTCAGTTCCAGCAGGAAAGCTCCCAGGTCCCCTCCGGTCAGGGGTATGGGATAAAGAGCCAGGTTGAAGACGGCGATGAGCGACAGAATCGCCCCGATTTTCATAGCCCGCCTCGGTTGGAGAGGCTTCCACTGGAATTGTCGGAAAATGATCCAACCGAGAATCAAGACTGCGAGTAAACCGAAGAAGAGGGTATGTGTAGTCATGCCCCTTACTCTCGCCGGGACGGTCCCCCAACCGGCACCACCCCAGGGTAGGAATCAGGGTGGAGAGTTCACACGGAGGGCCATCTCAGGTCAGAGGCCGACAACAGGCGAGTAGTCCGAGGAATCGCCTTCGACGGCGTAGCTCCTGCCGCCGTCGGCACCTTGAGGGATGTCCCCGGCAACCGTGATGCGGTTGAGCTTGCGAGGTGCGCGGTCGTAATTGTCGATCGCATAGTGTTGGGTCGCGCGGTTGTCGAATAGGACGAGCTGATCCGGCTCCCAAGCCACCCGCACAATGTATTCCGGCTTGGTCATATGTCGTTGGAATATGCGCAACAGGTCCAGGGACTCCTCCGCCGTAACACCCAGAATCTTGAGCCGCTGGGCGAAGGCTCCGATGAACAGCCCCTTCTGCCCGGTCAGGGGGTGAATGCGCACGACGGGGTGCACCGCGCGGAATGTCGATGAGACGAATTGGTCCTGATAGCTCCGTTCGGCGTCGGAGGTGACCTTGTCCGGCCGAACGTAATCCGAATCGTTGCTGTGCACGGCCCAGAGGGTGTCCGCGAAGGCCCGCAACTCTTCCGGGAGGCCGTTGTAGGCGGCCACGGAGTTGGTGATGAGCGTTTCACCCCCATAGTCAGGGAGCTTGATGCTTCGAAGAGTGGATGCCTGAGGTGGGTTGACGACAAAGGTGACGTCGGTGTGCCACTTATTGGCCACCGAGGACTCGCTGTCCACGGGAAGGACATTCTTAGAATCCTGCCCTTCGAAACGAACGGTCGGGTGCGCCTTGGTCAATGGGCCGAAGTGGGACGCGAAATGGGCTTGGGCCTCGTCGCTGTGGACTCCAGCATCCTTGAAGACGAGTGCCTTGTGTTCGTTGAGCAGCTCTCTGATGCGGCCGACGACCCCTTCGGAGAGGTCCCCGGAGAGGTCCAGGCCTCGTATCTCGGCACCGGTGTACTGACCGATCTTTCGCACGGAGAACTCGGTCGCGGTATTGGCGTTCGGAGCGGAAGTGGATTCGTTGACGGTCACTGGACTCTCCTTGGGGTGGAACCGCTGGATACGCCGCAATCGACCCTGCACTTCGGATCGTGCGACTTGGTTGGTGACTGACGCTATAACCGCAGGTCAACCCCTACAAGAGATCAGTAACCCGGCGTCAATGCTTCATGTTCCTTCACCCGGCGTAGTGGCCAGTGGGCCCATGTATCAGCCGCACCCGGGTGCCATGGTGCACCAACTGGCCCGGCAAACGTGACCATTGTGGCCTCTTGAGGGAAGGGGGGAGACTCAACCTTCATCGTCGCCTCTGAGAATCATGGATTGTCCGGATGAATCGGCACTTTTGGCTCGGACACATCGCGCACATGTAATGTACGTCACTTTGCTCTACACTGAGGTTGCGGCCGCTGAATGGCCATCCACCTATCGCCCGTTTTCACCTGGAGGAGCCATCATGCCGTTCGAAGAAGGTCTACGAGAACTCGCCACCAAACTGCGTGCCCAACAGGGCTCCATCCAGACCGAAGAGGCAACGAAAAATGCCTTCATCATGCCGTTCATCTCTCAGGTATTGGGGTATGACATCTTCAATCCTCTCGAGGTTGTTCCCGAGTACACGGCGGATCACGGCACCAAGAAGGGTGAGAAAGTCGACTACGCGATCATGAAGGACTCCGAAGTCCAGATTTTGATCGAATGCAAGCGGCTCGGCGATCCACTGAGCCTCAATCATGCGTCTCAGCTCTACCGCTACTTCTCGGTGACGAATGCCCGCATCGGTGTACTGACGAACGGCAGGGTATTCAATTTCTTCACGGACCTTGACTCACCAAACATCATGGACCGGCAGCCTTTCCTCGTGCTTGATCTCCTGAACATCGACGAGAGCATGTTGCCCGCTCTCAGAAAAATCACGAAAGAGACCTTCAACTTGACCTCGGTGCTCAATTCGGCGGAGGAACTGAAGTACGTTGGCGCATTGAAACGGGAGCTTGCTACCGAGTTCAGAGAGCCAAGCCCCGAACTGGTGCGTCTCCTGATGGGTCGAGTCTCGGAGCGACGGGGAACGGCGGACAACCTGAAGCTCTTTTCCGGTTTGGTTTCCAAAGCCACCAAACAATTCCTGAAGGAAATGGTCAACGAGCGGTTATCAGTTGCCCTGGGGGACAGTGAAAACCCGGAACCACAGGACCTGCCGGCCGCAGACACTCCTTCGGAGACGGAGGAAGAACCGACGGAAGGAGACCAGGCCAAGAAGACCGGCATCGTCACAACCGAGGAAGAGCTGACGGGCTATCAGATCGTCAAGGCGATAGCTTGCAGCGAGGTAAAGCCCCACCGGATCACCCATCGCGACAGCAAAACATACTTTGCAATCCTGCTCGACGACAACAATCGCCGCCCAGTTGCGCGCCTTCATTTCAACGGCAAATCGAGAAAGTACCTGGGCATTTTCGACGAAAACAAGGTCGAGACTCGCGTACTCATCGAAAACATCGAGGACATCTATGACCACGCCGAGCACATCCGGCAACACGTCAGGCGCTTCGCCGAGCTTTAGGACCAATCGCACAAGTTAGGGGAAATCCCGGGCATTGCGGCACGGACACACATGCGGGACGGCCCGGTTCTGTGCGCGATTCGAACTTTCATGCGCCATCCGCCCTGCGAGCTGGGTAACGTGAATCGCGGTACATCGTGGTCACGAGAGATCGGAGCGTTATGAGTCTGGTAGGCGAGTCCTACGTCGTCGGATTGATCGGAAGCGGTATCACCGCGACCCTCAGCGCACCGATGCACGAGGAGGCTGCGGACCGGCTCGGACTGCGGTACATTTACCGCCCCATCGACCTGGACACCATCACTGACGGCGTCGAGCGTGCACCCGAGCTGATGAAAACGGCCGCCGAGCTCGGCTTCAGCGCCTTCAACGTCACCTTCCCGTGCAAACAGTCCATCATCACACACCTGGACGGCCTTGCGAGCGACGCCGAGCGGCTGGGTGCCGTGAATACGGTGGTCGTGGAAGACGGGCGCTTGATCGGCCACAATACCGACTTTTCCGGATTCGCGAGCGCCTTGGACGAAGGCCTCCCCGGTGCTTCGCTGGATGCCGTCGTCCAACTCGGAACCGGCGGTGCGGGTTCCGCGACCGCCTACGCCCTGCTCTCACGCGGGGTTCGGCACCTGTCCCTGTTCGACGTCGACCACGGGCGGGCCGAGGACAGAGCCGCCGAACTGTCCGGGCAGTTCCCGGAAGCGACCGTTTCAGCGCTCAGGAGCGAGGATCTGCCTCAAGCGATCGGCGCGGCCTCGGGACTGGTCAATGCCACGCCCATTGGGATGCACCATCATCCGGGGGCTCCGCTTGACCTCGGCCTCATCCGCCCCGACCTGTGGGTCGCGGATGTCATCTACCTTCCGCAGGAAACCGCGCTGATTCACCATGCGCGTGAGCTCGGGTGTCGAGTTCTGCCTGGAGGGTACATGGCGGTCGGACAGGCCGTCGATGCTTTCGAACTCATCACCGGGTTACGGCCCGAATACGCGCCCATGCGAACCCATTTCGAACGGCTTGTCGCCGCCCAACAAGGAGAATCGCTGTGAAAACGTCGATCGCCACCGTCTGCCTGTCAGGTTCATTGCGGCAGAAGATGCGCGCCGCCGCGGCCGCCGGGTTCGACGGCATCGAGGTCTTCGAACAAGACCTCGTCGTAGCGCCGGAAACCCCGGAATACATTCGCGAGTACGCAGCCGAGCTCGGACTCTCCTTGGACCTCTACCAACCGTTCAGGGACGCCGAGGGCACCACGGAAGAAATGTTCCAGGGCACTCTCCGGCGCATCGAGGACAAGTTCCGGCTGATGAGGCGCTTGGGCATGGATTTGATGCTCATCCCTTCCAATGCGGGGACCGCCACGGTCGACGACGACTCCATCACAGCATCACAATTGGCCCGCCTCGCGGATCTCGCCGCAACCTATGGCATCCGCCTCGCCTACGAAGCCCTGGCCTGGGGCAGATACGTCAACGACTTCGAGCACTCATGGCGTCTCGTCGAAGCCGCCGACCGGGAAAATCTCGGCATTTGTTTGGATACGTTCCACATCTTGTCCCGTGAATGGCCCACAGACTCCATCCCGGAGATCCCCGGGGAGAAGGTTTTCTTCGTCCAGCTCGCGGACGCTCCGCTGATGTCCCTGGACGTGCTCTCCTGGTCCCGTCACTTCCGGGTTTTCCCTGGCGAAGGTGGATTCGACCTCGTGGATTTCATGATCAAGCTCCTGGCCGGCGGGTACTCCGGCCCATTGTCGCTGGAAATCTTCAACGATTCCTTCCGCCAAACACGTGTGTACCGCACGGCCGTCGATGCCCTGCGCTCGTTGGTCTGGCTCCAGGACCAGACGGCGCGGGCGCTGGACGGCTCCACGGGGTCGAATGCGGCAATCACCCGAGCGGCAGCCCGTGTCGGAGAGTTGACCAGGCTCCCGGGCGCCATTGTTCCGCAGGGCATCACTTGGGCAGAGGTTCGCGGTCAGGAAACGGAGCAGGTCGAAGTGCTCCTATCGCACCTAGGATTCACCCACCGGGGACGGCACTCGAGCAAACCCGTGCAGCTGTGGGAGCAGGGCCATGCCCGCATCGTGATCAACGAGGAACCCAGCGCGATGGACGTGCCCAATATGGCGTCATTGGGCTTTGAGGTCCAGCACGACTCGGCCGCCGCGGCTCACGCATCCGCTTTGAAAGTCCCTGAGGTTCCTCGGGTGACCCGCGAGGGCGAACAACCGTTCCCGGCTTATCTGGCACCGGACGGAACCGAGATCTTCTTCTGCCCGCCGCAGTCGGACGGCGGCGATCGTTGGCTCAACGAATTCTCCTGGCCGGACCGTCTCGACGTTGCTGCTTCCCACCGAAAGAATTTGACGGAGGATGGGAGTACGCCGCTGATCACGGGCATCGATCACGTGAACCTGGCCCAGCCCAAGCACCACTACCCGGAATCCGTGTTGTTCTACCGGGCCGCGCTGGGGCTCGCCGTCCAGCCGTCGCAGGATGTTCCGGGCCCCACGGGACTGGTCAGCTCGCAGGTTGTCAGGAACGATGCCGGAACCGTGCGCTTGCCGTTGAACGTGGCCCCGGATCTGGGAAACGAACCCGAGATCGAGCATGTTGCATTCGCCTGCTCGGACGTCGTCGAACTGGCCCGCCGGGCCCAAGCGTCCGGGTTGCGTTTCCTCCCGATCCCCCAGAACTACTACGAGGATCTGCGAGCGCGATTCGGCCTTTCCGAGGAGAAGATCCAGGAGCTTGCCGCCCTCAACCTGCTGTACGACCGGGACGGCCAGGGCGAATTCCTCCACTTCTACACGCAGACAGTCGGCAGCCTGTTCTTCGAGGTCGTCCAGCGGTTGGAAGGGTATTCAGGCTATGGCGCACCCAATGCGCCGGTGCGTATGGCAAGCCAATACACTCACTCGCTCTTTTCGCGCTAGGAGCCAGTGACCCCTCACCCCCCGGGGTGGACTCTCTGTCCGAAAGGGGCGGCCGCATGTTTGCGTCTACGACGGAAAGCTTTGTAGGGGTCTTGTCACGGAGCGCCCTGGGTGTAGCGGGCCTTATCGTGCGGGATTGTTGTTGTGCACCAGCCATTGGTGGTCTGAGAGGGATCTCTCCTGGCTAAATTAGAGTCACAAAATTTACGAATTATTGGATCAGGCCAGGGTAGGAACCGGTATGTCACCTCCCTGGGGTAACCGCTACCGGGCAGTCATAGGCAGTTTCGCTAGGCATTTGCTGTCAAGGCTGGGGCTATTCAGCGAAGCCCTTGAGATTCTCCTATGCTCGTCAGAATCCGCTGTAGGCGATGGCCTTATGGGCGACGCAGATGGGTTGTTCTATCGACATCAGTAACGTGCTGCATGATCGACCGTTCTTTGACCACTGTGGATTCGATGTAGTACGGGAACAACGGGCAAATATAGGTGGTGTTGGGCTCGTTAACTTCAGGATGAAGAGGACTCGCATTGGGTGAGTATTTGATCCCGGTAGACGGCCCTCCGCTAGGGCACTAGCTAGGGCTCCTAACTAGCCTGAGCCTCCGCTGATTTTTGTGACTGTCCGATTCCCATAAATCCTGCCCGGATAAAACTCCGGTCAAGGTACCTGTTCGGAAAACCTGCAAGCCCTCCTTCTCCCGTCGGGATGCGACTCCCAGTAACCCAAGACTGAATGCTTGCTGCGCTGAGCACCTGGCAAAAACCAAAGGTCGGGAATGCTGGACCGATCGGTCCTGAATGTGTACAGTGAACTTATTGGACCGATCGGTCCTGAAGTGTGAAGTCTCGTTGTCGGGATGCCTTGGCAAGCATCACCGGGCTTCTGAGGTTGGGAATGGAGGATTTGGGAGACGTGGCGCGTAAACCGGATTTCGATCGGGCCAAGGTTCTTGGCAGAGCGATGAGCGCTTTCTGGGAACACGGTTACGAGGGCACATCATTGACCCATCTACTAGCCACGACGGGGCTGAGTAAAAGCAGTCTGTACGCGGCGTTCGGTGACAAGCACAAGATCTTCCTTGAGTCTTACGATCTTTACCGCAAGCAGCAGGCAGCAAACCTGTACACCACGCTGGACAGCCGACCGGCACCGGAAGGGATTAGAACGTTCTTCGAACACATCATC
Source organism: Rothia uropygialis (assembly GCF_004137765.1). Classification (GTDB taxonomy): domain Bacteria; phylum Actinomycetota; class Actinomycetes; order Actinomycetales; family Micrococcaceae; genus Rothia. Next base: position 4,808 of record NZ_NOIS01000006.1, on the reverse strand, counting down.
ACCGGCGGAGCCGATCAGTTGCAGCGTTTCGGGTGCATGAGCACCAACCAAGCCGCGGAGCTCGGCGCTCAGGACGGGGATGTTCGCGCACGAGTCGCTGAAGACTACCAGCTTCTTGAAAACGCCTTCACCGCTCATTTGCTCAACGGGCAGAAGAACGGCACAGTCCCCCAGACCGCTAACGTCAGTGCAGCGGCCAGCGCCCTTGTCACGGCATTCTCGGGATTCCAGTTAACGGTCCGGGCCGACATGGACCGCACCCGGCTCCGGCGGTCATTGGACTACTTACTGAGCCCGTTGACCATCTCATCGGAGCATTCGGTGGCAGCAGCCAACAGCAAGGAGGCCTGACTATCATGGCAACACTGCACGGAACTGAACTCGCTGGGCGCGACACCTTGGTTCTCGGAGGCACGGGCAACGTCGGATTCTTCGTGGTCGATGGATTCCTTCGTGCTGGTGCCCGTGTCATCGTGCCTTCCCGGTCGCCGGAAAAGATCAATCGCCTGAAGGCCCGCTTGAGTCATGAGGGTAGTCAGCACGTAGTTGCGGTGCCAGGAAATGTCGGAACCCCTAAAGGTGCTGAATCCCTCGGCGCCATGGTGGGCGGCCTTTCAGACGGGCTTGCCGCTGTCGCCGCTTCCACGTCGGGGTGGCATCAGAACCCGTCGATGATGAAGGCAGGATTCGCTGACTTCCAGCACGTTATTGAAGCGAGTCTGTATCCGCATTATTTGGCGGCCGAGACGTTCTTGCCCTTGATCGAATCTGATGGTTCATACACGGCGATCAACGGCCCCGCAGGCTTTGTCCATTCTCCATTCCCGGGTACCGGAGCGATCTCTACCGCCGCCGCCGCACAGGCCATGCTCATCCAGGCCTTTGCCCGGGAGACTGAGGGGCACCCTCGCGTCAACGACGTAGTGATGCACGCGTACATGGGTCCGGAGGGCGCTCGGCGAGGATCTCCCCTGGAGGGGGAACAGGTCGGCGACTTCATCGCAGCGGTGGCTTCCCCGCTGGGCAGAAACGTCCACGCGCAAACACTCCATGTGAAACATGGACACCAAGTTGATGACGCTCTCCATGGCTCTTTTGCTACCGAGGGCACCAACCGCTGAGGAGATTCACTATGACCAAGAAAACTGTTCTGCTGATCGGCGCAACTGGCTCTTTGGGCGACCTGATCGCCCACGAGCTCCGGGAGCGCGGGGCAGCCTTGCGACTACTGGTCCGCGCCAGAAGCCGCTCCAAACTCTCCCCTGAGATAGCCGAATATGCTGAGTCGATTGTCGAAGATGACCCCAGCGTCTTTGAGGGCGTCGATACAGTGGTTTCGGCTGTACAGGGCGCGGACGAGACCCTCGTCAATCAGCAATTGAGATGGTTGCTTGCCGCCCGCCAGGCAGGGGTTCGACGTTTCATCCCGTCCGATTTCAGTATGAATTTCTTCGGCCTCGATGATGGCGAGAATATCCACTCCGACTTCCGTCGCGAGTTCGCCCGGCAGGCAGATGAGAATAAGGGCGATGTCGAAATGGTCCATGTACTCAATGGCGGTTTCCTAGACCGTGGTGTGTTGTTCGGGTTCCTCGGCGCCGTTGATCTGGACAAAAGTGAGGCCTATCTGTGGGGTGAGGGTAACCATGCGATGGAATTCACGACCTTCGCCGATACCGCTGCCTACACCGCCGTGGCCGCTCTCGACGACCGCCCCGTCCCGGAACACCTCTACGTCGCCGGCGACCGGCTCAACTTCCACGAGCTGGTTGCGGAAATAGAAGCTGGCTTGGGCAGAGAGATCACCGTTATCAACAACGGATCTCTTGACGACCTCTCGGCGGAAATTGACCAGCTCACCGCGAATGAGGATACGCGCATGTCCGCAGTGCCACTCATGTACTGGCGCGCCATGATCAGTGGCAAGGGCGGAGCCGGCGAACTACAGAACTCCAGGTATCCGGAGATCACACCCGAAACCGTCCGAGAGTACTGCGCGGAGATCGCCAATGGCACCGCACAGAGTCCTTACATGAATTGAGAAGGCCAACCAGAAAAGGAGAACACTATGACTTCTACAGGAACCATCGCCGTCTACGGAGCTACCGGGAACCAGGGTGGGGCTGTCCTCGATGCGCTTCTGGCGCAGGGAGCTTCAGTACGCGCCCTGGTCCGTGACCCCTCGTCCGAAAGGGCCCGGGGCCTAGCTCGGCGTGGGGCCGAGATCGTTCACGCGAATGCCGACGAACCCGCTTCGCTGGTTCCCGCATTCGAGGGTGTGGCAGGACTGTACTTCATGACAGCACCTCCCGGCGGTATGGAAACTGAGGATACCGAGGGTGAAACCCGTCAGGGTATTGCACTGGCCGAGGCCGCGAAGCAGGCAGACGTGCCGCACGTCGTCTTCAGCTCTGTTGGCGGGGCCGAACGCCAGACCGGAATCCCTCATTTCGAGTCGAAACGCCGAGTTGAGGAACACCTTGAAAGCCTGGGGGTGCCGGTGACATTTATCCGACCGGCGTTCTTCATGGAAAATCTACTGGGGATGGGACCCTCACTGGAGAATGATGAAATCGTTGTCCGGCTGCCTCTACCCGACGGGATCCCCCTGCAGATGGTTGCGGTCAAGGACATCGGTGTAGTTGCAGCAACCGCCCTGCTCGATCCGCAAAGCATCCCAGGCGGTGCGATCGAGATCGCCGGTGATGAACTGACCGGATCGCAGATTGCCCAAGCATTTGCTGATTACACGGGCAAGTCAGCACGGTACGAGGCGCTGCCGATCAAGGTCCTCGACGAGTCGTACGACATGCAGTCGATGTTCCGTTGGTTCGCTGAGACCTCTGCTTACCAGGCAGATCTCGAGCAGGTGAAGTCCATCGACCCCGAGGTCCTGGATCTGCCTGGGTGGTTGAAGGCCACCGAATACCAGCCCACAACCTGAGCCTCGGTCGCTCTGGAATCTGCATGATGGTGTGTCGGTCGAGACAATCCGATCGGCCGACCCACCACCTGCATAGCGCCCCGGCCATCGCATGACGCACCAGTATTAATGTTGGTGGTGAGCCAGAGCCCTCGGGGCGTTCTCGGGCATGTTCGGGCACGCGCAGACATCCACATGAGAGAACCATCCACGGGGGTTGGATGATTTATTCGGCGCAAGGTGCATAACCAGTCGTATAAGTGATGAGATTTAAGCGTGCTGCTTGGATACGTCCGAGTGTCCAAAGCTGATGGATCTCACCGGCAAGGCGCCTCCTCCGTGAAGTGCTGACCCTGATTAACATGTTCCATTGCCCGGTAGAGGTCTTCGTCTTCGGGTGCTGGAGGCAGCGAGTCATCGGCGGGGGCTTTAAAGGCTTGAAGCATGTAGCTTACAAGGCGACGCCATGCCTCAGGCGCGTGACTTCTGGTGGCTTGGATTACGCCGGCATTGGCCATGAGAAGGAGGACCAGGTCCTTGTCGGAGAAATCTGGCCGGAGCTTTCCACTGGCCTTAGCCCGCGAGATCAGTTCAGAAAACCCTCGATAGGCGCGTGCGCGTTCGGTCTCCAATGACTTCGCCGTGGGAAATGTCATCGTCAGCACATACGTGAACCCATGGTCTGCGGCCTGCATTTCACAGACTTTCTCAATGTAGGTGCAGAAGCCGTGCCAGGCATCGGGATCAGCCTTCGCTTGTTCGATGGCATCAGCATAGGCCGTCATCTTCTCTGCAAATGTGGCAGCGATGAGATCCTCACGCGTGCGAAACCGACGATACAACGTGGCGATACCCACACCTGCTCGCTTGGCCAGTTGTGTCATAGAGGCATCGAGGCCTTGTTCAGCAAACACTCTTCGGGCGGTAGCAATGATCAGCTCGCGATTGCGTTCGGCATCAACACGTAGAGCTCGATTGCAAGCGTCTTCCGGTGAATGCTCGTTTGGTGTCATGACACCACCGTAACCCAAACGGAATAACCCCTCCACTTGTTCTGCTACGCTGAGCGTATCAAGTGGAGGACCTCCTCCGAATTGGAGCAATCACCGAATGAATATCACTGTTTTCGGCGCGACTGGCGCAATCGGTCGTCTGACCGTCATCGACCTCCTTAACCGCGGCGACACGGTCACCATCCATGCCCGCAACCCCGATAAGATCCCCACAGACTGGGAAGGTCGAGTTAAGGTCGTCATTGGCGAAGTCACAGATCCGACCTCCATCGACAAAGCCATTGTCGATGCCGAAGCCGTCGTCAGTGCTCTCGGTCCCAGCATGGATAAGAAGACCACCGGTCTTCCTCTCGTTGAGGGAGTTCGATTGATCACCGAGGCCATGCGTCGCCATGGCATCCGCCGCTACATCGGCCACGGAACACCCAGCATCGCAGACCCTCAAGAGAAGCAAACCCTGCAAACGCGACTCATTCGCTTCATGGGAAGCCATTTCCTGCCACGTGCGTACAAGGAGCTAGTGGGAATGAGTGAGCTGATCATGGTCGACGATCTCGACTGGACCATCGTCCGCTTTACCGCACCTAAGAACGGTGAAGGCACGGGCAGGCTTCGTGTTGGGTTCTACGGAGCGAACAGAATCGGATTCGCCGTCACTCGCGCCGATATCGCGCACTTCACGGCCGAGCAGGCACATTCCGATACCTATGTGAACCGGGCTCCAGCCATCAGTAGCTAACGGGACACTCTTCAAGAACCTCTTCAGAAAGAATCAAACATTGAACATCATCCGAGGTAGCCCCCTCCACCGAGCTGCGCAAATGGTACGGGCACGATCCGGACAAGTTCGACGAATTCTGCCGCCGCTACCG
>NZ_NOIS01000010.1 GCF_004137765.1 Rothia uropygialis | reverse complement strand
TACTTTTAGTTTAGTCGAGGACAACCAAAACGGCAAGTCTTCGGCCGCATTTTTCTGCCGATTTTCGGACATGAAAAAGGGGCCGGGGGATTACCCCCGGTCCCTGCGCCGACGCTCTAGGCCGCCTCTGCTTCTGCCACCTCGGTTTGTGAGATATCAAAGACGGTCACCATCACGAAACCGGCCTCTTCCTCGTCTTCGCCCTGGTCGTTCTTCTTGACATTCCCCTCGGCGTCTTTGATCTTCCGTTTGGTGGGGGCGAAGATTTTGAGTCCTTTTTCCCCTTTGCGGACCTGGCGACCTTCAGCCTGCCACTTCCTGAAGCCCGCACAAATCGTCGCGTTTTCGTTCTGCATCCAGATCATTTGCTGATTTTTGGGGGAGTAGCTGGGGAACCTCCGGGCGAACTTCTCGAACTCGGCAGCGGCCTCGGGGTTGGTCTCGATCCTCTCGGCGGTCGCGGCCAACTTCTCGCGCAGCTCCTTGCGCTGCTCCTTGGCGGCCTCTTTGCGATTCTGCTTGGTAGTCATGGTCCTTGTCCTTTCGGTTTTCGGGGGTTCTGCCTCCCCCCTTGCTGTACTTTTAGTTTAGTCGAGGACAACCAAAACGGC
>NZ_NOIS01000009.1 GCF_004137765.1 Rothia uropygialis | reverse complement strand
GTAGCCCCCTCCACCGAGCTGCGCAAATGGTACGGGCACGATCCGGACAAGTTCGACGAATTCTGCCGCCGCTACCGCGAAGAGCTGGCCACCGAAACCGGCCGACAGGCTCTCAACGACCTGCGCGAGAGCGTCAAAGGAAAACGCCTGACGCTACTGACTGCCGCCAAGGACATCGAGCACAGCCAAGCGACGGTTCTGACGCAGATTCTCTGACTGACCAGTCAGCCGCCAAGCCCGGAGACCACAACGGCTCTGTCCCTCCCGCAGGTACGGAAGCATCCGGGCCGCAGCCACGGCCATGCAGTGACAACAAACAAGACGAGAACGACGGGAGATAAGCTCATGTCGGGTCAGGAGATCTGGATAGAACCCCGAGGAGAAGGCGCCTACCAGGCCACCATGCAATCGTTCGACGGCGAGACCTCATGCACGCTCTACATTGGCGCCGCGCCCCGTCTGACCAACGGCGTGCTGCCCGATGACGACGTCACGGCACGAGCCGTGTTGCAGTTCCTGATGACCCATCAGGACCCAGCACAACTTCCCGCCGATGTGGAGCTCGAAGATGTCCTGGCCGCCTACGATGATGCGGAACAACAGATCGACTCATACGCCAAGA
>NZ_NOIS01000005.1 GCF_004137765.1 Rothia uropygialis | reverse complement strand
TGCATGGGGATGTGGGGGATGCCTGCTTCGGTGTCGGGGTGGGCTGCACGAACGAACCCGAACCCCTCATACCATTTACGGGCGTCCTTCGAGTGAGCAGGTCGCACGGCCCGTAGGAATCTGAGTCCTCCGCGTTATATTTCCACTTAGGCATAAGAAAAAGGCCCCGGCGGACGCTGTCACAAGCGTGTGCCGGGGCCTGCTGTTCTTAAGGCGTTACGAAGGGTCAGGCATAGTTCCCTGCTGCCGATCAGCGTTCTCCGCGTGCGCCTTGCGCAGATGCGCCAAACGAGCCAGGGCGTGTGACATGGCCTCAGGGCCGGTCACCCGGACCCTGGCAATGGATTCGGCCCGCCCGACTTTGATACCTAGGTCATCGGCCCCCAGAACACCCAAAGCGTATTCGTCCGTCAAGTCATCGCCAGCGAAGATCGTTGTATTGGCCTTCGTGAAGTCCCGGATGATTTCCATCGCGTCGCCTTTGTTGACCTCGAGCACGGCGCATTCGACGACGTACTGCCCCGGAGTGAGCTTGACGCCAGGAATGTTCTTGAGGGTCTTGACCGCGTCAGCCTCGGCCGTTTGGGCAGCGGCGTCGTCGTTCATGGTTCGGGTGTGGAAACCAACCCCGGCCGGTTTGTGTTCGATCTCCGAACCCGGATGCTTCCGGACGAGCTCTTCCACGGCTCGAGTCGCCTCCTTCAAGGCCTGCCTCTGCGCATCCGTCAACGAGAGTTCGGGAGACTCCTGGCCCGCGGCGGAGAGATCGAATTCCGCGCCGTGTGAACCTGACAGCAACATCTTGTTGTGCGGGTCTGCAGTCTCTCGGAGGAAGTTCAAGGGCCTCCCCGAAATGAGAGCGACAGACGTCTCCGGCAACCCTGCGAGAGTTTCGAGGGCTGTTTGAGACAGAGGCAGCGCCCTGGCTTCCTCCGGATCGGTCGTAAACGGTGCCAGGGTCCCGTCGAAGTCCATCGCTACCAAGAGGTTGTCGGTTGCAGCCGCGCGCTGGAGCTCCTGCTCGACGGCAGGCGTGGGAAACGGCCCGTGCCCCCGGTCGATGTGGCCGACAGTCGGAATCTCGTCCGTAGCCGGTTCGGGGCCCAGATAGTCTTCGCGCGTTCGAGAGAGGTCCTCGAGAAAGCGGGTCGACCAATCTTCCACGTCATGCGCGAAGATCTGCTCACGCATGCCTTTCATGCGATCCTGTTGTTCTTCGATCGTCATGTCCTTGGCATACAACAAAGCTTCCTTGAAGCCATCGATATCGTGCGGATTGATCTGAATAGCATCGGGAAGTTGCTCGGCCGCACCGGTGAATTCCGAGAGCACCAGAGCTCCTGTGTGATCGAGATGGCTGACCACGAATTCTTTGGCTACGAGGTTCATCCCGTCTCTGAGTGAGGAGACGACCATGACGTCGGTTGCCAGATACAAAGCGATCATTTCTTCGAAGGGGTATCCATGATGTAGATACCGGATCGCAGTGTGGGACATGGTGTCGAACTGTCCGTTCAAGCGTCCCACCATGCCTTCGATCTGCTCTCGCAGCTCGATGTAGGAGGCGACCCGTTCCCGGGATGGGCTGGCAACCTGAATCATCGCAGAACTCTCGACGGTGAGGTCACCATCGTTGAGGAGCTCGCCGTACGCCTTGAGGCGGTGGCGAATGCCTTTGGTGTAGTCCAATCGGTCAACACCCAGATAGACGGTCTTCGGGTTCCCCAGTTCCTCACGAATCTGGCGAGCCCGGCGCTTCGTAGCCGGTCGTGAGGCCATCTCGGTGACGGCCTCGACATCGATGGAAATCGGGTATGACGTCGCCCGGGTGATCCAGGTGGGCAGATCTCGGTTCAAGCGTTCCTTGCGGGCACGCCGCCGGGACGTCACATTCGGCATCGCGTTCGTGTACGCCCGCCGGAATCGTTCGTTACTTTCCTCCTCATTCTGTTCCTGAGGAGTTTGGGTCACTTCCGTGCGTTCGCCCTCGAACTGCACACCGAGAATTTTGTCGCAACATCTGCGAAAATTCGACGCGTCGCCAGGGCGTTGGAATCCCAAGAGGTCTGCGCCGAGTAAGCCCGTCAGAACCTGCTTGCGCCACGGCAACTGGGCGAAGATTTCCAAAGGCGGGAAGGGTATGTGGTCAAAGAATCCGATCGTGAGGTCGGGGCGCAAATGCCGAAGCATCGCGGGCACCAACTGGAGCTGGTAGTCCTGGATCCACACCGTGGCATTGCGCGATGCGCTACGGGCTGCGGCCTCGGCGAACCGATTATTGACCGCCCGGTATGTATCCCACCACGTACGGTGGAACTCAGGCTGAGCAATGACGTCGTGGTAAAGCGGCCAAATGGTCGCATTGGAAAAGCCCTCGTAGTACCGGCGAACCTCACCTTCGGAGAGTGTCACGGGAACCAGATGGAAAACATCGTGATCAAAAGGTTCGAGATCTTCATCGGCAGCCCCGTGCCAGCCGACCCAGGCCCCAGCGTGCGAGGACATGACGGGCGCGAGTGCACTGACTAGCCCACCCGGCGAACGGCGCCATTTCGACTCGCCATTGTCGTCGACGGTGCGATCCACCGGTAACCTGTTGGCCACCACAACAAAGTCGTAGTCGCCTTCCTCCCCTTCACGAGGGCTGGCGTCGTCGTTCATAGCATCTTCAACCGGACACATGGCTTCTCCCTTCGACCAATTTGTGTCTAGCCTATCCGTACTTGCACGTCCGCACCGAGACAGTTCGCAAGAGAAATCATTGACGGGCCTTTCAGGGAATTCCGCTAGGCTATTTGCGATTACAAGTACCGTCCAATTCGAACAGGGAGCAAAACGTGGCATCCTCTCCTTCGCCGCGGAGCAGCGAGGCGCGAGAAAAGGCGCGCCAAATCGCAGCAAAGCAGAGCAAGCGATCCTCAAACTCGTCCCGCTTGTGGTGGCAAATCGGCGTGGTCGTGGTTCTGGTGCTCATCATCGGCATCATTGCGGCCGTGTACACACACAACAAGAAGGGCGAAATCCCGGATTCTGGGCCCGTTCCCACGAGCGCCAACCAATACGGAGGCATCGTGGTAACGAAGGACGGGATCAAGAAAGACACCTCCGACGTCGACACCCGAGACGTGAACGACCTGAAAACCTCTTCGGCGTCCGCGTCCCCGGACGATGAGTCCGAGGGCAAGGAAACGACCCTTCCCGTTGGCATGCCGACCGCTGACGAAGCCAAGAAGAACGGCCAGCCTCCTCGCGTGACCATCTTCCAGGACTACAACTGCATCCACTGCGCTGAATTCGAAAAGGCCAATGGTGAAGAGATCAAGAGGCAGGTTCTCGACGGTGATGCCACTCTCGAGATCCGTAACCTGAATTTCTTGGATCAGGAGACCAGCACCGAATACTCTTCTCGGGCCGCAATGGCCGCGTATTCTGTTGCCGAGCAGGTCTCCCCGGAGAAATTCCTTGATTGGCAGGCGGAGATGTTCTCGCACCAAGGTCAGGGCGGAATGTCCAACAAGGAATTGGCAGCCCTGGCGGACAAATATGGTGCCGACATCAAGGACGATCTGGACTCCAACAAATACCGGCCGATGGTCAACGTGACCGTTGCCGAGTCCAAGGAAAACGGATTATCCGGAACTCCCACGAGTTATGTGGACAGCACCAAATTCACGGGCCAGAGCTTCACTGACTTCCTCAACGGCATCAAGAAGGCCAAGAGCGGAAGCTAACCTCCGCGAAGGCCCACGGCGCTTATGGGGCGCGATGCCGAAGGCTCGGCGTCGCGCCCCATGTGCGACCACGATGCACGGTTTGGGATAGGGCGCTCCGACAGGTAATCTAATCAGGCGCCTTGGCGCATGCCTCCTTAGCTCAGATGGCCAGAGCATCTGTCTTGTAAACAGAGGGTCGCCGGTTCGAATCCGGCAGGGGGCTCCAAAAACCCCGGAATATCAACGAAGTAGCGTTGATATTCCGGGGCTTTTGCGTTTGATGTGAGCTCGGGGCTGCTTTGGCGCTATTTTCGGACGGGCCAAATGCCGCCACGATCTGCGAAAAATCGACCATCCGTTCGCGCCCAATGTGGCGCCCTCGCGTGATTTCAGGTGGGGAAGTGCGGGGGTGGTAGGTGCAATGGCAAAAGATAGGGATGACAACGAGGTCTGCGCTCCTAGAATGGAGGGGAAGCGTACGGCAAATGGAAAACCTCTCTAGGAGAAACCATGACTCAGCAGAATACGCAGAACCGCCCATCAACAGATCAGCTGGATTTCCAGAACCCCGTCACACGCTTTCCCACGATCGAGCCCCCGAAGCAGCACCAGCCGGAACCAGGCCTGGATGCAGAACTGACCCCTCGCGCAGATCGAGGAGAAGAGACTTATCGTGGAACGGGGCGCCTGGAAGGGCGCAAGGCGCTCATCACCGGTGCAGATTCCGGTATCGGTGCGGCAGTTGCGATCGCATTCTCACGCGAAGGTGCCGATGTCGCACTGAATTATCTCCCTGACGAGGAAACGGACGCTCAGTACATCAAGGAGCTTCTCGAAAAGGAAGGGCGCACCGTTCATCTTTTACCGGGCGACCTGTCGGACCACGAGTTCTGCCGTACCGTGGTCGACGAAGCCCACGAGAAGCTGGGTGGGCTGGACATACTGGTCAACAACGCGGGAAAACAGGTCGTGACCGAGGGGCTCGAAGGGCTGAGCGACGAAGAACTTGAAGCCACGTACGACGTCAACATCCTTGCGATGTTCCGTATCACTCGGCAGGCCCTGAAATACCTTCCGGCAGGCTCCTCGATCGTGAATTCGACGTCGATTCAGGCCTATGAGCCATCCCCGCACATCATGCATTACGCTTCCACCAAGGCAGCCATCAATAACTTCTCCAAAGGGCTGAGCCAAGATCTGGCGCCAAAGGGCATACGGGTCAATGCGGTTGCGCCCGGCCCGATCTGGACGCCATTGCAGGTCAGCGACGGCCAGCCCAAGGAGGCTCTGCCGAAGTTCGGCCAAAACACTCCCATCGGCCGTGCCGGGCAACCGACCGAACTGGCTCCCGCTTACGTGTTCCTGGCTTCTTCCGAATCCAGCTATGTCATTGGTGAGACGCTCAACGTCAACGGCGGGCAAGCATCTCCGTAGAAAGACCCCGAACGAGGTCCATGACCGTCCCCGTCGCGGCGACGCACCAATGCGCCGCCAGAACCATCAATAGTACTGCTGACAAGGCGTCCCACCCCATGAGGTGGGTCCCGAGGCTGCAGGTTCCGACGGGGAAGGTCATGGCCCACCAGCCGGGAGTGAAAGGCATTCCTCGGGCGAACCCGCGATATGTCGTGAAGGCGGCCCATAGGAAAACCGGTATTCCAATAATGAGCACTACGATCCCGTAAATGCGGGCGAGGCGCGCCAATGCATCGACGGCATCGGGTTGCAAAAGCGGTTGCGCGGCGCTCGAGAGCGACTGCGCCGCCGCGGTGGACTGTCCCACAATCCCCAGTGGAATGAAAGCCGACGCCGCTGCGGCCAAGGGCAGGGGCTCCCGCCTCCACGTGTGTGCGTAAGCAATGGCAAAAATCGCGAGGCCCATGGACAGCGCTACGAAGAAACTGCCGCCCGAGAGGACCCCAGTGAATACCGCGCCGACCAGCGAATGGGAGTGCGAGACCAGTTGTGCGCCCGTCGTAGCGGTAACCATCGGTGCGACGACCGGAAGCCCCCACGCCGGCAGAGGGCTTTCTGAGTGGCCTTTCATGAGTTTTGCCGCAAATCCGACCGCCGCGATCAAACCAATCACCGTGCCGATCGTCCACATCACCCAGTCCACGCTCCATGCGAAAGAGGTGAGTCCCGGCATCCAGGACGACAGAACGGCAGGAGTCGAGGAACCGACTGACAAATAGCCCATTGAGACCATGCCCCAGGCCGTGACCTCCGAATGCTTGGTCAGGGATTCCTTGAACGCCCTCGGGGCGCGGATGCAACGCAGCACGAATCCGATCGAGAGCATTGCCAGAAGAACCCATCCCGCGACAAAAAGCGCGATCGGGACGCCAGGTACTCCATGAATCTGAGTCAGATTCGCGAACAGAGAGGTGCCCATGACCGCGCCGAACCACGCCGGACCTGCCGGAACAATGGCATGCGACTGCCTGGTGGTGCGGGGGCCGTGACGGCCTTCAATGTCTTTTTGTTGCGCGGAAAGAAGCATACTTCGAGCCTAAAGCCGGGTGAACAGGGCAGGTAGGGACCAAAATGCTGTCAGCTCACAAGCTGAGCTTGTGAGCCGATAGGGTGAATCCATGAACATGAACCACCTGCCCGAGCTCTCGGCATGGATCCTCCTGGACGAGGTGGACCGAAGAGGCAGCCTCGGGGCCGCGGCGCGATCCCTGGGGATGACTCAGCAGGCAGCTTCCTCAAAGGTCCGGGCCGCGGAACGACTCCTCGGGATAGATGTGTTCGTGCGCTCCCCCCGAGGGGTCGCGACGACCGCGACCGGCCGAAACGTGCTCGATGCCGCCGCCAGACTGCTCGAAGAGGCTCGCTCACTGGCCGAGAGCGTCGAAGTGGCGCGTGAAGGCGCATCCAAGCGGCTGAGAGTCTCCGCCAGCAACACCGTGGTAGAGCACTACCTGCCGTCCTGGACGGGGGAGATGCTCAGAAGAAACCCCTTGGTGAGAATCGATGTGATCGCGGCGAATTCACGCGAAGTCATGCGTGACGTGGCGTCGGCCGACGTCGAGCTCGGATTCATCGAGACGCCCGAAGGGCCCGGTGGGGAACGAAGCGCGGAAATTCTCCGCGAGGAGTCTCGGTGGCACGCTAAATTGTCGGCCCGTACGGTCGCGTGGGATCGCATTGTGCTGGCCGTCGTGCCAGAGCATCCGTGGGCTGCTAGCTCGCCGAGCCTTCAGCAGGTGAGAGAAACAGCCGTGCTTCTCCGGGAGAACGGATCGGGAACTCGAAGGGCCGTGGAACAGGCCCTTCCGGGCATGGTCGCTCCGGCCGCCGAGGTCGGCTCGCTGTCGGCCATGTGGAGGACCGCGCGGGCGACTGGGATACCGGCGTTTCTTCCGCTCAGAGCGATGGACGAACCTCTTGTTGCCGTCGATGTCGAAGGCCTGCAGGTGGGACGTCCCATACGGGCCATATGGCGGCGCGGGCACAGCCTTTCCGCGCTCGCCAGTTCATTGGTGGTAGCCGCGGAGAATTCTGAGGGCTTGGCATCGAAATGACCTATTATCCGTTGGACTCCACACAAAAATCCACGCAAGCCCACAACCGCAGGTAAGATCGAGCCGGACCAAACTATAGGAGGGGTCGGCGTGAGCCAAGAACAAGCCGAAAAATCTGCGCTGAACGGGCGGCTCGTCGTCGTGCGGCATGGTCAAACCGACTGGAACAAAGCCGGAAAGATGCAAGGCAGTTCTGATATCCCGCTGAACGACACCGGCCGAGCGCAGGCGCACGAAGCGGGGGAGTACCTTGCCGACCAGGGGGAGTTCTGGAATTACCTGGGTGCTTCGCCGTTGTCCCGTGCGCAGGAGACCGCACAGATCATCGGCCAGCACGTAGGACTGAGCAACATCGAAACGGTTCCGGGCGTCATCGAACGCAGCTACGGAGACGCCGAAGGGCAGGTGCTGAGCTTCGAAGACTCACGCCATCCTCAAGATCTCTACCACGGTGTCGAGCCTGAGGAGGACGTTTACCGCAGAGGCGTAGAGGCTTTCAAACAGCTCATCCTTCAGCATCCAGGCCAGAATCTGCTCGTGGTGAGCCACGGAACGCTTATCCGTCGAGTTCTTCTGGCGACGACGCCGGGAGATTGGACGGAACACGTTCCCAATGCGACCCCGATTGAAGTCGACATCGAAGGTCTCTTCGCTTGGGACCCGGAGTCGTTGGTCCTGAACTGAACGACCGCGGCACAGGCCAAAGGGCCGATCGGTGACCATTCAGGGATGTGCGTTTTCCTGTGAACGCTACCGATCGCAATTGTTCCCGTTGACCGAACCACTTAATGCCACATAAAATCAATAATGCACAAACGGGGTCATCCCGTTGTCATCACGGGGAGTGTTTCACCATGTTCGCTGAAGAACGACGGGCGGAGATCGCCAAGCTGGTCAGCAGCGCCCGGCGAGTGAACGGTGCCGAATTGGCTCGTCGCTACGACGTCACGATGGAAACCGTGCGTCGGGACCTTGCAGCCCTCGAGGCGGATGGCAAATTGCGTCGTGTGCACGGCGGGGCCGTCACCGTTGAACAGTCCACCGCCGTGGAATCCAGTATCTCCTCCCGGCAGACCGTCAATACCCCCGAAAAGCAGCGCATTGCTTCCCGGGCATACCAGCTGTTGCAGGATGCAGATGCCGGGGCAGTGGTCTTGGACGCCGGCTCGACAACTGAAATCCTCGCCGACCTGATCGCCAGCGCGGATTTTTCTCTCAAATCCGGAGTCGACCGACTCATCGTCACCCATGCACTGCACATCGCGGTCAAGCTCGCAGAGGCCGACGGAATCGTGCTCGACCTGGTCGGGGGGCAACTGCGCAAGATGACGTGGGCGGCCGTGGGGACCCGGGCTGCCGAACACTTTTCAACCATCCGCCCAGATATCGCCCTGATCGGCGTCAACGGACTCGACGAAGAGTTCGGGCTTTCGACTCCTGGACTGAACGAGGCGATCGTCAAGACCGCGATCGTGCGCTCCGCACGTCGCGTGGTCTTGTTGTGCGACTCTGCCAAATTCGGTCAGGAGTCGCTCGTGAGGTTCGCGGGCCTGCCCGATATTGACGCGCTCATCACTGACAAGGCTCCGGAAGGGTCCTTGGCCGCCGCCCTCGAAGAAGCGAACGTAGAGGTTCTCATCGCATGATCGTTACATTGACAGCCAATCCCAGCCTTGATCGCACCGTCGAGATCCCGGCCGGATTGGCACGGGGAACAGTCATCCGCGCGACTCGCTCCGTCGCGGACCCCGGTGGCAAGGGCGTCAATATTGCGCGTGCGCTGAGCGTCAGCGGCGTTGAAACGGTTGCGGTCCTGCCCGGAGACGACGGTGATCCCGTGCTCGCAGGACTGACCGAAGCCAACGTGAGGTATTCGAACCTCTCGACCGGATACCCCATCCGAACCAACGTGACCATCGCGGAACCGGACGGCACGACGACCAAGATCAACGCACCGGGCGAACCTTTCGACGAGCGGTCACAACGCGAGCTGACCCGGCTTCTCATCAATGAAGCGAAGGGAGCCAGTTGGCTGGTTCTGGCCGGTTCGTTGCCTCCCGGGGTCCCCAGCGACTATTACGCTGTAGTTTCCCGCGCAGTTCGGGAAGGCCTCGGCGCTCAGGCACCGCGCGTCGCGGTCGACACCTCTGGTGTCGCGTTGCGCGACACCCTCAATGGTCAAGACGGGTTGCCCAACCTGATCAAGCCGAACTCTGAAGAGCTTGCCGAGCTGGTTGGCCGGGCCGGTGCGTGGGAGATCCTGGAATCGGACCCCGCGGAAACCGCCCGCACGGCCCAGGACCTGGTGGATCGCGGCGTCGAATCCGTGCTCGCGACCCTCGGTTCCAAGGGCGCCGTTCTGGTCAACGCCCAAGGTGCCTGGCACGCTCAGCACGCGCCGATCAAGGCGCGAAGCACCGTCGGAGCAGGTGACTGCTCTCTGGCCGGGTTCCTCTTGGCCGATGAGTCGGGACAGGCCCCGCACGAATGCCTGGCCCAAGCTGTTGCCCACGGGTCAGCGGCTGCGTCGCTGCCCGGAACACAGGTGCCTTCGCTCCAGGACACCACGCCCGAAGAAGTGACCGTCACCAAAATCGGGTGAAAGCCCCAGCACTTGTACCACCCCTTTTGAACGGGCCCGAATAGGCCAAGACGTCGGCAGGGGAAACCGAAATCAAGGAGAGCGTCATGTCTGCACTCATCACAGCGGATCTTGTGGCTTTGGACCAAAACTTGGGGGAAGACCGGTTCGACCTCATCAAGCATCTCGCCGAAAGGGTCGTCGACGCGGGTCGAGCCACATCGCTCGACCGCCTGTATGCGGACGCCAAGGCCCGCGAATCGAAAACCGACACGGGCATCCCCGGTGGGATTGCGATTCCGCATTGCCGGTCCGAGGCAGTTACCGAAGCGACACTGGCCATGGCCCGCCCTGCTCCGGGCGTCGATTTCGGAGCAAAGGACGGCCCCGCTGACCTGATCTTCTTCATCGCCGCTCCCGAAGGAGCGGACCAGGAACACCTGACGCTGTTGTCCAAGCTGGCTCGTTCGCTCGTCAAAAAGGATTTTGTCGCCGCCCTGAGAGAAGCGAAAGAGCCTCAGCAGATCGTCGACCTCGTGAACGCAGCCCTGGGACTCGGCGAGACCGGGACGAAGCAAGAGCAGAAAAAGGATTCGACGGTTGCCGGGTCTGGCGCATCGTCGGAGGCCAGCGCATCGAAAGCTCCCTCAGGGCGAGGATCGACCGCGCTCGCGGCAGGGGCTACCCCGGTTTCTCCCACGAGTTCCGCTGCGACGGAGACGGGGCCGGAGCCGAATGACCAGGGCGTCACAGGCAAGCGATTGGTCGCCGTGACCGCGTGCCCCACGGGTATTGCGCACACATACATGGCGGCGGATTCTTTGGCGCAATCAGCCGAGGAAATGGGTATTCGCCTCGATGTGGAGACCCAGGGGTCGTCCGGAAACGAAGTTCTTTCCCAAGACGTCATCGATGCCGCCGACGCAGTCATCTTTGCGGTTTCGGTGGATGTTCGTGACCGCGAGAGATTCGCGGGGAAGCCCGTGATCGAATCGCCCGTCAAACGAGGCATCGATGAGCCCGGAACCATGATTGAGGAGGCCATCCAAGCCTCCGACAACCCCAATGCCCGACGCGTGTCAGGTTCAAAGTCCGAAGGGTCAGCATCGAGCTCGGACGAGGGATCATGGGGCGGACGCATCTATCGCTCGCTCATGACCGGCGTTTCCTACATGATTCCGTTCGTGGCGGCCGGCGGTTTGCTAGTCGCGATTTCTTTCATCCTCGGCGGCTACGAGATCGCGAATAATGCGAACGACATTCTCGGGATTTCCGACGACTCGGTGACCGGCGACGGCGCCTCACTCTTCAACCTGGGTGATACAAGCTTGCTGCAGTACCTCGCGGCAGTTGCCAACGTCATCGGCAACTTCGCAATCGATCTGCTCGTTCCGGCCCTTGCAGGCTACATCGCCTTCGGTATGGCGGGACGGCCGGGCATCGCGCCTGGCTTCGCGGCCGGTCTGGTCGCCAACACCGTGGGTGCGGGCTTCCTCGGTGGAATCGTCGGCGGTCTGCTTGCGGGCTTTGCGGCCTATCTATTGGCCAAGCCGAAGCTGCCCCGGTGGCTTGCCGGCATGATGCCCGTGGTCATCATCCCATTGTTGGCGACCATCATTTCGAGCGGTTTGATGTTCCTCATCCTGGGACAGCCGATCGCGTGGGTTATGACTGTCCTCAACGATTTCCTGATGTCGATGTCGGGAGCTTCGGCCGTTGTTCTCGGTCTGATTCTGGGCGCCATGATGGGTGCGGATCTCGGCGGCCCGATCAACAAGGCCGCGTACCTTTTCGCGACCGCGGGGCTTTCGGCCGGAACGGATGTTTCCAAGGAAATCATGGCTGCCGTGATTGCCTCCGGAATGGTAACCCCGCTCGCCATGGCGCTCGCTACGACCCTTCGCAAGAAATACTTCACTGAAGCGGAGATCTCCAACGGACGCGCGGCGTGGTTGTTGGGTGCTTCGTTCATCTCCGAGGGAGCGATCCCCTTCGCCGCGGCCGATCCGCTGCGCGTTATACCGTCCTCGATGGTCGGAAGCGCAATCGCGGGCGCGATCTGCATGGGTTCCCACGTGGCATCCCCGGCACCTCACGGGGGGATCTGGATTGTGGCGCTCGTGGATAATTGGCCCATGTACCTGATTTCGGTCGTAGTGGGAGCCATTGTGACCGCCGTGATTTACCTGGTTCTCAAGAGCCTCGGAAAAGCCAAAACCGGCAAGGAAAAAGCCGACCAGGTAGCGGCAGCTTCCTGATAGTCGGACTGAGCTTCACCAGTAAGGAATGATAACGATGAAGAAACTCACCGGAGTCGGCGTTTCAGCCGGCCGGGTCATCGGCCCTGTGTTGCAGATGCCCGAACCGATTCAGGAACCTGACGTCGGGTCGACGCTTGCAGACGGCGAAACGCCCGAAAACGCAGTCGAGCGCCTGCAGACCGCGGCGACTCGCGTCAAGGAAAACCTCAAGGAGCGCGCCGGACGGACATCTGGCAATGCCGCTGCCGTGCTGAAGTCCACGGCCCTCATGGCCGGGGACAAGGCGTTGCTCAAGAACGCGGGCAAGCTCGTAACCGGGAAGAACTACACTCCCGAGCGGGCAATCTGGGAGGCCGCCGGATCGTATGCGGAGCAGATGACGGCCTTGGGTGGCTACATGGCACAGCGCGTCACGGACATTTTGGACGTTCGGGCGCGTATCGTCGCGGAGTTGTCTGGCCAGCCTGCGCCGGGTATTCCCGAGTCGGAGGACGCTTTCATCCTGATGGCGGAAGATCTTGCCCCCGCGGATACGGCGACGCTCGATCCCGAAAAAGTCATCGCGCTGGTCACCTCGGACGGCGGACCCCAAGCCCACACCGCGATCCTTGCCCGTGATCTTGGTCTGCCTGCGATCGTGGCCGCAACCGGCGCAACCCAGGTGCCCGATGGCACCGTGGTGTACGTGGATGCGACCGACGGGACGGTCGTGACCGAGCCCGGCGAGGTAGAGAAGCGCCTCGCTGAGAAGTACGCGAATCGCAAAGAGATTCCAGAGTTCGACGGCAAGGGAATCCTTGCCGACGGGACCGAGGTCCCGTTGTACTCCAACGTGGGCAACGGCAAGGCCGCGCAGACAGCGGCGGAGAACCGTGCTCAGGGCATCGGGCTCTTTCGTACCGAATTCGCTTTCCTGAACCGAGAGGAAGAACCCTCGGTCGAGGAACAGAAAGTCGAGTACAAGGACGTATTCGATGCTTTTCCGGGCCAGCACGTCGTCGTGCGGACCTTGGACGCCGGTGCCGACAAGCCTCTTCCGTTCCTCACCGACTCGACTGAGCCGAATCCGGCGCTCGGGGTCCGTGGCTACCGCACGGACTGGACGACGCCGGGCGTTCTGAGCCGCCAACTCGAGGCTATTTCGGCCGCAGCCAAGGAATCGACCGCTGAGGTCTGGGTCATGGCACCCATGATTTCGACGGCTCCCGAAGCTCGGGACTTCGCCAAGATGCTCGATGAGGCAGACCTCGACGTGCATGGCGTCATGGTCGAGACGCCGTCCGCCGCGGTGACGGCGGAGGCCGTTCTCCAAGAGGTGGACTTCGTCTCGCTGGGAACCAACGACCTGACGCAGTACACGATGGCCGCTGATCGTTTGCTCGGTGCTTTGGCGGAGCTGAACAACCCGTGGCAGCCGGCCGTGCTGAAGATGATTCGTCTCACCGTCGAAGGCGCGGAGCGCGCGGAGCAGTCCACCGGCCGCCCGAAGACGGTGTCCGTATGCGGCGAAGCTGCAGCGGATCCGGCGCTCGCCGTGGTCCTCGTGGGACTGGGCGTCAAGGCCCTGTCCATGAATACTCGTTCCTTGCCTGCGGTCGCCGCCGTGCTGAAATCCGTTACGCTGGAACAAGCACAACAGATCGCAGCCAAGGCCATGGAAGCGCGATCTGCTGAAGAGACTAAGGATGTGGCCCGCGCGGAGCTGCCCATCCTTGATGACCTCGGCCTGTAAACCAGTCCGGCATTTCCGGGGACGTTACGACCGCCCCACATGACCACATAATCAAGGAGAACAATCATGGCAGAACGTACCGCCACCATCGCCAGCCGAGTCGGTCTCCACGCTCGACCGGCCGCGATCTTCGCCGAGGCCGCCGGCGACCTCCCCGTTGAGGTCACCATCGCAGCCGAAGGCGAGTCGGCAGACGAGGCTATGGACGCATCGTCGATCCTGTCTCTCATGTCCTTGGGCGCAAAGCACGGAGACAAAGTCGTTCTTCGCGCCGAGGGGGACGGTGCAGATGAGGCTCTGGACAGCTTGGTCAAGATTCTCGAAACCGATCACGACGCTGAATAATCCGCGCTAACCGGTCGAACGCTGAGACGGATTGTCCGGCTGACCGGTGCCACGTATTGAGCCCGGGATCGTCATCCACAAATGATGGCGCTCTCGGGCCTTTGCGTGAGACTTTCCAGAACTCCGCCGTAAACTGGTGGAGACCAGCCCGCCGCGCGGGAAAATCAACCATGGCGTGGGGTAATAACCTCTGCGCACGGCAGATGAGGATTCTTTGCGACATTTCACCGCTCGATTCGCGACCGATCAAGAGATCCAACACTGGGATGACCATGTCACGGCAAACCCCAATGGTGGGAATCTCCTCCAATCCGCATCTTTTGCGTCGGTGAAGTCCGAGCACGGCTGGAAGCCCGTGTACGTGGTCTACGAGGGGATCACCGAGGCCCGGAATCACCAGGGCGCCACTGAGGAAAAACAGGTCACGAGCTACAACCTCGTTCTCGAGAAGAACATCCCGTTCCTGGGCAAGATCTGGTACATGATCAAGGGTCCGGACGTGTGGGACATCGAAGATATCCCCGCCGTCATGGACGCGAACAAGGAATTCGTCCGAGCCGAGGGCCTCAAAGTATTCGCGATCAAGATCGAGCCGGACATCCTTGATTCCGAGGCACGCAGCGCGTTCCTCAAACGCGCGGGACTGGTCAAACAGTTCAATATCCAGCCGAACGACTCGACTGCTGTGCTCAAGACCGATGCGGATGAGGAGACCGTACTCAAATCCCTTCACTCACGTGGCAGGAACGCGGTACGACGCGCCAAGCGAGAAGGCGCGGAGGTCGAACGTGTGGAGCTGACGGAAGAGAACATGAAAAAAATGTTCTCCCTGATGGACACGGTGGGGCAGGGGCACGCCAACGTGAATCTTCGGTCGTACGAGTACTACAAACAGTTCTGGACCACATTTGCGCGTGCAGGTCAGGGCCGTCTGTATTTCACGTACGAAGACGGCGAACCTTCGGTGGGCGCGTACGTCATTCGATACGGTCGCAAAGGCACTTACAAAGATGGCGGTTCGAAACCTCGCCGTCAACAATACGGCGACTCCCACCTGGTCCAGTGGACTGCACTCACCGACTTGATGCGGGACTATGGCATTGAGGAGTACGACTTCTGCGGCACCCCGCCGAAGGCGGAACTCAAGAACAAAGAACACAGTTACTACGGGCTGGGTCTTTTCAAGACCAGTTTCACCAAGACGGTCGTCGACTTCGTTGGAGTCTACGACCAAGTTCTGAACCCCATCGCATACAAGGCGTGGGTCACGATCGTCGAACGTGTCATGCGTCAGATTTGGTGGCGCCGTACGCAGCAGCCTTTCTACTAAGCCGACGATCAGGTCCTCACGGACCGAAACTCAGGGGCGCTCGGTAGCGTTGATGTGAGTTAGTGCCAAGGAGGGAAGATGAGCGAAGGTCAGGAGGGTCAGCACCTCACGGGTGCCTACCCTTCCTCGGGCTTGTCACATGAGCCTGAGTCCGGTGCCGACCCGTTCGGGCCGGATACGTCAGAGGACGTCTATACGGACCCGTTCTCCAGCGGGCACACGGCACCGGTCACGTCCAGTGCCGACGAGCCGGTCTCGAGCCCGGACACGGGCTTATTCGATGGGGGCTCCGACCACGCCGACGAAGCCTTCATGTCCGCACCGACGCACCCTGAGACTTACGCAACGGGTTTTCCGGCAGTCAACAGGTCGCAGATCCAGGACGAGCGACTTGCGGACATTATCGGTCGGCCGGATGACTCCCGGCGTTACCGGGACAACGAAGACAACCCGACCTTCTCCAACACCCATACCGGATCACGAGCCTACACAGGAGACGGTGTCCAGCCCGAGGCCGACGTCAATACGCTGGGTGCAGCCACGCAAGGCTCCGGCATCCAGGATGCTGACCGCATTGCCGCGTCTCGGACCGCACCTCAGGACGTTTTCCGTAACACTCAGGATCTCTCCGGCCCGTATCCCGCGAGCGATCTGTCTCCACAGCAAGACGGCGCGATAGCTCACGCGAGCTATCCTTCGGCGGAGGCGCCGACGGCCAAGCCGTCTCCACAGCGACGCGGGCTCGGGTTGCGCAGGATAATGCGATCGGAGAATCTCCCCACGGCTCCGATGCGCGTGGTTGAGAGGCTTGCCAATTCCCCGTTTGCCAATCCACGGCGCCACAAGGAAAACACCGAGGCGCGGAAGACCCTCAATTTTTCTTTGCGCATGGCCGAAACGATGTTCCACTTCGGAGCGGATTCCCGCGACGTCGAAACGGCCATCGTCGCAACGTGCGCGACATACGGGGTTGAGGACGTCGACGTCGACATCACCAACCAATCCGTCATCATCAACTACATTTCGGAATACGGCATGCACCAGGATTCCGGTCAACCCGTGGGCGAAACCGCCGGAGTCTTCAGCCACACCGTGGTGCGCGTCGTGCGTTCCTGGTCTGATAATTATGCGGGATTGACCGAGACCCACCGGCTCGTCAAGACCATCACCAATGGTGAGCTGTCCCGGTCCGAGGCAGAGGCCCGCTTGAATCGGATTCTGTCCAAGCCCAAGCCGTTCCCTCGGTGGCTCGTGAGCCTCTGCAACTCCTCGGCGGCCGCCGCATTGACGATCGGTATTGGCGGAACATGGCCGGGTGCCATCGTTTCTTTCCTGACTTTCGCACTCGTCCAAGTCATGGCCGGAAAGCTTGCGTCGTGGAGGATTCCGTCCTTCTTCACCATGGCCGCATGCTCTGCGCTGGTGACCCTCATCGCCATGGTCCTGTGGGCCATCGGTGCGCCGATATCCCCACCCCACATCATTGGCTCAGGGCTGATCATGCTCTTGCCGACCTTGACGTTGGTCTCAACGATTCAGGACGCGATCAACGGATTCCCCGTGACGTCGGCGGGGCGGCTCATTTCCACGGGTCTATCATTCCTGGGCCTGATCGTCGGTATTGCTATCGCGATCTCGATTACCACCTATATTGGTTTCGACGAGATCAAAGTGGACAGCGTGATCTTCGCGGGTGCGCAGCCGTTGGTCAATATCATCTTCATGCTGATCGCGACCGCCTTGATTGCCGTCACGGTGCAAGTCAAACCGGAACATATTCTCCTGGGCGTATTCAGTGCCTTCTGCGGGCTGTTGGTCTATCACCTGTTCGGCTGGTTGGGCGCGGGTCCCCGCATGATTTCGATGCTCGGAGCCGTCGGCGTCGGTTGCGCCTCAGCACTGATTGCACAACGGAGGGTTGTTCCGCAGGTAGTCATCGCCGTCCCAGCCCTGACTTTCTTGTTGCCCGGTCTGACTATTTTCCGTGGCATGTACACCCTGACGGTGAACATCGATCCGGTGACCGGGATCATCCCGATGCTCAATGCCGGGGCCATCATCATGTCCATGGCGGCCGCAGTGGTGCTGGGCAATTACCTGATGAGGCCCTTCATGAGCAAGGACCCTCATACTCAGAGAAAATTGGTCAAGCGGAGAAAACAGCAGCCGGAGCCACTGGGAAACTGAGCCTCGACGGATTTTTCGTGTCCGTCTGACACCCGCGCCTATCGGATACGCCAATCCACCGGTTCCAGCCCCAACGATTCGAGTTCCCGATTGGCTCGGCTGAAGGGGCGTGAGCCGAAGAATCCGCGAGAGGCGGATAAGGGCGAAGGATGTACGGACTCGAGTTTGGGCACATCAGGGCCAAGTTGTGCGCCGGCATTGCGCGCGTCGCGACCCCAGAGAATCGCGACGAGGGGCTTCTTCCTTGCGCCCAGGGCCTGGATCGCGGCGTCGGTGACGAGCTCCCAGCCCTGGTTGCGATGTGAACCCGCTTCGCCCTCTCGAACCGAAAGACAACGATTCAGGAGCATGACTCCTTGAGAGGCCCACGACGACAGGTCGCCGTGGCTCGCGGCCGGGATCCCGAGGTCGGACTCCATCTCTTTGTAAATATTTCCCAGGGAACGGGGGAGAGGGCGCACGTCGGGTTGGACCGAGAAAGACAGACCCATTGCGTGTCCCGGCGTCGGATACGGGTCCTGGCCGATGATCAGAACCTTGACCGAGTCGAGGGGTTCCTGGAAAGCCCGGAAAATATTCTTCGAGGTCGGAAAAGTCCGGTGACCGGCCGCGTGCTCGGACCGCAGGAAATCCCCCATCTTCCGGATGGTTGGTTCGACAGGAGAAAGGGCTTCGGCCCAATCCTGGGCCATGATGTCGGACAGCGGCTGGATCGGCAAGAAGGCTCCCTGAAGTTCGTGAACGACGACGGTCGTCCCTAGACTATCTTCGTGGGAACCTTGACCGAAGCCGAGCGCGCCATTCTTGAGATGGAAAAAAGAGCCTGGAAGTATCCAGGGGCGAAAGAGCGTGCGGTTCGAAAAGAACTCGGGATGTCGGCCACCGAGTACTACATGCGTCTGAACCGCTTGATCGACGATGTGCGTGCCGTGCGAGAAGAGCCGGCATTGACCCGTAGGCTCCGGGAACAGCGGGATCTTTGACGCCCGCCTGGCGCAATGTGCAGAAAATGACCAGACTGGGCAGATATTCTTGACGCTTGACCGGTGCGTGAGCGAGCGTGCGCACCCCATATATGACGAGGACTTTGATGGCCGAGTACGAACACGATGAATTCGACGACGTCCCCGTGGACTCGCCCCGTCGGGGCGCATACCGGGGTGAGCTGCCGGATAAGAGCGGCGGGTTCAAGCAACTGGCCGGCGTTATCGTGGCAGGTATTTGCGCCCTCATTATTGGCGGAGTGTTCTTCTTGCTATCTCCGAAACTGGCCTCACCCGATGCCGCGAGTTCCTCCGCATCCTCGTCCAGCAGCCAAGAACCTTCGGATTCGGGCTCCGGATCGGAATCCCCCTCCACTTCGGAATCCGGGTCGGGCTCGGATGAATCCTCAACGACCAAACCGGATGCGTCGACAACCCTCGGCGTATACAACTACAGCTCCAAGGAAGGTACCGCGACCAAAGCCGCTACAACTCTGACGGATGCCGGCTGGTCGGTTTCGGACGTCAGCAACTGGGATGGTCAGGCGCAGAAATCCTCGGTGGTGTACTACGCCCAGGGGCATGATGAGCAGGCGAAAGCGATAGCCCAGAAGCTCGATATCAAGGACGTCAAGCAGGCCGCGGGGTACTCCTACCAAGTTGTCGTGGTTCTGTCCGAAGGAGACGGGGCAAATTCTTCGAGTTCCACCGGATCTCAGAGCGATTCGACCGGCCAGGAGTAACCTGGGACGATGCTGCCGCCGTCTACCCGGGTACCGGCGCGCCTGGCACGTTGTCTGGGATGTGCTGTGAGCGAAGAGCGGTCAACCTCTGTGGACATCGTTTGCACTCTCTCCGTCCGGGTGCCAAGATTAGAATTAGCACTCATCCTCCTCGACTGCTAAAAACTCGCGCGGAGAACGCACACGCTTCTCCGGCGCGGGCAGCATCGCGGATCGATGGGCAAAAGACACAGTCACCACGGTGAGGTGTGGGAATGCGACGCCCCGAGCGCGGAGTGTTCACCAGCCGTCCGTCGCGGGCACCGTGGTTGATGCATCCGTCTACCGTCCAGGAGGGACGTAAGCCACCATGGCAAAACTGATTGCTTTTGATGAAGAGGCACGCCGCGGACTCGAAAAGGGTCTGAACACCCTCGCCGATGCCGTCAAGGTTACCCTTGGGCCCCGCGGGCGCAATGTTGTGCTCGAGAAGAAGTGGGGCGCACCCACCATCACCAACGATGGCGTATCGATCGCCAAGGAAATTGAACTCGAAGACGCCTACGAGAAGATCGGCGCCGAGCTCGTCAAGGAAGTTGCCAAAAAGACTGACGACATCGCGGGTGACGGCACAACCACCGCAACCGTCTTGGCTCAGGCTCTGGTTCGCGAGGGCCTGCGCAACGTCGCGGCGGGCGCCGACCCGTTGTCGCTCAAGCGCGGCATC
This sequence comes from Rothia uropygialis, assembly GCF_004137765.1. Lineage (GTDB taxonomy): Bacteria > Actinomycetota > Actinomycetes > Actinomycetales > Micrococcaceae > Rothia. The sequence goes on along the minus strand of NZ_NOIS01000005.1, from coordinate 355,959 downwards.
GAAAAGGCCGTCGAGGCAGTGACCAAGGAACTGCTTTCTTCCGCCAAGGAGATCGAAACCGAAGAAGAGATCGCTGCTACCGCTTCGATCTCTGCAGGTGACCCCGAGATCGGCAAGCTCATCGCCCAGGCGATGGAGAAGGTCGGCAAGGAAGGCGTCATTACCGTCGAGGAGTCCAATACTTTCGGCCTCGACCTCGAACTGACCGAAGGCATGCGCTTCGACAAGGGCTTCCTGTCCGGTTACTTCGTGACCGACGCCGACCGTCAGGAAGCAGTCCTCGAGGATCCCTACATCCTCATCGTGAACTCCAAGATCTCCAACGTGAAGGACCTCGTCCCCGTTCTGGAGAAGGTCATGCAGTCGGGCAAGCCGCTGCTGATCATCGCCGAGGACGTAGAAGGCGAGGCTCTCGCTCTGCTCGTCCTCAACAAGATGCGCGGATCCATCAAATCCGTTGCCGTTAAGGCTCCCGGCTTCGGGGACCGTCGCAAGGCCCAGCTCGCCGACATCGCCGTGCTGACCGGTGGACAGGTCATCACCGAAGAGGTCGGCCTCTCCCTCGAGACCGCTTCCCTGGACCTTCTGGGTCAGGCACGCAAGGTCGTCGTGACCAAGGACGAGACCACCATCGTCGATGGCGCGGGCTCTGCCGAGGAAATCGAAGGCCGCGTCGCTCAGATCCGTGCCGAGATTGCCAATACCGATTCCGACTATGATCGCGAGAAGCTCCAGGAGCGTCTGGCCAAGCTCGCGGGCGGCGTCGCGGTTTTGAAGGCCGGGGCCGCTACGGAGGTTGAGCTCAAGGAACGCAAGCACCGCATCGAAGACGCGGTTCGTAACGCCAAGGCTGCCGTCGAAGAGGGCATTGTCTCCGGCGGTGGTGTCGCGCTGATCCAGGCCGGCGTCCGTGCGTTCGAGGCTCTCAGCCTTGAAGGCGACGAGGCGACGGGTGCCAACATCGTCAAGGTTGCAGTCGATGCTCCGCTCAAGCAGATCGCCAGCAATGCTGGTCTCGAGCCGGGCGTTGTTGCAGACAAGGTGCGCGGCCTCGAGCAGGGTTACGGTTTGAACGCGGCGACCGGTGAGTACGAAGACCTCATGACCGCGGGCATCAATGACCCGGTCAAGGTCACCCGTTCGGCTCTGCAGAACGCTGCTTCCATCGCTGGGCTGTTCCTCACCACTGAGGCCGTTGTGGCCGATAAGCCGGAGAAGAATGCCGGCGCCGGTGCCGAGGGCATGGACGGTATGGGCGGCATGGGTGGCATGATGTAGCCACTGGTCGTTCGACCGGTTCTTTTGAATCGTTGAGGCCCCGCACGAGTTTCGGCTCGTTCGGGGCCTCTTCTTGCCTCCGTACATGCGCAGCTGTGGGGGTCGAAGCTCAGCGGCCAAGGGTTCTGTAACCACATCGCGTCATGTTTTACGGCCAGCGTAAGGTGGTCAGTCGGTAATCAGGGAGACGAAGTAGGGGTTTGGTAGTGGGGAACAAGCAAAGCCGAGCATGGTTGTGGTCCCTCGTGGCTTTCATGTTCCTTTCCCAAACCGGTTTGAATATTGCAAGGCCGCAGATGAGTTACAAGCTCATTGCACTGGGGGCCCCACCTTTCACGATTGGTTTGGTGACGTCCGCTTACGCAATCGTTCCCGTATTCGCCGCGATATCGATGGGACGTCTGGCGCAGAGAATCACGAGACTCAGGCTCCTGGTCCTCAGCGGCGGCCTGCTCATCGCGCTCGGGACCGCGATGCTCGCCATCGTCAACGGAGTGGGCACGATTGCGTGTGCCAGCATCATCTTCGGGATGGGCCACCTGGTATCCCAAATCGGTTCACAATCAGCGGTCTCGCGCTACGCAACGGATTCAGCACTGGACCAGGGATTCGGCTGGACCACCGCAGGCCTCTCCGCGGGACAGCTTGTCGGACCACTGATCGGTGGTTGGGTCCTCGGGTTTCACACGAACCCGACCGCGTCGCAGAGAGTCCACGACATTTCCACCGCTTCGTGGATCGGCGCAGCCTGCGCTTTGGTATCCATAACCTTCATGGTGCTGCCGATCGTGAGGGCCAAAGCATCGGCCCCGAGCGCCCCGCCCGTAGCGACGCGTCGATCTGCGGTTGCCCTTGAGAACGGTCCCGCAGCCCAGAAAGCCACCACGCTCGGCATCGTGAAGACCCCGGGAGTCTCTTCGCACATCTTGGCCTCACTCGCGATGCTCTCCATCATGGACATCCTGACTTCTTTCCTGCCGCTCGTGGGCGAGCAGGCAGGGGTTGCCCCATTATGGATCGGCGTTCTGCTAGCCGTTCGCAGCTTTTCGTCAATCGTCTCCAGGTCAATGATCTCAGTGCTGTCCCGGCGCTGGAATCGGACACAACTGGTCCTGGTGTCCTTGATTCTGGGCTCCCTCACCGTCGCCGCGGTGCCACCGTTGATTTCCTTTCTGCCCGTGGCGTTTTTTCTGCTGCTCGTGGGAGGTTTCTTCATCGGTCTGGCCCAGCCCCTGACGATGACCATGATCATCAAATCCGTTCCCGAGACGTGGAGGTCACCGGCTCTCGCCGTACGTTTGACCGGAAATCGAGTGGGACAAGTGGCGATTCCACTGGTTGCCGGAGCCGCGGTCGCCCCCGTGGGCCCGGCAGGTGCCATCTGGCTCACGTGTGCTTTGCTCTTGGGATCCGCCGGCGAAAAAGCAGTCCGCTACGCCCGACAGGGGCCAACGGAGGCCGACCGTTGACCCGGCCGATGAAGAGCGAAGTCAAGAGTTAACATAGATTCACCATGCAATGTGATTACTTCGACGCCGGTCTGTGCCGTTCTTGCTCCCTGATGGGGACTCCGTACCAGGTGCAGCTTGAGAGCAAACAGGCACATGTCGAACAGTTGTTCTCCGGATACACGAAGCTCCAGTGGATGGAACCGGCGAGCAGTGACGAGGCGGCTTTCCGCAACAAAGCCAAAATGGTCGTCTCCGGGCCTGTCGATCGGCCGCGGTTGGGAATTCTCGACCGCGCCGGCCACGGCATCGATCTGTCCGAATGTGGGCTGTACCCCGACTCGATTCTGAAGTGCATGCCGGTTCTCCGGCGATTTATCACGGACCACTCGCTGACTCCATACGATGTACGGGCGCGTCGCGGTGAGCTCAAGAGTGTTCTCGTGACCGTCTCGCCCGACGGCGAGGCCATGATTCGCTTCGTGCTCCGCAGCAAGAAGCTGGTGGTCCCCCTTCGACGCGCGCTGCCCGAGTTACTGGAAGGCCTGCCTCATGTCCGTGTCGTCAGCGCCAACATTCTCCGTGAACACAAGGCGGTGGTGGAAGGGCCTGAGGAAATACCTCTGACCGATCAGCAGCTTTTGCCGATGCAACTCAACGGTATCCGTCTGTATCTGCGTCCACAGGGATTTTTCCAAACGAACTCGCGAATTGCCGGGGGGATGTACAACCAAGCGGCAGATTGGGCGGCGTCCAAGGAACCGGGGTCGCTGTGGGATCTGTTCTGCGGTGTTGGGGGATTTGCGCTGCACACCGCCCAGCGGCTGGGCAAAGCCGCCAAGGTTGTCGGTATTGAGATCAATGACCAAGCCATTGCTGCGGCCCGGGAGAGTGCCGCCGAGGCAAATTTGAAACACGCCGTATTTGTCGACGGGGACGCCAGCGAATTCGCCATCGGGTCTTCTGAAGGGCCGGAGATGCTCGTGGTGAATCCTCCGCGCAGGGGCATCGGAGCTGAGATGGCACGATGGATCGAATCCAGCGACATCGAAACGGTCATGTATTCGAGCTGCAATTCCCGTTCCTTGGCAGCGGACCTCGACATGATGACGTCGTTCAGACCACAGGTTGGCAGGATGTTCGACATGTTTCCCCAGACCAATCACTACGAAACGATGGTCCTCTTGGAACGTTCCCGGTGACGTTTCAGCTCTGCCGATCCGCAGCGGAGCACAGATTTCCGGTAGACGGTCTGGATAGTACCGTCCGATGGGCTGTTCAGAGCTCCGAGACCTTGGGGCGGTACCGCAGGCCGCCGCGGGCTCATGGTGAGCGATACTCTGATGGGTAGCCACGATTGTACAAAGGAAGACACAGATGAGTTACACGGAGCGCAGGAGCACCGATCACACGGACGGGCTCACCCCTCCGCACTCCGTGGCTGCGGTGGCGATCCCCGAGCAGGAGATTGGCCGGGAGACACTGCCTGATTTCGCGATGTCGACCCGACGGGGGACACTCCAGACCTCGGGCGAGTTATTGCCGGTCACTGAAGACGAATGCCAAGCAATCGCTCGAGAGCGGGGCTCCATAGTCGTGGGGATGCTGCCCTTCGATCCGGACGAAAAGCCGTTGTTGTGTGTGCCCGAACGTTTCACGTGGAGTTCACGGGACGCTGCGTTCCTGGCAAGGTCGGAAACTGCACGTCCTACCAGCGTCATTGGCTATGACAGCCAGCTCTACCGCGACGCCGTAACATCGGCCGTTGCCCGTATTCACGAAGGATCACTGCAAAAAGTGGTGCTGTCCCGGGCGCTTGAACTCGTCTATGACGCCCACGGGTTGAAACCCGGCGCGGTATATCGCAACCTTCTGGCCCAAAACCCTTCCGCCTACGTCTTCACGGTCCGGGACCCCTCGACAGGGGAGTACGTGATGGGCGCAAGTCCGGAACTCGTGGTAGGAGTCCACGACGGACAGTGCTCGACCCACCCGCTCGCAGGATCCGCCTCACGGCAGATTGCGTCCGGGCCCACAGAGGACGCACAAGCCGGGGAAGCGCTGTTGAAGTCCGCCAAGGACCGGGCCGAACACGCAACCGTCGTCCAGGACGTCGCGGCACGCCTTGAACCACTCTGCGAATCTTTGAGCGTGCCACCTGCGCCGACACTCGTGGCAACTCCACAACTGTGGCACTTGGGGACTCCGATGAGCGGAAGGCTCAAACACGGAATCACGGCTTTGGACGCGGCACGGGCCATCCACCCGACACCCGCGATATGTGGCATGCCGCGCGCTGCCGCCCTGGAGATCATCCGCGAAGTGGAACCCTACGAGCGGGGATACTACGGGGGCCTCGTAGGGTGGATGGACGCCGACGGCAACGGAGAATGGGCTCTGAATCTGCGGAGCGGACGGGTAGGTGCGCGCCGAGCGACGCTGTGCGCGGGCGCCGGCATCGTCGACGGCTCGACTGCCGCCGGAGAACATCACGAAACGGCTATAAAACTCTCCACGTTCTTGGCCGCACTCGGGCTGAGACTCGAAGATGTAGATGCTCTTGCCCGGTAAAGTGGGCCGTATGAGCAGCCCCGGTGCAAACAGCGATCCCTTCAATATCGATCCAGACAAAGCGACCTCAACGGGCGAAGATACCGGATCGGATGCTCCGATCACTGCGGCGGCCGATGGTTCGGCACTGGGCAACCCTGGCCCGGCCGGTTGGGCTTGGTACGTGAACGACAACTGCTGGGAAGCCGGGGGATGGCCCCACGGCACGAACAACATGGGAGAGCTGAAGGCAGTTCTCGCCCTCTTGGAGGCCACGGCGGAATACCCGCATCGTCCGCTGCGGATTCTGTGCGACAGCCAATACGTGATCAATTGCATCACACGGTGGATGCCAGGCTGGAAGGCCAAAGGGTGGAAGAAAAAGGACGGAAAACCCGTCCTGAATCGCGACCTCCTGGAACAACTGGACCTGGCGATGACCGGGCGCACATACGAGTTCGAATGGGTCAAAGGTCACGCAGGCCACGAACTCAACGAGGCAGCCGACGACCGGGCCCGAGCCGCTGCTACCGCATTTCAACAGGGCCAGGACCCGGATCCCGGGCCAGGTTTTTCATCCGAAGAAACGCCGCTCGAAGCGCAGGCACGTTCCGCAGAAAACGCGTCCGCGGCAACGGGGGACCAGCCCTCCCGCCCGCAGGAGAATTCGGCGGAATCGGCGCTGGAGCACGAGCGGCTCCTCAACCGACAGGCGACCTACACGGACTCGGGAAGCCTCAAGCGTTTGCTAGCGGATGACCTGATCTGGGTCACCGTCCGAGGACGCCTGGCCGATCGGGCCGCAGCTATCAACTACCCCGAGCAAGCCTTCGGCCTTCGATCGGACCCAGAGTATCTGCGCAACAGCGCCGCTACCGATGACTCGGGCTTGGTCGTCAGTCGCGTCGAGACCACGAGGGGACCGGCGTTGCGGTCGAGCCTATGGACCCGGACGCCACGCGGAGACTGGGCCCTGTCTATGCGGCAAGACACCCTCGAGGCCTAGTCGCGCTCCACTAACCAGCAAAGAGCGAGGCGTTCGCGGCTTCCGTCTCGGCGTAATTGATGCCCGCATTGGACAGCGCAGTGTTGATATGCGTGATGGATTCCTCGACTTGAGCCTGCGTCGATCTCCAGATGGCCAAGACCTCTTGAAAATTCAAGGATGCGGTTCCTGTCCAACTGGATTGCAGATCCTGCAACGAAGCGGTCATCCCGTTGACCTCGGCCGAAATACGTTCCATGAAACCGCGTGCCTCGGCAGTCTTGGCGGCAATGACTTCTGAATCGACCACGAACTGGGCCATTATTTCCTCCTGAATCAGGGGCGCTGAGCGCCGCGTACCCGACCGGTTGCGGCCGGTGACAGGAGACTATGATGTGGCCACATGCCATGAATCCTCGGGCGCACTGGGGAACCCAACGAATGGGGACGACAAGCAGCTCAAGATGAAATATTGCCGGTCTGGGGATGGCTCAGCTCGTCATTGTCGGAGAGTTGAGGAATCTGCACGACCATGGTGGCTCCGCCTCCGGGAGTCTCTTCGACACGAACCGACCCGTCGTGCTGGGCTACTATAGCGGCAACGATTGCCAGTCCGAGACCTGTGCCTCCAGTATCGCGTGCACGCGACGTATCCGAACGGTAGAAACGCTCGAAGACTTTTTGCATGTCATCGCCCTGGATACCGGGTCCGTGATCCACGACCTTCACGACGGAAATGTACTTTCCGTCAATGCCGGGCCGCGAGCCCACCGCGAGTTCGATGGGAGTCCCGTCAGGGGTGTATCGCAGCGCATTGGTTACCAAATTCGCGAGAACTTGGCGGAGACGGGGCTCGTCCCCCCGAACCGGAGCGGGCAGACCGGGGCCGGGTTCCAAGCCGATGACCGAGATGCCACGTTCGGGCGCAGAAGCGGCGGCGTCGTCCGCCGCGTCCTGTGCAAGGTCGAGGAGATCCACCTGGGTCAGTTCCAGAGGACGGCGTTCATCGATCCTGGCCAACATCAGGAGATCCTCGACCAACTGCCCCATGCGCTTCGATTCGGCTTCGATCCGTGCCATGGCCTTGGCGACGTCTTCATCCGTTTGCAATGCCCCGTGGCGGTACAGCTCCGAATATCCTCGGATCGAAACGAGAGGAGTCCGCAGCTCATGGGAAGCATCCCCGACGAATCGACGCATCTTGACCTCGGAGCGCTTCTGCGCGTCGAAAGCTTCTTCAATGCGAGTCAGCATCACGTTGAGCGACAAGGAGAGCTGACCGATCTCGGTTCGGGGATCGTGACGCTCGATGCGCTGGGACAGATCGCCTGCCGCGATGCGGGCTGCGGTCCGTTCGACTCGAGCCAGAGGCTCGAATGCGCGGGTGACCAACACCCAAGCCAGTGCGGCTGCGGCGGCCAGAGTGGCCAGGCCGAAAGCAAGGGTGAGCAGACCGACCAAGGTCACGACGGCATTGGTCTGGGTCAGCGGCGTTGCGATGATGACCGTGTACCCCGAGTCATCGGTGGCCAGCGGGAGGATCCTCCACTCGGTGTCACCGCTGTTGCTCGGGACGGTGAGACCCTGGCCGTTGTACCTGAGACCGTTGTCGTGGTTCCAGCCGTTGAGGCGTGGTGAGGAATGTCCGTCGTCTGCGACGATAGAGCTCACGAGGTTGCCGTCCGAGTCCATCAGGTACGCGGAATAGCGGAAACCAGGCCCGTCTGAAGATACGGCCCTGTCGTTGCCCAGATACTTGGTGAGCGACGAGGCGCTGGACTTCATCTCGGAATCGATTTGCTGCACGAGCTGTCCTCGGAGCGCGGAGATCGCCACAAGGCTCGTGACGGCGATGGCCAGAGCAAGGAGAAATCCGGTCAGCATAACCAATTGGGTGCGCAGGGACAGCGCACCCAATTTGGATTGACGTACCCGGTTGGTAACGGAGTACACCACTATTTAGTGCTTGGTCGTCCGCAACAGGTAGCCGACGCCGCGCTTCGTGTGAATCAACGGCGGAAGGGACTTGTCGTTGTCGATCTTGCGGCGCAAGTAGGAAATATACGACTCCACGATCGACGCGTCGCCGTTGAAGTCGTACTCCCATACGTGGTCCAGGATCTGTGCCTTGGACAGAACGCGATTCGGGTTGAGCATGAGGTAACGGAGCAACTTGAACTCCGTGGGGGACAGGTCTATCTCTCGATCGCCCCTGTAGACCTCGTGGGCATCGTCGTCCAGGATCAAGTCCTCGACGCGAAGGCGGGAATCTTCCTCTTCCATTGCTTGAGTCCGACGGAGGACGGCTCGAATACGTGCCACGACCTCGTCGAGGCTGAAGGGTTTGGTGACGTAGTCGTCGCCGCCGACGGTCAGGCCCGTGACTTTGTCCTCCGTGTCGTCCTTCGCGGTGAGGAACAGGATCGGGAAGACGAGACCGGTCGCCCGAATCTTGCGGGTCACGGTGAACCCGTCCATATCCGGCAACATGACGTCCATGACGGCCAGGTCGGGGGCTTCGGCAGTCGCCTTGTCGAGAGCCTCACGGCCGTTGGCGGCGGTGATGACCTCGAAACCCGCGAACCTCAGCGAGGTCGCGAGGAGTTCGAGGATGTTGGGCTCGTCGTCGACGACTAACAGCTTGGCTTCAGACTGATGTGCTTTCACAGAAACAAGTCTCACCCAAGTATCTGAGTAGACGCTGAGCGTTGCGGAGGTGAATGCTGGTTCGGCTCTGGGTGACGATCTGCGGGAGGCTCCGCCCCCACCTGGTCAAAGGGACCGACGCCGTCTGGCGGCCAGGACCAGGGCAATGATCAAAAGGATGAAGGCTATCGGCAAGAAGATGAGGGGCAACTGGGTCAGGAAGCTCCATGGGTGCAGGCCCATCCACTTAAGAACAAGCATGACCACGCCGCTGACCACGCACAGCAAAGCGATCACGCCCGCGAGGCCAGCGAACCATGTGAAAGCCCTGGACTCTGGCCGCGGGGTGGGCGAATTCAAGGCTTCGGAGTCCTGGCCGGAGGAGTCTCGCGGCGGTAGATGTGAGGAAGGAGAGCTACTCATGACTACAACGGTACCGCCCCGTGAGGTCGTGATCGGCCACGCGAAAAAGGGCCGGGCGCTGTATAATGGTTACTTCAGACTTTCGTATAAACGGGTCCTCCCCAGGTGTCTGTCATGGCCGTTTCGGTACCGAGTGGGTACCGAGGTTGTGGATTCGGTGCCGGGGCAGCGGGATTGGGTTGAGGACCACAGCGAGTCCTTTCGACGAGGGACGCCATCATCGTCGGGCGCGTGTGCGTCGCCATCGGGGTAACCTCCCCCAAGACAAGCAAAGGAAATGAACATGCCCACCGGAAAAGTGAAGTGGTTCGACGAGTCGAAGGGATTCGGCTTCGTGACGGCCGAAGACGGCCAAGAAGTATTCCTGCCCGCTTCGGCTCTTCCTTCCGGAGTCAAGAGCCTCAAGTCTGGTATGCGCTTGGAATTCGGGATCGCGGAAGGCCGCCGAGGAGCACAGGCCCTGTCCGCACGCCTGCTGGACAAGGCCCCATCGTCGGTCAAGAACCACCGGAAACCCGCAGACGAAATGGCTGTGATCACCGAGGACCTGATCAAATTGTTGGACGGCGTGTCGAATACCTTGCGCCGTGGCCGCTACCCGGATCGGGCGGTGGGACGTAAGGTCGCAACGATCCTGCGTAACGTCGCTGACAACCTTGATGCGTAAATCGGCCGGTCACAAGGTTTAATAAGGCTATGGCGAAAACAGCGCAAGACGAACCGGCGGTCACGGGACAACCCGACGAGTCCATCGCCGAGATCCAAAGTCCCAAGTTAGGGGACCCGCGCAAGCCGCGGCGTCGCACCACTCGCTTGGACGCGGTATTGGCAGAGGCGAAAGACGCTGCGTATCGCAGCGTCTTGGAGATCACTCCCGAATCGACCGTCGGCACGGTCCACCACATTCGTGGAGAGGAAGATCGGCTCAGCACCCACCTGTTCGAGTGCACACTTCCGGGATACCGTGGCTGGTTCTGGTTCTCGACCGTGGCCAGGGCCCCTCGTTCCAAGAAAGCAACGGTCTGCGAAGTCGGTCTGTTGCCGGGGGACGATGCCTTGCTCGCTCCCGAATGGGTGCCTTGGGCTGACCGCTTGAGGCCGGAAGATGTCGTCGAGGACGAGGACTCCACCGGTGAACAGCACACGGGGGAGCAAGAACGTGAGGCACATCAGCCCACGTCCGAAGATGCGGATGCCGAGGAGGCCGCCGCACCCGAGGAATAAACGCACGGGGCGCGCGACCTCCGATCGCGGCCCCTCACAAGGAGATGACCCGGTACGCCTAGTCAGAACACCGTCAAGCCTCAGCCCGCGCGAGGCGGCACCTTCCGGTCCCTGAAAGTGCCGAATTACCGGCTGTGGTTTGCGGGCGCCCTCATCTCCAATGTGGGAACCTGGATGCAACGAATCGCCCAGGACTGGTTGGTCTTCAACGACCTTTCCCACGAGGACTCCACCGCGATGGGCATTGTGATGGCCTTGCAATTCCTGCCGCAACTTTTCCTCGCACCTTATGCGGGTCTCCTGGCAGACCGAGCGGACCGGCGCAAACTGTTGTTCATCACCCAGATCTCGATGGCCGTGTTGGGCGGGCTTCTCGGAGGTCTCGTGCTGACCGGTGCGGCACAACTGTGGCACGTATACATTTTCGCCCTGATGCTCGGCGTCATCACGGCGCTGGACTCCCCGGTGCGCCAGACCTTCGTGTCCAATCTGGTCTCGGACGCGGACCTTCCGAACGCCGTCGCGTTGAACTCGATGTCCTTCAACTCGGCACGCATGGTGGGCCCCGCCATCGCCGGCGTCTTAGTTGCGGCCGTGGGCTCGGGGCCCGTATTCCTCATCAACATGGTCACTTTCTTGGCCATGATCGGGGCCATCGCGAAGATCGACACGTCCAAGCTGCGGCCCATACCGCGCGTGTCGAGGGCCAATTCTCGGATGCGCGACGGAATCACCTACATCGTGAGCCGGCCGGACATCGTTGTCGTGATGATCGGCGCGTTCCTGGTAGGAACTTTCGGGATGAACTCCGCGATCAACATCGCGGCCATGGCGACCAGCGAATTCGGATTCGGCGCGAATGAGTTCGGATTCTTGAGCTCGACCATGGCGGTAGGCTCCGTCGCAGGAACACTGATGGCTGCCAAGCGGGAGCGGCCACGGCTGAGGTTCATTTTCGGGGCCTCGGGAGTATTCGGAGTGACGTGCCTTCTGGCCGCCCTGTCGCCCAACGTGGTGGTTTTCGCGATAACGCTGGTCCCGATGGGACTCGCGGCGCTGACCTTCATCACGTCGGCCAACGCATACGTCCAGGTCTCGACCGAGCCGCAGATGCGCGGCAGGGTCATGAGCATTTACATGGCCGTGTTCATGGGCGGAACCCCGATCGGTGCGCCGGTCGTCGGCGTCGTCAACGATGTCTTCGGGGCACGCTGGGGCCTAGGAGTGGCGGTGGTTGCCGGGGTGATCACGGCGGTCCTGGGATTGTTCTGGTACTGGCGGAGCCAGCACCTTCACCTGACGTTCGACCGCTCACGGCGGGGGTTCGTACGTCTGGAGAAAGAGGCGAACTACGCGCCGATCACCGCGGCCCTCGAAGTCCAGGAGCCGCGGTAACCGGCGGAAGGGAAACTGGTTATGCCATCTGCGCAACGACCTCATCGATGCACGCCAGGAGCGCCCGGACATCATCCGGGTCGATTGCGGTGAAAGTAGCGATACGAAGTTGATTGCGTCCCAGTTTGCGATACGGTTCCGTATCCACCACACCATGGGAGCGCAGGACCTTGGCGACCTGCGCGGCGTCCACGGCGTCGTCGAAATCGACGGTGGTGATAACGGTTGACCGATCCTCGGGGCGCTCGACGAAGGGTCGCGCGAATTCGCTGGCTTCAGCCCAGCGGTAGACCATGTCCGAGGAACGGGCCGTGCGTTCGGCAGCCCAGCTCAACCCGCCGTTGTCCAGAATCCACGAAATCTGGTTGTCGAGCATGACCAAATTCGCCAAAGACGGCGTGTTGTAGGTCTGGTTCTTCCGCGAGTTGTCCACGGCAGTCTTCAGGTTCAGAGAGTCGGGGATCCAACGATCCGAAGCAGCGATCTCTTCGACGCGCTCCAGGGCGGCCGGAGAGAAGAAGGAGAGCCAGAGGCCGCCGTCCGACGCGAAATTCTTCTGCGGCGAGAAATAGTAGACGTCGGCCTCTCTGGCATCGACGGCCATGCCGCCAGCCGCGCTGGTCGCGTCGACGACCACGAGGGCACCCTCGTCGGCGCCGTTTGGGCGCACAACAGGGGCGGAGACCCCAGTCGACGTCTCGTTCTGGGGCCACGCGTAAACATCTGCTCCGGAAACGGGAGAGAGATCAGGGCGCGTTCCGGGCTCCGACGTCGCGATCTCGGAGCGGTCGAGGAATGGAGCCTTATCGGTGGCGGCCGCGAACTTGGAACCGAATTCGCCGAAGCTCAGGTGCGCGGCCTTGGAGCGGACCAGGTTGAAAGTCGCCGAATCCCAGAACGACGTCGCCCCGCCCGTTCCCAGGATAACCTCGTAGCCCTCGGGAAGGCCGAACAGGTTACTGAGGCCTGATCGGACGGAACTCACGAGGTCCTTGACCGGAGCCTGCCGATGCGAGGTCCCGAGAATGTTCTGGGCCGATACGACGGCATCGACCTGCTCGGGTCGAACTTTGGAAGGGCCGGCGCCGAAGCGTCCGTCGGCGGGAAGAATATTTTCCGGAATGACAATGTTTTCGGTCACGGGTTGTGCTCCAATGATCAGAGGGCTGTGCGTACTGTCTCTGCTGCGTCCTGACTCCACCATTGTGCTTGGTCGAGTCCTCCAGCAGTGAATCTTCGACGGAAGATGAACCTAAGCCCCTAGAATGGACTGGCATACAGTCAGGAAAATTACGAGAAGGGCGTTATACCTCCAATGACGGACCTCGTTGATACCACCGAGATGTACCTCCGAACCATTCTGGATTTGGAGGAAGAAGGCATCACTCCGATGCGTGCCCGGATCGCAGAGCGCCTTGACCATTCTGGCCCAACCGTTTCTCAAACCGTTGCGCGTATGGAACGCCACGGTCTCGTGCACGTCGAGAGCGACCGATCGCTGTCCCTCACTCCGGAGGGGCGCAGTCGTGCCGTTTCCGTGATGCGCAAGCACCGCTTGGCCGAGCGACTCCTGGCCGACGTCGTCGGGCTGGACATGGCATACGTCCACGACGAGGCGTGCCGTTGGGAACACGTCATGAGCGAACGTGTCGAGCGTCGACTCGTCGAGTTGCTCAATTCTCCCAAGTTCTCCCCGTACGGAAACGCCATTCCGGGCCTCGAAGAGCTGGGCGTAACCAGCGAGAGGGACGACCCGAAGACCGTGACCCTGACCATTGCCGCCAAGGATTCTTCCGAAGAGGACCGGTTCACCGTTGCCCGTTTCCCGGAAGTTCTGCAATCGGACGTCGAAATTATGAAGGTTCTGGGCCGGGCGGGTCTCCGTCAGGGCGCCGTGATCAGTATCCAACCCAAGGTTGGGGCGATTCACGTGCAGGTAGATGGGGAAGACGGCGGTGTGGACGTGGACCTGGAAGTCGCGGACCACATTGTCGTCAAGCGCGGCGCCTGACCGGACGTGGCCAAACTCTATTTTCGTTACGGAGCCATGAACTCCGGAAAGTCCACTGCGCTGCTCCAGGCCGCCTTCAACTACGAGGAGCGGGGCCAACGCATCCTCTTGGCCAAGCCAAGAGTGGATACCAAGGGCGAATCCCAGATCGTGTCGCGGCTCGGGGTCGAGCGGGAGGTCAACTTCCTCCTGGGCCCCGAGGACTCCGCACGCGATACCTTTCGGCACCACGCTCAGGGGCGGGACGGAGGGCTCGACATGCACGTCGAGCTGCCATCTGTAGCGTGTCTACTGATCGATGAGGCACAGTTCCTGACGCCGGCTCAGGTCGACGATCTGATGCGCATCGCGGTTCTGGACGGTGTGCCAGTACTTGCCTACGGGATCAGAACCGACTTCCAAACACGCGCATTTCCCGGGTCCGCCCGATTGCTCGAGCTCTCGCACACTTTGGAAGAGCTCAAAACCATCTGCCGTTGTGGACGCAAGGCCTTGTTCAATGGTCGGCGCGTGGGAGACGAATTCGTCTTCTCTGGGACACAAATAGCCATTGACGGCGAGGCCGTGACCTACGAATCGTTGTGCGCTACCTGCTACCTCGACGAGACCCGAGGCGTGCTGGGGGAATAGCCCCTCCCGGTCGGCGGAACCTTGAAAAAGTCGCCGAATCTTGACCTTTGAGGCCACCGGCTTAATCATTTCGTGACCTTTTCGTGACCCGTGGGACCCCTGACAGAGACCTGGAGAGCCACCCGGAGAGCCAAAAAGTCACAGGGAAGATCCTGTGCCGTACGACACGGAAAAAAATTTTAAGTGTTACGCCGTGTCGCAAGTCACAGCCACTGAATAAGCCAACTTCCCTGCAATAGTGCTTGTCAGGGGCTGATTGGATTTTCTCGTCCGACGTCGGAAGTGGTGCCCGTCAACCTCGAGAAGGGTCGGTGAACACGGTTTGTTCCGGATCGTCGTGACCAAAACGTGACTTTTCCGTGTCCCGTGTGTACTCTCGAACTCGTGCCAATCACTGGTCGAGACGGCACCTTCGGTTAGAACGCCTAGCTCTGCCACTAACCGAAGAACCAAAAAACCGACACGTCCGTTGGCAGAGGCGGGGGACCCAATAACGGGTTCTTCTTTGTAAGAGCCCTTGGGGTTAAGTCGCTTGCGCGACCGGGTGTCTCCCATCCGAACCCGACAGCTCACCTCGCAGGCACAGGGAGGAAAACTTTTATTATGACTAAGCACATTGCTCGCCACCGCGCTGCAACCCAGTCCCACGCTGTCCGCAACACCGGTATCGCTGTCGCCGCCGCAGGCGTCATCGCCGGTTCGGTAGCACCGGCCAACGCATTCGCAACCGCAGAGCCGGTCGACAACGCCTCGTACACCACGCAGTCCTCCAACGTGCAGACTGCTGATTTCAGCACTCAGGCATCCAATACCCAGGCCGTTGACAACGGTGCTCAGGCATCCAACACCCAGGATTCGGGCAACACCAACGTCTCCGGCAACCGTGCCAAGATCGTTGAGGATGCCAAGGCCGGCATCGGCGGCTCCTACGTTTGGGGCGGCTCGGACTTCAAGGCTTGGGACTGCTCAGGCTTCGTGTCCTACGTTGCTGCACAGTCCGGAGTTCAGTTGGATTCCTACACCCACTCGATGAAGAACCAGCTGACCCCGACCTCTGATCCGCAGCCGGGTGACGTCGTCTTCACCAATGGCTACGAGCACGTTGGTATCTACCTCGGTAATGGCCAGATGGTCTCCGCGCTGAACCCTTCGCAGGGCACCGAAATCACTTCGGTTGACGGCGGCGGAATGATGCCGGTTGATGGCTACTACAGCATGCCCGGAATGTAATTTCGGCACACTGACTTCGCCTTATGAGTAATAAGGGGCGCCTGGGAGGGAAACCCGGGCGCCCCTTTTTTGCGTTCGATCGCTCCGGGCCTGTGGCCCCATGCACATTAGCCCGCAGAGTCCGTCGCGGACAAAAGACGCCGCGGCCGAAGTGAAGACAAACCTCCCGAGTGAGTATTCTTCCGCCCGAATTCGCCTGGATCGCCGAATTTATGACTATGCTGGGCAAGTAGGTTTTTCCTCCTTGGACGAGTTGAGCCATTACGGCGAAAGCTCGTCACTTCGGAGCCGGTACCGGTTCCGAGCGGTGCGGCCCCCGTAGACCAGTGGGGGCCGCATTTTTGCGCTTAGGCCAAGGTTGACGATCTATCATGAAGTCATGCCCTCACAGTTTGAGCCCCCCAAGAGCAGCAGCGATCAAGAATTCCAAGCGATGGCCGTTGGCATGGTGGCAGGTGCCGTTCCGGGGATCATCATCGGACTGATTCTGTCCTTCTCCCTCGGCAACCCCGCGATGTGGGTCTCAATCGTCGGCGGAATCGGCATCATCATTGGTCTCGTATCGGCAGTCATCTACAACCGCTCTCGTTCTCGCAAGAATCGTGCGAATGGCACGAAAAGCGAATCAAATCGCGGCTGACACGCCTACTCACTCGCTCCGAAGCGCTTTGATCTCTGACCGAAGGTTTTGGCGAGCCTTTTCCTCCCACCACCGTTTGGCCCAGTCCGTGAGATAAAGCGCGTCCTGGCCAAGGAATCCTTCCAGAATTTCGGCACGGGTGCTACGGAACACCCCCTCCGGGACGCGGCAGTATTCTCGACGCACCGAGGCGACATATCGCTCATACCGCTCCCGTGAAGCCGCCAGGATTCCCAAATCGGCGTCGTGAAAGATCGGCCAGAGTGATTCCTTGGAGGCTTGGGTGTGATCGATCGTTCCGAGGATGATCGCCTGCGCGCGACTGATTTCTGCGGTCTCCACATGGCCGGTGAGGTGGGCTACGGCCAGTTCTGCGCTTGCTCGTTCGTCCTTGCCCGGTATGCCGTGATACACGGCGTCGTGATACCAGGACGCGATGCTTAGGATGCGGGAGGACTCAGGACCGACGCTCTCCGCATTGCCGAGTGTGCGCACGTTCCCGAGGACCTCGGACAAGTGAACGGATGTGTGATATTCGCGACCCGGTGCGTCCCATCGATCCAGAAGAAAATCACCGAGTTCGGGGGCGGTGGGGACAAGGTCCTTCCACTCGCGCGCTAGGCGTCGCCGAAGTCTGGCCGGTCGTTCTTTGGCCGGGATTCTCAGGCCAGAGGCCGTGAGGCGACGTGTGAGCTCATGTGCCGACACGCGGGTGGCGCCTGCGGCGACGGCCTCGTCGATCAGGTGCGCCGGTACGTCGTAGTGATCGTGATCGAATGCTCTGGGGCTGATCGAGGTTCGACCGACCAGTTCGTGCAGTTCCTCGAGACTGGAATCGGATACGAGATGGGAGAACACTGTTCCGTGCGCGGGCCACAAAGGCGGGTCAATCAAAACGGCCATGACTCCAGCATTGCACGCAAACCCTGTAGACTAGAGCGGTGCGCCCTCGTAGCTCAGGGGATAGAGCACGGCTCTCCTAAAGCCGGTGTCGGTGGTTCGAATCCACTCGAGGGCACGTATTCTCTCCTGACGTGTGTAGTTTCACGGGCGTCGTGCGTCGATTCTGCGGGGAAGGCTCCCCATAAGCGGGTTGAGTCGTCACGGCGACCCCCTCAAGGGTTGCTCTCGGCTCCGGGGTGCTGTTGGATGGGGGTTGCCTGATTGAGGGGCATTTCCCATCGTGGTGGTGGGGTTATACCCCTTTCTAACGTGGGAAACCGCCACCGAATCGGGTAGCCTCTCCTCAGACAGGAAAGCTGCACCGAATCGGGCAACCACCACACCAACGAGGGATAACGGCACCGACTCGAGTGACCTCCGCCTCACCCCCGTTTCGTGGGGGCGGCGGGCTTCGAATGAGATCGAGCAGGCCCGCCACTGGTGGCCGGGGGTGGTGGCCAGCACACCAGTCGGATTGCGATGGCGTCGGCAATACCGCTCCGTCAGGGATTGCCCCGAAAGCAGGAGCTGCAGATCTCGACCGCGTGAAGACGGTAATCCATAAACTCACAAGAATTGTTAATCCGAGTCGATGAATTCTGGTTACTCCCACGCCGACGGCATGAGGCGGTCGAAGAACCGACACATGATTCTCGGTGCTGGAGACGTCAGAGCGAAAAGGGCGCGGACGAAAAGCTGGTTTCGATTCTGGGGCGGGAGCATGGTTTGAGTGCCAGTAAGGCCGCGGGGTCGCTCCTGTGCTTTCTGGGCTCCGCTCACGCCACGATCCGGCGAGCGGAAAGGGGGAGGTGGGCGGCCCTATAGGGCGGCCCACCTCTGGCAGTGCTAGTTGCCGAAGATCGCCGAGACGATCTTCTCGATGACGGCTACGATGTCGCCACCCGCGACGAGAGCTGCTTTGATGATTCCTACAATATCCATGATTTCTCCATCGTGTTGATTCTTGGACATACTGTCCCGAAATGCCGTGGCGCCCATCGCGCCGAGAACAGTGTTATCGAAACAAAGAGGTTGCCGGGGCATTGCGAGGCGGCGATCCTTGCATGGTTCCTTATATTCTGTACCCGCGAGTACGGATCAAACCTTACGGGGTGAAGAATGGGCGCGCAAGGATTTAAATCAACGCAAAATTGAAAGAAAACTTGAATAGATTGTGTTATTGCCCCTCCCTGGGGCAGGCGCCGCAGGAGGGCGCTGGTCCCGTTCCGTGTGAAGCAAATCGTGCTGCTTCTTGGGGTTTCGTGGTCAGATCTGGCGTTTAGGCGTTTTGTCAGCGGCTTCAGGGTTATCGATGGCGGGAAGCGGGGACGGAGGCAGTAATGGCTGGACTGCATCGATAACAACCGGTCTTCTATTCGCAAAGCTATATATTCTGAGTAGAATAATTGGCGTGGAATACCCAGAAGGAGGACGCGTCGAGCTCAAGCCATTGGCGGTAACGGTGTTGGGACTGCTCCGCGAAGGCCCCATGCATCCGTACGAAATGTTCCAGGTTCTCAAGAAACGCGGGGACGACCAATTGATCAAAGTCAGTCCTGGAACGCTGTACCACGCCGTCGAAAAAATGGAAGAAAGCGGCCTGGTCAGAATCGACCGGATCGAGCGGGAAAGCAACCGGCCCGAACGGACCGTGTACGCCCTCGAACCGTCCGGCGAACGGGCTGCGACAAACTGGGTGATTTCCGAGCTTTCCAAGGCTCGGAATGAGTATCCTGTCTTCCCCGTGGCCCTGGCCGTCGCACCCAAACTGCCGTGGAAGACGGTCAGAGGGGCCTTCCAGCAAAGGATCAAGGAACTGCACGAGCTTCGCGCGAGCAGGATCGAACGCCTCAACCATGCCCGGAAAACCGGCATCAGCGAGATCTTCCTTCTGGAAGACACCTATCTGCTCGAAGTACAGACAGCACAGGTCAACCACATGCAGCGCACCATCGATCTCGTCGAGAGCGGTGCACTGACGTGGGCCGAGATTTCCCCCACACCGACTTCCTGAAAGAAGAATTATGAGTCCCGAATACACTCCGCGGCACAGCGGTGCCACCTCGGAGGAGGCGCGTGCGGATACCTCGTCTACCGCTTCGAAACCCGCGGAAATGCCACCGGCAGAGGAGACTCGCGAAGCCCACCAGGGCGACGGCGTCGATCCCAAAAAAGAAGACAAACAGGCATGGAGTGCGCTCTGGGCCATTGTGATCGGGTTCTTCATGATCCTGATCGATGCAACCATCGTATCCACCGCGATGCCGGCGATCATGAATCACTTTGACACCGACATCAATCAGGTCGTGTGGGTCACGAGCGCCTACTTGCTCGCCTACGCCGTGCCTCTTTTGGTGACCGGAAGGCTGGGGGATCGTGTCGGTCCCGGTCGAATGTATCTGGGCGGCCTCGCGTTGTTCACGCTGGCGTCGTTGTGGTGTGGGCTCTCCGGCACGGTCGGGATGCTCATCATCGCCCGTGTGTTCCAGGGGCTGGGCGCGGCGATCATGACCCCCCAGACCATGGCAATCATTACCCGAATGTTCCCTCCGGAGCGTCGCGGTGCCGCTATGGGCATTTGGGGCGCGACCGCCGGCGTCGCCAGCTTGCTGGGGCCGATCCTGGGCGGGCTCCTGGTCGACAGCCTGGGCTGGGAATGGATATTCTTCGTCAACATCCCCGTGGGCATCTTCGCGTTCGTTCGTGCCTGGCAGAAAGTTCCCAAGCTCGAAATCCACCGGCACAAGATGGACTATCTCGGAGTCGTGCTGAGCGCCATCGCGATGTTCCTCATCGTCTTCGGAATTCAAGAAGGCCACGGTCACGACTGGGGCAAGATCTGGGGGCCTATCACGGTTCCGGAACTGATCATCGCCGGCGTGATCTTCCTCGCCCTCTTTGTTGTCTGGCAGAAGGTCACCCCGGCAGAACCGCTGATCCCTCTCGGTTTGTTCCGTGACAGGAACTTTTCCTTGGGAAACTCTGCGATCAGCATGGTGGGGCTGATGATCGTGTCCTTTGTACTGCCGCTGATGCTGTACTACCAGCTCGTTCGCGGCATGGCCCCGACCCAGGCTGCACTGATGATTGCTCCGATGGCCATCGTCTCGGGTGTCCTGGCCCCCGTCGTCGGACGTTTGATCACGGCCGCGAGAGCGCCCTTCATTGCGGTCTTCGGCCTCCTCATGAACGTTCTGGGTCTAGTGGGATATTGGTTCTTCATGGCCCCCGATACGTCGATCTGGATCATGCTGATTCCCTCGTTCGTCATGGGCATCGGGGGGTCCTGCATGTGGGCGCCGATTTCCATTACGACGACACGCGACCTGTCCCCGCAGCAGGCCGGTGCGGGCTCCGGCGTCTTCAACACGACCCGTCAGGTTGGATCCGTTCTCGGCTCATCGTTGATCGCGATGATGATGGAGAACCGCATCGCAGCGAACCTTCCCCAGATGTCAGGGCAATCCGCCCAAGGGGGAGAGGCCGCAGCCGGCAGCACCCAATTGCCGGAGATGCTCCGTGATGGGTACGCGACCGCGATGGGGCAGAGTATCTTGCTTCCCGCAGCGGCCGTGTTACTCGCGGCTGTGGTTGCCGCCTTCTTCCGTCCCCGCAAGATGGATCGTTCGAAGCAGGCCTGATCCGGAGCACGGGGGTCAGCGCACCGGTTGCTGGCCCTCGAGCTCGCCGCGAGAAAATGCGTCCAATTTCCCTCGGATCAATCGCGTCGCGAGCCATGCCGCCTCAACGATCATGACGACCAGCAGGCCCCACCGAACGAGGATGAGCGCCGTCGCGACCGTCGGCCCTGAGCCGGCAGGGTGGGCGAGGGCGGCGTCGGTCGTGAAGCTGCCCGCGAGGGAAATGAGCATGAAGAGGATCGGGGGAGCCCACAGGAGCCATCGCAAACCACCCCTGAGCCCGGACGCCGCGATCATGGCGATCCATGCGGCGCTCAGGAAAATCGGGGTGATGAGCCCCCAGGACCAATGGATCGACGAATAGGCATGCAGCCCCTGGTCGCCGAGTTGGTCTGCGATGCGTTGCGCATCGGAAGAGAAACCCAGTGGCCGCAGTTCCGGCAAGGCCACGTCGGCGCTCGCTCCGAGCTGAGGGAGCACCCATGCGTGGAGGAAGACGAACATCAGGACCGAAACCACGAGAAGCGCGCCGGTGATGACCCCGGCGGAGGATTTCTGCTGGGGACGTGTTCGCGGCGAAGAAACCGATGCAGACTGTGGCTGGAGGTGGGGCGTGGCCGTCTTTTGCTGGTCGTTGGACGCCCGGGAGCCTGAGCTGCGCCCTTGCGCGGGGTTTCGCGGCGGTGAGGCTGGTTCCACCCGATTGCCGTACATGCGCCGTTTTTGCCCCTTCGACATACCCATAGTCCAATTATGGACCTTGTGGTTGTGGATGGGGGAGCCAATCGAAACTATGTTCGCCTAGACTGGTTCTCGGTATGGATTTTCTGCGCGACTCTTCCTTTTTTACGCCCGAGAGCTCCTCGTCCACTGGACCGGGAGCCGGACCTCGTGATCCTCAGTCACTGGTTGAGGGCCTCAACGAGCACCAGGCGGCGGCGGTGACACATTCGGGATCGCCCCTGTTGATTGTCGCCGGGGCCGGATCCGGCAAAACCCGTGTTCTGACGCACCGCATTGCTTATCTGCTCGCAACAGGTCGCGCGCATCAGGGCGAGATCTTGGCCATCACTTTCACGAACAAGGCCGCGGCCGAGATGCGCGATCGCGTTGTCGAATTGGTGGGGCCACGCGCCGAAAAGATGTGGATCTCGACCTTCCACAGTTTCTGCGTCCGCGTTCTGCGTCGCGAGGCGGGCACACTGGGGATGAAATCCTCGTTTTCGATCTACGATGCCGCGGATTCCCTGCGGCTGGTGACATTGATCGCCAAGGAATTCGAACTGGACTCCAAGAAGTTCGCCCCCAAGGCTCTGCAGCACCGGATCTCGGCGCTCAAGAACGAGCTGATCGATGCCGAGCGAAATGCTTCTTCCGCATCCAGTACTGACCCGTGGGAATCGAATGTCGCTCGAGTGTACAGCGAATACACCCGTCGGTTGCGTGCGGCGAATGCGATGGATTTCGACGACCTCATTGCGGAAACGGTCTTCATGTTCCGCGCCTTTCCCCAAGTCGCCGAGTATTACCGACGCCGGTTCCGCCACATTCTGGTCGACGAGTACCAGGACACCAACCACGCCCAGTACGCGCTCGTGCGAGAACTCACCGGTCACGATGCGGCTGAGAATTCCGCTCAGGAGCAAGCCACGCCGTATCCCCGAGGAGCCGAACCGGCCGAATTGACGGTTGTAGGCGATTCCGACCAGTCCATTTATGCGTTCCGTGGGGCCGACATCCGGAACATCACCGACTTCGAACGGGACTACCCGTCGGCGCGCACTATCTTGTTGGAACAGAATTACCGGTCCACGCAGAACATTCTGAGCGCGGCGAACTCGGTGATCGAACGCAATCCCAACCGCCGTGACAAGAAACTGTGGACCGCCTCCGGAGACGGTGCCCTCATCACGGGTTACGTCGCGGAGAACGAACACGCCGAGGCACGGTTCATCGCCGAAGAGATCGACCGACTTCGGGATGAAGAGGGAGTCGCTCCGGGCGACGTCGCCGTGTTCTACCGGACCAATGCGCAGTCGCGCTCGGTGGAAGAGATCTTGATGCGTGTGGGCCTTCCGTATCGCGTGGTGGGCGGGACGCGTTTCTACGAGCGCAAAGAGATCAAGGACGCGCTCTCGTACCTGCGCGCGCTCATGAATCCGGATGATGACATCAGCGTCCGCCGCATCCTCAACGAGCCGAAGCGTGGAATCGGTGCTCGGTCCGAAGGCGCGATCGCAAACCTCGCCTCCAGGAACCGGACTTCATTCATGGCCGCGGCCCGCAATGCGGAGGAAGCGCCCGGACTGGCCGCCTCCGGTGCCAAGAAGATCGGTGCGTTCGTCACGCTGATGGACGATCTTGAGCAGATCGCTTCCACAGAGTCGGCCGCGACGTGCCTCGAGGCCGTTTTGGAACAGTCCGGATATCTGGAGTCGCTCCGGACTTCTGACGATCCGCAGGATGAATCGCGGGTGGAAAACCTCGCCGAGCTTGTGGCGGTCGTCCGCGAGTTCGAAAGAGACAACCCTGAGGGCGGCCTGACTGAATTCCTGGAGCACGTCTCGCTGGTGGCCGACGCGGACCAGATCCCGAACCGGCCGAAACAGGGCGACGAGGAGGAAGGCGGCGTTTCGGCCGCCCAGGTCGCGCGGGAGGTTGCCGAAGCTCGCGAACAGGGCGTCGTGACCCTGATGACCCTGCACACCGCCAAAGGACTCGAGTTCCCGGTCGTTTTCCTGACGGGCATGGAGCACGGGATTTTCCCGCATCAGCGGGCACTAGCCGACGAGAACGAGATGAGCGAGGAACGCCGCATCGCATATGTTGGGCTGACTCGCGCAATGGAGAGGCTATACCTGACTCGAGCTGAATCGCGTTCCATGTGGGGCCAGGGGCAATTCAACCCGCCGTCCCCGTTCCTGGAGGAGATTCCGGAGCACCTGATTGATTGGAAACGACTCGGGTCGGCTTCGGGATTCTCCGCGGGAGGATTCGGCTCGCCTGTATACGGTTCCGGCGCATTCGGGGGCGGCCCGGGCCGACGCGACCACGGAACCTGGAGCGGATCCGGGGCCTGGGGCGGACGCGGTACCGGTCCTACCCAGCGTCCGGCACCTGCAAGTCACGACGCCGGATATTCCGGCGGAATCGAAGGCTCACCGAACTTGGGCACGCGTGCAACCAAGGCATCTCGGATCAATCAGTCGAAAGAAATTCCCTCCTTGGCCATCGGGGACACCGTCGAGCACAAGACATTCGGCACGGGCCGCGTCATCGCTTTGGAAGGTGGTGGCGACAAAACGGTCGCCAAGGTCCGATTCGCCAACGAGGAAAAACGGCTGCTCCTGCGCTACGCACCGTTGAAGAAGGTCGAGCAATAGCCGTCTCGCCGGGCGATTCGCAGAGGAACAGGGACAGAGTACTGGTTCCGAGAATGACGCCAGGGTATGGGCCCACAACCTGCTGACATGGAAAAATGCCGGTAGGGTGTTGTGGAAACCACACCTTGAAGGGCATGTATGACCTCCTTATCTGACAGCCGGTCTTCGGAAAACACGGCGCATCGTCAACTCGACGCAACGGACCCGGACGACAGTCAGAGGCGAAAAGCCGTCGTTTCCAGTTTCCTCGGAAATTTTGTCGAGTGGTTCGACTACGGTGCCTACAGCTATTTAGCCGTTACGATCGGTGCCGAGTTCTTTCCCGGAAACGCCGAGAATTCCACGTTCTTGGCCTTCGGGCTTTTTGCCGTGGCGTTCTTGATCCGCCCCGTGGGAGCTTTCTTCTGGGGCCATTGGGGAGACCGCTTCGGGCGAACCAAAACCCTTGCGTGGTCGATCCTTCTCATGACCAGCGCTACCTTCCTCATCGGGTGCCTGCCGGGCGCATCCACGATAGGAATCGCCGCTCCGATCATTTTGCTCGTTCTCCGATTGGTTCAGGGCTTTTCCGCATCCGGCGAATACGCCGGTGCTTCCGCTCTCCTGAGCGAATTCGCACCCCAAGGGAAACGAGGACGATACGCGTCGGTGGTTCCTGCTTCGACGGCGTCGGGCCTGCTCCTGGGCTCGCTCGCAGCGACCCTGCTGTACGGATTGTTGGACGGCGCCGCCATGAACGCGTGGGGTTGGCGGTTGCCATTCCTCGTGGCTGCGCCTCTCGGCCTGATCGGCCTGTACATTCGGCGCAAAATCGAAGACACGCCAGCATTCGTCAAGCACAACACCAACCAAATGAAGATCGTCAAGCGGGGCCAGAAACCCACGCCGCCATTGGTCGAATTGGTCACCCACGCCCCAAAGCAACTGGTCCAGGGGCTCGGGATAGTCCTGCTGAACGCTG
This sequence comes from Rothia uropygialis, assembly GCF_004137765.1. Lineage (GTDB taxonomy): Bacteria > Actinomycetota > Actinomycetes > Actinomycetales > Micrococcaceae > Rothia. Next base: position 330,572 of record NZ_NOIS01000005.1, on the reverse strand, counting down.
TCGGCTTCTACGTGGTGCTGACTTTCATGCCGACGTACCTGGCCGAGAACCTGGGTTACGACGCGACGGCGTCTCAACTAGCCACGACGTTGTCTCTGGTCACCTACATCGCGTTCATCTTCCTCACGGGATCCATAGCCGACCGGATAGGCAGGAGGCGCACGCTGATCCTCGCTTCTACACTATTCATCGTCCTTTCGGTCCCGGCATTCGCGGTCATGGGCACGGGGCACTATTGGCTGGCAGTCTCCGCCCTGGTGGTCATGGGAGCATTTCTGTCCCTCAACGACGGCGCATTGCCGTCGGCCGTTTCGGAATTGTTCCCCACGGCCGCGCGTTTCAGCGGATTCGCCCTGGTCTTCAACATCGGCAACGCGCTCTTCGGGGGACCGATGAGTGCCGTCAATACCTGGCTGATCGACAAGACCGGTAACACCATGTGGCCGGCGTATTTGCTGATGGGTGCGGCCCTTCTCGCACTGGGCGCCGTCGTATGGTCGAAAGACCGCTCCGACTCGTCTCTCGAATTCGGCGATCCGGTCGAGCCCGCCGAAGAAAAGATTGAGTGAATTGTGACTCAGGGACCACTGTTTCGCAGCGAAACACGGCCTTTCTAGTTAGGGTGCCTACCACCTTCTGAGCTAAAGTCGCCTCAGGGGAGCGTCTGTCTCCCGCGATGATCGATGGGTCACGGCGGATGAGGGCGCTCCACGACAATCAAGCCGGATGGGCTGGACGGTTCACCCGGCACGACTTCGACGAAGAAGGACACATATCCGTGGACCTGTTTGAATTCCAGGCACGCGATCTCTTCGAGAAGCACGGTGTACCCGTACTTCAAGGGATCGTTGCCGAAACTCCCGAAGAAGCAAAAGCTGCCGCTGAGAAGATCGGTGGCGTGACCGTCGTCAAGGCGCAGGTCAAGGTGGGCGGTCGCGGCAAGGCCGGCGGCGTCAAGGTCGCCAAGTCGGCCGACGAGGCTTACGAATACGCTTCCCAGATTCTGGGCATGGACATCAAAGGTCACACCGTCAACCGCGTGATGATCGCGCAGGGTGCGGACATTGCCGAGGAATACTACTTCTCGGTTCTTCTTGACCGTGCCAACCGCTCCTACCTGGCCATGTGCTCCGTTGAAGGCGGCATGGAAATCGAGCAGCTCGCTGAGGAGCGCCCAGAGGCATTGGCTCGCGTCGAGGTCAACCCGGCCGACGGGTTGAATCAGGCCAAGGCGGAAGAAATCGTCGCTGCCGCGGGCTTCCCCGAGGAGCTCCGTTCCAAGGTGGCTCACGTGCTGGTCAAGCTGGGAGAGGTTTTCGACAAGGAAGACGCGACCCTGGTTGAGGTCAACCCGCTGGTCAAGACCGGCGAAGGCGACATCCTGGCGCTCGACGGCAAGGTATCTCTGGACGACAATGCCGAGTTCCGCCACGAGGACCACGCAGGCCTCGAGGACAAGTCCTCGACCGATCCGCTGGAGGCCAAGGCCAAGGAAAACGATCTCAACTACGTCAAGCTCGACGGTGAGGTCGGAATCATCGGCAACGGTGCGGGTCTCGTCATGTCCACGCTCGACGTGGTGGCCTACGCCGGCGAAAAGCACGGTAACGTCAAGCCTGCCAACTTCCTTGACATCGGTGGTGGCGCCTCTGCTGAGGTCATGGCCAACGGTCTCGACGTGATCCTCGGCGATGACCAGGTCAAATCGGTTTTCGTCAACGTCTTCGGCGGAATCACGGCATGTGACGCCGTGGCCACGGGCATCGTCAAGGCCCTGGAGATCCTCGGAGACACGGCGACCAAGCCCCTCGTTGTCCGCCTCGATGGCAACAACGTCGAAGAGGGCCGTCGGATTCTGAATGAGGCCAACCACCCGCTGGTGACCCAGGCAGAAACCATGGACTCCGGTGCGGACAAAGCCGCCGAGCTCGCGCATCAGGCTTCCTAAGAACCCGCCGATACATCTCAAGATTTGTAAGGAAAACATGTCTATCTTTTTGAACAAAGACTCCAAGGTCATCGTTCAGGGCATCACCGGCGGCGAGGGAACCAAGCACACCGCGCGCATGCTGGCTGCGGGTACCCAGGTTGTCGGCGGCGTGAATGCACGCAAAGCCGGCACCACGGTGTCCCACAAGGCCCAGGACGGCTCCGACGTCGATCTGCCCGTCTTCGGAACCGTTGACGAGGCCGTCAAGGAGACCGGTGCCAACGTGTCGATCGTCTTCGTGCCGCCGGCATTCACCAAAGACGCCGTGATCGAGGCCATCGACGCCGAGGTGCCCCTCGTCGTCGTCATCACCGAAGGCATCCCGGTCCAGGACTCGGCCGAGTTCTGGGCACATGCCAAGGCCAACACCGGTGCTGATGGAAAGCCCAAGACGCGGATCATCGGACCCAACTGCCCGGGCATCATCACCCCCGGCGAGTCCCTCGTCGGCATCACCCCCGCGAACATCACCGGTACGGGCAAGATCGGCTTGGTCTCCAAGTCCGGAACCTTGACCTACCAGATGATGTTCGAGCTGCGTGACATCGGGTTCTCGACCGCGATCGGAATTGGCGGTGACCCAGTCATCGGCACGACGCACATCGATGCCCTTGAGGCCTTCGAAGCGGATCCTGATACCGAGGCCATCGTGATGATCGGTGAGATCGGCGGCGACGCCGAGGAACGCGCCGCGGATTACATCAAGGAGCACGTGACCAAGCCGGTCGTCGGCTACGTCGCGGGCTTCACGGCTCCCGAGGGCAAGACCATGGGCCACGCAGGCGCCATCGTCTCCGGCTCCTCCGGCACCGCCGAAGCCAAGAAGGAGGCCCTCGAGGCCGCCGGGGTGAAGGTCGGCAAGACTCCTTCCGAGTCCGCTCAGCTCATGCGCGAGATCTTCGCGAACAAGTAAACTCAACCGAGTTTCGCCCAACCGCCCGGACCTGACCGTCCGGGCGGTTTTGCGTAGGCGCAGGTTCACGGGAATAACACGAAGTCGGCAGTGTTCTACTGATCAGACAACCGTCGAAGGAGCCGTATGCAGTCCTTGTTCGCCGAAGCATTTCCCGAGCTGTCCGTCGAATGGAAGGCAGATGAGCCCGAGGCCGCCGGTCACATTGTGCTCAACGAGGCCCTGGCGGGTTTTCTCGGTTTCGAACCGGAGTACCTCCGGAGTCCGGAAGGACTTCGTTTCCTGACAGGTGCAGCACCTTCCGAAGACTCCACGCCAGTAGCCCAAGGCTACGCGGGCCATCAATTCGGTTCCTACGCGCCGCGGCTCGGGGACGGCAGAGCGCTTCTTCTCGGCGAGATCACAGCCTCGGACGGCAGACTGCGGGATCTGCATCTCAAAGGGTCCGGGCGAACACCGTTCGCTCGAGGCAACGCTGATGGGAAAGCCGTCCTGGGCCCGATGCTTCGCGAATACCTCGTGAGCGAAGCCATGTATGCCCTAGGAATTCCCACGACTCGTGCCCTGGCCGTGACCACGACGGGGGAGGACGTCCTTCGCGAACGGATGCTTCCCGGGGCCGTTCTAGCCCGAGTCGCGAACAGTCATCTGCGCGTGGGTACGTTCCAATACGCTGCGCAGAGTCTCGGGAACTTTGATCTGGTCAGGCGCCTGGTCGACGTAGCCCGCGAACGCCACGGTGCAGAAAGCCAGGAAAAGCACGACAACCCTGCCCTGGACTTGTATCAGCGCGTGATCGGCGTTCAGGCCGAGCTGGTCGCGCAGTGGATGGCCGTGGGTTTCATCCACGGCGTCATGAACACCGACAACATGACAATTTCCGGGGAGACGATCGACTACGGCCCATGCGCTTTCATGGATGCCTACTCGCCCGCGACCGTTTTCAGCTCGATCGATTCGGGCGGACGTTACCGTTACGGCAACCAGCCGGGCATCGCCGAGTGGAATCTCGCGCGCCTCGGCGAAGCGTTGCTGCCGGTCCTCGACGATGACCCCAACGAAGCCGTCCGAGTCGCGACCGAAGCCCTCCAGACTTTCGCACCCCTCTACGAATCCGCTTGGACGAGGGTCATGGCACGTAAGCTGGGACTCGAAGGAGCTTCGGTCGATCACGAGGGGGCCGAGACAGATGGGTCGACGATCCGCGAGCTTGCGAATGAGCTCCTGGATCTTATGTCGGAATCCAGCCTGGACTTCACCAGCACATTCCGGTCTCTCTCCGATGCCCTCCGGAGCGGGGACTCATCGGAAGCGCTTCGAGAACGTATCGGAGATCCGCGCTTCGACGAGTGGTTTATCCGATGGAGCCGGCTCCAGCCGAACCCCGAGGCCATGGACCGTGCCAATCCGGTGTACATACCTCGAAACCATCTTGTCGAGGAAGCACTGTCGGCCGCTAACGACGGGGATATGGGGCCGTTCAGCGAACTACTCGACGTCGTGACCCATCCCTTCACCGAAAGGCCGGGCTACGAACGGTACACCGAGCCTGCCCCGGCTGACCAGGGACGCTACGTCACCTACTGCGGCACCTGACCGGCCGACCGTCGGGGTGCCGCAGCCTGACGCAGCGTGCACCAGGAGCACTAGCCTCCGACGGACGTGCCGAACAACAACCCCAGAACGTAGGTCGCTGCTGCGGCCCCGTACCCGATCAGGAGCTGACGGAATCCGCGCCTGAGCGGGGACGCGCCGGACAGCAGCCCCACGACGGCGCCGGTCCCCATGAGCGCGATGCCCACGAGCAATAGGGAAATGACCATGCCCGGGAGCCCGGAGACGCCGAAGATATAGGGCAGGATCGGGATGATCGCGCCCGAAGCGAAGAAGCAGAAACTCGACGCCGCCGCCCCAAGGTCCGTGCCCAGAGCGACATTTTCCGCGGACTCCTCTTTCAGCTCTGACTCAGGCCGGTGGGAGAAGGAAGGGTCGCAATCGCACTCGAAGTACCCGAACCTCTCCATGGCCCGGTGCCGAGCGGCTTCTTGGTTCATGCCGCGCGCCCGGTAAATGAGTTCGAGCTCGTTACGGTCGATGTCCAGGTCGGGGGCCACATCCAGGGTGACCTGGGTCGGGCGTGAGGCGTCCAGAAGCTCCCGTTGGGATCGCACCGAGACGAATTCGCCCGCCCCCATGCTCAAGGCGCCCGCCAGCAGGCCCGCCACACCGCTGAGCAGGACTATGTGAGGGCTCGCTCCGGAAGCGCCGATACCCATGATGAGGGCGACGTTGGATACCAGCCCGTCATTGGCCCCGAATACCGCGGCCCGAAAATTGCCGGAGAGCTTCTCACGGCCGTTGGTTGCCAGGGCCCGTACGACCTCCTCGTGAACTGCCTCGTCCGCGGCCATCGAGTCGGGCGCGTCCGGATCCTCATCGTAAGGGGAACGGCCTTCGGCTCGTTGGGCCAACGCCAGGACGAAAACGGACCCGAAATGCTTTGCCATGAACTGGAGCGCAAGGGACGAGGCCGACGGGCGCGGCTCGGGGTGCGCACTAGGACCGAGAAGATCTCGCCAATGCTCTTGGTGCCGTTTCTCGGCGTCCGCCATTTCGGACAAAATTTCCGAGTCGCGGCCCTCGGTTCGTTCCGCCAAGTAGTGATACACCTTGGCTTCAGAAATCTCGTCGGCAAGGTACCGGCGCCAACGGCGTCGCTGGGATGCGGTGATGGACTCGGGACTCACCGACCCTTGGACTGCGCCGGGGGAATCGGGGTAGCGGGAGCTGGATGATTTGTGGCCGGCAGGATGGGGTTTCATCGGCTCTTGGCTCATAGGGGGCGTCTCCTCCGGGCCGCGCACCACGAGGAAACGTCGCGGAGACTTCGGCCCTAGTTTGTTGATCCCTGGATGGGTCATGGGGCCGAAGGTCTCGCTCGCCCGTCGCAACATGACGCAAGGCCGGGGCCCTTACGATGCGATGGGTGGATTGCCGGGAGACTGCTCTCCAGCGTGTCGACAATCCTCTTTGGCGTTTCAAAGCGCCGTTGGGAACTACTCCCCTTCGATGCGCTCCACCTTAGCGGTTTTCTGGCCGCGAAGCACGACCCCGGAGAATAATGCGCCGAAGGCCACAACCGCGATGCAGAACCAACCCGTCAGAATCCAACCTCCTGCGATGTAGAAGAATCCTCCTGCCCAACCCACGACTGCCGAACCGGCGTAGTAGAAAAGGTTGTACATCGCGGTGCCTTGGGCCTTGCCGTCGCCCGCGAGCAAACCGGTCCACGCGGAGGCCGCAGAGTGTGCCGCGAAGAACCCCATCGTCAGCAGGACCAGTCCAATCACGACGAGGACGAGGGGCGCGGTCGTGGTCAGCAGGACTCCTGCAATCATGACGAACATTGACATCAGAATCGTGGTGAGTCGACCGAACCGGGCGGCAAGTCGACCCGCGACGCTCGAGGTGAAGGTCCCCGAAAGGTACGCCAAGAAAAGCAACGAGATCGCTACCTCGGAAAGCGAATACGGTGGCAGCTCCAGCTTGAACCCGACGTAGTTGTACACCGTCACGAATGCGCCCATGAGGGTGAAAGCCAACAGAAAAAGGCTGACCATGCCGGGGCTTCTGAGGTGTCCGCCGATGCGTCCGAGGGTTGTGCGGATAGCACCCGATGCCGGCACGGGCGTGAAGCGTCGGGCCTTGGGCAGCAGAATGAGGAACGCGACGGCGGCGGCCGTCGCCAGAACCGCGACGGACACGATGGCGATTCGCCAGTTGTCCGTGAACTGTGCGACGGGACCCGAGATGAGGCGACCTGCGAGCCCTCCGATCGTGGTTCCTGAAACGTACAACCCGGTTGCGGCCCCCGCATGGAGGGGTTGGGTCTCCTCGGTGATGAACGCGACGGCAACCCCCGCGAGCCCGGCCAAGGCGGCGCCCTGCACGAACCGGAAGAACAGCAGCATCCCGAAGTGAGGAACCCAAGGGATCAACAGGCCCAAGAGCGTTGCGGTGATGATCGCGATCGCCATGGTGCGGTTCTTGCCCCACCGATCGGCGACGTAAGTCCAAGGCAGCGCGAAGAGGGCAAGACCGAGCGTGGCCGCAGAAACGATGAGGGCAACGGAGGCGACATCACGATTCAGATCCGAGGCAATGGACGGCAAAACCGCCTGTGGAGAATACAAGGGAGCGAAAGTCGCCACGCCCGCACAGAACATTGCCACGAGCATTCTCGTGAATTCCGGAGTGCCTCGCGTATAGCCCAACCACTCGTTGTCGACCGGACCTGTTGGCGGCGTCGAAGACACCAAGAATCATCTCCTGCTCAGCGTGAGTGTGGTGAAGCCTTAAAGAGTCGGGGCCGTGGCAGACCGGCCCAAGTCGTAGATGGCTCCCGAGCCCCACCGGAATCGGTATGGATCGGAACAGCCCCTGCCATAGCGGAGCGCGTCCACCAGTAGCCCGGCCGCTTCATTCAACGCTAGCTGGGACTGCTCCCAGTGCCACCGATGCGGATTCGGCGGCGTCCAACCTGCTTCTTTCAGGTATTCCTCGTCCAGAGGCCACATGATCGCCGGGAGGAAGTGCTCCGAAACCAGGGAAACCGAGACCCCGCCCGGACCGGTAAATGCCTGTGCGTAGGGGGAGTCCCCTCCCGTATTGCCGGTGGCGTAGTCGACGGTGAGGAAATGCTTCCACGGGAGCTCCTTGATCGCCTGGCCTATTTCTTCGATCAGACTGCGCCAGGCCGTCTCGTCACCGGTGGCCTCACCGCCGACGTGTTCGACGACGCCGATTCCCCGGTCGATCCAATGCTGAGGCGACCATGAACCTGGCCCTTGCGCTCCCGAGGCGGACTCGCCGTTTCCCCAGGGGCCCACCCAATTCTCTTCGTACCGGGGATCGCACCGACCGGGAGCCTCCTCATTGATGAGCCGGCGGCCATGAACCAAGGCCTTGTGCCACGACCCGAAACGATTGCGCAGGGCCGCCAGAGTGGGGCGGGGCGTCGTGTGCCGGGCGACATCGGAAGACCACCGACCGTAAAGCAGCGCCAACGGTTTGCGATTGTTCCGGATGCAATACGTGAGGAAGTCAGCGATGGCACTCCGGAACCGGTCCTGAGTGAAATCCGGAACGCGGTCCGTGCCATCCGGACCATAGCGCTTACTGGGAGCCAACCCGATCGAGACAAGGGCACGCGACCATGAACCTTCGCCGAATTGGGAACTCAGCGACCGAGCGCTCGCGGGCCAGTTGCTCCGCACCAACCGTGACATCTCGAGAAGATCGCCGGGCAATTCATTGCGGAAGGCCTCATACTCTGCGCTGGTGATCGACGTCTGCGGGAATTCGGTCAGAAAAGACAGCGTCGCGCCGACTTTGCCCAGAAGCGCGGCTGTCTGTTCTTCCGTAGCGCCGGCGGCCTCGAAGATCCGGGAAATATCCTGGACGATTGCGGGGTCGCCAGAAACCGCAATGAAGCGGCGGTCCTCGCCGAGGTCTAGCAGATGGTTGAGGGCCAGCCAGACACCCGAGGCGAGCAACGTGCTGTTGAGCGACTCCTCGCCGGGATGCACGAACCGCTGGGGGTATTGGGACAGAGCCCGGTCCAGATAGTGGCGCGGAATGCTCGGGTACAGCGTCACCAAACGGTGGCGGGATTCGCTGCGCGTCCAACCTGCGTCGGCGAGTTCATTGACAAGAGGTTTGAAAGCGTCGAGGAACTTCGAGTATCCCTCGCATTCTGAACCGTCCATGATCCCTTCATCCCACCAAGAATTATCCGCCGGGCGGCGGGGTGAAAGACGGGAGCGGACCCATTGCCGCTGACTGCGTCTTTCCTTATGAGCGTATGCATCCTCGGCGTGAGCTGCCAAGAAGCGAACGCGATATTACCTGGTACTGCGAACGCTTACACCCCGCGGCCGACACACAGCGGCGCCCCTTCCGGACTTTGCGGAAGGGGCGCCGAAGGTTCTTGCACTGCGAACCTTTGCTACATTGTCTCGGACGGATTGGGACCGATGCGACCATCCTCACGACTGAGACCGCTGATGGACTGGATTTCCGCCTCCGTGAGCTTCAAGTCGAGGGACTTGAAGTTCTCGACGATACGTTCGGGAGTGACCGACTTGGGGATGACCACATTGCCCAGAGCAAGATGCCACGCGATAACAACCTGGCCCGCGGTCACACCGTGCTTTTCAGCGATGTCGGTGATGACCTTCTCCTGGAGAACCTCTCCGCCCTGGCCCAGGGGAGACCAGGCTTCCGTCGCGATGCCCAACTCGGCGTTGACTCGGCGTATATCCTCCTGATTGAAGAAGGGATGCAACTCGACCTGATGGATGGCCGGAGTGACTCCGGTTTCCTCGACGATCTCGCGCAACTGCTCTTCAGGAAAATTGGAGACGCCGATCGACTTGACCTTGCCCTGCTTCTGGAGCTCGATGAAAGCCTTCCACGTGTCCACGTACCGCTTGTTCTCGGGCTGGGCCCAGTGAATCAGGTAGAGGTCGACCGGTTTGTCCAGGCCGAGGCGCTCCGCCGAGCGGTCAAAGGCCTCGAAGGTCGACTCGTATCCCTGGTCGTCGTTCCACAGCTTGGTCGTGACGAAAATATCGTTCTGGTCAACGTCGGATGCGGCAATACCGCGTCCCACGCCTTCCTCGTTCCCGTAGATCTTCGCCGTGTCGATGTGACGGTAGCCCGCGTCGAGGGCCTGCTGAACTACCTTTTCGGCGACGTCGTCTTCCACCTGGAATACGCCATATCCCAGCTGGGGGATCTGGTTGCCGTCGTTGAATATGACGTTCGGTGATGTGCTCAAAACGTAAGTTCCTTTCGAAGATTGCCTTGTCTTGGTGGCCATAACAGCTAACCGGGCGAGGGTATTCCCGGCTAGGCTCTTCCCATGCCCAAGCTGTTCATGGACCTCACACCCCTGAGGAAGTACCCGGACTTCCGTCGGTTGTGGATGGGATCTGCCTTCTCGACCCTGGGTTTCCAAGTCACCACGATGGCCGTTTCACTGGAGATTTTCGCCATCACAGGGGCGACATTCGCCGTCGGAGCGGTCGGGCTGGTTGCGGTGCTTCCGCTGATCGTGGGCGGAATGTACGGCGGGGTCATCGCGGACGCGATGGACAGGCGCGTGGTCGCGCTCGCGGCCTCGCTGACCCTCTGGTTGGTCAGCGTATTGATCGCTCTCCAAGCGTTTCTGCATCTGGAGAACGTTGGGGTGCTCTACGGGCTCGTGGCGGTCCAGTCCTTCTTCCATCCGATCAACCAATCCGCGCGCGGAGCCATTATCCCGAAGGTCGTCGGAATGAAACGGCTTCCCGCGGCCAACGCGCTGAACATGTCCATCAATACTCTTGCCATGACCCTTGGGCCGATGCTCGGAGGTTTCCTCGTCGCGGCCGTGGGATATGGATGGACTTACATCGTCGACGTCGTGACTTTCACCGTGGGGCTGTGGGCGCTGTACCGTTTGCCCGCCCAGCGGCCTGATCACGACGACGCCGCGCCGTCCCACGGATTCGCCGCGGTCTTCGAAGGTTTCCGCTTCGTGCGCAGGTCTCCGGTGATCTCCATGACTTTTCTCCTGGACCTGTGCGCAATGATTTTCCTGTTTCCCCAGGCCTTGTTCCCCGCGATGGCCATCACCGTGGTGGGCGGCAATGCGGCCGTGGCCGGCCTGCTGTCCGGAACCATGACGGTCGGAGCTTTTCTGGGGACCTTGCTTTCGGGCCGCGCCGTCGCGGTGACCCGTCAGGGCGCGGCGCTGACTTGGACGTATGCAGGATGGACCGTGGGGATGCTGTGGTCTGGGCTGGCGATCGTGTGGGTCGCCACCGGCACGACCCCGGGCAGCGCAGGCGCCTGGACCGGCCTCATGCTGTGCCTGCTGGGTCTCATGGTCGCCGGCGCCTCCGACGCGGTGGGAGGCATTTACCGGTCTACCATTCTGCAGACCGCGGCCCCCGACCATATGCGCGGAAGACTGCAAGGCCTGTTCATCGTGACCGTGACCGGCGGGCCGCGCATCGGCTCCGGAGTGATGGGTGCTGCGGGGCAGTGGGCCGGTCCGGGTATGGCGTTGGTCTACGGCTCGATTGCGTGTGCGGCGAGCGTCGGAGCACTCAGCGCGAAGTTTCCGCAGCTGCGCAGTTACCGTGCTCCTGCTCCGCCGGAGACGTCCGCGATCGACACGATTCAGATGCCGCAGACCCGGACCGAGACCGCGGAATTTCCCCAGGTACAGCCCCGGAGACCCGACCAAGACGAGTAACGCGCACCGGGGCGGCTGGTGCCGCGAGGTGGCACATGGGCCTCGTGCAGGCGGCCTGCGCCGGGCAAAAGTGCCACCTCGCGGAGATTACGCGATTTAGGCGTTGTCCTCCGTGACCAATTCGGCGGCGCGCTCGCCGATCATGAAGCACGTGATGTTGGGATTGACGGCCACAATCTCCGGCATGACCGATGCATCGGCCACGCGCAGCCCCTGCACGCCCTTGACGCGAAGACGAGGATCCAGGGGAGAGTCGATGTCGTCGTCGGCTCCCATACGCACCGTCCCGACGGGGTGGTAGACGGTGTTGTGGGTCTTGGCGACGTAGTCGGCGATCTCCTCGTCGGTCTGGACGTCTTCACCGGGGAAGAGTTCGCGTCCGCGCCACTCGTCCAGGGCCGACTGCGATGCGATCTCACGGGCCTTTCGGATGCCCGCAACCATGATCGCCATGTCGTAGCCCTCCTCATCCGTGAAGTACTTCGGGTCGAACTTCGGCTTGTCCCTGAAGTCCAAGGAACGCAGGCGAACGGTTCCGCGCGAGCGAGCGTGAGGCACGTTCGGGGTCAGGCAGAAGACATTGTCTCCTGTGGGGTAGCCCTGCCGGAGGGTGTGCATGTCGAAGTTCACCGAACCGTAATGCATCATGAAATTCGGTCGACCGGGGAACTCATCCTCGAAAGGCACATCCAGTTCCGTGAAGATTCCGATTTCCCACCACTGCGTCGAGTCGGTGACCATCGGCTTCTTGGCTTCCCACTGGATAACGGCCTCTGGGTGATCCTGAAGGTTCTCGCCCACCCCCGGGGAGTCCTGGAGGACCTCGATACCGACCTCACGCAGGTGCTCGGCCGGGCCGATGCCCGAGAGCATCAGGAGCTTGGGCGTATCCACGGCACCCGCGGACAGAATGATCTCCTTGCGGGCGTGGATGGTCTTGGCGACGGCGAAGGCATTGTCCACGACCTCGACGCCGACGGCCCGCTTGTCTTCGTCGAAAAGGACCCGCTTGACCTGGGTATCCGTGATGAGGTGGAAATTCTTCCGGTCCCGGATCGGGTGGATGTAGGAGACCGCCGACGACGAACGGGTACCGTCCGCACGGCGGTTGATCTGGAAGAAATTCGCACCGTTCGTCACGGTCTTGCCCGAGTTGAATTGGGTCCGGGGAATCCCGGCCTGTTCACACGCGTCCAAGAGTGCGACGCCGCAGGGATCCTTGGGTGGGACGTTCATCAGGTGAACGGGGCCCGAATCGCCGTGGTGCTCATTGCCGGGCTTTCCGGCATCCTCGTTCGTCTCCAGCTGTTTGTACAGGCGGAACCCGTTCTCGGCGTCCCACCCCTTGGCGCCGAACTTGTCTTCCCACTCGTTGAGGTCCTCTTCCGGGGCCCAGAACGCGATGCAGGAGTTGTGCGACGAGCAACCGCCGAGCACCTTGGCCCGCGCCATCCGCATGAATGAATTGCCCTTTTCCTGCTCCTCGACCGGGTAATCCCAGTCGTAGCCGGATTCGAGCAATTCCATCCACCTGTTGAGCGCCAGAACCTCGTCGATGCCCTCGTCGTCCGGACCGGCCTCGATCAGCGCGACCTGGGCCTCCGGGTTCTTCTCGCTCAAACGGGCTGCGGTCGCCGCACCCGAGGATCCGCCCCCGACGATGATGTAATCGAATTCCAGAACTTCGGTCATATCTTGGTTTCCTCTCGTGTCGGAGATCTTTACTCGGAGTCGCTGAACCAGCCGGTCACGGCCGGGGCCGTGTTGTGGTAGATGTGCTTGGTTTCCTGGTACTCACCGAGGCCGTGCAGGCCGAGTTCGCGTCCCACACCGGACTGCTTCATTCCGCCCCATTCGGCCTGCGGCAGGTACGGGTGGAAATCGTTGATCCAAATGGTTCCGTGGCGCAACCGCGAGGCGATGCGCTCGGCCTTGCCGGCGTCCTGGGTCCAGACGGCACCCGCCAGACCGTAGAAGGTATCGTTCGCGGTTGCCACGGCCTCGTCTTCGGTGGAGAAGGTCTCGATGGTCACGACCGGGCCGAAGGCCTCGTCGCGCACCACAGACATCCCGCGCTCGACCTGGTCGATGATGGTCGGCTTGTAGAAATACCCCTTGGCCAGTTCGCCGTCTGTGGCCCATTCACCACCGCAACGAATACGGGCGCCTTCTTCGACTCCTGCCTGGACGTAGTCGGTGACTTTCTGGCGATGCTGTTCGGAGATCAGGGCGCCGGTTTCGGCTTTGTCATCGAAGGGACCGCCGATACGGATGTTCTCCGCGCGGCGGACGAGCTCCAATGTGAACTTCTCGGCGATCGACTCCTCGACGACGATGCGTGCACCGGCGGAGCAAACCTGGCCGGAGTGCACGAAAGCGCCGTTGAGGGCGTTGTCCACCGCGGCATCGAAGTCCGCATCCGCGAAGATCACATTCGGGTTCTTGCCTCCCAGTTCCAACGCGACCTTCTTGACGGTCGCGGCGGCAGCTTCGGCGATCTTGCGCCCGGTCACCAGACCTCCCGTGAAGGAAATCAGGTCCACGTCCGGATGCGAGGAGAGCGGTGCCCCGGCCTCGGCGCCAGCCCCCAGAACCAGGTTTCCGACGCCCGCGGGCAGACCGAGCTTGTCCAGTACGTCCAGGAGCAGAATCGCGGTGTGGGGAGTCAACTCCGCGGGCTTGAGGATGAATGTATTGCCCGCGGCCAGCGCTGGAGCAACCTTCCAGGCGACCTGGAGCAACGGGTAGTTCCACGGCGTGATCATGCCGCACACACCCACCGGCTCGGTCACCACCCGCGAGGAGACGTTGGGATCGCCGGCATCCACGACCCGACCCGCGTCCTGTCCTGCGACCTTGCCGTAGTACTGGAAACAAGCCACGATGTCGTCCATGTCCAGTTCGGACTCGACCAACCGCTTCCCGGTGTCCAGGGATTCGGCGCGGGCAAATTCGTCCTTGCGTTCCCGCAACTGCTGGGCGACCTCGAGCAGGAAATCGCCGCGTTCGGGTGCGGTGGCCCCCCACGCCCCTTCGTCGAAGGCGCGGCGGGCCGCCGCGATTGCCGACTCGGTGTCGGCCGACGTCGCTTCCGCAACGACTCCGACCTCGGAACCGTCGGCCGGGCAGACAATCTTTCGGGTTCCGCCATTCTGCGCGGAGACCCACTTGCCGTTGATGTACAGCGTATTGCTCACTTCGTTCCTTCCTCTGCGGGAGATTTCTCCGGCGCCTCTTGGTCGGTCACCGGGATGTCTTGCGGGGCTGTGAAATCCATGGACCAGTCCGTCGTCGCGACGGAAGAACCGATGATTTCGGTCGAGCCCGCCTCTTCGACGGTCGGCCCACTGATGCGAATGAATTCGATATGGCGCTCGTGGTTGTCCAGAACGTCGTGAATGAGTTGCTCCTTCGTGTATCCGTAGACGTCATAGCCTCGGGAACCGGTCAGGGCGAAAGGCTCCAAGCGATAGTAATTGTCCTCGGTCTTGGCGGGGTTGAGGAGATAACTCGGAGTGGGCCAAGCGACCGGGTAGACCTGGTAGGTGAAGTCGCGTTCACCATCCATCTTCTCCGTCAGCGTCACGTAAGGAATCGTGGTCGCAGGGTCGACACCGCGCTCGACGACCGCGTCCACGCCTTCGGTCCGCAAGGCTTCGCAGACTTCCTCCAGCGCCGGGGAAACGACGCTCTGCACGTATCGGGTCGTCGCCTTCTGACCGGGATAGGAGACGGATCGGGTCAAGCGCTGGCGCCAGCTGCGGGTCGAGGAAGACGGCTCGATCGACATCGCGCGATTCGCTGCCCGAACACCGGCGTAGGCGGCATCGCGGGAAGCCATGTCCGCGCTCTCCACGCGGAGCGCCTTCCACAGGCCGAACATCACCAGATAGAGGACGATCGCGAAGGGCAGACCGAAGACGATGGTTGCCGACTGCAGGGTTGCTATTCCGCCGATCAGCAGCATAGCCAGCGTCAACAGGCCCGTAGCCGCAGCCCAGAAAATGCGCATCCACTTCGGGCCGTCCTCATTCGGGTCCTCGATGGTCGAGGCGAAGTTCGACATCACGAGCGCGCCCGAATCGGCGCTCGTGACATAGAACAGCAGCCCCGTGAAAGTCGCGACGGCAGCGGCCGCGGTTGCACCCGGATACTGGGCGAGCAAGGTATAGAAAGCCTGCTCCGGGGTGTTCATGATCGTCTCTCCGAAGGCCGAATCCTTTTGCTCGTAGATCAGGTTCAGCGCGGAGTTACCGAAGATCGAGATCCAGATCAGAATGAAAGCGAAAGGAATGGTCAGGGTGCCCACCACGAACTGCCGGATGGTGCGGCCGCGTGAAATGCGGGCGAGGAACAGTCCCACGAAGGGGGACCAGGCGACCCACCAGGCCCAGAAGAACAGGGTCCATGTGTTCATCCAGTCGCTCGGATGGTCGAAGGCCATCGCGTCCAGCGTCATACTGGGGAACCGGCTGAGGTAGTCGCCCATGTTCATGATCAGGCCGTTCATCAGGAAATCGGTGTCCCCAAAGACTAGGATGTACAGCAGCAAGGCGATGGCCAAGTAGATGTTCAGCTCGGACAAGCGTCGAATCCCCTTGTCCACACCGGATACGGCCGAAGCTATGGCCATCAGCACGGACACCGCGATGAGACCCGCCTGTACGCCGACTCCCTGCGGGACGTCGAAGAGGAATTGTAGGCCGTAGTTGATCTGCACGACGCCGATCCCGAGCGACGTCGCGACCCCGAAAATGGTGCCGAGCAGAGCGGCGATGTCGACGGCGTCGCCCGCGGCTCCCTTGATGCGCTTGCCAATAATGGGGTACAGCGCCGAACGGATCGACAACGGCAAGTTGAAACGGTACGCGAAATACCCGAAGGCGAGGCCCATGAGGGCGTACATGCCCCAACCGGTCAGGCCGTAGTGGAACAGGGTCCAGACGACGGCTTGGCGTGCGGCCTCGGCGGATTCGCCGTTTCCCTGGGCGGGGGTGTAATACTGCGTGACTGGTTCGAGGACCGAATAGAACATCAAGTCCACCCCGATACCGGCCGCGAATAGCATGGCCGCCCACGAGAAGAGAGGAAATTGAGGCCTGGAATGGTCCGGGCCCAGCCGAATCTTTCCTTGTTTGCTCGCGGCAACGATCACAATGAAAACCAGGACCACGGTTCCGGTGAGAATGTAGAACCAACCGAAATTCTGGGAAACCCAGGCAACCACGGTTCCGAGAACCGAACTAGCGGAGTCGGGGGAGATGAGCGCCCAGAGAGAGATCAGCAGGGTTCCGAGGGCCGCACCCAAGAAGACCTTCCAATTGGTCTTGCTGGGCGCATACCGTTCGGTGCCGGTCGGGGAGTGGGGGTTGGACTCGCTCCCGGTGAGCTCGCTCAATTCTTCGGATAAAGTCTCGGTCTGTTCAGTTGTGTTCATAGAGTCTCAGCGATCGGTAACGTAATCATAAGTTTACTGATGGGTAACCGGATCAACATTAACCCATACGCGTGAACATCGGTACTTGGCCGAGTTAACACTGTTTATTTGACAAGGGCTATTGCGCGAGAACAGGGCTTCGTCGTCGGCTCTCAGCTCTCAATCAGGCCCCTGATTTCATCGGCACCCAGCGCGGAGGAGAAGACCTCGCCCTCGTCCATGACGGCGTTGAACAGGGCTGCCTTGGACTCCTTGAGGTCCATGACCTTCTCTTCAATGGTCCCTGCGGAGACGAGCCGGTAGACCATGACGTTGCGCTTCTGGCCGATGCGGTGCGTGCGGTCCACGGCCTGGGCCTCGGCCGCGGGATTCCACCAGGGATCCATGATGAAGCAGTAGTCCGCGGCGGTCAGGTTCAGACCGAATCCGCCCGCTTTGAGGCTGATCAAGAAGATCGGTGCTTCGCCGCGGTTGAACGCGTCCAAGATCGCTCCGCGGTTACGCGTCGACCCGTCCAGGTACAAATACGGAATTCCTTCTTCTTCGAGCACTTTCGCGATCAATTTCAGGAAGCTCGTGAATTGGCTGAAAACCAGCGCCCGGTGGCCGTCCTCGATGATTTCCGGCAATTGCTCACGCAAATAGGTCAATTTCGCCGAGTCGACATGTTCCTGTTCTTCGTCCACGAGGCTCGCCGCCAGGGAGAGCCGCCGAAGCATCGTGAGCGACTGGAATATGGTGAACCGGTTCTTGTCCATGTCCTGGAGCAGACCGAGAATTTTCTGGCGTTCGCGCTGAAGACGTGTGTCGTAGACCTGGCGGTGGTCCTCGGAAAGCGCCAGATCAACCCGGTGTTCTTGCTTCTCGGGAAGCTCCGCGGCGACAAGTTCTTTGGTGCGCCGCATCATGAGCGGGCGAACCCTTTTGCGCAGCCTCGGCAGCGCCTGGGGGTCCTCGCTGTTGGTGATGGGTTTGGCATAGTTGTCCCGGAATTTCCTGGCCGACGGGAAAAGACCGGGGGCCGCGATGGAGAACATCGACCACAGTTCCATCAGATCGTTCTCCATCGGTGTGCCCGTGACGACCAATTTGAAGGGCGCGGACAGTTCACGCGCAATTCGGTGAGCCTTGGTCTTGGCATTTTTGATGAATTGGGCTTCGTCGAGCACCAGCCCGGTCAACCCCAGCTCGTTGTATTGGCCTTCGTCGAGTCTCAACAGCGCATACGAGGTGATGACGACATCGGCGCCTTGGGTTCTGTCCGCCACGGTTTTCTTGGCCTTGGCGGAGGAAGTACTCACGAGTGCCGTCGACAACGACGGAGCAAACCTCTGGATCTCACGTTCCCAGTTCGGGGCGACCGATGTGGGCGCAACGACGAGGAATCGCGGCCGGGTGGCGGCGCCGGAGCGTTCCCGGCGGAATACCTCGAAAGCGTGCAGGAACATGGCGATCGTCTGCACGGTCTTCCCGAGCCCCATATCGTCCGCCAGGATCCCGCCCAGGCGATGGTCGTAGAGGAAAGAGAGCCACCGGAAGCCTTCGAGCTGGTAGGGACGAAGCGTGGCCGTCAGGTCCGCGGGAAGTTCCACGGGCGGAATCTCCTCGAGTTCGAGAAGGGCCTGGACAGACTGATTCCACTCTTCGGCGACGTGGACGTCCGTCGCCAGGTCCTCGAGATCCTCCCACAGACCGGCCTGGTGCCGGCTGATTTGCAGCGGCGCGGACTGGTCCTGCAGTTGACGAGCCTCCGAGATCAGATCACGAAGCTTGTGGAATTCGGGGCGGTCCAGCCGGAAATAGGAGCCGTCGCCGAGCAGCAGATGCTTTTGCCCCGAGTCGAGAGCCCGGAAGATGTCCGCGAAGGGGACATACCAGCCACCGGCACGAACCGTGACCCCGAGGTCGAACCAGTCCCGGTCGCCCGTGGACTCGACCGAGACCGTGATCTGCGCATCCGAATCGAGGGACTTGAATTCCGGGAGTTCGCCGTGGACCACCACCGTTGCGTGCGGCACGGCCTCGACGGCAGGGATGACCCGTTCGACAAGGTCGTGAGTCTCCCAGCCAGACACGCGTGTCTGCCGGAACGGAATTTCGGGCAAAGCGCGACGGACTTCCGAAATCACCGAATGCTCGAGTTCGTTGTCCCTGACCTCGCGGAACGGATCCGGGTGTCCGACGCCGACCGGGACACGAATCCGCCCCTGACCTTCGCCCCCTTCGGAGTGCAGATTCTCCGGATCTTCACTCAGATCATCCGGCCATACGATGGGCGACTCGGGATAACTCCAGTACCAGTCGGACGAGGCCGGAAAAATGGAGACACCCTCCGGATCCGACTCGCTCCCGTCGAAAGCCACCTCGAAAATCAGCTCGGGTTCTTGGACCTCGGGGAGGGCGGATGCGGCGTTACCGTCCGCGAAAATCGGAACCCGGCGCGCAATCTGGGGATAGAAGTCTTCGGCGAAATCCCGAACATCCGGCTCGGGGATGGCCAGACCACCGTCCTCGGCGATCGATCGGGCCAGTTGGCTGGGCGTTTCCGAGAGAGGCATGAAGAGAAGCTCAGTGTCTTCCGAGACCCAATCTTCTTCCAAGGCTGCGGCGGCCAGATCGGGGAGGGGACTTGGCCGTGTGCTTCCCCAGGCCGATGACGCCTCGGCGTCTCTGATGTACTCCGTGTGCAGCGTTCCGCCCAAGGCAAAATACGCCTGGGGTGCGTGAGTATTGCCCAGTGGAAAAACGGAGCTTGCGGGGACCCAGTTGGTCGAAGGGGTCTCCCCGTCGATAACCAACCGGAACCCCGGAGAAACATCCAAACCGCCGGCTTCGTTCCGTCCTACGCGCAATTCGAGTCGGGTTTCGGGGGCGAGCCCGACGGTGACCGGCCTGCCGCGGACCAGCAGCGCGATGCCCAACCCCGCAGCTCTCTCCAAGAGGTCCCACATGAGAGGCGAGGAGACGTGGTCCAGCGAAACGTAATCGTGCGTCGAAGCGTACATATTCTGGTCGGGCTGTACCACGGAATAGAATTCGCGGAACCAGGCTGCGTGCTCCGGAGGTATACCAACATCTTGCTGGGGAGATCCCGAGAAGACGTTCCAATTCAGTCCCCCCTTGATCCAGCGGCCCCGAGTACCCAATTTCAGAGGGCGGGCGGTGAGCCGAACCGGCGCCGGCGAATCGCTGGACTGGCGACCGAACCAGTAATGCTGAGGTACCTCGACGTCGAGGTCGAGCGCGCTGGGAACCGGATTCGTGTGCTGGCTCCCGAAGGACCGTTGCGACTGAAGCGCCCTGGTCATTTGGCGGCGCCACGAGGACTGCATGTCACCCAAGGCGCGATTCGAGGGCGCCTCGCTCGAGTTGCCGCTCTTCTTGAAACTGGTGAAGGTCTCCAGTGCCGAGGCAGGCAAGGACACGCCGGAGTCCTCGGACCACCGCTTGACGGCTTCAGGCACGGAATCACTGTGCGACGTCGGGCTCGGATCCTCATGATCTGCCTGGGAAGCAGACCGAATGGGCTGCGACTCCGAGGGAGCGCCCCAGCCCCCTTCGTGAAACCAGCCCAGGAGCGCGGCGACCACGTGCTTGCAATTGGTTCCCACCGGGCACGAACAGAAAGAGTGGAAAGGCGCCGAGTGAGGGCTCGTCTCTTCGGGAAAGATGACGGTCTGTGAATAGGTGTGCCGCTCGCTGCCGGAAACCTTGGACGAGAACGTCAGGCTATCGGCGTCGTAGGCGGCGGACAGCACTTTGCCCGCGCGGTAGTAGCGCTCGCCTCGGCCAAACGCGTTGTGGCCGACTGCTTTGATGATCTGCGCGACAGATACCGGCATCTGCTGAGCGGGAAATGGCATAACTTCCAATCTAGTACCTCTGAGGAAAACTTCAGAGGAGAGACTTTTCAAGACGGCCGATCCCTGGGTATGCTTGAACACAGCTTCAAGAGACTCAACTGACAAGCTCCGACTTGGTTGAGCGCCAACCCCATGTTCAAGGGTGGCTCGGATGACGAAGCGGTCTATATTCGCCGTACGCGGCAGAAGTAGTTTGGTATAGGCAAGAGCATCGAAAGGATTGCGCGCTTGCGCTGATGGCAATGTCCAACAACACCGTCCGTCCCGATTTTTCCTCGGCCGTTCCCGTATCTCGTGGCTATCAGGCCATGAGCATTCAGGACTACGCCCGCGTCGACTCCGCGCGGTCAGAGTTCCTCAACTTCCTGCTGGCACCCGCCGGCACCGGCGAGCCGATCGTCGAGTTGGCGGTCGAAAGCGCCGCATGAGTTCAGGCTCACGGGGCCTCCTGCTCGACTCGGACGTCCTTGCGGAAATCCGTCGTTCCCGGCCGAATCCCACGATCGTTGCTTTCTTGCGTCGCCGGGTCCACCGGACCCTTTTTCTCTCGACACTCTCCTTGGGAGAGCTGCGGGGCTTGTACCCGCAGCAGGAAACGGAGCGATGGCTGGACGAGTTGATCGAAAGATTCGACGATCATGTCCTCGATGTGGATTCGGAGGTCGCCCGGGAATGGGCGGGCCGGTCGACTCCCCAGTCGATTCTGCGCACCGGTCAGAACCCCGGTGCGTCGTGGACCGGCGCCGCGGTGGAAGGCCTGGTGGCCGCCACTGCTCTGGTTCACGATTTGACGGTGATCTCTTCGAAATCAGACGTTTATCGGTCGTGGGGAGTCGAGGCACAGAATCCCTGGAAGGAAAACTAGACCGACCCGATCCGTCGACCGTGGCCCGAAGCGCCGTAACGTGACGGGGCTTGGCTGTTTCTGCCTCCGGCGCTATGGCGCTCGTCCCTCCAACGGCTCAACTGCCGCGTCCTGTGAAATTCCGCGGCACGATGGTAGTAGCTCTCCAGCTTGAGCGACGTCGCGGTCCAGGACTTCGCTTCCATGGCTTCGCGCCCGTTGGCGGCGAGGCGGGACCTCGCCCTGTTGTCCCTGAGCGATTCGACTATGGTGCGCAGCATACCGAGCTGCCCGGGCTCGTAGAGCCTGCCGGTCACGTTGTCGTCGATGATGTCCAGTGGCCCGCCCTTTCCTACAGCAACCGTCGCCACGCCCGAGGCCATGGCTTCCTGAAGGGTTTGGCCGAAAGTCTCGAATTCGCCTGGATGGGTGAAGATATCGAGGCTCGCAACGTGCTCGGCAAGCACTGTTCCGGTCAGCTGGCCGGCGAAAACTGCTCGGTGCAAGGTCGAATGGAGGCGCTGGGCCTCAGGTCCGCTTCCGATCACCACGAGTCTGACCCCCGGCAGCGACTGAATCACGCGCAAGTCCTCGACCTGCTTTTCCGATGCGAGGCGTCCCACGAAACCGACGAGGAGATCGTCCGGCCCTGCACCCAAGGAGACCCGAATCGACGATCTGCGGTGATTGGGGTTGAAGAGTCCGGTATCGACGCCGCGGCCCCATTTGAAGACCCGTGGAACACCCAACGACTCCAAATAAGCCATGGACGACCGGGAAGGAGCCAGCGTCAGGGTTGCACACGAGTGAATCGACGCTATGCGCTTGTCGGCCGTTGTCTCGAGCCATGGCATCCCGTACCGGTGCGTATAGGCGGCGACGTCCGTCTGATACACGGCGACCGACGGGATCCCGAGGCTCTTGGCTGCGTTCACGGCGCGAGCCCCCAGAACGAAAGGCGACGCGACGTGCACGATGTCGGGCCGATAGTCGGCCATGATCCGGCGAACGGCAGTGACGGTTCCCAGGGAGAAGCGGAGCGTGGGATAACCGGCCAACGGCAACGAAGGCAGACGAAGGGTCGGGACGCCCTCGATCTCTTCGAACGCCTGTCCAGGGGCCAAGGCAACGGGGCCGAATTCCTCCGGCCGCCGGACTTCGTGCACGGCGCCGGACGGGGCCCCGCGGGGAAAGCGCGGAAACAAAGCAGGGGACCAGTTCGAGGGCTTGAACCCGCGACCGGACGGAGCCAAATGCATCACCTCGTGGCCACGCCGACGCAGGTTCTCGGCGCTTCGCAAGAGCGAGGTCGTGACACCGCTGAGATGAGGGACAAAAGATTCCGCAACCATCAGGATTCGCACAATCCAAGACAACCGTCTCGCCCGGACTTTCGTGCGAGGATCAGATGACGTCAGATTGAACTGTGGATTAAAAGCCAAATGCCGTGCCGCGTGACATGATGAGAGGCGATGAAGAAGACGCCTCGTAGACCCTCGCCTTCCCGGTCGTTGCCTATGCCGCTCTGGCTTCAGGCGATGATCGAAATTCTCCTGACCAGCCTCGGATCGTGGTTGGTCATTGTCGTTCTGGTCCTGATCGGTTGGGCTTCACTCGGTTTCCCGGGATCGCCGGTGGCCGTGCTCGCCGGAACAGGCCAGCTGTGGCTCGCCGGACACGGCGTGGGGCTCCACATTGACATTCCCATGTCGGAATCCACGGAGGCGGTCGAGGGTCTGGCGACCTTCACCCCGCTTGGACTGACCGTGGTCTTGCTCCTCTTTGCGCGCCGAGCCGGGAAAAGGCTTGCTCGGGCATCCTATGAGGGACAGTTCTGGCAAGCCCTCGTGGGCGGGGCTGTGATGTACATCGTCATTGGGGTTGCCTTGAGCCTTGTCACGAGCACGTCCGCGCTTTCGAGCAATCCGGGGGTCTCGGCGATCGTTCCGCTCGGAGTCTTGATGGTGGGTATGTTCTGGGGCGGTCACCAGGTTGCGGGCTCGTGGTTGCGCCTGGTTGGGATAGACCCGGAGAAGTTGTCCGAACGCTACAGCCAGTATTCGAGGTGGACCGGAGCATACGTGGTTTCCCTCATTCGAGCGGCATGGGTCGGCATCGTCGGGATCCTTGCGACGGGCGCTTTGCTCACGGGTCTTTCGATCTTTTTCCACTGGAACCGCATGATTTCTCTCTACCAAGGGCTCCACGCAGGGTTCCTCGGTGACATCTCGGTGACCCTAGTTCAGTTCGCTTTGCTGCCCAATCTGATGATTTTTGGGATGGCTTGGGGCAACGGGGCGGGTTTCGCCGTCGGTCAGGGAACTGTGATTTCGCCTGCCGCGACTCATGCGGGTGCTCTGCCCTCGCTGCCGATCCTCGGCGCCGTTCCGGCTGAACCCACCGCGTGGGCCTACGTTGTTCTTGCATTCCCGATTCTCGCGGGCGCCATGGCCGGCTGGTACTTCATTCGGGACGGGGAGAACCACCTCGATGAGTGGCTGACCCTCAAGCTCGCGTGGCGATGGCTGGCCGCCGTGCTCTCCGGGCTGATCCTGGCCATTTCGTTGGGAGTACTTGTCGGCTTGGCCGCGTGCCTGTTCGCCGCGTTGGCACACGGATCTTTGGGTGTGGGACGCTTCACCGATTTCGGCCCGCATCCCTGGACGACGGGTCTCTGGACCGCAGTGACCATAGCGATCGGCGCAATCATCGGTCAGCTCATTGGTCCGTGGATCGAGCACGACCCGACGACCGATGTCAGCCATGAGCCCCGTCCGGCCCGCGCCGTGAAAGGAGGACGGAAAGCGTCGGCCGAGCCCAAGAACCCCGGCCAGAATTCCCCCGACCGGAAACCCCGAGTTCGGACCACGGCATCGGGACCTGCCTCGGAACCCGTCTCTCACCGGAACGGGAAGTCCCCGGAACAACCGGTCCAACCGAAGGCATCCGGGGTCGGGGCCTCATCGACCAGAGTCTCCCAAGCGCCCGAACCCGAGTCGGACGCCTCGTCGTCGGCGCCTCCGAAACCGGAAGCAGAATCGAAGGAGCGCGACTCCGACCAGGTCAGCGCGCTCGCACGATTGCGCAGGTTCCGTCCGGAGCGTGATCAAGCACAGTCGTCGTCCACGAATGGCGACTGGTCCCTTGAACCTCCGGAGACTTCCGCGACTTCCTTCGCGGAATCAGATCTGCCGTGGGCCGCTCCGGACGCGACTCCGGAAGAACCTTCCACAGAGGAACGGGGACCGGTAGGACCCGGAAGAACCAAGGCGTCGGAGCCCGAGGAATCTGAGCCTTCCGTCCCCGAGGAACCCCACAACGTTCCGGAAAAACGTCCGGTGATCGCGCGGCCCGGTCGGCGCCGGAAATGAACGAGAAGGTGACGGCCTGGTTCTCGTTGGCCATGACGTTCCCGATGCTGGGGCGAGGTTTGTCGCCGCAGGCCGGGTGCGGGCAACGGTAGGTGCCGTGTTTGATCCCAGACGGCCCGGCCAATAGTTCACACGACGCGGAGGCGCTTTCAACATCCGCAGCCACTGACTCGCACAATTTAGGATGCGAGCTCGGCGGTGAACAGTGTGACCAATGCCGAAGTCGACAACAACAAGCACTTCCCACGGGGCGACCTGTTCCGCCCCGATGCCACCATCGCCATCACGTGGTTCGACGGTCTGGCGAACGACTCCGTCGCAGGTTCAGTTCGTATAGACGAGTCCGACCTGCGCACCGAAGCGCTTCGTAGGCAGCCCGTCGATCACCTTCCGCGGTGACGCCGCGGTCGCGGGCAGTACGGCAGCCGCTCCACAGGTGAAGAGGTGCGCGGAGGGTTCAGGCCGCGGCGGCCTGGTCGAGGACGGCGAGCATCTGGTCGTCCAGCACCAGGGAGCCGGCGGCGATGTTCTCCTCGAGGTGCTCGAAGGACCCCGTGCCCGGGATGAGCAGGCAGGTCGGGAAATGGTGGAGCAGCCAGGCGAGACCGACCTGGGCAGGCGTGGCGCCGAGCGCGGCGGCTACGTTACGGGCCGCGGGGAGATCGCTGACCGAGGGTGTCCCGGGAAATGCGCTGCCCAAGGGGAAAAACGGGACCCAGGCGATGCCCTCATCCTGGCACAGCGCGCCGATCGCTTCGTCCCCGCGGGACAGCAGACCGTAGGCATTCTGCACGCAGACGATCCCGGCGGAGATCGCTTGGCGGACCTCGCCCTCCGGGGCGTTGCTGATCCCGAAGTCGCCGATCAGCCCCTCCTCACGCATCGCTGTCATGGCGGCGACCTGGTCATCCAGGTTCACCGCCTGATCCGCGGGCAAGGGCATGCGGCCCCCGCTCTCCGGCCGACGTAGGTTCACGACGGGGATCTGCTCCAGCTTCAGGGTCCGAAGATTAGTCATGACACTCGCGCGAAGTTCCTCCGGACGCTGCGCCGGGCGCATCGGGAAGGGACCGCCGGGGGCCGGGTCGAATCCGACCTTGCTGACGATCACCACACCGTCCTCAGGCCGGATCGCTTCCCCCAGATATTGGTTGACCAGCTGGTCCCCATAGAACTGGGCGGTGTCGATGTGGTTCACACCCAGCTCGACGGCTCGGCGCAGCAGCGAGATTGCGGCGGCGCGGTCGGTGCTGGATCGCACGAGCTGCATCGCCCCGTATCCGACCCTGGCGACCGTGTGGCCGGCGATCGACCCTGGACCTCCGGGGCGCTGGGCGTCTGTGTTGTGGTGAGCAGGCATCGTGACGACCCTTCATATAAGATAACGAGGTAAAGCGGAGGTTCATCCGTTTCCGTGTCACACTAACCGGAGGACCCTCCGTATGCAAGAGTCGTCGCCAAAGAAAGACACCACTCCGCCCGCCCCGGAGCGGCCCCTCCGTGCGGACGCACAGCGCAACCGGGAGAGGCTGATTGAGGCCGCAACCCACGCCCTGACGGATAAGAACCGCTCCACCTCCCTCGAGGCGATTGCCAGGGAGGCAGGTGTCGGGATCGGGACCCTCTATCGTCACTTCCCAACTCGTGACGCGCTCGTCGAGGCCGTCTACGCAACCCAGCTCGACGCCCTGCAGGACGACGCCGAAGACCTGAGTCGCCGCCTCCCCGGCGACCAAGCGCTGCGCGAATGGGCCGCAATACATGCCCGGTTCGCCGCCACCAAGCACGGAATGCTCGATGCCATTCGCACCGAGCTCTCCACGCCCAGACCCTCTCGTCCTCTCATTCGTCGCCGGGTGGCCGAGTCCGTTCAGTTGCTGCTCCGGACCGGCGTCGCGGACGGCACCTTGCGCGACGACGTCGAGGCGGACGACGTGGCGGTCCTGCTACTCGGCATCTTCCTGGCCACAGCCCACGCCGGAACACCCGAGCAGGAGAGCAGACTTCGCGACCTCGCCCTCGACTCCCTACGAGTCCGGCAGTACTCCGACCCCGAGATCACTGACTGAGTCTTTGCTGCATCGCAGTCCCCGTTTTCAATGCATTGAGGGCCGTCGTCGGCGCTGAGATGAGACCGCTCGTGCAGCCCAGGGACCGGTTTCTTCCTCCCCGCCGTGGTGATCACGAGGTCGGGCCCGGCTTTCCTTAGCGTCCGGTCAATGAATTCATCAGCGAGTCATACAGGCTCTGCTGGCAACCGCTGCTGGAAGAAATCGTGAGCGAATTCTGAACGCATTCACGGTATTCCGAGGTGACTGACCACATGGCCAGATTGATACCGGCATTGGCGGTGAAATAGAGATTGGCCAGCAGGACCAGGGCCAAGACGAAATAGCCGATCCACTGCCCCCGGACCTTCTTGAGAGCAACCATGGTCAGGATGCACCAGATGGCCGCCAGGATCATCAGAATCATCGACACGACCAGCGCAACCATGCCATACCGTGTGCTGGAGAGCATCGTGGCCACAAGCCCCGCGACCGAAAGCAGAATAGTGATCCTCGAGCGGTACACCAAGGAACCGCGGTGCTTGGGATTCGGCTGGTCCTGAGCAGGGCTGGGTGATGTCATATCTCAACACTACCGGGCATGTCGGTAAGCTTGAGTCCATGCGCATAGTGGTCATGGTCTCTGGCTCCGGGACAAATCTTCAGTCCATCCTGGATGCAGTGCAGGCGGATCTGCTCGACGTCGAGATTGCGGCCGTGGGGGCGGACAAGCCCTGTCGGGGGATCGAGCGGGCTGTTGAGGCCGGTATCGAGAATTTCGTGGTGGCGCCTTCGGGACACGCAGACAGGGCCGCCTGGAATCGCGCCCTTGAGGAAAAGATCGCCTCCTACGCCCCGGATTACGTCATTTTCGCAGGTTTCATGCGCATCGTGGATGCGGCGTTAGTCGCTCGTTTCGAGGGCCGGATCGTCAATACCCACCCGGCCCTTCTGCCTTCCTTTCCTGGGGCGCACGGCGTCAGAGATGCTCTGGTCCACGGCGTCAAAATCACCGGTGTGACTGTTCACGTGGTGGACTCCGGGGTGGACACAGGTCCGATCCTCGCTCAGGCCGCGGTGCCCGTCCTGGACGGCGATGACGAAGAAGCACTTCACGAGCGCATCAAAGCGCAAGAACGTTCCCTCCTCGTAACCACAATTAAGAACCTGTCCGACGGGGCAATACACTGAGTATCGTCACCGGCAGTAGTACGCCATAACCGATGAGTTGGAGTTTTCGTGTCCCTGACCGATCTGGATCGTGTCCCGTTCAAACGAGCCCTGATTTCCGTTTTCGACAAGACCGGGCTGGATGACCTGGCCCGTGGCCTGCACGAGGCAGGTGTGGACATTGTCTCCACGGGGTCCACTGCCCAGAAGATCAAGGATGCCGGCGTTCCGGTGACCGAAGTCGCTCAAATCACGGATTTCCCCGAGTGCCTGGAAGGGCGAGTCAAGACCCTTCACCCGAAGATCCACGCGGGCATTCTGGCGGATCGTCGCAAGAGCGACCACGTCCAACAGCTTTCGGACCTAGGCGTCGAACCCTTCGACCTCGTGATTGTGAACCTGTACCCGTTCGTCGACACCGTCGCCTCGGGTGCCGGGGAAGAGGACATCATCGAGAAGATCGATATCGGTGGCCCGTCCATGGTTCGCGCCGCGGCCAAGAACCATCATTCGGTTGCCGTCGTGGTGGACCCCGCCCAGTACGAACGCGTCGTCGAAGCCGCACGGAACGGCGGATTCGACTTGGCCGAGCGCCGTCGTCTTGCCGCAGGAGCCTTCTCCCATACCGCCGCCTACGACACCGCCGTGGCAACCTGGACCCAGCAGCAATTCGCTCAGGACCCGGAGGCCAATTTTTGGCCTCCTTATGCTGGAATGGGCTTCGAGCGCTCTGAATCATTGCGTTACGGCGAGAACCCGCATCAGCGGGGCGCACTGTACGTCGATCCGGCGGCAGCTCCGGGGATCGCCCAGGCCGAACAATTGGGCGGCAAAGCGATGTCCTACAACAATTACGTCGACGGGGATGCGGCGCTGCGAGCCGCCTTCGACTTCTCCGACCCGGCCGTTGCGATCATCAAGCACAACAATCCGTGCGGAATTGCCGTGGGTTCGGCGGATGCAGCGGATCCCATCGCCGACGCGCACCGCAAGGCTCATGCGTGCGATCCGCTGTCCGCCTACGGCGGGGTCATCGCGGCGAATCGTGAAGTCACCCAGGAAATGGCCGAGACCATCAAAGGGATCTTCACGGAGGTCATCATCGCTCCTTCCTACGAAGACGGCGCCCTCGAAGTTCTGAGGACCAAGAAGAATCTGCGAATTCTTCTCCTGCCGGAGGGTTTCGAGCGCGAGAGCATCGAATACCGTCAGGTTTCCGGCGGTGCATTGTTCCAGCAGAGCGACAGGCTCCAAGCCGACGGCGACGACCCGTCCCACTGGACGCTCGTGGCTGGGGAAGCCGCGGACGAAAAAACTCTTGCGGATCTTGAATTCGCCTGGCGTGCTCTGCGTTCGGCCAAATCGAATGCGATTCTGTTGGCCGAAAGCGGAGCCGCGGTCGGAATCGGTATGGGCCAGGTCAACCGCGTCGATTCGTGCAAGCTCTCGGTCGAGCGCGCCAATTCTCTCGGCGAAGGCAACCAGGAGCGTGCTCGTGGCGCCGTTGCGGCATCTGATGCATTCTTCCCGTTTGCAGACGGTCTCGAGGTCCTCCTGGAAGCCGGCGTGCGCGCCGTCGTCCAACCCGGTGGATCGATCCGGGACGAAGAAGTCATTGAAGCGGCCAACAAGGCCGGCGTGACCATGTACACCACCGGGGCACGTCACTTCTTTCACTAGTACTCCCGAACAAACAGGCGACGACTCCCCGTTTCCCGAAGAAGAATGGGGAGAGTCATCGTATTTGCGGCCGAAGCGGCTGCTTCTACACGTCGAGCAGGCGCCTCAGACCGGCTGTCCGGCAAGAAATGGGAAATCTGTGCCGAAACGGCGGCAGGATTTTGCCGGTTCGGCCCGGGGGTCGAGAATCTAGCCATGCAGGACAACGGAAAAGCGCGCGAATCGACCGGCCCGGCGAGTATCTACGATGTCGCCCGCGAGGCCGGTGTCGCGGCATCGACCGTGTCCCGCACTTTCTCACGCCCTGGAAGGGTCTCCTATGCGACCGCGGAGAAAGTCCGTGCGGCCGCGGAACGGGTCGGATACAGGAATCAGGCGCTGAGACGTGCGGGCGGGATCGACCGGAGGCCGTCCTGGATGCTCGGATTGATCGTTGCGGACATATCCAATCCGGTCTTCATCGATATGGTCCAGGGCGTCGAGATGGCGGCGCGGGATTCTGGCATGACGACGATTCTGTCCAACTCGCGCGAGTCCCGGGATCGGGAACAAGAGGCTATCCAGCGAAGCCTCGCGAGCGTGGACGGGCTCATTCTTGCCGGTGCTCGCTTGCCCGATGCCGCGATCCGAACCTTCGCCAAGCAGAAGGCGATGGTCGTGATGAACAGGGCTGTGCGGGGAGTCGCTTCAGTCGTCATCGATCAGGAACAAGGAACTCGGTCGGCGGTTGAGCACCTGGCGAGGACTGGAGCGCGCAGCATCGCGTACATCATGGGTCCCGAAACGTCGTGGGCCAATGGAATGCGGTGGGCAGCCGTCCGCGACGTCAGCAAGGCCGTTGGGCTGGAGTTTCGCCGAATCGGTCCTTTCGAACCCACAATGTCGGGAGGTGTCCAAGCCGCGAAGGTTTGGCGGGAGCATCCCACCGATGCGGTGATTGCTTACAACGACCTGATGGCTCTGTCCTTCATGCGGGACGTCCAGTCGACCGGCGTCGCAGTCCCCGACGACTTGCAGATCGTCGGTTTCGACGACCTTCTGGCCTCGAGCCTGGTGACACCGAAGTTGACGACCGTCGTCGGTCCTTTCGAACGAATGGGTGCAACCGCGGCCGCCCACGTGATGGCGATTGCCAATGGGGTCAAGGCGTCAACAGAGCGTCCCGTGGTTCTCCCGGCACGACTGATCGTCCGGGGGAGCACGCGCGAGACCGGTGAAGTACCTCTGCTCTGACCAACAGAATTCGCGGCAACTTGTGGCAACCGGTATCTGAGCCACGGTCACAGGGCGTGGAATGTCCTTATGACACAGTCCATTGCATTGCACCCCGATCGCCTTCTCCCGGCAGATCCGGCAACACGCAACGTGGCCCGAGATCTGGCTGCGATCGCCGAAGAGCTGCCGTTGTTGTCCCCTCACGGCCATGTCTCCGCGGAATCCATCGCGCGCAATGAAGCGTTCCCTGATCCCGCGGCCTTGCTCATCAGCCCCGACCATTACGTGTATCGGCTGTTGAACGCGGACGGGGTGAACCTGGAGAACGTCAACGCTGGTACCGCTGAAGACGCCGATGCCCGCGATATCTGGCGTGCCTTCTGCGAACGGTGGGAGCTTTTCGACGGAACGGCCTCCGGGTACTGGCTTCGACGAGAATTCGCGACCGTCTTCGGGGTCGACGATTCGATGATCGACGGTGCTCACGCCGACGAGCTCTTTGATCAGATCTCGGAGGTGCTGGCGCGTCCTGAATTCCGTCCGCGTGAATTGTTCCGGGACTTCGACCTCGAGGTTCTGGCCACCACGGACGACCCGTTGGACGATTTGGTGGCCCACCGGGAATTGGCGGCCGACCCGACCTTCGAGGGGAGGGTCCTGCCCACCTTCCGGCCGGATGCTTTCGTCAAATTCTGGAATCCTTCTTTTGCTCGGAATGCGGACCGGCTCATACAAGAGGCGGGGGACGGGCTGACGGGATACGCGGGCTACTTGCGTGCGATGGCCAACCGCAGGGCGTTCTTCGTGGAGAACGGTGCAGTTTCGGCAGATCACGGAGTGTGGACGCCGGAGTCGGTCAAGCTCGGGGACCAGGAAGCCAGCGACCTCTTCGAAAAAGGTCTCGCGGGAACGGCCACCAGCGCCGAAGCCCTCCGCTTCGAGGCCAACATGACCTATCAGTTCGCTCGGATGTCTTCGGAGGACGGGCTGACCATGACGATCCATCCCGGATCCTACCGAGATCACAGTTCGCGGACCGTTGAACGTTTTGGGCCGGATACCGGCAACGACATTCCGTTCGGGGTGGATTACACCCGCGGCTTGCAGCCCCTGCTGTCGGACTTCGGCAATTCGGACGATTTCAATCTGGTGCTCTTCACCTTGGACGAGACTACGTTCTCGCGGGAAATCGCCCCGCTGGCCGGCTTCTACCGAGCCGTGTACGCGGGCGCCCCGTGGTGGTTCCTCGACGAACCCGACGCGATGCACCGTTTCCGTTCGGCAACAACCGGAACCCTCGGTTTTTCGCGAACCTCGGGGTTCATTGATGACACGCGAGCGTTCTGTTCCATCCCCGCCCGTCACGACGCCGCCCGCCGGGTCGATGCGGGGTTCTTGGCCAAGCTCGTGGTCGAGCATCGCATTACGGAGGAGCGTGCGCGCTCCGCGATCGTGGAATTGACGGATTCGAACCCGCGGAAGGTCTTCAAGCTGTGAGTACATCACTGAACCGGATCACCGCCGCCCAGCATGTGGGCGATCCCGCCCCCGTCCGTGTGGTCCACCTGGGGTTGGGTGCGTTCCACCGTGCCCACCAGGCCTGGTACACGCAGCACGCGGAGTCCGACGCACATGATCCGCAGTGGGGCATAGCGGCGTTTACCGGTCGCAGTCCCGTCGCGGCCGAGGAACTCGCTCCCCAGGATGGTCTGTATTCGCTGATTGAGCGGGCCGCCGACGCGGATTCCGTGGAATTGATCCAGTCGATCGTCGAGGTCCGCCCTGCCTCGGATTCGAAGCGTTTGGTTCAGTTGCTGTCCGCTCGGGAAGTTGCACTCGTCACACTGACCATCACGGAAGCCGGATACCACCTGGATCCGGCCGGAGAGCTGAAAAGCACCGACAAGGACGTGGCCGCCGACATCGCGATCCTGCGTGAGGCGCTAGCCGATCCCTCGCAGGAGCCGCGGTTGCTCACGGCCGCGGGGCGATTGGTGCTCTGCCTCGATCGTCGCCTCAGATCCTTGGGAGATGAGGCCGGGATCGCGGTCGTCTCCTGCGACAACATGGCCGACAACGCGACCGCGGCTCGGAACGCGGTTCTCGGCACGGCCCACGCATGCAAGGACGGACTCGCGGAGGAGATCGACCGCGTGGTCTCCTGGGTCGGGACCTCGGTGGATCGCATCACGCCCGCCTCCACGGAGGAACTTCGCCAGTTCGTCGCCGGAAAGACAGGGTTCGATGACGCCGCGCCGGTCGTTGCGGAGCCCTTCCGTTCCTGGATCCTCTCCGGTGATTTCCCAGCGGGCCGGCCTGATTGGGAACATGCAGGTGCCCAGTTCGTCGACGATATTGAACCCTTCGAACGCAGAAAACTGTGGCTCTTGAACGGCACTCACAGTTACATGGCCTACGCCGGCCAGCTGGCCGGGCATCGCACCGTGGCCGAAGCGATCGCCGATCCCGTGATCCTGTCGAAGGTCGAAGCGTTTTGGGACGAGGCCTCGCGGCATCTGACGGACCCGCAACTCGATGTGCCGACCTACCGCCAAGATTTGCTGACCCGGTATCGCAATCCCCGGATCGAGCATTTTCTGGCTCAGATCGGTACCGATGGGGCCAGCAAGTTGCGCATCCGCGCCCTGCCGATCTACCAGGCCGAACGCGAGGCCGGCCGAGACGGTGCCGCAGCGGCCGGCGCGATCGCCTCGTGGATCACTTGGCTCATCGCCCAAGACCCCGGGAACATCAAGGATTCGGAGGCAGATTCCATCCGTCAGGCTCTCGTCTCAGACGACGCCACACGTGCCTTGCTCGATGTACTTCAACCCGGGCTGGGACAGGACATGCACCTTGTCTCGCTCGTGCCTCCCCATAACTGATTCCTCCGAATGCGGCTCCACGACAAGCGAGCCACCCATCGAACCTCGCGTAGCTCCAGAAAGGATTCGCCCCACATGTTGCGACCCCAAGAAACTTCGACTCGTCAGCGAGTCAGCCTGGATGGTCTCTTCGACTTCGCGGTCGACTGGCACCACGACGGCCTCGAGAAGGGCTGGCCCCAGCGTCTTCCGGATCAAGGGTTGAAAGCGCCGGTGCCCGGCTCTTTCAACGACCTGTACGCCGATAACGCGATTCGCGAGCATGTCGGTTGGGTCTGGTATTCCCGTGACGTCCGAGTCCCTCGCGGATTCTCGACCGGGAGGACTCTCTTGCGATTCGACTCCGCGACTCACCTCGGAGTGGTCTTCGTCAACGGCGAGGAAGTGGTCCGCCACCAGGGAGGCTACATGCCGTTCGAGGTCGACGTCACCGAGCTCGTCCGCCCTGGTGAGGAATTCACTATGACCATCGCCGTGAACAACGAGTTGTCGCACGAGACGCTCCCTCCCGGGGAGGTAGCCCAGGACGACCAGGGCCGAAAACATCTCGCGTACCGTCACGACTTCTTCAATTACGCGGGCCTTCACCGATCCGTATGGCTTTGCAATGTCGCCGACGTTCGCCTCGACGACGTGACTGTCGTTGCCGGATTCGAAGGCGGCCGAGGTACCGTGCATTACACTGCGAGGTTCACAGGGGATGCCGCGGAAGCAGCCGTGCAGGTCCTGGATGCGGACGGCGACGTCGTCGCCGGTGCAGAGCGAGGCGCAGCGAGCGAATCGACCCTGGACGGTGAGTTGTCCTGGGACGGAGTCGAACTCTGGAAACCAGGACGAGGCTACCTCTACACGTTGCGCGTGCTGACGTACGACAACGGTGAACTCGTCGACGAGTACGACCAACGTTTTGGTGTACGGACCGTCGAGGTGCGAGACAAGCAATTCCTCATCAATGGGGAGCCTTTCTACTTCACGGGCTTCGGAATGCATGAGGACCACGAGACGATCGGCAAGGCCCACTCGAACGCCCACATGGTTCAGGACTTCGGCCTGCTGAATTGGATCAACGCCAATTCCTTCCGCACCTCGCACTATCCGTACGCCGAAGAAATCATGGAGTACGCCGACGAGCGCGGAATCGTCGTCATCGACGAGACTCCGGCGGTCGGCCTGAACTGGCATATGGGCGCCGGAATCATGGACCAGGGAGGGGGAAACACCTTCGATCCCGGCAACGTCGACGAGAAGACCCAAAAGGTCCACGCCCGTGAAATCCGCGAACTCATCGAACGAGACAAGAACCATCCCTCGGTCGTTCTGTGGTCGATCGCCAATGAACCCGACTCCGGGGTCGAGGGCGCGCGAGAGTACTTCGAACCGCTCGAAAAGCTGACCCGCCGACTCGATCCCTCACGGCCCGTCGGGTTCGTCAACGTCATGTTCGCGCCCTGCGGAGTCGACAAAATCTCGGATCTGTTTGATGTGCTGATGCTCAACCGCTATTACGGCTGGTACGTGGACGCCGGAGACATCGACTCGGCCCGCAGTTCCCTTCGCAAAGAACTCGAGGCCTGGGACGAGCAATACGGCAAACCGACCATCATGACCGAATACGGCGCGGATACGATCGCGGGCCTCCATTCCGTCTTCGACGTTCCCTTCACCGAGGAATACCAGACCGCACTGCTGCGCATGTACCACGAGGAATTCGACCGTGTGGAATGCGTGGTCGGTGAGCAGGTGTGGAATTTCGCGGATTTCCAAACCAAGAACGGGTTCGCGCGCGTGGACGGCAACAAAAAGGGAGTGTTCACCAGAGACCGCAAACCCAAGGCCCTAGCCCATGACCTCCGGAGACGGTGGTCGGAGAAATTCGGCCGTTGATCTCTGGTGCGTGACGATGCCGTCGGTCCGCCACGGCCTCGACGATCAGCACGGTCAACCCAGGCGAGGTCAAGACACCGTCCCACGCCTCCCCAATAAGCCCGCGCAGGGCACCCCAGGCAAAGGAGCCTGTCATGTCAGAAATAGCTACTTCGTCCATACCTCACGTGGCCCACGAGCATCTGCCCAAGAGACGCATCGCGGGCTACGGCCTCGGAGACGCAGGGTGCAACGTCGCGTTCCAAATGACCGGCGTGTTTCTTCTCCTGTTCTACACGGACGTGGCGGGCATCCAGCCCGCGCACGCGAGCGCGATCTTCCTGTTCGTGAAATTCTGGGACGCTTTCGCTGATCTTTTTGCAGGTCGCATGGTAGACCGAACCATGACCCGGTGGGGCAAATTCCGTCCGTTTCTGCTGTGGTATTCGGTCCCGCTTCTGCTGTCGAATGTTCTCTGCTTCTGGATTCCTGTGGATTCGTACGCGACCAAGATCGTATGGGCGACCGTGAGCTATGCCCTCTTGGGACTGCTGTATTCGATGGTCAATATCCCGTTCGGGTCACTTGCGGGAGCCATGAGCCAGAATCCGGTGGACAGGTCGCGGCTCGCTTCGGCGCGAATGGTCGGCTCCGGTGCCACGATTCTTCTGCTTTCCGTATTTCTCGCACCACGACTCAAACAGGCCGAGGACCTTGCGACCACTTTTCTTGTCACGTCCTTGGTCTTCCTGGTGATTGGCGCGATCTTCTTCTACACCACGTTCCTCACTTCGAAAGAAGTGGTGTTCCGCGAGGTCGAGAAGGTGAGTTTCAAGGAGACCCTGACCACGATCCGTCAAAATGGCCCCTTGTTGAGGTTGTGCGCTTCCTCGCTCTTCTACCTGACAGCGCAGTCGATGATCGGTGCGCTCACCATTTATCTCTCCAATGTGGTTCTCTCCCGGTACACATCTGGCGGCTGGGTCGCATCCGTCTCGATCATCATCACCACCGGAGCGGTGTTGTACGTCGGCCCGTTCGGCCCCTTGGTCACCCGCGCGATGGGGAAGAAGAGAGGGTTCGTCTACAACTGCATGGTGGCCGCCGCTGGCGGTGTCCTGTTCGCGTTGAGCAACTCCGTCTGGCATTCCTTGGCCCTCAGCCTCATAGGACTGTTCCTGATGGGCGTCGGCATGGGACTGCTCAACACCATGACATGGGCGCTCGAAGCCGACACCGTTGAATACGGTGAATACCGGACCGGTGTCCGAACTGAAGGAGCCACATACGCGGCGTTTTCCTTCACGCGAAAAGTCGGGCAGGCCCTCGGACAGTCCCTGGGCGGCATCGCGCTGACCTGGGCCGGATACACCGCAGGGAAGGGAAGCCAGGGCGACGGAGTCGTGTCCGGTCTTGCCATCTACGGTGGCCTGATCCCGGCGGCCATATTCATTCTCGCGATGCTGATCATGACCGGTTATCCCTTGACCGAGGCCAAATTCACATCGGTCATGAAATCCATCGAGGCAAACCGGAGACAGCGTCACGAAGGCTTGGAAACAGGAGCGATCCCGACCTCGGTCGAGACCTCCTCGGAGCTCAACGGTCCCACCGCGCGTGCGTCCCATCCCGCCACGAGCTCGCAGGCGACTGTGCCGGGGAACGATCAAGCCCAAATCCACATTGTCGAGGATCAGCCTGGGGACGACTCCCGGGACGATGATTCCCACCACGACGACTAACCGACGAAAGGACAATAATGCGCATCGAGAAGGCAGAGGTCTTCGTGACAAGCCCGTCCCGCAATTTCGTGACCCTTCGGATCACGACGGACGAGGGAGTCACCGGTATAGGCGACGCAACGCTGAACGGGCGGGAGCTGGCGGTTGCCGCTTACCTCAAGGAGCATGTCTGTCAGCTCCTGCTGGACAAGGATCCCAGCACTATTGAAGACACGTGGCAATTTTTGTACAGGGCGTCGTACTGGCGACGTGGCCCGGTCACGATGGCCGCGATCGCCGCCGTCGACATGGCCCTCTGGGATATCAAGGGCAAGGTAGCCGGAATGCCCGTGTACCAGTTGCTGGGCGGAGCCTCGCGCCGAGGCTGCCGAGCCTATGGCCACGCGTCCGGGAGAGACCTTGAACAGCTGTTTGACTCGATCCGGGAGGAACTCGAGTTGGGTTACAAGTCGATTCGGGTGCAGACCTCGGTGCCCGGAATCGAGAAACTGTACGGTGTGGCCGCACAGGAACAGTCGACCGGAGAACGGTACGACTTCGAACCCGCTAATCGCGGCACCCAACCCGTCGAGGAGGACTGGGACACCCGGGCGTATCTGCGGCACGTCCCCACCGTCTTCGAAGCCGTGCGCAACGAGTTCGGACCCGAGCTGCCCTTGCTGCACGACGGCCACCACCGAATGACACCTCGTGAGGCCGCTCAACTGGGGAAATCACTGGAACCATATGACTTGTACTGGCTCGAGGACTGTACGCCGGCCGAGAACCAGGAGGCATTGCGACTGGTCCGTGAGCACACCACGACCCCCTTGGCGATCGGTGAGGTCTTCAACTCCGTCTACGACATCAAAGATCTCATCCAGGAACAGCTCATTGACTACGTGCGGTGCGCCTCGACGCATTTCGGCGGAATAACGCAGCTCAGGAAGGCCATGAATTTTGCCGAGATGTACCAGGTCAAGTCGGGGTTCCACGGTCCCACGGACGTCTCACCGATCGGATTCGCGGCTCAACTTCATCTCGGATTGTCCATCCACAACTACGGGCTCCAGGAATACATGCCCCATTCGCCGCTGACACGCGAAGTATTCCACGAGGGGCTGACCTTCGAAGACGGATATCTGCATCCGGGTGACGCCGCGGGACTTGGAGTCGAATTCGATGAGGAAGCCGCGGCCCGGTTCCCCTACGATCAGGCATATCTCCCGTACAACCGACTTGCCGATGGGACCGTACACAATTGGTAGAAAATCAACATACTGACCCGCCGCTGATCGTGGTCATGGGGGTTTCCGGGGCGGGCAAAACGACCATAGGCTCCCTCCTGGCGACTCGCCTGGACGCCGAATTCGTCGACGCCGACTCGCTGCATCCTCTGTCGAATGTCGAGAAAATGGCGGCGGGTCACCCGCTCACGGACGAAGACCGCTGGCCGTGGCTGCGTGTCGTCGGCCAGAAGCTGCACGATGCCGCCCTCGTCGAGCCTGAGAGCAACGGACTGGTCATCGCGTGTTCGGCACTCAAGCGTGCGTATCGCCAGGCGATCAGCGCTCAGTCCCCTGGGACATTCTTCGTTCACCTCGCCGGCGACGAAGAGACGCTCTCTCAGCGTCTCGAGGGCAGGAGCGGACATTTCATGCCTCAAGGACTTCTGCGCTCGCAATTGGACACGCTCGAGGAGCTTGAAGACGACGAGCGGGGTGCGCGCATTGACATCAGTGCGTCGATAGACCACATCCTGGACGAATCAGTGCGAGCAATAGCCCATAGGGCCGTCGGCTGGTAGAGATATCACATGAACTCCACCGACCAGACCACGCCGTCACCGATCAAGAATTCGGAAGAGCGCAGCGCTCTGTACGCCGTGACGATCTTTCCGTTATTGATCCTTGGGGCAGGAGTTCTGGGGTTCTTTCTTCCAGGCGCTTTCTCGGGGTTCTCTGGATGGGTCAATCCACTGCTGGGCGTCATCATGTTCGGGATGGGACTGACCCTGACGGGCCCCGACTTTGCGCTCGTTGCCAAGAAGCCTATTCCCGTCATCATCGGTGTGGTCGCTCAATTCGTGATCATGCCGCTGCTCGGGTTCGTCATTTCGTGGGCCCTGCAGCTTCCGCCCGCGCTCGCGGTCGGTGTGATCCTGGTCGGCTGTTGTCCAGGGGGCACGGCCTCGAACGTCGTCTCGTACCTCGCTAAGGGTGATGTCGCCCTGTCTGTCGCGATGACCTCGATCTCGACGTTGATCGCGCCTTTCCTCACGCCGCTCCTGGCGATCTGGCTGGCGGGTGAACGGATGAACGTGAGCGGCAGTGACATGATGCTCTCGATCCTCGGAGTCGTCCTGATTCCAGTGGTCCTGGGCCTCTTGGTGCGCTGGCTCGTGCCCGGCGTAGTCCTCAGGGTGACCCCCGTGTTGCCTTGGGTTTCGGTCGCGGCTATCTCGGTGATCGTGGCGATCGTCGTCGCCGGGTCCGCGGAAGCGATCGTGTCGGCAGGGCTCCTGGTCCTGCTCGCGGTGATCCTGCACAACGGTCTGGGTTACCTTCTCGGCTACGGGGCGGCGACCCTGTTCCGAGTGCCCATTTCCGCACGTCGTACGACCGCGATCGAGGTGGGAATGCAGAATTCGGGTCTGGCGACGTCGTTGGCTCGAACCTATTTCACTCCGGAAGCCGCCCTGCCCGGAGCGGTCTTCTCGGTGTGGCACAACGTTTCGGGGGCGCTGGTGGCCGCGTTCCTGCGCCGCCGGTCCGCTTCTCGCGACTGAGTCACGGCTGGTCCCCGCATGCCCCGGCCGAAACGAGAAAAGGCCCCGGTTTCGACTCGGAACCGGGGCCTTCTCAGTCGCTTGGGGCCAGCGTCTTGGGCGAGGTGCCCGAGGCCGTCCTCAGCGTGTTACGGAGTGGAGATCCTCGAGCTTGTATTCGCACGAGCCGCCGCCCTCGAGAACCGTTTCGAATTCGCCGACGCGAACCCGCACGGCGCTGGCTTTCTGCGACCGCGCGGACAGCCGAACCCGTTTGGAATCGATGAAGACGTCGAGCAGCTGACCGCGGTACTGGACTTCGAACCCGACTGAGCGCAATTCTTCCGGCATGGACGGTTCCAGCTGAATGCAATCCGTGAGCACCTGAACCCCCGCGTAGGCCCTTTGGACGACGTCGAGCGTGCCGCACATCGCCCCGAGGTGAATGCCTTCCTGAGTGGTACCGCCTTGGGTGTCGTCCAAGTCGGCCATGAGCGCGTCTTGGTAGACACTCCATGAGTGCCGCGGGTCGACTCGGGACATGATCGACGCCGTCACGACTCGGGACAGTGAGGAGCCATTGGACGTCCGGGCCAGGTAGTAGCTGATCGTGTCCTCGATCTTGGCCAAGGATACGTCGTAGCCCAGGTGCGCCAACTCGTCCTGAAGACCCCGTTGCCCGAAGAGGTACACCAGCATCAGGGTGTCGGCCTGTTTGGAGAGTTTGTAGTTGTTGGTCGCATCGCCCTCTGATTCGAGAATCAGGTCCATGCGCCCGATGTTCCCGTACTTCCGCCGGTAATGGTCCCAGTCGATCTCCTTGAGATCGTCGTATCCCTCGAACTGGCTGATGGTTCCGTCATGGTTGAACGGGACCGCGATGTTCGCGGCCATGTGCTTCCATGCAGCGAGTTCGGCATCGGTCACGTTGTTCGCCGAGGACACCCGCAGCGATTGATGCTCGGGCAGTTCCTCGAAGATCTCAAGCGTATGGCGGAAGAGCCACGCGGCCAGGACATTGGTGTACGCGTTGTCCTTCAGGCCGCCGCCGTCGACGGAGCCGGGGTAGCCGTCGTGATACTCGTCCGGTCCCATCGCTCCTTCGATGTGGTACCGGCGGTCGTTCGGGTCGAAGGTCACCAGCGAGGTGAAGAAACGAGCGATCTCGATCATGAGCTCCGCACCTTGATGAGCGAGCCAGCTCGTGTCTGCCGTGGCGGTGTAGTACTGCCATGAGTTGTACGCAATGGCCAGGCCCACGTGGAACTGGCGCCACGAGTTGTCCGGCATCCAACGGTCCGAATGAGGGTTGTACAACTCGACCGGAGTTTCTTCTCGCCCGTCGGAGCCGGACTGCCAGGGGAACATTGCTCCCTTGGCCCCGAACTCCGTGGCCTTGTACCGCGCCGCTGGCAGGCGTGCCCACCTGTATTGCAAGAGCGACCTGGTCACAAAGGGCAGGCGCATCGTAATGATCGGCAGAATGAAGATCTCGTCCCAGAAGATGTGCCCCCGGTAGCCCTCACCGTGGAGACCGCGAGCGGTTACGCCGGCGTCGTTGAGTTCCATGTTGGGGCCGAGGGTTTGCACAATATGGAAGATGTGGAGACGGAGGGCCAGCATCGTATCCACATCGGTCTCGATGTCCACGGCGAATCGAGCCCACAATCGGGACCACGTCTGCTCGTGGGGGCCGTAGAGCGCATCGAAGCCGGTTTCGGATCTGTTCAGCGCCTCAACCGCGCCGAGCACCGGGGACGCGATCGCCGAATCGCGTGACGTCACCAGCGCCGTGGTCGTATCGAACACGACGGCCTTGCCGTCCTGACCGTCGACGCGGTAACGACGCATTTCGACGCCTCCCGGTCGGATTTCCCGCTCGAGACGTGAGCTGACGGGCCCCCGGACTTCGGTGCGTTGAGCGACGGCGACCTCGTGGCCCGACTGATTGGTCCGGACGACGTTGATCAAGGTGTTGTCCGGAAGCGTGGTCGAGGCCTCCGCTACGAGGTGATGACGGGCCAATTCGCGGTATTCGGCAACATTGTTGTTTGTGACGTTCGGATCGATCCCGCTCCGCACGTGAATTCGCCCCGACCACCCGACAGGCGTCACCGTGGTTTCCATGGCGGCCAGGTGGCGATTCGCCATCGAGACGATGCGCCGCTGTTCGACTTGGACACGCCGGGGTGTTTCCGTGTAGGGCTCGCCGACCTCGCTGGGAACTTCTTCCAACAGACACCGACGGGAGAGCACTCCGTGGCGCAGATCGAGTTCCGTGACTTCGTCGAGGGGCTGCATGCCTCCCTCGGACCACCAGTCGCCGCCCCGCAACCGAAGGTCCAAGAACTGGAAGTTCGGAAGATTGACCATGGACTCGTGTTCGAGGTCGCGACCGTTGATATGGGAGACCACGCGATTGAACAAACCCGCGGCGTAGGTTCCCGGGTAATGGACCCCGTCGTCGCCGCGCTCGGGTCGGCAGCCACGGACGCCCATGTAGCCATTGGCGAGGGTCAGTAGCGCTTCCCGATGGCCTTCTTGCTCCGGATCGAAACCGTGGTAAATGAGTTTCCACGAATCGTCACGTTGGGCTCCGAGGTCGAGCTCCGCGACGTCGTTGTGCACCAGGTCGGCACCGGCCTCGTCCAGTTCGTTGCGGTCGCCGTGTCGGTTGATGCCGACGACGAGCCCGAACCCACCTGCCCGGGCTGCCTGAACCCCCGATACGGCATCCTCGATGACCGCGGCATCCTTGGGGGTGACGCCGAGTTGCTTCGCCGCAGCGAGGAACATATCCGGCGCCGGTTTTCCGGGGACGTTGTTCTGGAGAGCGTAAGTACCGTCGATGATGAGGTCGAAGAGGCCCCCCAGATCTGCGGCCTCGAGAACCGACGTGGAATTTCTGGACGCCGTGACGAGGGCGATTGGCACGCCGCTGCGCTTGAGACGGCGAGCCAGCTCAACGGTTCCCTTGAACACGGTCACCCCGTTGGATTCGAGCTCCTCCTGAAAGTAGTCGTTCTTGAGGCGAGACTGTCCCTGAACCGTCCACTGGCCTGCGGGGTCGTTCTCACTGCCTTCGGGGAGAGCCGCGTTGCGGGCCGCCAGCAAGGTTCGAACGCCGTCCTCGCGGGCACGTCCGTCCACGTAAGAGCGGTAGTCCGTCGTGATGCTGAATTCGCTGCGATCTATGTCCTCGGCGTCGTGCCCGTCCGAAGGCTCCAACCGAGAATCGGACAGGATGGCATCGAAGAGCTTCTTCCACGCGTTCGCGTGCACTGCTGCCGTGTCCGTGACGACGCC
This sequence comes from Rothia uropygialis, assembly GCF_004137765.1. Lineage (GTDB taxonomy): Bacteria > Actinomycetota > Actinomycetes > Actinomycetales > Micrococcaceae > Rothia. The sequence goes on along the minus strand of NZ_NOIS01000005.1, from coordinate 287,194 downwards.
GTCCATGTCGAAGATGACGGCCTTCTGGGGCACCGAAAGCGGCAGTTGCGAACGATTTTCTCTCGTAGTGCTCGATTCCGGCCTGTAGGGGGAACCGGATCGCAGGTTAAGGGGATCGCTGGTTCCGAGCGGGTTGAGAGAGTTCATCAAGGACCTTTCCTGTTGGCTCAGGGACCCATTAAACACGCTCAAGTTACCGATTGGTTCGATACGAGGGTTATTTCTTGGGCCGTTCACGTACGGCTGTACACGTCCCGTCCTACTGTGAAACGGACCAATGCCCATAGTGTCCCATGTCCTAGAATGGTGCAGAAGCCTTTCGCGTGCCACGCCGGGCCCGGTGTGGAGTCAGCCCAACAGGAGAACTATGAGCAACTCGTCCGCGCAGGATGTCAACAACCGGCCGCTCGCCGAACTCGACCCCGAAGTTTCGAAAGCCATTGACAACGAGCTGAGCCGACAGCGCAATACCCTGGAAATGATCGCTTCGGAGAATTTCGCTCCTCGGGCGGTTCTGGAAGCACAAGGATCGGTACTGACCAACAAGTACGCGGAGGGTTATCCCGGACGTCGTTACTACGGCGGCTGTGAGTACGTCGACGTCGTCGAGGACCTGGCTCGCGAGCGCGCCAAATCGTTGTTCGGTGCCGAGCACGCCAACGTGCAGCCGCATTCCGGCGCCCAGGCCAACGCGGCCGTGATGATGGCGCTCATGCAGCCGGGGGACACCCTGATGGGCCTGTCACTTGCCCATGGTGGCCACCTGACCCACGGGATGAAGCTCAACGTCTCGGGCAAGCTGTACAACATCGCCGCTTACGAGGTGGATCCGGAAACCGGCCGACTCGATATGGATCGTGTGCGAGAGGTCGCTCTGGAGGCCAAGCCCAAGGTCATCGTCGCCGGCTGGTCAGCGTACCCGCGGGAACAGGATTTCAAGCGTTTCCGTGAGATCGCCGACGAGGTCGGCGCATACCTGTGGGTCGACATGGCTCACTTCGCCGGTCTCGTCGCCGCAGGGATCCATGCGAACCCTGTGCCCCACGCTCACGTCGTGACGTCCACGGTCCACAAGACTCTGGCCGGTCCCCGCTCGGGCGTGATCCTCTGCACCGAGGAACTCAAGAAGAAGGTCGACTCGGCCGTTTTCCCGGGACAGCAGGGAGGACCGTTGATGCACGTCATCGCGGGCAAGGCCGTCGCTTTCAAGATTGCCGCGAGCGACGAGTTCAAGGATCGGCAGAGGCGGACCGTCGAGGGTTCCAAGATCCTCGCGGACCGTCTCACGCAACCCGACGTCGCCGAGCACGGAATTGCCGTCCTTTCCGGAGGCACCGATGTGCATCTGGTTCTGGTGGATCTGCGCAATTCAGAGTTGGACGGCAAGCAAGCCGAAGACATCCTGCACGAGGTCGGCATTACCGTGAACCGCAATGCGGTCCCCAATGATCCTCGTCCGCCCATGGTGACGTCGGGGCTCCGCATTGGAACCCCTGCCTTGGCGACCCGTGGATTCGGTCGGGACGAGTTCACCGAGGTCGCGGACATTATTGCCGCGGCCCTGAAACCGGGCGTCGATATCGAATCGCTGCGGAACAGGGTCGAGAAGCTGGCCGGAGAATTCCCTCTCTACGAGGGCCTCGAGCAGTGGTGACGGTAACCGAAGAAGAAAAAGAAAGAGAATCCGAAATCAGCGATATGGCCAACCACGGCAATTCCCCAAAGATCCTCGATGGCACCGCGACGGCTGCGGCCATCAAGTCAGAGCTCCATGACCGGGTGGAGGTTCTCAAGGGAAAAGGAATCACGGCCGGACTCGGGACGGTTCTGGTCGGTGACGATCCGGCGTCGCACTCCTATGTAGGTGGCAAACATCGCGATTGCGCCGAGGTGGGGATCGCGTCGATTCGCCGAGAACTGCCTGAGGATGTGACCCAGGAAGAGCTCGAAAGAGTTGTCGAGGAGCTGAACCAGGATCCGGAATGCACCGGTTACATCGTTCAACTTCCGTTGCCACCGCATATCGACACGAACCGAATCCTCGAGAAAATCGACCCGGACAAGGACGCTGACGGTCTGCACCCGACCAACCTGGGGCGGCTTGTGCTGAACGTCTACGGGGACATCGATTCTCCGCTTCCGTGCACGCCGAACGGCATCATCGAGCTGATGCATCGGCACGGAATCGATTTGGTCGGAAAGAATGTGGTAGTCCTGGGCCGCGGAATCACTGTCGGGCGGCCTTTGGGTTTGCTGTTGTCGCGCCGAGACATCAACGCGACCGTCACGATCGCTCACACGGGAACCAAGAATCTCGACGATGTTCTGTCCCGTGCGGACATCATTGTTGCGGCAATCGGAGTTCCGCATGCTGTACGGCCGGAACAGGTCGCTGACGGGGCGATTCTGTTGGACGTCGGGGTTTCACGAGTTCTGAACCCGGAGACGGGCAAGAAGAAGCTCACCGGGGACATCCATCCGGAGGCGGCGGCGAAATCCTCATGGTATTCGCCCAACCCGGGCGGAGTCGGGCCGATGACCCGTGCGATGTTGCTCGTGAACGTCGTGGAGAGAGCCGAGAGGCTGGCGGCGGCCGCATAACCGGCCGCGGTTTTTCGCCACTTCGAGCGGCCGCTCGGCGAGCGATCCGTAGAGGAATCGCGTACGTCGGGCGGCCACTTTTTAATAGGGGAGGATGGCCTCTCGATCTGTGGCCATAGGGCTTCTCCACAGGCTCGTCCGCCAGGTGTTTGTGCGAAAACGTCCTTGTACAATGGGCACCATGCAACCGATCGGAAGTTCAGGCCCCCGCGTGGGCAACGCAAGTACCAACAGCGCAACGAGCGGAAGGGCCTTTTGGGCCACCGTGATCGGCATGGCGGTGATGGTTCTGATCTTCGTGTTTGCGGTGATCACCGCGGCCAATGAGCAATCGGTTCTGGGTTGGATCCTGGCCGCTATTGCGCTGGGCTGGCTTGCCCTCGCGGCCTATGCTCTATACCTGGTTCGAGGAACGTTGCGGTTCGGCAAAAATGCTGTCAGAAAGCTGCGGAGCGACCTCGAGGACGCTCAGCTCCGGGCACCGTCTTCGGGAACATCATCTGTACCTGAAGCGGACGCCATGCGGGATCAAAAACTCGCGCACTCCTTCCAGATCGTGCTGGTCCAGAACAAGGTCCTGAAAGAGGAAATCGCCAAAGGCGACCACGCTGATCAGGAAGTCGTCGACCGTGCGATCGATACCATCAACTTCACGGCCAAGAACGGGATGGGTATGGTTCAGTCGCAGGACCCGGTGGACGGTACGGTCGTCGACTGACACCCATCACGAACATCGGCACATGCGCCAGGGCGCCTGAGGGCGCCTCGCGCCGGCAATTCGAAGGATCATGAGGAAGGCCCCCGTATACATGGATGAGAGCACTCGAGACGCCAAAAGTCTGCGCGTCGCGACCGTCAACGTCAATGGAATCCGTGCCGCTTACAACCCCAAAAAGAAGCAGACCATGGGGGACTGGCTGGCAGATCGCGACATCGACATCCTGTGCATGCAGGAAGTTCGTGCTCCGGACAAGAACCTCCGCAACCTTCTCGGTGAAGAGGAATGGGACATCCTCCATGCCGAGGCCGAAGCCAAAGGGCGCGCCGGTGTCGCGATTGCTACTCGCAAGGATTCGGCCGAGCGTCCTTCGCGTTTGTCCGGTCAGCCCGTAGCCAAGAGGGAGAACATCGGAGTCGACTACTTCGCGACGTCGGGCCGCTGGGTCGAGGCCGATTATGAGCTTCCCAACGGTGAAACCCTGACGGTTGTCTCTGCCTACGTCCATTCGGGCGAAGTCGGCACGGAGCGTCAAGATGACAAGTACCGTTTCCTGGACGTCATGCTCGAGCGCCTGCCTGCGTTGGCTCAGCATTCCGACCACGCGCTGATCGTAGGCGACCTCAACGTCGGGCATACCGAACTCGACATCAAGAACTGGAAGGGCAATCTCAAGAACGCCGGATTCCTTCCGGAAGAGCGCGCCTATTTCGATCGATTCTTCGGCGACCTCGGATACCGCGACGTCGCCCGCGAGCTGGCTGGCGAGGTGCCCGGGCCGTATACGTGGTGGTCCTACCGAGGCCAAGCTTTCGACAACGACGCCGGCTGGCGGATCGATTACCACATGGCGACTCCGGCTCTGGCCGAAGCCGCGAAGTCCGCAGTGGTCGACCGCGCGCCGAGTTATGACACCCGTTTCTCCGACCACGCACCGCTCGTGGTCGATTACCAGTTCTAGGAATACCTGGCCCATTCGCCGATGATCGGCCATGAGGGGGCAGGTATTGAAGAGAGTAGAAAAGAATGATTGAACGCACGATCCCCAACGCATCCACCGGCGCGCCCCGAGTATTCTCCGGTGCGCAGCCCTCCGCTGACTCCCTGCATCTGGGCAACTATGTGGGAGCGGTCCGGAACTGGGTGGACATGCAAGAGGAAAACGAGTGCATCTACTTCATTCCCGATCTTCACGCCATTACTGTGCCGCAGGATCCCAAACAGCTCGCGGAACGGACGCGGAAGACGGCTGCGCAGTACATCGCGGCAGGCATCGATCCCACGAAGACGCCGTTTTTCGTGCAGTCGCACGTTCCGGAGCATACGCAACTGGCCTGGTTGCTGAACTGCATCACGGGCGACGGCGAGGCCCGTCGCATGACGCAATTCAAGGACAAATCCGCTAAGCAGGGATCCGAGAACACATCCGCCGGACTGTACGCGTACCCGATGCTCATGGCCGCCGACATCCTGCTGTACCAAACCGACCAAGTCCCGGTCGGCGAAGACCAGCGCCAGCACCTCGAATTGACCCGCAACCTCGCACAACGCTTCAATGCACGTTTTGGGGAGACTTTCGTGGTCCCGGAGGCCAAAATCCTCAAGGACACCGCCAAGATCTACGATCTGCAGAACCCGTCTGCCAAAATGTCCAAGTCTGCGGAGTCTGAGAACGGAATCATCTGGTTGCTGGACGAGCCGAAGAAGTTGGCGAAAAAGATCAAATCCGCGGTCACCGACGACGGCACGGAGATCCGTTTCGACAGGGAATCCAAGCCGGGTGTTTCGAATCTTCTGACCATTTATTCTTCGCTCACCCGTCGTCCGGTCGATGAGATCGTCGCGGAATACGAAGGCAAGATGTACGGACACTTGAAGGTCGGACTGGCCGAAGTCGTCGCTGAGATCTTCGGACCGATCCGTGAACGGACCCTCGAGATTATGGACGATCCCGCTGAATTGGACAGGCTTCTGGCGATCGGAGCCGCCAAAGCCCGGGAAATCGCGGTTCCGACCATCGCCTCAGCTTACGAGCACATGGGATTCCTGCCTCCGCGGGCCTGAAACCTCTTGGAAACCATGGTGTCCACTTCTGACGTGAACAACGGCAAGATCAGCGTGAGCCCGACCATCTTGCCTGGTCACAGCTATCTGAGTCTGGTTCTGGATGTGCCCCTTCAAGTGCACGAGGACGTTATTCGCTGGCGTTCGGAACACTGTACGGGCACTGGGGTTCCTCTCCACATCACGATTTTCATCGCGGAGTTGGGCGAGAATCCTGAAGAAGAAGCCACGGGCTTCCTCTCCGAGTTGCGAGAAAAATGCCGCGGCCTCGCGCCGGGGAACCTCACGCTGTCCGGCACCGGGACTTTCCGGCCCATGAGCGACGTCGTGTTTCTCTCGGTGGGGGAGGGCGAGGACTTTTTGACCGACCTGCACGAGCGGTGCCTGTCGTTACGGCAGAGCGCCTCACCGTTCCTTTATCACCCGCACATGACACTGACTCAGAACGAGAACCGCAGCACCCTCGAGGCGGCCTTGGCTGACTTCCGCGATTACAGGGTCACGTTCCCCCTTCGGGGAATGGACGCCTACATCGGTGAAGTCAGCGGTTGGCGACCGCTGGGAAGAATCAACTTCGGCTGAGACGCCGGTAAGGACCGGCACCCACGGAAGTCAGAGCCACCGCGTCTTCCGCAAGAGACCGGGGCGGCTGCGAGGCTTGCGGGCCCGGCATCGGATCACCAACCGATGCCGGGCCCGCGGCCTCCAGGGGCATTCGGGCATCGTGGCGACAATGCCTTTACAGGACGTCGGTGTCGCCATTCTCTTTGAGTGCATTGACAGCATTCTTGACCCGTTGCGCGTGCTCCTGAGTGGTCACCAGCAGGGCATCCGGGGTATCGACGACGACAATGTCCTCGACCCCGATCAGCGCCACAATGCGGCTCGTGTCCGAGGCGACGATCCCGGAGGCGTTATCGGTCATCACGCGCTTGTTCTTGCCGATGACCGCCACCTCGTCCACGTTGACGGCGCGGTTCAGTCGGCTGATGGCGGCGAAATCCCCGACGTCATCCCACGTGAAAGACGCGGGAACCATGGCGACGTCGCCCGCGGCAGCGGCGGGCTCCGCGACGGCATAGTCGATGGCGATCTTGGGGAGATTCGGCCAGATGCGGTCCATCACCGCATCTCTCTGCTCTGTCTCCCATGCTTTGGCGATCTCCATAATGCCTGCGTGCAGCTCGGGCTGGCTGGCCTCGAGATGGGCCAAGAGGAGCTTGGCTGGCGCCACGAACATTCCGGCATTCCAGGTGTATTCGCCACTGCGGACGTAGGCTCGCGCAGTGTCTTCGTCCGGTTTCTCGACGAATTCGGCGACTTTTAGCGCCGATGGAGCCGCCGGGACGTCGAGACCTTCGTTGGCACGGATATAGCCGAAGCCGGTGGAAGGGGACGTCGGAGTGATACCGATGGTCACGATCCGACCCGTGGCCGCGGTCGCGATCGCTTCCTCGACGACCCTATGGAATTCATCTGTGGGTTCCACCACATGGTCGGCGGCGAACGAGCCGATAATGGCTTCCGGATCCCGCAGGGAGATGATTGCCGAAGCCAGGCCGATAGCTGCACCCGAATCCTTGGGGGAGGGCTCCAAGACCAGATCCGATTCCGAGCATTCCGGCAACTGCTGGCGGACGGCCTGCGCGTGAGAACGGCCAGTGACAACCATCACACCACTCGAGCTGAGATCGATCAGCCTGTCGAAGGTGGAGCGCAGAAGCGAATGGCCCGATCCCGTGAGATCCAGGAGAAATTTTGGCGCGTCTGCCCTAGACAGGGGCCAAAGCCGGGACCCAACCCCGCCTGCCGGGATAAATGGGTGGAAGTGTTTGTGTGGTGATTTCATCGCTCACATCGTACCGGTTGCGTTCGTCATAATTCTCAAGGCTCGGGGAGGGAGCTTTGGGGGCAGGTTGACTAGGCCCCTGGGAATTTCCCGGGAGCCGATCGGCGGAAACAGTGGGAAGCAAGGTATTAGGTGATGAAATTGTTGCTTATTGCCCCCAGGATTCCGGGGAAGAGCGGCGTCGACATGGTGTCAGCAAGCCGTCTGGCTGCTGGTAATCTGACAAGAGAACTCGCTCACTCATGACTCACGGGCCTGCCCGGTCTGCGCAGTGGCAGTGTAAACGTGGGCCCCTCGCCGGATGGAAGACCGACGCCGCGGCCCTCCGGTTGATGAAACAGGGAGGTTATTCAGTGCCGAATACATCCAAGGGCACCCTCTATCGAGGCCGCCAGGGCATGTGGTCCTGGGTGGCCCATCGCGTCACAGGCATCGCTATCTTCTTCTTTTTGCTTGTCCACGTACTTGATACGGCCCTCGTGCGGGTTTCCCCCGAGGCCTACAACCACGTGATCGCCACGTACAAGAACCCGATCATGGGCCTCGGCGAAGCTGGCTTGGTTGCCGCTATCGTCTACCACGCCTTCAACGGTCTTCGGATTATCCTGATCGACTTCTGGAAGAACGGCGCCAAGAACCAGAAGGCGATGCTTTGGGGCGTTCTGATTCTTTGGGTCATTGCCGTTGTGCCGTTCCTCATCCGCCATCTCGCCATCGTCTTTGGAGGTCACTAACCAATGGCAACTCCGTTGAAAACTCGGATAGCGGTTCCCCGTAGCCGTGACAACAGCATCGATGGCATCAAGTACAACCGGTCCGGTTCCAAGCGCAACAACTTCGAGATGTTCGCATGGTTGTACATGCGAGTCTCCGGTGTGCTGCTGATCGTTCTGATCTTCGGCCACTTGTTCGTCAACCTCATGATGGGCGACGGCGTACACGCGATCGACTTCGGCTTCGTGGGCGGCAAATGGGCCAATCCGTTCTGGCAGACCTGGGACTTGATCATGTTGTGGCTCGCCATGATTCACGGAACAAACGGTGTTCGCACCGTGATCGACGACTACGCTGAAAAGGACAAGACCCGCTTCTGGCTCAAGACCCTGCTCTTCCTGGCCTCCGGGTTTATCCTGCTCGTCGGCACCTTGGTGATCTTCACCTTCTCGCCGTGCCCCACGGGCGCAGACCCCTCGCTGGTTCCGTCCTTCTGCCCGGCACCGTAATACCGGCCGAGGCACGACGCCGGGGGATCCGGCCGACCGCCGCCCCCACACATACAGAGACTCAACAAGGAAAGAGCATCGAAGAATGCAGCTTCACAAGTACGATGTGGTCATCGTCGGTGCCGGCGGAGCCGGTATGCGCGCAGCCATCGAGTCCGGCCAGCGCGCCCGCACCGCCGTACTGACCAAGATCTACCCGACCCGTTCGCACACCGGTGCGGCACAGGGCGGTATGTGTGCGGCACTCGCCAATGTCGAGGAAGACAACTGGGAGTGGCACACCTTCGACACCATCAAGGGCGGCGACTACCTGGTGGACCAGGACGCCGCGGAGGTCATGGCCAAGGAAGCCATCGACGCCGTGCTGGACCTCGAGAAAATGGGTCTGCCCTTCAACCGCACGCCCGAGGGCCGCATCGACCAGCGCCGTTTCGGCGGCCACACCCGCGACCACGGCAAATCGCCCGTGCGACGTGCATGCTATGCGGCCGACCGCACCGGGCACATGATTCTCCAGACCCTGTACCAGAACTGCGTCAAGCACAATGTCGAGTTCTTCAACGAGTACTACGTCCTGGACCTGGTCATGACGGAGGTCGACGGCGAGCGCCGCCCCTCCGGCGTCGTCACCTACGACCTCGCGACCGGCGAAGTCCACGTTTTCCAGGCCAAGTCGATCGTCTTCGCTTCCGGCGGTTGCGGGAAGATTTTCAAGACCACTTCGAATGCGCACACCCTCACCGGTGACGGGATGGCCATCGCTTTCCGCAATGGCCTTCCGCTCGAGGACATGGAGTTCGTCCAGTTCCACCCCACGGGACTTGCGGGTCTGGGTATTCTCGTCTCCGAGGCCGCCCGAGGTGAGGGCGGAATCCTCCGTAACTCCGAGGGTGAGCGCTTCATGGAACGCTATGCCCCGACCATCAAGGACCTCGCTCCGCGTGACATCGTGGCCCGATCCATGGCCAATGAGGTGCGAGAAGGCCGTGGTTGCGGCCCGAACAAGGATTACGTCCTGCTCGACCTGACCCACCTCGAGCCGGCGCACATCGACGCGAAATTGCCGGATATCACCGAGTTTGCACGCACCTATCTGGGCGTCGAGCCGTATACCGAGCCCGTCCCGGTGTTCCCGACCGCGCACTACGCGATGGGTGGTATTCCCACCAATATCGACGCCGAGGTCTACCGGAACTCCGAGCAGACTGTCCCCGGGTTGTTTGCGGCGGGAGAGGTCGCCTGCGTGTCCGTTCACGGTTCCAACCGTCTCGGCACCAACTCCCTGCTGGACATCAACGTTTTCGGCAAGCGGGCCGGCATCAAGGCCGCCGAATACGCCGCGACCGCAGATTTCCTGCCGGTTCCGGAGGATGCTGCGCAGCCAACTCTCGACTTGCTCGATCTGATGCGCAATGGAAAGGGCGACCAGAAGGTTGCTGTCCTCCGCAAGGAGCTGCAGGACGTCATGGACGCCGATATGCAGGTGTTCCGCACGGCTGACACCATCCACAATGCTCTGGACAAGATCGCCGATCTGCAGGAGCGTTACAAGCACATTCAGATCCAGGACCAGGGCAAGCGTTTCAACCTGGATCTGCTCGAGGCCGTCGAGCTGGGCTTCTTGCTCGAGCTCGCCAAGGTCATGTCGGTCGCGGCCTTGCACCGTGAGGAGTCACGCGGCGGTCACTTCCGTGAGGACTTCCCGAATCGCGATGACGACAAATTCATGAAGCACTCGATGGCCTACCTGGACGAAGGTGCGGAGACCGACAGCGTCGCCGGCATTCGTCTCGAGACCAAGCCGGTGATCTTCACCCGCTACGAGCCGATGGAGCGTAAGTACTAATGACTACTCAGGAACAGGAAGCTGCCGAGCCGGCATCGAAGGTCGACCTACCGGGTGAGACCGGTGGCGGGGGAGAAATTCCCACGTACGATCTGACCTTGAAGGTTCGGCGCTACAACCCCGAAGTTTCGGACGAGGCTTACTGGGACGAGTTCGAACTCGAGATGTTCGGTACGGACCGTGTTCTGGACGCACTGCACAAGGTCAAGTGGGAGATCGACGGCTCGCTCTCCTTCCGCCGCTCGTGCGCTCACGGTGTGTGCGGTTCGGATGCGATGCGTATCAACGGTCGCAACCGTCTGGCCTGCAAGACCCTTCTCAAGGACCTCGACCTCTCCAAGCCGGTCACGGTCGAGGCCATCAAGGGTCTTCCGTGCGAGAAGGACTTGATCGTGGACATGGAACCGTTCTTCCAGTCCTACCGCGAGATCATGCCGTTCCTCATGAACGAGGGCCACGAGCCTGAGCGGGAACGGTACCAGTCCCAGGAGGATCGCGAACGATTCGATGACACCACCAAGTGCATCCTGTGCGCCGCCTGCACTTCGTCTTGCCCCGTATTCTGGACCGATGGTCAGTACTTCGGACCCGCGGCGATCGTCAATGCGCACCGTTTCATCTTCGATTCGCGTGACGACGCCGGTGATCTTCGTCTGGAGATCCTGAACGACAAGGAAGGCGTGTGGCGTTGCCGCACGACCTTCAACTGCACCGAGGCATGTCCCCGTGGGATCCAGGTGACCAAGGCCATAGCCGAGGTCAAGCAGGCCGTACTGGCTCGCGCCTTCTGATCCAACCGCTGCCGGGCAATATCACGACGCCGCCCTTCCCCGAAAAGGGGGAGGGCGGCGTCGTCATGTTCTGACACGGATGCAACGTGGGCGCGATTGCCTTGCGGGGCGCTAAGGTCGCTTGTATGGCAAATAGTCCGTCTCCTTCAGCATCTGGTAGTCCGCTCCACGTGACCCCGCTCGTGGGCAAATTCATCGACGAACTGATCGATTTCAGACGCGTGATTCACCGCCATCCGGAGCTGTCTTTCCGGGAACACCGAACGACGGACAGGATCGTCGAGCGTCTGGAAGAAGCCGGCCTGCACCCCGTCCGGTTCAAGTACACAGGGTGCTACGTCGACATCGGCAACGGCCCCCTTGCCGTTGCTCTCCGCGCGGACATCGATGCTTTGCCGATCGAAGAGAATACGGGCCTCGAATTCGCCTCGATCAACGAGGGCGTGATGCACGCGTGCGGTCACGATATTCACCAGACCGTCATGCTCGGTGTGGCGCTGACCCTGGCGGACATCAATTCTTCCGCGCCGCTGGCGGGCACCGTGCGGATCATTTTCCAGCCCGCCGAAGAGAAGCTTCCTGGTGGCGCGATTTCGGTGATCAAAGAGGGCGTTCTGAAGGGGGTTCCGAGGGCATTCGCTCTGCATTGCGAGCCGAAGGTCGACGTCGGGCAGGTCGGCACGCGTATCGGAGCAATCACATCCGCGACCGACACGATCAAGCTGACCGTGCGCGGACACGGCGGGCACACGTCCAGGCCGCATCTGACGGAAGACCTGATCTACGCGATGGGCCAGATCGCGATCAACGTTCCGGCGGTACTGTCCAGAAACCTGGATGTCCGCTCGGGAGTCCTGGTGGTCTGGGGACAGATCGAGGCAGGCGTAGCCCCCAACGCGATTCCCGCGACCGGTTATATGGCCGGGACCATGCGGTGCCTGGACGCTGATGCCTGGTACAAGGCGGCAGAAATGCTCGACGAGGTCGTCGAGCAGGTCGCAGCGCCGTATGGCATAGACGTGGAACTGGAACATGTTCCTGGCGTTCCGCCCGTGGTCAACACCGAAGCCGAGACGACGCTGTTGGAAAATGCCGCACGGGCCGAACTGGGCGAAGACTCCGTGGTGCTCATGGAACAGTCCATGGGCGGGGAAGACTTCGCGTGGATGTTGCAAGAAGTTCCCGGTTCGATGATGCGATTGGGAACTCGCCTCCCGGGCGGGCCGACCTACGATCTGCACCAAGCGGACTACGTCGCCGACGAACGAGCCATAGAGTGCGGCGTGCGTGTCATGACAGCCACGGCCCTCCGGGCCATCAACTACCAACGCCGGACTGACGAGGACAAACATCGGTAATTAATGCTGGCAGCTGACAGCGAATGACCGAGTGACGGTTTAGACTATGGGGCGTACCGCAGATCACTCGCTGCCGTCGCCCTCCTGCATCGTCAATGGAGACCCGGGGAACGGCGCACCCGGAGGTTTCTCATGCCTGCCCTTTACCCTATGGGCCCGCGCCGTGCCGTACTGGCAGGTGGCGCCATCGTCAGCGCAACAGCGTTGCTTCTGGCCGGTTGCGCCCCCGCACCGGACAAAGACGCGGATATTGCCAATGACCGCTCGGATTACACGGGATGCATCGTCTCCGACTCGGGCGGATTCGATGATCGCTCATTCAACCAGAACTCGTACGAAGGCTTGCTCAAGACCAAGGACGATTACGGCATCCAGACCAAGCAAGCCGAATCCCAGGCGGTCACGGACTACGAGCCGAACGTCAACTCCATGGTCCGGGGCGGCTGTGGGCTGACCGTGACGGTCGGCTTCAACCTTTCGGACGTTACCAAGTCGACCGCACAAGCACACCCGGACAAGCATTTCGCGACCGTCGACGACAACTCGATCGACCTGCCGAATGTGCGTCCGATCATCTACGACACGTCACAGGCCGCCTTCCTGGCGGGATACTTGGCCGCCGGTTCGACCAAAACCGGCAAAATCGCGACCTTCGGCGGACAGGAGATTCCGACCGTCACGATTTTCATGGACGGCTTCGCCGAGGGCGTGAACTACTACAACCAGCAGAAGCACAAGGATGTATCGCTGCTGGGATGGGACGTCCAGAAACAGACTGGCAGTTTTACGGGCGACTTCGAGGACACGGGCAAAGGCAAGACCACGACCCAGAACTTCCTCAATGAAGGCGCCGACATCGTGATGCCCGTTGCTGGACCCGTCGGCAATGGTGCGATGGACGCGGTAAACGGGTACAACGCCGACGAACCGAAGAACCCCGCCCGCGTCATCTGGGTGGATTCGGATGGATACGAAACCCTGGCTGGCGGACAGGAATATTTGCTGACCTCGGTGATCAAGAAAATGGGCGACGCGGTCGAACAAGCCTATGTGGATGACATGGACGACAAGTTCACCAATACCCCGTACGTCGGCAACCTGGAGAACGACGGCGTCGGGTTGGCCCCGTTCCACGATCAGGACGGCAACGTCTCGGATGAGATGAAGGACGAGTTGAAAGACCTCAAGAGCAAGATCACCAGCGGGGAAATCACAGTGCACTCGCAGGCCAGCCCGGTGAAAAACCAGTAAGGACCCCGACGATGAAACTCGAATTGCGGTCCGTGACCAAGCGTTTCGGCACTTTTGCAGCGAACGACTCCATTGACCTGGCTGTGCAGCCGGGAACCGTCCATTGCCTTCTCGGGGAGAACGGCGCCGGCAAATCGACGCTCATGAACGTGATCTACGGATTGTACGAACCCAGCGCCGGCGAGATCCTGATCGACGGGAGCAAGGTGAGGTTCTCCGGACCTGGCGACGCGATGCGCGCCGGGATCGGGATGGTCCACCAGCATTTCATGTTGGTCCCCGTATTCACGGTCGCGGAGAATATCGCGTTGGGGGCAGAATCGATGCGCGGCCTGAGCCTGGATCTGGATCAGACCCGACGCAAGATCCGCGAAATCTCGGACCGGTACGGATTCCGTGTCGACCCGGACGCGGTCGTCGAGGACTTGCCGGTCGGAGTCCAGCAGCGCGTGGAGATCATCAAAGCACTCGTCCGGGACGCTGAAATCCTGATCCTGGACGAACCCACCGCGGTTCTGACTCCCGCGGAGACGGACGAATTGCTCGCGATCATGGCTCAGCTGCGAGACGACGGCAAATCCTTGTTGTTCATATCGCACAAATTGCGCGAGGTGTGCGCCGTATCGGACGAGATCACCGTGATCCGACGGGGCAAGGTCGTCGGAACCGTGGAACCCACGGCGTCGACCACGCAATTGGCGTCCATGATGGTCGGTCACGATGTCAACCTGACGGTCGCCAAGGAAGAACCGCAGTACAGTGACTCCCGCTTCTGCGTCCGAGGACTCTCCTTGGTCGCTGATTCCGGAGTCAAGGTCCTCGACGACATCGACCTGGACGTCCGCGGAGGCGAGATCGTCGCGGTTGCGGGCGTCCAAGGCAACGGACAGACGGAATTCACGGAGACAGTTCTGGGGCTGCACCCCAAAGCCTCGGGCAAAATCATGCTGGACGGCAAGAACTTGCTGGGTTCCTCGACCAAGAGGATCATCGAATCTGGAGTCGGCTTCGTCCCCGAGGACCGGATGGTCGACGGGCTCGTCGGTACGTTCAGCATCGAGGAGAACCTGGTCCTGAACCAATTCGACCACAAGAAGTTTTCCGCGGGGCCCTCGCTCCGACGAGGAGCGATACGGTCCAACGCCCGAGAGAAAGCCGCTGCTTTCGACATCCGGATGAACGCGGTCAGCGACCAGGTCGCGACCCTTTCCGGCGGCAATCAGCAGAAGGTCGTGGTCGCCAGGGAGCTGTCCCGTCCTCTGAAACTGTTCATCGCCTCGCAACCGACCCGCGGCGTCGACGTTGGGTCGATCGAATTCATCCACGAAAGGATCGTCGCGGAGCGCGACGCCGGTACCCCCGTAATAATTGTCTCGACCGAGCTCGACGAGGTTTACGCCTTGGCGGATCGGATCGCCGTATTCCACCACGGAAGGCTCATGGGGATCGTGGGGCCGGATACCCCCAGGGAAGTCCTCGGTCAGATGATGGCCGGCGCGACCGCCGAGGAAGCCTTCTCCGAAGACCAGGACCACACCGCCCAGATCACCGTCGAAGGAGAGCACGCATGAGCTCGACCGAATCACAGCAGCCCGTTGCGGCCCCGGCCGACGGCTTGGGAGCAACGCCGGAAGCACAGTCCTCGCCGAGCCCGGTAACGCCTCCGTGGGCCACCGGGCCGGAGAAACCGTCGCTGGCGTACCGGATTACGTCCTCACCCCTCGTCCTGTCCGCGGCCGCACTGATCGCCGCTCTGATCGTCGGTGGGCTGCTCATCATTTTCACGGACCAGCGCGTGCTGACCCGGATGAACTACTTCTTCAACCGTCCCAGCGACACTTTCGAGGCCGCATGGAAAGCCTCCAGCACCGCGTACGCCGCGCTGTTCGAAGGCGCGATCTTCAATCCGCACGGTGAGACTTTTGTCGACAAAATCTATCCGCTTACCGAAACACTGACTATTGCGACTCCACTGATCTTTGCCGGTCTGGGTGTGGCGATTTCCTTCCGGTCCGGCCTGTTCAACATTGGCGCACAAGGCCAGATCATCCTCGGTGCAATCGTTGCGGGCTACATCGGGTTCAGCTGGCACTTGCCCATGGCGATTCACCTGCTGCTCGTCGTACTCGGTGGCGTCATCGGCGGCGCGATCTGGGGAGGGCTCGTGGGGCTTCTCAAGGCCAAGACGGGTGCTCACGAGGTCATTCTGTGCATCATGCTCAACTACGTTGCACTCAACCTGGTGTTGTACTTGCTGACGACGCCGGGGTTCCAGCGCCCGGGATCCACGAACCCCATTTCTCCACAGATTGATTCCAGCGCGCAGCTGCCCAAGATGTTCGGTGATTCCTTCCGATTGCACTGGGGCTTCGTGCTGGCGGTTCTCGCGGTCCTCCTGGTCTCCTGGATGATCAATCGTTCAACGATCGGCTTCAGGCTCCGTGCCGTAGGGGCCAATCCCGAGGCGGCGAAGTCGGCCGGCATCAACGTGACCGCCGGCTACATCATCGTCATGCTGATGTCTGGTGGTCTGTCCGGGATGGCGGGCGTATCGCAGATTTCAGGTACGGAAAAGGTCTTGACCGGCGACGTCGCCGCTTCCTTCGGATTCGACGCAATCACCGTCGCGCTCCTGGGCCGTTCGACCCCGTGGGGAACGTTCTGGGCCGGTTTGCTCTATGGCGCTTTTCGCGCCGGCGGTGTCGCCATGCAGACCAATACGGGAACCAACATCAATATCGTTCTGGTGGTCCAGTCCCTGATCGTCCTCTTCATCGCGGCTCCGCCGCTCGTACGGGCGATCTTCCGCTTGCCCGACCCTTCGAAAACCCGCAAAGCCAAGCGCCACATGCCCGCCGCACGGAAGGCAGGAGCCACCCAGTGAGCACCTCCGTTCAGGAATCAACGAATCCCTCCGGCTCGTCCCGGCAAGCAGCTCCCACGGCGATCGTGCGTCAGTGGCGCAACGCCGTCATCTTCACGGTTTTGGCCGTGGTCACCCTGGTGGTGTGCGGTCTCAATTCGATCGAGGACACCGTAGTCTTCCGGTTGTCGGAGTCGGGGGATGCGATCAGGTTGGGTGATGTTCAACTTGCTGCGACCCCCACCGGCTGGGTCCTCGGAACCGTGACCGCTATGATGGCCGTGATCGCTTGGGTGCTCGGCACGCGTGGCCGCAAAGTTCCCAAGTGGTGCGCTGTCGTTTTCTGGGCAGCATTCGTGATCGCGATGCTCGTCTGGGCGGTGAGTCACGCGGACAGCAATAGTTTGTCCTTGCCTGGCCTGCTGGGCGGTTCGCTGACACTCGCGGTGCCGCTGATCTTCGGTTCGATGTCCGGGCTGCTCTGTGAGCGGAGCGGCGTCGTGAACATTGCGATTGAAGGGCAGCTTCTTTTCGGTGCTTTCGCCGCCGCCGTCGCAGGCTCCGTGGCGCACAATGCCTGGGTCGGTCTGGTTGCGGCAATGTTCGGCGCGGTCCTCGTTTCCCTCATCCTCGCGATCTTCTCGATCAAGTATCTGGTCAATCAGGTGATCGTCGGCGTCGTTGTCAACGTGTTGGTCTCCGGACTGACGGGCTTTCTGTACTCGACCGTTCTCTCTCGGTCCAATGTCGGTCTCAACGCTCCGGAGCATCTGCCCAGTTTTTCGATTCCGTTCCTCTCCAAGATTCCGGTCGTCGGCCCGGTCCTCTTCGACCAATCCGTGATCGTGTACTTGATGTACGTCGTCGTGTTCCTGATCTGGTACGGGCTGACCAAGACTCGGTGGGGGTTGCGGACGAGGGCCGTCGGCGAGCACCCGAAGGCGGCGGACACATTGGGCGTCAAGGTCAACCTATTGCGCTTCTGGAACGTGCTTCTCGCCGGCGCCGTTGCGGGCATGGGCGGCGCCTTCTTCACCCTCGTCTCGGTGTCTTCCTTCAATAAGGACATGACCGCTGGTCAGGGGTATATCGCGCTGGCAGCCCTGATTTTCGGCCGCTGGCGTCCCTTCGGCGCACTGTTTGCGGCCCTCCTATTCGGATTTGCGACCAATTTGCAGTCCGTGTTGTCTCTCCTGGGAACAACGGTTCCGAGCCAATTCCTCGCGATGCTTCCGTACCTCGTCACGATCGCGGCAGTGACTGGGCTTGTCGGCCGGTCGCGCGGTCCGGCCGCAAGCGGCGTCCCGTACGTCAAGGAGTAGAAACGATGAACCAGCCTTTGTTTTCTGCCGATGATTCCGTGTGGAGGTCCCTGCTGGACGCGGCCCATCAGGCGCTCGAGCACTCTTACAGTCCGTATTCCCGTTTTCCGGTAGGTGCTGCGGGGCGGGTCGAAGACGGCCGGATCGTCGTCGGCGCCAATATTGAAAATGCCGCATACGGGGTGACCCTCTGCGCGGAATGCTCCATGGTTTCGGATCTGTTCCGGACCGGGGGCGGCAAATTGTCAGCATTCGTCTGCGTCAACGAGCCGGGAGACGTCATTATGCCCTGCGGACGCTGCCGGCAGCTGCTGTACGAGCACCGGGCACCTGATATGCAGATTCTGACGCCGAAGGGCCCATGGAGCATGGACCGGGTGCTGCCCCAGGCCTTCGGGCCGCAGGACATCGCTGGTTACTCGGACCGGTGAGCACGCCCCTTCGGTGAACCGCACGCAGGGAACACCCCAGTCGAAGAGCAAAGGACACAGAGCAATGAGCGAAGCATTCGACGCGGTCGACGTCATCCGCGCCAAACGAGACGGACAGGAACTCAGCGACGAACAGATCGACTGGGTCGTGGATGCGTACACCAGGGGTGCAGTCGCGGAGGAACAAATGTCCGCGCTGGCGATGGCGATTTACCTCAACGGCATGAGACGCGAAGAGATCGCTCGTTGGACGCGAGCCATGATCGCAAGCGGAGAACGGTTGGACTTCTCTGCGATCCTCGGCCCTACGGGCAAGATCGCTACCGCGGACAAGCACTCGACGGGCGGCGTCGGTGACAAAATCACGTTGCCTCTGGCCCCACTCGTGGCCGTCTACGGGATCGCCGTTCCCCAGTTGTCCGGTCGTGGGCTGGGTCACACCGGCGGGACGCTGGACAAATTGGAATCGATCCCCGGATGGCAGGCTTCCGTCAGCAATGAGCGCATGATGAAGATCCTGGGAAGCATCGGGGCCGTCATCTGTGCGGCCGGAACGGGCCTTGCCCCGGCGGACAAGAAACTCTACGCGCTCCGGGACGTCACCGGGACGGTAGAAGCCATACCCCTGATTGCCTCATCCATCATGTCCAAGAAGATCGCCGAGGGCACGGATTCCTTGGTCCTGGACGTCAAGGTCGGATCCGGCGCGTTCATGAAGGATGAGGAGTCCGCCCGCGAACTGGCTCGCACCATGGTCGCCCTCGGAGACGAATCGGGCGTTCGGACCAGCGCATTGTTGACGGATATGTCGACGCCGCTCGGCCTGACCGTGGGCAACGCGATCGAGGTCGAGGAATCCGTCGAGGTACTCTCGGGCGGTGGGCCGGAGGACGTCGTGGAGCTCACTGTCGCATTGGCTCGCGAAATGCTGCTCGCATCGGGGGTCGACGAGGACCCGGCCGAGGCTCTCGCGGACGGACGGGCCATGGACATCTACAAGAATATGATCCGGGCCCAGGGCGGAGACCCGGACGCGGCGCTCCCCGTCGCACGCGAATCGCACGTGATCAAGGCACCGGAAACCGGTACGTTACACAGTTTGGACGCGCTTTCGGTCGGCGTGGCTTCGTGGCGGCTGGGTGCAGGGCGGTCCCGCAAGGAAGACCCCGTGCAGGCCGGCGCGGGCGTGCGTCTTCACGCAAAGCCCGGCGACCACGTCGCCGAGGGTCAACCCCTGATGACCCTGCTGACGGACACACCGGAGCGCTTCGAAAGAGCCCTGAATACTCTGAATGGCAGCTTTAAGATTGCCCAGTCCGGCCCGGCCGATGTCGAAAGGCGCCTGATCCTCGATAGACTGTCGGCAGAATAGGGTTCAACATTCATGTCTCGATCGACTGAGGCATATCTCGAGGCGCCTCACGGGGGCGCAGAAAACAAGGTGAGTCGTGGCTTTCAAGCTTTTCCGCAAGAACTCAGACGACGACGCCGTGCGGCGTTCAGACGACGAGCTGAACGACGCGGGGCGGCAGGAAGAAACACCGTCGAGCTCAGAGGTCCGCGCCCTACCGGACCGCCCCGAGCTGCCGAAGACGAATGGTCTTCCCGAAATCGTCACGATGATGGAGTCCAACAGGGTCGCCACGCTCCAGCTGAACCAGCATGGCAATGAAATGACCGCCGTGATGGATCCCAGCGAAAAGCCTGAGCGCAAAACCACCGTGGATACCCAGTCCACCTGGTTCGACCCGGTGGCCAAGCTCTACACGGCGGCGCAGGCCAGCGAGAACGGACCCTGGCGGCGCGCTGAGATCATGATTTCCTCGGTCAGGAACGGAAAGCGGTCGGTCGAAATCGAGTACACCTACCCGAACTCGGATGAGCAGGCCCGCGAGGCCTACACGCAGACCGTTCCGACCACGCTCTCGCGCGGCGGTGAAGCGACCTCGGTCGATGCAGAGGCCAGCCAGGAGTCGGGACGGTCGGAAGCCGGTAAGGCCGCCGCGACCGGCGCCGTCGCCGGGGGAGCCGCCGGTGCTGCCGCATCGACCACCGCCAAGCCGTCAACCCAGGCCACCCCGTCCGTTGAGAAGGACCGTAGCGAAGCCCTCAGCGCCGTGGCGGACGACGCCGAAGCGCGCAAATCCGGGGGTGACCAGACGAGCTCCTCACCGTCCAAGCCCTCGGTTCTCGGTACGCCCGAGGGATCCGATTCCAGGGCCAAGCCCACGACCTCGAACGAGTCGAGCGCAACCGTAGTTTCCGGAACCGAGAAGACCTCGGCCGTCACGGACGCCTCGAGTGATTCGGAGGATGCCGCCAAGACCTCCTCGTCAGCGCAGACGAGCAGCTCTTTTTCCGAGGCCAACGCCAAAGGATCGAAGAAACAGGCCGACTCGACTTCCGGCGTCGCCGTAGGAGGCGCTGCCCTGGGCGGTGCGGCCGCTGGTGGAACCGCGGCCGCTGTGGCCGATTCGGGCAAGGACTCGAAACAGGGCGAAGAAACGGCCGCGCACCAGGCGGCCCCGTCCGTCAAAGACGTTGACAAGGGCGCGAAGACGGCGACGACAGACGGTCAGTCGACGGCCGAACCGGTTCCCGCCGTGGTCGAGGACTCCCATTGGGAAGAGGAGGAAAACCGCCCCGAGACCGGTGCTCCCTCCGCAGTAGCCGCCGATTTGCCGGATTCCGTGCCGTCCACAGCAGATCAGACCGATGTCGCGCCGTCCTTCTCCAGCTCGGGCCAGTCCGCTCCGCAGAAGCCATCGACCACGCAGCTCGCACCGGGCAACCTGGTCCTGACGGAGGCCGACGTCCTGCACCGCATGGGCGAAGCCCAGAAGACTCTCTTCGGTGCAAACGGTACGGCCCGTGATGTCTCGACGGTGCTCGTCCGCGTGCGCGCTCTCGGCTCCTACTACGATGCTCTGACCCATGTTCGCCGCAATGGTTTCTGGGATCAGCGCAAGACCTTCGATCTCGTTCCCGAAGAGGCCCTCCACATCCTGGAGCTCAAGTCGGATTCGTACCAAGAGGGTGCGGGTTCACCGATCGCGATGATGTTCCGCTTCACCCCCGGTGTTCCTCCCCAGGTTTCGTTCTCCTACGAGGACGAAGAAAGCTTCGTCAAGTACAAGGATCGCCTCCCGGCCCAGCAATACATTGAGGAACTCCGGATGTTCCCCCGCACCGGGGCAAACATCCCCGAGCACATGACCGATGCGCTGACTCAGTGGAGTCTCTGAGCGGAGAATGACAGTACGGACCCGCCGGCGAGCTGCGCAATGAGCGCGCAGGTTGTGACGCCGCTCTTCGATACCGCTTATGACGAAGGGTGGATTGCCGCCCTACCGAAGGTATGTCTGCATGATCACCTGGACGGTTCCTTGCGCCCGCAGACAGTGATCGAGCTGGCCGCCGAGGTCGGGCACGAACTTCCGTGTACCGACCCGGCCCGACTCGAACGGTGGTTCGCAGAAGCAGCGGATTCGAGGTCCCTTGCTCGCTACCTCCAAACTTTCGAGCACACCGTGGGCGTGATGCGCACCGCCGAGGCGCTCGAAAGAGTCGCCAGGGAATACGTGCTCGACGCCGCCGCGGACGGCATCATTCACGGTGAGGTGCGCTGGGCGCCCGAGCAACACCTCGGCCACGGGCTGGACCTCGACGCCGCGATCCATGCGGTAGAGCGCGGGATCGTTGCCGGGGAATCGGAGGCCGCGGACCGCGGGCACATCATCTCGATTCGTCAGATCCTCTGCGCGATGCGGCAGAACGATCGTTCCCTGGAAGTCGCACAGGCCGCCGTGCGGAACCGATCGAGCGGCGTCGTCGGATTCGACCTTGCGGGCCCCGAACTCGGTTTCTCCGCCGAACTGCACCGCGAGGCCTTGGACTACTGCGCGCAGCATTTCCTGCAGGTCACCCTGCACGCAGGAGAAGCCGACGGTGTCGAGTCAATACGTCGGGCTCTCCACGAGGGCAGGGCCGCACGGCTCGGCCACGGGGTCCGTATTGTCGAAGACCTGACTCGCCGGCAGGGTCACTCCGCGCTCGCGGACAATGTGGCACGTCTACCGCATAGCCACGATGTCTCCTTGGTGCCTGCGACCTCGCTGTACTCGATGGGAGAAGTCGCGGCGTGGGTCAGGGACCGGCGCATCCCGCTCGAGATCTGCCCCTGTTCGAATCTTCAGACCGACGCTGCCCCTCGGATGAGCGATATCGGGGTCGCGGCGAGGAGAGGGGATTCGTCGACCGTCTGGGCCAGGAAATACCGGGAACACCCCGTCGAACTGCTGAGGAGCCTCGGTTTCGCCGTGACCATCAATCCGGACAACAGATTGATGTCCCGCACATCGATGACAAGCGAATTTTTGAAACTAGCTCATGAGTTCGGATATGAACGCGACGATTTCCTGAGTGTCACGTTGACCGCGGCGGAAAGCGCATTCCTGCCGTTGGATGAAAGAAACGACCTCGTCGACCGCGTGTTGGCCGGATACTCCACATTCCCGGAGGTCGGTTCATGACCAAATCGCAGATGCCGAAAAGCAAGTCCGATGGGCCGGAACTCGCGACCGAAACCCCGACTGCGGCTTTCGAAGAGCTCATTGCCATCATGGATCGCCTGCGGTCGCCGGGCGGTTGCCCCTGGGACGGCGAACAGACACATGCTTCTTTGGTCCGTTACCTGATCGAAGAGTCCTACGAAGTCGTCGAGGCCATCGAGGCACCGAACGGAGTCGACCGTGCACTTCTGCAGGAAGAGCTCGGTGATGTGCTCCTCCAAGTGGTCTTCCACGCGAGGGTCGCGGAAGAAGTTCCTTCGGAACACGGCGGTTTCGGAATCGTGGACGTCATCCGAGGGCTCAATGACAAATTGATCCGACGGCATCCCCACGTATTCGGGGGATTCGCCGTCGCTGACGACGACCCCGTCGGAGAGCGGACTCTGGCCAGTGACGAGCTCGAAACTCTTACCCGGCGTTGGGATGAGCTCAAACGCGCCGAAAAGCCCGAGCGGAAAGGCCCTTTCGACGGAATACCACCGGCCTTGCCGGCTCTGGCGCTCGCGGAGAAGACACTGAGCAAGGCTGCCAAGGCGTCTTTGCCGTTGCCCGAAGCGGTCGAGACCCAGGACGGCGTGCATTCCTCCGAAGTCGTGGCTTCCTCCGCCCATGATCGCCCGCAGACTCAGATATCTCCGGAGTCGATCGCGCCCGGAACCACGGATAACGCCGAGGAAGAGATAGGCAGGCACCTGCTGGGGGTGGTGGCTCATGCCCGTGAACGGGGCGTGGATCCTGAAAAGGCGTTGCGGCGCGCGGTTCGTCATTTCGTAGATTCCTCAGGTGGGAATGCCTGAGAATATGTGTGCTTATGTGGGAATTGGATAGTATGGGGAGTGAGAACGGCCCCACCGTGCGGGAGCAGTTCAGAATTTCCCACAAACTCACTAGGCTCGGTACAGAAAAGCCAATTCATCCTTCACGATTTTTAGGAGCATCCAGATGGCTATCATCATCGACGTTCATGCCCGTCAGATTCTCGATTCCCGAGGCAACCCGACCGTAGAGGTCGAGGTCCTTCTCGAAGACGGAAGTTTCGGTCGCGCCGCCGTTCCCTCCGGCGCGTCCACGGGCGAGTTCGAGGCGGTCGAGCGCCGCGACGGAGACAAGAGCGTCTACCTGGGCAAAGGTGTCCTGGACGCAGTCAAGGCGGTCATCGAGGAGATCTCTGAGGTCGTCATCGGCCTCGACGCCACGGACCAGCGCGTGGTCGACGCCGCGATGCTCGAGCTCGACGGCACCGACAACAAAGGCAAGCTGGGCGCCAACGCAATTCTGGGTGTGTCCCTCGCTGTTGCCCGTGCGGCCGCCGAAGCGTCGGATCTGCCCCTTTACAAGTACCTCGGCGGACCCAACGCCCACGTTCTGCCGGTCCCGATGATGAACATCCTCAATGGTGGCTCTCACGCGGACTCCAACGTGGACATCCAGGAATTCATGATTGCCCCGATCGGCGCGCCGAATTTCGCAGAAGCCTTGCGCTATGGTGCGGAGGTATACCACGCGCTCAAGTCCGTCCTGAAGGATCGCGGGTTGGCGACGGGCCTCGGTGACGAAGGCGGTTTCGCTCCCAATCTCGATTCGAACCGGGCCGCACTCGACCTGATCCTCGAGGCCATCGAGAAGGCTGGTTACACGCCGGGCAAGGATGTTGCTCTGGCCCTGGACGTCGCCTCTTCCGAATTCTTCAACAAGGAAGACGGCACCTACTCCTTCGAAGGCGGACGCAAGACCGCTCAAGAAATGACGGCCTACTACGACGAACTCGTCAATGCGTACCCGCTCGTGTCGATCGAGGATCCGCTCGACGAAGACGACTGGGACGGCTACCAGACCATCACCCGGCAGCTCGGCGCGAAGGTCCAGATCGTCGGTGACGACCTGTTCGTGACCAACCCCGAGCGGCTCGGCAAGGGCATCAAGCTCGGAGCCGCCAACGCCCTGCTGGTCAAGGTCAACCAGATCGGCTCGTTGACGGAGACCTTCGACGCGATTTCTCTGGCGCAGACCAACGAATTCCGTTGCATGGTTTCTCACCGGTCCGGAGAGACCGAGGACACCACGATCGCGGATATCGCCGTGGCAACCAACGCCGGCCAGATCAAGACCGGTGCCCCGGCACGGTCGGAGCGGGTTGCCAAGTACAACCAGCTTCTGCGCATCGAAGAGGAATTGGGCGGTGCGGCGACTTACGCCGGAGCCTCCGCTTTCCCGCGTTTCTCCGCCGAGTAGTATCTACGCCGGATATCCGATGACGACGCCCCGCCGGGTTCTTACGGGCGGGGCGTCGTTCGGTAGAGTGAGGGTTCGAAAGCTCCTTCCCCTGCTTCGAGAGGTCCGATCGCTATGAAGAACCCCTTCTCAGCCGCGGCTCGCCGTCTCCGTCGCAAGAAGGCGGATAGCTCGAACGATCTCACGGGCGAACCGTACGAGACCCGTTCCGAATCCCCGTCGCGGGAACCCCAGACGCTAGGGTTCGGATCGTGGCGGCAGAAGCGTGTCGTTGAGCGCGCCGAGCCGAGCGGAAGCACTGCGTTTCGCGACCCCAAATCCTCTGACGAGGACCAAATCGGTCGCGAGGACTGGGGCGACGTCGAGGACACCCGAGCACCCGTAGCTGCCAGGACTTTTTCAGGCAGGACCGTATTGCTGCTCCTGATCATCCTGGCCCTCGTCGTTCCTCTGGCCCCCACGGTGCACCGGTACTTTGCCCAGCAGGCAGAGATCAACAGTTTGCAGCAGGATATTTCCCACCTCAAGGACGAGCAACAGGACCTCAAGGATCAGAATGACCGCTGGAACGACGACGACTACGTCCGCCAGCAAGCCCGAGAACGGTTGTTCTACGTCAACCCGGGGGAAACACCGTATGTGGTGACGGGCAAGGACAAGCAGAGTGACCAGGCCGACGACTCATCGGCCGAAGCGACCACGTCGACTCCGCCCTCGTGGGGAGAGAACCTGTGGACGTCGCTGTCGGAGTCGTCGAAATGACCCACGCACAATCCGTGAAAGCAGCACCTCGAGAAGGAGTTCGGTGACTCAGAAATCAGCCGCTCAAGAACCCGGCGGATTCGGCGCCAGCCAGGCCACCCTGGACCCGACCCAACAGGATCTGCTCGTACTCTCGCGCGAGTTGGGGCGGAGCGTGCGTGACGTCGTCGAAATCCCGGCTCGGTGTGTCTGCGGGAACCCGCTGGTTGCCGCGACGGCACCTCGATTGTCGAACGGTTCGCCGTTCCCGACCGTTTTCTATCTGGCCCACCCGATCATTACGCAGGCCGCTTCCCGGTTGGAAGCCGCCGGCCTGATGTACGACATGACGGACCGCATCACGCGGGACCAAGCATTGGCCAAGGCATATCAGGCTGCTCACCAGAATTACCTCGACGAGCGCGAACGGGTGCGTCTCAAAGCAGGCACGGACCCGGTTCCGGAGATCGCTGGAATATCCGCCGGCGGGATGCCGCAACGGGTCAAATGCCTTCACGCCGTGCTCGGCCATACACTGTCGGTGGGCGAAGGAATCAACCCCTTCGGGGACGAGACCTTGCATGCCATTGAGCAGTGGTGGTCACCCGAACAATGCGCCTGCGACCCAGCGTGGCGCGAAGAATCGTCACCGTCGGAACAGGCCTAAGGAGCACGGACAACTATGCGCGTTGGAGCTATAGATTGCGGCACCAATTCGATTCGCCTGCTCATCGCGGACGTCGAGAAGAATTCGTCAGAGGGGATGCCCCCGAAGGTCACCGACATCGTCCGCCAAATGCGGGTCGTTCGGTTGGGCGCGGGAGTCGACGCAACCGGCTGGCTGGCACAGGCTTCCCTGGACCGGACCTTCGCGGCCGCAGAGGAATACGCGGCGTTGATCAAGAAGCACAAGGTCAAACACGTTCGCATGGTCGCGACGAGTGCGACCCGAGACGCGGGCAATCGTGATGCCTTCGTCGAAGGAATCACAGAGCGGCTCGGGGTCGCTCCAGAAGTCATCTCAGGTTCGGAAGAAGCCGAGCTGTCCTTTTACGGTGCCGCCGCGACCATCCAGGCCGCCCACAGCGGACGGGACTTGATCGTCGACGTCGGAGGAGGATCCACGGAATTCGTCTTGGGGGACGAGAACGGCGTGATCGCGTCCCGGTCGGTCAATATAGGTTGCGTTCGGTTGACCGAGCGGCACCTGAGCTCCAATCCGCCGACCGAAGGCCAGGTTCGGCGGCTCCTGGACGACGTCGATGTTGCCGTCACCACGGCGCTCGATTCGGTGGCGATCGGAACCGCAACGCGCCTGGTCGGTGTGGCCGGCTCCGTCACAACGGTCACCGCACAGGCTCTCGGCCTCAAAGAATACGACCCGGATCGGATCCACGGCAGCGAACTGAGCATCGATGCGGTCTCCGAGGCCGCGCGGGCACTGACCAACATGACACGTCAGGAACGTTCCGAACTCGGGATCATGCATGAGGGCCGCGTCGACGTGATCGGTGCGGGCGCTCAGATCTGGGCACGTATTGCGGAACGAACTTCCGAACTGACTGACGGTCGCATAACCACGTGCACCGCGAGCGAACACGACATCCTGGACGGTATCGCCCTGTCCGTCGCCGCTGCACGGAAGAAGCCCTGAGTCATCATGGGGCACGAGCGCGGTCTTCGGGTTGTGGCGGCGGCTCTGGTAGCGGGAATTGTCTCCGTCACTGCCGTTACGTCTGCCCATGCGGAACCGGGCCCATTGCCCGTTGTCCCGGTCGTCTCGTCCCATCCCAAGGGCGACGATGTCAGGGACCACGAGTACTGGCTCGACGAATTGGGCATCCGCTCCGCGTGGAAACAAACGACCGGCAAAGGCGTCAAAGTCGCCGTGATCGATACCGGCGTGGACGGAAACCACCAGGACCTCACGGGAAATGTGGAGTCGGGTAAGGACGTGTCCAAGGGAGGCACCTCGGACGGCTGGAAACCGGTCGGAGCCGAACCCGAACACGGCACCCTCGTTGCGTCGATGATAGCGGGGCACGGACACGAAGGCCGCGATGCGAACAAGGCTCCTAAAGGGGAGCCGGGGCACGGCGCAGGCGTGATCGGCATTGCTCCCGAAGCCAGCATCGTCCCGATCTCTGCGTGGTTGGGAACCCAGAACCCCGGCGGCGTCGCGGTCGAAGACCAGATTCCGCGAGCCGTGCGGGAAGCCGTTGACTCGGGTGCCAAAGTCATCAACCTTTCGGTTGGTTCGTCAAAGACCGATTGGCCGGAATCGTGGGATCAGGCCTTCGAATATGCGCAGGACCACGATGCCGTGGTGGTCGCCTCGGCGGGCAACCGAGGCTCCGGGGTGACACAGGTTGGCGCGCCGTCGACTATCCCCGGGGTACTCTCAGTGGGCGGCGTGGACCGCCAGGGAAAGGCATCGTGGGATTCCTCGGCGCAAGGGATCTCGATCGCCGTTGCGGCTCCGAGCGAGGACCTCATCGGCGCAATGCCCGAGAACAAATACGGACTCTGGTCCGGTACATCGGCCTCAGCACCGATGGTCTCCGGGGTTCTCGCCTTGATGAGGCAGAAGTATCCCGACGAGTCCTCCGCCCAAATCATCAAGCGGCTCATCGACACGGCCAAAGACCAGGGCCCGCCGGGCCGTGATCCCCAATACGGGTACGGGGTCGTCGATCCGATGGCCGCTCTGACGCGAGACGAAGACGTCTCGGGGGTTCGAGACAATCCGTTGGGTTCCGTCGCCGCGTGGGCGAAGATTCATCGTCGGGCGGATCCCACGGACGAGCCCAGCGATCCTCCGGCGGAAGAACACACGGTGGGGGAGAAGATCGATCCAGTCGCCGCCCCCGAGGCGGCCCCGGGTCCACATGTGAACCTTCTGCTGCCGATCGGGCTGATTGCCGCGGTTGCCGGCTGGATGTGGCTGCTGGCCGCCGGAACCGTCGCCAGACTGCGGAGAATTCTGGGCTCGCCACCTCACCCTCCGAGGCGAGTCCTGGCCGAATATCTTGGGCTGGGAAAACGCGGCAGGAACTCTCAAGGGGTATTGGAAGATCAAAGAAGTACAGATTTCTGGGGGCGTAGGCAATAAAGCGGCGGAAACCCGGATAGCGGCGTAAGGTTTTGGATGGCAATATGGGGATTCGAGACCATCGCAGTCCACACATCTCAAGGGAGTAGCATTTATACCATGTCTTTTAACCAGGTGGCGAACGATCGCCCTCGCGTTCTGATAGTTGGCGGCGGATACGTCGGATTCACCGTAGCAACCAAGATCCAGAAGGCCATCAAGGCTTCGGGCGGCGTTGTGACCGTGGTCGACCCCAACCCGTACATGACCTACCAGCCGTTCCTGCCCGAGGTGGCCGCCGGCAGCATCGAGGGGCGCCACGCAACCGTTCCGCTGCGCCAGCACCTCCAGGACTGCGAAATCTTGGGCGCTCGGGTCGAGAAGGTCGACCACGAGTCGAAGACCGCTATTGTGCGCGGCAATGACGACGGTGACACCTACGAACTCAAATACGATCAGATCGTGATCGGCGCCGGTTCCGTAACCCGTGCTTTCCCGATTCCTGGTTTGGCCGAGGCCGCGATCGGCATGAAGACCGTCGAAGAAGCCGTCCACGTTCGTAACTGGGTGCTTGACCGCATCGAAACCGCGTCCCTGCTCAAGGACGAGGCGGCTCGCCGTCGTGCCCTGACGTTCGTGGTGGTCGGCGGCGGTTTCGCCGGCGTAGAGACCATCGCAGAGCTCGAGGACATGGCTCGCGACGCGGTTTGCCGCAACTCCCGCCTTCGCGTTTCCGACCTACGTTTCGTGATGATCGAGGCCATGGGCCGGATCATGCCGGAGGTCCCGGAGGACCGCGCCGAGTCGGTGGTCGCGCACCTGCGTTCGCGCGGCATCGAAGTACTGTTGAATACCTCCTTGGGCGAGGTCGACGGAGACACCTGCAAACTGATCAACATGGGCGACAAGTCGCCGGCCGGTGAGGTCGAGACTCAGACGCTGATCTGGACTGCCGGTGTCATGGCCGCCCCGTTCCTCAAGAACTCCTCATTGCCGATCGATGAGCGCGGCCGTGTCCGTGTGGGCGCAGATCTGCGCGTCACCGGCGACGACGGTGCCCTTGAGGGTGCTTGGGCCGCCGGAGACAACGCTGCCGTTCCGGACCTGACCGGCAAGGGCGTGGGCGGCTTCTGTGTCCCCAACGCTCAGCACGCGTCACGTCAGGCCGTCACGCTGGCCGAGAACCTGTTGGCCGCACGCAACGGTGGACAGCTCAAGGACTACTACCACGAGAATCTGGGTGCCGTGGCCGGTTTGGGCGTCTACAAGGGCGTTGCCAACATCAAGGGCCGTTCCTTCGAAGGACCCGTGGCCTGGCTCATGCACCGTGGATACCACGGCATGGCGATCCCGACCGTCGAGCGGACCACTCGTGTGGCCGCGAACTGGTTGCTGGGCACGATCTTCGGCAGGGACACCTCCCCGATCCGCAATGAGCGTTCCCCGCGGCTGCCCTTCCAAGAGGCAACCGGAACCGCTCCGAAGGAAGAGAAGGCTCGACTCTGATCCGACTTCAGTTCCCGTAATATCGGAGAACGACCAATGACACCACCCCGTACTTTCGCGTGAAAGTGCGGGGTGAGTCTCGCCCCAGTAGCCCAATCGGCAGAGGCAGCGGACTTAAAATCCGTTCAGTGTGGGTTCGAGTCCCACCTGGGGCACCAGAGATATCCATCATTTTCTCGCCCGAGAGCGGAATGGCCGGTATTGCCCTGATGTCCTGGCGCGCCATTCTGTAGAATGGAAAAAATCCCGGGTATGCTTCGGCCGGAGCCACAGGCACGGTGCGCTCGTCCCGGGG
The DNA here is from genome assembly GCF_004137765.1 of Rothia uropygialis. Classification (GTDB taxonomy): domain Bacteria; phylum Actinomycetota; class Actinomycetes; order Actinomycetales; family Micrococcaceae; genus Rothia. The sequence goes on along the minus strand of NZ_NOIS01000005.1, from coordinate 256,441 downwards.
GACCACCGCTTGAGAATCGAGGAATCCCATGGGACGTGGAAATCCCCTGATCAGGCGCATGAACAATGATGCGCAGCGAACCGACCATGCTTACGCCGGACAGCCGCAGCAGGGCCAGTACGGGCAGAACCGCTATGGCCAGCCCCAGGGCGACCCACAGCAACAGGCGCCGAGCGCCGCGTCTTTGAATCAGATGTACAACGCTCCCGCGGCAACATCGGCGGATATGCAGCGGGCGACCATGGACGACGTCGTGGTCAAGACTTTGAGCATGCTCGGTCTGATTGCCGTCGGCGGAGCCGTCGGTTGGTTCCTGGGCGGAATTTCCGCTCTCTTCGGGATCATCGGATTCGTCCTGGCGATGGTCGTGATCTTCAAGCGTAAGACTTCGCCAGCCCTAGTGATGGCTTACGCGGTGTGCGAGGGGCTCTTCCTCGGCGGTATCTCTCGTATATTCGAGTCCCAGTTCGGCGGCATCGTCTTGATGGCCGTCGTATCAACACTGGTGGTATTCCTCGGCATGCTGGCCCTCTATGCGAAAGCCGGGGTCCGGATCTCGGGCAAGACCGCGAAGGTCTTGGCCATCGGGATGGTCGCCTACCTGGTCTTTATCGTCGGAAACCTGATTTTCGGCGCCTTCACCGGCTCGTCGATGCGCGACTTCACGATCTTCGGCATCCCCGTGGGAATCATCATCGGTTTGCTCGCCGTGATCATGGCCTGCGCATGCCTCATCCAAGATTTTCAGCAGATCGACGGCGCACTGCGCGCGGGGGTTCCCCAGAAGGAATCCTGGCGACTCGCATTCGGTTTGATTGTCACGCTCGTGTGGCTGTACGTCGAGATTCTTCGTCTCCTCAGTTACTTCATGCCGAGGAATTAGCGGAATCATTTATTCGGGTACGTTTCCCAAACCGACCGGGGCCTCACCTCAAAGGTGAGGCCCCGGTGCCGTCTTCAGAGAAAGAACCACCATCACCTCTATGATGAAATCTATGAACTCGAGTTCGAACGTGACCGCAGAAAACATCTCAGAAGTCCGTGGGGCCAAGAACGGAGGCTCGGGACGCCCATCGACCGGGCCCGATATCCCATACGCTCTCAATGTCGCGGCCGCCTGGTCGTGGCGGATCATCGTGATTCTGGCGATGGCGGGTGTCGTCGTCTTCCTCTCGCGTTCGGTAAGCACCGTGATTATTTCGGTTCTGGTGGCCGCATTGATTGCCGGGCTTCTTTCTCCCTTCGTGTTGTGGCTTCGCGGGAAGAAAGTGCGAGCCGGTATCGCCACCGCGATCGTTGAACTGGGCGGAATCGTTCTGGTCCTCGGTCTTTTGACCCTGGTCGGTCAGCAGCTGGTCAAAGGCTTCTCCCAGCTCTCCGACCAGCTCGTCACCGGCTATCACGAACTCATGCAGTGGCTCTCCGACGGGCCACTGCAGTTGTCGGTGGGCGAAGTCGACAACGCCATCAGCTCGCTGACCACCACGGCCAAGGAGAATTCCAGCCAGCTCATGAGCGGTGCGGCGGCCGTCGGTTCGACCGCCGGAGAAGTCGGCACCGGTTTGCTGATCATGTTGTTCACCCTGATCTTCTTCCTGCTCGAAGGAGAGAAGATCTGGCTCTTCATGCTCAAGTTCTTCCCCCGCAAAGCCCGGCAGGCGGTCAACGGCGCCGGACGCCGAGGATGGCACTCTCTGGTTTCCTACACCCGCGTGCAGGTCCTCGTGGCGTTTGTCGATGCGTTGGGTATTGGACTGGCCGCCCTGATCCTCGGTGTGCCGCTGGCTTTCCCTCTGGGCGTCCTGGTCTTCTTGAGCTCATTCATACCGGTTATCGGTGCCCTCGTCTCCGGCGCGGTGGCCGTATTGCTGGCCCTGATTGCCAACGGACCGATCAACGCGGTCATCATGCTGGCCGCGGTACTTCTGGTCCAGCAAGTCGAGTCCCACATTCTTCAGCCGCTCGTCATGGGCAAAGCCGTCTCCTTGCATCCTCTGGCGGTTGTGCTCGCGGTGGCCCTCGGATCAATGGTCTTGGGCATCATCGGTGCGCTTTTCGCCGTTCCTGTTCTCGCTGTGGTGAACACCGTGATCCGTTACCTGGCCAACCGGGAATGGGAGGACGACCCCAATATTCGAACCACCCCGTATGCCTTTGAGTGGGAGATACGACGGGCTCAAAAGAAGTCCGCGGCCCAGAAGGTCAAGGAAAGGCTTTCCAAGAGCAACGGTTCCACGAAAGCCCCCGCGGCCGACACCGATGCGCCGGACGTCCAGAACGCGGACGACGAGGGATCGCCCTCGACTCAGGTGTCCAACGAAAAGTAGTTTGTCGTGAGTGGGCCAACGCCCATGACGGCAGTATCCGAAGTAAGGATGGATCAGTGACCCCTTTGGAAAATCTCCCTGTCCAGATCGAGGACATAGAACAAGCGGCCCAGCTTGTGGAAGGGATCATTGAGAGGACTCCTATCGCGCATTCTCGAGCGCTCGAACGGAAGATTGGTTCGCCGGTCTATTTCAAGTGCGAGAACCTGCAGCGTTCCGGATCATTCAAGGTGCGAGGCGCCTACAACCGTATAGCCCAGCTCAGCGACGAGGAGAAGGCCGCGGGCGTGGTCGCTGCCTCCGCCGGCAACCACGCGCAAGGAGTTGCGCTGGCAGCGTCGAAATTGGGAATCACCGCTCGTATCTACATGCCACAGGGCGCGGCCCTGCCGAAGATAGCGGCGACCCAAGGACACGGTGCAGAGGTCATCCTCCACGGGGACACGGTGGACGAGGCCTTGGCCGAGGCTCAACGATACTCGGACGAGACGGGCGCGGTGTTCGTTCACCCTTTCGACAACAAGAACATCGTGGCGGGCCAGGGAACGCTCGGCACCGAAATCATCGCCCAAGTGCCCGAGGTTGACACCATCATCACCGGCGTCGGCGGCGGGGGTCTTCTGGCCGGCGTGGCCGTAGCGGCCAAGAACCATGAGGCCAGAACCGGCAAGAAGATCCGAGTGATCGGCGTTCAGGCCGAGCACGCGGCCGCCTATCCTCCGTCCCTGGCCGCGGACGCGTTGGTCCCTCTCAAGAAGGTCTCGACGATCGCAGACGGCATTGCGGTGGGCCGTCCGGGCCAGTTGCCCTTCTCCATCATCAAAGAGCTTGTTGACGACGTCGTCACGGTATCCGAAGACGACCTCGCCCGTGCTCTCATCTTCCTGATCGAGCGCAATAAGCTCGTGGTCGAACCGGCCGGAGCCGTCGGCGTCGCCGCCTTGATGAATGGCAAACTCAACGAGAAATACGGCAACCTCGGCTCGACCGTGTGCCTACTCTCGGGCGGCAACATCGATCCCATGCTGATGCTGAAGGTGATCCAGCGGGGTCTCTCGGCCGCAGGACGCTACCTGACGGTCAAGATCATGTTGACCGACCACCCGGGGGAGCTGCGCGACATTTCCCGTATCATCTCGGACTGCGATGCAAACGTGACAGGTGTGGACCACACGCGCGTCGGCGGCTCGCTGTCGATGGGGGACGTGTCCATCACGATCGACATGGAGACAAAGGGGGAGGAGCACAGCAACGAAGTGCTTCAGGCCCTCGAAGCCGAGGGCTTCACACCGATGGTCGTCGGCTGACGACGTAGCGTGCGTGGGAGCCAACCGGCCTCCCAGACGCTCTGAGACGACAAAAATCCGGACCCGCCGATAGCGGGTCCGGATTTTTCATGACGTCTGGAAGGGATGGACTAGTACGGCTTGGCCGAGAGGACCTTCAACTGAATGTCCTTTCCGTTGGGCGCCTTGTAGGACAGCTGGTCGCCGACCTTGTGGCCGTGGATGGCCTGGCCCATGGGGGACTTCTCGGAGAAGACCTGGATGTCTTGGTCGCCCACGAGCGTCTCGGCGACCTCGCGGCTGCCGAGGAGGAAGGTCAGCTTCTTGCCGCCGATTTCCGCTTCGACAAGCATGCCGGATTCGACGACTCCGTCGTCCGCGGGCTTGGCGCCGACTTCGGCGTTCTCGAGCAAGTAACGCAACTGGGCGATGCGGCCCTCATTCTTGCCTTGCTCTTCCTTGGCCGCATGGTAGCCACCGTTCTCGCGCAGGTCGCCCTCTTCGCGAGCAGCTTCGATGCGGTCGACGATCTCCTGGCGCTTGGGACCCTCACGATCATCGAGTTCGGCCTGGAGGCGGTCGAAAGCCTCCTGGGTCAGCCACGTGCCATTTTCGGTGGTTTCTTCTGACATGATGTCTCCTTGGTGCGACGCCGCGGCCGTGATTTTCACGGTGGTTCCTGCGAGGAAGGGGTTGACCTCCCCACACGGCGTCTGAACGGATAGATAAAACCCGCCAGGGCAAACCCATGGCGGGAGACGTCAAGGTTCAATTGTAGCTAGTGACGCACGGAACTGAAAACTAATCTTTTAGCTTGACTTCCAGCAGGAGTCCACGGTCGCCGTATGGGCTTGTGAGGTAGTGCGAAGGCTGACCCTGTGGGTCGAGGTCTTGTTCTTCAGCTGATCGGCCGGGACCTCGCCGACAGTGATCTCTTTCCACCCCACGATCGCGTGCTGGTCGTTGAGAGCCTGAACGGCGCAGGTGACTTGCTGATCAGGTTCCTTGGTCAGCTCGAAATCGAGCGTGACTGCATCAGCGCGGGAGTCGTCGAAGCTCACTTCCTTGAAGGACGGAGCTTGTGAGTTTCCGTACGCGAGCCACGCCACGAATACAGCCGCCAGCACTACAAGCACGGCGACGATGCCCCACCATGCACGTTTGGAGAGATGACGTGCAGAACGGTTCTTGCCGTATCGCTGGTCTAGAGTGGAAGTGGTCAATTTTGGGAAAACCTGTCCATAGTCTGCGGGCCCGCCCGCGAGAGCCCTGCAAAGGCGTAGGGGGCTGCGGATGGGAACCGTGAAGTACTCTCTACTGTATCGAAAAGAATGAGGTGTCAGTACGTGACAAGCGCTCAAGAATCTGCCTCGACACAGGCGAAGCGCTCTGGACAGCACGAGCTGGAGTCGGACTACACCGGCCTGAGAATCCTCGCGGTTCATGCGCACCCTGACGACGAGTCGAGTAAGGGCGCGGCATCGATGGCTGCGTACGCACGTCGCGGAGCCCGGGTGATGGTTGTCTCATGTACCGGTGGTGAGCGTGGGTCGATTCTGAACCCAGGCGTCGAGGAGAACCCGAGATCGCACTGGGATCTGGCAGGGTTGAGGCACCGAGAGATGGCAGGCGCCCGAGAAGCCCTCGGAGTCGAGCACCGTTGGCTCGGATTCATGGATTCCGGACTGCCGGAAGGCGACCCGCTCCCTCCTCTGCCGTGGGGATGCTTCGCGAAGACCCCGTTGGAACGGGCGGCCGCTCCGTTGATTCGAGTGGTCCGCGAATTCCAGCCCCATGTGATCCTTGCCTATGACGAGAACGGCGGTTATCCCCATCCGGACCACATCATGGCGCACAAGGTCGCCATCGAGGCGTGGGAGGCCGCCGGCGACCCTCGCCGCTACCTCGCCGAGGGAGACGCGTGGGAGCCGCTCAAGCTCTATTACGACCGCGCCTTCAATGTGGACCGCTTTCTGGCTTTCCACAAGGCCTTGGAAGAACGTGGCATGGAGTCGCCTTTCGCCGAGCGCATCGCGATGTTCACCGAGTCTGAGCCGGAAGGTGCACCGCCGGTTTCGCGCCATCAGACCACGACGCAGATTCCGTGCTCGGACTGCTTCGACGTCCGGGACCAGGCCCTGAAATCGCACGTTTCTCAGGTCGACCCGGACGGCTTCTTCTTCGCCGTCACCAACGACCTGCAGCGCGAGATCTGGCCGTATGAAGACTACGTGCTCGCCGCGAACCGGGTTGAGACGGAACTTCCGGAATTCAGCTTCGCCGAGGGCATCGACTACAAACAGGCACCGGCTACTCGTTTAGGAAATGATCAAGCCTCATGATGAACGCCAGCTCTACCGTTGTGCACCTTTCCGCGGGACTTCTCGCTGACGGAGAGTCGCCGAGCCTGAAACCGGGGCTGGACGCAAATCAGGTCTCGCCCGGCGTCGTGGGCTTTCTGCTGACACTGTTGCTGGCGGTTCTGATCATCCTGGTGGCTCTCGATCACACCCGGAGGCAACGTCGCCTCAAGAACCGTTTCGACTATGCGATGGCCCGTGAGGCGGAAGAGCGAGAAGCCGCCGGACAGGACGGCACCGAAACGGCCACCGGCGTCGAGGAGTCCGACCCGGATCCGGCCGCACACGGGAACCAAAGTGCCGATCAGCACCCCGACTCGGGATCGAGCCGAGAAGGGCGCATCTAGAACCGCTCATACGTAGATCGAGAAGACTACCGCGATGTAGTGGCACGCGAAGCCGAGGATCGTGCAGACATGAAATAGCTCGTGGAACCCGAAGACTTGAGGTGAGAGCACGGGTCGTTTGAGAGCGTAGAAGGCCGCCCCGACGATGTAGAAAACTCCACCCAAGCAGATGAGGATCGTCGCTACGGGACTGACCGACCAGAAATCGGCCATGTAGAACAGGGCCATGAGCCCCATAACCACGTACAACGGTGTGTAGAGCATGCGCGGTGCTCCGGTCCAGAAAACCCGGAAGGCGATGAGCAAGAGCGCGCAGGCCCAAACGCTCCAGAGCAGGATTGCGGTCCGCGGCTGGTCCAACAACGTCAGCGCCAACGGCGTATACGTTCCCGCGATGACCAGAGAAATGTTGGAGTGATCTAACCTCTTGAAAGTCATCCGTGCCCTGTCCTGCCAGTACGCGCGGTGGTACATCCCGGAAACGGAGAAGAGCACGACGCTGGTCAATCCGAAGACGGCGCAAGCAGCCGAGCGCGCACCGCCTCCGGCCAGGACAATCAGGACGATCCCTGCCGCGAAGGCCAGGGGTGCGAAGGACGAGTGAATCCATCCCCGCCACAGGGGTTTGCGTTCCAGAACGTCGTGAAAGCGGTCCGCCGCCGCAGTGGCGACGTCCTCAGCCTTTGCTGTTGCCGCACGAGCGGCAGGGCCGGAATTCTTCCCGAACGGCCTCTGGTGGTGTGAATCCGCGTTACCGCTGGCCGGCCTGGGTCTTCCGGTAGGTCCTTGTCGGTTTGAGTGCGAGCTCATGCGTTGGGGTCCTCTCGAGCGCGGGCGGTTCATGTGAAGTCTATTAGGGTGCATCGTGAAGCGCCTGTGTGACTGTGGACGTGCACATCGGTCAGGGGCGAGAGAAGGTACGGTTAAGCCACAAAGGATCTCTGGTCGGTTGCTGCACGACGTCGGGATCTGCCATACAAACCTCTCGGGTCAAAGGAACATCATGAAGCTAGTCAAGCCTCTGTACAGCGTGTACGAGCGCAATCTGGCGGCTTCAATACCTTCCGAACGCTTGCCCCACCATGTCGGTGTCATGGTGGACGGGAACCGCCGTTGGGCTGCCCTCATGGGCCAAACCACCAAACACGGTCACCAGAAGGGCGCCGAGCGCATCATAGAATTCCTCGGATGGTGCCGCGAGCTCGGAATCAACGTCGTGACCCTCTATATGCTTTCGACCGAGAACCTGAAGCGGCCGGCCTCCGAACTGGGGGACCTCATCGGTGTCATTGACGACCTCCTGCATGAGCTTGGCAAGAGCCGAATCGCGCGTCTGCAACCTGTAGGGGCTCTGAATCTGCTTCCCGAGGGGCTGCCGGAGACGGTCGCGAATGTCACGGAACAGACCGCTGACGTGGACGGACTGCACGTGAATATTGCTGTCGGGTATGGCGGACGCCAAGAGATCGTCGATGCCGTTCGGGAATTGCTGAGCGACGCCGTCCACGCCGGCCGCGATATCGCCGACGTCGCAGAAGGGCTCACCGCGGACGACATTTCGAGCTATCTCTACACGAGGGGCCAGCCCGATCCCGACCTGGTGATTCGCACCTCGGGCGAGCAGAGGCTCTCCGGGTTCATGGTCTGGCAGTCGGCCTACAGCGAATTCTATTTCTGTGAAGCCCTCTGGCCTGATTTCCGCCGCGTTGATTTCCTGCGCGCTTTGAGGGACTACGCTGGACGGCAGCGCCGCTTCGGATCCTAGAGCAGTCGATGATCGATGTGATCTGCACATGGTGGGGCAGAGGCGGCCCAGGCATCGTCGCCGGAGCGACCGGCGGCCTCTGCATTGGGCTCTACGTGCTCGCCATCGGACGGTTGAGCTGGATCGACGCCCATGAGCACCTCCTTCCGCGGCGCATAGTCCGGCCTCTATACCCCGTCTTGGGCGGTGGGCTCTCCACCGCCGCCTGGTGTGCGGACGAGGCCGATCGGATGATTACGTCGGTCTTCGGCGCTCTGCTGACAGGAGGGGTTTATGCGGCCATGCGCTTGCTGTCCCCGCGATCCGTCGGGCGTGGAGATATCAGGTTGGCGCCGCTGCTCGGTGGGGCGTGCGGCTTTGTATCGGTTCCTCACGCGGTTGCGGGCATTGTGCTGACTTTCGGCGCGTGCGGCCTGTGGGCGTTGTTTCTGCTCGTGCTGCGGAGGATTGAGCCCCGTGGCCACGTCGCCCTGGGCCCATGGATGGGTGGCTGCTCGGCCGCGGCATGGTTGGCCTTGCCCGAAAGCATGGTGTGAACGCCCGCGAGTAAGGTGGGTGCTGATGTCGACGTCGTCTCCAGAAGGAGCAAGCCCACATGCCCACACCGGACTTCATCCTGTCACTGCGCGAGAAAATCGGACATGACCCATTGTGGATGCCTGGAGTGACGGCCGTGATTTTTGATGAGCGAGGTCGTGTCCTTTTGTGCCGCCGCTCGGACAACGGCGCCTGGACCCCCATCACCGGAATCGTGGATCCGGGAGAAGAACCCGCGGTAACGGCCATCCGCGAGGCCGAGGAAGAAGCCGGCGTCGTGATTGAAGTCGAAGGCCTCGCATCGGTCAAGGCCAACCCGCCGCAGACATTCACCAATGGAGACCGAGCTCAGTTCCTCGATCTGACTTTCCGATGCCGCTACGTTTCCGGAACGGCCCGCGTGAACGACGAGGAATCCACGGAAGTCGCATGGGCCGACTTCGATGACCTCCCGGAGATGAGCGAGCGGATGCGTTACCGGATTCGAACGGCCTCCGAATTCACCGGCCGTACAGAGTTTTCCCTGGAGGGCCTCGAGCCGTGAACGACAAAAGCGTTGCGTGAAAAAGGCTGTCTCAGAGAGAGTCTTTTTCACGCAACGCTGTTATGTGAGGTCGGTTACTACCTCAGTGCATTGATGTTGCGCATATTCGACCGAGCCATCGAAACGGCCTCACCCGCGCCGCGGTTGAACACGATCTTGGACATCGCGGTCGCGAAGCCGAAGACCATGCTGTTGTTGATCTGCGGGGGAACCGAGAGGGCCAGCGGATCCGTGATGACCTCCACGACGCTCGGGCCGTTGTATGCGAGGGCGTCTTCGTAGGCTTTTTGCAGCTTCCGGGGATCGGTCACGCGAATCGCGTGGAAACCCATCGCCTTGGCCACGTCGGCGTAGTTGATGTCGGGGACGTCGACGCCGTAGTCCTGCAGACCATCGACCATCATCTCCATCTTGACCATGCCAAGTGTCGAGTTGTTGAACACCACGATGTTCAGCGGCAACTGGTACATCGAGGCGGTCGCGAGTTCGCCCATGAGCATCGAGAGACCGCCGTCACCCGACATCGAAATGACCTGACGGTCCGGGAAGGCCACCTGTGCGCCCACGGCCTGTGGCAATGCGTTGGCCATTGACCCGTGCAGGTAGGAGCCGATCAAGCGCCGGGTTCCGAGCGGGTTGATGTACCGAGCGGACCAGACGTTGCACATGCCGGTATCTGCGGTGAAGATCGCGTCCCTGTCGGCGACCTGGTCCAGCAGGGAAGCAGCGTACTCCGGGTGGATCGGCTTGTGCTTCTCCACGTTGCGCGTGTAGGCGCCGACGGCCTTGTTCATGATGGTGTCGTGCCGCTTGAGCAACTTCTCCAGGAACTTTCGATCCGTCTTGCGATCCACCGCGGGGAGCAGCTTCTCCAGCGTCTCCAGGACGCTGCCTTCGATCTGGAGATCCACGTTGGTGCGTCGGCCCATGTGCTCGGGTGCGATGTCGACCTGGATGGTCTTGGTATCCGGCAGGAACTGGTCGTACGGGAAGTCCGTGCCGAGCATAATCATCAGATCGGCGTCGTGAATGCCTTCCGCGGCGGCACCGTAGCCCAGCAGACCCGTCATGCCGACGTCGAACGGGTTGTCGTACTGAATGAAGTCCTTGCCGCGCAGGGAGTGCCCGATGGGGGCCGCGATCTTGTCGGCCAATTCGACGACGACGTCGTGGGCGCCCTTGGCACCGGCACCGACGAACAGAGCAACCTTGTTGGCGTTGTTGATCTCGGTGGCGAACTCGCTAATCGTCGCATCCGAAGGAACCTTCGGGGAGCGGCGGAGGTTGCCGATTTCCGGTGCTTCTGCGGTGGCGTCTTCATCCGCGAGGTCGCCCGGGAGAGTCACCACGGAAACTCCGGACTGGCCGACCGCGTAGCGGATCGCGGTCGAGAAAACACGCGGGGCCTGGTCAGTCGTGGAGACCAGCTCGTTGTAGACGCTGCACTGCTCGAACAGGCGGTCGGGATGGGTCTCCTGGAAGTAACCCTGGCCGATCTGAACACTGGGGATCTGTGAGGCGATGGCAAGGACGGGGGCCTGGGAGCGGTTCGCATCAAACAGCCCGTTGATCAGGTGGAGGTTGCCCGGACCGCAGGAACCGGCACACACGGCGAGTTCACCGGTCAGCTGGGCTTCGGCGCCCGCGGCGAATGCGGCAGCTTCTTCGTGCCGGACATGCACCCAGTCGATGCCGCCCTTCTTGGCGCCGCCTGTGGCGCGCACGGCGTCCACGATGGGGTTGAGGGAGTCACCGACAATGCCGTAGATGCGGTGTACGCCGGCCTCGACCAGTTGCTTCACGATCTGTTCTGCGAGTTTCAATGTTCCTCGATTCTTTGTCGATCGGATTCGACCTAACTCAATCACGCTTCTACTTACTTCAACTAGGCCTTTAAACAGACTATTCCGCCCCAGGCCTTCTTGAGGGTCGAATCACAAAGAAGGCGGGGCGGAATAGTGTTGTGCGGAACATTTCCGCGGTTTTGCGGGTGTTTCCTAGCGTTCGGTGGACTGGTGCACGGCGGCCTCCTCCTCCGGGTCGACTCGCGCGGCGTGACGTCCCCTGTATCCCTTGACGGTTTCGTCCGCGGAGGGATTCGAGGTTTCGGACCCCTCGGTCGCACCAGCCGAGGTCGAGGCGGTGTTGGTCGAAACGACGGGGAAACTACCCGTCATCAGCCCCTGGTAGGCAACTTCTGCTTCTTCGCCGTCGATCGCTTCGCCCCTGGCGACCATTCCGGAGACCGAACGGAGCGGAATTTCTTTGAGGAAGAACGCGAGGACGAATGCCAAGGCCATGAAGGGCAGGAGATACCAGAATACGGGTGCCAATGACTCCGCGTACGCACGAACCACGCCGTCCCTCAGGAAATCAGGCATATCGTTGAGCATCTGCGGTGTCAAGGACGAAGCCGAGTTCCCGCCGGCGCCTTCGGCCCCTTGCGCGGCTTCCGGCGGCAACGACGTGAACAGATCGCCGAGCTTCGTCGATAGCTGCGAGGTGAACATTGCACCGAAGATCGCGACGCCAACCGAGGAGCCCATCTCACGGAAGTAGTTGTTCGCACTTGTGGCCGTACCCAACTGGGTGAAGGGAACCGAGTTCTGGACGACCAGCACGACAACCTGCATGATGAGGCCCAGGCCGAAGCCGAAGCTGAAGAGCATCGCGCAGATGACCCATACCGGGGTATCGGCCGTCAGAGAGGTCATCCATACCATCACGGCCGAGGTCACCAGGGTTCCGATGAGCGGGTAGGCCTTGTACTTGCCGGTCTTCGAAATCAAATTACCCGAGACGATCGAGGTGAGCATCAGGCCCGCCATCATCGGCAACATCAGCAGCCCCGATGCCGCGGCCGACGTCCCGGTCGACATCTGAAGGAAGGTGGGGATGAAGGCGAGGGCCGCGAACATACACATACCCAGGAAGAATCCGATCGCCGTCGCGATGATGAAGATCCGGTTCTTGAACAGGGTGAGTGGAATGATCGGGTCACTGGCCTTGGACTCGGTCAACACGAAGACGAAGCCGGCCAGGAGCGCGCCGGCGCCCCACATCCAGGTCTCGATCGCGTCCCAGCCGTGGGTTTCGGATCCGCCGAAATCGGTGAAGAAGATCAGGCAGGTCGTGGTAATCGACAAGAAGATGACGCCCAGGATATCGATTCGATGCTCCGGGCGGTGGGACGGCAGCTTCAGGAACACCATCGCGACGATCAGTGCGATGACGCCGAGCGGAACGTTGACATAGAAGCACCACTGCCACGTCAGGTGGTCCACGAAGAACCCGCCCAGCAGCGGGGCGATGACGGCGGACATGCCGAATACGGATCCCATGACACCCATGTAGCGTCCGCGCTCCTTGGCGGGGATGATGTCACCGATGATCGCCTGGGCCAGAATCATCAGACCACCGCCGCCCAGGCCCTGAATCGCACGGAAGATCACGAAGAACCAGAAACTCGTGGACAACGAGATGACCAGGGAGGCGCCCGTGAAAATCACCAGCGCGATGAGGAACAGGTTTCGGCGCCCCAAGGTGTCACCGAATTTGCCGTAAATGGGCATGACCAGGGTTGACGCCAGCAAATAGGCCGTGGTGACCCACGTCTGGTGCTCGACGCCGCCGAGGTCGCCGACAATGGTGGGCAGAGCCGTCGAAACGATTGTCTGGTCCATGGACGCCAAGAACATGGCGACCAAGAGAGCCGCGAAGATGGTCCAAATCCTTCGCTTGGTCAGCAGAAACTTACCGTCAGCGTTAGTAAGCTGCTGGTTGCGCCGCGACTTCTTGCCCGCCGCGGGGGCCGCGCCTTGCGCGGAGGTACTGGTCAATTCGTCTCCTGTAGGGTCGTGCTCGACGCGTCCGTCACGGGGCTGAACCCGATGCGTGCGACATCGTCGTAAGTTTTGATGAGTCTCTCCGGCCCATACGTCGTGGACTCTCCGAGATGCTCTATGTAAAGGTGGCGGACCGTCTCGACGGTCTTGAGCGCGATCATGCGTTCTTCGGACGACAAATGCGGATGCCGCTGTTTGAGGATTTCCGAACGTTCCTGGAAATTGGCTTCCGCCTTCTTGATGAAGTGGTCGATCAATTTCGGATTCTCGGTGAGGATGCCTCGGACGCGTCGCATGTGCGAGGGTCGATAACCGTCCAAGCGAGTGCGCTCAATGTCGGCATACATGCGGATGATTTCCCCGACGACGGAACTGTCCGTGGAATGGTAATCACCCGCGAGATACCTCTCGCGGTAGATCTCTCGGACGTCCTCGGATTCGATGTCGAAGATCGCGTCTTCCTTGTTCGCAAAATAATTGAAAAAGGTGCGGCGCGAAATGCCCGCTCGTGCTGCTGCCTCGTCGACAGTGAATCCGCTGAAGCCGTTTTCTTCCGCGAGGTCCAAACAGGCTTCGTGGATTGCTCGTCGAGTCTCGAATCGCTTGCGCTCGCGGAGTCCCTCGTTACGAGTCTCGGTTCGCAAAAATTCACTTTCTGTCACAAAGTGTATTTTTGCACTCGTCATGGATGAGTGCAAATAAATGCTCTGTGACGTGCAGCTACATGGTGGGCGGGCCTTTTCTTGCCACCGGTTTTGGGCGTAAAAGGGCCGGCGTCCTCGTGGAAATTCGGGAAGTTCACGACGGCGCCGGCCCGGTCACGCGCACCGAAGCGCGTAGTTCGAAAGCCTAGTGGTTTCCGAGCATCTTGGTCACATCAAGGGCTTCATCCAGCTGGTCCTCCGTAACCTCACCGCGCTCCACATAACCCAGCTCGATCACTGCGTCACGCACGGTTGTCTTGTGGGCGACGGCGTGCTTGGCAATCTTGGCCGCGGCCTCGTAACCGATGAGCTTGTTCATGGGAGTCACGGTCGAGGGAGACGCCTCGGCGAGGAACCGGGCGCGTTCTTCGTTGGCCTCCAGACCATCGATCATCTTCGCCGCCATCACACGCGTGGAATTGCTCAGGAGCCGGATCGACTCGAGCAAATTGGCGGCCATGACCGGGATGCCCACATTCAGCTCGAAAGCGCCGTTGGTCGAGGACAGGGCGACGGCGGTGTCGTTGCCGACGACCTGAGCCGCAACCTGGATCACCGCCTCGCAGATGACGGGGTTGACCTTGCCAGGCATGATCGAGGAGCCGGGCTGCAAATCGGGGATGCGCAGCTCACCCAAACCGGTGTTGGGGCCGGAGCCCATCCACCGAATGTCATTGCACATCTTCATGAGCGAGTATGCAATGGTACGCAACTGTCCGGAGGCTTCGACCAGACCGTCGCGGTTGGCCTGCGCTTCGAAGTGATTGCGTGCTTCGGTCAAGGGAAGACCTGTTTCTTCCGCGAGCAATTCGATCACGCGAGCGGAGAACCCGTCCGGGGTGTTGATTCCCGTGCCCACGGCCGTCCCGCCCAAGGGAACCTCGGCCACGCGGGGGAGGGCGGCGTCGATGCGTTCGATGCCGTAACGGATCTGTGCGGCGTAGCCGGAGAATTCCTGACCCAAGGTCACAGGCGTCGCATCCATGAGATGGGTCCGTCCCGATTTGACGACATTCTTGAACTCCTCGGCCTTGTTCTCGAGCGACGTCGCCAATTGGTCCAATGCAGGTTTGAGGTCATTGATCAAAGCCCCTGTCACGGCGACGTGCACCGAGGTCGGGAAAACGTCGTTCGAGGACTGCGAGGCATTGACGTGGTCGTTCGGATGAACCTGGATGCCTTTGGCCTCGAGTGCGCGAGAGGCCAACGTCGCAAGAACTTCGTTGGTATTCATGTTCGAGGACGTGCCGGAACCGGTCTGGAACACATCAATCGGAAAATCCTCGTCGTGTTCGTGCGCGATGACCTCGTCCGCAGCGCTGCGGATGGCCTCTGCCCGATCCTGGTCGAGGACGCCGAGTTCCAGGTTGGCCTGGGCCGCGGCCTTCTTGACGCGCGCTAGAGCGGCGATGTGCGCCGACTCCAAGGTTTTGCCCGAGATCGGGAAGTTCTGGACGGCGCGCTGGGTCTGCGCGCTGTACAGGGCGTTGACCGGTACTCGGACTTCGCCCATGGTGTCGTGTTCGATGCGGAATTCTGTATTTTCAGCCATACCGCCAGTTTAGGCCGAGAGTGCTTCTATTTCCGCTCTAGGACTGAAGATCGTGCGATGAGAAGACGAGCTCGGCCTTCCCATCCCTGAGGTGGTAGAACATGCCGATGACCGCGGTGCGGTTCTCGTCCACGGCATTCGAGATGATTTTCGACTGGTCGATCATGCGCTCGGCGACTTGCCGGGTGTTGGTGCGGACCATTTCGTTCAGCGTGACGTCTTCCTCATCGGAATTGCGACGAGTCTCTATGACGGCCGGCATGATCTCTTCGACCAGGTTCCGCACAAAGCCTGGTGGCATGGCACCGGTCTCGTAGGAATCCTTGGCGGCTGTCACCGCACCGCACGAGTCGTGGCCGAGCACAACCATGAGCGGAACCTGCAGATCCGTGATGCTGTATTCGAGAGAACCGAGGGAAGCGTTGCTGAGCACCTGGCCGGCGGTCCGGACGACGAAGGTGTCGCCCAAGCCCAGGTCGAAGATGATCTCCGCGGCGAGACGGGAATCGGAGCAGCCGAAGATCACGGCGAAGGGATTCTGCCCGCCGGCCAGGGACTCTCGCCGGGCGGCGTCCTGATTCGGGTGGTGGGACTCGCCGGCAACGAATCTGGCGTTGCCGTCCGCCAGTCGCTTCCACGCTTCTTGAGGAGTGATTTGTGCCGGCTTCTCAGACATGTGTTCGGTACCCTTTCGTGGATTTTCTTGATGCAGCCCAACGTGAGCGGACGACACCAGTCGATATTAGGCCTGGTCAGCCGTTTTGCGCGGAACTTGTTGGGGATGGAGAGGTGGCATCGCCGTTCTTGAGGGACTCCATGGACTGGTGCGCCAGATCCTTGAACTCGTCCCGTTCGGCATCGCCGGAGAGGATCAGTGTGGTTCCGTTGACGTCGCCGACGTACGCGGTGGTCCCGTTCCCACCGTTTTTGTCCTGTTTGACGCGGGTGCTCCATGTGACGCCGTCAATATCCGTCTTGCCCGTGGCCGGGGCGCCGTCGGTCTTCTGCGAGATCCACGTCGGGTTGGCCTTGTCGGTCTGGGTGACCGTAATGAAACCTTGGGAGGGTGTCACGAATCCGGCCTCCCAGAAGGGCACGCCGTCCGCCGAACCGGAATTCCAGCGCGCGAAATTCGCGTGCCAGGAGTCGTCCAACTGCGGTGCGACGACGGCGTATCCGGCGGTTTCGCTGGCTTCCTGCGCGGTCTTGGTGAGATCCACATCCGGCCGGTACGACTGGTTGTCCGGTCTGGGTACGAGCCACAGGAAAGGGAGGAGAATGAGAAGGAGAGCGATCATCGAGAAAACCATGGCCCGGACGGGCGTGTTGAGACGTTTTGCCTGAGACTCGGTGAGCTGCGGTTTGACGGGCAACTCGTCACCGTCGGTGCCGTCCCCGCCCGAGGAAGGCTGGCCGGATGGATCTACGGGATTCTCGTTGTTGGATTCGCTCACCCGGCTATTCTGCCGCAGGCGGAGGGATGCTCAAAGCTGACTCATGAAACTCGCGGGCTCTTTCACGGTCGCACCCAGAGACGGGAGCTCGGCCCGCGAAGGATGAGGGCCGCGTCCGTCAGGGACAACCTTTCGTCATATCGGGCGACCTGAGGCCGGTGTCGGGCAGAGCAAGTAAGCTGGGCAGAGCACCCGTGTTGGGCAGACAGGCCCACGGACACCACGTGGCGCGCCACAGGCCGGTGCGTCGCGGACGACAACTTCGAAGGCGAGGAACTCTGTGTCGGAAGCGAACGAACAGAACAACCAGGCAGACCGCAACCTAGCGCTCGAGCTGGTTCGAGTAACCGAGGCCGCAGCGATCGCGGGCGGCAACTGGGTAGGGGCCGGGGACAAGAACTCGGCCGACGGTGCGGCCGTTGATGCGATGCGCAACATGCTTTCAACCGTGCATTTCAACGGCACCGTGGTGATCGGCGAAGGTGAAAAAGACGAAGCCCCCATGTTGTTCAACGGGGAACACTTGGGTGATGGGGACGGTCCGGCCCTCGACGTCGCGGTCGACCCCGTTGACGGAACCCGCCTGACGGCGCTCGGTATGAACAATGCGTTGTCGGTCATCGCCGTGGCCGACGGTGGTTCGATGTTCGATCCGTCCGCCGTTTTCTACATGGAAAAGTTGGTGACCGGCCCGGAGGCTGCTGACCTCGTCGATCTCCGCCTGCCCGTCAAACAAAACCTCCACCTGGTGGCCAAGGCCAAGGGCAAGCGCATCAACCAGCTCACCGTGTGCATCCTTGACCGGCCTCGCCATGCGGACTTGGTCGAAGAAGTCCGTGCAACCGGTGCACGTACCCGCATGATCCTGGACGGCGACGTCGCCGGCGCTATCGCAGCGTGCCGCGAGAACACGGGAGTGGATGTGATGCTCGGAACCGGCGGAACCCCGGAAGGAATCGTCGCGGCCTGTGCTATCAAGGCTACCGGTGGTGTGATCCAGGGTCGGTTGGCGCCCAAGGACGACGAAGAAAAGCAGAAGGCACTCGACGCGGGCCACAACTTGGACGCCGTGTTGACCACCAACGAATTGGTCACGAGCGACAACTGCTTCTTCGCCGCAACCGGTGTGACCGACGGAGACTTGCTGCGTGGCGTTCGGTACTTCGGCGACCGCATCAGCACCCAGTCGATCGTCATGCGGTCGAAGTCCGGGACCGTGCGAATGGTCGAAGCTGAGCACATTGCCGAAAAATGGGATAAGTACCAGCGGTAATTCCGGCTCATATTTCGCAACGGCCCGGGGACGCGAGCGTTTCGCCTCGTCCCCGGGCCGTTCCGGTATCCTCCGGTGGTCGACGGCATCTCCAGTGCCGAGGGCACGCGATCGCTCGTGCCGGGGGGGGGCAGGTTGAGGCAAGGCCGCGTTCGCCCGAATCGTCGAGCTGGGCAGTCTCGGGGTCTAGCCGTCTGCCCACCGGGGTCCGAAGAGACCCTGTGAGCGGAACACAACGAGCGGTGGCTACCTGCTCAACGTCTTCCGCAACCGAGCCGCCGCGGCAGAGGCAAGGCGCTTCGCCTTCGGGAGACCGGTTTCCCGGGCCGAGTACGCGAGCCGGTAAGCCTTGTACGCCAGGTTGTTGACCGGAAGGTCCCACGTGCCCGGAAGCGTCACGGGGTAGCCGCCGAATGATTTCTTGAAACCGGTGAACCCCGCCCACGGATGGTTCGGCTCGCCCTCCGGCGCAATGCCGAACATATCGAAACGGCTCAGACCCTTGTTCTTGGCATCGAGCATCATGGTCGAGACCAAAGGGTTATTGGCACTGAGTTTGCGGTGCTCGTACGACATGGATGCGTGCGCGTAGGTTCGGGTGTCCTCGGAGTCATAGACCATCGCCGCGCCGATCGGCTCGCCATCGACGCGAGCAAGGTACACCGATGCTGCGCCGAGCGGCATGAGCGACTTCGCGGCCTGCGTCAGGTAGTCATCCTTCTGCCGGTTGAACCCCACTCGCTCCGCCGTCTGGTTCAAATACTTCAGCAGCACTGCGATGTCGGCAGGATCGTGCGATTCCTCGAAGCTGACTCCCTTTTTGTGGATGTTTCGGTGGAGGTTCCGGTTGGTGGATTTCATCCCCTTGAGGATCGCGTCCTCGTCCTGAGTGAGATCAATCATCCACGTGTGACTCGGCTGAACCTGTCGGGGTGCGAAATGCATTCCGCGGCTCTCAAGATCCTCGAAATGGTCTGCACCTTGGGGGAACATCTCATCGAGGGTCGGTTCCACACGGATGAACAGGCACTTCTTGCTGGCGGCAAGCTGCTTGAGGTCCTCGAGGGCTCGGGTGAAGGCCTGCACGGAATCGGCAATCGGCCCGTACGGGCAATACAAGTAACGCCCTGTACGCCCGCCCTCCAAGGTAGCGAGGTACGAGTAACCGTCACCTGATCTCTGGAATACCTCATGGCCTAGATCGCGCTGAAATTTCGCCCACGCATCGGACTGCAGAATTGTGCTCATTCTTCCCATCTTAGGAGTTAGGGGACTGAACAGGTGCCATTCTCGGTGAGGTCGGCGGCAAGCTGTACATCGAGATTATCGGTCTGGGCCGCATTGGTCCGGTCCTGGCTGCTCAGGCCCAGCGTCTGGGCCACAGCAAGCGGCGAAACAGCCGATACAGGATTCGCCCCGCCTCCGGGAGCCGCCTGAGCGTTCGCGTCCTTGGTATCCGGGGTCGTGCCGTCCTTGGAATCCTGAATGACCTTCGAAATCGACGACTGGAACTTATCGAAATCCGGATACGTCGGAAATTCCTCTGCGAAGTAAGGCGGCGCCATGCCGTACTGGATCAGGTCGTGATCCTTGGACTTGAGACCAAGGTCCACAAAGCTAGGAAGCTGGTTCTCAGGGATATCGGTTTCAATGATTTTCTGGCCGGCGTCGGAGATGTCCTGGAAACGGGTCAGAAGCGTGCCTGGGTCGAGTTGTTTGAGCATTGCAGATTGCACGCAACGCTGCCGCGCCTCACGATCATAGTCCGAAGCACCCTCACGGGATCGTCCGTACCAGAGGGCATGGAAACCGTCGAGATGCTGTTTGCCGGGCTCAATGTATCCGTCGATGGGGTTCGGCTCGCCCGTGATCTCGTCGTGTCCGCCGCCGATCGGCACGCGTCCACCGACATTGATATCGATACCGCCCATTGCGTCGATGAGGTTGGAGAACCCGTCCATGTCCACCAACACATAGGCCTGGATGGGGAGCCCCGTGATGCCTTCCGCTGCGTCCTTCATGGCCTCGGCTCCGGGGTCGGCGGCATTCGGGTAGAGGTCTTTGTGATCATTGGCGACGTCGGGGTACAGGGCATTGAGGATGCATTCGTCGCCGCAGTTGTAACCATCTGGGTAGATGTCCCAGAGCGGCGAATCCTTGGAGAACTGGGCATTCTGCGTATTGCGCGGCAACGAGATCGTCACGGCTTGCCCGGTCTTCGCATCAACGCTGAAAACCGTCATCGAATCGGGGCGTCGACCGACGCGATCATCACCCGCGTCGCCACCCATGAGGAGGAAGTTGTACCGGCCGTCCACGGGTTTCATCTTCGCTCCGGACGCAAAGATTCCGCTGACGGCCCCGCGTCCTACGTTCACCAGATACGCCGAGTACCCGACACCGCCGGCCGTGACGAACAGCAGAACCACGAATCCGATGATCACGGCGGGGCGCATCCCTTTGGCCAGGAGCACGGGCCGAATCAACCGCAAAGTGTCGAAGAACAGGAAAGCCCAGAAGATCGCCAGGGCCACAAGCACGATGACCAGGATGAGCGACATGTAACGCCCCGTGACGAGCTCGATCACCCAGGCGCGATGGATCAGCCATGTGAGGAGCAGGAGAATGAGCAGAACCCACACGGTCAGCGTCACGGTCAGGGCGATCCGCCCCACCTTCCGGTGACCCGCAACGAGCTGGGCCGAGCCTGGGATGATGGTCGTCAGAATCAGGAGTAACCAAGCCCGCTTGGTGCGCGTGAGGGCCCCGCCTGAGCGGGGATTGCGCAGGGGGTCGGTCATTCGCGAGCTGCCAGCCTGCTCGTCCAGTCCGCGTGCGGCCTCGATGTGGTCGGAGGGATCCTGGTTGCTTGGGGGAGTAGTCATGATCGAACCCGATCCTACAGTTTGACCAGCGAAAACACGTGGCTTTGCCGGAGAATTTGGGGAAGTTGAAAGTGTTTACCAGGGTTACGGTGCATAACCGGCGGGCGGGTCGTCGACTTGTTCTTCGGCAGGAACGGACGGTCGACGGGGCCTCGAGGGGGAATCCGCTTCGTCGCGCTCCTGGCGGCGGGTCTCGACTTTTTGGGTCAACGCAGCGCCCTTGTCCTGCGCACTCTGCTTGAGATTCTCTGCGAATTCCGCGAGTTCCGTGCGAATTTCCCGCGCGTCGCGCGAATCGCCGGAACCCAGGATCCGGAGCGCGAGCAACCCAGCATTCTTGGCCCCATTGATTGACACCGTCGCAACGGGAACCCCGGCCGGCATCTGAACGATCGAGAGCAGAGAGTCCATTCCGTCGAGGGTTTTGAGCTGAACGGGAACGCCGATTACGGGCAGTGACGTGACCGAAGCCAGCATGCCTGGCAGATGCGCCGCACCGCCGGCACCCGCGATGATCACACGCAGCCCCCGTTCTTCGGCGCTCTTGCCGTATTCGATCATCTCTTCGGGCATTCGATGTGCCGAAACAACCTGGGCCTCGTAGGATACGCCGAAGTCCTCCAGAACATCGGCCGCCGCCTCGAGTGTGGGCCAGTCTGAATCGGATCCCATGACCAACCCGACGAGTGGGGTCTCTTGCGTATCGCTCATTTTGCGCTCCTTCACGATTGATGAGTCCGTGTGGCCCCTAGGCCTGACCTTGTGCTCGGTAATCTCGTATGCCGGTAGCGGCGCCGTGCGCAACCTGACGCAAGCGCGTGAGCTCATCCGACGGACCGGTCACATTGATGTGACCGACCTTGCGGCCCGGCCGCACCGACTTTCCGTAGGTGTGGATTTTCGCTCCGGGATATTCGGCCATGACGGCCGGATACGCCGAGAACAAATTCTGATTCTCTCCGCCCAGGAAGTTCTTCATCACGGTTACCTGAGCGAGACGGTCGGTCGAGCCTAAAGGCAGATCCAGAACGGCGCGGAGGTGCTGTTCGAACTGACTGGTCACCGATCCGTCCTGAGTCCAATGGCCCGAATTGTGAGGGCGCATGGCCAGTTCGTTCACCAGAAAGCCAGGGCCACGACCAGGGGTTTCGAAGAGCTCAGCGGCCATGACCCCGGTGACTCCGAGCTCGGATGCAAGGAGCAGAGCAGCTTGCTGGGCCGAGTCGGCAGTCTGAGAGTCGATCTCCGGAGCGGGAACGATGACCTCATCACACACGGAATCGACCTGAATGGATTCCGCGACGTCCCAGGCACAAGTCTCGCCCCCGGGACGGCGAGCGACCAACGCGGAGAGTTCCCTCGAGAATTCGACCTTTTCCTCGGCCAGAAGAGCGCCGTCGGTCCAACCGGCGTCACTGGCCTTCGCAAACCAGTCCGCGACCTCGGGAGAGCCGACGTCCTCCGGGTCCACAAGCATGACCCCCTTGCCGTCATAACCACCGCGAGGCGTCTTGAGGACAACCGGCCACCCGGTTCTCTCGCCGAACGTGCGCAGCTCGTCGGGGTTCCTCACGGCGTCCCACTGAGGGTTGGGCAGACCCAGGCGGTCCACGGCACGGCGCATTTCGATCTTGTCCTGCGCATGCAGGAGGGCCTCGGGTCCCGGGTGGACCGCAACGGCGTCACGAATGAGCGTGCGAAGGTGGTCGGTCGGGACATGTTCATGATCGAAGGTCAGAACGTCGACACTCCGTGCGAATTCCCGGAGAGTGCTCAGGTCCGTGTAATCGCCGACGGGCGACGTCGGAACGACCGCCGCCGCACACACCTCGGGCGATTCCGCGAGGACACGCAATTCGATACCGAGTTCACTCGCCTCGGGCGCCATCATGCGGGCCAGCTGCCCGCCACCTACTACACCGACAATGGGACCAGTTTTGGGAAAAATCACCCTTTCAGGCTACCCGTTGATCTCGGTCACGGTGACAGATTTCGTGGATTTGTGCATTCGAATCGGGGCTCGCACAGGTAGACTCGCTCTGAGCCGTAGGGGTTCTTCTCGAGCGATGATTCTTCGTGATCGGATATGCCCTTCCGCGGTCGCCACCTGAAACAGGAGGCGAGCGGCGCTGCGGCGTCCCCTATACCCGATGTCGTGGAGTATGAGTGTCGACCGTTGCTGAGAAAGTCCGTGGGCTGTGGGATCTCTTCCTCAAGGAGGTCCTGAAGTTCGGGATCGTCGGTGCGTTGGCCTTTGTCGTCAACGCGTCTGTCACGTTGCTGCTCATGAACACCTGGTTCCAAGACGAAGGGCACGCCAAAGCGAAGTTCATTGCCGGTGTCGTGGCGACCATCTTCTCCTGGATCGTCAACCGCCTCTGGACTTTCCGCGACAAGCGACAGGACAACAAAGTTCGAGAGGCCGTTCAATTCGCGGTCGTCAACCTCATCGGCATTGCCGTCGAATCCGGTTGCGTGATGTTCACGTTCTATATCTTGGGGCTGACCTCGAAAGAGGCCTCATTCATCTCCGGAACGATTGTCGGCACCGTCTTGGGCACGATCGTTCGATACTTCGCGTACCGATTCTGGGTCTACGGCGGACAGAACGAGGCCGAAATCTCGGACGAGCAGGCTCACATGACGCGAGAAGAACGAGTCGGCAGATTCGTCACCGAGGCCACCGAGATCGTGACGGGGACCCTGGACGCAGACGAGGTCGTGCGGCGCTCGCGAGGGCGCGGCTCATCCGGTTCCTCGCCGATGCCCTAAGACTTACCTCGCCTGTTCAGTCCAAGAATTCTGCCTTCTCCTCGGAGGCAATGGTGGCAAGTCGCTCCTCGTGGTGAACAACGCTGGCATCCAACAGCACGAGTGCCTTCCCGGCCGCCACGATCCCGCAAACTTGTGCCAAGAAATCCAAGTTCAGGGGCTGGCTGCCCGAATCGACCATGATGCCCTGGCGGTCGTCGTCCGTTTGGGCAACCCGGTCGCACCACGACGAGGCGAGTTCGAGCCACTCGTTGAGTGTCACCGACTGGTAGGTGCCGTTCACGACGGCGCGGCCGATTCTGTGCGAACCCATGACCGCATCGATCGGATCGAAAAGGTCACCGAAGGATCTGATTTCCGCGCAGTAGTCGATCGAATCATCCGGCCACTGCTGGACGTCCTGGTCGTAGCTCATGGCCAGTGCGCCGCGCGCCATGAAAACCGCGGTTTCCGCTTCCGCCGCGCGATCATCGACGTCGAAGCCGAGCCAGAAAGTCGATGCCTCGTTATCCGAATTCACCACGCATCCTGCGCGCAATGCGCCGAGGGTCGCGGCTATACTCCTCCAGTGCGGAGGTGCCGCAATATCCAAGGAGTCCCCGTGAGCGGCGTCGAGTTCGTCCACGAAGAGATTGGCCGACTTGGCAATCCAGTTTTCGGTGACCTTGCCCGAAAGTTCGATCCGCTCGGCATCGGGTCCGTACCAAATCAGTGCCGGCCTCGAGGACGAGGCGAGAAAACGACTGAATGTCTCCAGATTCGCGAAATTCTGGGGTGAGGGCGTGTGCGTCATGGGCCGAGTCTACCGGCATGTGAGACGAACGCGACATGCGGCGCGAGTTGGGAAACAGCCTCGGTCCTTGACTTTTGAATCACATTCGAGCTTGACGTCAGCGGCTTACACGGTTGTAATTATGAGTGGAATTTTCAAAACCACCGCGCGGCAGGGAGCGCAGGGAAGGACGAGCATGGGCGAAGCAGTGCGGCGCCGGAGCACATCATCCGCTTCCGATGGAAGGGGTATCAATGCTTCCGTTCCAGTCGACTGGTACGTCGATCCTGCCGATCCTTCCGCCCGAGGTCGTGAGACCATGGGCTCCCTGGAAGACCAGGCGACTGCTTTTCTCGCCGCGGCCGAGGACCGCGAGAAGAAAACCGGACCGTCGAACGATTCCCACGAGAACCGTGTGGACCTGTTCTCCTCGGACCCGGACGTCCTCAAGATGTGGCAAGCAGCCGCCGGTCAGTATGGCACGGATGACGAAGAAGGTGAACTCGCCTGGCAGGCCGATGCACTGTGCGCCCAGACCGACCCGGAGGCTTTTTTCCCGGAAAAAGGCGGTTCAACCCGTGACGCCAAACGCGTGTGCTCGGAATGCCCCGTCAGTGAAGCATGCCTGGACTATGCGCTGGCCAAGGACGAAAGATTTGGTATCTGGGGCGGCCTGTCCGAACGTGAACGCCGTCGTCTGCGCAAACGCGCCAGCTAGCCTACGCACACCGTCCTCCCAGCCGACGGTATTAATCTTGGGATCCCATGACTGAGAACATTCGTATGTGCTCGCGCATGATGTGTCATCGCGAGGCAACCTATACCCTGACGTACGCGTATTCGGAATCCACCGTGGTTATCGGACCGCTGGCGACCCGAGTCGAGCCTCACGCGTACGACATGTGCTCCTTCCACGCCGCACGGCTCACTGCCCCACGAGGGTGGGATATAGTTCGTTTGGACGTTGACGATGCCCTGATCGCGCCGGCTGGGGAAAGCGCTGGTGCATTGACTCGGCAGCAGGAGCCGGAAGAATCACCTGCGGCGCCGGACAACGTCACCAATCTTCACTTCTTGCGCGGGCTCGGCCCGCGCGCATAATTGCCTTGAGGTCCGCGTCGGCGGACGCGGTTGCCCTTGGATGCCGCACATTGGAAGGAATACTGCATAGTGACCGAACCGACTCCACAGAACCATCGGTCGGCCGGCCCCCGAAGAATTCGCGGCCTGGTCGGTCAGGGAGAAGGAACACCACACGGCCTGACCCGCCGCAAAGCCGTGGCAGGAGGCGCCCTCGGACTCTTCAGTGCGGCCATCCTCACGGCCTGTTCGAATACCGACGATTCGAGTGCGTCTCCGTCATCGTCATCAGGCCCGGGTGCAGCATCGTCGTCGAATGACTTCACGCCTCAGGTTACTGTCAAACCTGCGGCCGATACCGAAGAGGTCAATCCTGTGGATCCCGTCACCGTGACCACGAATGAGGGCCGGCTCGAGCGAGTAACGATAGAAGGCGGTTCCCAAACCGTCGAGGGCCAGGTCTCGGAAGACGGTCTGACCTGGACTGCTCAGGGGCCCTTCGAATTCGATACTCAGTACACGGTCAACTACACCGTGACCAAGGGGCCTTCCAAACACGAGGGAAACAGCAAATTCTCGACCGTCGTCGCCGCCAACGAAGCCGACGCCAAGATCAATGTGGGAGACGGCAAGACATACGGTACGGGTCAGGTGATCCAGTTCGACTTCTCGGAGCCTGTAACCAATAAGGCTGATATCGAAGCAGCCATCACCGTGACCGGCGGAGGCGTCGGTCCGGGTCGTTTCCGGTGGTACTCGGACACCATGGTCCGGTATCGCCCGGAGGATCTCTGGGCACCTGGTTCGCAGGTCACCATCAACGCGAATATTCTCGGCAAGAATCTGGGCAACGGGCAGATCGGCAACCAGAATTACCAGGTGACCTTCAACACGGCGGAAAAGCATTATGCCTTCGTGGACAACAACACCAAGTCCATGAAGATGTACGTCAACGACCAGCTTGTGCGCGAGGCGCCGGTGACTTTGGGGGACAAGGACTGGCCGTCCGTGACTGGCAAGTTAGTCATCATGGAGCAGTCCAAGAAGTACAAATTCGACGCCAAGACTTTGGGTCTGAAGAAGGGCGACGAACACTGGTACGAGCCCTTCGAAGCCACGAACACCAACCGTTTGACGGCCAGCGGCGCATTCGTGCACCAGGCCGAGCCCTCGGCATACAGCTCGGTGGGCGTGGCCAATATTTCCCACGGTTGCATCGGTTTGTTGCCCGATGACGCACTGTTCTTTTTCGACACTTTCACCGTCGGCGACATCGTGGAAACCCAGAACACCGGATACGGCCAGGCCAATCCAGATAATGGATACGGTGACTGGAACATTCCCTGGGAGAAGTACACGGACACCAGCTGGCACGGTAATTGGTGATTCCGGCCGCATGACGTCACGGTAGCCCAGCTCAGCCTGGGCCCGTGGCGTACTTCGCGGCCCGGCGCCGCATTCTGAGTGAGGAGAAGCATGCCCGTCCCTTCCCGCCCCGATGATCACGAGACTCCCTGGGCGGAGTCTCCACAGCAAGATTGGGACAATCTCCTCCCAGCAGTGAAAGCCGACTTCGCTCCGAAAACCTCCGTGGAGAAGGCCTCTCCGGAGCCGGATACGACCGAAGCCGAACAGCCATCGCGCGGTGGGTCGACAGCCTCATCACATGGCGTATCGGGCGGGGCAGTGACGGGTTCCGACGCGATGAGTGCGCCTTCGAGATCGGGTGCTCGTGCACAAGACAGGGACGAGAAAACCGCTCGGGCTTCCGCGCGCGAGGCGGCGCTGGAGGATCGACCCAAGGCCTTGCGGTTGCGTCAATTCGTCATCGCGGTTGCGGTTCCTTTGGCGACGTTGATGGTCGGGGTCCGGTTGATTGCGACTCCTGTTTTCCTGTGGTTCGAATACCACCGCCCTGGGTTCCCTGGGGATTCCTTCGGGTTCTCCACGGACGACAGAATGACCTACGGGTCCTACGGATTGAACTACATCCTGAATTTCGCACCCGACCGGTACTTGGCCGATGTGGTCACTGCCGACGGCGACCAGGTCTTCACCCCGGCGGAAGTCTCACACATGACCGACGTCAAGCATGTGATGCTGTGGACCATCCTCGTCATCGCGGTATTCTCACTGATCGCGGTACTTTGCATGAAGGGTCTCCGTCTCCGAGCCCCGGGGGCGATCCGTAAAAGCATTTTCTGGGGCGCGTGGCTGACCTTGGGCGTACTGGCACTGCTCGGCATACTCGGGGCGCTGGGCTGGGAATCATTTTTCACGGGATTCCATGAGATCTTCTTCTCCGGAGGCAACTGGGCCTTCCGAGTCTCGGACAGCTTGATCCGGTTGTTCCCGGAACAGTTCTGGGTCGATTCGGCGATAGGTATCGGTCTCTTCAGCGTCCTCGTCAGCGTCGTGCTTCTCATCTGCGCATGGCCGACCGCCTTCCGGCGGCAACGGGCGCTCAAGGCGGCTCATGATCGCCAGGAAATTCGCGAGCGTTTGAGCCGCTAGCCTTCTTCCGGATCGCGAGTACTGAGCGCGTTCCGAAGCCTAGGCCCCCAGCGGGGGAACCGGAGTTCCGAGCATCCCTCGATGTCGGAAACGGCAAGGAAGTCTGCCTCCGGACCCTGTGAGGGTTGCCGTACCTGCACTCGCGAATATCGGTGTGGAGACTCAGGAGACATCTCGCGTTCGAATATCTCCGCCGTCGCCACCCGTGCGATGGTCCCGGTGCACACGAATAAAACCGCTTAGGGGATGGTCGCTGCCGCGTGGGCAGGGACATGAGGAACCTCGGCTGCGGGCTTGGTCACACATTCCACCTGTTCCGGCGGAAGGAAAGCCTCGGACTAGATCCAGGCATCGAACCACATACGCCACCGCCAGTGGTCATACGGGATCATGTGACCTGTCCAAATCGGCCAGAAAAAGTTGGTGATCAGCAATGCGGCGATCAGGAAGACGCCGACGACGATCAAGCCGAGTCGGCGGCGTCGCACGGAATCTCCCGGTCGACCGAGGCCCAGGCCCAGTACAGCCGTCAAGCCGAGAATGAGCCACGGCAAAAAGGACAGGGCGTAGAAGTAGAAAGTCGTGCGATGCGGGTACGCGAACCACGGGAGGTAACTGACCGCGAACACCAAGAAAATGGCCCCCATGCGCCAATCCCTCTTGATGATCCACCAGATCAACACGAACAGCATGGCTGCTGCCGCGGCCCACCAGATCAACGGGTTGCCTACGTTGAGGATCGCTTCCGAACACCGCGACGCCGCGCATCCGGCTTGTCCGGAATCGTACGACTCGTAGTAGTAGGAGGTCGGCCTTCCCAGGATCAGCCACTGCCACGCCGGTGACATGTAGGTGTGAGGTGAGTCGAGGTGTGTATGGAAGCTGTACGCCTGTTCGTGATAGGCCCACAGACTTCTCAAAGCGGGCGGTAGCCACGAGACGCCTTCCCCCGGGTGCTCCGCGGCCCAATGACGGTCGAACCCATCCGAAGAGACGAACCATCCGGTCCACGTGATCAAGTAGGTGACCAACCCGATTCCGACGATCGATATCGCGGCCGGCCAGGAATCCTTGAGGAGCGCGCCGGTGAACCAACTGCGTATTCCCACGACCCTGCGTGCCGACACATCCCAGAGGACAGTCAGGATTCCGAAGATCGCGACGAAGAAGAGCGCGTTCCATTTCACCCCGACCGCTGCACCGCAAGAGATTCCCGCCGCTATCCGCCACCACCGGACTCCTAGCCACGGACCGTACTTGAGAAATGCGGGCGATGGGGCCTGCGAAGGCCCCCGCCCCTGGGACTGACTCACCAAGAGCGCGAGTTTTCTCCGGGCGGATATCCGGTCGGCCACGAGGAACGCGAAGGCGAGCAACAACCAGAACATCAGGAAGATGTCCAGAAGCGCGAGGCGGGATTGGACGATGTGAAGGCCATCGATGGCCATCAGGAAGCCGGCGATGCTGGACAGCGTGATCGAGCGGAACATCATCCATCCGACCCACATGATCACGGCGATCGAGAGCGTTCCGAACAGTGCTGCCCCGAATCTCCACCCCAATGGATTGTCGTCACCGAACAACAGCATGCCGAGCGCAATCATCCATTTGCCGAGCGGGGGATGAACCGCGTATTCCGCTTGCTCGGAGGGCTGGACCGGATTCCCTGCGATGAACGACGCATTCGCGTCCTTGGACCATTGTCTTTCATGGCCGAAGTGGAACAGCGAATAGCCGTCCTTGGCATAGTAGGTTTCATCGAAAGCCATGGCATTCGGATGCGCCAGGCTCGTGAATCGCAGGAGCGCGGCCAGGGCCATCACCAGGGCTGGGACAACCCACCAATACCGAGGCAGAGCCACGGGCACCACGCGCAAGCGGTCCAGGAGTGCATCGAGCCGGAATGCGCCGGGCGAAAACCTCGGGCCGCTCTTGCCGTAACGGCGTGCCGAGGAGGTCTTGGAGCCAGAATCCGGGGTCGCTGTATCGGTGGTTCTCACTCTTCCTATGCTACGGGAGCCGCCGCAAAGCCAGGGAACAAGTTGCCTGGCAGAACCTGACAGCGGTGTGCTGGCCGCCGGATACACCTATCAGTCGCCGACACGTCTCGGCGCCGCACCGTGTACACGTCTATAGCGCTGGGTACTCCTATGGTTTTCGACAGGCCGTCACGGCGAGTTTCCTCGGGTGTTTTCCGGCTTCTGTTGGTGTCCTTCCGTGGCCGAAGGGCGAGGCCAGGACGCGAGAGGGCCCGGGGTATAGATGCAGCTATTGCCAGGGAACACGCCGGATTTGCTGACGCGCTGCGCGGGGAAGGAGCTCGCCGCGTGAATCGAGGCCGTCGACCATTCATTAGCGGTCCGGCCTTTTACGTCTACGACGAGGATTTTTCTGCGGCAGCCCCTCAGATCGTTTTGAAGACCACAGCCATGTCTACGACCGGTTCTCGACGCCGGTGCCGAAGATCAAGGGCAAGACCCATTACGAGCTTCCGGCGGACCAGGGCCGGGATGTCCAGGGACCCACCCGGCCGCACCGGCGTTCGACGACAACCTCTGGGCCGGCAACGGTTAGTCTGGATGAGTGAACTCGACTCCGGAAACCACCCCAGCCCCTAGGCCTGTCGACGACGGAAAGCTCGTCCTCGCGGCGACCCCGATTGGAAATCTTAAAGACGCCAGCGAACGACTTAAGGAGTATCTCGCCAGCGCGGACGTCGTCGCAGTCGAAGACACACGGCGATTGAGAACCCTCGCTTCCGGATTGGGGGTCACCGTCAGCGGACGCATCGTCACCAACCACGAGCACAACGAGATCCGTCGTGCAGAAGAGCTCGTCACCGCCGTCCACATGGGACAGACGGTCCTTCTGATATCCGATGCCGGGATGCCCACGGTTTCCGATCCTGGGTTCCGCGTCGTCGAGCGCGCCGTGGAGGAGGGCCTCACTGTCTCCTGCGCTCCCGGACCATCGGCGGTCCTTTCCGCGCTCGCGGTATCGGGCCTGCCATCGGATCGATTCGTCTTCGAAGGGTTCATCCCGCGAAAGGTCTCCGAACGCCGGGCCAGGTTGTCCGAACTCCTAGCCGAGCGCCGAACCATGGTCTTCTATGAAGCCCCGCACCGATTGGCGCCCATGCTCGGTGCGCTGGTCGAGAGCTTCGGTGACGAGCGACGGGCAGTGATCGCCCGTGAACTGACCAAACTTCACGAAGAAGTCGTCCGCGGAAGCCTCGGAGAACTGTTCATGTGGGCTGATGAGCATCAGGTGCGTGGTGAAATCGCGGTCGTCGTCGAAGGAGCTCCCGAGCCCGAGGCGGAAAGCCCTGAAAGCTTGACCGACGAGGTTGAGGCACTCGTCGCGGGCGGCATGAGGCTCAAGCAGGCCGTCAACGACCTGGCCGCCGCGCACCACGTCAGCAAACGAGACCTGTACGAAGCGGTGCTTTCGCAACGCTCCGAAGGCGAAGAATAGAATCACTCCACCTCCAGATATTTCAGGAGAAGATACACCCATGTGTACGGATCCCAACGCCTCGTGGCGAGAACTTGCCCCCGACGCCGTCGACCTGATGAATTCCTTGTGGCCCGACCCCGCGTGCCGTCCCGAGATCGTCCCCGGAGAGACGCCGCCGGCATACGAAGCAGAGAGGTACACGGGGATCGCCGAGGAACAGTCCGGCCGAGGGACTCGCCGAAGGGGAACCGCCGCAGACGACGGTCGCTCTCGCAACCTTGTTTTTCCGCCCGCGCCCGAACCGCTTCCTTCCCCTGTCATCGACGACCACACGCACATGGACCTCCTGGACGGAGAAGTCGAGATCTCGGCCAAGGATGCGCTCGATACGGGCGAAGCCGTTGGAATAGGCGCCATAGTGCAAGTCGGTTGCGACCTCATCTCCTCCGCCTACGCCGTCACCGCAGCCGAGGCCGACGCACGCGTTCTGGCCGCGGTCGCGATCCACCCCAACGAAGCACCGGGTCTGGCCGAAGCCGGAAAGCTCCATGATGCCCTCGCCGAACTGGAAGCCATGGCGGCCTCCGAGCGGGTGAGGGCCATCGGTGAGACGGGGCTGGACTACTTCCGAACCGATGAAGACGGTCGCGAGGCGCAACAAGACAGTTTCAGGCGGCACATCCGGTTGGCCAAGAAATTGGGGCTTGCCCTGCAAATTCATGACCGTGATGCGCATGAGGACGTCGTCGCGATCCTGGAGGACGAAGGCGCCCCCGAACGTACCGTATTTCATTGTTACTCCGGCGGGCCGGAACTGGCCGACGTGTGCAACCGGAACGGCTGGTACATGTCCTTTTCCGGAACCGTGACGTTCAAGAACTCTCACGGAGTCCAAGAATCCCTGGAACGCGCGCGGGCAGAACTGATCCTCGCGGAGACCGATGCGCCCTTCCTGACCCCGCACCCGTACAGGGGACGTCCGAACGCCTCATACATGACCAATTACACGGTGCGATACATGGCTCAACGCAGACAAGACGATCTGGCGGACCTCTGCACGCAAATCCGGGAGAACTCCATGGACGTCTACGGCTCGTGGGGCGCCCCCGGATTCTCTCGTGACCGCTAAAGCAATGCTCGTGCGCCTGTAGAATCCGTGAAGTGATGGAAACAGCTCTTCTGGGTGCCGCCGAGATCCGAGACCTCGCGGAGCGGGCCGGCATCAGGCCGACCAAGACTCTCGGTCAGAATTTTGTGATCGACCCGAATACGATTCGCAGGATCATCGCGACGGCCAAGATCCAGCCGAACGAGACGGTCCTTGAGGTCGGACCGGGCCTCGGTTCGCTGACCTTGGGCATTCTCGACTCCGCGAGGCACGTCGTCGCCGTGGAGATTGATCCGCCTTTGGCACGGCAGCTTCCGGAAACCGTTCAGCGTTTTCGGACCGAGGATGCAGCTCGACTCGATGTGGTGCTTTCGGACGCGATGAAAGTGCATGAGCTCCCCGAAACACCGGATGCACTCGTCGCCAATCTTCCGTACAACGTTGCGGTACCGGTGCTGTTGAATCTTTTGGACCGGTTCCCCTCCATCAAACACGGTTTGGTGATGGTTCAGGACGAGGTGGCTGACAGGCTCGCGGCCCAGCCCGGATCCAAAATCTATGGCGTGCCATCCGTCAAGGCAGCATGGTTCGCCGATGTCACGAAGGCCGGAGTGATCGGCACGAACGTGTTTTGGCCTGCGCCGAAGATCCGGTCCGGCCTGGTCGCATTCACGCGCCGAGACAAGCCGTTGGCCGACGTCGATCGTGGAGTCCTCTTCACGGCCATCGACGCCGCATTCGCCCAACGACGCAAGACATTGCGTGCAGCACTCGCCGGGTGGGCCGGATCCTCGGCCCTCTCGGGGGAAATTCTCGAGGCGGCGGGTGTCGACCCCTCGTTGCGCGGCGAGCGGCTCGACATCCACGAGTTCATCCGTATCGCTCAGGCGGCTCGGACCCGGATGGGCTGAGCGCGGTTCCGCAAGTGCAGGTGGAGATCGTAGCCATCTGACCTTCCTTGCACCTGGTAGAAGTCTCAGCGACCATGTCCGTTGCTGGGCCCGGCCGGCCTCAGATCTGCCGGGCTGCCCCCGCGAAAACGGATTATTGCTGGGCCAGGCTGATCAATTGCTTGACCTGCTCCTTCGGCACGCCAAAGCTGACCAGTCGGCCCACCGGGAGGGAACCTATCAGCGATTCCATGTCTTGTTCCCCCGACGCATCGCCGTCCGCGGTCGAACCCAAGAAGGAGATCAGGTGTTCTCGCATCTTGGGACCAGCGGTCGGGTGCGCGAGGATTTCCGCCAGCGAAGACTGTGCGGTGAGGGGGAGGCGCACTTCGTCGCCGTTGAGTTCCACGGTGGCTTCGCCTCGAATGTCCCGGCTGGAAGCTCCGACCTCAACCCGGTATGTGCCTCCCTCGACGACGAAACGGTCGACCCGAATGTCCCAGTAGGCGAGGTTCGCCCGGTCGATGGTCAGGGCGAC
Organism: Rothia uropygialis; assembly: GCF_004137765.1. Classification (GTDB taxonomy): domain Bacteria; phylum Actinomycetota; class Actinomycetes; order Actinomycetales; family Micrococcaceae; genus Rothia. The sequence continues at coordinate 222,432 of NZ_NOIS01000005.1, read as the reverse complement.
ATCGCGTGACTCGCCGGCAGCGATCTCGACCGAGACGAAAGCCTTCAGCTCCCGAGGAGCGCGATCAACGGCTGAATTCTCCGGCCCGACATAAACCTGCACTACCTCACGGCCGGACCGCTGGCCGGTGTTTGTGACACGCACGCGGATCTCGACGTCGTCGTGGTCGTTGACGGAAACCGTGGGGGAGCCGTACTCGAAGTTCGTATAGGCCAGCCCATGTCCGAAAGGAAAAGCTACCTCGAAATTCCTCTTGTCGTACCAGCGGTATCCGACGTGGATTCCCTCCCCGTAGCGGACGTGTCCGAACTCCCCGGGGAAGTTCCCGAACGCTGGGGTGTCCTCGAGGCGATAGGGAATGGTTTCTCCGAGGCGCCCTGAAGGAGCGGCCTCGCCGGTCAGGATGTCCACGAGAGCCGACCCGCCTGCTTGGCCGAGCAACCAGCCTTCCACAATGGCGGGAACCGAATCCGCGAAGGGTAGAGCCACGACGCCGCCGTTGGAGACCACGACGACGGTCCGGGGATTGGCCGCAACGACCTCGTTCAGGAGTTCCAACTGATCGGCGGGGATATCAAGGGTTGTTCGGTCGAATCCCTCGGATTCGGCGGCGTCGGGCAGTCCCAGGAACACGACCGCGACGTCCTTCGTGCGAGCGAGTTCCACGGCCTCGGTGCGGAGTGCCTCGGAGCCTTTCCCATCGAAGGTGAAACCCGGCGCGAAGTCGACCTGCTCACCGACCTTCTCGCAGAAGGTGTCGAGGGCCGTGTCCACACGGGTCGGGTTGATATGAGAAGAACCGCCGCCTTGGAAACGAGGGGTGCGTGCGAACTCGCCGATGAGGGCTATGCTCTGTCCATCCTTGAGGGGAAGGGTCTGGCCGTCATTCTTGAGCAGGACAGCCGATCTCGTGGCGGCCTCGCGGGCGATGCGGTGATGAGCCTCGACGTCGAGCGGACCCGATGGCTTCACCCGCCGGCCGGACCTTTCGATCAGGTTGAGAACGCGCTGGGCCGACCGGTCGACCAAGGTTGCCTCCAGCCGGCCTGCATGTACCGCGTCGAGAACCTGCGCATCCGTGATGCCATCCGACGACGGCATCTCGAGATCCATCCCCGCCTTGACGCCCGCAACACGGTCGTGGACGGCTCCCCAGTCGGAGACCACCATTCCATCGAAGCCCCAGGCCTCTCGCAGTACGTCGGTTAACAACCAGGAGTGTTCCGAAGCGTATGTGCCGTTGATTTTGTTGTAGGAGCACATCACGGTCCACGGCTCGGCTTCTTTGACGACTCTTTCGAAAGCGCGGAAGTAGATTTCTCGGAGCGGGCGGTCGTCGACGTCCGCAGAAACCCGCATGCGGTCTTCCTCCTGGTTATTTGCCGCGAAGTGTTTGAGGCAAGCACCGACGTTTTGCGACTGGATACCTTGTACGAGCCCCGCGGCAACCGTCCCCGCGTGGTACGGATCCTCGGAGAAATACTCGAAATTACGGCCGCACAAGGGTGAACGTTTGATGTTCACCCCAGGGCCCAGAAGTACCGAGACGTCCTCAATGGCCGCCTCGACGCCCAGTGCCTGGCCCACCCGTTCTGCCAGGTCCGGGTCGAACGCTGACCCGAGTGCGACGGCGGGCGGAAAACAAGTCGCCGGAACGGATTCATTGATACCGAGATTGTCGCTGGAGCCAGCCTGCTTGCGGAGGCCATGAGGGCCGTCCGTGAGCATGATCGACGGGACATCAACCCGGTCGATGTTCTTGGTGGTCCAGAAGTCCTTGCCGCTGAGCAGCTGGGCCTTTTCTTCGAGCGTGAGGTCCTGTGAACTGACCACGGTCTTCTCGCTTTCGTGGGGTTGAATGGGGTCTCGCTGGGACTTGCCTTACCGTCTGAAGTCCACCTGGTCCAGTGTCGTTTGCACGGTGCGCCCGCTTTCCCAGGGGTTCGCCTCACGAGCGACGTCTGGGATGGGAATGTCCTGGCGTTTCTCACGTTGGCGCCGTGTGGAAATGCCAAGTCGGCGGTCGCGTTCGTGGACGAGTTCCTCATCGGCCTGGCCGTCCTCGGTCAAAGCCATCATGAGCTGCGGAATCCCATACGGGAAGTCCTCGCGATCGTACTGCCACGTGTGAAACGTTTTCCCATACGTGGTGACCAAGTCCCGGAAATACGCGTGTTCGGCGATCTCCGGCACACCCGGAGCCGTGAGGATCCCGGATGCGATCTCGTAATGATGACTGTGCCACAGCCTCTGTTCATCCTCGGGAAGGGTGCGGAACCGCTCCTCGCTGATGATGTATTCGATGCCGATCAGACGCGCGTCGGCCGAATTTCGATCGAAGATCACGCATTGATGGAGATCGTGGTGCAGGTGGATGCAGAAATGGGCCGCCTGGACTTGGCGCCCCATGTCATCCGCATACATGTGTAGGCCGTCGAGATAGGTGCTCATCGCATCGAGAGGATATTTTTTCTGAAGCAGGCTCGAGCTCAAGTCGAGAATCCGGTGCTTCCAAGGATGGCCCTTGCTTGTCCTGACGGCGGTCATCACGGTCCTGCCCAACAGAGCGGCTGCCGTCGCTCCGATTCCTGCGGCGAACCCGGTTCCAAAGCTTCTCAAGTCATGAGGTCCCATATCCGCACACTACGCGTGGCCAGGCAGGTTATGAAGCCTGCCTCCGTCGAGACTCTGTTTGACCGCAGGCCCTCGAGTCCTTGACCTCAAGATGCGACCTCACGCACTGGACGCTTCTGCTTGATCCACTCGCTTCCGCGGTCGTAGTCCGCGTCTGCCTCATGCGTCAGCACTCCGACGAGCGTTCCGTCCTCGTCCGCATACCACACGGTGAAGCCGTCCCCGTGTTCGACCGGGTGATCGGTCGCGTATCCGTCACCCCAAGCCGCGTACTTGAGCGTGTGCTCGCCGATGACGGACCAGAATCCGGGAATCGCGTCCCATGCTCGTGGTTCTCCAATGCCAGTGCTTGCCACCGCGGCGTTGCGACCCGCAACTTCCCCCATGCTCAGCGCGTCTCCCCAGTGTTCGACGGCGAGTTGCCGCCCGGCCACCGCGTGCTGGGCTTGTGCCACATCACCGGCAGCCCACTCCGCCGGGCCGGCCCGCAATTGCTCGTCCACGACCAGGCGGCCCTGCTCCACCCGGAACCCGGCATCGGCGAACAGGTCACCGTTCTGCTCGACCCCGACGGAGGCGAGTATCAGGTCCGGAGTGAGCACCGTACCGTCGTCCAGATGCACCGTGCACGGCGCGCGCACCGTCTCGACCTGCACCTCCGTGCGGAGCTCGACCCCGGCCTCCCGCAACCAGCCGCTCACACGGTCTCCGGCAGTCCGCCCCAGCCGGGCAGCCTGCGGGGCGGATTCCGGAGTGACCATGGTCGTCCGAACGCCGCGGCCAGCCAGAGACGCTGCCGCCTCACAGCCGATGAATCCGGATCCGACCACCACGGCAGTGCGTGCTGCATCGACTGCGTCCACCAATTCTCGTCCCTGCTGCAACGAGCGCAGCAGATGGACCTGCGCGTCGTCGTCGGCGCCGGGCAGCGCCTTTGGCCGGGAGCCAACCGCTATCACCAACCGTGAGTACCGAACGCTGCACTGTCCCTCCACAGTTTCGCAGTGCACCGTACGTCTTTTACGGTCCACGCCGGTGACCTCGGACTTCAACCGCAGCATGACTTGATCAGGCAATGGATCCTCATTGATGGGCCGCGGGTGAACGGCCTGTTCGCCGGCCAACATCTCTTTGCTCAGAGGGGGCCGCTCGTAGGGTGGGTCCGCGTCGGCGGTGAGGACCAGCACCGTTCCGACCCCGCCGCCCTCGGCATAGCTCCGAGCCGCGGCCATCCCTGCCGGCCCACTGCCGATGACCAGCAGAGCCACCTCGTTAGGCAGGGAATTGGGCGCAAAGTCTGGATCAATAGCCATGCGGCCAGTATGGGTACCGCGCCCCGTAAAGTCCATGGCATCGAGCGTCCTTGATCCTGTAGACCGGGCTCGCTGAGACGCAGAGAGCCGCATGCGTGGCGCGGTAGGCCGTCGACCCACGGTGCCACTGGATCCTCCCGCGGGTTACGCGGGAGGCGAGGTATACACCGCCGAGGAAGGCGGCCTAGTGTGGAGTCAATTGAGGAGAGGACCCGAATGAACCGCACAATGCAGGTAAGCGACAGCGTGGTGATCAGAGCAGACGCTGAGACGATCTGGAACCAGGTCGCCGATCCAACGCAGATGCCCCGATGGAGTCCAGAAAATACCGGGGCAGTGGGGCCGGAGGGCGGCCGGCCATTGAACGATGGCGAGGTTTTCAACGGCACCAACCATCGCGGCAGGGCTCGCTGGATTACCCAGTGCGTCGTGATCGAATCCGTGCCGAAGAAGAGCTTTGCCTTCGAAGTGCGCAAGATCGGGCCTCGTTCGCCCATTCTGCGCGGCGGGATCGCCCGGTGGGCCTACGGCTTCGAAGAAGTCGACGGTGGCACTCGCGTCACCGAGACCTGGACCGATCAACGAACGAAGTGGCCCGACTGGTTGGCCGGTGTGTTCGACCGAGCCGTCACCGGCGGCAAGCCCTTCGCGGATTTCCAACGGAAAAACATCCAACGCACGCTGGCGACGATGAAGGCTGAGTTTGAACAAGCTGGCTAACTGAACAGCCGTTATACGATACGACGGTCACGCGCTCTTCGGCGGTATGGGGGCTTGACGAGTCGCCCCCAAAGCACGCGACCGGATAAGTCAAGGGTTATGACAGCACACGAACTATTGCTGGCCCATTTCCCGTCGGGCGGTGAGCGCGAACAGAAGGGCGCGACCATCTGACCGAGGTTACGGCTTTTTGGCGGATCAGGCCCCCAGAGTTTCGCGAATACCGCTTCCGGGCCTGAACCAACCGAAATCTTGATCAATGGGCTGGACACGTGGCAACAAGGATAGGGCAGTGGAGTGCTGACCTGTGAACAGAATTTCCATGTCTGGCGTTACCGCCGATCTCCATTGAGACAGGGAAGGATGAGTGCCTCTCGCCTTCCCCTTGGCATCGAGGTATCGGGTTGGGGAGCTGAACTTTGGTTCCCAGGTGATCTTGCTACGGACCGGGGGGTCTAGAGTGCCTTCTACTTGGCCATAGCCAACAGTGTGACTCACTCGCGTGGCCACCTAAACCGACGAGTAAACAGCAAGTTGACGAGAGGAAAAACCCGACATGAGTAAAAAACACAAAAACGAAGTGTTCGTTTATGGGGTGTTCGCTGCCACGGGGAAACAAGGCGGCGCGACGGCGACCGCTCTTTTGGACCTGGGGATGCCGGTTCGTGCGTTGGTCCGCCGACCCGAGTCTGAGGCCGCTAAGCGGCTGGCGGAGCGTGGTGCGCAGGTCGTGCGGGCAGATTTGGATGAGCCCGATACGCTTGCGCCAGCGATGCAAGGTCTCGGCGCATTGTGGTTCATGACCACACCTTTCGGCACAGATGGCGCGGCTGCCGAGATTGGCCAAGGAAAGGCCCTCGCGGATGCAGCTATTGAAGCGGGAGTCGCCAGGATCGTGTTCAGCTCTGTCGGCAGTGCGGAGAGGGATACGGGTATCCCACACTTCGACAGTAAGTACCAGGTTGAGAGAGAACTTCAGAACCTAGGTTCTGGCGTACACGTGACGGTAATTCGGCCAGTATTCTTCATGGACAATTTGCTCGGCATGGCACAGAAGGACAACGACGGTTCGATTGTGGTCCGTATGCCAATGCCGGGAGACGTGCCCTTGCAAATGATCGCTGTCGATGACATAGGACGTGTATCCGCCGCGGTATTACAAGATCCTGAGCTTGTGCCCGAAGGAGTAATAGAAATTGCCGCAGATGAGCTTACTGGCGAGGCCGTCGCTGAGGTGATTGCGGAGGCGGCTTCCGTCCCGACCAGATACGAGGCCTTGCCGTTGGAGAGCATCCAGGATCAGGAAGAAATGTTCACCATGTTCCGGTGGCTTGCGCAGACCGACGCCTACGCGGCGAATATCGAACAGACCCGTGAGATTGACCCGAATTTGAAGGATCTCAGCGTCTGGATCTCGGACGGCCAGTTGTTCAGAGACTGAGGACTGACCTGGGCGGATCTCTCCCGTTCGTGAGGTGGCTCCGCGATGGGAGCTTCCGTGCCAGAACCGGATGGGCCGTCGAACATCACATGAGTATTCACCCCTGGTGCCTGTTGATCGGTTGACCCTCATCCATTTGGGGCCTTTGCTCTCGACGTCCCGGACTGCATGGGCAGGCGGGGCAAGAGAACCCTTGATCTGGCTCGTGATCGGCTATATCGAAGAAAAATTGGTGAGATTGATCGAAAAAGCCCGGCTAGGTCAACTCCGGACGCGTCGGTCACTCGACCGATACATCCTCCCCCATCTCGGAATTTGAACTTTGGGCCTTCAGATTATGGCCCATAATGTGTGCCGTGCCAGCGTTTCCGCTAGTCAAACGCCAAAAATTGCAATATTTCTATAGCCAGGAATGCCTGGAGCTGGAAGACTGAGCAAACCAAGGATAGGTAAATCCTCACTAGCTAGCAGTGCTACGAAGCACGGGTTCGGAGATGCAGCATGGACAAAAAAACGAAGACTGCAGGCCTGCTTTTAGGCGGTTATTTGCTCGGACGAGCCAAGAAGCTGAAGCTTGCCCTGGTGGTCGCAAGTACGGTTTCTGGAACCACGGCTTTCAGCAAGCGCAAACAATTGACAGGAGCTCTCACTCAGTTTGCCCAGTCCACTCCTGAGCTCAAAGAGTTGGGGGAAAAAATCACTGGGCGTCTCGCTGATTCTGGCAAGGACGCGGCAAAGGGTCTGGCAACGCGGGGAGCCGACCAGCTGGGCGCCAAGCTGCAAGAGCGAACGGACAGGCTGAAAGCGTCCCTCGACGAATCCGCGAAGAGCTTGCAACCCGAAGGCGCGGAGGACGAGGCCGAGTCCGACGCGCCAGTTGAAGACCAGCCACAGGGCGCCCCCGAAGACGACGTCCAGGAAGAAGAAGCACCTCCCGGCGAGGAACCTGTGGATGAATTAGGTGAGGAGGAGCCTGCTGCTGAGGAGGAGCCTGCTGAGGAGGAGGCTTCCGAGGAGGAGCCTGCTGCTGAGGAGGAGCCTTCTGAGGAGGAGCCTGCTGCTGAGGAAAAACCGAAGCGCCCAGCACGAAAACGGTCCTCTTCCTCCCAGGGCGCCGCTAAGCGCGGTTCGGGGTCCGCGCGAGGCGCCTCAAAGCGGGGTACCACTGCGAAATCATCGGCGAGCAAATCGCAGAACACGACTAAGCGCTCCACCACTACAAGGAAGAGCGCTTCATCCAACCGCAAGGGAGATTCAGCATGAGCGACAACACGGTCCTTGGAGGCCTCAAAGGGCAAGTAGCCGATTATGCTCAGACCCTTGGACGTAAAGCGATCAGTTCGGCCAGCGGTAAGGTTGATCAGCTCGCAGACCGGTTCGATGGAAATGGTGGATCCGGCGGTGAGGCTGCCAAAGCTGGCGCCCAAAAGATCGCGGAGGGCGAGTCTCCCGCCAAAGCGGCTGTATCGGCTGCGACCGCGGGAGCGAAAGACAAGGTCAAGGGTGTTTTCGGGGGTGGTAGCTCCGGAGGCAGTGGCTCCAGCGACAACAAATTCATGAATATCGTCGAATGGGCCGAGGTTGGAGTGCCGCTTTCGGTCGCGTATAACGCCTTCACCCAATTCGAGGACTGGCCGGACTTTATGAAAAAAGTCGAGAGCGTCGAGCGTACTGAGGATACGAAACTCAAATTCAAAGGTCAGGTCTTCTGGTCGCACCGTACTTGGGAGGCGACCATTGTCGAGCAGGTTCCCGACTCCCATATCGTCTGGGAATCCACCGGTGATAAAGGATATATCAGCGGAAGCGTTTCCTTCCACGAAGTCGCGCCGCGACTGACTCGGATGGTCGTCATCGGTGAATACCACCCTCAGGGGTTCATGGAGCGCACCGGCAATATTTGGCGGGCCGTGGGCCGTCGGTTCCGATTGGAGATGAAGTTCTTCGTCCACCACGTCATGACGGATACGATCCTTGATCCTGACGGGGTGGAAGGCTGGCGCGGAGAAATACGCGACAGTGAACTCGTAACGTCCCATGAGGACGCGCTGGAAGAAGAGCAGGAAGCCGACCAGGAGAACGAGTCCGAAGAGCCTCAGGACGAAGAGAATTCAGAAGACTTCCAAGACCAGGATTCCGGTGAAGACGAGGACGAGCTTGAAGAGCCCGCCGAGGAGGAAGCTGATTACGTCGAGGAAGAGGATTCTCCAGAGGCAGAAGAAGAACCCGTCGAAGATGAGCCCGCCGGCGAAGGCGAGGACGTCGATGCAGACGATGACTACGAATCACCAGCTGATGAAGAGAACGAACGCGATTAGTAGTTCGCTCATCCCGAAAGATTGCAGGTACCGAAAATGACCAACAGCACTGCTGAACGTTCTCGCGGAAGCTATGTCGATCGACCGTCATCGAGCTCCCTTGCCGACGTTGTAGAGATCATCCTGGACAAAGGTCTCGTGATCGACATCTACGTAAGAGTCTCTTTGGTGGGGATTGAAATCCTCACGATTGACGCTCGCATCGTCATCGCCAGCGTTGATACCTACCTACGCTTCGCCGAAGCAACGAACCGTCTGGACCTGACCCAGCAGGGCGGGCGGGATCTCCCCGAACTATTTGAAGGCATGACGCAGGGCGGGGCCAAGGGCAAAACCCAAGGCGCGGTCGAAGGAGTCAAGAATGCCTTCACGTCCAATAAAGACGCGGACGCACAAGACGAGCAACCGCAAAGGCAAGCCAAGCGCCCGGTGCGGAAGAAAAGCGAAAATGCAGAATGAATGACATGGCCGCCCCATCGAGGGAGACGTACTTTTACGGGATCATCCTTAACGATTCGGGGGAGCAGTTCGACCTTGAAGGCGTTCAAAACCAGTCCGTCCGCAAGATTAGCTCCGGTCGACTCGGCGCAGTAGTTAGCGACGTTGACACCGTCGAAGACTTGGGCACGCCGAACAACCTGGTGGCCCACACCACCGTCCTGGACCGGATCGGTGCCAATGAGCCGATTCTGCCACTGGCATTCGGGACTGTGGTTCCCGATCCCGATGACATAACCAGAGATGTCCTCGACCCCAACGAGCAGAAGTATTATGACAGTCTCGTTCGGCTCAAGGGACACGCGCAGTACACGCTGCTCGTGCGATTCGACCGCGAGCGGGTATTGCGGGAGATCGTTGAGGAGAATGGGGAAGCCGCAGAGCTTCGCGCGGCTATCGCTGGCACCAGCGAGGATGAAACGCGTCCCCAGCGCATTCGTTTAGGAGAGATTATCGTCGCAGCTTTCGACGTCAAACGTTCTACTGAGGCTGAACCTCTGCTTGAAAGGATCGAGAAAGTCACCGCCGAACACGTCGTTCGCGAGGCTGGACAGGCCGAAGACGTCGTTGAGGTGGCCGTACTCATCGAAAACGATGCGACCGAGGATTTCGAGTCGGCTGTGGAAGAACTGGCAGAACAGAATCAACAAAGGCTGGTCTTTCGACTGCTTGGTCCCCAGGCGCCCTATGATTTCCTCCCCGAAACCTCCGAGTGAGGCATTTCGATGGGTATTTTCTCTGCGATTTTCTCAGCCCCATTCGCTCCTCTTCGTGGGACCGTATGGGTCGCCGAACAGGTGCGTGACGAAGCCGAGAAGCAGTTCTACGACCGAGGCAGGATCCGCCGCCAACTGGAAGAAGTAGCCGAGGCCCGTCGCGACGGACGCCTTGATAATTCAGAAGCCGATCAGTTGGAGCGGGAACTAGTCGGGCGGCTCCTCGAGGCCACTAGGCGTAATAAATCTAAGGAGCAAAGATGAACGACCAACGCCCCACATCCACGGCGAAAAACGATTCCGCAGAGCAACAGTCGGAGGATCGGAACCGACGGCCCGCAAACCACAGCGATGAGCCTCGTCGGCGCAAACCCTCGGCTACGAACTCTAACCACACGCCGGACAAACGACCTTCATCTGAGCATGAGAGTTCATCCGGCCATGAGCATCACGAAGAAACGCCGGGAGAACAGCCCAAGGGGAGCAGGTCGCCGAGTAACGCAAGGCCGGAGATCTCTGCGGGCAAAGCCGTCAAATCCGCGCTTGAACAATTTGTCGACTTAACTCGGCGCCAACCCGAGTCGGTCGTCGGGGTCAAGAAGAGCGGTGAAGGGTGGGTGGTTCGACTGGAGGTGGTGGAGTCCCGCCGCATCCCCGATACTGCTGATCTGCTGGCCATCTACGAAGTGGATTTAGATGCTGAGGGAGACATCGTTGCTTATGACCGAAAGGACCGCTATGTACGTGGTCACCCCTCCGACTGAACCAACATGCCTATCCCGAGTGAATACGCCGGGGTGGGCTGTCATGACCAAAGGAGCTACTGATGAGCGTAGCGAATACCTCGAATAATGCTATGGAGCCACAGCGGGATCGGGAAGGTACTCTTCTGCAGGTCGTTGAGACCCTTCTCGACAAGGGTCTGGTGCTTAACGCTGACATCATGGTTTCAGTAGCAGGAGTGGAGCTGCTGGGGATCCGGATCCGGGCGGCCTTGGCCTCGTTTGAGACCGCCGCGCGGTACGGCCTGGACTTCCCGGCGGGGACCGACAGAGAAACTGTGGCTTGGAAAGAAGCAATTGAGCAGAAGGACACGTGTCCCCAATGCGGAAAGCGCGCCGAACTTAGGCAACTGATGAATGAGTACTGCCCCTGGTGCGGTTGGCAGAGCGCGCGTTCCAAAGAGCTGAGTCGGCAGGGTTCGGACCAGTCTCTAAGTTCGAAAACGCCTGAGCAACGGCCCGAAGATTTCTCGAGTTCCGGCCTCCAGGCAGGAGAATAACCTTTAATGACCGACACCGCGGCGATGCAGCCCAGTCGAGATCCACGGGCAACACTTCCTGATTTGATTGAGGTGCTCCTGAACAAAGGAGTGTACCTCGACCTTGATCTCATTATTTCGGTGGCTGACGTTCCCCTGATAGGGGTGAACTTGAGAACTACCATCGCTGGCATCGAGACGATGCTGGAATACGGGATGATGCGTCAGTGGGACGAACAGACTCGAGCCTGGGTCCGAAAGTCGATGACGGCTCATCTACCTATGGGCGAAGGCGAAGAAGTCATCGCCAAGATGGCCGGCGGGCATTACCAGGACAATTTTTATAGGACGTGGAGGCCAGGGAGCGCCTACCTGACCAACCATCGGTTGATTATCCATCGGCGAGATCCGCAGGAGACCTTGTGGGAGGCAAACCTGTCCGACATAACCTCGATTCGGCCGCTCAATGAACGCTCAATCGGCGGAGAACATCGAACTCGCATTCACGTCGAGCTCCGCGACGCTAGTACTGCCAAGCTCTCAGCCGTGGACCCGGAACGACTGATCGGCCTGGTTAAGGAGCAGCTAAGACATACGAGTATGTCGCAATCTCTGGAGGCTGAAGCTCCGCAGCCCGGTCCGCTGCATGAAGGTCGGGTTTGGTTCCTCGAATCTCGCGCCGGTGACATCGTATGGCGCGCCGGGCAGGCCACGCTGAGCGAGGGCGAAGGGCTGGTTTGGAAATCGCCGATGGACAGCCGAGCCCTAGTCCGCTTGCACCCCAGGGACGTGTGGGATCTGGAAACCGAGTCCCGCGACAACCCGACTGACCAACCCGTGGTATTGAGTCTCACGACCAAACACGGCACCACTGTTTTGGCCACCGAAGACCTTGAGACTTGGCAACAGAGTCTCGCCGCATGGTGGGGGAACCGGGAACCGCTTTCGGCTGATCCGGCACCGGAAACGACATCACCCAAGAACAAGTTGTAGCAGAGGTATGGCATGGCACTTCAAATTGACGAGGAAAGCCTCAAGCACGGTGTTCTCACGCTCGTAGTGACCTTGGTCGAGGTGATTCAAGAGGCCCTCGAAACCCAAGCCGTCCGACGGATGGAGGGTGGAGATCTTACCGAGGAGGAACAAAATCGACTCGGCGAAGCCTTAATGGAACTTGACGAGGCGATGGATCAGTTGAAGGCAGAACACGGAATCAGTGCATCGGTCGATGACCTGCACCGCGGTCTCGACGACGTCGTCGACGAGGTCGTCGACAAGCTCATCAACCCGGCCCGGTGGGCTGAGGAAGACCGAAAGAACGTCACATGACAGACAACAAGCTTTACGTATATTCGATCGTGCCTGACGGGGACTACCAACCTCAAACCACGGGTATCGACGACGCCCCACTGCATATTGTAGGCAATGAAACCGGCCCTCGTGCCGTGGTTCACTCCCACGAAGGCGGTCCCTACGATGGCCCAGACGAGGACGTCAAGCGGTGGGTCTTGCAGCATAGCGACGTGGTCGAAGAAGGGTGGGAGGCGGCCGGAGCGGTCCTTCCTATGTCCTTCAATGTCATAGTCCAGTCAGATGATGACCACGGAGCATCGGCCGAAGAGCAACTGAAATCATGGCTCGCAACGTCCGAAAAAACGCTGACGGGCAGGCTCAGCTCCTTGGCAGGAAAGTCTGAGTTGCGTGTCGAAATATCGTTGAACCGGTCCCAGGTGGCTGCTGAGGATCCGAACATAGGTCAGCTCCAGACGGAGTTGCAGTCACGCCCTGCGGGAGTGCAACGATTGCTCCAAAAACGCCTGGAAAAAATCTCGAAAGAAACTGCGGACATGGCTGCCGACCAAGCATACCCGGGTTATCGTGCCAGAGTGGCGGCGCATTGTGTTCAGATCCAGGAATACCGGCACCCTTCCAGGCAACAGGATCTAGTCCCTGTGCTGAGCGCTTCATGTCTGGTTGAAGAAGAACGGAAACATGATCTGGGAGTAGAGCTTTCTGCGATCAAGAACGAGAATTCCGCTGTCACCATCAGGTTTTTGGGACCCTGGCCTCCTTACTCATTTGTCGAGTCAATCGAAAGTGATGAGGGTCTTGTAAAGAGGTCCTCTTCGAGAGAATAAATTTTTGAACCGCGGAGGACCGCTCGAGTAGGGGATATGCCCCCCATGCGTAAGGCTCGGCTATACGCGTCAGGATGGGTAGGGCCGCTCGTGATCCTTTATGGCTATGCGGAGGAGCCAGCTCGCTCCGGGCGATGTATAGACCGAATTTTATCCCTGTGAGTTTTTCAGACACGCCCCCACAGTCTTTCCATCAGGGCAGGGCCGCCGGGCTGGGCGGGCATTCGGCGAGCGTGGAATCACTGTGCAATTCGCGTCGGTCACAATACAGTTTGCTTGCGTCCATCCGTGGGGCATCCAGGGCCGCCCCACCTGTGTTCGTCATGACCTGAGACTAGTCCTGGCCGTCGATGCTCGCCACGATTGTTTTGGACATGAGGCCTTTGCCCGAAACCATACCGCCGAATCCTGTTAACCGTCGATGCGTTGACGTACGGATTCTCGGAGCAGGCTCATCCGAATGTGGAGGGCTTGTTCGAAGTGCTGGCGGGCTATACGGCGTGCCGAGGCAATCTCTCGATCTTCGATGGCCTTCACCAGCGCTTCGTGTTCTTCCAGCGCCTCGGCCCAGCGATTTCCGACCGAAAGCGTAGATTTCGGAGCGTGTACTACCTGACCTGTGACTTCGTTGAGCAACGAGGTTAGTAGCTTGTTTTGCGTCGCTTGCCAGACGGCTTCGTGAAAATCCAGATTGGCCCGGACCAGGGCCTGCTCGTCGTCCTGATCCACTTCTTTGTCTCGAGACATGAGGGCCTGCAAGCTGATGACGTCATTGAACGTTCGGTTCTCTGCTGCCTGCCCGGCGGCCTCTTCTTCGAGCAGAATACGAAGCCGATAGACCTGTACGACCGACTGCGGATCGATGCTTTTCACCGCAAGGCCACGATTCCCCCGTACCGCCAAACCGGTCTGTTCCAGCCGCACCAATGCGTCTCGGACCGGGGTTCGGGAGACATTGAACCGGGTTGCGAGCGGAGATTCCTTCAACGGCGAGCCCTGCTCCAAGGTTCCTTCGATGATCTCTTGACGCAGTTTCTCGAAAATAGCGTTGCGATCGAATCCGTTCGCCGCCCCTCGTGCCATTTCTTTCCTCGTCTGTTCGATGTCTCCGGAAACCCAAATCCATAACGATGCGACCGGCCGCAGCCCGGTCTTCGTCTGGATTGAGGATACAGGGGAGTCGTTTGATCTCGCTACGCGACCTGTCCGGCCCTGCGGCCGAAGACGCAACCGGCCGCCAAGCCGGAACCTCCTGGATAATTGTTGGCGAAGAGCCCGCCGAGCATCTCACCTGCCGCGTAGAGTCCCTTGATGTGCTGTCCGCGCTGGTCGAGAACCCTGCCATGGGTGTCGGTCTTCAGACCTCCAAAGGTGAAGGTGATACCACAAGTGACCGGATAGGCAAAGAACGGTGCAGTGTCGATCGCCTCCGCCCAGTTGCTCTTGGGCGGCTCTACGTCAGCCCTGCGGCCGTCCTTAACGTTGGGGTCGAATTCGGCCTCGACGTTAATGCGGGAGTTGAAATCCGAGACGGTTTTTTGGAGTTGGGTGGGATCGACACCGAGTTTTTCAGCCAACTCGCCCACCGTCCCGGCGGTGACCTCCGAAATATCCGGCATCTCGTATTCTTCTTCACGCAACATCGGACGGGTCTTGGCATCGAAAATCTGAAAAGCCAAGGCATCCGGCTGCTCGAGGATGCGCTTGCCGTACTTGGCGTAGGTGTAATTGCGGAAGTCCGCGCCCTCATCGAGAAAGCGGTTGCCGTTTTTGTTGACCAGAATGCCCAAAGGATAGGACTGGCGGGTAAGCCTGTTGGTCAGCTCCCGATTGCTCTCATTGTGGGGAGTAAAGGCGTCCCACTGGACCGAGTGGCAACTGGACCAGTCGCCGCCACGCTCGGCCCCAACTGCCAAGGCCGCGTTGAGCATGTCTCCAGTGTTATAGGGCGTTCCCCGTACTTTGGCGTGGCTCCACCGTTGCCCCAGGTAGTGGGAGCGCATTTCCGGATCAGCCTCGAAACCGCCGGCCGTCAGTACGACGGATTCGGCCGAGTAGTTGATCTCCCTCCCCCCGACCTCTGCCTTCACGCCTATTACCTTGCCATCTTCGGTGAGCAGTTCTTTCCCGCGCACTCCGTACCGGATCTCGACACCCAGTTCGCCCGCAACACGAGTGTGGTCGGCCATCAGGCCCTGACCGCCGTCGACGTTTCCGACGTGCAACCCGCCCCAGAAGAGATACGTTCCGTCCGGGTTCTGATACGACTGACGCTCGTACATCAGCCGGTACTTCAGCCCCAGCGAATGCAACCATCGTAGGGTTTCGGTGGCTTCCTCGAGGAGCACCTTGGTCAGCTCTTTGTCGTTGCGACCTTCGGTGACCCGATCAAGATCGGCGGCGTAGTCCTCGGAAGTGTATGGCGGAACCGTGGTCATTGCGTGACGTGCGTCGGGTTCAATGAAGTCCTTGAGGTCTTCGAGCCCATGATGCGTAATCCGGGTTGCGCCGGCCGTGTAGAAGCTATTGCCACCAGCATCGTCGCTGGTGCCCTTCTCCAAGAGAAGTACTCGTCGGCCGTTCTTGGCCGCCGCATGGGCTGCCGTGAATCCCGCATTGCCTCCACCGACGACGATCACGTCTGCCTCGTATTTTTGCTCCGTGCCGGACACTGTGTAACCACCCTTCATGGCAAGTCTGTATCTATAGGAATACAAGCGTATACGAAATGGGCTAACAAAATACACAGCTGTCGGTAAAGATATTTATAAATCCGGGTGTATCCACTAGCCAACAAGTGAACTCGTCTGTACGGTGTGTTCATGATCACTGACACACCCGCATACCTTGTCGCGGTCCTGCTCTGTGCCATCGTTGTGTTGATCTTTCTGATCAACTGGCGCACCAAGCTTCATCCATTCCTGGCCCTAGTCGTCGTCGCCTTCCTGACGGCACTGGCCGCCGGTGAACCGCTGAGCGAGATCCCGGAAACATTGACAGACGGTGCCGGAAGCATCTTGGGCGAAACCGGCATCGTGATCTTCCTCGGCGCGATGTTGGGTCGGCTGTTGGCCGACTCCGGGGCTGTAGCCCAGATCGCGGACACCATTCTTTCCCACAGCTCCCCGAGGGCTGCGCCATGGATCACTACTCTGGCCGCTTTTGTGGTCGGAATTCCGATGTTTTTCGAAGTCGGGCTGGTCGTCCTGATGCCGGTGATCTACTCAGTGGCCTTGCGCCTTGAGGTCCAGTCAGGTCGCCCAAAGATGTGGTACCTCAGAATCTTGATGCCGGCCATCGCCGCGCTGTGCTGTTTGCACGGAATGGTCCCGCCCCACCCAGGTCCGGTCATCGCCGTCGACGGACTCGGAGCCAACATCGGCACGACCATCCTGCTCGGGCTGGTATGTGCGGTACCGACCGTCATACTCTCGGGGCCGGTCTACGCCAAACTCGTCGCACCCCATATAAAGCTCGAGCCGCCGGAGCACCTCGTCAAGCAATTCACCGGCACGGACCTCGAAGAAGCTTTTGCCGCTGAATCGTCTACGAAGCCGACAGGGTCAGTGGCAAAACAGCCCTCGGAAGACGTGGCCACGGCGGTCGTTGAGGTATCGCCGGCTAAAACTATGCCTAGTGGACTCGCGGTCGTGTGTATCTTGGTTCCGGTCATCTTGATGCTGGTCAACTCTGTGGTCTTGCTCTTCGCCCCCGACTCTCACCTGGACACCATCACGGAAGCTTTTGGTAACCCTGCGGTCTCCATGCTGGTCGGTGTCCTCTTCGCGTCCGTGATTGTTGCTTATCAAGCGAAGATTTCCGGCAAACAGATCCGTAAATCTTTGACCAGCAGTATGGGCTCTGTGGCCAGCGTCGTCATGATCGTCGCAGGTGGGGGCGCGTTCAACCAAGCCTTGCAAGACTCAGGCATTGGGGACGCCATCGTCGATATCACCTCGTCCCTCGAGCTGAACCTTATTTTCCTGGGTTGGTTTATCGGCCTACTTCTGTCCTTCTGCACCGGTTCGGCCACTGCGGGTATCGTCGCCGCCACCGGAGTGCTGGCACCGCTCGTCGACGGATATTCGGATCCGTACACAGCACTCATAGTCATAGCCATCGGTTCCGGAACCATCGGCCTCAACTGGGTCAACCACTCGGGATTCTGGTTCGTGAAAGAAAGTTTTGGCATGACGCTTGGGCAGGCCACCAAGACCCACATGATGGTCCAAACCCTGGTTTCCGTCTTCGGATTGATTTTCGCCTATTTGTTGTCTCTGTTCTTCTGACGACCTACATCCCTTCGCGCGCTGTCGGCCGGATTATCCACAACGCACGCGGATTATGACGAAAACTGGCTTGGGACAGGGCGACTGACGGAATGTGAGATCTTCAGGCCTCGTGAAGAATTCGGCGAGCCAGACCCGTGAGTGCTCGGCTGGCCGAGTCGATGTCCGGGCGCAGATCGTGGTCGGCGGCGACGACGGGTACGGCCTCCCGCATGTGCAGTATCGCGCGGTTGAGCGGGGTAGACGTCGTCCTGCCAAGAAGATCGATGGCTCTGTGGGCGGACAGCAGCTCTATGGAGAGCATCATCTGGTAGTTGTCGGCTGCCCGCTCGAGCTGATCGACCGCTTGAGTTGCGAAACTGGCGTCTTCCTCGGCGCCCTGCGAGAGCACAACGGTGTTCATCGATGCCGGTTGGGCGGCATTTCTCAACTGAGCCATTGCGCTTGCGGCTATGTACTCGAGCATCATGTGGCCGGATGAGCCATCCGTTCCGTCGGCCAAGAATGAAGGCGTACCCGTGTACGCCGGATCATGGAGCATGGTGATGCGGGACATGACCAGGGGTGCACTTTGGGCCAGAGCGAGATCCAGCCCATCGATGGCGAGGCCCAATGAAACCTGGTGGAATCCACCGTGGTGCACTGCGCTCTGCGACTCGAAATCGAAGAGCGGATTCTCCTGGGCCACCGAGGTCAAGGGCTCGACGAGGTTCAATAGCCGGTCCATGGCTTCCACCACGGCGCCCTGGGACTGTATGTAGGCGCGCAGACCGAACGGATCCTGGATTCGGGCCGGCTCCGATTCGTCCTCGAGGAGTTCACGCATTTCTTCCGCGACCCGCGTCGCCGCGGGAATCACGGCGGCGCGGCCTGCTTGGGGTGAAAATGCCTGCCGGTTGGCCCGGACGGCCGTGGCCGAAAGAGCCGCGACAACGCGCGAAGAACGCTCGAGCTCCCGCAGCCGCGCCAAGGACCGGGCCGCCCGAGCCAATGTCAGCGCGCTGCTGCTCATGAACGGCAAAGCGCTGTCTCGACCGAAGGGCACTGTCGCGGCCAATGGCCTCGTGGTCGGGCGTTCCCCGTGCAAGGCCAGTGCAGTCGATGCCAACGCTGCCAAGTCGGCTGTCCCGATGCCTCCTACGGTCCTGATGGTGGGCAAAGCGTCGTCCCGGAGCATTCTTTCCAGGCCTTGGACAATGTCCGGACTGATCCCGCTTCCGGATGCCGCGAGCTGGGACAAGCGAATCGCCAGCATGACTCGGACCGTTTCCGCGGGAACGCCGGAACCTGCGTCGGCGGCGTGACTCCGGAGCAGTCGCAGGCCGTGATCGCCGTCCTGTTCATCTATCTGGACGAATCGATTTGCACCCACACCCGTGGACTGGCCGTACACCGGCTGCCGCTCACTGATCTCACGAGCTTGTCGGTGCTGCCGACGGATCCGGTCGAGAGCCTCCGGCGCGAGACGAACCCCGGCGCCATTGGCAATCCGGTCGATATCGGCAATCGTCAGCCCGGTTCCGTCCACCTGGACCGGCGGGTCCGTATGACCGAAATGACCGAGTTTGTGAGGGTCTTCACCGTGAAATTGCTGGAGATCGGACTGCTCATTTTCGCGCATGCAGCACAGTCTGCCTCAAATTTAAGGTTTTCACTAGACGGTTTTAATGTTTCACTGGGTAAAACTGTTACCTGCATCACCCTTAAGGGTCGAGAGGATCCCATGGCCGAGACTTCGACCCGAACCGTTGAGAGAGCACTCGATCTGCTGGGGATAGTCTGCGACAAGGGCGCTATGACGCTGGCGGAAGCCGCCCGCGAAGCTGAGCTGCCAGTGAGCACCACCTTGCGTCTGCTTCGGACCGTTGAGGCGAGCAATTGGCTCACGCGGGATGACGCCGGGACTTATCGACCGGGCGTTCGTCTCATCCAAGTCGGTGCCCAGGCCTTCAGCGACAATTCCTTGGCCGAGCTCTCCAGACAGCCTATGCAGGATCTGGCGGCCGAAACCGGCGAATCCGTCTACCTGAGCGTCGAGGGGCACGGTGACACGGTCCTGTACATCAGCATTGTCGAAGGCAGCCATTCGGTGCGACACGTCAGTTGGGTCGGGCACACGATCCCCGTAGAAGGATCCGCCGCCGGAAGCGTTCTCCAGGGAAAAACCCCGGAGGAGGGTTACCTGGTTTCGGAGAACATCGTCGAGGAAGACGTCACCGCCATCTCGTCACCCGTCTACGGGGGAGACAGACCCATCGCGGCCATGAGCATCCTGGTCCCCACCTACAGATCGACCAAACAGAAAACCAGAAGCTGCGGGGCACTTCTGCAGCACGCTGCCTCCGAAGTTTCCAGGAGACTGCGCACCTCGTCGCAATAGAGCAGGCCAACACCACACAGCTTCCCGCCAAATTGTCGCGGGCCCGTACGAGCGATCAGGAATTCGAATGGTAAAGATATCGGACGTACCCACGACGCAGGCCATAGATGAGATCCCTTTCAACAGATTTCACCTGCGAGTAACCGTCATGACCTTCGGTGCCAATTTCACCGATGGGTACATACTGGGCATGATTGGGGCACTCTTGCCCGCTCTGACAGCGGGCTGGTCCCTCACCGGTCTCGAATCCGGATTGCTTGCCAGCTCTGCGCTCATCGGTTTGTTCTTCGGCAGCCTGGTCCTTGGACGCGTCGGCGATCTCATCGGGCGTCAGCGGGTCTTCGTCCTCAATTTCGTGATCATAACGGTCGCCTCGATCCTGCAGTTCTGGGCCGACGGGTTCCTCAGCCTTTTCATCCTGCGCCTCGTCATCGGCTTCGGGCTCGGCGCGGACTACGCCGTCGGACCAACGTTGCTCTCCGAATTCTCTCCGAGGAAGTCTCGGGGCATGATGTTGTCTTCGCTGACCGTCATGTGGACCGTCGGATACGTCGCCGCCAACGTCCTGGGAAGTCTCTTCCTCACGGGAGAAGAATCATGGCGGGCACTGCTTGCCAGCGGTGCCATCCCCGCACTCCTCGTGCTGGTGGTCCGAATCGGCGCCCCCGAATCTCCGGGGTGGTTGATCAGCAAGGGCCGCATCGAGGAGGCGCAGAAGATCGTCGGCAAATATCTCAAGGCAGAAATCTCGGCGACGGACTTGGCCGCAAACGCCAGCCCCGAAGAGAGCCATGGTTTTCGCGAACTCTTTGCCTCGGGTCAAGCGAAGTACACCTGGTTCGGCATCGTGTTCTACAGTGCGCTCGTCCTTCCCTACTTCGCCATTTACACGTTCATGCCCACGATCTTCGACAACCTCGAGGTATCCGACGGGCACGTGCAGGAAGTGGTCTTGAACGTTTTCCTCCTCTTGGGCGGGATCGCCGGACTATGGTTCGTCCAAAAGTTCTCGCGGCGAGGTGCGACGATCATCTCGTTCCTGGTCCTCACGGTTTCGCTCGTCCTACTGGGGCTGCTGGCCCACGGATCCGTCGTCGTGCTCATGATCCCGTTCGTCGTCTACACCTTCGTGATGTCTGCGGCGTCGAACCTGACGCAGGTGTACCCGGCCGAGTTGTTCCCCACCAGGTTGCGCGCGACCGGTGTAGGACTGCTCAATGCTCTGAGCCGGATCGCTTCCGCTGCCGGAACTTTCATTCTGCCCATCATGTTGACGGCGTGGGGTATCTCGTGGTCGATGTTTGCCCTGGCCCTCGTGCTTTTGATCGGTCTGCTCTTCACCATCAAGTACGCCCCGGAGACCTCGACGAAGCATTTGGTGTAGACCGTATCCCCGGGGCCCGCGAGGTCCGCCGGCCTTGGAGCAAGTCCTGGGTGATGTCATGGATATCCGCGGGCTGGCTGGTCGCCACGGCACTGACCGGACCAGCTACCGCCGGTAGAAGGCACACAAAAAGCCCTCGAACGTTCGGGCTCTGAGCCTCCGCGACGAGCTGCCACGTCAATTCGGTTGCGCACTGGTTGCCCCTCCAGGTAGTGGTCCTGTCCGAGGGTTCAAGGAGAACTCTGTTCATGGGATGCTCCAGACCGACGCCGGCGGCTTTCAGTACCGCCTCCTTGGCAACCCACACGGCCAAACGGCTATGCAGGCGTGCCGACTGCGAACCTGCAACCGAACTACCTGCTTGCACGCAGGCCATGCTCTCGGCAGGGTGCAGCACGTGATCGTCGAAGCCGGCAAACAAGTGATGGGGGGCCGCTTCGACGTCGACGCCCAAAGGGGCCTCCGAGGCATCGGCCCCAACCAGCACCGAGGATGCCGAGCTGGATGTGCTCAAGCTGAGACCCGCAATGGACGGTTGCCCGTGGGGCCCTCCGCAACGGTGGCATGAACGATCGATGGACAGGGCCGGTGCCTCCCGCGCGGACTGGCCGCGCAGGTGAGCGGCCAGCAGGCGCAGCGACGCCCGTGAACTGAGCGTTCGGAAACGGTCCAATGGATCACGACGCCGGTCCGCATGCTCCCGATCCTCCGCAGAGGCAGCTGCCTCCAGCTCGTCGGGGGACAGGCCACCCCCTGGAGAAGAACCTCGAGCCAATTTCTCGCAGTCGAACCGCAGGATTGTGATCATCGACGGCTGATGTTGCGATACTGTGCCGCGGCAATAGGCGCGAAGACCGCGATGATCACGGCACAACACACAAACGCATACAACATGGAATTCTGGGCGGGCCAGCCGGTGGCAACCTGGAAGTTCTCCGGAGGCATATTTCCGAACCCATGACGGGCCGCCGTGGCGACCGCGGTTACGGGGTTCCACTGTGCGAAGCCTTGCAAAGAGGCGGGTAGCATGTCGGCCGACACGAACGCTCCGGATATGAAACAGACAGGGAAGAGCCACAGCAGACCCAGGCTCTGCGCGACTTCGACACTCCGGGCCGTCATCGCGATAACGGCTCCCACCCATGAAATAGCGAATGTGTACAGAACCAGCAAAACCAAGGTCAGGACAACCTGCAGCGGGTCGCCGTTGATGCGCCAGCCGATAGCCGTTCCGCAGATCAGAATGATCACGATCGACACCATGCTGGTCATCAAATCTGCCCAGACTCGCCCCAGGATGACGCCGATTCGCGACATCGGCAGGACTCTGAACCGATCGACCATGCCCTGGTGCAAATCCTTGGCAAGATACACGGCCGTGAAAGAGGAATTGAACGTCAAGGTTTGAGCGAGTATCCCGCCGATCAGGAACTCCCTATAGTCCTTCCCGCCGAGGGCTCCGCCGAAGACGAAAGCCAGGATCAGTACGAAAATGATCGGCTGCGCGAAGCCGGTAACCAGGGCGCCAGGAGTTCTCCTCAGGGTCGTGAGGTTCCTGCGAGCGATCGTTTTGCCGTCGCGGATCGTCGAGAGAGCACTCATGAAAGGGCCTCATTTCGGATAGGATCTTCGTCGAGGTTGTCAGGGGGAGACGGCGCGTCGGTGGGTTTACCCGTTATTTGCAGAAACACTTCGTCGAGTGTGGGTTGACGCAGTCCTGCTTCGGTGATGTCCACTCCGCGATGGCCCAGCACACGGAGTACGGAACGGAGGCTCTCGGTGCCCATAGGCGCTGGTGCCGTGGCGCTGAGTGCCTTCTCATCAAAAGAACCCTCCAAGTCGCACTCCGCAAAGGCTTGCCGGATCGGATCAAAAGCTTGATGAGGGGACAACCGGATGTCGATCCTCGGGCCTCCGGCCTTGGCTTTCAGCGCTTCAGAGGAACCCTGGTCCACAATCCGACCGCTGTCGATGACCGCTATGGAATCGGCCAACACGTCGGCCTCTTCAAGGTATTGGGTCGTCAACAGCACAGTTGCTCCGCTCAACGCCAGAGCGGAGATAGCCTGCCATGTATCGCGACGTCCACGAGGGTCCAGCCCCGTAGTGGGTTCGTCCAGGATGACCACCCTCGGTCGAGCAACGATGGCCCCGGCCAGGTCCAACCTGCGCTTCATCCCGCCGGAGTAGGACCCCGCCAGTTGGCCGGCGGGAACGTCATCGAGCCGGAATTGCTCCAGAAGTTCTTTGGCCCTCGAACGTGCCTGACGTCGCGCCATTCCGTAAAGCTCTCCCACCAACTGCAGATTCTCGAAGCCAGTGAGCTTTTCGTCAATAGCTGCGTACTGCCCTGAAACACCCAATCGAGCTCGTACCGCTTGCGCCTGTCGATTCACGTCCTTGCCATCAATGAATGCATCTCCGGAACTCGGAACCAACAAGGTGGTCAGTATTCGCACGATCGTCGTTTTGCCGGCACCGTTCGGTCCAAGCAGACCCTGAATCGTGCCGGCAGGGACTTCCAGACTGACCCGGTCCAGAGCGCGAAATGTGCCGAACGTCTTCGTGACCTGGCGTAAGGAAATCACGATTCGCCCAACGGGGCAGTCTGCCGCGGAGTGATGTCTGTCCAGTTTTTCTCTATATAACTCAGGCAGTCAGCACGCGGCGCGGGTCCGAAGACGACTACCCATCCGTGCGGTACTTCTGCATGCTCCGGCCACAGCGAGTGCTGCTGGAGATCATTGACCAGAACACGAAAATTCGCGTCCTCGCGATCGAAAGGATTGGTCATGTTGTTGCTCCTCTGTCCAATAGTTGGGTTGGTTTTCGCGTCAGGGCGCCGAACCGACGATGTGCGCAATCGGCACGTTCTCGACGGGGCCGGGCGGTAGAGGCATGTCGGCTCATGAGAAGGACGGCTCCGTGAGGCACAGCTCGAGATCTAGATCCGGTCTCATGATCTGCAGCGCGTGCTCACCGAGCATCTGACCGTGTGCGACCGGAACAGGACGGATACTTAATTCACCGGTCACGAAGGGGCGCCAAGCATCCGGGGACGGCCTGTCCTCGGGGACGTCCTTCGTGGCTTCGAAGACCAACATGTCTCCCGAGAAGGTAGCGATCTCTGCGTCGTCCAGGAGGCTCGCGGCGCGATGGAAGCGTTGGAGCAAAAGCTCCATGGTTTCCTCGGGCAACGAACCGAATGGGTGGTCGTGCTGCCGGAAGCATTCTCGGACCGTACCTGCTGACAGCTCCCGAGGGAGATGGTCCGTGATGCCATTGGCCGACAAAAAGCCGCGCCACACGTCGTCTCGGTCGGTCAGCCCGGCCGTGGAATCCGACGAAGGATAGGCATCCAGTACCGCCAGTGTTCTCACCTCGTCACCGTCCCTTTGAAGTTTGGTCGCAATAGCCTGCGCGAGACGGCCACCAAAGGACCATCCGATGAGGTGGTAAGGACCGGTGGACTGCTCTTGGCGGATTCGTCGAACGTAACTGTCAACCAACTCGCCGGCGGAAGAGGGTTCGAACTCCTCCGAGCGCTCTGATGCGATCCCCGGCATCTGCAGACCCAGAATCGGTCTCTTCATTCTCAAATGCGTGACCAAGGACGAGTAGGACCAACTCAAACCGCTGGCGGGATGCACCGCGAAGAGCGGTTCGCCTACACCGTGATCCCGGAGTGGCAGAACCGGACCGAGACTCTGCTGCAATGAGGTTTGGCCCGACTCCGCCAGGCCCGCCAGGGATTCTGTGGTCGGTGCTTGGAAGAGAGCCTGCACCGGGAGCTCAGTCGACAGGGCTTGGTTCACGGCATCGACTGCCGCCTGAGCGACGAAAGAATGCCCTCCGAGCTCGAAGAACGAGTCGTCTGCAGCAATGTGCTCTATGCCAAGGACCTGACCGAAGGCTGCCGCAACGGCCTGTTCAGCATGCCCCCTGGGATCACGCCCTACGCTGGCGCGGGTACGAGGCTCCGGTAATGCCTGGTCATGAATTTTCCCGTTGGGGGTCAACGGAATTTCCTCGATCACATTCACGGCGCTGGGAACCATGTAGTCGGGTACCTGGCGACGGAGCTCAGCGATCAGCTCGACTTCGAGCTGGGAATCGGTGCGCTCCGGGCGCTTGCCGGAATCCGGAACAACCCAAGCGAGAAGAACCGTTCCCCGGGCCGAGGGTCGAGCCCGGACGACCGCCTGTGCGACCAACGGACTGGATCGCAGCACGTATTCAATCTCCGTCGGTTCCACGCGATAGCCTCTGATCTTGACCTGGCTGTCCGAACGACCGCGGACCCTGATGCGCGGTTGATCATCCTCGGCCGACTCACGCACGGTCACCAGGTCTCCCGTCCGGTACATGCGACTGCCATCGGATGCGAACGGGTTGGCGACGAAAGCCGCGGAGGTTGCTCGGGGATCCCCAAGATATCCTTGGGCCAGCTGCGCACCGGCGATCCACAGCTCGCCTACGGAACCATCCGGAACGGGCCGCAGGCGCTCGTCAAGGACATACGCCGTAGTGGCCGCGGTCGGCGGGCCCACATATGGAGAGGGCGCCTCCGTGATGGCCCCGACCAGGCAATCGACAGTAGCTTCCGTAGGACCATAGAGATTCCAAGCACGGGTGGAAGGACGCTCTCTCAGCCACGTCCACAGTCCCGGGTCTATAGGTTCGCCACCGATCAACAAGACGAACGGGTCGTCGAGTCCGTGCCCGTCGAGGTATTTTTCCAGGCCTTGGCCCCCGGTGAGAGCGGTGATGTAGCTGGGAGTGCTTTCCCAAGCCGTAATGTGGTGTTGGGCGAAGTACTCGAGCAAAGACTGTGGGTTGCGGCGCGTGGAATCGTCAATCATGTGCAACTCATGGCCTGAAACCATCCAGAGCACAGGATCCATGGCGGCATCGAACCCCACTCCGGTCGTGTGCGCGATCCGTTTTCTCTCGGAATCCTGCCGTGGCAAGACGGTCGAGCGATGTGAAGCTAGCAGGTGAGAGAGGGCCGAATGCGGAACTTGAACTCCTTTGGGTTTGCCCGTGGTTCCGGAGGTAAAGACCGTATATGCAGTCCGGTCCTGATTTGAAAGGCCGCGTGGCTCAGAGACCCGGACTCGATGCCGAGGGTCAAGAAGCTCCGCCAGGTCAACGAAGCGGGGCGAGGTACGCTCTGCACCGTCTGTCGAGGGCGACGTCGAGCCGGCGTCGAAGAAACCGCCGATGTCTCTTCCGGATGATGCGGCATCCTCGTGGGACGAGTAGGTGGAGAGGAGCACCAAGCTGCTTCCGGAGCGGGTGAGCATTTCCGCTATGCGCGCGTCCGGCATGGTGATGTCCACGGGCAATGCGCTCGCGCCGACATGCCAGATTGCCAGCAGGACGGCCACGGTCTCGATCGACCGGGGAAGGCATATCGCGACGACGTCCCCGGAAGTCACACCGTAGGCTTGCAAACCTTTCCGGAGGTTGCGGACGTGTTCGTCCAAGTCCGCATAAGTCATCGACCTCGATCCGGCTACGATCGCCGTGTCTCGCGGTATTCTTCGGACCGTTTCCGCGAACGTGTCCACCACGGAAACTGGGGATTCATCGGTTGGCCAGGGGGCCAAGGCCGTCGCGGTTCCATCCAAGGACACGGCGTTGATTTTCCTGTCCGGATCCGTGGTGACTTCCTCCAGGTAGGTCCTCCACTGATCTACCAATCGTCGAGCCGCATTGCGCGTGAACATCGCGCTGTTGTATTCCAACACTCCGTCTACCGTGGCGCTGTCCGTCCGGGGCCGGAGAGTAAACGACAAATCGACCTTGGCGCTGCCCGTGGTCTCCGATTCCAGGACGGTTGCGGTAACGCCGGGAAGATCCAGCGTCAGCTCAACTGGTTGCTCGACCGAAAGCATGGTTTGGAACAAGGGATGACGTCCGAGCTGGCGCTCCGGATTGTGCGCCTCAACGATTTGTTCAAACGGCACGTCTTCTGTTTCGAGAGCTTCCAGCGTCACTTCTCTCGCCGAGGCGACGGCGTCCGCGAACGTGGCCTCCTCAGGGTCTGTCCTGATCCGCAAGGGGAGCGTATTGACGAAAAACCCCATGAGGTCCGCGACGTCATGGTCTGCGCGGCCGGCGGATGGCGCTCCGATCACCACGTCCTCGCCGGCACCTATTCGTTGCAGGTAGGTGGCCAAAGCGGCAAGCCACGTGTGGAAATCGCTGGCTGACTGGGAAGAGGAGACCTGAGCGAGGCTGGTGGCCAGCGTGGCCGGTATCTCGAAATAAAGTTGGTCCGCTGGCTGCTCGGCACTGTTTCGACGAGCGCCCGAGGACGGGAGGGACAGCTCGGCGGGTGCTCCGGCCAAGCGCTCGACCCAACGCCTCAGGTCCGGATGCTGCAGCCTGCCGTTGCGGGTAAGCTCGGCCTGATCGGAGGCCTCACGGCGTGCAACATCGGAGAACTGGAGGTCCTTCCGAGACTGTACGCCGGCCGTTCCACTTTGTCGGGCTCTGTAACTTCGAGACAGGTCATCGGTCAGCGGCCGCAGGGAAGCTCCATCGGTGGCGATGTGGTGGATGATCAGTTCCAAGCGCCATGTGTTCGTTCCGGTGGGCACAACAGCCGCGCGGATCGGAAGCTCGTTTGTCAGGTCGAAGCCGGATCCGTAGTCCAGCGGCCGGTCGCTGACCAGGTCCTCGGGCACTGGGTTCACGCGTTGAACGGGACTGCCCGCGACCTTCGGAAATGTGGTTCGAAGAATCTCATGGCGTTGAACTACATCGCTGATCGCTCCGGTGAGATCCGCGGTATCCAGATCGCCCTCGAGGCTGACACGCAGGAGAACGTTGTATTCCGGAGACTCAGGGTGCAGTTGGTTGAGGAACCACAATCGCGATTGACCCAGACTCAAGGGTACTTCCGCCGCATGATCCTGCGGGTGTGCATCGACCCACGCGCCCAATCCAGCCGACCGGTGGGTGTTCGCCGACCCGTTCTCGGCGGTTACGTTGCTTTCCCGGATGGGTGGGTGGGATGAGGTTTGTCCGCTAGAAGTCAGCCATTGCGAGGGCGTCGGTGCTTCGAAGACCGCCCTCAGGGGGATCTGCAGCCCGAGTTCGTTTTTGAGTCGGCCGACCAGGGTCACTGCCAACAGTGAATGACCGCCCATGGCGAAGAAATCGTCGTCGAGGCTGACGGCATCCACGCCGAGGACCTGTGCCGTGAGGGCACATACGGCTTGTTCCCTTGTCGTTTGTGGAAGGGAAGCCCCGTGATGGGTCTGGGGCTGGGGGAGACGAACGACGTCTACTTTCCCGTGAGAGGTCAGCGGAATCGACGCGATATTTTGGATCCGTGCGGGAACCATGTAGCTGGGCAGTTGAGCCTGAACCTGCCGGCGAATATCCTCAGGATCGCCTTCGCCCACTATCCACGCCGCCAATTGTGCGGTTTCGGAATCACCCGGAGTGACAAGGCGTACGACCGCGGCTTGGACGCCCTCCGTGTGCCGGAGCACGGATTCCACCTCGGTTACTTCGACCCGGTAACCACGGAGCTTCACTTGATCATCCTCACGGCGAAGGAATTCCAAGGCCCCGCTGGGGTCTCGCCGCACCACGTCGCCGGTGCGGTACATCCGGGTGCCGTTGCCTCGTGGATCCGCAACGTAGCGTGAGGCGGTCTCGGACGGCCGATCCACGTATCCGTGGGCTTCTGAATCTCCGTGGAGATACAGTTCTCCCTCGACCCCAGGAGGAACGGGCGCCAACGTATGGTCGAGCACGGAGTAGTACACGTTGTTGATCGGCTTGCCCAGATGCGGACGGGTACCGGCGATTTCCCCCAGGAGCGCGTCAACCGTGAATTCGCTGGGACCGTAGAGATTCCAGCCGTGGATGAACGGGGCTTCGGCGATGCGTGCCCACAAGGAATCGGATACGGCCTCGCCCCCGAGAGCGAGAGTCACCTGCTTCCCGTGGGTCTCCACGGAAGCTGCCAGGCCGAGCGCAAGCAATTGTTGCGCATAGGAAGGCGTGGTTTCCAGAACATCCGCGCCACCGACCTGGTCGAAGACCTCGCTCGTACCCTCAGGTTGATGTTCCGCATCAGCCTCTGCACGGTGACGGACAGCCGGTGCTGCCGAATCTCGAGTGAGCGCATCCAGGATCATTTCTGCATCCACTCGCTGGGACTCGGTCGGAATCAGGAGGGTAGCCCCGCAGATGAGCCAAACAACAGGGTCCCAGGCGGCGTCGAATCCCATACCCGTGACGTGCAAGACGCGAGGCAACCGTGGAGCCACCGCGCGCTGGTGAGCGCTGACCAGGCCCTTGTGATGTTGGGTCAGTAGGTTGTTCAGAGCCCGATGTGGGACTTGGATCCCTTTCGGAGCCCCGGTGGTCCCAGAAGTAAACACCTGGTATGCCACGTCCTCGGGCGAAGGCAAGGGAGGCAAAGTGGTCTCGTTACTGGCGCGCAGGTCACCTATGGTTACCTGCCGCGATAAAGTTGTGAGACCGGAACCGCCCGTGTCCGGCACGAGCGGAGCAGCGTCATTGCTTTCGGTGATGATGAGCCGAGGCTTTGAGGCCTCTGCGATTCGAGCAATGCGTGCCGCGGGGTAGGTCACGTCGATAGGGACCGCCACGCCACCGGAGCGCAAGACACCGAGCAGAGCAATGATGGAGTCGACGCCGCGTGGCAGAGCGATCAGCACTGCGTCGCCGCGTTCAATACCGTGGGCCATCAGTGCAGCCGCTACACGGCGGATTTCTGCGGCCAGCCGGACATAGGTGATGTGTTCGGAACGATCGGCCACCGCAAGATGCCCTGAGTATTGCTGTGCGGTGTTTTCGAACAACTCGAAGACAGATTCATGAGCGGGCGTTCTCAGACCGTGTGAGAGATTCTCCATCCAACCCGTGGTTTCGGCGTCAAGAGCCGTGAGCTCGGAGAGCCGGTAATGCGAGTGCTCGACGAGGGCGGCCAAAACCCGATCCACAGCATCCATGATGCGTTGAGCCGTGGGCTCGTCGAACAGCGATTCGTCAAACCCCAGGACAGCATGCACGTCTCCGGACTCTCCGTCCGGGGTGCTGAAATCAAAGAGCAAATCCGCTTTGACTCCGGCGCTGACGCGTTGGGGAGGTACGGTCACTTCGATGTCTTGAAGCTCCACTGCGGCAGCCGGAGTGTTCTGCATCGTGAGCAGCACCTGAAAAATCGGGTGCCGTTGCGGGTCTCTCCGCGGGTTGACCGCATCGACCACGGTGTCGAACGGGAGGTCTTGATGGGCGTAAGCGGCAATATCCGTCTGGCGGACACGTTGGAGTGCCTCGGAAAGACTCGGATCCTGATCAAATCTGGTGCGCAAAGCTATCGTATTGACAAAGAACCCCACGAGGTCCTCGACCTGAGGATCGGTGCGTCCGGCGACCGGGGTGCCCAAGACGATGTCGTCGCCGGCTCCGTATTGTCTCAGCGCGACCGCGACGGCCGTTTGCAGGACCATGAACAGGCTGCTCTGATTCTCGGCGGCGATTTTTCGCAGGTTGTGATGCCGCTGGGCATCAATTCGCAGCAGCAACTCTCCGACGCCGTTCGAGGTGCTCTGATCTTCGACCTCGTGGTCGGCCGCACCGGTCGTAGAACCGGTCAGGCCTGAGGTCCGGGGCCGATCCCGAGGAAGAGCCATTTCCTCAGGCATGTTGCTCAACTCGGATACCCAGAACTGCACCAGCTCGTGAGCCGTGCTATCAGGGTCGGTGGGGTCACCCAACTGTTTCCGCTGCCACAGGCTGAAATCCGAGTAGCTGACTTTGGGCGAAGCCAGCGGGTCGTTCTTCCCGGAATTCCGCGTGAAATATGCGGTGGACAAATCTCGGGCGAACGGCGCGAGGGACCACCCGTCTGTGACGATGTGGTGCATGACCACCATCAGTGTATGGCGATTTTCTCCGGTTTTTGCCAACACGGCCCGCAACGGAACTTCGTTGGCGATGTCGAAGGGCCTCGTTGATTCTTCGTGTATGACGTGGTCAAGCTGTTGAGGTGGGATCTCTACGCTCGTGAGTCGGGGCCGTCCTGATTCTTCGTCGAGCACCTGCTGGATCGGCTCGCCCTCGGGCGAGGGAAACACCGTGCGCAACGGCTCGTGCTTGACGACTACGTCCGACAAAGCATCCTTGAGAGCCCTGACGTTGACGGGCCCTGTCAGATGCAGAATAACGGGGACGTTGTATGCCGCTGAGGAGGGTTCGAGCTGGCTGAGGAACCACAGGCGTCGCTGGGCCGGCGCAACCGGGATGGTCTCTGGGCGCGCCTCTCGTTGCAAAGCCGGCGTGCCGGTGCGAGGCCCGGTGCCCTCGATCTGTGCTGCCAATCGCCGAACAGTCGGGTTCTCGAAAATGTCTCGTACCGCGACCGGAACCTGGGTCCGGTCCGAAACCAGTGCCGCCAGCTGAGTCGCCAACAAGGAATGTCCGCCGGCGGCAAAGAAATCCTCGTCCACGCCGACAGACTCGGCCGGGAGACCCAGAACCTGTCCGAATGCTTCTGCCAGTTCAATTTCTGAAGCGGTCCGAGCCTTCCGGGTCGCGGTTGGTTCCGTTGCTTCCGGGGAGGGAAGGCCCTGACGGTCGAGCTTGCCGTTGGAGGTCAGGGGGAGGGCGTCCACGATGACGATCTGGGCGGGGACCATGTACCCGGGCAGGGTCGAATGAAGGTGATTTTTGACGGTTTGGACGTCCAGCGGTTTCCGGGCATCGCTTCTGGGCCCGGTTGCCAGATAGCCGACGAGCCGAACGTTTTCCCCGTGGTTGCTCACCAGTACGACTGACTGGACGATTCCAGGGATATTCTGAAGGGCTTCTTCTATCTCACCGATCTCGACCCGGTACCCCCGGATCTTGATCTGATCGTCGGCTCGCCCCAAGAACTGTATTGTGCCGTTGGGGCGGCGTCGGACGAGGTCGCCCGTCCGATACATCCTCGACCCGTCCGCCCAGAAGGGGTCCGCTACAAAACGGGAGGCGCTCAGCCCGGGTTGCCCCACGTACCCGCGGGCCAGGTTGAGGCCGGCCAGGTACAGCTCGCCTGTTGCGTGAGGTCGAGAGAGGTTCATGTTGGCATCCAGGATGTAATGCCTGGAGTTGCCTACCGACGTACCAAGATGGGGTTCTTCCCCTGGGCTGATGACGGTCAGCATACTGTCAACGGTCGCTTCGGTGGGGCCGTACAGATTCAAAACCGTGGTGTCGTTCAGTGCGGCCAATCGGTGCCACAATGAGGCACTGATCTCTTCGCCACCGACGGCCACTGTTGAAGGATGCCCGTCGCTTTCGAAGAGCCCCGTATCCAGCAGGGCCTGAACGAAGGTGGGCGTGGTTTCCACGAAGTCGATGCGCAGATCGTGAAGGTGCTGTGCCAATCGCTGCGGGTCCCTGCGGGTTTCGTTATCGACCATGACCAGCTCGTGCCCCGCGAACAACCACAGTATCGGGTCCCACGCGGCGTCGAAGGACAAGCCGGCAGTATGGGCTATCCGCGCATGCCGGTGAAGTTTGTGCGCAGTCGGGTCGAACAACTCGGTACGGTGCTGTAGGAGCAGGTTTGCCAGGGACCGGTGCTCGACTCCGACTCCCTTGGGGCGACCGGAACTGCCGGAAGTGAAGATGACATAGGCCAAATCGTCGGCAGATACCCGCGGTAGATCGCGAACATCGGCGCTTTGGTCTTTCCACGAAGTGTCGGAGTCCACGACCACGGTCGGCAGTGTCCAGGTCGCGCCGGACTCACGATCCGCAGTGACCTGTTCGCGGGTGGTCAGAAGGAGGGCTGGGTTCGCGTCCTCAAGCATTCCGTTGACACGCTCAGTGGGGTACTCCGGGTCCATCGGCACATAGGCACCGCCGGCTTTAAGAACCGCGAGGATGAGCAAAGGCAGCAGAACACCGCGTTCAATACGCACCGCCACGGGCTGACCCGTTTGAAGACCCGAACTGCGCAGATAGTGTGCCAATTGGGTGGACTTCGATTCCAGCTCACCGAACGTCAGCGAGCCTTCCGGGCCGGTGACGGCGGTTCGGCGTGGTCGGGCACTGGCTGCTTCCGCAAATGCGCCCATGACGGGCTGTGGTTCCACCGACTGGGCCGGTCCTTGACCCTGTGACAACAGCTCGCCGGTCTCGTGGGGATCGGTGCTTCGCAGCCGACCGACGACCTCGTCCGGAGCAGTTCGCAGGGCGAGGGCGATGAAATCACGCAAGGCTGAGCCGTGCTCGGCCAAGAGCTCGGGCGAGTACAACTGCGCATCGCCTTCGAGAACGAGCGCTGGTTCCGCTGCTGCGCTGTCCAATCCTGCAAGGACTATCGAAAGGTCCTTGACGGGCCCGGTCGAGAGGATATGAACCAAACCTGTGATCTGACCGAAACGCAGATCACCGATCATCGGAAGAAGGTTCACGGACGGGCCGGTACGAGGGGGAGCGGAATCCAACGATTCCAACCTGAAACGCTGATGCTTGAGCACTTTGCGCAGGGCCGTTCCCGTGGTTGCAAAGAGTTGTTCGAGAGTCAACGAGGCTGAAGTGTCCACAAAGAGCGGCAGAACGTTGGAGAGCATCGCCGGGGTGGATTTGGCCACCCGTCCCGAACGCGCCGTTACGGGCAATCCTAGGCTGACGCGGCCCTGTCCGGTGTGCTGCGAAATATACAACGCAATAATACTGACGATGGTTTTGGGCAGATTCCTGCCAAGGTCCCGGAGCTGCTGACTCTGTTCGGGGGAAAGCGGAATCGTCGCTCGGGTGACTTCATGCGCGACACCTTTGACCGTGCCTTCCAGCCCCTCCGCAGTAACGTCTCTGCTTGATTCTTCGCGCCAGAAATACCTGTCTTCTTCGTATTGGTCGGAATTCTGGTATTCCTCCAGGGAATCCAATAAATCGTCATGGCTCGGGAATACGCGCTGATTTTTCCCCACCTCACGGGAATCGTCCCTCAGGGTTTTCTCATCGATTTGCCCGGACGAGAATTCCTCGGAAATCTGGGAATAGACCTCGGCGAGGTGCTTCACGATCATCACGGCCGAATAACCGTCGGCCATGATGTGGTGTACGCGGAGGAAAAACATGGATCTGCCCTCGGGCAATTCGAACACGGTGGTTCCGAAGAGATCGGGGCCGGTCATATCCCTGGGGGTATTGAGCTGTTGATCCATGAGTTCTTTGGCTTGCTCTATCGCGTTCGACTGACCCATGTGGCGCAAGTCGACGACGTCGAGTCTCTGGGCGAGCGGTTCTGGCGGCTCTATGGTCGCGAAAGGACCCCGTTCGTCCTCGTGAAAACGCATGGACAGCGCGTCGATGTCACGCATGGATCGCGCTATGGCGATGTTCAGAACGCTGGGATCTGGGATCCCGTCCAGATCGAGGTACTGCCCGATCTGGTAATGAGGGTTTTGGGTGTCCAATTGCTGCGCGTACCAAATACCGTACTGAGCAGGCGTCAATTTCATCCGTTCATTGTTGGTGAGCGGAAGATTGGCTTGAGCCGTCTCAGGTGACATACGGATATACTCCAAAATCGGTTATTCGGTTGCAGGTCGAGGTGCTATTACTGGAACTGCCCTATCTGGAGGCCGTTCAGAAGGCCCCCAAAATCCACTAACGGGCCGTTGACGAGCGTCAATTGTGTGAGCGCTAAATGGTCCAAGGTGGTTTGCAGGACGTCACCGGTAGCTGTGACCAGGGCGGTTAACGGCATGTTGTGCTCCATAGCTTGTGTGAGTGCCATTGGCCTGATCGATTCGTCGAAAAGGCTTCACGGCCGGATTACACAAGGTATTCGGAGGCCGAGGTGACATTGGATTGCCGATTGACGAAAAGATTGGTTCAGCACGGGCGAGCCGTGAGATCCCGCCGCTGAGCCGACCGGGCTTATTCGTCCACGGTTCGAGCGGGCGTGTGGCGCGCCCATGGACGGAGAAGACCGATGAGGAGGGCGCGCCGGGGCGGAACCGACCCAGCGCGGAGCGCTATCTCGGCCGAATGGAGAATCCGGGCGGTATAAGTCTCAGAACCCGCCTACCGACCGCGCTGGTTCGCCGGGCTGGTGCGTCCGGGTTATGCGCACCCAACGCACCGATTGCCGCAAGAGGCATGGACTATGGGGACAAAACGGCTCTTCGTGACCGGAATCCGGAATCCTTGGCCTACGGCCAACGCCGGCTTGCCGCTTTTTCTCCGGTTCTGCACCGTCTACCCTGCGATCTCGGACAGTTCCAGCCAGCGCATTTCGAGCTCGTCGACTTCGTTCTGGATTTCTTGGACCTTGCGGCCGAATGCGGCCAGGCCCTCGTAATCGGACTGGTCGTGCGCGGCCATTTCTTCGTGGAGCTTCTGTTTGTTCTCGCTCAGCCTGGAGAGCTTGCGGTCGATCGCTTTGATCTCCTTCTGGGCCTCGCGGATTTCGGCTCCGGAATGAGTGACGTCCGCGCGCGCGGCGGCGGTGGCCTCGGATGCGGCAGTCGCCCGCTTCTCCCGACTCACGGTTTCGGCTCGGCCTTGCAGCTCGAGGTATTGGTCGACGCCACCGGGCATATGTTGGAAAGAGCCATTCATGACGGCATACTGCTGGTCCGTCACGCGCTCCATGAGGTAACGGTCGTGGGAGACCACCAGAAGGGTGCCGGGCCATGTATCCAGCAGATCCTCCATGGCCGCCAGCATGTCCGTGTCCAAGTCGTTGGAAGGCTCGTCAAGAATCAGCACGTTCGGCTCGTCCAGCAGGATCAGTAGGAGCTGCAAACGGCGCTTTTGACCACCCGAAAGGTCGCGAACGGGGGTCGAGAGATGGGCGTTCGTGAAGCCCAGACGTTCGAGGAGCTGCCCGGGCGTCATCTCCTTGCCGTCGGCGATATAGCTGGTCCGCTTGCGGCCGATGACTTCCGAAACCCGCTCGTGCAGAACATCCTTCAGTTCGTCCAGCTGCTGCGTCAACGTCGCGACCCGCACCGTCTTGCCGCGTTTGACCCGGCCATCCGAAGGGGCCACGTCGCCGGTGACGAGTCCCAGCAAAGTCGATTTGCCGGCACCGTTGACTCCCAGGATCCCCGTGCGCTCGCCGGGCGCGATTCGCCACGTCACGTGGTTCAGCACAGGCTTCTCTCCGCCGGAGGGCAGGGGGTAGGAGACGGAGACGTCCTCGATGTCGACGACGTCCTTGCCCAGCCGTGAAACGGCCATTTGCGAGAGCTCGACCTTGTCACGAACCGGTGGCACGTCGTCGATGAGCTCATTGGCGGCATCGATACGGAACTTCGGCTTGGACGTCCGGGCCGGCGCGCCTCGTCGGAGCCACGCGAGCTCCTTGCGCATGAGGTTTTGTCTTTTGGCTTCGGCGGCGGCTGCCTGGCGGTCGCGTTCGACTCGTTGCAGGACGTAGGCGGCGTAGCCTCCCTCGAAGGGATCCACCACGCCGTCATGTACTTCCCAGGTGTCGGTGCAGATTTCGTCCAGGAACCAGCGATCGTGCGTCACGGTGAGGAGTCCGCCCTGAGATTTCGGCCACCTGTTCTTGAGGTGTTGTGCAAGCCAGGTGATCGCCCCGACATCGAGGTGGTTGGTCGGTTCATCCAGCATGAGGACATCCCAATCGCCCACGAGGAGTTCTGCGAGGGCGACCCGCCGTCGTTGTCCGCCGGAGAGCGAATTGACCGGGGCCGACCAGTCGAGGTCCTGAACCAGACCTGAAATGATGTCTCGGATCTTTGAATCGGATGCCCATTCGTATTCCGGGGTGTCTCCGACCAACGCGTACCCGACGGAATGCTCGTCGTTGAGGACATCGGATTGGTCCAAGTACCCGACGCGGACGCCGGAACGAACAGTGACGCGTCCTGCATCGGGTTTGATCCGCTGGGCAAGCAACGACAAGAGCGTCGACTTGCCATCACCGTTCCTGCCGACGATTCCGATGCGATTTCCCTCGGAAACGCCGACCGTGACTCCCTCGAATACGGTGCGGGTAGGAAACTGAATATAAAGCGATTCGCCGCCGAGTAGATGTGCCACGAGCATTAGCCTACGTGTTACCGACTCGCGGACAGAACCGGTCGCATGCTTTGATACGATAGGTAACCGTTCGTGGGGCATATGACCCTGACGGGCGATCCGCCTTGGTGTAATGGCAGCACAGCGGCCTTTGGAGCCGCTTGTCTAGGTTCGAATCCTAGAGGCGG
Source organism: Rothia uropygialis (assembly GCF_004137765.1). Classification (GTDB taxonomy): domain Bacteria; phylum Actinomycetota; class Actinomycetes; order Actinomycetales; family Micrococcaceae; genus Rothia. Next base: position 185,108 of record NZ_NOIS01000005.1, on the reverse strand, counting down.
AACGAGTTGGCGCACCCGCGCTGGCAGCATCCACAGCAAGGAGTCTTACTCTCTTGACCTCTGGTACTCAGGAAGCGCCCTCAGCGGTCATCGTCTTGGCCGCGGGCGCCGGAACCCGCATGAAGTCCTCGTTGCCCAAGGTGATGCACGCGATCGGTGGCCGATCGATGGTTGAGCACGCGATCTCGACCGCTCGCGAACTTTCGCCCGAACATTTGGCCGTTGTGGTCCGCCATCAGAGGGAACGCGTGGTCGAGCATGTCAGCGCTTTTGACGACCAAGCGCTGATCGTCGACCAGGACGACGTCCCCGGTACTGGCCGGGCCGTGGAAGTCGCAGTGCAAGCACTGGACGGCCTCGGCAACGGGGACATCCAGGGAACCGTGATCGTCACATACGGTGACGTTCCTCTCCTCACGTCTTCCACGATCAGTGATCTGACCAAGTATCACCGGGAGCAGGGCAATGCTGCCACTGTCCTCACGACCCACCTTGACGAACCGGGTGGGTACGGCCGCATCATTCGCAATGAAGGCGGAGAAGTCACCGCCATCGTCGAGGCCAAGGACGCCACCCCCGAACAACTTGCTCTTACCGAGGTCAACTCGGGAATCTATGCCTTCGATGCCGCAGCTCTCCGTGAGTCCCTGCGCGCCGTGACCACGGAAAACGCTCAGGGTGAGAAGTACCTCACGGACGTTTTGTCCATTGCCCGGGAAAACGGTCGCCGAATTTCCGCATTGACGATCGAGGACCGATGGGAAGTCGAAGGTGCGAATGACCGAATCCAGCTCTCTGAGCTCGGACAGGTTCTCAACCAGCGCATCGCCGAAGATCATATGCGTAACGGCGTGACCATCGTGGACCCCGCAACGACGTGGATCGATACTACGGTGCGCATCGCCAACGACGTCACGATCCTTCCCGGCACGCAGTTGCACGGCGAGACCGTGATCGAGACCGGCGTGACCGTAGGGCCGGATACCACGCTCACCGACGTCGAAATCGGTGAAGACGCGACCGTCATTCGCACGCACGGCTCGGGCGCTCGCATTGGGCCCCGATCAATCGTGGGACCGTTCGCTTACCTCCGGCCGGGGACCGTTCTCGGGGAGGACGGCAAGATCGGCACTTTCTGCGAGACCAAGAACGCTGATATTGGCGCCGGCTCTAAAATTCCACACCTCACCTATGCCGGTGATGTGGAAATCGGCGAGAATTCCAATATCGGGGCGGCTTCGGTGTTCGTCAATTACGACGGCGTCAACAAGCACCGCAGCGTGATCGGCTCAAACGTCCGCATGGGCTCCGACAACATGTACGTCGCCCCTGTCCAGGTGGGCGACGGAGCCTATTCGGGCGCCGGAACGGTGATTCGCAAGGACGTTCCGGCGGGTGCGTTGGCTATTAACGAAGCTCCCCAGCGCAATCTTGAGGGCTGGGTCGAGAGGAAACGTGCGGGCACGGCAGCGGCAGAAGCCGCCCGGAAGTCTCGCGGTGTAGATGCTGAAAACAGCGGCGAGGAAGGCTAGTCCATGACCCAGACCATGACCAACCCAGGGGAGAAGAAGCTGGTCCTGGTGACAGGACGGGCCCACCCCGAGCTCGCGGAGTCCGTGGCCGAGGAGCTGGAGTGCGATTTGCTCCCCGCGTCCGCCTACGACTTTGCCAACGGCGAGACATACGTGCGGTTCGAGGATTCCGTGCGTGGTGCTGACTGCTTCGTGATGCAGTCCCACCCAGCGCCGATCAACCAGTGGCTCATGGAGCAGATCATCATGATCGATGCTCTCAAACGCGCCTCGGCTCGCCGGATTACCGTTATTGCACCGTTTTATCCTTATGCGCGGCAGGACAAGAAGCATAAGGGCCGTGAGCCCATTTCGGCTCGTTTGATCGCGGATCTGTACAAAACCGCTGGTGCAGATCGCATCATGAGCGTTGATCTCCACACGGCGCAGATCCAGGGCTTTTTCGACGGCCCGGTCGATCACCTCATGGCTATCCCGCTGCTTGTAGGCTACGTGAAGACGCGCGTGGATCTGAATAACGTGACCGTTGTTTCCCCGGATACCGGCCGTGTCCGTGTGGCGGAACAGTGGTCGGAATTGCTTGGGGGCGCACCCTTGGCATTCGTGCACAAGACGCGCGACATTTCGGTCCCCAATCAAGCTATTTCCAAGACGGTCGTGGGAGATATCGAAGGCCGCTCCTGCGTGCTGATCGACGATATGATCGACACCGGTGGCACGATCTCCGGAGCCGTCAAGGTTCTGCAGGAGGCAGGGGCGAAAGACGTCATCATCGCCGCTACGCACCCGGTATTCTCCGGACCTGCCTGCGAGAGATTGGAAAAATCCGGTGCTAACGAAGTCATCGTGACCAACACGCTTCCGGTCCCGGAGGAGCACCAGTTCGAGAATCTCACGGTGCTTTCGATTGCGCCGTTGATTGCCCGTGCCATCAAGGAGGTCTTCGAAGACGGTTCGGTCACGAGCCTCTTCGGCGGCGTGGGCTAAACTTCGTCCGGTGGTCCGGTTTATGGGTCTGGGCCGCCGAAGAAGAGCTGGATCATTTGGGGGAAATACAAAGCGATGACAACTCTGCCCGTGTGGGGGACACGGACGGCTCACGAGCTCGTTACCGGTAGCTCGGTGGCCCGGGGAATTCGTGAATTCAACCTCGGAACGAGGTTTCCGTGAATTCATTGTCGACAGTTATTCCTCATTACGGAAATCCACAACTGACATTGGCGCGGTCTCTTTCGTCTGATGAGGCCCTCGGATAAGCAGCACCCGAGATCATTGTGGTCGTTGATCATTCACTTGAAGCAATTCCGCGCACGGCACCCGGGCGCCCCGTGATTCGGCGTGACTCCGACGGTGGGTTCGGCTCCGCAACGAATACAGGAATGAGGGCCGCCCCTGGGCTCACGGTTCTGGCGATCAACAGCGTTGTAGAGGTTGCCCCCAAGTCCATAGAGGCGATTGCCGACGACGCCGGCCTGCTCATTCCGGAAATATGGCAGGACCATGTGAACACCGGGGAAGGTTCCTTCACTGCATGGGAGCGCTTGGAAAAGTGGCTTTAGCGGATTCTCGGCCGCGAGCGTTATGGCTCGTCCCCGTCCCGGATATCGGCGGCGTGGCCCGCCACGTCCTTGACGTGGCACGGGCGGGTCTGCCGGGTTGGGAGCTTCACGTTCTCTGCCCCGCAGGCGAGCTCGCTAGGCGACTTCGTGCCCAAGGCGCGCACGTGGAGACCGGTGAGTTCGGGACCGAATTCGGCCTTCTCAGATCGGCCCGGACGCTCGAACGTGCTATCAGGCGGCTTCGCCCGGACGTCGTACATTCTCATTTGGCTTTCGCAGACGTCGTGTCCGCAGTGGTTGTCGGGCTCCGCCAGGCGATGGGTCGGTTGCCGGGCGCCTCCGGAGCACCATTGTTGGTCACGACGGAACACGGAATCGCACCAGAGGATTCCCTGTACCAGTCCTCGCCGGTGCGGGCGAAAGCCATGAACATCGTTCACTCGAGTCGGCTCAGAATCACTGACCGAACAATCGCCGTGTGCGAATCGACCAAGTGCGTCATGGAGACGAAATGGCATGCCCGTGATGTCCGCGTTGTCCACAACGGGGTTGACGTCGACGCGGTTGAGAAGGCCGTCCGGCGCCACCGGGAGAAGCACGAATCAAGCGAGGGAACGCGATTTCTTTCGTTGTCTCGGTTGGCACCTGAGAAGCACATCGATACCGTGATCCGTGCCTTCGCCGCGGTTCATGAGGTTGACCCGGAAGTCACGCTCGTTGTCGGTGGCGAAGGGCCTCTGAAAGCCGACCTCGAGGCCCTGGCCAGCGAATTGGAACTGGGGGAGGCTGTCACGTTTCCCGGTTTCGTGGAACCGTACCAAGCCCTGGCTCAGGCGGATGTTCTGGTGCAGATCTCCGAGTGGGAGAACTACTCGTACACTCTCTTGGACGCAGTCGCCGCCGGAGTTCCCGTGGTGACCAATGACGTCGGTGGGAACCAGGAGATCGTGGGCGGCGACACTCTTGCTTCACCCGTATCGACTGATGATCTTGCGGAGAGAATGAGAGGCTACTACCCGGTCAGCGGCTCTACGCCAGGTTCAGTCGCACGGTCATTGCCTAACCTCAACGCTATGACCGATTCCATCACGAAGCTCTATTCGCGGAGTGACTCCATGAGGGGGACGATAGCTTTGTTCGCGGCGGTTGGCATGAACGCCGCGCTGCTGCCCTACACGGCAACAACGCGGGGAAGCCGTCGGGCGAAGGAACTGCTTTTGTGCCCTCGATCCAGAATAGACCGCCGCTTCGGCGTAGGAGAGGTAGGCCCTCAGTGACGGTTTCTCGTCTCTTGATCGCGACCAACAATGGCGATATTTCCGGCGGGGAGAATATGATGTTTTCCTTGGCTCGCGCCGTCCGCAGCATGGGGCGCGAAGTCGTCATCGTGGCGCCCACAGAACCAGGGGACGTTCTGGAACGGGCGTTCGAGGAAGGCTTCACGCGTCAGGAGATCCACGCCCGTTCCCGGTGGCAGTACATTTTTGGGCTGGCCTGTTTCGGGATGAAGCATCGCTCCGAATGGATCTGGTGCAATGGGCTGGTACCTTCATTCGCTCTCGGTGCCCATCGGCGCAAGGTTGTGCATCTCCACCAAATACCCGTGGGAGTCAACGCGCTTCTTGTCCGTATTGCCCTGCGAAGGGCGGCCTCCCGATTGGTTCCCTCCCATTTCGCCGCGGATCGCATACCGGGTACGCGTGCTTTCCACAATTGGGTACCGGAGATTCAAACCGGTGAAAGAACACTTCACCCGTCTGGACCAGTTCGGGTCGGATTCATCGGCCGGATGTCTCGCCTCAAAGGTGTTGTGACTCTCGGAAACGCTTGCCGACGTCTCTTGGCAGACGGAAACGACCTCGAACTTCATCTGGGCGGGGGCCGTGACCATGTGGGTCGGAACAATAATGACGAGGTCGAGCTCGCCCTGACCAAGTTTCCCGAATCCCGTCTGTTCCGCCATGGTGTCCAGCCGGTCGAGACCTTCTTGAGCATGATCGATGTGCTGGTGGTTCCTTCTCAGTGGGGAGAAGTCTTCGGACTCGTCGCCGCCGAAGCGATGAGCGCGCGCGTACCGCTTGTGATCAGCGACGACGGCGGCCTGCCGGAGGTCGTGGGGCCGGACTACCCATGGACTTTCCCCTCCGGTGACGTCGAGGCATTGGAAGCGATGCTTCGACGAGCAATCACGGCGCTCGCCGAATCCCCTGAGTGCGTCGATTCCTTGACCGCGGCGGCCCGCAACCGTTGGCAGACGCTCTATTCGCCGGCGGCAGGTTTAGCAAGAACCCGCGAGGTCCTCCGGACGATTGACTCCATCGATTGAAATGCTCTTAAAAGGAGAACCCATGACCTCTTCTCTTGCCGCTTCGGTCGATATTCCTACCCGGGGCGGAAAAAACCGCCTGCATTGCCTTTTGGACGCCTTGAAGAATCAGACCTGTTCGGAATTCGAAGCCATCGTGATCCTCGTGGATGATATCGACGCCACGAAAATAATCTTCAGAACTACATCCAGTACGGAGTCGACAACCTCCGGTATCACATCTTCAAAAGCAACCAGAAACGGTCGAAAGCCGCCGACAAGGGGTTTGAACCGGCACGAGGAAGAATCGTCATCCGTTGTGTCGACGTCCCCCGAGCCCCGAATGGAACTCATGGAACGGCATGGGGCGGCGCATGAGGATCCGAGAATTTCCTCCGTAACCGGCCTGACTGCCGATCATTGTCCGGACGGTTTGTACGCGATCGACAGTTTCCTTCCGTTCGTGCCTCACACCGTGGGTAGAAGACCGGTGGCATTGTGCGTCGAGGCCGCGGGCCTCTCCGGGATTCGGTATCCTGAACGCGCAAGAGAGATCTTCTAGGGGACCGGTGTACAAGATCATTGCCCAAGTGGCCCATCGTCTGACAACCAGGAGCTCGGCCGGGGACTTTCCGATCGCGATAGCCCACGACTACCTGACGCAGCGCGGGGGAGCAGAGCGAGTAGTCCTGGCGTTGCACAAAATCTTTCCGGAAGCACCCATATACACAACGCTGTACGATCCCGAAGCCACGTTTCCGGAATTCAAAGAAGCCGACGTCCGCACATCCCCACTGAACAGAATCAGCTTCCTCCGAAGAAGGCACAGGCTCGCACTTCCGCTTCTTCCCCTCGCCGCCACGCTGTTCCGGGTGCCCGCCAAGCTGACCATCGTGTCATCGACCGGCTGGGCACACGGTTTCAACGTGTCCGGTGGGAAGGTGGTTTACTGCCATAGCCCGGCACGTTGGCTCTATCGGCGTGACCAGTACATGGGAGACAGAGCCGCAGGTACTCTGACGGCTCGGGTTCTGGACCTCCTGAAGCCTGCCCTCACACGGTGGGACCAGTGGGCCGCTACAGCGGACGGTCATCCGTATATTGCCAATTCCACGGTCGTCCAGGAAAGGATCCGGTCCGTCTACGGCTTGGAAGCTCCCATCATCTACCCGCCCCACAACGTGGACGCGAACGCCATCCGAAAAAGCATTCCCGGCATCGACTGGGGGAGCAATGAATTCTTCCTCGTGGTCTCGAGGTTGCTTCCATACAAGAACGTCCAGCACGCCATCGAGGCAGTTCGTGGAACACGGCACCGGCTCGTCGTGATCGGCGCAGGTCCGATGGAAAGCCAACTGCGTGCAACGGCTCCCGAAAACGTTCGCCTGACAAGCAATCTCGATGACGCCCAGATGCGGTGGGCGTACTCGCACTGCTCAGCCGTTCTCGCGGTCTCCTATGAGGATTTCGGCATTACTCCGTTGGAGGGTGCGGCTTACGGAAAACCGACTCTTGCGTTGCGGGCCGGTGGATTCCTGGACACGATCAAACCCGGCGTCACAGGCCAATTCATCGACACCCCAGAGCCCGAAGCGATCCGGCGGGCAATGGACGAATTCTCACCCTCCGATTTCGAGCCGACTCGTATCCAGCAACACGCCAGATCCTTCGGCCAGTCCAGGTTCGAGAGGCAACTCAGGGGACATCTCCGCAAGTTCGGCGAAGATTTCTAGTCCTCGGCCACGGGGTGGTCGGTCTCCAGATAACCTTCATCCACCAGCTTCCGAAACAGTTTCTCGGCCTCGGGGCGTATCCGTGAGGCGGGTAAGGAATAAATGGAAGACAGGAAGTCGACCGTCTGGTCCAGGCTCTGTCCATCAGCCCAACATAGCCACAGGTCCACGGCAGAACCGGACAGCTGGATCGGTTTCTGTTCCGGGACGCGAGCCAACAGGCAGTACTCGTCGGCCGGGCCGGTAGAACGTACCCAAGCGACATCAGCAGCGATTCTGACCATTGTCCTCATCTCTCGAACGCTGTCCCCACATCTTCACAAGGCGTTGCACAGCCTCGCTCCCCGCTTGACGGTTCCTGGCCATCCACTCCGAAGCGATATCCAGTCTGGAAGGTTTGTGGCCGAGTCGTATCGCCAAATGGTCTTGGTTCACCATGAGTGCCGACGTCGCGACCGCAATCTTGTCGCGTGTAGTCCTCGCCGCGCTCCAGCGTGCAACCCATTCATCGAGCCGGGACCCGCCTTGGGACATGAACCTCCACAGCAGATAATCGGGGTGGTTCCGGTACTCCTCGAGCTCCCCCAGAGACGCCGCCAGAGCGACTTCCCCGCGGAGCTGTCCAGCACGCCGCCGAATATCTTCCATGTCAGCGTCTGAGAGAATGCTGCGGATATAAGCGGCGTCCTGCGTACCTCGGTAACCGTCCCTGCCCGCATGCAGAAGGATGATCAGCAATTGGTCGAGGTAGGCAGGCACGGTGCACGGAAAATGGGCAATGGGCGCCGTCTGCCGGCCGGACCACAAAAGGTCGAATCCGTCTTCCGGGGCGCATTGAATTCCCGGGAAATTCCGGTGAATATCCACCGCTCCCCACCAGGAATGACGATAGGTAGCGGCATGCTGGAAAGCGGACCCCGAGGTGAATCCCGTTACCCGCTCCCAATTCAGCCTGACCAAGTGGCCGATCAAGTCCTCGACTTGGCTCGGACGAACCAGAATATCCGCATCGGTGCTGAACCGCGACGTCGGGTAAAAACCGTCCAGGGCCGCATAGCCTTTGACGTGCAGTATGTCGATACCGGATGAGTCCGCAACGGCTTGCAGGTTGGCGTGGGCGAGCTTGATACGGTCGCCCAGTTCGTAAGCGTCCACGAGTCCCCCTTCGTGATTTCGCTCAATATGTAGAGTCCCGAGCAAGTGTTCGTACCGTCGGATCTTGCTTCGGAACGGTGGCCACACAAAATCCGATGAAACCTCCGAGAATCACCCCGATGGAGGGCAAAAGAATGTTTTCCCTAGTCAACCTAATAAAGTCCAATAACGTCATACAATCCCTCGAGGGCGGCCCCACCTGCCCTGAAAGTCATTTCGTGCGGAAATACTACGAAGACGGGTCGAGTAGCATTCGGGATGGATCCCCGGACCCGCGGATCGACAGTCAATAATCTAACACCGAAGAAGGAAGCGTACGTGCCTGGACCAGTCTTCTTGCCCGGAATTCGTCAGGGTCTTCGCCACACCGAATTGATGCGCCCGCTCAGAAGGTTGGCGGTCACCGTATTCGCCGTGTTGGCGATGATCGCGGCGGTGTGCTTCTTCTGGCCGAATGGTGCACAGATTGGTCAGACCCTCATCAACATCTGGCGGATCCTCACCCCAACACCGTGGCTCCGTCATCACATTTCACCGGAGAGTGTGGAGCGGGGCATGAATGCCATGGTGTTTGTCCCTTTGACGGCGTGCTTGGTATTAGCATTTCCCCGAATCAGAATATGGGTCTGGTGGATTCTCGCAATTCTCGGATCAAGTTTCATCGAATTCTTTCAGTATGCATTTCTGCCCGGTCGTATATTCGACCCCGTCGACGCAGTGTTCAACTCGCTGGGCGGAATTCTTGGAACCGTGGTGGGGCTGGCGCTCCTCTGGACAATCCACAGGGTCTGGGCGAGGAAACACCAATCGAGTCAGGAGCAGGTCTTCGGTGCGGACGGCCGGGCTGCCGACGGGTACGGGCCGAGAAGTTCGAGGCGGTAGTTGCCGTATCCGCTGGTGCTGAAGGAACGATGAGGTTGCGCCGGGCATTCGGGCACCACATAATAGATAGGTATGCCAAGGCGAGGGAGGCGCAATCCTCCGTAATCGACGATGGCTGGTCAGCGAAACACCGTGGGCAATCGCCCGTATGGAACCGCGCCAGTTCGAATCAACTTGGCGCACTGAAGAACTAGTTCCGATACGAAAGGTGGTTCAGCATGGCTGACCGCACAAAGATCTCCGCGGAATCCCGCGACGAATTCGGTAAGGGCGCGGCTCGCCGCATCCGCCGCGCGGACAAGATTCCCGCCGTGATCTACGGACACGGCGAAGACCCCATCCACATCGTTCTCCCGGGTCACGCCACCATGATGGCCGCTCGTAACCCCAACGCTGTTTTGTCCCTGGACATCGAGGGCAAGAGCCACTTGGCCATGATCAAGGACATCCAGCGTCACTCGATCCGTCCCGAGATCTACCACGTTGACCTCTTGACGGTTCGCCGCGGCGAGCGCGTCGAGGTTGAAATTCCGGTTACGGTCGAGGGCGAGGTTGCCCCCGGTAACCTGTGGACCCAGCCCGAGCAGGTCGTCGTCGTCGACGCCGACGCTTTGGACGTTCCCGAGGAAGTCCTCGTTGACCTCGCCGGCCGTGGCGATGGCGAGCACGTCACCGCAGCGGACCTTGAGCTGCCGGAAGGCGTCAACCTCGTGTCCGAGGAAGACCTCATCATTGTGAACATCTCCGAAGAGGTCGAGCAGGACCTTGGCGAAGAGCCCGAGGAAGGGGCCGAAGCCGAAGAAGGCGAAGGTTCCTCCGAAGAGGAGTCCTCCGAGGAGGACAGCGAGTAATACTCGCTCTGTCGAAAGGAAAGGCCCGTCGATCGACATCGACGGGCCTTTCCCTTGCCTGGCGGTACGAAGAGGTACTTGAGGCGGGCAAGAATGGAACGAGAATCGTCGACGCCGGGTGGTTCGGACTGAAGGAGGAATAGCGTGGCTGAAACTTGGTTGGTCGTGGGACTCGGAAATCCTGGTCCTCAATACGCCAACACGCGTCACAATGTCGGCCAAATGGTCGTGGATACCATCGCCCGGAGCATGGGAGCGACTTTTAAGAGACACAAAGCATCCGCCGTGGTGGTCGAAGGGCGTTTGGGAATCGGTGGCCCGCGCGTGGTGCTGGCCAAATCCACGGGGTACATGAATACCTCAGGTGGCCCGACCTCTGCGCTCGCGAAGTTCTACGACGTCGACCCGGATCACGTGATCGCCGTGCACGATGAGATCGATATTCCGTTCGAGACCATCAAATTGAAAAAGGGCGGGGGAGAAGGCGGCCACAACGGGCTGCGCGACATCACCAAGGCGCTGGGTACTAAGGATTATGTGAGGGTGAGGGTCGGCGTCGGCCGGCCTCCCGGACGCATGGACACCGCCGACTACGTCTTGAAGAATTTCGCGTCCTCCGAGACCAAACACCTCCCACTGCTTCTGGAAGACTCGGCGGACGCCGTTGAAATGATCATGACGCAGGGGCTTGCCGAAGCGCAACACAAATTCCATGCACGTTAAGCCGAAAGGCAGTCCCGCTGATGTGCGGGTCGGCGGGTCCTAGGATGGGGATCATGAGTAATTCGATCCATCGGAATTCTCCTGCGGCCACAGGCCCGCTCGATGATGCCAAAGTCGAGCGATTGATCCGAGACTTCCCCATCCTCTCCCACGAAGTGGACGGGAACCGCCTGGTTTACCTCGACACGGGGGCGACGAGCCAGAATCCGGTTCAGGTGCTCGATGCGGAGCGGGACTACTACGAGCAGCGGAACTCGGCCGTGCACCGTGGGGCCCACAGCCTTGCCGTTAGTGCGACCGATGCTTTCGAGGAATCGCGGCGCGTCGTCGCCCAATTCGTCGGTGCGGACGAGAACGAATTGGTATGGACCTCCAACGCGACCGAGGCGATCAACCTCGTCGCCTACTCTTTCTCCAACGCCTCGGCAGGCTTGGGAAAACCTGAGTCGGAGCGCTTTGCGCTGGGACCTGGGGACGAGATCGTGACGACCGAGATCGAACATCACGCGAACCTCATTCCCTGGCAGCAACTGGCCGCCCGGACCGGCGCAACGCTGCGCTATATCCCGCTCGACGACCAAGGGCTGCTCGACGAAGAAGCCGCGGAAAGCATCGTCGGGCCCAGAACGCGGGTCCTGGTTTTCACCCACGTATCCAATGTGTTGGGCTCCATCACGGATGTTCCACGGTTAGTGGCCCTGGCAAAGAAGTACGATGCGGTGACCGTTCTGGACGCCTGCCAGTCGGTTCCTCATATGCCCGTTGATTTTGCGGAATTGGGAGTCGATTTCGCGGCATTCTCAGGTCACAAGATGCTGGGACCAACCGGGATCGGGGCGCTCTACGGGCGCTACGAGCTCCTCAGGGCCATGCCACCGTTCCTCACCGGTGGTTCCATGATCACCAAGGTCACCATGGACGAGGCACGGTTCATGGATCCGCCCATGCGTTTCGAAGCCGGAACGCAACGTGTGTCCCAAACGGTCGCTCTCGCCGAGGCGGTGCGCTATCTCGATGGAATCGGGATGGAGAACGTTCACGCGTGGGAAGCCCAGCTCGGCCGTCGTCTCGCCCAAGGAGTCTCCGAGATCGACGGTGTTCGCTTGCTCGGTCCTGCACCTGGACGCGAAAGAGCGGGGCTGGTGTCGGTCCACGTCGAGGGAGTTCACCCGCACGACGTAGGGCAGCTGCTGGATACCCGGTCAATAGCGGTACGGGTGGGTCACCATTGCGCCCAACCGCTGCATCGTCGCCTCGGCATCAACGCCTCTACCCGGGCCAGCGCGTACATCTACAACACAACCGATGACGTGGACCGTTTCCTCGAGGGATTGAGCGGCGTCCGCGGATTCTTCGGTCTCTAAAGAAAGCACAGGAAGTAATCACTCATGAGCGACCTTGATCAGCTGTATCAGCAGATCATCCTGGATCATTCCCGCAAGCGCTCAGGGGAAGGGCTGCCGGCTTCGCAGACGGGATACTCCGCCGAGAACCACCAGTACAACCCGACGTGCGGCGACGAAATCAACGTGCGTATTTCGCTCGACGAACGTGGTCGGCGAATCGAGGCCCTGTCCTGGGAGGGAGATGGGTGCTCCATTTCGATGGCTGCCGCTTCCGTCTTGTCCGAGATGGCCCCCGGCATGACCACCGATGAGTTCTACCGAATGGTCGACGAATTTCGCGAGATGCTTCGTTCGCGCGGCCGCGTCGAGCCGGACGAAGAAACCTTGGGCGACGCCGCTGCATTCGCGGGGGTTTCGAAATTCGTGGCCCGCGTCAAGTGCGCAATGCTTTCATGGGTAGCGGCCGAAGAAGCCGCAAAAGAAGCGGGCGTCTCCGGGGCCTGAGCGGCTTTACGAACGAGGACGCGAATCCGCAGCGTCGGGATCGTCCTGGGCAAAGGCCTCCGTTGCCTCGAGCTCATCCGGCTCGTCGCCGTCATACGTGTCCACAGGGATTCCTTGTGCTCGGAGGCGCTTGTAGTGGGCATTGCGAATTCCCAGCAGAGTGCCGCCGAGAATTGCGGAGAGAAGAGAACCGGTCAGCACACCGACCTTGGCGTGATCGTCGTGGATGGTTCCCAGGCCGAAGCTCAGCTCGGCGACGAGCAACGCGACGGTAAAACCGATTCCGCCCATCATTGCGAGACCGAAGACATCGATCCATTTCATGTCCTCGTCGATCTCGGCCCCTGAAATATGTGTCAGAATCCACGTCGACCCGAAGATTCCTATGGTCTTGCCCAGCACGAGACCGACGACGACGCCGATTGCCACCGGATCCGAGAAGGCGTCGACGATTCCGGACCAGCCGCCCACGGCAACGCCGGAAGCGAAGAAAGCGAAAACGGGTATCGCAATGCCATTCGACAGCGGCGCGAAACGGTGCGAAAGACGCGGTGCCAGGCCGATCGGGGCTTCGCCCGCACGCGGTTTGGAGCGATGCAGAACGGGAACCATGAAGCCCAGCACGACGCCCGCGATCGTAGCGTGAATACCCGCCGAGTAAATGAGGATCCAGGTTAGGAGGCCGATGGGCAATAGGATGACCCAGGCGCCCCAGGCGCTGTGGGCAAAGAACCGGGGCCACTTGTGGGTCAGAACCCAGAAAAGTACGGCGGGAAGGACAGCCAGGCCCAAGTAGAGGAAATTGACGCCTTCAGAGTAGACGAATGCGATGATCACAATCGCGATCAGGTCGTCGACGACGGCAAGTGTCAGCAGGAAGGTTCGCATCGCCGTCGGAAGTGCGGAGCCGACCACGGCGAGCACCGATACGGCGAAAGCGATGTCCGTGGCCGTGGGGGTGGCCCATCCTCGCAAGGTCGCAGAGTCTCCCCAGACCAGATTGATCACGGCATAAATGATCGCCGGCATGGCGACGCCGCCGAACGCGGCGACCACGGGCACGACGGCCTTCTTGATGCGTCGGAGCTCACCATCGACGAATTCGGACTTGAGCTCGAGTCCGGTCATGAAGAAGAACACGGCCAGGAGGCCTTCGGAAGCCCACTCGCCGACCGTATGAAAAGCGCTGTCGACACCGGCAATACCGAGGTGCGCGTCGCGGAGGCCGAAATATCCGTCGGACAGCGCCGTATTGGCGAAGAGCAAGCCGAGAACCATCGCGGCGATCATCAGAAGACCACCAGTGTTGCCCTCACGCAGTTTCATACCGAATTTGCTCTGGTGATAGCCCTCTTGCGCGAGTGTCGTCGTCATTTCTTCCTCATGGTGCGATCTTGGCGGTTCTTACTTACGCTAGCGGCGCCTTCCGGGCACTGCCGAATTCAGCCGAAGATGAAGACGTGCACGCTGGACGGAAGACGCCGCTGTATCACCCAGAGACGGGGCTAGCTGTGGTTCTTGATCCAGGCTTCGGCGGTCGTGCTCTGCAATGAAAGTGCCTTGCCGATGTACGGTTCGGCGGCGGCGGAAATTTTCTTGCCGACCAACGGGATATTTGCTTTGACATCGCCCTCGACGTCGACGACGGTCTGCTCGCCCTGGGACTTCAGATCCTGGTGAGCCGTCGCAGAGACCGGGAGGCCTGCGACATCGATCTTGGTCTCGATCGTGCGCGAGCCGTCCTCTCGAGGGGCGCTGTATTCATCCACCTGGGTCAACTTGACGCCGTTGCTCACGAACTTCTGAGCGACGCTGGGAACTTTGTCCGCACCGACGCCGCGGACGGTGGTCACGGTGAACGGGCCCGAGGTCTCTCCGTCGACGGAAAGGCTCTGGAACTCGACTCCGGCCTTCTGCGCTACATGCCGCGCAAAGTCTTCCGAGCTGAAGGCTTCGATGACACGGTCGATCGGAGCGTTGATGGTGTGTGATTCCTTCATAGCCATGAATAACTCAATTCAGTTCGGTGAACAGATTCAGGCTCAGTCTAGCGGGAAGAACGCGGCCGAACCCGGGCCGAGCCTTGCAGGGTGGTTAAGCCTGGAGCATGGGCCCGTGGAGCGGGATCGACGACGGGCGTAATGTAGGGTTCGTTCGGTTCCATGCCGAGCATCGCCCGTGTGTCTCGAAAGAATTCGGGCGCTTTCTGCGTGCCCAAAACCGGGTGCAATCCCAGACCCCGACCATTCAAGGACTGCGTTTTATGAGCCTCATCGGGTTGCGAAAAGCCCTCGACAAGGAACCGACTTTCGCCAATGTTCTGGCTCAGGCATCTCGTGCGTCAGCCGAGCGCTCCGCGGAGACCGTGATCGGTGCCGCGGAAGGACTCCGCGCGCCACTTGTGGCACAAGTCACCGATGGTCTGGGCGCGGCGACCGAACAGGGCCTGATCGGGGAAACGGATCAGCACGCACCTGTGGTCCTGGCGATCACCGCCACCGACCGTGAAGCCGAGGACCTCGAAGGGATCCTGGGATCCTACCTGGATCCGGGCAGCGTGACACGTTTCCCGGCGTGGGAGACGTTGCCTCACGAAAGACTGTCGCCGCGCTCGGACACGGTGGGACAGCGCTTGGCCGTGCTACGCAGGATCTCGGAAGCCCAGGACGTCGTGCGCGTGGTCATCGCACCCATCCGTTCCGTTCTCCAGCCTATTTCTGCAAGTTTGGAGTCCATGAAGCCCGTGCGCCTGGGGGTGGGTGAAGAACATGACTTCGAAGAGACGGTCGAGGCACTGGCCTCAGCGGCGTATTCGCGTGTGGACTTGGTGACCAAGCGCGGTGAATTCGCGGTACGCGGAGGGATTCTGGATGTTTTCTCTCCCATCGAGGACCATCCCGTCCGCATCGACTTTTTTGGCGACGAGATCGACCAGATGAAATGGTTCGCGATCGCCGACCAGCGCACATTCACCCCCAAAGAAGGGGAGGACCCGACGGAGCTGATCGCTCCGCCGTGCCGGGAAATCCTGATCACCCCAAACGTCATGTCTCGGGCCGCGACATTGAAGAATACGCTGCCGGGCGCCGAATCCATGTTGGAGAGAATCGCGGGCGGAATCTATGTGGAGGGTATGGAATCCCTGGCTCCTCTCCTCGTGGACGAGATGACGACTCTGATCGCTTCCTTGCCGAAGGACTCGATGACAGTTCTTCTGGAGCCGGAAAAGGTTCGTACGCGTGCCGCGGACCTGGTCGCCACGAACGAGGAATTCCTTCTCGCCGCATGGGAGCAGGCCTCCAACGGGCAGCAGGCTCCCATCGACATCAACGAGACGGGCCTGGCCCAGGCCAGTTTCATGTCAGTCTCGGATGCGCGAAGCGAAGCCCTGGAGTTGGGGCACGGCTGGTGGTCCATCACGTCCTTGGGAGTAGACGAGGCGATCGAGGACGAGGCCGACAGCCTGACGATTTCGGTTCGGGCCCCATTGACCTTCGCGGGGAACGTGGATGCAATGCTCGATGTCGTGGGCGATCACGTGCGCAACGGGTGGCAGGTCGTGGCGGTTACGGACGGCCCGGGCCCGTTGAATCGATTGACCGAATTGTTCCAGGGGGCCGACCTGCCTGCCGCCCGACGTGAGGACCTCGATGAGGAGCCGCAGCCGGGCATCATCGAGCTCACGACCTCGCCTCACGGAACCGGATTCGTCCTCGAAGAAGCGAAGATTGCTCTTCTGACGGAATCCGACGTCCTGGGCAAGGCCAGCCCCTATACGACGCGTGACATGAGGAAACTCCCCGCTCGGCGCCGTCGCAACGCGGTGGACCCGCTCGCGCTCAAGCCCGGGGATTACGTTGTTCACGAGCAGCACGGTATCGGGCAGTTCGTCGAGCTGATTCAGCGGCCCATTGCCGGGGCCATGGTCAAGCCTGGCCAGCCGAAGCCGATGAAGGAGTACTTGGTTCTGGAGTACGCTTCGTCGAAGCGTGGGGCGCCGCGGGACCGGCTTTTCGTTCCGACGGATCAATTGGACCAGGTCACCAACTATGTTGGCGGTGATGCACCCACGCTGTCCAAGATGGGCGGCTCCGACTGGGCGAAGACAAAGTCACGGGCCCGAAAAGCCGTCAAAGAGATCGCTGCCGACCTCATCCGCTTGTATTCGGCACGCATGGCTTCACGCGGCCATGCCTTTGCTCCGGATACGCCCTGGCAACGGGAACTGGAAGAGGCGTTCCCGTACGTGGAGACCCCCGACCAGCTGACGACGATCAACGAGGTCAAGGCCGACATGGAGCGGGAAATCCCGATGGACCGGTTGATTTCGGGCGATGTCGGGTACGGCAAAACCGAGGTTGCCGTGCGGGCCGCATTCAAGGCCGTTCAGGACGGAAAACAGGTAGCAATCCTCGTGCCGACGACGCTGCTGGCTCAACAACATTCCGAGACGTTCACCGAACGCTTCAGTGGGTTCCCCGTCCGGGTCGCGACTCTTTCGCGTTTCCAGACACCCAAAGAATCCAAAGCGGTCGAATCCGGAATTACCGACGGAACCATCGACGTCGTCATCGGCACGCACCGGTTGCTTTCATCGGACATCACTTTCAAAGACCTCGGGTTGGTGATCATCGATGAAGAGCAGCGATTCGGCGTCGAGCACAAGGAAAAACTGAAGACGTTGCGGACCAACGTTGACGTGTTGGCCATGTCCGCGACGCCGATTCCCCGAACGCTGGAGATGTCGCTGACCGGTATTCGAGAGACTTCAACGTTGGCGACGCCTCCCGAGGAAAGGCATCCGGTCCTTACTTTCGTGGGACCGCACACCGAAAAGCAGGTCGCTGCGGCAGTGCGTCGTGAGCTGATGCGCGAGGGCCAGGTCTTCTACGTCCACAACAGGGTCTCCTCGATCGACCGGGTCGCTTCCGACCTGCAAAAACTTGTTCCGGAAGCCCGCATCGCCGTGGCTCACGGACAGATGAGCGAAGCCCGGCTCGAACAGATCATCGTCGATTTCTGGGAGAAACGATTCGACGTTCTGGTATGCACCACGATCGTGGAGACGGGCCTGGATATTTCCAATGCCAACACGCTGATTGTGGACCGGGCGAATAATTACGGGCTTTCGCAACTTCACCAGCTCCGTGGCCGAGTTGGCCGAGGGCGCGAACGTGCCTATGCCTATTTCTTGTATCCTCTCGAGAAGCCGCTGGGCGAGGTCGCCCTGGAACGGCTCAAGGCCGTGGCGGCTCATAACGAGCTCGGCGCAGGTATGCAGCTGGCTATGAAGGATCTGGAAATCCGTGGTGCCGGTAACCTTCTCGGCGGTGAGCAGTCCGGGCACATCGCGGGAGTGGGTTTTGACCTGTATTTGCGTTTGGTCGGCGAGGCCGTCGCCGACTACCGAGGCGAGGAGCAGGAAGAGGCTCCTGCCGAGATGAAGATCGAGCTCCCCGTGGATGCTCATCTGCCACACGATTACGTTCCGGGGGAGCGGCTCCGGTTGGAGGCATACCGCAACCTAGCGGCTGCGGCGAGTGACGAAGCCGTTGACGAGGTCGGAGCTGAACTGCGTGACCGTTACGGTGAATTGCCGCAACCTGCCGAGAACCTCCTCAAGATTGCGCGACTGCGCATCAAGGCGAGGTCGGCGGGGCTTACCGAGATCATGGTCATGGGACCGAAGATTCGGTTCTACCCGGTGAACTTGGCCGAATCCCGTGAGATGCGCCTGAACCGCATGTACCCGAACTCGCTCATCAAGGTCGTGCAAGGTACCGAGCAGAAGCAAATACTGGTCCCCAAGCCGAAGTCCGCGCCCGTGGGTGGCAAAGACCTGGTCGATGACCAGATTCTCGAGTGGGTCGAAGGGTTCATCGACGCGGTTCTGAGCTAGAGGCTTGGGGCGCCGGGCCTGTCCCGATGGTCCTGACGGGCGGCTTCGTACGCGAGACCGCCGCGTCCTCTGGCGGCGAGCCGTTCCTGAGCCGGCGGAGAGCCACTTGAGGTGAAGGCTTCGACATCGCTTTCGGCCTTAATCAATGAAAAGCCACGATGGATGCTGACCCGTCCAGGTCGGTATCCATCGTGGCTTGATTCATTCCTCACCGACGTCACGGTTTGGAAGGGGCGCTTTTCGGAGAGCCTAGAGCTGAGTCAGTTCTTTGCCCCCGGGGGAATCCTTGGCGGTTTTGCCCCGAAGGATGTTGAGGGGCACCATGAAGGTCAATCCATACAGGACGATCGCGATCGCGAAAGGCAACCATGCCTTGGAATCGGAGATCCACAGGCCGAAGCAATAGAAGGACGCGACCAGCAGAATCATGCAGAAGATGAAGGTCAACAGGTTGCTGACCGTGTGGCCTTCTCCGGAATGACTCCGGACCTTCTGGTTCGACGGGTACGCCTCCGAATTCTGTGCGTAGTCGGCTGCCCCTTCCCTGAACGCCGATTCTTCTCCGTGGGTCATGCGATCCTCATTCCTCAAGGTTGGTCACTCAAGCATCACTTGGGGTGACGCAGAGTCGATATCGAGTCTTCTCTAGTATAAGAGCTGTCCGGCCGTTTAGCTTGCCCCGATGATTTCGATGCCCTTCGATGCTCCGATCCGGTTTGCGCCGGCCCCGATCATGGTCAGCGCGTCCTCCCGGGTTCGGATACCTCCGGACGCCTTGACTCCGATGTCCGGGCCGACGGTCTTCCTCATGAGCTCGACGTCCTCGACAGTGGCTCCACCGGTCGAAAAACCCGTGGACGTCTTGACGAAGTCCGCCCCTGCGGCCACGGCTGCCTTGCAAGCGAGGACTTTCTGGGTCTCGTCGAGAAGGCAGGTCTCGATAATGACTTTGAGCAACCCCTCGCGTTCGTGCACGGCGTCCGCCACGGCCTTGATATCGGCCGTCAGTGCATCCTCGTCCGACTCCAGGGCAGCCGCTATATTAATCACCATGTCGATCTCGCGTGCCCCGTCCGCCAAAGCGGTGGCGGCCTCGAAAACCTTGGTGTCAGTGCTGGCAGCACCGAGAGGGAAGCCGACGACAGCGCAGGCAACAGCCGCGCTGCCTTCGAGCTCCTGCGCGACCAACTTGGCCCATACCGGGTTCACGCATACGGACGCGAAACCATGATCGCGAGCTTCCTGACACAGACGCAACACGTCCGTCGAGCGAGCATTCGGCGCCAGAATGGTGTGGTCGATCATGCCCGCAAGATTCTCGGGAATGTTGTTGGTTTCGGTCATGAGTGCTCCATCTTCAAAGAGTCAGTGCCCCGGAAAGGGGGCCGAAAAATAATGCCCAGGTAGAATCCTACGACTCCGTATCCACACCAAGGGCCCCCGCGGTATCTTTGCGGAGCTCCGCCAAACGCTGCTCGGCCACCGCACGAGCTTCGGGCAGACTGTCCCGCCCCTCAACCGGGACCACAGCCTCGAGGTAGCACTTGAGTTTGGGCTCCGTGCCTGAAGGGCGAACGATGACACGCCCACCGTCTTCGGTGAGGTACAGAATGCCTTCAGTCGGAGGGAGACTTTTGGAACCTTGCGCAAGGTCTCGTACCTTGACCACGGACGAGCCTCCGAGCTTCTTCGGCTGCCCCTGGCGCAGTCGCTCCATCATCGCCCGGATGCGAGTCAGGTCCTCCACCCGAACCGAGAGCTGATCGGTCGAATAAACGCCGTGTTGGACGGCAATCTCATCGAGCACGTCCAAGAGCGACTTCCCGGCGTCCTTGAGCTTCGCCGCGTAATCCGCAACGACGAGGGCGGCCGATATACCGTCTTTGTCCTTGACCAAGTCAGGTGCCACACAATAGCCCAACGCCTCTTCGTAGCCGTAGACCAGGCCCTGCACCCTTGCGATCCATTTGAAACCCGTCAGGGTCTGCCGATGCTCAATCCCGTGTGCCTTGGCCATTTCCCCGAGCAATCGGGAGGAGACAATCGAATTGGCGAAATAACGACGTGTCCCACTCGAGGCCGGTAGGCGCTCGAGCATGATTCGTCCGATGATCGCACCCACTTCGTCGCCGCGGAGGATGCGCCAGCCGCCCTCCGTTTCCGTATCCGGCACCGCGAAAGCAACCCGGTCCGCATCCGGATCATTGGCGATAACGAGGTCCGCACCCCGATCCCTGGCCAGTTGCAGGGCCAGATCCATTGCGCCAGGCTCTTCGGGGTTCGGGAACGTGACCGTCGGGAACTTGGGGTCGGGCAGAGCCTGTTCCGGAACCACGTGCAAGCGATTGAATCCGGCACGGGACAACACGAAGGACATGACCTCGCCTCCCACGCCGTGCATCGGCGTCAGGACCACGCTCAAGGAGCGGCTCGCGGGGGCCATCCCAGGAATCAGTGAAGTGACTTCATGCTCGTAGTCGCGCGCAATGCGTTCCGGGAGCACGGTCCACCCGGAATCAGCTCGCTCGATGCGATCGACAGTGGGGGCCTGCGCGATTTTCGCCGCGATTTCGGAATCCGTTGGTGGAACGATCTGAGCCCCACGAGCGTCTTCGCCAACCGCTTGACCGCCCAAATAGACTTTGTACCCGTTGTCCGAGGCAGGATTGTGCGATGCCGTGACCATGACCCCGACGTCGGCCTTCAACAGACGCGTTGCCCACGCCAACACTGGGGTGGGCAGAGGAAGCGGCATGAGGAATGCATCGAGGCCAGCCGCCGTGAAAATTCCGGCCGTATCGCGTGCAAAGGCATCCGACTTGGTGCGAGCATCGAAGCCGATGATCGCTCTCGGAGTCGAGCTCCAATTCTCCTTGGCCGCTCGTTCCTTCAAATAGGTCGCGACTCCGTACGCCGCCTGGGCCACCACGGCACGGTTCATGCGCATGGGTCCCGCACCTAGTGCGGCGCGCAGCCCAGCGGTACCGAATTGGAGCGTCCCGGAGAAACGCTCGCGCAGTTCCGCTTCCCCTTCAGCTGTCTCGGCACGGCTGACCAAGTCCAGGAGTTCGCGCTGAGTCTGAGGATCGGGATCAGCCTCGACCCACCGGATGGCTTCGTCGATCAGTTCGGTCGTCGTTGTCATGGATAAACCTCGTTGTTCTCCTGCAGGGCCTGGGTTCTAGGTGTCCAAGCGTTCGATGATCTGCGCCAGCAGCTTGGAGATCCGAGGGCCGGCGTTGCGCCCTTCCTCCAGTACCTCATGGTGGTTCAGCGGACTGTCCGAGATGCCCGCGGCGAGATTGGTGACCAGGGATATCCCGAAGACTTCCAGACCAGCGGAGCGGGCGGCGATCGCTTCCAAAGCCGTCGACATTCCGACGAGGTCGGCGCCCAAGGCTTTCGCCATACGAATTTCCGCCGGGGTCTCGTAATGCGGGCCCGGAAGCTGAAGGTACACACCTTCCTCAAGGCTCGGATCGATTGAGCGGGCAATATCCCGAATGCGAGGCGAATAAAGATCCGTCAGATCCACGAAATGCGCTCCGACCAGCGGAGACCTGGAGGTGAAATTGATGTGATCCCTGATGAGCACGGGAGTTCCCGGGCTGTACGTGGGCTGAAGCCCCCCGCAGCCGTTGGTCAGGATCATGGTTGAGCACCCGGCTGCGGCCGCAGTCCGTACGCCGTGGACTACCGGGTCGACGCCGCGGCCCTCGTACAGATGCGTGCGCGCACCAATGACCAGCGCATGGCGGCCCGCCGGCGTCGTGATGGACGACAAGGTGCCCGAATGACCCGCGACATCGGAGGCGTGGAAACCCGGAACATCCGCGGCATTGAGGACGTGCGTGGTCTCACCGATCAATTCGGCGGCACCGCCCCAGCCCGACCCCAACGTCAGGGCATAGTCGTGCTGCTCGATGCCGGTGTGCGCGGCGATGTACTCGGCGGCCTCCTGGGCCAGCCGGTTGGGCTCGAACGCCATGTCCGAGGAGTTGCCCGGAAGCTTCACGGGAAGGGTGTTTTTGCTTGTGGTCACGTGTCCAAACCTAGCAGGATACGGCTGGATATGAAGGGCCGAAGCGAATCCCACAGGGCAAAACACCGGGGGAGTTCAAGGGAACTTATCTCATCAAGAGTTGGAGGGTCTCGGGGCTGTGGTGAAGAATGAACCACGTGAGCGAAGCTATTGCATTTACACCACAGAAGATCATCATCATCGGCGGCGGCCCCGGAGGATACGAGGCAGCGCTGGTGGCGGCAAACCTGGGTGCCGACGTTACCCTCGTCGAGAAGAAGGGGATGGGCGGCTCCGCGGTGATCACGGACGTCGTGCCGTCCAAAACCCTGATTGCGTCGGCCGACACCATGAACCGGTTCAGTGAAGCACCGGCCCTGGGCATCCGGACGCGCGCAGGCGACGAACTCGTGGAGCTCGAAGTTCATATCGACAAGGTCAACCGCCGCTTGCTGAACCTTGCGAAAGAACAGTCCAAAGACATCCGGCGAACGCTCGAAAAAGCCGGCGTCAAGATCATCGACGGGACCGGCCGACTGGTCAATGAACACACCGTTGAAATCCATGACAGCAAAGGCTTGACCTACCAGCTTCAGACGCACGCGATCCTGCTGAGTGTGGGCGCACACCCTCGTGAACTGGACACCGCCAAGCCAGACGGCGAGCGCATCTTCAACTGGACGCAGCTGTACCAAATTCGAGAAGTCCCGGAGCACCTGATCGTGGTGGGCTCCGGAGTGACCGGTGCAGAATTCGCTTCGGCCTATCGCGGGTTGGGCTCGGAAGTCACACTGATCTCCTCGCGCGACCGGGTCCTGCCGAGCGAGGATGAAGACGCCGCCAAAGTTCTGGAAGACGTTTTTGACCGCCGCGGTCTGAACGTCATGCCGCGTTCGCGCGCCGCTTCTGTCGAGCGGGACGGCGACGGTGTCATCGTCACGCTCGCCGACGGCCGCAAGGTATCCGGGTCGCATTGCCTCATGGCCGTCGGCTCGATTCCGAACACGCACGATCTTGGGCTCGAAAATGCGGGGGTCACCATGACAGAGTCGGGTCACATCGCCGTGGACGGCGTCTCCCGGACGACTGCCCCCAACGTCTATGCTGCCGGCGACTGCACTGGTGTCCTGCCGCTCGCATCCGTTGCGGCGATGCAGGGGCGGATAGCTATCGCCCACCTTCTGGGGGACTCGGTCTCGCCGCTGAAGAAGCATCGCGTGGCTTCGAACGTTTTCACCTCGCCGGAGATCGCCACGGTGGGTGTCTCCCAGGCGGACATCGAAAGCGGTCGTTACCAGGCCGATACAGTGATGTTGTCACTGTCGACCAACCCGAGGGCCAAGATGATGGCCGTGGAAGACGGCTTCGTCAAGATCTTCGCTCGTAAGGGGTCCGGCACGATTATCGGCGGAGTAGTCGTCGGGCCGCGCGCCTCCGAACTGATCTTCTCGATCTCCTTGGCAGTCAACAACAAAATGTCCGCCGACGAGTTCGCGGACACGTTCTCGGTCTATCCCTCTTTGACGGGGTCGATGTCCGAAGCGGCGCGTCGTCTGCACAGGATGCCTTCCTAGAACCACGCGGCTTCGAAAAACACCGCCGTGCTCACCCCTGTGGGGAAGCACGGCGGTGTTGTGCGTTCTAGGAGGAACGACTTACTCGGCGTCGGAGCTGACTGCGGCCAGATCGACGTCGCGTGTTTCGTGCGAAATCAGCAATGCGATCATCGTGATCACCGCGGCACCCGCGAGGTACCAGCCAACGGCACTCACGCCGCCCTGCGCGTTCAACCAGACCGCAACGTAAGGGGTGATCGCGGCACCCAAAATCGACGCGACGTTGTAGGAAATTCCTGACCCCGTGTAGCGCACATTGGTCGGGAACAACTCGGGCAGGTAAGCGGACATCGAGCCGAAGGAAAGCCCCATGATGGCCATTCCGATCGAGATGAACAGGATCAGGCCGGGGATATTCGCGTCGGTTCCCGTACCGATGACGGAAGGAGCCATGAAGAGGCCGAAACTGAGCCCGAACAGCAATATCAGCACATTTGTGATGAGCTGTTGGCGACGGCGCCCGATCTTGTCCGCGAGCCACCCGGACACCGGCACGAAAGCCGCGAAGAACAAGACGGCCAAAAGCTGAACCTGCAAGAAGGTGTGGTACGGGACTCCCAGACCGGCGCCCTTGGAGGGCTTGCCGATGCCGTAGGAGAGGATCCACGCGGTCATGAGATAGAACAGCACATAGCAGGACAACATGATGAAGGTTCCGAGGATCATCGGCTTCCACGCGGTCTTGAAAGCGTCCACCAAGGGCGTTTTGACCTTTTCACCACGCTGGACGGACTGCTTGAAGACCGGGGTCTCTTCTAAGCGGACGCGAACGTAGAGACCCACGGCGACCATGACGACCGAGAAAATGAACGGTATACGCCAGCCCCAGATCAAGAACGGGGAATCCATGGCCGCGGCGTCTTTGGTCGAATCGAAATTCATCCACGTGGTCAGCAAGAGAACGAATGCATTGGCGAGGATGAACCCGATGGGGGCGCCCAACTGAGGCCACATCGCGGCGCGGGCCCGTTTGCCCGGTTTCGCATACTCAGTCGCTAGCAGGGCTGCCCCTGACCATTCGCCTCCCAGCCCCATACCCTGGGCGAATCGCAGGATCGTCAAGAGCGCCGGCGCCCAAAACGAGATCTGGTGGTATGTGGGCAACAGGCCGATCAGGAAGGTCGCCAAACCCATGGTCAGGAGCGCGCCGACGAGCGTGGCCTTGCGGCCGATGCGGTCACCGAAATGCCCAAACACCACCGAACCGATGGGGCGTCCGAAGAATGCCGCAGCAAACGTGGCCATCGAGGCCAGGAGTTTCGTGGTGTCATCCTGCCCCGTGAAGAAGAGCGCGGGGAAAACGGCAACGGCCGCCGTAGCATACACGTAGAAGTCGTAGAACTCAATAGTGGTGCCAATCAGCGAAGCCGTAATGATGCGGTGCTGGGGGACCTTGTGTTCAGCAGGCGGCGCTTCGGCCGGCTTCGAACCGGTCGGAACGGACGTGTCAGAAAGCGACATCGAGGCTCCTTAAAACTCAAAAGACGCCGCAATCGGGCGCCATGGTGCGTGATCGTCTTCTTACCCTAGGGTCAGTATCTACATGCTGGACAAAGCGTTCCACATACTGAGAGTCTCGGTCCTGTGGGCGCCACGCTCCGCGAGCCCACAGCGCAAGCCGTCTCATCCGATGTCCTCGGGGTGCGGGTTTTGGTCCGGTGAGTCGGCACAAAGGCCCCGAATCGGTTGGGGAAGCGATGGTTCCCGCGGGCTCGGCGAGGGAAGACGGCGGGGACGAGGGGAGGGGCGAGATACAGAGAGGGCGGCGTCGTGGATGACGACGCCGCCCGCGCGAGACGAGGTGCCCTCGATGGTCACTTGATGGTGGCGATTACCGATCCGGCCGTGACCGTGTCACCCGGCTTGGCCTTGAGACCGGTCACCTTGCCCGACTTGTGCGCTGTCAGAGGCTGTTCCATCTTCATGGCCTCAAGGACCACCACGAGGTCGCCCTCACTGACCTTCGCGCCGTCCTTGACCGCCGTTTTCACAATGGTGCCCTGCATGGGCGATGTGAGATCGTCTCCGCTGGTCGCCGCCGTCGCGGTTCCGGAGCGGTTTTTGCGTTGGCGCGACTTCGATGCCTTGGATGAGGAACTGGAGGCACCCTGGAGAGAGGGGATGAGGACCTCAAGTCGTTTGCCGTTGACCTCGACCACGACCTTCTGCCGCTCGTCGTCCTCGCTGTCGACGGACCCAGGCATGCCACCATACGGTTCGATGGTGTTGTTGAACTCCGTCTCGATCCATCGCGTATGAACCGAGAACGGCTCCTCACCTTCCGGAGCGAATGCCGGATCCGAGACGACGACGCGGTGAAAACTTACGGCAGTGGGCATCCCGGTGATCTGAAGTTCGGCCAGAGCGCGGCGAGAGCGTTCGAGGGCTTGCTTGCGAGAGTTGCCGGTCACAATCAATTTGGCCAGCATCGAGTCGAAATTGCCGCCGATGACGTCGCCGCCGACAACGCCCGAATCCCAGCGAACGCCGGGCCCCGAGGGAACCGAAAGGGTTTCGACGGTTCCCGGCGCGGGCATGAAATTGCGTCCCGGGTCCTCACCATTGATGCGGAATTCGAACGAGTGCCCACGCAGCTCGGGATCCTCGTAACCGAGAACTTCGCCGCGGGCGATGCGGAACTGCTCGCGGACCAGGTCAATGCCTGAAACCTCTTCCGAGACGGGATGCTCAACCTGCAAACGAGTGTTGACCTCGAGGAAGCTGATCACGCCGTCCTGGCCGACGAGGAATTCACACGTTCCCGCGCCCTGGTACTCGGCCTCGCGAAGAATTGCCTTGGACGACTCGTAGAGACGATCCAGCTGCTCATCCGAAAGAAAAGGAGCAGGGGCCTCCTCGACCAATTTCTGGTTGCGGCGCTGCAATGAGCAATCCCGGCTGGAAACCACGACGACATTGCCGTGCGCGTCGGCGATGCACTGTGTCTCAACGTGGCGCGGAGCATCGAGGAACCGTTCGATGAAACATTCGCCTCGACCGAAAGCTGCCGTCGCCTCGCGGACGGCTGAGTCGAACAGCTCCGGGATGTCATCCCTTTCACGCGCTACTTTGATGCCGCGTCCGCCACCGCCAAAGGCGGCCTTGATCGCAACGGGCAGACCGTATTGATCCGCGAAGTCCAAAACCTCTTGTGCATTCGCCACCGGATCCTTGGTCCCAGGGACCAAGGGAGCGCCGACCTTCTCGGCAATGTGGCGAGCGGCAACCTTGTCTCCGAGCTCGGTGATGGCCTCGGGTGAAGGCCCTATCCACGTGATTCCGGCTTCCTGGACGGCTCGGGCGAATTCCGCATTCTCGGACAGGAACCCGTAACCGGGGTGAATGGCGTCCGCTCCGGAACGCTGGGCGGCATCGAGAATCTTGTCGATGACGAGATACGAGTCGGCGGCGGTGGAACCCCCTAAGGAGAATGCCTCGTCCGCGAGCTTCACATGAAGCGCTTCGCGATCGGGTTCCGCGTACACGGCGACGGTTTGCATGCCTTCATCGGCGGCAGCGCGAATCACGCGAACCGCGATTTCACCACGGTTTGCGATCAATACCTTATTGACCGGTCCGCTCGTGTAGCGGGAGCTCGCGCTTCCCTTGTGCTCTGACTCAGTGATGGTCACTCATCCACTCCTTTTAATCCTCCCGTGAGCTTAGTAGCAAATGTGTCATTTGACTAAGTATTCCGGTTCCACAATTGAGCTATTTCCAAACCGCGCTCTCGGAGCAGGTGTTTGAGGGCATTGACGCTGAGGCCGAGCACCGTGTGAGACTCTCCCCGGATTCCCGTAATGAAGGCTGCCCCAAATCCTTCGATGGTGAATGAACCCGCGACTTCCAAGGGCTCTCCCGTGGCGACGTAGTCTCGGATTTCTTTGTCGCTCATGTCGTCGAATGTCACGTCGGCGGAGCGAACCTCGCCCAAACCGGTCGGTTCATTCGAGGTGTTGACGCCATCCCGGACATCGACCAGCCAGTGTCCCGTATGCAGCGTTCCTGTGGTCCCGCTCATATCGCGGATTCGCGAGAAGGCAACCTCCGGCTCGTACGGTTTCCCGAAAGCCTCGCCATTCAACTCGAAAACGGAATCGCAACCGAGTACCAGACATCCTTGGCTCTCGGGGAGCGCCGCAACCGATTCGGCCTTCGCGCGTGCGAGGGTCGATGCCATCTGTGCCGGAGACAGGGGTGCACCCTGCTCCTTCTCTGCTTGCTCGACCGCAGAGGATTCATCGACCCCGGAAACGATGGTGCGGAAGCGGAGCCCCGAGGCCGACAAGACGGACGCCCGTGCGGGCGACTGCGAGGCCAAGATCAGCTCAGGCGCGCTGGCCTCAGGAACGGAACCGGGTTCGGAGACTTGGTGATTCTGCGGAGACGACATCGGGGTGCACACGGAGACCAGTCTAGGCCAGTCGTGTGCACCCCGAGGGCCACCTGGGGGTCAAATCTAGAAGAGCCCGGTCGGCTCCTCCGAGTAGGAGATCAACAAGTTCTTGGTCTGCTGGTAATGATCCAGCATCATCAGGTGATTTTCCCTGCCGTATCCGGACTTCTTGTACCCGCCGAATGCGGCATGGGCCGGATATGAATGGTAGTTGTTGACCCACACACGGCCCGCCTGGATGGCCCGACCTGCACGGTATGCGGTGTTCTGGCCGCGGGTCCAGACTCCGGCGCCGAGTCCGTAACTGGTGTCGTTGGCGATTTGAATGGCCTGGTCATAGTCCTTGAACGTGGTCACACCCAATACCGGGCCAAAGATTTCCTCCTGGAAGATACACATCGAATTGTCTCCCCGGAAAACCGTCGGTTGGATGTAGTAGCCACCCTTGAGGTTGCCGTCAAGCTCCAAGGACTGGCCACCGAGAAGGACCTCAGCTCCTTCTTGCGGCCCCTTCTCCAGGTAGGCGGAGATCTTCTTGAACTGCTGCTCGGAAGCCTGGGCTCCGACCATGGTTTCGGTATCCAACGGATTCCCCTGTTTCATCTTCCGTGCACGCTCGAGGCCGTCGGCGACGAATTGGTCCGCGATGGACTCCTGGACCAATGCACGCGAAGGGCAAGTGCACACCTCGCCCTGGTTCAGGGCGAAGGACACAAAGCCTTCGAGGGCTTTCTGGTAGAAGGAGTCATCCTGGGCCGCGACGTCCTCGAAGAACAGGTTGGGGGACTTGCCACCCAGTTCAAGTGTCGAGGGGATGATGTTCTCGGCCGCAGCCTTGGCAATGACCGAGCCGGTGGTCGTCTCCCCGGTGAACGCGATCTTGCAGATACGCTCGCTCGTGGAGAGGGCCGCGCCGGCTTCCTCGCCGAAGCCGTTGACGATGTTGAGAACGCCTTCGGGGAGGATGTCCTGGAAAATTTCCGCGACCAAGAGGATCGATGCCGGCGTCTGCTCGGCCGGCTTGAGGACCACGGTATTGCCCGCGGCCAGAGCCGGAGCAATCTTCCATGTTGCCATCAGAATCGGAAAGTTCCACGGAATGATCTGACCGACCACACCGAGGGGTTCGTGGAAGTGATAGGCAGTCGTATCTTCGTCGAGCTGGGAGATACGACCTTCCTGAGTCCGGATGGCCGCAGCGAAATATCGGAAATGGTCGATGGCGAGGGGAATATCGGCGGCCAAGCACTCTCGGACGGGCTTGCCGTTGTCCCAGGTCTCCGCGACCGCGATGCGTTCGAGGTTGGATTCCATGGCATCGGCCAGTTTGAGAAGAATCCCGGCGCGATCGGCGGCCGAGGTCTTACCCCAGGTTTCGAATGCCTTCCACGCGGCATCGATGGCCAGTTCGACGTCTTCCGCCGTGCTCCGGGGAACTTCGGTGAAGACCTCGCCCGTAATAGGAGTCTTGTTCTCGAAATACTCGCCTTTGGTCGGCGGCAACCACTTGCCTCCGATGAAGTTCTCGTACCGAGCGCGGAATGCCGCGGGTGAATCGGATGAACCGGGCTGAGCGTAAACCGTCATGGTGTCTCCTTTGACGTCCAATTAACGTGACGAACATTACTATAGCGACCGAGGGGCAGGGAGGTCACTCCTTCCTGCCCCTCGTAAGTGTCGCAGGAGACTGGTGACGAGACGGTCAGCGCGGGGAAGACCCTGCGGGTTCCCGATTCGAATCCACGGCTTCTTCCGAAGAGGCTTCCGAGGTCGCCCCGAGGCCCGATGTGGATTCGTTGTCAGCCGGGGAGCCCTCGGCGAATTCTGCGGCAGACAGATCCGACTCGAACCAATCGCTCGAGCGGCGCGCGTTGTACAACCCCTCGTCCAGGATGCCTTCCCGCTTGGAAATGATGGCGGGTATCAGCGCTTGCCCCGAAACGTTGAGGGCGGTACGGCCCATATCGATGATGGGGTCGATCGCAAGAAGCAGCCCTACGCCGTCGAGCGGCAGTCCCAAAGTCGACAGGGTCAGCGTGAGCATCACGGTTGCACCTGTCGTACCGGCCGTGGCCGCGGACCCGAGTACCGAGACCACCACGATGAGAATGTACTGCGCGACGCTCAGATCAATTCCGTAGAACTGGGCAACGAACGTTGCGGCCAACGCCGGATACACGGCGGCGCAGCCATCCATCTTTGTCGTGGCGCCGAAGGGTACGGCGAAGGACGCGTAGGCCTGGGGGACGCCGAAGTTCCTTTCGGCAACACGCTGGGTCACCGGCATCGTGCCGATCGAAGACCGAGAGACGAAGCCGATCTGAGCGGCGGGCCACACACCGGAGAAGAACTGCTTGATCGAAAGGCCTTGAGTTCGCGCCAAGATCGGGTAGACGACGAATCCTATGATGACCAGCCCAACGTAGAGCAGGATGACGAACTTCGCGAGCGATCCCATGGTGGTCCAGCCGTAGGTGAAGACTGCCGAGCCGATCAGGCCCAGGGTCCCCAGCGGTGCCAACCTGATGATCCACCAGAGGACTTTCTGGATGATGGCCAAAGCGGAGCGGATGAAGGTGAGGAAAGGCTCGGCCGCTTTGCCGACCTTGAGGGCCGCGATGCCGATCGCACCGGAAATCACCAGGATCTGGAGGACATTGAAATTGGGTGTCGAGGTGAGGCCGTCTGCGCCGGCATCCTTGGTGCTCACGGTGAGTCCCAAGAAGTTGGCGGGGATGATGCTCGTGACGAAAGCCAGCCAGGAGCCGGTCGTGCCCGAGTAGGACTCAGGAGCGGACAAACCGGTGTTGGCACCCGGGCGGAAGATTGCGCCGAGCAGAATGCCGATGATGACGGCGATCAGTGCCGTGCCCGCGAACCACAAGATCGTCTTCCACGCGAGACGAGCCGCGTTGGTCACCTGGCTGAGGTTGGCGATCGATGAAATCACGGCGGTGACCACGAGGGGGACAACGGCGGCCTTGAGAAGGGAAACATAACTGGTGCCGATGGTATCCAGCGTGGTCATCAGCCAATTGGGGTTCTTTTCGGCATCGCCGCCCAGGGCGAGTGCCAGGAAACCCAGGGCGACGCCGAAGACGAGGCCCAAAAGGATTTGCACACCGAAATTGGTCATCCACGAGGGGAGTCGATGAGCACGTTGCGAGGATGCTGGCGCGGAAGAATCACGCGCATTGGGGGAGGGGCGAGTAGACATGTGCTCAACCCTAATCTTTGGACAAATAACACAGAAAAGGACTGAGAAGAAATGTTACGGGAATAAAGTGTGAAGGTGTTGTGCGTCATACTCTTGCGCCACGTCGGTGGCGTAAGTCCCGGCTCCTTCACGGGCGCTACACAACGCAGCACGGTGTTTGAAAAGCCCGCTTTACGCCGACAAGGCTCGTTTGAGGGTGTCGAGCCCGACGGAGCCGATCTTCAAGGCCCGCGAGTGGAAGTCCTTCAGGGACTCACCGCGCGCTACTGCCTCGTCGCGAAGCTGCTCCCACATTCGCTGGCCAACTTTGTAGGACGGAGCCTGCCCACACCATCCGAGATACCTGTTGAATTCGAAGTCCAGCTGGCCTAGGGGAATCGCAAAATTGTGGCGCAAGAATTCGTACCCCGATTCCGGCGACCATGTACCCGGAGCGAGGTCGAGTTCCTCGACCCACCGCTGGGGAATCTCAAGTTCACAGTGCACGCCGATGTCGAAGACCACACGGGCCGCACGCATACGTTGGCCATCGAGCATGCCCATCATGTCGCCGGGATCGTCCAGGTAGCCGAGGTCGGCCATGAGCCGCTCGGCGTACAGGGCCCAGCCCTCGCCATGACCCGAATACCATAGGCCGTTGGCGCGCCACTTATTCATGGTCTCAGCCATCGCCGCCGCGGTCGAGATCTGCAGATGGTGGCCCGGAACGCCCTCGTGGTAGACGGTCGAGGTTTCGCTCCACGTGGTGAATTCCGATTCGCCTTCGGTAATGGACCACCACATCCGCCCAGGCCTGGAGAAGTCTGCGGACGGGCCCGTGTAGTAGATGCCACCCTCTTGGGTCGGCGCGATCATGCATTCCAGGTCACGCATCGGGCCTTCGATCACGAAGTGCTCCTTCGCGAGATTCTCGACCGCTCGGTCGGAGAGGTCTTGCATCCAATCGCGCAGCTCTTCCTTCCCGTGGAGCTTCCGCGAGGGGTCTTCGTCGAGAACGGACTTGGCTTCACGGACGGAGGCCCCTGACTTGATCTGATCGGCGACTCTTTGCTGCTCCGCAATGATCCGGTCGAGTTCCGCAACGCCCCAGGCGTACGTTTCGTCGAGGTCCACCGCGGAGCCCAAGAAAGCTCGCGAATGCAATGCGTAACGCTCGCGGCCCACGGCGTCGCGCTCAGGCGCCTGCGGCAGGAGCCGAGTTCGGAGGAACGTGGCGAGGTCATCATAGGCCGATCGCGCGCCCTGGGCCGCGGCACGGGCGGTGTTGTCCAGGGCCGCATCCGACGCGGCGGCACGCTGGGCCAGCCGGTCGAAGAAGCCGCCGGGCTCCGTGTAGGCGCCGAATTGCTGGATCAGGAGGCGAATTTGCCGGGCCGCGGCAATTCTCCCCTGGTTCGCAGCTTCCTCCAAGGTTTCTGTAAAGCCCGCGAGCGCCTGGGGAACGTTTTCCATCCTGCCTACGATGTGCAGCCAATCTTGCCGTGTGGACTGGGGCATGAGATCGAAGACTTGCCGGACTTCATGTGCCGGCGTCGCCAGGTTGTTGAGCTCCCAGTCGCCGAGGCCGGCCTCGTGCATTTCGACGGTCAGTCCGAGGCTCTCATTCATCGCATCAAGGGTCACGCGGTCGACGTCGTCCTGGGGATCGATCTCGTTGACCTGCTCGAGAGCCTCCCGCGCGGCCTGGATGACCTCGAGTTTTCCGGCGGGGGAGAGATCGCCGTACTGCGTTTCGTGTCCGGGTATGCCTTCGATGGTCGCGGTGGCGGGGTCCAGCTCCATGAGCTTGTCGTAGTAGCGGTTCGCGACTCGGTCGATGTCGGTGGTCTCGCGATCGAGCTTCAGGGTTGCGGGCAAAGGCGAAGTCATGTCGGCCAGTTTATATGCACATGTTCCAGATCACAGCCGATTCATGCAGAAGCCCCTCCAAGAACCAGCAGGTTCTTGGAGGGGCTTCTGTGGAATGTGCTTTACCTCGGTTTGGCTCGTCGCCATGAGCCCGGACCCGGGGGCAGGCCCGCGCCGATGCGCTGACGGCGCGAGAGCAGACGCCCGACTTCGGTCAGCGGCTTCGCGGATTGCCTGGATTTCGTGGCAGTCTGCGGCCGTTGGGTTTGCAGCACGGCGATGGTCAGGGCCGCGATCTCTTCTTCGCTCGCCGAGCCTTTGACCAGCGAGAACAACGGCTGTTCCGACTCTTGGAGTTCTTCTTCGGGTACCATGTTTCCTTCCCCTTACAGCGGGATGTTGCCGTGCTTCTTGGCCGGCAAAGCGGCCCGCTTGTCGTGAAGAGCGCGCAACGACTTGATGATGTTCACTCGTGTTTCGGACGGAGCGATGACCGAGTCGATATAACCGCGTTCCGCAGCCTGGTAAGGATTCAGGAGCTCTTCTTCGTACTTTTGGATCAACTCGGAACGCAGAGCCTCGACGTCGTCGCCGTTCTCCTCCGCGGTCTTGAGGTCCCTGCGGTACAGGATATTGACGGCGCCCTGTGCGCCCATGACCCCGATCTGAGCCGTGGGCCACGCGAGGTTGATGTCAGCGCCGAGCTTCTTGGACCCCATGACGATGTATGCGCCCCCGTAGGCCTTGCGGGTAATCACCGTGACGATCGGCACCGTGGCTTCCGCGTAGGCGAAGATCAGCTTCGCCCCGCGCCGGATAATGCCGTTGAACTCCTGCTCGGTGCCCGGCAAGAAACCGGGTACGTCCACGAAAGTGAGGATAGGAATGTTGAACGCGTCGCAATGGCGTACAAAGCGCGCGGCCTTCTCGGAGGCTGCGATGTCCAAGGTCCCCGCAAACTGCATGGGCTGATTCGCGATGACGCCGACGGTGCGGCCTTCCACACGACCGTAACCGGTCATGATGTTAGGGGCGTACAGTGCTTGCATCTCGAGGAAATGGCCGTCGTCGACGACTGTCTCGATCACCGAACGCATGTCGTAGGGTTGATTCGCGGAATCAGGGATCAGGCCATCGAGGTCCAGGTCGTCCACCGTGATCTCGGGTTCTTGGTCGTGCTCGACGAGCAGACCGTCCTGAAGGTTGTTGGACGGGAGGAACTCCAGCAACTCCCGGAGGAAATCGAAAGCATCCTCCTCGTCTTCGGCGAGGTAGTGCGAGGTGCCCGTCACGGAGTTGTGCGATTTCGCGCCGCCCAGGGTCTCCATGTCGACATCTTCACCCGTGACGGTCTTGATGACGTCCGGTCCTGTAATGAACATGTGGGAGGTCTTGTCGACCATGATCACGTAATCCGTCAGGGCGGGAGAATAGGCTGCACCGCCCGCGCACGGACCCATGATCACGGAAATCTGGGGAACGACGCCCGAGGCGCGCACGTTCATGCGGAATATATCCGCGAACATGGCCAGCGAAGCGACTCCCTCTTGGATACGTGCGCCGCCGCCGTCGTTGATGCCGACTATCGGGCAGCCGTTGCGCAACGCAAACTTCTGGACCTTGACGATCTTCTCGCCATTGACCTGGGACAGGGAACCACCGTAGACAGTGAAGTCCTGGGAATAGATGGCCACGAGCCGACCGTCGACCGTACCGTAACCGGACACCAGCCCGTCGCCCAGGGGCTTCTTCTTATCCATCCCGAACGCGGTGGTGCGGTGGGTTGCCAAGGCATCGAATTCGACGAAGGAATCCTCGTCCAAAAACATTTCGATGCGCTCGCGGGCAGTGTTTTTGCCACGGGAATGCTGGCGCTCGACGGGAGCTGGACCGGTAGGCATCCACGAGGCCTCGCGGCGAGCGTAAAAATCGGCGATTTTGCCGGCCGTGGTGGTGAGGTCCGGGCCTGGCTCGTTCCGCGCGTCGTCGGAATCCTGGCGGGAGAGATCTTCGGTCATCTTGTCCTCTGTACGAGCTGCTCGGACCCGATACCTGATGCCATCGGGTATCCCAGCGGGAATTACTCTTATTACCTACTGAACCAAGGTAGCAAACGGTGAAAGGTCGTTGATGCCGGCTTGCCGCCTGAACGTCAGGCTGAGTAGGTCGTTGCCTACCCTACCGACCCAAGCACCGGATTCCATTCACGGATCTCGTGTGATGTCACGACCTTGTTGACGTACATCGGATCTTCGTTCAGAAGCGCTTCAACGGCTTCCGCGGAATCGGCCGAAAAGATCAGCAGCGCGCCGTCCTTGCCGCCATCGACATAAGGCCCTGACGCGAGCAATGACCCCTGCTCGAGAAGGCTCCGCAGGTAGGCACGGTGGTCCCCGCGGTATTTCGCCTGTTCTTCGACGGGACCATATGAATAATGCACGGCGAAGTGAGCCATGATGTTCCTTCCGAGCGGAGTTAGCTTTCCGCCTCTAAACTAGCTCACAAGGTCCCACTACACATGGCACGACCAGGCGCCGAGCGAGAGAGAGCACCTCCTTATGAACACGACGACCGTGCAACCCCTGGACGCCGGGCGTTTGTTGCCCGGACCGAACCAGGATTATCGCCTCATCGCCGCGCCGGTCGAACTATTGGACGAAGTCGGGTCCACGAATGACGAGCTCGCCAGCAGACTGACCGCCAGGCGCGAAATCGACCACCTGACCGCTCTGCTGACCGAACACCAGGTCTCCGGGAAAGGCCGCAGAGAACGGGTATGGACGGCCCCGAAATACAGTTCTGCAGTGGTCTCCTTCGTGGTGCGTTCCGAGCAGGGAGGCTCCCGGCTGCCTCCGGATTCATTGCACTGGGTGACGCAAATGCTGGCCCTGGCCGGTCGGGCCGCGATCCGGGAGACCACGGGGTTGCCGGCAACATTGAAATGGCCCAACGACCTGTTGGTCCACGGCCGCAAAGTAGCCGGCATCCTGGCTCGTGTGGTCCCCACCGGCACCCAGAGGCTCGACGTCGTCGTCGGAATCGGCATCAACGTCAACATCGATGCGGCGGATCTGCCCGTGGAAACGGCCACCTCACTCCGGACGGAGGCGGGACAGGACGTGGACCGCACGGAACTGCTGATTCGCCTCATCTGCGAGTTCCGCGCCTATGCGAACGGATTCTTCGCGGCCGGCGGCGATCCGTCGCGGTCCGTCGGCAAGAAACCTTCTCTCCTCGACGAGGTGCGCGCGGCTTTGGACACGCTGGGACGTCGCGTTCGCGTGGAACTCGTGGACCCTGGCTCGAACTTCACGGGCCTTGCGCGCACTATCGACGACGACGGTTCGCTCATGGTGCTCCGGGACGACGGAATGGTCGAAACAGTCTCGGTGGGCGACGTCGTCCACCTCCGCCCTGAGAACGGCACATGGGCGGACGCCGCTGAATCGGAGTCGCCGTGAAATTCCGGGATACTTTGGAGCCCGGCGAGCACGTCATCACGTGCAACCGGGCGCACCCGCTCAAGTTGCTTCGGCCGGCGATCATTGTGTTGGTCGCGATTTTCCTTGTGAATCTCCTGCAGGTCGTCACCGCGAGTCATCCGGCATGGTCCGCGGTGGGGCCGATTCTCATGATCGCCGCTCTGGTCTATGTCGCGGTCCGTCTCGTCACATGGCTCACCACGGGCTATTCGCTAACCAACCGGCGTATTGTGGTTTTTCGCGGGCTGGGAGGCGGCCGCCCGATTTCGATCCCGCTCGAGTATGTTGCCGGGGTCGTGGGTCCCAAGGGGACAGCTCGTCTGACCGGATGCGGAACCATCAGGATCTCCGCCCAAGGGCAGACTTTCGAGCTGACTTACCAGAAAGAGCCCAACAGGTTTTCGGCCCTTTGTTACGAAGCGCATCTGCGCCGAGTAAACGCCCTGCGTTGGCCCTGAAGATCCGGGTAAAACTACCCGGAAGGACCCTGTGATCTGTAGCATGACAGTGAGGCTTCGAGCCTCATTCTCAGCCGAGCGCGCTCTACGCCAGCGGGCCCGGAACCAGGAAAGCGTTGAGGAAGGTGGAGCACTCTAGTGCCGCAGGAGGAAGCCGAAGGCCGGCCGGTCTATACCGGACCACAGACGAGTCAGCTCAACCTGCAGAACCCTGCACAGTTCAATCTGTACAAGTCCGACGACGCCAAGGCAGCGGTCGGAGCCCTCGAGCGCGCCTTGCTCGGGGAGAACCGTTCGATGACGCGGCGCGAGGCCGCACATGCGGGGGACGTCTCCCTATTGTCCGCGCGGAAGATCTGGCGGGCCCTCGGAATGCCGAACCTCAAGGATGGCGACGTCTACTTCACGGGCTCCGATTCGGAAGCCCTGGGAACCGTCTCGGCCATGGTCCGGAGCGGGCACGTGACCGAAGACGGTGCACTGTCGATCGTTCGATCCGTCGGGCAGATGATGGACCGTATGGTTGCCTGGCAGGTTGAGGCTTTCGTGGAGGACATGGTCGCCCACCACGGAATGACCGATGCCGAAGCTCGCCGGGAACTCCTCAACGTTCTGCCCGAACTCCTCAACGAACTCGAAGATCTGATGCGCTACGGCTACCGCCGGCAATTGAACGCTGCGGTGGTCCGTCTCGCGCTCAAGGCGGAGAAGCCCGTCGTCGGCAACGACGACGCCGCCACGGATTATCGTGCCCTCCCGCTCGTGCGTGGCATCGGCTTTGCCGATCTGGTGTCGTTCACATCGTTGTCCCGCCAAATGAACGAAAAGACGCTGGCCAGCCTGGTACAGCATTTCGAACAGCGGTGTGCCGAGGTCGTCGCCGTGGGTGGCGGCCGCATCATCAAGACCGTGGGCGACGAAGTCTTGTTCATGACGGAGTCGCCCGAAGCGGGTGCGCGCATTTCGCTGACGCTCTCGCAGATCATCCGTGAGGACCCCAACCTGCCCGAGGCACGCGTTGCTTTTGTCTGGGGAAGAATTCTGCCTAGGCTGGGGGACGTGTACGGTCCGACCGTCAATCTCGCTTCGCGTCTCGTCGCGCTGGCTGAGCCTGGCGCCGTCCTGACTGACGCATCCACCGCCAACGTGCTCGAGGGCGACGAACGATTTGTGATGGCATCTCAAGGTGTGCGCAACGTTCGTGGTTTTGGAGACGTCCGACCCGTGTCACTCGCGCCGGGTGTGGGAACCGAATTGGAGATTGACTTCGAATGACCGAATCGCTCGACCTTGCGACTTGCGTGGGGGCCACGACCAACCAAGGCAGTCATCGTTCCAACAACGAGGACTCCTTGATTTCAAAAGGAAATCTGTGCGCCGTGGCCGATGGAATGGGCGGTCACGAGGCCGGTGAAGTAGCCAGTGCGATGTGCGTCAACACTTTGGCCGCCGCGGAGCTCTTCCGAACTCTTTCCTTCGACGTCGAACCCACCGAAGAGCACTCCGACGATTCCCGAGGGATCTTCAAAAGGCGCCGTAAAGCGACCTCGAATCTCAACGCAAAGATCATGGAGATCCTCAATGAGATCAAGGGCGTGATCGGGGAGGCCGACGAAAGCATCAAGTCGGCCGCGGCCATGCGAGCCGGCACGACCCTGACCGGCGCGTGGCTGGTCAAAATCGGCGGCCAGAACATGTGGATCATTTTCAACGTGGGTGATTCGCGTACCTATCGTTTGCGGCGGGACACCGACGAGCCGATCAGCGACAAACCGACGTCCGTCTCACAGACCCCTATTGAGGGAGTGAGCCTCGAGCAGGTCACGGTGGACCACTCTGAGGTTCAATACCTGGTGGACACGGGACAGATCACCGCGCTCGAGGCCTTGACCCACCCGCGACGCAACGTGATCACTCGCGCGCTGGGCACCGGAAACTACTGGGAACCCGACTTCTGGGTTATCCCGGCCAAGCGCGGCGACCGCTTGATGATGTGCTCGGACGGACTCTCGGGCGAATTGTCCAATGAATACATGGCCCGGGTACTGTCCACCGTGGTGCATCCGAAGGACGCTGCCGCGGTTCTCCAAGCCGCGGCAATCCGCTCGGGCGGTCGGGACAATATTTCGGTCATCGTGGCTGACGCTGTGGAAGCGGGAACCTGCCAGAACCACGGTTGCGACGGAGACACCGACGGAGTGCACGAGTCGGAGCCCGAAGAAGGCGTCATCGACCTGGACAATTGGCACAACAACGACCTCCACGATCCGCAGAAGACGGGGGAGAGCCCTGACGGTCCGCTCGCCGAGAACGAGCAAATACCTCGCTCCGCAGACGAAGAGCAGTAACCGAGCCGGCAGAATCGGCGCCGTTGCCCCAAACTTTTCCCCAGTGGGGCGCGATAACCTCGGATATGCGCAAGAATGGTCTCTTGTGAGTAGCGCTGAAGAACAACGAGCACAGCAGGCCACCGGCGAGAACGAGCGTGAAGTTCCGGCGGAGGATCTCAAGGAACGGTACGCCCAACTGACCCAGCAGGTCAGGGACGCGCGGGCCGCCTATTATGTTGAGGATTCCCCGAGGATCTCGGACGCCGAATACGACGCTCTGTACCGGGATCTGGAACGCATCGAGGCCGAGAACCCGCAGTTGAAGGCCAACGACTCTCCGACCCAGGAAGTCGGCGGGGAACCGTCCGAAGCATTTGCCCCGGTCCAGCACCTCGAGCGGATGTATTCGCTCGAGGATGTCTTCTCGATCGACGAGCTCAAGGCCTGGCTCGAACGTGCCGAAGTCTCGATCCAAGAGGTTCGGCCCGGACACGAGAACCGGTGGCTGACAGAGCTCAAAATCGACGGACTCGCGATCAACCTCTTGTACCAGAACGGTCAGTTGGTCCGAGCCGCAACTCGCGGCGACGGAACAACGGGGGAGGACGTCTCACATAACGTCGCCACCATAGATACCGTTCCGCACAATCTCGTGGGCGAAAACCTGCCGGAAGAAATCGAAGTCCGGGGCGAAATCTTCATCGCATCTGCGGACTTCAGAGAACTCAACGAGGCCCTCGTCGCGGACGGCAAGGCGCCCTTCGCCAATCCGAGGAATGCTGCCGCCGGATCCCTGCGTCAGAAGGACCCCAAGGTCACGGCGCGTCGCAAGCTGTCGATGTTCGTCCACGGAATCGGTGCTCGTGAAGGACTGACCGCCCGCTCCCAATCAGAAACCTACGATCTTCTCGCCTCGTGGGGTTTGCCCGTCAGCCCCTATACGAAGCTGTTGTCCGGGGTCGACGACATTCTCGAATTCATTGCAGATTACGGAGAACACCGTCACGACCTGGTTCATGAGATCGACGGCATCGTGGTCAAGGTCAACGATTTCCGGACTCAACAGCTTCTGGGCCATACTTCACGTGTTCCCAGGTGGGCGGTTGCGTACAAATACCCGCCCGAAGAGGTCAACACCAAGCTGAAAAACATTCAGGTCAGTGTGGGCCGTACGGGGCGCGTGACGCCGTACGGTCTCATGGATCCCGTCAAAGTCGCAGGATCGACCGTCGAAATGGCGACACTGCACAACCAGGATGTCGTCAAGGCCAAAGGCGTCTTGATCGGGGACACCGTGGTGCTGCGCAAGGCTGGTGACGTGATTCCCGAGATCGTGGGCCCCGTGGTTGCCCTGCGGGACGGGAATGAGTACGAATTCGAGATGCCGACTCACTGTCCGTCGTGTGGCACGCAGCTTGCTCCGGCGAAGGAAGGCGACGTCGACATCCGGTGCCCCAATGCGCAGTCCTGTCCAGCGCAACTGTGGCAGACGCTCTTCCACACCGCAGGCCGGGGCGCATTCGACATCGACGCCTTGGGGGAAGAGGCTGCCAGGGCCCTGACACAACCTGCAGAGCCCGCAAACCCGCCGTTGACCAGCATTGCGGGCCTTTTCGACCTCGCTCCGGAGGACCTGGCCGATGTGCGCATCGAGCGTGCCATCAAGAAGAAGGGCGTGGAAACCGGTGAAACGGAGTTGGTGCCCTATTTCTATACACGCGGTACTCCGAAGAAACCCTCGGCACCGTCTGCTAATACCCGCAGAATGTTCAACCAGATCGAGGAAGCCAAGTCCCAACCGTTGTGGCGTGTCCTGGTGGCTCTCTCGATTCGGCACGTGGGGCCCACCGCGTCTCGGGCGCTCGCGACCGAATTCGGTTCCATGCAGGCGATACGCGATGCCGACGAGTCCCGGCTTGCCGATACTGACGGCGTCGGACCGACCATCGCGCGTGCGGTCAAGGAGTGGTTCGCGGAAGAGTGGCACCGTGAGATCGTGGATCGCTGGGCCGCGGCGGGAGTGAGAATGGAAGACGAGAGGGACGAATCGGTACCCCGTGTCCTCGAAGGCCTTACCCTCGTGGTGACCGGCACGTTGGAAGACTTCACGCGCGACTCAGCCAAGGAGTCGATCATTCAGCGCGGGGGCAAGGCCTCAGGATCTGTGTCGAAGAACACAAGCTACCTTGTGGCCGGGGAAAATGCCGGAACCAAGCTCGACAAGGCGGAAAGTCTCGGCGTGTCGGTCTTGGGCGAGCAAGAATTTAAAACCCTTTTGGAGGGCGGCCCGGACGCCCTGGATCGCACTGATGCCGCGGCTTCCGGTCACGAAACGATCACGGAATAGTCACAACCTTGTGATTCGGAACATGTCGCGCCGGGTTGCATCGCCTCAAGAGGCCTCATAGGCTGACACGCGTGCCTACGGATCCTGGCTGGTAGCCGGATCGGGTACCAACCAAAAAAAGTTTCGCTTCCATCAAGAAATTGGTTGCAAACTCCAAAATCGTTACTGTATCGTTATAAACAGTTCGTCACCGAAAGGTGACTCCTGAGCTCACGCACATACGCGAGAGCTAGAAACAACAATGCTAGGTGCTGCCGTAACACCGGACGTCGTCTACAGGGCAGACACCTGAAACTTGACCTAAAACATCTATAGGTAGACGACGGCGCCAAGAAGTCCAGGGATGGATGGAGCGTAGGTGGCCTGAGGAGCATCGTGAACAATACTTCCACTTTCCGACGCAATGCCCGCCGCGGTGCAGCCGCTCTCGTGATCGGTGGCGCTGCCGCTGGTGCACTGGCTACCGCTCCCGCCCAGGCCGACAGCCTCGATTGGGATGCCGTCGCTCAGTGCGAGTCCGGCGGCGACTGGTCGACTTCGACCGGCAACGGATTCTCGGGTGGACTCCAGTTCACCCCGAGCACCTGGGCATCCTTCGGCGGCCAAGGTGACCCCCAGAACGCCTCCAAGGATCAGCAGATCCAGGTTGCCGAGAAGGTTTTGGCCGAGCAGGGCCCCGGCGCATGGCCGGTCTGCTCGCAGCAGGCTGGTTCGGCTCCCTCCAGCAGCTCGTCGGATGACTCTGCACAGCAGGCTCAGCCGCAGCAGGAGCAGGTTCAGACTCAGTCTGACTCCACTCAGGCTTACGAGGCTCCCGCCGAGCAGGCTCAGCCCGAGGCCCAGCAGGCTCCCGCCGAGCAGGCTCAGCCCGAGGCCCAGCAGGCACCGGTCGAGCAGGCTCAGCCCGAGGTTCCTGCACAGCAGACCTACGAGGCTCCTGCCCAGGCCCAGGTTGCCGCCCCGGCTCAGACCGCTTCGGCTGGTTCCTACACCGTCGTTGCCGGTGACACCTTGAACAAGATCGCCAACGATCACGGTGTTTCGGTTGATGCCCTGGTTCAGGCCAACGGCTCGATCGTGACCGATCCGAACATGATCCTCCCGGGTCAGGTTCTGGAGATCCCGGCTAACTAATTGAAGTCAGTGCTACTCGTCTAGACGAGCGAGTACTCTTCTTGAGATCGTGCCCCGCCCTTTCACAGGGCGGGGCACGATTGTTTTAACCACTTCCCGCCCATGACTAGACTGGTACGGGACCCGCGCGCTCCCGCCGGAGGAGGCGTGCAGGGAATTGACAAGCGCCAACGGAGCAGGAGAATTCATGACTGCCATTACCCGTGACCAGGTCGCGCATCTCGCGTCACTGGCTCACATCGAGATGGACAATACGGAACTGGAGTCCATGGCCGCGGAACTCGATGTGATCGTCAACGCGGTGCAATCGGTCTCGGAAGCACCCATCCAGGACGTTCCGCCGACCTCGCACCCGCTTCCTCTCTCCAACGCTTTCCGTGACGACGTCGTGGGAGAGACGCTGACGAACGACGAAGCGCTTCTGAACGCGCCCGATGCCGAGGACGGCCAGTTCAAGGTACCGGCCATCTTGGACGAGGACTAGGGGCGTGAGCAACACCATGAGCCAAAACGAACTCATCAAACTTTCCGCGGCGGAAGCCGCTGGCAAATTGAGCCGGGGCGAGATCACCTCGGAACAACTGACACAGGCCCACCTGGACCACATCGAGGCCACGGAAGGCTCGCCCGTTGACGTCGAGGACCGCTCACAGGGCAAAACGGGTCTCAACGCATTCCTCAACGTGAGCGCGGAGACGGCCCTTGAAGACGCCCGCCAAGTGGACTCGGACCGAGCAGCGGGCAAGGAACTCCCGCAGCTGGCCGGCGTGCCGATCGCCGTCAAAGACTTGATCGTCACCAAAGGTCAGCCCACCACCGCAGCCTCGCGCATGCTCGAAGGCTGGCTGAGCCCCTACGATGCAACCGTCGTGCGCAAGGTGCGTGAGGCCAGACTTCCTATTCTGGGCAAGACCAACCTCGACGAATTCGCCATGGGCTCCTCAACCGAGCACTCGGCCTTCGGGAACACTCGCAACCCGTGGGACCTGGACCGAATTCCCGGAGGCTCGGGCGGCGGCTCCGCGGCTGCCGTGAGCGCGTTCCAGGCCCCGTTGGCACTCGGAACGGACACGGGCGGGTCGATTCGCCAGCCCGCATCTGTCACGGGATCCGTCGGCGTCAAGCCGACGTACGGATCCGTTTCGCGTTACGGCGTAATCGCCATGGCCTCATCGTTGGATCAGGTCGGCCCCGTGACGCGCACTGTCCGTGACGCAGCGATGTTGCACGAGGTCATCGGCGGCTACGACGCCCGCGAC
Source organism: Rothia uropygialis (assembly GCF_004137765.1). Taxonomy (GTDB): domain Bacteria; phylum Actinomycetota; class Actinomycetes; order Actinomycetales; family Micrococcaceae; genus Rothia. The sequence goes on along the minus strand of NZ_NOIS01000005.1, from coordinate 140,511 downwards.
TCGACTTCGATCAACGAGACTGTTGGTCCGTATCTCGCCGAGGCAGAGAAGGGCGCATCGGAAGGCGGGCTCAAGGGGCTCAAGGTCGGCGTCGTGAAAGAGCTCACCGGAGAGGGCTTCCAAACCGGTGTGTCCCAACGGTTCGAGGAATCCCTCGACCTCCTGCGTGCGGCCGGGGCGGAGATCGTAGAAATCTCCACCCCCAACTTCAAACACGCTCTGGGTGCCTACTACCTCATCATGGCCTCGGAGGTCTCTTCCAATTTGGCTAAGTACGACGGCGTTCGCTTCGGACTCCGCGAACTTCCCAAGGAAGGGCCGGTCACGATCGAACGCGTCATGTCCGCCACCCGTGCGGCCGGATTCGGCCCGGAAGCCAAGCGTCGCATCATCCTGGGTACGTATGCGCTTTCCGCGGGTTATTACGATGCCTACTACGGTTCGGCCCAAAAGGTCCGCACCTTGGTCCAGCGCGATTTCAAGGACGCATTCGACCAGGTGGACGTGCTGATTTCGCCCACCGCGCCGACAACTGCATTCAAACTCGGGGAAAAGACCGACGACCCGGTAGCGATGTACCTCAATGACATCGCGACCATCCCGACCAACCTTGCAGGTGTCCCCGCGATCTCGGTTCCTGCAGGACTGGCCCCGGAAGACGGACTGCCGGTCGGGGTGCAGTTCATGGCCCCGGTCAAGGAAGATGCCCGTCTCTACCGTGCCGGTGCGGGCCTGGAAGCCGCCCTCCAGCAGGAGTGGGGCGGAGCGTTGCTCGACAAGCTGCCCGACACAGAGTCCCTCATCGCCGCCCGGACGCAAGGAAGTGCCAAGTAAATGACAGACGAGATTTTGTCCTTCGACGAGGCCATGGCCAAGTACGATCCCGTGCTCGGCTTCGAGGTGCACGTTGAGTTGAATACCAAGACCAAGATGTTCGACGACGCCCCGAACGAGTTCGGAGACGAGCCGAACACGAACATCACCCCGGTTTCGCTGGGTCTCCCGGGGGTTTTGCCCAAGGTCAACGGTGCGGCCGTCGAATCAGCGATCAAACTGGGTCTGGCCTTAGGTTGCGACATCGCACCGGTGAGCCATTTTGCTCGAAAGAACTACTTCTACCCGGATACCCCCAAGAACTTCCAGACCTCGCAATTCGACGAGCCGATCGCAGAGAACGGATCGGTCGAGGTCGAACTGGAAGACGGGACCACGTACACGATCGACATCGAGCGCGCCCATATGGAAGAGGACGCGGGCAAACTGAGCCACAAGGGTGGAGCAGGCCGCATCCAGGGGGCGGAGTACTCGCTTGTCGATTACAACCGCTCAGGAGTACCCCTGATCGAGATCGTGACCAGGCCGATTCGCGGTGTGGGGGAGCGCGCCCCGGAACTGGCCAAGGCTTATGTCAAGACCATCCGGGAGATCGTCAAGAACTTGGGTATCTCCGACGCGCGCATGGAACGCGGAAACGTCCGTTGTGACGCGAACGTCTCCTTGATGCCCAAGGGCAGCGATGCGCTCGGTACTCGGACCGAGACCAAGAACGTCAACTCGATGCGCGCCGTTGAAAGAGCTGTTCGGTACGAGATCTGCCGGCACGCCGCGGTTCTGGACTCGGGACAGAAGATCGTCCAGGAAACCCGGCACTGGCATGAGGATACGAAACAGACCACATCGGGTCGCCCCAAGTCCGACGCGGACGACTACCGGTACTTCCCGGAGCCGGATCTGGTTCCCGTCGTGACCAACGAGGAGTGGATCGAACGGTTGCGGGCCGAACTTCCGGAGCCGCCGGCCGAGCGTCGCCGCCGTCTGCAGGCGGATTGGGGATACTCGGACGAGGAATTCCGCGACGTCGTCAACGCCGGTGTGCTGAGCGAAATCGAAGACACCATCGCCGCCGGGGCGAGCGCCCCTGTGGCCCGCAAATGGTGGATGGGTGAGATCTCCCGACTTGCCAAGGTTCGTGAGGTCGAACCCGGCGATTTGGGCGCCGCCCCGGAGACCGTGGTCGAGCTCGACCGCCTCATCCAAGAGGGCAAGATCAACGACAAGATCGCCCGTCAGGTCCTCGAGTATGTGCTGGACGGGGAAGGGTCGCCGACCGAGGTCGTAGAGAAGCGGGAACTTGCGGTCGTCTCCGACGACGGCGCATTGTCGTCCGCCGTCGACGAGGCCCTGGCCGCCATGCCGGACGTCGCGGAGAAGATTCGCGGCGGCAAGGTTCAGGCCGCCGGCGCCGTGGTCGGCCAAGTCATGAAAGCGACTCGGGGCCAGGCGGACGCCGCCCGCGTGCGCGAGCTGATTCTGGAGAAGCTCGGCGTGGAAGGCTAGGTACGAAAAATCCGCGATACAAAGGCCCGGCCGGTTCATCGCCTGATGTTCCGGCCGGGCCTTTTTGCGCATTTGCCCAAGATTCAGCTCTGGATCCCCAGGCAATTCAACAGGAACGAGTACTCCCACGCGGTGTCTTCCCAACGGCGGTATCGGCCCGAGCCGCCCCCGTGACCGCCGTCCATTTCGATGCGAAGCATCACGGGTGCCTGACTCGTGGTCGCCTCGCGCAACTTCGGCACCCACTTCGCGGGCTCCACGTACAGCACTCGTGTGTCATTCAGACTGGTCACGGCCGCTATCGGCGGGTACGGGGCTGCGTGGACGTTCTCATAGGGAGAGTAGGAGACCATGTACTCGTAGACTTCACGGTCTTCGATCGGATTGCCCCACTCTTCCCATTCCAGAGCGGACAGTGGAAGCTCCGGATCGCTGATACTCGTCACGGGGTCCACAAACGGAACCGCAGCCAGGATCCCCGAGTATTTTTCCGGCGCCATGTTCGCGATCGCCCCCATCAGCAGGCCCCCGGCAGAACCGCCGGACGCCGCAATCCGATGGCCGTCCGCCCATGGTTGGGCGGCCACGTGATCGGTCACGGAAATGAAATCCGTGAACGTATTGATCTTCTGAAGCTTTTTGCCGTGCACATACCATCCGCGCCCCAGCTCGCCGCCCCCGCGCACGTGAGCCACCACGAACACGACGCCGCGATCTAAGAGGCTCAGCCGGGACACCGAAAAGCCCGGGTCGGAGCTCGCCTCGTACGAGCCGTAACCGTATTGGATGACGGGATGGGCAGATTCCAGGTCGAGATCGGTCCGGTGAATCACCGAGATCGGAATCCAGGTGCCATCCGATGCCGCCACCCATTCGCGATGAGCAACGTAGTCCTCCGCACGGAAATCGCCCAGGACCGGAGTCTGCTTCCGGAGTTCGAGTTCACCCGTGACCGGGAAAAAGTCGTACTGGCGCCACGGCGTCACGAACGAAATATAACCCAAACCCACGACGGGTGAGTGCAGGGCCATCGAGGTGATTCTGGCCGTGTACAGCTCTTCACCCGAAAACGGCTCGACCAGAGAAGGCAAACTGTCCCCACGAACCGACGAGTCGATCTCGGCCAGGTCCATGAGCGCGACCTTCTCCAGCCCGTCCTCCCGGAGGCTCAGCGCCATGTGCGTTTCGTTGAAATGGAAGCCGTTGAGGCGGCGCGTTTCGGAAGCGGGGATGAGGACCTTCCACGCGGACCGCAACTGAGTCATTGTCGCCGCCTCGAGGGCGGTTTGATAGTCCACGATGGTCAGTTCGCCGTTCTGGGCCTCATGGTCGTGGCACAGCAGGATGTACCGTTGCCCACCCAATTCGATGGGTTCGGCTGAGTAGAGAACGCGCTCGTCGCGTGGGACGATGATGCGCGATTCGGGCCTCTGTCCAGGGCTCGCGGCTTCCAGTGCTGCAAGAGTCAGGAGCCTGGTCTCGTTGTACTCGGAGCACCCGACGTCGATGCACAGGTGCTCCTCGTCGGCCGTGATCTCGGCGCCGAGCCACAGGGCAACATCGTCCTCGTGGTGAAGCACCAGATCCTCGCTCACGGGCGTACCCAAGCGGTGAGAACGCAATTCATACGGACGCCACGACTCGTCGACCAACGTGTAGATCAGATGTGAACCGTTGGGCGTCAAGAAGCCACCAGCGAAGACGTTCTCCACGACGTCGGGGAGCAGACGGTCGTCGACCAAGTCCTTGACGTACTGGTCGAAGCGTTCATCTCCCGAGTCGTCGACGGAATAGGTCAGGTACCGTCCGTTCTCGGTGACCTGGAAAGCTCCGAGGGAGAAGAACGGCAGGCCTTCGGCCATGGTGTTGCAATCGAGGAGAACCTGTTCGCCGTCGAGGGGTTCGTTGACCGGGACCTCGGGAGGGGTCCAATCCGTCCGTTGATCGCCCGTGCGACGGGCCGGAACCCGGCAGAAGATCGCGTAGTTCTGACCCTCTCTGGTCCGTCGGAAGTACCACCACTCGCCCAGGCGAGTCGGAACGGAAAGATCGGTTTCCAGAGTCCGCGACTTGATCTCGCCGAAAATTGCGGATCGCAGTTTCCCGAGGCCCGAGGTCACCGACTCCGCGTAGTCGTTCTCCGCCTTGAGATGCTCAATCACCTCGGGGTTGTCCTTGTCGCGGAGCCACTCGTAGTCGTCCACGAACTCATGATCGTGCATCGTGCGAGTGGTCGGTCTCTTGGGGGTCTCCGGAGCCTCGACGTCGGTGTTCCAGGTGGGGCGCGGGGCCTCTCGGGATTCTGCTGAAGTCATGCCTTCCACCTTACTGACGAGGGGGCAATTCGCGGGCCGTCGCCTCGATGGCCGGGGTTGCCTCTAGCGAACGGCCGGCGGCTCGCCTTGGCGAGTCCGGCGCGTGAGCGGATAGGCTACGGCCAGGAACACGAGCCATACGGCGCCGATGACCAAGGACATTCTGGTGTCCTCGAAGAAACCGAGCAGCACGACGACGCCGATCATGAACGCGAGTGCGAGCCAAGAGGCGACCGGCCACAAGGGAGTGGGAAACTGCGACGGGCCGACGCCTTGGGCCTTGCGCCGGCGTCGCATCGCCAAGTGCGTCACGAGAATCATGACCCACACCAAGACGGTCGCGAACGTCACCAGAGTCGCGATGTAGAGAAATGCGTTCTCGAAAAAATGATTGACGAGGACCCCGACGACGAGCACCATCCCCATGGCCGCAACCGTCATGGTCGGGGTCCCGCGCGAGGAAACACGGTTGAATGACCGCGGTGCGAGCCCTCTCTGGGCCAGCCCGTACAACATACGGCCGGCACCATAGATATCCGAGTTGATCGCGGAGACGGCAGCGGTCAGGACCACTACGTTGAGAATGTGGGCCGCCGCCGGGATACCCAGGCCGGAGAATATCTGAACGAAGGGGGACCCTTCATCCCCGATGTTTCCCCACGGATACAAGGACATAATGACGCCCATGGTCAGAACGTAGAAGAGGAGGATGCGTACGGGGACGGTGTTGATGGCCCCCGGAATCGACTTCTCGGGGTCCTCGGCCTCGCCAGCGGTGATTCCGATGTTTTCGACGCCTCCGAAAGCGAACATGACCACGGTGAAGCACGCGAGGAAGCCCGAGAACCCATTCGGAAAGAACCCGCCCTGTTCCCAGAGATTGGTCACGGACGGTTCGACTTCTTGGTGGAGCTGGATGCCGAAGACAATCAGCGCGAGTCCACCCACGATCATCGCGACGATGGCGCCCACCTTGATCAGCGTCAGCCAGAACTCTACTTCCCCGTAGACTTTCACCTTGGTCAGATTGATGGCCATGATGATCGCGACGACCGAGACAATCCAGATCCAGCTGGGCGTGTCCGGGAACCAGAACCGCATGTACAAGGAGAACGCCGTGACATCCGCGACCGCAACCAGGGCCATCTCGAATGCGAAGCTCCACCCGGTGACGAATCCGGCCCACCGGCCAAGATATTCACTCGCGTATTCCGAGAAGGACCCAGGAACAGGGTGGACCATGGCCATCTCTCCCATGGCACGCATGACCATAAAAACCGCCGCGCCACCGACGATGTAAGCCAACAGGACCGACGGGCCCGCGAACTGTATCGCGTCCGCGGAGCCGAGAAACAGCCCGGTTCCTATAGCCGAACCCAACGCAATGAACCGGATATGTCGCAGAGTCAGCCCGCGTTTGAGCGCCGATTCCCCGTTGCGCACGACGTCGTCCGCGCGCGAAGTCTCGGTAACTTGATCTGAGGGGTCCTGTTCCTGATTCAAGGCAGTCCTTCGAGAGATCGACGATGCATGCGCCCCGTCCTGACGGAGTGGGCCATGAGCCAGATTACGCAATGGCCCACTCCGCGTCATAAATGTCACGGCGTTTCATTTAAGCGTAGTTTCCGTCGCGTACTTGACGCGTCGGTCGGCAGTAGGAAAACCTGGGTATGGGTCAAGAGAGCCAGTGACAAGCCCCAGCTTGCTGGCCGGCAACCCTCCAACCGCGGTGGGGTGCCCTGGGTGAGGACCTGGTGATCGCGAACGATGCGATCACAAGCGCGGGCGCGGTGTGCCCGGTCGTCACGAAGAGTGAGACTCGTATTCCCCGGTAAACCAGAGGGTTCCGGGTCGACCCGGGTGCTCGCTTTTGCGAGACGATCGGTCGCTCCATGCCCTTGATTCAACAGGAGCAGAATATGACCACGGCCTCTCACAGCCTTCCGACTCCTTCCACCCCGCAGGGATGGAAGTTCGAGACACAACAGATTCACGCGGGCCAAGAGCCCGATTCTGCGACCGGCGCGCGGGCTCTTCCGATCTATCAGACCACATCGTTTGTGTTCGACAACGCCGAACAGGCCGCGAACCGCTTCGGGCTCAAAGAACTCGGTCCCATCTATTCACGCCTGACCAACCCGACCCAGGAAGTCGTCGAGAATCGCATTGCGGCGCTCGAAGGAGGTGTCGGAGCGCTTCTCGTGGCTTCAGGGCAAGCGGCCATCACCATCGCAATCCTCAATATTGCGCAGGCCGGTGACCACATCGTCGCCAGTCCGAGTCTCTATGGCGGCACATACAATCTCCTCAAGCACACCTTGAGTGCATACGGTATCGAGACGACCTTTGTGGAAGATTTCGACAACCCCGAGGCCTGGCGGGCGGCGGTCAAACCGAATACCAAAGCCTTCTATGGGGAAACCGTTCCGAATCCTCGCAGTGACGTCTTCGACATCGAAACTCTCGCGGGCCTTGCCCACGAGGTCGGGGTGCCGCTGATCGTGGACAATACGGTCCCTACCCCATACTTGGTCCGCCCCTTCGAGTGGGGTGCCGACGTCGTCGTGCACTCCGCGACCAAGTACCTCGGCGGTCACGGCAACAGCATGGGCGGAGTGATCGTGGACTCCGGTCGGTTCGACTACTCGAAGTACCCGGAGCGTTACCCACAATTCAATACGCCGGACCCGAGTTATCACGGCTTGGTGTTCGCCGAGGACCTGGGGCCGAACGGAGTCTTCGGAGTCAACCTCTCCTACATCCTGCGTGCTCGTGTCACGCTTCTGCGCGACCTCGGTTCGTCGATCTCACCGACCAACGCCTTCAATATTTCCGTCGGCTTGGAGACCCTGTCCCTCCGCGTGGAACGCCATGTCGACAACGCGCTAAAGATTGCTCGGTGGCTTGAGGCGCGCCCCGAAGTCACCCGAGTCCACTATGCGGGGCTCGAATCGTCGCAATGGTACGAGCGGGGGAAGAAGTACGCACCGAACGGGGTGGGCGCGATCGTCGGATTCGAGCTCGAAGGCGGTTCCGAACCGGCACAGGCCTTCGTGGATTCCCTCGTGCTCCACTCGAACGTCGCGAACATCGGAGACGTGCACTCGTTGGTCATTCATCCGGCCTCGACCACGCACTCCCAGCTCGCCGAGGACGAGCTGCGGGCCGCGGGGGTCGCGCCGGGATTTGTGCGTCTGTCCGTGGGACTCGAGCACATCGACGACATCGTGGCCGACCTCGAACACGGCTTCGAATCGTTGTCATCCGCTCAGAGCCCGCAGTCCTCGAGCGCGACCGAGACGGTCTCGGCGAAGTACTGAGAAAACTGGACAAGGAGAAAATGTGACGATCGTTGGCGCCGGGGCTAGGAAGGCTCGGACCGGGGGAGACGGAGTAGTCAATTACTACGATGTCGGAGATCTCCTGGTCGATTCGGGGTCCGTGATTCCTGATGCGACTCTCGCATACGAAACGTGGGGGACCCTCAACGAGGACGCATCGAATGCGGTTCTGGTGCTGCATGCCCTCACCGGGGACACCCACGCGGCCCACGGGTACGCGGACGGCGACGCCAGCGAGCTCGAACGGCGTGCCGCCGAAGAAGAAGGCTGGTGGGAAGGGCTCATCGGCCCTGGTGCTGCGATCGACACGGACCAATTCTTTGTGGTCTGTCCCAATATCATCGGCGGTTGTTACGGTTCGACCGGGCCGTCGTCGCCCGCACCGACATCGATCGATCCGGAACGGAACCCGTGGGGATCGCGCTTTCCACTGATCACGATCCGCGATTCGGTTCGGGCAGAAGCCGTGCTCGCGGATGGTCTCGGCATCGAGCGGTGGTCGTTGGTCATCGGGGGGTCGATGGGCGGCGCACGGGCAATCGAATGGGCAGTGACTTTCCCGGACCGCGTTCGGCACTGTGCCGTGATCGCCTCCGGGGCCGAGTCCACGGCCGAGCAACTCTCGTGGGGTCAGGCCCAGGCGCTCGCGATTCGGCAGGACCCCAATTTCGCCGGGGGCGACTACTATTCAGGGACCTTCCCCATCGACGGCCTCGGACTGGCCCGGCGCATCGCACACATCACTTATCGATCGGCCACCGAGTTGCACTACCGCTTCGGCCGGCATCCTCAGGACGACGAGGACCCCACAGGACCCTGCGTGAACCGGCGCGGTCGGTACAGGGTCGAAAGCTATCTCGACCATCAAGCATCCAAATTGGCCGGTCGATTCGACGCGAACTCATATTTGTACGTCAATGACGCGCTGATGAGCCACGATGTTTCCCGTGGACGAGGATCCCTCAAAGAGGCGCTCGCGCGTTCTACCTGCGGATGGACGATCGTGGCGGTGGACTCCGACCGGTTGTTCTACCCCAAAGAATCCGAGATGCTCGCCCACGCCCTGCCGAAGCCCGTTGAGGTTGGGTACATCAGCTCTCCCAGCGGGCACGACGGATTTCTGATCGAAACCTCTCAGATCAGCAAATTCTTACGCGACGGTGATGCATTGAAAGATGCGGTCCTCGGATAGCTGATGCGGCGTGGGCGGTGTCGGCGAGAAACTCCCCACCACGCATAGGATGGAAATTATGACTCAAAATCCCGTCGTCGAATTCTCCCGTCCCGAAGCCGAACGTCCCGGAACACACCTCGTGCTCATGCTTCACGGGTACGGATCCCATGAGAAGGACCTCCTCGGACTTCTCCCCGCACTGCCCGAAGATGGCTTCACCTATGCGGCCATGAGGGCGCCGGGAGCCATGCCCGGCGGAATGCCGGGCTACAGCTGGTTCGAGCTTCAAGGCACGTTCGGGGAGGACATCACCGCCGACGCCGAGGAAGTCACGAGGACCGCTGCCGACGTGATCGCCTGGATCGATGAGGCGTCCTCCGACTACGCGGACGTCTCACTGTTCGGTTTCTCTCAAGGTATGGCGATCGCCAGTTCGGTGATTCGCCATCGACCGGACTTGGCCCGCGCCGTCGTCGGCCTGTCCGGGTTCGTGGTCGATTCGGCAGACGAATTCTTCGACGACCCCGCCCTCGCAGCATCGTCGCCGCGTATACCGTTCTTCTACGGGCGAGATCAAGAGGATCCCGTGATCCCCGCCGAAATGGTCGCGTTCAATCTCGACTGGCTTCGCGATCACACCGACGTGACCAAAGTGCTTTACGCCGGGATGGGCCACGGCGTGAGCAACCAGGAGATCAAACACGTCTCCGAGTTCCTGCGCCACGTGCTCCGGTAGCGTCCCTTTTCTCACGAACTCACACGTTGATCAGGGGAAACGGCGAGTAGTGTGTCGGACATGACAAATATGATGATGGTCCGAGTTCCCGAAGCCAATAAGAATTTCGAAATCGTCAACGTCCCTATCCCACAGCCGCGTGCCGGCCAGGTTCGCGTCAAAGTCCACGCGTGCGGGGTCTGCCATTCGGACGCATTCACCGTGTCCGGGGCGATGGGCAATGAGTTTCCGCGGTCGCCCGGTCATGAGATCGCGGGCGAAATCGATGCCGTCGGTGATGGCGTCACCGCGTGGTCTCCCGGCCAGAGGGTCGGGGTCGGCTGGTTCGGTGGCTGTGATTTTACGTGTGAAGCGTGCCGTCGCGGTGATTTCGTTTCGTGTGAGAACGGCGAAATCCCGGGGATCCACTACGATGGCGGCTACGCGGAATACGCCGTCGTGCCCGCGGAAGCGCTCGCTTCGATACCGGACGACCTCGCGGACGTCGACGCGGCTCCGTTGCTTTGTGCTGGAGTGACAACTTTCAATGCATTGCGGAAATCATCCGCCAGGCCGGGCGACGTCGTCGCGGTCCTGGGCGTTGGAGGCCTCGGGCACCTGGCGGTTCAGTACGCCGCAAAAATGGGGTTCGAAACCGTCGCGATTGCTCGAGGTACCGCGAAGAAGGATCTCGCGCTCGAGCTCGGCGCTCATCATTACATCGACTCCACCGCAACCGATCCGGCCGAAGAGCTCAACAAGCTCGGTGGAGCGAATGTGGTGTTGGCCACCGTGACGGCGCCGGATGCCATGACCGTGGTCCTGGGCGGCCTCAAACCCCGGGGCGAGCTCATGGTCGTCGGTGCTTCGGCCGATCCAATGCAGATTCCGCCCTTCGCATTGATCCCAGGGTCCCTCGCCGTACAGGGGCATGCGTCCGGAACTTCTCAGGACTCGGAGGACGCCATGCGTTTCAGCGTTCTGACAGGGGTTAATGCCGAGATCGAAACCGTTCCCCTCGCGAAGGCCCAGTCTGCCTTCGACAAAATGATGGCCGGGGACGCCAGGTTCCGCATGGTCCTGACCATGGACTCCTAACCGGCGGCGGGGGAATCTTCCCGCTCAATACGGATGGTGGCCTCTCCGAGGGCAACGGTGTCGCCCGGATGCAGCTGCTTCCCACGCTGGAATTCGGGCTCGCCGTTGACGAAGACATGGCCCTCGGCGATGATTTCCCGTGCTTCGGCGCCATCCTCCACGAGGCTCGCGAATTTGAGTAATTGGCCTAGTCGAATCATGTCTTCACGAATTTCGACTGGCTGAGCGTCTTGAGTCGTCATGGGCATGAGTCTATCCGCACGCAATAGGACGGCGACTATTACCGTCTTTGTCCGGGCAGCTGTCCTGTGACGAGAGGCCGTGCCGTTCGGCGCCGAAACCGAGACCCGTCCCCGCGTCGCGAACCGGTAGGCTGGTAGGCGAATCAAGCCCTTGCACGCGTCGCAAACCGGCGACGCGCGACGACTAATGGAGTGAACAATACCTATGGCACCAAAGTCCACGCTGGATAACGTCATCACGCTGGCCAAACGCCGCGGATTCGTTTTTCAGGCCGGTGAAATCTACGGCGGTTCCCGGTCGGCGTGGGACTACGGCCCACTCGGAGCCGAGCTGAAAGAAAACATCCGCCAACTCTGGTGGCAGAACTTCGTGCGATCGCGCGAGGACATGGTCGGGCTGGACTCCTCGATTATTCTGCCCACGCCCGTGTGGGAAGCCTCGGGCCACGTCGAGACGTTCACCGATCCGCTTGTCGAATCGCTCCACACCCATCGGCGTTACCGTGCCGACCACCTGATCGAGGCTTACGAGAAGAAGCACGGTCATCCGCCGGCCAATGGCCTCGCAGACATCAACGATCCGGAGACCGGCCAGCCCGGCAACTGGACAGAACCGCAACAGTTCTCGGGTCTGATGAAAACCTACCTGGGCGCCGTGGACAACGAGGAAGGCCTGCACTTCCTCCGTCCGGAGACCGCGCAAGGCATATTCGTCAACTTCAACAACGTGGTGACTGCTTCCCGCAAGCGCCCGCCGTTCGGAATCGGCCAGATCGGCAAGGCCTTCCGTAACGAGATCACACCGGGCAACTTCATCTTCCGGACCCGTGAGTTCGAACAGATGGAAATTGAATTCTTCACGCATCCCGCTGAGGCCTCCGAGTATTTCGAGACCTGGGTCGAGGACTGCTGGAACTGGTTCGTGGACCTCGGAATCAACCCGGACAACATGCGGAAGTTCGACGTCCCCGAAGACGACCGCGCGCACTACTCCGCCGGGACCATCGACATCGAATACAAGTTCGGCTTCCAAGGCAATGAGTGGGGCGAGCTCATGGGTGTGGCCAACCGCACCGACTACGACCTCGGCGTCCACAATGAACATTCCAATACCCGGCTGGAGTACTTCGACCAGGGTACGGGGGAGCGTTACGTTCCGTACGTGATCGAGCCTTCCTTCGGCCTGACCCGCTCGATGATGGCTTTCTTGGTCGATGCTTACACCGAGGACGAAGCGCCCAATACCAAGGGCGGTGTGGATACCCGCACGGTCCTCAAATTGGATCCGCGCCTTGCGCCGGTCAAGGCCGCCGTCTTGCCGTTGTCCAAGAAAGAGACGCTGACTCCGACCGCGGAGAAGCTCGCCTCGGAACTGCGGAAGAACTGGAACGTCGACTATGACACGTCCGGCGCGATCGGTCGTCGTTACCGCCGCCAGGACGAGATCGGGACGCCGTTCTGCATCACGGTGGACTTCGACACTCTCGAAGACAACGCCGTGACGATTCGTGAGCGGGACTCCATGGTTCAAGAGCGCGTCAGCTTGGACCAGGTCAAGTCCTACCTCGCGGGACAGCTGATCAAATAACTCAAGGGAGAGCGGTATGGCGGACTACACGATCCGTGGGTGGCAAGAGGGAGACGACCTGCAGCTGATGCAGATCTGGCCCGATGCCGACAACATTCAGGCATCCGTCTTCCGTGCGAAGCTGGGACCGGACGGCGAGCAACCGTGGCAACGGACTGTCGTGGCCGAACACGACGGCGTTCCCGTCGCAGCCGGGACGGTCTATGAGACCTCGTTGCACTCGTCCCGGCTGTGGGCCTACATCGAGGTCGCACCGGATCATCGGAGGTTCGGTCTGGGTAAGCGCCTTTTCGAGGTACTTCGGGAAGCGGCGCAGACCGCCCCGTCGGGCATCACGGCGTTGCGAACCAAGATTGTGCCGGAGACTTCTGGTGCCGGTTTCGCCCAGTGGGCCGGGCTCGGCTCGATCCAGCGGACCCGAATGATCCGAGTCGAGGCCGGGGCCCTTCCCCAAAGGCCTTTGCGGGTCGACGGCGACGGCAACCTTGATCAAGCCATCGAAGACTTGGCGACGGGGTCGCTTGAACTGACCCAGGCCGTCTGGGACTTCTACCGACGAGTCCATGATTGGGATCCGCCGGCCGAGCAGTCCTTGGGCCGGGTCAACAGGCTGTTCCTCTCGGACGAGGCGGAAGCATACGGCGCGATCGTGATGCGGGACGGCGTACTGGAGGCCCAGAAGAACGGGTCCAAGGCCCCAATTGCCGCATTCGCGGTCAGCTACCGTGCCTTGGACGCTGACGCCCCCGGGCGCGAGGTCTCCGATGAGGAAGCGACCGAGGTTCTTCTCGGTTACGACCTCGATCGAGTCCGTTCGGGCGAGGACGTCGAACAGTTGCTCGCTCTGCTCGTGGCCCAGTACCCGGTGGTCATTGAAGTAGACGATTCGATGAGCATTCTCACGGAACTGGTTGAGGCTCTCCTCCAGAGGGGAACGGCTAGCGTCGAGGAAGAGGCCCTGGTGGTCGCGGACCGTTAGGTCGCGGAACCCGGGAAACAGGATGGACGATCTGCGCGTCGAACGCATCTTGCGCGCCGTGGAATGTGTTCCCGCCGGCCGCGTAGCAACTTACGGGCTCCTCGGCCGGATCGTAGGGGAGTCTCCGCGCGTCGTCGGAAATGTTCTGGCTCGGTGGGGTTCTTCCGTGCCCTGGTGGCGCGTCGTCAACGCCCAAGGCATCATCCCCGGGCATGGTGAGGAGGCCTACGAGCATTGGGTTCGGGAGGATCTGCTCGACCTGGATGCCGCCCGCCCGGATCGTTCGGGGGCCGGCGGCGTCCGAGTCCGGGTCAGAACCCTGTTGGCCGAGGAAAGTTCTCTGCACCTGGACTGGGCCCGGGCGGTCGAGAACCTCGACGATCAAGGCCCCGCCGACCCTGGAATGACCGTTGGCTAGCTGGTCAGGACGTTCGCCGGCCACGTGTAGGCCATGACCCCGCCGTCCACGGTGATGGTTTCGCCGGTCACGAAGGAAGAGTCGTCGGAAGCGAGAAAAGCGACGACAGCGGCGACTTCTTCCGGCTTGCCCAAGCGTTCGAGCGGAGTGACGCGAGCCTGCTGCTCTCGGAAACTCTTGCCCTCGGCGTCGGCGCCGCCCACCAGTTCGTCCACGAGAGGGGTCTCGATGGTTCCCGGACAGACCGCATTGGCGCGAATGTTCCGAGAGCCATAATCCGTGGCGGTGGCCCGAGTGAAGTTCACGACGCCGCCCTTGGCGGCGTTGTACCCGGATCGGTCGGCATCCGCGGCGAGCCCCGAGAAGGAGGCCATGTTGACGATTGCTCCCTTGCCGTGCTCGAACATCAGGGGAACGAGGTATTTCGTCATGAGGAACGTCCCTCTGAGATCCACGGCGATGATTTTGTCGAAAAGCTCCGTGGGGTATTCGTGGACCTTCCCGCCTTTGCTGTCCACTCCGGCGTTGTTGATCAATACGTCCACTCCGCCCCACGCTCTGCCGAGTTCAGAAGCCAGGCCCTTGACGGCTTCTTCGTCCGAGATGTCCACGACGTGGGTCTGTACCTCGGCCCCGGTTTCCCGCACCGAGTCGGCGGTTTTGGCCAAATCATCGGAATTGACATCCACGAGGGCCAGGGTTGCTCCTTCTTCACCCAAACGGCGGGCCGATGCCTGTCCGATTCCGGTGGCTGCTCCCGTGATGACGACCCGGCGGTTCTGGAATCGTTGCATGGTATGTCCTTCTTCATAAGCCAGCTGGCTCCTCGCCAGACCGGGAACATCCCGGCACTGCAACCGTAGAAAGTCGACCGATCAAACGTCGAGACGTGTGGTCGAATTCATCGCAGGGACGAATAGAATGTGTAAACCAAGTATGTTCGGCGGAAGCCATGCGGAGGAGACCTGAGTGAATACCACCGGTACAGGAATTTCGGGGCCCAGCGAGGCCGAGATCGCCGAGGGGCTGCGGGCCTACGACCTCGACCGTGAGCACGTATTCCATTCCTGGTCCGCGCAGGCGTCTTTGAAGCCGATGACTGTGACCAAAACCGAAGGTCCTTTTGTCTGGGACGGGGAAGGACGCAGACTGCTCGATTTCTCGTCTCAAATGGTCAACACCAATATTGGGCACCAGCACCCGGCAGTGGTACAGGCCATCCGGGATCAGGCCGAGAAGATCTGCACGATCGCACCGTCCCACGTCAACGCGGCCCGCTCCGAGGCGGCGCGGCTCATCGCCGAGCTCGCGCCGGGCGATCTGAACCATATCTTCTTCACCAACGGGGGAGCGGATGCGAATGAGCACGCGATTCGGATGGCCCGGCTGCACACCGGCCGGCGCAAGGTGCTCTCCGCCTACCGCAGTTACCACGGTGGGACGGAGCTCGCGGTCAACGTGACCGGGGACCCCCGGCGGTTCGCCAACGATCACGGTGATGCGGGCGTCGCGCACTTCATGCCGGCCTATCCGTACCGCTCCTACTTCAATTCCACCAGTGAAACGGAAGAGACGCAGCGAGCACTGCGGCATCTGGAGGACGTGATTCTGCTCGAGGGCCCGCAGACGATCGCAGCCATCATCTTGGAGACAGTGCCCGGAACGGCCGGAATATACTTGCCCCCGCCCGGATATCTGCAGGGTGTGCGCGAATTGGCCGACCGATATGGAATTGTCTACATAGCCGACGAAGTGATGGCCGGATTCGGCCGCACCGGGGCCTGGTTCGCGGTCGAGCACTGGGACGTTCGTCCCGACCTCATGACCTTCGCCAAGGGCGTCAATTCCGGTTATGTTCCGTTGGGCGGCGTCGCGATTTCCGAGGCCATTTACCAGACATTCGCGGAACGGCCCTATCCGGGTGGGCTGACGTATTCGGGGCATCCGCTGGCCTGCGCCGCTGCGGTGGCCACGATTCAAACTATGACCTCCGAGAAGATGGTCGACAACGCTGCGCACCTCGGGACGGATATCTTTGGGCCGGGACTGCAGGAGATCGCCGAAAGACATCCGTCGGTCGGAGATGTACGGGGCCTCGGCTGTTTTTGGGCGATCGAATTGGTCAAGAACCGCGACACCAAGGAGCCGTTGGCCGAGTACGGAGGCTCCTCACCGGAAATGAACGAGCTGATCGGCGCTCTCAAGGCGGCCGGCATGCTGCCGTTCGCCAACTTCAATCGCATACACGTCGCGCCCCCGTTGAACTTGACGGACGAACAAGCGCGGGAAGGACTCGAGATCATCGACACGGCGCTGACCGTGGCGGACGCGCACACCGTCTGACGCCGTCACGGGGGGCAGCATGCGTGGGCGTTTCGGAGCCGTTCGAGCGCAAGGTAGTGCGATCTCACCCTGGTCAGTTCAGCAGAGACCGCGCACGGAGCCTTCCGACTGTGAGAAAATTGGCCGGTGACTACAGCACTTCCTACGCGTCTCGCATTGCCCCCGCTTCAGCTCGGCCACCTCACGGTGGACGTGCCGGTGGTACTTGCCCCCATGGCGGGTGTGACCAACAGGTCCTTCCGCAGACTGTGCCGGGAATACGGCGGGGGCCTCTACGTGACGGAGATGGTGACCGCCCGGGCGCTGGCCGAGCGCCGTCCGGAATCGTTGCGCATCATCGAGCATGATGAGGACGAAAAGATCCGCTCGATCCAGATCTACGGAGTGGACGCGGTCAATGTCGGAAAAGCCGTGCGGATGGTCGCAGAGGAGGGGCGTGCTGATCACATTGACCTCAATTTCGGGTGTCCCGTTCCGAAAGTCACCAAGAACGGTGGCGGCTCGGCCCTGCCATGGAAAACCGATCTCTTCGAAGCGATCGTGAAAACCGCGGTACGGGAGGCCTCACGTGCCGACATCCCGGTCACGGTCAAGATGCGCAAAGGCATAGACGACGAGCACATCACGTTCCTCGACGCCGCGAAGACCGCCCGTGATGCCGGAGTAGCCGCGATCGCCTTGCACGGCCGCACGGCGGCCCAACACTATTCGGGCCAGGCCGATTGGGATTCCATCGCCGAACTCCGAGAAGCGATCCCGGATGTCCCGGTCCTCGGCAACGGGGACATCTGGTCCGCCGAGGATGCTGCGCGCATGGTCGAGCAGACGGGAGTCGACGGCGTCGTCATCGGGCGCGGCTGCCAAGGCCGACCATGGCTTTTCGGAGATCTGCAAGCGGCCTTCGAGGGCCGGGAAGACCGATTCCGCCCCGGCGTCGCGGAGGTTGCCCAGATCATCTACCGTCACGCCGAATTGCTCGTGGAGACCTTCGGCGAAGAGCACCGCGGTATGCGCGAGATCCGCAAACATATCGCGTGGTACTTCAAGGGGTACCCCGTCGGTGGGGAACTGCGGGCGCAGATGGCCCAGGTCGAGCGTCTTGAACAGTTCCGTGAATTGCTGCGCCACCTGGATCTGTCCTTGCCTTATCCGGGTGCCGACGTCGAAGGACCTCGTGGGCGCGCGGGTTCGCCCAAGAAGCCGCATCTGCCCGACGGCTGGCTCGACTCTCGAATTCTCGGCGATGCCGAACGCTTGGGCCTCGCCGACGCGGAGCTGGACATCTCGGGAGGCTGATACCGGATGGCTTGCGGTGTTGTTGTTGTGGAAAAACACCATGCATCCGCGGCACCGCGCGGTACTGTGGGGTTTGTTCGATTTCTCCGACAAAGGTGCACGCGTCCATGTCTTCCCCGACTGAACCGAATCAGCCCGGCTACTCGCCGCGTGATGCAGACCGGTGGTTGCCGGAGCACCACAAGAACCTCTACCGGAGCCAGTTCGAGCGCGATCGGGCCAGGGTTCTCCACTCTTCGGCCCTGCGCCGTCTGGGTTTCAAAACCCAAGTAGTCTCGCCGAGTTCGGATGATTTCATCCGCACCCGCCTGACGCACTCGCTCGAGGTCGCCCAAGTGGGTCGAGAGGTGGGGCGCATGATCGGCTGCGACCCGGACGTCGTCGACGCCGCATGCCTGGCCCACGACCTGGGTCACCCGCCCTTCGGGCATAACGGAGAGGCGGCCCTGGACGTGATCGCGGCACAAGCAGGAGGGTTCGAAGGCAACGCCCAGACCCTTCGCCTCCTGAGTCGACTCGAGCCCAAGGTGATCATGCCCAATGGACAATCCGCGGGCCTGAATCTGACGCGCGCTTGTCTCGACGCCGCGTGCAAATACCCGTGGACCAAGGAAGACGCACCGGTCACCGACGGACGCAAGAGTCGGAAATTCGGTGTCTACGAGGATGACCTGCCTGTCTTCGAATGGTTCCGGGAGGGCGCACCTGCAGGCCAGAAATGCTTGGAAGCCCAGGTCATGGACCTCGCTGACGACATTTCCTATTCCGTGCACGACGTCGAGGACGCGGTCTTCGGGGGCCATGTGCAGTTGGGGTGGATGGATCGACCAACGGAACGCGATCGGGTCATGACGTGGACCCAGCGATGGTACATGCCGGATACCGACCCCGAGGAACTCGAAGCCGCGCTGGTGCGGCTTCAGCATCTGGACGAGTGGTTGCCCCTGATGACCGGAACGCGGGCATCGATGGCGGCTCTCAAGGCGCTGACGAGCCGACTCATTGGGCGGTTCGCAGGAGAGGCCATTGCGGCGACCCGTGCGGAGTATGGCCAGGGCAATCTGACTCGTTACGATGCCCAGTTGCGCATCCCGCGAGACACCCTCACGGAGATCGCGGTCATGAAGGGGATTGCTACCGCGTACGTCATGGCGGTCAGGGATCAGGGACCTTTGTACGAGAATCAGCGCGAAATGCTTGCCGTGCTGGTCGAGGCCCTCATGGATACCGACGGACTCTTCCTTGACCCTGTGTTCGCCGCGGATTGGCGGGAGACGGATCGGCAGGACGAGGCCGGCCGGTTGCGGCTGGTCGTCGACCAGGTTGCATCGCTCACCGATTCCTCGGCCGTACGCCTTCACGACCGCATCACCGGATTGAACTGGCGCATCGGAGACAAGCCTCTGTGGTGAATTGTCCACGGTCGGAGAATCCGTGCGACGACGATTTGTCAGGCCGGATAAACTTGCCCCTGTGGCTGGTTTGATTCGACGCGAGGACATAGACGAGGTGCGCTCTCGCACCGACATCCGAGAGGTTGTCGAAGGCTACGTCACGCTCAAATCCGCGGGCATCGGCTCTTACAAGGGACTGTGCCCTTTTCACGACGAGCGGACCCCTTCATTCCATGTCCGGCCCCAAATGGGTACGTACCACTGCTTCGGTTGCGGCGAGTCGGGCGACGTCATCGCCTTCCTCATGGAGATGGATCACACGTCGTTCTCCGAGACGGTCGAGCGACTGGCGGCTCGCATCGGTTTCGAACTGCACTATGAACAGGGCACCGGCCCGACTCGGGAAGAGAAGGGGCGTCGGCAGCGCCTCATCGACGCCCACAAAATTGCACAGGAATTCTTCGAGAAGGCCTTGTACACCCGCCAAGCCTCGGTCGCACAGAATTTCCTGGGCGGCCGCGGATTCGACGGAGAGGCCGCCCGGAAATTCGGTATCGGCTATGCACCGCAGGGTTGGTCGAATCTGCTCAAACACCTTCGGGATCGGGGATTCACCGACGAAGAGCTCAAGGCCACCGGCATGTTTTCGGAGGGGCAGCGGGGCCTGTACGACCGTTTTCGAGGCCGCCTGATCTGGCCTATCCGAAACATCACGGGCGAGACCATAGGCTTTGGGGCGCGAAGACTCTTCGAGGATGACAAAGGCCCCAAATACCTCAACACGCCGGAAACGCAGCTCTACAAGAAGTCCCAAGTTCTCTACGGGATCGACCTGGCCAAACGAAAAATCGCGCAGGGCAAGCAGATCGTCGTCGTCGAGGGGTACACGGATGTGATGGCCGCGCACTTGGCCGGTATTGAAACCGCCGTCGCGACGTGCGGTACCGCTTTCGGGACGGAGCACATCAAGATCGTGCGACGTCTGCTCGGGGACGACGGAACCGGCGGAGAAGTGGTGTTCACTTTCGACGGGGACGACGCCGGGCAGAAGGCCGCGCTCCACGCTTTCCAAGAGGATCAGCGGTTCACCGCCCAAACCTACGTGTGCGTCGCACCTGACGGGATGGACCCGTGCGACTTGCGGCTCAAGCGGGGGGACAGGGCAGTCCGGGACCTGCTCAAGGCCAAGCGTCCTCTCTTCGAATTCGCGATACGGGTCACGCTCCGGGATTATGACCTGGAGAGCATCGAAGGTCGCATACGTGCGATGCGTGCGATCGCGCCCATGGTGGCCTCGATTCGGGACTCGGGGCTTCGGCAGGCCTACCAACGAGAGGTTTCCCGCTGGATCGGCGTCGACCTGCAGGAGCTCGACGGGGCAGTTCGTGCGGCGGCCCGGCAGCCGGCGGAGCGACGTCAAGAAGAGATTCAGGCCGCTTCCGCCGAGCATGAAACGGTTTCCCGGCCCGAAGCGGAGATGCCGGATTACAGGAACGATGCCGCAGCCCGCCGGGAAAAGCAGGCTCTCGAAGTGCTGGTCCAGGTTCCTGACTTGGTCGAACAATCGCAATGGGAAGCCCTCGGCTCCATCAGGGTGCGGTACCGGATCCACCACGAGATCCTGCGGGGGGTGCTGGCGGCTCACGAAGACACCGAGGCCGCTCCCGGCACCCGTTGGGTCAATGGCATCCGCAACCACACTGACGATGCCGCGCACGCCTTGTTGGCGGAGCTGACCGTGGCTCCTTTGCCGGCGACGACGCAACGGCAGCTCGAGAACCATGCCGTGTCGATTCTGAACAGGCTGCTTGCTCAAGAGCTGAGCGTCCGACAGCGGGACAAGGTGCGCGAGCTCGAACGGGTCGATTCCGTGGTCGAGGCAAAGCGTTTTCGGAGCATCCAGCGGGAGATCCTCGACCTGGAGGCCAAACGTCGGCAGCTGTCCGAGGTGCGGTGACAAGCGTCACTCTCATGCGGTTTTGCGTCCCGGCGCCGGAAGCTGTAAAGTCTAATGCTGTTGCGAACGTTGATAAACGTTCGGTAGCGGTCCCCCGTAGCTCAATTGGCAGAGCATTCGACTGTTAATCGAAGGGTTACTGGTTCGAGTCCAGTCGGGGGAGCGGTAACCATCGCATGTGCGGTGTGAAGTAACCCGGTATCATGAAAGTGATACCGGGTTTTTCTTTTGTCCAGTTGAACGAATGCACGTACTCATTTCTGGACTATTCTCTTTCATGCCAAATAGAACGGCGCCCCGGTAGGCTATGGGCAAACCGGGGCGCCTAGGGGTTGGATGATGTGGCGGCGAATCGAAATGGGGGATAGACCCGCCGCGACATCCGTCGGACCCCTTCCGACATTCCCCAAGGATACTTCTATAGCTGCCGATAGCTCAATTGAACCTGCTCAAGGATTCGACGTTCTTTTCCCATTCGGTACATCATTAGGGCGGCATCTGACGGGTTATAGCATCACGGCCTCGGAAAATTGCGATGCCGGTGATTGCTTGTTGCACCCCGATGGTGCTCCAACGGGCAAACTGCAAGGTTTTCCGGAACATTGAGTATTCTGCTGCATGTTCTCCGCCATTGGGCCGCGTCGTGTTTATTGGTGCCGGCCGCTGAGGTCTTCCGCGCGCAAGGAACCCGGAGCTCCTGTATCTGTCTGGCATTCGAGGTTTGTTCTCGATTTGAAACATTGTCATGTGGTGTACCGAGACTCGGGCCTGAGGTCTTAAATATTGGTAATTCCTGGGGTTCAAGTGGCGCAACTCTCGATATGGGCCCAAAAATGATAGGTTTGGCTGTGACGTTCACCGGCATTCACTAGGGAGGCTTGATGTCTCACTCCATCGACAACGGAGAGACCGCTAACTACCAAAAGCCCCGTTCGTACCGGGGAGGCTTCAGCTCTCTCAAGGCTGGGGCCAGTCAGGTACTGGGTATCGGCAAGGTGGCCTCCCGACTGGGCCCCAAGCAGATCAAAGACGAAATCCAAATTGCGAAGCTCGAGCTGAAGGACAAGGGCATCAAGCTCGGCGTCGGTGCGGCATTCGTCGTCGTAGGGCTGGTATTCCTACTCTTCGCGACGATCGCATTGATCGGGGCCGCCATCGCCGGCCTCGCGACCGTTATGCCGCTGTGGCTTTCGGCCTTGCTCTTCGCCGCGCTGTTTATCGTCCTTCTGGCGATCTTCGCTCTCGTTGGTTTGATGAAGATCAAGAAGCAGATGCCGCTCAAGCCGGAGTCTGCGATCTTCGGATTCCTCTACGACCTTGGAGTGGCCAAGGAAGGCTCGTCTTACACCTCGAGCCGCGTGCGTCGTGAGATGCAAGAGAAGCAAGAAGCCAAGGCCGACGAGAAGCAGAAAGCCAAGGAAGAGAAGAAGCGCCAGGAGAAGTCCGGCCAGGCTCCGCAGAACGCTCAGCCGACGCAGGACCAGCTGGAGCAGCGCACCAAGGCGCGCCGCGATCACCTCAAGTCATTGCGGGACGACTTCGGCAACCAGTTCTCTTCGGTGCAGTCCTCTGCTACCGGACTCGTGGATAAGTCCAAGTCGGATGCCCAGTCGGCGCCGGATCGCGCGAAGTCTGCCGCATCGAACTTCACCGCGAACATTTCCGACCCGGAGAATCTCAAGGCACGCTGGAAGCCGCTCACTGCCTTCGCAGTGTCGGTCGGCGCGTTCTTCGTGTTCCTCGGACGCCTCTTCAAGAAGAAGTAAGGCAACGGTCCCCGGCACCAGCCGGACCTTGATTCACGAGGACGCCCGCTCACCTTCCGGTGGGCGGGCGTCGTTGCGTTGTGCGGGGCCTCGGAACCATGAGCCACGCCTCAGGGTGGCCTCGGCGACAGCAGGTGAGGGATCGGTAGACTGTTGGGGACCGCGTGGACGCCACGACCCTTCGAATAGACGACGGAACGCCACCGACTTATGACTACCAAGCCCCTCAAGATCCTCATTGGTGCGGATACTTACCCGCCCGACGTCAATGGTGCGGCCCAGTTCGGCCACCGATTGGCCCTGGGAATGAAGGACCGTGGCCACGAAGTCCACGTCATCGCGGCTCGTACTACGGGCGGCGCCTCGTACGACATCGAGATCGACGGGATTAGGGAGCATCGCCTGCGATCGCACCACCCGCCGACGCACCCCTATTTCCGGTTTTGCTTTCCTTGGGAGATGCAATTGCATGTGGGGCGGATCCTGGACCAGGTCAAGCCGGATGTGGTCCACATCCAATGCCACTACATCATTGGTCGGATGCTGTCCTGGGAGTGCAAGCGTCGAGGGATACGAATGGTTGCGACCAACCACTTCATGCCGGAGAACCTGAACCCGTTTCTGCCGTTTCCGCAGATAGCGCTGGACTTCATCTCGAAGTGTTCATGGAAGGACATGGAAAGGGTCCTTGGGCGGGCCGAATACGTCACCACGCCGACGCCGATCGGTGCGAAAGCGATGCACGATCACGGTTTCAAAACGCCGGTCATTCCGGTTTCCAACGGAATCGACTCGTCCGTCTACGAGTTGGAGCACGGGGAGCAGATCGACAAGAAGGACTATCCCGTGATCTTCTTCGCCGGTCGGCTCGCGGTCGAGAAGAACATCGACGTTCTGATCAAGGCGCTGTCTCTCTTGCCTGCCCACCTGAACGCCCACGTTGAATTGGCGGGAAGCGGAGAGATCGAGGATCAACTCAAAGAAGTTTCTCGCGAATTCGGGGTCGAGGACCGTGTCGATTTTCTGGGCTTCGTGTCGGACGCCGAATTGCGCGCCGGATACCTCCGGGCCGATATCTTCTGCCAGCCCGGGACCGCAGAATTGCAGTCTCTGGTCACGCTGGAGGCGATGTCGGCCTCCACGCCCGTAGTTCTGGCCGATGCTTTGGCGTTGCCCCACTTGGTGCGCGAAGGCGAGAACGGTTATCTGTTCGAGCCCGGGAATGAAAAGGACCTCAGCGACAAGCTCTTGAGTGTCTTGACGGCCTCGGACGAGACACGACGCCGAATGGGTGAAATCAGCCACACCATGGCCAAGCAGCATTCCGTGGAGAAGACGTGGGACGCTTTCGAGGCCATGTACGACGGCTCTTACAATGGGCCCGAGGGGCAGTGATCGCGGCCAACCGTATTTTTGCGGTACGCAAGGACGTGAAGAAACGGCCAATGATCCGGGGTGACCGTGGGCGGGGTCTACATGCGGTATTCTAGATAGCTGTTTGGTCCTGCTCTTTGTGTAGGACCAGGCAAATATCATTCGGGGGGTTAGCTCAGCTGGTCAGAGCAGAGGACTCATAATCCTTTGGTCGCGGGTTCAAGCCCCGCACCCCCTACCGAAATGAGCTCGCTTCCGGCCGCACGATGACGGCCGCAAGCGGGCTCATCGCGATTTGGTTGGCCTCAACCTATTTTCCGGACCGCGTCCAGTCGACTTTTCGCCCGATGCTGGGAGCCCATTTCTCGATGGTTTCCCTCTTCCACCCGAACCATTCCGATGCCTTGGACCCGTGCAGGATGGCGTCAGGCTTGGGCATCGTGCCTGCGTTGTGACGTTGTTGTATGGCCGCAGGCGTCATTCCCAGGGCCACTGCGATCTTGTGTCGGCTGACGTAGTGAATGGTCACGAGTGATCGGCGTCCTTTCCAGCGAGAGGCTCTGAGCGAAGCTTCGCACATTCACACTAAGGGATTGCAGAGTTCCTGGCATGTACAAATCCACATCATGGAATGGAAAGACAGGGGTCTTGGGCCATGGCTCAAGGTCAGAGGCCTGGACCGCGGGGGAGAGGCCACAAGATGGACGGGCGAAGGGCTCCCACCAACAAGAGCGGATTCACGTAGTCACCGCCGTGTCGAACGCCCCAGTGGAGGCAGGAAAAGCACCCGTCGTGCGGTTGCTCCGGGTCTCGTCTCGCTATGACATCGCCCGAAGAGACCCGGGTGCCCCGAGGCAGCTGTTCGGTCACGGGCTCGAAACTCGTGAGATAGCCATCGTCCGTGGTCACCGTGATGACGCCACGGTCAACGACCCGACCGGAAAAGGTCACGATTCCCGACGTCGGCGATCTGATCGTCTGCCCGGGGCTCGCGGCCAGGTCCACGCCTCGGTGGCCCGGGTCCCACTTTCGGGCGGGTTTCTCGAATTTTCTTTCGACCGCGGGGACGGGTGAGGTCGGCCATACCCACCGGGGCACCCCGGAAGGCGTGTAAGGCGGTATGCCAAGCGCGGGCGCCACTCCCAGGACGGCGGCGAGGGCAAAGGCAAGGACAGCGTTCATGTCACCATCAAAGGCCCTCGTCACGAGCCGTTTCGGAAGAATTCGGCGTGAATACCTACTTCGGTGGAAAAGTGTGATTCAGATCGGTGGATGCTCGGACGGTGGAGGGCTTTGGCGTGCTGTATAGTTGCCGTAGCAGCGGAACAACTATGTCCGCTGACTTCGCGTGGCCAGCGCGCCCTCCGCATACGGAGGGCGGTGCCTACCAACGGTCCGTCGCTTTTGAAGGAGACGGTAACGGTAGGTTCTGGATCCAGCCGGGCAACCGGCATGGGAATCGCAGGTCGCTAGGAATGGAGCGGGTTACATGCTCGCTTCATGGAAAACCGATAACTACTAGGCCGATGCGCTGCCCTAAAGTATTTGGGGCGCATCGCACAAAGGAGACGACATGCCCGTCGTAACTATGCGTCAGTTGCTCGATTCCGGTGTCCATTTCGGCCACCAGACCCGTCGTTGGAACCCGAAGATGAAGCGTTTCATCTTTACCGAGCGCAACGGCATCTACATCATCGATTTGCAGCAGTCGCTCGAATTCATTGATCGTGCCTTCGAAGCCGTCAAGGCGACCGTTGCACACGGTGGAACCATTCTTTTCGTGGGTACCAAGAAGCAGGCCCAGGAGGCCATTGCCGAGCAGGCCACCCGCGTCAACATGCCTTACGTCAACCATCGCTGGCTCGGCGGTATGCTGACCAACTTCGCAACCGTTTCCAAGCGTATTGACCGCATGAAGGAACTCGAGCAGGTCGACTTCGACGACGTCGCCGCATCGCAGTACACCAAGAAGGAACTGCTTCTGCTCCGTCGCGAGTTCGAGAAGCTCGAGAAGACCTTGGGCGGTATCCGCAATCTGTCCAAGACCCCGTCACTGTTGTGGGTAGTTGACACGAAGAAGGAGCACCTCGCGGTCGACGAGGCCCAGAAATTGGGCATCCCGGTCGTGGCCATCCTGGACACCAACTGCGATCCGGACGAAGTCGCTTTCCCGATCCCGGGCAACGATGACGCCATCCGCTCCGTGAACCTGCTGACTCGCGTCGTCGCCGACGCTGTGGCCGAGGGCCTTCTTGAGCGCAACAACAAGCAGTCCGGCAAGGCTGACGCCGCAGAGGAGCCCATGGCAGAGTGGGAGAAGGAACTTCTCGAGCAGCACGAGGCTCAGAAGGCATCCGAGACCGCTTCCGAGGCCGAGAAGGCTTCAGAGTCCGAGGGCTCGGAGAAGACCGAGGCTGAAGAGTCCACCGAGGCCTCTTCCAACTAATCCGTAGCTGACCGGTCCGCGCTTGATCGGACCGCACAGTATCCGCAAGGCCGGGCCGCACCGGCCCGGCCTTGCGTTCACGTGCTCATCAAAAAACCTAAGGAGTTCACATGGCGAACTACACTGCAGCCGATATCAAGGCGCTGCGCGAGCGCACCGGTGCCGGCATGCTCGATGTCAAGAAGGCTTTGGACGAGGCCGAGGGAGATCAGCAGAAAGCTCTCGAGATCATCCGCGTGAAGGGCCTCAAGGGCGTGACCAAGCGTGAAGGTCGTGCGACCGCCGAAGGTCTCGTCGCTGCACGCGTCGAGAACGGCGTCGGCTATCTCGTCGAGGTCAACTCGGAGACCGATTTCGTGGCGAAGTCGGCCCCGTTCATCGAATTCGGCAACTCGGTTCTCGACGCGGCCGTGAGCGCCGACGTCGACAACTTGGAGGACCTCCTCAAGGCCACCTCGAACGGCAAGACCGTCGAGGAGCAGGTCACCGAGGCGGGCGCTCTTCTCGGGGAGAAGGTCGTTGTGCGCCGTGTTGCTCGCCTCGAGGGCGAGAACGTTGCCGTCTACCTCCACAAGACCTCGAAGGACCTCCCGGCTCAGGTTGGCGTCCTGCTCGCCGTCGATGGCAAGGACGCGGACGAGGTCGCACATGACGTTGCCGTCCACATTGCAGCTATGGCTCCGAAGTTCTTGGACGAGTCGGGCATCCCGGCCGAGCAGGTCGAATCCGAGCGTCACATCGCCGAGGAGACCGCCCGTTCCGAGGGCAAGCCGGAGAAGATCATTCCGCAGATCGTTCAGGGTCGCCTGAAGGGCTTCTTCAAGGAGAACACCCTGGTCGATCAGGACTTCGCCAAGGACTCCAAGAAGTCCGTCGGACAGGTGCTGGAGGAAGCAGGAGCCAAGGCCACCGGCTTTGTCCGCTTCCGAGTTGGCAACTGATCAACGGAGTGTTTGAGGGAGCGTCCACCATGTGTGGACGCTCCCTCTTTGCGTAAGCTAGCTGGGGACGACCAGCCCAACCACGAGAACGCAGGGTCAAGAGCCCAGGAGGATCCATGTCCGTCAATACCACCCCTTCAGCCGAACCACAGCGCCGCAGGGTCTTGCTCAAGCTTTCCGGGGAGGTCTTCGGCGGCGGCCGCGTCGGTATCGACACGACCGTGGTCCGAAAGTTCGCCGAACAGATCGCTTCGACGGTTGGTCAGGCCGAAACGTCGATCGTCGTCGGTGGCGGCAATTTCTTTCGGGGTGCCGAACTGTCTTCCGCGGGTCTCGATCGGTCCCGCGCCGATTACATGGGCATGCTCGGAACGGTCATGAATTCCCTGGCGCTCCAGGACATCCTGGAGCAGAGCGGCGTGGACACTCGCGTGCAGTCGGCCATCGAAATGGCCCAGGTCGCGGAGAATTACATTCCGCGTCGGGCCATCCGGCACATGGAAAAGGATCGTGTGGTGATCTTCGGGGCCGGGGCAGGTCTTCCGTATTTCTCGACCGACACGGTCGCGGCGCAACGAGCCTTGGAAATCCGTGCGGACGAGGTGCTCGTTGCCAAGAACGGCGTCGACGGTGTCTACACTGCCGACCCCAAGGTCGACCCCACCGCGGAACGTCTGACTCACCTGACTTACGACGAGGCGCTGCAACGGAACATCCGCGTCATGGACCAGACGGCATTCAGCCTCTGCAAGGACAACAACGTGACGATGCGTGTATTCGGCATGCAGGGCGAGGGCAACGTTGCCCGCGCGATCCTCGGTGAAGAAATCGGAACCCTGGTCACTGCCTAGTGTGACGAGGGCGGATGGGTTCGCCCGTCCCCGAATCAGGTCGCTAAACTGAATCAAGGAGACTTTAGACGGTGCCGTACCCGGTCTTTCCGGGCCGGTCGGCGGCGGCCGTCTAGGCCACATCCGAATGGATGTGACTACACCGAATGAGGAGATCGAATTGATCGAAGATTCCCTGTCCGAAGCCCGTACCAAGATGGGCAAAGCGGTCGACACGGCGAAGGACGACTTCGCCGCGGTGCGCACTGGCCGTGCCAACCCCTCGCTGTTCTCGGGCGTCCTGGTGAGCTACTACGGAACCCCGACGCCCCTGCAGCAGTTGGCTTCTTTCCAGAACCCGGAAGCACGTACCCTTCTCATTACGCCTTTCGACAAGTCGGCCCTGGGCGACATCGAGAAAGCCTTGCGAGATTCCGACATGGGTGCGAATCCAGCCAACGACGGCAATGTGATTCGCATTGTGATGCCTGAACTGACCGAAGAACGACGCAAGGAATACGTGCGCATGGTCTCCGGCAAGGCCGAGGACGCCCGCGTGGCGGTTCGCAACATCCGACGCACGGCCAAGACCGCGATCGAGAAGATCGTCAAGGACGGGGACGCGGGCGAGGATGAAGGCAACCGCGCCGAAAAGGAGTTGGATTCCATCACCAAGAAGCACATCGACCAGATCGACGATCTGTTCAAGCGCAAGGAAGCCGAGCTTCTCGAGGTCTGATGTCGTCTCCTACAGAGTCTTCGTCGACCCCAGAGAAGAAGTCTCGGGCAGGCAGAGACCTCCCGGCGGCTATCGGGGTTGGCGTGACCCTGGTGGTCGTCGTCATCATCGGGCTGTTCTTTGTTCCGATGGTGATCGTGGCCTTCGCCGCCCTGGCGGCGGCCGTGGGAACTTGGGAGGTCGGCCAAGCTCTGAACCACAAGCGCGGGATGCGCGTGCCGCTCATTCCTGCCCTCGTCACGGGCGCCCTGCTGCCTTTCGCCGCGTATTTCGGCGGGGGAGAAGCACTGATACTGTCCGTGTTGGGCGCCGTCAGTCTCCTGACACTGTGGCGAGCGTTCGGGCAGAAATCCGGGATGTTGCTGTCCATCATGGGTGGGATCTTTGTGATGTGCTGGGTTCCGTTCATGCTCGCGTTAGCAGTCCTGATCTTCCGCGAAGACAACGGTGCTGCAAAGGTGTTCACAATCGTCCTCATGGCCGTAGGTAATGACACCTGGGGCTACATCGCCGGCGTTTTCTTCGGTAAACACCCCATGGCACCTAGGATTAGCCCCAAAAAAACCTGGGAAGGCTTTGCCGGGTCCATGATCGGGTCCATGATCGTGGCAGTATTGTGCGCGGTCTTCCTACTGGGGTCGCCGTGGTGGAACGGCATTGTGATCGCCGTCCTTCTGGTGATCGCTTCCACCGTAGGAGATTTGTCCGAGTCCATGGTCAAAAGAGAAATCGGGATCAAGGACATGAGCAACATCTTGCCTGGTCACGGTGGTGTGATGGACCGGCTTGACTCAATCGTCTTCGCAGCCGCCATTGGATACGTCATCTTCGCAGCACTTCTGGTCTGACCCCATCAACGCTCACTGGAGGAATACATGCCCGGCTCATCCATTCCGGAACAGAACGACGACTCTATTTCGGCTACCCAAGAACTAGGCCGAATCGGTCGGGTCGATCCCAAGAAGAGCGGGTATTCTGTTCGACAGGTTCGGGAAATTCTGGATCGGTGCGGCAGGGACATGGAATTGCTGCGACAAGGTCTAGCCGAGGGCGTTATCACCGCGGACGAGATCCGCGCCGTTGAGTTCGAACCCGAGAAGGGCGGATACGAGCCCGCGGACGTGGACTTCGCGCTGGAGTCCTACGAGGACAGATTCGCTACTGTGGAGAAACAGATATCGATTCAGCAGAACGGCCACGAGGCATGGCACGACTACGCCTCGCAACTGGCTGACCTCGTGATGGGTCGTTTGAAGAGAAATGACGGTGAGCGATTCAGACGACCGGCGCGACGTCGCATCGAAGGCTACTTCGTGGGCGATGTCGATAGCCTGTGTGCGGACTTGTTGGAATATTTCCGTCACAGCGACGATCTCAAGCCGACCTTGATTCGACGGGCCTCGTTCCGAGCGGCCACATCCAAACATGCCTATGACGAAGCGCAGGTGGATGCCTTCCTGGAGAAGGCCATTCAGCTGACCCAAGCATTGCGCTGACGCGTGGCACGGCGCTTCACAGTCTCACCCTTCGGGGCTCGAGGTTGAAACCGCCGTGATCCTTCCGGCACCACGGCGTCGTGCTCTGGAAGGAGAAGTACTATGCGGAGCATATTCCGCATCATGAAGGCCACCGGATCCCTCTGGCCGTTTTACGTCGGTATCCTCATCTGTTCGGTCTTGACGGCAATCGCGTCCCTGGCGACCCCATTCGTCTTGAAATTCGCGACAGATGCTGTGGTCGCGGCCCTCAACGGGCACGGCGACTCGACCGTCCGCATCATTTTCACGTTTGCGGGCCTGTATCTGATCATGCAGCTGTTCAGCACCTTCATCTCCAACTACGGCGGATACCTGGGCGACATCATGGGGCAACGGATGCGTTCCCTGCTCTCGACCCGGTATTTCCACAAGCTGTTGAGCCTTCCCCAAAGCTATTTCGATACTCAACTCACCGGGTCCGTCGTCTCCCGGCTGAACCGGTCGATCGCGGAAGTCACCTTCTTCATCAAGTCGATGTCGAACAACTTCTTCTCGACGATCATCACGACCATCGCCGTGCTGGTTATCATGTTCGTCTACTACTGGCCCCTGGCCGTTCTCCTGCTGATCATCTATCCGATGTATCTCTGGCTGACCGGGTTGACCAGCAAGAAATGGCAAGTCTGGGAGCGGGACAAGAACGAGCACATCGACCTGGCCGGAGGCAGATTCAACGAAGTCATCTCCCAGCTGAGGGTGGTCAAGTCCTTCGGAACCCAAGCCAGGGAATTGGCGGCCTTCACCCGTCACTTCACGGACACCGTATCCCTGACGAAAGACCAGTCTCGGCATTGGCACCGTATGGACAACTACCGGAGGTCCGTTCTCAACCTAGTGTTCTTCGCGATGTACCTGCTGATCTTCTGGAAGACACTCGAAGGCGATTTCTCCTTGGGAGACATGGTGCTCATGATCCAGCTCATGGCTATGGCGTCACAGCCCGTCGCGATGCTCTCGTGGATCATCGACTCGGCCCAGCGCGCGATTGCGGGCTCGCGGGAGTACTTCGAGGTCATGAACCTGCCGAACGATCCTCGTGCCGGTTCCGTTGTGGCCCCGACGGTGACCGGAACGATCCAACAGGTTTCGCCGGAAACGCCTGCTGTACCTGAGCCGTCGACCCCGCGCACTGACCGACTGCCGGACCCCGTGATCACCTTCGACCGCGTCTCGTTCGCCTATGACGGCGAACAGGCGGTTCTTGAAGACATCACGCTCTCGATCGCCCGTGGCGAGAAAGTAGCCTTCGTTGGAGAGTCGGGAGGCGGCAAATCGACCCTAATGTCCCTTCTGCAAGGCCTGTACATGCCCACGACGGGAAGAGTGACGGTCGCCGGCTTCGATACCTCTACGTCGACCCTCGGACAGTTGAGGGCCGCGATGGGCATGGTCTTCCAGGACGCATCTCTCTTCTCGGGAACCATCGCGGAAAACATCGCCTACGCTCGGCCCGATGCGAGCCGTCAAGAGATCGTGAAGGCCGCAGAACAGGCCAACGCTGACATCTTCGTCCGGAAATTCGCCGACGGTTACGACTCGCTGATCGGGGAGCGGGGTTTGAAGCTTTCGGGCGGACAGAAACAGAGGATCGCCGTGGCCCGGGCGATCCTCAAGGACGCTCCGATCCTGATCCTTGATGAAGCGACAAGCGCCTTGGATACTCGGTCCGAGCGAGTCGTTCAGGATGCTCTCGACCGGCTGATGGTCGGACGAACGAGTCTGATCATTGCCCACCGCCTGTCCACGATCTCGGCTGTCGACCGCATCGTGACGTTGGAGAACGGTAGGATCCGTGAAATCGGAACTCCCAGCGAGCTTGCGTCCTCGGGCGGTATTTACTCGGAATTATTGCGATTGCAGATGTCGGCCACCGCTGCGGACCGCCAGCGGCTCAAGAAATTCGGCATTGTGGGATGAGCCCATGCGTGGTCGTCGGTGGTACACCGCTCCATAGGGGTCATTAATGCGGTCGGGAAACCGTAGAATCGAGCGCGGGGGCGGAGAACCGTCCACGATGGGAACGGACGGGAGGCTTTAGTGGATCTTTCTCAAGTTCTGGGCGGGTCATGGCTCATGTTCGTGCTCGGCGTCCTCATCATGGCCGTGGGCATCGCTGTGTCGATCGCACTGCACGAAGTCGGACATTTGGTGCCCGCCAAATTATTCAATGTCCGGGTCACCCAGTACATGATCGGTTTTGGCAAAACCATCTTTTCCCGACGAAAGGCAGAGACCGAGTACGGGCTCAAGGCCATACCGCTCGGCGGGTATATCTCGATGATCGGGATGTATCCTCCGGACAAGAACGGCGAGAAGATCACGAGCGATTCGACTGGGCTCGTCCAACAGATGGTCTCGGAAACGCGCAGCATGGAGGCCGAGCGCCTGCAACCGGGGGACGAGAACCGTCAGTTCTACCAATTGCCGATCTACAAGCGAATCATCATCATGCTGGGCGGCCCCTGCATGAATCTCTTGATCGGAATCCTCTGCCTGAGTGTCGTGGTTCTGTCCTTCGGGACGGCCCAGCCGACCACCAAAGTTTCGGCGGTCAATCAATGCATTCAAAAGGTCCAGGCCGGTCAGGAAGAGCAGAAAACCGAATGCGGGGCAGAGGACCCAGCGGCACCCGCCTATGAGGCCGGGATCAAGCCGGGTGACAAGATTGTGCGCTTCGCGAACCAGGATATCGACTCCTGGGATCAGCTCAGCCGTCTCATTCGTGAACACGGCAACCAGGACGTACCCGTGGTCGTCGAACGGGACGGCCGCGAAGTCGGTCTCAGCATGAGCCCGATGATCACCCAACGTCCCGTCACCGATGCCGCCGGCGTGCCCCAGACGGACACCGAGGGCAAGACCCGAACGCAAGAAGTCGGATTCATCGGGATCAGCCCCGAGCAGGACCTCAAAGCCGGGAGCATTTCCGAGATTCCGCCGGTGATCGGGCAAACCTTCAACCAGATCGGCGGCGTCATCATCAAGCTTCCGGTGCGGGTATGGGACGTAGGGGTTGCGCTCTTCACCCAGAAAGAACGGCCTGCCGATTCTCCGATGTCGGTGGTCGGAGTCGGGCGTGTGGCGGGAGAAGTGGCCTCTACCCAAGACATCACCACCAAGACCAAAGCTGCCTACATCGTCTCTGTTCTGGGAACGTTGAACTTCAGCCTCTTCGTCTTCAATCTGATTCCGCTTCTGCCGTTGGATGGTGGTCACGTTGCGGGCGCCCTATGGGAAGGAATACGGCGGTCCTGGGCCCGGTTGAGAAAGAAAGCCGACCCCGGTCATTTCGACCCGATCAGGTTACTGCCCCTGACCTACGTGGTTGCGGCGGCCTTCATGGGGATGTCGGTTCTGCTGATCGCCGCGGACATTTTCGACCCGGTGAAAATCCTATGACCCCGGGAGCTATGACTTCGTGAAATTCCTGACGCAACGCGCAGATCGTATCTCGGGGCCGACCGTTCGTCCCTTGACCGTCGACGATACCGAGAGTCTTCTCGGACTGATCAACCAGTCTCCCGTGGCCAATCTGTTCCCTCTGGAGCATTACGAGCGAATCGGTCTGCCGCGCCCCTCGTTCCTGACGCGGATGCATTCCGCCTCGCCTTTTCTCGGCGTCTTCGAGCCGTCTGAGGAGATGGGAAGAACCGAACTCTCCGAACTGACGGGAGCGGTGTGGTTCGGCGCGAATCTGGTACCCATCCGTCTTGAGCGTCACCACTTCTCCCGGGTTGCAGATTACATCCTGCGGACCCACAAAAAGCCCGCATCGTTGTTCGGTCCAGCGGAATTCGTCATGCCCCTGTGGGAGCTGATTCGCGGTGGCCTGCCCCGGCCTTTCGACATTCGCCCACAACAGCCGCTCATGAGCCTGGTTGATCATGAGACCGCGCGTCGAGTGGCTCACCGGGAAACCACGACTGGTCTGTCGCCGGTACGGTGGGCCGTGCCGAGCGACCTGGAAGAGCTCCTGCCCGCGAGCGTGTCAATGTTCACCGAGGAAGTCGGCTACTCGCCGATGGAACACAACCCGGAGGGATACTCACAACGAGTCCTCGAAACCGTCCGATCCGGACGCACGGTCGTTGCGACGGACACGAGGGGAAAGGTGATCTTCAAGACGGATCTTGGCCTCGCAGCCCAGGACATGTGCCAGCTCCAGGGCGTGTGGCTTGCTCCCCGTCTCAGGGGCCAAGGGCTTTCGGAATCGTTCATGGCACAGGCTTGCGAGCTGATCGCCCCGCGGTTTCCGAGGATCAGCCTGTACGTCAACGACTACAACGGGCCGGCTCGAGCCCTGTACCGGGCCGTCGGTTTCCAACAGGTCGGGACCTTCTCGACGATCCTGATGTAACCGGCGCCTCCTGTCCTGCTGGTATGTACTCCACGGTGGGCTCCTTTAGACTTATCCGAGAGACAACCGGCACCTCAAAGAAACGGACTTCATAGTTGGCCATACGCCTATCCTCGCTTTTCCTCCGCACCCTTCGCGAAGACCCGGTCGACGCGGAAGTGGATAGCCATAAACTCCTGGTGCGCGCCGGTTACATCCGCCGGGCGGCTCCCGGTATCTATTCGTGGTTGCCGCTGGGCCTACGGGTCCTGACCAAGGTCGAGGCGATCGTTCGCGAGGAAATGGATGCGATCGGCGCCCAGGAAGTCCACTTTCCGGCATTGCTGCCCCGTGAGCCGTATGAAACGTCCAATCGTTGGGAGGAATACGGAGAGAATCTCTTCCGCCTGAAGGACCGCAAGGACGCGGACTACCTCTTGGCCCCTACGCATGAGGAAATGTTTACGCTCCTGGTCAAGGACATGTATTCCTCGTACAAGGACCTGCCGGTGACCTTGTACCAAATCCAGACCAAATACCGTGACGAAGCACGTCCCCGTGCGGGTCTTCTGCGGGGCCGCGAATTCATTATGAAGGATTCCTACTCCTTCAGCGTGGACGACGAAGGCCTCGAAGCGGCCTACCAAGCCCATCGAGGCGCTTATCAGCGAATCTTCAAACGCTTGGGTCTGGAGGTCGTCATCGTTCAGGCGCAGTCCGGTGCCATGGGCGGCTCACGCTCCGAGGAATTCCTGCACCCGACACCCATCGGCGAAGATACCTTCGTCCGGTCCGAGGGCGGATACGCAGCCAACGTCGAGGCCGTCACGACCGTGGCCCCCGAGGCCATCGACATCGAGGGCCAGGCGGCTGCGCACGTCGAGGAAACTCCGGACTCGCCGACCATCGACACCCTCGTTGCCCAAGCCAATGCGCTCCACGCGAAAGACGGTCACCAGTGGACGGCTGCCGACACCCTGAAGAACCTTCTGGTGGCCGTGACCCTTCCGAGCGGGGAGAAACAGATCGTCGCCGTCGGCGTGCCGGGGGACCGGGCCGTCGATCTCAAACGGCTCGAAGTCAGCCTCAGCGACGCCCTGGAAGTCGGCGGCGAAGTCGAGGTCAACCAGGCCGACGATTCAGACTTGCGCAGCTACCCGATGCTCGTCAAGGGCTACATCGGGCCCGGTCTGAGCACCGATGCCGCGACACTGGGCACCGAATCGACGACTGGCATTCCGTATTTCGTGGATCCTCGCGTGGTCGAGGGATCCGCCTGGATCACGGGCGCGAATCTGCAAGGTCGACATGTCTTCGATCTGGTTGCCGGGCGGGATTTCACCTGGGACGGTGTCGTCGAAGCGTGTGAAGTCCGTGAAGGCGACCAGGCTCCGGATGGTTCGGGGCCCTTGCATACCGCCCGCGGAATCGAGATGGGTCACATCTTCGCCCTCGGTCGCAAGTACGCGGATGCCCTAGGGCTTCGTGTGCTGGACTCCAACGGCAAACTCGTCACCGTGACCATGGGTTCGTACGGCGTCGGCGTCACCAGAGCGCTCGCTGCCATTGCCGAATCCAATCACGATGAGCGGGGTCTGATCTGGCCCCGCGACCTGGCACCGGCGGATGTTCACGTGGTCGCCGCCGGCAAGGGCGAGGAGATCATGAGCGGCGCCGAAGGCATCGTGGAGCAGCTGGAACGAGCTGGTTTGCAGGTGATCTTCGACGACCGTGCCAAGGCGTCTCCCGGCGTGAAGTTCGGCGACGCCGAGCTGCTCGGTGTTCCGACGATCTTGGTCATCGGACGCGGGTACAAGGACGGCAAAGTCGAGATCAAGGACCGGACCAGCGGCGAATCCCGTGAGGTCGACATCTCGATTGTGGTGGACGAAGTCGTAAAGGAAACCACGTCGGTCGCTTCCGACGACTGAACCGAGTTCTGTAACGTGAACCGCTGAACGATAGAGCCGAATGAAAGCGGGGTGCCCGGGAGGTGATCGCGGGAATCGAATCCCTGGATCCGGGCACCCTGGTTCTTGTACTCGTCGGCGGGTTCCTGGCCGGTTGGGTTGATGCCGTGGTGGGCGGCGGTGGCCTGATTCAATTGCCCGTTGTGCTCATGATCCCGGGCATGACCCCGGTGCAGGCCCTCGCAACCAACAAATTCGGTTCTCTGCTCGGAACCAGCACCAGCGCGGTCACGTACTTCCGTCGCACGACGACGCCGCTCCGGCCCTCGTTGCCGATGGCGGGCGTAGCATTCTTCGGCAGTTTCGCGGGAGCTGCGGTGGCCGCATCCTTGCCTCAAGCCGTTTTCAAACCCGTGATCCTCGCGGCCCTGATCGCGGTGGCCGTGTTCACCGTGCTCAAACCGAACGCGGGGACGCTGACCAAGCCCACGATGGATTCCCGCAGCGTGCTCGTTCGTTCGACCGTGCTGGGGCTCGTCATAGGTTTCTACGACGGTGTTCTCGGCCCAGGAACGGGCTCATTTCTGATCATCGGTCTCATCACACTGCTCGGCCAGAACTTCTTGCGGGCCAGCGCCCAGGCGAAAGTCGTCAACATGGCGACGAATCTCGGTGCCTTGGCGTTTTTCGGGTTCCACGGTTCGGTGGTCTGGGCTCTGGGCCTGCTTCTGGGCATCGCCAACATGGTCGGAGGCTATACCGGGGCCAGAAGTGCCGTGTCCCGAGGGAACAGGTTCATCCGAGTCGTGTTCCTGGCCGTGGTGGCCGTTTTGATCGTCAAAACCGGCTGGGATATCTACGCCGACGCTATCGCATAAGGACGAGACCTGTTCAGCTCCCGATTTCAGTACCCCGCTGTGGGACCATCCGTCAGGAAATTCCGGGCAGGGCCGGCACATCCCCGCTGATCTGGGTCGAGATCGCGGTGTTGAGGGCCAGCGAACGGGCGCCCCAAGCGGTCCAGGAATCAGATCCCCGAGCATCGGACTTGCCCGGCTTCTGGGATCGGATCACCCCGATCGATTCGCTGCCGATGTGATCCGCCTGTTCGGCCATGATTTTCCCCGCGTCCCGCGTAGCAGCATCGGGGAGCTTGTAGGCAGCCTTCGGCTGCGGAATCGCGGAGCAATTCTGATCCAATCCGGCACGCAGCTGTTGAAGCTGGGAAGAATGAACCGTGGCGGCGACCCCGATCCGTTCTGAGGTGTCTTCCGGTATATTGTCGACGTCCTCGCGGGCCTGGAAGTAGGACTCGGACCAGGTCGATGTGTAGAGGCCCGTCAGAACCTTCGTGAGGTCCTCGGAATCTTCCGCGTTCGATCCGTCGCCGGCTTGCTGGGAATCAGCGCCCCCGGAGGCCTTGTCCTTGGCATCGTCGGACATGGCAGGGCACAACCCGTCGGCATTCAACGCCTCGTTCTGCCCCAAACCGGTGAGGTCCTTGAGCTCCTTGCTCGCCGCCGACGACGGGTCAGCGACCTCGGCCAATGTTCCGTTCAAGAGCTGGACCGTGGCCCATTGACCGACCGAGATGGACGTCAGAGTGGCGGACTCGTCCGAGGACAGACCTGCGTTCGAAGCAAGGCCGTAAATGCGTTGTGAACTCTGAGTCATCCGCTGTGCCAGGGCCTGTACGTCCTGGGGCGCGTGATCCTCCTCGGGCTGGGCATCCTCGACCGCCGAGCGGTTCAGCGCATCGAGCTGATCGTGAATATCCGATTCGAGGCTGTCCTTTTGGGACCCGGCGACGCGCGAGCTCTGGACAGCCACTTGAAGACTCTTCAGCTCTGCCGCCGCCTGCTGCTGGGCCGCGACGCCGCCCTGATTGTGTGTGGTTCGCCACCAGACGAACCCTGAAACTGCGGCCAGGAGCAAGAGCACGATCAGCAAGAAAACAAAAACGGTCTTTGCGGCGGAACTTTTCATCCGAACGTGGTCCTCTGATGCGTTGCGGTCCAGGGTCAACTCACCATCATGGCATGTCGGGCAGGGCTGTGGGCGCTAACCTGGGGAGAGGACATGACATGACCATTACAGGAGGTCTCTTGGCCAACAACGGCTCGAACCCCAAGTCCACCACCAGCAAGAATACTTCTCGTCAACGCCGTCGGACCGCTCGGATGAAGGCCAACGCCGGATACTCGGACCAGGCACATCCGAGGAATTCCCTGTCCGACACGCTGGACCTGCCGTCCTTGCACGAGGCCATTTCGCCGGTCGTCGGGCAGTTCGACCTGGTTCTCGAAGAGGTCACCGCCCGCGGCGCAGGAAAGAATCAGACCGTGACCGTCGTCGTCGATCTTCAGGAAGACGAGGAAGGCAGCGTCAGCCTGGACACCATCGCCGAGGTCTCCGGAGCGATTTCCGAGACCCTGGACCGAACCGATGGAGACCCGGAAGAGACGTACCTGCTCGAGGTGACATCCCCCGGTGCAACCCGCACACTGACCGAACCTCGTCACTGGAAGCGCTCGCGCGGCCGGCTTCTCAACCTGCGCCTTTCGGACGGCGAAACCTTCGTCGCCCGCCTCGAG
The DNA here is from genome assembly GCF_004137765.1 of Rothia uropygialis. Taxonomy (GTDB): domain Bacteria; phylum Actinomycetota; class Actinomycetes; order Actinomycetales; family Micrococcaceae; genus Rothia. The sequence goes on along the minus strand of NZ_NOIS01000005.1, from coordinate 100,840 downwards.
GAAACGGATGGGCGTACCGCGACGATTGCACGTCGGAAACAGACTCCCAAGGGTGTCCCGGCCAAGTATCTGGAACCGGAGGAGATCTCGGTTGAGGACGTCGAATCGGCCCAGGTCGAAATCGAGTTCAGCCACTAGGACATCCCGGCTAGAATAGGTCGGAACACAGGGGCCGCCCAGGACGGGATCCAGGCCCAGTCGGGTACCGGAGCGCTGAAGCGTTCCGGTGCTTTGGCACATAGAGCAAGGAAAGGCCAGCAATGGACATCGACATGAGCAACCTCCGACTCTTGGAGAAGGAGCGTGACATCCCAGTCGGTCAGCTGATCCAGATGATCGAGTCCGCTCTATTGCTGGCCTACGAGAAGAACCCCGGTGCGATCCGCAACGCGCGCGCCATCGTTGACCGCGATACAGGTCACGTGCGCATTATGGCTCCGGAGATCGACGAAGACGGCGAGGTCGTCGGCGAATTCGATGACACTCCGCGCAACTTCGGTCGCATCGCTGCGGCCACGGCTCGACAGGTGATTTTCCAGCGATTGCGCGAAGCCGAGGACAATCAGGTCCTTGGCGACTTCCGAGACCGTGAGGGACAGCTCGTCTCCGGGCAGATCCAGCAGGGCGGTCGGAACAACATGGTCCAGATCGACCTGGGAACCGTGGAAGGTGTTCTTCCCCCGCACGAACAGGTGCCCGGCGAAAGCTACTCTCATGGTTCTCGCATCCGCGCATTCGTCGTCGAAGCCCGTCGCGGGTTCAAAGGTCCTTCGATCACGCTGTCCCGTTCCCACCCGGACTTGGTTCGACGCCTCTTCGAACACGAGGTGCCCGAGATCGAGGACGGCTCGGTCGAAATCATGTCGATCGCTCGCGAAGCCGGTCACCGCACCAAAATCGCCGTGAGGGCGACGAGGGAAGGGATCAACGCCAAGGGTTCCTGCATCGGAGAAATGGGTTCGCGCGTCCGGGCCGTGACTTCCGAACTCAACAACGAGAAAATTGATATCGTCAGCTACTCCGAGGACCCTGCCGACTACATTGCCGGCGCTTTGAGCCCCGCTCGAGTAGCCTCGGTCGAGGTGGATCCCCATGGCAGGTTCCAGGCCCGGGCCATCGTCCCCGACGACCAGCTCTCCCTGGCGATCGGAAAGGAAGGCCAGAACGCACGTCTGGCCGCGAAACTGACGAATTGGCGCATCGACATCGTCTCCGAGTCCAAGGCTCGGGCGGCGGATCTCGCCGAATAACCGGTCATTCTGGTAACGGTCCTCACACGGGACGGTGTATTTTGCCGAATCTTTGGGGGAAACGCCCGGTGGGGGGATAGACTGGAATGCGGTCATCGACTGCGAGCGACGGCCCGAACAAGCAGGAACGGTCCGGAAAGGGGAAAGCCTATGTCTTCCCCTCCCGGTATTCGTACCTGCATCGGCTGTCGGCGGAGCGAAGATCAAACCGCACTAGTACGTGTGGTCCTGCAACGGTCGCAGGGAGCGCGAACCGGCGTCGTCGTCCTGGATCCCAAAAGGTCCTTGAAAGGACGTGGCGCCTGGTTACACCCTGACCAGGAGTGTTTGGACCGGGCGGTCAAGACCAAGGCATTCGCCAGATCTTTCCGTACCCGAGTCGATTCCGAACACCTCGAAGGTCTGTGGCGCGCGGAAGAAAACGCCGTCCTGCGGCGTTATGCGACCAGTGAGGAACACCCCCTAGCTCAATCAACGGGCGCACGAGCGTCTGAAGAAAGCGAGTAGAAAACCGATGGAAACCCGATGAGTGCCGCGCAATGAGTACTTCACTGTGCTCTGCAAACGGCGAGTCCCAAGGCAATTACGTGATTGCCGGGAGCCTTATACGGAATTAAGCGGTTTGTGCCTGTTTCGGCGCAGACCGAGACAGGAGTAATGTGGCCAAGCCCCGCGTTCACGAGCTCGCGAAAGAGCTCAACATCACCTCGAAAGAAGCGATCGCCAAGCTTCAAGACTTGGGCGAATTCGTTCGTGGTGCATCTTCCACGGTGGAGCCCCCCGTGGTGAAAAAACTGCGCGCCGCGTTTGCGGACCGCGCACAGTCGCCGTCTGAGTCGGGCAAGAAGTCCGGAGGCAAGAAGGCGTCGACTTCATCCGAGCCCTCTGATCAGAAGGCCGAGACCAACAAGGCCGAGGCGCCTACGCCCACGACATCGGCCGCACCCAAGCCAGGCGCGAAGCCCAAGCCTTCCGGCCCAACCCCTGCCACAGCAGGGAAGTCGGCTCCCAAGCCGGCAGCGGAAGAAAAGGCGGCCGTGGCGGAAGAGAAGCCCGCAGCACGGCCGGAACCGACTCCGTCGACGACCGAGGCTGCGTCCGCGAGGTCCGACGAAAAGGCTCAGGAAAAGTCTGACCAGGACTCGGCTCCCAAATCGGGCAATGCGCCCAAGCCCGGGGCTCGTCCCGGCAACAACCCGTTCAGTTCCCAGCAGGGCATGCGCACGGATTCTTCCGCGCCTAAGCCCGGCTCGGTGCCGACCCCGGGACCCCGTCCTGCGGCATCGCGTGGGGGCGCTCCCAAGCCTGGCGCCCCGCGTCCCGGCAACAACCCGTTCAGCTCCCAGCAGGGCATGCGCGGCAGCAACAACGGCAATCGCCGCGGTGGTCCGCGTCCCGCCCAGGGACAAGGCCAGGGCGGACCGCGCCCCGGCGCACCGCGTCCTGCCCAGGGCCAGGGTCAGGGCGGACCGCGCCCTGCCGGACCTCGGCCCGCCGCTGGCGCGGGTGCAGGCGGTCAGCGGGGGAACGCTCCTCGCCCGGCCGCATCCGGTGGAAACCGTCCTAGCCCGAACATGATGCCGGCCAAGATGCCCTCCAATGTCGGCGGACGTCCCGGTGGCGGCAGCCCCGGCGGGGGAAACGGTCCCCGTCGCGGCGGCCCGAGTGCCGGTGGTCCTCCGCGCGGCGGCGGTCGCGGACGCGGCAACGCCCAGGGCGCTTTCGGACGCGGAAATTCGCGTCGGAAGCAGCGTAAATCGAAGCAGGCAAAGCGCCATGAGTTGGAGCAGATGCAGGCACCCTCGGTGGGCGGCGTCGTCGTTCCCCGGGGCAATGGCGATACGGTCGTACGCATGCGTCGCGGTGCTTCGGTCATGGACTTCGCGGAGAAGATCAACGCCAACCCGGCCGCACTGGTCACCGTCCTCATCCACCTGGGTGAGATGGCGACACAAACCCAGTCCTTGGACCAGGAAACGTTCGAGCTGCTGGGCGAAGAGCTGGGCTACAGGGTCCAGATCGTCTCGCCCGAGGACGAGGAGCGCGAGCTCCTCGAATCCTTCGACATCAACCTCGACGCCGAGCGTGAGGCAGAGACCGAAGAGCAGCTCGAGGCGCGTCCCCCCGTAGTCACCGTGATGGGTCACGTCGACCACGGCAAGACCCGTCTGCTGGATGCCATCCGCCACACCAATGTGATCGAAGGCGAGGCCGGCGGCATTACCCAGCACATCGGCGCTTACCAGATCACAACCAATGTGGACGGCACCGACCGCTTGATCACTTTCATCGATACCCCAGGTCACGAGGCGTTCACCGCCATGCGTGCCCGCGGTGCGAAGGTCACGGACATCGCCGTGCTGGTTGTCGCCGCCGATGACGGCGTGATGCCCCAGACCGTTGAGGCCTTGAACCACGCCCAGGCGGCCAACGTGCCGATCGTGGTCGCGGTCAACAAGATCGACAAGGAAGGCGCGAACGCGGACAAGATCCGCGGCCAGCTGACCGAGTACGGTCTGGTGCCCGAGGAATACGGCGGTGAGACCATGTTCGTCGACGTTTCGGCTCGCCAGAACCAGAACATCGAGGAACTGCTCGAGGCTATCTGTCTGACCGCCGACGGCGCGCTCGAACTGCAGGCCAACCCTGACAAGGAAGCCCGCGGTGTCGCGATCGAAGCGAATCTGGACAAGGGACGCGGTGCGGTCTCGACCGTGCTGGTCCAGTCCGGTACGCTGCACGTCGGCGACAGCATCGTCGCGGGCGTCGCTCACGGCCGTGTCCGAGCGATGTTCGATGAGAACGGTCAGAACGTCGCCGAGGCCGGTCCTTCGCGACCCGTCCAGGTCTTGGGCCTGTCCACGGTTCCGCGTGCAGGCGACACGTTCCTGTCGACACAGGAAGAGCGCACTGCCCGTCAGATCGCTGAAAAGCGCGAGGCTGCGGACCGTAACGCTCAGCTGGCCAAGCGCCGCAAGCGCGTCACGCTCGAGTCCTTCGACGAGGCCGTGGCCGAAGGCAAGATGGACACGCTCAACCTCATCATCAAGGGCGACGTCTCGGGTGCCGTGGAGGCCCTCGAAGATTCGCTGCTCAAGATCGAGGTCGGAGACGGCAATGAGGTTCAGCTGCGTGTGATCCACCGTGGCGTCGGTGCTATCACTCAGAACGACGTCAACTTGGCCACCGTGGACAACGCGATCATCATCGGCTTCAACGTCCGTCCGGCCGAGCGAGTCACCGAACTCGCCGACCGCGAAGGCGTGGAGATGAAGTTCTACAGCGTCATCTACCAGGCCATCGACGAGGTCGAGCAGGCTCTCAAGGGCATGCTCAAGCCGGAGTACGAGGAAGTCGACCTTGGTTCCGCAGAAGTCCGCGAGGTCTTCCGCTCTTCCAAGTGGGGCAACATCGCCGGCTCGATCGTGCGGAGCGGTCTCATTCGCCGCAATGCCAAGGCTCGCCTGGTACGTGACGGCAACGTGATTGCGGATTCGCTCAACATCGAGTCGCTGCGTCGCTTCAAGGACGATGCAACCGAGGTCCGTGACGGTTACGAGTGCGGTATTGGGCTCGGATCCTTCAATGACATCAGAGAAGGCGACATGATCGAGACTTGGGAGATGCAGGAGAAGCCCCGCGACTGATCGCGTGGTTGAAGGACCTGCCGCCTGAGTAGCGGTTGAAGAAGCATCGGGCCGGTGTCCAGGAGTAACCTGGACACCGGCCCGTTTTCCACGGAATGCACAATTTTCCGCGCCCACCAGGGCGCAATGACATGAGGAGAGATCATGGCTGACGCAGCCCGCGCGGCTCGCATGGCGGACCGCATCAAGGTCATCGTGGCCCAAGCCCTCGAACGCCGAATCAAGGATCCCCGCCTCGGCTTCGTGACGGTCACGGATGCTCGGGTCACCAATGACCTTCAGCACGCCACCGTTTACTACACGGTCTACGGGACCGAAGAGGAACAGGCAGGCACCCGCGCCGCCCTCGAATCGGCGAAAGGCATCCTCCGTTCGGAGGTCGGGAAGAACATTACGGCTCGCCTGACGCCGACGCTGACTTTCGTTGCCGACGAAGTTCCCGTGAATGCGAGCCACCTCGAGGACATTCTGAGGCAGGCCCGCGCCCGCGACGCCGAATTGGCCGAGGCCGCCGAGGGCAAGACTTTCGCCGGTGATGCCGATCCGTACCGACGCGAGGACGAAGAGACGGAAGCGCAGGGCCCGGACGAGGCCGTCGCGACCCCCCACATGGACGCCGCCCGCGGGGACAGCGGCAACCTTCGGACCGCCTACGATCCGGTCGAGGAAGACTTCGGAGACGGCTCCAGCAGCGATCCCGATTCAGGGGCCAAAGAGGTCCGTGAGACATCGGGGGATACCGAGTAGGTGGCACGTCATCGCGACCGCCACGATGGCGGGCCTTCGGGCCTCGTCGTCGTCGACAAGCCGGCGGGTCTGACCAGTCATGACGTCGTCGCCAGAATGCGGAAGATAACCGGTACGCGGCGTGTCGGTCACGCTGGGACTTTGGACCCGATGGCCACCGGCGTACTCATTCTGGGCGTCAACAAGGCCACCAAGTTGCTCACCTGGGTCAGCGGCGAGTCCAAGACCTACAGTGCGACGATCCGACTGGGGCAGGGGACCGTGACCGACGATTCCGAGGGCGAGGTGAGCATCACGGCTGACCCCGTGAAGGTGGCGTCCCTCGAGGAATCCGCGATCAACGCCGCGGTCACCGAACTGACAGGCCGGATCCTGCAGGTTCCGTCGTCCGTATCCGCGATCAAGGTCGACGGGGTCAGGTCATATGCCAGGGTCCGGTCGGGGCAAGACGTCGAGCTCGAGGCCCGCCCCGTCACGATTGAGTCCTTCGACGTCCACGACATTCGGCGCGTCTCGACGGCATCCGAGGAATCGGGGGAGACATCCGTGATCGACGTCGACGTCACGGTTTCGTGTTCGGCCGGCACCTATATTCGGGCGTTAGCCCGCGACATGGGTGCACGGCTCGGTGTGGGAGGCCATCTGACGCGCCTGGAGCGGTTGAATATCGGCGAGGTATCCATAGACGACTCCTCGACTCTCGAAGAGCTGGCCCAGGCGAGGGACGAAGGCCGTACCATCCCCATGCTCTCGGTCGAGCATGCGGCGGAGAGAATCTTTGTGCGCCGGAATCTGAGCAATGACGAGGCGACCTCGCTGTCGAACGGTCGGTGGATCGCCCCGAGCGCTCAGATCGAGCCAGGTTCCCCCGGGGCCAGTGGGAAGCGGGCCAACGAGATCGTTCCGGCTTGCGAATTGGCCGCGGGTTTCGCCCCGGACGGGACCTTGGTCGCGCTGGCACAGAACCAGCGCCGCAGGGGGCTCGACGTCGCGGTTCCGCACCTCGTATTCCGATCGGGCACGACTTTTCCTGTCGAAGCGGAAAAGGAGGCTGAATCATGATCGCAGGTTATGACCTGTGGTTCTGGATCGCTCTGGTCCTGGGCCTCGTGTCGGCGCTGGTCTGCTTGGTGCAATTCCTCCGTGGCAAGGTTCCGGACGACTTCTCCCAGGGCTCGGTCCTGATCCTCGAGGCGTTCCTCGTGGTGTATCTGGTCGGCTCGGTTGTGATGCAAATAGTCACCGATGGGCCCTCCGGTGACGCCTGGGAGTATTACGGTTATCTGCTGACCGCAATGCTGATACCCGCAGGAACTTTCGTGTGGTCGTTGACCGAAAGAACCCGGTGGTCAACGTTGGTGTTGGCCGTTGCCGGACCGATCATCCTCGTGATGGTCCAACGCATGAACGTACTGTGGTACTACTACTGAGTCCTATCCCGAGAGAGCCATCAGAGAGGTCATGACTGACATGAACGACGTCGAGGCGAACGCCGCACATCAGACCCGGGGACCTGCCGCGAAATCCAAAGGCCCCGGAATGCTGCTGGTAGCCGTGTACGCGCTTTTCTCCCTGTCGGCAGGGGCCCGTGCGCTCTACCAAATCATCGCCAAATTCGATGAGGCGCCCGTATCCTTCGTCCTTTCCGGAGTCGCCGCCGCGATCTACATCTACGCGACCATTTCCTTGGCGCGCAAAGGTCTGGGAGCGTACTGGGCCGCCGTGTGGGCCATAGCAATCGAGCTGTGCGGCGTGATCGGCGTCGGGATCTTCTCTTACCTTCGACCGGATCTGTTCCCGCTGGCATCCGTGTGGTCGCATTTCGGCTCCGGGTACGGATATGTGCCTCTGGTCCTGCCTATCATCGGGCTCCTGTGGCTGTACCGAAACCGACCCGGTCGCGGCGTTGAACGCGCGAAGTAGACCATGACCGGCCCTATCGGCCATAAAGTGGTGCAAGACAGATCTGATACTCCGTGAAAGGAGCCAATCGTGACTCACCCGTCCAGCCCGGAGAACAACAACGAGCAAAACGGCCAGCCCAGGGGCCCCTGGGAGAACAGCCCGGAATCGGAGTCGACCGGTCCGGCCGGAACATCGCGAGATAGCGCCGAGCCGTCCTCGACTGCCGGGCCGGAACGGTCCGAGGCATCCGAGTCTCGAACGAGGCCGCAGCCTCGCCAGCCCCATGCTGAACAGGCCCGGAAGAAGACATCCGCCACCCCCGGGCCGGCCAAGACGTCGTCCAAGCCCGGCAAACAGCAGGACTGGGGAATCTTCCGGACCGTCGTTGCACTCTATGGTTTGGTGATCATTGCATACGGCGTATGGCAGATCTTCGCCGGAACGGCTTCCTTGCCCGGTGAGACGGAGGAACCCAGCGCCACCGCGGCCTCGTCCTACGGAGCCCTTGCGGCGGTTCTGTGCGGCGTGGGAGCCGCTTTCGTCGCGATTGCCGTCAAGTTCAAATGGGCCAACGTCCTGTGGTTCGTCTGCCTCATGATTTTCCTCGGCGGAATCGGCCGAATCTTCTCGTGGGCGATTTTCGGACTTCCCCATGCCGTGATGATTGTGGTCATGGTGCTCGACCTCGTGATCCCGCCCTGCCTGCTGGTCTGGCACGCCTGGATCAGTAAGGCCAATCGTATTCGTGTCGAAATGTCTCAGGGTGCTCCGCAGGCCGCACCCCGAAACAAACGCGGTAAAAAGCGTTCATAACTGCACCCTCGGGAACGGCAGTGCGAGCGCACAAGGACTAGACTGATGGCCGCGGCTCGAGAACCGAGCCGCGGTCTGGCATGAGGAGATTCGTGGACTGTTTCAGGAGCCTGGACGAGATCCCGGAGGAATTCGGCCCCACGGCGGTGACCATCGGAAATTTCGACGGAGTCCATCGCGGCCATGCTCGCGTCATCGAGACGGTCGTTTCGGAAGCCCATTCCGCCGGGCTGCAAGCCGTTGCGATTTCCTTCGATCCCCATCCTGCTTTGGTGCACCGACCGGACGTCCCGCACCTTCCCATCATGGGCCTGCAGGACAGCCTTGACCTCCTCGAGGAACTTGGGCTGGACGCCCTGGTTCTGCTGCCGTATTCCCTCGAGTTTGCGCGAGAGACGCCCGAGGATTTCATCCGGGAAACCTTCGTCGAAGGTCTCCGGGCCAAGAAAGTCGTGATCGGAGCGGACGTCCGGTTCGGCCGCGACAATTCGGGCGATCTCACCACAATGCAGGAACTGGGGGTGGAGTACGGCTTCGAGGTCGTCGTGGTCGAGGACCTCTCGACCGACAACGACCTGAACGAACTGCACGACGAAGACCCGCATCGGCGGTGTTCTTCGACTTGGATTCGTGAGCTCCTCGCGGCAGGGGACGTCGAGGCCGCAACGCACCTGTTGGGCCGCTATCACCGGATGCGCGGAGAAGTGATCCACGGCGCTGCTCGGGGACGGGAACTAGGCTTTCCCACGGCGAATATGTCTCCGGAATCCGATGGATTGATCCCCGCCGACGGCGTATATGCCGGCTGGCTCCATGACGAGGCGGGAATGCGGTGGCCGGTGGCTATTTCCGTGGGGTCAAATCCGACCTTCGAAGGAGTATCACGGCAGGTCGAAGCGCACGTGATGGGGCGGCCGCACGAAGAGGTCGAGGATTTTGACTTGTACGGCCAACATGTGCTGCTGGAATTCGTGGCGCATTTGAGGCCAATGGTCGCCTATGAAGGTATGGACGCCTTGATCCGTCAGATGTCGAAGGACGTCGACGACGCTTGGCGCGTGCTGGGCCCTGACGAGGCCTGAAGGACAATCATCCGCATAGACAGAAGCCCCAGCGAGGACATCCTCGCTGGGGCTTCTGTCTATGCGGTCTCTAGAACTCTTCGTGGGTGCGGGGATCGTACCCCTTGAATGCGATCCCCGTGTGGAGACGCTTGATGACGCCCATCTGCTCAGGGCTGAGATCCCATTCGAAGACGTTGAGGTTCTCTTCCATCCGCTCGGGTGTCGAGGTCTTCGGAATCGGGACGATCTTGTTCTGGACCATCCATCGTAGAACGACCTGGGCCGGGGTCACGCCGATGGTGTCGGCAATATCGCCCAGTTCGGGGGTATCCTCGAGACCTTGCATGCGGCCCAGTGGTGACCACGCTTGGGTCACGATCTTCTTCTTCTCGTGGTAGGCACGGAGCTTTTCCTGCTGCTGTCGCACCTGGAGCTCGATCTGGTTGACCACAGGAAGTTCGCTGGTCTCCTCGCCGAGACGGTCGATGTGCTCGGGCAAGAAATTGGAGGTGCCGATCGACCGCACGAGTCCTTCGTCCTTGAGCGCGATTAAGGCTTTCCACGATTCGACGTAGAGATTCACCTTGGGGTTGGGCCAATGAATCAAGTAAAGGTCCAGGTAGTCCAGACCCATCTTCCGGAGGGACTCCTTGGCCGCGGCGATGGTTGGCTCGTATCCGTGGTCCTTGCCCGCTAGCTTGGTCGTCACGAAGATCTCTTTCCGGTCTACGCCGGAATTGTGGATTCCTCGCCCTACGCCTTCTTCGTTTCCGTATTGTGCGGCCGTGTCGATTAAGCGGTGACCGCGCATAATGGCCTCGGCGACATTGACCTCCGCCTCGGCATCGGACATGGGGTAGGTTCCGAAACCGACGGCCGGGATCTCATGGCCATCGCGCAGGTTATGAGTAAGCATTAGGGTCTCCTGAAATTCGGTTGTGGTCTCCTGACGCGAGTTTACGCGTCCGGGAGATGGCTCGTACGGATCACGGCCAGGACGGCCTCCGCAGACCTCTGGGCAACAACTTCCACGGCCATGTGAAAGTCTTGGTCGGCCGCCGGCCCGCAAAGATCCGAGATGCCCCTGATGGACAAGAACCGGGTTCCGTGGCTCGAGCACACCTGAGCGATAGCGGTGGTTTCCATATCGGTCGAAATCGCGTGGGGAAAAGCTTCCCGCGCGTCCTTGACGTTCGATTCGGTGACGAAGGAACCTCCCGCGAGCATCTGTCCCACATGGTGCGTCCCTTCGCGAGCAGCGACCGAGCGAGCCGCGTCGAGCAAGGTCTCATCCGAGGCATAGTCGACCGGCATGCCAGGGACCTGGCCCCGCTCGTAGCCGAATGCGGTCGCATCGGCATCCGTGAACGTGTACGAGTCTCCCACCGCCAGGTCGCCTACCTCGACGTCCCGGCGCAAGCCTCCGGCACTACCGGCAGACAACAACGCCCGTGGTTCGCACGCGGCGATCGCCGTAGTCGCGGCGCTGGCCGCGTTGACGAGGCCGATGCCGGACCGGACCAACAGGATCGGGCGCCCCCGGTGAGTCAGGGGAGTATAGCGGGCTCTGCCGAAATCGACCGGTTTGCCCAATCGGTCGCAGGAATCGAGGAAAGGGGAAGCTTCCTCATCCATGGCGACTTGGACGACTACCCCGCCGGCCACCGCTTCGCACATGTCCTCCGACAACGGGTTGATGCGGGCTGGGCTCACGCGTAGACCTCGTCCCAGACCTCACGCTGGTCGAGGAAGCCTCCGACGGCGCCCTGTGCCCCGGCCAGGGTGTGGTTGGCACCCCACCCGCACTGGGTTTCGTTGGCCGCGGGAACTTCGGTCGCGCCGAGAATGTCGCGGAACGTCGCTTCCAGTATCGGGAGGAATGCATCTGGTTCCAGTCCGAGGGTCAGGGCGTAGAACCCGGTCTGGCAACCCATCGGGGAGAAATCGATGAGGGCATCCGTGTGATTGCGCATGTGCTCGGCCGTGAGGTGTTCGATCGAATGGACGACCGGCATCTCGAGGTGACCCTGATTGGGCTGGGAGAACCGGACATCGTACTTGATCAGGGTATCCCCGCCGGGTAGTTCTTTGCGGTCAGCAATGCGCACGTACGGCGCGGCGACCTTGGTGTGGTCCAAGTTGAAGGATTCAACGTTCATCTTCTGCATGCATCAATTGTCGCGCACATGTGCGGTTTAAGTCAGGGGCGGCAGAACGGACCGTAATGTAGCTAGGTGGTGAGACCCTCGTCGGCGTCGTCAGGCCAGAGCGCTTTGAGGACTTCTTCCCGGGGAATCTCGAGGATTGCGACGACTTTCATGAGAGATCGCAATTTCGGATTCGATGGGCTCCGAGTCGCTCGATCGCTGAACCCGTATTCCATTTGCTGATAGTGCTGGCGGGAGATTCCGGCTTCCAGAGCCACCTTCTCCTGAGTGATACCCAGATCGGCCCGATGGGACTGCAGAAGGCTCCCGAGTCGCAACGCGGTCTGGCGATCAAGGGAGTCGGAAGTCATTGCACCAGAATCGGGTCGCCCGGAGGTCAGGTCTACCAAGTGCACATGGCAAAACTTCGCTATCCTTGTGTGCAAAGTGTACATGGCATGAGGTAGGGGTACAACAGTGCAAACACAGGCCCGCCGGAACGCAGCTGGAGGCCCCATCGAAACATACGGTCTTACCTGGCCCGGCAAGTCAGAATCCCAGAGGCTGGGGGAGAGCGCGACCTCGGCCCGCCTGGTTCCCCATTCCCCGGGGAAAGCCGGAGCCCCCGTTGCGGAGGGGAACCTCGTGATCGAGGGCGACAGCCTCGAGGCCCTGAAAATCTTGAGGCGCACGCACGTCGGAGCCTTCGGGCTGATCTACATCGACCCTCCGTACAACGTGGGGACGAAGGCCGACTACCGGGACTCTTTTCATCGGTCTCAGGCTCTCGAGGATCGCGCCGCAGGAGTGTCCGAGGAGCCGGGGCGGTGTACCGCTCGCTCTAGCGCAGGCCGGTTGCATTCGCTCTGGCTGGATCTCATGTACCCCAGGCTTCGAGTCGCGCGCGAGCTGCTCGCGTCCAATGGGGTCATTGCCGTTTCGATCGATGACGCAGAAGCGCCCAGACTCAGGCTGCTCCTGGACGAGATCTACGGAGAGGAGAATTTCTGCGCGACGATCGTCTGGGAAAAGAAATACTCCCCGGCCAACGACTGCCGAAACTTCTCGGTCGTTCACGATTACCTGATTCTCTATGCGGCATCACCTGCCTTTCGCCGCAACCTCCTGCCTCGGACCGAGGCCATCAATCGGCCGTACCGCTACGACGACGCCGATGGTCGTGGCCTCTACCGGACGAGCGACCTCTCGGTACGCACATATTCGCAGGCCGCGGACTATGCCGTGGTGAACCCGCTGACCGGAGTCAAGCATTTTCCGCCTCCCGGGCGGAGCTGGGGATATTCGCCTCAGGCCATGCAGCGTTTGATCGACGCGGGGCGGATATATTGGGGCGCGGACGGAACACGCGCCCCTCAACTCAAGCGATACCTTGGGGAAGTCCAGGATGGAGTTGTTCCGACGACCCTCTGGACTCGCGACTTTGCCGGGCACAATCATCTGGCCAAAAACGACATCAAAAAGCTCTTCGGAACCACGGCCGTGTTCGAGACCCCGAAGCCCGTGCGCCTAATCCAGCGACTCCTTCAGGTCACCACCGGCAAAGATTCACTCGTGCTCGACTTCTTCGCCGGGTCGGGCACCACGGCTCATGCGGTGATGCGGCAGAACGCTCAAGACGGTGGCAGCCGGAAGTTCGTCCTCGTGCAACTCGACGAGCCGATCAATGCGGCGCGGAAGCCAACGGTGGCCGGTGAATTCTCGACGATCGCGGACGTCACTCGCGAGCGCGTGCGTCGGGCGGCCGCGGCATTACGCGAAGAATTCCCCGAGCTGGATCCCGCCCTGACCCGTTTCGCGGAGCTCAAGGTCGTCTGAATCATCACGTCTCATTGGCGAACATTCCTGTGGTGCGCTATACCGGACAAGTCAGATTGTCTTGAAGGAAAGGTGGCGGAAAATGTCCGCTCTCGCCCCCACGCTGTTCTCTACCGCAGGTTTGATCGGAGGCTATAAAGTAGCTCGCTCCACGGGAAACCGCCCGCTCGGCGGCGCTGTTCTGGCTGTTGCCGGTGCGGCCGCGTTCAAAGGCTGGCAGAAAAATGCGGGAACCGGAACGGCTGCGGTCCTGACCGGTTTTTATGTCCTCTCCTTCGGTCTGTCCCATCCGCTGGCCAAGAAGATCGGGGCCTGGCCGAGTGTTTATGCGGTGACTGCGGCGACCGGTGCCGCGTCGGCCGTTTTGGGGCGCGACGTCGCATCGCGCACCTCCACCAAGTAGTGAGCACATTGCCTTCCCCGGATTCGGCAGGCGCTGCGCAGGAACGCACGCGGTGGGATCCCGAGCAGTACCTCAAATTCGGTTCTGAACGAGCTCGGCCGCTCGTGGACCTCCTCCAGAGGATTCCGCTGACCACGGTCCGGAACGTCGTGGACTTGGGTTGTGGGCCGGGTTCCGATACCCCGGTCATTCACGGGCACTGGCCCGAGGCGGTGGTGCACGGTGTCGACAGCAGCCAGCAGATGATCGACGCCGCCCGAGTCCAAGGGGGGTCTTCCGCTCGGTACGAGCGTGCCGACGTCAAAGAGTGGTTGGCCGCCCGCCAAGTCCATGGCTGGGCAGGCGAGGTGCCCCAACTCATTGTCTCTAACGCCCTGTTCCAATGGGTCGACGGCCACGAGAGATGGCTTCCGCAAGTGGCAGACCTCCTGCCGAACGGCGGTGTCTTCGCTTTTCAGGTGCCGGGCAATTTCGACGCACCGTCCCACGTTCTGTTGCGCGAGATCGCTGGCCAACCGAAGTATGCCAGGCATATCCACGAAAAGCTCCGGGACAAAATCATCCGGGCCCGGGAGTATTTGGCTCTCCTGTCCCGTCCGGGATGGTCGGTGGACGCCTGGGAAACAACGTATCTCCACGTTCTGCAAGGGGAAGACCCCGTATTCGACTGGATCTCCTCAACCGGGGCCCGTCCGGTGCTCAATGCCCTCCCGGAGCCCGTCAAGAGCGAGTTCGTCGACGAATACAAAGCAGCGCTTCGGACGGCATACCCGGCCGAAGCCCACGGGACCGTGATGCCGTTCCGTCGGGTATTCGTCGTGGCCGCGCGGCTCGCCGAAACCTGATGTCCCGACTCGACCTCACGAGTTGTACCAAGATGTGAGATATCGAGGAAATCACACGACACGCGGAAAGAAGACTAATGACTACGGGAAATACCGAATTCACCCCACGGCTCGCGCGCAATTTTGCGGATACCGAAGATTCTCCGGTCCGTGCGCTCCTGGACCTGGTGAGCCGACCCGGGGTGATCTCCTTCGCGGGCGGTATTCCGGACTCGTCCTTTTTCGACCTGAGCGCCATCCGCGCGGCCTACGAGGCATCCCTGGCTCGGCCGGAGCGTTCGCTCCAGTACTCGTCGAGCGAGGGCGAGCTCGAGCTTCGCGAAGTGATCGCCGCGAACCTCACGTCCGAAGGTATTGCCTCCCAGTCCGACGACATTCTGATCACCACGGGCTCGCAGCAGGGCCTGACCCTCATGGGACAGGTGATGGTCGACAAGGGGGATGTCATCCTCGTCGAAGACCCCACGTATCTGGCCGCATTGCAGACCTTCGGGTTGGCTGGAGCACGTTTTGAGGCCGTCGAGTGCGACGACGAAGGCGTGATTCCCGAGGCCTTGGACCGGGCGATAGCAGCGCATCGGCCAAAGCTCGTCTACCTCATCCCGAGTTACCAGAATCCGAGCGGTCGCACGATGTCGGCGCGGCGTCGCAACGACGTTGCCCAGATCCTTCTCAGGACCCAAACCATGCTGATCGAGGATGACCCGTATTCGAGCCTCCGGTATTCCGGTGAAGCGCTCGAGCCGATCTGCGCGATCGAAGGCATGGCGGAGCAGACTGCGCTCCTGCAGACATTGTCCAAATCCGTTGCTCCCGGTATCCGCCTCGGTTGGGCGCGCGTGCCGTCCTCGATCCGCGACGCGATGATCGTCGGCAAGCAGGCCATTGACCTGCACAGCTCCACCGTGGATCAGTATGCGGCCGCTTACTATCTCGCTCATCCGGAGACGCATCAATCCGATGAGGAGAAGCTCCGGGTTTATGGCGAGCGTCTGCAAGCGATGGTTCGCGAGCTGCCTCATGCTCTTCCAGAAGGCTCTCGAGTGACCTCGCCCCAAGGGGGAATGTTCTTGTGGGCCGAATTGCCGGAGGCATATGACACGGATGCTCTGCTGCCGTATGCGATGCGGGAAGGTGTTGGGTTTGTACCCGGCAGCTCATTCCACGTGGACACGAGCATCCGGAACACGATGCGAATCTCCTTCGTCACCAACGCGGAAGAGGAAATCGTCGAAGGCGTGGCGCGACTTGGCCGAGCGGTTGCCGCCTACGAGGCGGAACAGCTGAAGGCGTGACCCCGTCCTTTCTGCGAGACGACAATGATGCGCTGTGTCGGGGCGTTGCGCAGGAGCCGTCTCGCCGGGACATCCGGGCTCAGCCGACTGCGACACGTCGCGAACGCGGGGAACTGACCGTCGGATCGTTGGGGATCCAATACCGCAAGGGAGCATCCGCATTCTTGCTGATGCCGATGCGCTTGCCTCTGACGTGCTCGACCGGTTCTCGAGGTTCTTCTATCCAGAATTCAATGGTGGAATCCGAGATGTGGCGTCCCCGAACCGCTTGATGGACCGGTGTTCCGTTGTCCATCAAGCTGAGCCCCAGGGCGGAACCCAGGTTCCCGGGTCCTCGGGCCAGGCCGGCGTCGAGGACGCTCTCGCCGCGTCGGATCCGCACCTCATCCCACCCGGAAACCACCTCTCCGGCCCGCATCAGACAACCGGAGGCGGTTCCGTCGGGGGAGCAGACCAGGTTCCCGGCACGGTGAATCCCGTACGACGCGTAAACATAGAGGTGGCTGGGCTCGCCGAACATCGTCGCGCATCGCGGCGTCGGACCCTTGTGGGCGTGCGACGCCGGATCCACTGTGCCGAGGTAGGCCTCGACTTCCGTCAACCTGATCGCGACCTGGCCACGATGAATTACTGCCCCCAGAAGCTGGGGGGCCACGATGTCGGCAGACTGGGTGAAATCGATCATTGCACCATCGTGGCACGCCGGGTCGCGAGTCTCACAGTTCGGAAACGGCCCGTCCGGGCGGGTGTTCTTCCGCAGATCGGTTCGATCAGCTAAGCTGGAGATTACGTCTGGCTGCAGTCCGTGGTTGCCAGGCGTCCCTCGTGCCGTGATCCTCGGTCGGCGATATCCGTCCGGGACTGTCCTCGGTGCGTTGGGTCCCCGGCGGCATTCGCCGTATCGGGCCGTTCACGGCACTAACTCTAGGAGTTAATCAGTGGCACTGGATCCCGCTGTCAAGCAGGAAATCATCAAGGAATACGCAACCCACGAGGGCGATACCGGTTCGCCCGAGGTTCAGGTTGCAGTTCTGACTCGTCGCATCAGTGACTTGACCGAACACCTTAAGTCCCACAAGCACGACCACCACTCGCGTCGTGGTCTCATGATTCTCGTCGGTCGCCGCCGCAACATGCTCGGCTACCTGCGTCGGATCGACATCGAGCGTTACCGCGCGCTGATTCAGCGTCTCGGAATTCGCCGATAAAGACGACAAGCGTGAGGGGCGGCGCCGCTGTGACGGAATCCGGCTTCCAAACATGGAAGACTGGATAACGGACGGCAGCGCCGCCCTCTCGCTACCCATAGCGAGTTCCCACGGAAGGATCCGTGGGACTTCAGTAAAAATACGCGTAGGGCCCATCCTCTCCTTGCGGTCCTCGGTAGTGGCCTCCGGATGAATTCATCCGTGGGCCTCGATCGAAGACCGAGTCGAGGCGGGTCCGCGCGAAGTACAAGAAATGGAGGTGACCCTTGGAGGGTCCCGAGATTCAATTCGCAGAAGCCATTATCGACAATGGCAAATTTGGTCAGCGTACCGTTCGCTTCGAAACAGGCCGCTTGGCCAAGCAGGCAGCGGGCTCCACGCTCGTGTCCATCGACGAAGAAACCAGCATGCTGTCGGCAACCGCCGTCGGCAAGCACCCCCGTGAAGGATTCGATTTCTTCCCGCTGACGGTCGACGTCGAAGAGCGCATGTACGCCGCGGGCCGCATCCCGGGCTCGTTCTTCCGCCGTGAGGGACGCCCCTCGACGGACGCCATCCTGGCCTGCCGTCTGATCGACCGCCCATTGCGCCCCGCGTTCGGCAAGGGAATCCGCAATGAGGTCCAGGTCGTCGTGACCGTTCTGACGATCGATCCCGACGAGATTTACAACACCGTTGCCATCAACGCGGCTTCGATGTCCACGACCCTCTCCGGAATGCCGTTCCAGGGGCCGGTTGGCGGCGTCCGCGTCGCGCTGATCGACGGTCAGTGGGTTGCATTCCCCAAGCATTCGCAGCTGGAAAACGCCGTGTTCGACATGGCGGTTGCGGGACGCGTTGTGACCAAGGCCGACGGAACCGAAGACGTCGCGATCATGATGGTGGAGGCCGAAGCCACCGACACCTCATGGGACCTCGTCCAGTCCGGCGCGACAGCGCCGACCGAGGACGTCGTGGCGGAAGGCCTCGAGGCAGCCAAGCCCTTCATCAAGGCGCTGTGCGATGCCCAGTCGGATCTGGCCAAGCGTGCCGGCAAGCCGGCCATGGAGATCGAGCGCTTCGGCGGATACGCCGAAGAGGTGGCCCAGGCGGTCGAGTCCAAGTTCTCCTCAAAGATCAAGGACGTCTACTCCATCGCAGGCAAGCAGGAGCGCGAGATCGCTTCCGAAAACCTGCAGAAGGAAGTTGCCGAGGAACTCGCCGGTGAAGGCAAAGAGTTCGAAGGCCGCCTCGAGGAAGTCAATGGTGCTTTCAACGCCTTGACCAAACAGACCGTGCGCCAGCGCATTCTGACGGATCAGGTCCGCATCGACGGCCGAGGACTGACCGATATCCGTCAGCTCACGGCAGAGGTAGAAGTTCTGCCGCGCGTGCACGGATCCGCGATCTTCGAGCGCGGCGAAACCCAGATCATGGGTGTCACCACGCTCAATATGCTCAAGCTCGAGCAGCAGATCGACTCCCTCTCTCCGGTCAAGACCAAGAGGTACATCCACCACTACAACTTCCCGCCGTATTCCACGGGTGAGACCGGCCGCGTCGGTTCCCCGAAGCGCCGCGAAATCGGTCACGGTGCGCTTGCGGAACGCGCGATCACCCCGGTCCTGCCGTCGCGTGAGGAATTCCCTTACGCGATTCGCCAGGTTTCCGAGGCGCTCGGCTCCAACGGTTCAACGTCAATGGGATCCGTGTGTGCCTCGACCCTCTCGCTGCTCAACGCCGGTGTGCCGCTGCGCGCTCCGGTGGCAGGTATCGCGATGGGCTTGGTCTCGGACGAGGTCGACGGCGAAACTCGTTACGCCGCTCTGACCGACATCCTCGGCGCAGAGGACGCATTGGGCGATATGGACTTCAAGGTCGCGGGTACATCCGAATTCGTGACCGCGATCCAGCTCGACACCAAGCTCGACGGAATCCCCGCCTCGGTGCTCGGTGCCGCGCTCAAACAGGCTCGCGAAGCCCGCCTGCACATCCTTGACGTGCTGACGGCCGCGATCGACGTTCCGGATGAAATGAGCGAGTTCGCCCCGCGCATCATCACCGTGCACGTTCCCGTCTCCAAGATCGGCGAGGTCATCGGCCCGAAGGGCAAGATGATCAACCAGATCCAGGAAGACACCGGCGCGGACATCACGATCGAGGACGACGGAACCGTTTACATCGGTGCCGTGGACGGTCCTTCCGCTGAGGCCGCCAGGTCGGCGATCAACGCGATCGCCAACCCCCAGGTTCCCGAGGTCGGAGAACGCTACTTGGGCACGGTCGTCAAGACCACGACCTTCGGTGCGTTCGTTTCCCTGACTCCGGGCAAGGACGGGCTGTTGCACATCTCTGAGCTGCGCAAGCTCAACGATGGCAATCGCGTGAGCGACGTCGAAGACGTCGTTGGCGTCGGGCAGAAGGTACAGGTCGAGATCACCAAGGTTGACGACCGCGGCAAGCTCTCGTTGGCCCCTGTGGTCTCGGAAGAAGAGGCCGCAACCGCCACCGAGAGTGACGACGAGGAGTAATTTCCTCCGAATCTCTCCCACGGAAACCCCGGTCGGATCCCAGCGGATCCCGGCCGGGGTTTTCGTCGAATTGGACGATATGTCCGGGGGCCTTAGACTCGTCGCCGGAGGCCGCCGCGATCGACGACGACTCATTGCGAACCGGCTCGTCCCCCTGCCACCTGATCAATCTGAGGAACTGACTGAATACATGCCATACGCATTGGGCTTGAACCCCGAGGACCTCGTGGAAGAGCTGAATTACGAGGAAGGGCGCCTCGTGTGCGCGGGGGAAGGCGGCAATGAAGTCCGCCGTTCCGTCCTGCCCGGAGGCGTACGCGTTCTGACCGAACGCATGCCTGGCCAGCGCAGCGTCGCGTTGGGATTCTGGCTCGGCGTGGGGTCGCGTGATGAGACACCGGGCATGTATGGTTCGACGCACTTCTTGGAACACTTGCTGTTCAAAGGAACCCCATCACGCAGCGCGCTTGACATCGCGGAAGAGTTCGACGCCGTCGGCGGCGAATCCAATGCGCTGACGGCCAAAGAACATACCTGCTACTACGCGCGAGTCCTGTCCGAAGACGTTCGCATGGCTGTGGAAGTCATCGCGGACATGGTGACCTCGGCGAAGATCGATCCCCGCGAACTCGAGCAGGAACGCGGGGTCATTCTCGAAGAGATCGCCATGGACCTCGACGACCCGACCGACGTGGCCTTCGAGAACTTCACCGCGAAGATCATGGGTCAGCACCCTTTGGGCAGGCCGATCGGCGGCACACCGTCCGAGATCACGAGCGTCGCGCGCGAAGCGGTGTGGGAGCATTACAAGAAGCATTACACTCCGGATCGTTTGGTCATCTCCGCGGCGGGCGGGCTCGAACACCGCGAAATCGTCCGGCTCGTTCTCGACGCCCTCGAGGTCGCCGGGTGGGATCTCACGGAAGGTGCGATTCCCGCGGCCAGACGGGTCCGCCACCCGACCGATATTTCGCCGGAATTCGGTGGCCACACGGTCGACCGGCCCTTCGAGCAGGCCAACGTGATTCTGGGAACCACGGGTCTAATCGCCGGGTCACAGCAAAGATTCGCGATGTCCGTGCTCAACGCGTGCCTGGGCGGTGGGATGTCCTCTCGTCTGTTCCAGGAGATCCGCGAAAAGCGCGGACTCGCCTACAACACATTCTCTTTCGGCGGTTCCTACTCCGACGCCGGTTATTTCGGAATGTACGCGGGGTGCACCGCTGACAAGGCGCCCGTAGTCGTGGACCTGATGAGAGCCGAATTGGACCGCCTCGCGGACAAGGGCCTGCAGGAGACGGAGTTGGATAAGGTCACGGGACAACTCAGCGGCGCAACGATTCTCGGCAGCGAGGACGCCGGATCCCGCATGTCCCGACTGGGCCGATCCGAATTGGACACCGGCCATTTCACGGACCTCGACGAACTCCACGACAACATTCGTGCGGTCACGGCACAGGAAGTCCAAGGCCTCGCCGGGGAACTGGCAGCACGCGATACCGTGACCACCTGGGTCGGAACCGGGGTCGCCGCGGCACGCCAAGCCGCCGTCGGCTCGTAATAGCTATGTTTTGAATGTGATCTGGGTTAAGGTTTTACGCATGTGTTCCTCGATCTTCGTGACAGGCGAAGCGAAGTCCCCGTCGAATAACCCGATCACCAACCAGTTCGGTCTCTTCTTCATCGGGCTCATCATCGATACGGACACTCACCGAATTCTCGATGCAGAATGCACGGCGACGTTGGCGCTGACGAATACCTTCGTCAGGAGCTTGATCGTCGGGGCCAGCATCGAAGAGGAGGAAAGCCTGGCGGAGCAGATCTCCGTCAGATACCACGGGTCGTCACAACGGGCCTTGATCACCGCGTTGCACAATGCGGCGACCAAGTATCGTTGCGCGACCACCAAGACTTGACAGGCATCCCCTGATTGCCTGGTCCCTCGGCGGGGACCGGATCCAGTCGGAAATACCAGACAACTTTGTCCCGGTGTTTCCGACTTTTTTGTTACAAGGGGTGCGGGAAGGAAACGAGCATGATCACCGATGGCTTCCTCTTCTTGGGGGTCTTGCTTGCACTGGCCGCCATCATCGTGTTTTGCGAGAAGCGCTCTCGCTACAAATTCTTTCGATACGTTCCGGGCTTCGTGCTCATGTACATCGTCACGGCGCTGCTCAACACGGTGGGGGCATTCGGCCAGAGTGACGACGTCGTGGACCTGGGCTCGGGAGTCCAAGATGCTCTCTTGCCGGCAATGATCCTGTTGCTTCTGTTCCAATGCGACGTCCGCAAGATCATCAAACTCGGTCCCAAACTTCTGCTGACCTACGTGGTCACGGCATTCAGTATTTTCGTCGGATTCGTGGTGGCGTACCTGATCCTCCACAGCGTCCTCGATCCCGAAGCCTGGAAAGCGCTCGGGGCGCTTTCCGCTTCCTGGACCGGCGGTTCGGCCAATATGGTCGCCGTGCAATCGATCCTGCAGGCGCCCCAGGACGTCTTCGGTTACGTTCTGATCGTCGACACGATTGTGTACTCGGTGTGGTTGCTGGTCATGTTCGGATCCGTCTCGATTTCGGACAAATTCAACGCCTGGACCAAAGCCGATACCCGTTATCTCGATGTCCATTCGAATGCCGAAGAAGGACCGGCGCAGAAGCCGATCGATCTGGTGTCACTGATCTGCGTGATCGGCTTCAGCATTTTCATCTCCTCCGCGGCAACCAAAGTCGGAGAATTGCTCCCGGAAATCGGCGTTGTGGTCACCTCCAGCACCTGGACGATTCTCATCGTCAGCGTCCTGGGGCTGGTTATCGGTTCGACGAAACTCGGCAACGTCGCGGGATCCAACGAAATTGCGATGGTCATGCTCTACCTGATCATCGGAATCATCGCCTCCCAGTCCGACTTCGCGTCGCTCGGACAGGCCCCGCTCTACCTGGTGGCCGGTGTGATTGTGATGATCGTCCACATCGGGATCGTGGTCATCTACGCCAAATTGACCCGGACGGAGCTATTCAGCCTGGCGGTTGCCAGTACAGCGAATATCGGCGGTATCGCTTCCGCACCCGTGGTAGCCAGCGCGTTCAACCGCCAACTCGTGCCCGTTGGTGTGCTCTTCGCCTTGATCGGGGCATTTGCGGGCACCTTCTTCGGACTCATGACCGCCCAAGTTCTGTCGGTTCTGTGATGCCACACTCCACGTCAGGGAAGGAAAAGAAAAATATGGTTTCGAACGGACAAATCCGGGTGCGGGACATCCGTGCCATGCCGTACAGCGGGCCTCTCAAGCGCCCCTTTGTCACCTCGCGCCGACGCGTCGATTCCGTCCAAGGGGTCCTCGTCGAAATGGATCTCGATGACGGCTCCCACGGATTCGGCACCGCCGCGGAAACGTGGGCAGTCACCGGAGAATCCGTCGCCTCTGTCCTCGCCGCGATCAACGGACCCGTCTTCGAGGCCCTCATCGGAGAGGAGATGTCCTTGCGGGAAGCGGAGGACGCGCTCGCGGGCAGTTGCGAAGGCAATATGAGCGCCAAAGCCGCGGTCGACGTCGCTCTCCACGATGCGTGGGCATCGAGCCTGGGGCTGCCCCTCGTCGCGGCGCTCGGCGGGCGCAGCGATGCGCACGCCGTGACCGACATGACGATCAGCTTGGGGACGCCGGATTCCATGGCCCGGGAAGCCGTCACGGCCAGCGAGGAAGGCTTCGAAATTCTCAAGATCAAGTTGGGCAGCGACCCGCGGACCGATCTGGACAGGCTCGAGGCGGTCCACGAAGCGGTCCCGTCCGCACGGTTTCGGCTGGATGCCAACCAGGGGTGGGAAGCCAAGGAAGCGATACGCATGATTCGGCGTCTTGAAGATACGGGGATACCGGTGGACCTCGTCGAACAACCCACGCCCAAGGAGAACTTGGAAGCCCTCGCGAAGGTAACGGCCGCCGTCGAGACCCCGATCATGGCCGACGAATCGGTGGCTACCGAGCACGACGCCCTGAACGTGCTCCGCCGGGAGGCAGCGGATCTGCTCAACATCAAACTCGCAAAATGCGGAGGCATTCGCTCGGCCATGTCGATCGCCGATCTGGCGGCTGCCTGCGGCGTCGGCTGCATGATGGGGGCCATGATGGAACCTCGCGTTTCCATTGCCGCGGCCGCGCACGCGGCGCTGGCTCATCCGAACATTCAGCTGATTGACTTGGACTCCGCCGAATGGATCCAAGACCCACGCATCGCGCGAGGGTACGAGCGCGAGGGGTCAAGAATTTCCCTCGCTGAGACTCCGGGGCTCGGCATGGACCTTGACCCCTCACTCACGGAAGGAACAGCATCATGAGATTTCACCGAATTATCGCGGCCGCCGGAGCACTGGGGCTGGCATGTTCTCTCGCCGGATCACCGGCCATGGCGGAGTCCGACGGAGCAAGCGCCCAGGATGCCTTGCCTGGTGAGGGGATCAGCGTCGGCGACACTGCATTCGTCGACACTACGGTCGCAACCCTGTGGGGCGAGCCCGGCAAGGATCGACCGATCGACAAACCGTCCACAACCAACCCGGTGGATCTCGACCAGTGGAACAAGAATATGGAGGATACCGAAACCCGAGGCTGGCTGACCGGCAACACGGAAACCCAGGCAGTCTACGGCTCCGAGGTTTCGGTCACCGAAATTCAGGGCGACTGGTCCAAGGTCGTGGTACATGACCAATCGACCCCGAAGAACGAACAGGGGTACCCGGGGTGGGTTCCGACTCGGCAATTGATCGAGAACAACACCTTCGACCACCAGAAGGATGCCCGTCAACGAGCGGTCGTCACATCGAAGAAGTCCACGCTGACCAATGACTCGGGGAACGCGGACGAGAACCTGGAGCTGAGCTTCAATACCGAGCTTCCTGTGGTCCAGCAGACCGGATCCGGGGTGCAAGTCAGCCTGCCCGACGGTGGTACGGGTTGGGTCCGGCCGGACGACGTCGCGATCTATTCCCCGGGTGACGGACCATCCCGTCCGACCGGCAGCGAGGTAGTCGAAACCGGCAAACAGTTCTTGGGCCTGCGTTACCTGTGGGCCGGCGTCTCAGCCTACGGATACGACTGCTCCGGCTTCACCTACAGCATGTACCGAGCCCACGGGATCGATATCCCGCGCGACGCGGACGCACAGGCCGAATTCGGTCAGGACGTCGCGGAAAGCGACTTGCAACCCGGCGACCTGCTGTTCTTCGCCCAGCCGGGAGGCACGGGTGCCGTTCACCACGTCGGCATGTACATGGGCGACGGGAAAATGATCCACGCCCCCAACGAGTCGACCACCGTTTCGATCACCGACTGGAAGCAGTGGGACTCGAAGAGCGAGTTCTCAGGTGCCAAGAGAATGCTCTGATCTTGTGTGCGCCACGGCCCGGGCGCAGAACGCGTCATCGGGCCGCGGCTGCCACACCATGGCGATGATGTGTACTACGTTTCTGGGTAAGAACCTGTGACCGGACGGGTCTTGGGACGAACGACAAAGGGACGGGACACAACATGTCGAGAGGGCTGAAGAATATTGTGAATTCCTCACAGGCAGCGGCGGACACAGCGGACAGGACCGGTGCGACGACCGCCTTGCGAAGACGCGTCAGAAGCAGACTGTCAGCGCGGCGATACAAACCTCAGCAAATCAGCCGGCGGTCCCAGCTGGACACGTTGCCATTGCCTGCGGGGCGCGTGGTTTTTCTCGGAGACAGCATCACCGAACAAGGGCAGTGGCAGGAATGGTTCCCGGACATCCCCGTCGTCAATCGCGGAGTCGGAGGAGAGACCAGCGGGGAAATACTCGAACGGGTGGATGGCGTCATCAACAGCCCGTCGGCCGTCATGCTCCTGATGGGTACCAACGACATCGGCCAGGGGCAACCGACCGAAGGAATCCTGAACAACCTCGCCGGGGTCTTGGACCACATCCATTATTGCGCCCCGGGGACGCCCGTGGTGGTCCAGTCGATCATGCCCCGGGCTCTTTCCTACCGCGGCGAGGTTCTCTGGGCCAATGAGAGAATCCGGGAGATCGTTGCCTCGTACCCGGAGGATATTCGGTACCTCGACCTGTGGCCGGCATTGGCTACCCCGGAGGGGACCTTGCGTCCGGAACTGAGCGAAGACGAACTCCACCTCAACGGACCCGGGTATCAGGCGTGGGTCCGTGTCCTTGAGCCTGTTCTTCGAGAAGTCACCGTCGGCTCGCCCACGGGGTAAACCGCAGAACGTCCCCGACGGCTTTGGAAGCCGCCGGGGACGTTCTGTCCGGTGAACCAATCCGCTCAGGCCAGCCCCTCCAGCGTGCGCAATATTGTCCCGAACTTGGAGGCCGTCTCGGCGTGTTCGCTCTCGGGCGTGGATCCCTGGACGATACCGGCTCCCGCGTAGAGCGTAATGTTCCGCTCCTGAATGCTCGCACACCGAAGAACGAGGGACCACCGACCGTTTCCGGTGGAATCGGTCCATCCCACCAAGCCGGAATAGTAACGCCTGGATTGGCCTTCGAGATCTCGAATCGCCGCGACGGCCTGCGCCGCCGGTGTTCCACCCACGGCAGGGGTCGGGTGGACGGCCAGGGCCGCCTCCAGCGCCGAAACGCCTGGCTTCAGAAGACCCGTGATCCGGGTCCCCAAATGCCACATGGAGTCCGTCCCGAAGAGCTCCGGTTCGGCGGGGACACGGAGTTCACGCGCGAGAGGGCAGAGAGCATCGCGGATATGTCGGGTCACGAAGCCGTGTTCGTGTATGTCCTTGGGCGAGGAGCCGAGAAGTCGGGCGGCCTCGTCGGCCTCGGGCCCGTCCGGTGAACGACCGAGGGAACCTGCCAAGGGATGGGTCACGAACCTGGACTCGTTGACATCCGCAATGATTTCCGGGCTGGCACCGAGCCATGTCACCCCGTCGCTCAGCCGCATCCGAAAGATATCGGCCCTGCCTCCTGCCGCGGAGAGCCGCTCCAGGATCCGTTGCTCGGCAGATTCCGGGTCCTCTCCCGGAAGGGGCAAGGTCATCGAACGGGACAGCACGATCTTCTTCATCTCGCCGAGCTCGATCCGGTCGAGGGCTTCCGAGACGATTCTCCGGTAATGCGGAGAATCCGGTGTGGTGTGCCGTGTTGTCGGAGCCGAAACTGTACGTCTCGACACCTTCTGCGGAATCCACGCTGCATCGCCAGTTATCCGCAACTCGGCCGGCTCTGAAGTGTCGAAGGGAATGATGCCGTAGAGCACCTGCGTCCGGCTCGTGGCCTGCTCTCGGTCGCGCAACCGATTCATGAGGTCGCCGGCCGCACCCGATTCGTGGGCGAACACCGGGTGCAGAATCTCACCGCCCGATGCCTCGAGTGCCCATTGGCCTGATGAGAACGTGAAATTCGGTTCGGGGTCCGTGGCTCGGTCCGGGTTTGTCGCCGGATGCGCCGTCAGCGTAGAGGAATTCATCGTTGGGTGGCTCCTCCGTCTACGGTCAGCTCCGCCGCCGTGATGTGAACTGCCCTCGCCGAAACCAAGAACTCGACGACCTCAGCGATATCCGCGGGCTCGGCGATGCGCCCCAACGGGATGCCGGTCCGATACAGACGGGAATCGCCCGCCACGGTCTGTTCCGTGCGGTCGGCACCTTGCCACAGGGACTCCACCATGGGAGTGCGCGTTGTACCCGGGTTTACGACGACGCAGCGGATTCCGGCCGAACCGATCTCCAATCCGAGGCTGCGGGTGTAGTGGGAGGCGAAGGCCTTGCTAGCACCATAAGCGGCGAAGTCAGCACGCGGTCCGGTGCCCGCGTTGGACGCGACCGTCACGATGGATCTTTCAGGGCGTTGACCCGGCTCGTGATCAGCCTGCCGGACCATGACGCGAGCGGCGGTGGAACTGACGTTGACGACACCGAGCGCATTGACCTCAATCATGTGACGGACTTCCGATTCGGGGGCTTCCAGCGCCGGTCCGGTCGCGATGATTCCGGCAGCGTTGATCACTGACCGAAGACGGTACCGTGAGGACAATTCGTCGAAAACCTCCGTGACCGCCTCAGCGTCCGTGACATCGAGGTCGATGTACTCGACCCCCGAATGTCTCTGCTCGTCGGTACCATGAGTGGCCGCGCCGGTACGGTCCGTCGAAATGACCACGGCATCACGGTGATCGGCAGAGCGGCGCCTCAACAGGCTGACAATCTGGCCTCCGATCCCTCCCGAGCCGCCTGTTACGACAATTGCGTGAGGAAGTTCTTTCACGAAGCCATCTCCTCGAGTGGACGCAAAGCAGCACCGAACTCTTCTACCAGGGCCG
Organism: Rothia uropygialis; assembly: GCF_004137765.1. Classification (GTDB taxonomy): domain Bacteria; phylum Actinomycetota; class Actinomycetes; order Actinomycetales; family Micrococcaceae; genus Rothia. The sequence goes on along the minus strand of NZ_NOIS01000005.1, from coordinate 72,857 downwards.
AGGTTGCGCACACCTGGCCGCAGCGGCCGGCGACGTAATCGAGGGCCATCTGATGGTGGTCACGGTCGAAATCCGCTTGGGCATCGGCAACGAAGAAGACCTGGATACCCCTCATATACGCTTCCAACGCGGTAGCCAGGCACCCGATGTGGGAATAGACCCCGGTGATCACCAGCTGGTCCTTCCCATGATTGCGCAACCGGTGTTCGAGGTCGCTGCGGTAGAACGCACTGTATCGCCACTTCGTCAGAACTGTGTCTACCGCATCGGGAGCGAGCTCGTCGATGATTCGGGCCGCCTCCTCATCCGTCAGTCCCGGGCCCCAGAAGTCCGTCAGCAACTGGCGGTCGGCAGGGTCCTGGGACGGAGGCTGGGCGGTGTAGACCACTGGAACCTCTGCGCGGTGAAAAGCCTGACGGAGGGCCGCAGTGTTGTTCACCGCGGCATTGATCTGCGAATCCGGCGAGCGATCGAATGCGTCGATGAAATGGTTCTGCATGTCGTGGATCAGGAGCAAGGCCCGTTGGGGGTCAAGCCGCCACTCCGTCCGGTTCGGCCAGGGCATGGGGGAATCGAGGCGATAGGGCAGGATGCTGGGCAGTGGCAAAGGGTCTCCTCACAGGTGGGGTCGAGATGATGGGAATTGCTTTCTCACCGAGAAAGCAAAGACATGAATGTGTGGTTGAGACCGTCGAGGACGGCCCCACGCCACCAGGCGAAATCGTGCCCTCCGGCGTACGTATCGAACGTTGTTGCCCAACCCGCGTCGAGCATGACCCGGTGGAGTATTCGGCCACGGGGAAGGGTCAGCCCCTCGCGCTCGCCGACGGCCACGCTGACTCTGACGTCGCCGGACGCGGATTGGTGAAACCTTTCGGTGATCCAGTCCATTCCTTCACGGGTTCCGAGATCTCGGGGTTTCGAGGCCCCGTCGGGGGTCCACCACAGTGAGGGCGAATGGGCCAGGGCATGACCGAAGACGTCGGGAAGTTCGAGGGCGGCGACGAGCGCGGAAAGACCTCCGAGACTTTGGCCGACGATCACGCGGCCTTCACGCCCGGATAATTCCACTCCGGCGGATCGCGCGCGCTCCTCGGCCCAAGCAATGGAATGTTCCGCCACGTCGCGCAGGAAGACCGAGTTCGCGCCGAGATGGGCAATCCGATCGGGAGTATCGGTATTGGAGATGCCCAATACGGCCAGCGGGGGTATTCGCCCGGCCTCGACCGCGGCTTCGATCGCCTGGTGGAGCGAGAGATTGCCGAACCAGATCTCCGCGTCGAAGATTGTGACCAAGGGTACAGTGCAACCGCCGACTCCCGGCGCTTCCAGAGACGGAACATAAAGCCAGTGGTCGCGGGCGGTTTCCTCGGCGACGTCGCCGGGCAGCGTCCTCGTGCTCCTGAAGATGCGGCCTTCCACGATCCGTGACTTGTGTCCGTCCCATTCTCGCTGGGCGGGGGAGAGCGGCCCCGAATACAGGGAAAGTCCGTGGGTGCCGCGATCCACGAGAGGATCCGAGGCGTTGAAGGCGTCCCGAAGCGTGTCGTATCGGTTGAATCGGGGCGGGCCCGGGCGCGGGGTCTCCTCGGGCTTCATGGGTTTGAAGCCGTAGCTGACCCGCAAATTCGGCTCGAGCTCCAAAGTCCTGACCCAGATATCGGTTCCGGGAACGTGCCGCATCAGACCGTGGTCGTAGTTGTCCTTGTCCGTGACTCGGTTCATGGCGAGGTGAACGGATTCGGCTCCCTGCGGGTCGTCCTGGACGTGGGCTCCCCGCCAGAGAAAAGTAACCCTGTTCGAATCGGGGTCGTTCATCGGAGTGCCCCACCGAGCCACCTGCTCCCACCATTGGTGAAGTTCACCGGTCTCGGCGTGCGCCCAGGATCGGATCACAGCGTCTTCGTCTAAGAAGCAAGTGATCCTCGAAGGGGGGTTCCGGCAGTTCATCGTTGGGGTGCATCCTCAAAGGTTGTCAGTCGTTTGCGGCATTCTTAGGGATCTTCCGCAAATAGGCTATAGAAATCTAACTTATTTCATATCCAATCTCGGCGCGCAAGCGAGTGACGAGAAGCGCGGCGAGAATCACGCCTCAGATTGAAATGTTGTTTGACTTGATGGACAACAACTCGCGGATATGGTTAGGCTCAACAAACATCGTATGCAGTAAAGCTTAGCTCCCGGAATTCTAAGGATATTGATGAGAGTCCTCGTGATCGGTCCGCCCCTTTATGGGCTGTTGTACCCCGTGATTTCCCTGGCTCAGGGGTTCAGGGCGGCAGGGCACGAGGTGGTCGTGGGAACCGCCGGTGAAATGGCACAGCGTGTTGTCCAAGCCGGTCTCGTGTCCTTCGACGCTGCCCCGTGCCTCGACCCGGACGCCGAATACCGACGTCGGGAAGCAGAGCGGAAACGCCAGAATCTGGGGACGAAGCCGGGAGACTTCTCATTCTTCAGTCACGAAATGACGGACCGATTGGTCGAGTTCACGGGTCAGTGGCGCCCCGACCTGATCGTCTATCCGCCGCTTGGAGTGGTCGGCCGGCTGCTGGGTGCCCGATTCGGAATACCGACTGTTCTGCAGACCGTAGGATTTGCACACCAGCAGAAGCATGTGGACACGGTCACCAGCTCATTGAGGGAGAAATTCAAGGAGCACGGCGTCGGCGAACCGCGTGAGGACGTGGCCTGGCTCGACGTCGCACCCCCCAGCATGAGCGTTCTCGCGCACCCGAAGGACAGAACCCTGCCTATGCGATACGTTCCGTACAACGGCGGAGCTGTCTTCCAGGATTGGTGGCTTCGTCCCAGCAAACCTCGCGTCCTGGTGAGCCTTGGAACTCTCAAGCCCATGGTGGATGGACTCGATCTGATTCAGTGGGTCATGCACCGGGCTGACGAGATCGATGCCCAAGTGGTCCTTCAACTCAAGGACAACGCGCGCGAAGAACTCGTCGACGAACTCCCCGACAACGTCGTCCTGACCGACTGGATCCCCATGGGCGGCTTGGTCAGCAACTCCGATGTCTTCATCCATCACGGCGGAGCCGGAAACACCTTTACCGCTTTGGCCGCGGGGGTTCCTCAGATCGTCTTCGGCGAGGGAGCCGACCGACCCATGAACGCCAAAATCGTTCAGGACCGCGGCTGCGGGATCGTGCCTGACGAGGAAGGCCTCACCGCGGACACGATTCGCGCCGTGGTCGACGGGCCTGCGTATAAGAAACAAGCCGATCAGGTCCGCTCGGAGATCCAGGCCATGCCGGGACCGGCCGAGATCGCCGACCGGTTGGCCGACGTCTTGGCGGGGGTGTAGATCATCTCTTCGACCGTTCACACCGGAGCCGAGGCTCTCCGAAAAGACGGTGGTCTCCGTCGACTGATTCGTGTCTGCTGCGAATTTCCTCGCCTTGTTGTCCTGATTCTTATCGTTTCCGTCGCAACGATCGCGGCCGTCGTTGCCGGTCCTCTGCTGACGAGAGAAGGCATTAACGGGGCCATGGACGGGGAGGTCTCCAAACTGTGGTGGCTCGGGGCCGGACTCGTGGCGATTGCCGCATTCGACTTCCTGGGTGACTACTTGCGTCGCTTCGCGGCAGGCAAGCTCTCCCTGCGCGTGCAGCACCGTCTCAGGAGCCGGGTCTTCGACTCGATTCAGGGGCTCGACGGTCCTGCTCAGGATTCGTTGCGGACCGGACAAGTCGTCTCGCGCACCAACAACGATCTGCAACAGGTCCAGTCCATGCTGCAGATGTGCCCGGTCCCCGTCTCTGTCATCTCGTACTACGTCTTCGGGATCGGGGTCATGCTCTGGCTGTCACCGAGTCTGACCCTCATCGCCGTGTCCGTCGTATTTTTGCTCGGTCTGACTGCATGGCGTACACGAAAGCGGGTATTCGAGACGTCGGCCAGGGCGCAGCACGACGTCGGGCAGATCACCGAGAACATTCGCTCGGCCCTGTCCGGGATCTCGGTCGTCAAGTCATTCGTCCAGGAGGCCCGCCATGTGACGTGGGTCGAGAAGGCAGGCCGTTGCCTTTTCTCCCGCCGAATGCAGACCATGCGGGCCCAGGCCGCACCCAGCGCGACGATGCTTGCCCTTCCGCCCGCAGGGCAGGCTGCACTGCTCCTTGTCGGCGGCTGGCAGGTCACCACGGGACGCCTTGACCTCGGGACCTTTGTTGCGTTCTCCACGTACTTGAGCATGCTGACCGGTCCGACCCGCGTCATGGCCTCGTTTCTGGTGATCGCGCAGCGGACCCGCACGTGTGCGGAAAGAATCTTTGAGCTGACGGATGCCAAGCCCGAGATGAGGGACGGCGAGGCAACCCCGCCCCGGAGCGCCGGATTGGAAATGCGCAACGTTTCCTTCGGATACACCTCGGACGAACCCGTTCTTCGCGACGTGAACCTGACCGTCGGGCCCGGGGAGACCGTCGCGGTCGTCGGGGCCTCCGGATCCGGAAAATCAACCCTCGCGCTTTTGGCGCCGCGCTTCTACGACGTCAGCGGTGGCTCCGTGCTCATCGGCGATCCGGCGGACGCCTCGGCCGGTCCCGAGGACGAGCGCCCCCGCGACGTCCGGGAATTGAAGCTCAAGGAACTTCGGCGGAACGTCGGGGTGGTTTTTGAAGATCCGTTCCTTTTCCGCGCCACGGTGCGAGACAACATCGCATACGGAACTCATGAGTGTTCGGACGAGGACATCCGGACCGCGGCCCGAGCGGCTGGAGCCGACGAATTCATCGCGGGTCTGGACCGCGGGTACGAGACCGAATTGGCCGAAGGCGGAAAGAACCTCTCGGGCGGACAGCGGCAACGAATTGCCCTGGCCCGAGCCCTGCTGACCCAGCCCAAGGTGCTCATCGTCGACGACGCCACAAGCTCTGTGGACGCGACCACGGAGAGCGGTATCAACGAAACCCTGCGGCACTACGCGAACGCCGACGGTCAGGCAGATCCCTCAGCCCGCCGCTGCACACTCTTGATCGCCCGACGCCGCAGTACCCTCGACCTCGCGGACAGGATCGTCGTCCTGGATCGTGGCCGGACCGTGGGCGTCGGTACGCGCGAACAGCTGCTTCAGGGCTGTCCGCAATTCGTCGAGCTCATGGCCGGTGGACACGAGGCCATCGACCGAGTTTCCGGTGATGCGAATCTTTGGCCCGAGGCCGAGGACGTGGACGGTACCCAGGATGATTTGGCAACCGATGAGCCGGAAGACAACTCGGCGAAACGCGGCTCGTGGCTCACGACCCTTCCCGAATCGGCGGTGAATATGGCCGCCGATCCGAAGGTCACGCGCGTCGAACAGATGTTGAAGCCCGTCAAAGGCCTCTTCGGCGCGGCCCTAATCCTGATTGCCCTGAGCGCGTTGGTCAACGTGCTGGTACCCCTCATGATCCAACGAGGCATCGATCTCGGGATCGCGCCAGGGGACCACTCGACGTTGCTCCTCTACGCGGTACTCGCGTGGGTCCTGATCGCCGGGGACTGGTTCTTCTACATCGGTCAATCGCTGTTCAGCTCGAAAGGCTCGGAAGCCGTTCAATACGGTGTCCGTGTGCGCAGCTTCCGTCACGTGCTCGGATTCTCACTTCCGTACTTCGAGAAGGAGCAGGGCGGACAGGTTATGACCCGGCTGACCGTCGACGTCGATTCGCTCTCACGTTTCCTGCAGACGGGCTTGGTCAACGGGACGATGTCCCTGATCTCGATGTTCGGGATCGGAGTCGCCATGCTGATCTTCAACCCGTTGCTCGCCGTCATTGCTTTGTCCCCGATGCCGCTGGTTCTCATAGCGACCCTGATTTTCCGCAAGCTGTCCACCAAGGCCTACGACCAGGCGAGAGAGGACATCGGGAAGGTCAACAGCTCTCTGCAGGAGAACATCTCCGGTCTGCGTGTGGTCCAATCGCACGGAAAACAGTCCGTGGCGGCCGGATTCTTCCAGAAGGTCTCCGACACGTACCGGAAATCCCGCGAGAAGGCACAACGCTACATTGCCCTCTACTTCCCGTTCGTGGTGTTCTGCGCCCAGGTATCCAACGCATTGGTCCTCGTCGCCGGCGCGCACTTCGTCTCCGATGGCAGCCTGACGCCCGGCATCATGGCCGCGTTCTTGTTGTTCCTGGGACAGTTCTATGCGCCGATCCAGCAGCTGGCCAATATTTTCGATTCGTACCAGCAGGCGCGAATCGGCCAGAAGCGGACCGACGAACTGTTGTCCACCCCGCAAGAGGAAAACGACCTCGTGGATCCCGGCGAGCCGCATTCGCAGGATTCAGGTCGACTCTCGGGTGACATCCGTTTGAGCGGGGTCGGCTACACCCACGATGGTGCCTCCCAGCCGGCCCTGAAGGACATCGACCTTGAACTCGAGAGAGGATCGAGCCTCGCCGTGGTGGGGAGCACCGGTGCCGGGAAAACGACTTTGGTCAAGGTCATGGCGTGGCTCTACCAAGCCGACCACGGTCGAGTGCGGGTCGGTGGCAGAGAACGCGGTGGCCTAAATCGGCAGACCTATCGGCGGCGAGTCGGTGTGGTCGACCAGGCGCCGCACCTTTTCGACACCACGATCGCCGAGAACATCCGGTATGCACGGCCCGGCGCGACGGATGCCGAGGTCGAAGAGGCCGCACGGCGCAGCGGGGCGATCCTCGCGATTGCTCGGCTGCCCGGAGGTTTTCGGTACCGCGTCGACGACGGCGGGGCGAATCTCGCCCAGGGTCATCGCCAGCTCATTGCGCTCGCCCGGGCCGAGCTCGCCGGAACGGATCTGCTGCTCCTGGACGAGGCCACGGCGCACCTCGACGCCGCATCTCAATCGGCCGTCATGGATGCGCTAGAAACCACGGACGCGACCTCCGTGATCGTCGCACACAGGCTCGCAACGGCCGCTCGGTGCGACCGCGTCGCCGTCATGGAGAACGGTCGGATCGTCGAATTCGGAACCCATGACGAGCTGATCCGACTGGGTGGCAGGTACTGCCAGCTCAACGCTTCCGCCGCCCCCGCAGCCGCAGCTTCCGAGCGAGGCTGAAGAAACCCCAAGGAAGGGCCTCGTCGGCCCGAAGAGAAGAGGAAACATGTCACCGCATCATGAGAACCGAATCGAATCGACGACCGTAGCTGTCGAGGAGAGCGAACGGGCGTACCGTCCCTCGGACGGAAGCAACGACACAAGACGCTCCCGCCACGCCAGGGCAGGCCTGCGCGCGGCGGGCGCGGTCGCCGCACTGAGCATCGGGGCACTGGTTCTGGCCGGTTGCGGCGACGCGGCCACTACCGCCTCCGAAGGGGACCAGGCCAGCTCTAGCTCGGAGTCCTCATCGTCCGGCAGTGGACAGGACCTCAAGCTGCCCTCCGGCTGGAAGTACGCGGTCGGCACAACCGACTTCGAGGACATCAAGGCCGATCCCCACCTGCCCACCACGGTCAAGGACGGAACCGGGACCGAGGTCACGGTCAAGGACGCGTCCAAGATCATCTCGGCAGGAGACGGCATTTCGTCGACTTTGGCGGCCCTCGGGCTCCAGGACAAAATCTACGCCGCCCCCAACAACAGCACCTCGCCCGCCGGAAAGGATGCCCCGGAGCACTTCGAGTTCAGCAAGCAGACCGGAACCGAAGGACTTCTGGCCCTGGACGGAACCTTGTTCATTGGGGACAACACCAAACGGCACGGTGACGTTGCACAGCAGTTCCGTGACGCCGGGACCGACGCCGTCGTGGTGGACGACCAAACCACCCAGGCGGACAAACTTCAGGCAGTGGCCGACTACGTGGGCGCTCACGATGCCGGCGTGAAGCTCGTGGACTCCTTGAACGCGGATATGGACAAGGCCAAGAAGAAGGTCAAGGACTCCAACCTCCAGGACCACAAAGTGATTCAGGTCACCTCCAACGGGGCCGGTGGCCAGAACTCGGTTGCGGGTACAGGAACACCCGGAACCGAGATGATCGAAAGCCTCGGCATGAAATCCGTGGGGGCCGAGAGCGGGCTGCGCGGCCTGTCCCGTGAATTCAGCAACGAGGGGATCCTGGCTTCCGATCCGGACGTGATCGTACTGGCCGAATCGGACTACGAGGCTTGGGGAGGAGAAGACGGATTGTGGGAAGCATTCCCGACCCTCAAGGAGACCAAAGCCGGTAAGGAAGGGCGAATCGTGGTCATGCCGGACGCCCAGGTTCGCTACTCGAGCCCTGAACTGGGCGCCGGGGCGGAAGCGCTCGCCAAGGCAATTTCGGAGTTCTGAGACTGAATGCCGACAACACGCAGAAATTCGCACGGCGAGGAGATCCGTCGCCTTCCTCTCTCCGCGACGTTGACCCTTGGGGTTGTGCTCCTGCTCGCCCTCATGGTCCTCTCAGTCTCGATCGGACCTGTGCGGGTCATGCTCGTCGATGTGTGGCACATCCTCTCGGCACCCCTTCTCGGTGGCGACGAGTCGCTGAACCAGCGTGATGTTTCTGTGGTGTGGCAGTTGCGGGTTCCCCGCATTCTCCTCGGGGTGATGGTTGGTGCCGCGCTGGCCATATCGGGTGCATGCCTTCAGAGCCTCTTCAACAATCCGCTGGCCGACCCCGGCATCGTCGGGGTCACCAGCGGGGCGTCCGTCGGCGCGGTCGGCGCGATCGTTCTGGCCGGTGGGTTCGCAACCCAGTGGGTCGTTCCCCTGGGCGCATTCGCCGCCGGCCTGGCCGTTACGGCGCTGATCTACCTCTTGGCCAGACCAGGCCGGACCACGGGTACGGCGAGGATGCTCCTCGTCGGAATCGCGGTTGGTTCAGCCTGTCAGGCCCTGGTCGGATTCTTCACCTATATTGCCGATGATTCGCAGCTTCAGACCCTGGTCTTCTGGCAAATGGGTTCGTTGGGACGGGCCAATTGGGCACAGCTGGCCGGTGTTGCGCCGATTTTTCTTGTCGGCATGCTCCTGGTCCTTCGCTTGTCCAAGACTCTCGATGTACTGACCCTTGGCGAGCGGCAAGCTCAGCACTTGGGCCTCAACGTCAAGGTCAGTCGATTCGTGGTGATCGTGACCACGGCACTGTTGACCGCGGCCGCCGTCGCGTTCGCCGGGTCCATCGGTTTCGTCGGGCTCGTCGTCCCTCACATCATGCGTTTCATTGTCGGCCCGGGACACAAAGCCCTGCTGCCGGCCTCGGCTATCGCCGGAGCCGTATTGGTCGTGGCCGCCGATGCCGCCTCGCGCACCCTGAACCCGCCGACCGAAATACCCATTGGTTTGTTCACGGCCGCGGTGGGTGCGCCCTTCTTCCTGTTCCTGATCCTGCGGGAGAAAAGGAGGATCTCATGATCCGCAAGGACCGCTCGTCACGGAGGCAAACCAACCGAGCGCCCGAAGCAGCTTCGAAGCACCCCGCGGACTCCTCGACCACGGGAGGCAATACCGAATTCGGGGTCATCGACGTGACCAGCGCCGGTTACACGATCGGCGGCAAAACCCTGATTGACGACGTCACCTTCAGTCTCCGTTCCGGGACGCTCACGGCGCTCGTGGGACCCAACGGTGCCGGCAAATCCACGATGTTGGGTCTGCTCGCAGGAGACTTCGAACCCAGCCGCGGAAAGATCCTTCTCGGCGGCCGCACCCCCAGGCAATGGCACGCATTGGAGCTTGCCCGCCGGCGTTCCGTGATGCTTCAGCAGCAGACCACGCACTTCGGGTTCAGCGTGGAAGAAGCGGTGACAATGGGGCGTCTGCCACACGACGTCGACGATCAGCGTGACCGCCAGATTGTCGAGGACGCGTTGGACGGCTCGGATCTGGTGCGTCTGCGCCGTCGCGACGTCACGACTCTTTCTGGGGGCGAATCCGCGCGAGTAGCGTATGCCCGAACCGTCACCCAAACCACCCCGATCATGCTCTTGGACGAACCGACCGCCGCGATGGACCTCCAAAATCAGGAGTCTCTTCTCCGGTCCGCCAGGAGCCTTGCGGACCAAGGCACCGCCCTGGTCGTGGTTCTGCACGACCTGAACCAAGCCGCTAGGTATGCGGACCGGGTTCTCATGTTCTCCCGCAGCCGACTTGTCGCAGACGGTTCGCCTCCCGATGTGCTGACTCCCGAACGCGTCGAAGAGGTCTACGGCCAGAAGGTTTACCTGATGGACCACCCGCAGACAGGCGCTCCGGTTCTCGTCCCGGCACACGATTGATTCCGCACGGCGAGCGGACGGGCGATTCGCCGAATCCAGTCCCTTCAACATGAAAGAAGCACGTAGATGACGTCCCTAATGGGCCACGGTCGAAGCCCACTGGCCGAATTCCCCGGCATTCCGGAAGAATTCGCCCAAAAGTACCGCGATGCGGGTTACTGGATCGATGAAAATCTCCAGGAATTCATCCTGGCCCGCTGCCGTGAATTCTCGGAACGGACCGCAGTGGTCGCCCACAGCGCCCGAACCTCCGACGCGAGCAGTCTCGCCACCGTGACCTGGACCTATGCCCAGCTGGAGGAGGAAGCCCGACGTGCCGCCCGGGTGCTGGCGGATGCCGGAGCGGTCCCGGGGGACCGCGTCCTGCTGCAACTACCGAACACGGCCGAGTACATGGCCTATATGTGCGGTTGTTTTCTCCTGGGAGTCGTACCCGTCTTCACTCTGCCCAAACATCGCGCGATGGATATGTACCAGTTCGCCCGGAAGACCGACGCCGCCGCGCACGTGGTGTGTCAAGGGGCCGAAGACTTCGACTACCTCGACTTGTACCGCCGGTACGCGGGAGACCTGCGCGCGGAAGGGCTCGTGCCACCCGTTCTCGTCGAGGTCGGTGGGTACTCGGGCGAGGTCGACGCCGGCGTCGTCGTGGTCAGGCAGAGTCCTGAACCGCTGGCCGATTTGCCTGCGCCGGTTCGGAACCGGGGCGCGGAACGTCTGAGCGAAAATGTCGCGTTCCTGCAGCTTTCGGGCGGCACGACCGGCATCTCCAAGCTCATCCCGAGAACCCATGCCGACTACCTGTACTCGGTCCGGGAATCGGACAGGATCTGCGGAGTCGACCAAGAAACCGTGATGCTCGTGGCACTTCCCGCTGCGCACAATTTCACCATGAGTTCCCCGGGCATCCTCGGTGTACTGCATGCGGGCGGAAGTCTCGTCTTCGCGGCGGATCCCAGCCCGCAAACCTCATTCGGCTTGATCGAACGCGAGCGCGTGACGATGGCTTCGCTCGTCCCTCCGCTCCTGCAGGCCTGGATTGCCTCGGCCCAACGCAGGATCCCCGATCTCGGCAGTCTCGAATTGATTCAGGTCGGCGGCGCCAAACTGGCTCCGAGCGTCGCCGAAAAGGTCTTCCCGGTTCTGGGCGCGAGGCTCCAACAGGTCTTCGGAATGGCGGAAGGTCTGGTCAATTACACTCGTGATTCCGACCCGGACCAGGTTGTTTTCACAACCCAGGGGCGTCCTATCAGCCGGGATGACGAGATCGTCATACTCGACGAGGACGACCAACCCGTCGCATCGGGAGAAGCGGGACATTTGCTGACCCGAGGCCCGTACACGATCCGCGGATATTACCTGGAAGAGAATGCGAATCTCTTCAGCTTCACGGAGGAAGGCTACTACCGCACCGGCGACATCGTTCGGCGCCATCCGGACGGGCATCTTGAAGTAACTGGAAGAGCCAAGGACCAGATCAACAGGGCCGGAGAGAAGATCGCTGTCGACGAGATCGAGGATATCGCCCTGACTGCCGCCGGAGTGGCCGACGCCGTCGTCGTCGGTATCGCGGACCAAGACGTGGGGGAGCGGGTCGGACTCGTGGTGCTGCCGCAACCGGACGCTAACTTCGGTTCGGACCCCAGATCCTATTTCCGAACGTATTTCCGCGACCGGGGCGTAGCGGAATTCAAGATTCCCGAACGCGTGGAAATCCGCTCGAGCCTTCCGATGACCAATGTCGGCAAGATCTCTCGTCGCCATCTGCGCACGGCCTTGGCCGAAGACATGGCCGCGACCAAACCGTAATTGTCCGTCAACATAAGGAGAAAAACCATGGTCGATGACTCGACCCTCAAGAGCGTCCTGGCCCCTCACCTGAGCGAGTCAGGTTCCTTGGACAAAGCATTTGATGAACCCGAATCGAATCTCTTCGACCTCGGAATGGATTCCATTTCGGCCTTCGCCCTGTTGGACGACCTCCAGGACCACGGTGTGACCTTGGAATTTACCGAATTGATCGCCGATCCGAGCGTGAAGTTTATTCGCGAAGCGTCAGAGAGGGGTTAGAGGAAGTGAACCCCGAATGGTTTCCCCTCACGGACGCGGCCCTCGGGATCGGTTTCGCGGCCACGCTCGACCCAGCCAATCCCTGCTACAACACGGCGGAGTGTATCGAATTTCCGACTTCGGTGGACAATGACGCGTTACGGGCCGCGATCCGGACGGTCTACGCAGAAAATGAAGGCCTGCGGATCAGGCTCGTTCAACGGGGAAACGAGCTCGGGGCGCAGCCGGTGGATCTCGAGGAATTTGCCCGAATCGTCAATATTGCTCGAGTCGTGAGGTTGGATGCCCCCGCTGATAGAGCCGAAGAAGCTGTCCTGGAATGGTGTTCCGGAACAGCAGGGGAACCGCTTGACCTCGCCGCCGGCCAGACGGTCGATTCCGCGATCATCGAGTGCGGTGGACGCACGTGGTTCTATCACTGCGTCCATCACCTGGTCGCGGACGGCTTTGCGGCCTTCGACGCACTCCGCCGCGCCGGGCAGGTTTACGGTCGGATCACCGCCGGAGACCATCCTGAGCCGGCATCACGGCCAGGGCTTGCGGAGCTCCGGGCCCAAGACGCCGGCGACGCCGACCGGCGTGCGGAGGACTACGAGGCGTGGACTGACAGGCTCGAACGCGAAGGCCTTGAGGAAGATTTTTCGCTTGCCCAACGGCAGGCTCCACCGAGACCACGGCCACATCGGGTAACACTTCCGATCGAACCCGAGATCCAGGACCGGTTGGTTTCGGCCGCGCGCGGCGCGGGAACTCAGTGGCCGGCAGGCGTCGTCGCCGCGGTGGGCTCGTATCTGGCCCGTGTTCTCGGCGTCGAAGAAGCCCGCTTCGGGGTGCCCCAGATGAACAGGGTTCTGCCCGGCGGGCCCCGTGTTGCGGCCAGAACATGCTGTACCGCGGTCAACATGCTTCCTGTGACCGTATCGGCGGTCTCCCGGCCTCGGGAGCAGCTCCTAGCGGTTCGCGAGCAAATGGCTTTCAACCAAGCCCATGGCCTGGCGCGTCAAGAGGATCTGGAACGCTATTGCGCCCGGAGGGGCGGAAAGCTATTCGGGGCGCAGATTAACGTCGTTCCTTTCGACGCCGTCCTACGGTTCGGCGCACTGCAAGGGCGGGTCCACAACATTACCGCCGGTCCGGTTCCGGATATGACCGTCTGCATGCGCGGAATGCCGGGACGAGGGCATGCGCTGAGTCTGGAGGTCACCGCGAATCCGGAGCTCTACGGACGCCATGAGGTTGATCGACATGCCCGAAGGATCAAGAACTGGCTCGGTTCCTGGACGGTGGCGGCCGTCGAGAACACGAGCACTGCAGAGCTGGAGCAGGCACTGCCGGAGGAAATCGACGCTGTCCTCGGGTTCCAGGGGGCGGACGAATCCGTCGAGCACCGCACTCTGCTCCAGAGATTCGAAATCCAAGCGGATCGGACACCGGAGGCCGTAGCCGTCCGTGAGGGGCCCGCCTACGATGCCGACGGGCGCTTCGGCGGGAGGGAACGCACCTACGCCGAGTTGAAGGAGGCCGCGCAGGCCGTGGCCCGGGGACTGCTGCGAGCCGGTGTACGGCCTCAGGACACGGTTGCCCTGAGGACCGAGCGCGGCGTCGAACAGTTCGAGCTGCTTTACGGGGTGCTGTACGCCGGCGCCGTTTACCTGCCCATTGATCCTTCCCTTCCGGCCCAGCGCGTCGAAACGATGCTCGCGGATGCGCAGTGCACCGTCCTCGTCAACGGCGCGGAAATCGCTGGCCTGGATTTCGGCACGGGCTCTCAGACGACGATCCGCCAAATCGGCCTGCGGGAGTTTGCCGGCTCTGTCGAGCGTGAGCCGGAAATCCACGGCGCAGACGGTGCATCGCCCTCGGTCTCCGGCGCTTACCCCGGCCATTGGACACGCCCCGGGGACCGGGCCTATATCCAGTTCACCTCCGGTTCCACCGGACGCCCCAAGGGTGTGCCGATAACCCACCGCGCAGTGGACAACAGGCTTCGTTGGCAGCAGCATCTTATTCCGATTGGGCCGGGGGACCGCGTCGCGCACAAGACCGCAATCTCATTCGACGTCCACGTGTGGGAGCTGTACTGGCCGCTCCAACACGGTGGACGGATCGTCATCGCGGCCCCGGAAGGTCACAAGGACCCTGAGTACTTGGCACGACTCATGACCGAAGAACAGGTTACGTGCCTTCATTTCGTGCCCACGATGCTCTCTGCTTTCCTCGCGACGCCGTCCGTGCGCCGCATACTCTCGGGGCCCTCGACGTCGCTGAGATACCTCGTGTGCAGCGGCGAAGCCTTGACGAGGGAACAGGTCCGCGGTGCGCACGAGGTTCTCGGGGTCTACCCGCTCAACCTGTACGGACCCACCGAAGCCGCAATCGACGTCACCGCGTGGGACACCTCCCAAGACCCGGATGCCGGCGTGGTGCCGATCGGAAGACCCGCCTGGAACACCGGGTGCCACGTGGTCGATCCGACCGGTCACCTCTGCCCTCCTGGCGTTCCGGGAGAATTGTGTCTTTCCGGTGTCCAGATCATGTCCGGATACCTGAATCGACCTGAAGCCGATGAGGCGGCCCTGGGGCAGCTGAAGGTTGTGCACCCGGAACCACCTTGCTCTCACGACGACGCGTCGACGCGTACCGAAGACCTTCGAATATATCGGACGGGCGATGTGGCCGTTTGGCGCGAGGACGGTGTCCTCGAATACCGCGGCCGACGCGATCACCAGATCAAGATCCGCGGGCAGCGCCTGGAACTCGGCGAGGTCGAGGCGGTCCTCGCCGACGTCGCAGGCGTTCATGCAGCGGCCGTACTCGTCAAGGAGGTCGGCGGACAAGACGTTCTCGCGGCATTCCTCGAGACGGATCCGGCCCGGGCCGAAGAAACGCTTGCGGCGGCGAGAACCCACTGCGAGGAGAACCTCCCCGACTACATGGTTCCGACGTTGTGGTCGGCGCTTGACCGGATGCCGGTCACCTCAAACGGAAAAGCCGATCGCAGGGACCTGGCCACGCGAGAACTGGTCGTTCCGGACCAAGGCGGGGTCCCTCAGAATCTTCGGGAGCAGGTCATGTGCACGTTGTTCGGTGACGTGCTGGATGTTCCCGCGGTCGGCCCGGAAACGGACTTCTTCACGGCGGGCGGGGCCTCGCTGAGTGCCCTCGAATTGGGCATCCGCGTCGAAGAGTATTTCGGGCAGCCTTGTTCCCTGGCCAAAATCTTTGCTCATCCGACCCCACGGTCGTTGGCCGAGGCACTCGAGGAACAAGGCTTCGGAGAACTCGCCCCCGTGCTGCAACTTCGCCGAGGCCAGGACCCGTCATCGGCGCCTCTGGTCTTCTTGCCTCCGGCCGGCGGGCTGGGCTGGTGCTATGCGTCCTTTCTGCAGCACCTCGACCCTGCTCGTTCAGTTTGGGCACTGCAGGCACCGCAATTTGCGACGCCCGAGATCCCGTGGCCGGAGGATCTTGAAGCGTTGTCGGCGGAATACGTGACATCGCTCAGAAAAGTGGCCCCGGACGGTTGTATTCTCGCGGGGTGGTCGGTCGGAGGCATTGCCGCGGTCGACGTAGCGGCTCGCGCTGCGGACTGCGGTCTTCCCATCCGGAAAGTGGTGCTCCTCGATGCGTATCCGCCGGCGTACTGGCTCACCCGACCGGAGCCCACGGAATCGGACCTGTGGATCGCCCTGATGCGAATGGGCGGGATCGAACCTGAGACTGTTCCCTCCGATCTGGAACAGACCATCGCAGCCTTGCGGGAGCACGGTTCTGCAATGGCGAACCTGGACGACTCAGCGCTGCGCACCTGCATCGCGTCCGTCTGGAAAGCCATGGGATACACGCGGGGAGCCTCACCGCGTAGATTCGACGGTCGCGTGGTTGCTTGCTCGGCACGTCAAACCCTCGAGGTCGGGGCCGACCCGACCGCGTGGGAGCCGCTGTGCGATTGTCTGGAAACACATGTGGTCGAGGGCGATCATGCGGCGGTTCTGCGAGGCAGAAATGCCCGCCGCATAGCCGGCTGGATCGAAGGTCAGACTTTCGGCGGCCGCGAGAGGGAAACCGCGACGGTCTCGGGGCGTGACATCTCGTCTACGAGTGTCCGACCGGAACGGGAACTCCTGGAGACTGGCGATCCTGGACGAGGGGGCATGTGAAGACGTCCTTCTTGCCGAGACCCACGCGGTTGATGTAGTCGGCGACTCGAACGTAGGCCTGGAGCAGGCTGGTCCGCGTGTACGTGATCCTGTGTTCCTCGCAGTACGCGGCGATCATCGGTGCGGCTTTCCGGAGGTGGGGCCGGGGCATCGAGGGGAAAAGATGGTGTTCGATCTGGTAGTTGAGTCCGCCCATCGCGGTGTCCAGGAATCGTGACCCCTTGATGTTTCTGCTCATCAGAACCTGTCTTCTCAGAAAATCGATACGCATGTTCTTGGGTACAATCGGCATTCCCATGTGGTTCGGGGCAAAAGCCATACCCATGTAGAACCCGAAAATTCCCAGCTGAACGCCCAGGAACGCACCGGCAACTCCAGGGGAGAGGACCCAGAAGACGAGGAGCACGTAACTGGTGAGGCGGACGGTGATCAGAGCGATCTCGGCCCACCGGCGCTTGAGCTTCCCTGGCGCGGCCAATCGTTGGACACTGGACACATGGAGGGAGATGCCTTCCAGGAACAGCAGGGGAAAGAACACGAGGCCCTGACGCCCGCGCACCCATGTCATGAGGCGCGAAGACTGACGACTCTCAGCCTGTTCTGCGGTGACCGCGAAAATGGGCAGCTCAATATCCGGGTCCGAGCCGGATTTGTTGGGATTGGCATGGTGCCTGGTGTGCTTGTGTTGCCACCACCCGTAGCTCATACCCACGAGGAAATCCACGAGGACGATGCTGACCCAGTCGTTCCACCGGCCGGAAGCAAAGATTTGGCGGTGCGCGGCATCATGCCCTAGAAACGCAATCTGTGTCAGCACGCAGGCCAAAACGCCGGCCGTGATCATTTGCCACCAGGTGTCTCCGATGAGAATGAGTGCCAGAACCGTTGCGGAAAACGCGAGGAAAAGACCAATTATTTTGGTCCAGTAGTATCCATATCTCCGCTTCAACAAACCGCTCTGCCGAATATTTTTGGCAAGTTCTGTAAATTCTTGTGGGGCAGCTGTTCTGCCTCGTCGGGTGGATTGGGTTCGAGAATTCGGCTCAGTAGCCATGATGTCCTCACATCTAGCGCCCTGTACCTTGCGCGTAAACGCGTAGGCCACAAAGGCGTCGATTGGTCCCACACCGTGCGGCATCCGATGAAATGGGAAGGGCGCGCGGCAGAGAGGCAGGCTCCGGACATTTTCCGAGCGATCATGGGATTGCAATTCCTCTGTAACTGAATCATACAATCGTTTTCCGAACGTCAGCTGAAAATCCCTATCTAATTTAATGTTTTGTGTGCTGTAGTCCGGGCAATATACGGCGTAGAGTTCATTTATGGAAGAGCAAATAGAAAATATACCGGACGAAGCTGGAATTCTGGGCCTGGGAGCGGTCAAGATCGGATCCCTGCCTCCGACGCTCATGACCGACGAGGCGCCCCAGCGGTACACCGTCGACATCATGTTCACCCGTCGCCCGGTCAGCGACGAAATCGCGGCGATCACAGATCCGTCAACTCGAGATTTCCTTGTCGCGGCCGGTTATCCGCACGTCGCGCTCGACGTCGTGGATAGGCGCCTCGAAGTCTCAGGGACCAACCTGGTCGAATTGCGAGACGGTCTGGCCACGATGCTCGGCGAGCGACTGACCACGATCGGCGGAGCGCTGCGTGGCGAGCGAAAGATGGCCCGGGAGCAGGCCCTCCGGGACTCCGACGCGCAGGCGCACCGGCTGCACCTTGTGAAGGATCTGGCCGAGCAGGTGTCCTTCAAACTCCTCACGGGTGTCCATCAGGCCGCGCTCGAGCAGGAAGAGCAGGAAGAGGAGAATTGGGAGAACGAGGGAGGGGCAACCCCGTAGTCGATCATTCGGTCCGCACTGTTCACTCCAGGGCCCGATCCTCTCGGATCTCGTCCCGTGTTCTGGGACCGCGGATTGAGTCCAGGCCCAGAGCCCGAACGATTGCGGCGATGGATTCGTCGGCTTCAGGCTCCTCGAACCCCCGAGTGCACACCGCCAAATACCGGCAATCGGGGGCGGCCGGGGTGCCGATGAACGCGACGTCGTGGCGATAGCCGGGGACCTCGCCGGACTTCGAACCCCACCGCACTCCGGGTGCAAGAACCCGCCCGATCGGAGGAACGGTCTGCGCTTCCAGGGCACGCACGATCTCGACCGTGACGGGACTCGGCAGCGGTGGTCGGTTTCCGGCGATGCCGGTCACGGTACCGCGCATAAGGTGCGCCAGATCCGCGGCAGAAGTTTCATTTGTCAGTCCGCGGTTCTCGGCAGCGGTGTCGCCGATCAACCGTTCGACTCGAGTGGCCTGAAGACCAAGGTCGTGGAACACCTCCGCGACGGCTTCCAGTCCCGTTTCGCGGAGCAGGATGTTGGTTGCTTCATTCGAGGATCGAGAAATCATGACACGGAGGAGCTGCGTGACGGTCAAGCCGGTGCCGTCTTTGGGAAAATGGTCGTCCAGGTGGTCGCCCGAGAGGGCGAAGGGTTCTCCGTCCACGCCCCTGAAGGTTCTCGTCGCCGCGAAATTCGTTTCGAGGCCCAGCGAGCCCTCATGGACGTGCCGTCCGACGGCCAGCGCGACCCCCAATTTGATGGTCGACGCGGCGTAGTAGACCTCCCGGGGCGATCGGCTCTCCAGTATTCTGCCGTCGGCATCGGTCAGTACGAAGCTCGTAGACGGCTCCAACGGAAGGTGATCTGCCATACATCGAACTTAGCAGTTGGCTGCGTCTCGAGCCGGCCGAGGTCGTCACGGACCGCTGGATTCGGGTCCCGGCTGGTCTCCAGGCGCGTTTTGGCCACCGGTCCGTTGCGCGAGTTTCTGCTTGGCCTCTTCGATCGCAGTGCTCACGGTCGATGCATACAGATCCTGGCCAGCCGCCTCAGGGTGGACGCCGTCCGAAACCAAAAGCTCCGGCTTACCGTCCGAGGCCTTGGCCCAGTCCGCGACGACGATTTTGTCGCTTCCGGACCCGGCGGCGCGGACCGCGTCGTTCGATGGTCCGACCCAATCGAGTTTCTCAGGAGCCTGGCCCGTGACCAGCACGAGCTGGCGTGCCTCCCCCGATTCCGAGATCGTGGTCAGCTTGTCGATGTCCTCGGATGAGACTTCGGCATTGGTCGACAGCGAAATCACCACGATCCGCCCCAGGGTCCCCTGATCGAGTCGTTTGCGGGCCAGGTCTATTCCAGCGGACATGTTTCTGCTGACCGCAGCATCGACGTCGATGCCTGGCGCATGGGACTGCAACGCGTCCGCGGAGGCGAGCGTCACGGAATCGCCGATCATCGTGACGTCCTCTCCTCCAGGCGACGGACGGTATGCTTCGGGTCCCGAGGGGCTGGGAGACGGCGAGGGCGATTCGGTCGACTTCAGGGCTTCCCGACCTTGTGCGATCACGGATTGTGCTTGCGTCTTCTGCGGGGCGTTGAGGCAGGCCGCGACCGTTCCCGTGAGCGCGCACACCACGAGCGCCATCGATGCGATCGCGGCCATCCGGGCGCGAACGGGCCTGCCGAAAGCCCGGAAAAATGCGTTTGCGGCTCCGAGGAAGCCTTTTCGGCGAACGGGCTGCTCGAGCCATCGGTAGGACAGAGCCGCAACGATGATTGTCAGGATCAGGACTGCGACGTTTTTCACCTGGTCGGGAACGGTGAGGGCTCCGTAGTGCAACAGCGTCATGACAGGCCAGTGCCATAGGTACAGACCGTAGGATCGTTTGCCGAGCCATTCCAGAAGGCTGAGGGACAAGAGTCGACGAAGCCATTCCGCACCGACGCCGCGGACGTCAGGAAGCAGAGTCTGAATGACCCCCAGGCCAAGAAGCGAAGCGCCCAGGAGACCCCACGGGGCCAGAATCGTGGGCTCGTCCTCGGTGAGGATGCGGGCGAGCACGGGAAGGAGTACGAGGCTGGCCCAACCCGCAAGGATGCGGAATACGTTGAGCGCGGGGATGTACCTCTGCTCGAGGGCCCGCACCCGAACGCCGGGGCGCGGCGGGTACATGCTCCACGGGATCATCAGCGCGAGGACCGCACCGGTCATCAGGCCGAATGCATGGGTGTCCAGACCGTAGTACCCGCGTGTCATATCGGGTTCAAAGTGATTCCACAACACCATGGCGGAGATCGAGGCGACGCAGAGCAAAGCGGGTACCAGCGTGCGTTTCTTCCACGACATCACCAGGATGCAGGTGGTGACGAGGACGACCGGCCAGGCCAAATAGAATTGTTCCTCGAGCGCCAGCGACCAGAAATTGGTGTACAGCTCGAGCGAAGTCCTCGAAAAATAATCGTTGCCCGCGACGACGCTCGCCCAATTCGACGTATACGTCAGGGCCGAGATCACTTGCCGAGGCATATGGACCAGCACGTCGCCGCCGATCAGGAACGCGACGCTCGTGCAGATGAGAACGCAGGAGACCATTGCCGGTATCAGCCGACGCAATCGCCGCATCCAGAACTGGGGCAGGTGCATTTTTCCGGTGTACGCGGCTTCCCGCAGCAGCAGTGCGGTGATCAGATAACCAGAAATCACAAAGAACAGGTCGACCCCGATCAGCCCGCCTGGCAATGCTCCCGGCCACAAGTGGTAAATCACCACCGAGGCCACCGCGATGGCCCGAAGCCCGTCAAGCCCCTTCAAGTGGAAGCGCTCTTGTCCTGCCTCGGGTGGTACGGGCGACGCAAAAAGGGACGACGAATTCATGAAGAGGGCGGAAATCCTTGGTGAGTGTGGTTTGCCGGAAGGTCGGGGAAACTTCCCTGAACATGGTAATCACGTGTAGGCCGATCCTGCTTCCTGGGTCGGTGGCGGCTTTCGTCATGAAAACGCTGGTCCGCCGCGACTCGGCGGTCGGCACGCGCGGCGATAGGGTGGGAGGCATGACTGACGTGATCAAAGTTGCAGTACTCGGTGCGGCGGGCCGCATGGGCTCGGAAGCCGTCAAAGCCGTCAAGGACGCGGAGGATATGGAACTGGTAGCGGCCCTGGGCTCTCAGGATCGCCTCGAGGACGTAGGGAAATCAGGGGCCGACGTCGTGGTTGATCTCACTGTCCCCGCAGCCAGCGAAGAAAACGTCCGATACGCGGTCGAGCACGGGATGCACGCCGTTGTCGGGACGACGGGCTGGGATGAGACCAAGCTCGACCGGTTGGGGAAGCTGCTCGCAGAACATTCGGGAACGGGTGTTCTGATTGCCCCCAACTTCGCCATCGGCGCGGTCCTCGCCGGGAAATTCGCCGCGACCGCGAGCAAATACTTCGAATCCGTCGAAGTCATCGAATTGCACCACCCTCAGAAATTGGACGCCCCCTCCGGAACCGCGGCACACACAGCGCACGAGATCGCGGAGGCCCGGAAAAGTGCCGGACGCGGGCCGAGCCCCGATGCGACACAGTCCGACCCTCAGGGCGCTCGGGGTGCCGTCGTGGAAGATGTGCATGTCCACGCCGTGCGCTTACGCGGTTTGGTTGCTCATGAGGAGATCCTTCTGGGGGATGAGGGGCAGCAACTGTCGATTCGCCACGACTCGTTCGACCGAGTCTCCTTCATGCCGGGGGTTCTTTTGGGAATACGGACCGTCGGTGACCGTCCGGGGCTGACACACGGTCTCGACGGCTACCTGGACCTGGACTGAAGCGTGCGCGGACTCAAGATTTTCACGGCCGCGGCGGTCGTTCTGGTCGCAATCACCGTCTGGTTGCTGCCCGTACCTCCCGGGACGCGGCTCTTCATCCTCGTCATCCTGGCTTTTAGTGCGGCTTTTGTCTTCATCGATTCGACCAACAAGGGCAAAACTTTCGCGGCCATCACGGTCGCGCTGCTCGCCCTGTACTTGGTCCTGACCTTGCAGCGAGGCATCCTTCTGGTCGCTTCGGGCGACATCGCGGGAATCCTGCTGGGTGCCGGTTTGATCGTGCTTCCGCTGATAGGCGCCTGGGCACTGATCCGGGAAGTCTTGTTCGGAGTGCGGGTCCAACAACTCGCCTCAATCCTGGGACGAGAAGGAGGCCTGCCCGAAGACAATCTTCCGCGAACTGCCTCCGGCGGTATCGACCGGGAATCAGCCGACGCGGAATTTCCGGTGTACCAGCGGGAAGTCGAGGCCGACCCCGAAAATTGGCGTACGTGGTTCCGATTGTCCTGTGCTTACGACGCCGCGGGAGACCGCAAGAGGGCAAGACGCTCCATGCGTGACGCCGTGGCTTTGTATCAGGGCAGGCCGGCCGGTGCTTTGTCGCAGGGCGAGGAGTCGTGAATTTGCTGTAGCCTGGGAGACATGTCTGAGTCTTCGATCGAGAACACAGCCCCCGTTGAGCCCCTGTTCGGTCGCCTCCTGACCGCGATGGTCACTCCTTTCGCGGCGGATGGATCCGTGGACGAGAAAGCCACCGCCGAGCTCGCCCAAGAGCTCGTCGCGCGTGGCAACGATGGTCTCGTCGTCTGCGGAACCACCGGCGAATACTCGACCATGACGGACGAGGAGAACGCCCGTGTCTTCCGCATCGTCAAGGACGCCGTGGGGGACAAGGCCTCGATTGTCGCCGGTGTCGGCTCCAACGACACCCAGCACACGATTCATGTAGCGTCGCTCGCCGAAGAAGTCGGCGTCGACGGCCTCCTGGTCGTCACCCCGTATTACAACAAGCCGACGCAGTCGGGACTTCTGGCGCACTTCCGCACCGTGGCCGACTCGGTCAAGACCCCGATCATGTTGTATGACATCCCCGGCCGCGCCGGGATCCAGATCGCGCCGGAAACCATGGTCGCGCTCGCAGAACACCCGAATATTGTTGCCGTCAAAGACGCCAAGGCGGATTTCGCGAGCGCAACCGAAGTGATGTCTCGGACGGACCTTCAGTTCTACTCGGGCGACGACGGATTGACCCTCCCCTGGATGGCCATCGGTGCGCAGGGACTCATCGGAGTGACCACGCACGTGATTCCGGAGCAGTTCCGCGAACTCATCGATTCCGTCGTTCGGGGCGATCTGGCCACTGCGCAGCGAATCCATCGGGATGTGCATCCGGTCGTCACTGCGACCATGACCCGGGTTCCCGGGGCCGTGGCCGCCAAAACAATTCTTCAATGGCAGGGAAGGCTCGCAACCAATATGGTGCGCCTGCCGCACGTTGAACCCACCGAGGCGGAGACCGCACTAATTCGGTCAGACCTCGAAGGGTCAGTCGCCGCCTCAAGCATCGAATAACCTCACGGGCCCCGCTGCAGAGCCGGCGGGGCCTTCATCATCAGAAAGGGGTCCCGTGACCCAGATACCCACCGATTTGCCCAAACCTCCGAAGCTGCAAAAGGACACCCTGCGTGTTCTGGCCCTCGGAGGACTGGGCGAGATAGGCCGTAACATGACGGTCTACGAACTCAATGGAAAGCTCCTGGTCGTGGACTGCGGTGTCCTCTTCCCGGAAGAGACTCAGCCTGGTGTCGACCTGATCCTGCCGGATCTGAACCATATTCTTGATCGTCTCGACGACATCGTTGCCATTGTCCTGACACACGGTCACGAGGACCACATCGGCGCGGTTCCGTACCTGCTCAAGCGTCGGCCTGATATCCCCTTGATCGGTTCGCAGCTGACCCTGGCGCTGGTCGAGGCGAAGCTTCAGGAACACCGTATTCGCTCGACGTCCATGGCCGTCGCGGAAGGCGATGTCGAGGATCTCAAGCCGTTCGAATGCGAGTTCGTGGCCGTGAACCATTCGATCCCGGATGCCTTGGCTGTCTTCATCAGGACTAAGGCCGGGACGGTATTGCACACCGGCGACTTCAAGATGGATCAGCTTCCTCTGGACGGTCGTATCACCGATTTGCGTCACTTCTCCCGCCTGGGCGAGGAGGGCGTCGATCTTTTCCTTCCGGACTCGACCAACGCGGAGGTCCCCGGGTTCACGCCTACGGAGAAGAACATCGGTCCGGTGCTCTCCGACGTCTTCCGGGACGCCCCCAAGCGCATCATTGTGGCTTCCTTCTCCTCTCACGTTCACCGTGTTCAGCAGGTGATCGATGCCGCGGTCGAGCGTGGGCGCAAGGTAGCGCTGTGCGGCCGTTCGATGGTCCGCAATATGTCGATCGCAGAAAAGCTCGGTTACTTGCACGTTCCGGAGAACGTCCTGATCGATCTCAAGCACGTGGACAATTACCGCGATGACGAGGTTGTCCTGATGTGTACCGGTTCTCAGGGAGAGCCCATGGCCGCGTTGTCGCGCATGGCCAGCGGAGACCACAGGATCCAGATCGACCAGGACGATACGATCGTGTTGGCCTCGTCCTTGATCCCTGGCAACGAGAACAGCGTCTTCCGCGTGATCAATGGCTTGCTCAAATTGGGTGCGAATGTGATCCACAAGGGCAATGCCAAGGTCCACGTATCGGGCCACGCGGCCGCGGGCGAATTGTTGTACTGCTACAACATTCTCGAGCCGAATTACGTCCTTCCCGTCCACGGCGAAGTCCGTCACCTCATTGCGAACGGCAAGCTCGCGATGGAAACCGGCGTTCCCGAGGAGAATGTTCTCCTGGGCGAAAGCGGCATCGTCGTCGACATGAAGAACGGGCAGGCCCGGATCGTAGGCGCGGTCGACTGCGGTTATGTCTACGTTGATGGCAAGTCCGTGGGCGAAATCACGGACCAGGACCTCAAGGACCGCCGCACGCTGGGCGAAGAAGGCTTCGTCTCGATCGTGATTGTGGTCGATCGTAAGACCAAACGCGTCGTTGCAGGACCGGATATCCACGCCCGAGGCGTTGCAGAAGAAGATGCCGTCTTCTCACCGATGATTCCGAAGATCACCGAGGCGCTCGAGGACGCTCTTCACGAGCAGTCCTCTAAGCGTGTGACCAATCACCAGATGCAGCAGATCGTGCGCCGTACGATTGGCCAATGGATTGGTCGGAAGCTTCGTCGCAAGCCGATGATCATCCCCGTGGTCGTGGAGGCCAACCAGGAAAAGTAGGGACGAATATCTCGCGGCGCGGAAGCCGCGAGCCGAGGGCGGTAATCCACAGATTCGCACGGTTTTGACCGGGGCGAGTGTGGGTTCCGCCCTGATCGTCTACCCTGGAAGATATGGCGACTCGTACTTCCCCCACCCCTCAAAAGGGCGCATCGCAGTCGCGGCGTTCGTCGAGCGGCACCAAAAAAGCCGCCACTCGTTCTTCGCGTGCGACCACTAGCGCACCCGATCAGCCCAACTGGTTCGTCCGGGCGATCCTCGGTGCGTGGGTCGGTTGTGCTCATCTCGTCGGCGGCGCGATCCGCCGAATGGGCACGTTGCGTACCGAACTGGCTCCGGAGGATCGGCGCGACGGCGGCGCTCTCCTGATGCTGATTTTGGCCCTGGTCACGGCGGCCGTCGAATGGTGGAACCTTTCTTCCGTCGGGGTGCAGGCCGTGTCCTGGCCGGCCACGGCGTGGCATGCTGTGGTGGCCGGAACTTTCGGGCATATGGCGCTCGTCGCACCCGTGATGCTCGGTGGCTTCGCGATCCGTGCCTTCAGGCGACCGACGGACATGGGCGCCAACAACCGCATTGCCGTGGGGCTGCTGCTCATGGTGATCAGTGGTTCCGCCCTCTTCGACGTGGCTGCCGGATCCCCGAGCATTGATTCGGGTCTGGATGCCATTCGCGGGGGAGGAGGCATCGTCGGTTTATTGGCTGGGGCAACGTTCTCCAAGCTGGTCACGGTTCCCGGCGCCGTCGCCATCCACATTCTCCTGGCTTTGGTCTCGGTCCTGATCATCACCGCGACGCCGATCCGTCAGATCGTGCCGAATATTCGAGCGGCTTTCGCCCGGCTGATCGGTGAGAAGCCCCAGCATCAGGGAACCGACGTCTCTGCGCCGGAGCACGATCGCAGCTACCTCGACGAAGGCTACGACGAAGCGGAGACAACCAAGCCCAAGCGTTCCTTGTTCGGCCGGCGCAAGAAGACCGAGGAAGATTCGGGGCCCCTGGATACCTACGTGGGGGACGAGGCCTTTACGAGGGCCGTGGTCGACAAGAATGCCCCCACGGCGGATCCGCACGGTGGGCGTTTGGCAACCGAGCCCACCGAGGTGTTCGATCACCATCGCGATTCCGCGGCCACGGGCACCAAACCGCAGAAGAAAAAGAAGTCCGAGCTCTTCGACCTGGGCAAATTCAACCGTGCGCGTGCCGCTCGGGACGGCGCAGAAGAGGCCGGTGAGACCGCCGAAGCCGTCCAGGAGGGTCTGGACCGGACCCGCGTGATTCAGTCCCCGGACGCAGACGCTACAGAGGTCCTTTCTCCCCAGCAGACGGCGTCCCAGCGAAAGGCTCCTCAGGAGCCCGAGGAATCGAAAACCCAGTTCGAGGACCCCCACGAGGGCGTCTCTCCTTTGGTTGAGAAACCGAATCCTAAGGAAGCCGAGACTTTCTCATCGAGTGCACCCGCACCGTCGGACGAAAGCATCCCGCATGCCCAGCCACAACGGGATGCGGCCCGTGAGGCAGCGCTCTCGACCACAGATTACGTTCTGCCGCAACAAAAGATGCTGATCCAGGGTCCTCCCGCCAAGGAGCGTTCGGAAGTCAACGACTCCGTGGTCGAATCATTGACCAACGTTCTGGAGCAGTTCAAGGTCGACGCGCAGGTTACCGGGTTCTCTCGCGGTCCGACCGTGACCCGGTACGAGATCGAGCTGGGGTCGGGTACCAAGGTCGAACGTGTGACTGCCCTGTCCAAGAACATCTCCTATGCGGTCGCCAGCGCCGATGTCCGGATTCTTTCGCCGATTCCCGGCAAATCCGCAATCGGCATCGAGATTCCGAATACCGACCGAGAAACCGTAGCTCTGGGCGACGTCCTTCGCTCCAACAAGGCTCACGCCTCCCCGCACCCCATGGTTATGGGTGTCGGCAAGGACGTCGAGGGCGGCTTCGTCGTTGCGAACCTCGCCAAAATGCCGCACATGCTCGTTGCTGGTGCCACCGGCGCCGGTAAGTCATCCTTCGTGAACTCGATGATCACCTCGATCCTGATGCGTTCGACCCCCGACGAAGTTCGTCTGGTCATGGTCGATCCCAAGCGCGTGGAGCTCACGGCCTATGAGGGTGTTCCCCACCTGATCACCCCGATCATCACCAACCCGAAGAAAGCGGCAGAAGCTCTGCAATGGGTCGTGCGGGAAATGGACGCCCGTTACGATGACCTGTCCCATTTCGGGTTCAAGCACATTGACGACTTCAACAAAGCCGTTCGCGAGGGGAAGGTCCAACCGGAACCTGGTTCAAAACGCAAAATAAGGCCCTATCCGTACCTCTTGGTGATCGTGGACGAGCTGGCCGACCTCATGATGGTCGCCCCGCGTGATGTGGAAGACGCCATCGTCCGCATCACCCAGCTGGCGCGAGCCGCGGGTATCCACCTGGTCCTCGCGACGCAGCGCCCGTCCGTGGACGTGGTGACGGGTCTGATCAAGGCGAACGTGCCATCCCGGATGGCGTTCGCGACTTCATCCGTCACGGACTCCCGCGTGGTCCTGGACCAGGCGGGCGCGGAGAAGCTGATTGGTCAGGGTGACGCTCTCTTCCTTCCGATGGGTGCGTCCAAGCCAATGCGTGTGCAGGGTGCATGGGTCACCGAATCCGAGATCCACGACGTCGTCGAGCACGTCAAGACTCAGATGCCCGTGAGCTACCGTTCGGACGTGATCCAGGACCAGCCCAAGAAGAAGATCGACGACGATATCGGCGACGATCTCGACGTCCTTCTTCAAGCCGCCGAACTCATCATCAATTCGCAGTTCGGGTCGACCTCAATGTTGCAGCGCAAGCTGCGCGTGGGCTTCGCCAAGGCAGGCCGGCTCATGGACCTTTTGGAGTCCCGCGAAATCGTGGGGCCGTCCGAGGGATCCAAGGCCCGTGACGTTCTCGTATCTCCGGACGACCTTCCGGCCGCTCTTGCCAAGCTCAGGGGCGAGGAGCCGCCCGAATCCTCCGGGGACGGCGGCGTGAACTCGGGAGGGGACCCCGTGGAAGAATCGTTGCAGAACGTCGCGCCCGACTACAACGATCACGCGGACGAGTCGAACGGGGACACCGACGCGTGGCAGCTGACCGGCCGATGAGACCGAAAATCAAAGGCCTGTGGAAGGGACACTCATGAGCACCGCAAAAGAACCCGAGGAGACGCCCAAACCGTCGAACCTCAACCTGCCGAATGCTCTGACCACGGTCCGGATTGTGATGGTTCCGTTCTTCGTGTGGTTCTTGATCGCAGGTGGGCATTTCGGTGAGACTTCGATGTGGATGCGATGGGCGGCTGTCGTCGTTTTCGGCGTGGCGATGTACACGGACAAGCTCGACGGGGACATTGCCCGTTCTCGAAATCTGATCACCGACTACGGTAAGATCGCCGATCCCATAGCGGACAAGCTCCTGACGGGAGCGGCATTCGTGGTCTTGTCGATCTTGGGCGAACTCTGGTGGTGGGTCACCATCGTGATTCTGATCCGCGAGTGGGGAATCACCATCATGCGATTCTTCGTGATTCGGTACGGAATCATGGCTGCTTCCAAGGGGGGCAAACTCAAGACGGTTCTCCAAACGATCGCGCTCATTCTGTTCATTCTTCCGCTGGGTGCACTCGGATGGTGGGCCATGGTTCCGGGGTGGATCGTGATGGCCGCGGTCGTCGTTGTCACAGTAGTGACTGGCATCGACTACGTGGCGAAAGCGGTCACCTTGCGGCGTGAGTACCTGGCCGAGAACGGACGCTCATGAGCCGAATGAGCGTTCCCGAGACGGAATCCGCAGCGTCTTTGGCGACCAGAGTCGTCGCGTCCGCGACTGTATCGGGCCAGACCATATCCACGGCGGAATCGCTGACGGCCGGTATGGTCGCATCAACTATCTGCTCGGTCTCCGGGGCCTCGACCGCCTTCTGGGGAGGCGTGGTGTCCTACGACAACTCCGTCAAGGCGGGGGTGCTCGGGGTTCGGGAGAGTCTGCTGGCCGACAAAGGGTCGGTGGACCCCGACGTCGCCCGAGCCATGGCGGCTGGCGCGCGGCATGTCTGCGGCACCGATTGGGGGATCTCGACGACAGGAGTCGCCGGCCCCGAGCCTCACGACGGCAAACCCGTGGGATTGGTCTACATCGGTTGTGCGAGCCCGTTCGGTTTCGCAACGAAGGAATTGCGTTTTCACGGTGACCGGGCGGAGATCCGTGAGCAAAGCGTTCAAGCAGCTCTGCGTCTTCTGTTGGAAACGATGATCCTGGACGCCTGAAATGCGGTTCCCACAGCATGCCCAGGATATTCCCAGGCACCTTTCGCCGTGAGCGGGAATGAATTCACAGGAAACTTGGTTTGAATGACTGTGACGGTGTGAAAAGGATCCGTCCACAGGCCTAACGAGAACGTCAGAACTGCATTAGGCTGAAGAAATCCAGTGGCACTCAACACTAAGAGGCCACATCGAAAAGGGAGATAGGCATAAAGATGACTAAGCAACCCGTGTCCGTGAACGGCGTCGTCCGTTGGAAGGACGTGGGACAGTCAGAAAATTTCACGCCCGAACCGCAGGAGCCCAAAGTGATTGTCCTACGCCACGAAATCGGTGAGGTCCTTCGAGACATCCGACAGCGTCAGGGGCGGACCCTGCGCGAGGTGTCCCACAGTGCCCGTGTCTCGCTCGGATATTTGAGTGAGGTCGAGCGCGGCCAGAAGGAAGCCTCGTCAGAACTGCTCGCTTCAATCTGCGTCGCACTTGAGATTCCCATGTCCCAGATGCTCCGCGAGGTCTCCGACCGACTTGCATCCGCTGAGGGACTCAACGTTCCCGATACCGTACCCAACGAGCTCTCTGAGGAGTTCCGCCGCGAATACGGCATGAACGCCGTGGGCTCCAGCGATCTTCCGGCCGTGCACCGGACCCGCCCGATCGCTCGATAGTTCCCTGAAAAAGCGTGAACGGCCGTCATCCGGTCGTGTCCGCGGAGGACTCGTGTCCATGAGTCCTTCTGAGTAGTTTGAAAATCCGTATTGTCTGCGATCAATTCGCAGGCGATGCGGATTTTCGCGTTTTTTGGGGTCGACATACTGGGCTTCTGCCCATGGCTCTATGGCCGCTATTGTCGAGTTTGAGGAATGCTGTGATGAGCCCGAAGAGGAGAATCGGTGAAGGTTTCGGAGTTCTGGCGGAGCATGGAGGACGAGTTCGGCTTCGGGTACGCGCGGGTTGTGGGAAGCCAAACGGTCCTCGATGCGGTGGACAATCGCACGGCGAACGAGGCCCTCGAGTCTGGAGTTGCACCGCTGAAGGTGTGGCAGGCCGTCTGCCGTCAGCACGATCTGCCGCAGGATCGTTGGTTGGGAACCGATCCCGGGGAACCCCGGTGAGCCGTGAGGCTCGGAGGGATTCGAAGACCAATGGGGCACGCCGATCGAAACTATATTCGAATTAGTGTTCGACATCGGCTAGACTATTCGCAGATGCGAGACGCGGGTTTTCCACAGATGCCCCAAAGCGCTTAACTTGTCAGTCCCGGCGACTAGCGTGAGGACTGAAACGCACGACAGCAGGCCCTGCCACCACCGGAGGGCCACGGAATTGAGGTAATCATGGCTGCTAAATCGCGAAACACGACTTCCGTCTCCCGCGCAACCGGTACGGACCGAGAGAAGGCTCTGGACACGGTCCTCGCCCAGATCGACAAGAACTACGGCAAGGGCTCGGTCATGCGCCTGGGCGATCGAGAGGCCGTCAAGACAGAGACCATTTCCACCGGCGCATTGTCCTTGGACGTCGCCCTCGGTGTCGGCGGGTTGCCTCGCGGCCGCGTCGTCGAGATCTACGGGCCCGAGTCCTCGGGCAAGACGACCCTCGCGCTCCACGCCGTGGCCAGTTGTCAGAAGAATGGCGGCATCGCTGCATTCATCGACGCGGAGCACGCTTTGGACCCGGTTTACGCCGAAAAGCTCGGGGTTGACACCGATTCGTTGCTGGTTTCTCAGCCGGATACCGGTGAGCAAGCGCTCGAGATCATGGACATGTTGGTTGGCTCCGGGTCGATCGACATCATCGTGGTCGATTCGGTCGCGGCGTTGACTCCGCGCGCGGAAATCGAAGGCGAGATGGGCGATTCCCACGTGGGCTTGCAAGCTCGCCTGATGTCTCAGGCCTTGCGCAAAATCACGGGCCGGCTGTCCCAGACCGACACCACGGCAGTTTTCATCAACCAGCTTCGCGAGAAGATCGGTGTGTTCTTCGGTAGTCCTGAGACCACGACCGGCGGTAAGGCCCTGAAGTTCTATTCTTCGGTGCGGATCGACATTCGCCGTATTGAAACCTTGAAGGACGGTGCCAATCCCATCGGATCGCGTACCAAGGCCAAGGTCGTCAAAAACAAGATGGCCCCGCCGTTCAAGGTCGCCGAGTTCGACGTTCTCTACGGGGAAGGAATTTCGATCGAAGGCGGCATTATCGACATGGCCGTCGAACACAACATCGTCAAGAAGTCCGGCGCCTGGTTCACCTATGGAGGCGATCAGCTGGGCCAGGGCAAGGAAAATGCCCGCCGGTTCCTCAAAGACAATCCCGAGTTGGCCGAAGAGATCCAGCATAAGACTCTCGTCAAAGCCGGCATCATTGACACGGAGGAAGAAGATGGCGTTGGTGCTGCCGCAGCAACTGAAACGGCGGCAGTACCGGGTGACGGTGTCGATACCGCCGAGCTGAGTGATGATCCCCTGGACGCCCTGCCTGAGAACTTCTAATGTCATTGAGTTCAGGACGCGGTGACGGCCGGAACCGCTACGGTTCCGGCCGTCGTCGTCAGGGTCGGAAACTCGGGGGAGGGAAGAACCCACCGGTCAAGGATTTGGGGTTGGAAGGCTCCGGCGCCGCAGAAAAGGCCGCTCCAGCGGCTCCTTCCAGTACTGGTCCTAATTCCGTAGCCGCTCGAGACGAGGCACGGTCGGACTCCGTCGAGAAATCCGAGTACGAGTGTGCGAAGGACATTGTCCTCCGCCAATTGACCATGGCGGCACGTAGCCGTGGCCAGCTGGAGGAGAAGCTCCGGTCCAAAGAAATCTCCGAGGAGACGGTCTCGGAAATCCTCGACCGATATGAGGACCTGGGGCTGGTCGATGACCAGCAATTCGCGGAGATGTTCGTCAGAAGCCGGTCCATGAGCCGAAAGCTCGCTCGGCCGGCACTCAGGAGGGAACTGGCTCAGAAGGGCGTCACCGGTGACATTGCGGAAGAGGCTCTCGCGCAGCGTTCGGACGATGACGAGCGCGAAGATGCGAGGGACCTCGTACGCAAGAAAATCAAGAGGAACGCGGACCTGTCCGACAGAGCCGTTCATGAAAAGGAACTCCGTCGCCTCGCCTCGATGCTTGCGCGACGCGGATATTCCCCTGGTGTGGCGTTCGAAGTCGTCAAACAGGAACTTCGAGGATCAGCTGACGACCTCTCGGACACGGGCTTCGACGGCGGCAACACGGTCGATGCGGATTTTGACAGTTCGGAATACGAAGAACTGCCCTAAGCTCACGGCTCGATACCGTGCAGAGGTGCGCGGGACGGGGCGAGGGCGCGCAGGATAGCCTCCAGTGCTTGGCGGGCACGTGTTTCACGCTCAGCGTTGACGTTCCAGTGCTCGGACAGTGAATCTGCCGCGTCGCCCCACTCGTCGGGGTCGAGCAACGCATGAAGTCGTTGGTGGTCGACGGCAGAGGGCAATCCCATCCTGACTTCGGTGACCAGCATCGCGGGGTCGCAGTATCCCGTGCCTTCGGTATCGATTTGCCGGTAGCCGCCGTCGGCCGAGGGCGCGAAGTTGCCCGGATTCATGTCCCCGCACCACAGGACCGAGACCTTCGGGTCCAACAACCGGCCGAGGTCTTCCGCTGAAAGGCGACTCCGGTCGAGCAATCCCAGCGAAGGCAGCGCCCCGGGGCGCCCTTTGGCCGCAGCCACCGGATCGGCCGCAGCCAGCGAGTCGCGGAACCACAGGGCCGCCGCGGAATCGGCCGGAAGGACCATGCCCGGCCAGGTGCTGATCCACCTGCGCAGATCTTCCCGATTCAGATCCGGCCCCGCAGTCGAATTGAAGTCTTCGTATACCAGTATCCGGGCAGCGTCGTCGTGGGCCACGAGGCGAGCGGATGACGGCAGAACGTCCGAACCGTAGCGCGCTCTTAAATATCCGAAGCCACTGGCGTTCCTCGCCGAATCACGTCTGCGAAAATGTTTGACCACCACGGAGGCTCGCCCCGCACGGAAACGCACGACAACGGACCGGTTGGTCGAGGACAAAAGCTCTGCCGAGTCGACCGGCCTGCCAAAAAACTCGGCCGAGAGGGCACAACCGCGACGGAGGGGTTCCCGCGATCGTGGCGACATGGCCTGCACCACGTCTTCAACCGTGGAGAACACCACGGGCGACTGTTCGGTCTGGTGGCTAGGGGAGGAATCGGGCACTTGCCAAGGATACTTCGCCCAGGCCCAGGCCGGGCTGGTTTGGGTTCCTGGCCGTGACGCTCGTCAACGAGGTGGGCATGGGATGCCCGGCTTCTTGTACGCTGGCAGGGTGACATCAAACCCAACCGACGCACTTAGTCATACATTTCCCACGGACGCTACGCAGCCGATGCCCGGCATCGATGAGCAGACGGGCGAGCACCGCACCTACGAGGTCAGGACCTTCGGGTGCCAGATGAACGTGCACGATTCCGAAAGAATTTCGGGTCTCCTCGAGTCCGCAGGCTACGTCCCACATACCGAAGGCACTCCCGACCTCGTGGTTTTCAACACGTGTGCGGTTCGCGAGAACGCCGACAACAAGCTGTACGGGAATCTCGGAAACCTGGCGCCGACCAAGCGCGAGAACCAGGGTATGCAGATTGCGGTCGGCGGTTGCCTGGCCCAGAAGGACCAGGACACGATCGTCAAAAAAGCCCCCTGGGTCGACGTCGTCTTCGGTACCCACAACATCGGGTCACTTCCCACGCTGTTGCAACGCTCCCGCCACAATGACGAGGCGGCCACCGAATTGCTGGAGTCCCTGGAGGTATTTCCCTCGACCCTTCCGACCAAACGCGATTCGGTCTACTCGGGGTGGGTATCCATCTCGGTGGGCTGCAATAACACGTGCACATTTTGCATCGTTCCGTCACTGCGAGGCAAAGAAAAGGATCGTCGGCCAGGGGACATCTTGGCCGAAGTCCAGGCCCTGGTGGACGACGGGGCCATTGAAGTCACCTTGCTGGGCCAGAACGTCAATTCCTATGGTGTGGAATTCGGCGACCGGCAGGCCTTCTCGAAGCTGTTGCGCGCATGCGGCGATATCGAAGGCCTCGAGAGAGTCCGTTTCACAAGTCCTCACCCGGCCGCTTTCACGGACGATGTGATCGACGCGATGGCTGAAACCCCCAACGTTATGCCGGTCCTGCATATGCCGTTGCAATCGGGCTCCGACAAGGTCCTGAAAGACATGAGGCGCTCGTACCGGTCCAAGAAGTTCTTGGGCATCCTGGATAAAGTCCGTCAGAAGATTCCCCACGCAGCGATCACGACCGACATCATTGTCGGATTCCCCGGGGAAACCGAAGAGGACTTCCAAGCGACCCTCGACGTCGTGGAGAAATCCCGGTTCTCGTCGGCCTTCACCTTCCAATACTCGATTCGTCCAGGAACTCCGGCGGGCGCCATGGACAACCAGGTTCCCAAGGAAGTGGTTCAAGAGCGATATGAGCGATTGACCAAGCTTCAGGACCGGATTAGCGAAGAAGAAAACGCCCGGCAGGTCGGCCAGCAGGTCGAGGTCATGGTGTCCGCGGATTCGGGACGCAAGGGAGGGCAGACGCACCGTCTTTCGGGACGCAGCAGGGATCAGAGACTCGTGCACTTTTCGGTTCCCGAGGGCGGCGAGACACCGCGACCGGGAGATCTGGTGACGCTCAAGATCACCGAGGCCGCACCGTTCCACCTGATTGCCGACCCTCGATCCGTCGGGTCAACAGAGTATTCCGTACGCCGCTCGCGCGCCGGGGACGCGTGGGATCGTACACAGGCAGAGTCTTGCGGTGCGGGGACTGGCAAACCGGGCACCACAAATCTCGGTATGCCCACGATCCCTCGTAAGCCGTCCCTGGGCCTGACCAGCGCCTCGTAGTGGTGGATCGTCCCCTAGGGCACGAGGCCGCTGAACCAGCCGTCGGCTCCGAATTGGACACCGCATGGTCGAGGCCCGCGAGCCCGATCGTGGCCGTGGTCGGGCCCACAGGCACTGGAAAGTCCGATCTCGCGGTCGCTCTGGCCCGTGCCGTCGACGGCGAAATCGTCAATGCGGATTCGATGCAGTTTTATCGAGGCATGGACATCGGTACCGCCAAATTGCCGATTGACGAGCGTGGGGGAATCCCGCATCACCTCCTGGACATTCTGGAGGTGCGCGACGAAGCCTCGGTTGCCGACTTTCAAACCGCGGCTCGAAACCAATTCGACGACATCCGGGGCCGGGGTCGTGTCCCGATCCTTGTCGGCGGTTCGGGGCTCTATGTTCGTGCCGCTCTCGACGTGCTCGAATTTCCGGGAACGGATCCTTCCGTGCGTCGACGGTTGGAAAACGATCTCGCGGATCGCGGTCGAGGAGCACTGCTCGATCGCTTGAAGGAAGTTGATCCTGAATCGGCTCCTCGGATCAAGGACGACCGACGACTGATCCGTGCGCTGGAGGTCCAGGAGGTCACCGGTCGGCGTTTTTCGTCGTACATGCCCCGCCGCGAGTACATTCAACCAGCCCTGCAGATCGGTCTCGATGGCGACCGGGCCGTACTCCACGACCGCTTGGCTGCTCGTGTGCACACGATGGTCGACCGGGGTTTTGTCGATGAAGTCGAACGCCTGGACGGAGAAGGACTGCGGGACGGCAGGACCGCCTCACGCGCCCTAGGCTACGCACAAATCATTCAGGTTCTCGACGGGGAGAAAAGCCTCGACGAGGCGATCGAGGAAACCATCGTAGCGACGAGGCAATTCGCGAGGCGACAGACCACCTGGTTCCGTGCCGACCCCCGGATTCATTGGCTGAATTTCACGGAACTTTTCACCGATAACGTGAACCGCTCCGTCGAGCTGTTCCGCCGAGCCGCCGAGGGTTAAACTGGTGTGGTGACTTCTCAACGAACCGATGCGCCCGAGCCCACCGAGACGACCCTCGATAACTCAACGCCTGCTGCCGAATCCTCAGAAGCGGCCAGCGAACCATCATGGGGTGAGTTTGCCGGGATCACCTTGACGAAAGGCCACGGAACGGGCAACGACTTCGTGTTGCTGACCGATACGGACGGACAGCTTGAACTGGATGACGCACTGGTCGCATCAGTCTGCGATAGGCACCTTGGTATCGGGGCCGACGGTCTGATCCGGGCGATCCGGTCGGAACGGCTCGTGGAGGGGAGGAATCTTC
Organism: Rothia uropygialis; assembly: GCF_004137765.1. Lineage (GTDB taxonomy): Bacteria > Actinomycetota > Actinomycetes > Actinomycetales > Micrococcaceae > Rothia. The sequence goes on along the minus strand of NZ_NOIS01000005.1, from coordinate 35,972 downwards.
TTGATCTTGCTCCTCGGGCCGAATGGTTCATGGACTATCGCAACGCGGATGGTTCTGTGTCGGAAATGTGCGGCAACGGGGTGCGCGTCTTCGTCCACTACCTGATTCATGAGGGTCTCGTGACCCTCGAGGAAGGTCAGACCCTGACCATCGGTACGCGGGGCGGACCCAAAACCGTCGCCAAGATCGATTCCGGCTACGCGGTCGATATGGGTCCGTGGGGATTCATCAATGGTGATGAGGCCCGGGATTCCGGTTCTGATTGCCTCGTGACGGCGCGCGGCCTGAGGACCCCTCGTCCCGGAGTGTCCATCACCATGGGGAATCCGCACACTGTGGTGGCCCTCGCCGGGGAAGAAAAGCTGGAAAAATTGGGATTGGAATCGGCTCCGACGGTGAGGCCGACGCCGGCGGACGGAACCAATGTGGAATTTGTGGTTCCCATGGATTCGGAAGAACACGAGACCATCGGACGGATTGCCATGAGGGTTCATGAACGCGGAGTCGGGGAGACCCAGTCCTGTGGCACGGGAGCGTGCGCGGCCGCCGCAGCAACACGTTTCTGGGCAGGCGATGACGCTCCCGACGAGTGGGTGGTCGAGGTCCCGGGAGGGGCCGTGGGAACGACGTTCGTCTTGGGGCAGGATGATCTCGAGCACGTTGTGCTCTCGGGTCCTGCGGTCCTGGTAGGGAAAGTGGTTCTCAACTAGTCCGCGTCGGGATTTGACGTAGAACTTCGATCACGCGGAAGCCCTTCGACGTCGCGTATCGGCCGACGTTGAAGCCTTGGCCCAAGTGCTCGTCGATCCACGGAACCAACGAGTCTGCCCCGAGGTTCTTCTGAACCACCAAGTAGGCGGAACCGCCAGGTGCCAGCCTGGGGAGCCAGGTCAGCAGAATATTGTGGAGGACCTCCTTGCCGACCCGGATCGGAGGGTTCGACCAGATGGTATCGAAGGTCAATTCGGGATCGACCTCTTCCGGCAGAGCAGTGGAAATGGTTTCGATGCCCAATGCGGCGGCGTTACGCCGTGTCAGCTCCAGGCTCCGCTGATTGACGTCGATTGCCGTCACCTTCGCGAGAGGGTTCCTGAGAGCCATCGTCAAGGTGATGGGTCCCCAGCCACAACCGATGTCCAAGAGGGAATTTCCTGAGGGCTGAGGGACTTCTTTAAAGAGGACTGCAGTTCCTTTGTCGAGCCCTTTGGGACTGAAGACGCCCGAAGCTGTCACCAGCTCGCGCCTCACACCGTCGAGCTCGACGCTCAGGGGACGGGTCTGCAGATCGCCTTCGGCATGCGAAGAAAAGTAGTGCTCAGCCATGGTGAGCGATTTTACGGCATCGTGTGTGCCCCTGGGGGTCTCCGACGTCGAGGACGCGGCCGAGTTCTTCTCCACACATTGGCCGGATGAGGCGACCGCCGCATCGCGGCCCAGATAGAATCATCGAATACCGCGTCGTGGGGGTAGCCCCACGACATCAGAAGAAAGGCACTATGCCCCAGAACGAAACAACCGGGCCCGACGAGCAGGGCGGCTCACAGCCGAGCGATGCCCAGCTGCGGGCTACGGTGGACCGAGTGCTCGGACGATTCTCCCCTGAGGAGGAACACGAGCAGTCGATCCTCGACCGCAAGGCCCGTGAGCTGTCGGAAGACAATACACAGCACACCGACGCCGACGGGGACCAACAAGAACTCGAAGAACGCCGCGCGCTTCGACGCGTCCAGGGGCTTTCGACCGAGCTCGAGGACGTCACCGAAGTCGAATACCGCCAGTTGCGACTCGAACGCGTGGTTCTTGCAGGTATTTGGTCGGAAGGAACGCAAACCGAAGCCGAGGATTCTTTGCGCGAATTGGCGGCTCTCGCGGAGACGGCAGGTTCGGAAGTGCTGGATGGCTTGGTCCAACGGCGTCTCAAACCGGATCCCGGAACCTTCTTGGGATCCGGAAAAGCTCAGGAACTCCGTGAAATCGTGAACTCGACCGGCGCCGACACCGTGATCGTCGACTCCGAATTGGCGCCGTCGCAGCGACGCGCTTTGGAAGACATCGTCAAGATCAAGGTCATCGACCGCACGTCGTTGATCCTGGATATCTTTGCGCAGCACGCCAAATCGCGTGAAGGTAAGGCCCAGGTCGAATTGGCACAGCTGGAATACCTGTTGCCGCGTTTGCGCGGCTGGGGCGAGTCAATGTCCCGTCAGGCCGGTGGCCGGGCTGCCGGGGGTGAAGGCATTGGTTCCCGTGGGCCAGGCGAAACCAAGATCGAGTTGGACCGACGTCGTATCCGCACACGCATGGCAAAATTGCGTCGCGAAATCGCGGCAATGAAGCCGGCGCGCGAGACCAAACGACTCAACCGACGTCGCAACCACGTTCCGTCCGTTGCGATCGCCGGTTATACCAACGCCGGCAAATCGTCGTTGCTCAACCGGCTGACGGATGCGGGCGTTCTCGTCGAAAACGCGCTGTTCGCAACCTTGGATCCCACGGTTCGCAAAGCGGAAACACCGGACGGCATCGGGTATACGCTCTCGGATACCGTGGGGTTCGTTCGCTCTCTGCCGACCCAATTGGTCGAGGCCTTTCGCTCGACACTTGAAGAAGTCGCCGATGCTGACGTGGTCCTGCACGTCGTCGATGTATCGCACCCGGAACCGGAAGGGCAGATCCGCGCAGTGCGCGAAGTTCTGGCCGACGTAGACGCCCGCGACGTGCCGGAGATCATCGTCCTCAATAAGGCCGACGCCGCAGACCCGTACGTCATCGAGCGTTTGCGCCAACGCGAACCGCGGCACGCCGTGGTTTCGGCGCGGACAGGAGCCGGAATCGAAGAGCTCAAGCAGCTCATCTCGGAAACCATCCCGCGGCCGGACGTGCGGCTGGACATTCTGGTGCCCTATACGCATGGCGAAATCGTCTCTCGTCTGCACTCCTGGGATGCCGAGATACTCTCGACCGAATTCGAAGAAAACGGGACGAGGATGTCGGTCCTGGTGAGGCCGGATATGGCATCCGAACTGCACGAGTACACGGTCTAGGACGCCTGAGCGCGGAGGGAAACGCACATGGACGCTGCGCTGAGGGGCGATGAGCCAGAGACTCTGCCCGGAGCAAAGGACGCGCTGGAACTACTGGACACGGCCGTGGAGAGATCCGGTGGGCAAAGGCGGGATGGGCAGAGGCTCATGGCTGCCCACGTGGCCCAGGCCCTGGAGATGAACAAGCATCTCCTGGTTCAGGCCGGCACGGGTACGGGTAAGTCCTTGGCATATCTGGTGCCCGCGATCCGGCGTTCGATAGACGCCGAATCGCCCATCGTGGTGGCCACGGCGACCCTCGCTCTCCAGTCCCAGATTGTGAACCGGGATATGCCGCGGCTGCTCGAGGCTCTGAGTGATCAGCTCGAACGCCCGGTCGACGTCGCCCTGCTGAAGGGGCGGAACAATTACGTCTGCCTTCACAAGCTCGAGGGGGGATACCCGGACGAGGAAGACCCCAATTCGCTCTTCTCTCTGAACTCCGAAGGGGCATCTGCCTCGGGTCATCCTGATCAATCCAGTTCGGGCCTCGCGGAAGAGGTCGTGCGTCTGCGCTCCTGGGCGGAAACAAGCGATACCGGCGACCGAGATGAGCTGTTGCCCGGTGTGAGTGACAAGGCCTGGCGCCAGGTCTCGGTCACCGCATCGGAATGCTTGGGGCGGAAATGCCCGCTCGTCGAGGAGTGCTTTTCCGAGCTTGCCCGGCAAAAGGCGGGGGAAGCTGACGTCGTCATCACGAATCACGCTCTCCTGGCCATTAACGCATTCGAGGGAATAGGGGTTCTTCCCGAGCACGACACGGTGATCGTCGATGAGGCACATGAGCTCGTGGACCGAGTGACCGGCGCGGTGACGGGGGCCATTTCACCCGTCATGGTTCGGTCCGCCGCCCGGGCGATCAGGAAAAATACGAGTGCCGCACATGAACCACTCAATTCTGCCGCCGAGGCCCTGGAGGCAGCATGTACCGGTAAGCCTGCCGAGCTCATGCCTCACGGTTTGACACCGGACTTGCAACGAGCCATGGAACTCGTGCGAGACGCCAGCCGTGCCGCGTTGTCGGACACCAAACCGGACGGCAAGGACTCGGACGCCGGGCGACAAATGGCCCGAGCCCGGTTGACCGAAGTTCTCGAGCTGGCGGAAAGAACTCTGGGAGCAGACGGCAAATACGAGGTCGTCTGGATCAGCCGCGTCGGCGGTTGGGAGCCCGGACGGGGCTATGTCGCGGCGGCCGATACCGACCCTGCGACGATTAACGTTGCCCCGCTTTCCGTAGCTTCACGGCTCCGGGAAGGGTTGTTCCAAGATCGGACAGTCATATTGACCTCGGCGACACTGTCCATCGGTCATTCTTTCGACTCGGTGGCGGGATCGCTCGGGCTCAAGGGAGAGAAAGCGCCCACGTGGGAAGGGCTGGACGTGGGCTCGCCGTTCGAATATCCCAAGCAGGGGATGCTGTATCTCGCTTCGGACTTGCCCAAACCGGGTCGGGGTGTCTCCGAAGAGCAGTTGGAACGAATCCTCCAACTGGTCGAAGCCTCGGGAGGCGGAGCTTTGGGCCTGTTTTCCTCCAAAAGAGGCGCAGAACAGGCGGCAGAATACGTTCGGAACAATTCGAATTTGACTATTTTGGTGCAGGGGGAGTCCTCCCTCCGAGGTTTGGTCAAGGAGTTCACGGAAGACGCAGACACGTGCCTCTTCGGGACCATGAGTCTGTGGCAAGGGGTAGACGTTCCGGGCCAGTCCTGTCGCTTGGTCATGATCGACCGAATCCCGTTCCCGCGCCCGGACGATCCATTGTCCTCCGCACGCACACGCGCGGTGAGCCAGTCGGGAGGAAATGGTTTCATGGCGATTTCCGCTTATCACGCAGCAATCCGGCTCGCTCAGGGGACAGGGCGGTTGATCCGCGCTCACGACGATCGAGGCGTGGTCGCGGTGTTGGATTCCCGGTTGGCGACGGCCCGGTACGGTGGATTCTTGCGCAGCGCGCTTCCACCGCTTTGGACGACCGACAAACTGCCCACCGTCACTGCCGCCTTGAGAAGGCTTTCGGCGCACTAGCCTCCGGGCTCGCTTCGGCTCCGGAGTTGCAAGGCAAACGCGAAAAGCGCTTCAGTCCTCGGGTGCAACTGAAGCGCTTTTTCGATGCGACGGTGATCGCTCAGACGGAACGAAGTACCGAAACAACCTTGCCCATGATGGTTGCGTGGTCACCGAGAATTGGTTCGTACTGGCGATTCTGCGGCAACAGCCAGGTGTGGCCGTCCCGTTGGCGGAATGTCTTGACGGTTGCTTCTTCGTCGAGCAACGCGGCAACGATATCGCCGTTCTCAGCGTTGTTCTGCTGCCGAACGACAACCCAATCTCCATCGCAAATTGCCGCCTCGACCATGGAGTCGCCTCGGACTTCGAGCATGAACAACTGGCCCTGCCCAACCAATTGACGGGGGAGTGCGACGACGTCTTCGACATGCTGATCGGCGGTAATCGGAACACCGGCAGCGATCCTTCCGACCAGGGGAACCTGAGCCGTGGAACCTTCGGCGTCATTCTCTGGGAACAGCTGGACAACCTTCTGGTCATCGTTGCCGGGTGCCCGCTTGGCCTGCCCGTTCGGAGCGGGGGCGCTGGGGGCTTCCTCGCCCAGAGGCATGTCGCAGAGGACTTCTATGGCCCGCGGACGCTTGGGGTCTCGGCGTATCAGGCCCAGGCTCTCCAGACGGGAGAGCTGATGAGTCACGCTGGACAGACTCGACAGGCCGACGATGTCACCGATTTCCCGCATGGACGGAGGGTACCCGTGCGTCGCGATGGATGAGGCAATGGCCTCGAGGATCTTGCGCTGACGCGGGGTAAGCGGCTTGGCCTGTTGAGGAAGCTGGGTGGCCACCGGTTTGTCCTTCCCTGGGGAGCTTAAGTTGTCAGTCGCCCTGTGTGTACTAGGACTACGACCGGAAGAGAAAGCCGCTGAGCCCTGAATCTCAGGAAGAGAAAGAAGCGTGTCATCCAGCCGGTCGAGCCGACGTGTTACCTCCCAGGCTAGGCCAGTAAAGGTGGCAAATCAAACATGTGTTCTATTTTTCTCGACAGTGTTCGAATAGTTTGGTAGAACAGATGTACGAACTCGAACACGTGTTCGATTATCATTCACTCTCGCTCAACATGAAGGAAGCATCTGATGCGCACCGTTCTGTCCCTCAAGCACCGCGACGCGGAGTGGATCCGCCGACCAGAAGATACGTTGCCGCGGAGCTCGTCGATAACCCTGACCCGCCGTGGCCGTTTTGTGCTCTTCGGTTTGCCGCTTCTCTCGAGCGTGATCATTGCAGCAGCGCTTTTGATGATGTTTTTCGCTGCGGGTACGGCCAATGCCGGTACCGAGAGTGCGGGGGTCGTGACGAGGACCGTCACGGTCGGCAGTGGTGACACTTTGTGGGATATTGCTCGGGATGTGGATCCCAAAGGGGACACCAGGGAATCAATCGCGAAGATCAATGACTTGAACGATCTTTCGAGCGGCCGCGTTACTCCCGGACAGCGTCTTATTGTGCCGGTGATTTCCAAGGGATGATCTGCGGTCCTTAAGATGAGGGTGTGACTGATTCATTGGATGCGTTGAATAGCCTGCCCCTTCGGGACGACCTCAGGGGTCGATCACCCTATGGGGCCCCCATGCTCGAGGTTCCTTATGCCTTGAACGTCAATGAAAATACGCATCCCGTGCCTGTGGAAGTGGTCGACGCCATTACGGATGGTGTCAGGGAGGCCGCAAAGACCCTCAACCGATATCCTGACCGCGACTTCGTCGAGCTCCGCTCCGAACTCGCCGCGTTTCTGGGCCACGAATTGCGTATGGAGAATCTGTGGGCTGCCAACGGCTCGAATGAGATTCTTCAGCAAATCCTGCAGGTATTCGGTGGTCCCGGCAGGAGCGTGATGAGCTTCGTGCCGACCTACTCGATGTATCCGCTCTTGGCATCTGGTACGAATACCGCGTTCATTGAGGGTGAGCGCGCCGATGATTTCTCCCTCACCGCCGAGTCTGCCGCACGGCAAGTCGCAGAAGCTCGGCCAGAGGTCACCATTTTGTGCTCTCCCAACAATCCGACGGGTACCGGCCTCGATCTCGACGTCGTCGAGGCCGTCTACGAGGCTGCGTCGTCGTTCAACGGCATCGTCGTTGTTGACGAGGCCTATGCGGAGTTCGCCCGTGATCCGCGACGGACCGCTCTGACCCTTTTGCCGGGGCGACAGCGACTCATCGTGACGCGCACCATGAGCAAGGCGTTTGCCTTCGCCGGTGCCCGTCTCGGCTATTTCGCTGCGGATCCGAGCGTGGTCGATGCCATCATGCTCGTGAGGCTCCCTTATCATCTCTCGGCGATAACGCAGGCAACTGCACTCGCGGCTTTGCGCCATCGTGGGCAACTGCTGGCCAACGTCGAGAACATTAAGGCTCAGCGGGATCGGATCGTCGATCATCTGCGGCGTCTGGGTCTGACACCGGCCTCGTCGGACTCGAATTTCGTTTTCTTCGGGGGAGTCCGCGACAGTCACGGCCTGTGGAAGGATCTCCTGGAAGACGGCGTGCTGATCAGGGACGTTGGCATTGCCGGGCATCTGCGAGTCACCGCGGGTACGGAGGAAGAGACCACCGCTTTTCTCGATAGTCTGGACAAACACGTCGAAAAGCATCGCGCCCCTAGAAGCACAGCGAGCTAGCGCTTTACGAACCGACCACATCAGTGAGGGCCGCGCCCTCTTGACCGCAGGAGAGTCATGACGACCCCATCAACGGCACGCACCGCGAGTCTGGCGCGTGAGACGAGCGAATCCAACGTGTCCGTCACGATCGACCTCGACGGGACGGGCTCATCGCACATCGAGACTTCGGTTCCGTTCTACGACCACATGCTGACTGCCTTGTCCAAGCACTCATTGATCGACATGGACATCCAATGCTCGGGCGATACACATATTGACGTCCACCACACCGTCGAGGACACCGCGATCGTTTTGGGGGACGCGCTCAAGGAGGCCCTCGGTGACAAACGCGGAATTCGTCGTTTCGGTCAGGCGGCCGTTCCCTTGGACGAGGCTCTGGCACGCGCCGTGGTCGATATTTCCGGCAGGCCCTTCCTAGTGCACACTGGTGAGCCGGCAGGTTTCGAATTCCACTTGATAGGCGGACATTTTACGGGGTCTATGGTGCGCCATGTGCTGGAGGCCATCGCTTTTCACGCGGGGATCTGTCTGCACATGGAGGTTCTCTCAGGGAGGGACCCGCACCATATCGCCGAAGCCCAGTTCAAAGCATTGGCCCGGGCGCTGCGGGAGGCGGTTGAGTCGGATCCCCGCGTCGAAGGAATCCCGTCCACCAAGGGGGCTCTGTAGATGGCGCCTTCGGAGAAACCAAATGATCAAGATCCGGAGAATGCCGACCGGCCAACGGTAACGGTCCTGGATTACGGTGCAGGCAATGTCCGTTCAGTTGTTCGAGCGCTGGAAGCCGCCGGCGCCGACGTTGTGCTCTCACGCTCCGAGCGTGACGTCCTGGGTGCCGATGGGCTGGTCGTTCCCGGAGTGGGAGCCTTTTCCGCCGTGATGGGCGCCCTGCGCGCGGCCGATGCCCCTCGCATGATCGGTCGCCGTATCGCAGGGTCTCGACCCGTGCTCGGTATCTGCGTCGGCCTGCAGGTTTTCTTCGAGCACGGTGACGAGCACGGAGAGGAAACGGATGGACTCGGCGAGTGGCCGGGCCTTGTGGAGCGTTTGAAAGCCCCCGTCGTGCCGCACATGGGATGGAACCGCGTGCAACCGCCTGGCGAGACCGTCCTTTTCCAAGGAATCGAAGACGAACGATTTTATTTCGTGCACTCCTATGGTGTTCAGCAATGGGAATTCGACCAGACCATAGAGGTCATGAAGCCTCCGCAGGTCACGTGGTCGGATCATGGCGGGCCATTCATCGCGGCCGTCGAGAACGGGCCGTTGTCCGCGACCCAATTCCACCCCGAGAAATCTTCCGCCGCGGGTCTCCAATTGCTCAGAAACTGGTTGGGGTCGTTGCCGCGCACAGGTCGCCTGGATACCGAAGGTGCGCCCGTCGACTTGGCCCGTAAAGACATCACACCGAGAGGAGAAGAGCCGCGATGAGCCCTATTGTCTCAGGACTCTTGCTCATGACCTTCGGCGCATTCCTCGCCGGGGGCGCAATTTCATTCCGAAAGCAGAAAATCACCGTCATCGCCCAAATCGTTCTCTGGGTGCTTGCGGTGGTTCTTTTCGCTTACGGCTTTTACGTTACGACTCTCGATTAAGGGGACCGAATGAATCCGAATGACCGCCTGGAGCTCTTGCCTGCGGTCGACGTCGCCAACGGCCAGGCCGTGCGACTCGTCCAAGGGGAAGCCGGATCCGAAACGGGATACGGCGACCCCGTGGAAGCGGCGCTGGCGTGGCAGGAGGCAGGTGCCGAATGGTTGCATCTGGTTGACCTGGACGCGGCTTTCGGCCGCGGCAACAACTTCGATGTGCTCCAACGGGTCTCGCAGGCCCTGGACCTCAAAATCGAGATGTCCGGGGGCATCCGAGACGACGAATCACTGAATCGGGCACTGAGGCTCGAACCGACCCGCATTAACCTGGGCACGGCGGCTTTGGAAAACCCGGAGTGGACCAGACGCGTGATCGCCGAACACGGTGACGTTATCGCGGTCGGACTCGACGTCCGTGGGACCACTCTGGCGGCCCGTGGTTGGACACAGGAAGGCGGGGATCTCTGGGAGGTCCTGGACCGGCTCAATGCCGATGGTTGTTCGCGTTTTGTGGTCACCGACGTGACCAAGGACGGAACCCTGCAGGGACCCAACACCGAGTTGCTGGCGGAAGTGGCGCGGCGGACGGACAAACCCGTCGTCGCTTCGGGCGGGATCTCGTCGCTCGCCGATCTCGAGGCCCTCCGCGCTATGGTTCCCCACGGTGTCGAAGGGACCATCGTCGGAAAGGCGCTGTACGCCGGGAAATTCACTCTCGCCGATGCTCTCGACGTCGCGGGTCGTCCCGAATAGCCATGGCCGACAAAAAAGATCTGCCCGCGCACATTCAAGCCCAATTGGCCAGCGCCGGTCGGGAAACGGACACGGGTGGTCAACCCTGGAAGGGGCGGGACTTGGGGGAGGGAGCCTCGCACACCCACCAGTACCCCACGGACGATGGCACGACGCCGGCAGAACTCGCGAACGCCTTGGAGCGGTTTTCACGCGGAGAAGCGCCAGAGGAATTCGTGGTAGACGCCATGGCGGGTATTCGCCTTTTTGCGCCGATCCTGGCCGAGTTGTCCCAATCCCACATCACCGAATCCGGTCTGGTCTCCGACAAGGAATCAGATATGGCGCTCGTGAGCATCCAGGCCCCCGATGGCCGCAAGGCCTTGCCGGTGTTCTCCAACGTGGATGCTTTGACCTCCTGGCATGAGGAGGCGCGGCCTGTGGCTGCTGATTCCCGAAAAATTGCATTGTCAGCGGTCGAGGACGAGAACCAGATGCTCGTGCTCAACCCCAGAACGGACCTGACATTCGTGGTTCGCAGGCCGGCCATGTGGGCTATAGCCAAGGGGAAGCGGTGGCGTCCGGCGTACTCCGATCCGGCTGTGCTCGAAGCTCTTCAGGAGTGCGGTGTCCCGGAACCGAATATTGCCGCGGTCAACATGGCGCCCGGAAGGGGAGTAGGTTGCCGTGACGCCGCCGGCCACATTTTGCCGGGCGGCGGACCGGGCCCCGAATTGAGCATCGAACTTTCGATTCGACCGGGTCTGGACCAGCAGGAACTCGACGAGGTCGTGCAAGGGTTCCAAAACAGGTTTTCTGCCCATGAGATTCTGGCGGAGCGAGTCGACTCTGCCGACATCCGCTTGCGTGCGGCGTCGGCCTGAGCTGATCGCCCCGCCAGTTCGCTGAGTGGCTGGTCAGAAGACGGGGCCGGTGAACTTTTCGCCCGGCCCCTGTCCTGGCGCGTCCGGAGCGATCGACGCTTCGCGGAAGGCGAGTTGCAACGAACGAAGGCCGTCGCGCAATGGACCGGCATGTTGCGAGCCGATTTCGGGGGCGGCCGCGGTTACCAAACCCGCGAGGGCCGTGATGAGTTTGCGCGCCTCGTCGAGGTCCTTGACCTCAGCCGCGTCTTCCTCGGCGGCGAGACCGCATTTGACGGCAGCGGCACTCATCATGTGTACGGCTGAAGTGGTGATGACTTCAACGGCGGCGACGTCGGCGATATCGCGCATCTGCTGGCCGATGGCCTCGATGTCCTCAGGCGTGGGTTCAGAACCTGAGGCGTTCTGGGCCGCCGCGGCAGCCTCGTCGAATCTGTACGTTTCCTGCGGACGTTCTCCCGAAGTCGAGTCCTGGGATGAAGGATTGTTGGTCATTACCCAAGTTTCCCACAAGGATGCTTGGACTCGGTCCTGGGTGACGGAGATTGTCGGGAACGCCACTGGGCTGCAGGGTATCCATGGTGTATAGTGTTGAGGAGTTTCAAGCGGAGCATGTCTCCCACCCGCGTCAGTCCAGTGGATTGCCGGGTCGCGCCCCGAAGATTCGGGTGCTCTCGCCGGCAGTGGTGGGTGCTATTTGGATCATCGGGTCATGCCTCCGTTTGAAAGCAACGGGGGCTTTTTTGTTGCCGTTGCATGCACGAACAACCTATGGGGAAACCCGCTAACTACAGGAGTGCCACATTAGCGATCCACGTATCAATGACCGTATCCGCGTCCCGGAAGTCCGCCTGGTAGGCCCAAGCGGTGAACAGGTTGGGATTGTCCGCGTAGAAGACGCCCTGCGTCTGGCGCGCGAATCGGATCTTGATCTGGTCGAGGTAGCACCGTCCGCCAAGCCGCCGGTATGCAAACTTATGGACTTCGGCAAGTACAAGTACGAAGCCGCGGTCAAAGCGCGCGAGTCTCGTCGGAACCAGACGAACACGGTGCTCAAAGAGATCCGTTTCCGTCTGAAGATCGATGACCATGACTATGAAACCAAGGTTGGGCACGCAAAGCGTTTCCTGGCCGCAGGTGACAAAGTCAAGGCCATGATTCAGTTCCGTGGTCGCGAGCAGCAGCGCCCCGAAATGGGCGTCCGGCTTCTCGAGCGTATGGCTGACGATCTGGCAGAGGTAGGGGCCGTCGAGTCCAACCCCCGCCAGGACGGCCGCAATATGGTCATGGTTATCGGACCATTGCGTAACAAGGCTGAAGCACGTGCTCAGGCACGCCGCGATCAGAAGAACCAGCAGGGCGGTGGCCGCAAGACGCGCGAGCGTGTGGACACCAGCAATGCGGAGCCGGTGACCAACAGCATGGCTGATGCCATGCCTGCCGAGCTCAAAGATCAAGCCAAGGGGCAGGAAAGCGAGACTTCGGCCACGCCGAAGCCCAGTTCCTCCGCAGAGTAAACAAGGGCTCAGCCGTTTGGTTGACCCTGCGGCACGTCGGATTTGTTTCCGCGTGGCAGGATCCCCGCCAGCAGTGGCCTGACCGGTCGCTGCAAGTCCAACCCGGCACGCTCCACGGAGCGTGGAGGGAGAAGAACGTTAGGAGAACGGCTGATATGCCGAAGCAGAAGACTCACTCTGGTGCCAAGAAGCGCTTCAAGCTGACAGGTTCGGGCAAGGTCAAGCGCCAGCAGGCCAACCGCCGCCACTACCTGGAGCACAAGTCCTCCCGTCTGACTCGTCGCCTCGCGAGCGATCAGATCGTCACGGGCGGTCAGGCCAAGGTCATCAAGAAGATGCTGACCAAGTAGTCACTTCGCCCCGAGCGGCTCGGGCCGTCTCACTAGAATTCTGGGCCCCTTCGTCGCGGCCCACCGAACAGTTAGGAGTACACACGTGGCACGTGTGAAGCGGGCGGTAAACGCCCATAAGAAGCGTCGTACAACTCTGGACCGCGCGTCCGGCTACCGTGGACAGCGTTCGCGCCTGTACCGCAAGGCCAAAGAGCAGGTTACGCACTCGCTGGTCTACAGTTACGACCACCGTCGTAAGAAGAAGGGCGACTTCCGCCGTTTGTGGATCCAGCGCATCAACGCGGCTGCTCGCGCCGAGGGTTTGACCTACAACCGTTTCATTCAGGGCCTCAAGGCCGCTGAGGTCGAGGTCGATCGTCGTATGCTCGCTGAGCTGGCCGTCAACGAGCCGACCGCCTTCAAGGCGCTCATCGACATTGCCAAGAACAACCTTCCCGAGGACACCTCCGCAGCCAAGGCCGCATAAGGCCGCGCGGAGCCTGTCCGGGCACCCGAACGACGCCGTCGCACCCGCTCCCGCCGTGGAGTCGGCGCGGCGGCGTCGTCGTTTTACTTGCCAGGTCCGGCCGCAGTGTGGGTCCGTCGGCGTCGGGTAGCCTGGCACAGTGGATATTTTCGAGACGCTCTCACGCGAGCGCACCCTGATCAACCCGGCCGCCGATCGTGTCAAGGACATCGCTGCTCTGGCTCGCCCGCGAACCCGAGCCAAGAGAGAACTGTTCATGGTCGAAGGGCCTCAGGGAGTCCGTGAGGCCCTGGCCGCTCATCGGGACCATCCCGTGCTCGATGCAATCTATGTCACGGAGGCGTCTCTGGAGAAGCATCCCGGTTTGGGCGACGCGATCGCGGCGGCCGAGGGGAGCGCGGCTCCGTCTGCAAGCGGCAAACGCCGCAAGGTATTCATTCGGCTGGTAACCGAAGAGGTTCTCGCTGCGATGTCCGATGCCTTAACTCCTCAGGGTGTGATCGCCGTGGCGCACATTGAACCGAGCCTCGGCAACAGCCCGTGGGCTGCCGGACACGACCCCGGGCTGATCGCGGCGATGGTCCGTGTGCAGGATCCGGGCAACGTCGGCACGCTGATCCGTGCCTCCGACGCGGCCGGGGCGGATGCCGCGATCACGACCAAGGGCAGCGTCGACGTGCTGAACCCGAAGACGGTCCGCTCCACGGCCGGTTCGATATTTCATCTGCCTGTCTTGGTCGGCATGGAGATTCACGAGCTGGTCGGCAAGGCACGTAAAAGCGGCATGATGGTTTTGGCCGCTGATGGCTACGGCGAGCACAGTCTGGATGACCTGTCCGACGCAGCTGCCCAAGCTCGGGTGGAGAAGCGAAAGGACTGCCCATCCGATGGTATTGACCTCCGCCGGCCCACGCTGTGGCTCTTCGGCAATGAAGCCCAAGGCCTGACGGACGAGGAAAAGAATCTGGCCGACGCCCGCGTCGCGGTTCCGGTCTATGGACGCGCCGAGTCCCTGAATGTGGGGACAGCGGCGACGGTTTGCCTCTATTCGAGCGCGCGGGCCAGGCGCCCGTAGGTTCTTCGAGTCCGAGACCATCCTTCCCACGACGAAGCCCACATTCCGGGAGACATCATATGGCTGACAACGGCGGAAACAAGGCGATATTTGCGGCGCTAGGCGCTAACTTCGGTATAGCGATCCTGAAGTTCGGGGCGTACTTGCTGACGAAGTCCTCGTCCATGCTTGCGGAGTCGATCCACTCACTGGCAGACACCGGGAACCAGATCCTGCTCCTAATCGGTGGGAAGGCCTCCAGGAAGAAAGCCGACAAAGAGCATCCTTTCGGCCACGGACAGAATCGTTACATCTATGCTTTTCTAGTCTCGATCGTCATGTTCAGCCTCGGTGGGCTCTTCTCGTTGTACGAGGCTTGGGAAAAATGGCATGAACCCCACGCGATCGAATCGTGGGCTTGGGTTCCGATCGTGGTTCTCGTGGGATCGATTCTGCTTGAAGGCCGCTCGTTCCTCGTCGCAAACAAGCAGGCTCAACAGACCCGCGGACGTCGTAGTTGGCTCGGATACCTGCGCGCGGCCAAGTCCCCGGAGCTGCCCGTCGTGATGCTCGAGGACTCGGCCGCCGTAACCGGTCTTGTCCTCGCGCTGGTGGGGGTGGTGATGACGGTCGTGACCGGTGACGGACGCTGGGATGCGGCAGGTTCGGGGGCGATCGGTGTCCTCTTGGTCGTCGTGGCGGTGTTCCTTGCTGTAGAGATCAAATCCTTGCTGGTCGGGGAGTCTGCCAACCCGGAATCGGAACGCAGGATCCGGGAAGCTATAACCCAGCAGGCCGATACCGATCTGATCCACCTCAAAACGATGCACCTCGGCCCGGAGGAGATTCTGGTGGCCGCCAAAATCGCCGTCGCCGGGAACGTGAGCACCGTAGGTCTCGTGGATGCCATCAACGCAACGGAAGCCAGGATCAGAGGAGCGGTACCAGAAGCTCGTGTCATTTACATCGAGCCGGATATCTATCGAGAGAATTACGTGTCCACTGGGCCCGAAAGCGACGACGGGCCCGGCACGGGAGAGGACTGACGCGTGGACAGCTCCGAACAGAAGTACCCGGTGCAGGTTGTAGGCGCCGCGCTCGTCGACGACATGTCGGCCCCGACTCGGCTATTAGCAGCTCAACGTTCTGCACCCGCTGCCCTCGACGGATTGTGGGAATTCCCCGGCGGGAAAGTCGAACCGGGCGAGGGCCTGCTTGAGGGCCTGAACCGTGAATTGAGCGAAGAGCTAGGCATCGAGGCGGACCTCGTCGACGAGATCGAAGGCACTCACCCCCAAGGGTGGCCCCTTAACGAAAGACTCGCCATGCGGGTCTTCATGGGCACCATCACGGCCGGCGACCCTCGCCCACTTCAAGATCACCGCCGATTGCAGTGGGTTCCCCTGGACGACAGGCAGACACTTCGTGCCCTTCCCTGGATCCCAGCCGATCTGCCGATCGTCGACGCTCTTATCCACAAGGTGAGCTGAGGGGCCTCGATATCCTCTAGACTGGGTGTGCTCGAAGACCTCTGGGCCGGATTCCCTGCGTCCCGTCGAGGCAATGAGCTCAACGCACAAGCCAGCAATTTCGAGAGATGAGTTGTTCATGACTGAAACGTCGCCGGACAGCGCCGCACCATCGTCGGGACCCGATCCGGTCCTCGAAGACATGGTGGGCGTTCTGGAAAACGATCCTGAACAGGGTTTGGAGCGCGTCCGCGAGGCATTCACTGCGGAGGTATCCCAAGCCCTCGAGAGCATCGAGAACCGAACCCCGGATTTCGAAGCGCTCAAGCACGTTCGGCTTCGATTTACCGGTGAAAAGTCGGGCGTGAGCGCCGCGAACCGTCAAATGCGTTCATTGTCGAATCAGCACAAGAAGGAAATCGGCAAATTGCTGGGCCAGGCGCGTGGCAGGATTACTCAAGCGCTCGAGGCCCGGAACGAGGTGCTGGAGAACGAGCACGCGGAACGGATCCTTGTCGAGGAATCTGTCGACGTCACGGCCGGTTCCGGACACCGGCGCATCGGCGGACGTCACCCGGTGACACTGCTTCAGGAACAGGCGGCTGACATCTTCGTCTCGATGGGCTGGGAAGTCGAGGACGGACCCGAGGTCGAATCCGAGTGGTTCAACTTCGATTCTTTGAACTTCAAGCCGGACCACCCAGCCCGCGAATTGCAGGACACCTTCTTTGTCGACCCCGCGAAGGCCCACCTGGTGCTTCGCACCCACACGTCGCCGGTTCAGATGAGGGCTCTGCACAAACGCGAATTGCCGCTCTACATTGTCTGCCCAGGCCGGGTGTACCGGACGGATGAGCTGGACGCAACGCATACGCCGGTGTTCCACCAGATTGAAGGACTCGCGGTGGATCGTGGGCTGACGATGGCTGATCTCAAAGGTACGCTCGAGCACTTCGCCCGTCAGATGTTCGGGCCCGAAGCGAAGATCAGGCTTCGCCCCAATTATTTCCCTTTCACCGAGCCTTCGGCCGAAATGGATGTTTGGCATCCGAACGCCAAAGGCGGGCCGCAGTGGATCGAGTGGGGTGGCTGCGGAATGGTTCACCCGAATGTCTTGCGCGCTGGGGGAGTCGACCCGGACCAATACTCCGGATTCGCATTCGGCATGGGCATCGAGCGGACCCTGATGTTCCGCAATGGCGTACCGGACATGCGGGACATGATCGAAGGCGATATCCGCTTCAGTGAGCATTTTGGGATGGAGATTTAGTCAATGCGTATTCCTCTTTCGTGGCTGCGCGAGTATGCGCCCCTCCCTGCGGGCGCTTCTGCGGAGTACCTCATGGAGACCCTCGTCAAGGTGGGGCTTGAAGAAGAAGATGTCCACCGTCCGTCGGAGGAGATTTCCGGACCGATTGTGGTCGGCCAGGTGCTGACCATGGAACCCGAAGAACACTCGAACGGCAAGACCGTGAACTGGTGCTCCGTTCGCGTTGTGCCCGAGGGACAGTCGCAGGAGCTCACCGGTGAAGGCATCGACCCTTCGGGTGTTCAGGGCATAGTGTGCGGAGCCCATAACTTCCAACCGGGGGACAAGGTCGTCGTGACCCTGCCCGGCGCCGTGTTGCCCGGGGATTTCCGGATTGCGCCTCGCAAGACGTATGGACATGTTTCGGCGGGCATGATCGCTTCTGTGCGTGAGCTCGGGATCGGGGACGACCACGACGGCATCCTCGTTCTCTCGACGTTGGGACTCGACCCGGAACCGGGAACCGATGCTCTCTCGCTGCTCGGTCTGGATGACGAGGCCGCGGAGATCAACGTGACCCCAGACCGCGGATACGCGTTCTCGATCCGTGGTGTTGCACGCGAGTACTGCCACGCCGTGAACGAGAAATTCACGGATCCTGCGGAAGCCTTGGACCAGCGGGCGCCCCACGGAAACGTCGCGGGTTATCCGGTCCGGATCAGCGACGAGTCGCCGATCCACGATCGGCAAGGAGCGACCCGATTCGTGGCCAGAACCGTGGCCGACGTTGATCCCGAAGCTCCGACGCCGACATGGATGTCCTCGCGCCTTCGCCTCGCCGGAATCCGATCGATCTCCTTGCCTGTGGATATTTCGAATTACGTCATGTTGGAGTATGGACAGCCGCTGCACTTCTATGATGCCGATCGGTTGACCGGTGAGATCCAAGTCCGTCGTGCACACTCCGGGGAGACGCTCACGACGCTCGATGGCAAAGAGCGAAAGCTCGATCCGGAAGATCTGTTGATCACCGACGAGTCAGGTCCTATCGGCCTGGCCGGGGTCATGGGCGGTGCCACAACCGAAGTGACCGCCTCTACCAGCCGCATCCTCATCGAGGCCGCGCGTTTCGAGGAGGTGTCGATCGCCAGGACACGGCGCCGCCACAAGCTTCCGTCCGAAGCATCGAAACGCTTTGAACGCGGAGTCGATCCGCTCGTCTGTGCTGCCGCCGCCCAGCGGGCCGTCGAGCTCTTGGAGGAGCTGGCTGGTGGACGATCGGAAGAAGGCGTGACAGACGTCTTCGAGCACTATTACCCGCATGAAATTCACATGGGGGTCGATTACCCGGGCAAAAGGATCGGCATGGACTTCCCTCAGGAAGACGTGGTCCGAATCCTCGAAGACATCGGGGCGAAGGTAACCCAGACCGGAGGCGTCCTGCAGGTCACGGCACCTTCGTGGCGCCCCGATCTCAGCGAGGCGGAAGACCTCGCCGAGGAAATCGCTCGGTTGTCGGGTTATGAGAAGATCCCCTCGACGCTGCCGGTCCCTCCGAGCGGCAAAGGACTCACCGTCGAACAATCCGTGCGTCGTCGATGCCTTAACGCGCTCGCGGCGGCCGGCCTGACCGAGGTAGCGTCGTACCCGTTCGTGAGCGAGGCTGACAATGCGCTTTTCGGAACCCCGGAGACAGACCAACGTGTGGCCGCGATCAAACTGGCAAATCCGATCAGTGAGGCCTTGGGCTACCTCCAAACCTCGCTTTTGCCGGGTTTGGTGCAGGTCCTGAAACGTAATCATTCTCGCGGATTCCGCGACTTGGCACTTTACGAGACCGCCCTGGTCTTCCACCCCAAGGAACACCTGGGCACTCACAGCATCCCGGCCGTGGGTATCAAGCCGGGCGCAGGAGTTCTTGCCGACCTCAATGCGGGACTGCCTCAGCAACCGCGTCATATCGCCGCGATTCTGACTGGGAACGATGCCCAGCCTTCCCCCGGTGTCACCCCTCGCCCCTACGACTGGCAGGACGCGCTCGACGTGGCCCGCACGATCGCGGATTCGGCCGGAGTGACGATCGAAATACGCCAGGGACGACATCAGGCCTTCCATCCTGGCAGGACCGCGGAACTCTTGGATCAGGAAGGCCATCTTCTGGGATTCGCCGGAGAGCTGCACCCGAAAGTGCTCAAGAACTTGGATCTGCCCGACCGGGCCGTGGCCATGGAACTCGATTTCACTCAATTGGCCAGCCACGCAGGCAAACCGGTGACGGCCGAGCCGATCTCCGGGTACCCCGCTGTTTCCCAGGACGTCGCGCTCGTCGTGGACTCGGATCTGCCGGCATCGGAAATCCTGGCCACTTTGCGGGAAGGATCCGGAGAGTTGTTGGAGGAAGTTCGAGTCTTCGACGACTACCGTGGTCAGGGTATCCAGGAACATATGAAATCTCTGGCGTGCGCAATGCGCTTCCGAGCGGAGGACCGTACGTTGACCAACGACGAAGCCAGCGAGGCACGAGAGGCCGCGATCGAGCTAGCGTCACAACGCCACGGGGCCGTTCTGCGCGGGTAAACTGCCACCAGTCCGCCCCATCGACACCGGGCTTCCCCAGCAACATCCGGTAGACGAGGAGAATCGTGTCACAAGACTTCTTTGGTTTTGACGAAGACGACGAACAGACGGGGCACTACCTTCGCCGCCGCTCCAAATGGCGTTGGTTCGGTGTCTTGATCATTCTGGTCGCTCTGATTCTCGCTGGCCTGTTGATATACGGTGGAGTCCGTTCGTTGCACTCCGCCAAGGAAGACGCCCCCTACGCGGGGCACTCCTGGGTGGTTTCTGGACAGTTCCTGACATCGACCAACGACCTTCAGACGAAAACGTTCAACGGCGTGTATCAGGGTAAGCTCCCGTCGGACTCGAATGTGTCCTATCAGCGGTTCGACGGGGGCGTGAACGATCCTACCGACGTCAAACCCGGCCAACAGGTTCAGTTCCGAGGGACCCAGACCGGTGCCCAGGACGAAGACTTCCCACAGAATGTCGATGCCCTGATGGCCGTGGACAACGGGGTGCTGAAGGTCGTCAAGACCGACGACGCTGGTACTCTCAAACCCGTGACCGATGACAGCGTCTCTGCGGAGAAGCGAAACGGTTGGCTGATGGTGGCAGGCGCGATCGTTGTGTTCCTGGCCGGAATCGCCGGGGCGATCTTCGCCAGACACAAAACTCGCGAAGACGAACTCCACGAACAGATCAATGCATAGACGCTCCCGGTCTGCGCTATAACACGCCATTGACCGCGAGAAGGCCCGTCGAGCAATTGCTCGACGGGCCTTCTCGCGTGCGTGCGGGGGGGGGCGAAACCGCCGTGTTGGCGTCTGCTATTACGGTTGCAACAGAACCTTGCCCCGAGTCTTTCGATCTTCCAGATACTGGTGGGCCCGGCCGGCTTCGGTCAGGGGAAAGGTCGTGTCCAGGCTGACTTTTAATCGTCCGGCCAGAACATCGTCGAATAGCTCGTTCATGCGCCATTCGAGTTCTCTCCGATCCCTCAAATACGCTCCTATCGACGGACGCGTGACATACAACGAGCCCATGGCGTTGAGTCGCTGGAGGTCGAAAGGCGGTACCTGGCCGCTTGCACCCCCGAAGAGAACCGCGACCCCTCGAGGACGGAGCGTCGTCAAGGAATCCTCGAATGTTGCCTTGCCGACAGAGTCGTAGACGACGTCCACTCCACGTCCGTCGGTCAACTCACGAACCTCGTCCGCGAAATTCTCGTACCGGACCACGTGGTCTGCCCCGTGACGACGAGCTATTTCTTCCTTCTCATCCGTCGAGACCGTCGCGATGACCTTGGCTCCCAGGTTCTTGATGAGCTGTATCGCCAAACCGCCCACTCCACCCGCACCCGCGTGGAACAACACCGTGTCCGACGCACCCACAGGGTAGGTAGAGCGCACCAGGTAATGCGCGGTCACGCCCTGAAGCGGGAGACACGCGCCCTCCTTCGGATCTATGCCTTCAGGAAGCCTGACTGCCTCGTCGTCTTCGACTAGGAAGTATTCGGCGTAAGTGGCCGAGGCCTGGCTGGTGGCGATCCGATCGCCGACTCGAGCGTGGGTCACACGGGATCCGGCGGCAACAACCACGCCAACTGCTTCGCTTCCGGGCGTGAACGGGTGCTTCACGTCGTAGACGCCGGAGCGCTGATAGGTCTCGATGAAGTTGACCCCCGTGGCGATGTTCCTGACCGACAGTTGGGTCGCCGACGGCTCCGGGACGGGAGCCTGCTGTTCCACCAAGACCTCGGGGCCACCGCTCATCGGCGCAACAACGGTTGTCATGGTTTCGGGTATCTGCTCTGGCAAGGCCATCTCCTTCGGTTGGACTGTGGTCTCGCGGCCATCCTAGTAGCCGCATGTATAAAGATTTAGGTCATTGTATAAATCTGCGGTACGGTGGATTCATGACATTTTCGGTAGCAGTATCGGGTGCGACGGGTTATGCCGGTGGAGAGGTCCTACGACTCCTGTCGCAACACCCGGAAGCAGAAGTGACCACGGTGACGGCGAATTCCACGGCCGGTGGTCGCCTTGGCGAGCTCGTCCCGAATCTGCGTTCGTTGGCCCATCTGACCGTTCAGGAGACTTCTGCGGATACGTTGGCCGGCCACGACGTCGTTTTCCTGGCTCTGCCTCACGGGGCAAGCGGTCCGATTGCGGCCCAATTGCCCGAAGGCACGCTGGTGATTGACGCCGGTGCTGACCATCGCCTTCGTGATCCAGATGCCTGGTCCCGGTTCTATGGAACCGACCATGCAGGTCATTGGCCTTATGGGCTTCCCGAGCTCATTACTTCGCCCACGCGCGGAGGAGGGGCGGCCAAGCAGCGCGAGAACCTGGTGGGCGCCACGAGGATCGCCGTGCCTGGGTGTTATCCCACGAGCGCCCAGCTGGCCCTGACCCCTGGGTTCGCGGCCGATGCACTAGAACCTCAGGACGTGGTCATCGTCGCGGCTTCGGGCACGTCCGGGGCGGGCAAAGCTCTTAAACCACATTTGATGGCCAGCGAAGCGATGTCCTCGATGTCCCCGTACGGAGTCGGCGGAATTCACCGGCACACTCCGGAAATGGAGCAGGGATTTGCTGACGCCTCGGGTCAGCAGGTCAGTGTGAGCTTCACGCCTACTTTGGCTCCGATGCCGCGGGGCATCCTGACCACAGCCACCGCCCGCGTCAAAGCTGGAGTCACTTCGAATGATCTCCGGACGATATGGGGAGCCGCATACGGCCCCGAACCTTTCGTCCACGTGTTGCCGGAAGGCCAATGGCCGACGACGAAGTCGGTGCAGGGGAGCAATCACGCCGTGATGCAACTGGCCTTCGACGAGCATGTGGGGCGTGTGATCGTGACCTGCGCGATCGACAATCTTGCGAAAGGCACCGCCGGCGGCGCCATTCAGTCGATGAACATCGCCCTCGGGCTCGCCGAGACCACGGGCTTGGAGCAGGAAGGACTCGTTCCGTGAGTCAAGAATCAGCCGAACTTCCCGATGTCGACGTGGAACACGGTCTGTCCGTGGTCCATGGCTTCGAATACTCAGGCGTCGCCGCGGGCCTGAAGGCCAGCGGCGGCAACGACGTCGCCCTCGTGCGCAATCTGGGACCGGAGTTCTCGACGGCTGCCGTCTTCACGAGTAACCGCTTCGCTGCGGCTCCGGTCGATTGGTCCCGCCAGGTGGTTGCGGACGGGCGCGCCGACATTATCCTGCTCAATTCGGGCGGGGCAAACGCGTGTACCGGGCCCGAGGGCTTCCGCAACGCACACCGCAGCGCAGAAGAGGTTGCAGAGCTGACTGGATCGGCCGCGGGCGACGTGCTGATCTGCTCAACCGGGTTGATAGGCGAGCAACTGCCGATGGACAAACTGTTGCCGGGCATCAAGAACGCCGTCCGGTCCCTGGGCGGCGGACCCGAGAATGACGAGGCGGCCGCGACCGCGATCATGACCACGGACACGGTTCCGAAGAAGGCGTCCATGACGCTGCAGACCTCCAACGGCCCAGTTCGAATCGGAGGTATTGCCAAAGGCGCCGGAATGCTTGCCCCAGGCTTGGCCACAATGCTCGTTGTACTCGTAACCGATGCATCATTGGGCGCGGAGGACCTCGACTCCGCGTTGAAGGCCTCGGTGGAGCACAGCTTCAACCGCGCGGATTCGGACGGGTGCATGTCGACGAACGATACGGTTGCACTCCTGGCCTCCGGCGCAAGCGGCACTAGCCCCGATGTCGAAGAATTCACCCAAGCCCTCACGAAAGTCTGCGTGAGCTTGGCCCTTCAGCTCATTTCGGATGCCGAAGGTGCCAGTCACGACATTCACGTCACGACCCGGGGAGCCGCGTCGGAGCTCCAAGCACTCGAAGTCTCCCGAGCGGTCTCGCGATCCAACCTCTTCAAATGTGCGATCTTCGGAAATGACCCGAACTGGGGTCGTATCCTTTCCGAGGTAGGCACAACATCGGCGGACTTCGAACCCGATGAGGTCGACGTCGCGATCAATGGAGTCAAGATCTGTCTCGGTGGGGCGATCGGGGAAGACCGAGCACTGGTGGATCTCGCGAGCAGCCGGAAAGTCGAGGTCGTCATAGACCTCGGCGCTGGAACCGAATCCGCGACCATTTGGACCAACGACTTGACCCACGACTACGTCGAGGAAAACTCGGCGTACTCGAGCTAGGAGAATCGATCTACCGTGCCACAACAGAGTGACCAATTGCGGTACGCCTCGGCGCAGAGCAAAGCGGAGACGCTGATGGAGGCGCTCCCGTGGATCCAACGGTTCGCCGGGAAAATCATGGTCTTCAAATACGGCGGCAACGCCATGATCAGCGAAGAACTCCGCGCAGCCTTCGCGGAGGACATGGTTTTCCTGCGTTCCGTGGGAATCAAACCCGTGGTGGTCCACGGCGGTGGGCCGCAGATATCCGCGATGCTCGCTCGACTCGGTATCCCCAGCGAATTCCGCGGAGGATTGCGGTACACCACGCCGGAAGCGATGGACGTGGTGCGGATGGTGCTCACTGGGCAGGTTGCTCGTCAGCTTGTGGGCCTCATTAACCAGCACGGCCCTCACGCGGTCGGCATGTCGGGAGAAGACGGAGGATTGCTGCGAGCGCGTCGGATCAAGACGGTCGTCGACGGCGAGGAAATGGATCTCGGTCTCGTGGGCGAAGTCGTTGGGGTCAACACCACCGCCATCACGTCCATGATCGACGCCGGCAAAATACCGGTCATCTCTTCGATCGCGCCGGAAATACTGGCCGATGGACGAGCCGTCGAAGAAGGCATGCCGCTCGATACGCCGACCGGTGAAGTCTTGAACGTTAATGCGGACACCGCAGCGGCGGCCGTGGCCGCCGCCATTGGAGCGGAAAAGCTCGTGATGCTGACCGACGTCGAGGGTCTGTACGCCGACTGGCCGGACAGCGACTCCCTCATCAGCTCCCTGACCACGAAAGAACTGCGGGACTTGGTCCCGCAGTTGGCCGAAGGCATGATCCCGAAGATGAGCGCGTGCCTGGCCGCGGTCGAAAACGGTGTTCCCACGGCTTCGATCGTGGACGGGCGCCGAGCCCATTCGCCGCTCTTGGAAATCTTTACAGACTCCGGAATCGGAACGCAGGTGACCGGCACGGCATCGGCTCCCAAACCCCTCGCCGATTTCGTTCTGGTCAACCCGTTCCACACAGCAGAGGAGACCTCATGAGACAGCAAGACCTTCTGGACGACTATCGCAACGACCTCCTGGGCGTATTCGGAGATCCGACCCTCGTTCTCACCGAGGGCAAAGGGTGCTTCGTGACCGATACGGACGGCCGGACATACCTGGACCTTCTGGGCGGAATCGCGGTCAACGCTCTGGGACACGGCCACGCGGCGTGGACCGAGGCGATATCACATCAGGCGGGCCGGCTCGGCCACGTCTCGAACTTCTTTACGACTCCCGAGCAATTGCGGCTCGCCCGAAAGCTCCTCGAGATCACAGGTGCCCCGGACGGAGCAAAAGCTTTCTTCACGAATTCGGGAACCGAAGCCAACGAGGCCGCATTGAAGCTCGTCAGGTCTCACGGAAACTCGGCCGACCCGCGCAAGATCAGGCTCTTGGCCCTGAAACACGGCTTCCACGGTCGGTCCACCGGAGCTCTGGCGGTGACCTCCAAGGAGGCCTACCGGGCGCCTTTCGAACCGTTGCCGGGCGGCGTCGAATTCATCGATCCTACGGTTGATGCGTTGGAGCACGCCATGGACGAGGACGTCGCCGGACTCATTCTCGAGCCCATCCAAGGTGAAGCCGGTGTTCACCCTTTGCCGGAAGGCTTTCTCGAAGCTGCCCGCCGTCTGACGAAGGACAACGGTGCATTGCTCGTGGTGGATGAGGTTCAGACCGGGATGGGCCGCACGGGGCAGTGGCTCGCGAGCCAGGGCACGCTCTCGGGTGAGCTGGTACCGGACGTCGTCACCCTTGCCAAGTCCCTAGGCGGAGGGTTCCCCATCGGGGCGATGCTCGCGATGACCCCGGACGCCACGGACGTCCTGGGGCCCGGAAAACATGGCACGACCTTCGGTGGAAACCCGTTGGCCATGGCCGCGGGGCTGGCGACCATTCAAGCCATCGAAGACGAAGACCTGCTCGAGAATGCGCGGACCATGGGCCGACGCCTCCGGGATGGACTGCGTGCCATCGACGGCGTCGTCGATGTCCGGGGGAACGGACTCCTCATAGGCTTCGACCTGGAGAATTCGAATTCAGTGGAAGGCCCCCTGGGGCCGAAAGCCGTCTCTGCCGCGCGAGAACGAGGCTTCATCATTAATGCCACCGGTCCATCGACACTGCGCCTTGCCCCGCCGCTGATTATCGAAGGCACGCATGTCGATGCCTTCTTGGAGGCTCTCCCGGCCATTCTGGAAGCGGCACACGACGCCTGAAAACGGCCATCGGCACTTCCATCCTTTCGAGCTACGAAGAATTGAGACCATGACACGCCATTTCCTGGTGGACACCGACCTTTCCCCCAAAGAGCAGAAAGCCGTTCTCGAGCTGGCCGAGACGATGAAGAAGGACCGGTGGGCGGCCAAGCCGTTTGCCGGCCCCCAATCGGTCGCGATCATCTTCGACAAAACATCCACCCGAACCCGGTTTTCGTTCGGTGCAGGAGTCAGCGACCTCGGCGGCAATCCGCTGATCGTCAACCCCGGGGAGTCCCAGCTCGGCCACAAGGAATCGATTGCAGACACGGCCCGAGTCCTGACCCGGATGGTGTCGACCATTGTGTGGCGCACATTCGAGCAGTCGGGTCTCGAGGAGATGGCGGAGTATTCGACGGTGCCGGTCATCAATGCCCTTTCCGACGACTACCACCCGTGCCAGATCTTGGCCGACCTTCTCACGATCAAGGAGCGATTCGGCACAACCGAAGGTCTGACCATGGCTTATCTCGGCGACGCCGCCAACAACATGTCCCATTCGTATCTGCTGGGCGGGGCGACGGCCGGCATGAATGTGCGGGTCGCCGGCCCGGAAGGGTATCTGCCTCGTCCCGATGTGCTCGACGCCGCGCGGCAGCGGGCGGTCGAAACCGGGGGATCCGTGCTGGCTACGACCGATCCTGCAATTGCGCTCGAGGGCGCGGACGTCGTTGTAACGGATACCTGGGTCTCGATGGGCCAGGAGGCCGAGACAACGGAACGCAAGAGCATTTTCGCTCCGTACCAGGTCAGCGCTGATGCGATGGACAAAGCCGGCGATTCGGCTATATTCATGCATTGTTTGCCGGCATTCCGCGGGCTGGAGGTCGCCTCCGAGGTGATCGATGGTTCGGCCTCGGTTGTATGGGATGAAGCGGAGAACCGGTTGCATGCACAGAAGGCGCTCATGGCTTGGCTGATGAGCGCCTCGAGTTTGGGAAAGGAACGACGATAACGATGGGGATTCCTTCGACCAAGGCCGCGCGTCAGGCTCGCATCATTTCATTGCTCGAGTCAGCGAAGATTCGGTCGCAGTCTGCGCTTGCAGAGTACTTGGAACAGGACGGGGTCCAGGTGACCCAGGCGACGCTTTCGCGAGACCTCGTGGAGATCGGCGCCGAGAGAATCCGTGGCTCGGACGGCGTCCTCATCTACTCGGTTTCGGGGTCGGATTCGGTCAAGGAAAGGGACGCGCCAGATCGGTTGAAGGGCCTTTTCCGCGATCTGCTCATTATGGCCGAATCGAGCGGGAACATCGTGATGCTCCGGACCCCCGCGGGCGCCGCCCAATTCCTGGCCTCGGCTCTGGACCACACGGATATTCCGGAAGCCATCGGAACGATCGCCGGCGACGACACCGTGATGGTGGTGTCCCGAGACCCCAACGGGGGGAACGCTCTGGCGCAGCGCTTCCTGGAATGGTCGGAGTAGGGCCGAGCCTGGAGGTCGTGGATTAGTCGATGCCCCGCTCGCGGAGCAGCTCCTTCATATCGGTGATGTCGAAGAAGTCCGCGATCGCACTGGCGGTCTGGGACCCGAGCGAAGGATCCGCGCCGGCGTCGAGGAGTGCGGTCGCGATTTCCCGGTTATTTCGGAAGATCGCGCTCGCGAGTGCAGTCTGACCGCGGTCGTTGAGCCGGTTCAGGTCCGCCCCGCGGTCGATCAGCAGTGACACGATTTCGGGCTGTTCTCGGTACGCCCCCAGGATGAGAAGGGTGTCGCCTTTGGGATTGGTCAGGTTGACTGGGACGCCTTGGTCGAGGGCCGCACCGAGTTGTTCTGCCTGCCCCTCACGGGCCAGATCGAAGATTTGATGCAGGACGTCGAGTTCTTGATCGGTCAGTTCCGGGGGGTTCTGTTCCTGGTCCGTCATTATTTCTCCATCCTCTTATTGTGAACTACTCAAAATAATCGTACAGGACGAATGGCCAACACACACGGAAGACATGTCGCTGGCGCATAGTGCCGTGCCTGCGGCGGGAGAGGGCGTACACGGCCCCAATGTGTATAAATACAATAATTTATGTATAGTCATACAAGAACGAGATATGAAGTGCTGGCCGGAAAGCCGGTCGCGAACTAGCAGAAAGGTTCACCCATGACGGATAGGGTTGTGCTCGCGTATTCGGGAGGATTGGACACCTCCGTGGCCATCGGCTGGATCGGAGAGGCCACCGGGGCCGAAGTGATCGCCGTGGCGGTCGACGTCGGACAGGGCGGCGAGGACCTGGAGACCGTTCGGCAGCGAGCCCTCGATTGCGGCGCCGTCGAAGCGTACGTTGCAGATGCTCGCGAAGAATTCGCGACCGAATATTGCATGCCCGCACTGAAGTCCAACTCTCTCTACATGGACGCCTATCCGCTGGTTTCCGCGGTATCCCGTCCGGTGATCGTCAAGCACCTGGTGAAAGCCGCGAAGCAGTTCAACGCGACGACCGTGGCCCACGGATGCACGGGCAAAGGCAACGACCAGGTGCGTTTCGAAGTCGGCATCCAGACCCTCGGGCCGGAGCTCAAGTGCATTGCGCCGGTACGTGATCTTGCCCTGACCCGTGAAAAGGCGATCACGTACGCCGAAAACAATGACCTGCCGATCGTGACGACCAAGTCCAATCCGTTCTCGATCGACCAGAACGTGTGGGGAAGGGCCGTGGAAACCGGGTTCCTCGAAGACATCTGGAACAAGCCGACCAAGGACGTCTACGACTACACCGACGACCCGACCTTCCCACCGGCCGTTGACGAAGTCACCATTACTTTCGAACAGGGAATTCCGGTTGCCATCGACGGTGCGCCGGTAACTCCTCTCGAGGCCATCGAGATCATGAACCGCCGAGCCGGTGCTCAAGGGATCGGTCGGATCGACGTCGTCGAGGATCGTCTTGTCGGAATCAAGTCCCGCGAGATCTACGAGGCTCCCGGTGCGATGGCCCTCATCGCCGCCCACAAGGAGCTCGAGAACGTCACCATCGAGCGCGAGCAGGCTCGTTTCAAGAAGACCGTCGATCAGCGGTGGACGGAGCTCGTCTACGACGGTCAGTGGTTCTCCCCGCTCAAGAAATCCCTCGACGTCTTCGTTGACGACACCCAGAAAATGGTCAACGGTGAGATCCGCATGGACCTGCACGGTGGACGGGCCACCGTCACGGGGCGGCAGTCCAATACGTCTCTGTATGACTTCAATCTGGCGACCTATGATGAGGGCGACAGCTTCGACCAGTCCCAGGCACGGGGCTTCATTGAACTCTTCGGCATGTCCTCCAAAGTCGCGTCCGCTCGCGACCAGCGCTTGGGACTGTAGTCAGCAGTACCTCTTGGCTCTGCCCGCCGGTCCGCGACCGGCGGGCAGAGATCGATGGCGAGTACCGAGCCCACGGTGGGCGGTAATGAAAGGCGAACGGTGACTTCAACCCACGATAAGCACGGAACCAACGACGGCGCTCTTTGGGGCGGCCGCTTCGCAGGCGGACCGTCGGAAGCGCTCGCGGCCCTGAGCAAGTCGACCCAGTTCGACTGGCGGCTCGCTCCGTACGACATCGCTGGATCGCGTGCTCACGCCCGCGTTCTGCACGCTCGGCAGCTGCTCAGCGACGACGAGCTGAAGGGCATGCTCGCGGCCTTGGATGAGTTGGAAGAGGACGTACGCACGGGAGCGTATGTTCCTGCGGAGTCCGACGAGGACGTCCATGGTGCGTTGGAGAAAGGGCTCATCGAACGCGCTGGCGCGGACCTGGGCGGCAAACTCAGGGCCGGCCGCTCGCGCAACGATCAGATCGCGACTCTGGGCCGGATGTACCTCCGGGATCACGCATCACTCTTGGCCCAAGGGGTTCTGGACGTGATCGATGCGCTTATCTCCCAGTCGGAGAAGCATCCTTATGCTCCGATGCCGGGCAGGACGCACTTGCAGCACGCCCAACCGATCCTGCTGTCCCATCAACTCCTGGCCCACGCGTGGGCGCTCTCGCGTGATCTTGAACGCCTTCGCGACTGGGACAAGCGTGCCGCGGTATCCCCATATGGCTCCGGAGCTCTCGCGGGATCGTCCTTGGGACTCGATCCGAATGCCGTTGCCAAGGATCTCGGATTCGACTCGGCGGCGCACAATTCGATCGACGGGACGGCCGGTCGCGATGTCTACGCAGAATTCTCCTGGATTGCGGCGATGGTTTCGGTCGACTTGTCGCGCATTTCGGAAGAAGTCATTCTTTGGGCTACCAAGGAGTTTTCCTTCGTCAAGCTCCACGATTCCTTCTCGACCGGTTCCTCGATCATGCCCCAGAAGAAGAATCCGGACATCGCCGAGTTGGCCAGAGGCAAATCAGGTCGTCTGATCGGCGATCTCGCCGGTCTGTTGGCGACTCTCAAGGCGTTGCCTCTCGCGTACAACCGGGACCTGCAAGAGGACAAAGAACCCGTCTTCGACGCCATCGACCAGCTCGAGGTCTTGCTGCCCGCGGTCTCGGGCATGATCGAGACGCTGGAATTCAACACCGAACGACTGGCAGAACTTGCTCCTCAAGGCTTCGCATTGGCGACCGACGTTGCCGAATGGCTTGTCCGTCAAGGAGTACCGTTCCGTGTGGCCCACGAAATCGCGGGAGACGCCGTGCGTGTCTGTGAGCAAAAGAACTGTGAGCTCTGGGACCTGTCCGACGAGGACTTCGCCCAGATCTCGGAACACTTGGTACCTTCCGTCCGAGAAGTTTTGACCGTCGAAGGTTCCCTGAACTCGCGTGCCTCGCAGGGTGGCACGGCTCCGTCGGCCGTGAAGGCGCAGCTCGAATCGTTGAGGATGGCGCTCGGACCCGACAGGGAGTTTGCCGAGCGCGCCCGCATGATCGACTGACCTCGCTTCTACCTGCCATGTGACAAGCAGGAACAGGTCGGGGCTCATCGACCGCTTGATGGAGCGCCACACTGCCCCGGTGAGTTATCTCGCCGGGGCAGTGTGGCGTACTCTGTTGTGTGCACTTTTCGTCCAATGGGGCCTTGCGCGCCCGGAAGTCAGGCGAGTTATGAACGAGTCCATCACGCCCACCGCAGACACCCGCGTTGCCAAGACCATCGACAAGGTGTGCGCGGTCATTCCGAACTATCCGGAACCGGGAATCATCTTCAGGGACCTGACCCCGTTGTTCGCGGACGGTGCGGCATTCCGTGAAGTCGTCGACGCCCTCCTGAACCGCTTCGAAGGCCAATTCGATGTCGTCGCGGGCGTCGAAGCGCGCGGCTTCCTCCTGGCTTCGGCGGCCGGATATGCCGCCGGTGTCGGGGTCATGCCGGTTCGCAAAGAAGGAAAATTGCCGCGGGAAACCTACGCCGAGTCGTACAAACTCGAATACGGGACCGCGACCCTGGAAATCCACCGCGACGATATTCCTGCTGGCACCAGGGTCCTGATCCTCGACGACATTCTCGCGACCGGAGGGACTCTCGGCGCTGCCGTCAAACTTATGGAACGGGCCGGGCTGGACGTGGTCGGAATAGGCGTCGTCATGGAACTTGACGGGCTGAACGGGCGATCGAATCTCCAAGGGCATAACGTCAGCGCCCTCTACACGGTCTAGACTCTTTACTCTTTAGCAACCACATCTCGGACTTTCTAGGGAATTTCAGAACGCCTATGTCTACCCCTCACGAGGACGCCCCGCAGAAGGCGACCCCCGAAAACACAGATCACGAGGCCTACGAGCGGCAGCTCGAGGAGGCCATGAGCCATGAGCGTGCCTACGTGGACCGTCTCTACACGCGCTTGGACGAGCTGCGGGAGGAGAACCGGGAAAAACTCGCCGATGTACGCCGGACCGGTTCGGCAGGGAGCCATCAAAATCGATCCGAACGAGACGCCTACGCGACGTTCTACGAGGACAGACTTGCCCAGCTCGACGCCGTGGACAACCGTTTGGTATTCGGCCGTTTGGACCTCGATGACGAATCGACCCGCTATATCGGGCGCATTGGCCTGGCCGACCAGAACCACGAGCGCCTCATGGTCGATTGGCGAGCCCCGGAAGCGGGAACCTTCTACCAGGCCACCGCGTTCGAGCGGCAGGGCGTCCAGCGGCGTCGCCACCTGATTCTGGACAGACGCACGCTCAAGAACATCGAGGACGACGTGCTCGACCCGGAATTCCTCGACAACGAGGAGGTGCTGCACGGCGAAGGCGCATTATTGGCTGCTCTGAACCGCAAGCGCACGGGTCGGATGAACGACATCGTCGCTACTATTCAGGCAGAACAGGACCGCATCATCCGCGCGGACCTTGCCGGCATCCGAGTTGTCCAGGGCGGGCCCGGAACGGGCAAGACTGCGGTCGCGCTTCACAGAGCGGCGTATCTGCTCTATACCAATCGTGAGCGGCTTCAGAAGTCCGGGGTCCTGGTCGTCGGGCCGTCCTCGTCCTTCATGTGGTACATCGAACGCGTCCTGCCGTCCCTCGGGGAGACCGGCGTCGTGATGTCCTCGTTGGCCACCCTCTACCCCGGCATTCGTGCGGTTCCGGAAACCAATCCGCGGGTTGCGCGCATCAAGGGAGCCTTGGACATGGCCAAGGTCGTCAAGAAGGCAGTTGCCGATCGACAGAAGGTTCCACAGCAGATCCAAGAACTTTATGTTGATTCCTCGAAGGTCCAGCTCAGGCCGAGGCAGGTCAAGCATGCGCGAGAGCGTGCCCGCGCCACCGGAAAGCCTCATAACCAGGCACGGGAGACCTTCGTCAAAATCCTCGTGCAGGACCTGGCGGACCAGCTCGAAAAGCAGCTCAACGAGTCGAGCGGCAACGACATGGACCGTTCCTACCTCGTCGAAGACGTGCGTCAGTCGCGCGATGTCCGGGTGGCCCTGAACCTGGCTTGGATGCCGATGACCGCCGAGATGCTGGTCCGTGACCTGTTTTCGAAGCGTCACTACTTGGAGTCGGCGGCATCGCACCTGACATCGGAGGAGATCGGTGCGCTGCTGCGCCCCAAGGACGCGCCTTTCACCGAGGCCGATGTGCCCCTCTTGGACGAGGCCGCCGAACTGCTCGGCGACTTCGAGGCTGCCGTCGGTCAGTCCGCCGCACGGGCGGCGGCGGAACGCAATTTCAATCTCGAAAACGCGACCAAGACCCTGGAGAACGTCGACGCGGCTTTGGAGGACATGGGCGTCAACGGCGTGGTGACTGCGGAGATGCTTGCGGGGTACAACGAGGTCGGCACAACGCGAATGACCGCCGCCGAAGCCGCAAATTCCGATCGTACCTGGGCGTATGGACACGTGGTCGTGGATGAGGCACAAGAACTCTCTCCGATGCAATGGCGCCTCCTGATGAGGAGGTGCCCCATGAAGTCCTTCACGATCGTCGGTGATATCGCTCAGGCCTCTGCGGCCGCATCGTCCTCCAGTTGGCACGAGGCCCTGGAGCCCTTCGCGGGGGATCGGTACACGCTCGACGAACTGACCGTAAACTACCGTACGCCGTCGCAGATTTCCGACGCAGCAGCGTCCATGGCCCAGGCCGCGGGGCTCGATGTCTCGGCCCCCCGCGCGGTTCGTGAGGGCCAGTGGAGCCCTGAGGTGATCCGCACCGACGACGTACTCGGTGTGTTGAAGCGTCGACTGCGGCAGGACCTGTCCGCGGTGGCCGGTGGGTTGGTCGGCGTCATCGTGGCCGAACCCGACTACGAGCGCGTGGTCAAGGCGGTCACCGAGGAGTTCTCAGATTTGACGGGAACCTCGGAGACAGCCCTTGAACGGCAGATCCTGGTTCTGACCCCGTGGGAAGCCAAGGGGCTCGAATTCGACACCGTCGTGATCGCGGAGCCCGGGGCGATGGTGGATTCGACGTACGGAACCGTCGGCGATCTCTACGTGAGCATGACCCGCCCGACGCAGCGGTTGACGCTGATCGCTTCCCACGACGTGCCCGCTGGTCTGGAGGAATGGACGACGGATTCCCTGTCTTCGTAGGGATAGGTACTGTGATGAAAGAAGCAATGACGCATGGCGAATGGTAGCGTGAACCGCGTGACGAATAATCCCGTGATCGACTCGGTGCATGGACTGCACGAACAGTCCAATGACGAGAGTTTTGACAATATCTGGCAGGAACTTGTGTGGCGTGGTCTCGTTCACGTCTCCACCGACCAGGACGCCTTGGAGAAGGCCCTGGCGGAAGAAACGGTCACCTATTATTGCGGGTTCGACCCCACGGCAGCGTCCTTGCACTTGGGACACCTGGTCCAACTCCTCGTCATGCGCCGGCTCCAGCTGAACGGTCACAAACCGTTGGGTTTGGTCGGTGGCTCGACCGGTTTGATCGGGGACCCCCGCCAAACCGCGGAACGCACCTTGAATTCGCGTGAGGTCGTGGCCGACTGGGTCGATGCCCTGCGTGGTCAGGTCCAGCGCTTTCTGTCCTTCGAAGGCGAGAACGCGGCGCGAATGGTCAATAACCTGGACTGGACCGGAGGCCTGTCGGCCATCGACTTTCTGCGCGATATAGGCAAGAACTTCCGCGTGGGGACGATGATCAAAAAAGAGATCGTGGCCAAAAGGCTCAATTCGGATGAGGGCATCTCTTACACGGAGTTCAGTTACCAGATTCTGCAAGGTATGGACTTCCTGGAGCTCTACCGTCAGTACGGATGCACTTTGCAATCCGGCGGCTCCGACCAATGGGGCAATCTGACCTCGGGGACCGAGCTTGTGCGCAAGGTCGAAGGGGAAACGGTCCACGCCATCGGGACTCCTCTGATCACCAATTCGGACGGCACCAAGTTCGGCAAGTCCGAGGGAAACGCCATTTGGCTGGATCCCGAGCTCACGAGCCCGTACGCGTTCTACCAGTTCTGGCTCAATACCGCAGACGCCGACGTTGTCGACCGTCTCAAGGTATTCACTTTCCGCACTCGGGCGGAGATCGAGGAGCTGGGGCGCAAGACCGAGGAAGAGCCCTTCCGCCGTGAAGCGCAGAAGACGCTCGCCTATGAGGTCTGCTCTCTGGTCCACGGAGTCGAGGCGACCGAAAAGGTCATCGAAGCATCCAACGCGTTGTTCGGCAAGGGTGACTTTGCCGCGTTGGACGAGGCAACCCTCGTGGCCGCGACGGCCGAACTGCCGCATGCGGAAGTGGACGGCTCCGATCTTTCCTTGATCAACCTATTGGTCAGCACCGAGCTGTGCGAGTCCAAATCCGCGGCCAGGCGCACTCTCAAGGAGGGTGGAGCCGCTGTGAATAACGTCAAGGTCCAAGGCGAAGACGCGGAAGTGGACATTGAACAGTTGCTTCACGGCAAGTACGCGATCATTCGCCGTGGCAAGAAGAACATGGCTATGGTGACCGTGCGCAGCAAGTAGCTCCCGGACCCCTGCCGGCGACGGCCCGGAAACCACCTCTTGAGGTGGTTTCCGGGCCGTTTTGCCTTGCAATCGCGGGGTTGTGGGGTGTGTGGTGTGTTTCACGTGGTTTCGAGTTGGTGTTGGTGTTTGCTGGTGTGTAGAGTCTTTTCTTGTCGCCGCGAGGCACGGGGGGACTTGTTCTGACAGGTTCTGCTGGTTCTGGTTCTTGGTGCGTGACCGTCTTTTGTTTGTTTCCTGGTTTTCTGGCTGGGGTTCACTGTGTTTGGTGGCCTGGTTGGGGTTTGGGGGATGGGCTTGAGGGTTCGGGTTGCGGGCTGGTTTTGGTTCTGGTAGGTTAGAGAAGTTGCCGCAAAATTCTCGCGGTGGTGTCGACCGGCATTGGTCATGGCTCCTGGTGGGGTTGTGGTGGGTGTGTGGTTCGTTGTTTGAGAACTCAATAGTGTGCTTTGTTTGAATGTTGTACCGAAGTTTTTATTTTTGAATTCTTGTTGGTTTCA
>NZ_NOIS01000004.1 GCF_004137765.1 Rothia uropygialis | reverse complement strand
GTCCTGTCGTTGTGGTGGGGTGGTGGTGTGCATCGTGCTGCACCTTTTTTGTGTTTAACCCCCTTGTGCTGGCCCCCCGGGGGGTGGGTTAGGTGGTGGGTCGGTGCATGGGGATGTGGGGGATGCCTGCTTCGGTGTCGGGGTGGGCTGCACGAACGAACCCGAACCCCTCATACCATTTCTCGAGGTACGCCTGTGCGTGCAGATCGATCAGCTTGTGGGCATTGTCCGAAACGGCCGCTTCCATAAGCGTGCCGGCCAAACCCTCTCCGCGGTGGGACGGCGACGTCGCAACCCGTCCGATTGCGGGATTGCCCGATGGCTGGACGAGGACACGCAATGTGGAGACCGGGAGACCGTCCACTTCGATCCAATATGTAGTGGTGCCGGGTTCGAGGTCTTTCCCATCAAGATCCTGTTCGGACGTAATTCCTTGGCCCATCGTGAAGACCTGATACCGAAGCCTCGCGAGCTCGTAGGTCGTGCGAGGGTCTAGATCAAGCCAATGCCCCCGTCGTACGGTTGGGCGTCCTTCTGGATTCTGCGGCGCCGCGGCGGATTCGTCGACCGTGTTGTTTCTGCTCATGGGTCCAGCGTAGTCAACGCGTGCAGCCTGTCCGTTCGGGCCGCTGAGTACGTTGAGGATGTGAACAACATATACTTTCTTGAGGTGCTTAATACGTTTTATTCAGAGCACTTTTGTAGCTTTTCTGCAGCCCAGGTGATTTGCCTGTACGCCGCCTGACCTGTCCCGGAGCGCCTCATGATTCTAGCTTTCATTGTGTGTGGACTCTGCTTTGTCGTGCCCGGATTGCTCGTCACTGCAGCCACTCGTATACGAGGCTTCGACGCTTTCGCCCTCTCGCCTGTGATATCGCTGTTCTGCGTTGGGGTGAGCGCGGTCGTGGGAGGCCAGTTCGGTGTGCCGTGGGGCTGGTGGATGCCCCTGGCTCTCGGTTTCGTCGCGGCGGCGGTCATCTATCTCGTTCCTCGCAGGAGCTATGTGAGTAGGCTCCGGCGACGTGAGCCGGAGCCGGAATCGACGATCACGACGGCGTTGCCCGTCCTGGGTTCGCGACGGGGGTCCACCGCGGCCTGGGTGGGTTTGGGCATCGGCGTCGCGGTGGGCATTTGGCAGACCGCCCACATTACCGGCGGGATGGAACATTTTTCCCAGGCGTTCGACAACACTTTCCACCTCAATGCTGTTCGGTACATCGTCGATAACGGAAATGCCTCGCCGATGTTTGTGGGGTCTCTGAACGCGGGCGGCACGCCAGCGTTCTTCTACCCTTCGGTCTGGCACGCGCTGGCCGCAATCCTGGTCTCGACAACGGGCATATCGGTCCCTGCGGCGACCAATGTGGTCACCTACTTCGTGACGGCACTGGTGTGGCCGGTCAGCATCATGTTTTTGATCCGGTCGCTGACACGCAACCGGTACTCCTGGCTGTTGGCCGGCGCCCTGTCGGGCGCCTTTGTAGTGTTCCCGGTCTTGCTCCAGACATACGGAATCCTTTACCCGAACCTCCTGGGCAATGCCGCCGTTCCGGCCGGGCTCGGTCTTATCGTCTGGGCTCTCCGTGGCGGACCGGACTCCAGGATCCTACGGTCCCAGGCACTCGTTCTGGGGCTCATGGGTGCCCTCGGGATCGTACTGTCCCACCCCAACGCCATCGTGTCTCTCATCGCGGTGGCGGTTCCGGCTGTCATCGCGCGCATCGTGTCTCTCGTGACGGGGGTCGTCCGGTCCACGGGCAGCAGATCGCTGCCGGTGGGCTCGAGTCGTCCACGGTATCCGGCCATTGAGATCGCAATCCTCGTGCTTTGCCTCGTGGTGGTTCCCTTCATATGGGTTCTACTGCGCCCCAAAACCTTTGAGCCGAATCCGCTGCGCCAAATCCCTGTAGGGGAGTCTGTGCTGGACGCCCTGGGGATGGCGCCTGCGGGGTACGAAGTATCCGCGGTCATTTGCGGTGCGATCATAGTCAGCGCCGTGATTCTTTTGTACCTGCGGCGTCATGCGTGGATGGTTTTCGCGTATGCGATACTCGTCATTCTTTATGTTGCGGTCGAGACGATGCCATGGGAGTGGCGCGACGCCCTGACGGGTGTCTGGTACAACGATCCGTACCGACTGACTTCTCTGTTCCCGACCATCGGGATCCCCATGATTGCGATTGCCTCGGGTTGGGTCCTGCAGGTGCTGTACGCGCGAGTAACCGGATGGAGATCGCTTGGGGTCCGTCGACCGCTTGAATGGGAGGCGGGCACGCGCGTCGAAGTGCGTCCCGCCTCGCGTCCTGCCCTTGTTCAGACCGTGAAGGTTGTGTTGGGTTTGCTGGCCGTCGTTGCTATCTCTCTGCCGATCTTCGCCGCAAACTCCATGAAGGAGGGAAGAGCCCTCGCCGAGGAGCGCTTTCGGGCTGCTCCGAACTCGGAGCTGGTGACGAGCGACGAACTCGACGTTATCCGCCATGTGCCCGACTTCGTCCCGCGTGAAGATACGCTCATGGTCAACCCATGGACGGGCGGAGCGATGGCATATGCTCTGACGGGGCAGAAAGTCAGCTCCTACCATCTCCTCGAAACCCGAACCCCGGAGGTCAACCGACTCGACAAGAGTCTGGAACGCGCTCTGAGCGATCCTGCGGTGTGTCGTGACGTGGAGACCATTCGGGCTTATTACGTTCTGGACTTCGGTACGCGCGAGATGAACGGAGTCAACCACGCTTCCGTTTACGGGGGTCTTCAGGGCCTTGAGCAGGCGGGGGTAGCCGAGCCTGTGTACCAGTCGGGAAATGCCAAAATTTTGAAAGTCACGGCCTGCGGTTAACGTCCAACGGTTAGCAACCTCACGGTGAGCCAGCCAACAAGAACCGTTGTAAGCACTAAGATTGTGGGAGTTTGCTCGATATGCACCCAACTGATCGGAGCCGTTGAGCCCATGGAATGGTTGAGCCTGGTACCCGCCCTGGCTGTATGCCTCAGCCTGATGATCGTGCCGGGTCTCCTCGTCACGTTGGCCGTCCGGATGCGAGGCTTCGACGCCGTCGCTCTGGCTCCCGCGGTTTCAATTGGTTTGATTGCGGTCTCAGCGGTCCTCTCGCCGATGATCGGCATCGGATGGGCGCTCTGGGTGCCCTTCGCCGCCGGACTCGTGACCGGAGTCGTCTTCGGGCTCATCGCATGGGGGGCACGTGCTCTGGGTGTCGCCGATTATCCGGTGCGGGACAAGAACCGGACCAAGGCTTCCAGGAGGGGCCAGACGGGCCGCGAGCCATGGAACGATCCTTCGGATTCGACCGTATCGGCAGGGTCGTCCCGATGGACCGGGCCCTCGCGTCTCGGTGGTGATCTTGTCCCCGGGCGGTGGTTCTCGCGCGGACAGCTCGCATACTGGATCTCCTTCGTTATTGCTGCCCTGGCAATGCTCCGAACCATGAAGAATTCCCTTGGTGGCCCGGACAGGTTCTCGCAGACCTTCGACAACAACTTCCACCTCAACGTGATTCGGTACATTGCCGAACAGCACAATGGTTCATCCCTGTTCGTCAGCAACATGACGGCCGGCGGGACGGACGCGACTTTCTACCCTGCGGCATGGCACGACGTCGTCTCGCTTGTTTTCATGACGGCGAGCCAGGGATCGATTCCTGCGGCAACCAACGCGATGATCATAGTCGTCGCCGTAGCGGTGTGGCCGCTATCCGTTCTTTACCTGATGCGTTCGATGATGCGCTTCAACCTCCCCTCGGTCGTGGCCGCGGGAGCCATTCTGTCCGGCTTCGCGGCCTTCCCCGTGCTGTTGATCTTTTTCGGGGTGCTGTACCCCAACTTCCTGGGACTGGCCCTCATCCCGGCCGGACTCGGGCTCATCATCAACATGCTTCGAGTCTCGGCAATACGCCGGGTCAATACGGTCCAGTCCCTGTTGCTCGGCATCGTCGTTGCGCTGGGCATCGCCTTCGCGCACCCCAACGCCGTGATGTCGTTGCTGATCATGACCGTGCCGATTCTGGTGGTCCGCGGTGCCGTGCAGATTTGGCGCGCCGCAACCCGTAGAACAAGCCTCGGAGTCGCGGCCGTGCAGCTCGTCCTGGTGGTTATCCTGCTCTGGGTCATCTGGTACCTGTGGGGACTCGTGCGTCCGGAACCCGGTGCGGCAACGTGGGGACCGGCGACGTCGGATACCCAAGCATTCGGCGAGGCCCTGCTCAACAGCCCCTTGAGTCTGACTCAGGCCCAATGGGTGCTCTCGGTCCTGGCCATGCTGGGTATCCTCGCGGTCTTGTACACGCGCCGCAACGTATGGCTCGCTCTTGTCTACGGCGTGCTGGTTTACTACTACATTTGCGTGCGTTGGCTCCAGTGGGACCAGGACCGGATGTGGGCGACCGGCGTGTGGTACAACGACCCGTATCGGCTCGCGGCCCTTTTGCCCGTGGCCGCTGTGCCACTGGCCATCGTCGGGGTGCACTGGATCACCCAGGCGCTCCTGACATCATCCGTGCTCGAGCGCTGGAAGGATCGGGGCCCTCAAGTTCTCGGAGCGGTTTCCGCGATCACGGTAATCCTCGCCCTCGGGTTGACTCAGTTCTCGCGCCCCCTGACCGACATAGTCAATTCTTCCTACTGGAGCTACTACGCCTCCGAGGAGGCACAACTCGTTGACAAGGACGAACTCAACGTCATCGAACACCTCGACGACTATGTTCCGAAGGATGACACGGTTATCGTGAACCCGTGGACCGGTGGCGCTCTCGCCTACGCGCTCGCGGATCGCCAGGTCACGGCGGCCCACACCCTCTATACCCCCGCCAAGAACGCAGAACTCTTCGATAGCTCGCTCAACAAAGCGGGCGAAGACCCGAAGGTCTGTCAGGCCGTCAAGCAGGACAAAGCCAAGTACGTCTTGGACTTCGGGACCGAAGAGGTCAACCAAGGAGACCATTCCGCCGCATTCCAAGGCTTGCAGGACCTTGAGAATAGCGGTGTTGCCACACCGGTGTACCAATCCGGGGATGCGAAGCTGCTCAAGATCACAGCGTGCGATTAGTCGGCAGAACGAGAGCGGTGGCACAAAGGTCATTACCCGTAGGCCGCGTCCCGTACACGCTGGTCAACCCGGCGAGAAGGTAGGCTAGAGGAACTATGGCGAACTCATCCGACGCTCATCCCACGGTGAGCTGCCTCATCATCATGCCTGCATGGAACGAGGAAGAAGTGATCGGATCAACCATCCGTGAGCTTCAATCCACCATGCCGGACCACGACCTGTTGGTCGTCGACGACGGCTCGACCGACGACACCTCGCGCATCGCCCGGGCTGCTGGCGCGAGCGTTCTTCAGCTGCCCTACAACATGGGTGTCGGCGGAGCGATGCGTGCCGGGTTCAAATACGCCCAGCGCCTCGAGTACGACCGTGCCATTCAGGTGGATGCCGACGGTCAACACGATCCGCGGGACATCGAACGGGTCCTGCAGGGGTTGGACCATGCCGATATCTCGATCGGGGCACGTTTCGCCGAACGCGGCAGCTACAAGGCCACCGGTCCCCGCCGTTGGGCCATGGGCATGCTGGCCGCGATGTTCTCTCGTGTGGCCAAAACCCGGCTGACGGACGTCACGAGCGGATTCCGCGCAGCGAACCGACGCGCGATCGCCCAGTACTGCCGATACTTCCCCGCCGAGTACCTCGGGGACACGGTCGACTCATTGGCCATGGCGCTCCGCGCAGGCCTGTCGGTGACCCAGGTGCCGGTCGAAATGCGAGAGCGACAGGCAGGCACTCCCTCCAACAATCCGTGGAAATCCGCGATTTACCTGATCAGATCAATGTTCGCGTTCTTCATCTCCATGACGCGCAAACGCATCTCCTTGAATGACGCCGAGGGAGGCCACGAGTGAATACGGCATCGATATTCTTTCTGATCCTCGGGCTGATCCTCGTTGTTGCAGTGATCCGCCTGGTCAGGAACCTGAAACTCCGCGAGAAATACGCTGCCCTGTGGTTGCTGACCGCGGTGGTCATCGCAATCCTGATGATCTTCCCGAAGCTTCTGGACTCGCTCTCCTCGTTGGTCGGCGTCGTGACGCCGGTCAACCTTCTCTTCCTGATCGGTCTTGTCCTGCTGCTCGGGGTCTGCCTCCACTTGTCACTGGAGATCTCGAGACTCGAAGACGAGACGCGCGTCCTGGCAGAGGAAGCCGCGATCCAAAGGTCACTGCTCAACCGCCAACTCGAGCGGGTCGAGAGAAACCGCAATCCGACTTCTTCGTTGCCCATCATCCAGGTTGACGACCAGGGTGAACCGTACAGTATCGACATCCACGGGTCCAGCGCGGCTGGGTCCGATGGCCAGGAGGACGGTCCCCACCGGCCCTCAACCCGCAACATCGACCACCGGACCACCGATGAATCCCACGACCCGACGGAGAAGCCATGACCGTTGACATTCTGTTCCCCTACTACGGAGACGTCTCCCTGATGAAGCAGGCGGTCGAATCCGTGCTGCACCAGACGAACACGGACTGGCGGTTGATCGTCGTCGACGACGGCTACCCCGACGACTCGATCCCCGGTTGGTTCGAATCCCTTCAGGACGACCGTGTCACCTACATGCGCAACGAGAAGAATCTCGGTGCCAACGGAAACTACCGCAAGTGCCTCACCTTCGTGGAGAACGAGCTCGTGGTGATCATGGGCGCTGACGACGTCATGATGCCGAATTATGTCGACTGGTTCGTCAAGGCGGCCGAGGAGAACCCCGACGCCAATATCTTCCAGCCGGGCGTATTCGTGATCGACGAGAACAACGCGCCGTCAAATACGTTGGTCGAGAAAACCAAGGCGTTTTACCGTCCCAATCAGACGACCCTTCTCAAGGGCGAAGAGCTTGCCGTATCGATCTTGCGCGGCGACTGGCTGTACTTCCCGTCCCTGGGATGGCGTGCGGAGACCATCGTCGGATTGGGCTTCCGCGAGGGACTTGACGTCGTGCAGGACATGTGCCTGGTCATGGACGTTGCAATGAGCGGCGGTGCCCTTTTCTATGACGAAACCGCGGCATTCATGTACCGCCGCCACAAGGCTTCCGATTCCTCGTGGCGCGCACTGGACGGCACACGATTCGACGAGGAGCGCCGTTTCTTCGCGACCATGGCGGAAGAAATGGGCGCTCTGGGATGGAAGAAAGCTGCCGCGGTTGCGCGCCTGCACGTCTCCTCCCGTCTCCACGCGGCGAGCCTGTTGCCCAAGGCCGCGAAGATCAAAAACT
This sequence comes from Rothia uropygialis, assembly GCF_004137765.1. Taxonomy (GTDB): domain Bacteria; phylum Actinomycetota; class Actinomycetes; order Actinomycetales; family Micrococcaceae; genus Rothia. The sequence goes on along the minus strand of NZ_NOIS01000004.1, from coordinate 415,185 downwards.
GGGGTGGCGTGAAAAACCTGGCATCTCACCTGGTCAAGTAGGGGATCGAATGGTCCGAGCAGGCGAAGGGGAGGCCCCCGAGGTCAGCGGTGTGGGGTCCGAGGTAACCGGCGAGAACAAGGCCGGGCAGAGGTCCGTCACCAAGAAGGAATCCACTGGAATCCTGCTGGCCTCTATGATTTCGGCTGTCTCGGCGCTGGGCGCAACCTTCATCGCGAAGCACGCGCTCGCCGGCGAGCAGGTCACGGAATTCCTGGTCTTCTGGTCGGCGCTCTTCGGTATCTACGGAATCGTCGCAGGACTTCAGCAGGAGACGACTCGTGCGGTCGGTGCCGCCGAGCTGCGAACGAATCTGGACAAGTCGCATCGTCCCGGGGCGCATGTAATGACTGTCGCCGCGGGGTTTGGGATCGTCATCGCGGTGATCGTCGCCGCGACCTCGCCCGTCTGGGCTCACGGACAGGTCCCCAGCGGTACAGGATTTGCGGTGCTGATGCTGTGCATCGGCCCATGTCTGTACGCATTGCATTCGACCATGAGTGGTGCCGCCGCCGGGCGCGAGAAGTGGTTCCAGTTCGCCGGGCTCGGCGGAGGCGAGGCCGCGTGGCGTTTGGTCGCCATGGTCGCGGTGGCTCTGATCGCCGGGTCGATCGGGGGTCTCGAGGCGGCTGCGGTCTCTCCCGTGCTTCTCTGGATCCTCATAGCACTGTTCACCCGGGAAGGCCGTCGAACGTTCGCCGCCAAGGCCGACGTCGGAACCGGGCGGTTCGTCCAGAACGTCCTCTTTGCGATGGGTTCCTCTGCGGCGTCGGCCGTGTTGATGGTCGGTTTGCCGGTGATCCTCAAGGCCAGTGCCGGGGCGGACGCCTCGACCTACACCAAGATCGCAATGGGTGCGTTGATCCTCGCGATCTCGATCACGCGCTCGCCGATCATGATCCCCTTGCAGGCGTTCCAGGGCGTGGCGATTTCCGCGTTCCTAAAGCAGCGTCATCGCCCGTTGGCGGCCATGGTCAAGCCTTCCGGGGCCCTCCTTGGGATCGGGCTCTTCGGGGCGGTTCTGGCATGGATCATCGGTCCATGGCTGTTCTTCCTCATCTACGCGCCCAAACCGGAGGAATCTGCCGCCTATCACGACGTCATCCACGGGTGGTTGCTGGGGACGCTGACTTTCGGATCGGCGATCATGGCCTTGCTGGTTCTGTCCGGTACCGCGGTCCTGGCTCTCAATGCGCACCGGCTGTACATTATCGGGTGGGTTGTCGCGGCGATCATCGCGGTCGCGCTGCTCTTCCTGCCTCTCGACCTCGTGCCCCGTACGATCATCGCCTTGTATGTGGGGCCCGCGTGCGGTTTCATGATCCACCTCGTGGGAATGTCAGTCGTGTCCCGTAAAGCTGTAACCGCCTGACACCGTCGCCCGGTCGTGCATCTGCCGGTGTGTCGTCATGAGGTGCCGGTTTTTTAGTTCGTGCGGACGGCGCCTTACTCACGTGTGAATACGCGACCGCGCTCAGTGCGGGAAGCCGAGTATTTACCCTAGTCGTTCCCTCACCAAGGCGGGTAGTGGCTCGAAGCGGTGCCCGGCGTCATCCCGCGGTTAGACGCTGATCAGAGCGACGCCACCCACCACCAGCAGCGCCCCGATGAGGCGTCTGCCAGGTCGTGGCTCCTTGAAGATGAGCCACGCGAGCAACGAACCGACCACAATGCTCGTCTCGCGCAATGGCGCGACCAACGAAACAGGCTGGGTTTGCATCACCGTGAGCACGAGGATGTACGCCGCGGGCGAGAGAGCCCCGATGGTTGCAATGATGCGCCAATTCGATTTCAGGGAACCGCTTAATGCGGAACGGCGTCGTCGTCCTAAACCCACGGTCATGAATATCGCCTGATACACCGACGACAGTGCAAAGTAGGGAATCGGGGATTGGCCCAGAGCGGTCACCGAATGGTCGTCCCACAAGGTGTATCCGGCGATGAAAGCGCCCGTGAGCACTCCCCATCGGAGGCCCGCGAGAATTCGGGAGCCGGAGGTATCGGAGAGGCCGTCTGTGACGGCCACGGAATTCTTGAGCAGGCTCCTGCTGGACTCTGGGTTCCTCCCCGGCACCGCCGTAACCACGATCCCGCCAACGATCACCAAGGCCCCGGCAAGAGCCCACCACCCGGGGCGTTCGGACAGAAACGCCACCGCCACGATCATGGTCAGGACCGGTCCGGTTCCTCGAGCCGCGGGGTAGACGACGCCGAGCGGAGCGCGATCGTACCCGATCTGAAGCGCGAGGTTGTAGCCGATGTGAATGGCAGCCGAAAAAGCCGGAGCCCACACGAGCCCCGGTTCGACCATGTTCCAGCCGCCGGACTGAATGATTTGCCCGAGGCCGATCGGCGCGGTGAATGCGGCGGTCGCCACCGCGTACCACCAGACGAAGGTGTACGCATCACCACGCTTCGCTTTGGCAGCCAGGTTCCACGCCGCATGGAGGACGGCGGCGACCAGGACCATGGCGAGGGCAGAGGAACTCACCCGACCAGTCTAGGGCTGTCAGGGAATCATGCGGGGCGGCTCGGGCGATCACGCTATCCATACACATCCGCGATTCTGCATATAAGGTCACGCAACTGGTCCGTTCCTGGGCGGAACGGACGTGTAGGTCTTATCCGAGCCGTGTATGCTGCCGCGCTGGAGAGCAGAGGACAGCGGGGGTCTCCGATTCGGCTCCCGGAGAGACGGCGCGGAACCTCCCGTGTTCTTCCCTCGGATGATTTCTGGTTGTAGGTAGCCACGGCCCGCGGGTCGTCATGGGCTGTGTCGCTGTCCTGCGGCTTGACGACGGCGGCTACAGTCACGCTCACGGGCAACAAATGTTGCCCAGAGCAAAACCCGCCCTGCACGAGGCTGAATTTCGGGTAGAGGGATGAGTATCCTAGTGGAGTAAAGACGACCACAACGAGGTGGTCCCGTCTTCGAGGAAGGTTATTGACGTGCCCTTAAACCAGCAGTCCGATCCCGCCGAACCCGAACCCAAGAGCTCCTACAGCTCGAACGGGAGCCCACGAGGCAACGGAGGGGACCGAGAGTCCTGGATCTCAACGTATTATCAGCACGCAACCCAAGATGACCTGGCCGAATTCAGCGAAGAAGAACTGGTCGAGCGGGCCCAGTTGCACCGCGAACTTGCCGAGACGCGCGAGCCGAACGGAACGAACGTCAAGGTCATCCACCACGGAAACTCGTGGATTCTCATGGTTGTCACCGACGACATGCCGTTTATCGTCTCCTCGGTCACCGCCGAGGTCGCGGCCAGGTACGGCGGATCCAACGCTTTGTTCCACCCGCTATTCCTGGTGCACAGGAACAAGCAGACCGGCACGATCGAAAGCCTTCGCGGCCTCAACCTCAAACAACAAGTCGCCAGCGGCGATACCGCGGCCCTCCCGTCCCTGGGAGCCGCTGCAGGACACGACAGCGCCGTCGAGTCCTGGATATCGGTCGAGCTTCTGGGATGCGACGACGAGGAAACCGCGCAGAACGTCGTCGAAAGCGTCCGTTCGGTTCTTCGCGATGTCCGCCACGCGGATTCGGACGCCGAATCCGTCCGTGAGAAGGTCCTGAACCTCTCCGACCGCGTCGGAAACCTGCCGGAACCCTCGAGGGGCAATTCCCAGGGCACCCCGGATGCCGCGGAACACCCCAAAGTGGTCCAGGAGTTCCTGAACTGGCTTGCGCGTGACAACTTCCTGTTCTTTGGGTACAAAGAGCGTGATCTCCGGGAGGGGCCGGAAGGGCTGACCATCTCGGATCGACCCGGAACCGGGCTCGGAATTCTGGCCGAGCACCGCGAGGACGGAGTCCAGCAGGATCCGATGACCCCTCGCTCCAAGCACCTCACGGGTCTTTCCCAGGACAATGCGCGGGATTCCAAGATCGTCTACGTGACCAAAGCAAACTCCCGTTCGACGATCCATCGCCATGAATACCTCGATTACGTGGGCATTCGCGATTTCGATTCGAGCGGCCGGGTCGTCGGCGAGTACGTGATTCTGGGCCTGTTCTCTCTGCAGGCGTACTCCTTGCCGGCCACCGAGGCCCCGCTCATGCGGGAACGTGTTCGCGTGATCCGAAATCGGCTCGGTTTCCAGCCGGGCTCGCATTCGGACAAGACGCTCACGGGCATGATCGAGGACTACCCGCGCCTCGAAATGCTGCAGGCCGACCAAGACTCCCTGACGGAGACGTTCGCCGGAATCATCGGCCTCGAAGAACGGCGCCGCACACGACTGTTCCTTCGCCCTGACGAATTCGGACGGTTTGTCTCCGCGGTGGTATTTCTGCCCCGCGACCGCTACAACACCGGCGTTCGAATTCGTATCGAAAAAGTACTGAGCGAGGCGATGGATCTCGCGTCAATCGACTTCGAGGTCCGGCACTCGGCATCCGCCCTGGCGAGACTGTTCCTGCGCCTGCGCCTTGCAGAACCCAATCACATCCCGGGTATCGACGTGGCCGACCTGGAGAAGAAGCTCCAGGCCGCGACGCGTTCGTGGCCCGAGTCCCTCGAAGCGGCACTCGGCAGTCAGAGCGCCGAGATCGCCAAGCGCTGGTTCGACGCCGCGCCGGTAACCTATCGTGCCGATTACGAGATCCCCGAGGCCGTCGCTGACGCCGGAATCTTTGAGGCTCTCGAGGCCGCCGGCCCGGATCGGCCAGCGGCCGTGAGGATTCACCGCAGGCGGAGCTCCGCGGACGGAAGTGACGTTGAGAACGAATACCGTCTCAAGACTTACCTGCGTGAGCCCAAGACGCTGACCGAGCTCCTGCCCATCATGCAGAACCTCGGCCTGACCGTCATCGACCAGAAGCCTTACGACCTGACCACCGCGGACGGTCGCGACTTCTTGCTCTATGACTTCGGGGTCACGTTCCCGGCAGGAGTGAACCCGGAAGAGATCGGCGATCTCTACGAGGATGCGCTGTGTGCCGTGCTCTCGGGAGGTGCCGAATCGGACTCTTTGGACCGGTTGGTCCTCGCGGAAAGGCTCCCGTGGCACACCGTGTCCGTGTTGAGGGCCTATGTCCGCTACCTGGTCCAGTTGGGCACGGGCCTTTCGCACGCTTTCATGGCCGATACTCTGCTGGCCAATCCGAAGGTCACGCGTCTGGTGGTTCGGCTATTCGAGACCAGCTTCGATCCTTCCCGGAACGAATCGGTCGAGGAACGCAAAGCGCGCCGGACGGAGATTCTGGACGAGATCGAGTCCGCACTCAACGAGGTGCCTACCCTCGACGCCGACAAGATGCTGCGCGCCCTGACCAGCGTGGTCTCCGCGACCGTCCGGACCAACGCTTATCAGGACGGGCCATCGATCGCTGTGAAACTCCTGCCGCAGGAGATCTCCGCTGCACCGTTGCCGCGCCCGGAATACGAGATCTGGGTCTACTCACCGCGTGTCGAGGGTGTGCACCTTCGTTTCGGTGACATCGCACGCGGCGGCCTGCGGTGGTCCGACCGCCGCGAAGACTTCCGAACCGAAGTCCTCGGTCTGGTCAAGGCCCAGATGGTCAAGAACGCCGTGATCATCCCGACCGGGGCGAAGGGAGGGTTCTTCGCCAAACAGTTGCCGGATCCCTCGGCGGACCGCGAGGCGTGGATGAACGAGGGGCGAGGAGCCTACAGCCTTTTCATCCGTTCTCTCCTGGACATCACCGACAACTTGGTGACTACCGAGAACGGGGAACAGTCTGTAGTGACTCCGGAGAACGTCATCGCCCTGGACGGCGACGACACCTACCTGGTGGTTGCCGCCGACAAAGGCACCGCATCCTTCTCGGACCTTGCCAACTCGATCTCCCAGGAATACGGTTTCTGGCTGGGCGACGCATTCGCATCCGGTGGCTCCGTGGGCTACGACCACAAGGCCATGGGAATTACCGCTCGCGGCGCTTGGGAGTCGGTCAAGCGGCATTTCGCCGAACTCGGCATCGACTGCCAGGCCGAAGAATTCACGGCCGTCGGCATCGGCGACATGTCCGGGGACGTCTTCGGTAACGGCATGTTGCGTTCCGAACACACGCGCCTGGTCGCGGCATTCGACCACCGGGATATCTTCATCGATCCGAACCCCGACGCCGCAGCTTCCTTCGCGGAACGTCAGCGCCTCTATAACCTGCCGCGTTCTTCCTGGCAGGACTACGACCGTTCGCTAATCTCCGAAGGCGGTGGGGTCTTCTCACGGTCGGAAAAATCGATCGCGCTGACGCCTGAAATCCGCAAAGTTCTGGGACTGGACGAACGGATCACGCAGCTGTCTCCGGCTGAATTGGTCTCAGCGATCCTCAAGGCCCCGGTGGACCTGCTGTACAACGGTGGCATCGGGACCTATATCAAGGCTTCCGTGGAGTCCAACGCGCAGGTCGGAGACAAGGCCAATGACACCTTGCGCGTCAATGGGTCCGAGCTGCGCGCTCGCGTAATCGGTGAGGGCGGCAACCTGGGACTGACACAGCTCGGCCGCATCGAAGCCGCGCGCAAGGGGATCCTGGTCAATACGGATGCGATCGACAACTCTGCCGGCGTAGAAACCTCCGACCGCGAGGTCAACATCAAGATCATGGTGGACCGCCTGGTCTCCCGCGGCTTGTTGGACGCCGACGAGCGCGCCTCGTTCATCGAGGCGCAGACCGACGCCGTCCGTACCCTCGTCCTGGAAACCAATCGGGAGCAGAACGGTCTGTTGCAGGCCGAACGCCTGGGAACCATGCCGACCACTGCGACGGCGGCTCGCCTCATGGATCATCTCGAGGAGCGTGCGGGACTCAACCGCCAGATCGAATTCCTGCCTTCCGACGACGAGCTGGAGGAAAGGGTCGCCGCAGGTTGGGGACTGACCGGACCCGAGCTGGCCGTTCTCACCGCATACGTCAAGATCGATATCACCAACTCGTTGCTGGCCAGCGGTTTCGGCAACGACCCGTGGCTCTCGCAAATTCTCGACGAGTACTTCCCCGAGGCTGTGACGGAGCGATTCCGGGCCCAGCTGGACGACCACCCGCTGCGTCGGGAGATCATCTGCACGCGCGTGGCCAATGAGATGGTCAACCTGGCCGGAATCACGTACGCATACCGCGCCGTCGAGGAAACCGGTGCCTCCGTTGCGACCGTGGCCAGCGCATTCCTCGTGACTCGGGAGCTGTTCGACATTCGCGAGCTGATGGAGGCTCATCGCGAGCTTCCGGCGAATATCGACCCCGCCGCGTGGCGGGCCATCGCACGGGAAATCCAGCGATTGATTGACCGTGCGACCCGCTGGTTGATCAACGAAGGCTCCCTGGCCACCGGCGATCTACGCAGCGAAGTTCCCGAGCACCTGCAGATCAGGGCCGTAATCGACCGGTATGCCCCGGCCCTCGAGCTAGATCCGGAAGTGCCCGGATTGCTGGGAGAGCAAACCCGAAAGCGCCTGGAAGAGCGTGAAAAGCAGGCGCTCTCCTGGGGCATTCCCGAGGGTTTCGCGGCCACGTGGGCGCGACTGCTCGACGTCTACCCGCTCATGGACATCGCTGTTCTCAACGAGGAAACCGAGTGCGACCTGCGGGAGTCGGCCTTGCTGTACTATGCGCTGTCGGATCGATTCGAGATCGACCGGTTGCTCGTGGCCATTTCTCACCTCTCCCGCGAGGACCGCTGGGAAACGTTGGCTCGTTCATCGCTGCGATCGGACCTCTACGAGACGGTCGCGGCTCTCACGGTGACCGTCGCCCGGGAAGTCACGCAGGGCGACTTGCACCCAGCGGGTGACACTACGTGGCCGAGGAACACCGAGGCAGCCCGAAACCTTGTGGCGGCCTGGGAGAACCAGCATCCGGTTCATTCCTCGCGCATCGAACGGCTCATGGGTGAGCTGGACCAGGAGCTCGGACAGGAGAACGCCGCGCCCCGAATCTCGACGCTTTCGGTCGCGGTTCGTACGTTGCGCGGTTTGATCTAGAGCAATCAACGCTCGACGCCGGGCCGGAATGCCAATGTTCCGGCCCGGCGTCGTGCGTTGGGGAGAGGCCGGGTCTCGGCGTTGACGGAAGCGACCGCCGTGGGTCCCGGGTGAGGGCCGCCGGTGCAGCTAGCCGCGGGTCACCAGGATGATCACGATGCCGATCACGCTCAGACACGCAACCGCGGCCCCGGTTCCAAGTACGGCGACCGGGTCGGCGGACAAGGAACCGTGGCGGACGCCCCGGGACTGCCGCCGGTAACGGCGACGTTGGGTCCCGTAGATCGACAGAGAAACGACCCAGGCCATAAGGGTCAGAAGCACCATCCACCACCCGAAGTGGGGAAGCCACCTCAGGAATCCGGCCCCGACCACGCCGACAGCGAGGAGCGTACGGCCCCAAGCGAGCGCAGTCCGCTCCGGCTGCAGACCAGGATCGGCGGGCGAATCGGAATCGGTGTGGATCTGCACGATCAGCCGAGGATCATGCCGAAGATGAGGCAAGCCGCAACGGCACCGCCCAGGCTGAGCAACGGGACGATAAGGGGCAAGCTCAATGGCCGGCCCTTGCGCATATTGTTCTCGATGCGCCACCAGCGGACCGCCGCGCCCAAGCTGATCAGGAAAGCGATCGTGATGACCAGAACCGACAGTGCCCGGTGGACCCCCTCCGGGAAGACTCCGTCGCCGATGGTCTCCAGGGCGATACCCCCGGCGAGAAAGGCGAGGGACGTGCGGATCCAGGCGAGAAAGGTGCGCTCGTTGGCGAGGGTGAAGCGTGGGTCCGGTTCCTCGCCGCCGGGAAGGGCAGTGCGGGAAATCCAGTCTCGGTCAGTGCGTTCTTCGCTCATGCATCCTCCGGATCGACTCAGCCACAACCCTATATTGCTCCGTGTGACAACGGTGGCGGTTTTGCGACGTCATGAAAAGGGACCGCGGGCCGGCCACGCGCGGGGCCTCTTAGAAGGCGAAGTGACCAACGATATTGCCCATGCGGCGGGCCACTTGCTCACGTAACGTTTTTCCACATCTTGGTCCTGGCTCCATTTATGACGGGCCCGAGCCTTAGCCTTGGAAAAACGTAACTTGAGCCACCTGTGTGACTCATGTCTGTAGGGAAGGGGGAGTCGCATGGCTCACCAGGAAAAAACCGGTACAACTGTGGAACGCGTGCGGTACGAGCTTCCCGAGGAGCACACCGACACCTCGATACTGCAGGATTTGGCGCAAGCCGGCCCCGAGCGTCCCGCCGCGATTCGACTCTTCCGCCCCTCAGAAAACGACAACCAGAACCCCATCTCGAAGAAGGAAGTCCGGCTCCGCGTCTACCTTCGTGAACCCAGGGCCCTCTCGGATCTTCTGCCGATCTTGCAGAACCTGGGGCTTCACGTGGTGGACCAGATCCCCTACGATGTCCGAAACGCCGATGGCGCTCTTTTTGCGCTCTACGACTTCGGAGTCGTCTTCCCCGAATCCGTCAACGTTGACGAAGTGCTACCTCTGTTGGAAGAGGCCCTTTGTGCAGTGCTCGCGGGTCGGGCCGAAGCCGGTTCCGCCAACCGATTGGTCATGTTCGAGTCTCTTTCTTGGCGCACCGTTGCGGTGTTGCGGGCCTACTGCCGTTACTTGCTGCAACTTGGGGCCGGGTACAGCAGAGATTTCATGTCGGATACCTTGGTCGCGAATGCCCACGTCACCAAGCTGTTGGTCGAGCTGTTCGAGGTGGGACTGGACCCCAAGTGGGAAAGTGGCGCCGCCGCGGGCCGGCGTCGCGAGAAGCAGGAAGAAATCCGTGGGCGGATCTTCGATGCTCTCGACGACGTCCCTGACCTGACACAGGACCGTTTCCTCCGAACGATGACGGAGGTCGTCTCCGCGACTGTCCGCACCAATGCTTACCTGGGTAAGGAGTCCATCGCCCTCAAGCTCCTTCCGAGAGAAATCGAAGAAGCTCCCTTGCCTCGCCCTGCCTTCGAAATCTGGGTCTACGCGCCCCGGGTCGAGGGCGTTCACCTCCGGTTTGGGAAGGTTGCCCGAGGTGGGCTGCGCTGGTCCGATCGCCGGCACGACTTTCGCACCGAGATTCTCGGCCTGGTCAAGGCTCAGATGACCAAGAATTCTGTCATCATCCCGACCGGTGCCAAGGGAGGATTCTTCCCCAAGAACGCCCCGGGCCGCGACGAAGACCCCGATGGCTACCAGAAAGAAGGCGAAGAATCCTATCGACTGTTCATCCAGTCGTTGCTGGACGTGACCGACAATCTGGTGACCCGAGACAACGGAGAACACGAGGTCGTCTCACCCGAGGGTGTGGTCGTGCTGGATGAGCCGGACCATTACCTCGTGGTCGCCGCGGACAAGGGAACCGCGACCTTCTCCGATTTTGCCAACTCGATCTCCCAGGACAACGGCTTCTGGCTGGGAGATGCCTTCGCCTCGGGCGGGTCTGTGGGATTCGATCACAAGGAAATGGGCATCACGGCCAAAGGCACCTGGGAATCGGTTAAGCGGCATTTCGCCTCGTTGGGTGTGGACTGCCAGACCGAGGACTTCACCGCTGTCGGCATCGGAGGCATGGCCGGAGACGTCTTCGGCAACGGAATGCTGTTGTCCGAACACACCAAACTCGTGGCCGCCTTCGACAGCCGGCACATCTTCCTCGACCCCAACCCGGATGTTGCCCGGTCCTTCGCGGAGCGAAAGCGTCTTTTCGATCTTCCGAGGCCGTACTGGACGGATTACGATACGTCTCTCATCTCCGAGGGAGGCGGAGTCTACAAACGGACCGACAAGTCCATCACGATCACGCCCCAGGCGCGCGAAGCGCTGGGGCTCGGTGAAAACATCAAGCGGCTCTCTCCGGCGGAACTGGTTTCCGCGATCCTTCGCGCGCCCGTGGACCTTCTCTACACGGGAGGGGCCGGAACCTACGTCAAGGCATCCACCGAAACTCACCAGGACGCCGGAGACAAGGACAACGACCCTCTGCGGATCGATGCCTCAGAGCTTCGTGTCCGCGTGGTGGGTGAAGGCGGAAACCTCGGTCTGACCCAACGCGCCCGCATCGAGGCTGCCAAGAACGGGATCCTGGTGAACACGGACGCGGTGGACAACTCTGCCGGGGTCGAGACCTCCGACCGGGAAGTCAACCTCAAGATCCTGGTCGACCGACTGGTCGAGCGGGGAGAAATCAACCGTGAGGAACGCGCCCGTTTCATCGAAGAGCAGGTCGACGAAGTCTCCGAGATGGTTCTGCGGAGCAACCGTGACCAGAACATGCTGCTCCATGCCGAACGGTTGGGAACCCGACCGACCAACAGCAGCGCGCCGAGATTCATCCACTTCCTCCAGGAGCACGCCGGCCTCAACCGCGACGTCGAATTCCTGCCGTCGGACAAGGAGCTGGAGAAGCGCCGTGAGAACGATGAGAGGCTCACGAGCCCCGAGCTGTCCGTCCTAACCGCTTATTCCAAGATCGAACTGACACAGGCCCTGCTGGACGCCGGCTTCGGGGACGACCCCTGGCTCGAGAAAGTCCTTCACGAGTACTTCCCCGAACCCGTCACGGAACGGTTCGGACAGCACTTCGGCGAGCACCCTTTGCGCCGCGAGATCATCTGTACACGCGTTGCCAACGAGATCGTGGATACAGCGGGCATCGTCTTCGCTTTCCGGGTCATGGAAGAGACCGGTGCGTCGGTCGTGACCGTCGCGCGCTCCTTCCTGGCGATCCGGGAACTGTTCGACGTGCGGAGACTGCGCAGACTCCACCGGGAGATCCCGGCCGACGCCGACCCCGAGGCGTGGCGGACGGTCATCCAGGACATTCAGCGGTTCACGGACAGGGCCGTTCGCTGGGTCATTCGCCACGGGCTCGTCGCGAAGGGCGACGATACGCGGGCGGGGCGCGACGTTATCGCTTCCGTCATCGACGAACTCCGCCCCGGCGTCGCACTCCGCGACGACGTGTTGGAGCTCGTGGGGCAGAAGTCCGAGGCCTCGATCCGCCGCCGTTTCGACCAAGCCGAGGAGTGGGGCCTCAACGACGAGCTGGCACGTTCCTGGGCGCAGCTCTGGGAATCGCTGACTCTCCTGGATGTCGGGCTGGTTGCGGAGGAAACCGGCGTCGAACCTCGTGAGGCGGCGTTGGTGTACTTTGCAGTGATGGACCGGTATGCCGTGCACGAATTGTTGAGGGCGGTCACAGAGCTGCCCCGTGTCGGCCGGTGGGAATCGATCGCCCGCGCATCGTTGCGCTCAGACCTTTACCGGGCCACCGAAGAGTTCACGAAGCGGGTGCTCGAGGACCTTCCCGGGACCGCCGGGATCACAGGACCCGAAGAAGCCCGTTCGGCGTTGCTCGAATGGGAAGACGCCCACCCGGCCTATGCTCCGAGCATCGCGAGGCTGACCGACGAGATGGACCTGGAAATTCGGGGCTACTCGGAAGGCTCCCAGCAGGTCGACTTGGCGACGCTCTCGGTCGCGGTTCGAACACTGCTCCACCCGACGGGGGAGTTCTAGAGTGCACCCTTGAGGGGCGTCCCGATGAGGGTGTGCCCCGCAAGCCGATTAATCAGGAGAGGGACAATGACGACCCCAACAGGCTCTGCGGCCAGTATTGACGCGTTGAAAGATCGCCTCGGCGGCCGGCTTCTCACGGATCCGGCAACCCTCCGTGACTTTTCGGACGACCGTTCACTCGCCGTGCCGGAAGGCGCGCCGCTGGGCGTTGTTCTCGCACGAAACGCCGAACACGTTTCCGCGGCCTTGGCATGGGCTAACGAGACAGGCACTCCTGTTTCCGTGCGGGGCGCAGGCTCGGGCCTCTCAGGAGGGGCGGTCTCCTACCCGGAAGGGCTGGTCATATCTCTCGAGGCAATGAACCAGGTTCTGGATATCGACGTCGAAAACAGGTTGGCCGACGTCGAACCCGGCGTCATCACCTCGAAGCTGGACGAGGAAGTTCGGCGGCACGGCCTGTTCTTCGCCCCGGATCCGGCAAGCGTGCATTTGTCCACTGTCGGCGGCAACATTGCAACCGACGCGGGCGGGCTGAGGTGCATTGCTCATGGAACCACTGCCGCGGCGGTTGCGGCACTCGAGGTGGTCCTGGCGGACGGCAGCATCATTCATACCGGTGCACGGACCATCAAGAATGCGACAGGGCTCAACATGACACCGCTTTTCGTGGGCTCGGAAGGGACCCTCGGTGTCATCACGCGGGCCACCGTGCGCCTCAAACCGGTCCCAGAAGGGACACCGCGGACGTTCTTCGCGAGCTTTGACGATATCGAGTCGGCGGGCAGAGCCGTCACCTCGATCGTCTCGACCAACCCGCGACCGGAAGTCCTCGAGCTGATTGATTCCGTCTGCGCTCGCCTGATCGATGAATTCGAGCCGAGTGGGCTCCCCCAGCCCGAGGCCGCGTTGCTTCTAGGCCAGACCGTGGGGCCGACGGCGCAGCGCGACGCGGAAATTCTGTCGGCAACCTGTGAACGCCTGGGGGCAACGCGTACGCACGTGCAGGAGGGCAATGACTTGCTCGAGGCGAGACGACTGGCCAACGGGGCGCTCATGGCGGGGAAATACGCGGTTCATTGCGACGTCGGCGTCCCGGTCGGCCAACTGGTCGAGATGATCCGAGGCGTTGAGGCAATCGCGGAAGAATCCGGGCGTGGAATCAGTATCCTGGCCCACGCGGGGGACGGGAACCTGCACCCGGCCATCGAATCCGATGAGACGCCCGAGGACCGAGCCCGCGCCGAAGAAGTGGTCGACCGCATCACGGAACTCGCGATCAGTCTGGGCGGCGTGATCACCGGAGAGCACGGTGTCGGGTCGATCAAGCACCGCGAGCTTCCTCTCCAGTTCGACGAGCCGACCCTCCGCGCGCAGCGGGCACTCAAAGCGGCCCTCGATCCCAATGGGATCCTCACCCCCGGCCGAGGCATTTAGCGCGCGGCTCCCACCAGCCCTATCGCCAGGTCGCCGAAAAGGCCCCATCGGGTATTCTGATGGGGCCTTTTCGGCGACCTGGCGAGCGAAGTGCGGCGCTAGATGAGGCTCTCCGCGGCCCGCTCGGCGACCATGATGGTCGGAGCGTTGGTGTTGCCCGTAGGAATCAACGGCATCACCGAAGCGTCCACGACGTGCAGACCCTCCGTGCCCTTGACCGCCAGACGATCGGGGTCCACGACCGCGCCCTTGCCGTTGCCCATGGCGCAGGTTCCCACCTGGTGGTGGTACGTCACGACCGAGTCGCGAACATATTCCTCGAGGTCTTCGTCGGCGACATCGGGACCCGGCCATATTTCTTGAGCGCCCCACGCGTCCGCGAGAGCCGGTTGCCGCCCGATCTCCCGGCAGTGGCGTACCGATGCGACAAGGGCATCGACGTCGGTCTTCTGACTCAGCGCGCCCAGATCTACTTCGACCGGGTCATCGAGGCCCGAGCCGGTCAGGGTCACAGACCCTCGGCTGACGGGCCGCACGAGTCCGCCCAGCAGGCTGAACGCCTTCTCCGGCCCGTTCATCGTGCCCTTGCTGTACCCCTCCGAATACATGGGAACCGAGAAGAAGATCGGTTGCGTGTCCGGAACCGCCAAATCCGGGCGAGACTTGGCGAACAGGTGAACCTCTGCCGGAGCCACATTCGGGTCCGGGACGGGGTGCGAGTCTTCCGTCGTGAAAATTACGGGGGACAACAAATGGTCCTGAAGGTTCTTCCCGACCCCGGGAACATCAGTGACGACGTCGACCCCCAGGTCTTCGAGCTCTTCCCGCGGCCCCACGCCCGAGCGCAGGAGGACTTCGGGGCTTCCCAAGGCTCCCGTGCACAGTATGACCGTGCCGCCGTGAACTTCCTGTGTGGCCCCACCCTGGTCGTACTCGACCCCGACCGCCCGCGTTCCCTCGAAGAGAACCCTTCGAACACGGGCACCGGTGATCAGAGTCAGCGATTCGTGGGAAGCCACGGGCTCGAGGTATGCCTGCCACGTGTTGTAGCGCTCCCCGTCCCGGACGTTGAGCTGCATGCGGGAAACGCCCTCAGGGTCACCGGAGTTGTAATCCGGGTTCAACGGGAAACCTGCCTCTTGGGCGGCGTCGACCATGGACTCCTGGATAGGGTTCCGCTCGAACTCCGTCCGAACGTCCAAGGGGCCGTCCGTCCCATGGAGGTCCGAGGCTGCGCCGTCGAAGTTCTCGATCTTGATGAAATACGGCAGGACATCGTCCCATGTCCACCCGGGACATCCCAGGTAGGCCCACGTGTCGTAGTCCTGCCTGGCTCCTCTGACCCAGATGCAGGCATTCAATGCGTGCGAACCGCCCATGACCTTGCCGCGCGGTAAATGTATTCGGCGTCCCGAGCAACCTTCCTGGGGGACCGTGAAGTAGTCCCAGTCCTGGGGGCTGTGCCATATCTTCCCCAGGTCGTAGAGGTGCCTAATATCAGGGTTGGTCTCTTCGCCTCCGGCCTCGAGAAGAGTCACGGAATGACCGGCGTCGAGAAGCCGGCGGGCCAGAACGTTGCCGGCCGATCCGGCGCCAACGATCACATAATCAGTGGTACTCATGATTTCTCCTAACCGTTGATGACCTGGGGGACGCCCAGAGCTTTGAGCCCTTCTACCCCGAACTCGAGGCCGTAACCCGACTTCTTGATACCGCCGAACGGAATCCTGGGGTCCACGCCGCCGTGTCCGTTGATCCAGATCGTGCCGGATTCGATGCGGGAAGCAACCTCGCGGGCCTTGTCCGTATCGGAGGACCACACGGAAGCTCCGAGTCCTACGTCGACCGAGTTCGCGGCCTCGATCGCTTCCTCGACCGTGGAATACCGAATGATCGGCAACGCCGGCCCGAATTGTTCCTCGGTGACCAAAGGATTCTCCGGGTCGATGTCCGCGACCAGAGTGGTGGGATAGAAATAACCCGACTGGTCGGCAGCGGGGTCACCGCCCATCAAGACGCGGCCGCCGCCGTCCTTTGCGGCCTCCACGAGTCGGTGCACGACGTCGTACTGTGCCTTGTTCTGCAACGGACCCAGTACATTGCCTTCGTCGAGCCCGACGCCCATCGGCATCTTGTGTGCGATGTCCACGAGGGCCTGGCAGACGTCGTCGTAGATCGAATCCGGAACGTAGAGGCGTTTGAGGGCGGCGCAGGTTTGGCCCGTGTTGATGAATGCGCCCCAGAACAGTCCTTCGGCGATTTCGGACGGGTCGACGTCGTCGAGCACGATGCCCGGGTCGTTGCCGCCCAACTCGAGGGTGAGACGCTTGACGGTTTCGGCCGAGGACTCGATGATCTTTTGCCCGGTCGCCGTGGAACCGGTGAACATGATCTTGTCGATATCCGGATGGCCGCTGAGGGCAGCTCCGACCTCCCGTTCACCCGAAACAACCTGGAGCAGACCGTCGGGCAGAACGGAATTGAGGACAGAGCACAACGCCAGGACGCTGAGGGGCGTGTATTCGGACGGTTTCACCACGACGGTATTTCCCATGCGCAGGGCCGGGGCAATCTGCCATACGGTGATCATCATCGGCCAGTTCCAGGGACCGATCGCTCCGACGACGCCGATCGGCCGATACCGCAGGATGGCGTGCGTATCCTCGTCGTCGACCAAGGTGGCCTCGTCGAGTTCGAAATTCGCGTTGGCGCGCAACCAGGATGCGGCGGCACCGACTTCGAAGCGGGCATTGGGACCGTTCAACGGCTTTCCCTGCTCTCGGGAGAGCAGCTCGGCCAATGGCTCTGCGCAGGAGTCGACCGCATCGGCGGCCCGTAGAAGGAGGTTGCTGCGCTCTTGGTGACTGACACGGCCCCAATCGGGCTGCGCCTTTCGTGCCGTGGATACTGCGCGGTCGAGATCGTCGGTGGTGTGCCGAGGAGCATGACCGACCAGCTCCCCGGTGGCCGGATCATGGATTTCGCGGCCTGGGGGGCCCGCGTCGACACTCGACAGAAGCTCATTGTAGGTGGACGGCAGCTTACTCATGGAGGTTCCTCGCTTCATTGGGATGAGATGTTTCCATGCTCTCGGTATTCCCGTGCCGACCAGTTGCTTTACAGTGCAGGCTTTTTGGCCTGAAGCGTGTTCCAGGTCACTGCGATGATAAATTCGACAAGGAATGGCCGGCGTGCAGACTCCGCCGCAGCGACGGGCAATGAGGCATCGTCGGAGAGCTTGGAAGGTGATGAGGTGACCCAATATCCGGCAGATGCGACCCGTGCTTCACGATCCGGACTGACGAAGCAGGAGTGGCGGGAATTCGCGGCCGAATTCTTCGCCCCGCTGCGGATGTCATTTCCTCCGGGGCATGACTTCCGTGCCGAAGTCCATCAGGTTGCGGTGGGGGATGTGCACCTGCATGACATGGTGACTGACCCGCACATCGTGACCAGGAGCCCCGACCTCATTTCCGGCAACGAAGCGGCCTTCTGCAAGTTGAGTCTGCAGCTCGCGGGGACGTCGAGGCTAGCCCAGGACGACCGCGAGTGCGTCCTGTATCCGGGGGACTTGGCCCTGTACGTCACGCAACGGCCTTATGAGCTGTCCTATACGGAGCCTCAGCACGGATTGGTGGTTCATTTCCCGGCATCGTACGTCCAGATGCCTCCGGACCAGATGAGCATGGTGACCGCGCGGCCCATCAGCCGCGATCAGGGGCTGGGAAAAGTGGCGGTACCGCTCTTCGAGCAGTTGGCGCAGAATATGGACCTGCTCCATGGGGCGCACGCGATGAATCTCATTCGTTCGGCCTTGGACATGTTGGTCACGGTCCTGTCGGCCGAATCCCAGGAGCACGGTCAGGACCTGGCGGACAGTTTCCTGCTCCACGAGGCGATGTCCTTTATCGAGCACCACCTCTCGGACCCCGATCTCGGGCCCAGCCGGATAGCCGCACATCTTTACGTTTCGGTGCGTCAGCTGCACAGTCGATTCGCGTCGCACCGGCTGACGGTTGCCTCGTACATCCGCAATCGACGGTTACAAGCGATTCGGCAGGATCTCGCGAACCCGCTGTTGAGCAACGAGACGGTGCACACCATCAGCGCCCGATACGGGTTGTTGGATCCCTCGCACGTCAGCAAGGCGTTCAAGGCCGAATACGGAGAATCACCGTCGGTCTACCGAACGCGTGTCCTCCAGGACGACGCCGCCTGACGAGGCCGGCCGCCTGGCGGGCACTCGCCGCAAAGGACCCGGTTTCGGAAGAAAACGGGTCCTTTGCGGCGTCTCGATCGGACGGGACGGCAGCGGTGAGAGCCTCTATGCGGCGTTCAGGCGTTCGAATGCGAGGGTTGCCAGTGCCGCGGATTGGGTCGGGAGGACTGCGTCGTCGAAACGGACTTCTGCTGAATGATTCATCGGCTGGGTCATGGGGTCCACCCCCGGGTAGCTTGCGCCGACGAACATGAACGTCCCCGGTATCTCTTCCAGAACGAAGGAGAAGTCTTCCGAGCCCATGCGGGGTTCGGGGATCTCCCGGGTGGAGTCCTCGCCCAGTGCATTCCGGAGGGCTTCGGCGGCCCACTCCGTCTCGGCCTGGTTGCATACCGTCGGCGGATAGAGGGTCGAGAACTCGACCTCTGCCGTGCAACCGTGTGCCGCGGCAATGTTTTCTGCCAGGCGGTGAACGACGACGCCGAATTTGTCACCTGATTCGCGGGACATGGCGCGGACCGTTGCCCCGAGGCGGGCGTCGTCGCCGATGACGTTGACCGCCGCAGTTCCCGCTTCGAGCTGGGTGATCGTCGCAACCACCGGATCGAATACGCTGAACTGCCTGGTCACTGCATTCTGAAGGGCCGAAGCGATCTCGGTGAGCGGTGGCACGGGGTCCAGGGAGGATTGCGGGGCCGAACCGTGACCGCCTTTGCCGTGCACCGTGATGCTCAAATTGTAGGCGCCCGCCATGACCGTGCCGGATCGGTATGCGAAAGTACCGGGTTCGCCCGGGGCCACATGGAAACCGTAGGCGGCGACCGGGCGTTCACCGGTGACCTCGAGGAGCCCCTCGTCCAGCATGGGCTTCGCGCCGCCTGGGCCCTCTTCTCCGGGCTGAAACATGAAGACGACCTTGCCGGGCAACTCGTCCTGATGCGCGCTGAGCAGTTTGGCGGCTCCCACCAAACCTGAGGTGTGGAGGTCGTGTCCGCACGCATGCATGTTTCCGTTGGTGGATGAGAACTCTTCGCCTGAGTTCTCCCGGACGGGCAGGGCATCCATATCGCCCCGGAGGAGAACGGTCGGGCCGGGCTTTCCTCCCTCGAGGACCGCGACGACGGAAGATACGTTCTTGCCGCGGTGGACCTCGAGCGGCAATCCGTTCAAGGCTTCGATGACGGTCGCCTGGGTCTGGGGCAGATGATTGCCGAGCTCCGGGTTCTGGTGAAGGGTCCGTCGGAGATGGCTGAGCTCGTTGGCGATCGCGTCTGCTTCCGAAAGGAAGTTGGGGGATTTGTGTTGCGGATTTCGGCTCTCGGCCATGTTTCACTCCGTCGTGTACAGACATTGGATTATCAGTCCATCATGTCCACGTGCGCCGGACGTGTCCACCAACTCGCCGGTCGGGGCAGGCCGTCAGAATTTGATCAGACGCCTATCGGCAGGATTGAGGGGCAGAGGAACGGAACTGCCTGAAATGTTAAGCGTAGCTATGTTTCTGGCATGGTCGTTTTGCCTTCGGCAGTTTCCGATTCCGCCCCTCGAAGTGCTCGTGGAACCAAGCCTGACCCGGGAGACCCCGTGCCCCGTCGGATCGCCCGGGTCGGCTTCGGCCCGATCAGCGTTCCACGAGGATCTGCTCGAAGAAGGCCGCAAGGCCTTGCCTGTCGTTCAGAGGCAGAACTGCGGACACGTACTGGTCCGGGCGCACGATGATAATCGCTCCGTCCTTGCTGATCCCGCGTTCGACGAAAATGTTGTCGTCCGGGAGCGTCGCATAGACCTTCTCCAAGCTGGTCAGACCAAATTCTCCGACCGACGGTTTGAAGATCTGGGGAACCCGCATGATGTCGACCTCCGTGTGAGGCTGCTGGTACACGACCTTGGTGTCGAAGACCGCGTCATCATCACCGGTCCGCGGTGTGTACCTGGCCTGGGGCGAGGCCGGATCGTGAGCGAACCAGTCCGCGAATTCGGTGAGCTGGGAATCCTCGCCAGCGGCCGGTGAATCGGCAAAAACATAGATGCGCCACCGTCCGTCCGCTTCGGCCAGGTGCCCCAAGTGCAGCGGGTTGGCATCGCAGACTCGGTTGACCCTGGCCGACTTGAAGCGCTTGCCGATCGGGAAGCCACTGGCCAGCTCCTGATGATCTCTCCCTGCCGTGACCATCGACGGGGCATACTCCGTCATGAACCCCGCGGGGAACTCTGCCGTTTTGACGTAGAAGTCCTCCAGAGAGGATTCGTCGGGAAGGTCCTCGGGTTTGGCGGCCATGAGGGTCGACCACTCTTTGTCGAAGTCGATGAGGTTCTTCGCGATGACCTGCCGTTCCTCGGAGTAGGTGGACAACAGCGATTCCGGACTCAGGCCCGTCAAGACGTGCCCGAGCTTCCAGCCCAAGTTGAACCCGTCCTGCATCGAGACGTTCATGCCTTGACCGGCCTTGGCCGAGTGCGTGTGGCAGGCATCGCCGGTAATGAACACGCGAGGTGTGCGCTGACCCGTTTCCTCGTCGGGGACGTCGTCGAACTTGTCCGTCAGTCGATGGCCTACCTCGTACACGCTGTGCCAGGCCACAGACTTCACGTCGACCGAATATGGGTGCAAGATCGCGTTGGCTTTGGCGATAATCTCGTCCAAGGTTGTGTTCCGCACGGCGTGGTTGTCGTCCACGGGTACTTCGCCCAGATCCACGTACATCCGGAACAAGTGTCCGCCTTCGCGGGGGATGTGCAAGATCGAACCGTTCACCGACTGAATTGCACATTTGGTGCGAATGTCCGGGAAATCGGTCGTGGCCAGCACATCCATGACGCCCCACGCGTGATTTGCCGCGTCTCCGGTGAGCTTCCGACCGATCGAGGTGCGGACAGGGCTGCGCGCGCCGTCGCACCCGACAACGTATTTGGCGCGGACCGTGTGCTCCTGGCCGTCACGCTCTCCGGCGGTATACCGCAACCGGGCGGTGAGGGGGTATTGCCCTTCGCCCGTGTTCTGGAGGTCCAGGAACTCGATGCCGTAATCGGGGGTTATGCGTCCCGGGGCCTGCCGCGCGAAATCCGCGAAGTAGTCGAGTACCCGTGCCTGATTGACGATCAGGTGAGGAAATTCGCTCACGCCTTGGGGATCGTCGCTGGGGCGGGCGGCGCGAACAATGTTCTCGGGATTCTGGGGATCCGGTTTCCAGAAGCACATTTCGGTGATGTGGTATGCCTCGTCGATGATCTGACGGGCGAATCCGAAAGCCTGGAAGGTCTCGACGCTGCGTGCCTGAATGCCGTCCGCTTGGCCAATCTCGAGACGCCCGGGGCGGCGCTCGATGATGCGGGTATTGACCTCCGGGAACTGCGAGAGCTGAGCAGCGAGGATCATCCCGGCGGGCCCCGTTCCGACAATGAGAACATCCATCTCGTCGGGCAGTTCCTCGGATCGGTCGATACCGTAACCGGCTGGTTCCTTGATCTTCGGATCCCCCGAGACGTATCCGTGATGGTGGAACTGCATGTGAGACGAACTCCTTCCCCAACCACGCTGTTGGAGTTTGATTGATATTCGATGTTCTATATGCGAACGTAATGTTCACATAGCGAATCTGGAGCAAATCATATACGAGCTGCGTCACACGTGGCAAGGATCTCAGCGAAGGTGAAATATGCCCGTTTCCTCCGCACCGAATGGAGCCGGATCGCAAACCCTCAGCAGGGGGCTGAGGGTCCTGGAGATCCTCGCGGATGCCTCTGGACCCCTGAGCATCGACGACGTTGCCCGGCAGCTCGAGGTGCACCGTTCGGTGGCCTATCGTCTCATTCGCACGCTTGAAGAGCACGGACTAGTGGTTCGAAAAGGTGCCGGCGGATTGGCTCTGGGGGCTCGGCTCGCGGCGCTCGCGGCCGGCGTCGAGCGGGACTTGCAGGCAGTCGCCGTGCCCGAGCTGACCCTCGCCGCGCGCGACCTGAGGATGACGTGTTTCCTGGCGGTTTACGATCGGGGCGAATGCCTGACGTTCGCGAGCGTGGAGCCGCCCCAGACCGTCGCCGTTGTCGCCCAGCGCCCAGGAACCCGCCACCCGGTGACGTTGGGTGCTCCGGGCAAAGCGATCCTTTCGATACTCCCGGAGGAGCAATGGCCCGACGGAATCACTCGGGAGCAGAGAGTGCAGGTGGAGAACGCAGTGGCCAAAGGCTGGGCCGAGACGACCGATGAGGTCATTATGGGGCTGCATTCCGTGGGTGTGCCCCTCACCTTGGACGATGGTCAACCGGCTGCCCTTGCGGCAGTTTTTGTGGGGGAAGGCGACCGAGCGGAAATCGCCGCCAGGCTGGCACGGGCGGCGGCCGTGATCTCGCACGGAGGGGCTCGGATTCCCGAGGCGGGCTTGCGCGAGGCGATAGTCGGCAATCGCACGGGACTGCCTTCTTGATGCTGTCGTGCGGCGCGGTTGCACAATCAGTCGGAAAGGCCTATGTTAGGCGTGTCCGACATCACAGGTTATGTCCGGTGTTCGAAAAAGGGACACTCAGCTACGGCGATCCCGGAGCGAGACATATATGGCTTACAAGTTCATATGTGGTTCCGGAGGAACATATGCAATCCGTATCCGAAACGGTTGCGCGCGCCCTGACGCGCTATGTCGATCATTTTTTCTGCCTCATGGGCAACGGCAACGCCTATTTCATCGACGCCCTCGAACGTCTGGGCGTTCCACCCATCCCCGTCCGCCACGAGACCGCTACCGTGGCTTCGGCCGATGCCTATTACCGGATGACCCGCAAAGTCGCGGTTGCGACCGCCACCTACGGGGCAGGGTTCACCAACGCGTTGACCTCCTTGGCCGAGGCCTCGCTGGCCAAAATGCCGCTTGTCCTGGTCGTGGGTTCCAAGCCGACCACGGGCCCGCGGCCGTTGGACATCGACCAGACCATGACCGCCGAATCCATGGGCGTGCCCACATACACGGTGGGGGTGCAGGACGCGGGCAGCGTGACCATTGAGGCGCTCGCGGACGCGATCAACAATTCGCGCCCGGTCGTCCTGGCGATCCCCTACGACCTCGCGCCGGAATTGATCGGGGAACGTGGTGAAATCATTCCGGATCTTCCCGAGGCAGAGACGTTGCCTCGGGCCGACCAGGTGCTTGCAGCCAAGATCGCCCACACACTCGCCGACGCACAACGTCCCCTGATTCTCGCCGGACGTGGGGCTCTGGAGGCTCGTTCCGATCTCCGATCGCTCGCGGAAGTCCTCGGGGCCGACGTCGCAACGACCGTCCCGACGCAGGGGTACTTCTCCGTGGCGGCAGACCGGGTCCCCAATTATCGTGACCTCGGCGTATGCGGCGGATTCTCCGCTCCGTTGGCGGCCCGGGAAATCGCGGCGGCCGACGTCGTCCTCGTGGTCGGTGCGGGGCTCAACCAGTTCACGATGGCTCTGGGGAATGCGTTCGGGGAAAAGGCATTCGTGATTCAGATCGGCATCACCGACGAAGCCACGAACTCCCGGGTGGACCAGTATTGCCGGTCCGACTCCCGCGATGCTATTCGTTCAATTCGCGAGAACCTCGACCAGCTGGGCGTCTCCGGGCGTAAGCCGATCAGTTCCCCCACATCGGATGAGGCGCAGGAACGGACCGACGGGGTCGAGATCGCACCGGATGGTCGGCTCGATCCTCGACGCATCATGAGCCGCCTCAATGAGGTTCTGCCCGAGGATCGCGTGATCTTCACGGACGGAGGTCATTTCATGCAGTGGCCGCTGACCTATCTCCGCGTTACCGAGCCTGACAGTCACATCACCGTGGGCACGCAATTCCAGTCGATCGGGTTGGGTTTCCCTTCGGCTGCTGGCGTCGTGTCCGCCGCTGGCGACCGTTTCCCCGTGCTGGTCTCTGGTGACGGCGGTGGTCTCATGGGGATCGCAGATGCGGAGACTTTCGTGCGAACGACCCGTCGCGGTGTCATCGTTTTCCTGAACGACGCCGGATACGGAGCCGAGGTGCATCAATATGCAGCGCGCGGACTGGCCCCGGAGCCCATGCTGATTCCCGATATCGACTTCGCGGGTATCTTCACGGCTCTCGGTGCGCGAGGGAGCACCGTTCGCAACCTGGGCGACCTCGCCGACTTCGAGCGATGGGTTGCCAGTGGCGAGGAAGGAACGTACGTCCTGGACTGCCGCATCACCAATAGCATCCGAGCAACGTGGATCGTCGAGGCCGTCGAAGAATCCCGCCGGACCTCGCCGCACGTCGAAGAAATGTTGGGAATGGACCGGCCTTCCACGGAATCGCCAGAATCAGCCGGAAGCGCCGCCCCGCGACGCGACGACGAGGGGAGATCGGACGGGGCCGGTGACCGGCGCATGCACGTCTAGTCCGCTACGACACGCGCCTTCATGAGCAGGCGGCCAGGAGCCTCGAGTTCCTGGCCGCCTTGTTCTTGCCTGCCCTATCTGCGCTCGGCCGTGATCGGGCGGTCCTTGTGCCAAGTCACGGTTCCGTGCTGGAACGTTTGCCGGACACCGCCGTCGCCCGTGGGGGACTCTTCACCGGTCGGGTAACCGAGCCAACCGTTTTCCCAACCGGAGCCGGCCCAATAGGACTTGATCGCACCGCCGGTGGCATGTGCGCCCGTGCTCGGCGACCAGTGGATCTGGCCCCCATCGAAGACCTGGGAGGCTCCATTCCTGAGCTTCTGCTCGCCGGTACGGGGGTATCCGAGTTTTCCGGATTCCCACTGATATTGACCGTATCGCCCGAGGATCGCGCCGGTGACAGGGTGTACCGCGCCCGTGCGAGCGTCCCAGAAGAGGGTTCCGTTCTGGAAAGTTTGGGATGCCCCGCCTCCTGCGAGGCCCGTGAACTCATCGCTGGTCGGATATCCGAGCCAACCGTTCTCCCAGCCCTGACCTGCCCAGTACGCCTGAATGGCCCCGCCGCTCGCGTGTCCGCCCGTGCTGGGCGACCAGTGGACCTGACCGCCTTGGAAGCTTTGCGACGCGCCACCCTTCAGCTGGCGTTCGTCCGATGTGGGCAGGCCGAGCAGGCCGCCCGCCGCACCGTGGGCTTCAAAGGACCCCTTGATGCCACCACGGACGGGGTGAGCCCCCGTGGCCTCGGACCAGTAGACCAAACCGTTCTCGAAAGTCTGGACCCTGGACCCCGGTACTTCTGCATCGCGTTCACCCGTCACCGGTGCTCCGAGCCAAGCGGATTCTTTCCACTTGGACTTGATGGCGCCGGTCGGGAAGACATCCTCGCGGGGTGACATGCGAATGTAGTCGACCTTGTCCACTCGTGCAGGGAACGGCCGGTCGGAGCGGGGCGGGTTGATCCAGCTGGTGTCGGTCGGGAAAGCCAGCGAATCGATGATCGCCTGATAGGGGTTCTCGTTCAGGGTCGCGCGGAACTCCTCGTCGCTCATCCCTACCGTGGAACTCGTGGTTTCGGGGGTTTGACCCCAGCTGGAGGGAACCAGCTGACCGTCCAGGTAATACCGGATCGCGTACCCGTCCCACGTCATTTTGAAGTTGTGCCAAGCGCCTGCGATCTGGGTATCGAGCTTGTGGGCATCGCGCTTGGTCCCGCTTCCTCCGTCCTCTTGTTTGGTGCACGAGATGTGTGAGGTGTTGGTCGTGTAGGAGTGCTGGCTGAACACCTCCATGGTGTCCAGCTCCGAAATGGCCGATTTCTCGATCCCTGCTTGCGTGCAATACGGCTGGTTGTTGCGGATCCATGCCGCGAAGTGGAGACCATCGACAACGTCATCCGACATTCGCGCTCGAACGTCCATCTCGAAGGGTGCGTTGTAAATGAAGTCCGTATTGATCCGGCCCGAGGTGTATACCGTTCGGGTTCCGCTGGGACACACGGCACCGCCCGGACTGACGGTTTGGGTCGAAGGCTCCTGCGAACCGGCCAGGCAGTGGCGCTCGGTCCTGATCTCAAGGTTTCCGTCCTTGACCGAAACATTTTCCGGCGTGTACACGGTGTTGCCGTTGTTTCCGAGGTTCGCAGCACGGGTCGTGTAGACCGACCATTGGCTGGATGGCAGCGTGGAGGGGTCGTTGAACTCATCCCCGGACTCGAGGGAATAGGAGGGGCGATCTCGATACGTCGCCTCCCACCGTGTGGTACCGGTCAGGACGGTCGTCGATCCCGCCGATTTGGCAGTTACCGTGATGGGGGCGCCGGGGGCTATGCCCTCATCCTGGGTGTAGGTGCCGGGTTTGGCGTAGGGTAGGCCCTCTTTGGTGATGTTCTTGCCGGCTACGTCGATGTAGTAGCGGACCCCGGCGTCTGACGGGATATAAACGGTTCGAGCGATTTCGTTGAACGTCGGTCCCTTGGGGGTGACTTCGGTGGCAGCGGCGGTAACCGACTCGACGGCTTGGGCAGGAGCGGATACTGCAGGAGCCGGACCGTATGACAGGGTGATGGCAAGGACCGCTGCGACGCTTATGCGCGTGATCCTCCTCGACAGTGGGGAGAAATTCATTGTGGACTCTTCACAGTTTGGCCGTTGAGGCGGAAAAACCTGGGTACTACCAGTGAAGATACCTCAAATTTTGATTTGTCCGGTCTATGCCGGAAAGTTAACGTTGGTAATCGGTCAATGATGTGTATATCGAAGTTACGCCGACGTGTAGCTTCTATTTGCAGGGTCGTGTTCGGAGACATCGTGAGGGCACGTCGCGAAGGGATTTCGAGGGCCAGTTCGCTGAATTTTTGTGGAAAGGACCCTAGTGGCGGTCGACCAGCCTGTGACTATGTGGAGAGTGCGAACCGGAAGAACCATAGTTGTTTTCGTGGTGGTTCTGCTGCTCGTCTCGTGCACAGCTCATTCATCCGACGAGCCCCCACATCTGAGTGTTCAGAATTCCGTCGTGGCGTTGGCCGAACAGCCCGTGGCGGAAAGAAGCGGGCAGCAGGTTGAACGGATCAATTACCCTGTGCAGGGGCAGGCAGATCCATCCCAGAACTGGGGCGACTTGTATCTACCGGGCGGGATTCACAAAGAAAAGACGGTTCCCATGGTCGTTCTCGTCCATGGAGGGGCGTGGCATCATTCCATTGGCGCGGACAAATTCAGCAAGTATGCCCGAGCAATTGCGGCTCGTGGTGTGGCGGTCTACAACATCGAGTACCGACGCGTCGGTTCCGGCGGGGGCTGGCCGACGACCTTCACCGACGTCTCCTCGGCCCTGGATTACGTACCGCAATTGATGAACAATCACGCGGAGCTGTCCGGACGGTCGGAAGTGGTCGGACACAGCGCCGGAGCCCAACTGGCCGTTTGGGCGAGTACCCGCGGCGCCGGTCGCGGGGATCGATTGGGCGGACGGCCGAAGTACCGGCCGGATCGGATTGTCTCTCTGTCCGGACCTCTGGACATGACCTACGCGTCCAAGAGAAGTGGCGAGGACATGTACAACGCATTGGGCGGTCCCCCGTCTCGGGTAGCCGCCCGGTATGCAGAGGTCGATCCCATACAGAATATCGATACGGGAATTCCCGTGGCCGCGGTTCACGGCACCGCTGACTCGGTGGTCGCCTGGCAGAATTCGCAACGGTACATCCAGGCGGTTCAGCAGGCCGGTGGCCTTGCGGGCCTTCATTTGATGTCCGGAGATACTCACGGCTCATTCCTCAAGCCCGGGAGCGCACATTACAACGACGTCCTGGATATCATCACCCAAGGCATGTGAGGTCCGGCGGGCCATCGATCCTATGTGAAGATCCCGGACACGAGGCTCACGCCCGTCGCCAGAATCACGGTACCGAAAACGAAGGACAGCAGCCCGTGGCGCAGCACGATGGCGCGAAGTCTGCTCGTCAGTACTCCGACGTCGGTGGTTCCATAGGTCATGCCGACCATGAAACTGAAGTAGAGAAAGTCGACGTAACAGGGTTTCCCGGGCTCCCCGAAATCCAGGCCCCCTGCCTTGTCGCCGCTGAAATAGAAATGGGCGTACTGGGTCGCGTACATCACGTGGAGCATCGCCCAAGAGAGAAAAACCCCGGCCAAGCCTATGAGGGCGGCGAGGGAACCGCGGCCCGAATCGTCGATGACCATGACCATGACCATTCCTACCATGCTGACGACCGCGGCGATGGTGATCAGGAGCTCTTCCAACACCGGGTTGTACTGCTCGCGCAGTGAATGCCGTTGTGTCTCGTCCGCGTCCATGGGCCACAGGATGGCCCCATTGAGCGTCACGAAAGCCAGTGCCACGACGGTCAGGCCCACCAGGACTCCCCATTTCACGTCCGCGCCGAGCGTCGTGAAGAACGCCGTCAGAACCCCCAGCACCAGGGAATACAGGAGGCGTATGTGGGCGGAGAGCGGAAGGAGCCTGCGCATGGCCTCACCCTATAAGAGGTGCAATCTCGCGGATATCCCCAAGCGGACTTCTAGATGTCCGACATTTCCGGTGGAGCCTTCCTGAAGCCTCGGGTGATGAACCCCAGCACGACGACGCCGAGGCAGAACCAGACGATGCCGACCGTGAGCGCATGGACGTCGAGCTGCGTGATGAGGAAAACGCTGATGATCGCCCCGATGATGGGGAGCAAGACGTAGGCAATGACGTTGTGGTGCCTGCCCTGACGCCGTTGCCTGAAGAAGTAGAAGATCACCGAGACGTTCACTGCGGTGAAGGCAATGAAGGCGCCGAAGTTGATGAACGACGTCGACGTCGCGACGTCCATCAGCATTCCGCCCAGGCCGATCACCCCGGTGATCAC
This sequence comes from Rothia uropygialis, assembly GCF_004137765.1. Lineage (GTDB taxonomy): Bacteria > Actinomycetota > Actinomycetes > Actinomycetales > Micrococcaceae > Rothia. The sequence continues at coordinate 386,271 of NZ_NOIS01000004.1, read as the reverse complement.
GATGTTGATGACCGGGGTGTGGAACTTGCTGTTGAGCCGGCCGAAGATCTTTTTCGGGAGCGTGCCGTCGCGGCCCATCGCGTAGAGCAAGCGCGAGGCGCTGGCTTGTGCCGCTATACCGGATGCGAATTGGGCGATCACGAGCCCGGCAAGGAAAATCGCCGCAAAGAGGGAGCCGCCGATCTGCAGGGCGACGTCGCTCGCGGCCGAGTCGGGATCAGGGAAATTGCCGCCGGGGTGGACCAGCTGCGTGGCGTAGGAGACCACGACGAAGATCGCTCCGCCGATCAGGGCAATCAGGAGGATCGCCCGAGGCATGTTCTTCTTCGGCTCGATCGTTTCTTCGGTGAGAGTTGTGATCGCGTCAAAGCCCAGGAACGAGTACGCCGCGATGGCTGCTCCGCTGGTGATCGCGGTAATGCTGGTAGTCGAGTTCACGAACGGTTGCACGCTGAGCAATGAACCTGCGCCCCGGTCTGAGACGACCGAAGCGATGCACAGTGCCACGAAGAAAAGAATGACCAACATCTGAAAGGCCATCAGAAGGAAATTGGCTTTGTCGGCGACCTTGATTCCGAGGATATTGAGCGCGGTCGTGATCGCCATGTACATCACGATCCATATCCCGATCGGCACCGACGGGAACTGCGCCGTCAGGTACGACCCGCCGATGAGCCAAATGACCAGTGGCAAGAAGAGGTAATCCAGCAACATGGTCCAGCCGACCAGGAATCCCGTGCGGGGCTCGATCGAGCGCCGCACATACGTGTACGCGGAACCCGCAACTGGGTGAGCGATTGCCATGCGACCGTAACTGTGGGCGGTGAACATCATGGCCACGAGGGCCACGAGGTACGCGGACGATGCCGCCCCACCCGTCGTCTCGGCGATGACGCCGAAGATGCCCAGAACGATCAAGGGCGCCAAGTAGGCGAGCCCGAAAAGGACAAGCGAAGGAAGGGTGAGGGTTCGCGTCAGGTGTGTGCCTTCGCTGGATGCTGTGCTCATGGGATAACTGCCTTTGTGCCGGGACAACAAACGTGACCTGAGCGATACTAAACCACGCCGTGCAGTCGGACCGCATCGAAGGCCCTGGTCCCACGCGCTCAAAACGCCCCGCTTCTGCTCGGAAAACGGGGCGTTTCGGGGACTCGTCGGGTGTTACTTTTTGGCGAAGACGAGCGGGCTGACCGACTGTTCCTTTTCGCTGCCGTGACCCAGGGGAATGCCCGTGCGGTCCCGGAGCAGGAGCGTGGCGAGCATTCCCAGGACCACCATGATGCACAAGTAGATGGTGATGGAATGAGTACTGCCGGTTGCGTTCAGCAGTGCTTGGGCGATGGTCGGTGCAAAGGCGCCGCCGACGATCGCGCCGATCGCGTACGAGATCGAGACTCCTGAGAACCTCACGGAGGCGGGGAAGAGCTCGGTGTACGTCGCCGACTGCTGGCCGTAGGTGAATCCGAGCCCAATCGTCAGAATGGTCAGGCCCAAGAACAGCATTCCGATGCTTCCGGTGTTGACGATGGGGAAGAGGGCCACAATTCCTGCGAAGAGGAGGATCCAGCCCAGGATGTAGGAGTTGCGTCTACCCATCTTGTCCGACGCCCACCCGGCGATCAGCGTGAAGATCAGCCACGTGACCGCGGATCCGGTGACGGCAAGAAGTACTGGGCCGCGTTCGAACCCGAGGGGACCGTCCGGATTCGTCGCGTAGCTCTGGATGAATCCGCCGGTGGTCATGTATCCGGCGGCGTTGTTGCCCGCGAAGATCAACGCGGCGAAAATGACGAGGACGCCGTGCTTCTTGAACAAGACACCGATGGGGGCCTTGCGCTCGTCCTTGAGCTCAGCGATTTCCGTGAAAACGGGTGATTCTTCCACCCCGTGACGAATCCAGTATCCGATGGCAATGAGCACCACGCTCAGCAGGAACGGAACGCGCCATCCCCATTCCATGAAGGCATCACCCGGGGCGATGGCTGACATGAGGCTCAGCATTCCCGACGCCATGAGCAGTCCGAGGGGGACGCCGATCTGCGGCGAGGAGCCGTAGAGGCCGCGGCGATCCACGGGCGCATGTTCCACGGCCATCAAGGCAGCTCCGCCCCATTCGCCACCTGCGGAGACGCCTTGGAGCAGGCGCAGAAGGATCAACAGAATGGGGGCGGCGACGCCAATGCTCGCGTGCGTCGGAAGAACTCCGATCAATGTGGTCGAGGCGCCCATTCCGATCAGGGTGACCATCAGAACTCGCTTGCGGCCCCACTTGTCGCCCAAGTGACCGGCGATGAATGCGCCGAGAGGTCGGAAGAGAAAGCTGAGGCCCACGCTCATGAAGGACACGATCACGGAGGCTTGCGGGCCCAGTGGTCCGAAGAACAGTTTGCCGAAGACCAGTCCGGCGGCCGAGGCGTAGAGGAAGAAGTCGTACCACTCGATGCTCGTTCCGATCACCGTTCCGGCAATCACACGACGTTGTTCCTTGGCTTGCTCGACGGTGCGCAGTGCGGCCGTGGTTGTGGTTGGGTCATGTTGGGCCGTCATCTCAGACTCCTTTGTCTTACGGTGCGGGGTTGGTGCGGCACTGAGTGTCAGCGTGGTAATCCGGGAGGTAATGTGATCCAGGATACGAAGTATATGATTTCGTATGATATACGATCCCATCATCGGGTCAAGGTGAGACGTCGATGACGTCGAGTTCTCGCGCTGGCGGTTCCGGGTGGGTGATCGATTGGGTGGTGGTTTTGTGCGGAATGACGCGCTTCTGGTCGTCAATGGCGTCGCCTCTGCCGGGCGTCCCGGCCCCGAATTCCACCGCGAATGTGACGCGGGGTACTTGTTGCCAAATCTGAAATGATATACGATCTGACATGAGTTAAGCGTCAATGAGGAGGCTGGATGTCCACCCCGTATGAGGTCCCCGAGCAGGCGGCGAACCGGCAGAAGAGCGGCGTCGCCGAGGTTCCGGTGCAACCCGGCAAGATCATCGCGGTTCACGTCGCGTACGAGTCGCGCGCTGCACAACGAGGCCGACGTCCCGCGAATCCTTCCTATTTCATGAAACCCGCGAGCTCCCTGGCCGGATCCGGCGCCGAGATCGAGCGTCCGGCAGGAACTGAGCTCTTGGCTTTCGAAGGCGAGATCGCCCTGGTGATCGGCCGGCAAGCGCGCAATGTGGCGCTCGAGGAAGCCTGGAATTACGTCGCCTCGGTCACGGCCTCCAACGATTTCGGTATTTACGATTACCGCGCGGCGGACAAGGGTTCGAACCTTCGGAATAAGGGTCGTGACGGTTATACACCGCTCGGCCCTGACCTGATCGATGCCCGTCAGGTGGATCCGACGGCGCTCCGGGTGCGTACCTGGGTCAACGGAAGCCTGGTCCAAGAAGATGGCACCTCTCGCGATCAGTTGATTTTCCCTCTCGCACAATTTGTCGCCGACCTTTCCCAGCACGTCACGCTCGACCCCGGCGACGTGATCCTGACCGGAACGCCCGCAGGATCGAGCGTTGTGCAGCCAGGTGACGTCGTCGAGGTCGAGGTGGATGCGCCGAGCGCCTCCGGTGCCCCCACCTCCGGGCGGCTGTCGACGCGCATTGTTGAAGGAACAGGACAATTCGACGAGACCCTGGGCGCTCTGCCCTCCGTGGACGACAAGCAGCGCGAAGAAGCTTGGGGCTCCCGCGAAGCGGCCGGACTCCCCGCGCCGGCGGATTCATGTGAACTTCCCGGCGACCTGCGAGAACGACTCGCTGAATTGCCGACCGCGGGCCTCTCGGCCCAACTTCGGCAACGTGGGCTGAACCAGGTCAGCATCGAGGGTGTTCGGCCCTCGATCCCTGGAAGCAAGCTCGTGGGGGTGGCCAAAACCCTGCGGTTCGTCCCTGCCCGCGAGGACCTGTTCACAAAACACGGCGGCGGTTACAACGCTCAGAAGCAGGCGTTCGACGCCGTCGGTCCGGGTGAGGTCATCGTGATCGAAGCGCGCGGAGAATCCGGTTCGGGGACCCTCGGAGACATCCTGGCGCTGCGGGCCAAGAGCCGCGGGGCCGCAGGCGTGGTGACCGACGGTGGGGTTCGTGATTCGGCTGCCGTCCGGGACATCGGTCTACCGGTGTTCTCAACCGCATCCCACCCGGCAGTGCTGGGTCGAAAGCACGTTCCGTGGGAATCCGACGTCGCGGTGGCATGCGGCAACGCGACCGTCTTGCCTGGAGATGTGATCGTGGGGGATGACGACGGAGTCATCGTGATCCCGCAGGATCTGGTCGAAGACGTGGTGTCCGGGGCCGAGGCCAAGGAGACCCAGGACGCCTGGGTTGCAGAACGGGTCGCCGAGGGCAATCCGGTGGACGGTTTGTTCCCGCCGGTCGGACAGTGGAAAGAGCAGTACCAGACATGGCTGTCCTCCCGTGAGGATTCCGCCACTAACCAGGAAGATCGCGCATGATCCAGACCCAGGAGACCCGGGCTCCGTCGAGCGGCTTGAGCAAAGCGCAGCGGGCTTACCAGTGGCTCAAACAGAAGATTTCGCGGCAGGAATTCACCCCGGGATACCGGCTCGTTCTGAGCACCATCGCCCAGCAACTCGATATGTCGGTGGTGCCGGTACGAGAGGCCATTCGGCAGCTCGAGGCGGAAGGGCTGGTAACTTTCCAGCGCAACGTCGGTGCCCAGGTGGCCATGGTCGATGAATCCCGGTACCGCTCGTCGATGGAGACCTTGGGAATTCTGGAAGGTGCGGCAACCGCGCTCGCCGCACCGAACCTCGGCAAGGAGGACCTTCGTCGAGCACGCGAACTCAACGACCGCCTCGCGGCTTCCTTGGACGACTTCGATCCTCATGCATTCACCCAGACCAACCACGAGTTCCACCAAGTTCTCTTCGCCCGGTGCCCCAATGAGCGACTCACCGAATTGGTCAGTGCCGAATGGGAGCGACTGGGTCACTTGCGCGATTCGACGTTCTCCTTCGTTCCCGGGCGTGCTCGCGAATCCGTCGAAGAACACGCCCACGTGCTCGAACTCATCGAGAACGGGGCCAGCAGTGTGGAGATCGAGCGGGCCGCACGCGGACACCGCCAGAACACCCTGACGAGCTACCTGAAGAACAAGCACTCGACCACAGATTCCGAAGACTTCACCACGAATTCCTGATCGAAGGGAGCAATATGACAACCGAAAACACCACATCCACTGCCCAGCCCAAGGATCTCCCGGAGACCATCCGCCACTACATCGGCGGGACATCGGTTGATTCCAAGGACGGCGAGACCTTCGACGTGATCAACCCCGTGACGAACAAGCCGTACATCACGGCCGCCGCGGGCAAGAAAGCCGACATCGACGACGCAGTCGCCGCGGCGAAGAAGGCGTTCGACGAAGGCCCCTGGCCCAAGATGCTCCCTCGGGAACGTGCGCGAATTCTGAACAAGATCGCGGACATCGTCGAGGAACGCGGCGACCAGCTGGCAGAGATGGAGTGCTACGACACGGGCCTGCCGATCACGCAGGCCCTGAGCCAGGGGCGGCGCGCTGCTGAGAATTTCCGTTTCTTCGCGGACCTGATCGTTGCCCAGCACGATGATGCCTTCAAGGTCCCCGGACGCCAGGCCAATTACGTCAATCGCAAGCCCATCGGTGTCGCGGGCCTGATCACGCCGTGGAACACCCCGTTCATGCTGGAATCCTGGAAGCTCGCGCCCGCGATCGCTACGGGCAACACCGTGGTCCTCAAGCCGGCAGAGTTCACCCCGCTTTCGGCTTCGTTGTGGGCAGGAATCTTCGAGGAGGCCGGTCTTCCTGAGGGGGTCTTCAACCTGGTTAATGGTTTCGGCGAAGATGCGGGCGATGCCCTCGTCAAGCACCCGGACGTTCCCCTGATCTCTTTCACGGGCGAGTCCAAGACCGGCCAGTTGATCTTCTCCAACGCTGCACCGTACCTTAAGGGCCTGTCGATGGAGCTGGGCGGTAAGTCGCCAGCGGTCGTCTTCGACGACGCCGATCTGGAAGCCGCGATCAACGCGACCGTCTTCGGCGTGTTTTCCTTGAACGGCGAGCGGTGCACCGCCGGTTCTCGCATTCTCGTGCAGCGCGGCGTCTACGACGAATTCGTCGAGCGCTATGCCGCACAGGCCAAGCGGGTCAAGGTCGGCCTGCCCTCCGAATCCACGACCGAGGTCGGTGCGCTCGTGCACCCGGAGCATTTCGAAAAGGTCATGAGCTATGTGGAACTCGGCAAGTCCGAGGGCCGCTTGGTCGCCGGTGGGGGCCGTCCCGAAGGCTTCGAGGAGGGAAACTTCGTGGCTCCCACGGTATTCGTGGATGTCCCCTCGGACGCGCGGATTTTCCAGGAAGAGATCTTCGGCCCGGTCGTCGCGATCACCCCCTTCGATACCGAGGAAGAGGCTCTGGAGCTGGCCAACAACACCAAGTACGGGCTCGCCGCATACATCTGGACCAACGACCTCAAGCGGGCGCACAACTTCTCTCAGGCCGTCGACGCCGGGATGGTGTGGCTCAACTCCAACAACGTGCGTGACCTTCGCACGCCGTTCGGGGGTGTCAAGGCTTCCGGTCTTGGACACGAAGGCGGTTACCGTTCGATCGATTTCTACACCGACCAGCAGGCCGTTCACATCAACCTCGGTGAAGTGCACAACCCGGTCTTCGGCAAAGCCGAGTGACCCTTTCGGCCGCAGAGCTTGCGGCCGCCCGAATGGCCTGGCACGTGCGCCCGGCCTCCTAACCAACCCATCGATAGAGCAAGGACGCTTGAGATGACAGAAACAGTCGATAACCCGATTCCCGCCCCCTCGGTCCCGGCGCCGGACATCCTTCGTTGCGCGTACATGGAACTGATCGTGACCGATCTGAAGAAGTCCCGCGAATTCTACGTAGACCTCTTGGGCCTTGTCGTGACGGAAGAAGACGACGAGGTGATCTACCTCCGGTCCATGGAGGAGTTCATCCACCACAATCTGATTATCCGTCAGGGTCCGGTGGCCGCGGTGCGCGCGTTCTCCTACCGTGTGCGCACGCCCGAAGACGTGGACAAAGCCGAGGCCTACTTCAAGGAAATGGGCTGCCGTACCGAGCGACGTCGCGACGGCTTCGTCAAAGGCATTGGTGACGCGGTCCGCGTCGAGGACCCCCTCGGTTTTCCGTACGAATTCTTCTACGAGGTCGAGCACGTGGAGCGTCTCGCATGGCGTTACGACCTGTACGGGGCCGGTGCGCTGGTGCGTCTGGATCACTTCAACCAGGTCACGCCGGATGTTCCGCGGGCCTGCCGGTACATGGAAGGCTTGGGATTCAGGATCACCGAGGACATCTCGGATTCGGAAGGCACCGAATACGCCGCGTGGATGCGTCGCAAAGCGACTGTGCACGATACTGCCATGACCGGCGGAAACGGTCCGCGGATGCACCACGTGGCCTTCGCAACCCACGAGAAGCACAACATTCTCTACATCTGCGACAAGATGGGCGCCCTCCGTCTTTCGGACCGGATCGAGCGCGGCCCAGGCCGCCACGGGGTGTCGAATGCGTTCTACCTGTACATCCTTGACCCGGATGACCACCGCATCGAGATCTACACCCAGGACTACTACACCGGCGACCCGGACAACCCCGTGGTCCACTGGGACGTCCACGACAACCAGCGACGTGATTGGTGGGGCAACCCCGTTGTGCCCTCGTGGTACACCGAGGCGTCCTTGGTTCTGGACCTCGACGGCAATCCGCAAGAAGTCCGTGAGCGTGACGACAAGTCGGAGATGGACGTGACGATCGGCGCGGATGGATTCTCCTACACGCGGTCCGACGACGAACAAGGCACTTACCGTGGGCAGGCGTCCAAGGGCTTCAAACTGGGGCACCAAGTCTAAAGAAACTCGCTCCGATGGGCTCCGCCGCCCGCCTATGTTGCCGGCGGCGGCGCCCGTGCACCATCCACGGAATGCATCGATACGGAATGCATTGAAGGAGAGAAATGCTCGAGAACGAACAGCTCACGTCGATCGCGGACGAGCTCGCTTCGGCGGAGGAATCCCGCGGGATGATTCCGCGGCTGACCGCTCGGTTCCCCGATATGACGGTCGAGGATGCGTACGCGGTACAGAACGAATGGCGACGTCGCGGTGAGCAGGCGGGTCGCCGACTCGTCGGCCGCAAGATCGGCCTGACCTCCAAGGTCATGCAACAGGCCACCGGGATTACCGAACCGGATTACGGCACGATCTTCGGCGATCAGGTTTATGAGAACGGTTCGGTGATCGACCACGGTCAGTACTCCAATGTCCGCATCGAGGTCGAGCTCGCATTCGTGCTCAAGGATGACCTTGAGGGTCCTGACGTCACGATCTACGACGTCCTCAGGGCCACTGAATACGTGACTCCGGCTCTGGAGGTTCTGAGTTCGCGCGTCGAGATGGAAGGTCGCACGATCGTCGACACCATCAGCGACAACGCGGCCCTCGGCGCCATGGCCCTGGGCGGTCGCCCGGTGGCCCCCGATGCCGTGGACCTGCGGTGGGTCTCTGCGATGCTGTACCGCAACGAGACGATCGAAGAGACCGGTGTCGCGGCGGCGGTGCTGAACCATCCGGCGGCCGGCGTCGTCTGGCTCGCACGGAAACTCGCCGATCACGGGGATTCGCTCAAGGCGGGGGAGATCATCCTCGCCGGTTCCTTCACTCGCCCGATGTGGGTTGAGAAGGGAGATACCGTTCATGCCGATTACGGAGATTTGGGGTCCATCACATGCCGTTTCGCGTAGAACTTCCGGAAACCTTCGCCAGCGCGCTGGACGCCGCGGACCGGCCCCTTGTGGGCATGTGGGTTTGTTCGGGCTCCCCGGTCGCGGCGGAAATCGCCGGGTGCTCGGGATTGGACTGGGTCCTGCTGGACGGGGAGCATTCTCCGATCGGGCTGGAAACCACCGCTTCGCTGCTCCGAGCACTCGCCGCATATCCGACGACGCCGATGGTTCGAGTCCCCGAGCTGAATCCCGCGCTCATCAAGCAATTCCTCGATCTGGGTGCGCAGAACCTCCTGGTCCCCATGATCGATACCGCCGAGGAAGCGCGGCGGGCCGTCGAAGCCGTTCGATACCCCACGGGCGGGGTGCGCGGCGTCGGCTCGGCCCTGGCCCGGGCCTCTCGCTGGGGAGCCGTTGAGGGGTATCTCGGCAGGGCAGAGGAGACCATCTCGCTCACCGTGCAGATCGAATCCGAGACCGCCGTGGCCAACGCCGAGGAGATCGCGGCGGTCGATGGCGTGGACGCGATTTTCGTGGGCCCGTCCGACCTGGCCGCGTCGATGGGGGTACTGGGGGAGCAGACCCACCCGGACGTCACCGCCGCCGTTCTGTCGGTCTTCGACAAGGTGCGTGCCGCGGGCAAAAGGGTCGGCGTCAACGCGTTCGATCACGAGCAGGCACAGAAATACCTCGACGCCGGTGCGTCATTCGTACTGGTCGGCGCGGATGTTCAACTGCTGACACAGGCCTCTCGGGGGCTGGCGGAGAAGTTCATCGACTAAGGGCCCGCTCTTCGGCCTTTCCGAGCCAACATCGCGGTCCCGCCTTTGAGCACCCATTGCTCCGGGTGATTTGCCTTGAAGACGCGAGAAAGAAACCGTCGAAAACATTCTTGCCGGGATAATGCCCGCATGCTGTGTCCGTAGCGGTGGCTTTGATCGCAGAAGTATTCGCTCGGTGGACGCCCTGGGCCCGCGCCTGGAGTGATTATGCCCCACAGCTGCTCCGCGAGCTCGCGGGTGATCTGGAGTCGTCGCACCAGAGTCGAATACGGACGTCGATTCTGTGTGTTTGGGGGTCGTGCGAGTGTGCCGTTTCCTTCTGCCGCCCGGCCCTCATCGATATCCCGAATTGTGTTTCATTCCGATATAATTCCAAAGCTATTCTTTTGATTTTAACTTTTCTCTGCAAGTGTTGTACTTTTCTTTTTGGACGTGACGAACCTATCTGTCCGTCCGATACCGCTGCGAACCAGTCCGGTATTCCGCAGCGGTTTCGTCATCAGTCATCGCTTAGCTGAGGATAAGAAATGCAAAACTCTGACAAAGTCCCTTTGGACAAGATAAAACGTAGGCGTTCATTCATTGCTGTCCCCGGATTTGCCCGCCGGTGGGCATGCACGCTGACCGCCGCGACCATGATCGCGGGCTCGTTCGGTGCGGCCACGGGGGTGACGACGGCAGCCCGAGCCGTCGACGCCCCTTCGTCCGCGTCCGCGGAGTCGCTGATTGAGGACAGCCGGCTCGACCTGAATCAGGGCGAGGCCGACAGGTTCGTCGTCAAGTACAAAGACGGCTACCACCCGGCCGAGGAGCGTGACCGGATCCTCAGCGACGCGGAACGGTCCACGGGCACGGAAGCGACTGAGATTCGCGAGGGTGCCGACAACCGCTTCGTCGTCGTCACCGAAGAGAAACTGGACCAGCGCGAGTCCGGCGAATTCATCCGCTCCTTGGAGAGCGATGCCGCCGTCGACTACGTCAAGCGGGATTCGCGGGTGACTATTGACGAGGACGCACTGAAGACGTCCGAAATCGCGAAAGCCACCGACGCGCCGAAGACCCCGGGACCAACCGACGACGAGTTCTACACCAGCCTGTGGGGCCTTCACGGCGAGTGGGGTGCGAACGTTCCCGACGTATGGGAGAGGTCTACGGGCAAGGACGTCACCGTGGCGGTGCTGGACACGGGGATAACCGATCACCCGGACCTTCAGGACAACGTGATTCCCGGTTATGACTTCATTTCCGACCCTGGCTCCGCTCGGGATGGTGACGGCAGAGACTCTGACCCTCATGACCAAGGGGACTGGTACGGCGCGAACGAATGCACGGGAGACAACAAACCCAGGAGCTCCTCGTGGCACGGCACGCACGTCGCCGGGACCATAGCCGCCCTACAGAACAACCGCCAGGGGATCTCCGGGGTTGCGCCCCATGCGAAGATCCAGCCTGTGCGTGTTCTGGGCAAATGCGGTGGGTGGACCTCCGACATCGCCGATGCGATCACGTGGGCTTCCGGAGGTAAGGTTCCCGGCGTCCCGATGACCAGTAAGCCCGCTCAGGTCATCAACATGTCTCTGGGTGGCCGCGGACAATGCGGAAGGATCTACCAGGACGCCGTTAACGGGGCCGTTGCACGTGGGACCACTGTGGTCGTCTCCGCAGGGAACAGCACAGCCGATACCGCAGGGTTCTCGCCGGCGAACTGCGAGAACGTTGTGACGGTAGGGGCGAGTGACGCCAAGGGTGAGCTGGCCTACTACTCGAACTTCGGATCTACCGTGGACATCACGGCACCGGGTGGCGACGTGCGAACCCGGGGAGGCGGCATTCTTTCTACGCTCAACTCCGGAACGACGACGCCCGCTGCGCCCGTCTACAGCTGGTACCAGGGAACTTCGATGGCCGCGCCTCATGTCAGTGGGGTTGTTGCGCTGATGAAGTCGGTGGCACCCGAGCTGACGCCAGCTCGCACCAAGGAAGTCCTGAAGTCTTCCGCCAGGCCGATGGGCGTGGCCTGCGAGCGTGGGTGTGGCACCGGGCTGATCGATGCCCAAAAGGCGTTCGATGCCGTTGCGCCTGCCCCGGAGAAGCCCGCACCAAAACCCACTCCGGAGCCCAAGCCGACTCCCGCCCCAGTGGTGCCTGCACCCCCGGCTCCCGCACCTGAAAAGCCGAGTCCAGGACCTCAGCCGGTAAAGCCGACGCCTGTGAAGCCGAAGCCGACGCCTGTGAAGCCGAAGCCGACGCCCGTGAAGCCGAAGCCGACGCCCGTAAAGCCGAAGCCGACGCCAGTGAAGCCCAAGCCGGATAAGCCGTGGTACGCCTCCTGGTGGGAGCGGATCGTCGACTGGTGGAATAACCTGTGGTACCGCCTGAGCTGATCTAGAATCACGCTCTCTCATTCCCTGCGCGTCGAGGCAACGAGTCCGTATCCCGGACGCGGGCCTGCACATCGGGTAATCAGGTTGCCTGATATGCACGCCCCTCGTGTTGCCCGGCGCGCGGGGACCATGAGTTTCGGGTAGGGCGGCCCGTCTCCGGCCGCTAGCGCCACCCCAATGCCGGGGCGACGTGGGTCAGGATCGACTCGATCACGTGGGCGTTGTAATCCACGCCGAGCTGATTCGGCACGGTCAGCAGGAGAGTGTCTGCGGCCTGGATCGCTTCGTCGCCGCGCAACTGCTCAATGAGGGCCTCGGGCTCGTCCGCGTAGGAGCGGCCGAACACGGATCGGGTGCTGTCAATGTACCCGACCTGGTCATCGCGTTCTCCGGTACCCAGGAAATAGCGCCTGTCCTGGTCATTTGTGATCGCGAAGATCGAACGGGAGACGGAAGTGCGAGGCTCGAAGGCGTGGTCGTGCTGGACCCACTCATCTCGGAAGGCATCGATCTGCTTGCGCTGTTGCACGTGGAAGGGCTCGCCCGACTCGTCGTCCTTGAGCGTAGAGGACATGAGGTTCATGCCGTTCTTGGCTGCCCAGCGTGCAGTCGCATCGGATCCGGCGCCCCACCACATGCGTTCGCGGAGCCCTTCGGAATAGGGTTCTACGCGCAGAAGGCCGGGCGGATTCGGGAACATCGGCCGCGGGTTGGGGCGCGCAAACTGTTTGCCCGACACAGCCGCGAGGGCGACCTCGGTGTGCCGGCGTGCCATGTCCGCGTCGGATTCGCCGTCCTCCGGTTCGAAGCCGAAATAGCGCCACCCATCGATGACCTGTTCGGGCGAGCCCCGCGAAATGCCGAGTTGCAGACGTCCGCCGGCGATGAGGTCCGTTGCCCCGGCGTCCTCGGCGAAAGCGAGAGGATTGACGTATCGCATGTCGATCACACCCGTACCGAGCTCTATGCGACTCGTCCTGGCGCCTGCGGCGGCCAAAAGTGGAAAAGGCGAACCCAATTGGCGCGCGAAGTGGTGGACGCGGAAGTAAGCGCCGTCGGCCCCCAGCTCTTCGGCGGCCACGGCCAAGTCGACGCTTTGCACAAGGGCATCGGCCCCGCTCTGAGTGGCCGAAGTGGGATGCGGCGTCCAATGGCCGAAGGAAAGGAAACCGATATTTTTACGAGTGCTCACATTTGGATCAACCGGCCGGCGAGAGTTTCTATTCCGGACTTTCCACCCCGCAGCTCATCACGTGCAAGGGCAATCTGCTTTCACCGGTGTCAGTGCTCGTAGGCCTCCAAATCGTTGTTCTTCGACTCACGGGTCAGAAGAATGAAGAGCCCGGAGACTCCTCCCAAAGCGATCAGGTACCACAGCACCGGTGCGATCTCGCCCTGGGACTTGGCGAAGATCGAGGTGATGATGGTGGGCGTAAAACCCGCCCCGATGAGTGTGGCCAACTGGTAGCCCATGGACGCGCCCGTATACCGCGCTGAGGTTCCGAATTGTTCGGATACGAACGCTGCCAGCGGCCCGTAGATCGCCGCGTGAGAACACAGGCCGACGACCATGGCGAGGAAAATCAACCCAGGGTTGCCCGACGCATACCAGTCGAACATGGGAAAAATCAGCACCAGGTAAATGACGGTTCCCGCGATCATGATCGGCTTGCGTCCCACCACGTCGGAGAGTCGGGCCCAGCCGACCACGCACGGAATGCTGATCACGGAGGCAAGAGCGAAAAGATACAGAACCAGGGAACGATCGGCGCCGTTGTCGACCGCGTACCCGATGGCGAAGATCGAGATCACCGCCTGCAGGGCGAAACCGCCTGCCCCGCCCAGCATTACCAGAATCAGGTTCTTCGGGCGACGGAGAATTTGCCAGATGGGCAGTTTAGGCTTGTCGCCCAGCTTTTCCTCTTCCTCCACCGCTTCCTTGAAAATCGGGGATTCGGAGACTTTGGACCGGATGAAGATTCCGACCGCAAGCAGAACCACGCTCAGCAGGAACGGGATTCTCCATCCCCACTCCAGAAAGGCATCCCCGGTCCAGTGGTTCGCAAGTCCCATCACGGTGGTGCCCAGAGCGGCGCCCATGGGCGCTCCGGCGTTGGTGAAGGAGGCGGCGAAGCCTCGCTTTCCCCCTTTTGCATGTTCGAGGGCCATCAACGCGGCACCTCCCCATTCACCGCCGATTGCGATTCCCTGAAGGACCCTCAAGACGATCAGAATGATCGCACCCCAAGAGCCGATACTTGCCTGGCCGGGTACCAACCCGATCAGCGTCGATGCCGACCCCATGGACAGCATCGACAGTACGAGCATCCTCTTTCGACCGAGACGGTCACCGAAGTGACCGAAGACGGCTCCGCCCAGGGGCCGCGCAATGTAACCCGCGGCGAATGTGCCGGCCGAGGCGATAGCTCCGGCCAGTGGGTCCAAGTTCGTGAAGAAGACATGCGGGAAAACCAACGCTGTCGCCGTCGCGTACAGCAGGAAATCGTAGAACTCGATCGTGCTGCCGATGAAGCTCGACGCAATGACTCTTCGAGCTTCGCGTTGTTTGTCCCTTGTGCCGAGTCGCTCTGCTCGGGCCTCCGAAGCGGTGGTACTCATTTTTCATCTGGCCTCTCTGCTGTCTGACGCCGTGGCATCACGAGTAGAACCTCAAGACGGACCGGGCGACGACGGACGGTTTGGACGCGCCCTCGGACGTCACCGCGTTGTCGATCTCCACCTGGACCCCGCCCTCGATGTCCTTGACCTCCGCGAGAGTCGAGGTCATGGAGACCTGGTCTCCGACTTTGACGGGAGAAGGGAAACGAACCTTCTCCAAGCCGTAGTTGATCTTGGTGGAAACGTCCGTGACGTCGAGGATTTCGGCAAACATCGGCAGGGTGAGGGACAGCGTCAAGAATCCGTGGGCGATCGTCGTCCCGTACGGGCCGTTCTTGGCGCGCTCGGGGTCGACGTGGATGTACTGGTGGTCACCGGTGGCATCCGCGAACGTATTGATCTGCTCCTGGGTGATTCTCTGGGCCTTGCAGGGGCCGAGTTCTTTCCCCACGAGGTCTTTGAGCTCGGCGAGAGTGGTGTTAACGATGGCCATGGTGGTCTCCTGAGGTTGTGCTGTTGTCGTGATCCCGTGGGGATCAGTAGGTCTTGCGCAAAATGTTCTTCTGGATCTTTCCCGTGGTGGTCCGAGGCATCTCTCCGACCACCAGGACTTCGCGGGGGATCTTGTACTTGGCCAGGCGCTTTGCCAAGCGTTCGCGGATTTGGTCCCCGGTGTGGCTTGCCGCGGATTCTAGAACCACGAAGGCCACTCCGGATTCACCCCATCGCTCGTCCTCGACGCCGATCACGGCCGCTTCCGAGACAGCCGGGATGTTGAGCAGGGCGTTCTCCACCTCGGCCGGATATACGTTTTCTCCGCCGGAGATGTACATGTCCTTCATGCGATCGTGCACGCGCAGATAGCCCTCGTCGTCTACGCTTCCGACGTCGCCGGTGTGGTACCAGCCGTCCTGCAGCACCGAGGCGGTTTCCTCCGGCTTTCCCCAATAACCACTCATGAGGTTTGGGCCGTGGGCCCAGATTTCCCCTGCCTCACCGGATGCCACATCCCTGCCGTCCAGATCGACGATGCGCGACTCGGTGAAGAAGTGCTCTTTGCCCGCCGTGCCGGCTTTGACTATGCCGTCTCGCGGATCGAGCATCCTCACGCCAGGGGCCGTCTCGGTCATCCCGAATCCTTGGCTGATGGAGATCCCCTTGGCCGCCCACGTGCGGAACATGCGTTCGGGCAACGGAGCGCCACCGACCATGAGATTTCGCAGCATCGACAAGTCCGCTGCGTCGAACCCTTCTTCGTGGGACAGCGCATCGAGCATCGCCGGAACCATGAACGCCGTGTTCACCCGGTGTTCCGTGAGGGCTTTGAGTGCATCGGCCGCTTTGAACCGTCGATGGATGAGAATCCGTCCGCCCATCATGAACGTGGGGACTGCCAGCATGTTCAAACCAGCGATGTGGAACAGCGGGGCTGCAGAGAGGTTGACGTCGTTCTGCCGAAAGTCTTCCCCGATGAGCGCGTTGAGATATTGGAAGAGCAGGGCCCGGTGACTGAGCATGACTCCTTTGGGTCTTCCGGTGGTCCCCGAGGTGTACATGATCAGGGCCGTATCGTTCTCGTCGAGTGGAATGGCCGCGTCGTCGGTCCCACCGCTGGCGACCAATGGCTCGTACTCACCCTCGTCTACCCCGAACCACGTGATGTCCGGGCCCAGAGGCGTGCGCAATTGGTCCGCACTCTGGGCCTGGTCCTCGCCGTAGAAGACCACCGTGGGCGTGCAATCGCGCAGGATGTATTCGACTTCGGGAGCCGCGAGCCGCGGGTTGATCAGCAGACATGCGGCGTCGATCAGCGTCGCCGCGAAGAAGACTTCCAGCAGTGCCGGGTGGTTGAACCCGGCGTACGCGACGCGGTCGCCCGGGCCGATGCCGAGAGACTTGAGAGCGTTGGCCAGCCGGTTGACCCGCTCAGCGACTTCCGCGTACGTCGTATCGGTTCCCTCGAAGCTGAAGGCGGTATCTTCCCCGCGGATCTTGGCGCGGCGCGCGGGGTACGTTCCGATTCCGTATTCAATGGTGGTCATGAGAACTCCTTCGTCCTGGAGACCGGTGATGCTATTTGTTGGTGCGAGGCAGAAACGAGCCGATGCCGGTCAGCGCGCGCCCCACGATCAGGCTGTTGATCTCGTGCGTCCCTTCGTAGGAGTAAATGGCCTCGGCATCCGCAAAGTACCGGGCGACGTCGGCCTCCAACGTGATTCCGTTTCCGCCGCAGACTTCTCGGGCCAGGGCAACGGTCTCGCGCATGCGCAGACACACGGTCGATTTGGTGAGGGCCGAATGCTCGTCTCGGTAGGTGCCGTTTTCCTGCGCCTCGGACAAGGAAGCGCACAGTGACAGTGCTTGTGCGACGTTGCCTTGCATCCGGGCGAGCTTCTCCTGGACCAGCTGGAAGGACCCTAGCGGTACCCCGAACTGCCGGCGCCGGTCCACGTAACGCAGTGCCGCCTCGAACGCCCCTGCGGCAACGCCGGCTGCGATCCACGCGACGTCCGAACGCATCAGGCGCAGCATCCTCGCCACGTCTTTGAAGGAACGGACGTTCTTCAGGCGCAAGGATTCCTGAACCGACACGTCCTCCAGCGTGATTTCCGCATTCTGCACGATGCGCAATGCGCTTTTTCCGGAGATGGTCTCCATACTGACACCGGGCGCATCGCTGGGAACCAGGAAACCCTTGACCTGGCCATCGGCGTCGTCACGGGCGAAGACCGCCAGCCAATCGGCCTGAGTGGCCGCGCCGATCCACCGTTTGGTCCCGTTGAGTCGCCAGGTCTCGCCCTCGCGCCGGGCGGAGGTGGCCAATCCGCCTGCGACGTCGGAACCGTGCTCGGGCTCGGTGAGGCAGAAGACTCCGAAGCGTTCCCAGGAAGCAATCTTGGGACGCCATTCGGTGACCATCTGATTGTCTCCGCCTTCGAGCACAGCGGTTCGGAACAAACCTGCTTGAGCCGTGTGGAACGTTGCCACCGAGGCGTCTGTTCGCGCCAGTGTGAAGCATCGGAATCCGCGGAACAGGGGGCGGGGGTCGGCGTCGAGGGCCGCCGGTTCCACCAGATCCAGGTCCACGAGCGGTTGCACGATGTCCTGTGGGAAGCGCGCCTGGTCCCATGCCTCGTTGACAAGGGGTGCGATATCGCGCTCGAGGGTTTTCTGAAGGGTCAGGAGGAGCCCGCGTTCGCTATCGTTCAGCGAGGCGGAGACTCCCAGCGGGTCGGACAGCGGAAAAAGCGTCCGAGTCGGATCTGCGGTCATTGACATCTCAAGCCTCCTGCCCGGGGTTCTCGCGCGGCGTCAATCCCAGAAGGCGAGCCGCATTGTTCTTGAGGATGTCCTCGCGGATGTCCTCGCGGAATTCCCGTTTCTCGAAGGCTTTGAGCCAAGCATCGGGTTGGATAAGGGGGTAGTCGGTGCCGAAAAGTACGCGGTCCGGAAAGAATCGGTTGGTGGCCCGGACGAGGGATTCCGGGAAATACTTCGGCGACCAGCCGGACAGGTCGATATGAACATTGGTCTTGTGCGTGGCAATTGAGTTGGCTTCCTCCTGCCATGGAACCGACGGATGGGCCATGATCACGTCGAGATCGGGAAAATCCGCTGCGACGTCGTCCAACAACATCGGATGGGACAGTCGCGCTTTGACTCCGCCGCCCCCACGCATGCCTGCGCCGATACCGTTCTGGCCTGTATGGAAGAGCGCCGGGACGCCGAGCTCCGTGATCGCGGACCACAGAGGATAGAAGCTCTCATCCGAAGGATCGAAGTCCTGGAGCGAGGGATGGAATTTGAAGCCCATGACACCGCGGTCGTGCACGAGCGTGCGGGCCCGCTCTATTGCTGCTTCACCCTTGCGGGGGTCCACCGAGCCGAAGGGGATCAGAACGTCAGCGTGGTCCGCGGCCTGCTCAGCGATTTCTTCGGAGCTGATGGGGGCGTGATGAAGTGCGGTTTCCGCATCAACGGTGAATACCACGGCCGCCATGCCCCAATCCCTGTACCTCCGGGCGATGGTCTCCAGACGCGGAGTACGGTCCCCGGACCTGAAGTACTTTTCCGAGGCAGCGATGAATTCCCGTGGCATCGACTGGTGTCCGTGAGAGTCTTCCTCGATATGGGTATGGATGTCGATGGCCGAGACGTGTGCGGGGTCCACGGCGCATTCGTAGCGAGACATGATCAGCTCTCCTCGGGTCGGAGGTCTTCGGGCAAAGGCAGAAACTCTTCGCCGACGGGCTGGCGGTGTGCACTGACTAGTGTCGGAAGGTCCTTGGCCAGATCGTCGTAATTCCAGCCGCCGTCGTGGTACTCGGTGGCCTCTGGCAGCGGGTGCGTCCACACCTGCAACCGGTCACCGCCGATGCCTAGTACCTGGCCGGTCTCGCCCAGATCCCCGCCGACGAGGTACGCCACCAGGCCGGCGACGTCCTCCGCGGTGCCGAACCCTAGGTCATGGCGGAAGAACGCGGGCATCGGGCGCTGCCGATCCTCGGCCTCGATGGCTTTCTGGAAATAGGGGACGGTGCGGGTCATGGCGGTCGAGGCCACAGGTATTGCGGCATTGATCTGCACGCCGGCTTTCTTCATTTCCAGGGCCCAGGTTCGGACCATGCCGATGATGCCTGCTTTGGCGGCGGCGTAATTCGTTTGGCCGAAGTTGCCGCGCTGACCGGTTGGAGAGCCGATGCAGACGATGGAACCTTGGACACCGTTTTCCTTGAAGTGTCGGTAGGTCTCTCGAACGCAGGTAAACGTTCCGCGCAGGTGAACTTGAATCACGGAGTCGAAGTCGTCGTCGCTCATTTTGAGGACAGATTTGTCCCGGAGTATTCCGGCGTTGGTCACCAGTCCGTCCAGACGGCCGAAGGCCTTGAGTGAGGCAGCGACCAACAGCCTGGCGGCGTCGGTGGTGCCCACCGGTACGGCGCACGCGACGGCTTTCCCGCCCTCTTCCCGAATGCGGGAAACAGCAGTGTCCGCAACGTTCTGGTCCACATCGTTGACGACCACGCTGGCCCCCTCGCGTGCGATCTCACGAGCGTAGGCCAAGCCCAGCCCGGCTCCCGCTCCGGTCACGATGATGGCTTTGTCCTGCAACGTCATATCCACTCCTCATGTGATTTGGCTGACATCTGCAGTCACCTAAACGCAATTAGTTGAAAAAGTCAATCATTGGTTCGTTCTATGATGTCCTCATGAACAAGCGACGTGATGTGCAACGAACGGACGGTGAACCCCGACATGGAGGGCAGACGCCCCTGGAATCCACCGAAATCGCGGGCGACGCAGTATTTCTGCTGGAGAAGCTGGGCGCGATCGGCACCCTCGATGCGAATCGCGAGCTGAAGGACTTTGGCTTGAACGCGAGATCGTTCAGCGTTCTCAGCCTCGCCGGGGAAAATGAAGCACCAACACAGAAGGCATTGGCTGAGATGCTCACGCTGGATCCCAGTCAGATCGTGGCTTTGGTCGACCGTTTGGAGAGCGAGGGGCTGGTGGAGCGCGTTCCCGACGCCCGGGACCGGCGCATTCGGCGCATTCGGGCCACGGCGCAGGGGGATGCGGTGCGCAAGGGTGCGCGGGCGCAGGTCCTTCGTGCCCAGGAGCGGACCCTCGGCCAGTTGGATGCCAAAGAGGTCCAGCAGCTGGTCGGTTTATTGGGGAAGGCCCTCTTCGGTCGCGACCAGGGTATCCGGATGTCTGTCGTCGATTCCGCCTGAGTGTCCGAGGGCTCGCTCCTCGGACCGCAGGCCCGTCTCGGATTCTCGCTTCTGGGCGCTCATCTTTTACAGCGCCGTAACATGATCGCCTTCACAGTATTCCAAATCACATGTACTCTTGCTGAGAACGTAAACGAACCATGTTCGTTAAATGGACTCACGAGATGCCTTCGCCGGCCGTCGATACACGTTGGGACGTGGCGCGAAGAGAAAAGAGAAGGACTCATGGCCTGGAACATGCCGGCCGAGACGGCTCCCCACGAGCGGACCTGGATGGCCTTTCCGTGCAGCGGAGAAACGCTCGGTTCCTCGGAGACCCAACGGGAAGAAGGGTACGAAGCCTGGGCCGCGGTCGCACGGGCGATCGCCGAATTCGAACCCGTGACAATGGTCGCTGACCCCTCCGAAACTCAGCGCGCTCGGCGGATGCTGGGGGCCCACATTGACGTCGTCGAGGCGCCGGTGGACGAGTTCTGGATGCGCGACGTCGGACCGACTTTTGTCCAGGATGCCGAAGACCCGCAACGCCTCGGCGCGGTCGACTGGATCTTCAACGGGTGGGGTGCCCATGAGTGGGCTGAGTGGGAGAAATCCGCTGGCCTGGCCCGATTCGCGGCGGAAACCGCCGACGTCGAGCGCGTCTCGTCCGTTCTGGTCAACGAGGGCGGGGGAATCCACACTGACGGACAGGGAACTGTCCTCGCGACCGAAACCGTGCAGCTCGACCCCCGCCGCAATCCGTACGCGGATCGACAGCGCGTCGAGTCCGAATTCGCCCGGGCCCTGGGCGCACGGAAGGTCATCTGGCTTCCTCGGGGACTGACAAGGGATTATGACGACTTCGGAACCAACGGCCACGTGGATATCGTCGCGTGCTTTGCCTCCCCGGGAACCGTGCTCGTGCACTCTCAGGAAAATCCGGAGCACCCGGATCACGCCGTCTCGCAGGAAATCCGCCGCTCGCTCGAAGGGCAGAGAGACGCCGAAGGGCGCCCGCTGAACATCGTGAACGTTCCCGCGCCGAGCCGGATCAGCGACGATTTCGGGCCCGTGGACTGGAGTTACATCAACCATTACGTCGCCAATGGGGCCGTCATCGCGTGCTCCTTCGGGGATGGTCGCGCCGATGGGCGCGCACGTGAAATCCTCTCCGAGGCCTATCCCGGCAGAGACGTGGTGTCCGTCGAAGCGCGGCCGATCTTCGCCCGTGGCGGAGGAATCCACTGCATCACCCAACAGCAGCCCGCGGCGGGTGATCGGCCGTGACAAGAGTGGACGTCGTAGAAGCCAGCATCCGCGAACTTCGAGCGGCCATGGAGACGGGACAGGCCACGTGTGAGCAGATTCTCGACGAATATCTCGCCCGCATCGATGCCTATGACTCCGCGGGGCCCGGTCTGAACGCCGTCGTCGTGCGGAACCCGGAAGCCAGAGCGGAAGCACAGGCTTCCGACCGACGCCGTGCTCGCGGAGAGGCCCTGGGGCCGCTCGACGGAATCATCTACACGGCCAAGGACAGCTATCTCGTCAAGGGTCTGACCGCCGCGGCGGGGAGCCCCGCATTCGTCGATTTGGTCGCTCAGAAGGACGCCTTCACGATCGAGAGGCTCCGTGCCGCGGGAGCCATCTGCATCGGCCTGACCAATATGCCGCCGATGGCAAACGGGGGAATGCAGCGCGGCGTCTACGGTCGCGCCGAAAGCCCGTACAACGCCGCGTGGCTGACCTCGGCTTTCGGCTCGGGGTCCTCCAACGGCTCGGGGACCGCCACCGCGGCCAGTTTCGCGGCCTTCGGGCTAGGGGAGGAGACCTGGTCGAGCGGCCGGGCCCCCGCCTCATGCAATGCTCTTTTCGCCTATACGCCTTCCCGCGGAGTCATCTCAGTGCGAGGCAATTGGCCGCTTGTGCCCACGATGGACGTCGTGGTCCCGCATACTCGTACCGCCTCGGATCTCGTCGAGGTCCTTGACGTCATCGTCGCGGACGACCCCGATTCCCGTGGCGATTTCTGGCGGTCCCAGGACTGGGCCGGCATCCCCACATCCTCGAGCGTGCGGCCGGACTCCTACCTGCCTCTGGCCGCACGGAACGCGACCGAAGCGAAAGACCGCCTGAACGGCCTGACCCTGGGCGTTCCCCGGATGTACATCAATGCTGATCCCGAAGCGGGAACCGCCCGAGCGCCGGGAATCGGGGGCTCGACGGGCCGTCGGATCGAGACACGGGCGAGCGTCGTCGAACTGTGGCAGCAGGCAAGAGCAGATCTGGAGGAAGCCGGGGCGCGCGTCGTCGAGGTGGACTTCCCCGTGGTGAGCCGGTACGAGGGCGACCGCCCCGGAGCGCCCACAATTCGGACGCGTGGACTGGTCAAACCTGAGTACCTGGATCGCGAGATCCTGGATCTTTCCGCGTGGGCATGGGACGACTTCCTCCGCGCCAACGGGGACGAAGCGATCTCCGAACTCGCGGCCGTCGATGGCGAGACGATCTTTCCCCCGCCCGAGGGTGCCCTGCCGGACAGATACGACGGGTTCGACGACGACATTGCCGAATACCCCGCATTCATTCGCGAAAACCCCATTGATTCCTTCCGGGACATCCCCGAATTGGCGCAGGGGGTCGTGGGGCTCGAGGAAACGCGCCGAGTCGACCTGGAGAACTGGATGGAGGAGAGAGGCCTCGACGCCGTTCTGTTCCCCGCCATGGCCGATGTGGCCCCTGCAGATATGGATGTGGATCCGGGATCCGCGGACCTGGGCTGGCGCAACGGTGTGTGGGTAGCCAACGGAAACCTGGTCATGCGCCACCTGGGTATTCCGAGCGTCACCGTCCCCATGGGGACCATGCCGGATACCGGGATGCCCGTTGGGCTGACATTCGCTGGGCGCGCGTATTCGGACAACGATCTCCTGGGCATTGGTCTTGCCTTCGATGCTCTCGGCCCTCGCCGGACCGCTCCACCCCGAACGCCTCGACTTCAGGGCTGACCGCATCCTGGCGCGGAAGCGCCCCATCCATCATTCGAATCCAATGACTCACCAGGAGGAACTCATGTCCTCGTCCTCGCAGCGGAAAAAAGACCCCGGCCGTTCCGGTAGCTCCGGTGTCACCATCCACACGTCCACGTCGCCGATCGTCCAGCGTTCGGACTCCGCCGTCACCATTGTCGGGGAAGGCAAGAAGAAGCAAGCGAAAGGCCTGAGCGCCGCCAGTATTGGTCTGGTGGGCGCGACCGTCATCGGTGTCTCCACGATCGCTCCCGCCTACACGCTCTCCGGTGCGTTGGGGCCCACAGTCTCAGTCGTGGGTTTTCATCTGCCGGCGATCTTCTTGCTCGGCTTCATCCCGATGCTCCTCGTGGCCCTCGGATACCGGGAGCTCAACTCCGCAATGCCCGATTCCGGAACCACCTTCACTTGGGCTACCAAAGCGTTCGGCCCGTGGGTCGGATGGATGGGTGGCTGGGGGCTCTTGGCCTCGACCGTGCTGGTGCTATCCAATCTTGCGGGGATCGGCGTCGATTTCTTCTATCTGCTGTTGTCGCAGATTTTCCGCAACGATGCGATCGCCGACCTGACACGCAACGTCCCGCTCAACGTGGTGACGTGCCTGGTTTTCATGGCCGGTGCCTGTTTGATCTCTTACAGGGGAGTCGAGGAGACCAAGCGCTTCCAGATTTTTCTCGTGAGTTTTCAGCTGTTGATCCTGATCGGGTTCTCCGTCGTCGCAATCGTGCACGTCGTCAACGGAACCGCATTCGACGGGAATATGCCCAGCATCGAATGGTTCAACCCATTCGGTGTGGACTCCTTCTCGGCATTCTCCGCGGGTGTCTCTCTGTCGGTCTTCATCTATTGGGGCTGGGACACCGTGCTCACGCTCAATGAGGAGACCGAGGGCTCGGACAAGACGCCGGGCAGGGCGGCTCTGCTCGTCATAGCTATCGTCGTCGTGCTGTACCTTCTGGTTGCCTGTGCGACCCTCGCATATTCGGGCGTCGGGGACGGCGATTTGGGACTGACCAACGGGAACATCCAGGAAAATGTCTTCGCTGCCCTGGCAACCCCTGTTCTGGGCCCGCTCGGTATTCTCATGTCGATCGCGGTGCTCATGTCCTCGATTGCCTCTCTGCAGTCGACCATGGTTTCCCCGGCCCGCACCATGTTGTCCATGAGCTTCTATGGGGCCCTTCCCAAGGGGCTGTCCCGGATCCATCCGAAATTCCAGACACCCAGTACAGCAACCGTGACCTCGACCGTCGTCGCCGCCGTCTTCTACGCGATCATGCGATTCGTCTCCGAAGACGTCCTCTGGGATACGATTTCGGCTCTGGGCCTGATGGTGTGCTTCTACTACGGGCTGACGGCGCTCGCGTGCGTGTGGTACTTCCGCCGGTCTTCCCGGCGGTCCCTGCGGACTTTCTGTACCCAGCTTCTGGGGCCGTTGCTGGGTGGGATCCTTCTGCTGATTTTCTTCGTGCGCACGACGATCGATTCTTTCGACCCGTCGTACGGTTCCGGATCATCGCTGTTCGGAATCGGTCTGGTCTTCTACTTGGGCGCCGGCATGATCGTGCTGGGCCTCGTCGTCATGGTTGTGCTCTCGCGTCTGATTCCGTCCTTCTTCCGCGGTGAGATCGAAGTGGCTCCTGGGGCGGTGGACCGTGCGTAATGGGCATTTGCCCTTGCACACCGTTGATTCAGGCCACTGGGAGATGGGTTCGCAGGCGTTGCTCCAGACCGTCCAGGAGGCTCGGAAGCCCGAGGTCGAGAGCTTGCTCAGCGGCCATCGGGCCGCTGAGGTGCTCTCTGTCCTTCTGCAAGCGGGCCATGAGTGTGAACTCCGGGCTGAGCTTTCCCGGGTTGAAGATGTCTGCGGGAGCCGCGGCGTCCAGGGCCGTGCCGAGGAGGAAGGACTCGAGGGTTTCGATGACCCTCAGTATTTCGGCCTCGGGCCAGCCGGCCTTGAGGAACGCCTGTGCCACTGCTTCGTACATCGCCAGCGTCTGGGGTGCCTCGGCCACCGGGGTCAGGGCGAGCGTCGCGACGACGTATGGCTGAGCCGCGAACGCTTCGAAATAGGACCGTGCCCAGGCCTCCGTGGCCGAGCGCCACTCCGAGGCCGCCTCGGCCCTGCCTCCCGTGCTGTCCGTGCGGTTGCCGAGTTTTGCCAGTTCGGTGATGTCGATTCCGCGCACCACATCGTCCGAGATCTTGGCGAAGACCTCGTCTCGGGAGGCCACGTGGTTGTACAGCGACGAGACGGCGACTCCGAGCCGCTTGGCCAGCATGGTCATGGTGAAGCTCTCCCCGTGGGATTCCAGAAGTTCCCGCGCGGCGTGCACGATGTTCTTCGAGGTCAGGATCGTCTGGGCAGGCCTGCCAGGCCTTCTCGTAGCTTTTTCCATCACGCAGACGACATTACCCGCGCGCCGCTGCAACGCCCGACAGGCCTCTGGCGTGCGGCACACTTCACAAAATTCTTCTTCACCGTTACCATAAACGAAAGACATTCGTTTATTCACTCCCCACCTCACGAAAGGTCTGAACATGAGTGCCAACCCTCACAATCCTCAGCAATCCGAGTGGCCCGTCCGCGAGTCCGAGGTTGTCGTGATCGGTGCCGGACCCTCCGGCTTGGCCGCCGCAACTGAACTGCGCAAAGCGGGCAAAAGCGTAACGGTGCTCGAGGCTCGCGAGCGCGTGGGAGGACGCACGTGGTCGCAGGTCATCGACGGCGCGTTCCTCGAGATCGGCGGCCAATGGATTTCCCCGGACCAGACCGTGCTCACCGAATTGGTTGACGATCTAGGGCTCAAGACCTTTTCCCGGTACCGCGAGGGGGAGAACATCTACCGTTCCCCTAACGGCACCGTGACCCGGTACACGGGTGAGATGTTCCCGGTTTCCGCGGAAACCGAGCGCGAGATGGAGCGTCTGATCGAGATTCTCGACGGCCTGGCCACGGAGATCGGGCCGACCGAGCCGTGGGCTCACCCCAAGGCGCGCGAATTGGATACGATCTCCTTCCATCACTGGCTGCGCGAGCAGTCCTCGGACGAAGAAGCCTGCAACAACATTGGCCTGTTCATCGCGGGCGGCATGTTGACCAAGCCGTCTCACGCTTTCTCCGCGCTCCAAGCTGTCCTCATGGCTGCCTCTGCCGGGTCCTTCTCGCACCTCGTGGACGAGGACTTCATCCTCGACAAGCGCGTCCTCGGCGGAATGCAGTCCGTTTCTCTTGCCCTTGCCGAACGGCTGGGCAGCGACGTCATCACGGGGCATCCCGTGCGCGTCCTTCGGTGGCAGGAAGAGGACCCCGAATACCCGGTTCTGGTGGAGGCGGAAGAGTTCTCGGAAGACGGCCGGGCCAGTGGTTCGGGCGTCATTGTGCGGGCGAAGCGGGCCATCGTTGCGGTTCCGCCGAACCTATACAGCCGCATCTCCTACGTCCCGGCCTTGCCTCGACGCCAGCATCAGCTGCACCAGCACCAGTCCCTGGGCCTGGTCATCAAGGTTCACGCGGTGTACGAGACGCCTTTCTGGCGGGAAAAGGGCCTGTCCGGTACGGCGTTCGCCGCGAACTCGTTGGTCCAGGAGATCTACGACAACACCAACTACGACCCCGAAACCGGCAAGGAAGAATCCCGCGGAACGCTCGTCGGTTTCGTCTCCGACGAGAACGCTGACCGCATGTTCGAGATCTCGGCGGAAGAGCGCAAGGAAGCCATCCTGGCCGCGATGGCCGAATTGCTGGGCGAAGAAGCCAAGAATCCCGTGGTCTACTACGAGTCAGACTGGGGCGCCGAGGAATGGACCCGCGGAGCCTACGCGGCCAGCTACGACCTGGGTGGTCTCCACCGGTACGGCAAGGACCAGGGTGAGCCCGTGGGACCGATCCACTGGTCCTGCTCGGATATTGCCGCCGAGGGGTATCAGCACGTGGACGGAGCAATTCGTATGGGTCTGAAGACAGCTGCGGATATTGTGGACTCACTATGAGATACATCGTTGGTTATTCCGCAAACCGCCGCGGTAGGGAAGCTCTGAACCTGGGCGTCGCGTTGGGTCGCTCAATGGGTGCCGAACTCGACGTGGTTCTCGTTCTGAAAGCCGAGGATGCGTATGCCGGGGCCCTGCGCGGACCCGGCAATTACGCCGACCTCGTCAAGAACCAGGCCAAGGAGTGGCTCCAGGAGGCCGCGGAAATGGTTCCGGACGACGTCGTCGCCAGATACCACATTCGCCGTTCAGTGAACGCCGCGACCGGTCTGATGGAAATGGCCGAGGTCGTCAATGCCGGTGCCATAGTCGTCGGAAGCTCTTCGAAGAGCTCCTGGCTGTGGCACGGCATTGGCTCCGTCGACAACGCGTTGCTGCACCGTGCCGCATTGCCCGTCATTATTGCGCCTCGTAATTACGAGAATTCCGCGTCGATCACCTCGATCGACTGTGCGGTGAGTCCCAAATACGACTCGATCGGTTTGGTTGAGGAAGCCATTGCGACGCTCAATCGGACCGGAATCCCCGTGCGATTGGTGTGCATGGTGGATGGTTCTGCGGAAGACGACGAGGGTCGGGTGCAGGAAGCCGTCGAGGGGTTGGTTGCCGACTCCAGCGTCAGGCCGGATGAGCCCGAAAAGCTACGGGTCGTCGTCGGACACGGCCGAGGAATATCGGAAGCCGTCGAATCTCTCGATTGGGAGCAGGGCGCGGTCCTCATGGCCGGATCCTCCAAGCTGGCCCAAAAGGGAGAGCTTTTCCTCTCCACGACTACGTCGAAGATCCTGTCGAAGCTGCCCATTCCCATCGTCGTGGTGCCGCGGGACTACCACCCCGGACGGTACGGTTCCGAGGCCCAGCCCTGGACAGGTCAGCTCAAAGCGGTGAATCCGCAACAGTCCCGGAACGGCGGGAACTGAGGGGCATGAAACAAAAATTGAGTATTGGTTAACTACGGTAGACTTCGTGCCGTAGGACACGTGAAAGAGGTGTGGTTCCATGGCCATCGATATTGATCAGTTATTGGCCCAAGTTCCCACAGGATTATTGATCGGTGGCCAGTGGCGCGAAGCGTCTGACGGTTCCACGTACGAGGTCGATAACCCCGCAACCGGCGAGACGATCGCAACCCTCGCGTCCGGTACGAGCGATGATGCCCGTGCCGCGATGGACGCAGCGTGCGCAGTCCAGGCCGAATGGGCCGCGACGCCCGCTCGTGAGCGCTCGAATATCCTCCGTCGTGCTTTTGACCTGGTTCAGGAGCGCAAGGAGGAGTTCGCGACTCTCATGACCCTTGAAATGGGTAAGCCATTGCCCGAGGCACGTGGTGAGGTCGCCTACGGCGGCGAGTTCCTTCGGTGGTTCTCCGAGGAGGCCGTGCGCGATTACGGCCGGTACGCGCCAACTCCGGAAGGAAACCTCCGGATGCTAACCGTCCGCAAGCCGGTTGGGCCCTGTTTACTCATTACGCCGTGGAATTTCCCCTTGGCGATGGGCACTCGCAAGGTTTCCCCGGCCGTGGCAGCGGGCTGCACGATGGTGCTCAAGCCTGCCCGGCTAACCCCTTTGACCAGCCAATACTTTGCCAAAACCATGATCGACGCGGGCCTTCCCGCAGGTGTCCTCAATGTGGTTTCCGGAGCCTCGGCGTCGACGATCTCCAATCCGATCATGGAAGATCCGCGTTTGCGCAAGGTATCTTTCACCGGGTCCACCCCGGTCGGCAAACAGCTGATGGTCAAAGCCGCAGACAATGTTCTGCGCACGTCCATGGAGCTCGGGGGGAATGCCCCGTTCCTCGTCTTCGAAGACGCAGACATCGACGATGCCGTCCAAGGCGCGATGGGCGCAAAGATGCGCAATATCGGGGAGGCCTGCACCGCGGCGAACCGGTTCATCGTCCATGAGTCCGTGGCCGAGGAATTCGGAAAGAAATTCGCCGAGAAAATCAGTGCCCTCAAGGTCGGAAACGGTCTCGAAGACGGAGTCACCTGTGGCCCCCTCGTCGAGAAGAAGGCCCAGGAATCCGTGACGGCACTGGTGGAAGATGCGACCCAGCGCGGAGCCCGCATTCTGGTCGGCGGAAAACCTGGCGAGGGCGCGGGATACTTCTTTGAACCCACGGTCTTGGTGGATGTGCCGCGGGACGCCCGGGTCATCCAGGAAGAGATCTTCGGACCGGTGGCCCCGATCATTACCTTCTCGACGGAAGAGGAGGCATATGAGTTGGCCAACGACACCGAATACGGCCTCGCGTCTTACGTGTATACGCAGGATACTTCGCGCATGTTCCGCGTTTCGGATCACCTCGAGTACGGCCTCATGGGCTTCAATGCAGGAGTCATCTCGAATGCTGCCGCACCGTTCGGCGGTGTCAAACAGTCCGGACTGGGACGTGAAGGCGGGGCCGAAGGCATCGCCGAATACACGACGACCCAGTACATCGGCATCAAGGATCCCTACGCCGGTCGGTAACGGCGACGGAGCCTGATCCGACCCTGAAAGCACACCCCAACAAGAAGGAGCCGACATGGTCAACCGCCTTAAGAACTTCATCAACGGAGAATTCGTCGAGTCTTCCTCGACGGATGTGCTCGATATCGTCAGCCCGGTCACGGGCGAAAAGGTCGCCGAATCGCCGATTTCCACGTCGGAAGAGATCGACGCAGCTTTCGCTGCTGCTTCGGAAGCGTTCAAGAGCTTCAAACGCACCACTCCGTCCGATCGCCAGAAGATGCTCCTGGACCTCGCCGATGCGATGGAGGCCAACGCCGACCGCCTTGCCGATGCGCAGTACCGCAATACCGGCCAGCCCCGTGAGGCGATCAAGTCCGAGGAAATCGTCGGCGGTGCGGACCAGTTCCGGTTCTTCGCCGGAGCGGCCCGTACGCTCGAGGGCAAAGGTGCCAGCGAGTACGTCGAGGACCACACCTCGTACATCCGGCGCGAGCCGATCGGCGTGGTCGCGCAGGTGACCCCGTGGAATTACCCGCTGGACATGGCCGTGTGGAAACTCGGACCTGCCCTGGCCGCGGGCAACACCGTCGTGCTCAAGCCCTCGGACACCACTCCTGAGTCAACGCTCGTCCTCGCGGAGCTGATCTCGGAGATTTTCCCCGCAGGGGTCGTGAACATTGTCCTGGGCGACGGCAAGGTCGGTGCCCAACTGGTCTCGCACAAGACCCCGCAACTCGTGGCCATCACGGGTTCCGTCCGTGCGGGGCGTTCCGTCGCGGAGTCCGCGGCCAAGGATCTGAAACTGACTCACCTCGAGTTGGGCGGCAAGGCCCCGGCCATCGTGTTCGCCGACGCCGACCTCGAGCGCACCGCGCAGATGCTGACCGAATTCGGATACTTCAACGCCGGTCAGGACTGCACCGCCGTCACGCGGGTTCTCGTCGAGGAATCTGCGGCCGAGGAATTCACTCGGCTCCTGGTCAAGGCAGCCAAGGCCACCAAGACCGGCTCCGAGAACGACGCCGAAAACTATTACGGTCCTTTGAACAACGTCAATCACTTCGACACGGTGATGGGCAAATTGCAGAACCTGCCCGACCACGCAACCGTCGAATGCGGTGGTCGGCAGCTCGGCGACAAGGGGTTCTTCATCGAGCCGACCGTGATCTCGGGCGTGCACCAAGACGACCCGATCGTTCAGGAGGAAACTTTCGCGCCCGTCCTGACGGTGCAGACCTTCTCGAGCGAGGAGGAAGCCTTGGAACTGGCCAACGACGTCGATTACGCTCTGGCCTCCTCCGTGTGGACCAGCAATCACGGTACGGCCATGCGTGTTTCCCGTGACTTGGATTTCGGTTGCGTGTGGGTCAATACCCACGTCGTGCTCGCCGCCGAAATGCCGCACGGCGGATTCAAGGATTCCGGCCACGGCAAGGATTTGTCCTTGTACGCGGTCGAGGAGTACACCCGTGTCAAGCACGTCATGCATGACATCAGCGCTTAATCATTCCCCCTCGTCAAAAGGATCATCCACTTATGACTGAAATCAGCTACCGGCTCCCGCAGGAAATTCGCCTCACGGGTGAATTCCCCGGACCCAAGTCCAAAGAACTTGCCGAGCGCCGCTCCAAGGTCGTTCCGGGAGGCGTGGCCTCTTCCGTCCCCGTGTACGCTGCGGATGCGGACGGAGGCGTGATCGTCGACGTCGACGGCAATTCGATTGTTGACCTCGGGTCGGGAATCGCGGTGACGTCCGTGGGCGCCTCGGCTCCCAAGGTCGTGAAAGCCGTGCAGGAGGCGGCCGAGCACTTCACTCACACCTGCTTCATGGTTACTCCTTACGAGGGGTACGTGGCTGTGGCCGAGAAACTCGCCGAAGTAACCCCGGGCGATTTCGAGAAGCGCTCCGTGCTGTTCAACTCGGGTGCCGAGGCCGTTGAAAATGCGGTCAAGGTGGCTCGCGCTGCGACCGGCCGTAACGCCGTCGTCGTATTCGACCATGCGTATCACGGCCGGACCAACCTCACGATGGCGCTGACCGCCAAGGCCGCGCCGTACAAGCGCGGATTCGGTCCTTTCGCCTCCGAGGTATATCGCGTGCCGATGAGCTACCCCTATCGCGAGCCTGCCGAGATCGACGGCAAGGAAGCCGCAGAGCGCGCGATCTCGCAGATCGAGAAGCAGATCGGCGGCCAGGATGTGGCCGCGATCCTGATCGAGCCGATTCAGGGTGAAGGCGGGTTCATTGTTCCCGCCGAGGGATTCCTGCCCCGTTTGTCCGAGTGGGCTCGCGAAAACGGCGTTGTCTTCATCGCCGACGAGGTTCAGGCGGGTTTCTGCCGCACAGGCAAATGGTTCGCCGTGGACCACGAGGGAGTTCAGCCGGACCTGATCACCCTGGCCAAAGGCATCGCCGGCGGTATGCCGCTTTCTGCCGTGACCGGTCGCGCCGACCTGCTCGACTCCGTAGGCCCCGGTGGTTTGGGAGGCACCTACGGTGGCAACCCGGTCGCTTGCGCCGCGGCCCTGGCCTCGATCGAAACCATGGAGGAGTGGAACCTCAACGACCGGGCCGTGGCGATCGAAAAGGCGATCCGCTCCGCGCTCGAACCGTTGGTCGATGAGCTCGACATCGTGGGCGAGGTGCGCGGTCGTGGCGCCATGATGGCCATCGAGTTCGTGGCGGACTCGGGTTCGAAGAAACCCCACCCCTCCGCCGCGAAGGACGTCGCCGCATACTGCCTCGAGCGCGGCGTCGCCATCCTGACCTGCGGAACCTACGGCAACATCGTTCGTCTGCTCCCGTCGCTTTCCATCAGCGACGAGCTGCTCGACGAGGCGCTGGGGATCCTGGTCGAAGGTATTCGTTCGGTCTAGTTCCGAACCGTCACGTGCGAGCTCGGTGCTCGGTCCATGGTGAAATGGGCCGAGCACCGCTTCATGATCACTCAAAGAAAGCCAACCAAGCCATGAGTCACTCACCCTACGACGACCGGGTATCGCCCCAGACATCCATGGGCTCGACGGTCCATCACGGCAAAACATCACGCGGTTCGAACGGTCCCGACGCCGCATCCTCTCCGCGCAAGCTGCGTTCTCGGCACGTCACCATGATCACTCTCGGAGGGATCATCGGCGCGAGCTTGTTCGTCGGGTCAGGAAACGTGATCCGGGCCGTCGGGCCCGCTTCCGTGCTGTCTTATCTCATCGGCGGGCTCCTGGTGTTCTTGGCGATGAGGATGCTCGGGGAAATGGCTGCCGCCCGTCCCGCAATCGGTTCGTTCATGGAATACGCCCGAGAAGGGCTGGGCGATTGGGCGGCGTACCTGGTCGGCTGGTTGTACTGGTATTTCTGGGTGGGGGTTCTCGCCTATGAATCAGTGCTCGGCGGCGAAACCCTTCACGGTTGGTTCCCTGCCGTACCTGCCTGGGCGGCCTCGTTCTTCCTGTTGGCATTGTTCGTAGGAACCAACTTGATCTCGGTGCGAACCTTCGGCGAGGTCGAATTCTGGCTCGCGAGCATCAAAGTCATCGCGATCGTGGTGTTCCTGGGCGTCGGAGTGCTGTTCGCCTTCGGGTTGTGGCCGCATGCCGAGTTCTCCGTCGGCAACCTGTGGGAGCACGGCGGTTTTGCGCCCCATGGGTACGGAGCGGCACTGACCGGCGTAGCCCTGGTGATTTTCTCCTACTTCGGAACCGAGATTGCTGTAATGGCGGCGGCCGAGTCCGAGGACCCGGCCAAGGGTATCCGCCAAGCAACCTCGACCGTCATTTGGCGCATCCTGTTGTTCTTTGTCGGTGCGGTCCTGGTGATTACCACCGTGATCCCGTGGAACGAGCTGCCTGCTCCGACCGACGTGACGCAGGCGCCGTTCACGATCGCGTTCGCCAAGTTCGGTGTTCCGGGCGCAGCCCTGGTCATGCAGCTGATCATATTCACGGCCGTGCTCTCCGTGCTGAACTCGGGTCTGTATTCCGCGTCCCGAATGTTTGCGGCCCTCGCGGACCAAGGATTTGCCCCGAGAGCGATTACGGCGCGTTCCCGTCATGGTGTTCCGTACATGGCTCTTCTTGCTTCAACGGTGGGCGGGGTGGTGGCCACCATCGTGAATTTCGCGGCACCCGAATCGGGCGTTTTCGACTTCATCATGAACTCCGCTGGCCTCGTGGCGTTGTTCGTCTACGTATTCATCGCCCTGACGCAGCTGAATCTGCGTCGAAAAATGACCCAGGAAGAACGGGACGGCCTGAAGCTCAAGGTGTGGCTGCATCCCGTGTTGAATTACGTGCTCTTCGCTGGCGTCGCCTTCGTCCTGACCGTCATGCTGACCACGGCCGACGGCCGGACCCAGGTGTGGACAAGCCTGATCGCGGTCGTCATCCTGGTTCTGTTCTGGCCCGTGGTGCGTCGAGGACTCAAGCAACGACGCGCCTGACCCGAAAGGGGCAGGTCCGCGTTTGCTTCGACGACGTGGCGATTGCGCACCGCATTGTGCGATCAAGCGGGGCGCAATCGCCACGTCATGCCTTTACTGGAACCGGTCGGCCTATGACCAGCTTTTCGTGTTGGAGCCTTTGGACAAGCGCCACGCGTAGTACGCGGCCCAGCCCGCATTGAGGACCAGAGGGCCGACGGCCTTGGTCAACCGCGGAGCAATCGAATGCGAGATGCTCCCGAGTACGGCGACGCCGTTGGTGACGATCCCAATCCGCGTCATGCGGCTCGCGGCGGACCAGAACAGGAACTCGCCCATTGGGGCTTGTTGGATGCCCAAAGCGCTGGCGTGAACCTTGTACGGGAGATCTTCGACCGCGCCCGACGCCAATGCCCGAGCGCCGTCTTCTTTGACTTCGGCGTTCGCGTGGCGAAGAGTCTCTGCGGAAATGCCGGGGATGCGCAGCAACCGTTGGGCATTCTCGCGCTTTCCGACCTCTTGAGCGATTCTGTACGTGCAGACCCCTCCCGCGAGGGTGCCGGCGAGGGCGCCCCACGTGATGGCGCCGCCCCGGGCCAGATTCTTGAGGGCGACATTGGACGTCCACACCTCTGGGGAAATACACCACACCGTCGCATCCGCGAAGCCCCAAGCGAAAGCGATGGTCGAATCGCGGAAGAACCCTCCCGTCTTCCGGGCCGGGCGCTTGTCCGACCCATCGTGCCGGCGGGTATCAGTCGTGGGGTTGGGCCCTCGGCTCCGGCCTGCGGTGACGGCCGAACTGGGAGCAACCCGTCCCGCCCGATTCCGGCCGCGTCGCGCGGTTCCGCCACGCTTGCGCTCGCGCGCCTGGGACTGACGTTTCTTCTTTTCTTCGGGCGACAGCGAGAGCTGCCATTCCGGACGACGATTGTTCTTGTTCGGGAAGAACTTCATGGTCACTCCTTCAAGTCGATGTTTTGCCCCACACTACTTGGCCCACCTCGTCGGCTCAGGGGTAGCACTCTGTGGACACCGACGGTTTAGTGGCCACCGCACCCGCAGGATCCGCCGCAACAACCGCCTGAGGCGTGCTCAGCGCCCGCGGAATCGGCGGTGGTCGATGTCGGTACCCCGTCGCCGATGTCTCCGCCCATGAGGTTGCGCCGGGCGCCCATATCGGGGCCGCCCCGAGGGGTTTCGGGGACTCCGGCCAGAACAGCAGCAAAACCCGCTGGGGCGGGTTTCTCCGAGGGCTGCCCGCCGCCGGGAACCTGGCGGCCGCCTGGGCCGCATGCGGCCGCGGCGGCGCTGAAACGTGGGTCCTTGCGCTTGGGCTCCTGAGCTTTCGCGAACCTGCGCATCTGCTCGGACGTTGGGTACATCCAGGAAGCCACGATCTGTGGTCCCAGAAGGGTGATGGGCAGGACCATGTCCCCGGATGCCTCGAGCATGTCCGCCACGTGTTCGCATTCTTCGAAGGCCCATTCGTCCTCGCCACGGACGTACACCGTGATCGGGTACCCTTGTTCCGCGAGTTCGGCCGCCGCGTCGAGGAACTCTTCGCGTTCAGTCTCCTCGGGGCCCCCAGCCGGGATGAAGACCTCGACCTCGGTCAGGTCCGACATGTTCTCCTCCATCTACGATTCGATCCCATCATTCCGTGCAAACAGGCTGAATGCCACCGCTGTTCGCACGGCGTCCATCTTTCGCATTGGGGCCGATGGAGTCAATGAGCTCATGCATCTAACGGATTGCCTTCCGGAATTGTTCCGTGAAGGGACCGGCCATGTGATCATGACCGGCGTCCGTGAAGTGGATATGGTCTGCCGAGAGCAACGGAGCACCCTGGTAGATGGTGGTCCACCCCTTCAGGGGGAGGAATCGGATCTTCTCGGACTCGGCAACTTGTTCGTAGACGCGGGACAGCTCATCCCTGCTCCTGTGCTCCGGAACGTCTTCGGTCACGATGCCGCTGAGGACGACCGTCGAGCGGGGGTACAGCTCCTTCAACTTGTGAACTGTCCGGGTGGCGTCACGTCTGACGCGTTCGTTGTCTCGCACGTAGACGTCGTTCCCGGAGCCTTGGAGGTAAATGACCTCCGGGTCCCCGAGGGGAAGAGTCCAATAATTGTCCAGGACGCCGCCGGAATAACTCCCCGATGGTTGTTTTCGAGTGAAACCAATGCTCGGGTATGCGGTTTGGCTCGCCTCGACCGTGAACCCGGCCCTGGAAATGCCCTGCCGGATCCAGCTGTTCTCCGGAGCGACCTGGGAATCGCCGAATACCAGTGCGTCACCGGTTCCCAAGGTTCTGTCCACTCGGCGCACCAGGTCATGGTCGACGTCGAAGGCCAGCGCGTCATGTTGGAACGCTGTTCGGCGAGTATCGCCGTCCCCGGAATGACTGTGCGGCAGGCCGTGCGGGTTCGGATTGGCGGACCAGACGTCGAAGACCCGTTTGGACAGGGCGACGCCCCCGTAACGGTCCGAATACACCATGACCGCACGCTCGTACTGCTTCGAATAGGTATCCAGAGCGCTCTTGGCCGCAGCCCCGAGCGCTCGCCCGAGCCCGAGGGCGGAGGCTTCGGCGTCCATGGTCTTGCTGATCCCGTCGGGCTGGACTTGCTCATAGGTCCGGAACGTGACGGAGTCGTTCTCGTACTTCCGGGCGATACCGCCCTGGAAATTCTGCTGGATCCCAAATGGGGTCGAGTGCTCGTCCGAGGTGGGATAACCCCATCGACCTCCTTCCCCTCCATCCTCGTCCCAGGCTTGTTGGATGGTATTCGAGGCGACCGTCCACGTACCGGTTGCCGGGGAGGAATACGTCCGGCCGCCTTGGAATTCCTGGTACCTGCCCCCGTAGGGCAGGTTGCTGAACACCTCCGAGGTTGGGAGTCCCAAAGAGCCGCCAGCGGCTCCCAGCTCCGTCCACTTCTTGCCGATCGCGCCGGTGGTCTCGACGGCGTGCGCCCCGGTCGAGCTACTCCATGCGACCAAGTACTGCTTGTCGTCCGCCTGGTTCCAAAAGGTTTGTGTTGTCCCGGAGTCCCCGGCCGGTTCTTCCGCCGAGACCGGAATCCCGAGTCGCCCTTCCGCGCTGTGCTCGCCGTCGTAGAACTTGCGAATGGCATCCGAAGTCAGGACCTGAATGCCATGGGTAGAAGACCATGCGATCTCGGCGTGGTCGAAGCTCTGAATGCAGGTCCCGCGGTGCGGGCAGCGCTCCGGCCCTCGGGGGTAGCCATACCGGCCCGCATGGCCCCCGTGCTGGTTGTAGAACTCAGAGATTTGCCCTTCCCGGACATGAGCCGCGCCGGCGGTGGGAGACCAATAGATGCGGCCATGGTCGAATTCTTGGAAGCATCCGCCCTCCGCCTGATCGCACTCTTGAGGTTTGAGCGGATGGCCGAGCTCATTCTGTACGGACTCCGAGGAGTGGTAATAATCGCCGATCGCTCCTCGCAGATCGGGCCCCTGAGGCGAGCACGCGGTCAGAGACAATGCCGTGGAGAGAATGAGTGCCCCAGTTACACGATTCAGTTTTCCGCCCAATGAGATGTTCTTTCGTGAAAGGAAAAGAGTGTGATTCCCATACCCATTATGGCGATCCTGCCCCGAGAACAAAGGGCGTATTCGCGGAGTCAAGAGGGGTATGCCACCTGCCGGAAGGCAGAAAGGCCTCCTGACATTGGCATACCCCTTCGACGAGCCGTGAATATCAAATATCCACTATTTTTTGGCGGGCTGGCGCATGGCCTCTCGATCGATCCAGAACTGACGGGTTGTGACCTCGTCTCCGCCGTCCCAGGTCTCCAATCCCGTAATTTCCGGCATGTCCGATGCGTGGAAGATCGGTTCCTTGCCCGCCTTGCGCTGACGCTCGTAGTGCTTCAAGACCTTCGAAGCCACACCCCCCAGCAGGAGGATGGCTATGAGGTTCAGCAACGCCATGACCGCCATGAAGACGTCCGCGAGCGACCAGACCAGGTCCAGAGCGGCAATGGTTCCGCCGAAGACGCACAAGAGCACGACGATCCGGTACACCTGCAAGACCCATTTCCGTTCGGTCAGGAACTGGATATTGGATTCGCCGTAGTAGTAGTTGCCGATCACGGAAGAGAAAGCGAACAGGAATATCGCTACGGTCAGGAAGTGAACGGCCCAACCGCCCAACTGGTCTGCCAAGGCCGTCTGGGTCAGTGATGCGCCGGCTGCTTCGTCTCCGAAGGTCGGTTTTGAGAGGAGCACGATGAACGCGGTGATCGAGCAGACGAGGATCGTGTCGAAGTACACGCCCAAGGACTGCACGAATCCTTGCTTGGCAGGGTGGGAAACGGCCGCGGTGGCTCCGGCATTCGGGGCAGAACCCATGCCGGCTTCGTTGGAGAACAACCCGCGGCGGACGCCCTGGACGATCACGCCCATGAGGCTTCCCGTCGCGAATTCCCGGATGCCGAAAGCGCCTTCGATGATCTGCATGAAGACAGCGGGAACCTCGGTAATGTTCATGACTACCACGATCAGGCCGAGTCCCACGTACATGACGGCCATGACCGGAACAATCACCTGGGTGAATGAGGAAATCGAACGCACACCGCCGAAGATGATGACCGCGGTCAGCACGGCCAGGATCGCGCCAAGGACGATTTTCAGGCCCATGCTCTCGGCAAGGCCCGGAGCGAAGGAAGCGGTGGACTGGGAGATCGCGTCGACGATCGAATTCGACTGAACCGTGTTGAATACAAAGCCATAGGTCAGGCAAATGATGATTGCGAAGGCGACGCCCATCCAACGGGCACGAAGCCCGCGTTGCATGTAATAGGCGGGGCCTCCGACGTAGGCATCCTTGCCGGGATGCTTGTAGAGCTGGGCGAGCAACGACTCGACGAACGCGCTGGCCGCGCCGACTGAGGCGATGACCCACATCCAGAAGACGGCTCCCGGCCCGCCGATGCTGATCGCCAGGGCGACACCGGCAATATTGGCCGTTCCCACTCGCGAGGCCGCTGAGATCGTGAAAGCGCGGAACGAGGAGATCTGAGTTCGGCCTTCGGAGTCCTTGCCGCTGGGTTCCCCCAGGATCCGGAACATTTCAGGGATCGACCGGAACTGTACCCCGCGTGTGCGGATCGTCAGGTACAGACCTATGCCGATCAGGACAATGAACATGCCCTGCCAAATGAAGTCACCAACGTTGGTGACGAGGTCGGTCAATGCGTCCATGGTGAATACTTTCGAGTGATGAGGTGCGGTTACGGTTGATAGGTCTTGCGGCCCGGATGCTTGATCCGAGAATCCTCGGACCCGAGGGCATGCAAGCTGTCGCATGCGCGGTCGATCGCTTGGTGCGCCGCTTCCGTATAGCTTGTCATGACTGCAAGTTACCTGACCATTTGACCCGCCCCTTGACGGACAGCGGGACCCGTAGAAGGTAGTTTCGTGTTCACGCCAGTCAGCCGGTGTTTTCCGGCGACTGCGGACAAATCGAGGTGGATCGCTCGAAGCCGGATCCACCTCCGGAACACGACGGAAGGTACGCACCCATGAACGTTGACGGATGGTCGCAAACCCTTGGTGCCGGCCCGTTATTGCTCATCGCGTTGGGGGCAGTCGTTCTTCTCCTTCTCCTCATCATCGGGCTCAAGGTTCACGCTTTTCCCGCTCTGATTCTGGTCAGCCTGTTGACAGCGGCGGCGGCAGGAATACCCATGGGGAGCATCGTCGACGTGCTGACCCAGGGGTTCGGAACCACCTTGGGGAGCGTGGCTCTTCTGGTCGGGTTGGGAGCGATGCTGGGCGCATTGCTCGAATCATCAGGCGGTTCGCGGTCCTTGGCCCACCGGTTGGTTCACGTTTTCGGAGAAAAACGAGCGCCGTTGGCCCTTGGCATCGCCTCGTTGCTGTTCGGATTCCCAATATTCTTCGATGCGGGTCTCGTGGTTATGCTCCCGGTGGTCTTTTCAGTGGCACGTTGGGTCGGTGGATCGATGCTCCTGTACGGTATCCCGGCCGTGGGCGCGTTCTCCGTGATGCATGTTTTTGTGCCGCCCCATCCGGGACCGGTTACGGCGTCCTCGTTCTTTCATGCGGATTTGGGAATACTTCTGCTCGTTGGTCTCGTCGTTGCGATCCCGACCTGGTATTTGTCCGCATATCTTTTCGGGAAGTTCGTCGGGAAACGCGTGGATCTACCCGTGCCTCAGACTATGGGAGTCGCGGAAAACCGGGACGTCGACGATCCGCCGCACTGGATGGCCGTCGTCGGAATACTTTTGCTTCCGATGATTCTGATCTTCGCCAATACGGGTCTTTCGGCGTTGGCCGACGCCGGAGCGCTCGGTCGAGGAGTCTCAGACCAGCCCTGGTACGAATTCGTGGTCATGCTGGGAGAAACGCCCGTCGCTCTCCTGGTGACGCTCATGGTTGCATTGGTCGTTTTCGGGTGGAGGAAAGGTTTGCGGAAGAAGCAGGCCCAGGACCTCCTGGAAGGGGCCCTGCCCAAGGTGTGTTCGGTCATCCTGATCACCGGCGCTGGCGGGATGTTCGGCGGTGTCCTGCAAGCCAGCGGGATCGGCGACGCCCTGGCCTCGTCCCTGTCCGGGCTCGGTATCCCCCTGATCCTGGCCGGGTTCATCATTTCGGCGACACTACGAGTTGTCCAAGGGTCCGCGACGGTTGCCCTGACGACCACTGCCGGGCTGATCTCCTCGGGTGTTGCGGCAGCCGGGTACAACGAATTCCAACTGGCCGCAATGGTCGTGGCCGTCGCGGCGGGATCCGTGGTTCTGTCCCATTTCAACGATTCCGGTTTCTGGCTCGTCGGGAATCTGCTCGACATGGACGAAATCACCACGCTCAAGGTCTGGACCGTGATGGAGACGTTGATCGGAGTCGTCGGTTTTGTATTGGCCCTGGGGGTCTTCGGATTGGGAAGCCTGGGGTGACGGTACGTTCCTGATCGTGGCCGCTCGTTGACTGACGTCTTTTCTATATGGAGAAAGTCACTGTGCGGGACGGGTATTTCATAAATCGTATTTCCTATAGGATTTATCCGAAGTGGGATC
Source organism: Rothia uropygialis (assembly GCF_004137765.1). Taxonomy (GTDB): domain Bacteria; phylum Actinomycetota; class Actinomycetes; order Actinomycetales; family Micrococcaceae; genus Rothia. The sequence continues at coordinate 345,039 of NZ_NOIS01000004.1, read as the reverse complement.
CAGCCCACATTAGACGATGTTTCAGGGACCCGAACCGACTACCGATGGAGGGCCGTCGATGACCTATCTCTTCGATCAACCGAGCGATTTCGCTGCCGATGCTCTGGCAGGTCTGACAGCTTCACATCCGAACCTGACCCAGGTCCACGGGGGTGTGGTGCGAACGAGCGCCACACCCGCGGGACAACCGGCGCTGGTGGTCGGCGGAGGGTCGGGTCACTATCCGGCATTTGCAGGGTTGGTAGGGCCGGGCATGGCGCATGGCGCTCCGTGCGGCAATGTATTCGCCTCTCCCTCAGCCAGCCAGGTCTATTCCGTCGCCCGGAATTCAGAAAACGGCGGGGGCGTCATCCTCGGGTTCGGAAACTATGCCGGGGACGTACTGCATTTTGGTCTGGCCGCCGAGAAGCTGCGTGCCGCGGGCATCGACGTGCGAATCGCGAAAGTCAGCGATGACATCGCATCCAACGACCGAGAAAACCATCAAGATCGCAGGGGAATAGCCGGTGACCTCCCGGTCTTCAAAATGGTGGGCTCCGCAATAGAGCAAGGCGCTGATCTGGACGAGGCCGATCGCATTGCGAACAAGGCCAATGGCGCCACCCGTTCCTTGGGCCTCGCCTTCGACGGCTGCACACTCCCCGGCGCGAATGAACCGTTGTTCCATGTGGATCACGGGAGAATGGCCGTTGGCCTCGGTATCCACGGCGAGCCCGGCGTGCGCGACGAGATGTTGGGCACCGCCTCCGAGGTCGCAGGCCTTCTGGTCGACGGTGTTATGTCCGAGGAACCGCCCCGGACCGAGGGCGGGTACAACGGCCGGGTCGCCGTGGTCCTCAATAGCCTCGGCAGAGTGAAGTACGAAGAGTTGTTCGTTGTTTACAACCACATCGCACGGCGACTCGAAGCGCGCGGTCTCGCCCCTGTTCACCCGGAGGTGGGTGAGTTCGTCACGAGTCTGGACATGGCGGGCCTCTCGCTGACGATCGTGTTCTTGGACGATGAGCTCGAAAAGCATTGGACCGCTCCTGCGGACACCCCGGCGTTCCATCGTGGCGCGATGCCTGCTGTCGAAAGGCCCACGCGCGAGGGAGCGTGGGAACCGGGGGTCGACCCGATCCCTGAGTCGAGCGAAGCCTCCCGGGACAGCGCACAGCGGATCGTCGAAATCATTGACCTCTTCGAAAGCGTTTGTGTACGCGAAGAAGCGGAGCTGGGTCGCATTGATGCCGTGGCCGGCGACGGCGATCACGGTCAGGGAATGATGTTCGGCTCCACAGGGGCGGCCTCCGCGGCTCGACAGGCTCTTTCGAAAGGCGCCGGTGCGCGCACTGTCTTGGTCCATGCAGGGGAAGCGTGGTCGGAGGCTGCGGGAGGAACCTCCGGCGCTCTCTGGGGTGCTGCACTGGTGTCGGCCGGAAGCGCAGTCAGCGACCAGGAGGGGGTGGATCAGGACCGGATTGTGGCCGCTCTCGAGGCGGGCGTCGGAACTATTGGCCGGTTGGGAGGTGCCCGGGAAGGCGACAAGACGATGATGGATGCGGCGCTGCCGTTCCGTAGAACCCTCGCCGAGACGTTCACAGGTGCGAATGCGGCGTCGGCGATCACCGCCGCGGCCACCGCAGCCAGGAGCGCCGCCGAGTCGACCGCAGTGATCACGGCAAGAAAAGGCCGTTCGCGTGTGCTGGGAGACAAATCGCGAGGCACCGTGGATCCCGGTGCCTGGTCCTTCGCCATCCTCGTAACTGAGCTGGGCAAGCATCTCGCCTGAGGCACGGCCGCGCAGATAGGCCCGAGTCACGAGTGCTCCGAGCGCGTCCATCGCCGAGTAACGCTACCCCTGCGGAGCCCGGGTCAGCTATCGGCCGAGGAGGCCTGCCCTCCTGAACGCCTCCGGACTCCTTCCAGATGACGACGCAGCGCGCGTTGGCCTCCGTCGTGGTTGTGCTCCTCGATCCGGGCGAGGATCTCAGCGTGCTCGGTGAGGGCCTCGGCGGAGTCGATCCGCTCAGGGCCTTCCGACCAGGTTTGACGCATGCGGTGACCATGGGCGTTCAGGACCCCGCGCATCGAGGTCAAATAGTGGTTGCCTGCGTGCCGAAAAAAGGCTTCGTGGAAGGCGTTGTCCGCCTCGAAATAGGCGTGGATGAGAGCATAATCTGGTTTGGGTTCCGCGGCGATCCGGTCTGCGATCGAAGTATGGGCGGCAAAGGCTTCATGCAGATCCTTGAGGAGCGCTTCCCAGTCACCGAAGGCGCGGGTAAACGCCGCAAGTTCCACCACCAAACGGGCGTCAATGAGCTCATCAATCTGTTCGGAGGTCAGCGGGGGCGCCACAACGAATCCCTTGAGGGGTTGGTATTTGATCAGCTCGGATCGTTCGAGAGCCGCAAGTGCCTCGCGCACCGGAGTTGGAGACACCTCGAGGTCCCTGGCGAGCCCGTCGATGCTCAGCCGCGATCCTGGGCGCCAGTTCCCCTGCATGAGTCGGTTCTGGATTTCCTCCTGCACATCCGCTCGCAGCGCCTGGCGCTTGCTGGTCATAGTGTCTCCTGTCCGGTTGAGTTGGCCGCCCTCCAGATACTAGAGGATGCGAAGGACGGTCCTCGCCGGTGATCCCGCAAGTCCGTGATGGCAGTTGACCATTCGACGCGATAAGCGGTCCGCGTGAGGCGGCTTCGGGGCGTTTCTCACCCTGCGTCAGCCCCAGCGGAACCCGAGGATGTGTCTGCGGGTGGTACCTGCACCGGGTTCTTGCCGGCCCAGGCTCGCATTCCGACTGTGGAGCCGATGGCACCCAGAATAAGGACGATGCCCAGGAAATACATTCCGTTCGCAGCCTGCCCGGTTGCATCCGAAACGGTTCCGACCACGTAAGGTCCCACGAATCCGCCGATGTTCCCGAAGGAATTGACGAAGGCGATACCGACCGCCGCGGTGGCCCCCGCCAAGTATCGGGTCGGGAGCGCCCAGAATATTCCGGCAACGGAATACAGGAAGAAGGCCGCCACCGACATTGCGGCCAGCTGCATCATGCCCGAGGGCGCGATAGCGGACAAGAGGATCCCGATAGCGCTTCCCAAGTAGGTGAGGATGAGCGGAACCCAGTTTTCCCGCAGCCTCGAGGCAAGACGTGAGGTAACAAAAATGCCGATCACTCCGAATACGTACGGGATCGCCGTGAGCCACCCCGTGTTCGTATCCGAACCGCTGAACGCGCTGACCACGGTGGGCATCCAGAAACTCAGCCCATAGATGCCCACGGTCGATGGAAAGAAAAGCAAGGCGAAGACCCAAACATATCTCGACCCCAACGCTTTCAGAGGATTGGCGTGAGACTGCTGTCCGAAGTGCACGCGGTCGCGCTCCAGCTGGTCCTCAAGCCAATCGGCCTCGTGAGCGGTCAACCAAGGGGCTTTGTGCGGGGTGTCGCGCAACCATTTCAAGGTCGGAATTGACGCGATCATGGCAGCGACCCCCGAGAAGATGAACAACCAGTGCCAGCCACGCAGTCCCAGCCAATCCAGGCCGAGGATCGTGCCAGCGATCGGGCTCATGACCAGAAAGGCGATCGGCGCCGCAAGCACGAAAGTTCCCGTGGCCTTGGTGCGGTGGCGCTGGGGGAACCAAAAGGTCAGGTAATACAAGACTCCCGGATAGAAACCGGCCTCGGCAACGCCGAGAAGAAAACGGAGAAGATAGAACGTCCCGGTCGAGGTTGTCAGTGCCGTCAGAGCAGTGATTAGGCCCCAGGTGAACAGAATCCGCGCGAACCAGATGCGCGGCCCCACCTTGGGCAGCAAGTAGTTCGAAGGCACCTCGAAGAGGAAGTAGGCCAGGAAGAACAGACCAGCCCCCAGGCCGAAGGCGGCGTCGCTCAGCCCGATGTCCGTCGACATCTGGAGCTTCGCGTAGCCGATGACCGAGCGGTCGATGTAGGCGATAATATACAGCACCATCACAAACGGAACGATCCGCCATGTGATCTTCTTGATCAGGGCATGTTCGTCAACCGTGGCGACCGGTTTCATGATGACTCCTCAAAGGTGAAAAGGTGGCGTGAGGGCTCCACGGGGCCTGTTGCTTCGGCTTCAGTCCTGGTCTCGTTTCGTGCCGCGAGGCGCTGGTCCGATCTCCCTCAAGACGTCGCGCATACGGGCGTAGGCCTTGTTGCGGTATGCGATGAGTGCAGCTTGGGCCTCGTCGTCATAGTCCTCGATGAGACCCCTGCCGTTCTTCAGTCCCTTGCGGTTGGCGGCTACGGCGTCCTTGAGTAGCTGCGGGGTCGCCAAGCGCTCTCCGTAGGACTCCTCGAAGGTTGCGAAGCTGTTGGCGTACACATCGAGGCCAGCCTGGTCGGCGATAGCGAACGGGCCGAAGAAGCCCAGGCGGAATCCGAAGGTCGTCCGCACAATCGTGTCAACGTCCTCCACACTCGCCACGCCTTCTTCCACCACCGACGTAGCTTCTTTCAACAGTGCGTACTGCAACCGGTTCAGCACCATGCCTGGGGTGTCCGCAACCTGGGCGCCTTCGCAATCAGCGCGTTCCAGGAGGTCCTTGATGGCATCGACCGCCCTCTGATCGGTGGCTTCGCCGGCCACCAATTCGACGCCGGGGATGAAGGGCATCGGGTTGGAGAAGTGGACAGTCAGGAATCGCTCCGGGTGAGCGACCGCGGGGGCAAGTACCCGTACAGGGATCGTCGAGGTATTGGTGCCGATGATCGCATCGGGTCGGGCAGTCGCCGAGATGCGGGTCAGAACCTCCTGCTTGACGTCGGGCAATTCAAAGACGGCCTCCTCGACGAAATCCGCCTCGGCGACTGCCTCCTCGATGGATTTTCCGGCCGAAAGGTGCGCTGCCACCGAGTCGGCGCTACCGGCGGGTACCAGCCCCTGTTTCTCGGAAGCTCGAGACTCATCGAGTATGCGGGCCAGGGCTGCATCGGCCGCTTCGACACTGATGTCAGCGATCTGGACGGGCAGGCCAGCCATAGCCAGGACTTGGGCGATACCGCCACCCATGTAGCCGGCGCCGACGACAGTAACGGTGCGTATGGTCGAAAAGGGGGTCATGGACATGAGTAGTGCCTTTCATTGTTTCGAGAGATAGGGGTGCTGTGCGGAAATCTGGGAGAGGCGGATGCGCACCGGTCGAGGGGCCCTCGTTCGGTCCGAGCCGTCCACGCGGGGTTAACTATTCGGACGGTATTCGGGCACGGGATGCCTGGCTAGGTCGCGGTGCTCGAACAACACGGTCCCGGCGACCAATACGGCTCCCAGGAAAGGAGCTATCGCGAGCATCACGAGTCCGGATGCCTCGTTTCCGAAGGAAATGACGACCCACGAGCGCAGATTCGGGGCGATGAATCCGCCCAAGTTTCCCAAGCCGTTGATCATTCCGACGCCGGCCGCCAGGGCGGCGCCCGAGAGATACCCGGTGGGAATGTTCCAGAAGATTGGTTGGGCAGATACGAACCCGATGGCGGCGAGACACAGAGCGATCATTGTCAGAAGAGGATCGCTGAGGAACGCGCTGGCCACGAGCCCAATACCGGACAGGACCAGCATGCCCGTGGCCGTCCGGCGGTAAGCAGCTTGCTTGTCGGAGTAGCGCCCGATGAAGGCGGCAGCGATGAGTGCGGCAAGCCATGGGATCGCAACTAGGAGACCGACCATGAAGCCGATCTGCTGCCCGGTAATGTGCGAAACCTGACGTGGCAGAAAGAACGTCAGCCCGTAGACGGCGATTTGGATCGTCAGATAGATCAGCGAAAAATACAGCACGCGACCATTCAGCAGCGCCTTCCACCACGGCATCTTCACGACCTGCTCTTTGCCCTCCGCCTCGGAAGCTAGGACGTTCTCCAAGCCCGTGCGTTCCGTTTCGGAGAGCCAACGGGCACGGGCCGGACGATCGGGGAGGCAGAGAAATGCGACCGCCCCGACAACCACCGCGAGCAATCCTTCGAGCAGGAACATCCACTGGAAACCGCGGAGGCCCAGCACCCCCTCGAGTTCTAACAAGGCTCCCGATAATGGAGAACCGACGACGTTGGCAATCGGCAGTCCCAGATAGAACAGTGCGGTGGCCTGTCCTCGCTTACGCCGAGGGAACCAGCAGGTCAGATAGAAGATCACCCCGGGGAAGAACCCGGCTTCGGCGACCCCGAGCAGGAGCCGAAGAACGTAGAACATCACCGGGCCGCTGGTGAACATGAAAAGCGAGGCGACGATGCCCCACGTCACCATGATCCGAGTCATCCACCATCGTGCCCCGACTTTGTACATGATGAGGTTCGAAGGGACTTCGAATACGGCGTAACCGATGAAGAACAACCCGGCACCGAGGGCATAAGCGGCGGCGGAGATGCCAGCGTGGGCCTCAAGGCCCTCCTCGGCAAAACCAATATTCGAGCGATCGATGAAAGCGACCACGAACATGAGCATCAGGAAGGGAAGCAGACGCAAGCTGGCCTTGCGAGTTGCCGATTCGACTTCCGGAGTGAGGGACTGGTGCTCGGTAACGGTTTTAGACGGTGGTTCGTTACCCGGGAATGACGTCATTGTCATGGGTTCGTTCTCCTTGATAGCGAGCAGGGGAGGATCAGACCATGTGCTTTCCGCCGTCGACGAAGATGGCATCGCCGTTGACGAAGCTGGAGTCCTCGCTGACCAGGAATTTGATCAGGCCCGCGACCTCTTGGGGTCGCCCCACCCGTTCCAGAGGGATGTCTGCAGACATTCCTCTCTTGCGCTCATTTGTGAGGGTTCCTCCCATGATGTCGGTGTCGATGGGGCCGGGCACGATGGAGTTGCAGGTGATCCCGTGTTTCCCGAGTTCGCGTGCGCCTCCGCGTGTGAGTCCCAGGACCGCAGCTTTGGCCGCCGCGTACCCGGTTTTTGAGAAGGTGCCGCCGCCGTCGTAGGCCGTGATGGAGGAGGTGTTGACGATTCGGCCACCGGTATCGGCCTCGATCATGCGGCTGGCTGCGGCCTGCATCATGAACAACGTGCCTTTGGCGTTGACGTCCATGATGCGTGTGAAGCTGTCCCCGTCCAGCTCGAAGAATTCTTGGGGTCCGGGGATCCCAGCGAGGTTCACTTCCGCCAGCACGGGCGGAAGCTCCGCATCGATCTTGGCAAAAGCGCGATCGACCGAGCCTTTGTCTGCAATGTCGACGTCGATGCCGATAACTGTGCGGCCCGATTCCTCTGAGAGGTCGGCGGCGAATTCACGGACCGCTGCGGAGTCAATATCGAGGGCCGCGACGTGCCATCCTTCCGAGGCGAGGATTCGGGCGACGTGTCGACCGATGCCACGTGGGGCTCCCGCGCCTGTGACGACCGCGGTGCGCTCTTGGGCGAATGCGACGGACATGAATGCTCCTTTGCATGGGGTGTTTTGGTATGGAGCGACGGGAACCGCTCGGGGAGGTGTCCGAAAGGATCTAGTTGAGGGCCGATGCCAGGACTTGACGGATGTACTGGATGTTTTCCGCGATCACACCCAGGGAGTCGGATCCATAATGCTCGCAGCAGAACGGACCGGTATAGCCGAATTCCAGGGCCCGGCGGATGACCTGGCGATAATTGATGTAGCCGTACTTGAGAGGCATCGGCGCGGAGGTGTATGCCCCCGTCTGGGGGTCGAAATCGCGCGTGTAGTTCTTGATGTGCCAGAAGTTCGAGCGCGGCAGAACTGTCTCGTACATCTCGTTCGGGTGGGGCATCGGGCGATGGAGGCGAACCAGGTTGCCGATGTCCGGGTTCAGTCCCACCGCGTCGTGGGCGACGTCGTCCAGAAAGGCCACTGCCGTCTCGGGGGTTCCAATGTACGTGTCCTCGTACATTTCAAGGCTCACCTCGAGGTCGAGAGCCCTTGCATGGTCCCCTAACTCGCGAATGCGTTCAATGGCCAGGTCGCGGAGAGCCGGGTCGTCGTGGTGACCGTCTTCGAGCCAGAACCAGATGGCTTCCGCCTGCTGACGCGTGAGGGCTTGCATGAATCCGACGTTGACCACACTCGCGCCGAGGGACGGTGCGAGGTCGAGCAGACGATGCGCCTCGGCGAGAAACTGTTCGCCGTTTTCGCGGTCCACGACTGAGCTGCGAGTCATCGAGATCGAAGGGATCGTGAGTCCCTCGTCGTCGAGTGCGCGGCGGAACTCCGCGACGCGGTTTTCGCTCAAGCGGCCGAGAGGGACCCACGCGTCCGTGGGATCGATCTGTGAGATGCCGAGGTCGCGCGCTTGACGCATCTGAGCGGCCCAAACGCTCGCAGGGGCGTCTTTGATATGTCCCCCGTCAGGGGCTCCGGCCCCGAACGACAACATGTTGGCGGCGATCGGCCAGGTCTCAGCAGTGAACATTCACGGTCTCCTTCGCTTTGAGTATTCCTATAGGATTTACGTGCAACGTGATCTGTGTCAACCTTTGAGGGAAAACTCGTTGTTCCACAAAAACCCAGTTTGGCTACGTAAAATCACCTCAGCATCGTGCGGTTGCGGGTAACCTTCGCCAGCAACCCTTCCTTGAACCGGGCATGTTCCTATAGGATTATTGGCAAGGTTTATATAAGCTGGCGTCTCGTAGGGTGACGGGCACCTGCCCCGGTGTGCGAGCCCAGGCACTATCGAAGGAGCCGGAATGGCCTGGAAAATCATCGTCGGCGGAGACAGCGCCGGTTACGGATACAAGCGGGAGCTCAAGAATCTTCTGGAAGCGGACGAGCGCGTAGAGTCCGTCACTGACGAGGGTGTCGAAAGCCGTGAGGACGGCACCTACTATCCCAACGTCGCGATTGCCGCCGCAGAGAAGGTCTCGGCCGGGGAAGCGGACCGAGCCTTGCTCATTTGCGGGACAGGTCTGGGAGTCGCCATAGCCGCGAACAAGGTTTCTGGGATTCGTGCGGTGACTGCGCACGACCTCTATTCGGTGCAACGGTCGGTGCTTTCGAATAACGCGCAAGTACTCTGCATGGGCGAACGAGTGGTGGGCCTGGAGCTTGCCAAAGAACTTGTGAAAGTTTGGCTCGATCTCGAATTTGACCCAGACTCGTCGTCGGCCGCCAAGGTGGACGCGATCTGCGCCTATGACGGTTCACTCGAGCAAGCCTGAACATATGAATGGCATGAGCGCCGGTGTCTCGTCCGTGGAACCACTGTGGGTCGGGACCAGCTGGAAGATGAACAAGACCCTAGGCCAGTCCCGGGAGTGGACCACCGCGCTCTCGGAGAACCTGTCGAGCAATATTCTCGACGGTGTACAGCCGTTCGTAGTCCCTTCCTTCACAGCTATCAGCGCGGTCGTCCAGCTCCTCGGTGAGCGCTCGCCTGTTCTCGTGGGAGCGCAAAACGCCCATTGGGAGGACTCGGGGGCGTGGACCGGTGAAGTGTCGGTCCTGCAGGTAAAGGACGCTGGCGCGCGTATAGTTGAGATCGGCCATTCCGAGCGCCGCGAACATTTCCACGAAACGACCGCGATTACCTGCCTGAAGGTTGCCGCAACGATACGGCACGGACTCACCCCGCTGTTGTGCATAGGAGAGCCTGCCGATATCAGGGAGGCGGGAGAATCCTCCGCCTACATCCTCGGGCAAGCGAGAGGTGCGCTTGACGGCCTGAATGAGGAACAGCTGAAAGACGTCGTCATCGCTTATGAACCGATGTGGGCCATCGGAGACAACGGCCGTTCGCCCACAACCGAGGAACTCGTCGGACCGTTTGATGCATTGGGCGCGGAATACTCGGGTCGCGTGAAAGCCTTGCTCTACGGCGGTTCTGTCAACCTGAACAATGCCGAACATCTGCTGAAGGTCGATCACGTCGGAGGGCTGTTCGTAGGCCGTACGGCGTGGGATATCGACGGTTACCTCCAACTGCTCGATATTGCTGCCGCGCACATGCGCTCCCGAGCTCAAGGTGCTTAGCCGATCAAGAAATGCCCCAGAACGAAGAAGCGGGCGGAATCGATCAAGAGCAACAGGCTCGCGGATGCGATTCCGATGGGAACCGCGATCCGAACCCACCTGCGCAATGAGCCCCACGCGCGCCCGATGACGCCGGAGACCCGTCGATGTTTGTTGAACAAAACGGCGACGCACAGCATGAACAGCGGAACCTGAGAAATGATCGCCCACATGATGAAGGCCGGGACCACCGCCCACAGCGGTTGGTGGGATGACAGCCCGATGGTGATGACGAAGGGCATGTCCGCGGTCACGAGGGCGACGAATCCCACAGCGACGAGCATCAGCCCGGCCCTACTGCGTGCCTTCTCCTCTTGAGGGGGGTCCGAGCGATGTGCCCACCGGTAACCCGCGAAGCACAGGCCCAGAACCGCGACGGCTAGTTCGATGCCGGCCGCCCACCCCCCTGCGCGCAACAGGCTATGCCACGGGACCCCCGCTAATCGTTCTCCGAGCAGTCGGGACAAACCGATGCCCCAGGCCGCGGTCCCGCCGATGAGGAGCAGCCCGAACCACAGGACATCGCGCCGAACGGTCCGGACGGCCTGAGTCGTCCCGCTAGCACGTGCGGCCATGAAGACGGCGGCGATCAAGGCCGGCGCCGGATCGAATCCCCCGATTCCCAGACCGGCTGCGGCCGCTGTGAACTGGAACGGGTTCATTCGACCGAAGCGGAGTCGGGCCCGCTGACACTCCGAGGAGCCGATTTGAGGCGGGGCGTCGCTCCTGGACGGACAAACGGGAATGCCAGCACTCCACGGATCGGTGCGCCGGTGAGCATCATGATGAGCCGGTCGATGCCGATCCCCAGCCCACCCGTGGGCGGCAAACCGGTTTCGAGCGCGTCGAGGAAATCCTCATCGATCTGCATGGCTTCCATGTCGCCCGCGGCCGCCTTGAGAGACTGCTCGGTCAACCGACGCCGTTGTTCGATCGCATCGGCCATCTCGGAGTATGCGGTTCCCATTTCGGTACCGTTGATCACGAGATCCCACCGTTCGGCCAAACGCGGATCCGCTCTGTGCGGCCCCGCGAGCGGCGACGTCTCCACGGGGAAGTCTTTGTAGAACGTCGGCCTGGAGGTCTTGGCCTCCACGAGCTCGCCGTAAAGTTCCTCGATGACGGCTCCGGGGCCCATGTCGTCCCTCACGTGAATCTCGTGTTCACGAGCCAGACCCATCAGGATTTCGAAGTCGGTGTCCAAAGTAATGGGTCGACCGACCGCTTCCGAGACGGCGTCGCAGACGCTGACAACGGGCCAAGGTCCGGAGACATCCGTCAGCACGGTGCTTTGACGAGGATCCTTGGGATCGTCGCCGAGTCGAAGCGGCAAGGACTCCTTCCCGAAGACTTCCCGAGCGGCGTCCTTGAGGATCCGTTCGGTCAACTGGCGCATGACGTTGTAGTCGGCGTACGGCTGATAGGCCTCGAGGACCGTGAATTCGGGGTTGTGCGTGGAATCCGCGCCTTCGTTGCGGAAATCCCGCCCCAACTCGTAGACGGGTCCCATGTCGCCGACGACAAGTCGCTTGAGATACAGCTCGGGAGCGATGCGCAGCGTCAGGTCCACGCCGTAAGCGTTGATGAAGGTTGTGAAGGGGCGCGCGCTGGCCCCGCCGTGGATCGTGTTGAGCATCGGCGTTTCGACCTCGAGGAATCCCTTCTCGTCAAGGGTTCGACGGATCGCGCGGATCGTGGCAGATCGGATCCGTAAACGATTCGACTCCTCGGGATTGATGATGAGGTCCATTGACCGACGTCGCAGACGAGCCTCGGGATCAGTGAAGGAATGGAACGGGATCGGGTGCAAACACTTGGAAATGACCTCCCAGGTTTCCACGATCAGCGACGGTGTGCCGTTGCGCGAGGCACCCATGCGCCCGCGGAGCAGCACGTAGTCTCCCGAGTCGATCCAACGCACTCGTTTCCGCATGTCGGGACCGCACACGGACTCGTCGAGCACCGCCTGGACCACGGTGCCGTGTTCGTAGAGGTCCAGGAAAGTGACTTTCCCGTGGCGCCTCTTCGACCGAACCCGGCCGTTGACGGACAGGGCAGCCGATGGTGTGGTTCCAGCGGTGTGAGTGCCGCCGGCCTGAAGGGAGGGTTCCTGCACGCCCGCATTCGTGAGAAGAGAAGCGAACTCTTTGACGGTGATGCCTTCCCCCGTTCCTTTGGGATATGGCTCGTAACCGGCCTCACGCATCTGCTCGAGGTGTTTGATGCGGTGCCTCGTTTGATCGGACCATTTCGGCGTGAGATCTTCCGCGCCGACGCGCCGGCGCTCGATCTCTGTCAGGCGCTCCAGCTCATTCCGGCCGAGACTTCCTTCCCGCGCGGGCTTGCCGCCCAGCCACGCCGGCAAGAAGCCCTCCGCGATGCCGCAGGCCACGCCAACATTGGGGATGGATACATACGAATCGACGCAGATGTACCGCGGGACCCAAGTGGGCCCGAACTTCTGGTTGAACTTATAGAGCCGTTCGAGTTGCAGGAATCGGTCGAGTACTCCCAGAACTGAAGAACCGAAACGGGTCAACGGATTGGCTCCGAGTTCTTCCGCTCGTGCGAAGGTCTCACGGAACATCGCAAAGTTCAGCGAAACCCTGGCGATGCCCATCGATTCGGCTTCTTCCATCATCTTGACGATCATGAATTCGGTTGTACCGTTGGGCGCATCGGGGGAGCGTCGCATGACATCCAAGGACAAGCCATTGGACCCCCACGGAACGAAGGACAAAAGCCCGACCGGTTGGCCTTCTGGCGTTTCGGCAACCATGAACATCGTCCGGGAATCCGCCGGGTCCCCCAAACGATTGAGCGCCATCGAGAAACCGCGTTCGACCTTGCCGTGACGCCACTCGTCCGCCAGGGCAACCAACTGCTCCAACTGGTCCTGGGTGAACTCGCTCTGCCTCTTGATCCTGTAGGAGAGCCGTTCCTTCTCGAGGCGTTGGACACTGTGGCGGACCTCGGTCAGGGAGGTGTTGTTCAGGGAGAACCGGTCCGGATAGAGAATTGCCTCGTCGCCCATTCCCAGCACAGACAGGCCGGCCCGGGTGTACGCGCGTGCCCCGTCTCGGCTGGCGCTGATCACGGCGGGAATCCAACCGTATTCGCGGGCCTCGGACTTCCACTTGAGAATCGCACCCTCCCAGGAAGCCCTCTCGCCCACGGGATCGCCCGAAGCCAGGGAGACGGATCCGAAGACCCGGTACGTCACGGCCGCACGACCGTCGGAGGAGAAGACTGTGGACTTCTCTCGGCGACTCGCGAAATAGGACAACGAGTCCTGATGACCGTACTCGTGGAGCAATTCGCGCAAATGGAGTTCGCGTTCGCCGGTCCACGAGTGCACGGGGCGGGCCGACCGCAGGAAGACCCAGATCGCTACGATCGCGCTCAGCCCGTAGATTGTCGAGACGGCCTGGACATGCCAACGATGCACGTTGGGCAGATGCGACATGATGGCCGGTGACGTCACTCCGGTCGCGCGAAGGAGAAATGCTCCGAGATCACCCCACGAATGGAACGAAAGGAATGCCCAAGCAGTCAGGACCGCGAGCAGGAAACCGGCCACGAGGACGAGCAACGCGGCTCCGTACGAAGCCCCGCGAATGCGGGCAGGGAACTCCCGACGAGCCCGGAACAGCAGGATCAGGAAAACGACCCCGACGCCGCCGCCGACGTAGTCCCAGACCGGATGCAGCAACGGATTGTTCGCAACGATTTGCGGCGGGATGTCGGAGGTCGGGAACGTGAGTGCGGTCACAACTCCCAGGGCAACGCCCGCGAGCTGGAAGAACATCGCGGCCCAGAGCCCAGCTCGTTTGCGCCGCAGAAGAGCCCAGAAGGTGACAGCGGCGACCACCAGGGTGATCAGGCTGCGCTCGACCGGGATGTTCAGGATCCCGAAGACGAATTCGACGAATCCGTGTCGAGACGGCCGAGTGATGAGCAGGGCGACATTCACGAGCGTCGCGAGAGCATAGGCCCACGTCGTGAACGCCGCGATTCGCCGCCCCGGCTGAGATCCTGGGAGGTACTGGGTGGCTTTTCGGCTAGCTCTGGTCTGGGTCTTCATGGATGGTCTCCCCTTGGCTTCAGGTCAGTGGGGCGAAAAACGGGCTGGTATGTCCGAGCCAATTCAGGCCTTTGGTCATACCCGGCACCCAGACCTCTTGGCGGTGCCCGCCGGATTTGATGGAATCCAAGGTCAGGGACGTGGGTCCGCCAACTTTGCCTTTGAAATCGTTCACCGAAGGCCAGGAGAGCGTGTCGTCTTGGCTCGAGAAATAGTAGAGATTGGTGTCGGGGCGCTTCTCCGAGGCCAATTTCTGTAGGTCGTACCGAGGGTCGTCCTGAGAATTCCACTGTTGGTTGGCCGAATAGAGCGGTTCGAAGTACCCGGCCTGGATCATTCCCGAGGAGAAGAGATCCGGATGCCGCATGCTCAGCATCGCCGAACACCAGCCGCCAGCGCTGTAACCCGTCAAAGCCCAAGCGCGGGGGTCGTCCGAAACTCGGAAATTCTGCTTGACCCACGGAACTACGTCCTGCGTGATGAAGGTTTCAACCCTGGGCGTGGTACCGCCGGACTGGGACTTCGTGCCATCCACGCATTCGCTGTCGTAGTCGCCGGGATAAACCGCTGGAACCACGAAGATGGATTCGCGAATTTTGCCACGGCTCACGGCGTCTTCGATCATGTGTCCGTAGTCGATGGATTTCGAATAGGTCTCGGGTGAGCCCGGGAAACCGTTGAAGCCCATGATCACCGGGTAGAAGCGCTCCGGATTCTCAAAATACGAGGCGGGCAACCACGCCATGACGTCGTAGCTCTGTCCGCTCACCTGACCCGGCAATTTTACGGAAAAATACGTGCTGTCCGATGAGCCGCTTTTGATCTTGCGTTGGAAGGCGGGGTTGGCGGCGGGGTCTTTCTGCTTGTCCGAGGCTTGTCCGGAAATGGGCAACGCGTGAACCGTTTTTGCCGCTTTTTGCCCGAAAGTCTGCCTGGGGCTCGCTGCGGCCGTGTCCGTTCCGTTGAAGACGTCGTCCCACGAGGTGTACCAATTGTTCTCTTTGTTGAGCCAGGCGGTGGCTGTGGTCAGAACCAGGGCAGAAACCACGACGAATGCTACGGCCTGCGCCACGTATTTGCCGGGGCCGGGAGCCGAAAGCCTCGGCAGCAGGAGCACACCCAGCACGAAAACGATGATGGTCACTGCGAGGATTCCGAACAAGAACCCCCACTCGGTGACATCGAAAAAACCCATACTTGCCTTCCAACAAGGGATGTTCCACACGGATGCGGTTTGGACAGTCTACTGAGGCTCTGCTCAGGATAGCGGCAGGTACAGGTCGGACTCACCCGGTTGTCCACAGGAATTCCCAGGGGCCCACCGTGGCTGGCGCGCATAGTGTCTGCTCCTGACGGCCAGGAACGAACCCCCGGAGACCGCTGCGAGTACGGATGCCGAAAGAACGGCAACCTTCGCGGCGTCGCCCAGCGGAGTGTCTCCGCCGAAACTCAGCTCTGCGATCAGCAAGGAAACCGTGAACCCGATCCCGGCCACGAGCGAGACGCCGAAAACGTCTGGCCAGCGGATGCTGGGATCCACATTGACTCGGCGAAAACGGGTGACCAGCCACGTCGCTCCCGTGACTCCGAGGCACTTGCCGGCCAGGAGACCGACGACGATCCCCACGGCGGCCGGGCTGCTGATGGATTCGGAGAATCCGCGGAAACCTCCGATGGCCACGCCGGCCGAGAAGAACGCGAATGCCGGTACGCACAGGCCGGCGGACAAGGGCCTGATGCGGTGCTCCATGACCTCCGCGAGACCTCCGGGGGCGGAGTCCGGAGTTCTGGAACCGCGTTTGACGGGGACGCAGAAGCCCAGGAGTACGCCAGCGATGGTTGCGTGGATACCCGAACCAAGGAAAAACGCCCATGTCAGAGCGCCCAGCGGTAAGAGCAGGAGCCACGCGGAGCCCGGCTTGAGATGGATCAGCCTCTCGCCCCGGTAGGCGATGAACGCATATGCGGCCAGGGGAATTAAGGCAAGCGCGAGGTACAGGTAATTGAGATCCGAGGTGTAAAAAACCGCGATGATCGTGATCGCAATGAGATCGTCGACCACGGCCAATGTCAGGAGAAAAGTTCGGAGAGCCCCCGGGAGGTGCCGGCCCACCACGGCGAGCACCGCGACCGCGAAGGCGATGTCCGTAGCCGTGGGGACAGCCCAACCGCTCAATGCTTCGCCGCCGGAGCTGATCGCGACGGCCGCAAAGATCAGGGCCGGAAGCGCGACTCCGCCCACCGCAGCGGCCATGGGAACTATGGACTTGCTCGGGTCGCGCAGCTCGCCCACGGCGAATTCCTTCTTGAGCTCCAAGCCCACGATGAAGAAGAACACCGCCAGCAATCCGTCGGCGGCCCAGTGGCCGATCGACATATCGAGATCGAGAGAACCGATGCTGAATCCGAGGTGGTGGTCGCGAACCGAAAAATACCAAGAAGAGGCACCGCTGTTGGCCAGAACCATGGCCAGGAGTGTCGCGACGAGGAGAAGCGCCCCGCCGGTGGACTCTTGATGCAGAGTCGCGGCGAAGCGGTGAGGGGCACGGTGTGACATGAGAGGTCTCCGGTGATGGGAAGGATCGGAAAATCTTTGTTTCGAATTTTGAAGCCGCGTTCCACGCTGGCTTGCCGACCAGACTTCCCGGCACACCTGAAATCCCCAGTATAGGCGAGACCGCTGACGGGTTCTGCGTTCCGCGTCACGAGGCGTGCACAAGTCCGCCCATGTCAGAAGGTGATGCCGGGCATTTCGAAGACCGAGGATCGGCAATCGATTGGGGCATAATGGCATGACCTGCTGATGGTGCAGGAGCAGAGATACGTCAAGTGGAAGGTTGTCCGGTGTCCCACGCGCCCCAAGCCCAGCGCGAGCCGCAGTGGCTGACGCAAGAAGAGCGTGAAGCCTGGTTGTGCCTCTCGGCGATCATGTTTCAGCTGCCCGGACAGCTGGAAAACCAGCTGCAGCGAGATTCCAACCTTGGATTCGTCGAATACATGGTCTTGGCCATGCTCTCCGAGGCCCCTGACCAGCATCTGACGATGACGGAGCTGTCCTCGCAGACAAATACTCGGCTCGCCCGACTTTCACGGGTCGTGAAACGGTTGGAGGAGGATGCTTACGTTACGAGGACAACCTCGGAGGTCGACCGGCGCGTCAGCATCTGCCATCTTCGCCCGGCCGGGCACGAAGCCGTCATCGAGGCGGCCCCGGGCCACGTGGCGCAAGTGCGTGCCGCCGTGTTCAACCGTCTGACCAAACGCCAGGTCACTCAGCTCGCCGGAATCGGCGAGGCATTGTTGGGTGGAAAACCGTCGTCGATCGTCGCGGCTCAATTGGCGCAAGGAGCCCGTCCCCGTGGATGAACGTCGGTAATGGCAGGTCCTGGCGCCGAGCCGATCGCGGTTCCGCGGTCTAGGCTCACCGTTGCGGCGATGCTCCGGTCGCGGTGAAGAAGATGTGAGCATCGGAGGACACGAAGATCGACTCCCCGTACAAAAAGGGGCCCCCGTCCGCCGAATACGCCGTGATCTGCAGCGACAGGCGTGGTTGACGATCCGAAATGCTTAACGTGCGGGCTTCGTCCCGCGAGGGAACCAGAAGGGAAACGCTCAAGTCCTGCTGGGCGATGCTCACCCCGTGTTCCCGTTCCAGATAACCGTAGAGCGACTGCTCCCGAAAATCTTCGTCTTCGATCCCCGGGAATTGTCCCGGAACGAACCACGTGCGCGACAACTGATGGACATTCCCATCAACGTATCGGCGTCGTGACATGTGGAAGACCTCGGAATGCGGGTCGACGCGCAGGGCTTTCGAAACGGCCATATTGGCCTGGACCGGCCCGAATTCCAGAACGTCGGAATGGACCCGATGCCCGAACCCGGTCAGTTGACCGAAAAATCCGGTGAAACGACTGTCGAAATGTTCGCCCTGGTCGACGTGGTTTTCCGAGGTCGTCGGCTCGGGGCGGTTGACCTTGGTGCCGTGCCCGCGGTGCCGGGTCACGAGGCCGTCGCGGGCGATTTCCTCGATCGCCCGTCGCATCGTAATTCGCGAGACTGAGTACTCTTGGCACATTTCGGTCTCGGTGGGCAGAAGAGCGCCGTCGTCGAGGCCGGCGATTCGGGCGCGCAATTGCCGTTCTACTGCGCGGTACTTCGGCATTGAAGCGGTGGACACGCGACCTCCTGCAGAGCTCCGGGTGGTTCCTGATGGTTCGTAAAGTATCTTTTTCGAGTCCTGAACCTAAAGTATGACGCAACTTCCTCGCATGGCAGGCCGCGATCCGCGACGGGTCTGACGTACCATCGATACAGCAGTCTTACTCAAAGGAACCTCCATGCCACTAGGAAAAACGGACGCGATTGAGTTCATCGGAGTCTCCAAGGAGTATGGCTCCACCGCCGCTGTGGACGAACTGAACCTGGCGATTCCGGATGGACTCATCACGGTTTTCGTCGGCCCCTCCGGATGCGGGAAGACGACGTCGTTGCGCATGATCAACCGAATGGTCGAGCCGACCCACGGACAAATACTGATCCAGGGGAAAGACAACCGGGAACAATCGGCCTATGAGCTGCGCCGTTCCATGGGGTACGTGATGCAACAGTCCGGCCTGATGCCGCACCGTACCGTGGCGGACAATATCTCGACCGTTCCCCGGCTGAATGGCGCCTCGAAGAGCGAGTGTCGCGCTCGGGCCCTCGACCTGATGGACACCGTCGGCCTGGATCGAGGGTTGGCCAAGCGGTACCCCGCCCAACTGTCCGGCGGCCAGGCTCAACGAGTGGGGGTTGCCCGCGCACTGGCCGCCGATTCCCCGATCCTCCTGATGGATGAGCCGTTTTCGGCCGTGGATCCGGTGGTTCGTGCCGATCTCCAGCGTGAGCTCATCAGGCTCCACGAGACGCTCGAGCGAACCATCGTCTTCGTGACTCACGACATCGACGAAGCCGTGACGCTGGGGCAGAGGGTCGCCGTCTTCGGGGAAGGCGGTCGAGTCGCCCAGTTCGGCAGCCCGGAAGAGATTCTGCGCGAACCGGCGGATGATTTCGTGGCGTCTTTCGTCGGTCACGACCGTGGCACGCGCCGGCTCACGTTCGCTTCCGGTGGGGAAGTCCCCATCCACCCGTTGGACTCAGAAACTCGGCCCTGGGGCGATTGGGACCTTGCGCTCGACGACGCCGGCCGTCCAGCGGGCTGGCTCATCGACGGACGCAATATCATCGGGGGAAGCCTCTTCCCCCGGGGCGGAAATCTGCGCGATGCGTTGGACTCGGTGCTTTCTTCCCCTTCAGGGTGGGGAGTCGCTGTGGACGAAGACGGAAAAGCCCTCGGTCTGCTGGCCTCCGACGACGTCATGGACGCGGCGGCGAGAGAGCGGCGCAGCCGTTACGGGGTAGGCCTATGAGCTGGCTCTTCCACAATCTCTCCTACGTGGGCGAGCTGACCGGGTTGCATCTGCTCCAGTCGGTTCTTCCGGTCATCATTGGGACCATCATCTCGATCCCGATCGCACGTTTTGCCGCTGTTCGTCGTGCCCGGGGCGCGGAAGGTTCCGGGCGGGCCGCCAGAGCCCGCGCGGGCAAAGCACGACGCGGCGTCGTGGTGAATGCGGCGGCATTGCTGTACACGATTCCTTCGTTGGCGCTCTTCGTGCTGTTGCCCCTGATCCTCGGCACCGCGATCACCTCCCTGACCAACGTGATCATCGCGCTGAGCCTGTACGTCATCGCGATGATGGTCCGTTCATGTGTGGACGCATTCGAGTCCGTCGACGGCGCCGTGCTCGACGCGGCCACGGCGGTAGGTTATCGATCAGCACGTCGCTTCTGGACGGTCGAGCTTCCGCTGTCGATTCCGGTGATGGCCGCCGGACTCCGTGTGGCCTTGGTATCCAACATTTCGATGGTTTCGGTCGGTGCCGTGATCGGGATCCAGTCGCTCGGTACGCTCTTCACGGATGGTCTCCGGCGCGACTTCACCACGGAAATCGTGGTGGGCATTGTGTTAATCGCGATTATCGCCATCGTGCTCGACCGCCTGGTTGCCTTGGCCGCGTCGGCCGCTACTCGTTGGCAGGTGAGGTCATGAACGTTGTCCAAGAGACGTGGAATTGGTTCACGGATCCGCAGTCATGGGGCGGTTCCGGCGGCATTTGGGTGCGGCTCGGCGAGCATCTCGAGTACACGGGACTCGTGCTCGGAATAGCAGTGGTCGTCGCGATCCCGGTGGGACTTTGGCTAGGGCACACGCGGCGGGGTGGAAACGTGGTGATCGGCTTGACCGGCGCGTTGCGCTCCCTGCCGACGCTGGGCCTGCTGACCCTGTTCGCCCTGTGGATCGGCATTGGCCTGACCGCGCCGGTTCTGGCGCTGGTGATTCTGGCCGTTGCCCCGCTGCTTGCCAACGCATACGCCGGGATCGCCGCGGTCGACCCGGCCGTCGTCGATGCCGCACGGGCCCAAGGAATGAAGGAATGGCAGATTCTGACGCAAGTGGAGATTCCCAATGCCGTGCCGATCCTCTTCGGCGGAATCCGTAATGCGACCCTTCAGATCGTCGCCACCGTCACGGTCATGGCCTATATCGATTTGGGCGGGTTGGGTCGTTTCCTGATCGACGGGCTGGCCGTCCGAGACTATTCCCGCATGGTTGCGTCGATGCTGCTCGCCGCTGTTCTGGCCCTCGTGCTGGATGGCATTTTGGCCTTGGTGCAGCGCGCGCTCACCTCACCCGGTCTGGTCAAGGAGGAATCGTGAATCGTACATCGGTGAACGCCTCGCGGCGCCAGGCGCTCGGCCTGGTTGCGGCCGCGTCAGTTCTGGGGCTGACCGGGTGCGGGCTGTCCGGGGAGAACGCGCTCGGCCCGTCCAAGGGCAAAGGCACCGTGGTCGTCGGTTCCGCGGATTTCGTGGAATCCCAGATCATCGCGGAAATCTACACTGCCGCGCTCAATAATGCCGGGCACAAGGCGGAAAGTCAGCCTGCGATCGGGGCCCGTGAAGCATATATCGGCGCAGTGCAACAGGGGAGCGTGAGCGTGGTCCCTGATTACTCGGGAAACCTTTTGCAGTATTTCGACGAGAAGGCGACCGCGAGTACTGCCGAGGACATCATGCAGGCCCTGCGGGCCGCGGTTCCGGAGGGGTTGCAGGTTTTGGACCCGTCTCCGGCAGAAGACAAGGATGCTCTCGTGGTGACCCAAGAAGTCGCACGGAAGTACAACCTGAAATCGCTGGAAGACTTGGGCAAAGTTTGTTCGAGCCTCAAATTGGCGGGACCGCCCGAGTTCCAAGAGCGGGCGTATGGGCTGCCGGGGCTGAAGGCCAAATACGGGTGCGTGCCGGCCAAGTTCTCTCCTATCAACGACTCCGGCGGCCCCTTGACCGTCAAAGCCCTGACCGATGACCAGGTGCAGGTTGCGGACATCTTCACGACGACGCCCGCGATCGAGAAGAACGACTTCGTGGTGCTTCAGGACCCCAAGAACAATTTCCTGGCGCAGCAGGCCATTCCGCTGGTCCGAAAAGATCAGGTTCCGGAAGCGGCCCAGGCGGTGCTCAACAAGGTCTCCAAGACGTTGACCACTGAGGACCTGATCCACCTCAACGACAGGGTCAGTGGAGACGAAAAAGCCTCAACCGTTCAGGCTGCCAAGGACTGGGTTTCGGAGAAGGGCCTCTGACGGAGTGCCCATCGTCACGGAAGACCCCCACCAAACTACTTTACCTGTAAAGTGAAAAAACTATGAGTTACCCACAGAATCCGACCTTGTCCGCGCCTCTGGGCCTCCTGCTTCTGCGTGTTGGCCTGGGCATAGTCTTCTTGATGCACGGTCTGCAAAAGTTCAACGAGTGGACCCTCGACGGAACCGCCGCGAACTTCCAGCAAATGGGAATTCCATCCCCTGAGCTCTCCGCTGCGGTGGCCGCCTATGCCGAGTTGATCGGCGGTATCGCCTTGATCGTCGGTGTGCTCTCTCGGCTTGCTGGGCTGGTTCTGGCTATCGATATGTTCGGGGCGATCTATTTCGTTCACGGTTCCCAGGGGTTTTTCGCCGCGGACGGCGGATACGAATCCGTTCTGGTGCTGGCCCTCGCTTCGCTCGCTGTTTTTCTCCTGGGTCCCGGTCGATTCGCGATCGCTGGCGCACTCGAGGGACGTCGTGGTTGGGGAGCTTTCGCCTAGAGCCTAGGCCCGATCCTCTGGGCGGCGGGGGAGAGTCGAGAGCGCGGCTTTCTTGAACTCCTGGATCGCGCGGGAGCTCGAGCCCATGCGCCACGCCAGGCAGAGGGGCACGGGTGGGGCTTCGTCGAGTGGGACGAATGCAACCCTCGAGTGCCCGTACGACGCCGCAGCCGAGGCCGGTGTTGCGCCCACACCCTTGCCTGCTGCGACCAGGGTGATCCATTCGTCGTAATTGGCGCATTCGATGATTGAAGCAGGCCTATGCCCGGGCTCCCAGAGGGCCGGCCGCGTATTGCCGCTCAGCGTATTGACCACCACGGGATGTCGGCCGAGTTCTTTCCAGGGGATCGATGTTCGCCGGGCCAATGGGCTCCCAGTGCTGACAGCGGCGACACGCGGTTCTCGGAAGAGTTCCAATGTTTCGATTTCTGTCCCCGTGAGGCTCTGCCGCGTGAGAGCAACGTCCACGGCGTGGTTCAGCAATGAGGAGCGTACGTCATCATGCCTGGTCAGATGCGTGCTGATGCCGCTGGAACGCTCGAAGGCTGCCAAGGTCCGGGAAATCCACGGGTCGGGGAGGGCCCATGGGAAACCAATGCGAAGCTCCTCCGACTCATGAACCTCGGCGATGGCGTCCTCGATATCCCGGAGGATGACCCTGACTCGTTCGAATAACCTTTGCCCCTGAGGAGTCAGGTCTACGGAACGGGAAGACCGGTCCAGCAGAGTAACCCCGCCGAGGCGAGCCTCCAACTGTTGGATGGTTCGGCTCAAGGCCGGTTGGGTGATGTGCAGGCTGCGGGCGGCGGCCGTGAACGACTTCTTCCGGCCGACCGCCTCGAACGCACGGAGATGCCGCAATTCCAGGTCCATGACTACTCAGAATAGACCGCAGGAACCCGGGCCGTTGGCCCGAATCTAGCCCGCTGGCGTCGTGACCCGGTGATTTTCCCACCCGGAACCATCCCGGGTGTATTCCACGCGGGAGTGATTCCGGTCCTCGCGAGCCTGCATGAATTCGTACTCCGTGGGAGCGAGGGAATAGAGCCGCCAGTCCGGATTGGGCTCGCCGGTATAGCTGGGTCGTTGCTCCCAATCGCGCTGGGACTCCTCGTCGCTCAGGGCAACGACGTTGCCCGTGACCCTGACCTGCCGGCCCGACTCGCGCCAGAAGAAGATCATTGATGCGCGGGGGTTCTGATCGATGTGTTGCCCCTTGCGCGAGGTCTGATGCGTTGAGAACTGGAATCCTCGATCGTCGATGTCTTTGACGATGAGCGTGCGTCCGACTGGGGTGTCTCCGTTCTTGATGGTCGTGAACGTCATCGCGTGTGGTTGACGGTTTCCCGCCCCGATCGCCTCGTTGAACCACTCCAGGAAAAGGTCCATCGGATCTTCGGGAACCCGTTCCGGGTCGAGGACTGGGAGGTCCTGAGGGAAAGAAGGCAGGCTGCGTAGATGGTCGCTCAATGTGCTCATGCCTCGATCGTAGGTGCTGCAACGGGTCTCGGGGCAGGGACATGTGCGAAGGGAATGCGGCTATGCGCGAAGGGCCTGGACCGAACTGTCTTCGGGGCGCGAACGGGGGCAAAAAGCTCTCTCGATTCGGGGCGATTCCACACAGGCGGTGGAGAAAGTTATCCACAGGTGTGCACAACGATGTGTACAACTCGAACATCTGTCCTAAAAGTACGTTGGGGAGAATAAAACACGACGCTTCTCCCTAGGTCCCGGGATCGAATATCGCAGAAAAGGCTGCTCGAACTACAGAAGTGTAAGTTGTCCACGGCTGGGGACATGTGTGTGGATAAAGTGTTGACGGCCAGTGTGCGGTCGGGGTGGGTTCCGCATGTTCATGCGGATCGGGCGAGGAGGGAGGAGCGAGCCGCCAGACATTCCGGGGGCCTATGATGCCGCGGAACGCAAGGAGAAATCGCGTTACAACGCTCTCACCCCGGACCGAATGCGAGGTTTCCCCGGACCATGATCGCGTCAACAACGTCATGCGGAAGT
The DNA here is from genome assembly GCF_004137765.1 of Rothia uropygialis. Classification (GTDB taxonomy): domain Bacteria; phylum Actinomycetota; class Actinomycetes; order Actinomycetales; family Micrococcaceae; genus Rothia. Next base: position 320,779 of record NZ_NOIS01000004.1, on the reverse strand, counting down.
TGTCCACAGATATCCATAACCTTCCACAGGGAAGTGACCTCAGCGGCCGATTTCTCCACCTGCTGTGTGAAAAGTTATCCACAGGTGGGGATAAAAATCTGTGTTTGAGGTTCGTGAGGCGTCTGTGGGCGACGCCAGGGGCCCAGATTGCGGCGTGGCTATGGAAAAATACCCGCACGTACACACTGCAATGACAAGGTTTGCGCCGTGGGACGCGTCCGCGAACCCACCGGTTGGGAATCGACGTGGGTTTCGTGGAGTCACATTTGTGTAAGTTCTCCACACTGTGGATAGTTCTTGTGGATAAACCCTCCGGGCCGTGGGAAAACGTGCTGGCGGCGTTGCGTGACCTTTCAGGGACGGTTTTCATCCGCGGGACACGAGCTAAAGTGATGGGAGGCGCAATGGCGCGCCGACAGTGACAAGGGGTGCCCCGTTCGGCTGAGATAAGACCCTTTGAACCTGATCTAGCCAGCACTAGCGAAGGGATCGTCACCATGACTGATTCACCGGAAAATCACCGCGCCTCCCGCGGCATCGTCGGCCCGGCCGAGGCCGTTCGAGGGTCATCGCCCCTGGCCCATTGCTTGACCAACGCGGTTGTCAAAGAAATCACGGCCAACGTTCTGCTCGCCGTCGGGGCTTCGCCCGCAATGGTCGAACACCCCGAGGAAGCGCGCATCTTCGCTGGGATGGCCGACGGGGTGCTCGTGAACGTCGGGACGGTCTCGGAAGATCAGATCGCGGCAATTCGGGCCGCAGTCGAAACCGCGGGATCTGCGGGTGTGCCCTGGGTTCTGGATCCGGTGGCGGTCGGCGGCCTTCCCCTGCGCACCGAATTCGCCCGGGATCTCGTTGCCCAGCGTCCGACTGCGATTCGCGGCAACGCCAGCGAAATCGTCGCCCTGGCCGGACAGGGAGGTGGCGGCCGCGGGGTCGAGTCGACCGATGCCGTGGAAATTGCCCTCGATGCCGCGCGCTCCCTCGCAGACACCACCGGCGGCGTCGTCGCGATTTCCGGGGAGCGCGATGTGATCGTCTCCGCGAACCGGACCACGTGGCTGACCAGCGGTCACGAATTCATGCCGCTGGTCATCGGGACGGGGTGCTCGCTCGGGGCCACGGTCGCGGCGTATCTCGGAGCCGCCCGTGCGGCTGGTTTGGCCGACCATGACGCTGTTTTGGCGGCCCATGCCCATGCGGGCGCCGCAGGCTCCTTGGCAGGTCGAATCGCCGACGGTCCCGGGTCCTTCCACGTGCGGTGGATCGATTCGCTCTACGAGCTCTCCCCGGCCGGGATTGGCCGCCTTGTCGAGGTTCACGAGGAAGCCCAGTGATACCTCCCGCGACTGATTTCTCACTGTATTTTGTGACGGATACGAAGCTGTGTGGTGGTCTCGACCGCGTACCGCACGTCGTGTACGAGGCCGTGATGGGCGGCGTCGGTGTAGTGCAGGTCCGCGACAAAGAGCTATCGGATGGTCGCTTCGCCGATCTGGCGCGCGCTTGCGACCATCAGATGCGTCGGGCCGAGCAGGACTCGGGCAGGTCCGCCCAGCTGTTCGTCAACGATCGACTGAGTGTGGCCGCAGATCTGGGGCTCAACGTCCACGTCGGACAATCCGACGCCGCCGCGGCTGATGCGCGTGCGGCGCTCGGCCCCGACCTCATGGTTGGGCTGTCGGTTTCGACGCCGGATGAGGTCCGTGCCGCGGTGGCTGAACGTCACGCGGACCTTCTGGGCATCGGCCCGGCCTGGACCACTCCCACCAAAACCGACGCCGCCCCGGCCCTGGGGCCCGATGGGGTATCCGAATGCGCGGAGATAGCCCGGACGGGAGGGCTCGTGAGCGTAGCCATAGGAGGAATCAATCCCTCAACTGCCACTGAATTGGCAGGCGCGCCCATTGACGGCCTGTGCGTCGTCTCCGCAATCTCTGCCGCCCAAGATCCCAGAAAGGCGGCGGCCGAATTGCTGAGCCTCGCCACCATGACACTCAACAGAGGACGTGATTCGTGATGCGCCCGCCCGTCGCCATGACCATTGCCGGTTCGGACCCTTCGGGTGGGGCCGGAATCCAGGCCGACCTCAAGACCTTCAGTGCCCTCGGGGCTTATGGGTGCGCTTGTATGACGTCGTTGACCAGCCAAAACACGGTTGGGGTCCGAGGGGTACACAACGTTCCGGAAGACTTCGTGGTCTCTCAGATCGAGGCGGTCATCGATGACGTGCCGGTGGATTCCACCAAGATCGGGATGCTCGGAACCGGGGAAGTGGTTCGTTCGCTCGCAGGCCTCATGAGCGAGCGGCGTGACAGCTTCGGGACCGTGATTCTCGACCCGGTCATGGTGGCCACGAGCGGAGACACCCTCCTGAGCCAGGACGCCGACGCAGCGATCCGCGCCGAGCTTTTGCCTCTCGCGGACCTCATCACCCCGAACCTCCCGGAAAGTGCTCGGTTGTTGGGACATCCCGACCGTGTTGCCGACTCGCTCGAGGACATGCGGTCCCAGGCCGCAGAGCTTCTCGAGTTGGGGCCCCGTGCAGTCCTCCTCAAGGGAGGGCACCTACGAGACGGGGAAGCCGTGGATGTTCTCGCGATATCTCCGAGGCAGTCTCCCGGTGACGGCGTGCCGGGAGCTCCGGCGGGCGAACCGACCGTTATCGAATTGACTGCGCCCCGCGTGGAAACACGGAACACTCACGGAACCGGGTGCACCCTCTCCTCGGCGATCGCGGCTTTTTCCGCGCGGTGGGCCGTGCACCAGGCCGATCCGGGGGACCGAACGATCGACGATGCTGCTCTGACGGCTGCGAGCAGAGATGGCAAGAACTTCTTGACCCGGGCACTAGTGGACGGCGCGTGCTGGGAACTCTCACGGTTGCCGGAGCAAGGTCATGGCCCCGTCAACCACTTGGCCCAGATCCTCCGATGAAGGAAAGCGATCCGATGAATCAATCAGCGACGAATCATGACGTGTGGGCCACGGGAGAATTCACGAGGCAACTGTGGGAAGATGCTTCCGGGATTTTGGGGCGAGTGAATGACCTGGAGTTCCTGCGTCAACTGGGCGAGGGCACTCTGGCCCCGGAGATCTTCGTGGAATACATCTGCCAGGACGCATTCTACCTGAGCAACTATTCGCGGGCCCTGGCCGTGTTGGCCTCGAAGGCGCCGACCGCGGAAGCTGCCGGGTTCTGGGCAGGCTGCGCCAACACCGCGGTCGCCGAGGAGAAAGTGCTGCATTCCCAACTCATGAACGATCCTCTCCTCGCCGGTTGCCCTCGAGCGGAATCACCCTCGCCGACCACGCGCGGGTACATGTACACGTTGCTCGCAGCTTGTGCTTACGAACCCTACGAGGTTGGCGCCGCCGCCGTGTTGCCATGCTTCTGGATCTACGCGGACGTGGGGCGGCGACTGTCGGATCATTCGGCCGCGGTGAAGGATCATCCCTATGGCCGGTGGGTAGAGGAATACGGCGATCCTGCTTTTGCGGAGGCCACCCAAAAGGCCATCGGCCTGGTGGAGGAGGCAGCGGCCTCGGGCACCGACGCCGTCCGGAAACGCATGCGAGAGGTTTTCCTGGACGCCTCCCGCTTCGAGGAAATGTTCTGGGAATCGGCCTATCGCGGGGAGAAGTGGAGTCTGTGACGCCCACCGCGTGCCAAACGGTCTTTCAATTCTCCCCGGGCCAGGCCCTGCGCTACTCTATTTGACCGTCAGCACAGGACACTCCGCCTCAAGGATCACCCGTTGGGCGCTCGAGCCGAGAAATAGTTTCATGACTGGGGACCGGCGTCGAGTTGCCAGGACAATCAGCTTGGCATGGTGCTCTACGGCCAGATCGAGGAGCTGATCCGCGACGTCGTCCCCCGGGCGCTGAATTTCGAACTCCAGCCCTGCTTCGATGATCTGCAGGGACACTTCCTTGACGACTTCGATGCGGCTCGCAGAGGGGCTTGTGGTGCTGTCCGTGGCGTACACGACCACGCGAAGCGCCGCCTTTTCGCGGTCGGCCGCGGCGATCGCTTCCCGCAAGACCCTCGGGCTCGCATCCGTGCGGTACCCCACGACGACGGTGCGTGGGGCGCGGTCGATCCCGTCCGAGGACGAGACTCTCAGCGAGGGCTCCGGCATCGAGCGGGAAGGTTTCGAATAGAAATCCGTCATGATGTGCTCCTTCTGGGGTGGACCGAGTATCGACTAGGCGCTGCCGATCGCGACGACGCCGACCAGCACGCCCACGGCCAGCATGACCAGCGAGACGACCAGCGCTCGCCACAGCACTTTCTTGTGGTGGTCGCCGAGTTCCACCCCGGAGAGCGAAACAAGCAGCAGGATGGCCGGAACGAGGGGTGACTGGAGGTGAACCGGTTGTCCGGTGATCGAGGCACGGGCCATATCGGTGGCAGGGATTCCGTAGTGAGACGCGGTTTCGGTGAGAACCGGAAGGATTCCGAAGTAGAAAGCGTCATTGCTCATGAAGAACGTCATGGGAATCGACAGGATGCCGGTGATGACGGCCAGGTACGGGCCCATCGAGGAGGGAATGACGTCTACGAGCCATGCCGCCATGCCGTCGACCATGCCGGTACCGCTCATCACGCCGGTCAGGACACCGGCGGCCATGACCATGGCCACGACCGAAATGATCGAGGTCGCATGGGATGCGAGTTCTTTCTGTTGTTCCTTGACGCCACGGAAGTTGACCAACAGGGCCACCACGGTACCGATCATGAACAGATAGGGCAGGGGGAGAACGTCCATGATGAGTAGGACCATGATCGCAACCGTCAGAACCAGGTTGAACCAGAACAGACGCGGGCGGAGGGTCGAACGGTTCGGGTCCAAGGCGGTGTCGGTCAGCGTCGAGGCGGCCTGTCCTTCGCCGTCGAATTGGTTGATCACCAGGGCCTGGGTTGCAGGCCCTCCCGAAGAGGTCTGGGTGGCCGAACCTTCTCCGTCTCCGGGCGCCGAGTGGGAGCCGATCGGGCCCGAACCATGACGCGCTGCGGAAGAGTCGGATCCTGTGGTCTCGACGTCGTGCGTTGCGCCTTCGACCCAAGCCACGCCCTTCTTCTGAAGGCGACGGCGCTCCGAGCGGCCCAGCAGGAATGAGAAGGCGAAAGCTACGATGAGGCCGACGACGAGCGAGGGCACCATGGGTGCAAAGATCGCGTTCGCATCCAAGTGCAGGGCCGAGGCGGCGCGAGCCGTCGGCCCGCCCCACGGAACGATGTTCAACGTTCCATTGATCAGTCCCGCGGTACAGGTCAGAATCACCGGAGACATCTGGAGGCGCTGATAAATCGGCAGCATCGCGGCCGTGACCACGATGAACGTCGTCGAGCCGTCACCGTCCAATGACACCGCCCCGGTCAGTACGGCGGTGCCCAGCACCACCTTGACCGGATCGTGGCCGCAGAAGCGCAAGATGAATTCGACGAGTTTGTCGAATAGCCCGACGTCGATCATGATGCCGAAGTAGATGATCGCGAAGAGCAGCAGCGCGGCCGTCGAGGACATGGACTCAATGGCATCCATGACCATGTCGCCGATGCCCAGCCCAGCCCCGGCGAAGAGTCCGAAGATGGTCGGGATGAGAATGAGTGCCAGAACTGGCGAAAGTTTCTTGGTCATGATGAGGGCCATGAAGACCAGAATCATGACGAATCCGAGAAGGACGATCACGGGCTTCTCCTTCGAAGTGTGTTGTGATGCGGAATACACCTTAGGGAAACCTGGGAAGGTGGTGCGCGCTTGTGCTCACTGATCGCTTTCTGCTCATTGAGCACCTTGTGCGCATTGTGCTCACACACGCACCGCGTGAGATGTTTGTTCCCCTGCGGTGACCGACCGAAAAGCTCGATGTCGGTCGGTGCCCAGCCTGAAATCGTTGAAGTCACCGGCACGTCGGATAGTCCAGCGCGCATTGTCTGACGTCTGATGTTGGGTAAAGTGGAAGGCGAACCCGAAACTCGAGGAGGCCATGATGTCGACGGCTCCACCACGGAGATTTACGACGCTCATCTCCGAGGCGTCGCTTGCTCCAGGCGACGCACGGAAGGCAACGGCAGCGGACCGGATCAAGGACTTCATCCTGGCCGAAGGTCTTCAGCCAGGGGATCTTCTGCCCACAGAAAATGAGTTGTGCGAGTACCTCGGGGTCTCTCGCTCCAGCGTGCGGGAGGCCATTCGCACGCTGTCGACTCTGGACATCGTCGTCATCAGACGCGGCCATGGCACCTACGTCGGGGAGATGTCTCTGGATGCTCTCGTGGAGACCCTCGTTTTCCGCGGTGTACTGAGTCCGGGAGACGACCTGCGTGCCCTGAGGGACGTCGTGGAGGTTCGACAAGCCCTCGACCGTGGTTTGGCCGAGCAGATTGTGGCCAGCCTGGCCGGCACATCCAATCCGGAGCTGCATTCCCTGGTCGATGAGATGGTGGCGTTGGCGGCCAAAGGGCGAGCTTTTCCGCAACATGATCGAGCGTTCCATACAGGCCTATTGGAACGGCTTGAAAACCCACTTGTCGGGCAGCTGGTGACGGCCTTCTGGGACGTGCACACATCGGTGGTCCCCAAGCTGGGTCTGTCTGTGGCGGCGGATCTGGAGCAAACGGCTCGGGCGCATGGGTTGATGCTCGAAGCCGCCCAGGACGGTGACGTCGAGGCCTTCCGTGCCGCGATCGTCTCCCATTATGATCCGATCGAGCGTGCACTCGACGCCAAGGCGGCATGATGGGGGAACAATGCGCCAATCGCACTCCAGATGCATCTCCGACCCGTCAAAAAGGCGCCACACAGCCATCTTCTGAGCCTCAGGTGGATGTGCGGACGTCTCGGCCTGCCGTTCTTGTCGGTGCCTATGCTTGCCTTCCTGCTTCGCCGCGAGACCAGGAGACGTTCTACGCAGACCTTGCCGGTCGGAAACTCGCCGATGGCCTGGAGATACCTTTCCGCGACGAGCTCGTTGACGATCCACAGTGGCTCGCCGATCAAATGCGCGGTCGCTTCACGCAGTCGGTTCTGACTTTGATTCCCGGCACCATGATCAACGTGGGCGCCTACGCCAAGTTTGGGCTCGCGTCGCCGGATCCGGACGGCCGTCGGGCCGCACTGGATCATTTCCGGCGCGCTCGTTGTGCCGCGGAAGAACTGAATCAACTCACGGGTGAACAATCCGTTGATGCCCTCCATATTCACACTGCTCCCTCGAAGCTATCCGCCCCGGAAATGTTCGCTCGTTCGCTCGAGGAGGTCCTCTCGAGCTCGCCTGCCGATGGCTCGTGGTCCACAAGAGTCATTGTGGAGCATTGTGACGCATACAGCCCCGGGATCGCGGGGGAGAAACGTTTCCTGTCCCTGGAAGAGGAAATGTCCCTCGCCCTGGAGGCGGGAGTCGGCATGACGATCAATTGGGGTCGTTCGGTCATCGAGGCGCACGACCCTGACCGGGCGCTCAGCCAGATCCGGGCTCTCGTCGAGGCCGGGCTGCTCGAGGGAATCATGTTTTCGGGTGCCGGCCCGTCGGCGAATCAGTACGGTGATGCGTGGGCTGACGCGCACCTGCCGCTGGCCGAGGACGAGCCCACGTCCCTTCTGGACTCCGGCGAAGTAAGACGCTGTCTCCTAGCGGCAGGAAGTCACCTCAGCTATGCAGGAGCCAAGATTCAGGCCCCCGGTGACGCGACCGTCGAGAAGCGACTCGACATGGTGGGTCGCATCACCCGGATCGTGCGCGAGGAGAAATGCCGCTAGGCCTCGCCCGGGTACCCCATGGGTCCGAGTGAGCCCGTTGAGAAGCGTGTGCATATTTTGCGCATGTCAGTCCGAGGCGGAGGCGGGTGTTTCGGTGCCCCGTAACGCGGGGTGCCGCGGGGACGGGGGCGGCGCAGCATCCCAGGTCCTCTCGGCGTCGCCGGCGTCAGCGGCACGGGGCGGCGATGTATTTCTGGACTTTCACGTCATGGTGATCCGACCCGACCCACTCGTCGTTGGGTCAAGGTCTAAAGGTGCAATCGTCTGACGAGTTCGCGGCGCACCTCAGCGCCCCTGGCAAGTTGCAACACCACCAGAGTGATGACGCTGAGAGCGCCGCAAATAGCTGACGCCAGTGGGTTCGTCACCCAGCCGAAAGCGAGGAACCCAATGGGTGCCAGGCCCAGAAGTACCGTCAAACCGCTGTAGAGGATGTGCTCCGCCACCTCGAGGTGCATTACCCAGACCGTGATGAGCAAGGCAACAATGGAAGAAGCGCAGACGATCGGCACCGCGTACGTCAGTGACCATGCGCGCCAGCCGGTGAGGTAGTCCCAGTACACGCAGACCAGGCCGATCAGGACAACGAGGTAGACGGTGCCCTTGGCGACGTTGCGTCGTTTGCGTATTGCCATGAGCACCACAAGCCACATAGCGGTCACCCCCAACCAGGAAGAGCGCAGAACTCCGAAGCCCTCGGGCCCCCGGCCCAGCAGGAGCTGGGCGGCCAAGGACGCCGCGATGACCGCGATTGAGGTCAGGAACAACACCTTCAGCACCCGTCGCCGTGAGAAGGTGAGCGGCACCGTCGGCATCGGACTCGGAACCGTCTCGCCCGCGACAGGGGTTCCGCACAAGGGGCACAGGGTCCACGTGCCCTCGATATCGACGGCGCACTCGGTGCAGCGTCTCATGATTCTCCTTCGGCGATTTCCGCCTCGGTCACGCGTTCCGCGGCGACCGTCACATCGATATCGTTGGCGGTGAGCATCCGGGCGAATTCCTTGACGTGGTCGGTCTCCGTGAACGGTGAAGTGAAGCTGATGGTGAGCAACCCGGCGTGGGACGTCGCGCAGAACTGAGGGCGGACCGCGGAGACCTGGAACAACATCCGACCCACATGTGATTCGGCCGGCTCGGGCAGGCTCATGCGCCCCAAATTCGAGACCGCGACGCTCAGGCTGCGGTTGCTTCCCCTGTTGATCAGCCCCAGGAACACGTCTTTGAGCGGGCGCGGTATGATCCTCAACCCGGGCATCCGCTCGGCCCGGATGAACCATCTCAGTTTCTTCTCCAGCGCTTCCTTGGTGGCCTGGGGGAGGAATTGGCTCTCAAGTTGTTTGCAGATTGAGCCGAGATCGTCGTCGCCTTCACCGTAGGTATGTTCCACACGGACGGTCGCAAAGAAATTTCGCGCTGACGTCGAGGGAAAGAATTGGCGCAGATTCACCGGTACTGACGCCGCTAGAGTTCGGTTCTTGCCCAGACCGTCCGAGGACAGACGAATGGACTCGAAGAACAACGCAGTCAGATACATCGTGATCGAGACGCCCTCGGCGCGCGCAAGGTCGAGCACCTCCGCCGCGGACATGGTGAGCTCGACGGCGCGCGTGCGGTTGTCAGGGGTACGGGTTCCCTTGACTCGGTGCACTTTCTTCGAGGGGCGGCGTGGCCGGCCGCCCGCCCGATGAGCACCTGATGGCTGGGCATTGTCATCGATGGCGAGCGCAGGCGGCACGGCGGCACGACTGAAAGTGGATCCAGAAGCGGGTGACTTGCGCCGGCGGAGGAAGTAGTGCTCGAAACTGTCGGTGGGCAGGCCACCTGCCGGTTCGGCCGAATCGTCAGACGCGCCATCGTCGACCTGGAAACCGGAATCGCTCCGACCGGGCTCGGCTCGTGATGCGTTGGCTTCGAGGGCGCCCTCGATCGGAGGACCCTGGTTGGGGTACCGCCGCCGGATGTACGCGTTCACCAAGTCGGAGAGGAACCATGACGCGCCGGTGCCGTCGGACAGGGCGTGGAATACTTCGAGGATGATCCGTCGGTGATGGTAGACCACACGGAACAGCAGAGTGCGCCGACCCGCCTGGTAGATGGGGGCGCAAATGTGTTGTTTGTCCTCGGCGACGACCGGGCGCAGGTCGCTGTCCTGCAGGTAGTACCAGAACAGACCGCTCTGCAGCACCGCATGGTAAAGCCGGTACCGGTCGTAGGTTTCGTCCAGGGCCTCCTGCAATAGTTGCGGGTCCACGTCGTGGTCCACCTCGGCGCTCAAGCGGAACACTTTGGGGTCGGAAGCGCTTCGGGCGGCGAGGAAAATGTTGGAGGCGTTGTCGAGCCGTACCCAGTCCCGGTGGGTCACGCGGGCTCCTGCGGATCGGGCTGTTCCTCGGCGACGGGAGCGTTGCTGAGGAATTCGTTGATCACCTCGTAGGCTTCTTGGACCGACCGGGAGAACCGGGGCAGCGAGATGAAACCGTGCAACGCCCCGCCCACCCGGTGTATTCGCACTGCGTTCCCGGCGTCGGCCAGGGCCCGGCCGTATGCCTCACCCTCATCGCGCAACAAATCCAGCTCCGCCGTGATCACCAGGGTTGTCGGTTGCTTGGAGAGGTCCGTCGCCATCAGCGGAGCGACAAGCGCGCCGCGACGCCGGTCCCGGTCAGGGACGTAGAGGTCGAAGTAGTCCTCGACCTCGGTGTTGGTGAGCCGGTAGTCCCCGCCGTGATAGCGCACCGAGGCGAACGGGGAGGTCTCCGGATCGTGGGCCCAGTGGGTCACCGGGTAGATCAGGATCTGTCGACTCGGGCCGCGATGACCGCGTTCTCGCAGCAGGGATGAGATGACGGCAGCAAAGTTTCCCCCGGCGGAGTCACCCACCAAGACGATCTGACTGGCATCCGCGGCGCCCACTCGTTCCGGCTCCTCGAGGAGCAGCCGGGCGACGTCGTAGCAGTCCTCCAGTCCCGCCGGGAACGGGTACTCGGGGGCGAGCCTGTAGTCGACGGAGGCCACGGTACAGCAGGTGAGGTCCGCCATCCTGCTGCACGTCGGAGTGTACGTCTCGCTGTCCCCGGTGACCCAGCCGCCTCCGTGGAAGAAGACGAGGACATCGTCGCGCCGCTGTTCTTTCGGCCGGAAAATCCGGACCTGGGCATGGAGTCTCTTGTCATCGGGCATGGGCTGCCAGCGTGGGGTTCGAGACGGTGGCATCAGCAGCGAGGCCAGCCGACGTTGCAGCCGCCGGACCTTCTCATAGTCCTCACGGACGTTGAGCCGGGGCGCGGCGAATAAGCGCAGTACAGCCCGAGTCAGCCGGTTCACGGGTGGACAACGGTTCCGGGAGCGGATGGTTCCATGGACCCAGCCTAGCCTCAATCCATCGAAGCGGGTGGGGCGGGAACCTGGAAGGATATCGGTCGCACTTGCGGTTTTCGGGCAGCGGAGACCGCTTGGAACCAAAGTCCCGCGCGTTTCACTGGAAGTTGTCTTCTGCGCAGCTGACACCTCCACGAACCAGTGACAACACGGTCCCCGCCCGATGCGGCGCTACGGAGGAGCCGATTCCGGACATGATCCCTTTCTCTCGCTGGTTCCCGCCCTCAGCGCCCCTTGGGATCGATCATCTAAGCTGGGCGCATGCCGCGACCTTCCGATTCCTTCTCGCGCCGCGTGCTGACGAGCCAACTGGCCGTCATCATCGTGGTGCTGACGCTCGCGGCCGCAACATTCGCGTGGCTGGGGGCCCGCACGGTCACCGACACCACCGAGACGCAAGCCCTTTCCATAGCGCGGACCTTGGCCGCGGAATCGCAGGTCAGGAGCGGGGCTACCCGTGCGTCTGCCCAGAAGGGCGCCGATCCGGACGCCCTCCGATCAAGCAACGTGCAGGCACTCGCGATGGATATTCGGTCCCGCAACAATGTTGATTTCGTGGTGGTGACGGACAACCGTGGACTACGACTCGCGCACCCGGACGCATCGCTGCTGGGCAAGAAAGTCTCCACATCGCCCGACGTCGCATTATCCGGCAAGGAAGAAACCACCCACGATGAAGGCACCTTGGGAGAGACCGTCCGGGCAAAGGTTCCGATCTATTCCGCGACCGATGACGGCACCGTGGTCGGGGAGGTCTCCGTCGGAGTACGTACCTCCGCCGTCGGGGCGGAAGTACGTCGAAAGCTGTGGGTCATCGGGGCGCTCGCAGCGGTGGCGTTGGTCGTCGGCATCGTGGCTTCGCTGGCGCTGGGGCGGCGTCTCAAGCGCCAGACTTTGGGGATCGGACCCGAAGAACTGGCCGAAATGGCGCGTCACCAGGAGGCAGTTCTACGCGGGCTGGACGACGGTGTCCTCGGATTCTCCCCGGACGGGCGGCTGACCTTGAGCAATGAAACCGCCCGGGACCTGCTGGGATATTCGGAATACCCGACCGATGAGGTGCGCATACCCGAAGAGATCCGGGAGATGGTCGGAGAAGTCCTGGGTGAACACGATTCCGGGAGCTCCGAGTTGCGGCGGCGTATCTCGGTCGGAGACCGAATCCTCCTTGCGACGGCGGTTCAGGTGCGACGCGGGGACATCTCGGTCGGCGGCGTCGTGACCCTGCGTGACGAGACCCAGATCCTGACGATGTCTCGTCAACTCGAATCCGTCACCACCATGGCCGATGCTTTGCGGGCGCAAAGACATGAGTTCGCGAATCGGCTTCACACGGTTATGGGACTCGTGACCACGGGCGCGCACCACGAGGCGGAGAGCTATCTGGCCGAGATCCTGCGGACCGGCCCGATCGGGGCCCCCGTGAAGGGGATCGAACATGTCGACGACCCGTATCTTCGAGCTCTTGCGGAGGCCAAGAGCACCACGAGCTCCGAAGTCGGCGTGGAGCTGCGCATCTCGGAGGATTCCTTGGTCCTTGGCCGGGTCCGGGAACCGGAAGATGTCACGCTGATCTTGGGCAACCTCATTGACAACGCGGTTCGTGCGGCGGTCCAAGGGGAAAGGCCCTCCAAAGCGGTCGAGCTTCAGCTGCTGAGCGACGGCGAGGCACTTCACGCTGTCGTCACGGACACGGGCGCCGGGATCGATTCTCCGGAAGAAGGCGAGCGCGCATTCCAGGAAGGTGTCACCGGCGGCGGGACCTCGGTCGATGACGCCCACGGCCTGGGCATTGGTCTGGCTTTGTGTCGCCGGGTGGCCAGGCGACAAGGCGGGCGCGTGTGGTTGGTCGAAGGGAAGGATCCGCGAATGGGCGGTGCGAGTTTCGGTTTGGAACTGCCGCGTGTCTTGGAAGAGAAGATGGAGTCATGACGAATGTTTTGGTGGTCGACGACGACCTTTACGTCGGCCAATTGCACTGTGAATACGTCAACCAGACAGCGGGGTTCGAGGCCCTTGACCCCGTCCGTGACACGCGGGCGGCGCGCGAGGTCCTGGGATGCGGCGAGGTCGACCTTCTCTTGGCCGATTACGTGCTTCCGGACGGAAACGGGGTGGAACTCTTGCGGGGATTCGAGGTCGATGCCGCGATCCTCTCGGCAGTTTCGGACGCCTCGGTGGTCCGCTCGGCCTTGCGGGCCGGCGCCTTGACCTACATCTTCAAGCCGTTCGACGCCGCGCATCTCCAAGGTTTCCTCCGCCGGTATTCCCGGTATCGTCGATTGCTGGATCGGGACCGTTTGGACCAGTCGAGTTTGGACCGTGCCCTTCGCTCGTTGACCGAGAGCGGAGGGTCGAGCGCCAACGCACCCGTGCCGGGGTCCTCGACGTCGGGAAGGGTCTTGGATGTTTTGCGGGCTGCCCGCGGGCTCATGTCGGCAGCCGAGGTTGCTGAAGCGGTGGGAATTTCCCGCGCCACCGCGCAGCGCCACCTGGTTAAACTCGCCGAATCCCGATCCGTGACAGTGACCCTCCACTACGGCTCGACCGGCCGCCCTGAGCATCTGTACGGCCCGGAACGATAGCGGTCTGGCGGGCGGAACCGCTCACGGCCGAGACGGACGAAAAGTCCGCAGTCTGAATGAACGGGCGCTGAAGAGTTCCAAAATCACTGAAACGTAAATGCTGGGACTCATTTATTGCCAACTATCGCTCGTCGGCGACCTCGACTTTGAACCCGGCCAAATTCTCGAGCCAGCCCGCATTGACTCCTTCTTTGGGACGCGAGGGAGACAGAAACCAGTCTATGCTCACCTCGAAAAGGTACCGGCACCTGAACTACGCGATGGGTGCTTGCGTCGTGCGGTAGTAACGGCTGATTCGGTTCGCGGTGTCCCGAAGGCGCCGTTCAAGTTCTCTTTCTCGGACAGGATCCGTGTCCTGGGAGGGGGTGCTGATGGCTACGGAGCCCACGACCATGCCTGCACCATTGCGAACACCGATCGCCGCGCAGGTCATGCCAGGGATGAATTCTTCCTTCTCCCAGGCGATGCCCCGATTCGCGACTTCGGCAAGATGCTCTTCCAGTTTGCCCCGATCCGTGATGGTCGTTGGAGTCAGGTCCGAGGTTCCGTGGGCCTCGAGGTACTGATCGAGCTGGGCCTTCGACATTCCGGACAGCATGATCTTGCCGAAGGCCGTTGCGTGGGCCGCTTCGTGAAATCCGAATCGAAGGGGTCGAAGTCGTGGGTACCGGGGACTGTCCACGACGTAAGCGAGCACCACGCCGGATCCTCGGTATATGGCGAAATACGCCGCAGCTTTGGCGTAGTCGTGCAGGATCTGGATCTCCGAGCGGACCATCGTTGGGACGCCGACTTGGCGGTGCAACGAGGCTCCGAGCCGATCGAGCTTGAATCCCAATTCGAACCGATGCTCCGAACGCAGATGAGTGAGATAGTCGGCCTGCACGAGCGCTTGTATCAGCCGATAAACGGTCGGGAGGGGATATTCGAGCGCGTCCGAAATTTCTCGAGCCGTCGCGCCACCGCGTTCGGAGATGAGCTCGAGGATAGCGAGAGTTCGCTCAATGGTCTGAACGCTCGAATCACGAGGCGATGACGGCTTCGCGGAGGTCCTTTTCTCGACGGTCACGTTCACTCCTCTTCCGTACATTTCAGTCACTGCGAATAAGACATGGGTCGGAAGCCCGACGCCCGCCCGCCCCTCTTCTGGACAGGGCGGGCGGTTCGGTCGGCGGCCCTATTCGGCCTCGAACGTACCGGTCAGCACGCCCCGGGCAATGGTGTGCCCGGACATGTTGAACCCGAGGAACGCCGGCGTGGCATCGGATCCGATGTCGAGGGTCTCGACGTCGAGGGCATGAACCGCGATGTAGTACGTATGGGAACCATGACCTGCTGGCGGCGCTGCACCGAGGTAGCGGGAGAGGCTCGCGTCATTGCGCAGTTGGATGGCTCCGTCGGGCAGGCCCTGACCCTCGTCTCCGCCGGCGCCACTCGGCACCGACGTCGTCGAGGCGGGAACATCGGTGACGGCCCAGTGCCAGAAACCGCTACCGGTTGGGGCCGCGGGATCGTACACGGTGATGGCGAAGCTCTTCGTCTCGGAGGGGAAACCGCTCCAGGACAGCTGTGGGCTGATATCTTTTCCGCCAGCGCCGAAAATTCCGCTGACTTGGGCGGCGGGCAAGGTTCCGCCATCGGAGAAGTCGGTGCTCGTTACCTCGAACGAGGCAACTTCTGCGATCTGATCGTACGGGGATGTATTGGTCATGGTCTCTCCTCATATATTGGTGAAGTTCTGGTGTCTTAGACGCCGTCGGTTTTCAGCTGGTTGACGATGTACTCGGCCTGGCGGATAGCCAGCGCGACGATGGTCAGCGTCGGATTCGCCGCGGCCCCGGTGGTGAAGACCGAACCGTCGCTGATGAACAGATTGGGGATGTCGTGAGCGCGTCCCCACTGGTCGACCACGCCGTCTTCGGGACGAGCGCTCATCCGCGAGGTCCCGAGGTTGTGCGTTGACGGGTAAGGCGGCGCACGGTGGGAACCGAGGGCACCGACGGCGTCGTAGAGCTTTTCGGCTTGCTGATACCCGTGGTCCCGCATCGCGACGTCGTTCGCGTGATCGTCGAAATGAACGTTCGGGACAGGCAGACCGTTTTTGTCGGTGACCGCCGAATTCAGCGTGATCCGGTTCGATTCCTGCGGCATGTCTTCGCCGATGACCCACAGACCGGCCGTATTGAGATAGGAATCCATGATTTCGGCGAAGTCCGCGCCCCAGGCACCCGGATCGGCGAAACTGGCCAAGAACGCGGGGCCGAGCGAGATCGTCTCGAGGTAGTAGCCTCCAACGAATCCACGGTCAGGGTTATGAATGGATTCGTCGGCGATGACGCCCGCCATCGTCTCGCCCCTGTACATGCGCACCGGCTTGTCGAACCGTGAGTACACGGAGCCGGTCGTGTGCCGCATGTAGTTGCGCCCGACCTGGCCCGACGAATTCGCGAGCCCATCAGGGAACATGGGCGTTGCCGACATCAGGAGCAACCGCGGGGTCTCGATGGAATTGCCTGCGACTGCCACGAGCTTCGCAGCCTGCCGGTGCAGGTTCCCCTCTTCGTCGAGGTAGAGCACGGAATCGGCTCGTCCTGAGGCATCGTGGGTGATCTGGACGACCTGACAGTCGGAGCGCAGGTCCAACAGGCCAGAGTCCTCGGCCCGCGGGATTTCACGAACCAGGGTCGACCACTTCGATTTGTTCTTGTCGCCTTGGAAATTGAAACCGTCCTGGATGGAT
The DNA here is from genome assembly GCF_004137765.1 of Rothia uropygialis. Classification (GTDB taxonomy): domain Bacteria; phylum Actinomycetota; class Actinomycetes; order Actinomycetales; family Micrococcaceae; genus Rothia. Next base: position 304,307 of record NZ_NOIS01000004.1, on the reverse strand, counting down.
GCGGGCCGGCCGTCGTATTCCTCGGCGTTGGTTGCGTAGGGACCGGTCGCGTAATGCTTGTAACCGATACGCTCAGCACCGTTCGCGAAAACCTTGTAGTTGTTGTTCGCGGGCAATGGCTTGCGCCCGTGGGTGTGAGTCGATCCCATCGCGATCTCGGCACGGTCGTAATACGGGTCCAGGTCCTCCTTGGTGATCGGCCAATCGAGAAGGTTCGCTCCCTCCACGCGGCCGTATGTGCTCCGGGCCTTGAACTCGTGCTCTTTGAAGCGCGGAGTCGCACCCGACCAGTGCGTGGTGGTACCGCCCACTGCTTTCACGATCCAGGTGGGAAGGTTCGGGAAATCGGTCGTTATGCGCCATGATCCGCTTGTTGTCCGTGGATCGAGCCACGCCATCTGGTTGAAAGCTTCCCACTCGTTGTTCACATAGTCTTCATTGCGCAAATACGGTCCGGCCTCGAGCATGACGACGGGTATGCCTTGTTTGGTCAGCTCGTAGGCGAGGGTGCCCCCGCCCGCACCTGAGCCCACGATGACGACGGCTTCTTCATTCCGGTCGATGTTCACTTCGAAACCTTTCTCATCACGGTTTCCTGGGACCCTGGCTGGTTGCTGGTATCGGTTTGTTGGCCGCCAGTCGGTGATTTGCCGGTGGCCGCGAGCACCGCATTCGGTGCGATGTCCGGCAGGGGCTCTCCGTCGTAGGTTTCGATCCGGGGCTCGGGCAGCCAGTCGAGATCGTTGAAACCGCGGTTGATGTAACCGCCTTTGTCGAAGCTCGGCCCCTCATAACCGAGCACTTCCCAGACCTCGGGGTCGTCGTAGAGGTTGAGCACGGTCGTGCGCCGGATGAACCCGAAGAACGCCGTCGCTTCGATGCGGCGCAGCACGCTCGTCGCGGCGTCGTCGTCGAGATTCCTGAAATCTCCGCCCGCCAACTGGCTCAGTGTGAGAAGCCCTTGGGTCAGGGCGACACGGAACCAGGTCGATTCCTTGGCCTCGACGAGGATCTTGGCTGCGGTCCGCTCGTACGGACCATCCGGAAACGTCGGATGGGGAAAAGCCACACGGAGCACTCGGATGAGCACGTCATGGGCGTCGTCCGTCAGTTCCATCTCATTGAGTTGTGGGTATTTTGCTGGGAACGTCATTGTTCAGCTCCTATTGGTCGTCTCTTCAGTTCAAGGCACGAGGATTCCGCGTCCGACCAGTCGGCCGGCGTCGAGGTCATGGAAGGCATCCAGGGCGGCATCGAGGGGGTAGACGGAGGTGTGGAGTTCGACCCTCCCTTGGGCCGTGAGCGTCATCAGCTCGACCAGGTCGTTGTACGTGCCGACCAGGTTGCCGATCACGTTGATTTCCCGGCTGATGATCTCGATCGTCGGCAGCTTCACTTGACCGCCGTACCCGATGACGTAGTGCGACCCGCGATTGCGCATGAGCCGGGGCGCCAATAGCTCAACTCCCTGCTCGCCGACGAAATCGAAGACGATGTGAGCGCCACCGCCGGTGATGTCGAGGACTTCCGATGCGACGGCTTCGTCGTCGCCGGCGCGGACCGTGTGATGCGCTCCGAGCTGCTTCGCGAGCTGAAGAGCTTCTTCGTTCCGGTCCACCACGGTGATCTCGGCGCTCGTGATGGCTGCAAGGGTCTGGATACCGATGTGGCCCAGCCCGCCCGCGCCGATGACGACGGCGTGGGTTCCCGGGAACAGTACGTCCGCCGCCTTCCGAACCGCGTGATAGGCAGTCAGCCCGGCATCAGCCAGGGCAGCCACGTCCTTGGGATCCAACCCGTTGTCGAGTTTGACGACTGCCCTGGCGTTGGTGAGCAGTTGCTCGGCCATTCCTCCGTCCACGCTGACACCGGGAAAAGTCGAATTCTCGCAATGTGAGTCCTGGCCGAGTCGGCAGGGCGGGCACAAACCGCAACTGGTCAAGGGGTGCATGATCACGGTGTCACCCGGGCTGACGTTGTTCACCGCGCTGCCCACCTCACGGACTCGCCCCGCGTTTTCGTGGCCGAGAATGTAGGGAAGCCGAGGGTGCTGGAGCGGCTCCCATTGGCCTTCGACAATGTGCAGATCGGTCCTGCAGAGGCCCGCAGCCCCGACGTCGACGATGACGCCCCACGGGTCGGTGATGGCCGGTTCGTCGACCTCTTCGAGCACAGGATCCTTCCCGTATTGGTGGAGACGGATAGCCTTCACGATGACTCCTCTATTGAGTGTAACTTTATGTGGTCTGGAACACAGTTTCTCCTTGTCGCTTGCGCACTGAGAAGTTCGGTTATCGCAGAGTGAGAAATGGGTTGACCGCCTTGTCGACGGCGATGGCCGAGCCATGATTGAGGACGTCGCACCGGGTGGGGTTGTGGTTGTATGCATGCATCCGGCGAACCACAGGCACGCCGGAAGTAACGACGAGCCACGAAAATTCTTCGTCCACTGGCGCCTCTGACCTCCCATCCGGTGTCCGTTTGCGCGGCGACCGTGGGACGTGCCGTTCCAGGAGTTGATTGCTTCGCTGATCGTCCCGGTCGTGTGCGCGCTTTACCTCGACTCCGCGGGCCGGCTGATGGGGCGCCGAGAACAGGCGTCCTCGGCAACCCTCGCGCGGCGTGCAACGTCGACCCGGCCTCGTCGTGTTCAGCCGATCTTCGCTGGCGGCGGAAGATGTGACGTTTCCCTAGAGGGCAACCATCGCGGGTGTTAAAGTCGACAGTGGATCTATTAGCTGGATCACTGAAAGGATTGGTTATGGCTGACCAGTACGTACTTCCGGATCTTCCGTACGACTACGCGGCTCTCGAGCCCAATATTTCGGCTCGCATCATGGAGCTGCACCACGACAAGCACCACGCGACCTACGTCAAGGGCGCGAATACTGCTCTGGAAAAGCTGGAAGAGGCCCGTTCGAGCAACGACCTCACCTACGTGAACCAGCTCGAGAAGGATCTCGCCTTCAACTTGGGCGGGCACACCAACCACTCGATTTTCTGGAACAACCTGTCTCCGGACGGAGGCGACAAGCCTACCGGTGAACTCGCCGCAGCAATCGACGACTTCTTCGGTTCCTTCGATGCATTCAAGGCGCAGTTCACCGCAACCGCGACCGGCATCCAGGGCTCCGGTTGGGCCGTTCTTGCTTGGGACGCCATTGGCGAGCGTCTGAACCTGTTCCAGCTCTACGATCAGCAGGCTGGCAACATTCCGTTGGCTCAGACCCCGATTCTGCAGCTGGATATGTGGGAGCACGCCTTCTACCTCGATTACCAGAACGTCAAGCCGGACTACGTCAAGGCTTTCTGGAACATCGCTAACTGGGCCGACGCCCAGGAGCGTTTCGATCGCGCGCGTTCGCAGACCAAGGGACTCATCATTCCCCAGTAAGGAACGTGTGACCCTGGCTCAAAGCCTCGCACCCATTAGGGTGCGGGGCTTTTTGCATGAGAGACAGCGCCGGTTTTGCCTCATCTCTCATGATGGTCGTGCCTGGAAAGTCTTCTGCAAACCGGGAAGAGTCATGGACACAACCGTCGCAACGTCGAGGAGCTGTATGTACGCCATCATCAACCCCACCACTGGCGAAACCGTCCAGGAATTCGAGAACGCCACAAGCGATGACATCGAATTCGCCGTGGAGACCCTTCACAACGGGTACCGCGCCAACCGGCAAGCTACCCCGTCCGAGAGGTCGAGTGCTCTGCTCAAAGCGGCCGAGCTTTTCCGTGACCAGTCCGATGAGCTCGCGGGCGTCATCACCCGCGAGATGGGGAAACGGCACCAAGACGCCCGTGATGAGATTGAAATAGTTTCCCAGATTTTCGAGTTCTATGGTTCCAAGGGGCCGGAGATGCTCGAAGAGGGCCGTATCGAGGACTCCACGCAGGATGACTACGTGCAGTACCGCCCGACCGGCGTCGTGCTCGGTGTGATGCCCTGGAACTACCCGATGTACCAGCTCGCTCGGTTGGCCGCGCCGAACCTGGTCCTGGGCAATACTGTTCTCATCAAGCCGGCTTCCTCGACTCCGGGGTCGGCATTGGCCTTTGCCGATGTTCTGGCCGAGGCGGGTCTCGGACCGGATGTCTACCAGTCGCTGTTGATCGCGTCGAAGGACATCGAAGCTGTCATCCGCGATCGTCGGATCGTCGGAGTTTCCTTGACGGGCAGTGAAGCCGCAGGTGCCTCGGTCGCTTCGATCGCCGGCGAAGAATTGAAGAAGGTCGTGCTCGAACTTGGTGGTTCGGATCCGTTGATCGTCCTCGACGAAGAAAATATAGAGGAGATCGCGGCGCTCGCCGTGGAAACTCGACTCGAAAATATGGGGCAGGCCTGCAATTCCCCCAAGCGCTTCATCGTGATGGAAGAGGCATATGCCCCGTTCGTGGCGGCCGTCAAAAGGATTCTCGAAAAGAGCTACACACCGGGTGACCCGCAAAGCCTTTCGACGACGCTCGGGCCCCTTTCTTCGGAAAGCGCGGTCGACTCTATTGCGCAGCAGGTCGATCGGGCCGTATCCCAGGGAGCCACCCTGGTCACCGGCGGTAAGCGACTGGATCGTGCCGGTTTCTACTACGCGCCGACTCTGCTGACCGGCATCACCCCGGATATGGACGCCTACTATGAGGAGCTGTTCGGTCCCGTCGTCGTCGTGTATTCGGTCAACAGCGACGAAGACGCGATTGAAATGGCCAACGACTCTCCATTCGGGCTCGGAGGCGCCGTATTCGGAGGCGACCCCGAGCGCGCCGAAGCAGTGGGAGAAGGCCTTGAGGTCGGGATGGTATCCGTGAACATGCCTGGTGGTAGTGCGGCGGAACTTCCGTTCGGAGGGGTCAAGCGATCAGGCAACGGACGGGAGCTCGGCCGCCTGGGGATTGTGGAATTCGCGAATCAGCGGTTGTTCCGTCGGTAAACGCGGCGCGGGGGCCGAACTCAAGGCAGGGGAGGCGGAAGGGGTTCCACTGTGAGCAAAAGGATTGGACGGCTCTGGCCAGACGGGGTCGGGACGGACGATGATAGGGGCAGAGCCAACGCGCCGCATTTCACGATTGAAAGGAACCGCAATGTCTGACCTAACTCAGGAAAAGATCGTCGAGATCATGCGCAGCGAGCGTTTCGTCATGCTGACCTCCGTCTCCAAGGATGACGGCAAACTCCACTCCCACCCGATGACTCCGCAGGAAGTCACCGACGATGCCGAGGCCTGGTTCTTCATCGGCCTCCACGGCGACTTGGCCGACGACCTCATGAAGACCTCCGAGGTAAACCTCGCCTTCGCCGAGGTCGGATCCTGGCTTTCGGTTTCCGGGCACGTCGAGTTCGAGAACGCCAACAAGGAAAAGATCGACCAGCTTTGGAATGACGGTGCCGCTGCTTGGTTCGAGGGCGGCAAGGAAGACCCGAACTTGGGTCTGATGCGCTTCGTGGGCGAATCCGCTCAGTTCTGGGGACAGCCCGGCGGCAAGGTCGCCTCTCTGGCTCAGATCGTGAAGTCGAAGTTCACCGGTGACCGACCCGCGGGCGGAAGCGATACCGTCGAGCTCTAAGGGGCGCCGGCGGCCCTGTGGCCCGCTTCTCCGATCGCCACAACGGCCCCGATTGACACTGGTCAATCGGGGCCGTTGTTGACGGCCCGCAGTCCGGAGACCGGAGTTGCCAGTCCTTAGCTGAATTGGATACCGCCATCCACCAGCATCGTCTGCCCGGTTATGTAGTCAGAGTCCTCTCCAGCGAGGTATGAGACGAGGCGGGCGATGTCGTCGGGAACGGAAACGCGGCCCAACTGGATCGATTGGGCGTTTTCGGCCAGGGCTTCACCTCGCTGCTGACCGTGTTTGGCCGCGAGTTTCTCATCGATCAAGTCCCACATGGCCGTCCCGACGATGCCCGGACCATACGCATTGACCGTGATTCCGTGTTCGGCCCACTCCATTGCTGCGGCTTGAGTGAGACCACGAACAGCCCATTTGGTCAGCGAATACGGTCCCAAGTACGCAAACGGTCGGAAAGCCACGATCGAGGCTGCGCCGATGATCTTGCCTCCGTGTCCCTGGTCCACCATCTGGCGCGCGGCCTGGCGGTACGAGTTGAAAACCCCTTTGATATTGACGTCCAGAATTTTTTGGAAGTCCGCGGCGTCGTATTCCAGCAGTTCCTGCACCTGGGCGATCCCGGCGTTCGCGACGAAGACATCCAGATGCCCTCCCGCCTTGACCGCGGTGGAAACGAGATTCGCGACCGAGTCTTCGTCGGAAACATCGACGGTCGTGCCCGTCGCGGTGCCGCCGGCCGAGTTGATCGACTCGACCGTCGAATCGATGCCCTCCTGCATGGAAGGCAGGTCGGCCACGACGACGTGCAGTCCGTCCCGCCCCAGCCTCTGGGCTATGCTCTCCCCGATTCCTCGCGCAGATCCCGTAACGATGGCGACTCGCTGTCCTTCGGGCGCATGGCGGTGAGCGGCCTCGACGGTTGAGAGATCCCCTGACGCGGTGTCCTGTGTGCTCATGACTTCTCCTCATTGAGTATCGATATGAGACCTATGGTGTGGGTCACATTCGAAGTCAATCAGGAAGGGTGTTCGAGGCGGAATACGCCTTATCGAGGAGTGGGAATCGGCTTTTCGGCTTCGGCGGAGAAAGGGGCGCCGTCACCCATCCATGCGCTGCGCGTCCGCGGGCTACGGGCCACAGCGTGAAACTCGGAGGGCACCCTCAAGGATTCTCATCCTGACGCATCGCGGCGTCGTACGCGGCCGCGCGGTACATGCCGAGGGGCCCCTGATCCGCAAAAGCCTGAGTGTGGTCGTAGCGGAACAGGCGCGGCGGTCGGTGCCTGGTCCCTTCGACCCGTTTGCCCGTGTCGATGATGGATTTCGACGCCGCAATCTGGCGTCTGAAATTCGCCGGATCCAGCGGGCGCCGCAGGATGGCTTCATATACCTCGCGCAACTCGGCCAAAGTGAATTCCTCGCCGAGGAACGAGTGGGCGATCCGTGAGTACTCGACCTTATTCTTCAGCCGGTACAAGGCGTAATCAACGATCTCGTTGTGATCGAAAGCCAAGCGGGGCAGGTCGTCGGCTCGCATCCACTGAATATTCTCGTGGACCCGGGAGTGGGCAACCTCGTTGGTGGGGATCGACGCCCAGTACACAACCGAAACCACGCGCTCGCTGGGCGGCTCGACGTCGTCGTAGTCCTCCTCCGGGCCGGGCAGCCGATGGACGCGCCCGAAGGCGTACAGCTGTTCGAGGTAGCCGGGCACCAAACCGGTCGCTCTCTTGAGAGTCGACGCCGCCGACATCTCCAGTGACAGGTCCGGGGACAGCGGACCACCGGGAAGAGCGAATCTGCCTTTGAAAGGCTCCCGCAGACGCCGGACCAGCGGTAACCACAACGAGTGGGGTTCGTCTTTCGCCTCGCGTCGCATCGCGAGAATCACGGTCGAGACGGCGAGCTGGACCGAGCCGTGCGCATATCCGGCGTCTTGCGGAAGGTCATCTGTCTGCGAACGGGCGTCGTTCACTGGTCGATCTGCAATTCGCCCATGCGGTCCCACCCATCTCCTTCGACCTGGCGGGAAAGAATCTTCGGCGTCTCCACGAGGTGAGGGCGCATGGACTCCAAACCTTTCTTGAAGTGGTCGCTGTTGACGTGATCCGAAGCGGCATCGTCGTCGAACGCTTCGAGCAGCACGTACTCGTTCGGATTCTCGACGCTTCGGGACCACTCGAACCACTTGTTGCCGGGCTCGGCCCGAGTCGCCTCGGTGAATTCGCGTGTGATGTCAGTGAATGAGTCTGCGGATTCCGGCTTGACCTGGAATTTGACGATGATGGAAATCAACGGGGCACCTCCACGGTAAGTGTTGCTTGCACTACCCATGGTGACACACCCCGGTGATGCGAGAATGGGCTGCATGAGCAATTCCCTCGTGCGTTTCCTGGACAGCCCTGCAGAAGTCATCGCGGCAGAGACCGTTCTGACCGAGACGTCTCCCGAATCCGTCTATGCGCTCGTTTCGGATCCATTCCGTCACTGTGAGCTCGATGGATCAGGAACGGTTCAGCGGCAGGTTTCGGGGCCGGAGCGTCCCGGCACGGGGGACCGCGTCACCCAGTTCATGCGCCTGTACGGAATTCCGTATCGCATTAGCCTGACGGTGACCCGCGCCGAGCCCAACCGGGCCTTCGCCTGGAGGATGCCGACCGGCCACACCTGGACCTGGGAAATGGAACCCATCGCCGAGGGCACACTGGTTCGGGAAACCTTCGATGCAAGTCCCGCGAGGTTCCTGGGTGTACCTCTGGCAGGGATATTCAGGCTGAACGGCTCCTTCGCGCGCAACCGGCGAGGTATCGCTACCTCGCTCGCCCGCCTCCATCGGACGTTGGGTTAAGCTCCATGTGAGAACCGTGGCCCGTGTCTCGTAAGCTGGGAGCACCGTACCGCCGAAGGAGAAACCGTGAAGATTCTGCTGCCCACCTCGGTCGAGATCGACCAGGGCAAATTGCCTTTGGGGGAGGACGACGACGTCGCCGTCTACGATCCCACATCGCCCATTCCGGAAGAACACGTCGACGCCGAGGTCATGGTGGTCTGGTCCAATACGGACGACCAACTCGCCGATTCCGCGCGACGCATGACGAATCTCCGTTTGATTCAGGCGCTCCTGGCGGGTCCGGAGAAGGTCAAGAAAGCAGGCTTCCCGGAGGATGTGGTGATCTGCTCCGGCATCGGGCTGCATGACAAGACGGTATCCGAGCACGCGTTGGCCTTGACCCTCGCGCTGGTGAGGTCCTTGCCCACGCTCGGCGAGCATCATCGGGATCATCACTGGGCCTCGGAGTTGGGTGGCCCGCAGCCGCTCCACCCCGAAGGTCCCATCACGACACTTCTCGGCGCTCAGGTCACGATCTGGGGCTTCGGGTCGATCGGTTCGACCCTGGCCCCTTTGTACTCGGCCCTGGGCGCCAAAGTCTCGGGCATTGCGCGTTCGACCGGTCAGCGCGAGGGTTACAACGTCGTCGCGACGGAAGAGAAGGACGAACTCCTGGCCCGGACGGATGTGCTCGTGATGATCCTCCCGAATGCGGAAGCAACCAATCACGCTCTCGACGCCGCGGTTCTGCGGACGCTGCCGGACAGCGCATTCGTGATCAACGTCGGCCGTGGCTCAACGGTCGACGAAGACGCGCTCATCGGCGCTCTGCGTGACGGACAGATTGCCGGAGCGGCCATTGACGTGGCGTCACAAGAGCCGCTCGGTTCGGACAGCCCACTGTGGGACGCCCCGAACCTCATGATCACCCCTCACTCGGCGGGCGGCCGACCGGTTGATCCCGAGGATCTCATCGGTCATAACCTCGAGGCCTTGCGTGGTGCCGGGGAGTATCGCAATGCGATGAACGCGTAGCTCGTCTCGTACGCACATCGCCGCGTGCACCCGAACGATTCGTGAGTCGTCGGGTACACGCGGCGATGTGCGTCCCGGGCCGTGGGATCGTCGTCGGAGCGGCATCAAGCAGTATGGGGAAGATGCTTGCGATAGAACGTCGCCACCAGGGCCAGACACAGCAGCGCGATTGCGCCGCCGCCGACGAACATGACCTGGTAGGTGATCCAGGAATTGAGAATTGCCAATGCGGCCGGGACGAAGAATCCGAGGTAGGTCAGCGAGTAATAGACCGCGGTGAGTCCGGCGAGATCCTTGGGGCCCGCGATGCGCTGGACCTCTTGAAGACCGGAGACCAGTAGCAGTCCGTACGAGCTGCCGAGCAGGGCCGCTGCCAACGTCGCGAGCCAAGGGCTGACGGTGTGCGAGGCCCAGGCGGCGCACACCATCGCCGGAACCGTGACCCCGAGGGCTATGACGATGGCCCGAGCCGACCCGACGTCGTCGAATCGCTTGCCGAGTTGCTGCAATGCGAGGCCGCACCCCAAACCGATCATGCACAGAAGGCCCGAGAAGCCGATGTCGAACCCCTGGGTCCGTGTCCCCAACACGCTGGGCAGGACCGCGTACGCGCTGCCCGCACATCCGAAGACCCAAGGCGCCATGGGAACCACAACCCACAGGAACCGACGGTGCTTCGCGGTGGGTATGCGCAGATCATCGATGAGCCGGGCCGGTTCGAGCTGCCGGCTGTGGGTTTCAGGGGCGCGCATCACGGCAACGAGGCCGGCTACGGCCACTGCCATGTGCACGATATACGGCAGCTCGGCCGGCATGGGGCCGAACTGTGCGAGGGCCGCGGCCACAGCGGCTCCCAAACCGAACCCTGCCGTCAGGGACATCGAGGCTCGGCGTGCGCCGGCCGCATGGTCCGCTGCGGAATCATAGGGCGCAACCGACAGCTCCTTGATCCACGACCCGCCGACCACCATGCCCAAGCCCAGCCCGAGTCCAGAGAAGATCCGTCCGATGAAAAGGACCGTCGGGGAGGCAGAACCAACCGCCAACAGGATCGAGGCGATCAGGGCGAACGCGGGAGCCGGGATCATGAGCGGGCGTCGCCCGTACCGGTCCGAAAGCGGCCCACCAATGAGAAGGGCAGGGATGATGCCGAGAACATACGCCCCGAGAAGGACATCAACTGCACCCGTGGTCAGGCCGTCGAGGTCCTTGTACATCACGAGCAGAGGAGTGAACTGATTTCCTCCCCACGCGACGGCGAAGAGAGATACTGCGGCGAGTAACCACGGTGGGACGAGGCGCTTCTGAGGAAGCAAGAGGTTCCTTTCGGGATGAATCCGAACGTCGGACGGCGCGCGGGAAGTGATGGTGGTGGAATTCAGGACAAGAAGCGCTCGTGGATCTCATGGAGATGGGCTCCGAGGCGTTGCCGGAAAAGGGCGGACTCACCCTGGGCAATGAGTTCGACGAGCTCGCGATGGTGAGCCAGAACGGCTTCGGCCTGCTCATTCGACTTCCAGATCGCCCGGGTGGACATGCGGCGCTGGCGGTCCTTGAGGTTCTCGAAAAAGTCGATGAAAAGGCTGTTGCCTGCCCGAGCCACGATGCACTGATGGAAGTCCGCGTCGATTTTTGCGAAGTCCTCGTCGTTGTGGGCCGCCAGGGCCTCGCTCTGGTAGCCGATGAGTTCGCTCAATTCGGCCGCAACTTCCCCACCGCGGTCTGAAGCTGCTATGGACTCGACCGCATGGGACTCGACCACGATCCTTGCCTCGATCACGTCCCGTACTTCGTTCGGTCCTGCCTGACGGATGAGCGCACCACGTTTGGGGTACAACGTCATCCAACCCTCGGCTTGGAGGCGCACAAAGCCTTCCCGCACCGGTGTGCGGCTGACCTTTAGGTCTGTTGCGATCTCTCCTTCGCTGATGAGGGCCCCTCCCTCCAGGCGATGGTCGAGAATGCGGGCCTTGACCTCTTGATACACGAGATCGCTGGCGGGTGTGGCCGACGCCGGACTTGCCTTTTCGGGGCGGCGTTGCGAGGCATTCTGTGCCAAATTCGGTTCCTTCGGTTACCATGCCGGATCAACATGAGTGCAACATAGATACAAGTTGTACGGTAGACGTGTCTGGCGGCTCGCGCAAGGGGAAAGCTCCTGCATTGACATGTCATGGGGACCGGAATATTTTGAAAACCACTGGACGGACAGGTTCCGTCACGGCGGTGGGGCTCGCCGTTGCCCAACCTCGCTGTCCTTCGAATCGGGTGCACTCGGACTCGAAGGCGCGACAACAGTCCCTACCTGAGTCCATTCGGCATGTCTGCCGATGACATGCCGCAGCTGAAAGGTAGGTGCCCCATGAATTCTCGAACGACCCCACCGACAAACGGGCCGATGCCAAAACAGCCGGTGGTGAGACGCGATGAGTCTGCACAGCTGCGTGATCGGCGTCGGCATCGATCCGGGGCAGCTCGATCCGATCGTGGATAGAGGACAGGATTCTTCGACCGTGCAGAGAGAAAGCATGGTCCGTCACGAACAACGTCGAGGTGCATCAACGTGTCACAGAGTAACCATGTCATCGCCAGCGGGCCCGGGAAAGAATCCCGGCCGGTGCACCTCCAGCCTGTCTTCCTGAGCCTCGCGTTCCTGGGAGGAGCCATCGGGACGAGCCTCCGGTATGCGCTGACACTGATCTTTCCGGGGTCCGGAAGCGCCCTCGGAACCATCCTCGCGATCAACGTCGTCGGAGCGTTGTTCCTCGGATATGTGTTGGAGGCCCTTGCTCGTCGAGGAGATGACGGCGGGAGGCGGCGCATCGCGCGGGTCCTGATAGGAACCGGAATCCTCGGGGGCTTCACGACGTACAGCACGTTGGCCACGAACGTGACGGGGCTCCTCGGTTCCGGTCACATTTGGGCCGGAATCGGCTACGCCGTGCTCAGTGTGGTCGCCGGCGTCATCGCATCCGGAGCCGGGATCCTTATGGCGGCCCGGACCGTCGGGCCAGCCGCCGCGGCAGCGGAGCTTGACGAGGAGGAGACCCCGGCGTGATCGACTGGTTGTTCCTGGGCGTGGCGCTCGCGGGCGGAGCGGGCGCGGCAGTCCGGATGTTTCTCGACGGAGTGCTCAAATCGGTGTTCGGCAACACCATGCCGTGGGCGACGAACCTCATCAACCTCTCGGGCTCGCTTCTGCTCGGATTCCTTGCGGGATTGCTCATGGCCCACGGGATCTCCTCGGAAGTCCAGACCACGGTCGGCGCCGGATTCATGGGCGGTTATACGACGTTCTCCACCGCGAGCGTCGAAACCTTTCGGCTTATCCAGGAACGCCGCTGGGGTGCGGCACTGCTCAACGCCTTCGGCATGGTGCTCCTGGCGACCGGCGCGGCGGCCGCGGGTCTGATGATCGGAACGCTCTGTGGCTAGGCCATGATCGCGGCGATCACGAACAACGCCGGTACAGCCGCAATCGTCGAAAGCAGAACGATGTCCCTCGCCAGAGAGATGTTCTGGTTGTATCGGGACGAGAAGCTGAAGAGGTTCTGAGCCGTCGGCAATCCGGCAAGGGCCGTTGCCGCGAACAGATCGTGAGGGGCCAAATGGAAAACATACTGTCCCAGAAGGAAAGCCGCGATCGGCATGGCCACGACTTTGAGGCCGACCGCAAGCAGGGTTTCGGTCTTCTGCCCCTCGACCGCGAGCGGGCGGTTTCCGCGCAAGGACATTCCGAAGGCCACCAGAATCAGCGGGATTCCCGCGCCGCCAATGAGGCCCAAGGGTTCGTGGATCACATTGGGCACGCGAACCCCCAGCGCATTCACGAGGACCCCGAGGACCGATCCGATAATGATGGGATTGCGAAACGGCTGGCTCAAAATGTCCCGGGCGGAAACCCTGCCTTTCGCGACGACGTCGAAAATTGCTAAACAAACCGGAGTCGCGAGAACGAGCTGAAAGAGCAGAATCGGGGCCACCTGTGTGGGGTCACCGAAAATGTACGTCGCAACGGGGAGGCCCATATTGTTGGAATTCAGAAGGGCTGAACCCACTGCCCCGACCGTTACTCGACCGACTCCCCGTTTGAGGAATACCCCGGCGATCAGCGTGTAGACCGCGGCCATTGCAACGAAGCTCAGGGCGGCCACCGGAAGCCGGGCGGAGAAGATGACGTGCAGGTCAGCGGTCGCCAGGGTCGTGAACATGAGGGCGGGCAGGGCCACGAAGAACGCGAACCGGTTGAGGGTCCACCCGGCGTTCTTGCCCAGGATGCCCATCCGTTCGACGAGGTACCCAATGCCGACAACGACCCCAATGATGGCGAAGCCTTCGAGCACTCCGAACATGTGGCCCTTTCTCACACTTCCGTTCTAGCGGTTTCAGCTTCCCCGCAGGTCAGCCACCCGCGCAAATGGTGACCATCATGAGAAACGGAGAGTCAGTGGGAAGAAACAAACCAGAGATGGCACGCTCCGAGAATGAGGCCGATGACGGAGCCCACGAGGATCTCCGGAACGGTGTGTTTTCTGAGGTACCACCGGGACCAGCAGACCGTGGCATGAACGACCAGAGACAGGATGATCCACCACGGCCCCAGAAGACCGGGGAGAACCATGCCGAAGACAGCGCTCATGCCAGCATGTGCGCTGGCTTTGAGCCGAAAATTCACGAGCGCGATGATCAGGACGGCCAGCAGCATCACCACGATGATGCTCTTGGTTGCCGCCGCAGCAGGGGCAACCAGAAGAATTGTGGTGCCCGCGGCGATCGAGATCAGGGACAGGCCGTAGAAGACGTATCGCTGTTTCCGGTGGTAAATGAACCGATCGCTGACCTGGCCCGTGTGCGCCATATACAGGGAAAGCCCCCACGGGATCACGACGACGGCAACGACACCCACGACAGCCTGCCATGCCCATCCCGGGCCGGCGCTTGCGGGAACAGCGATGAGCAACGCTGCCGCGAGGATGAACGGGGAGAAGATCTCCGTGCCGGCGAACGCGGCGGATCGTTGAAGACTATGCACGGATCCACTTTATGCAGAAACAGACGGTCTCCCGGGATATACGGCCGCCGGGCACGGCGCTGCGTGAACAGACGGTACCAATCCATGTCTGCTACACACGGCGCCGTCCGAAGCCCGGACGGCCGAACCTCAATTCGGTATTACAGGCCCCGGCCGATGGTGAGGTGGATCAGGGACGGACCCTTGGTCTTCATCGCTTCCTGGACCTTCTGGGCCAAGGTTTCCATGGTGGCCGAGAATCCCGTGGCGCCAAAGCCTTCCGCGAGCTTGACCCAGTCGGGTTGCTTGAGGTCCACCGCGATGGGTGCAATGTTCCGGTCCTCTTCGTTGGCGCGGATTTCTCCGTAGCCCCCGTTGTCCACGCAGATAATCGGCAAGTCCAGTTCTTGCTCGACTGCGGTCATGACTTCCTGGATGGCGAACATGAGTGCGCCGTCGCCGAGAAGGCAGATCACCGGACGGTCCGGGGCGGCTACCTTGGCTCCGATGGACGCGGGGAGCCCGTAGCCGAGGGTCGCATAGGTGCCCATGTACAACAGCGAGTTGGGTTTGGGTGCGCGGTAGAACGTCGTCGTGCCCATGTAGGTGACCTGAGAGGAATCGCCGCCAACGATGGCGTTGTCCGGCAGCACGCTCATGATGATCTCGTTGATCTTGGCGAGCTCCGGGGCAATCGACCGGCCTTCCTCGTCGAGCTTTTCGAAGACCGCGGTCAAGTCCGGCGCCGGGCGCGAGCCAGGTTCCACGCCTTCAGCCTTGAGCGCGGAGACCAGCTGAGGGACCACGGCCACCGAGTTGCCCGGGAGCTCGAGATCCGGGGTGATGTTGGTCAGCATCTGCTGGCGCTCGATGTCCACGCGGATGATCGGGCCGTTCGGGCGGATGTCGCCACCCCAGAGTTCGGCCTCGCCGATTTTAGAACCGATGATCAGCATCGCGTCAGCCTTGCGGCAGAATTCGTGGGCGGTGCTCAGGCGCAGGTCCGCGCCGAGGGACAATCGGTGTCGCTCAGGGATCGCGCCCTTGCCGTTGGTCGAGGTGATCACCGGCGCCTCAAGCAGTTCGGCCAGCTCCAGAACCGCTTCGTGCGCTGCGACCGAACCACCACCGGCAACGATGATCGGTTTCTCCGCTGAGGCCAGCATGTTCGCGGCGCGGGCGATGTCGTGCGGCTGAGCCGGCTGGAAGGAGCCGAGGGGGCGGGCCTGGAGCTCTTCCTCGGTGAAACCCCCGGTCTCCTCGAGAACGTCCAGGGGAACCTCGATGTGGATCGGGCGCGGACGGGAATGCTTAAAGGAGACGAACGCGTTGTGGATCATCTCTACCGCCTCGGAGGCCGAGCTGACGCGGCGGGACAGCCCGATGATCGAGTCCACGGCTCCGGTGGGGTTCTTGGTCTCGTGCAGGGACCCGATGTCGCGGAATTCGGTGCCGCGAGGCCGGCCGGGGGACAGGATGATCATCGGGCGGGATTCGGCATACGCCGTGGCCGCGCCGGAGAGAGAATTGAGCAGTCCCGGACCCGACGTCGTGATGACCACGCCGGGAAGGCCCTTGGTCAGCGACCATCCGTCGGCACCGTATGAGGCGCCCTGCTCGTGACGGGTGGTCACGGGCTTGATGCCGAGTTCATCGAGGTGTCGGTAGAACTCAAGGTTGTGGGTGCCAGGGATGCCGAAGACGGTGTCGATACCGTAATTCCGCAAAGTAGCCAGAATGGCATAACCCGCGTTGTGACGCTGTTCGGTCTGAACGGGGTTTTCCCGTGCGGCCTGATCGCTCATGATGCTCCTCCTCTTCGCCGCGGCGCTGCAGCGGATGGGGTTGTGGGTTCTCTACAAAAGTATCCTGACGCGCAACCAGAATATACATATATGAAACTTTTTGGGGACCCGGCAACCCGCTCACCAGAAAACCGGGTCCATTCGGAAATCGGGCCTGCTACCTGCGGGATCCTTCGAGCCGAGCCTGCCACTCACCAAGTGTCGCCGAATTGGTGCGCGGCGTCGAGAGCGAAACCGCGACGTAGACGACCAGGGACAGAGCCAGGCCGACGTAAATGGGCTCGTTCGCGGCGACACCGAAGAACGCCATGGATACCAGAACACTGATCGCACCCACCAGCATCGAACTGGCGGCTCCAGGCCCTGTCCCGCGTTTCCAGAAGAGGCCGCCGAGGATCGCAACCAAGAGTCCGCCGACGAGGATGTCGTATGCGATGGTCAACGCTGTGACCACGCTGGGCACGATCATCGCGATGACGGTCACGAACACTCCAATGACCAGCACATACAGCCTGTCGAGCTTCATGCTTGCATCCGAGTCGTCGGGATTCTCGAGTCCGGAACCACCCGATTCCTCGTGCACCCGAGGCTTGGGTAGCGCGAATGCGCGGGACAACAACGGCACGACGTCGACCCTCGCAACCGTGGCCGAAGCGATCAGGGCTCCCGAGGCCGTGGACATCATTGCGGCGACGCCGGCAGCAAGCACCACGCCACCCAGGCCGGCGGGGAGATAGTCCTGCGCGAGAGCCGCGAAGGCGTCATCGGAGACCTCGAGATCCGGAAGAACCACGGCGGCGGCCATGCCGATGATCGCACCCGCGATGCCGTACAAAAGCGTGTAGACGCCCGCAGCGAATCCGCCCCACCGTGCGACACGAGGGGTGCGGGACGTGAAGACGCGCTGCCAAATATCCTGCCCGACCAGCAGACCCAAGGTGTAGACGACGAACATCGTGATGATGGACTGCGCACCCATGGCTCCAGGGTCGAAGAACTCCGAATCGAGGCGCGCGTGCAGACCGGACCAACCGCCGGCCGAGTGGAGAGAGAACGGGAGGAGCAGGAAGAACATGCCCACCGTCATGATCAGGAACTGCATCAGATCGGTCAGGGTGATGGACCACATGCCGCCCAGGATCGAATACCCGATGACAACCACGGACCCGATCACGATGCCCCAGGGCCGGTCCATATTGAACAGGACCTTGAAGATCGACGCGTAGGCGGAGGTCGAGGTCACGGCCAGCATCACGGTGTACCCGAGCATGACCACGGACGACGCTTTGACCGCACGGCCGCCGTAACGAAGGCCGAGCATCTGGGACACCGTGTACACGCCCAGCCTCTGAAGGCGTCCGGCAAAAGCCAGGGAAAGCACCATGACGCCGACCGCGATGGCGGCAACCATCCACATCCCGGAAATGCCGTAGGTGTATCCGAGTCCGACGCCGCCGATCGTTGCGGCTCCGCCTAGGACGACCGCGGACATCGTCCCGGTGAAGAAGAGATATCCCAGCCGACGTCCGGCCACGCGATAGTCTTCCGTGCTCCTAGCGCGGCGTTTGCCGTACCAGCCGATAAGAACCATCGCGGCCAAGTACAGAAGAATGATGAGGAGGTTCAAGAACGGTTCCAATCCTGATGT
Source organism: Rothia uropygialis (assembly GCF_004137765.1). GTDB lineage: Bacteria > Actinomycetota > Actinomycetes > Actinomycetales > Micrococcaceae > Rothia. The sequence goes on along the minus strand of NZ_NOIS01000004.1, from coordinate 286,417 downwards.
GATGCGCAATTCATGGTCTCTATCGATACCATGCATAGAGGCCAATGAAAGGATTGAGCGATGAAGGCGTTGCCCGTTCAGCAACTGGAGAGGTCGCCTGAACTGGGGTCACGGCTTCGCAATCACCGATTGCGACAGCATATGACGATTGAGCAGCTGGCAACAGCAACGGACCTGACCAAAGGGTTCATCAGTCGTGTCGAGAGAGACCAGACCTCGCCCTCCGTCGCGTCGCTCGTCAAATTGTGCAGGGCGCTCCGCGTGAATGTCGGTGATCTCTTCGCGGAACCCGATACCCAGGTGATTCGTCTGGAGGAGGCGCCCGAGGTGGACCTCGGCGGGGCGGGAATCCACGAGCGACTCGTGTCAGGCCCGAACCTCGAGAAGGTCCAAGTCATCCGGGCGAGTATCGAACCCGGAGGAACCGGCGAGGAAGCCCTCTACACCGTGGAATGCGAGACGGAGGTTCTGCACGTCATCTCGGGTGAATTCGTGCTGAGGACCAGCGTCGGGGAGCTTGAGCTGGGCCCAGGAGATTCTGTGACCCTGAGCGGTCGCGAGCCTCATTCATGGCGAAGTACCGGTGGCGGGCCCGCGGAGGTCCTCTGGGTTTTGGTGAATAAGTAGAGACTCTCAGCGTATTTCATATTTCGACGGGCGCTGATCATCGCTTCCGGTTCGGGAAGAAGTACCGAGCTTTCCTCAAGATATCGAAATTCTTCTGTGTCCTGAGAATCCTCGGTGTGCCCAAAAGTATTCGCGCGACGACAACGCCCGGAGGTGAAGGGGTTGCCGCCGCGCGAAGCGGTGGCCGTAGAATGCCTGGATCAGACGCCGGTCTGCTGGCTGATCCAATCGCGGTGATCGGTCAGGTTGGCGTAATTGCTGCCGGCCTGGGTATCTGCGCCAGGATCCGCGGAGTCGCCGGTCGAGCACACGCCGACGATCTGGCCGTTGATGACCAGCGGGCCACCCGAGTCGCCGTGGTTGGAGGCTCCGCTCGAACCGCGGACGTGTACTGCCTTGCCGCCGAATGCATCGGTCGACGAACCCAAGACGTCCACGCTCGCGGTGTACAACCAGTCGGCTCGCCCCTGATTGGCCCGGAGGCCGTACCCGAAGATATTGCCTTGGTCGCCCGACTTGGGGCTGTAGCCGCTTCCCAGCTGGGCGTATGAGCTGACCTGGTGCGGGCTTTGGAGATGAATCAAGCCAACGTCACCGTAAGGCGAATTGACTACTCGGTCAGAACCGTAGGCCTTGCCGGGATTGGCCGTGTCGTTCGAGTAGTAGGCCTTCATGTTCTGCGAATCCTCGGTGCAGTGGCGCGCGGTCAGAATCCATTCGCTGTTGATGGCTTCGCCTGTGCAACCGAAGGTCCCCGACTCTCCTGCGGTGTTGAAGGAGAGCTGGACGATATTGGGGCTGTTGGTGGCCTGACCACCGACGATGTAATTGGTCGAATCCGCCTGCGTTGCCGCCAACGCTGGGGTGCCGGAAACGCCCAAAGCGATTGAGGCGCCGAGGATTCCGAGTGCTGAAGCTGCTCTCTTAAGGTGCTGAGGCTTTTTCATTGACTAACTCCATAGAGCCACGGACCAAACTATTTTTGGCCCTGGTGAGCCTAATGTAATGCACGTCTCAGTATGTGGTCAACAAAGGATGGAAAATGAATTGGCCATATGTTTACAGCGAAAACTATAAATGTTAATTTATGTAAATTTTATTTAATAATCACGGATGGGTTTTTGCGCTTCCGGACTGATGGGTTTCGGGTCGGGTTGCAGGCGTGTGCCGCAACGCCGCGGGCGCGTCGTTCGGAGTGAGCCCTTTGGGGCCGTCCGTACATATTCCGTCGACGCCCCAGCCGGCGAGTTCGGCTGCGCGGCCAGGATTGTTGACGGTCCATGTGTTGATTTCGAGCCCTTCGGAATGTATCCATTCGACGATACGCTCGTTGAGTTCGCGATGGTGCGGGTGAACGTACGTCGCACCGGTGGAATGGGCGATCTCTCGCCATCCTGAATGCCGGCTCGTCAGGGTGAAACGGCTCCGCTCGAAGAGGCAGGCCAGGCGAAGGCGGGGTACCGCGAGGTGGAGCGTCGCGAGCAGGGGGTGATTGAACGAGGAAACGATGACGCGCGGTTTGTCGCCACGAGGTTCGACGCGCTCCAGCTCCCGGGTTACCGCATGAATGTAGGTGCCGATCCGTTCAGGGTTGGGGTCGGTGAGCTTGAGCTCCAGATTCACGTTCAGGCCGGTGCTGTTCATGAGATCCACCAAGTCTCTGAGGGTAGGAACGCGAGTGTCCGCGAAGCTCTGCGAGAACCAGCGACCTACGTCGATCTCTGCCAGGTCTTCAATCTGCGATGCGCTCACACGGGCAGCAACCTTACCGGTGCGTTTGAAAGACGAATCGTGGATGAGCACGATCGTCCCGTCGGCCAGCATGTCGGCATCGGTCTCAATCCACTGGAAACCGGCGTCCGCGGCCGCCCGGAACGCGGCCACAGTGTTTTCGGGGGCCTTTGCGGAGTGCCCGCGATGGGCGATCAAGAAACTCACGAATCCATAGTGGCAGAGAAAAGTAGCGTGCCGGTTAACGTCGATCCCCTTTTGGGCTGACGGTGCGTTGGTGGATCATGAGGTATGGAGTTTTTCACCAAGCACACGATCGGCAGACCTGCTGACTGGGAAAAATCTGGCCTCGAATGGCTTTCCGATGCGGAAAGCGACGGCGGTGCGCGCATTTGCCGCGTCCTCGGTGTGGCTGAGGACGGCCTCCGGCTAGAACTGATCCGGGAATCCTCTCCGTCCACGGCGGCCGCGCGGGCATTCGGTCAGGGTCTGGCCATGATGCACAACGCCGGTGCCTCGGCATGGGGAGCGGGTCCTCCAGGGTGGGAGGGTGACGGATACCAAGGCCCTGCGAGCCAGCAACTGGCCTTGCCCCTCGGTGAATTCGAATCATGGGGAGCAATGTTTGCCCAGTTGAGGATTGCGCCCCTGGTTCGGGAGGCCAAAGGCTTCTCGAGCGAGGATCGACGACTGTTCGGTCAGCTGTGTGAGCGGTTGCGTGACGGAGTCTTCGACGACGGTGATGTGCCTTCCCGGCTGCACGGGGACCTGTGGGCGGGCAATGTGCTCTGGACCGGTGGCGAAGCCGTGCTGATCGATCCGACGGCGTACGGCGGGCACCGCGAGGACGACCTGGCCGCGCTGGCGATGTTCGGTGCCCCGCATCTGCGCGACATTCTCGAAGGCTATGAAGAGGCCCATCCGCTGGAGGCGGGGTGGCAGGAGCGCGTGGACTTGCATCAGCTTCATTTGATACTGCTCCACGCGGCGTTGTTCGGCGGTGGGTACGTCAAGCAGGCCATTCAGGCGGCTCGTCGCTACGTCTAGTTGGATCGTCCAGCGGGAGGGGCGCGGCCGAGTGCGCCCCAGTGCACTAAAGCAACTTTTGTTGCACAATGAGAAACAAGCCCAGTACGACTTTCCGGGAGGACACACGTGAGCAGCAAGAACGATCCCAAGATTAAGCCGAGTTTCTCGGCGCACCCCGAGCGCATCATCGAAACCGATGCGAACGGTCACGAGTACGTGGGTCCCGTCAACGCAGCCCAGGTCCCGCGCTGGGCCGGTAACGGAACCTTCGCCCGGTTGCCCCGATTGGACGAGGTGAACAAGGCTGACGTCGTCGTCGCCGGCATGCCGTGGGACACCGGGGTCTCGTACCGCCCGGGTGCGCGTTTCGGCTCGAATCACGTTCGCGAGTCCTCCCGTCTTTTGCGTCCCTTCAACCCTGCGCAGAACTTTTCCCCGTTCAAGAACACCCAGGTCGCCGACGCGGGAGACATCATCGGAAATCCCTTCAACATCGAGGAAGCCCTTGAGGCGATGGACGCGGGTGCCCACGAGCTGACCAAAGACGGCACCAAGCTCGTCACGATCGGCGGCGACCACACCATTGCGCTGCCCAACCTGAGGAACATGCACCGACAGCATGGGCCGGTAGCTCTGCTGCACTTTGACGCGCATTTGGATACGTGGGATACCTACTTCGGCGCCGAATACACCCACGGAACCCCATTCCGCCGTGCTTTCGAGGAAAATCTCATCGATACGGATGCGCTCTGCCATGTAGGTACCCGGGGTCCGCTGTACGGAACGGAGGATCTCGACGACGACGCCCGCTTCGGTTTCGGCATCGTCTCATCCGCCGATATCTACCGCCTTGGCGTGGACAGGGTCGTCGAACAGCTCCGGAAGCGCGTGGGCGACCGCCCGTTGTATATTTCCCTGGACATCGACGTGCTGGACCCGGCTCATGCCCCGGGAACCGGGACCCCGGAGGCCGGTGGCGCGACGAGCCGCGAGATCCTCGAGATCGTCCGTGGCCTGCGCGGACTGGACGTGGTCGGCGCCGAGGTCGTGGAAGTGGCCCCTGCCTATGATCACGCGGAACTGACAGGTATAGCGGCAGCACATATTGTGTACGAATTCATCAGCCTCATGGCCCTGGGCAAGAATGCGCCGGCAGACGGCCCCGCATACGGCGAGGCCAAGAACACGTACGGCGCCTAGGCAGGAGCCGCACCCGGCACGGACGCCGGGTCGGCCTTTCGCGGGCCCCGGTCGTGACCCTCAGCGGTGGCGTCCGCACGTGACGGCCCCACAGACCAGGTCCTCGACCTCCACTCGAATCAAAGGAGACTTAAGTGGTCAGCATTCAGGAACTCATGTCCGGAGCAACCGGTGCGGACGCGCGCCTCATGCAAGGTTTTGCCACGAGAGCCGCGGGCTTCCGCCCCTCGCCTGTACGTGACGTCTTCGAGGTATCGATGCGTCCGGGCATCATCTCTTTGGCCGGCGGCAACCCGGACCTCGAGCTCCTTCCACTGGACCGTTTGGGCGAGATGGCTTCCAAGATCATCTCCGAGGAGGGCCTCGAGGTCCTGCAGTACGGCTCGGGCGCTGGTTTGGAAGAACTCGCAGAACTCGTGTGCGAGTTCATGGGGTCGGAAGGATCTCACCCCAAGCTGGACGAGATCCAGATGACGGCGGGCTCGCAGATGGGGCTCGACCTCGTGACCAAGCTGTTCACGGATCCGGGCGACGTGATTCTGGCCGAAGGACCCACCTATACCGGCGCCCTCGGGGTATTCGAAGGTTACGAGGTCGAGGTCCAGCATGTCGAGATGGACGATCAGGGTCTGGACCCGGCAGAGGTCGAGGAGAAAATCACACGCCTCAAGTCCGAGGGCAAAAAGGTCAAATTCCTCTACACGATCCCCAATTACCAGAATCCCACCGGCGTGACGCTCGCTGACGAGCGCCGTGCAGAACTTGTCCGTGTGTGCCGCGAGAACGACGTCCTGGTGGTTGAGGACAATCCCTATGGTCAGCTCGGGTTCGGCGGGGAGCGTCATCGGTCCCTGCATTCGTACGACCCCGAAGCCGTTATCTACCTCGGTAGCTTCTCGAAGGTTTTCTCACCGGGGGTGCGCGTCGGTTGGATGGTTGCGCCGCCGCGGGTCCGCAAGTTCTTGCAGATCGCGGGCGAGGCCGTAACCATTTGTCCCTCGGTCCTCTCCCAACGACTGGTGCTCGGGTTCATGAGCGAAGGAATGTGGGAGCCTCACACCCGCAGGACCTCCAAGCTGTACAAGGAACGGTGTGAATCCGTTCTGGAGGCGTGCGAGAAGTTCATGCCCGAGGGCACGCAGTGGACGACTCCGGAAGGCGGATTCTTCACCTGGTTGACCCTGCCCGAGGGCGGGGCGGGGAATGCGGAGCTGGCACTTCCCCGGGCCATCGATGCGGGCGTGGTGTTCGTTCCGGGCACCGCGTTCTACGACGACGCCGCCGCTCACCGCGCAGGCGATCCGCCTGCCGAGCCTTCCGGCGCACGCAATGTGCGTCTCGCCTTCTCGTCGGTTGCTCCGGAACGTCTCGCGGAAGGCGTCCAGCGCCTGGCGGGCGTCCTCTAAGGCCCAGCTGCTTCGGTGGCACAAAGAACTCCCCACTTCGCGGACCGAAGTGGGGAGTTCTCCTATGAGCCGCAAGCGTCGTCTGGCTCGGGGTGGAGAGCCGAATACTGGGACCAGGATCCCGGGTAGAGGCGCCCGTGGAGACCCGCGATTTCCAGAGCCACCAGGTTATGACATGCCGTCACGCCGGACCCGCAGTACACGATGGGCTCGGTATCGCTGTCCACGCCCGCCTCTCCGAAGCGTTTCCGCAGATCGACGGTCGTCAAAAAGCGTCCGTCCGCTCCGATGTTCTCCGCGTGGAAGACATTGAGCGCGCCGGGAATGTGGCCCGCCCATGGATCCATCGGCTCGACCTCGCCCCGGTACCGTTCTGGGGCACGCGAGTCCAAAAGGGGGAGCCCGTCGGATTCAGCAGTTTCGGCGTCGTGCATCGTCGCGATCCATTCCGGGTTCACAGGCGTGCGTCGGAAGCTTCCCGTGGGTGCCGGCACGACGTCGCCTGCCCCGGGTTCGAGGGCGTCCGCGCCGTGCCGACGGGTCCAGGCCTGGATCCCGCCGTCGAGAAGGGCCGCGGTGTGCCCCGTAGCGCGCAACAACCACACGAGCCGGGACGCGGAGCCTCCCGAGGCATCGTCGTAGGCGATGACGACGGTGTCCTCGGCGATGCCCGCGGCCTCCATGCCGGACGCGAAAGTCTCGGGATCCGGGAGCGGATGTCGGCCGGATTCGGCCGCCGCCGGCGCCGCGAGGACCGTGTCAAGATCGACGAAGGCGGCCTGGGGCAGATGGCCCGAGGCAAAGGCGGCAGAGCCTGAGCGCCCATCCAAGTACCAGCGCACATCGGCCACGCGGACCTCCAGATCGGAGCCGAGGAGCAGCTGGTCGGCATCCTCCACGGATATGACCCAAGGAATATGTGAAGACGTAGGCATAGTGCCAATCTAGTCCAGGAAACTCACCTCGGGGAATGCTCCGGATCGCGCCTCGAATTCTGAACCCTGCGGACTAGTCGCAGGTCTTCGAGTATTTGCCTTCGGAAAGCTTCATGATCTTGTGGACGTAATTCTTGGTTTCGGAGATGTCGGGTACGCCGTGCGCCTTCTTCATGGCGTTGGGGCCGGCGTTGTAGCCAGCTAAAGCGAATCGTGCGACGTCTTCTTCGGAATTGGCGTATTCGTCGGCCTGCTTGTGGAGATACTTCATGTACCGGCCTTGGGCTGCGATCGCGTCCTTTTCATTCATGGGGTCCCCGTCTCCCCAGACGTCCCAGGTGTCCTGAGTGAATTGCGCGATTCCCTTGGCGCCGGCTTTCGAATGAGCGTCAGGGTTCCACCCCGATTCGGCCTCGATCTGAGCCGCGAGAATCTTGACGGGAAATCCCGATTCCTCCGAGGCCTGCTGCATGTCTTCCGACAGATGATCCGGTATGGCCGATGAATTCAGAATCGTGCACTCCGACTTTCCGTAGTCGCTCAGGACCAGACCGGCCGAACCCACCACGAGCAGTAGTAGGGCGGTCAGGACCTGCCAGTTGCGCACGAGCGCCCGCGAGATCTTGTTGCCCTGACCGTGGTCGGGTCTTCCGGCGGGAGAACGCTTTTTCGAATTAGCCATCGGGCCAAGCTTACAGAGTGCGTCTGGCCTTCTCGCTCCGGGATGTCAGAGATCACGAAGGAACGCGATGGTGCTGTTTTCGGCAGCTACTTCAGTCGAAGTCTCTTCATCGCCCCGAGGGCCTGGCTCATGACCTTTTGGAATCTCTCGCCGTCCAATGGACCGAAGGGAGCAATGGGCATGAGCGATTGGTGGGCAACGGTGCGAGTCCGGGTGAATTCGACAATTCCTTCCGGCCCGTGTCGATGGCCCAGGCCGGATGCCTTCAGGCCGCCGGACGGCGCCGCAATCGATCCCCACGCGGCGGAGAAGGCTTCGTTGACGTTGACCATTCCGGCTTCGATATCGGAGGCGACCGCCAGTCCATGGGATTTGTCGCCCGAGTACACGCTCGCGTTGAGGCCGTAGGGGGTCTCATTGGCACGGGCAATCGCTTCGTCCTCGGAGCCGACGCTGTAGACCGCGACGACCGGACCAAAGGTTTCTTCATGCGTGAGTCGGGCCGAGGATGGTACATCGGTGAGAATCGTCGGTTCGAAGAAGCAACGACCGAGGTCCGGGCGTGCCGAGCCTCCTGCGAGAATTTTCGCGCCGACCTGTGTGGCCTGGTCCACGGCGCGTTGCACCCTGGTGAGGTGCTCCTCGGAGATCAGGCTGCCGACGTCGTGGTGGTGGTCGAATGAGAAGCCCAGTCGCAGGGCTCCAGTGGCGTTCCGGAAGCGTATGCAGAATTCGTTGTAGAGCTCGTCCATGACATAAATGCGCTCGATCGACAGGCACAACTGGCCCGTCGAGGAAAAGCACCCTCGCACGGACCCGTCCACCGCTGCATCGAGGGAAGCGTCCGAACAGATGATCATGGGATTCTTGCCGCCGAGCTCGAGTGCGGTCGGTTTGAGCATTGCGCCCGTTTTCTGGGCGATACCGCGACCGGCGGTGGTGGATCCGGTGAAAGACACCGCGTCCACCCTGTCCAGGAGGGCATCACCGATCTGCTCTACGGGACCCGGGACAAGCTGCCATGCCTCGGCCGGGAGGCCGGCCGAGATTGCGAGCCGGCGCATCAGGATGGCCGAGAGTACGGTCTTGGAATCGGGTTTGTGGACCACCGCATTGCCTGCGGCCAATGCCGAGAGCAGGTCCGTTCCTCCCAAGGAGACCGGATAATTCCATGGGGTGATGAACCCGACCACCCCCAGGGGGAGGCGTTGGACGGTAGTGCTCGTCATCCCGGGTAGGGCACCACGGCGGTGTTCGTGACGCAGGGCTTTCGGGGCCGTGCGTCCCACGAAACGACACACGTTGTATGCGTCCATGACCTCGTCGAACGCATGGATCCGAGACTTTCCGGTTTCGGCCTGGATCGTGTCCAGAATGAGTTCTTCGTGGCGCCGGATTTCACCGTGCAAGCGGAGCAGGACGGCAGCGCGCTCGGACGCGGGCCGTTCGGCCCATCCCGGTTGCGCGGCCCGAGCCCTCTCGGCGGCACGGAACACATCCTCAGCTTTCGCGCCGTGACAAGAGAACAGCGTCTCTCCGAGCGCTGGTGCTGTGATCTGGAGGCGGGATCCGGTTCCAGCGACGTCGTCGCTCAGGTTCTCCGTGAGGAACTCGGCGAGTCGCGGGGGCAAGTCCACGGTATCGGGCCGTGCGGAGGAGGGATCGGCACTGACTGTACTCATGAGTCCAGTTTGGCAGATTTTGACGTATGGTGTGAGGCAAAGCACCTCGTCATGCAAGGATTTTCTATGGTTTCCCTCTCCATCCGGCAGGCTCTCCACGGCATGGACGGACCGGTGGGGGCGATCGATCGAGATGCTTTGGACACCAACATTGCGGCCTTGCGCAAGAGGGCTGCGGGACTTCCTATCCGTGTCGCCTCTAAATCTCTGCGTGTGCCTGGGGCAATGTCCTACGTCCTGGCCCAACCCGGATTTCACGGCATCATGGCGTTCTCCCTGGATGAGGCCCTCTGGCTGGTCGAGGAGGGATTCGGCGACATACTCGTCGCATATCCCACGACCAACCGGTCTGCTTTGCGGCGGCTGGGTGAGAGCCGAACCGGGAGGGAAAACATCACGCTCACGGTCGACTCCGCGGAACACCTCGATTACATCGAGCACCGTCTCCGTCAAGGCGAGGCGGAGTCCTCCGCATCGCCCCTCCCGCCCGTTCGGGTCTGTCTCGACGTCGACGCGTCGTTGCGGATTTGGGAGAAAGTTCTGGCCGACCGTTTGCATCTGGGTGCCCGCAGGTCACCGGTCCGTACGCCGGAACAGGCGATCGACGTCGTCCGGCAGATAGCCCATCGGTCTCGATTCGCCTTGGTGGGTGTCCTGTCATATGAGGGCCAAATCGCTGGGCGAGGGAATGCGGGGAAGGGCGTTGGTGCCATTCTCACGCGCCGCATGCAGGGAACCTCGGCGGCCGAACTCAAGGAACGCAGGGCTCAGGTCCTCGCCGCGATCAGAGAAGAACAGGAGCTGGAATTCGTCAACGGAGGCGGCACAGGATCGCTCGAGAGCAGCTCGCGCGAGGGAACCCTGACGGAGGTCGCCGCGGGCTCGGGACTGCTCTCGCCCGGCTTGTTCGACGGTTACCAACAATTCCATCATCGCCCCGCGGCTTTCATCGCAACGCCGGTCGTGCGGCGTCCGGCGCCGGGCTGGGTCACGGTCTTCGAAGGCGGATGGATTGCGTCCGGCCCGAGCGGAACCGACCGTCTTCCCACAATCGATTGGCCTCCAGAACTGAAATATTCGCTGGCCGAAGGACCAGGAGAAGTCCAGACGCCGCTTCGCGGACCGGGCGCCGAGACTCTGGCGCTGGGAGATCTGGTGTATTTCCGGCATGCCAAAGCCGGTGAACTTGCCGAGCACCTGGCAGAGTACTTGGTCGTCGCGGATGGTCGGGTTGTCGACACTTGGGTCACTTACCGAGGAAAGGGGTGGAATTTCTGATGCACACGGTGAGCAATTGGTCGGGCATCGAATCCGCGCAACCGCAGCACTTGTGGAAGCCACGGACACGGGAACAGGCGATCGGTGTCGTACGCCAGGCCGCAGACAACGGGGAAAGGATCCGAGTGGTCGGAGCCGCCCACTCCTTCACACCTATCGCCCTCGGCGACGACCACCTCGTGAATCTGGATGAGATGAGCGGGCTCGTCCGGGTCGATCTGCCCCGGCGTCGCGCCAGATTCCTCGCCGGAACACGCCTGCGGGACGTCCCCCGGCTACTTGAACCATACGGTTTGGCCCTGGCCAATCAGGGAGACGTCAATCCCCAGTCGATTGCGGGAGCGATCTCGACGGGAACTCACGGTACCGGTCTGGGCTTCACCGGTTTCGGCGGGACCGTGACCGGGCTGAGCCTCGTGACGCCGGACGGCTCGGTCATGAACCTGTCCGCATCGGATAATCCCGAAATTTTCGATCTGGCGCGGATATCGGTCGGGGTGCTGGGCATGATCCTGGAAGTCGAGTTGGAATGCGTGGAGGCCTTCGACCTCGTGGCACAGGAAACCGGGGAACATCTCGAGGATTTGTTGGCCAGCTTGGAGGACCGTGCACGGTCTCATGATCACCTCGAATTCTTTTGGTTCCCTCATACCGACAAGGCGGTCGCCAAAACGAACACCCGTGTTCCCCGAGGCGCTGCGGCACCCCCAGGACTCGCGCACATCGGGCCGCGAACCCGTTGGCTGCAGATGCTTAGCGAAGAAATCGTGGACAACGGAGCGCTCAGCCTGATGTGCGAGGTCGGCTCCGTTTTCCCCTCGGCTGTTCCGGCTATGGCCCATGCGGCGGCGTGGGCGACGTCGAACCGCTCATATCGTGCCCCGGCCCACGAGGTCTTCGTCTCGCCGCGGAGGGTTCGGTTCAACGAGACGGAATACGCGGTCCCGTTGGAAGAAGGTCCCGGGGCCATCCGGGAAGTCAAGCGATTCATCGAGCGCAACGACCTGAAGGTTTCGTTTCCGGTCGAAGGCCGTGTGGCCGCGGCCGACGACGTGCCGCTCTCGACCGCATTCAGCCGTGAAACGATGTACATCGCCGTGCACCAGTACTTCAAAGAGGACCCGAGGCCGTATTTGGGCGGGGTCGAAAAGATCATGCGCGCTCATGGCGGCAGGCCCCACTGGGGAAAGAGGCACTCGCTGGGTTGCGAGGAGCTTTCGCGGTTGTACCCGCGCTTCGAGGACTTCCGGCGACTGCGCGAAAGGTTGGACCCGGACGCCGTTTTCGGAAATGCGCACACCGACAAACTCTTTGGCGTGACCAGGTAAAACACCCACGCTGGCTCGAGGGGCCTTTCGGTGTTGCCAGAACCCCCGTCCGGATTCTCTGCCGAGCCGCATAACGGCTGGTGAGACGTAGGAATGAAGGCATGACAGCCGTAATCGTCGCGACCGTTGTCGCCGCCCTGCTGATCGAGCTCGCCTGCGCCCTGATTGCTGGCACTGTGTTCGTGATCGCGGGACTCACATACTTCATCACGGCGTGAGGCCGGTAGACTGGCGGCCATGAAATCTCTGCCTGCTTCCCTGGCTCTGGCCGCCGCCGCGATCATTCAAGCGATGGGTCTCTACAAGTGGCATCCGGATTCCATGGCGGTGGCCGGACAGGTTTTCTTCCCGGTTCTCTTTGGTCTCATGTCCATCTACCTGGCGTGGCGCAACAAGGGCTCGGAGCGTTTCTTCCTGGCGCACACGATCGTCATGGTCCTGGGTATTTTGGCCCTTGTGGCCACACTCATCGGTGTTGTGGGAACCGTGTTCGCGCTGTACCCCTCGTACATCGTGTATTACGTGTGCCTGCTGGTGATCGTGATCGAAACGGCTTTGCGGATCGCGGCGATGCCGAAAAAGAAGAAAGCCGAGCCGGACAGCGAGGACGGCGAGGTGCGTAAGCCCAAACGCCGCCGCAAGGTCGCGGGCGCCGGTCCGACCAATTTGGTGGCCAAGCCCAAGAACCAGTCCTCGGCGGAGGATTCGGAAAAACCGCAGGGCTAGTATCGGGGCCGAGTGCGGGACGACGGCAGATGCACGATGTGGTTTGCCCTGGTCCCACCGGCCCGGCATGCCGATTCTGTTCTCCGTGCACAACCGCAGCTTCGGGGCTGATCGCTAGGTAAACTGAACCAATGACTTCCTCTTCCGTTGAGCGCAGCGCGCCCTCCAAACCCTGGCAGGCGGTCGCCTGGATCGTCGTTGTCGTCGTACTCGGCGGGCAGATTCTCTACGCACTGACACAAGGTGGCTTGGACTTTACGGTCTACCGTGCCGGTGCCGCGACGATCTTCGGCAACGACGGAATCAACAAGGACCTCTACGAGCTCCACCTCGTGCCGCTCACGGAAACCTCGTTCCTGCCATTCACGTATCCTCCGTTCGCGGCCTTGTTGTTCCTGCCATTTGCGTTCCTGCCGGTCAAAGTCGGAACCGCGATTATGGTCCTGTTCTCGATCGCCGTCGCATGGTGGTTCGCCGCGATCATTTACGATTACGTCAACCACCGCGGGTACAAGATTCCGTTGCAGGACAAGCTGGGGCGCACGACGACGATCGCGCTTCTGGCCGCGCTCATCTGCCTTTCCGGGCCGTGGCGGCGTGGGCTCGGGCTCGTGCAGATCAACCCTCTGATTATGCTTTTGATTCTCGCGGATCTGCTGCGCCCGGCCACCAAGGTTCCGCGAGGCCTGCTGATCGGTATCGCCGCGGGCATCAAGCTGACGCCTCTGGCTTTCGGCCTGGTCCTCCTGATGCGCAAGGACATCAAGGGGCTGGTAACCATGGCCGCGTCGTTTGCCGGAACCATCCTGGTCGGCGTGATTTTCCTGCCCTATCAGGCTGCGGAATTCTGGTTCCACGCCATTTCAGATCCGTCCAGGGTCGGGAATATCAACTACCTGGACAACATCTCGATCCAGGGATGGCTGATGCACATCGGCCTGACGGGCTCATTGCTGAAAATCGTGATGTACGTGCTGATCATTGCGCTCATTGTGGGCGTGGCGGCCGTGATTCCCTCGTTGGACAAACGAGGGATGAAACTGTCGATCGTCTCACTCAACGCCTTCGTGATGCTCTCGATCTCCCCCATTTCTTGGTCACATCACAACACGTGGTTCCCGCTGATCATTGCCGCGATCTGCGTGGACGCTCTCCCGTGGCTCTTCTCGCGTCGTGGAACGGAGCGCACCGTTGCCCTGGTTCTCGCCTGGGCCGCCGGAATCGGCCTTTACATCTCGCCGATGTGGATCGGAATCGCGTTGTACGGGTCCTCGCAGTACTTGGACGACATCACCACGATTCCGCTGGTCGTCTCCGCGATACCCATCATGTGCCTCTTCGTGTTCTCTGCGATGTGGATTATCGAGGCCTGGCGCCACCGAAATGTTGACGATTCCAGGGTCAGGCCCGAGCTCGCCTGAGAGTCGTGTGATGGGGGGGGGGGGGGGGGGGGGGGGGGCGATGACTTTTCGCCTTGGACGCCAAAAGCGCACCGGTTGCCGAACAACTCCGGTGCGCGTTTGGCGTTGAAGTGCATGCTTGCACCTAGTTATGCTGCGGCGAAACTTTCTACCACGATTCCGGCCTCGTCGAGGCTTCGACGGATAGTTCTCGCGATCTCCACAGCTCCCGGTGTATCCCCGTGCACGCACACGCTCTGGGCATCGACCCTGATCTCCGAACCGTCGACCGCAGTGACCAGTCCGTTCTTGACCATGCGCACGACGCGGGAAGCGATCTCGTCGGCGTCGTGGAGGACCGCGCCTTGTTCCCGACGGGACACGAGGGAACCGTCCGAGTTGTAGCCGCGGTCTGCGAAGACCTCTGGAACCGCGCGCAATCCGGCTGTTTCCGCGGCCGTTGCGATCTCGGAATGCGGCAGAACCAAGATCGGCAGATCGGTGCTGACCGATGCAATACCTTCCGCGACAGCGCGGGCTTGGGCCTCATCGCGGGCTATGTGGTTGTAGAGCGCCCCATGGGGTTTGACGTAAGCAACTCGGGTGCCGGAGGCCGCCGCGATGGCCTGGAGCGCGCCGATCTGGTAGATCACCGAGTTCACCAGCTCATCGTGGCCCATGTCCATGACTCTTCGGCCGAATCCCTGCAGGTCGGGGTAGGAAACGTGAGCCCCCACAGCGGCACCGGATTCCGCGGCAGCACGGCACGTCGTCCGTGCGACGTCGGGGTCTCCGGCGTGGAATCCGCACGCGACGTTGAGTGAGGAGACGATCCGCGCCATCGCGGCGTCGTCGCCCATGATCCAGGAACCGAAGGACTCGCCCGAGTCCGAATTGAGATCAACTTTCATTGTTCCTCCAAAGAGAATTCTGAATAGGACGACGACGCCCCGGCCTTCTCGACGACCTTTGCGGCCTCGCGGGAGGCGATGGTTGCGCACGTCGCCAGAGTTTCCAGCGACAGGGTTCCTGCGCTGGCGTCGGAACACACCCGATGTGCCAAGGCCGCTGCGAAGACCCCGGCATAAGCGTCTCCGGCACCGGTCGTATCCACGACGTCTTCTGTGGGGAAGGCCTGGATACGAGTGGGCCGAGGATCCTCGCGGGTGGCCACGACTGAGCCCTGCTCGCCCAATGTCACGACCGCATTCGGCGCGAGTTCGGTCAACCGTTGGGCGATCGACTCGACAGTCGGCGAGCCCGATTCGCTCAACACTGCGGCAGCTTCAGACTCATTGACCATCAGCACGTCGGTTGCGGCGAGGCACTCGGCGGAGACTTTCACGGCAGGAGCGAGGTTCAGGACCAGGCGAGCTTCGAGGGGCGCGACCGCTCGCGCCAACTCCTCGAGGGCTTCGATCGGAATTTCCCCCTGAGCCATGACGACCGCGGCATCGTCGAAACTGCACTCGCGCCCTTGCTGAATCAGCTCGGGGGAGACCGACCGGTTCGCCGCCGGGACGATCGAGATCATGTTCTCCCCGAGCGCGTCCACGGTGATGTGCGCCGAGCCCGAGTCCCCAGGTGCCTCGACGACCCGCTCGGTCCGGACCCCTCGGCCGCGGAGGGCCGAGACGAGCTGTTTGCCGACTTCGTCGGTTCCGACGCACCCGAGGAAAGAGGTTGGGACTCCGGTCAGTGCGGAAGCAACCGCTTGATTAGCGCCTTTGCCGCCCAGACCGTACGTCACGGAATGGCCTACGACCGTTTCTCCGGGGGCCGGAAACTTCTCAACGGTCACGGTGACGTCGCGGCTCACCGACCCGACGACGAACACCTCCGGCTTCACCAGATCCTCA
Organism: Rothia uropygialis; assembly: GCF_004137765.1. GTDB lineage: Bacteria > Actinomycetota > Actinomycetes > Actinomycetales > Micrococcaceae > Rothia. The sequence continues at coordinate 270,534 of NZ_NOIS01000004.1, read as the reverse complement.
CCCTTTCCTCGGGGTCGAGCCACATCTCGTCCTCGGGCCGGACGCCGAAGGCCTCGTGGAATTCGTCAACATTGCGAACCGTGCCATTGCACCGGAATTCCGAGGGCGAATGCGGGTCGATCGACAGAAGCATCTTGGCTGTCTGGGGGCGTGCCTTGGACCGCCAAATCTGAGCGAAGGCCAGAATCAGGCGCTGAACAGCGCTGACGCCGTCCACCTCGGGCGCGTTCTCGAGGGTGGTGCCTTGTTTCTCGAGCGCCTTGCGGTACGCCTTAATCGCAATCGTCAGCCCACCCAGGTCGCCGATGTTCTCTCCCAGGGTCAGCTCGCCGTTGACGCGATCCTCGGCCGGGTCCAATCCCTCCGGGGTGTAGTGCGCATACTGGCTGACCAACGAATTCGTGCGTTTCTCGAATTCTTCGAGATCCTTCTCGGTCCACCAGTCGTTGAGGTTGCCGTCACCGTCGTACTTGGCGCCCTGATCGTCGAAGCCATGCCCGATCTCATGCCCGATGACGGCCCCGATACCGCCGTAATTCGCCGCGTCGTCGGCACCCATCGAGAAGAACGGCGGTTGCAGGATCGCGGCGGGGAACACGATTTCGTTCATGACCGGATTGAAATACGCGTTCACGGTCTGGGGGGTCATGTGCCACTCATGGCGGTTGATGGGCTGCCCCAGCTTACCGAGTTCGTAGTCGTGCTCGAAGCGATTGCCCGAGCGGACGTTCTCCACGAGGTTTTGGCCGATCTGCAATGAGGAGTAGTCACGCCATTCGTCCGGGTACCCGATCTTCGGGGTGAATTTGGAGAGCTTCTCCAACGCTCGTTCACGGGTGGCCGGCGTCATCCAGTCCAACGAGGAAATGGAATCGCGGTAGGCCTCGATCAGGTTCCCGACGAGTTCCTGCATCCGCTGCTTGTGCTCGGGAGGGAAGTGGCGGGTGACGTACTCCTTGCCGACTTCCTCGCCCAGAAGGGATTCCACGAGCCCGACTCCGCGCTTCCAGCGATCGCGCATTTCCTCTGTTCCCATGAGGCGTTTGGAGTAGAACTCGAAGTTCTCCTGCACCACCTCGTCGTGAAGGAATGGGGCGCGCGAGTGAATGATGTGCCATGCCGTCCAGAGTCTCCAGCGGGACATCGGCTCCGTCTTCCACATGGTTGCGAAGGACTTGAGGAAGGAAGGCTGCGCGACGACGACGCGTGCGAAACTCTCCTCCGAACCGCCGAGGGCTTCGATCCACCGTTCCCAAGGGAAGCCCTGGAACTCATCCTTGAGCCCAGCCGGGGTGTAAGGATTGTAGGTTTTGTGCGCATCGCGGCACATGACCTTGTCCCAGTGATGGGAGGCGAGCTGCGTTTCCAGATCGAAGACTTGCCGGGCCGCCGAATCGGGGGTCTCTCCGAGGCGTTCGGCCGCACCAGTGATCTCGAACATCCGGGAAATGTGCTCGCGGTATGCCTCGCGGATCTCGGCGTACTTGGCCTCGCGGTAGTATTCCTCGTCCGGAAGGCCGAGACCGGACTGTGCCACATAGGGGACGTATTCCGTCGCGTTCTTGGCGTCGTTGTTGATGTACAGGCCGACCGGGCTGCCGACGCCGCTGGCATCGAGGGCGGCGAGCACGATGACCAGGCCGTCCTTGTCCTGAACCGCATCCAGGAGGGAGAAATCCTTGTCCAGGGGCTGATTGCCGGCGTCGTTGATCGCATCCACGTCCATGAAGGAGTTGTACAACGCACCGACTTTGGACTCCGGATCGGCCTCGCCGGCCGAGACGATGATGTCTCGGATCTGTTCTTCGGAGCGGTCGCGCAGTGCATAGAATGCGCCGTCGATTCCCCGGTCAGCGGGAATTCGGTGCTGGTCGATCCACGTTCCGTTCGCGTAACGATAGAGGTCATTGCGTGGATCCACCGAAGTGTTCATGCCTGAGGCGTCGAGGCCATGATCCTCCGAACGGGGTGATCCTTCGGGCTGTGCAGATGAGCTTGGAGTCATGACTCAACTCTACCGACATGCCTATGACGTCCGCTGAAGAATTACTAAGGGCACCCTGACTCGTATGACGTCATCTCGTTAGACTGATAGCTAGTGCCTCAGTGCTGCCCCTCCTCACCAGGGCCCGGAACCGAGTCCGGGATCAGTAACGAAAGGAAGTCTCTGTGTCTGAAAACTCCGCCCGTCCGCTGCGCGTCGCCGTGATCGGATCGGGTCCCGCGGGCGTGTACGCCTCGGACCTGCTGACCAAGTCCGATGCCGTCGCCGACGGCGAGGTGGACGTCAGCATCGATATCTTCGATCGCTACCCCGCGCCGTTCGGTCTGATTCGCTATGGCGTTGCTCCCGACCATCCCCGCATCAAGGGCATCATCACCTCGCTGCACAAGATCATGGAGAACCCCAAGCTGCGATTCTTCGGGAATGTGGAGTACGGAACGGACATCACTCTTTCCGAGCTTCGCAAACATTACGACGCCGTGATCTTCGCGACGGGAGCCTACTTCGACGCGTCGCTGCATATTCCCGGAGTCGAACTGGACGGCTCCTACGGCGCAGCCGAATTCGTGGCCTGGTACGACGGCCACCCCGACGTCTCCCGCGAATGGCCCCTCGAGGCCAAGGAGATCGCGGTTCTGGGCAACGGCAACGTCGCACTCGACGTCGCCCGTGTGCTGTCCAAACACGCCGAAGACCTGCTGGTCACCGAGATCCCGGACAACGTCTACGAGGGCCTCAAGAAGTCGCCGGTCACCGACGTCCACATTTTCGGTCGCCGCGGACCGGCTCAGATGAAGTTCACGCCGCTCGAATTGCGCGAGCTGGCCAAATCCCGCGATGTCGACATCGTGCTCCACGACGAGGATTTCCAGTTCGACGAGGCCTCCGAAGCGGCTATCGAGTCGAATAACCAGATCAAGGCCTTGATCAAGACTCTGAACAAATGGCGCGAGGAGCAGAAAGAGAATCCGGGAACCGCTTCCCGCCGACTCCACCTGCATTTCATGCAGTCCCCGGCCGAGATTGTGGGGGATGAGAACGGCAAGGTCCGCGCAATTCGTATGGAACGCAACGAACTCGACGGCGCGGGCGGAATCCGTCCGACAGGTGAAACCGAGGAATATCCGGTTCAGGCGGTGTACCGCGCAATCGGTTACCACGGTTCGGAGTTGCCCGAGGTCGGCTACGACGGCCTGCGGGGTGTCATTCCCAATGAGGAAGGGCGCGTCCTCGACGAATCCGAGACGCCCATCCCGGGGCTCTACGCGACCGGGTGGATCAAGCGCGGTCCGGTGGGCCTGATCGGCTCGACCAAGTCGGATGCGTTGGAGACCATCACCCACCTGCTCGAGGACCGAGAATTCACGGCGACCGAGGCCGATGCCGAGAAGGTTCCCGAATTCCTCGAATCGAAGGGCATCAAGTACACGACGTGGGAAGGGTGGCATGCCCTGGACGAGCACGAACAGTCCTTGGGTCAAGCCGTGACCGACGCCGCGGGCAACCCGCGCAAGCGCGTCAAGGTTGTTCCGCGCGAAGACATGGTCGAGATTTCCCGAAAAGGCCAGTAGCGGGTCTCATGTGATGCCCCGGAAGTGAATTTTCGGGGCGCACAAGGGCATATACGTGATTTACGTCCTAGAATGGGTACAGGAACTACCCAAGGAGGGACGCCATGTCAGAGACCAATGGCTTGCATTCCAACAGTACGTTCGGGGCCCGCGCGGTGGCGGAGGGCGCCGGAAGCCAGAATCTGGGAGATATCCACGGCGAGGTCATCGTCGGAATCGATGGTTCCGATCAAAGTTACGGGGCCCTGACCTGGGCAGTTTCCGAAGCCAAGAGGCGGAAGGTTCCGGTTCGCCTGGTTACAGCCTATTCCTTGCCGGTCTTTACCGGCACGGGGTTCGACTCGGGATATTCCGTCATCGACGACAAAGCGTTGGAAGACGGCGTAACCCAAATTCTCGACGAGGCCCATCGCCGCGTCGAGCACGATGACGTCGATTTGCGGGCCACGGTGGAGACCGGCGATGCTTCGGGTATCTTGCTGGAACTGTCCAAGCGTGCAGAACTGATTGTCGTCGGGTCCCGGTCGGCCAAGGGGTTCCTCGGCCGGCTGCTCGGTACCGTCTCGACGGCGTTGCCGGCCAAATCTCACTGCCCCGTCGTGGTCGTTCCGTTGAATTGGGCAAAGAGGCACGCGGAGGATGCGACGATCCTTCAGCCGAGCCACGGCGTCGCCGTCGGCTCGGACGGTTCGGATCAGGCTCGTATCGCGATTCTGAAGGCTGCCGAACAGGCCGAGCGCATGGGTGTGGGTCTCAAGCTCGTCAACGCGCTCGCGCCGTTCACCGGTGCGGTGAACTGGGTTCCTGCTGCCGTTGACTTCGAGGCCATGTACCGCGAGGTCGAGGAACTGCAAAACCAGGCCAAGGATTGGATCAGCGGCTTCTTCCCGAAACTCGACGTCACCGCGGAACTCATCGACGGTTCCCCAGTGCGCGTGCTGATCGAAGCCGGTGAGGAAGCCGACATGATCGTGGTCGGCACTCGGGGACGTGGCGGGTTGACCGGAATGATCCTGGGCTCGACGTCGCAAGGCGTGTTGCACAGCTCGGACAATCCCGTGATGATCGTCCCGGAGCTCAAGGACGAGCGCATCGACTCCGCTCCGGAACCGGGCGTGGTCTGGGGCTGAATTGTTCTGTGTCGCATGAGGCCGGCGTAGCCGGTTGTGGAAGCAGAGGCGTTCACGGCCGGTTCTCCGCCTTATTTGTGATTCGCGACTCTTTCCGGATTCTCGATTTGTGCTTTGGCTCCAAACGCGATTATGCTTATGGAGGTCCAAGCGAGGAATACTCCCGAGCTGGCCTAAGCCCCCATCGTCTAGCGGCCTAGGACACCGCCCTTTCACGGCGGCGGCACGGGTTCGAATCCCGTTGGGGGTACTGCAAGTCTCTGATTTGCACACCTTAGTTTATTCCAATAAGATTTTCTCTCGTTGGAAAAAACAACTAGGCCCTGTAGCGCAGTTGGTTAGCGCGCCGCCCTGTCACGGCGGAGGTCGCGGGTTCAAGTCCCGTCAGGGTCGCTCTGGCGGCGTATTTATTCTGATGAATGTCAGATAGAGACGCCGTCGTGGCATATCTGCACTAGATGTGCCTGGCTCTGTAGCTCAGTTGGTAGAGCGTACGACTGAAAATCGTAAGGTCACCGGATCGACGCCGGTCGGAGCCACGAAATCCGCCTCGTAGGCTTCTATGCGGGGCGGATTTCTTTTTTTAAGGCTCGAATCCCGGCATGAAGCGTGGGCTTTCACATGATGTCCCGACCGGTGCAGTACTCCAATCAATGTCGAGCGTTATCCATTCCCGGGGCTTTCTCGTTCCGATGGCCGGTTGCCCAGTCGTTGAAGAATCGGCAGGGACCGTCAAGCAGGTCGGCAACCCGATCTGAGAGAACAGTAGTCTCTTCGGTCCTCTGGATCGGACCTGCTCGAAGCGGCACCGTTCCGCGGGGCGTTGCTGAAGATTCCGGTGGTCAGGGCACTCAGAGAGTGGGCGGTCCTAGCGGGGCCGAAATCGCTTACCCAGCCCCGACTGGCAGTTCCGATCGATGTTTCTCCACCTGATGGTGGATCGCCTGGGCCACGGCCCTGATGCGCGCGGTGGTCCGCTGTGATTGGAGCTGGGCGAGGGCAACAGCCAGCGATGGGACACCATCTTCGATCTCGACCGTCACCACCCGACCGCCATCGTAGGTTCGCTGATGTCTGGTCGCTGGTGCAGTTAGGGGTGGGTATGCTCTGCAAGCATGGAACCGTTGCGCTTGCCCCTGCGTACCAGCAGGCTCATACTTCGCTTGCACCAGGAATCCGACGCCGCCTGGATGCATCGGGTTTACTCGAGCGCAGAAGTTTGCCGATTCTTGCCCTACGGTCCCTTCTCGGCAGAGGAGGCTGTGCACAAGAACCGCCAACGCATGAATCGTACCGGCCTGGATGGCGGGGAAGGCTCGCTCGGTCTCGTGCTCGAATACCAGGGGGAGCCTTTCGGGTCGATATCACTGTGGCTGACCGACCGCCGATACCGTGCCGCCGAGATCGGGTGGGTCATCGATCCGGACTACAGCGGGAAAGGACTGGCAACCGAAGCCGTCACCGAGGTGCTGGATACAGCTCTTGGTCACTACATGCTTCATCGGCTCGAAGCGCGGGTCGATCCCAGAAATACGGTCTCAGCCAAACTGGCTCGGCGTGTAGGAATGGTCCACGAGGGTCATCTGCGAGAAGACTTTTGGAACAAGGGTGAATGGACCGACACGCTCGTTTTCGGCCTCCTTGCAACCGATTCTCGCCCTTCAGCCGGGGGGATGGGCTCGGCGGCGGTTTCGTAAGCGATGGCCGTGCTGAGGTCAAACACGATCGTGCTTTGGGGCATCTGCAGTTTCCGTGCCTTGCGCGTATGAAGGTGGCCGAAAATGTACAATTAGATTTGTACAATTATATTTTCCGATTGCCTGGTTGAGGGACGTTCATGGATTCACAGCAGAGCAGGGAAACTCCAGTGCTATCCGATGCCGAGACTCTTCGTCGTGTTGTCTCACCGGAACGCATCCGAGTTTACGAGTTGCTTCTCAGGGAAGGACCTAGCCGTGTCAGTGCCATCGCAGCCAGCCTCGGAATGGCCGTTGGCTCCGCCAGTCATCATCTCCGTGTGTTGAATGAAGAAGGTTTTGTTCACTTGAACGAATCGCTGGCCGCGGATCGGCGGTCCCGGTTCTGGGAAGCTATTCCTGGTGGCATCCGGTGGCGAGCTCCGGAGACAGATGCGCCTGAGCATCTTCTCTCGGCGATCAGTCAGGCCAGGAGCGTTCTTAACGGTAGGCGCAAGGAGTTACAAGGTGCCTGGGATGAGGCCACAGATTCCTGGCCCCAGGCATGGAGAGATGCCGCCACCGACGTCGATTCCATTCTCCGCCTCAGTCCTGACCAAGCCACACAGCTCCAGCAGGAACTGATCGCGGTTATCGACAGATGGCGCACGACTGATGCCCCACGAGATGGTCACGACGTCATGGTGGTTCTTCAGCTGACTCCTGTCCCGCAACAAGACCCCGACTGATGGTCGCCCCAACCGAGCAAAGCCCCTCCCTATGGACCATGCGGGCCGGTTTCAATACCTACGTTCTTACTCGGACCGCATCCCTCTGGGCGACAACCATGGCGCCGGTCATCGTCGCGTTCGGTGTGCTCTCGACCGGTGCTGGTGCTCACGGGCTGGCAGTCGTCACCATGGCGAGGACCGTCGCATTCATCGCTGCACTGCCAGCAGCAGGAGTACTTGCCGATCGGGTGGACCCCCGTTTGATTCTGTTGGTCTCCCACGCTGTCGCCGCGGCGTCACAGATCGTAGCGGGGATCGCCTTGTGGAACGAGGCGGCGCCCTTGGGTTTGCTCGTGAGCCTGGAGGCGATTAATGGCGCAGCCAATGCGGCCACCCTTCCTGTCTTCAGCGCTCTACTTCCCCGCCTGATCGGTAGTGACTTGCTCGTTCGAGCCAATTCGGCCATCGCTATGGTCAGAAGTGTTGCCACCGTGGCTGGTCCCATTGCAGGGAGCGGGATTATGGCCATCGCGCATCCGGCCTACGGTTTCTGGATCAACTCGGCGCTTTTTGCTGTCGGGGCCGGTGCGGCACTCTTGCTCCCGAAGTTTAACGGTGACCAGGAGATGGCGAGCCAATCGACGGTTGTCCAAGACGTCGGTCGAGGATGGCACGAATTCATTTCCCGGCCCTGGGTCTGGTCGGTGGTGGCGGCATTCACGGCGGTCAACGCCGTCGCCGCCGGTGTCCAAGGTGTGATCGGGCCAGCCATTGCAGTCAGCACCCCCGCGATCGGGACATTCGGGTGGGGCGTTCTCATCGGGGCAATGGGCACCGGTATGCTCGTCGCAGGAGCCGTGCTCTACCGGGCGAAGATTTCCCGACCGCTTGTTATCGGGCTCCTCGGGGCGGCCAGTATTGCAGCCATCCCTTTCGCTTTGATCCTGGACCTGCATTTTCTGGCCCTGACACCTTTGTTCGCCATAGGTGGGATCGGTGTTGAAATCTTCACCATCTGTTGGATGTCGGCGCTGCAAACGAAAATCCCACCTGAGCAACTGGGCAGGATTTCGACTTTCGACGCGCTCGGATCCTACGCCGCCATCCCGATCGGAACCGCAGCGGCAGGCTTGCTCACAGGCCAGAACACGAACGTCGTTCTCACCATCGCGGGCTTCATGGTGCTCATCAGCTCCTTGCTTCCCTTGACCCTGAAAAACGTCCGAAACCTGGAATCTTAGACCCATAGAACCTGCAGGCACCGTATACGGGACTACGGGTGAGCGAGCTCTGGCCGACAGGCCAATTCTGTCACCGCCGCCCGCGGACGCCGCGAAACCGAGCAGCGCGAGCCCGCCCAGGAAGGGCTCTTGGGCGAAGGGCAAGACGATGTTCCCGATCGCCTCGCCGGAGCGCAGCCGCTCGGTGGCCTGCCGAATCCAGGGATGTTTTTCTCCCTCCCACCCCAGGCAGGGATGGTGGAAGGATGTGGGCATGGCTGGTGATACGAAGATGAACGAGCTCGGCACGTTCCTCAAGACGAGACGCGGTGAGCTCACGCCCCGCGATACCGGGCTCCCCGAGGGCTCCGGTGCTCGACGTGTGGCCGGCCTGCGCCGTGAGGAAGTGGCGCAGCTTGCCTCGATCAGCCTCGACTATTACACCCGAATCGAGCAGGGACGCATCAAGGTCTCCGCTCCCGTGCTGAACACCCTCGCCGAGGTGATGCAGATGGACGCCGACCAGCGGCGGTACCTATTCAGTCTCGCGGAGAAACCCTCCACCCTTGCCCCGCGCAGGACCGTGCAGAAGGTCCAACCGCAGTTGCGGCGTCTGCTCGGTGATCTCATGGCGACGCCGGCGATCGTGATGGGCAGGCGTATGGACATTCTCGCGTGGAACGACCTGGCTGCCGTGATGATGGTCGACTTCGGGAAGGTCCCGCAGAAGCACCGCAACTACGTACGCATCTTGTTCACAGATCCGGTGATGCGCGCTCTTTACGCCGATTGGGAAAGTGTCGCCCAGACGGCGGTCGCGCAGCTGCGCATGGAGGCCGCGAAATACCCCGACGACCCGCGATTGAGCTCATTGGTCGGAGAGCTGTCCGTGCAGGATTCCCAGTTCAGCCAGTGGTGGGCCGGTCGCACGGTCAAGAGCCTCACCATCGGCACCAAGACGCTCAACCATCCGGCGGTCGGCGAACTGGTGCTCGACTGGGACACTCTCGTCGAAGCGCACGATGCCGAGCAGCAGCTCGTCGTCTGGACGGCCCCGCCGGAGAGCCCCACTCACGAGGCCCTGCGCTTTTTGGCCTCCTGGGCCGCCGGAGACAAGACGGAGCAAGAGGAAGGCCACACCGCCGGCCCGGGCTGAAGCCCACACGGCTTATGCCTGCAGACCGGGGAGGCCGCGGAAAGCGGCAGCATCTGGCCCCGCTGCATCACCGACCACGAAACGAAGGAATCAGCATGAACAACAACGAATTCGACCAGATCTTCCCGCTCGGGGAGAAGAACGATGCCCTCGCGCAGTACTTCGTCGGACAGAGTTACCTCGCCCCGCTGACCGGCGGGAGCGTTCCCGTCAACAACGTCTCTTTCGAACCGGGCTGCCGCAACAACTGGCACATCCACCATGGCACCGCCGGCGGGGGCGACCAGATCCTGCTCTGCACCGCCGGCCGCGGCTGGTACCAGGCCGAGGACGAGGACCCTGTCAGCTTGGAGCCGGGAACGGTAATTCGTGTCCCGGCCGGTACGAAGCACTGGCACGGGGCGAAAGCCGACTCGTGGTTTTCCCACCTCGTTTTCATCACCCCGGGTGAGAACGTGAGCAATGAGTGGCTCGAACCGGTCACCGATCAGGTGTACGACGAACTGCCGAAGACAAGGAAGTAAAGCATGAGCATCCTGAAGGAAACCAATACTCTGTCCAACGGAGTCGAGATCCCGAAGCTGGGTCTGGGCACCTGGTTCATCGACGACGATCAGGCGGCACGGGCCGTGTGTGATGCCGTCGGGATCGGGTACCGCAACATCGATACCGCGCAGGCTTACGGCAATGAACGAGGGGTTGGCGCCGGCGTACGCGACTGCGGCGTGAGCCGAGAGGACCTGTTCGTGTCCACAAAGCTGGCCGCGGAGATCAAGGACTACGACGAGGCGGTCGCCGCGATCGACGAGTCGCTGCGGAAGCTCGGCATCGGGTACATCGATCTCATGCTGATCCATGCTCCTCAACCGTGGGAGAACTTCCGTGGTGGCGACTACGCAGACGGCAACCGACAGGCCTGGAAGGCCCTGGAGGAGGCGCACCAGGTGGGCAAGATTCGCTCCATCGGGGTGTCAAACTTTCTGCAGGAGGACCTCAACAATATCCTCGACAACGGCACGGTTGCACCGCACGTCAACCAGATCCTCGTCCACGCTGGCAACACCCCGTCCGAGCTCATCGCCTACTGCGAAAGCAAGGACATCCTCGTCGAAGCATACTCACCCATCGCACACGGCGAGATTCTGAAGAACAAGGAAGTCGCCGCGATCGCCGAGAAGTACGGGGTTTCGGTTCCACAGCTGTGCATCCGCTACACGCTCCAGCTCGGCGCCGTATCGTTGCCCAAGACTGCGAACCCCGACCATATGCGCTCCAACGCGCGGGTCGACTTCGCGATCAGCGAGGAAGACATGGGCACGTTGCGGACCATGGACGAGAAGAACTACGGAGAGAACGCCGTCTTCCCCGTCTACAGCGGCAAGTGACAGAACAAAGAACCACGGCCTAAAAAAGTAACCAGGGGCCGATTTGGGCCCTGGAGTTCACTCGACCGTGGCGAGAACTTCGCCGTGCACCATGCAGAACCAGGCATCCGGATGGTTGCCCCAGCTCTCCCAAGCTTGGGCGATACCTTCGATATCGTGAGAGGTCATTCCTCTTTCGGTTGCATGGGCGGCAAAACGTGAGTTGCGAACCCGGTCTGCCTGGCTGGTGCCCCACCATGCCGTGGATTCCGCAGTTCCGTACGTCCACGTCGACGAGGTCACCGCAAAGGGTGCCAGCCCGGCTGCATTCGCCCACGCACGAAGGTTCCGGCCAGCGTCCGGCTCCGCGCCGTGCGAGCGGGCGTCCGCGGTATAGACCGACAGCCAGCGGTCCATCCCCGGGAATCTCGGATGCCAGGTCATGGCGTGGTAGTCAGCGTCCCGGACCGCGATGAGACCTCCCGGTTTGCAATAACGGGCCATGTCGCATAACGCTTCCACCGGGTCTGAAAGATGTTGGAGCACCTGATGAGCGTGCACGATGTCGAAGCTCGCCGGCTCCATGTCGAGCGCGAAGAGATCTCCTTCCACGAAACGGACGTTTTCCCGGCCAGCCGAATTCGCGTTGCTCTGTGCCAGTGCAATGGCCTCTGGGGAAAAGTCCACGCCGACCACTGCGCCTGAGTCTCCCGCTCGCTCCGCGAGTCCCAGCGTGATCGTGCCGGGCCCGCACCCGATGTCCAGGATCTTGTCTCCCTCGGATACTCGACTCAGAAAGTATGCACAACTGTTTTCCGCCGTGCGCGTCGAATGGGAATTCAGCACGCTTGGATGGTGTCCGTGGCTGTAACACGATACTGGGTTCTCCGAGGCTTCAGGCATACCAGCACCCTACCGTCGAGAACCCAATAAACCAGGGTGCGCCGACTGCTCCGAAAGCAATGATGCGAGTAAAGGCAAGTTCGTAACCATTAGCCCCGAGGGGTAACGCGGGTTCTCCCGGTGAGAGTGCGGGGCAAAAGTTGTGCACTGAAACCTAGAGAGAAATTCCATTGACAGATAGCCCTGCTAACTGTTAAGTGTAAACCGAGACTTTAAAAACTATCGAGTAAACGCGGGACCTTCATAATTCGCAAAATTCGATAAAAATATTGCGAGACAATTGTTCCTCTGTTTGTTTATACTCAAGTGTTAGCCAAGACACATAAGGAGAGTCCAATGAAAGCTCGTGTTCTGACGTTGACTGCAGCAGTCTTCGCTCTGGCTCTGGCCGGATGCGGCCAGGACGATAATGGTGGTTCCGATGCTTCGGGTTCTGCATCGGCTTCCTCGTCAAGTTCCTCTTCAAGCTCGGGAGGCAGCTCAAGTTCGGCCTCGTCGGATTCGTCGTCGGGCAGCTCGGACGGGGCGTCATCTGGCGAGGGAGCTAACGGCTCCGCGGGCGCCAACGGCGACGACAAGGCGAACGGTAGCTCCGACGCGAACGGTGGCCAGGGTGCCAATGGAGCGGAAGGCGCCGATGGAGCCAATGGTGGACAGAATGGCGAGGGCGCCAGCGGCGGCCAGGGTGCCAATGATGCCGCGGGGTCGGCGGGGGAGGCCGGTAACGACGCGGCTGCCGGTGGCGACCAGGCGGGAGCGAACGGTGCTGGCGATGCCGCGGCGACGGCTCAGTTGGAGGACTACTGGAACACTGGTGGCCAGTGCACCATCGATTGGACATCTTCCGAACCCTACGATGTCTCGACCGACCAGCTGGTGAAGTCCTACTGTGCCTCCAACGGGCTCGGCGAACTCGCCGACGGGTACGACCCGATGGCCGGTATTCAGTACCCCGTTGGGCAGTAAGTTCGGGCGCTGAGGATACGGAATTCGCGAAGGACCCCTTCGCCGCACGCGGTGAAGGGATCCTTTGCGTTAACCGTGGAACGCGGCCAGCCCCCGGCCGGTCTCATGGTTGAATCACTTCACGTCCACGATCACGGGCAGGTGGTCGGAGGCGCCTTTGCCTTTGCGCTCCTCACGGTCGTAGCTTGCGCCCGTTACGCGGTCCGCCAGGGCGGGGGAGTAGAGCTGGAAGTCGATTCGCATGCCCTCGTTCTTCGGAAAACGCAACGAGGTGTAGTCCCAGTAGGTGTAGTCTTTCTCCCCTTGCGTATAAGGACGAGCGACGTCAACCAACCCGGCGTCGTCTAGAAAAGAGTGGAATGCCGCCCTTTCGGGCTCGGTCACGTGCGTCATCCCATTCTTGCGGAAGAATTCGATGTCCCAGACGTCGTCGTCCTGGGGCGCGACGTTCCAATCTCCCACAAGTGCCAGCTGGGCCTCCGGGTCATCCGCGAGCCACTTCTGGGTGTTCTTGCGGAGCACCCTGAGCCAATCCAGCTTGTAGGCCATGTGTGGGTCGTCGATTCCGCGGCCGTTGGGGACGTAGAGACTCCAGACGCGAACGCCGCCACAGGTGGCCCCGATTGCTCGAGCCTCCTGGATCTCTTCCTTGCCGGGTTTGCCGAATACGGGTTGGCCGGGGAAGGTGCGTTCGACGTCGTCGAGGCCCACGCGGGAGGCGATCGCGACGCCGTTCCACTGGTTCAGGCCGAAGTGGGCGACGTCGTAACCCAGGCGCTCGAACACGCTGAAAGGAAAGTTCTCGTCCTTGGCCTTCGTTTCCTGAATCGCCAGGACATCGACGTCAGAGCGGTCCAACCATTCCTCGACTCGGTCGGCGCGGGCACGGATGGAGTTCACATTCCAGGTCGCAATTCTCATGCTCTCCAGGCTACCGGGTTGGCACCGGGAGCCAGGAGGGCCCCGGGTCCGCACGACGTCGGCGGCACCCGTGAGGTGGCAATTCTGTGCTCCCGCGGCCCCACTTCTGCCCGGTGTGTGCACAACACTGCTGCCTCGCTACCTCGACCCTCGGTCACGGAGGGAAACCGGCAGGAACGGGATAATATCCGAGGAAAATCGCCGTGACGGATTGTTGAAAGCCATGGAAGCACAGCGCGCGGCGGGGTTTGGGGGCGCAGGCTCTGCCAGGCTAGCGTGATGACGAGCACAGTTTTGGCCGGAAGAATCCGATATCCGGCTCTTCGACCCTTGTGGAAGGCGACACCATGTCCGAGCACCCCGGTAGTACCAACCCCTCTCCTGAAGCGCCACAATCTCCTTTCCGGCCAGACGTTCTGTCCGGTCAGAGCATCCTCGTCACGGGCGGCGGAAGCGGTTTGGGTAAGGGCGTGGCTCGCCACTTCGCAGTACACGGCGCCACGGTCCACATCTGGGGTCGTCGGGAGAACGTCCTCCGCGAGACCGCGCATGAGATCGAAGAGTCCGCTCGGGTTGCGGGCGGAGCGGTGCATTACCAAGTCGTCGATGTGCGCGATTCGGAAGCCGTCGATGCCGCCCTCGGCCGTATCTGGGAGCAGCACGGTCCGCTGACCGGCGCCATGAACAACGCCGCGGGCAACTTCATTGCACAGACCAAGGACCTGAGCCCCCGCGGTTTTCAAGCCATCACCGACACGGTCATGAAGGGCTCGTACAACGTGACTCACTCCGTCGGGCGCCGGTGGATTGAGCAGGGCCTTCCCGGCAATATCCTGTCCACTTTGGTCAGCTGGGTCTATACGGGTTCCGCCTATGTGGTTCCCTCGGCCATGGCGAAGTCGGCTGTCCACGCGATGACCATGTCCTTGGCCGTTGAATGGGCCAAATACGGTATTCGACTCAACGCCATTGCCCCCGGCCCCATCCCGACAGAATTCACCTCGGTCGTTCTGAGCTCCAACAAGGACGGTCAAGGTGCGATGACTGACCTAGAGTCCGTGCCCGCCCGTCGAGCCGGCACCGTCGAAGAAATGGGCAACCTCGGGATCTTTCTGTTGTCAGGGGCATGCGACTACATCACCGGCCAAACCATCACGATGGACGGGGGTCAGATGCTCGCCGGGCCGTCGACCTTCTCCGCGCTCACGGATCTCGACGACTCCGACTGGGCCGAGATTGCCGAGAAGGGCAAGAAAGCCGCGGCCGAGTCGAAGAAACATCGAAGCGCTTGAACCACGCCGATGTTACGAGCTGAGCCGCAGACGCGCTGGCAATAGCTGAGCCGGGTCGATAGCCTGTGATTCGGAACACAAACCGAACATGGGGATCAGGCCCTGTGGGAAGGAGCCCTCGGCAATGGCGCAGGAGCGGGTCAAGGAACTAACGCACTACATCGGCGGTCAAGACGTTTCGGGAAAATCCGGACGTTTCGGGGACGTATTCGATCCCAGCACGGGGCAAGTCACGGCCAAGGTTCCGCTCGCATCAACGGATGAGGTCGACGCCGCCGTTCGGAGCGCCAAGGAAGCACAGCGGGGCTGGGCAGCAACCAACCCGCAGCGGCGGGCTCGCATCCTGGGGCGGTTCGTCAACCTCGCGAACGAACATGCCGACGAGATCGCTGAGGCGCTCTCGCGAGAGCACGGCAAGACCGTTCCGGATTCGCATGGAGATCTGCAGCGCGGACTCGACGTCGTCGAATTCGCGATGGGCGCTCCGCACCTGCTCAAGGGCGAATTCAGCGATTCGGTGGGGACCGGAATCGACGTGTACTCGATGCGGCAGCCGCTCGGCGTCGTCGCCGGGATTACCCCGTTCAACTTCCCCGCGATGATCCCCCTGTGGAAATGCGGCCCGGCGATCGCGGCCGGAAACGCCTTCATCCTCAAGCCGTCCGAACGCGACCCCTCTGTTCCCCTGCTTCTCGCGCGGTTGTGGAAGGAGGCGGGCCTCCCGGACGGAATCTTCAACGTGGTCAACGGCGACAAGGAATCAGTGGACGCCTTGCTCGACCACCCGGATATTAAGGCGGTCGGATTCGTGGGCTCGACTCCCATCGCTCAAAGCATCTACGAACACGCCGCCAGAGCAGGAAAGCGCGCCCAATGCTTCGGAGGCGCCAAGAACCACATGATCATCATGCCGGATGCGGATCTGGACCAGGTCGCCGACGCCTTGATCGGTGCCGCTTTCGGCTCGGCCGGAGAGCGGTGCATGGCGGTTTCCGTTGCCGTTCCCGTGGGGGAAGAAACCGCAGATGCGCTGATCGAGAAGCTCAAGGAGCGCGCAGCCGACCTCAGAATCGGTCCCTCCCTCGAGGAATCCTCGGACTTCGGACCCCTGGTCTCAGCTGCGGCGAAGGAGCGAGTCGAGAACGCGATCGCCGAGGGTGTCGAACAAGGTGCCGATTTGATCCTCGACGGACGCAGTGCACGCGTCGAAGGGCATGACGGCGGATTCTTCGTCGGCCCCACGATCTTCGACCGCGTAACTCCGGATATGAACATCTACCGTGAAGAGGTCTTCGGTCCCGTCCTTTCGGTTCTTCGGGCCGCGGATTTCGAGGAAGCCTTGGAGCTTCCGACCAAGCACGAGTACGGCAACGGAGTAGCAATCTTCACTCGCGATGGCGATACGGCCCGCGAATTCTCACGTCGGGTTGAGGTCGGGATGATCGGCGTCAACGTCCCGATTCCCGTTCCGATCGCGTACTACACCTTCGGCGGGTGGAAGGCCTCCGGTTTCGGTGATCTGAATCAGCATGGACCCGATGCCTTCCGCTTCTACACCAAGACCAAGACGGTAACCCAGCGCTGGCCTTCCGGCATCAAGGAAGGCGCCAGCTTCGTCATGCCGACCGGCAACTGATCGACCTCGCACATCCCGTTGACACCCATAACAGGAGGAACATCCATGGCGGATAAGCAGCAGGAGCCCAGCGTTCTGACCGAGATCCGGGGGCACCTCGGGGTCATCACCCTCAATCGCCCGCGCGCGGTCAATGCATTGAACGTTGAGATGATCCAGCTGATCAACAAAGCGTTGGACGACTTCGAACACGACGCCAACGTCAAGTCGGTCGCCGTCGTCGGGGCGGGCGACCGAGGTCTGTGCTCAGGCGGGGATGTCGTGGCCCTGTACAAGGCCGCCACCGGCGGAGATCGGAGCCAGGGAACCGACTTCTTCCGCCACGAGTACGACTTCGATTACCGTATTTCGCGTTATCCCAAGCCGTATGTTGCCATCATGAACGGACTGGTTCTCGGAGGCGGCATCGGGTTGTCCGTGCCGGGATCGCATCGGATCGTCACCGAGTCCACGCGGACAGGTATGCCGGAGACCGGAATCGGTTTCTCCCCCGACGTCGGGGGTCTCAACTACCTCTCCAAGGCACCGGGGCAGGCCGGTCGGCACATGGCGCTGACCGGGTTGCATATCGACGGGGCGGACGCTGTTCATGCGGGACTCGCCGATTTCTACGTTCCGGACGCGGCGATCGAGGACTTGCTCCGGAGCCTCGAGAGCGTGGAGAATCCTGGCGCCGTCGCCACCACAATCCAGGATTTCGTGGTCGAACCTTCCCGTTCCGAACTCGAGGAAGCCGCCTCGTGGATCGACGAGGACTACGCGGCGGACAGCGTCGAGGAAATCCTCCAGAACCTCGAGGCGCGTGTCGAGAAGGAACCGGACAACGTGCTGGCAAGCAAGGCACTCAAGGCTCTGCGTCGCAACAGCCCCACGGGTATGAAGACCGCCCTCGAAGGATTGCACCGGGCGAAGGACCAGAGCCTTGCGGAAACTCTGGTTCAAGACTTCCGCACCAGCGGAAACGCGCTGTTGGCCCACGATATGGCCGAGGGCATCCGCGCGCAGGTGATCGACAAAGATCGCAACCCCCTGTGGCAACCGCAGACACTCGAAGAAGTGAGCCGGGAAACGGTTCTCGGATTCTTCGAACCCGTACCCGGGTACGAAGACCTGCAGTTGCCCGAGTAAGGAGAAATGGCATGAAGATTGCATTCCTGGGCCTAGGCAACATGGGCGGTCATATGGCGCGGAACCTCAAGGAGGCCGACCACGACGTCGTGGCCTTCGACCTCGCCGAGTCCGCACGCCAGGCATCCGAGAAAGACGGACTCAACATCGCTTCTTCCGGCGAAGAAGCCGTGGCGGACGCAGAGGTCGTCATCACGATGTTTCCGGCCGGCAAGCACGTTATTGCCGCTTATCAAGGCCAGAACAACGACGGCCTTCTGGCCGCGGCCCCGCCGAACAGCCTGTTCATCGACTGCTCGACCATCAGTGTGGACGAAGCACGGGAAGCCGCGGAGTTGGTTCACCAGGCCGGACATCGAGCCGTTGACGCGCCGGTTTCCGGCGGAACAGCCGGAGCCGAGGCAGGCACCCTGACCTTCATGGTCGGCGGTCCGCAGGAGAATTTCGACGCCGCCCACCCGCTGTTCGACGCGATGGGACGCAAAGTCGTGCACTGTGGGAACAACGGGGCTGGCCAGGCCGCGAAGTGCTGCAACAACATGTTGCTCGCGATCACGACCATCGGCGCATGCGAGGCCTTTACCCTGGGCGAGAAGTTGGGCCTGACGGACCAGGCGCTCTTCGATGTCATGTCCACCTCAGCCGCCCAGTGCTGGTCCGTCACGACCAACTGTCCGGTCCCCGGCCCCGTTCCGGAGAACCCGGCCAGCAACGGCTACAAACCCGGTTTCGCGACCGCTCTGATGGCCAAGGACTTAGGGCTCGCGCTCGCGGCCCTGGAATCCACTCAGACCGACGCATCCTTCGGCAGGGCAGCGCACAAGGCCTATTCGGAGTTCTTGGACAGCGGCCACGGCGATCTCGACTTTTCCGCGATCATCCAAACGATGAGGGAGAATCAAGCATGAGCGAAAAGACTACAGCGGCAGACGAAAAGGGATCATCGCAGGAGACGGCCGTCATCCGGACCGAGACCCGAGGCGGTGTCGGCATCATCCGGCTCAACCGTCCCAAGGCTCTCAACGCGTTGAACTACGAGACCATGGTGGCCGTGGTCGACGCCGCACAGGCCTGGGAGCGTGACGAGGATATTTCCGTGATCGTTCTGACCGGATCGGAAAAGGCCTTTGCCGCGGGTGCGGACATCAAGGAAATGTCATCCAAAAGCTACATGGAGATGTACGCGAGCGACTGGTTTGCCCAGTGGCAACGACTCACGCAGGTTCGACTGCCGATCGTTGCCGCGGTCAATGGATATGCTCTGGGCGGTGGTTGCGAGCTGGCGATGATGTGCGACATCATCATTGCCGGCGAGGGCGCCAAATTCGGCCAACCGGAAATCAACCTCGGGGTGATCCCCGGAATGGGCGGTTCCCAACGATTGACCCACGCCGTCGGCAAGGCCAAAGCCATGGACATGATTCTGACGGCCCGGAACATGGGCGCGGAAGAGGCCGAACGCGCGGGATTGGTCTCCCGCGTCGTCGCGGACGACGACGTCGTGGACACGGCACTCGAGATCGCGGACACGATTGCGAAGAAGTCCCGGCCCGTCGCGATGATCGCCAAGGAGTCGGTCGGAATGGCCTTCGAAACCCCCTTGGCCCAGGGCCTGACCTTCGAACGCCGAGTATTTCACTCGCTCTTCGCGACCGAGGACCAGAAGGAAGGAATGTCTGCTTTCTCGGAGCGCCGCGACGCACAATTCGAGAACAGGTAGCCTCACAAAAACGGCGCGGGACCGTTGGACTCACTCGTCGACTATTCGACCGAACGAGTCGCGCTCCCGCGCCGCTTCCGTGTGACTAGGCAACCGGCGGGCACGAAGGCGTGTGCCGTCCTGGCCGGTTGCCTGGGCAGTCAGGCCTCGTCGTGATCAGGGTAGACGACGTCGATCTGCCCGCGGATCTCGTCGATCATTTCCATTTGTGCGATGGTGTCCTCCCACGGCATGATGGGCGACTCGAGAGAACCCTCCTGGATTCGCCGTGTGGCCTCGCGCATCTCGTAGGAATAGCCTCTGCCGACGAGAGGCCAGGACTCCTCGCGGGTTTCACCCTGGGAATTCGTGACGGTGAAGGACCTCGCTTGATGCATGGGTGAACCGATGGTGATGAAGCCTTCGTGGCCTGAAATAATTGCTTGGCGGGGTCCCTGGGACACCAAGGATATGGTCATCTGGGCCGCAGCCTTCTCGAATGTGCCCGTGATCTGGGTCAGGGCATCGACATTTCCTCGTTTGATGGTCTGTGCGGTGAATCCGGTCGGTTTTCCGAGGGCGAGCCACGGCCAATGCAAAACGTAACAGCCCATGTCGAGGAGACCGCCTCCGCCGGC
This sequence comes from Rothia uropygialis, assembly GCF_004137765.1. Taxonomy (GTDB): domain Bacteria; phylum Actinomycetota; class Actinomycetes; order Actinomycetales; family Micrococcaceae; genus Rothia. The sequence continues at coordinate 250,498 of NZ_NOIS01000004.1, read as the reverse complement.
GTCCTCACGCCACAACCGGTGCGTGATTTCGGCGGGTCCCCGAAAGCCCAGGTCGGCTTGCACCCACCTGGGCATACCGATTTCGCCGGATTCCAGGATCTCGGCCACACGTGCCCGGAGCGGATGGAAACGTGTCCACAGCCCCTCCATGACGAACAAACCCTTCTCCCCGGCCAGGTCCAGGATCTCTCGGGCCTGGCGGGAATTCATCGTGAAGGATTTCTCGCACACGATGTTCTTGCCCGCCGCGAGCGCCGCCAGCATATTTTCGTAGTGCTGTCCGTGCGGCGTCCCAATGTAGAGAACCTCCACCTCGGGGTCGGCGAGCATTTTCTCGTATCCGGTGCGCCCGGCGTCGTCCCCGTAGGCCCTCTCGACACCGAATTCCTGGGCGAATTGATCCGCATTCGCCTGAGTGCGGGAGGAAACTCCGACGAGGCGGGCATCGGCGAGGGCCCCGATGTCGGGGGTGACTTTCCGGGCAATCGAGCCCGTTGCAACGATCCCCCATCCGAGGGTCCGGCCGGTCGATTCCAAGGGGTTCTGTGTCTCTGCCATGCATCCATACTAGGCAAGCGGCGAAGACCGCACGCAGACGGCCCGAAGCATACCCTCGCGAGTCGGCCTCGGGCCGTCTTTCAGAGACGCCCTTGTCAGACGGTGCCTCTGACACGCGAGCTTCTCCACGCCAAGGCGCCGTCAACCACGACGAAGGCCACGAGCGGGAGCCCCAGCAGGGGAAGGAACCAGCCGATCACCAAGGCGGGGAGGCCCACGGCGGGCCACGCCCACCAAGGCGCGCTCCGCAATCCCGATTTCGGAGTCTTCATTCGGGACAACGTCGGACGGCGTTTGAACCACATCCAATAACCGGTCACCACCATCGCGGCGATCCCGATCGCGACAACGAAGAGCACCAGCTGATTGAGCAAACCGAACCAGAGGCCCATGTGGATGTCGATTCCCCACCGGGCCAGCTTGGCCGGCAGCGAGTAGTCGTTTTTGAACGACACCGAATCCACCCGTTCGTACGTCATCGGGTCGATCGTCACGCTGTCCACGTGAGTGGGGTAGTGGCGGTCGATCTCCTGCACCGTCCACGCTTTGTCCATGGACGCCGCCGGCACGATCTCGACCTGGTCCGATCCGATACCCAGACGCCGCGACGCGCGCATGATCGCGTCGTAGCCCGAGTCCAGGGGCATGGACATGGAGGACGAATCATCGGAGTCGGCCGTATGTCCTGCGTGACCGGCATGTTCGCCGGCAGCTGCTTCCTCCCCTGTCAATGACGTCCTCGCTTGGGGGGTGGACCAGTCAAGTGCGGCACGAAGGCGAGTGACGTTCTCGCCCCCATAGGTGGACCACGTAATTCCGGTGGCAGAGAGGAACAGCATCGCGACCAGAAGGCCCAAACCTGCCGAATAGTGCCACCCCAGCAGACGCTTCCGCCCCTGGGCTCCGGGCGTCGGCAACATGGCTTCTCGAATAGCTCGACGTCGGGAAAGCCCTGCACGCAGCCGTCCGGTCAGCTGAGGCATCCACAGGATCAGACCTCCGAGGGCAATAACCCACATCCACGATGCCGCGAACTCGGCATAGAGACGCCCGGGTTCGCCCAGATGGAGGCTACGGTGGAGCTGATCGATCCATGTGCGGAGCGGCAGTGAGCCGGAGGAACCGTAAACGGTCAGGTCTCCGCGAATTTCACCGTCGGCGGGGCTGACGAACACTGCCCTATGGTCGGAAGGAGAAGAACCTTCCGGCGGCGCGAACATGACACGGGTTGTCATCCCCGGCTGCGGGGCAGGTCGCACAGACGTCAGGGGAGGCGCCTCGTGCGCTGCGCTGTCTCGATCAACATGTTCTATGGCCCGTTGCACCTGGTCATCGAGGGACAGGTTCTGGGCCTCGGTGCTCGTGTACAGCTCGTGGGCGTAGACGACTTTCTCGAGTTGTGGAGCCATGGCGTACAACGCTCCGGAGAGCGCCGCGACCAGAATGAACGGTCCGACGATCAGACCGGTGAAGAAGTGCAGCCTCAGGACCATGGCCCGGAACCAGCCGCGGCGGTGTCGAGGGGGAGGCGTGGTGGTAGGGCCCGTTTCAGGGCGCGATGTATCGATGGTTGTCATTTTTCTGTTCCTCACATCGGTGCGCGCTTCAGTGCGCTATAGAATTGCGCCGGCCCAGGGTGGGCCGACGCCTGTTTCAGCTGAATGCGAGGTGGAGGGGCGGGCCTCGGACCGGATCCAAGGCTCGTGGTTTCCTCTGGGGAGGGGCCTGGGATGTGTCCGGGAAACAGGCAGAGGCGGGCTTGCAGCAGAAGGGAACAACCCCTATCAGCCGAGCGACCCATGGCAGGATCAGGACCGCGAGGGCCCACAGGGTGGCATCGATCGCACCCACGACGGCGGCTGCGAGCACCGTTCCGATCACGTGGGCCAGGAGCATCGGCATGGAACCGTGCCCCATGGCCATGGAGTCAGTGTTTCCGGAAGGCACATGTCCCGAATGCATCATTCCGGCGTGTGCTATCCCGGCGGCCTGGTGCATGTTCGTGCCGCCGACGTGCGCGGAGCTGGCCCCGACGGGTGCTCCGCCGAGGATCGAAGTATGGTCCCCGGTGGAGAGCGAGCCGATCATGAGTAGCCCGTGAACCGCGAGCTGGCCCAGCCCGAGCAGGGGCAAGCAGGCCAGGAAACCCAGCGTGAAGCGTGTGAGGGCGAAAACCGCGCCGATTAAGGGCAGGGAGAGTGCAAGCGCGAGCCCGGAGCGGGGGATATGACCACCGCCCAGCACGTGGGAGACGGAACCGAGCCAAAGACTGACTCCGACGATGAGCAGGGTGCGTGCGAGACGCCACCCAGTGGATCGACAATCCACGAGTCTCACGGTCTTTGTTGCGGTCACGTCACCAGGTTATACGCCACTGACGCCCGCGAGGTGGCACTTCTGAGCGATGACAGGGCGACGTTCGAAGCCACTGTGCCGCCTCGCGGTAGAAGGGCGGGTCAGGAGTTCTTCAGGCCGGGGAAGTCGGTCTCGCTGAATTCGTGGCCATAACCCTGAGTCGTCGTGCGTTGACCACGCGATGAGTCAGTCAACTCGCCTTCGGGACCGTGGAATGCGCGCTCGCGGGCACGGAGTTCGACGCGTCGAATCTTCCCGGAAACGGTCTTGGGAAGGTCGAAGAATTCCAAGCGTCGGATGCGCGCGTACGGAGCCAAATTGGCGCGGCAATGCGCCAGGATCGATTCGGCCAGTTCCGCGGTTGGTTCGTGGCCCGAATTCAGGACGACGTACGCCTTCGGCACGGCCAGACGCAAAGGATCGGGCGAAGGGACCACGGCGGCCTCGGCGACGGCACGATGTTCGATCACCACCGACTCCAACTCGAATGGCGAAAGCTTGTAGTCGCTTGCTTTGAATACATCGTCCGCGCGCCCGACGTACGTGAAGTTGCCGCCCTCGTCCCTGCTCATGATGTCGCCCGTGTGGTACACGCCGTTCCGAAAGACCTCGTCGTTCTTGGCGGGATCGCCCTTGTACCCGACCATGAGTCCGACCGGGCGCGGTTGCGTGACGATGCAGACCTCGCCCTCACCGGTGCCTTCGACGACTTCATCCGAGACAGGGTCCACCAGAACGATGTCGAATCCCGGAAGGGGGCGTCCCACGGTACCGACCACGAGCTCCTGCCCCGGCGTGTTCGCGATCTGGACTGTCGTCTCGGTCTGACCGAATCCGTCCCGGATGTCGACCCCCCACGCCTCGCGGACGCGGTTGATGACCTTGGGGTTGAGCGGCTCGCCAGCGGCCACGACCTTGCGCGGCGGCGTCTTCAAGGTGGAAAGGTCCGCCTGGATGAACATCCGCCAGACGGTCGGCGGAGCACAGAAACTCGTAATGCCCTCCGCGTCCATGGTCTGCATGAGAGCCGCGGCATCGAAGCGCGAGTAGTTGTAGATGAAAACCGTGGCCTCGGCGATCCAGGGGGTGAAGATGTTGGACCAGGCGTGTTTGGCCCACCCGGGGGATGCAACGTTGAGGTGGACGTCGCCGGGCTCGAGCCCAATCCAGTACATCGTGGACAAGTGCCCCACGGGATAGGACGTGTGGGTGTGCTCAACCAGTTTGGCGCGCGAGGTGGTTCCTGACGTGAAGTAGAGAAGCAGGGTCTCATCGGCTGGGGTCGGTGCGTCCGGTGTGAACTCGGTCGGAGCCTCATGGCTCTCCTGATAGGCGTAATGGCTCCGCCCGGGCACCGCGTTCTCGCTCTTGCCGCCCGTCTCAATCACTGAGAAGTCGCCCGGGACCTCGGAGAATTTGGCTACGTTCCCGGAATTCGTGAGGATCCAGGAGACGGATCCGCGAGCGACCCTTTCCTCGAGATCCTTGGGGCCGAGCATCGTCGTCGTCGGGAGGAGTACTACGCCCATTTTGATGCCCGCGAGCATGCTTTCCCACAGCTCGACCTGGTTGTCGAGCATGAGGATCATATGGTCGCCCCGCCGCACACCGATCTTGCTCATCCAATTGGCCACCTGGCTCGACCGGTCGGACATCTCTCTATACGTCAGTCGTTGGGAAGAGCCGTCTTGCTCGACGACGACGAGCGCGTTCTGCTCCGCGCGTTCCGGAGTCGCTGCAACCGCGTCGAACCAGTCCAGGGCAAAGTTGAAGTGCTCGAATCGGGGCCACTGGAACTCTTTTCGGGCTTCGCGATAATCCTCGCGCAATTCGACAAGACGGTCTCTGGCCTGGCGGAACTGATCGGTGACGGTCATAGGGCCTCCCTCTGATTCGGCTATCGCCCCACGTCACTGTGAGGCAACTCACGTTGTTACACAGTAGCCCAGGGGCGGGCCCGGCAAAAGCTCGAACACCTTATAAGTCCCGCTACCGTTTTCAGCCGGATGTGCAGGAGCCGCTGACCACAGCCCACACCCCGAATGCAGCGTTCGCGGTTGGGGCTGCGGCCGGAGGCGTTCCGCTCCAGCAAGGTGGGGCCTCCTGTCCCCAGACGCCCAGTGTCCTACTTCCACCAGGGGTCGAGGATCGTGGCCGGCGTCGTGCGCTTGTGTCGGGTGCGGAGGAAGCGGGATTCCAGGGTCTCGGCCTGATCGTCGTCGATCTCTTGTCCTTCCAAGAAGTCGTCGATGACGTCGTACGTGATTCCGAGTTCGTCCTCATCGTGGCGTCCGGGAGTCGAATCCAGGAGATCTGCCGTAGGTGCCTTGGACCAGAGTCGCTCGTCGGCGCCGAGGTACTGCAGCAATTGGCGATTCTGGCGTTTGTTGAGCCCGTAGAGCGGGAGGATGTCCGCGCCGCCATCGCCGAATTTGGTGAAGAATCCGGTGATCGACTCGGCCGCATGGTCGGTTCCGACCACGAGCAGATTCCGCTCACCAGCCAGGGCGTACTGGGCGATCATGCGCATACGTGCCTTGACATTGCCCTTGTTGAAATCGGAAATTTCACGGCCGGTGGTCCGGCGGAATTCTTGTTCGATTCCGCTCGTTCCCGGCTCGACGTCGAAGGTCCAGTTGGTTCGGGGGCGGATGAATTTCAGGGCGAGCTGGGCATCTTCTTCGTCAGCCTGGGTGCGGTACGGCAACCGGACCGCGACGAAGTCGGCGTCGATTCCTTCCTCCGCCAGTTTGTCCACGGCAAGCTGGCAGAGCCTGCCGGCCAGCGACGAGTCGATGCCCCCGCTGATGCCGAGGACGAAGCCGTTCGTGCGGGATCCCTTGAGATATTCGCACAGGAAATCGACGCGAAGTCTGACCTCCTCGGCGGGTTCGATCCGGGGCCTGACGCCCATTTCTTCAATGATCTGAGCCTGTAATTCGCGCATGCGCCCATGATAGACGCCCGAGATTTCCGCAATATTGCGGATGGTTCCTCGCCGGCTGGGACATTCAAGTCCAGGTCCGGTATGGTCACGAATAACTGTGATTCACGCCATATTTTGCGGGCGTCATGGTCTCCCACAAGGAAGGGCAAACATGTCAGATCTACCTGGAACCGCTTCCGCGGATGGGCACTTTACCGAGCTTCCCCATCCCGACGGCGACCTTCTGGACGTGCGTACGTTGCTCAACGAAGTCGAACGTGCGTCATTCGACAACATTCGAAAGTACTTGCAGGAAACGATCCGGCCTCAGAGCATCGACTACTGGAACCGTGAAGACTTCGCCTTCGATCTGCTCCCTGGACTCGCCGAGCTGGGGCTCGGAGAGCTCGAGCTATCGGACACCACTTGGCTATACAGGGGGCTCGTTTATGCGGAGATGGCCCGGGCCGATGTCTCGCTCTCAGCTCTCGTCGGTATTCACAATGAATTGATCGTCGGAATGATCAACCAGTTGGGGTCCGACGAACAACGCGAGAAGTGGCTGCCGAAATTGCGCCGCTTCGAAGCCATCGGTGCATTCGCACTGACCGAACCCGAACATGGCTCGGACATTGCCGGCGGAATACAGACCACGGCCACACGCGTCGGCGACGAATGGGTCATTCGCGGCAGCAAGCGCTGGATCGGGGCGGGAACGATCGCCGACTTCGCACTGGTCTGGGCCCGTGACACGGCCGACCATCAGTTCAAGGCGTTTTTGGTCGAGACGGATCGGCCGGGATACACCGCGAAGAAAATCGCCAACAAGATCGGCCTGCGCATCATGCAGAACGCCGATATTGAGCTGGAGGACGTCCACGTACCCGCCGAGAATCACCTGCCCCTTACCGTGGATTTCGCGAGCGTCAACGAGATGCTCAGGAATTCCCGGGTGTGGGTCGGATGGCAAAGCTACGGATTGCAGATGGCCGCCTTCGACGTTGCCCGTTCCTACGCGCTGAACCGTGAGCAATTCGGCCGACCGCTCGCCAAATTCCAGCTTATCCAGCAGTCGCTCTCTGAGATTGCCGGCAATGCTCACGCGACTCTCGGGCTCATGATTCAGGTGGCTCGTGAGCAACAGGCAGGCGCTCTGCAGATGATGCACGCAGCCTTGGGCAAATCCACGGGCACGCGTCTGACCCGCGAATCGGTGGCCAAAACCCGCGCGCTTCTGGGCGGCAACGGTGTAACCAGCGATTTCGAGGCCGGAAAGATCTTCTGCGATGCGGAGATCCTTTACACCTATGAGGGAACCTACGAAATCAACTCGCTCATTGTGGGTCGCGCGATCACGGGCGTCTCCGCATTCGTGTAAGCGAGTCCCAAGATCGGCGGCCGGAATCCGCGGCCGCATCCACCATTCAAGGAGGAGAAATGGACGTCAAAGGAATTTCTGCGATTGTCACCGGCGGTGCGTCCGGGCTTGGCCACGAGACAGCACGGGCGCTGGTCAACAAGGGTGCACATGTCTATGTTTTCGATCTGGGCCAATCCATCGAGAAAGCCGAAAGGCTCGATGGCCTCACCTACGTTGAGGTCGACGTGACGGACCCGGATTCGGTGAGGGCCGGCGTTGAACAAGCCGTGAACGGTGGTACCGGGCCGCTGCGCGTCGCCGTCAACTGCGCAGGGATCGGAAATGCGGGTCGCGTGCTCGGTAAGAACGGGGTTCACGACTTCAAGGCATACACGGCCGTGATCACGGTCAATCTCATCGGCACCTTCCAGGTCTTGGCCCTCGCGGCCGAGGCCATCGCGAAGACCGAGCCCGTGGACGAGGACGGTCAGCGCGGCGTCATCATCAACACCGCGTCGGTGGCCGCTTACGAGGGGCAGATCGGCCAAGCGGCCTACGCCTCCTCGAAGGGCGGAGTCGTCGGACTGACCCTCCCCGCGGCCAGAGATCTGGCCAGCAAGGGTATCCGCGTGAACACGATTGCCCCCGGAATCGTCGATACGCCCATGATGGCCGGAATCGACCCGGATTTCCGGGCATCCCTGGAGCAGTCGGTGCCGTTCCCGCACCGCTTGGCGAAGCCAGCCGAGTACGCCGAACTGGCCTTGGACATCATCGGTCACGACTACCTCAACGGCCAGGTGACCCGGATGGACGGCGCAATCCGCATGTCACCCAGGTAAATCCCGGACCCCCGATATCGAATCTCCATCACGAGGAGGACATATGCCTGAGGCTTACATTGTCGATGCGATCCGTACTCCTGTTGGGCGCCGAAAAGGCGGGCTCGCCTCGATCCACCCAGTGGATCTCGCGGCCGTTCCCATCCGCGCGGCCTTGGACCGCACGGGGGTCGATTCGGAAGAGTTCGATGAAATCGTTCTCGGCTGCATCGACCAGGTCGGCCCTCAGGCGTTCGACATCGCCCGCACTTCGTGGCTCGCTGCCGGTGGGTCGGAGGCCGTACCGGGTACGACGATCGACCGGCAATGCGGTTCAGGCCAACAAGCCGTTCACTACGCCGCTCAGGCAGTGATGTCCGGTACGAGTGACCTGGTTCTTGCCGGAGGGATCCAATCGATGAGTTCGATTCCGCTCGGCTGGGCGAATACCGCAACACATCAACTCGGTTTTCCGAATCCTTTTGCGGGTTCCGAGGAGTGGGGCAAGCGTTACGGAGACCAGGAGATATCTCAATTTCGCGGCGTCGAGCTCATGGCCGAGAGATGGGGGTTCACACGCGACGATGTGGAAACCTTTGCCGCCGAATCCCACCGGCGCGCCATCGCGGCGTGGGAATCCGGGGTCTTCGACGAAGAGATCGTTCCGGTGGGCAAAGTCATTCGTGACGAAGGCCCTCGCGAGCCGAATCGGGCCAAGATGAACGAACTTGACCCCATCGTTCCTGGAGGCATCCACACGGCTGCCTCCGCCTCGCAGGTCTCCGATGGTGCCGCCGCTCTGGTCATCGCTTCGGCCGATGCCGTCGAGAAATTCGGGCTGACCCCACGGGCGAGGATTCATCATCTGTCGGCCCGTGGGGATGATCCCGTACAAATGCTGACCGCGCCGATTCGCGCGACAAGACGCGCACTCGAACGGTCAGGCATGACCCTCGAGGACATGGATGCGATCGAGATCAACGAGGCTTTCGCCGGGGTCGTCCTGGCTTGGGAACGAGAGCTTGAGCCGGATATGGCCAAGGTCAATCGGCGGGGAGGAGCCATCGCTTTGGGCCACCCCATTGGAGCCACGGGCGCCCGTCTCATGACGACGCTGCTTCACACGTTGGAGCAGACCGGCGGACGATTCGGTCTGCAGACTATGTGCGAAGGCGGAGGGCAGGCCAACGTGACCATCATCGAGCGATGGGGTGAATGATATGAAGGCAATGCCGGAAGTCAGTACGTCTGAGCAGGTCCGTGCCGCGCGAGAAGAGAGTATCGACGCCGCTCTCGCCCGAAGCGCCGCCCGGTCGGATCTGCACATCGCCCTGAAATTCGAAGGCCGCGAATGGTCCTACCGGGACTTCGACGCCGCGGTCACGGCAGCGGCCCGGATATTGCGGTCTCAAGGATTCGATGAAGGGGCACGGATCGCGTTCTACGGCAAGAATTCAGACGCGTTCCTGATCGGCTTCTTCGCCACATTGCGGGCAGGGTACGTGCACGTACCCGTGAACTTCGCCCTCACGGGCAACGAGCTCGCACATATCCTGAAGGACAGCGGGGCCTCGGCAGTATTCACGGATCCCGGGCTCCGGGAGACGGCGGAGAAAGTTCTGGGCGACGTCCCGGCCGAGTCCGTCCAACCGCTCTTTGGGAAGCCCGGTGGGTTGCTGGAACGGGTCATGGAAGACTTCCCGAACGAATTCGGCACAAACGGCACGCCTCCCGAACCCTTGGGCACTCCTGTCCAATCCGGTGGCGACGTCGCTCAATTGCTGTACACCTCCGGAACCACATCCAAACCTAAGGGCGCCGTTCACAGCCACAACAGTCTGAGGGCCCAATACGAGTCCTGCATCACGATCCTTTCCCTCGGTCCCCAGGACGCGCCCCTCATCGCGATGCCTCTCTACCATTCGGCCGCGCTCCACGTTTTCGCGGTTCCGTACCTGCTGATGGGTGCGACCGTGCGCCTTCTGGAGAAACCGGATATTCCGGAGATCCTCGAACGCGTCGAGAAAGAGAAAATCGGATCGCTCTTCTTGGCACCCACGGTATGGGTTCCCCTCGCAAACCACCCTGATTTGGACCGGCGCGACTTGTCGAGCTTGCGCAAAGCGCAGTACGGAGCATCGATCATGCCGGTCGCGGTGTTGGAGAAATTGCGCTCGCGGTACCCGGGGATCGGGTTCTACAACTGCTTCGGACAATCCGAATTGGGGCCACTCACCTGCGTCCTCAAACCCGAAGAGCACGATCAGCGCCCGGCGTCGTGCGGAAGGCCCGTCCATAACGTCAAGGTGCGGATCATGACCCTCGACGGTCTACGTGCCCGAATCGGCGAACCGGGCGAAATTCAGTATCGGGGGCCCCAGGTCTGCATGGGTTACTGGAACATGCCCGAAGCCACGGACGAAGCCTTCGAGGGTGGTTGGTTCCATTCGGGCGACCAAGTGGTCATGGACGACGCCGGGTACATCGAGGTCGTGGATCGAATCAAGGACGTCATCAACACCGGCGGGATATTGGTTGCGTCCCGAGAAATTGAGGACGTGATCTACCGGTATGAAGGCGTCGCCGAAGTGGCGGTGGTGGGAGTTCCCGATGAGCGTTGGATCGAGGCCGTCACCGCTTTCATCGTCCCGCGGGAGGGGGCATCGTTGGACCAAGCCGAGGTGATCGCGCACGCCAAGGAGCATCTCGCGCCCTTCAAAGTACCCAAACGCATTGAGTTCGTCGACGAGCTGCCCCGTAATCAATCGGGAAAGATCCTCAAGAGAGACCTGCGTTCCGTCTAGTGGCGCTGGGGTCGGAGTCCAGTGCGCCGCTGGGGAGCCGATAGACTGTGAGCCGAGTTACTGACCTGACGCCTGTGGCCCTTCACCGACGAAGAGGCCCGACGGCGTCGAGCCACACGGGACAGAGAATCCAACAACCCTGAAGGAGGGACCGTGAACGCGGTAAACCCTGAGATTTCCTACGACCTGACCGAGCCCGTCGACACGGATTATCTGGACGTGTTTGCAGCGACCGACGAAGACCGCAAAGCATGGAATGCGGCCCGGCAATACGGGCGGGAAATTCTGCCGCTGGTGAATGGATACTGGGACCGTGCGGAATACCCTCTGGACCTGGTACGTCGAATCGGGGAGCTCGACCTCATGACCGATGGGCTGGATGTACCTGGCCACCGCAAGCTCTCGCCGTTGGCGGCCGGTCTGGTGACGATGGAACTGTCCCGATGGGACGGTTCCATGGCCACGGCCGTTGCTGTCCAAGGCGGGTTGGCTCTGCGTTCGATTGCCTTGTTCGGCTCCGAGGCCCAGAAGAAAAAATACCTTGACCCGCTGGCGGACGCGAGTTTGCTGGGATCCTTCGCTCTGACCGAACCGGACCACGGATCGGATTCGGTCTCCTTGGAAACCCGGGCCGTGAAGGACGGCGACGAATACGTCATCACCGGTGAAAAGAAATGGATCGGCAACGGTGCCTCGGGCGGCATCACGGTGGTTTGGGCGCGGGACGAGGAGAACAACGTACGCGGTTTCATCGTGGACCAGGAGTCCGAGGGCTACAACGCCGAGGTGATCGAGGGCAAAGGCACGCTGCGAGCCATCCACCAGGCCCGCATCAGCCTCAACGACGTGAGAGTTCCCGCAGAGAACCTCCTTCCCGGGGTTAAGAACTTCAAGGACGTTTCCGTGGTCCTCGTACAAACCCGTGTCGGCGTTGCCTGGTCCGCATTGGGCCACGCGATCAGCGCATACGAGACCGCCCTGCACTACAGCCAGCAGCGCATCCAATTCGGAAAGCCGCTCGCGAAGTTCCAGATGATTCAGGAACGCTTGGTCGAGATGCTCTCCGAGATCACGGATATGCAGCTCATGGCTGCGCGGATCGCCAAGCTACAGGAAGCAGGGACCCTGAGGGACCAACAAGCAAGCTTGTTCAAAGTCCACAACACCACGAAAGCGCGGAAGGTCCTCGCGACCGCACGCGACATGCTGGGCGGCAACGGCGTGCTCCTGGAAAACCATGTGATCCGCCACATGTTCGACATCGAGGGTGTTCACACGTACGAGGGAACCGAGAACATTCAGCGGCTCATCGTCGGTCGCGACATCACGGGACAGTCTGCCTTCGCATAAACGGACGCCGCGAGAAGGGCCCGGTCGTGCCTGAAACCCGGCCGTTCTCGCCGACTCGGCAAGGCTGGACGGATCAGTTAGCCCGAGTGTGGTGGTGCCTCGCGACCATGAAGCTATCCGGGTCCGCGCGGTTCCACTTCTCCATCCAGTCTTCGGGGGCGGTTCCGTCAAGGAGGGAATTTGTCTCCAGCCAGGTGTACATCCGCTTGTAGGACGAGGAACTCGTGGAATCGATGCGGTGCATGATGTGTTCTGGTCCGAGATCGCGGAAGGTGTGAAGTCCCATCGAGGCGATGATTCGCATGGCTGAATTCATGGTGCCGATATGGAAATTCTTGACGCGTTCGCCTTTGTCTCCGACGTCGATTCCCCGTGAGAGCCGAGGATCCTGCGTCGCGACCCCGGAGGGGCACCTGTTGGTGTTGCACTTCTGCGCCTGGATGCACCCGGTGGCCATCATCATGCCTCGGGCGCTGTTGGTGAAGTCTGCGCCCAGGGCCATGCGCCGGACGATGTCGGCACCACCGACGACCTTCCCGGAAGCTCCCAACGCGACCTTCTCCCGCAGCCCCACACCGACGAGGGCGTTGTTGACGCTGATCAGGCCTTCGGTCAGCGGCATCCCGACGGCGTCTTCAAACTCGACGGGGGCCGCACCCGTCCCGCCTTCCGAACCGTCGACCGTGATCCAGTCGGGGGTTATCCGAGTTTCCAGCATCGCCTTGCACAAAGCGAGGATCTCGATCCGTGACCCCGCGCAGAATTTAATGCCCACGGGCTTGCCGTTAGCCGCCTTGCGCACGCGAGCGACGAACTCCAAAAGTTCTCGCGGAGTATCGAATTCAGGGTGAGCGGCAGGGCTGACGCACGTTTGTCCCTCGGGAACCCCGCGTGCGTCCGCGATCTCACGGGTGACCTTGTCACCGGGAAGGACACCGCCTAGGCCGGGCTTGGCCCCCTGACTCAGCTTGATCAGGATCCCCTTGATTTCCGCCTTGGCCGCCTTCTGGGCGAAGACTTCGTCGTCGAACCGGCCGTCCTTGGTGCGGCAGCCGAAATATCCGGAACCGAATTCCCAGATGACGTCACCCCCGTATTTGAGGTGGTATTCGGTGAGCCCGCCTTCCCCTGTTTCTTGGGAGAACCCGCCGAGAGCCGCACCCTTGTTCATGGCCATGACCGCATTCGCGGACAATGCGCCGAAGCTCATGGAAGAAATATTGAACAGAGAAATATCATAAGGCTGGGTGCAGTCCGGTCCTCCGAGGCGCTGGCGTGGTTCTTCTTTCATGGGATCGACTGGGGCCATGGTGTGGAGGATGAAATCGTGGCCGGGCCGCAGCACCTTGCGCTCGGTGCCGAAGGCTTGTTCGCCTCCCAACCCCTTGGAGCGCTCGTAGATCATGGTCCGGGTGTCACGGTCGAAGGGGCGGCCGTCGTAGTTGTTCTCGATGAAATACTGCTGAATCTCCGGCCGGATGAATTCCATGAAATAGCGGGCGTGTCCCAGGACGGGGAAATTCCGCAGGATGGTGTGCTTTTTCTGGAGTACGTCATGCGCGGCGACCCCGAGCAACCCGGCGGCCCCTGAGAGACCTACGGACGCGGCTATGCGTTTAGTTGAAAAGGCCATCATCACTCCCTTTGCAATGCAATGTGTGCGACCACCAGCCTAGACCCGAAAAGGGGAGAAGTCGGCGTGGAAGAATGTATCTCATGCTCTCGCACAGGTTTCCTTGCGGTGTGGATGCCCACGGCCGGATGCTCTGGGCATCGCAATCCGCGCTCACCGAGGTGGATGTCAGCCTCGCAGACCTCTTCCATCGGCTTCTTGATTGCCTTGGCCATGAGAACGGTGCCGAAATCCGCTATGCGGCATGGCTCGATTCGGCCTCTGCACGGCAGCCCGGAGGGGCGCCGTCCCGTTGGAGCGTCTTGGCGTTCCCGAGCGAGGTTCTCCGATACGAGCAGGCGGGCTCACGATGCCCCCGGGTGCACCACCTGGGCCCCGACGCCCGTAGCGGAGAGCGCGTGAACGGGACGATTCTCGATGTCCTGGAAGAACGACTCGCATGCTCGGCGTCGTCTGGTGCATTCGAAGCGGTTCCGTCCCGGAACGCGGATTCGCGCATCCCGGGTTTTGCCCTATCTTTGGTCGGCGCGTGGTTCGGTTACTTCGGGTACGAGGTGAAAGCCGACCTCGATTCCCCGAACGAGCAACCGGCAGAAGCCCCCGATGCAGTGTGGATGAAGGCCAGCAGACTTGTCCTTGTTGATCACGATACTGAGGAGGTCTGGGTCCTCGGCGACTCGGTGTGGATGGACCTCGTCTCGAGGGTCGAGGAATCCCTCCCGTCGATAACGGCGACACAGGATTCGGCGATCCGGAAACCTGAGTTTGCCTTCCCGGAGCGCGAGGAATACATCTGTGCCGTCCGAGAAGCCCTGGGCGAGATCCGCGATGGGAATTCCTATGAAGTGTGTCTGACCGCGGAAACCGGGGGAATCGTCGAAGCGCCGTTCGGGCTCGATGAAGCACTTGCTCTGTACCGACGGCAGCGTCAAGCGAACCCGGCCCCATATGCCGCCTTTCTGTGGTGCGACGACGTCGCGGTGTTGTCCTCGAGCCCCGAGCGGTTCCTGTCCGTCGCCAATGACGGGTGGTGCGAAACCAAGCCGATCAAAGGCACGGCACCGCGCTGCGACGATGCCGAAAAGGACTCCCGCGCGGCGAGAGCTCTGGCAGCCGATCCGAAGACTCGCGCTGAGAACCTCATGATCGTGGATCTGCTGCGCAATGATTTCTCGCGCGTCTGTGATCCGGCGACGATCCAGGTTCCGGTCCTCATGGGTGTCGAAAGCTACGCGACCGTGCACCAGCTCGTGTCGACGATTCGAGGGCGACTGTTACCTGGGCGTTCCGCGCTCGACCTGGTGCGTTCCTGCTTCCCGGGAGGTTCCATGACCGGAGCACCGAAGCCGCGCACCATGAAGATCATCGAGCGCTTGGAGGGGCGTGCCCGTGGGGTCTATTCCGGGGCCTTGGGGTATCTCTGCCCAACCGGGGAAGCTGACCTGTCCATCGTGATCCGTACGGTCGTGCTTCGCGCGGAGACACATTCGACGTCGCGAATCAGCGTGAGTGCCGGTGGGGCCATCGTTGCCGATTCCGATCCGGAGGCGGAGTACGAGGAGATGCTGACCAAACTCAGGGCTCCGTTTCGGGAGGCGAGCTCGCCCCCGAAAAGCGTATCCACAGCGTGAGGCTCGATCGCCTCGAATCGGCGGCCCACCACGTAGAATGGCGGCATGACTTCCGATCTTTCCACTGCCCTGTCCATCGAGGCCGCCCGCGAGAGGCTCCGTGACCTCATCATCGAGCTCGCCGTGGTGCGCGGCAAGGTAACGTTGGCTTCCGGTCTTGAGGCCGATTACTACGTCGACTTGCGCCGAGTGACCCTTCACCATGAGGCGTCGCGTCTGGTGGGGCAGGTCATGCTGGATCTTCTGGATCGAAATAACATTGATTTCGACGCGGCGGGCGGTCTGACCATGGGTGCGGATCCCGTGGGACACGCGATCATGCGAACCGCAGGAGACCATGACCGACCCATCGATACGTTCGTGGTTCGCAAGGCCCAGAAGTCCTACGGTATGGGCCGTCAGGTCGAGGGCCCTGAGGTCAAGGGGAAGAACGTTGTGGTCCTCGAGGACACTTCGACCACGGGCGGCTCGGCGCTGACCGCCGTCGAGGCATTGCGGGAAGCCGGGGCGGAGGTCGTGGCAGTGGCCATCATCGTGGACCGCGCGACCGGCGCCAAAGAACGTATCGAGGAGAGCGCATCCGTCCCCTGCCTTTACGCCTTCTCCAAGTCGGAACTCGGCCTGGACTAGGAGTGGGATCGGATCACGCCGTCTCGCGGCCCGGAGAATGTGTAGCCTCGGAAGCAATGGGCACCGAGGTCCCCACGTCGGCGACGGACGGTGCAGCGGCCGAGCACGTTGTCGGGGTCGGCCCGTGGCAAGGGCAATGGCCGGAGGGAGACCACTGGGACCCCGAACTTCTCCGCGAGGGCGACCGTCGGAACGTCACCGACGAATACCGTTATTGGACCATGGATGCAATTATCGCGGACCTGGATTCCAAACGGCATTCTTTCCACGTGGCCATCGAAAATTGGCAACACGATCTCAATATCGGTTCCGTGGTTCGAACAGCAAACGCTTTTCTTGCCCGGGAAGTCCACATCATCGGACGGAAGCGGTGGAATCGACGCGGCGCAATGGTCACGGATCGATATCAGCATGTTCGGCACCATGTCACCGTCGAGTCGTTCATTGAATGGGCCCAATCCGAGGGGCTGACCGTCATCGGTATCGACAATTTCCCGGATTCTCGGAAGCTGGAGACCTATGATCTTCCGCGAGACTGCGTCCTGGTTTTCGGGCAGGAAGGGCCCGGGATCAGCCAGGAGATGAAAGACGCAGCGGTGGACACTTTGTCGATCGAGCAGTTCGGTTCGACGAGATCCATCAATGCTTCGGCGGCCGCGGCCATTGCAATGCATTCGTGGATTCGCCGTCACGTATTTGACCAACGCGTGATCTGATAACCAAGAAATCGGTAATTTCAATTCTTCTGAACTGTTTTCTGCCGGTTTTCAAGGGTTATTGAAACGTTATGCAGTTTATTGTCGATTGAGATCAAACGGTAACCCAATTCTCCCTTTCTCTTCATATGCTCAATGTGTGAGCAACGGTTCCCCGAAATCTTCTCAAGGATTCGACGGAACAGGGGCTCAGGTCAGGAATCTTTCCTGGCACGATTGACCTGAAGGAGCGGAAGAGTCATGAATTTCTCGCACCAGAAGCATATGCCTCCTCTCATCGCGGCTGCCGCAGCGGCTGCTCTGGGCTTCGGAACTCTCGTTGGGGTCTCCTCGCCTGCTCAGGCGGCCTGGCCGCCAGACGAAACACCGTGCGACTCGGGTCCCACGACGGGTGATCCGTCGCTGTCCGAGGACAGTCCATGGAAACAGGCCCATGGAACGGCGCCGATACCCTTTAGCGGACTTCCGGTTGCAGGAGGACCCACCGGGGCTGTAACCCAGACGGAGCCGGGCGGTGCCCAGCTCAAACTCGAAGCCTCGTTGCCCGATGCGGTGGGGCTGGGGCCGGCGCCCGATGGTGCCTACAGGGTGACGATCGGCAATGGCGTCTGCGGAACTGAACTCACCGCCCAATCGAGCGGCGGCATTCTGGATATCAGTCAAGGTGAGCAGTTTGTCGAATCGGCTCACGGTCAGCTCATGGTCCAGGTCAAGGGGCCCCTCAACCCTGACCCGGGGAGCAACGAGCAGCATCGCTTCCTGGACTCCCATGATCAACCGGCGGATCAACCGCATTTGGCCGAGGGCGGTGTCCTCTATGACTCGAACCACCTTGTGGTTCCGGCGGATACCGCGGGAGACAGCGTGCGCAACAAATCCACCGGCTTGCCTGTCCATGACGTCGGTACGGATGACATCCCGGTGACCACGGAGACTCCCATTCCCCACCCCAACATGGCCAACATTCGGGTCAACGCGACATACCGGGATGCCGAAACGGGTGAGGCGGTCGTGGTCCCGGACGTCGCATATCTGGGGAGGAACATTCATGGTGAGTTGAGCATCCAGCAAGGCCAGCTCAAGGATCTCCCCTCGGGTCGTTACCGCTTTTCCTTCACCGACGATGTCGGCAACTACCACCAGGTCTACGTGATGCTTGCTGATGCGAATCACCAGGAACGTCCCGGCGAATCACCGCTCTACGACGATCCCTCCTGAGACCACATCGTCGAACCCTGCGACCTGTTGCGCATCACGCCAGGTCGTGGGTGGCAATAACCCAGACACCTCGAAGGATGAGAAACCATGCAGAACTACATGAATCCTCTGACCGACTTGGTCCAGCCGACCTCCGCGACGGCGGCGGTCATGGCCTTGGGCATCGGTACTGCGTTGGGCGTGGGTGCGGTTGTTCCGGCATTCGCTGAGTCTCCCAACTTCCCTGAGCAGGCGCTATCGGCCGGGCCGGCGTCCGGCTCTCCGGGCGGAGTCGAATTTGCCGGGGCGACGGAGCAACCACCCACGGATAACGACGGCCCGTGGAAGGACGAACACGGCACGGCCCCGACCGGGTACACCCCGCGGCCGGGCACTGGCTCGACCATGACACTGGCCCAGCAGCAAGGTTTGGGGTCGACAGACTTCAAACTGTTCTCGCCACCCATGCCAGGGCAGACTCCCGAACCAGCTCCTGATGGTCTGTATCGGGCCAAGATCGGCGATGGGGTGCACGGCGAAGAACTGGTGGTCGACTCGCAAGGAGGCAGGGTCGACTTGAGCGGGAGCGCGATGCTCGACAACACGAGGGGTCAGCAGATGATTCAGTTCGAAGGCCCCCTCAACCCGGTCGGGCTGGAAGGTGGGGGACCACCTTTCCTGGGAAGTAACGGTCAGCCGAGCGATCAACCGCAGCTGGCCTACGGAGACCTGTATGGCGCGGAGACCACCCTTGCGATTCTTCGAGACCAAGAGTCCCTGACCAACGCCGGTCCCGCTCATCTGCATACGCAACCCATTGGGTTGGACTCCGTAACGTTCCTGCCCTCGAGCACCTACACCCTTCCGGATGGCGACCAGCCAAAGGTCGACGTGACATACCGTGACGGCGCAACTGGCAAGCCGGTCACCGTGCCCACCGAGGCTCATTTCCAGAAGGACGACAAAGGGCACCTCCAGCTGAAGGGCGGAGTTCTCGCGGCCCTGCCTTCCGGTCGATACACGTTCTCCTTCACGGACCGGGACGGAACCCCCATCCAGTTCTTCGCGATGTTCGGCGATCCGGATCGTCCGGTCAACGGTGCGGACGAAGCGCTCTATGCCGATCCGTTCTGACCCCGTTCCCCGGTGGCCCGTTGCCCGGGGGCTCGCGGGGTGACGCCGTGAGCCTGAACCCTCGGTGAGGGGTGGGTCGAGACTCGCGCATAGGGTGGGATTCTGTGGCTTAACTTGGGAAATTGTGGGGAATTCTCCCTTCTGGTTCAGGTGTGTCTTGTTAGACTGAAAGCAGGTTTGTGAGAGGTCCTGGGCGACCGGGGCCCTTCAGCTATCAGGGGTCGACACGGCGTCGGCCCGATCTTCCGTTACAAAGGAGTCAGCATGCCCATCGCAACCCCGGACGCTTATGCGGAAATGCTTGATAAGGCCAAGGCCAAAGGCTTTGCCTACCCCGCCATCAACGTGACCTCCTCCCAGACGCTCAACGCCGCGATCCGCGGCTTCGCGGAAGCCGGGTCCGACGGAATCATCCAGGTTTCCACCGGTGGCGCAGCGTACTGGTCGGGCTCCAGCAAGAAGGACATGGTGGCCGGTTCGCTCGCATTCGCTGCGTTCGCTCGCGAGGTTGCCAAGCAGTACGACGTCAACATCGCGTTGCACACCGATCACTGCCCCAAGGACAAGCTGGACGGCTTTGTCCTGCCCTTGCTCAAGGAATCCGAGGACGCGGTCGCACGTGGCGAGGACCCGATTTTCAACTCGCACATGTGGGACGGCTCGGCCATCGAGCTCGAGGAGAATCTGCGGATTGGCGCGGACCTCATCAAGCGTACCGGCAAGGCGCACATCGTACTCGAGGTCGAGATCGGTGCCGTTGGCGGCGAAGAAGACGGTGTGGTCGGCGAAATCAACGACACCCTGTACACCAGTACGGAAGACGCGCTCAAGACCATCGAAGCGCTCGGGGAAAACGGGGAAAAGGGTCGTTACATCACGGCTCTGACCTTCGGCAACGTACACGGCGTCTACAAGCCGGGCAATGTGAAGCTGCGTCCCGAACTGCTCCAGCAGATCCAGCAGGAAGTCGGAGAGAAGCTCGGCAAGGAGCGCCCGTTCGACCTGGTCTTCCACGGTGGTTCCGGCTCGAGCGAAGAGGAAATCGCCGACGCGGTCTCCTACGGCGTCATCAAGATGAACGTGGAT
The DNA here is from genome assembly GCF_004137765.1 of Rothia uropygialis. Taxonomy (GTDB): domain Bacteria; phylum Actinomycetota; class Actinomycetes; order Actinomycetales; family Micrococcaceae; genus Rothia. The sequence continues at coordinate 230,297 of NZ_NOIS01000004.1, read as the reverse complement.
ACCGACACCCAGTACGCTTTCACCCGCCCCGTTGCCGGACACATGCTGTCCAACTACGAGGGCGTTCTGAAGATCGACGGCGAAGTCGGCAACAAGAAGCTCTACGATCCTCGCACCTGGGGAGCCAAGGCCGAAGACGGCATGTCCGCCCGCGTGGTGGAAGCCTGCGAGCACCTCGGCTCCGCGGGCACCGCGATCAAGTAGACAGTCGGCGGCGGATGCCGCGGACCCTGGCACCCCGGCGTGCGTCCTCCGACCCTAACGGTCGGAGGACGCACGCCGGTGTCGCCTCCGGGTCGTTGCCGTCATCTCATCCCACAGTTCAAGACGCGTTGGAGGGCCCGTTACACCCGGCAAGATCGGTGGCTAATGTGATGGAATGCACCACGTCGACCCTACCGAGAGCACGAATGACCAGCTGACCACCCCGGCGGGACCTTCGGTGTCCGCCCGCATGGATCGGCTTCCGGTCCTGCGCTCCCACCGCCTGATCACGGTCATCGTCGGGCTCGGCGTCTTCTTCGACCAGTTCGAGAACTTTCTCGCGGCCACCATTTCGAAGGTCCTGCAGAACGAGTTCGATCTGACCGGAACCACCCTCTCGCTGGTGCTGGCCTCCGCATTCCTCGGCCAATTCCTCGGGGCGATCCTGATGGGCCGACTGGCCGATCGTGTGGGCCGTCGCGCGGCTTTCGTGGTCAATCTGCTCCTCTACTCGGTGTTCTCGCTGATTGCGGCTTTCGCGCCGGACGCCGCATGGCTGATCGTCTGCCGATTCGTTGCAGGTGTCGGCATCGGGGGCGAGTACGCACTGGCCGATTCCTACCTCTCCGACCTGTTGCCCAAGGATGTCCGTGGGCGGTACATCGCGTGGGCCTACACTGTCAGCTTCCTCGGCATCCCCTTCGTGGGTTTGCTCGCGCACTGGTTGGTTCCGTTGGCTCCGTTCGGTATCGACGGCTGGCGGTGGCTCTTCGTTGTCGGCTCCGTCGGCGGATTCCTGGTGTGGTTCATTCGGCGGCACGTGCCCGAATCCCCGCGGTGGTTGGAAACCCAGGGCCGGCTCGACGAGGCGCGGAGCATCGTCGAGGGCTTCGAGCGGGAGGCCGAACGGTCCGGCAAGACGCTGCCCGAACCGGACCCGGAGATCAGGCCCGCGCAAGAGATCAAGGTTCCGTTCCGTGAAATCTTCCGGCCACCTTTCCGCAAGCGCACTCTGATGCTGTCCGTGCTGAACATCCTTCAGGTCTTCGGCTACTACGGATTCGGAACGGTCGCGGTTCTGGTGCTGAGCGCCAAGGGATTCGACGTGGTCGAGTCCATCGGGTATACCGCCCTGACGTACTTCGGGTACCCGATCGGTTCACTCCTAGTGGTTCCGTTCATCGAAAAATTCGAGCGGAAGCACCTGGTGATGTTCACCGCCGGTCTCATGGGTGTGTTCGGCCTGGCCTTCGGGCTCGGCGAGAACCCTGTATGGGTGGTCATCGCCGGCATGCTGTTCACGATGGCCAGCAACATGTTCTCGAATTCCTATCACGTGTTCATGGCCGAGAATTTCCCGACGAGGGTCCGGGGCACGGCCTCCGGGTTCGCGTACTCGTTGTCCAAATTGACCAGCGCCTTCCTGCCGTTCATTCTCCTGCCGCTGCTCTCGGGTGCCGGTCCGGTGCTGGTGTTCTGCGTGGTGGCGTTGGCCATGGCATTGTTGGTGCTGAACGTGGGCGTGTTCGGCGACCGCACGACCGGCCGCAGCGCGGACCGGCAAGCCTGACCGGCAGGCCCGACTCGCGCGCCCGACCGGACGACGGGGCAGTCTTTCCCGGGGTCTGTCCGACGCCGGTACAGTGGGCACCAGTCCACCTCCTGACGAAAGGATCCATCATGTCCCTTGCCGGAAAGAATCTTCTCGACGGTCCCGAACCCACCTACTTGGACGAGGAACCCGAGCTGTTGGCCCGTATCGAGGCCGGCGACGAAGGGGAAGACCTCGCCCGCGCCTTCCCGAAGTCCTCGCTGGCCTGGGCCCTGCTTGCGCAGGATGCCCTGGACTCGGGATACGTGGTCGAGGGGTACGCGTATGCCCGCGTCGGATACCATCGCGGTCTGGATGCACTGCGCGGACACGGATGGAAGGGTCACGGCCCGATCCCGTTCTCTCACGAGCCCAATCGGGGATTCCTCCGTTCGCTGTACCTTCTGGGGCAGGCAGCGTCGGCCATCGGGGAAGCCGACGAGGCCCAGCGCATCTCATCGTTCCTGAACGATTCCGATCCCGAGGCCGCCGCCCAGCTCTCGTCCTGAAGGACTCGCCCCGGAATGGCTCGCGAGAAGCGGTGAATGTTCCTGGCGGACGGGCCATAATTGAGGGTGGGCGGTGACAACGACGTTGCCGGCCGGATCGACCGAAAGGAACGACTGAACATGCGTATTGGCGTGCCCACCGAGATTAAGCCCAGTGAGCGCCGAGTCGGGATGACCCCCGACGGCGTGCACGCCGTCGTCAGAGACGGACACGAAGTCTTCGTGCAAGACGGAGCGGGCGTCGGCTCGGGCTTCGACAACGCGGAATACGTGGCCGCGGGTGCTCGCCTGGGGACTCAGGCCGAGGTGTGGGAGAAGGCCGAGCTCCTGGTCAAGGTCAAGGAACCCATCGAGCCTGAATACGGTTTTCTCCGGGAGGACCTGACCCTCTTCACATATCTGCACCTTGCGGCGGACCGTGATCTGACCCAGGCCCTGCTCGAGAATAGGACACGGTCCATCGCGTACGAGACCGTACGGGACGGTCGCGCCCTGCCGCTGCTGACGCCGATGTCGGAAATCGCCGGTCGTCTCGCGGCGCAGGCAGCGGCGCAGTACAGCCTCCACACCGAGGGTGGGCCGGGCATCCTCCTGGGCGGCACGCCGGGAGTAGCCCCGGCCCGGGTCGTGATTTTGGGCGGCGGAACGGTCGGGACCCAGGCCGCGCTCCTGGCCGTCGGTCTGAGAGCCGAGGTCACGATCCTGGATGCGTACCTGCCGCGCGTCCGGGAGCTGACGGACTACTTCGGGAATTCGGCCCGGGTTCTGGCGAGCAACCCGCGTAACATCGAGCGCGAACTCGAAGGAGCCGACGTCGTGATCGGGTCCGTCCTGGTGCCAGGGGCCGCCGCGCCCAAGTTGGTCCGAAGAGAGCACCTCGCCGTGCTCTCGCCCGGTTCGTTGCTCATCGATGTCGCGATCGACCAGGGCGGTTGCTTCGAGACATCCCACCCGACCACGTACGAGGACCCCGTCTTCGAGGTGGACGGGATCAGACACTATTGCGTGGCCAATATGCCGGGAGCGGTGCCTCGGACCGGGACGACCTCGCTGACGAACGCGACTTTGCCGTTCGTCCTCCGACTCGCGCAGGGAGTCGACGAGGCCCTCGCAGCGGACAAGATCCTTGCGGCGGGCCTGAACACCGAGGCTGGCGAGATCACATTCCGGGGCGTCGCCGACGCATTCCCGGATCTTCCATCGCGTCTCTAAGGCCGTGGCGGGCTCGAGGAGCTCGTAGGGCGGTGTGGTCGTGGTCCCGCAGAACGGAACATCGCAACCGTTCTGCGGCGCCGCGCCCCGCTCAAGGTGAAGTGAATCACTATATCCTGGGTAAATGCATTGGTTTTCGCACCGATCCGCCGTCGAACAGCCTCCGAACGACGCCGGATCGATCTATCTGCTCTCAACGGCCGGGATTCCCAACTTCGGCGATGAGCTCATCGCGGCGCGCTGGGTCTCCTACCTCGCCAGCGTCGCACCCGACACGGACGTCTGGCTGGACGTCAGGGAACCCGGGACAGTCGCGTCCCTCCTGAAGGGGCTGCATCCTCGGCTCCACCTTACGAATACGGCTATCCGCGCCGCTGACGACTCCTTGAACGGCTCTCGTCGTACCGTGACCGACCTGGTGCAGAACTTGGGGTCACCACGGTACGACATCGGTCTCCTGGAGATGCGCGAGGCATCTGTTCTGCACCTTCTGGGCGGGGGCTTCGTGAATAGGATGTGGCCTCACAACGAACTCGTCGTCGAAGCCATGCGAGCCGCCGCGGAGGTTTCAGGAGCGAAACTCGTGGCCACGGGACAAGGCCTCATGCCCGCGGGCACGGAGGGCTTCGAGGGATTCGACCACGTCAGCGTCCGGGACCGGCCCAGCGCGGATCTCCTGGGGATCCGGCGGGGGTACGACGACGCCTACTTGATTCCGGAGGTGCCCGGACGGAACACCGACGGTGAGACCGAGGTCGTGCTCTGCATCCAGAGCGACCTTCTCGATCCCGGCGGGTTCGAGCGTTTCGTCGACTTCGCACGGGCCCAGATCCGTCTGTGGGACGTGCCTGCCGAGCGGGTCACCTACGTGGAAGCCATACCGGGAGGGGATTATGCGGCATACGCGGTCCTGAACGAGACGGTGGGAGTGGGTCGTTTCGTGCCATTTACCCAGTTCTGGCGGGAGGAATTCCCGTTCGCGGCGCACCAAGTCTGGATCACGACCCGCTTCCACCACCATCTGCTGGGTTCTCTGGCCGGGGCACGTGGCATCGTCCTGACAGGCAAGACCGGCTATTACGATGTCAAGCACTCGTCACTGTCCGAGCTCGGTACCGGTTGGGTTCTGAGCAGTGGGGCGACGGAGGAGCTCCTTCCGATGGACCAGCTGAGGCGCCCCGGGGACTTCCGGGCGCCGGTGGAAGCCAAGAACGCCGAGGCGGACGGAATCTACGAAAGACATTGAGAAGCCGGGGAAAGGTCGATGTCTTCAAATCGGCCTCCGAGTCTCGCCGGACCCTTGGCTTCTGAGAACCGAAGGTCCGGCGAGACCGGCGAAACAGTGACTAGCTGTTCCCGAAGGACTTCGAGTTGTAGCGGAACAGGAACGCGGCCATCTGGTCACGCTGCACCGGCTGCATCGGACGGAAGGTCCCGTCGTCCCAGCCCTTGGTGATGCCCTGATCTGCCATCCACGCGATTTCCCTGTAGAACACGTAGTCGGTCGGCACATCCTTAAACGGGGACGTTGCGGGCGGCGTGTAGCTCGGAGATCCCACCATCCGGTAGAAGAACGCGGCCATCTGATCGCGGTTCACCGGACTGCCGGGCCGGAAGGTACCGTCCGACCACCCCTTGGTGATGCCCTGTTGGTTGAGCCAACTGATCTCCTTGTAGAAGGTGTGGTTGGTCGGCACGTCCTTGAAGGGGGACGTGCTGGGCGGGGTGTACTGGGGTGACCCAGCCATCCGGTAGAGGAATGCGGCCATTTGGTCGCGCTGCACCGGTTGCATGGGTCGGAAAGTCCCGTCCGGCCACCCGGTGGTGATATTCTTCTCGGCCAACCACGCGATCTCGTTGTGGAACACGTAGTCCTTCGGCACGTCCTTGAACCCGGGGTCGTGTCCTGTCGCGTTCGGGGCCGAACGCGTCGGCAGCACCTCGGCCACTCCGCCGTCCTCGCCCTTCGCGATGCCTGAGAGGTCACCGACCTTGTTGTGCAGATGCAGGAACAGGGCCTTGCCCTCCTCCTGACCACCACGGTGAGCGGTCACGGCACCCTCGCGGTCCTTGAAGAGCACGTCGTTGAAAGCGGCGTCCGAGGAGTACCACAGGTCCGGGGAAACCGGGTTGTAGCCGATCCAATCGGTCGAGTCCACCGGTCCCTGCGAAAGCCAGGACTGAGTGGTGACGCGATAGGAAATCTCCGAGGCCGGGTCGGACACATCGATGCCGATTTTGTTCGCATCCACGGGCAGGACGAAAGCGTTCGTGTCCATCGTGTTGGTGTCCCGGTCGCCCCAGGAGCCGTTGACCGGCTGCTGGTCCAGGAGCTCCAGCTGACCGTTCTTGTACCCATGGAGGCTGGCGACGGGGTAATCCAACCCTTTCACCCGATCAAGAGAGACGAGGTAGTCGGGCCGGCCGTTGCGATCGACGTCGATGGCCACTTCGAAGCCCATCGAGGCGGTCAGTGCGGAATTCGGACCCCAGGTGGAGATCCCGAAACCGATTTTTCCGGAGGTGGTGTCCTTCCCCTTGGCCCGAAACTCTGGCAGGTTGGACGATGCGCCTACGTACTGGAGGTCCATGCCCTGTACCGAACGTGCCGGCAGCTTCTGGCTGTTGATCCGGTCGCTGGTCGCGCCGAGTTGGAAGGCGCCCAAGGCAGAGGTGTAGCCGTTCTGATCCAGGGCGGCGCCCTTGAAGTTCACGTCCTGGCTGTCCTCGCCATTGCCGAAGTCGACGGACGTTGATGTCGCCTTCACATCGGACACCGGCTTGGGCGCGATCTGGAGAGGCACGCGCAGATCCGCACCGTTCTCGGACAGGACGAGCCGACCCGAGAGCGTGGAGATGTACTGGCGCGCCTTGCCCAGTTGCTCGCGCGCGGTGGCGGGGTCCAGTTCCTTGCTCAGTTTGGCCGGATCGATCGTAGCCGTCACGGTGATCGTGGATTTGCCACCGGGGCCGACGCTGACTGACGGCGCGAAGGAGAACGATGCGCCGGTCACCGACGTGCTCCCTGCGAACGAGACGCCGTAGGTATGAAGCGCGGAACCCGTGTTGTCCACGGTGATGTCACGCTTGTACGTCTGCACATCCCCGTTGACCTCCGTGACGCCGAAGCTCTGGGAGACCAGGTCCGGCCGGTCCTTGCTGTAGACCAGAACGTCATCGTTGACCGCCCGCAGAGCGTCCACACGACCGGAGCCGACACGTTCCACCGATGCTGTTGCCCCCTCGTTCTTCACATCGTGGGTGGCCGTGTTCATGATCACGGCCTTGATGTTCTGCGGGGAGTAGTTCTGGTGCTTTTGCAGCACCAGGGCGGCGATACCGGAGGTGTGCGGCGTCGCCATCGAGGTCCCGGACATGATCAGAGGATCCTTTCCGGTTCCGACGCCGGCCGAGACGATCGCGGTACCGGGCGCGGCGACGTCGGGCTTGGTGTATCCGATGCTGCCGTGCTCACCGCGAGAGCTGGACTCGTTCAGAACGTCCTTGTTTCCCGAGTCCAGCCGACCGTGTCCGCGCATGCCAGGGTCCAGACGAATCTCCAAGGAACCCTTGTTTGCCGTATCGATGAGCTTGTCCACCACGGACTTGGGGAGAATGGCGCCGGGGATCGTGGCGTTGCCAGCGATGCCCGAGCCCTCGACCTCGCGATCCGAGGTCAGGATGACTCCTTTGGCCCCAGCCTTGGCGGCGTTGTCGAACCGTATTTTCGAACCGCAGGGGAATTTTTGCGTGGCGTCATCGGCCCAGTCCAGGACGACCCACTTGTCCTTGTACTGATCGCCGCTGAAGGGCTCACACCCGTATTTGTCATCGACGGGACCAGCCACCGCGGAGCCCTTGAGCGTCTCCGGGTCGGCGCCACCGTAGTCGAAGTCGGAACTGTAATTGGCGTTGTACTTGCCCTTGAGGTCATTGGGGCCGGTGACCTCGAATTCGTCGGTGCCGGCGGTGGAACCTTGGGAATTCGCCACGGTCAGTGCGGAGGGCGAACTGCCGGGGTTCCCGTAGATGTTGTACTCGTCCCCCGCGTTGCCCGCGGCGATCACGGAGAGAACGCCCTGGCGGGAGAGAGCATCGACGATGTCGTTCTCCGGGTCGTCAGAGGGGCCGAAGTCGGCACCGATGGAGATCGAGGCGATGTTGGCACGGTCGGAGAAGTCACCGTCTCCATTGGGGTCGAGCGTGCGGTCGAGGGCGGCTCCCACCAAGTCGGTGGAGCCTTCGCAACCGAAGACGCGCAAGGAGGTCAACTTCGCCTCCGGTGCGGTGCCGGGCCCGATGCTCATGGAGGAGACATCCTCCTTGGTCAAGTCGGTGTAGCCGCCGCGATAGGTCGAACCGTTCTTGTCCACCCCGTAGCCCGCCGCGGTTCCCGCAACGTGCGTACCGTGCCCTCCGGCCCTGCAGTCCAGGGGGTTCGAGTCCTCGTGGGGTACCCGTGCGGAGGCGTCGCTGCTCGCGGAGTCGTACTCGTCCCCGGCCAGGTCCCATCCACCCGAGAGCTTGTTCGTATCGAAGAGCCCGGAATCGGCCGAGGGCATATCATGTGATGCCTTAGCCTTGTCGTAGGCTTCGGTGGTCCCCGGGCCGCCGAAGTCCGCGTGCGTGTAGTCCAGACCGGAGTCGATCACTGCGATGGTGACGCCCTTTCCTGTCTGACCGGTCTGAGTCCATTCGTCGAGGGTTCCGGTGTCCACCACACTGCCCGAATTGACACGTTTCTTCGGCACGATCTTGGAGACCTTGACGACGTCGTCCCTGTCAGCGAGGGAGCGGATGCGCTCGGCATTGCCGTAGACGGCAGCTCCTCGGATCGCATTGTGCGTGGTGTAGAGGACTTGGCCGCCGCTCTGCTCCGCAACCTGTTGGGACTGGGTGCGCACGCTCGAGGCGATGGCCTGGACGCGCTCGGCCTGGGGCTGGGTCTTGCCTCCCCTGAGTGCCTCGCTCGGTTGGGTTTCCTCGAAGGCGCCCTTGCCTCGGAACTGTACGTAGACGGAGAGATCACCCTGCGCGTCTTGGACCCCCGGCGAGATCACCGGGGGCTGGTTCGCGGCGCTGGGGCCCTGGCCGGGTTGCCCCGGAATGGGGTCTGAGAACGCCGGTGGGGCGAACGAGACAGTGAGCGCAAGGCCGACCGCGGCTGCCACGCAGCCCCGTGCTCTGGAACGTGGCGCACGCCGGTTCTTGGATGTCTTCATGCATGTTGCCTTTCTTGTGTCACCAGTAAATGCTCATAATAAATACAGGCAATTCATCAAGTGTGTTGCACAGCATACAAAGTTTTTCGAGGCGATGTGCAGTTTTCGGAGTCCACGATGTCCGCGTGGAAAACGACGTGATAGGAATTGGGCATGAACCATCAAGCTCCCTCACCCGACGAACGGCCAGGACAGCAGGGGTCGAATGCACGGCCAACCGACCCGGATTTCGGAGAGGGCCAGCGCTCCCACGGCCATTCCGGACAACCCGGATTCGGTGCCCGGGGAGCGGGCCCCGAGGCCGCTCGCGATCGCTCCTTCGACGCCTACGGCAACCGCATCCCGTCCGATGCCCGCACGATGGCCGTGCTGGCGCACCTCTCGACCTTGGTGATCCTTCTGTTCACCGCCGGCTGGTTGAGCATTCTGGGCCCGCTGGTGTTCTGGCTGATCTACAAGGACAAGCCGGGGTACGCGTTCGTCCGGTATTCCTCGGCCCAGGCATTCAACTTCAACCTCCTGATCTGGATCATCAACATCGCGGCCTGGATCCTGGTAATCGTGACCTTCGGCGTCGGTATCGTCATCGCCCTGCCGGTGTGGGCGGTCGTCAATATCATCGCGATCGTCTGCCACATCATCGGGGCCGTCAAAGCGAACAAGGGGGAGGTCTACGCGTACCCGATGAAGATCTCGGTCCTGAACTGAACCACGGGTTCCCGATCCACATGACGTGTCCCGCGGCTCAGGCAGGGGCGGTCCCCGGAAACATACGAACGCTTTCTTCCACAACTCGGGCCGAGACCGTCCGCACCAGGTATCCTGGACTGTGGCTTTGCGAGGCGCTCATGTCCCGCGTGCCTTTCGCCGCCGTGAAACCCGGTCGGTGATCTGTCAACAGGAGTGGATTTTCCAAATGCCAGCAATCGTAATCGTCGGCGCCCAATGGGGCGATGAGGGCAAAGGCAAAGCTACCGACCTCCTCGGCGGCCGCGTCGACTACGTCGTCAAGCCGAATGGCGGAAACAACGCTGGCCACACCGTCGTCGTCGGCGGCGAGAAGTTCGAACTCAAATTGTTGCCCGCTGGAATCCTGAGCCCCAATGCGACGCCGGTGATCGGAAACGGCGTGGTCGTCAATCCCGAGGCTCTTTTCGAGGAAATCGACGGCCTACAGGCTCGCGGGGCGGATACCTCCAAATTGCGGATTTCCGCGAATGCTCACCTCGTGGCGCCGTTCCATCAGACCATGGACAAGGTAACCGAACGGTTCCTGGGCAAGCGCGCGATCGGAACGACGGGACGCGGCATCGGCCCCGCCTATATGGACAAGATCGGCCGCTTGGGCATCCGCGTCCAGGACATCATGGACGAGTCGATCCTCCGGCAGAAGGTCGAGGGCTCACTCCGTCAGAAGAATGAGCTTCTCGTCAAGGTTTACAACCGGCACCATGTGGAAGTCGACGAGATCGTCGATTACTTCATGTCATTCGCCCAGCGGCTCAAACCGATGATCGTGGATTCCACGCTGGTTCTGAACAACGCGCTGGACCAGGGCAAAACATTACTCATGGAGGGCGGCCAGGCCACGTTCCTCGATGTCGACCACGGGACGTATCCCTTCGTGACCTCCTCGAACCCCACAGCCGGCGGCGCATCGGTGGGATCCGGGGTGGGCCCGACCCGCATCTCACGAGTCATCGGAATTCAGAAGGCCTATACGACCCGCGTGGGTGCCGGGCCGTTCCCGACCGAGCTCTTCGACGAGTGGGGCGAATTCCTGCAAAAGACCGGTGGCGAGTTCGGCGTGAATACCGGCCGTCCTCGCCGGTGCGGCTGGTACGACGCGGTTCTTGCCCGGCAAGCCGTCCGTATCAACGGGTTCACCGACCTCTTCCTCACCAAGATGGACGTTCTAACCGGACTCGAGCAAATTCCCGTCTGCGTGGCCTATGACGTCGACGGGGTGCGGCATGACGAGATTCCGATGACGCAAACCGAATTTCACCATGCCAAACCGATCTACGAGTACTTCGACGGATGGACCGAGGACATCTCTCAAGCACAGTCGCTGGACGACCTTCCGGAGAACGCACGGAAGTACGTCGAAAAGCTCGAAGAACTCTCGGGATGCCGTATCTCAGCGATCGGCGTCGGGCCGGGGCGTGAGAACACGATCGTCGTTCGTGATCTCATCGATGAGTGAAACCCGTCAAGAACGAGCAGTGACTACGGATAGACGGGCTGCGCATGGCGTATCTTCTTCACACGCTCATTGATTCGAGCGAACAAACTCATCCGCAGGATTCGGCGGAGGCCGCCATCGCGGAGCTGTCCACCTCTCCTGGATCGAGTGCATGTTTGGTGATCGAGGATCCTTCGGATGAGGAGCTGAAGCGTCTGGCAGAGTCCCTCGATCTTCACCCTCTCGCGGTCGAGGACGCCTCGCACGGACATCAACGGCCGAAACTGGAGCGATACGGCGAGGCCCTCTTCCTGGCGGTTCATCCGATCTCGTATACGGACAGGACCGAGAAGCTGTCGATCAGTGAAATCCACGCTTTCATCGGGCCCAACTATTTCCTGGTGACCATACCGGAAGGCGGGGCCTCCCAGCTGGTCCTGAACCAGATGCGTCGAGCGTTCAAACGTCAACACCTGGAGCCGCACAATCCGCAGACACTGCTGTATTTCCTGCTCGACGGCGTGGTCGACGAGTACGAACCGATCCTGATGGACCTCGAAGAAGACCTCGACGAGATCGAGGAGGAGCTCTTCACGGGAAGCAATTCCTCCCAGCGCATATACGAGCTGTTCAAAGAAGTCGTGAAATTCCAGCGTGGTACGCGGCCGCTGAGTTACTTGCTGGATCTGTTGATGCGAGGCGCCGAGAAGTACGAGACCCCGAAGCAGCTCCATCCGCATTTCCGCGACGTCAAGGACCACGTGCTGAGAGCATTGGAACACCTGGATAGCCTCCGTTCCGCCCTGCAGAATGCGCTCACCGTGGACTCCACGCTGGTGGGCCAACGGCAGAACGACGCGATGAAGAGGCTCTCGAGCTGGGCCGCGATCCTGGCGGTCCCCACCGTCATCGCGGGAATTTACGGCATGAACTTTGAGGTCATGCCGGAACTGAAGTGGACCGTAGGCTATCCCTTGGTCCTGGGACTGATGGCTCTGATCTGCGGGACCCTGTACCTGGTTTTCAAGAAGAAGAACTGGATGTAGCCGGGCTTCGAGACAGTGTCTCGGACTTGGACTTCATGAATATTCGCCGGGCTCGCGACCTGTCGTACCATGAGGTGGTGCAACGCGCCCGTGCCGATCGAAGGAGTGCTTCCGTGCCCCAACTCAACGATGTCGTGATTGTGGGCGGCGCCCGCACTCCGCAGGGAAAAATCATGGGACAACTCGCTGGCCTCACGGCTGTGGACCTTGGAGCCCACGCGATCGCCGCGGCCCTCGAACGTTCCGGGGTGGCCGCGGAGCAGGTGGATCAAGTTTTCATGGGGCACGTGGTCCAGGCCGGTTGTGGACAGAACCCGGCGAAATCCTCGGCGCTGGAAGCGGGAATTTCACGGAGTGTTCCGGCCCTGACCCTCAACAAGGTCTGCCTTTCGGGTCTCGCGGCCCTGATCGAGGCCGCTCGGCTGATTCGGTTGGGGGAAGCTGACGTCGTGGTGGCCGGAGGCCAAGAATCCATGTCCTCAGCGCCGCACGTGGCCCCGGGAGTACGAGCAGGGAGATCGTACGGGGACCTTCGGCTTGTCGACGCCGTCGCGCGTGACGGGCTCACGGACGCTCAGGACGGCCGCTCGATGGGTGCGATGACCGAAGAAGACAACGTGCCTCGCGGCATCGGGCGTGAGGAGCAGGACGAGATCGCGGCCTCTTCGCATCGCCGAGCGGGTGAGGCGGCGGCATCAGGGATTCTGGGCGAAGAGATTGCACCGCTGAGAATTCCCCAGCGCAAGGGCGAACCTGTGACGGTGGATTCGGATCAAGGCATCCGTCCCGATTCCACGACCGAAACCTTGGGCAAGCTGCGCCCTGCTTTCGCCCACAACGGCACCATTACTGCCGGAAACTCCTCGCCGCTGTCCGACGGCGCCGCCGCGCTGATCGTGACCTCCAAGAAATTCGCAGAGGATCACGGACTCGAGTGGCTCGCCGAGCTCGGGGCAGCCGGCCAAACGGCGGGCCCTGACAGCGCCCTGCACTCTCAACCGTCCCAGGCGACCCAGGCGGCCTTGGACAAGGGCGGCTGGACGGCCCAGGACCTCGATTTCTGGGAGATCAACGAGGCCTTTGCCGCGGTCGCCCTGCAGTCCGGTCGCGATCTGAATATCGACCAGGAGAAGATCAATATTCACGGGGGCGCGATTGCGCTGGGTCATCCGATCGGTGCTTCCGGTGCGCGACTGGCCTTGCATGCGGCCTATGAGCTGAAGCGCCGGAATGGCGGCAAGGCCGCCGTCTCGCTGTGCGGCGGCGGTGGGCAGGGCGAGGCCCTGTTGCTGTTCCGGTAGTCACGGCTTGGCACGCTAATTAGGCGAGACCATCGAGCTCCGGTATCGATGGTTCTTAGCGGCCAACCGCATGGAATTCCGTGGAGAGGCTCTGTCGACTATCGGCCGGTGTCAAGGTTCAAGGCTCGACCGCCGGTCGAATTCAATAGGAGACTAATGAATAGCAGCATCAGGACCGAGAAAAGCGAGGTGAGTGCGAAAGCTGTGAACCCCCATGATTCAAGCCCCAAGGCAAAAAGCTGGCCGCCCATCCACGGGCCGAATATGGCACCGAATCGACCCATTCCGGTGGTCCAGCCGATTGCTGAGCCGCGGGACTCAGTGGGGAAAACGTGGGCGACCGCGGCATAAACCATCGTTTGGGCGCTAAAGAGAAAGAACCCCGCACTAAATACGATGCCGTATGTCAAAGCAATTGGGGCATCGATTCCGAGACAGAAAATTGCGATGGCCGTCAATGCGAACCAAATCATGGAAACGCGTACCGGCCCCCATGCATCAGACGACCTGCCCGCGACCAGTAGTCCGAAGATGCCTCCGAGGTTGATGGTCACCAGAAACAAGAGCGAAGACCCGAGTGCGAACCCTTCAGCTTCCATGAGGCTGGGCAACCAAGTGCTGACGCCGTATACGAGCAAGAGGCCACCGAACGATGCCATCCAGAAAAAGACCGTGATTGCGCCGTTCCGGCCGCGAAAAAGCATCGTCAAACTCGCCATCGGTGACTTTCGGGATACGGCCTCTGGCCGTTGCACGGTGGGCATCGCGATGTTGTACCTGGTTGCGAGCGTGCGGGCCTTCCCAAGACGTCCCTTGGCTACCAGATAGGTCAGCGATTCGGGCAACAGGGCCAGAATGAGAGGAACGATGAGGAAAAGCGGCAGGACGCCAATCCAATAGAGAGATCGCCATCCCAGCGCGGGAAGAAGCCACAGGCTGAGTAATCCGGAGGCGATGCCTCCGGATTGGTGAGCGGTCATTAATATACCGATGGAAAGGTTTCGACGCGGGGTGGGTGCTAGCTCAGAGACCATGGCAATGGCCGTAGGAAGCAGGCCACCCAACCCGATGCCGGCTATGGTGCGGAAGACACCGAAGACAGCCGCATTAGGTGCCAACGCACAAATCGCAGAGGCCAAGGAGAAAACGGAAGTGCAGGCGACGATCCCCCAACGGCGTCCGATAGCATCCGTAATCATGCCCGCGCACAAAGCTCCGATGAGCATGCCGAAGGTTGCGTACGAACCTATATTCCCTGCATGGGACGGGGTCATATCGAATCCCGCATCGGAGGCCATCGACGGAATTGTCGCGCCGTACATGAAGGTGTCGATGCCGTCGAACAAAACAGTAAGCCAACACAAGGTCATAACAAGAAAGAAGGTTTTGTGATTGGTTATGCGTTCTGTAGGAGGAGCAGACTGAGAAGCCATCGGAATCTCCTGGAGTGAAGGACTCGCTTTGGGACCTGAGAACTTGGTGGGTTCCGTGCCTTGTGAGTCGGAGGGTGCTGAATACTGAGTTGACGTTCGAACGTCAGTGAACCAGCACACAGAATCATTGTCAACAATTTGGTTGGCAATTGTGGGAGGGGTCGATTCCTCTAGCTTTGTCCAGCGCCGGTCACGCCCATGGCATCAAAGGCTGCCGGAGTTGCCACGACGGCTCTGGCCACCGTGCGGTAAAACCAATCAAGCGCGCTTGTGCTCTGCGAGGTTCCCCTGCGACAGACATGGAAGCGCACTGGGCGGATCTCGAATGGGGCTTCGGAAACCCATAGGTTCCAGCGATCCCGCCACCCGTATGCGATGGAGGATGGGGCTAAGGCAACCAAGTCAGGGTTTGAGATGAGGACGTTGGGAAGGGCTGTGAGACGTTGGACCGTAACCGTGGGCTCAGCATAGGCATCCGAGCGTCTCTCGGATTCCGCCAATTGGTTCGCTGCGGAGTCTCCGGAGACGAAGGCTCGCCTCGACTGGCGGTACTCATCCAAAGAGAGCGTCTGTTGGCTGAAGGGGTTTTCGGGTGACATGACAACTACGTAGCTCTGGTCCTTGACGCTCGTCCTGACAAAATCGCCAGGTATATCTGCGGGCGCGATGGCCACATCGACGTGACCGCGCTGGAGCCAGTCACCCAATTGGTCCTGTACGAGCGGCACGGATTGGACGTTCACGTGCGGTGCTTCCTTCTTGACCTCGGCCACAATGTTGCCCAACCATCCCACTTCACCCAGCTCCGACAAGGCGAGACGGAACTTTTTTCGCGAGTTCGTGGGGTTGAAGCGCCGTATGCGATTTAGGGTTGCGTCGACTCGGTCGAGCGCTTCTCGCATGTCCATGTATGCGTCTATGGCTACTGGGGTCGGTTCCATGCGGCGATCAATGCGTTCGAAAAGAACGTCTTCGAACAGCTTGCGAAGACGCTTGAGGGACTGGCTAACCGCGGACTGGGTCACATGGAGGTGCTCAGCTGCGGTAGTGAGGTTCCTGGCCTCAAAGATGGCTACAAAAACTCTCATGAGGTTTAGGTCCACGGGATTCCCATCCGTTCAATGTTTAGCGAGATTCAAGCTACTAGTAGTGCAGCTAATCCTAAAGGGTTCCATAAATAAGTAGCGTAGGTCACGAAGGCGGCATCGGACCGCTCTACGTGTCGAAGGAGATCTCATGACGGAGTCAGCAGCCCAGGTCATTGCCCAAGCCGGAAGCGCCGTTGAGGCACTCCGCAATGCCCAAGCGTTGCCCGCTATCTTTCCGGTCAAGCCTGAATTCACGAATTGGCGCTCGGAACAAAAAGCGTGGCGTGAGTCAGTTGCATTTTTGGATCAGTCGCATCACATGACTGACCTGTTCATCTCGGGGCCGGATGCACTCAAACTGTTGGAAGACACAGGGGTCAACAGTTTCAAGAATTTCGAGCCGAATCGCGCCAAGCAGTTCGTGGCCGTCAATTACGAGGGTTACCTCATCGGGGACGCAGTGCTGTTCTACCTGGACGAAAACTCCTTTGACCTGGTTGGTTGGTACATGGTCCAAGATTGGGTGCAGTTTATCGGCGAGACGGGCGGATACGATGTCACCTTCCGAAGGGACTACAACTCGATCATGCGCGAGGAAGGCGATCCGGAGCTCTACCGATACGAAATCCAGGGCCCAAATGCCCTGAGACTCCTTGAATCTGTTATCGGTGGTTCTGTGCCGGAAACCAAATTCTTCGGCATGGCAGACCTGACCATAGCTGGTTGCACAGTGCGATCATTGCGTCACGGTATGGCCGGTCAACCTGGGTTTGAGCTTTTTGGGCCTTGGGCCGAAGGCGAAAGTGTCCGGAATGCGATCCTTGACGCGGGCCGGGAACTCGATCTTGTACTCGTCGGGGCGAAAGCGTATTCAACAGCAAATCTGGAATCTGCGTGGGTGCCCTCGCCTTTCCCCGCGATTTTCACGGGAAACCGAATGGACGAATACCTCGAATGGCTTCCGGCGGACCGTATAGGGTCGCTGGCGGGGAGCTTTGCATCGGATGACATTCGCAGCTACTACAACACCCCGTATGACATTGGGTATGGTCGGACCATCAAGTTCGACCACGACTTCATTGGGCACGAAGCCTTGAAGAAGTTGTCTGAAGGTCCACAACGGACCAAGGTGACGTTGGTATGGGACCCGGATGATCTGGCCGCGGCTCAGAAGACTCTGTATGAGGATGGAGTCCCCGCCAAGTACATCGAATTCCCTAAAGCCCGTTATGGGTTGTTTCAGGTGGACGAGGTCCGGTCACAAGGGGAAACCGTCGGGGTCTCCCACGACGCCGGATACATCGCCAATGAGAATGCATTCGTATCCTTGGCGAGTGTCGATGAAAGTCATGCTCAGCCAGGTACACCTGTTGAAGTGCTGTGGGGCGAAAACCCGAATTCGACCAAGCCTGCCGTCGAACAGCACAGGCAGGTAACTATTAATGCCGTAGTCCAGCCCGCCCCATACTCTTCTTTCGCACGTAGCAACTACCGCAAGAACTAAGGACCCCAATACGCATCCGGAGACTGCACGGAGAACCGAAAGAAGAATATAGACATGGCTGACCAAGTTCGATCTGCGGATAACTTGATGCAGGATTTCTCGCTCGAAATAACAGGAAAGGATGTCGAGGGGCTTCGGGAAGGGGCCTTGCATATCCCAGCGGAAACTAGGGTTAACGTCACCTATTTGGGAAACGAAGACCTTGAACTTCGCGTTGGGGCAGCTCGGGCCGTCCTGGAGCTCGGGTTGGTGCCCGTTCCTCATATTTCCGCACGTCGGATTCGATCGATGGAGGAGCTCAAGGAAATTCTTTCAAAACTCCAGGCGATCGGCGCCACACGGAATATTTTCGTTGTGGGAGGAGATCCGTCGAAGGCTGAAGGACCATTTGCAGATTCGTTGAGCCTGATCCAAACAGGAATACTGCCTGAATACGGAGTTCGGGAGGTCGGCGTGGCTGGTTATCCCGAAGGGCATCCGGATATCGCCGATCAGAAACTTTGGGAAGCTTTGACCAATAAGCTCGACGCACTCGAGGGTCAAGGACTCGAATCGTCGATCATCTCCCAATTCACCTTTAGCGTCGGTGCCGTCCAGGCTTGGGTGGAAGAGGTGCGTCGACGGGGAATCGAAGCAAAAATCCGAATCGGTTCTCCAGGCCCAGCGGGGGTCAAGCGACTTTTGGGGTTTGCCCGACGCTTAGGCATTGCAACCAATGCCTCGATGATCAAGAAATACGGATTCTCGGTGACAAACCTCATCGGATCGTCGACTCCCGATAAGTTCATCCAGGAAGCCGCGCGGGAACTGAACGATCCCAACACAGGAGATATAGCAATTCACTTTTATACCTTCGGCGGGGTCAAAGACTGTGTCGAATGGATACATAAGTTCAGGGGGCGGCCATGAACGTGCCAAAGTCACAGGTGCTGGATGGAAGATCGGCCGCCGAAGCAATTCGACGGGAGCTTTCCGAGCGAATCCGCGATCTGAACGCCCGTGGAGTCGAGCCGGGTCTTGGCATTGTACTGGTGGGAGAGGATCCCGCATCCCGTTCCTATGTACGGAACAAAGTTCAAGACTGCGCCGAAGTGGGCATCGTTTCCCTCAGACGTGACCTGCCCGAAGATGCGACCCAGGAGCAGGTCGAACGGGTCGTAGATGAGTTGAACCAGGACCCTTGCTGCACGGGATACATCGTCCAGTTGCCCCTGCCGAAGCATATCGATGAAAAGCGTGTTCTCGAGAAGATCGACCCACAGAAAGATGCAGATGGGCTGCACCCACTGAACCTCGGAAGACTGGTGTTAAACGTCTCAGGGCATACAGAATCGGCATTACCGTGTACGCCCGCAGGTATCATCGAGTTACTTCAACGGCATCGTGTCGGCCTGATGGGGAAGCACGTGGTCATTCTTGGCCGTGGGATCACCGTCGGACGACCATTGGAATTGTTGCTTTCAAGCAAGCTGATCAATGCGACCGTTACCGTGGCGCATACGGGCACCCCCGACCTTGAGGATGTCCTGTCTAGAGCAGACGTCATAGTGGCAGCGATGGGAGTGCCGCATGCGGTTCGACCCGAACAGGTCAAAGAAGGCGCGATTCTGCTCGATGTAGGTGTCTCGCGGATCATGGAACCGGCAACCGGACGATACCAACTGGTAGGGGATATTCATCCCCAAGCACTGGAGAAAGCGCAATGGTTCTCACCAAATCCGGGTGGCGTCGGACCTATGACGCGTGCGATGTTGTTGGTCAATATTGTGGAAGCAGAAGAGCGGAAAATATCGAGAGGATAAACTCCTTGGCGAGATCCGCTGAGGCCGGTCATCCCCTCGAGAGGAACACGGAGAATCAATGACACATTTGGTCGATCGAATGCAGGACCAGGCCTGTTTGGTCGTTAAAGGTCCCGACCGCCCGGGCATAGTGGGGACGGTAGCTTCTGCGATAGCTCGCAACGGGGGAAATATTCTCCAGAACGACCAGTTTACGAGTATTGACCAGGACCCGGTCTTCTACCAGCGGACAGTTTTCCAGAAAGAGAATTTTTCTGAGTCGATTCCAGAGTTGGAATCCGACCTGCAAGAGACTCTGTCATCTGTTGGGCTCGAATGGCAGCTGATCGATCGATCGAAGCCCAAGCGCATGGTTGTCTTGGCACCGAAGTCTGATCACTGTCTTTTGGAATTGCTGTGGCGCCAGAAGCGCGGTGAACTCCCGGTCGAGATCCCCATGGTCATATCGAATCATCCAGACCTGCGCGACGAGGTCGAATACTTCGGCATCCCGTTCCATCACGTCCCGTCCCACGGGTCGGACAAGTCGGTCGCCGAGGCACAGATCATGGAGCTCGTGAGCGGGAAAGCCGACTTCATGGTCCTGGCCAGGTACATGCAGATCCTGTCCGAGGACTTCCTGCGGCGGATCGATGTGCCGATTATCAACATCCATCACTCGTTCCTGCCCGCTTTCATCGGCGCCGGTCCTTACCGCATGGCCTGGGAACGCGGGGTCAAACTGATCGGGGCAACGGCACATTACGTCACGCCGGAGCTCGACGCCGGGCCTATCATCGAACAGGACGTCACGCGGGTGGACCACACGTTCTCGCCTGCGGATCTGCAGAAACACGGGGCATATGTGGAAAGAGCGACTCTGTCCCGAGCGGTCCAAGCCCATGCAGAAGATCGCGTCTTCTGGCACGGGAACCACGCGATCGTGTTCTAGAGCGGACTGCCCCGAAGAAATTGGGGCGTCCGCAATCAGTCGCGCAGCACAGCGGACGCCGCCACGTCGCCCAGTGCCGCCTGACCGCCCTGTACCGAAAGCTCTTCCAGTCGGTCGGCGGAATTGGTGATGACCACGATGGTCGTCGGGTCCTTGCCCGCGGCACGGACCGCCTCAATATCCATCGTGCCCAGTCGTTGGCCCGCCGCGACCCGGTCGTGTTTGGCTGAATGCAGCTCGAAAGGCGCGCCCTTGAGCTCGACGGTATCGATCCCCAAATGCAGCAGAACCTCGAGACCGTCGTCGGTCCGGATGCCGAGCGCATGTTTGCTGCTCGTCGTCACGGTTACTTCTCCGGCCACGGGGGCGACGATTTCTCCCGAGGTGGGATTCTGAATGCCGAAGCCTTCACCCATCATCTTTCCGGCGAACACAGGATCGTCGACGTGCTCGATCCGAATGATTTCTCCCGCGACGGGCGCGAAAATCTGCGAGGGATGCTCGCTCGTGGGGGTGGAATCTTGGGATTGGGGGTGACCAGCGGACATGAGCTCATTCCTTAAGGGAGATTGCGAGGGTTCTACAGTCCACCCTAAAACAGCCGCTCGCTCGCGATGCGCGCACCCTTCGTCAGAGATTTGAGCTTGGCTTCCGCGATTTGCGGGTGAAGACGTCCACCGAGGCCGCAATCGGTGCCCGCAATGACGTTCTCTTTGCCGACGACCGAAGCGTATTGCTCGATGCGCTGGGCCACGAGTTCGGGATGCTCGACGACGTTGGTCGAGTGGGAAACAACCCCGGGGATGACCAATTTGCCCTCGGGCAGTCTCACATCCTCCCAGGCTTTCCACTCGTGGGCGTGGCGAACATTCGCGGCTTCGAAAACGTAGGCGCCGGCGTTAATAGTGAAGAGCGATTCGATGAGGTGCTTGATCTCGATGTCGGTCGTGTGCGGTCCGTGCCACGATCCCCAACACAAGTGGAATCGGATTTGCTCTTCAGGTATTCCCCGCAGGGCATAGTTTGCGGCCTCAATAGCGAGCTGATTGAACCGTAGATACTCCTCGATCGTCGGTTCCGGAACCAACTGGTCCCATGCTTCGGCGATCGAGGGATCGTCGAGTTGGACGATGAAACCCGCGTCCGTGATCGCCTTGTATTCCTCATGGAGAACATCCGCCCAGGCGTAGATGAACTCTTCGTCGGTCGCGTAGTGATGGTTTCCGATGCGCGAGGCCGAGCCGGGGGAGAGCGACGCGACGAACGCCTCGGATGCGCCCTGTTGGGTCACGGCCATTCGCAGGTTGTTGATGTCCGCGGCGACGGCGTCCTGGCCCTTGTACGTCAGTGGCCCGGTCGCGATCGGGAACTCGGCATCAGGGTCATTGCCCAGGTCTAATGACTCATAGAAGTCGGCGAACCGGTTCCAATCCCGGCGGACGGCAAAGCTGTTGTAGCGTCCGTTGCCTGGGGTCTTGAGGATCTCCCGGAACGAGGTGTCGTCGACCGTTTCGAGGCCACCGGTCCGGGCGAAGGAGTAATGCCACCACGCGCCGTAGTCCACGTCGCTGGCCATCGCGTGACCGTATTCGCCGTCGTTGACGACGTCGATTCCCCACTCGACTTGTTTCCCCACGATCTCGTGGACCGATTCGGTCAGTACACGCTGAAAGTCGGGTTCGGAGATTTCGCCCTTGCCGCGTTGTGCGTTGGCTTGAATGAGCTCATCCGTGCGGGGCAGCGAACCCACGTGGGTTGTGCGGATGCGGTCGGAACTGTTCAGCATGTTTCCTCCATCGGTCGTGGCGTTAGCACCGACGAGGCTCGGGCCTCGCGGGTTGCTGCGGCGTCGTCGAGCCAAGTCTCTCGGCCGCTCGGGATGGTCATTTTATTTGGCCCACTTTTCCCGGAATGAGCCCGGGATTCCAACGCAGGCGAGCCAGCTACGGCTTGTGACACGGTATTTCGTGTGTGGTGCCTGTTACGTGATTGTGACACTTGGGGTTATCGTGTCGATTGCGTCTTTTGTGGATGCAGATCACTACAGCCTGTAGTCGTTACCACAACAGGGTGGTCGTGACTGGCGAGTGACCAGTTGATGCAACACCGACGCCGCGCGCTTTTCCTCTGGCTTGCCCGCCTCGCACAGGCGAACCGTCGGCCCCGCGGTGTCACGAAATCTAGAGGAACCTATGACTCAAACGCCTCAACAGCAGGCAACGAAATATCCGGAAGAAATGGCCTATGAGCAGGAACAGGCCGGACTTCAGCAAGGCTTGGGGCCTCGACAGCTCCAAATGATCGCCATCGGAGGAGCGATCGGCACCGGTCTGTTTCTCGGTGCCGGAGGACGCCTGGCCAGCGCCGGCCCGTCCTTGTTCTTGGATTACGCGCTCTGTGGACTGATCGCCTACTTGATCCTGCGTCAGCTGGGCGAGCTGGTGGTTCACCGGCCTTCATCAGGCTCCTTCGTTTCTTATACGCGCGAGTTCTACGGAGAGAAGGCCGCCTACGTCTCCGGATGGATGTACTGGCTCAATTGGGCAACCACGGCCATCGTGGACTCCACTGCCATTGCGATCTACGTGCACTGGTTCGGGCAGTACAGCTCGTTCATCGACGCAATACCCCAGTGGTTCGTCGCGCTCTTCGTGATCGTGGTCGTGGTGATCATGAACCTGATCTCGGTCAAAGTCTTCGGCGAGATGGAATTCTGGTTCTCGTTGATCAAGGTCGTCGCCCTAGTCATCTTCCTGGTTTTGGCGATCGTTTTCGTCATTTTCGGCACGCCGACAGGCAGCCCCCGAGGACTCGGCCTGATCTCGGAGAACGGCGGACTCTTCCCCAATGGATTCCTCCCGGCGATGGTCATCATGCAGGGCGTCGTTTTCGCGTATGCCTCGATCGAGCTGGTCGGCACCACCTCCGGAGAGACCCGCAACGCGGCCAAGGTGATCCCCAAAGCCATCAACACCGTGATTCTTCGTATCGCGATCTTCTACGTCGGCGCGATTTTCCTGTTGTGCCTGCTTTTGCCCTATACGGCCTTCAGCGAAGACGAGTCCCCCTTTGTCACGTTCTTCTCATCCATCAACGTGGGGGCCGCGGGACCGATTATGGAGTTGGTGGTGATCACCGCGGCCCTGTCATCGCTCAACGCCGGGTTGTATTCCACGGGGCGCATTCTGCACTCGATGTCGATGGCAGGTTCGGCACCGCAATTCGCCCAGCGTTTGACAAAGTCGGGTGTTCCTTACGGAGGGATTCTGCTGACCGCGGCCGTGGCTCTGTTGGGCGTGATCCTGAACTACTTCGTTCCGGACGCGGCCTTCGAAATCGTGCTGAATATTGCGTCCCTCGGAATCATCGCCGGTTGGGTTGCGATCACGATGGCGCACATGAAGTTCGTCTCGCTCGTCAAGAAAGGACGTTACGAGAGGCCCAGTTACAGGGCGCCTTTTGCTCCGGTGACCAACTGGGTCACCCTGGTATTCCTCGGGTGCGTCGTGGTACTGATCGGATTCGATTACCCCGTGGGTACTTACACGTTGAGCTCGATGATCATCATCATTCCCGCGCTGATCATCGGATGGTTCGCGGTTCGCAAGCGCGTCCGCGAGTTGGCGGCCGAGCGTGAAGGCGTGACCGGTCTCTACCCGATCGTGGCGGATCGTCCGGCCGCACAGCGTACGCATCAGCGTGGGCGTCACGGGCACGGAAACACCACGATCATCCATCAACCCGATGAGGAAGAAAACGACGAGGACTGACGCCCCTATGCGTAGCGGTCAGTACTCGGGGCGAGACCCAGCGGTCGTCTCGGCAGGAGCTTGTTCCCGCTGAGACCACCGCCGGGTTTGTCCGCGTCTGCATCCGCTGATCGGCACGGCTCAGGCCTATGCTGGGTCCATGCCCCGCATTCTTTTGGACAACGACACAGGCATCGACGATGCGATAGCCCTGGTGTACCTGGCCGCCCAGCCCGAAGTGCGCTTCGAGGCGATCTCCTGCACCCCCGGGAACGTTCCGGCCGACGACGTCGCGAGGAACAACTTGGGTCTCCTGCGGTTGTGCGGGCGTGAAGATGTGCCCGTCTTTCTGGGGGCGAGGCAGCCTCTCGAGGCGGAGCTGACGACCACTCCAGAAACGCACGGGCCGCAAGGAATCGGCCACGCGCAGGTCCATTCCTCCGAGAGCATCTCTGATGGTTACGCCCCGGAAGTGTGGGCAGAATTGGCGCGAGCGAATCCGGGGGAACTGGATGCGATATGCACCGCACCCCTGACCAATTTCGCCCTCGCGCTGCGGATCGAGCCGCGGCTTCCCGAGTTGCTCCGTTCGCTCACGATCATGGGCGGAGCATTTTTCCATCCCGGGAACACGACCCCGTTGACCGAGTGGAACATTCACTCGGACCCGCACGCCGCGCACGAGGTCTTCGCGGTCTACGAGGCGTACGAGGATCTGCCCGAGGAAAAACTTCCGTTGGTGTGCGGCTTGGAGACGACCGAACGGTATGAACTGATGCCGGAGGAAGCCGCAACCTGGGCAATCGACGCAGGCAATCCCCAAGCCCTCGATCCCCATGGTCGAGGCACCGAACTCCTCAGAGTCCTGGACGACGCCCTACGATTCTACTTCGAGTTCCACGAAGAATACGGTTACGGGTACATGGCCCACGTTCATGACTTCTTCGCCTCCGCCGCCGCGATTGGGGACGCGACCTACGAGGCCGTGACGACCAACATCGACGTCGTGACGAGCGATGGCCCGGCCTACGGAGCGACGGTCGCCGACCTGCGAAATCTCTTGGGGCGCAGGCCTTCGGCCCGGCTCGTGACATCGAATGATCCGGACCAAGGATTCTCGCGCCTGCGTTCGTCGATCGTGGATCTCGCTCGGCGAGTCGACAAGTTCGACTCCTAGCTGTAGGAGGCCAGGACGTTGTTGACGCGTCGCGGGGTAGCGGATGCGGGTGGATTGCCGTCGTGCGCGCCGTGTGGCCGGTGGTAGTTGTAGTGCAGGTTCCAGGTCTCCAGCGCTTTCTCGCGCTGGTGCTCTGAGGTCCAGGTCCTCGCATAGAGGAACTCTTCGGCCAGGATGCGGTTGTAGCGCTCGACTTTCCCGTTGTGCTTGGGCGTGTACGGCTTCGTGCGCCGATGCTCAGCACCAGTGAGGGCAGCGGCGAAGGCGCCGGAGCGGTAGCAGGCGCCGTTGTCGGTGATGATCCGCTCGATCTTCACGATGCCGTGCTTGGCGAACCATTCGCGGGCGCGGTTTAGGAACGCGACGGCGGTGGGGCCCTGCTCGTTCTCGAGAGACTCGGTGTACGCCAGGCGAGTGTGCCCGTCGATCGCGGAATGCAGGTACGCGTCCCCGCCTCGCACCCCGCGGGACTTCGCGCGGGCTGCTGCCCTTGCTTCGGGGCTGCCTTTGCCGTGTGCGCGCCAGCCACCCCCATCGGGAATGCGCCCGACCTTCTTCACGTCTAGGTGGACCATGTGCCCGGGATGCTTCGCGGTGATCGTCTTGACTTCTCGGTTCGTCTCGCCATTTGGGTCGATGAAACGCCGATGGTTCAACCCGAGCTGGGCAAGTCGCCGAGTGATTGCGCGCCGGCTGACCGGAACGCCACCGGGGTGCAGTTCGAAGGCGATGCGCGATGCCGACCATTTCTTCTCCCGGCGCAACTCCTCGATCCGCGCCACCGTCTCGCCGGGCATCGCGGTCGGCTGCCGCACCGGAGCAGACGAGCGATCAAACAACCCAAGTTCGCCGAACTTCCGGTAGCGGTTCACCCATTTCGAGGCGGTCGCCCGCGAGATGCCCATCTCGGCCGCCACGTGCGCGATCGGGCGGGTGCGGCACCGCTCGACGAGACGTCGGCGGCCTTCGGGCGTGAGAGGGCTGTTGCGATGAGTCATATGAGTGGCGGCTTCCGAATGCTTGTTGATTGGTTAGTAGTCAGTAACTAGTAATATAGCGCTATGGTCAGTCGAATGAGTGGCGCCGAACGGCGCTCGCAAGTGTTGGAGCACGCGGCGGGAGAGTTCGCCGCGCATGGGTTGCACGGAGCATCAACTGAGGCGATCGCGCGGTCCGCGGGGATCACGCAGGCGTACATCTTCCGCATGTTCGGGACGAAGAAGGCGCTGTTTCTGGAACTTGTGCAGGACGCCTTCGCCCGCGTCACTGACGGGATGCAGGCTGCGGCAGCGAACCAGACCGGTCTCGAGGCGCTCTCCGCGATGGGTCGGCAGTACTACGAGTTGCTGGCGGATCGGACCCACCTGCTCTTGCAGCTACAGGGGTTCGCAGCCTGTGGCGATGCCGAGGTCCGCGATGCGGTACGCGCGAGCTTCGCCGCGATGTGGCAGGCGGTCGCGGAGACGACCGAGCTGGAGCCCGTCACGGTGAAATCGTTCCTGGCCTTCGGGATGCTGCTGAACTCCGGCGCCGCATTGGATGTCGAGGACCTTGATGAGGAGTGGGCCGTGGGACTGCGCACGCGGGTCAACCCGGGTCTGTTCGCGCACATCACCACGGAGACGAACCGATGAGCACAGCACCGGCAGACAGCTCCGCAGCGCGTCGTCTCGGTCCGGCCATCGTCACTGTCGCACTCCTCGGCGCAGTGATCGGCGGCGTCGGCGCGCCTCTGATCACCTCGGTCGCCCTCAACCTGCGGGTATCCCTAGACGCGGCGCAGTGGACGCTCACGTTCACGCTCTTCAGCGGCGCGATCGCCGCCCCGGTTCTCGGCAGGCTCGGCGCCGGCTCGCACCGGCGCGCCACGATCCTCATCACTCTGGCGCTCGTCGCGGTCGGTGGCCTACTCACCGCGATCCCGCTGCCGTTCGGCGTACTGCTCATAGGACGTGCACTCCAGGGACTAGGGCTTGGGGTGGTCGCCTTGCTGATGAGCGTGGCCCGCGATCACCTGCCTGCCGAGCGTGCACACACAACGATCGCGACAGTGTCAGTCGCCTCCACCGTCGGCATCGGCGTCGCCTACCCACTCATGGGATTCATCGACCAGCTCGCCGGACTACACATCGCCTACGGCGTTGGATTCCTGCTCTCCCTCGCCGCGGTCCTGATCGCCTGGCGCACGATCCCGCAAGATGCACCCCGGCCACCCGTCAGAGTCGACATCCCCGGCGCGGTACTGCTGGGCCTCGGATCGCTCGGCGTACTCCTCGTCGTCGCGCAACCCTCCGTGTGGAAAACCCCTTGGATCGGGGTCTCCATACTCGCCGCCGCCGTCGCCGCGCTGTGGGCGTGGGTCGTCATCGAGCGACGAGCCACCGCCCCACTGGTCGACCTCAATCTCTTCACGAAGGGCGCGGTGCTGCGCGCGAACACGGCCATGCTGACCTCCGGCATCGGCATGTACCTGCTGTTTTCACTGCTCACCCGCTACGTGCAGAGTCCACCCCAAGCCGGCTACGGCTTCGGCCTCTCCGGCGTCCTCGCCGGGGCGGCCCTCATCCCTTTCTCGGTACTCGGCTTCGTCGCAGGGCGCCTCACCCCTTGGCTGACCAGCCGCGTCCCCGCGCGCTGGACCTTCGTGATCTTCGTCGTCTTCGTGGTCATCGCCGCCGGTCTGTTCGCCGCCACCCCGAGCTCACTCGCGGCCACGCTCCTCGCGATGGCCGTTCTCGGCTTCGGCGTCGGCGGGATCTCCGCGATCATGCCCCGACTGGTGCTCGACGGGATACCACAGCCAGAGACCTCGAGCGTTCTATCGATCAACCAGATCGTCCGCAGCGTCGGGTTCAGCATAGGCAGCGCCTTTGCAGGCCTCCTGCTGGCTACCGCCACCCCCGCAGGCTCGCTGTTTCCGGACGAGCACGGCTACACCACCGCGGCCCTGTACGTCCTCCCGCTGCTTCTACTCAGCTCCATCGCCGTCCTCGCCAGCAGAGCAAGCACAAAGCGCTAGCCGCTCCACCCCGGCCGCCCAAGGCCACGGCCCAGCGTCAACAACCTTCTGTCCAGCAACACCTAGCCCGCGGGTCCATGTTCCGACCTGAAGGTGACGGGCGGACCGACTCGGACTAATCTGGTAGCTCATTGGGGCCGAGGTGACATAGGCCGTTTCCATCTGACTTTCGGACGACACCTATGCCTTCATCACCTCGCATCACCGACCGGCCCTCCCTGATCAAAGCAGGTTCTTCCGCGCGCTCCTCGTGGCAACGTTTCTGCATCATCGTGGGTGCGTTGCTCATCGCGGCGATCTACCTCGGGACCGTACTGACTCAACCTACCGATGCCGCGATCGGTGCAACCAATGTTCCGGCCGCGGTTCTGTTCGTGGGATACCTCGTCGCTGCGCTCTTCCTGCTCGCCGGAACCCTCCCTGGACTGTCCGTCGGAACCATTGTTCTCATTCCCGTCGGATTGGTGCTCAACATTCTGTTGGGTCAATTCGTCGGCAGCTCGTTGGTCCCCCTGTACCTCGACTCTATGGGTACGATTCTCATCGCTTTCCTCGCGGGTCGCAGCGCGGCAGTCGCGACGGGAATCCTCGGAAACCTCGTGTGGTCGCTGTTCAACCCGACCCTCTTGCCTTTTGCTGCGGTCGCGGCGGTCGTGGGATTCTGCGCCGGGACGGCAGGACGTTGGGGAGCCGTGCGAAGGATCTGGTCCGCCCCGATCTTCGGATTCGTCTCCGGCCTCATCAGCGCGACGATCTCGGCGCCCATAGCCGCATTCGTCTACGGGGGAACATCCGGGGCGGCCACCGGGGCCATCGTGACGGCCTTCCGAGCCTACGGAGACTCGATCCTTCAGGCGACGACCAAGCAAGCGCTCATTACCGACCCGGGGGATAAGGCGATTTCCTTCTTGCTCGTAGCGCTTTTGATCTATGCGCTGCCCCAGCGCACCGTCCGGAGGATTTCTGAGACGCGTTGACACGACTGCATCCCTTCACGGTTCTTACCGCAGGTCTGGCCGTCGTCCTGGTCTCGACGGCCATCGGTGGTGTCTGGTCCGCGGCGCTCGTGGCTTTCCTGTGTTTCGCATTGGCTTTGTTCCATCACCGTGGCAGGGCGTGGCTCGGCGGCGCGGTGGGAATCATGGTTCCTCTGGCGGTATCGCAGCTCATGGTGCACGCATTGTTCGACACCACCGGAGCCACCGTTCTCTTGAACTGGGGTTGGGTGCGTCTGACCGCTGAAGGCATCCGGACCGCGGGCGACTACGGGTTGAGGCTCGTCCCGATTGTCGGCGTGGGTGTGCTGTGCCTCCTCGTTGTGGACCGAATGCGCCTCGTGGCCGCGATCGACGAGTCGAGAGTTCCGCGCACCATTGGATACGTGGTGATAGCTACCCTGAATTTGGGCCCCCACCTGGCCGCGCGCTCGTGGGTTATCGGACAGGCACAGGCCGTGCGAGGGCTCGACCTGGGTCGATTTCCGCTCTCCTGGGTGCGGCGTGTGAGGCATCAGACTGTTCCGCTCGTATCCTCCGTCGTGTACGAAGCAACGGAGCGTTCCGTGCACCTCCAGGCTCGCGGCTTCCCCGGTCACGGCCCCGCCCGTGTCCAGAGGTATCGCGAGGTCGCCGACTCCCGGGGCCAAGCTGTGCTTCGTCGGACAGTCTTGACAGCCTCGATCGTGGCAACGGCGGTGATCGTATGGCTCTTCTGAACCTCGGGATCGAATCCTTCCACCACGAGGAGCGCGTGGATATTCAGAACCCTCTGCTGTGCGACGTCAACGTCGAGCTCAACGCTGGCGAGGTTCTGGCCGTGACCGGCGGGTCCGGCGTCGGAAAGTCCACATTGGGGCAGATCATGGCCGGAATCTTCCCCAGCAACGGAGGGCAGATGCGAGGATTCATCGAATTCGGGGATCAGCGTGTGGACTACCGCTCGGAAGCCCGTCCCCAGACCGATCTGTCCGAATGGTCCCGGTGCGCGGCCTACTTGCCCCAGGACGCCCGGTCCTATCTCTCGGCCGCGAGAGCGACGGTCGAGGAAGAGATCGCCTTCGGTCTGGAATACCGCGGAATGACGAGGGATGAGCAGAGGTACGAGGTGGCACGGGTTGTCGAGACCTTGGGTCTGGGCGGGATACTCGGCCAGGACCCGATGGAGCTCTCGGGAGGACAAGAGCGATTGGTGGCTTTGGCCTGCGTTCTGGTGCTGCGGCCAGCCGTCGTGATCCTCGATGAGCCAGGTGCAGGAGTCGACCCGGAAACCACGACGGCAGTGAGTGAGAGCATCGACGCACTCGCGGCTGACGGCCTTGGCATCGTGCTCCTTGCCGGATACGACGAACCGTTCCTCGACCGGGCTACCCACAGACTGGATCTGGGGGAAAACCCGACCGGATTCGTACCCCATGCTCGCGCTTTCCCGGTATCGCCGGCCAAGGGATCGGGAATCGGGGGCCCGGGGCTCGAACTGCGGGCGGTGGACGCGTACCGACACGGTAGCCAGATGCCCGTGGTCC
Organism: Rothia uropygialis; assembly: GCF_004137765.1. Taxonomy (GTDB): domain Bacteria; phylum Actinomycetota; class Actinomycetes; order Actinomycetales; family Micrococcaceae; genus Rothia. The sequence continues at coordinate 199,803 of NZ_NOIS01000004.1, read as the reverse complement.
AGAACCTCAGCCTCAGCGTGGCCCAGGGGGAATGCGTGGCAGTCACCGGACCGAATGGGGCGGGCAAAACCACACTGCTGCGGGCGATCATGGGGCTTGAACACTCGACGGGGCGGATTGCGGTTCGAGGGCAACCGGTTCCGAACAAGCCCGCGGAAGCGGCGCGCGATATCTCCATTATGTTGCAGAATCCGGCGGATCAGCTGAGTGAACGTACGGTCTATTCCCAGGTGCTCGCCGGCGCCCAGAGTCATCTGGCTGCAGACCAGGCCGTCGTCGACTGCGGGCTGGGTTTCCAATGTGACGAGCACCCCCTGGAACTGTGCGCCTCTCAACGGCGCCTGCTCTCCTTGGCCGCCGTCATTGCACGTCAAACGCCCGTTCTCCTCTTGGACGAACCCACGGTCTCTCTCGACGCGGCTGGACGCTCCATCCTCGAGTGGCACATCCGCCGGTGCATTTCTCGGGGCGCCGTGGTTCTCGTGGTGACTCACGACGAAGCTTTCGCCGAGACGGTTGCCCAGAGGCTGATCCGACTGGAACCCGCTCGGTGACGCCCGTCGTCACAGCACCGGGCCCTGCATTCCACCATTCAAGATGGCCCATCTCAACAATTGGCGTGAGTATAACCGGGAGTAGTCTGGACGGAGCATCAGACGTTCAAGGAGGATATATGCCTGACCTGCGTTCCAGAACATCCACGCACGGGCGGAACATGGCCGGGGCCCGCGCGCTGTGGCGTGCGACGGGAATGAAGAAGGAGGACTTCGGCAAGCCGATCGTCGCGATCGCCAACTCCTTCACGCAGTTCGTTCCGGGCCACGTCCATCTGAAGAATATGGGCTCTCTCGTGGCGGGCGCTGTGGAAGAGGCCGGCGGAGTCGCCAAGGAATTCAATACGATCGCCGTCGACGACGGCATCGCGATGGGGCACGACGGAATGCTCTACTCCCTGCCGTCCCGCGACATCATCGCCGATTCGGTCGAATACATGGTCAACGCCCACCGGGCCGATGCCCTCGTGTGCATTTCCAACTGCGACAAGATCACTCCCGGGATGCTCATGGCCGCCATGCGCCTGAATATCCCCGTGGTATTCGTCTCCGGCGGCCCCATGGAATCCGGCAACGCGGTCGAGGGAGTCATCGAGCACCGCATCGACCTGGTCGACGCAATGGCATACGCGGTAGACGAGTCCGTGACCGATGATCAGCTCGGCATGATCGAGGAAAATGCCTGCCCGACCTGCGGCTCTTGCTCCGGTATGTTCACGGCCAACTCGATGAACTGCCTGACGGAGGCATTGGGCCTCTCATTGCCCGGCAACGGGACCACGTTGGCGACCCAGATTGCCCGCAAGGACCTGTTCCTCAATGCCGGCCGCACCGTCGTCGAACTGGCCAAGAAGTACTACGAGGAGGACGACGAATCCGTCCTTCCCCGCAATATCGCGTCCAAGAACGCCTTCGCGAATGCGATGGCCCTCGATATCGCCATGGGCGGTTCGACCAACACGGTTCTGCACATCCTTGCCGCCGCGCAGGAGGCCGAGGTGGACTTCAAACTCAAGGACATTGACGAGCTCTCTCGGCACGTCCCGTGCTTGGCCAAGGTTGCCCCGAACTCGACGAAATTCCATATCGAGCACGTCCACAAGGCCGGCGGTATCCCCGCGATCCTGGGTGAGTTGGACCGGGCAGGGCTGTTTCGGCACGATGGCGTGCGCACCGTGCACGCTGAGTCGGTGGACGAATGGCTCAACGAGTGGGACATCCGCCGCGATTCCGCATCGGAACGCGCGCGTGAACTGTTCCTCGCCGCCCCGGGAGGAGTGCGCACGACGCAGGCCTTCTCTACGGCCAACAAATTCGAGGAACTGGATACGGATCCGGAATTCGGATGCATCCACTCGGTCGAGCACGCCTACACCAAGGACGGGGGCCTGGCCATCCTCTTCGGCAATATCGCCGAGGACGGAGCGGTCATCAAGACCGCCGGAATCGACGAGAGCCTGTTCCACTTCCGGGGCAAGGCCTTTGTGGTCGAGTCCCAGGACGAGGCCGTGTTCGAGATCCTGTCCAAGCACGTCGAACCCGGCGACATCGTGGTGATCCAATACGAGGGGCCCAAGGGCGGTCCCGGGATGCAGGAAATGCTGTACCCGACCTCTTACCTCAAGGGTCTTGGTCTGGGCAAGGAATGCGCCCTCATCACGGACGGCCGTTTCTCCGGCGGCACTTCCGGCATCTCGATCGGCCATATCTCCCCGGAGGCCGCAGCGGGAGGAGCCGTGGGTCTGATCGAACACGGCGACGAGATCGAGATCGACGTCGCCAACCGGCTCCTGCAGGTGCACGTCTCCGACGAGGAGCTGGCCAGGCGTCGAGAGGCCCGTGGTCCTCTGCCCTGGAAGCCGACCAAGCCCCGTGAGCGTCAGGTCTCCACGGCTCTGCGCGCTTACGCTTCTATGGTGACCAGCGCGGACAAGGGTGCTGTTCGCGTCGTTCCGGAGTAAGCTTCCGCGAGGCAGGTTCCGCGAGGGACCGCACCCCCCTTGTCGTGCATCTTCTGTTGTCCACGGGGCGTGTTGCCCCGTGGGCAACTTTCGTTGTGGCGGGGGTTACAGATGTGTCGACATTTCGGTAAGATACCGTGCAGACTTCACGTACCAAGGGGAGGTTCGTGACCGACGTAAGGGGAGGAACCCCCATGGCATCACCTGGTTCAGACTCGTCGGCGGCGAGTCGTTCAACCGAGGCCGCGCAGAATCAATTCGCGGCGGAACAAGAAGGCTTCAAAAAGGGGTTGAGCCCTCGACAGCTGCAAATGATCGCTATCGGTGGCTCGATCGGAACGGGACTGTTCCTGGGTACAGGTGGGCGGCTCCAAAGCGCCGGACCTACCCTGTTCATCCTGTACGCCGTGGCCGGTTTCTTCGGCTATCTGATCCTCCGGCAACTGGGCGAGCTCGTAGTGCATCGACCCTCGTCCGGGTCATTCGTTTCCTATTGCCGCGAGTTCTTCGGCGAGAAGTCCGCATACTTCACCGGGTGGATGTACTGGCTCAGTTGGGCCACGACCACGATCGTGGATGCGACGGCCATGGCGATCTACGTGAAATGGTTCGGTCAGTACATCTCCTTCATCAATGGGATCCCCCAGTGGGCTCTGGCATTCTTGGTGATCGCCGCAGTGACGGTCATGAACCTCATCTCCGTCAAGGTCTTCGGCGAGATGGAGTTCTGGTTCGCGATCATCAAGGTCAGCGCGCTCGTGATCTTCATGATCGTCGGCATCCTGTTCGTGATCTTCGGTTCCCCTTCGGGCGATCCCACCGGATTCACGTTGATCTCGGAATCCGGCGGAATGCTGCCCAACGGGCTGTTGCCCGCTCTCGTCGTCTCGCAGGGTGTCGTCTTTGCGTACTCCGGTATTGAGCTCGTGGGCACGGCCTCGGGCGAGACCCAGGAACCCGGCCGGGTCATACCACGCGCGATCAACTCCGTGATCCTCCGCATCGCCGTTTTCTACGTCGGTTCGGTCCTGCTTCTCTGCCTCTTGCTGCCGTATACGCAGTACAGCGACGACGAATCGCCGTTCGTGACTTTCTTCGCCTCGATCGGAGTCGACGCTGCGGGTCCCATCATGCAACTCGTGGTGATCACCGCGGCCCTGTCCTCGCTCAATGCTGGGCTGTACTCGACGGGCCGAATCGTCCACTCGATGGCGATGGCCGGTTCGGCCCCACGCTTTGCCCAGAAGCTCACCAAGGGCGGCGTCCCGTTCGTGGGAATTCTGCTGACCACCGGTGTCGGCATGCTCGGGGTGATCCTGAATTACCTCGTTCCCGAGGCGGCATTCGAGATCGTGTTGAACATGTCAGCGGTCGGAATCATCGTTGGTTGGGCGGCGATTACTCTACCGCATCAGAAATTCGTGGCCTTGGCGAAAAAGGGCCTCTATCAACGACCGAAATATCGGGCCCCGCTGGCCCCGTTCACCAACTGGATCACGATGCTGTTTCTGACTGCCGTGATGGTGTTGATCGCTTTCGACTATCCGGTGGGCACCTACACCCTGGCGTCCATGGTGGTCATCATTCCGCTGCTGATCCTCGGATGGTTCTTGGTCCGTCGCCGGGTTATGGAAGTCGCCGCACAGCGCGAGGGGTACACCGGTCAGTTCCCGGTGGTTGCTCAGTGGCCGACGACCGACGAAAAGGACACGCCATTCGACCATGGCAAGTCCAATACGACCATCGATCTCGACGACGAATAAATCGGTTTTCCCTGACGGCCGAGGGCATCAGGAGACCGTAGATGCCGCACTGCGGGGACTTTTCCGGGTAAGCTACGGCTTTGAGCCGATCGAGTGAGGTATGACACACGGTGTCGCTATGGGGCCTCGCGGTCGGTGATGTTTCGAGTCGAGCACCCCTCGTTGACTCCGCCCTCAATACGGGGAAGCGACGGGCGGATGCTCCCTGAACCAAAGGGTTAGTCAATGTCATCGACATTTTCTTCGGGGGACCCGTCGGGCAAGGTCCGCGGAAAATCCGACCAATTCATGGCCGCGGAGGACTCCGGCCTTCAGAAAGGACTGGGAGCGCGCCAGCTCCAGATGATCGCGATCGGTGGTGCGATCGGCACCGGCCTGTTTCTCGGCGCGGGCGGTCGCCTCGCATCCGCTGGTCCTTCTCTCTTCATCATCTACGGTGTCTGCGGTTTCTTCGGGTACCTGATGCTGCGTTCACTGGGCGAGCTGGTCTGTCACCGGCCGTCTTCCGGGTCGTTCGTTTCCTACACACGCGAGTTCTACGGGGAAAAGGCAGCGTACGTCTCGGGCTGGCTGTACTGGCTCAACTGGGCCATGACCGCAATCGCGGATGCGACGGCCATTGCGATCTACGTCCGATGGTTCGGCCGGTACAGCGAGGTGATTGCCAGTATTCCCCAATGGGTTTCCGCTCTCGCCGTCGTCGGCATCGTTGTGGGCGCCAACCTGATTTCTGTCAAAGTCTTCGGAGAAATGGAATTCTGGTTCTCGCTCATCAAGGTCGGCACGCTGGTCCTGTTCCTGGTGCTCGGCATCATCTTCGTGGTCTTCGGCTCGCCCACAGGGCAGCCCACGGGAATTTCCCTCATCACGGATCATGGGGGCCTCTTCCCATCGGGCGGTATGGCCGCGCTCGTGGTGATTCAGGGTGTGGTGTTCGCCTACGCCGGTATTGAGCTCGTCGGAACCACATCCGGGGAGACCAAGAATCCGGAGAAGGTCATTCCAAGGGCCATCAACACGGTCATTCTCCGCATTGCGGTCTTCTACGTCGGCTCTGTTCTGCTTCTGTGCATGCTGATGCCGTACACCGCGTACAGCGAGAGCGAATCACCCTTCGTCACCTTCTTCTCTTCCATCGGCGTCGATGTTGCCGGGCCCATCGTGCAGCTCGTCGTCGTTACTGCCGCTCTGTCCTCGCTCAATGCAGGCTTGTACTCCACGGGCCGCATCCTGCACTCCATGGCAATGGCCGGTTCGGCGCCTCGGTTCGCCGCCAAACTCAACGCATCAGGTGTCCCTTTCGGCGGGATCCTCCTGACTGCGGTCGTTTCACTGCTGGGTGTCGTGTTGAACTACCTTGTGCCTTCGCAGGCCTTCGAGATTGTGCTCAATATTTCCGCCATCGGGACGATGGCCTCGTGGGCGGCCGTGACCCTGTCACATGAGAAATTCGTCCGGCTGGCCAAGCAAGGCCTCTACACCAGGCCCGCGTATAGGGCGCCATTCGTACCGATCACCAACTGGTTGACGGTTGCGTTTTTGGTTACGGTCGTCGTTCTCATGGCCCTGGATTACCCCGTGGGGACGTTGACCCTGGGATCCATGCTGATCGTGATCCCACTCCTTGGCCTGGGCTGGTTCTTCGTCCGGGAACGGGTTATGGAGTTGGCGGCCCAAAGGGAAGGCATCACCGGCGCCTATCCCATTGTTGCGGCGCGGCGGGCGGTTGACGCGCGGCATCGGCATGAGGCGCAGAAGGCCAGGACCGTGATCGCTCCGGGCATTTACACGGAAAACGCTGACAACAAGGAGTAGGCCGAAAGTCCGCTCTTGCCTCACCGGTGATATGCGGACGACGGCGAGCCGATTGGCCCGCTCATTCGGCCATCGGGTGAGCGGGCCCTGATGCGATATCCCACTCGTGAGGTGTCACCAACGTTCCAGTTGAGTCGAAGCTTCGGCGGAATGCTCGTCTCGGCGAAACCGGGTTATCTGACCACCGAACTCAACAACAGGCTGGTCTCGCTGTTCACGACTCCGGATATTCCACGGATGCTCTTGAGTACGGCGTCGAAATCCTGAAGATCCACGCACTGCAATTCGGCCACGAGATCCCACCCTCCGTTGGTCGTATGGAGCGCCAGAATCTCGGGGAGCCCGCGCAACTCGTCGATCACGTGATCCGTGGTTCTGCCCTCGACTTCGATCAGCGATATGGCCCGGACCTGTGAAGCTTCTGCATAATCTCGTACGCGCACACTGAATCCCACGATGATTCCGCGAGCGGACAGGGAATCAATGCGTTTGGTGACCGTCGCCCGGGAGACGTCGAGCTCTTGGGCCAGTGCTGCGATGGAGGCACGGCCGTCCTTGCGTAAGGCCGCGATGAGTCGTCGATCCAAGTCTGAAGTCTTCGCCATGTCCATAATGCTAATCGGTCTCGAACAATCTGAGTACCTCATGGGCATTCTGGATGAATTGCGGTTATTTCGGTTCAATAGTGTGAATACTAGTCTCATGGATGAATCAGGAACCCATCAGGAAGGAAACACATGACGCAATTCGTCGATGTTCAGAACATGGCGCGGTGGATCCAGCGCGACGGCGTGGAGGCCATCATCGGGAAGATGATCGGCTACCTCGAGCATGATTTCGGCCGATGGGCCAAATTCGACAAGACCCCTCGGATCGCGAGTCATACGCCTTTCGGTGTCATTGAGCTCATGCCGACATCTGATGGGGAGCTGTACTCCTTCAAGTACGTCAACGGCCACCCTTCCAATCCCGCTCGTGGGTTCCAGACCGTGACGGCCTTCGGCGTGCTGGCCGACGTCGACAACGGCTACCCGACGTTCCTGGCCGAGATGACACTGCTGACGGCGTTGCGGACCGCGGCGACGTCGGCCATGACCGCTCGGAAACTGGCTCGCCCCGATTCCAAGAAAATGGCTCTGGTGGGCGCGGGCTCGCAATCAGAGTTCCAGTCGCTGGGATTCCGCGCGGCACTGGGCATTGAGGATCTCACCGTCTACGACGTCGACCCCAAAGCCATCGAGAAACTGCAACGAAACCTCGAGCCGCTAGGTTTCCGCATCACGGCGGCCGACTCCGTGGATGAAGCAGTGGCCGACGCGGACATTGTCACGACCTGCACCGCGGATAAGGCCCAGAACACCATCCTGGCCACCCGGCACGTCCGCCCCGGGATGCATTTGAACGCGGTCGGCGGCGACTGCCCCGGCAAGACCGAACTGGAGGCAGCGATTCTCGACCGCGGCAAGGTGTTCGTGGAGTTCACTCCACAGACCCGAATCGAAGGCGAGATCCAGCAGATGGACCCTGATTTCCCCGTCACCGAGTTCTGGCAGGTCCTCAACGGCGAGGCGCAAGGGCGGACGTCGGAAGAAGACATCACGATCTTCGACTCGGTCGGTTTTGCGATCAACGACTTCTCGGCGCTCCGTTGCGTTCGGGACGCTACCGCCGATTCGCCGTTGCAAACCTATATTGATATGGTCGCGGATCCTGACGATCCCAAGGACCTCTTTTCTCTCGTCAACGCGCTGAAGCCCGTGGGCTAAAGGGTCTACCTTCTTATACGCTCCGAAGGACCGTGTCGCGCACAGTGTGGTGTGCGGCACGGTCTTTCGTTTTTGTGGGTAACATATTCGACACATCGGGTCGATAATGTATCGGACTGACTCGCACACACGAGGTTTCCTAAGAGAAGGTAACTAACCCATGTCATCCAAAGCATCGCGCACGGAGGCCGAGCCTCAGAGCCACGGAAGCGGGCACACATTCAACGATGAGCAGGCGGGGTTTCACAAGGGGCTGGGCCCCCGTCAGCTTCAGATGATCGCTATTGGCGGTGCCATCGGTACCGGTCTCTTCCTGGGGGCCGGAGGGCGACTCCACAGCGCGGGCCCCTCACTGTTCATCGTCTACGCAATTTGCGGATTCATGGGCTACCTGATTCTGCGCAGCCTCGGTGAACTCGTGGTCCATCGGCCCTCTTCGGGATCCTTCGTCTCCTACTCGCGTGAATTCTTCGGTGAGAAGGCCGCGTACTTCTCCGGCTGGATGTATTGGCTTTTCTGGGCGACCACGGCGGTGGTCGACGCGACCGCGATCGCCATTTACGTGCGCTGGTTCGGGCAGTACTTCGACTTCTTCGCGGCGATTCCTCAGTGGGCCATCGCTTTTCTCGTCGTGGTGATCGTGGTCGCAATGAACCTGATCTCCGTTAAGGTCTTCGGCGAGATGGAATTCTGGTTCTCCCTGATCAAAGTCGTCGCCTTGTTGATCTTCCTGGTGGTGGGCATCATCTTCGTGATCGTGGGTACGCCGAACGGCAGCCCCACGGGCTTCCAGCTCATGTCCGCCAACCACGGTATCTTCCCGAACGGGCTGCTGCCGGCGTTGATCATCACCCAGGGTGTCGTCTTCGCCTACGCAGGAATCGAGCTCGTGGGTACGACATCCGGTGAGACCAAGGACGCGGAAAAGATCATTCCCAAGGCCATCAACACCGTGATTCTGCGTATCGCAGTCTTCTATGTCGGCTCCGTTCTTCTGCTCTGCCTGTTGCTGCCCTACACCGCTTTCAGTGAGACGGAGAGCCCCTTCGTCACGTTCTTCTCCTCGATCGGGGTCGACGCTGCAGGGCCGATCATGCAGCTCGTGGTCATCACGGCCGCGCTCTCCTCCCTCAACGCCGGACTGTACTCGACTGGTCGCATCATGCACTCGATGGCGATGGCCGGTTCTGCGCCCAAATTCGCCCGTAATCTGACGCGTTCAGGCGTTCCCTACGGCGGCATTTTTCTGACCGCAATCGTTGCTTTGCTCGGTGTGGTGCTCAACTACTTCGTCCCGGAAAGCGCCTTCGAGATCGTGCTGAATTTCGCCTCGATCGGCATCATGAGCGCTTGGCTGACCATCACCATCTGTCACATGAAGTTCGTCTCTCTGACCAAAAAGGGGCTGTACCGACGACCGGACTACCGCGCCCCGCTGAGCCCGTACAGCAACTGGCTGGTCCTGTTGTTCATGGCCGGGGTTGTGGTGCTAATCGCTATGGACTACCCCGTGGGCACGTACACGCTCGGATCCATGGTCATCGTCATTCCGGCCCTGATTATCGGGTGGTTCGCGGTTCGGGGTCGGGTTCTCGAAATTGCAGCCGAACGCGAAGGAGTCACGGGGCTGCATCCCGTCGTGGCCCAGCGCCCCGCGGCGAAAGGGCGAGATAAGTCCTGATCCGTAGTTGATCGAAGCGCAATGTCCCCGTGGTGTTCATGGGGCCATTGCGCATTCGGGCTCTGGCCCCGCGGGGCGAAGTGTCCGGGGTCCGGGCTAAGATTGTGTCATGCGTAATGTCAGTCTCCGGTCCTCCCGACTTGCCCTCGATGCGCCGTGCGCCAACGACGTCGCCGCTATGGTCGACGCATGCCGGGATCCGGAGATTCCTCGGTGGACCGGAGCGGTTCCCGATTCCTATGAAGAAGACGACGCCCTCGAATTCATCGAGGGAGTCGTCGCTCCCGGATGGAAATCAGGAAGCGTGCTGACCTGGGCTTTTCACATCAGGAACGAGGCCGACGGACCGGGAGAGGGGACGCTGGTCCAGGTGCCGCGCGACGCCGCCGATCAAGTTCCGGGAGAGGGCGAGAATGTGGGACTCTTCGCCGGGCTGGTCTCCCTGTCCCTGAGTAGTCCCCAGACGGCCAGTATGGGGGTGTGGACGGCACGGGCCGCCAGGGGCGGAGGCTATACCGCGGAGGCGTGCGAGCTGGTTCTGGATTTTGCTTTCGGCTCGCCGGCTCCCCAGGATCCGAAAGATCTGCCCTCCGGTCTGGGCCTGACCAGGGTCGAATGGCGAGCCATGGTCGGAAACATTCCTTCGGCCAGGCTGGCCCAGCGGCTCGGATTCTCGTACGAAGGCCTGTCGCGTCGTGCGCTGTCCACCGCCAACGGTCGATTGCTCGATGTGTGGATCGCCGGGTTGCTCGCAGAAGACTCCCGGGACCCAGTGCGATGGCCCGAACATTTTTTCGAAAATTAACGAAAGCATTTCGAACACAACCTGAGTCTTTTGGCTCCCGAATCCCATTGGTCAACGCAATTGTGCAGATGAGGCACCGATATTTCACGCGCTGACCCTAATGTATAGTCACGCTTTGATTTCGAAACTAGATTTCTTGTATCAAAACGTGACTATTTCTATATAAAATCGGTGTGCCTCGGCGTCGACGAATGTTTGCTGGGCAATTTGTTTCACCGTCTCTCGTCAGCACTGCGAATGGAGCCCTCCATGGGTCTATCTATGCCTACTCAGTCTCTTCTTGATCAAGCCGCCGGCCGCAAATACACGCCGCGACATGCGGGGCGGGGTCAGTCCTTTGTGCAGAGCGTTGCCCGCGGCAAAGTGACTCGCGTAGCCGTTGCGGCGTCCGCACTGGCGGCCACGGCACTGACCGGGTCACAGATTCAGGCGCCAGCATCGAGCCAAGCGGCGCAGCAGGATATCGTGCAGGTCAGCCAGAGCCAGCGAATGGCCGATACCCAGCGCCTTCTGGACGGGATCAATGCTTACCGCAGAGCTCATGGCCTGAATCCGGTCAAATTCTCCGCTCGTCTGACGCAGATCGAACAACAGCATTCGGACGACCAGGTCATCGCGGAGTCCTTCTACCACACCAATAATTTCCTGACCGACTCGCGAGCCGGACGATACTCGCACGCCAATGAGATCATCGCTCTGACCTACCAGAGAGATGTCATGCAATTGCTCGCCTGGTGGAAGACGTCTCCGGCCCACAATGCGGCCCTGCTCAATCCACGGGCCCAGGTTGTCGGTATCGCCCTGACCTACGCGAACGGCAGCCTCTCCCGTACGGGACAGCCGTGGAGTCTCCTCGGCACCGTCAACCTCTATGGATATGCCTACGGCGGGGCTCCCGCGGATGCCTCGGCCACGGCCAGCGGTGCCGGTTATGAGCCCCAGGCGTCCGGCGCGTACAGCACCTACGGTGCGATCGGAGCGGCTTACTACGGCAACGGGGGTCCGGCGGCTTTTGGCAGACCGATCATGAACGAGAGCAACGCGACCGGTGGCCGGTACCAAATCTTCCAGGATGACCGCGGCCGCCGCCACAAGTTCTTGTGGACCCCGCGCACCGGTGCTCACTACGTCAAGGAATACGGGGCAATAGGTGCCTCGTGGTCGCGGTACGACTACGAAAGGGGATTCGGGTTCCCCACGAGCAATGAATACCATTACGGGAACGAGATGAGGCAGAACTTCTCGAAAGGGTATGTCCTGGGGTGGAACATTGCCGACGGGATCGTGCGCGTCTACCGCTGATCGGCGTCCACAACATAGAGTTGCTGGGTGACCTCGACGAAACCTGGACCCCAGCTGACACGCGCCGTTTTGTTCCTGATGTGCCTGGCCACCGGGCTGTGCGCGGGAGGCAACTACTTCAACCAGCCTCTGCTCGAAGAGATCTCGCAGGCGCTGGGCGTCAGCAGCTCAACCGCGGCGACGTCGGTGACGGTCGCCCAAGTTTCCTATGCCGTCGGGCTAGTCTTCCTGACCCCTCTCGGTGACCTGTTCGAACGTCGGAAGCTGACGGTCGGCCTCATCGGCCTGACGGCAATTGGGCAACTGGTCGCGGGGTTCGCGCCCGCTTTCGGCGTCTTCATGATCGGCATCGCGATCGCCGGTCTGTTCTCTGTGGCGGCGCAGATCCTGGTTCCGTACGCTGCGATCCTGGCCGAACCGGGCAAGGGCGGCAAAGCCGTTGGTACCGTCATGTCCGGGCTGCTCGCCGGCGTTCTGATAGCCCGTGCGGTGGCGGGGATCCTGTCCGACATCGGCGGGTGGACCCTGATCTATCACGTGGCCGCGGTCCTCATGATCCTCGTGGGCATCGGTCTGTGGAAGGTTCTTCCGCCGTCCTATCCCGAGAACCCGCCGAGCTACCTCGGGCTCTTCACATCGATGGCCAAGCTCATCCGGCACCATCCCCGGTTGCGAACCCGGTCCCTCATCTCGGGGATTTCCTTCGCTTCGATGAGCGCTGTCTTCGCGACGACGACGCTCCTCCTGGCTGACGACCCCTTCCGGCTGAGCCCCACGGCCATTGGCCTGGTGGGCCTCACGGGCTTGGCGGGTGCGCTCATGGCCAGCGTGGCCGGAGGCATGGTGGACCGGGGCCTCGGCCGCCGAGCCACCGTCCTGGGTCTGATTGCGCTCGCCCTCGGCTGGGGAGCTTTCATTCTGGGCGGACACAGCGTGTTGTGGTTCTGCGTCGGTATGGTCCTCACGGATGTCGGTGTGCAGCTGGTGCACATCATCTCCATGAACACCGTCTATACCCTTGATGCGTCCGCGCGTGCTCGCCTGAACTCGGTGTACATGACCATGTACTTCGTCGGGGCCGCGGTGGGTTCTGCGGTCGGTGTCTGGGCCTGGAATACGGGTCACTGGGTCGGGGTCTGCATTGCGGGGCTCGTGATGACCGCCTTGTGCGTGCTCGTCTGGTTGCGTGACGTGCAACTGGAGAACCGCCAAGTCGGCTCCGAATCCGAGGCCCTTGAAAAGTGAGCGCATCATTCAGGCTTGTGGCCTATGACCAAGAATTGTGTTTGAGTCCCGGCACAACGGAGTCGGTCCGTATGCCGGGGGCTCGCGCGTTCCGGGGCAATCGCTGTCTTGACCCTCTCAGGCTGAGGAACGGGTGCATCGAGCAGCTCGGCGAATCGAGTCAGAAGACCTCGAGCCCTCGGGCCTTCTGATCCGACTCGACGCCGAGCCCTACGGATCGTGCAAAAGGCCGACAATCGCCGAAGCCTACAACTTCGGTCCATGTCGGCCCTCGTGCGCGGTCACGCCGTGCGCTGGCGCTTCGAGGAGATGACCCCGGTATTGAATCCAGCCAAATGAAGACCACCGTGGAATCGTGCGTGCTCAATCTTGATGCACCGATCCATCACGACATTGAGCCCGCCCTTTTCGGCGACGGCTGCGGCTTCTTCGTTCCACGAGCCGAGCTGCAGCCACAGCGTCTTGGCCCCCACTCTGACGGCTTCTTCGGCTACTCCCGGGAGGTCGTCGTGTCGTCGGAAGACATCGACCACGTCCGGCGCTTCGGGGAGATCTTCGAGTGAAGCATAGACCTCCTGACCGAGAACTTTCTTCCCTTTCTCTGCGAGGATCGGGTTGATGAAATACACGCGGTAGGGGGAGCTGGACAGCAGGTAGGTCGAGACGAAATACGAGGCTCGTGCGAGTTTGTCCGACATTCCCACGATCGCGACGGACCGCGTGTTGTGGAGAATGTTGAGCCGTTCGGGTGCACTAGGGCCGACCCAGGTGCGTTCGGTTGCGACGGGCTGGTTGGTCATTGTTCACAGGCCTTTCTGTGCAGCGGACTCTCGGGTCAGACCTGTTGCCGAGGTCAGTGCTTGATCCAGATCCCAGAGAATGTCTTCCGGATCTTCCAGACCGACCGAGATCCGGATCAGGTCCTCGGCCACTCCTCCGGCAAGAAGCTGCTCGGCGGAGAGCTGCTGGTGTGTCGTGGTCGCGGGATGAAGCACGAGGGTTCGGGCGTCTCCGATGTTGGCCAGGTGGCTCGCGAGCTGGAGGTTCTCGATGAAACGACCGCCGACTTCGCGCCCTGATAGGCCGTTGGCCTCCGCCACCCCGAAGCTGAATACGGAGCCGACGCCGAGGGGCAAGTACTTCCGTCCGCGCTCGTAATGCTGGTGATCGGGCAGACCCGCGTAGTTGACGTAGGCAATGCGCGGGTCGGCGTCGAGCCACTCGACGACCTGTTGCGCATTGGCCAGGTGTGCGTCCATGCGCTGGGGGAGTGTCTCGATGCCTTGGATGAGTTGGAACGCCGACTGCGGGGCCAATGAAGGCCCGATGTCGCGCAGCTGTTCCGAACGAAGTTTGGTCAGGAAGCCGTATTCGCCGAAGTTCCCCCACCATGAAATGTCGTTGTAGGACGGGATGGGCTCGGTCATCGAGGGGAAGTTTCCGTTGCCCCAGTCGAATCGACCGGACTCGACCACAACGCCGCCCAGGGTCGTGCCGTGGCCCCCAATGAATTTGGTGGCCGAGTGGATCACGATGTCGGCGCCGTGTTCGATCGGGCGGACAAGGTAAGGGGTCGAAATAGTAGCGTCGACCACAAGCGGGATCCCGGCCTCATGGGCCACCTGGGCAAGCCCTTCGAGATCTGCGACCTGACACGCGGGGTTGGAGACGGCCTCTGTGTAGATGGCCTTGGTGTTTTCCTGGAGCGCATCTTTGAATGCCTGTGGGTCCATCGAATCGATGAATGTGGTCTCTACGCCGAACCGCCGGAGGGTCACATCCAGCTGGGTCACCGTGCCGCCATAGAGCTGCGCTGAGGAGACGATGTGGTCACCTGCCTGGGTCAGAGCCGCGAAGGTGATGAACTCGGCCGCCATGCCCGAGGCCGTCGCGACGGCGCCGATGCCTCCTTCGAGAGATGCGACCCGTTCCTCAAAAGCGGCGACCGTGGGATTGCCGAGCCGAGAATAGATGTTGCCGTATTTCTGCAGAGCGAACAGGTTTGCGGCGTCGTCCGAATCCTTGAAGACGAAGGACGTGGATTGGTAGATCGGAACCGCTCGGGCGCCGTGTTCGGCGTCGGGGGTTCCCCCGGCATGGAGTGCGCGGGTTCGGAATCCGAAGGTGTGTTCGGCCATGCTGATCCTCTTCGACGGTCGATGCTCGCAGTGAAGCGCTTGGGTTTCATCGTCCGCGCGAAAGCCCTCTGCCTGCAACTATTTCGATTGTTTCAGGACTTATTCAGTATGTGACGATGCCCCATGACGAGTGCGGAATGCCGGGAGATTGAAGGCCAGAATGCTGTCTTTCTGGCTTGACCAGGCCAATTGCAGTATCCGCAAATAGTTGGATTTCATCAGCA
Organism: Rothia uropygialis; assembly: GCF_004137765.1. Classification (GTDB taxonomy): domain Bacteria; phylum Actinomycetota; class Actinomycetes; order Actinomycetales; family Micrococcaceae; genus Rothia. Next base: position 184,549 of record NZ_NOIS01000004.1, on the reverse strand, counting down.
CCCTGATTACTCTTGGACAAAGCGTCGGTACTCACTGACTGCGTCAGTCATCACACTAGGAACACCATGAGCGAATTTCTTCGTCAACGGTGGGGGCAGATTCTGTTCTCGAGTTGGCAACACATGAGCCTCGTGGTGCAGTGCCTTGTGCTCGCAACGATCATCGCGATCGTTCTGGCCGCGCTGTGCTATCGAAGCCGAGCGCTGACCTCCGTGGCAAACAACGTCTCTGCGGTCGGCCTTACCATCCCCTCCTTTGCCCTGATCGGCCTCCTCATAGTCCCGTTGGGTTTTGGTGTGGTTCCGGCCGTAGTCGTGGTCACGTTCTTCGCGATCCTCCCGATCCTGCGCAATGCCGTCGTCGGTCTCGCGGGCGTCGACCAATCGACCATCGAGGCCGCACGCGGCATCGGTATGAGTCGAGTGAAAACGTTCTTCCGCGTCGAGCTTCCACTGGCCTGGCCCGTGATTCTCGCGGGGATGCGGGTCTCCGCGCAGATGACCATGGGCATTGCCGCCGTCGCGGCCTATGCGCTCGGGCCCGGCCTGGGCGGTTACATTTTCTCGGGCTTGTCTCGCCTCGGGGGAGCGAACTCCCTCGAATCCGTCGTGACCGGCGTCGTCGCCGTGATCATCCTCGCCCTCATTCTCGACGTGGTGCTCATCCTCGTCGGCCGCCTGACCACTTCAAGGGGTATCCGTGTCTGAGAACACCCATAGCAACGCCACTTCCGCCCACGCCGCTGCCCAGAGCGCAGGGGCCGAACAGGCGCCGTCGCCCGTGAGCGACGCGCAGACCGACACGTCTTCCGCCGGGGACGGCCGCCACAAAGGCGCCTCGATCCTGATCGAAAACGTCACCAAACGATACGGCAGCGGCAAGAAACCTGCCGTCGACCAGCTGACGCTGGAGATCCCCGCTGGGCAGATCATCATGTTCGTAGGGCCCTCGGGCTGCGGCAAGACCACGACCCTCAAAATGATCAACCGTCTGATCGAACCCACCGAGGGGCGGCTGATTCTCGGCGGGGAAGACGTCACCAAAATCAATGGCGACAAGCTGCGCCGCAAGATCGGGTACGTGATCCAGGCCGGCGGGCTCCTGCCGCATATGACCGTGGCCAGCAACATCGGTCTCGTCCCCAAGATGCTCGGTTGGGACAAGAAGCGCATCGCAGATCGCGTCGACGAGCTACTGGACCTGGTGTCCTTGGACGCCGATACTTACCGCGATCGTTACCCGAGGGAACTCTCCGGCGGACAGCAGCAACGTATCGGTGTGGCCCGTGCGCTGGCCGCCGATCCTCCTGTTTTGCTGATGGACGAGCCTTTCGGGGCCGTTGACCCGATCACCCGTCAGCGGCTCCAGGACGAGCTCATCAATATTCAGCACGAACTCCACAAGACAATTGTTTGCGTCACCCACGATTTCGACGAAGCCGTCAAGTTAGGCGACTGGATCGCAGTCTTCGACGAAGGCGCGCGAATTGTTCAGTACGACACGCCGGAGCGTATCCTCGCGCATCCCGCGAGCGAGTTCGTGGAGGACTTCATCGGCTCCGGGGCCGGACTCAAGCAGTTGGGGCTCGCCCGTGTGGGCGACGTCGACCTGATCCCCGGCGTGATCGGACACCCGGGGCAGGACGCACGGGAGCTCGAGGGGCATGTGGACAAGGCAGGGTTCAACACCGCCGTGGTCCTGGACGAGCGTGAACGCCCGTTGCAGTGGTTGTCGAAAGAACAGCTGTCTCGGATCAGCAAGGTTCCTGCCCAGCAGGATCCCGACCTCCCCATTGTCAGCACGCGATCAACCCTCAACGATGCCCTTGACACGATGCTCGTGGCGAGTACTGGCGAAGCGCTCGTCCAGGGAGGACGCGGTCGGTACAAGGGAATCATCACCGTTGAGACGGTCATGAAGGCCATTACGGAGCTGAGAAGCTACAACCCCGGCGACTACACGCCGGTCGGCAACAACACTGGGGAGATCCCGGTGGCCGAGGTCAGGGACTCGATTGAGTCTTCGGAAGTTTCCCAGAACGGTGCGGGGCAGAACGCGGGTTCGGGTTCCGGTGCGGGTTCGACCGCAGCGGGCTCCTCGGCCAGCGGAAGACACGTCCCCGGGCAAGAACCGTGGAATGAAAGCGGTGAGCGTTCATGAGCCAGACCGTGGAGACGGCCGGCCTCGATACGAGCCGCCGCCAGTGGGCCGGCCTCGTCATTCAACCGATCGTCATCATCCTCGCACTGGGGGCCATCATTTGGTGGCTCACCCAGGCCGACCTGACCGATCCCGAACAAGTGACGCTGGACCCCAAGAATCTGCTGAACCTGACATGGCAGCACTTGCAGTTGACCGTCGTCGCCGCCGTCGTGGTCCTGATCTTGGCCATCCCGATCGGTGTGCTCCTCACCCGCAAGCCCTTGCGGTGGCTCGGGACGCCTTTCATGGCCCTTGCAAACCTGGGACAGGCGGCCCCACCCGTCGGCCTGATCGTGTTGTTCGCGTTCTGGCTCGGCTTCGGTTTTCAGGCCTCCGCCCTCGCGCTGATCCTGTATGCGTTCCTGCCCGTTCTCAAGAACACTATGGTGGGGCTCGACGCCGTGGACCCGCGACTCGTGGAATCCGCGCGCGGCATGGGCATGAGCAACATGGGGGTCCTGCTGAAGGTCGAACTCCCTCTCGCGATCCCGGTGATGCTTGCCGGTATCCGCACCGCACTCGTGCTCCTCGTGGGCACGGCAACACTCGCGACATTCGTCGACGGCGGTGGCTTGGGGCTCCTGATCACAACCGGCGTCAACCTGTCCTTGAACAGGGTGCTCATTACCGGATCGTTGCTGGTGGCCCTCCTCGCGCTGAGCGTGGACTGGATTGCTCGCGTTTTCGAGCAGGTCGCTCGACCGAAGGGACTCTAGACATGTTTGGAAAGAAGAAGACCAGGCTCGCCGCGTTGGGCGTCATCGGGATGCTGGCTTTGAGCGGTTGCGGTCTGCAACCGGCGACGTCGACCCTTCCCGATCTGAAGCCCGGAAGCATCAAATCGATCGACGGTGCGGGGGACCAAAAGGTCACGGTCACGTCCAAGAACTTCACCGAACAGCTGGTCCTCGGCAAGATCGCGGTTCTGACCGCGGACGCGGCGGGGTTCGACGTCTCGGACATGACCAACGTGCCGGGTTCTCAGCCTTCACGCAATCTCATGGTCAGCGGACAGGCGCAACTCGGGTGGGAGTACACGGGTACCGCGTGGCTCACCTACATGGGGGAGACCGAGGCAATCCCCGACGCTCAGCAGCAGTGGGAAGCCGTCAAGAAAGCAGACGAGAAGAACAATCTCACCTGGGGCAAGCCTGCTCCATTGAACAACACGTATGCGTTCGCGGTCCGTCAGGAATTCGAGGACAAATACGGCGTCAAGAGCCTTGACGATATAGCCAAGGTGCCCGTCAACGAACGTACGTTCTGCGTCGAGTCCGAGTTCAACTCGCGCAGCGACGGATTCAACCCGATGTTGGAAAAGTACGGTCTTCAGCGGGGTGCGCCGGATGGCGTTCCGGAGAGCAACGTTTCGGTCATGGACACCGGTACGGTGTACGCGGCCACCGCCAAGGGCGATTGCAATTTCGGAGAAGTCTTCACGACGGACGGTCGCATTCCGGCCCTCAACCTCACGGTCCTCCAGGATGACCGTGAATTCTTCCCGAAGTACAACGGCTCGCCCGTCTTCAACTCGGATCTGGTCAAGAAGTACCCGGAACTGCAGGACCGCTTCGAACAGGTCTCTAAGCTGTTGGATGACAAGACAATGCAGAATCTGAACTACAAGGTCGACGTCGAGGGGCAGGACCCCGGCGACGTCGCACTGGACTGGATGGTCGACAAAGGCCTGGTCGGGAAGAAGTAGCTCGATCTGCCGAAATACTTGAAACGCCCCGGTTCTGTGCTCGATCCGGGGCGTTTTGGGTTCCTGGCCCGCTCTCCGGCGCGGTGAGGAGTTCAGAGCCCGTATTGCCTCTTGACGAATTCTTTGTAGAGGACTCCGTACAGGCTCGGCGAGCCTTTGAGAAGGGTGCCGGCGAGGGCATAGACCGGGCGAGTCATCAGGCACCGCAAAAGCAGGGTGCGGTTCATCGCGTTCTGGCAGGCGGCGACATGGGAGTCGAGGGCCGGCGGATTCAGCCTCAGCGCGGCCTGCGCGGAATTCAGAAACGTCAGAATCCAGGCCGCGGCCAGCGCGTTCTTCTCCCGGTAGGAGCCACGGTGCGCCTGGGTCCGATCCTTGAGAAATTCCATGAAGCGGTAACTCTCCGAGATCGGCGGGACCGAACCCCATGTGATGGACTGCGGATTGACCGAATACAAGTGGAGAGAATCCTGGATGTAGACGACCTCCCTGGCGCGTTGGTATGCGGCGATCGAGAATCCAGAGTCCTCGACCCTATTGAGAAGCGGAAATTCCAGGTCCCCCAGGGAAGAAACACGGAAGATCTTGTCCCACGCATAGGGTGTGAGCTGATCCCGCATGAGGTTGATCATCGCCTCGCGGCCCGTGAAGACTCCGGTGGTCCCTCGTACGCGATATCGGTGCGTCCCGTCGGGGTACAGGATGTCGTGACAACAGACCACGACGTCGGTCGAGGCGGTTGTCTGCGCATGCATCTTCTCGAGAAATTCCGGATGGTAGACGTCGTCGGAATCCAGGAAGGCAACCCATTCTCCCTGTGCTTCGTGCATTCCACGATTCCGGGATCCTGCCAAGCCTAGATTGTGCTCGTTGACGATGTATCGGATGCGGGGATCAGCGATGCCCGTAAGGTGTTGGCGAATCACGCGGTCGGCGTCGTCCGGCGACGCATCGTTGACCACCACGAGTTCGAAGTCCGGATCGGTTTGAGCGGTTACGCTCCTGATCGACCGAATGACGCTCGATGCCGTGTTGTAGACAGGCAGAATGACGCTGGTTCTTGGGGACATGGGTTCACCTGTGTGCGAGGGTGAGCTATATAACAGGGGAAGTATACCTTGGAAGTGTACTCGTGGGTACGCGACCATGTGCCGGGATCATTGTGCTGCGTCGGCCGCGCTGCCCTCCAGACGCCTCAGAATCTCGACCAGGGCGAAATAACCCTCGGTCTGCTCGTGCCACCCCGTGCGGATGAGGGCTTTGCTGACCGCCTGAGGGGAAATGCCGAGCGCATCGGCAATGGCACGGTGCTGTCCGCGGACGCCCGGGAGCAGGAGGTCCACAACGTGCCACTCGGCTTGGGTTCTCGTGCCGATGAGCCGCGAAAGCAGGCGCGCAACGCCGGTCGCCGCATCGGCAAGCCGCGGATCGGGGGCCTCGACCGCGATGTTTCGATATGCCGCATTGGCCTGGGTCGGTCCTGCGGTGCAGCGATCCAAGCCCGCACGTGCGTAGGCCATCGGGCTTCCGGCGACTTCCTCCGGGGCGTTGCCTGCGGTGCCGAGCCCCACCTTGACTCCGGGCTGCCGCAGGGTCATGAGGGTGGCGTCGAGCGCGGCTTCCGGAGTGGTGAATACGGCGCTGAGCCTTCCTGTGGACGAGACGGCGAATTCATGGGAGCACCGGTCGGCGGAGGGCAGCGTGTTCAATTGGTCGGCGAGGGCGCCGGCGTCAGGGGATTCGATGATGAGGGCGTACATGTACGGCTATTATGCCCGGACGGGATCAGGAGATGGTTTTTCGCAGTGATTCGCGCAAGGCGTCGAAGTGGGAGCTCAGCAGGAGCGCGGCTCGTTCCTTTTCCCCATTCCTTACGGCTTCGAGAATGTCTCGATGGGCTTGGGCATTCTTTTTGGCGACAGGAATGGACTGGCCAACCTGCTCCCTGATCTGTCCGTACACGGACCAGAAGACTTCCAGAAGGCTGGCCAGAAGCCCATTGTTGAGAGGGGCGAAGAGCAGGCGGTGGAATTCGTGGTCGTGTTCCGCGTTGAGTGCACCGTCTTGGGCGGACTCTTCCATGCCTTGGATGCATTTTTCCAGGGCCGCATGGTCTTCCGCGGTCATCGCGTCCATGGCCGAGCTGACCAGCGACGACTCGAGGGCCTGGCGGACCTCGACGACTTCCATGGCCTCGTTCCCATGACCCAGGAGGGACATGCGGGCATGGAATTCCAGGCCCATGGCCAAAGCCTCGAGGTTCTTGTGGGCCACGAACATTCCGTATCCGTGGCGTACCTCCACCACGCCCATCGACTGCAGTACTTTAAGCGATTCGCGGACCGTATTGCGTCCAACGCCGAGCTCTTCGACGAGTTCGTATTCCGTGGGCATGGGGTCGCCCGGCGTGAGGCCGCGGTCCAGGATGATTGTCATGATCTCCTGTTGAAGCGCGTGCATGCGATCGGCGGCGCCGACCCGGCGTTTCGAGGTGTAATCCTTCGGTTCCATGCATTCTCCTCGTCGATGGTCGAACTTTGTGGATTTTATCGTGGTCTCATGATCGCTCGACGGCCGCCCACCACCATAAACGTGATGTTGACAACAGGGTCCTATGTGGATAAATTTACACCAAGCATAGGACATCCTACATCCCATCTCCTCTGGAGGCCCAGATGATCCCAGCGTCTTCGACGAAGAAGTCCCAGACCGCGCGCCGCATCTCACGGCGCGGATTTCTCACGGCTGCCGGTGGGTTGAGCGCGGCCCTCGCTTTTTCGGCGAGCCTCTCCGCCTGTTCGGCGGATACCGTACCAGCCAAAAAACGCATCGAGGCGGGCATTTCGTACTCCCTCTCCACCGGCTTCGACCCGATGATCACCACGAGCGCGGCGGCCATGGCAGCGAACCTGCATATCTTCGAGGGCCTCGTCGACCTCCACCCCGCGACCCGGAAGCCGTACCTTGCCCTGGCTTCTGAGATGCCCAGGAAAATCGACGAGCGCACCTACGAGGTGCCGTTGCGGCAGGGTGCCCGTTTCCATGACGGTTCCCCCGTCACCGTCGACGACGTCGTGTACTCCTTCACGAGGGTCCTCGACCCGGAGAATGCATCGACGTTGCTCCAACTCGTCGATTTCATCGACGGCGTCGAACCTCGCGGGGACAAATCAGTTCGGTTCCACCTGAAGAACCCCTTCCCTCTGTTTGCTGAGCGCATCTCGTGCATCAAGATCGTGCCGAAGTCCGTGATCGAAAATGACCCGAAGGGATTCGACGCCCATCCGGTGGGCTCGGGGCCGTACAAGTTCGTCCGGGCCCTCAAAGACAACCGCGTAGAGTTCAGCGGATTCGCGGACTACAACGGTCAGTACAAGGCCACGGTGGACGAAATGATTTGGTACCTGCTTTCCGACTCCGCGGCTCGTGTGACCGCGCAGGACTCGGACCGGGTACAGGCCATCGAGGACGTTCCGTACCTCGACTCCGAATGGCTCCAGAAGAGATCCAACCTGGAACAGGTGCCCTCTTTCGGTCTCTTGTTCATGATGTTCAATCTCCAGAAGCCGCCGTTCGACGACGTCCGTGTACGCCAAGCCCTTCATTACGGCCTGGACACCCAGCAGGTCATCGAGCGAGGGCTGCTGGGGCACGCGAGCGCCGCGACCTCGTTCGTTCACAAAGAGCATCCGGACTACATCAAAGCCTCTACGGTTTACGACTACGACCTCGAGAAGGCTTCTCAGCTCCTGCATCAGGCCGGCGTGGACAAGCTCGATTTCACGGTTCATACCACCGACACTTCGTGGGTCAAGGACGTCATGCCCGTGATCCTCGAATCCTGGAACAAGATCCCCGGCGTCTCGGTGAACATGCAGGCCATGCAGTCGGGTGCCCTGTACGCGCAGTACGTGGACACGGGCAACTACCAACTGTGCGTCGCCCCTGGTGACCCTTCCGTCTACGGCAACGACATGGACCTGCTGCTCTCCTGGTGGTTCCGGGGCAAGACTTGGGCGGACAAACGATTCCACTGGGCCGGCACACCGGAACACGCCCGAACCCTGGACCTCATGGACCGCGCGGTGCAGACCAGCGACCGGGATGAAGCCCTGCGCCTGTGGGGCCAAGCCATCGACATTATGGCCGAGCAAGTCCCGCTCTATCCCATTTTCCACCGCAACTTGCCGACCGCGTGGCACGGAACCGACCTCAAGGGCTTCAAACCTCTGCCGACCACGGGTCTCTCTTTCCTCGGCGTAGAGCGGAACTGACCCAGCCAACTTCTCCCGCATACGATCCAAGGAGGATTTCTCGTGGGGAACATACTCAGACTTTTCGGGCGACGAATCATCGCCCTACCTTTCATGATCCTGGGCATTACGTTGCTCGTGTTCATAGTGCTGCACTTCTCGCCCGGTGACCAGGCAACGGCCGCGCTCGGAGAAAACGCCAGCGCGGATGCCAAGGATGCGTACCGGGAAGAACACGGACTCAACCGGCCGATGATCGTCCAGTACCTGACTTTCCTCGGTCGGTTGTGCACCCTGAACTTCGGCGTCACGACTCCGCCCGAATCACCGATCTCGACCATGATCGCGGGGGCCTTCCCGGTCACGCTTCAACTGACACTCTGGGGCGTCGTCATCGCCGCGGTGGTCTCCCTGGTCCTGGGCACCATCGCTGCTCTGTGCCGGGACCGATGGCCGGACCAACTGATCCGCGTATTCTCGATTGCTGCGGTCGCCACGCCTTCTTTCTGGCTCGGAATCCTGCTCATCCAGTGGTTCGCCGTCGGGTGGCGCATTCTTCCCTCCGGCGGATACACATCCTTCTTCGACAGCCCGAGCAAGTACTTCACCTCGATGCTGATGCCTTCCGTGGCCCTGGCAATTCCGGTGTGTGCTTCCCTCATACGGGTGGTTCGCACCTCGATGGTTGAGGAACTGGACAAGGATTACGTGCGAACGGCCATCGGCAACGGCGTTCCGCGCGGCGAAGTCCTCCGAACGAATGTTCTGCGCAATGCCCTCGTGACTCCGGTGACGGTGCTCGGCCTGCGCATCGGTTATCTCTTGGGCGGTGCCGTGGTGATCGAGATGATCTTCTCGATGCCGGGCATGGGCCAGCTGATTCTCAACGGAATCACCAATCAGGACGTCAACTTGGTCCAAGGCGTCGTCGTGACCATTGCCGTCACCTTCGTGGTGGTCAACATCGTCGTCGACCTGCTCTATCTGCTCATCAACCCTCGCATTAGGACGGTGTGACCATGAGATTCAAGCTCGCCGACCGACTCTCCCAGCCCGGGATTCGATTCCGCAGGATGCCATGGGGATCGAAGGTCGCCACAGTATTTCTGATCCTGATAGCGCTCGCCGCGATTTTCGCCCCACTCCTCGCACCACACGACCCGTTGCAGACCGGAGCGGGAGTTCCTCAGGGCCCCAGCTGGGACCACCTGTTCGGCACGGACCGGCTCAATCGGGATATTTTCTCTCGTCTGCTCTACGGTGCCCGCAGCTCACTCGTCATCGGTTTGGGCTCGGTCGCTTTGGCTCTGGTCCTTGGCGGTATCCTCGGGGCCATCGCCGCGACGGGACGTCGCTGGGTCAACGAGGGGATCATGCGAATCATGGACGTCATCATGGCGTTCCCCGGTATCGCGCTCGCCGCCGTTCTCCTGTCCACGATGGGCAATTCGGTTCCCGTGATCATCCTGTCGATCGCGATCATCTATACACCTCAGCTGGCCAGGGTGGTACGCGCCAATATCCTGACCCAGTGGAATGAGGACTACGTCCGCGCGGAGCGCATCATCGGGGCGAAGCGCGCATTCATTCTGACCAAACACGTGCTTCGCAACAGCGCGGCTCCCGTCCTGGTCTTTGCAACGGTCATGGTCGCGGATGCCATCATCTTCGAGGCATCGCTTTCATTCTTGGGAGCGGGCATCCAAGACCCGGATCCTAGCTGGGGAAATGTCATTTCCTACGGGCGAAATGTGGTCCTTGCGGGTGCGTGGTGGGCCACGACCTTCGCCGGTATCACGATCTTGCTGACGGTCCTCGCCCTGAACGTTCTGTCCGAGGGAATGACCGATGCGATGGCCAATCCGCGGTTGCGAGCCCAAGCGGCCTCCTCGGAAGCGACCTCGCCCCGCAGCGAAACGGCCCAACCCAGGACCGAAGCCATTTTTGCGCCGGAGTCCTCACGGGCCGTCCCGACGTCGAACATCCAGACGGTCAGCCCCCGCGGCAAGTCTTTGCTGGACGAGCAGCTTGCGGCTCTGGCGGCCGCAGAATCACGGCGGGGCGATCGGTTCACTCCCGATCCCCATGCGAAGCCGTTGTTGGAGGTCAAGGACCTCTCGATTTCCTTCCCTGACAGATACGGGGACACCAAGGTCGTTCGTGATCTCAGTTTCTCTGTCGCACCGGGCGAAACGATGGGACTGGTCGGGGAATCCGGGTCGGGTAAATCGATTACCTCTTTGGCCATCATGGGTCTTCAGGCGAACAACGCGGTCGTCACCGGATCTATCCTCTTCAGCGGGAAGGAGCTGGTGCCTTCCAAACCGGGTCAGCAAGCCCTGGACCGCACCTTTGCCGGACTCCGTGGAGAACAGATCGCCATGATCTACCAGGACGCTTTGTCCTCCCTGAACCCTTCGATGCTCATCAAGGATCAGATGGAGCAACTGACCAAGCGCGGCGGACGCATGAAGCCGAATGAACTCTTGCGGCTCGTGCAGCTGGACCCGGATCGGACGCTCAAGAGCTACCCCCACGAGTTATCCGGTGGACAGCGGCAACGCGTGCTCATCGCAATGGCATTGTCCCGTTCGCCCAAGCTCGTCGTCGCGGACGAGCCGACGACAGCCCTTGACGTAACGGTGCAGCGCCAGGTGATCGACCTGTTGCTCGACCTGCAGAAGCAGCTCGGCTTCGCGATGATTTTCGTCAGCCATGATCTCGCTCTGGTTGGGTCCCTGGCCCACCGTGTGACGGTCATGTATGCGGGCCAGGTCGTCGAAACCGGCAGCACGACGGAGGTCCTGTCCGATCCTCGCCACGAGTACACGCAGGGTCTGCTCGGTTCGGTTCTGTCCATCGAGTCGTCGGCCGAACGCCTTTACCAAATCCCCGGCACCGTTCCCAGCCCGCGCGAATTCGCGCCCGGCGACCGATTCGCTCCCAGATCGCAAAGACCCGACGCCAATCCGCTGGCGCCCCTGCATATGGAGCAGATCGACGGATCGGATCATTACTGGGCGACCAACGCTCCCAGGAACGGATCCGCTACCGTCAAAATCATTCAAGGAGCTGACTCATGAGTGCCACGGCATCCCGGACGGACGAAGCCGTTCTGTCCCTTAAGGACCTGAAGGTCCACTTCACGACGCGCACCGGGTCCCTGTTCAAGCGCAACGTCGTCAAAGCCGTCGACGGAATCTCCCTGGACGTCCTGAGCGGTCGTACCGTAGGCATAGTCGGGGAATCCGGATCGGGTAAGACGACCCTCGCGAACGTCATCGTGGGTCTGCAAGAGCCCACGGGCGGTGAGTTGCTGTACCGCGGAAAGCCCGTGGGCACGGGGGCCGCGGATCGCAAGAAATTCGGCAAAGCCGTCACCATGATCTTCCAGAACGCCTCGACCGCGTTGAATCCCCGAATGACCACGCACGATATCGTCAAAGATCCCATGGACGTGCATGGGATGGGGCCCACATCCAGCCGATCGGACCGTGTGTACGAGCTGCTCGATCTGGTCGGGCTTCCGACCTCGGCGGCCGAAGCCGTACCCGCCCAGCTCTCGGGCGGTCAGCGGCAGCGCGTGGCCATCGCCCGAGCGCTCGCCCTCGACCCGGAGGTCATCGTGGCCGACGAGCCCACGAGCGCCCTGGACGTCTCCGTCCGCGCTCAGGTGCTCAACCTCCTCATCGACCTGAAGAAAGAGCTCAATCTGGGAATGGTCTTCATCTCCCACGATATTCAGACCGTCCGCCATATATCCGACGATCTCTTGGTCATGACCAAGGGGAAGGCCGTCGAGCAAGGGTCTGCGGAGGATGTCTTGGGCAATCCGTCCTCCGAATACACAGTGAATTTGTTGAAGGCAGCTCCGACGTTTCTGAGCTGAGGGCCGAACCCGCTACGGCGAACCTGGTGGTCTTCTGAGGACAATGAGACAAGCGCCCGCTCGAAGAATTCCTTCGAGCGGGCGCATTGCCGTGCCAGCCTGCGGCTGGGCTTATCTCACGACGGGATAGTCCGCGATCCATCGATAAGGGATCCGAGAGAAGTAGATACCGTCCCACTCCAATTCCCAGAGCAAGCCAAGATCGCCATCCGGGAACTGAATCATGCTGGAATATACATAGTTATTGGCCCGGAAGACCCTGTTCCGGCCCCAGGTCGCGGAATCGTCGACCGACATTCGGATGACACCGCGTCCCCGCGTGTTTCTCCCGTCCTCACCGGGGAAGGTCTTGCTGGCGTTCGAAAAGAACATGCGGCTCTCGCCGGAGCTCGGATCCTTGCCGTTGATCAGATTGGGTTGAGAGAAAATATCGGGCACGTTGTCTACCGGTGTCGGCACATCCCAAGTCTCGCCACCGTCGGAGCTGCGCGAAGAGAGCACTTTCCCACCCGGGGCCCTGTTGCGCATGTACATCACCAGCGTTCCGTCAGCCCTTTCCGCGACCGAAGGTTCGTGAGTCGCGAGTGACATCGTGTTCAGCGTTTCCGAGGAAATCGTTGTTCCGTTGACCACGCGACCGTCGTTGGGGGACTTTCCCCGGTGCCAGGTGGCACCGGCATCGTCCGTGTAGATGACTGCGCTGGAATAGATACCAGCCATAGACTTCGCGTTGTTGTAGTAGACCGGAACAACGATGCGGCCTCGGTTCTTCTCCGCCGTGAGTTGAATCGCGCTTCCAGGGCCCGTCCCCAAAAATCTCATCCACGGCTCTTTGACCTGATGAGTGATGTCCTTCGGATTGCCCCAGGACTGGCCGTCGTCGCTGCTGGTCACCATCACGAGATACGACGTTTCGTGCTCGAACAACCCTCCGAGGGCGGTGGCTTCTTTCGGCAGGTGAATATTGCCCTTATCAGCTCCGTCTCGTGTCACGGAGCCATCCCCTGCGACTCTGTAGCTGGTTGCCGACCCGTCTTTCCTGGTCACGGAACCGTCGTCATGCAAACGGAATTCTTCTCCGGCCTGGTCAAAAAGGATCTTGAGCCCATTTTCGTCGTACCCGGTTCCCGGTGCGCAGTTTCCTTGTCCAAAACCTCCGGGGAATCGATCGATGACAGCCACCAGTTTTCCAGACCTGGAATCTTGCACAATTGTGGAGTCGATCGCTGATGCCCCAGCCCGGCCGGCGCCTGGCTGGGGCAGAATTGTCTGAAGCGCGGACCACGTTCGACCGCCGTCGGTACTGCGACGGCAGGTCGTCTGAATGTGGTTGGGGCTGTCCATCGGGTTCGAAGTGCGTTGGTCGGCTACGGCGATCAAAGTACCGGCGCTCGTCATGGTGAGAGCGGGAATCCTGTAATTCGATGAGCCGGCATACCCCTTGTCGAAGAGGGCTTGGGCGCTGATCACCGGTTGTTCCGCCAAGCCTGCGATCTGCTGCGACGTGAGCGCCCAAGGGAAGATCTTGACTCTTCCAATGCGGCCGGTGAATTTCCATTCCTCGCCGTGAATATCCGTATTCCCGCCAATCCATAGTCCATTCAAGTCGTCGAGAGATGAAGCGAAACTGTGGTGCGAGTGGCGCTCAACTTCTGAGCCATCGATGTAAATACGGGTGCCGCGTTCGGAAACAGCAGCACACACGGAGTGCCTCTTCCCGTCGTTGAGCTGGGAGGCAACGGTGAACTTCATGTTGTTCGTGCCTTTGGACCGGTGCTCCACGACAAGTTGCCCATCCTTGAGGGCCAGACAAAAGTCCGTAGATTCGGCCCGGGTGTCTCCCAAGCTCATGATTGCCATGGTGCCTGAGCTCGTGGTGCTGAATTCCGCGAACACCGTTCCTTTGTCCCACGACTGGAGCCCCGGAACCTCAGTGAAGCGGTTGACCAGTGGCGCGGAGGCCGAATAGGCCAGGAAGGGGGTCCACTTGCTCTTCGTGTCCGGTAGCGTGCAGCGGGCGGCGATAATTTCATCGGTCAGAGCAGTCGGGGTGCATGAGATCGCCCGTATCGAACCAGTGAAAAACTCGCTCGCGCTACTTCGATTCCTGACGGCACCAGCGGTGAGTACGTTTGGATTACCCCATGCGAACAGCGAGTAATCCCGTGTGAACGCATGGGCCCATTGGCCATCCACGTAGAGCGAGGTTCCTGATTCCTCACACCGTAGGGTGACCCAATGAAGATTGCCGTCGTCCAACTCTCCTCGCCGATCCGAAGGCACGGGAAAGCGTCCCTCGGTTTTCTTGCCTGACGAAGATTCGGAGATGACGACGTGGCCGCTGTCGATTCCCAACTTCCAGATGTCCGGGGAGCCGCTGTCTCCTGCACTCAGGAGCGTGCCACCGGAGCCGGGCGAAGTCTTGAACTGAATGCTCAGCGTCATCGGTCTGACAGTGAAATTGTCCTTGGCCGCCGCGAGATCGTGGAAAGACTTCCCATCGAATTCCATGGGGAATCCGGGAGCCGTTTCTTCGGCAGATTCGGCCAGGCTGGGTGTTGGCATCAGAGCGAGGCAAGCTACCGCTGCCCCTCCGGCAAAGAATTGTCGGCGATTCACAGGTGGGTTCATGATGTTCCTTCCCTCGGGAGTTTTTGTGCAACACCGAGGCATGAGGAGATGAAGTGGTGAAGAAATGGGGATCAGACGTGAGTCGACGAGTCAGGCCGTGGTAGCGATGATTTCGTCGTTTCCGTCTTCCGGGCGAACGCTCTCAGCCGATACGGCCGACTGGGCCCTACGGGGCAGGTTCAGCCAGATGGACAGGATGACGAAGAGGGCGAATCCCACGGAGAGCACCGCCAGGGCGGTGCCCAGGGAGAACTTATCCGCCAGGCTCGCACCGAGAATCGGGCCGACCGCGCCACCCAGGGCGCCCACGTTGTAGGTGAAGCCCAAGCCGGCCGCTCGCTTCTCGACCGGGAAGTAGCTGGAAACCCACTTGGGCAGGAGCCCGGAGATGCCCTGACCGAACATCTGGTTGAAGAAAAGCAGAATCCCGACCAGGACCACGTACTTGCCGTTCTGCAGGAACAGGGGGAACACGAGGACCTGGGAGATGGTCAGGCTGATGGCGTACCAGCGGCGCATGCCGACGGTGTCCCCCGCGAAACCGGCCACGATATAGCCAAGGGCATTGCCCAAGCCCGCGATGGTGACGATATTGGCCACCACGTTCGGGTCCATGCCAACTCCCTTGAGGTATGTCGGCAATAGACCCTGAATCGGCCAGGTGTACATGAAGCTCGCGAAGACCGTCAGGACAATGCCTATCCCGGTGGCCCAGCGCTTCTTGTCGAACTGGATGATGAAGGCGATGAAGACCGCGGCCGACACAGCGGCCAGAAGGATCACGGCATACCTGGGAAGCCCGAAGCCGGCGAAAATGAGCAGGAGGGAGACCGCAGCCGCCACGGTGCCGAGGAGGTTGAGGAACTTCTTCGGGCCGCCGAACAGCGTCGTGAGCATGTCGGCTTCCTTGGTCGTTCCTGTCTTCTTGGATTCCTCCCAATCCTTGGCTTCGGGGAGAGAACGGCGCATGTAGATAGCGACGACGATGGGAACAATGCCCGTCAGGTACAGGGCCCGCCATCCCCAGCCGTGACCGAACTGCTCGGCCCAGGGCACGAGGTACTTGTCGACCTGGGCCGCGAGGACGACGCCGAAGGCGTATCCGGACAGCAGGAAACCGGAGGCCTTGTTGCGCATGTGCTTGGGCCATGACTCGATGACGTATGCGGCCGAGGCGGAGTACTCGCCCGCCATGGCAAACCCGATGATGAGACGGAAGACGAAGAGGAACCAGTAGTTCGGGGCGAAAGCCATGCCTATGGAAGCAATAGCGAACATGAGGATTGAGACGACCATAGCCGGGCGCCTGCCGAACTTGTCACCGACGGCACCCAGAACGAGCCCACCGAGCCAGCGGGTAATGAAGGCCGCGGAGACTAACGAAGCACCCTGGACGAGAGTGAGGTCGAAGGTCTCGATCATCGCGGGAAGGGCGAAAGAGATGAGAACGAAGTCGTAACCGTCCAGGAGAACGCCAAGCCACGCTGCGAAGAACGATTTCCTGTCCTGTGCGCTGAGGTGCTGCCACCAACGTTTCCCGGTCCGAGGGGAAGTATGAGGCGAAGTATGAGGAGAACTCATGACCAAGAGATCCTTGCTTTGAAGGCCGTCAGCCGGCCGCGAATGAGATGTCAGTCATAGGTAGGACGTCCTACGGGTGAAAATAGCAGGTTGAGTGAGCCGGGTCAATATCCAACTTGGGCTCGGAAGGGCATCCTCTTGCCGGTGTTAAACGAGGTGTTAGAGTGCAGTCATAGGATGTCCTATGTGTTGGAGGGCACCCTATTGAAAGCTTCTTTAAACGGAGGAATTGTCATGGAAGCATCGCTGTACGGCAGCGGGGTTCTGGTGGACGAAGCCGGTTCCTGCGCCGACATCAATCGTGCGATGGCTCAGCGGCTGGATCCGCTGCAGGGGCTCAGCAAGGGAACGATTCTGCTGAAGTTCGCGACACTCGTCGACGGCACGTTGCTGTCGGCGCGCGCTGCCGATGAGAGCGCGGAGTGGGAATTGGTGATCGAGCGGAATCGCCTGATTCGCCGTGTGACCGTTGACGGCAAGGTCTCGTCCTTCCTCGATGCCGAAGATGCTGACCGGCTCAATGACGGACGGGAGCACGACGTCGCCGTCGTGGTCGGGCCCAGCGGGACCTCCATCTTCCTGGACGGGTACGAGCTCTTCACCGCAACCGATACAAGCTTCTTTGCGGGGCTTGGTGAGCTTGGATGCCTCGAGGTGGGCCGGGAGGGAGTGCCGGAAGTCTCCCACCTGATCATCCGTTCCGACATCCTGACGCCGCGCGGGGTCTTGGCGCGTACCGAAGAAACGCGGCCTCTGGTCGAGTTCGCCGCAGAGAGGCTCGCGGATCGCGATGCCCGCCGCTGCGCCAGCCTTTCCGCCGGATCCCTGCGGGCCAGATTCCGGGTGAGGGGTCGTCACCAAGGCGGAGTCATCCTCCAGGGTGGCACCGAGACACAAGACCCGGAAAAGCATGCCGTGACCCTGCGGATCGATTCCGGGGACTTGCGCTACAGCGTGGTTGCCGGTGGTCGAGCGCTCGTGGATGTGGTCGCCCCAGGCAATTGGGATGACGGAGGGTGGCACGACGTCGTTGTGACCTCCGGATACGGCGCGACCATCATCTACGTGGACGGTTTTCAGGTCGGTCGGGCGCCGGGCGTTGCTTTCTTCCACGATGTCCCGGACGTCGACATCGTCGCCGTGGGAATGGACATCGGAGGCTCCCGACTCTTCGGTGAGGCCTCGACCGCGATGGTCTTCGACCAAATCCTCTCCGATGCACAAGTCAAGAGACTCTCGATGGTCGACCCTCTCGATACGAACGCACTTTTCGACACGGGAATGCTCGGTTCCGTGAGTTACCGGATTCCATCTCTTCTGCGGACGCAGAGTGGCGTGCTCATAGCCGGAGCGGATCAGCGGACGGCCATAGCCAATGACAGCCCGAACCACATCAATTTCGTGATCCGCAGAAGCCTCGACGACGGCGAGACGTGGGAGGACCTGCAAACCGTCATCTCTTCGCCAGGTGAAGGCCCGGAAGGCGCATCGGTCATCGATTCCTTGTTGGTTGAGGACAGGTCAACCGGCAGGATAGTCGTCCTGATCGACCATTTCCCCGGTGGCGTTGGCCAACCGAATGCCGCGCTCGGCACCGGTTTCAACGACGCGGGTCATCTGATCCTGACAGACGCTGAGGGTGATGAATACCATCTCCAGGAGGACGGAAAAGTTCTTCGAGAAGATGGAACACCCACCGAATACCGGGTCCAAAAGGACGGGACGGTTCTTCGTGACGGCGAGGATCAAGGCAACGTCTGGGCATACACGAGCAACCCACCGCTTCGCCCACTTCCCAGCTGCTACCTCTGGATGATTGCGAGCGACGACGACGGTGAGACCTGGAGCGAGCCGGTGGACATCACGCCGCAGGTCAAGCAACCATGGATGCGCTTCTTGGGTACGTCCCCCGGCTCCGGGATCCAGATCGAGAAGGGGCCGCACGCGGGCCGATTGGTCATGCCCGTTTACTACAACCGCGAGGAGAACATCACCTTCTCCGCGGCGGTCGTGTACTCCGATGATGGCGGAGCCACCTGGTCCCTCGGCGAATCGCCGAATGACGACCGGGAGATCGACGGACAGACCGTCCATTCCAGGACGCTGAGCTGTGATGCTGCTTCCCTCCACGAATCCACTGTCTTCGAGGCCGAGAGCGGTGACCTCGTGCTGCTCATGCGCAATCAGAACAGCAGTGGTCGTGTGGCTCGGTCCCGGAGCAAAGACGGCGGCCGGACGTGGGGACCCGTCGACTTCGATCCTCAGCTGACCGAGATCTTCAGCCAGCCCAATGCGGTTGCGCTCAAGACCGAGAAAGGCCGCGGCGTCGTCTTCGCGAACGCCTCTCAGTTGTTGCCGTTCCGAGGCTGCGGGGTACTGCGGCTTTCCTACGACGACGGCCGAACCTGGCCCCACAACAAAGTGTTCAACCCCCGCCACTACGTCTATCAATCCATGGCGCAACTGAGCGACGGATCGATCGGGCTGTTGTGGGAGAGGGAATGGCACGGCATCTACTTCACCCGCATTCCGTTGTCTTGGCTCGAAGAGTCGCGCCAATCCCTGATCTCGCTTTAACGAGACCTACCCCTAAGGAGAACACATGAGCAACCCCCGTTTCCACGGCGTTATCCCGCCCGTCGTCACCCCTCGAACCAACGACGGGGAGATCGACCGCAACGGCCTCGAAAAGGTCGTTCGCCACCTGATCGACGGAGGAGTGCACGGGCTGTTCATGCTCGGTTCCTCCGCCGAGACCCCCTACCTGAGCGACGACGAGCGGCGCACGGTCGTTGCACTGACCGCAGAATTCGCCAACGGTGCGGTGCCCGTGATCGTGGGCGCCAACGATCAGACGGGCGTTCGCGTAGCCGAGGAAGCGCGGCGGATGAGCAACTTCGGCGCGGACGCCGTCGTCGCCTCCAGCCCGTACTACGTGATCACCAACCAGAACGAGATCCTCGATCACTTCCGTATGGTGCGGGACGCGGTGGACGTTCCGGTCTTCGCCTACAACGTTCCGGTGAGAACCCATATCCCGCTGACCGCGGACCTGCTCGCACAGCTGGCACAGGAAGGAACGATCGTCGGCGTCAAGGATTCGTCCAACGACGACGTTGCCTTCCGGCAGCTCGCGCTCGCGACGCGCGACATCGAAGGATTCTCGCTATTCACCGGGCACGAGATCGTGTGCGACGGTGCGATGCTCTCCGGTGCTGACGGCATAGTGCCCGGTCTGGGCAACGTGGATCCCGCCGGTTACGTTCGACTGTACGAGGCGGCCGTCTCGGGAGACTGGGAGGCCGCACGCCGCGAGCAGGATCGACTGGCGGACCTGTTCAGGATCGTCGGGTGTGCGGATTCGAATCGTGTCTCCGGCGGTGCCGCGGGCCTGGGCGCATTCAAGACCGCGCTGGTCGAACTGGGCGTGATTTCGTCGAATAGAATGTCCAAGCCGATGGCGGCGCTCAACGAGCAGGAAGCCGCTTCGATTCGTACGATTTTGGAAAGGACCGGACTCCTATGACCCACGCCGCGGTCGCCCTCGACCTGGGTGGAACGAAGACGGCGGGAGCGCTCATCACCGCCACGGGAGAAATTCTGGGGCAGGCGGCCGAGCCTACGCCGGCCCAGAGCGGAGCGGCTGCAGTCCTGGCCACCGCGGCGTCGGTGTCCAGAACCCTGCTCGACGAGGCACGCGAACGCGGTATCGAGGTCCGTCCTGTTCTGGGCATTGGCTCGGCGGGTGTCATCGACCCGTATACCGGCCGCGTGGTCTCGGCGACGCCGAATATTCGTAACTGGACCGGAACCGCGTTGTCCGACGAGCTCGCCGCCCGGTTGGAGGACGTGCCGGGCCGACCCATCACGACCGTCCGTCCCGTCAACGACGTCCACGCGCATGCGTTGGGCGAAGCCATGTACCGGAATAATCATGGCATGGCGACCGAGGGGACGATGTTCCTGGTGGCGTTCGGAACAGGCGTGGGCGGGGCCATGCTCATCGACGGGAAGCCGCAGGTTGGCAAGCATTTCGTCGCCGGTCACGTGGGCATGACCCCGTTGCCGCACCACCCCGACGCCGAGCTCTTCGCGGCCGGCTCGAAGACGCCCGAGCACATGATTCTCGAGAACGCGTGCGGCGGCATCGCATTCGCCTCTGCCTATCGGAGCGCCGGGGGACGCGCCGACGTCGGCACCGCCCGTGACGTGTTCGCGCTGGCAGACGAGGACACCGCCGCGCGCCGAGTCATCCGGGTCTCGGCGGAAATCGCCGGCACCTTCCTCGCCGGGATAGTCAACATGATCGACCCGGACGAGCTCGTGCTTTCCGGCGGCCTGGGGGCGTCGGGACCTTTGTGGTGGGAACCCATGATCGAATCCTTCCTGAAGGTCCGCCTGCCAGGGATCACCACGCGGCCGGTCGCTGCCTCCTCGGCAGACTTGGCGGCATTGCTGGGCGCGGCGTCGCTGGCCTGGTCGGATCGGAACCCTGCCGAGCCTTCAACCTGAGAATTGCCTCCGGGCGGAAAGGAATCCATGCTCCTTACCAACGAACAGCTGGCCGGTCTTCGGGGACGTCTCATCGTCTCCGCGCAGGCCTACCCCGGAGAACCCATGCGGGACCCGAGGACCATGGCCCAGGTTGCGCAATCGGCCGTGATC
Source organism: Rothia uropygialis (assembly GCF_004137765.1). Taxonomy (GTDB): domain Bacteria; phylum Actinomycetota; class Actinomycetes; order Actinomycetales; family Micrococcaceae; genus Rothia. The sequence goes on along the minus strand of NZ_NOIS01000004.1, from coordinate 163,622 downwards.
GGCGGAGCCGCGGCCGTCAGGGTCCAGGGCCTGGCGGACATCCAGTACGCCAGATCGGCCGTGGAGGTGCCCGTCATCGGGCTGTTCAAGGACGGTCACGAGGGAGTTTTCATCACACCGACTCTGCATCACGCCCTTGCCGTTGCCCAGGCCGGCGCGCACATCGTGGCGCTGGACGGGACGCGACGGGACCGGCCGGATGGCCGTAGTCTGCGCGAGACGATCGAGGCGATCCACGAGCAGACCGGGGCCACCGTCATGGCCGACTGCGGCTCCCTCGACGACGCTCTGGCAGCGGTCGACGCCGGGGCCGATGTTCTCGGTACAACCCTCGCGGGATACACGGGTGAACGACTCAAGACCGATGGGCCGGATTTGGAACTCATCGAACGGATTGCGGCGGCCGAAACCGGCCGAATGCTGATCGCCGAAGGCCGCATCCATACTCCGGTTCAGGCATCCTCGGCTCTGGCCGCTGGGGCCGACTCGGTGGTCGTCGGAACCGCGATCACGCATCCGGCCAGCATCACCTCGTGGTTTGTCGACGCCCTGCCCGCCACGGACTGACCCAGGGGGTGAGGGTCTAGCCCGGAGGCTGGGGGTGGGTGACCTTGAGGGGCTGGCCCCGATACGTTCGAGGCATGGGGGGGCCTCGGTGTGGCACCTCCGGCATAGCAGCTCCGGCACGAGGTGCGTCTGGGCGGGAAATGCGCGTTTCACGCGGTCGGCAAACCCCACCGACTCGTGTCACCGCCGCTCGTCAGAGCTGCCAGATCGGCCGGTTGTCCCTGACGAAGTCGTAGTACTCTCGGTTCTTGAGCTTGGACGCCGCGGCTTCGTCCACGACGACGACCGCGCGGCGATGCATTTGTAACGCGGTGGCTGGGCAGAACGCGCCCACGGGGCCCTCGGCCATGGCCGCCACGGCGTCGGCCTTGCCCTCGCCCGAAGCGACGAGCAGTGCGACGTCGGCGTCCAGAATCGTGCCAATGCCCTGGGTGATGCAGTGGGTAGGCACCTTGGAGAGGTCGTCGTCAAAGAAGCGGGCATTGTCCCGCCGTGTGGTGGGCGTGAGGGTTTTGACGCGGGTCCTGCCCGAGAGCGAGGAACTTGGCTCGTTGAAGCCGATGTGCCCGTTGCTTCCGATGCCCAGAATCTGAAGATCGACGCCCCCGGCGGAACGAATCGCGTCCTCGTACTCCTCGCAGGCCGCAGGCACATCCTCTGCGTGGCCCTTCGGCACGTGCACCCGCTCGGGGTCGAGCCCGAGCCTCTCCGTCACGTCCCTTCGCACGACCTCAGCATAGCTCTGGGGGTGGCCCTCGGTCAGGCCGACGTATTCATCCAGGGCAAAAGCGCTGACCCGGGACACGTCCAGGCCGTCGCGCACCCTTTTTTCGAGTGCCTGGTAAGTGGGGACGGGGCTCGAACCGGTCGCGACACCGAGAACCGCATTCGGCTTCCTCCGAACGAGTTGGGCGATGCGATGCGCCGCAACGTGGCCGACGGCTTCGGGATCAGCAGCAACGATGATTTCCATGTCTTCACTCTACCGTGTTTCATCCAAATTGGTACGGACCAATATTCCTCATTGAATGATCCGTGTATGTTTGGTGCGTACCAATATTCAATCGATGGGTGGTGTTCGATGGCGGCCGCAAGGAATGCAACGATCGTGCCGAAGTACCTGTCGCTGGCGGCCGCTCTGGAGACCGACGTCGTCGCTGCGGGTGAACCGCACCAGGTGCTGCCGACCGAGCGGTCTTTGCAGGAGGAGTACGGCGTGAGCCGGGCAACCGTGCGTCGGGCCATTGCGCATCTGATTGCCTCGGGCGCGGTGTACTCGGTCCGCGGTTCCGGTACCTATATCGCGGACCCCAGCGTGATTCGCAAGGGCCTGAGGCTGACCTCGTTCTCGGAGGACATGGATGAGCGGGGGCACCGGCCGTCGAGCGAGACCCTCGGCAACGACGTCGTCGCGGCGGACGAGGACCTGGCCGAGCGGCTGAATGTGGCCGTGGGGGAGGATCTGGCACGCATCCACCGGTTGAGACTCGCGGATGGCCTGCCTATGGCGCTCGAGCTGGCGTGCATTCCCCTGACGTTTTTTGGCGGCATCCTGCCCGATCCTGGTGGTTCGCTCGACGAGCAGCTATCGCGCCGGGGCCACCGCGTGGAATTCGCGGATCAGTCGATCCGGGCCGTCAACCTCGGGTTCGAGGAAGCCACCCTGCTGTCGCAACCGGTCGGTGCAGCAGCGCTCCGCGTCGAGCGACAAGCTCGTGATGCTCTGGGACGGCTTGTCGAATGCACAGAGACGACCTACCGCGCGGACCGGTACGGATTCGACCTCAGCGTCGTCCGCGAATCGAAGGACTGAAGTCATGAATATTGTGATCCACAACGCGCGTCCAACCGAAACCCTAAGGGACGTGCCAGTTTTTGCCGGTGTCCCGGCCGAGGCGTTGACGACGGGGGCCGGGCCGGTATGGGTCGAGTGCGACGACGCCGGCGTCCCGGTTCGCGGTGGCCTGGGGGACTCGTACCATCAGAACACCCGAAGCGCGACTGCGTCGCGACCATTCGATGCGTCGGGCATGTTCTTGACAGCCCCGTTTACTGACATCCATTGTCACGGCGCGGGGGGATTCGCGTACGAGGACCCCGAGAGTTTGCCGACTTCGTTGTCGGTGCACAAGGATCAGGGGACCGGGCGGGCGTTGGCTTCGTTCGTCGCCAACCCGGTGGGCCAGCTGGAGGAATCTTTCCGGCGCGTGGCCCGGGCGATCTCGACAGGCGAAGGCATTCCCACCGGTTTGCGGTTGGAAGGGATCCACGCCGAGGGGCCGTGGCTCTCGCCGTCGCACAAGGGCGCACACCGGCGGGATTACCTCCAACCGGCAACGCTGGACCAGGCCCAACGCCTCCTCGACGCGGCCGACGGGTATTTGCGCCAGGTCACCCTTGCTCCTGAGATGGACGAGGGCCTCGCGGTGACCAGGTTCCTCGTGGACCAGGGCGTTCGCGTGGCCGTGGGTCACACGGACGCCGACTACGAGACCGCGCGCCGGGCTTTCGACGCCGGCGCGTCGATTCTGACGCATGCATTCAACGCCATGAACGGCATCCACCACAGGCACCCCGGTCCCGTGGTTGCCGCGATGGAGTCACCGCATGTGGTCGCCGAGGTCATAGCTGACGGGGTGCACGTCGCCCCCGAGGTGATCGCGATGTTGTTTCGGTCCTTGCCCGGACGGGTCGTGCTCATTACCGATGCGATGTCCGCCACCGGGCAATCCGATGGCGACTACCGGCTCGGTTCCTTGGACGTGCGGGTGGACGACGGCATCGCTCGGCTGACCACCTCGGATGGCAGCCAAGGCGCCATTGCGGGTTCGACGCTGACCATGGACCAGGCGGTGCGCACCGTGGTCAGGGCCGGTATCGACGTAGATGAGGCGTTGACGGCGGCCTCGACCCGGCCAGCCAGAGCCGTGGGACTGACCCCATGGGGTGACGGTCTGCAGCTTCGGCTCCTGGACACGGATCTGGTGCCGGTCCGGAACCTCATTCCCAGAACATCGATTCGACGTCCACGCCCCTGATCATGAGCTCTTCCTGGAGAGCATCCCGGCATTCTATGGGCAGGGCCAAGGAACCGACCGAGTCATCCGGCCCAATGTACGGCGTGACCTGGTCGAAACCGATCCGGAAGCGGGCAAGGGACCGGCAGAGTTCCATGATGTCGGAGAGATCGTCTTCGGCCGCGAAGACCCAGAAGGAATCCGCTTCGGTGAGTTGGAACAGGCCCACCGGATAACCGCGGCCGTCCACGGAACGACGTCGAACCCAACCGCCAGGTCCGCCCGGGCCCAGTGGGGGGCACACGGGATCGAAATACCATGACTGAGCATGGGACAACCACTCGGGCACGTGAGGTGCGTACACCACGGCGTCCTCGCCCTCGGGCCATTCGGTCTGTTGGAAAATCGCCGATTCGATGGCGTTCCAGAAGACCCGCTCGTCGCCTTCAATGCCGACGCTGTTCATGTCTTCGGGCTCGGGATCCGGGTCGAAGTCGAGGGGGTCTTCCTCGTCCGTGTCCCAGTAGGTGGTGCGCGTCGCCAGGTCCGCAGTGAGAAGGAACGTCTCAACCTGTTTCAGGTACTCGGGATCCCCCAAGACGACCGTCTGCTCGTCGAAATGGAAGATGTAGGGAGTCCGGGCTTTAAAACTCGGGTTGATGTTTATCATCCCTTCCTCCTGGTTGTGTCCGTGGGGTTCTAGATTATTATTCATGGATCATCCCTTCTTTGTCCCGCGTGCTCCCTGAGAGCGGAAGTTCGTTCCATCGTGCGGCCTCCCGACGAAGGGCCGTGAAACCGCCGAGAATCGACAGCGATTCGGGGCTGGTCGGCCAATAATCTGTGAGGCTGGGGGAGCTGACGATCACCGCCGCCCATTGTCCTCGGGAGACGGCTACGTTGAGTCGGTTGGGTGACAAGAGGAAATCCATCCCCCGAGGCACTTCTTCGGCAGAAGAAGCCGCCATTGAAATAATGACTATCGGCGCTTCCTGGCCTTGAAACCCATCAACGGTGCCCACCCGGACCCCCGTTTCATCCGGATGCGAAAGCCCCTCTTTTTCCAGGGCGTCACGAATGACCTCCACCTGGGCGTTGTAGGCAGCCACGACGAGGACATCCTCAGGTTCCAACGGCCTGAGCGCTTGGTCCGGCGCATCACTCCAGCCCCTTCCGATGAATTGTCTCGCGAGTCCCACGACCTGGTGAGCTTCCTCCGGGGAGGACGTCGCATTCCCCACGTGTGGAACGTCGAGACGATACACGCCGGGGCGGGTATCTGTCAGCACCCGTCGAGTCGCAGCATGCGCGGACTCAAGCCTGCCCTGGTACGACAGCTTGGAGACCGGGGCGCACAGCTGTGGATGCATTCGCCATGACGAGTCGAGGAAGTACCCGAATTCGGGTGGCAGGGTGCGTTCGCCCGCGGAGAGCCAACCCAAAGCTGATTCGTCGACCGGATACGGATGACTTCCCTGGGTGACTTGAGGCAATTGCTGGGGATCGCCCAACAGAAGCATGTTGCGCGCGGCCCGGGATACGGCCAGCATATTGGCCAGGGAATACTGCCCAGCCTCGTCGATGACGAGGAGGTCCAAGCTCCCCGGGGCAAAGCGGTCTTGGTTCGCGAAGTCCCAGGCCGTGCCGCCGTACACCCGCCCCTCGCCTGGACCCGAGTCGGGATACGTCGCTTCCGCCAGGAATGAGGAAATCTCCTTGGGCGAGATTTCCCGCCAAGGAACGAGAGGCGAAGTCGCATCTCCTTGCGGGCGTGTCTTCTTGGCCTTGGCGATGGCCGCCGCGGGGACGCTTCCGTTGGTGATGCAGCCACGCAGCAGATTCTCGATGACGGCGTGTGACTGGGCGACCACGCCAATAGTCCACCCCTCGGTCACCAGACGTCCGATCACATGAGATCCCACGTACGATTTCCCGGTTCCGGGCGGCCCCTGGACCGCGATGTAGGAGTCGTCCAGCCGTGAGACCGCCGCGTGGATCGCATCTGCCATGGGGATCTTCCCGTCTCCCAAGCCCGGGTCGTTTGCTCGTGGAAGGGGTGCCCCGCCGACAAGCCGTGGCCGCCTGCGCGCCAGGATGTCCAATCCCGCTGCCCGAGGTAAATGGGGGAGGGCCGCGTCGACCTCCTCCGCGAGAGCCGCGAGCGAATCTTCCTGGGCCGCAGTGCGAATGGGCGCCGAGGGGGTCGACGCCATTGGAATGTGGTCGAAGGGCTCCGTGCCTTGAGGACGGGACTCGATCATCCGGATGCGGACCAGCCCAGGGGAGGAACCGGGCTCCAAGGATTCCACGGTCAGCCGAGCATCGCTGGCGCGCGAAACGACCGTTCGTTGCCTTCCGGACCGAGCCTCGATGCGTTGCTGCGCTTCGAGCGCCTTGTTCTCCAAATAGGGTGGCAGCGGAGCTTCGTACATAGCGAACAGCCCTGAGTCTCCGGGCTTCAGGCCAGAACCCTCCGCGAGGCGGGCCGTCCCGGCGAGAACTCGCTTTTCGACCTTCGACCGGGTCGAAGCCTTGTGCCAGTCCTCTTCCACACCCATCCGCTCGAAGACCACGACGTCCCGCTGCGACTCCCAATCCGAAACGGGAGCCGTGAGCCGGTCGAAGTGAGCCCACCAAAATTGTTTGCGTTCGCGCCGGTGATAACCGGTAGCGCTGGAAACCATGGCGACCGCACGGACCGTGTCCCTCAGTTCCTCCGGAGCGAGCCCAGTGGACTCGGGCGTGGCCGTCTCCACGAAGTGGTTCAGCGATGATTCGACGGGTGTCTCGCGCGCGGACTCGATCGTTTCCGGTTCGACCTGAGCCCCGGGCAGTTGGGGCGGCCGGCTGAGTTCCTCAGTCGCGGAGCGGGAGACGAGAGAGAGCAACCAATTGCGGAGTTCGAAAGTCGACAGGCAATCGTAACGGTTGTAGTCGCTGATCGAACTCAGAATGGATCTCGCATGCTCGTCCTCGCCCGTATCGCGAGCCAAGCAATAATCGGCGTAGGCCACGACCGACGCCGCGGCGTTGGTGACGTCCCCCATGCGGAGTTGATCGCCCATGTAGAGCGGTTCCAACTTCTTGATCGAATATGAGCCCTGCGAAATGCGCAAACTCGCGCGGACGGATTCGTAGAGATCCACAAGGACCTCTTCGCGAAGGAGGTCGTCGACTTCTTCCTCCCCGACGCCGTGCCGGGCCGCGAGATCTCGCAGTGCACGTTTCTCGTAATTGGCATAGTGATAGATCTTCATACCGGGATAACGCTGCCGACGTTCGCTGACGTACTGCAGAAAATCGAGCAGAGCCTGCTTCTCTTCTTTCCGGGAGTGCGCCCAGAACGGTACGAACACGGGTTCTTCAGCAGGGTCGAGCGGTGTCTCGATGAGACCGAAAAGGTACTCGATGCCCCATGAAGAATCATCAGGATCCTGCCACATGGGGTCGCCCTCGAAATCGAAGAATATGTCCCCGGGGTTGGCGGCCGGGATCCTAGTCAGGGGCGCAGAATAAGTGACCAGATAGGAAACGCTCTGCTGGAGTCCTTCCGCATCCGTATATGTCACGGTCTTGTCCGGGACGGACAGCCCGCATTGCATCGCCGCCTGGTCCCGAGCGGAGCGAACAGGAGCGGGAAGGTCTCGTCCGTTCAGACCCGCTAAGTCCGTCATGGTGCGTACGTCGTAGCGTTGGCGCAGTTTTTTGCGCTGGGTCAGGGACATCCCCGCAACCTTCAGGACGTCCTGGTGCTCCTCGATCTCGACAAGACAGTGCGGACACTTGCCGCAACGGGGCAGGGCCTCGTCCCACCAGTCGAGCGGAGCGGCTGATGGATTCATGCGCTCCTGAGTCAGCGACTCGAAGCGATCCCTGCGCTCTTGGTAAACCGCCATGAACTCCCCGACACCAAATGACGCCCGTTCCCTGTTGCCGAGTACCAACGTGACTGTATCCGAGACAGGGATTCCCGCCTGCGCCAGTTGGTCCGCATATGCGGCGAGCTGCAGTAATGCGGTGACCTTTGCGTGACGAGCCAGTTTGGTGTCGAAGACGGCGTATCTACCATCGGCCTCACGGACGAGGAAATCCGAACGGCCATGGAACCGGCCGTCGAAGAAAGATGCCTGAAAAACGACGTCAGCGCCCAGACGCAGAGCCGCAATGGATTCTTGGTGCTTTCGAAGAAGGATCTCACGGTCCAGGGTCCCGGCCGGCTCGACCTCATAGACCCCGCGGCCGATCCTCCGCTCGAAACGCCCGTACTGAGCGATCATGTCTTGCAGCACCGCGGCCTCGTGCTGATCTCCCAACCTGGAGGTGCGCTCGAGCATCGCATCCTCCGGGGCCCGGAAGCGGGGCAGGCGGCCCAGCTTTTCTTCCAAGATGTGCACTGTGGCCCACGGACATTCCGCGGCGCGGACCAAATCCGAAGCAGAGTAGACCAAGGAACGATAAGAGCCCCCGGCAGATTGGTCCGGGGTATCGACGAAGAACACAGCCACCTCCTGGTTCCGCCTCCGGCATCGCTCGGGGCGTTGAATACAGGGTACGGGGAGTGACTGACAAGTTAAGCGGAGGCGGCCTCATTCTGACCGGAAAGCCCGGTTTGGTCCAGCTCCAGACTCATCGAAATCTGATACCGATCCGAACGGTACGTCGAAATCGAGTATTCGAGTGGAAGCGGCCCGTGTTCTCCGCGGGCAAAGGTGTATCGGTGGAAAAGCAGGACGGGTGCCGCCGCCTCCACGTCCAGGATTTGAGCCAGATCAGGATCTACCGCGGCGGCTTCCACGGTCTGTTCGGCGGTGCTGACCGCGAACTCCGTCCCGGACAAATGCGAATACAGGGATTGGCTCAGGTCTTTGGCAAGCAGAAGGTCGGTCAGCTCCGGTCGCATCCACGATTCGTCCACGCTGACCGGGGCTTGATTCGCAAGCCGGAGCCTTTTGACGCACAGGGTCTCTTCACCGTCGTCCAGCCCGAAGAACTCCGCTGCCCTCGGCGTGGCCTGCCTGCGTTCGGCCAGAAGAATCCTCGTCGACGGTTCCAGCCCTGCGCGTTTCATGTCCTCCGTGAAGGAAGCCAGGTGCAGATTGGAACGAACGCGCCCATGGGAAACATAAGTCCCTTTGCCGTGGATGCGCACCAGTACGCCTTCGGCCACGAGATCCGCGACGGCACGTCGGATCGTGATGCGGGAAACGCCGAACTGCTTTTCCAGCTGCCGTTCGCCAGGTAGGGCATCTCCTGGGGACAACTCGTTCCGTGCCAGGTCACGCAGTTCCGACCTGACCTGTTCATGCTTGTGAACCACCTCTGCGATCGCTTCCGCTACAGCAGATCCTGGATGTCTTCGGCCAAGTTCTCCGCCTCGGGACCGACGACGACCTGAACCATGCCACCCGAGACGACCACACCGTGGGCTCCCATGGCTTTGAGCGCGGCCTGGTCGACGACGGATGAGTCCTCGACCTCGGTGCGCAAACGAGTGATGCAGCCCTCGATGTCCTCGATATTATCCGCACCCCCGAGCGCTTCCAGAAGCTTTTCCGGGTCAAACATTGAATTCCTCCTTGCTCTTGACAAGCAATTCCTTGTGCCTCACAGTGATCAGAACCACTGGTTATAAACAGTTGACTTGAGCGTACCGACTGCGCTCCATCGACACAACCGCACGCTACTCTCGCCGACGCGAGAATCGAGGTCCCCATGTCTTCGTCAGACGTCCCCATGACGGCCGCCGGGTCTTCCCGCAAAAAGGGCGACGGCAAATCCATGAAAGTCCTTCAGCGCTTCGGGAGGAGCCTGATGCTTCCGATCGCGGCCCTGCCCGCAGCCGCGATCCTTCAACGACTCGGGCAAGACGACCTTCTCGGCCGTTTCTCCTCGATCTCCACCGCGGCCCAGGTGATCGGCGCCGCCGGTACGGCTCTGTTCGACGGACTGCCGTTGCTCTTCGCGGTCGGCATTTCCTTCGGCTTCGCCAAAAAGGGCGATGGCTCGACGGCCCTCGCGGCCGTTGTCGGCTACCTCGTGATGACCAACGTGTTCAAGGTGATGTCACCGGTCGTCCTCAGTAGCGACGCGACCTCGGCCGCAGGGGAGGACCCAGCGATCGACTACGGCGTCCTGGGCGGGATCGTGATCGGATTGACGTCCGCCATGTTGTGGCAACGTTTTCACCGGACGAAACTGCCTGATTGGCTCGGATTCTTCGGTGGGAGACGTCTCGTGCCGATCCTGACGTCCTTGGCTGCCCTGGTGCTCGGCGTGATCCTGGCCTTGATCTACCCGCTCTTCGACAAGGGGCTGTCCGCGATCGGCACAGCGGTCGGAGGAAACCCTGTGGCCGGTGCCGGTGTGTACGGCGTACTGAATCGGCTGCTGATTCCTTTCGGCCTCCACCACATTCTCAATTCCATCGTCTGGTTCATCCTCGGGGACTACAACGGCGCCCACGGCGATCTGACGCGGTTCTTCGCGGGCGATCCCAGCGCGGGAGTGTTCATGACGGGCTTCTTCCCGATCATGATGTTCGGTCTTCCCGCGGCTGCGCTGGCCATATGGCATGAGGCCAAACCAGGGCAGAAGAAGATCGTCGGCGGCATCATGCTGTCCACTGGTCTGACGTCGTTCCTGACCGGGATCACTGAGCCCCTTGAGTTTTCCTTCATGTTCATCGCATGGCCGCTGTATCTGATCCACGCGGTCCTCATGGGGACCTCGATGGCCCTGACCAACGCCTTGGGGATTCACTCCGGTTTCGGTTTCTCTGCCGGAACCATCGACTACGTGCTCAACTTCGGCATATCTCAGAATTCGATCTGGCTGATACCTATAGGGGTGGGTTACGGATTGATTTACTACTTCCTTTTCCGATTCGTGATCCGTAAATGGAATCTGCGGACCCCGGGGCGCGAGGAAGACCCCGACGAGGCCGCGGCGGTCGCGGACGGAGACCTCGAGGAGGCCTCGTCATCGGCTACCGAGCAGGACGACTCCGCCGATGGCGAGAAACCCCGTCGAGAGACTGAGGACTAGAAATCCCAGTCGGTATCGTCCGTCTCCACTGCCTTGCCCATCACGTAGGAGGAGCCCGAACCGCTGAAGAAATCGTGGTTCTCGTCGGCGCCCGGAGCGAGGGCCGCCAGGATTTCCGGATTCACGGCGGTCTCTTCCGCGGAGAAGTACGCGGGACAGCCCAAGTTCATCAGTGCTTTGTTGGCGTTGTAGCGGACGAAAACGGCGACGTCATCCATGAGCCCCAGCGGTTCGTACAGTTCTCCCGAATAGTGCAGCTCCAGCTCGTACAGCTCTTCCATCAACTTGACGGTGAATTCTTTGACTTCTTCCTGGCGCTCGATCGAGCAGGCTTGGAGACCCCGCTGGAATTTGTAGCCCGAGTAGTAACCGTGCACGGCCTTGTCCCGAAGGATCAGTCGGATCATGTCCGCGGTATTGGTCAAGGTCGCGTGCACCGAGAAGTGAAGCGGGAGGTAGAAACCCGCGTAGAGCAAGAGTGAAGACAACAAGGTCGATGCGACCTTCCGCCGCAACGGATCGTCGCCGTAATAGTGCACCAAGACCTTCTTGGCACGTTCCTGTAGGAGATCGTTGGAGACTGCCCACCGATACGACTGTTCGATATCGCGAGAGTTGGAGAGCGTGGAGAAAACGCTCGAATAGGATCTGGCGTGCACGGACTGCATGAACGCGATATTCGTGTAGACGGCTTCCTCGTGCTCGGTGCGAGCATCCTGGATCTGGCTGATCTCCCCGACCGTTGCCTGAACCGTGTCGAGCATGGTCAACCCGGTGAACACTCGCATGGTCAATGTTTGTTCCTCATCGGTCAGTCGCTGCCAAGCCGGAAGGTCATTGGACAGCGGTACCTTCTCGGGGAGCCAGAAATTAGAGGTCAATCGGTTCCAGACTTCGAGGTCTTTCTCGTCCTGTACCTGATTCCAATTGACGGGACGCAGGCGCAGAGTCGGGTCGTGGCGAAAGGACGGCGGGGTCACGGAAATATCGGTGATCGGAAGGTTCGAGGTTGCGTGGGACATAGTGGTTTCCTTGGTACGTGGGGCGGATGGGGTCAAAGGGCGCAGGAGACGCAGTTCTGGACCTCCGTGCCCTCCAAGGCGGCCTGGCGGAGCCGGATGTAGTAGAGGGTCTTGATTCCCGCTTTCCAGGCGTAGATCTGGGCACGGTTGATGTCTCGCGTGGTCGCGTCGTCCTTGAAGAACAGCGTCAGCGAAAGACCTTGATCCACGTGTTTGGTCGCGGCGGCGTAGGTGTCGATGATTTTCTCGTACCCCACCTCGTAGGCATCCTCGAAGAGTCCGATATTCTCCTGACTCATGTGCGGTGCCGGATAGTACACGCGCCCTAGCTTTCCTTCTTTTCTGATCTCGATCCGCGAGGTGACCGGGTGCAATGAAGCGGTCGAATGATTGATGTAACTGATCGATCCCGTCGGAGGAATCGCCTGAAGGTAGGCGTTGTACATGCCGTCCCTCATCACGGCCGCCCTCAGGACGATCCAGTCCTCGCGGCTGGGCAGGTGCACGCCCGCTTCGGCGAACAGCGTGCGGACACGATCGGTGGCGGGGGTGCCGTCCGTCGAGACGTAGCGTTCGAAGCGAACCCCGTTCGCATAGTCCGAACTGGCGAATCCTTCGAAAGTCTCGTCGCGTTCGACCGCGAGCAGATGAGAGGCACGGATCGCGTGGAACGTCACGAGCCGAAAATATGCATCCGTGAAATCGATGGCCTCGGCGCTCCCGTAGGGGATGTTCTGGGACGCCAAGTAACCGTGCAAGTTCATTTGCCCGAGCCCGATCGCGTGGGTGGCCCTGTTGCCGCGGGCCACTGAAGGTACGGAGTCGACGTTGCACTGGTCTGAGACGCTGGTCAGCGCTCGGACTGCGGTCTCGACGGTGCGGCCGAAATGTGGGGAGGCCATGGCTGCGGCGATGTTGAGCGAGCCCAGATTGCACGACATATCCCGGCCGACGGACTCGTAGCTGAGATCGGAATCCATCGTCGAGGGGGTGTTGGCCTGAAGGATCTCGCTGCAGAGGTTGGACATCCCAATGCGTCCGGGATGCGCATGATCCCGATTGACGGTGTCGTCGAAGAGTACGTACGGATACCCCGACTCGAATTGAAGCTCCGCGATCGTCGTGAAGAAGTCGCGGGCCCGGACTGAGTCCTTGTGGATCCGCGGGTTTGTGGCCAGCTCATCGTAGAGCGCGGTAATCGACAGATCCGACATCGGTTTTCCGTATTCCCGTTCTACGTCGTACGGACTGAAGAGGAGCATGTCCCGGTCTTCCTTGGCGAGCCGGAACGTGACGTCGGGGATGACGACGCCGAGCGAGAGGGTCTTGATGCGCACTTTCTCGTCCGCATTCTCCCGTTTGGTGTCGAGGAAACGAAGGATATCCGGATGGTGTGCGTGCAGATACACGGCCCCGGCACCCTGCCTGGCGCCCAGCTGGTTCGCGTAGGAGAAGGAATCCTCCAGAATTTTCATGACCGGAACCACTCCAGAGGCTTGGTTCTGGATCTTCTTGATAGGGGCACCGGTCTGGCGAAGATTCGTGAGCATCAGTGCGACGCCGCCGCCGCGTTTCGACAGCTGGAGTGCGGAATTCACCGACCGGCCGATCGACTCCATATTGTCTTCCACACGCAGCAGAAAGCAGGAAATGAGCTCACCCCTTTGCTTCTTGCCCGCATTCAGAAAAGTGGGGGTCGCGGGTTGATAGCGACCTGACATCATCTCGTCGACGAGATGCACCGCCAGCTTTTTGTCGCCCCGAGCGAGATACAAGGCCGTGGCCACCACGCGCTCCGAGAAGTCCTCGAGGTACTCCCGCCCGTCGAAGGTCTTCATGGCGTAGGAGGTGTAGAACTTGAATGCGCCGAGGAAGGACCCGAAGCGGTGCCCCGCCTCAGCGGCTCGTTGGTGAACCGTGAAAAGAAACTCAGGGTCGTAGGCCTGGAGAAAATCCGCTTCGTAGTAGTCGTTGTCCACAAGCCATTCGAGACGTTGGGCCACGCTGTCGAATCGTCGCGTACGAGGCTTGACCCATTGCCGTACATAGGCGCCGATTGCTTGCTTGTCGCGATCGAATTGGATTCGTCCGGATTCATCGAACAGATTCAGTTGAGCGTTGAGGGTGTGATAGTCCTTGCGCGTGCCGATGCCTTCTTTTTCGCCGGGTGATGTCGTGGTGGGAGATGTCATGCGGATTCCTTGTCGTGTTCCAAAGCGTGCCAAAACTCGTCGAGCCCGTGATTGATGGTCTCGACGTCGCGGGAGTGGCCCAAGAGCTCGAATCTGTAGAGCTCCGGGACCCCGCACTTCTTCGAAATCACGGGGCCCGCGATGCAGAAGTGCTCACCGAAATTGGTATTTCCTGAGGCGATGACCCCTCGAATCAAGCTCCTGTTCTGTGGGTCGTTCAGGAAGGTGATGACTTGTCGGGGAACGGCCTGTTTTGCTTCTCCTCCGCCATAGCTCGGCACGATCAGGACGTATGGCCGACTGACGCGGATCATCCCGTCGAGGCGCGGGCGCAGGGGGATTCTGAGGGCGTCGAATCGGAGACGGTCCACGAGGCGCCGGGTGTTCTCCGAAGCGCTCGAAAAATAGACGAGGCTCGGGGACTCGTGCGGGGCGAGGGTGCGGAATCGGATAGGCGGCCGGGATCGGGCGGCCGAGTGCTCTTCCATGTCTTCCTTTCTGTGGGATCCGCGCCGAGCACAATATGTTGTGCTGCTGACGATGTGAAGGGGGCACATATAGGAATATCATTAAGGCGAACTTAAAACTACGCCATGGCGTAGTTATTGACATGAGTCACAATTGAAGGAAAACTTCACGATGTGAAGGAAAAAGTGAAGGAAAACTCCGGCAGGGAGTCGCCTCCTGATGTCCTCGGCTCGCTACGAGCGCTCGCGGACACCTTGAGCCCCGGCCCGGCCAAAGTCGCGAAGTTCATCCTGGACGATCCCGCCCGCACGGTCCCGATGACGCTCGGGGAGCTCGCCCGGAACAGCCGAACCAGCGATGCTTCGGTCATCCGCTTGGCTCGATCCATCGGATGCGCCGGCTACAGGGAAATGCGTACCCTCCTCGCCACCTCTGTCGGTCGGGCTCAGGGCGCCGCCTCGGACCAGCGGTCGTATCCGGTGGGGATCTCAGCCGAGGATGCCCCGGGTGAGATCGTGACGAAGCTGGCTGCAGGTGAGCGGGAAGCAATATCGCAGACCGAGCGGGCACTTGATGCCGACTCGGTACGGACCGTGGCGGATGCTGTGGCGAACGCTCGGCGAGTGCTCGTCGTCGGAATCGGCGCATCCGGTCTGGTCGCTCAAGATCTTGCCGCCAAGCTCGGCCGAATAGGTCTGTCGGTTCATGCCGCGACCGAGGCGCACGATGCGCTGACCTTTGCCGTGCTGCTGACTTCCGAGGACGTTTTCATCGGGGTATCCGCTTCGGGCCGTACCCGCGACGTCGTCGATCCGCTTGGACTGGCGGCTCAAGCCGGTGCCCGAACGGTCGGGATCACGACGCAACCGCGTGCACCTTTGGGGAGTGCCGACCACGTCCTGGTCAGCGTTGCTTCCCGCGAATCCGGGATTCGCCTCGGGGCAATGACCTCTCGCTCGGGACAGCTTTTCGTGGTCGATGCGCTGTTCACCATGGTTTTCCAGGCCCGTGAGGAAGAAGCGAGGACGGCCATCGCGCGTTCCCACGAGGCCCTGGCCTTCAAACGTTCACCCCGCCCGAACGGCACGACACCGCAGGAGAACCGGAGCTCATGACACCTGACATTCCCACCACCGAAGCGATCGACGAACAGTTCTCGGAGATCGACCGCATGCCGACCGAAGCCTTGGCAAGGCTCATGAATCGGGCCGATTCGACGGTTCCGCTCGCCGTGGGGCAACGCAGCGCGGACATTGCCCGACTCGTGGACGCGGCAGTCCCTGGTCTCCGATCGGGGGGCCGCTTGGTGTACGCCGGCGCGGGAACCGCGGGACGGCTCGGTGTCCTCGACGCGTCCGAGTGTCCGCCGACGTTCAATACCGCGACCGGGGAAGTCGTCGGCCTCATCGCCGGTGGAGAGCGGGCCATTGTTTCCGCGGTGGAGGGCGCCGAGGATGACTCGGCCGCGGGCGGGCAGGCCATCGTCGCTTTGGACATCGGTCCCTCGGACACCGTCGTCGGGGTCTCGGCATCCGGGGCGACGCCCTATGCGGTCGGTGCCGTCGAGGAGGCCGCAAAGCGGGGCGCGACGACGGGCGGCGTCGTATGCAATCGGGGGTCCCTGCTCGCGTCGGTTGCCGGGCACGCGATCGAGGTGATTGTGGGGCCGGAACTCGTAGCGGGCTCGACCAGATTGAAGGCCGGGACCGCCCAGAAACTCGTGCTCAACATGATCTCGACGATGAGCATGGTCCGACTGGGTAAGACGTACGGGAATCTCATGGTGGACGTCCAATCGACCAATTCCAAGTTGAAGGAGAGAGTCCGTCGGATCGTTCAGACGGTGACCGACGCCGAGGACTCCGAGGTCGAAGCCGCTGTCGAGGCGGCGGATGGAAGCGCAAAAGTAGCGATTCTCATGATCCTTGCCGGGGTCGATGCCGCACGTGCACGCGAGGAATTGGATCGTGACGCAGGGGTCCTCCGAGCAGCTCTGGGGCGGCTGGTCCGGTCTCACAGCTGACGCGGGAGACCAGTAGGGCAGCGGGGGAATTGCCCGCACGACGTCATGAAGGCAACGCACAAAGGAGTCGACAATGCCTGACCAAGAGAAAATATCGCAGGAAGTGATCGCCGGTCTCGGCGGTGCTTCCAATATCGGCGGGGTAGAAAACTGCATTACTCGTTTGAGAATCCCCGTCAACAACGAGTCCGCCGTCGACGTCGAGGCTTTGCGCGGCGTCGAGGGAGTATTGGGTGTCGTGCCCGGATCGACCATGCAGGTCGTGCTCGGCCCTGGGGTCGTGGACACGGTCGCCCGGGACATCGACAAGCGCCTGCAGGAAGAGAAAGTAACTCAGGGCTCGCGCGGCGGCAGATCCGTGGCGGCGGGAAGCGCGGAGAATCCGGACGTCACCGAGCCGGCGTCCCCGAACGATCTCCAGGCTCTCGGCGCGCAGATGAAACGCTCGCAGTCCGAACGCGGAAAATCCCCGATCCGCGGCTTCCTGGGTCGAATCGCCAATATCTTCCTTCCATTGATTCCCGCCTTGATCGCGTGCGGCATCGTGGCCGGCATCAGCGGCGTTCTGCAAAACTTCGTCGCGAATGGGGCGTGGCCGTGGGCCGCTGGGGCCGTGCCCGTCCTGACAGCGATATCGAGCGGGTTCATGACCTTGATTGCCGTGTTCGTGGGCATGAACGCGGCCAAGGAGTTCGGCGGCACCCCGGTGCTCGGCGGGGCGGTCGCAGCGATCATTCCGTTTGCGGGGGTCTCCGAAATCTCCGTTTTCGGCACATCCCTCGAGCCGGGCCAGGGTGGCGTGATCGGCGCCCTGTTTGCGGCAATCCTCGCCGCGTACATCGAGCGTTGGACACGCAAGTGGGCCCCGGAATCACTGGCCATGTTGATCGTCCCGACGGTCACGGTTCTGATCGCGGGAGCGTTGACGCTCTTCCCGCTCATGACCCTGGCAGGCTGGATCTCGACCGGCATCGGAACCGGTGCGACGTGGCTTTTGGGGGTCGGTGGAGGAGTCGCCGGGTTCGTTTTGGCCGGACTTTTCCTGCCCCTTGTGATGCTGGGTCTGCACCAGGCTCTGATACCGATTCACACAACTCTCATCTCCCAGGCCGGGTACACGATCCTCCTGCCGATCCTCGCGATGGCAGGTGGCGGACAAGTCGGGGCGACCGCAGCGATTTACCTGCGTATCCGCAATCGTGCCTTGAGAAATACCATCAAGTCCGCCCTCCCTGCGGGCATCCTCGGGGTGGGCGAGCCGCTGATTTACGGCGTTACCCTGCCGATGGGTCGCCCCTTCATCACCGCATGCCTTGGTGGAGCTTTCGGAGGCGGATTCGTGGGGCTGTTCAACCAGCTCGGCTATGCAACCGGATCCACCGCCATCGGGCCGAGCGGGTGGGCGCTCTTCCCTCTGGCGGCGGGCAATCACGGTATCGGTGCCGCGCTCGCGATCTATGCCGTCGGGCTGCTGATTTCCTACGTAGCAGGCTTTCTCCTGACGTATTTCCTCGGAGTGCCCAAGGACCTGATCGCCCGCATGGCGGACGAAGACAAGGGGTAGTTGTCCGGCCTCAGCCGATCCGGTCTGAGCCAATGTGCGGCCTGGGCCGGGGGGCGCGTACCGTACAGTGCACGCTAGGAGGCGGCAAGACCTCTGAAGGCATCCCCTTGCCTTTGCTCTCGAGGGGGCGTGTCCCCAGCGGGGACGTCACATTCCGGCGTTATAGGAAACGTGCACAACAGCGAGCGTTCGCCTGAGGTAGAAGGGAGACATGAGTTCGTTTCTCCTCCGCAATGTGCGGGAGGCCTTCACACGCGAGGTCCTCGATGCCCGCATCACCGACGGGCGAATCGATCTGGATTCCCAGATCTCGCCCAACATCGGCGACGAGGTCCTCGACGCCGAAGGCCGCTGGCTCGTCCCGGGTCTGTGGGATGCGCACGTTCATTTTGACCAGTGGGCACAGGCTCGGTCCCGGCTCGACCTCGCGGGAACGAAGTCGCCGGAGGCTGTCACGCGTTTGGTGGGCGACGCCTTGGCCGATGACAGCGGGCATGGGATGTTCTTCGGTTTCGGGTACCGCGCTTCGGAATGGTCGCGCCAGGCAACCGTGGCGGAGCTCGACGCGGTCACCGGTTCGCGTCCCGTGGCTCTGGTGAGCGGAGACATGCACAACGGCTGGCTCAACTCGGCGGCTATGACTCTTATGGGAGCACCACCCAGGGACACGCCCTTCGACGAGGACGATTGGTTTCCCCTATTCGGCAGATTGGAGCCCTGGGCCCCGGACCCCGAATCCGCGGTGCGCGACGCGATGCAGGCGGCGGCGGCCAAAGGCGTCGTCGGTATCGTGGACCTCGAATTCGCCGCGAACCATGATGTGTGGGTTCGTCGGTCCCAGACCGCGGATCCGAAACTGCGCGTGCGCACTGGTGTTTACCCGGACCTCGTTCACACCGTCCTAGAGCGGGGGCTGGCCAGTGGAGATGCCCTCGACGAGCGCGGAATGGTCCGCATGGGGCCTCTCAAAATCATCTCGGACGGTTCCCTCGGTACCCGCACGGCCCATTGTTGCGAACCATACCTCCGAGCGGACGAGATGACTCATCCACGAGGGGTGCAGAATGTGGATCCGCAGGAATTGGTGAGGTTGCTCGGTATCGCTCGATCCGGCGGACTCGACGTAGCTCTTCACGCGCTCGGTGATGCGGCGGTCTCCCACGCATTGGATGCTTTTCGGGCCACGCGGAGCCGGGGGTCGATCGAACATGCACAGGTCGTGCGGTGGGAGGATCTCGACCGGATGTCGAGCCTGGGCATCACCGCCAGCGTTCAGCCGGCTCACCTCCTCGACGACCGCGATGCGATGGATCGGCTGTGGGCCGATCGGGCCGATCGCAGTTTTGCGTTTCGTGCGATGCTCGACCGAGGGGTCCGTCTTGCGTTGGGCTCGGATGCGCCCGTCGCCGCCTTGGATCCCTGGCTCGCCATGGCCGCAGCAGTGTACCGGTCCGGAGACGGGCGTCCCCCGTGGAATCAGCAGGAAGCCCTTTCCCCGCGTGAAGCCCTCGCGGCCTCGACCGATGGTGTCGATCGCGTCCGTTCAGGGGACCGGGGCGATGTACTGTTGCTCGATTCGGATCCGTTCGGCGGGGCGGGACCCGAAGAGGCCGCCCGTAATCTGTCCGGTATGCGCGTTGCCGCGACGTTTGTCGACGGCCGGCCGACCCATTGGGATTTCTAGCCGGCCGCCGTCAAATCACTGCGGGTTGCCGCCGAGCCCTGCCTGGGCGTTTGCGTCGGCACCGGGCACTCGCATTTCGAAGGTCTCGGTGACCACGGTGTAGTCGAAGTACCCCATGCGCGCGATCGGGCGAGCGGCCGTGATGTCGACGCGCCCGTCGTCGGTCAGATACTGCTCGTCAAGGTGGATCCGTTCGACCGTCGCGTAGACCACATCGATGCTCCCAACATTGGACCGACCCGGCAGGCGGTGGGTCGTCAGGTACTTGCACTCGTAGTGGAATGGACTCTCGGCAACCATGGGTGTTGAAGAAAGATCGGCCGTGACCTTGGTGACGTCGAGGCGGTCGAATTCGTTCTCGTGCGCCTCCAGAGCCATCGCGCTCGTGTTGACGGCGTCCCTCAGATCCCATGTGGCCATGTTCCATACGAACCAGCCGGTCTTCTCCGCGTTGATCACGGTGTCCTTGCGCCGCCCATCCGGGTACTGGTTGGCCGCGAACATGACCATCGGCGGATCGAAAGTCAGGTTCTGCCACTGGCTGTAGGGCGCAATGTTCTCGACGCCGTCTTCGCTGATGCTCGAAAGCCAACCGATCGGGCGGGGAACCGTGAGCGCTTTGAAGGGGGAGTGGGCGAGCGGGCGTTCCGTCTCGTTGGGATCGTATTTCACTGTGCATACCTTTCATAGTGAGGAGAAGAGACGTCATCTGAGGACGCGGGCTCACGACCTACGCCTTTGATCCGGGCGATCAGAAGGTACAGGCCGCCGGCGACGACGAGGCCGATCAGCCACGCTATTTCAGCACCGCCGAAAAGATTCGCGACCGGGCCGACGTAGAGGGAACTGTTCATGAAGGGGATCTGAACCAAAACGGCCGCGAAGTACGCGACGAACGCCCCCTTGTTGATGGTTCCATAGGGCCCATTGCGCTGGAACAGGGCGTCGACGTCGTACTTCTTATGACGGACCAGGTAGTAGTCGACCAGGTTGATGGCGGACCACGGTGTCATGAAGTACAGGAGGAACATGAGGAAGTCGGTGAATACTGCGACGAAGTTGTCCGAGGCCAGCAACGCAATCACGACCGCGAAGAGCGAAATGATCAGCACGTAGATCGAGCGGGCGCGGGGTTTGATGACCTCGTGGCGGGCGACAGCGGTCACGATGGTTGCCAGCGACATGAAGCCACCGTAAGAACTCAACGTATTTCCGGTGAGCTTGCCAACGACGACGGCTAGCAGGACGAGCCAGAAGAATGACCCGGCGAGCCCCGAGAGGAAACCGACCTGGTGCTCGCTGAAGGCATCGCCCCCGATCTGGGCGGCAAAGGCGCCGACCGTCATCGCCAGGGTCGCTCCGACGAAACTCCCGGCAAAGGTCCACCCGATGGTCGATTTCTGCGACGTCGACTCCGGCAGATACCGGCTGTAATCGGCAATGTACGGGCCGAAAGTCAGTTGCCACGATGCGGACAACGAGATGCCCAGGATGAACGGTGCCAGCGCGAAGCTCGTATTTGCGGTGATGTCGCTCCTCATGGGACCGCCCAGAATGATGATCAGCAGAAGGACGAACACGATCCCGCTCAGAACCGATGCGGCGTGAGAGAACTTGTGGATCCACTTGTATCCGGCGATCGCGAGAACCGTGGAGAACACGGCGAAGATGACCGCACCGAATCTCACGCTGACGTGAAGAAGCGTCGCCAGAGCTTGCCCTCCGAGCACCAACCCCGTTGCGTAGAAACCGATGTAAATGATGAGAGCCAGGACCAACGGCAAGATCGCGCCGTAATAACCGAATTGTGCGCGGCTCTGGATCATTTGCGGAACGCCCAGTTGCGGTCCCTGGGCGGAGTGCAGTGCGGTAATGAAACCGCCGATCAGGTTGCCGATGATGATGGCGGGAATCGACCACAGGGCGGAATTTCCCAACAGGACGAAGAGGCCGCCGGTGACCAAAGCCGTGATTGAGCTGTTGGCAGCGAACCAGAGGAAGAAAAGCGACACGGGGGAGCCGTGCCGCTCCTTGGGAGGGATCCAGTCAATGGATCGCAGCTCCATGGTTTTGGGCCCCGCTGTTGGAGTGGCCATGAGTATCTCCTTGAATCCTGTTGTCAGTGTGACTGCTGACACTCTTATCTGCGATACTCTACCGATATATTGGCTGTATATGCCAGGGGTATGCAAAAATTTCAATACTGACTCTCAGAGAGGATGACCATGAACCGTCCCACTCGGACGCGGTCCCGCACCACCCTCACCGACATGGCTTACACGAGCATTGAGCACATGATCATCCATGGGGAGATCGAACCGCTCACGTTCGTTTCCGAGGCCGATTTCATGGAATGGACCGGGCTGGGTCGCACACCGGTGCGGGAAGCCGTTCATCGACTCGCGCGTGAACGCATGGTTGAGATCCATCCGAGCCGAGGCATTCTGGTGCCCCAGGTCAGCGTCGAAGCGGAGCTGCGCATCCTCGAGATGCGGCGGGTTCTGGATCCTCTGGCGGTTCAGTTGGCTTGTGAACGTTCTTCGATCGAGGAACGTGATGACATGGGGCAATTGGCCGAGCGCTTGAAAACGGAGGAATTCACTCTCGATACCTACTCGGAAACCGTCCGGCAGACACACGGTCTGATTCTCAAGGCAAGTCACAACGATTATCTGCAGGATGCGATGGTCCCGCTGCAGAACCTCTCGCGTCGATTCTGGACCGCCCACGTCGTCGACGATTCCGAAGTGCGCACAGGAGCCAAGCTGCACCGCGATATGCTCACCGCCATCACAGAACAGGATCTTACCGGCGGTGAGCAAGCGGCACGGCAACTGAACGAATACCTTGTCCACTTCGCACAGCGAATAGTTTCCGGCTGAAAAACCGGCACGATGATGAATCCGAACGCCTCTTCGGCTCCGAATACCGGGTAGAGACAATCAGCTAAGGCGGCGTTTTCCGGCGTCTGTGCTGATCCACGTTGATCACCCAGAACCGGAGAGGGACGACGCCGATGTCACCGCTTCAATACACAGATTCGCCCATGTCAGTACCGACCGCTCACGCGAAAGAGATTGCTGGCCCACAAACAGTGCTTCAGGGACGATTGTGGGCACGGACCCAAACAGCGCTGGGCCACAAAACTCATCGGTTGGGCGGTCCGGGATGGTCGGCGCTGGTCGTCGAGGAGAACAACGTCCTGGGGCGTATTTGGTATGTCCCGTACGGCCCGGTCGTCGAGGACGTCGAATCCCTCGAGACCGCGGTCAAGGCCCTTCGGGATGCCGCGCGTCACGAGGGCGTTGGCTGGTTGAGGGTTGAACCCGTCGTCGCTGACGGTACTCGGCCCATGAGCGCGCCCCGAGTCCGTTCCGAACTTCTGGAACTCGGTGCCCACGAGGCGCCCAGAGACATTCAGCCGCGTCGTACCCGCTGGATCGATCTCACGAAGGATCCGGAAAGGATCCTGGCTGGCATGACGGGAACCAATCGGAACCTGTGGCGTCGGCATCGGGACAAGGGCTTGAGCATTGAGTCGAGCCAGGACCCGGAGGCCGTGGAAGAACTCATCGCACTGAACCACGCAAGCGCTGAGCGCAAGGGGTTCGTTGCGCACGACGCCGACTATCTGCGGGCGGTGGCCCGCACCCTGATGCCTGCAGATGCGGGAAGGGTCTACATGACATTCCACGGAGGGCGGGTCGTCGCATCTGCGTTCGTCTACGATTCCCCGAGCACGAGGATTTTCGCCCACGCGGGAATGCGACCCGAATATCGCAGTATGCGCCCGAATCAGCCGATGATCGCCCAGGCCATCCTGGACGCCGCCGAGCGCGGCAGCTCCGTCGCCGATCTGTTCGGTATTGCGCCCACGGATTCGCCGACGCACCCTTGGGCAGGATTCACGCGATTCAAGAGGTCATTCGGTGGCGACGACGTCGAACTCGCGGGCACATGGGATCTGGCCGTGTCGACGGCTCGCTATGCGGCGTACCGCACCGTCCGTGCGGGCCGAGGTCTGGCACGAAATGCTCGAGAGATGATGCTCGCTCACGATTAGACGATTGCCATTTCCTCGTGCGGATCCCGCGTTCTCATCGAAAATTATCGGTCCGTGTTCCGGGTCCGGGCTTTAGGCTGGGCACATGGATATAGAGATACGTCCGGGAGACATCACCGAAGTCGAGGTCGACGCGATCGTCAACGCAGCCAATTCATCGCTGATGGGCGGTGGTGGCGTGGACGGGGCGATTCACCGTGCGGGCGGGCCTGCGATCCTGGAGGAGTGCAAAAAAATCCGGGAGACGGACTTCCCTGACGGGCTTCCGGCGGGTCGGGCAGTAGCCACGACCGCCGGTGATTTGCCTGCGCAGTGGGTCATTCACACCGTGGGACCCACCTATGCCAAGACCGCAGAGAAGTACGCGGAAAAGGCTCCGATTCTCGCGTCGTGCTACCGCAGCGCGTTGCAGATCGCCGCGGAAATCGGTGCGGCGTCCGTCGCGTTCCCCACCATTTCCGCTGGCGTCTACGGTTGGCCGATGGACGACGCGACGCGCATCGCCGTGGAGGCCATCCGTGCGATGGAGGACCAAGTCGGAGACACGATTCGCACCGTCGTCCTGGTTCCGTTCGGCCACAAGGCGGAAGATGGGTACCGAGCGGCTTTGGCCGAGTGAGCCCAACCGCCCGCTCCGGTTGACAGTGGTCGGAGCGTACTCGAGTTGAGAGGGATACCCATGGGAAAGAACGTCAGCGATATTTTCACCGGGCTGTCCGAGCAGCTGAATTGGCAAGAGGATCTGTACAAGGACCTCCACCGCAATCCGGAATTGGGCCTGAAAGAACACCGGACCTCGGAACGGCTACAAGAAGAGCTGCGCAATTTGGCGCTCGAGCCGAAAGTCATCGGCGATACCGGAGTAGTTGCGGTGGTCGAGAACGGGGATGGTCCGATCATCATGGCGCGTGCCGATATCGATGCACTTCCCGTGAGCGAAAGGACTGGTCTGGATTACGCCTCGCAGAACGATGGGGTGATGCACGCCTGCGGACACGATATGCACATGGCCACGCTTCTGGGCGCGCTGCGGATCCTGGTTCGGAACAAGGAGGCATGGTCGGGCACCTACGTCGCATTATTCCAACCTTCTGAGGAGAATGCCAAGGGCGCGAGCGCCATGATCGACGACGGGCTTGTGGACAAGGTCCCGCACCCCGAGGTCGTCCTGGGGCAGCACGTGATGCCCAAGCCTGCCGGCCACGTCTATACCCACGCGGGTCCCATGCTTTCCATGGCGGACTCCATTCACATCACCGTGCACGGACGCGGTTCGCATGGTTCGATGCCGCATCTGTCGGTAGATCCTGTCGTACTCGCCGCGAGCATCGTGCTGCGCTTGCAGTCGATCGTCTCCCGTGAGGTCGAACCGGGCGAGTTCGCCGTGGTGACCGTGGGTGCCTTCAACTCTGGCACACAAGCGAACGTGATTCCGGATCGAGCCGAGTTGCGCTTGAACATTCGCACCTACGACCATGATGTGCGCAACCGTGTGATCGCATCGATCGAGCGAATTGTTCGTGGTGAGTGCGCGGCCGCTGGCTCGCCCGAGGACCCGGAATTCGAGTACTACGACCAGTTCCCGCTTACGGAGAACGACGCCGATGTGACCGACCGTGTCAGCCAAGCGTTCAGCTCCGGATTCGACGACGGCGTTCTTCAGGAAGGATCCCCCGCGACGGCTTCCGAGGACTTCAGCGAACTCCCTGACGCTTTCGGGGTGCCGTATTGTTACTGGTTCTTCGGAGGTGCGGATGAGAAGAAATACGCCGACGCGGTGAAGAACGGCAGGTTGCAGGAAGACATCCCGGCGAACCATTCGCCTTTCTTTTACCCGGTGATTCACCCGACCATCGAGACCGGAACGCGAGCCCAAGTGCTCGCGGCGTTGGAGTATTTGACCGCATAGAACCTGACGCCGCGAGTTGGCAAATCCGCACGATTACGGGTCGGGGAGGAATGCGTCTTGCCAACTCGCCGGCCGCGCAGGGTTTACTCCGGGGTGACGTACGCGCCGGAGAGGCCGCCGTCGACCAGGAAGGTGTTGGCGGTGATGAATGAGGAATCATCCGAGGCCAGAAATGCCACCGCGGCTGCCATCTCTTCCGGTTCCCCGAACCGGCCCATTGGAACGTGGATGAGGCGCCGCTGTGCTTGTTCGGGGTCCTTGGCAAATAGTTCTTTGAGCAATGGTGTGTTGACCGGTCCGGGGCACAGGGCGTTGACTCTGATTCCCTCGCGTGCAAATTCGACGCCGAGTTCGCGACTCATGGCAAGAACACCGCCCTTGGAAGCGGAATATGAGATCTGCGAGGTCGCTGCGCCCATCACGGCAACGAATGAGGCCGTATTGATAATGGACCCGCTGCGTTGGGCCCTCATATGCTCCAGAGCGTACTTGCAGCAGTGGAAGACGCTCGTCAGGTTGACGTCCTGGACCCGTTTCCACGCGTCGATACCGGTTTCGGTGATCGACGCGTCATCATTCGGTGAGATTCCGGCGTTGTTGAACGCAACATCCACCGAACCGTACTCATCCTTGGTTCGTTGGAAGAGGCCCCTGACGCTCTCGGCGTCTGTCACGTCGGTCTTCACGAAGAGGCCGCCGACTTCGCTGGCCGCCGCCCGTCCTTGTTCCTCGGATACGTCGGCGATGACCACGCGCGCCCCTTCGGCCGCGAGGCGCCGGGCCGTGGCGAGGCCGATGCCGGAAGCTCCTCCCGTGATGACCGCGCTCTTTCCGTCGAGTCGGTGTGCTTTGACGTCAGTCATGGTTTCCTCCTGTAATCGGGGTGAGGTGGTTAGTTGTCGGAAAAATAGACGTTCTTGACTTCGGTGAAGGCCTCGACCGCGTGGGGCCCGAGTTCTCGGCCGAACCCGGACTGCTTGAAGCCACCGAATGGGGTGGAGTACCGCACGGAACTGTGGGAATTGACCGAGAGGTTGCCTGACTGGACGCCTCGGCTCACGCGCAGCGCCCGCCCGAGATCCCTGGTCCAAATGGAACCGGAGAGCCCGTATTCGGTGTTGTTGGCGATGCGGAGAGCCTCGGCTTCGTCCTGGAACCTGAAGACCGAGACGACAGGCCCGAAGATTTCCTCCGTGAAACATTTCTCGGTTTCGGAATCGGCGATCAGAACAGTCGGCGGAACCCAGAAGCCGGGACCCGCGGGTGCCGAACCCGTGAAAGCGACGTTTCCTTGATCAACGTATTCCAGGACCGAATCACGATGTCCCGCCGAGATCAGAGGGCCCATATCCGAGCTCTCGTCCAGGGGATCGCCGACGACGAAATTCTTGACCGCAGGCTCCAGATGTTCCAGGAACTCGTCGAACACGGAATCCTGCACCAGGATCCTCGATCGTGCGCAGCAGTCCTGACCCGCATTGTCGAATGCACCGCCGGGTGCGGCGAGTGCGGCTGCGCGTACGTCCGCGTCGGCGAAGACGATATTCGAGTTTTTGCCGCCCATCTCCAAAGTGACCCGCTTGGACTGCGGGGCGCAGCCGGCCATGATTCGTTGACCGACTGCGGTGGAGCCTGTGAAGACGATTTTGCGGACGGCCGGATGCGTTACGAAGCGTTCTCCCACCACGGAGCCCTTGCCCGGTAGGACCTGGAGCACCCCATCCGGGATGCCGGATTCCTGAGCTATTCTTCCTATGCGCAGGGCGGTCAGTGGGGTGAGCTCGGCCGGTTTGAGAACCACGGTGTTGCCCGCGGCCAGGGCCGGACCGATGGCCCATCCCGCGATGGGCATCGGAAAGTTCCACGGAACAATTACTCCCACGACGCCGAGCGGCTCGTGGAACGTGACGTTGATTCCACCGCCGACGGGGATCTGATCTCCGAGGAGACGCTCAGGTGCGGCCGAGTAGTACTGGATGACATCGCGCACGTTTCCGGCTTCCCACCGGGCGTTGCCGATGACGTGGCCTGCATTCGCGACCTCCATTTGCGCCAGGTCCTCTTGCGCGGCATCCAAAGACTGCGCGAACCGGCGCAGGATATCGGCCCTCTCCGCGGGGGCGACATGCTTCCAGGTCTCGAAAGCCAGGGCAGCCCGGTCGATGGCCTCATCCGTCCGCGTCCGGTCGAAGAGCTCAACATCTTCGATCCTCATCTCATTCGTGGGATTGATGATTTCGTGAACCGTCATCTCGTGTCCTCCTTGTGCCATGGTTTGGGTGAATCTGAGGCCTTTCGTGCGGAACCGTGCTCGCGGCAGGCGTTGACGAAGGCGGAGAAGAGGCGGGCATCGTCCAAACGCTTTTCTTCCGGGTGGTACTGGGTGGCCACGAGCCAAGCATCCCCGGCGCTCTCCAGGATCTGGGGCAGTCCGTCGGCCGAGCGCGCCGTGACTTTCAGGTCCCTACCGACGGCATCGATGCCCTGGTGGTGATACGAGGAGACGACGCACGAACCTCCCAGGATCCCGTATGCGAGGGTGCCCGGGTCCACAGTGATTTCTGTGTCCGTGAAGACTGCCGGTGCCGCGCGGTACCGTTCCCCGTCCGGAAGCACTTCCGGCAAGTGCTGATGCAGGGTTCCTCCGTGCGCAATGTTCAGGATCTGGGCTCCGCGGCAAACGCACAGGAGGGGAATACCGGCCGCTTCGGCGGCTTCGAGCAACGCGAATTCGTGAGCGTCCCGGTCAGCATCCGAGACGGTGGCCGGGTGAGGGTCCTGACCGTAACTGTTCGGATCGACGTCGGGTCCTCCGATGATCATCAGGCCGTCCAGAAGTCTGAGAAATTCGGGGTTTGTCCCTCTCGGCGGAAGAAGAACGGGGCTGCTTCCGGCATCGACCAGAGCGTTCAGATAATTGCCCGGGAGAATAGCGGCCTCACCGCTCCAGTCTCCCCACTGTGCGTCCTGGTAGTACGTGGTGACCCCGATGACGGGCGTGTTGTCAGAGTCGCTCAAAGCCTCTCTCCCTTTCCCAATCGGTCACGGCTCGTCCGAACGCTTGCAGTTCTATGTCGGCAGCGTGAGCGTAGTGGTCGACGACCTGGTCGCCGAACAGCTCGCGGGCAACCGTGCTTTTGGCGAACGAGTCCCGCGCCTGAGCCAGGGAACCGGGAACTCTGTCGGCTTCGGTCACGTAGGCGCTACCGGTGGTGATCGGCGGAATCGGGAGAGCCTTTTCGATCCCGTGGCAGGTCGCTGCGATGATCGCGGCAACGATCAGGTATGGGTTGACGTCGCCTCCGCCGACCCGGTTCTCGACCCGCAGTGAACCGTTCTCGCCCACGACTCGGAGGGCACAACTGCGGTTGTCCTTGCCCCACGCGATAGCGGTCGGCGCAAAACTGCCTTCTCGGAAGCGCTTGTAGGAATTGATGTTGGGGGCGAAGAAGAGGGAGAAATCGGATAAGCATGCGATCTGCCCGGCAATCATCTGTTGGAACACTGGGCTGAACCCGTATTCGCTGTCTCCGGTCGAGACCGGGTTCCCATCCAAGTCCGTGAGACTGAAGTGCACGTGACAGGAATTGCCTTCGCGCTCGTTGTACTTGGCCATGAACGTGATCGATCTACCGTGCTGTGCAGCGATCTCCTTGGCCCCGGCCTTGTAAATGCTGTGATTGTCGCAGGCCGTGAGGGCGTCCCGGTACCGGAAAGTGATTTCCTGTTGGCCGAAGTTGCATTCTCCCTTGGAGGCTTCGACGGCCATCCCGGCATGTTCCATTCCGACCCGGATATCCCGGATCACCGGTTCGAGACGCGACGTGGCCAACAAGGAATAATCCACATTGTGTTGCGTGGACGGTTCGAGATCCGCGTAGTGGCGCATATGGGCGTCCTCGTAATCTGTCTCGAACATGATGAACTCGAGTTCAGTCGCCGCATTTGCCCGATACCCCAAGGATTCCAGCCGGTCGATCTGCTGCTTCAGCAATTGCCTCGGCGAGACGGGAATCGGCCGTCCGTCCGTCGAGTGGATATCGCACAGAACCAGGGCCGAACCCGGCAGCCATGGGAGTCTCCGCAGCGTCGCGAAGTCCGGCTTCATGACCAGATCGCCATAGCCGTTTTCCCATGACGAGCACGAGTATCCGTCCACGGTGTTGTTGTCCACGTCCACCGCCAGAAGGTAGTTGCATCCTTCGACCCCGTGACGGGCGACGTCGTCAAGGAAGAATCGGGCGCCGCATCTCTTCCCTTGGAGTCTGCCCATAGCGTCGGTGATGCCGACGATGACGGTGTCGATTTCCCCCTTGTCTACCAGCGCCTCGAGCTCATCGAGGTCGAGCATTCCGGGCAATTTCCCTGAATCCGGCATGAGTGATCCTTTCTCCGGAGCCGAAACTGGGTCGGTCTCCTAGGCGTTCATTTGAGGCGTGATTCGGCTTCGGCTATCGAAGCGAATTCTTCTTCCGGTGCACTGGTGACAACTCTGTGGCGGCTGTAGAACCAGAAGTAGGCCAGTGAAAGTACAAAGACTCCGAGGGTGTAGGACGCGGCGGCGACGTCGACCACGAAAGTGGCGATCACGGCGACAACAGCCAGAACCAAGGAGATCGAGGTCGTCACGATCCCACCCGGGGTGTAATAACCGCGCTTCAAACCTGGTTCCCGCACGCGCAGGATGACGTGGGAGAGATTAAGTAGCACATAGGAAACAGTTGCGCCGAAGACGGCAATGTTGATCAGCAGGCCGCCGTCCCGGACGGTGGCGGCAAGGATGAATCCGATGGTCCCGGGGACCACGAGGGCCAGAGCCGGGGTGTTTCGTCTGGTCGTGAGGGACAACCAGCGGGGCAGGTACCCGGCTCGGGACAAAGCGAAGAGTTGCCGCGAGTACGCGAAGATGATGGAGAAGAAACTCGCGACCAGACCTGCCAATCCGGCGTAATTGACGGCCTGGGCCAGCCAGCTGTCCCGCCCGTACACGGCACGAAGGGCATCCGGCAACGGACTCTCCGACGTGCTCATGGCAACCGCACCTGCACCTCCCGGCGCCAAGACCAGGACGGCCAGCCCTGAGCAGAGCAGAATCAGGATGGCCGTGACGATTCCTCTCGGCATATCGCGTTGAGGATTGGCCGTTTCCTCCGCTGCGAGCGGCACCCCTTCGACGGCGAGGAAGAACCAGATCCCGTACACGAGGGCCGCGAGGGCTCCGGCGAACCCGAAGGGAAGGAACGAAGTGGCCCCTGCCGCGGAGACAGGGTCGAAGTCCACCAGATTCGAGGGGTCGAAGTGGGGGAGCATGCCGCAGACGAAGGCGACCAGAGCCGCTACGGCAATCGCGGTGATGACGAACATGACCTTGAGGGCCTCGCCGACCCCTACACAGTGAATTCCGATGAAGACGAGATAGAACACGAGGTACAGGGGCCAGGAATTCGTGATTCCGAAGAGGTCCAGCGACTCAATGTATCCGCCGATGAAGGTCGCAATCGCTGCCGGTGCGACCGCGTATTCGATCAGGATGGCCATCCCGGTTGCGAACCCTCCGAGCGGGCCCAGAGCCCGTCGCGCGAATCCGTATCCGGCCCCGGCCGTCGGTAGCGTCGAGGAGAGCTCGGCAAGACCCAGGACCATGCAGGTGTACATGAGTCCCATGAGGACGAACGCGATGAGCAGGCCTCCCCACCCACCTTGTGCGAGACCTAGATTCCACCCGGAGAAGTCTCCGGAAACGACGTAGGCGACGCCCAGTCCGGCCAGCAGAATCCATCCGGCCGCACCCCTGTTGAGCTGTCTCTTCCTGAGGTAATCGGACTGGTGCCGTGCGTGATCGGTCATGGAGCCCCTTCCACTCAAAGGTATTATTCACAACCTTTAACGTGGCTCACTATCATGAGGTAAGTCACATAAACCTGTCAAGAGGTTGTATCAAAGTCACGATCGTCCCAAGTAAAGGATTCATAATCACACCTTTGGGCGCTCCATATTTGCCCAGGTCACTAGAATGAAACGAGTGGGGATGCGAGAGAAGGACGGTCGACAGGTGACGGGTGAAGCGACTGGATGCCGGCGCAAGGTCGGGGACCCTCATTCGTTGATTCGTCCCGTTCGGGCCGCGAATACCCTGGAAGCGACCTTCGAGGCCTTGGTGCGTCTGGTCAAGGTCGGGGCGATCCCACCGGGTGAAAAACTGCCTTCCGAGCGGGAGCTGGCCGAACAGATGCACGTTTCCCGGTCGACTCTTCGAAGCGTCCTCCGCGACCTCCAGGGGCACGGTTACCTGGAAGTCCGAAGGGGCCGTTACGGAGGAACATTCGTGACAACTGCGGTACCGGAGACGGATCTTCCCGTAGAGGTCGACCCCAGCCAAGCCAACGACATTCTGTTGTATCGATCGGTTGTCGAAACAGGGGTCGCCCGGCTGGCGGCGGAGTCCGACCTGACGGCCCGGCAGCGTCGAGATCTTCGTGCGGCGTCCCAGGCGGTCATGGAAGCTCCGCCGGAACACTACCGACGGCTCGATTCGAGGCTTCACATCGCCATAGCCGAAGCCACGGGATCTCGTCGACTGACCGAGTGCGTCATTGAGTCGCGTGCCCTGGTCAATGATCTGCTGAACAGAATTCCTCTGCTGGCTTCAAATCTCAGGCATTCGAACGATCAGCACCGCGAACTGGTCGAAGCGATACTCGAGGGGGAGCCAGAACTTGCCGAGTCCGTCGCTCGGAATCACGTGCAGGGCACGGAGTCGTTGTTGCGCGGATTCCTGCACCTGGACCGGTAGAGACGAAAAACGGGCGGCGTCGCGAACCAGTGGTTCGCGACGCCGCCCGTCGGAAAACAAAGCGATGAGTCGTTCCGTGCCTTAGCGTCGGAACGGAACTCGGGCTACTTGGACCGCTCGATGGCCTCGGTGATAAGGCGCTCGGCTTCTTCCTTGGAGCCCCAGCCTTCGCCCTTGACCCACTTACCGGATTCGAGATCCTTGTAGCGCTCGAAGAAGTGCTTGATCTCGTCCTTCTTGTAGTCCTCGACGTCGTCCAGGGTCTGGATATTGTCGAAGCGCTTGTCGGTCGGAACGCAAAGGATCTTGGCGTCTCCGCCGGCTTCGTCCGTCATATTGAAGACACCGATCGGTCGAGCCTCGACGATCACGCCCGGAATGATGTCGTAATCCATCACGACCATGGCGTCGAGCGGATCGCCGTCTTCGCCGAGGGTGTTCTCGAAGTACCCGTAGTGGGTGGGGTACTGCATCGAAGTGAAGAGGACTCGATCCAGGCGGAGGCGGCCGGTCTCGTGGTCGATCTCGTACTTAACGCGGGATCCCTGGGGGATCTCGATCGTGACATCAAGTTCCATGAATGGTTCTCCTAGAGGATGGATAGTTGTGGAATTCGTGACAACGGTGCCGAGTTCTCGGCTTTTCTATCCCTCAATCTATCGTCCCGCGTCGCCATTTGGGAAAACCAGATCGGCGGAATTGCGCCTAAACTCGTGAAGGAGCACCTGGGCGACGGCGGTCGTCCGGCTTCTGACCGAAGACCGAACCACCATCGAATCGAGGAGTCCAGATGAGCAAGCGTCAGCCGAAGCGATCCGACCAGCACACCTCACGCGGATGGTGGATCGCATCGGGCATCGTCGCCGTCGGCTGCATCGGGATAGGAGCATGGCTCGTGCCCACGGCCGCGGGCCAATGGGATTCTTTGACCGGAGCCGACCAACCCAATGCGCTGGCCTCGGCCTCGTCGGTCAATAATCCCGTCAAGGACCTTCCGGGCGATGCCGCCCAGCCGGCTCCCGCCGACCTTGCGGGGCCGTTGGGGTCCGCGTCCGGCAAGCTCGACGGCGGCGGCACGATGGCTTCCCAGGTGGTGGACGTGACCAGTGGGAACGTCCTGTATTCGGATGATGCGACGCGTCCGGTGACTCCGGCGTCGAACCTCAAGCTGCTGACGCAATTCGCGCTGCTCAGCCACGCCGATCCGAATTCGCGCTATGAAACGAATTCCTACCTGGCCGACGATTCGAAATCGGTCACCCTGGTGGCCGGCGGCGACACGATGCTCTCGAGCGGGGACTCCGACGAGAACTCCGTGTTGGGGCACGCGGGCGTTCAGACGCTCGCGGCGCAGACCATTCAGGAGCTCAAGGACAAGGGCATCAGCGGAAAACTCCCCGTGAATCTGGATGCATCGATGTATTCGGGGCAGGGGACAAACCCGGCATGGGACTCTGCGGATGTCGACGCCGGTTACGTAACCTCCGTTTCTCCGATCGCGTTGTGGGACCACCACACGCAACGGCCCACGGACGGCGAGGATGTTTCGCATCGCCCCCAGAATGCGGGGGCGGATGCCCTGAACGGCTACGTCAAGGCCCTCAACGAGGCCGGGGCGAGCCAAGGACTCAGCTTTACACCGGGCTCGGACTCGTCAGGGTCCGCCGAACACGGTGACTCCCAACGGCTGGGATCGGTCGAATCCGCAACGGTCCTCGAACAGGCCAAATACATGATGGAGAATTCGGACAATGTTCTTGCCGAGGTGCTGGGCCGTAACGCGGCGATCGCCGCGGGCAATGAAGGCTCCATCGAGGGCGCCATCAAAACCGTCAAACAGACGCTGACCGACGCGGGGATCTCCACGGATGGACTGACGCAGAAGGACTCCTGCGGACTGTCCGCGGACAACCGCGTGACTCCCATAACCCTGGCCCAGATCATCGCGCACGCGACCCAGTCCGAGACGGCAACCTCAAACCTGGCGGAAACGTTGCCCGTCGCCGGCGGCACCGGAACCCTGGCGGGTCGCTTCGAGGCCAATGACGCATCGGCTGCTCAGGGCAGCGCTCGCGCGAAAACGGGAACACTTCTCAAGGTCAATTCCTTGACGGGGTACACCACGACGTCGCAGGGCCGTCTCTTGGCCTATTCATTCGTCGTCAACGACGTGACGAATTCCGAGGCCGCAACGACAGCCCTCGATGCTTCGGTCGCTGCATTGACCAAACTCTGAGCTCCGTACCCGGATGCGAAGACGGGCGGTCCGACCGCGCACCCCGTCCCCGAGGAGGTTGGGCAGGATCGGCCGATCCGCTCAGGTTGGGCTCAAAGTCGTGTGGCATGGTGGGGATCATGAGCGAGAACATCATCAGTTGGAACGCCGCAGCCGCTACCGCCGCGCGGTTGACTCCTGCCGGGCCCAAGCTGTCCGCCGGGGCGACGCGTCGAGTCGTCGAGTCCGTGCGATACAACGCGACCGCATCCGTGGACCACGTGCATCGGATCACCAGGCTCGATGCGGCGGAGAATCTTCACGACTCCGAAGTGCTGGTGGTGGATCGGGCCGGATGGTCGCGAGCAAATTCCCAAACCTTCTCCTACATCCTCAATCGGCTGGTCCAGGCCGGGATGAAGGAAAGATTCGACGAGATGGGGCAGGTCGATCGCAAGATCGCAGAACTCGGCACCGCCGTCGAGCTCGGGGGAATTCTTGCGTTCATGTCGAGCAAGGTCTTGGGCCAGTACGACCCCTTCGCGGCGCTCGGTGGCTTTGGTGCTTCGGGCGGCCGTTTGCTCCTCGTGGCCCCCAACATGGTCATGATCGAAAAGGAACTCAACCTCGAACCGGAAGATTTCCGCTTGTGGGTGTGCCTCCATGAACAAACACACCGCGTCCAGTTCGCGGCGGCACCGTGGCTGCGCGAGTACATGCTCGGGTTGATGTCCCGATTGCCCCAGTCCGTTGCCGGTGGCGGGCGGGAGCTCGTGGACCGGCTGCTCGAAGGGGCGAGCGAGGTTGTCCGCAATGCGACACAAAAAGACGAAACCTCTCCCAAGGCCCGGGTCGACGGCGCCGCACCGAACTCCTCGGAAGAATTGCGTCCCGTGCCCCAAAACCGGATGACGGCCTTGCTGGACAAGGAATCGGCGGCCGTTTTCTCGGAGCTGACCGGGATCATGAGTTTGATGGAAGGCCACGCCAACGTCGTGATGGACGCCGTCGACTCGAGCATTGTGCCAACGGTCAAGACCATCCGGCGTCGATTCGACAGCCGGGGCAAGAATCGCGGCGCTCTCGATACCCTGATTCGCAAGGCCATGGGGCTCGACATCAAGATGCGTCAGTACCGTGACGGTCAGGTTTTTGTCCAGACCGTCGTCGACGAACGCGGGATGGAACAGTTCAACCGTATTTGGGAAGGCCCTAAAAATCTCCCGAGCGAACTCGAGATCCACAATCCGAGGCTCTGGATCGAGCGGGTCCTCGACGGAACGCCCCGGGACGCCAGCGCCCGCGGCTTCTCCGGAGGCGCGAGCTAGTGGCACAGACCGGGCGAGAAGGCCGACTCCATCCCTCCGTAGGGTCGGCACGCAAGAAATTTGTCGAGGTCCTCGAGCATCACCTTCCGGACTTCTGCGCGGCCCCCACGGGGCGAACTCGAGGCGCCGTGCCCGACGAAGCCGAGGATGTGCCTTTGGCTCTGGTCGCGTGCAGTGGCGGGGCCGATTCGCTGGCTTTGGCCTCCGTCGCCGCGCATTTCGCCCGGCGCGGGGATCTGCGGGTGGGCGCCGTCGTCGTGGACCACGCTCTCCAGGACGGCAGTGCGGAACAAGCAGACCGAGCCGCGGCAGAGTGTCGGAGGCTCGGTCTCGACCCGGTACTCACGGTTCGTGCGGAGGTCAGAAGTCAAGGAATGGGGCCCGAGATGGCCGCCCGTACGGCCCGTTACGAGGTGCTCGACCGGACGGCCCGTGAGGAGGGGGCGCGTGCCGTTTTATTGGGCCATACCCTGGACGATCAAGCCGAAACCGTGATGCTGGGACTCGCTCGAGGCTCGGGGACCCGTTCCCTGTCCGGTATGCCCCAGGCTCGACGCATCGACGAACCGGCGACCGAGGACGCGGCTCTTCTGATTCGCCCGTTCTTGGACCTACGCCGGCGAGACACGCTTGCGATCTGCGAGGCCGAGGGAATCGAGCCCTGGCACGATCCGACGAACGAGCATCTGGCGTTTCGTCGAAACCTCGTCCGGCACGAGGTCCTTCCCTTTCTCGAGGAGAGGATCGGGCCGGGAATAGCTCAAGCGCTCGCGCGGACGGCGGCCGTCTTGGGGCCGGATGCAGAATTCTTGGAGCAACGGGCAGACGAGGTCGCGCGATCCGCGGCGGCGGACCCTGCCGACTATCAGCCCGTACCGATGAAAGAGGGTCAGCGGCCGGTAGTGGCGTTGTCTATGCCGGAACTTCGCGCAGCGCATCCCGCGATGCGCCGTCGCGTGCTGGCCCGTGCCATCGTGGCAAGCGGGGGAGAGTCTCCCAGCTTCGAGCGGCTCCGGGCCCTGGACGAATTACTGGCCGGGCACGGAAATGCCGGCCCGATTCAAATGGCCGGTCACGTGGCCGTCTGGAGACGCCGCCCGTTGGAACCATCGAGACCACAGCAGCATCGGCAAGGGCGGGACGGTGCTCTGGTCCTCATCCGGTCTTCATAGGACGTCAACGCGTTGATTCCGGGGCGATTCGGAAACAGTAATGCGCGTGGAGAACAGACGGGTAGAGTTGCCATGTGTCGTCGCGATCCGCGGCCTCCGGTGCCGAATTGCACGACCCCCAAGATTTCAGTGACTCAAGCAGGAGACAGCAGTGGATTCACAGGACGTCAAGGACGATCTCAAACACGTGCTCTTCACCAAAGAAGAGATTCAGGAGAAGATCGCCGAGCTCGCGGCCCAGGTAGACAAGGACTACGAGGACAGAGACGTTCTTCTGGTCGGTGTGCTGAAGGGTGCGGTCATGGTGATGGCCGACCTGTCTCGTGCTCTGCACGCGCATTACACCATGGATTGGATGGCCGTATCATCGTATGGTTCCGGAACTAAGTCCTCCGGCGTGGTTCGTATCCTGAAGGATCTGGACACGGATCTGCATGGCCGCGACGTGCTGATCGTCGAGGACATCATCGATTCCGGGCTCACCTTGTCCTGGCTCAAGTCCAACTTGGAGTCGCGGGGGGCCAACTCGGTGGAAATCTGTGCACTCCTGCGCAAGCCGGCGTCGGTCAAGACTGAGATTCCGGTCAAGTACATCGGCTGGGACATCGATCCCGAATTCGTGGTCGGCTACGGCCTGGATTTCGCCGAGCAGTATCGCAACCTTGATTGCATCGGAACTCTCGCGCCCCACGTATATTCCTAAGGGTCTCGCGGGACCTTCCATGAACCTCGGCAGATGTCCGCTGTGAGGTGAAGAGCGCACGCTCCTCACCGCTCGGCGGTAGCCTATTCCGAGAATTAAATCTCGACCGTGAACGCCTCACGCGGAGGAAAAATAGCTTGGCTCAGCAAAATAGCAACCAGAAGAAGCCGCTCAAGGACAGGATCCTGAAGGGGCCTTATTTCTGGATCTTCCTGGCGCTTTTGGTTCTGCTGCCCGTGATCTTCGTCTCCACCTCGTCGAATACGAATCGGGTGGACACCAACGTGGGCATGGAATTGCTCAAGGACGACAAGGTCGACGAGGCCAAGATCTACGACGGCGACCAAAAGGTCGAGCTGTCCCTCAAGAACAACTATCACGAGGGCGATCGGGACCTCGGGAAAAAGGTTGTCTTCTACTACGTCCAGCCGCGTTCGGGCGACGTCGTGAAGGCCATGGACGACGCCGGTCTCAAGGGCTACACGGATCAACCCGTTCAGAACAACTGGTTCACCTCGATGTTGGGCTTCATCGTGCCCTTCCTCCTCATTATGGTGATCTTCTGGTTCCTTCTCTCCCGCATGGGCGGTGGCGGCGGCCAGATCATGAACTTCGGCAAGTCCAAAGCCAAGAAGTTCAACAAGGAGAATTCGACCGTCAAGTTCGCCGACGTCGCCGGAGCCGACGAAGCGGTCGAGGAGCTCCACGAGGTCAAGGAATTCCTGACCGAACCTTCCCGGTTCACCTCCGTCGGCGCAAAGATTCCCAAGGGCGTGCTGCTGTACGGCCCACCCGGAACGGGCAAGACCCTGCTCGCCAAGGCGGTAGCGGGCGAGGCCGGTGTTCCGTTCTACTCGATCTCCGGTTCCGACTTCGTCGAAATGTTCGTCGGCGTGGGCGCCTCGCGCGTTCGCGACCTGTTCGAGCAGGCCAAACAGAATGACGCGGCCATCATCTTCGTCGACGAGATCGACGCTGTCGGCCGCCAGCGTGGCGCCGGAATGGGTGGCGGCAACGACGAGCGCGAGCAGACCCTGAATCAGCTTCTCGTCGAAATGGACGGTTTTGACGAGAACACCAACATCATTCTGATCGCCGCGACCAACCGTCCGGACGTTTTGGACCCGGCGCTCCTGCGTCCCGGTCGTTTCGACCGGCAGATCGGCGTCGACGCCCCCGACCTCAAGGGCCGAAAGCGCATTCTCGAAGTTCACGCCGAGGGCAAGCGCCTGGCAGACAACGTCGAGCTCGGCTCCGTGGCCAAGAGGACTCCCGGCTTCACGGGTGCGGATCTGGCCAACGTCATGAACGAGGCCGCCCTTCTGACCGCACGGTCCAACGCGCAGATTATCGACGACCGTGCCCTGGACGAGGCGATCGACCGCGTCATCGCCGGCCCGCAACGTCGTTCGCGCCTCATGAAAGAACTCGAACGCAAGATCACGGCCTACCACGAGGGCGGACACGCCCTGGTTGCCGCGGCACTGCGCAATACCGACCCGGTCACCAAGATCACCATCCTTCCGCGCGGTCGGGCACTGGGCTACACCATGGTCATGCCCGTCGACGACAAGTACTCGACGACCAGGAACGAGCTTCTCGATCAGCTCGCCTACGCCTTGGGCGGACGAGCTGCCGAGGAAATCATCTTCCACGATCCGTCCACGGGAGCCGCGAATGACATCGAGAAGGCTACCGGCACGGCCCGCAAGATGGTCACCGAATACGGGATGAGCTCGGTCATCGGTTCAGTCAAGCTCGGCTCGGGGAATTCGGAACCGTTCGTGGGTCGCGACGCCGGCGCCAGCGGACCGGAGTACTCCGACGAGTTGGCGGCCAAGATCGACGCCGAAGTCCGATCCCTCATCGACAACGCACACGACGAGGCCTACGAGATTCTCACTCAGAACCGCGACGTCCTGGATCGTCTCGCGTTCGAGCTCCTGGACAAGGAGACGCTCAACGAGCACGAGATCGCGGAAATTTTCAAGGACGTTCGCAAACGTCCTTTGCGCGAAGTATGGCTGTCCAAGGAGACCCGTCCGGTCTCGAGCATGCCTCCGATCACGACCCCCGCAGAAAAGCAGGAGGCCGCCGAGGCGGGTGCAGAAGACCCCGAGAACATGGCTCCTCAGGATCAGGCCGTGGCCGCAAAACCAGAGCATCCGCTCGAGGTCCCGGAGAATTCCTCGGGAGCGACGCCGCCGGAAAACGTCCCGCAGCCCGGTCCGGGAGAACCCGGGTCGGACAATCCCGGTCAGGGGCCAGCGGGTTCGCCCGGGGCCGATGACGAGACGCCGGGTCACCAGGGGTAAGCATGGATCAGCCTCGTATCGAAGCCGCCGTCCGTGAGATCCTCTCCGCGATAGGAGAGGACCCGGACAGGGACGGGCTGAAGGATACCCCGGCGCGGGTTGCTCGTTCTTATGCCGAGGTATTTTCCGGTATGGGGGGCGATCCCGCCGAACTGTTGTCCAAGACCTTCGATATCGACCATTCCGAGATGGTGTTGGTCAAGGACATCAGCTTCTTCTCGATGTGCGAGCACCACTTGGTGCCTTTCTACGGCTTGGCCCATGTGGCATATATTCCGGGCGTGAACGGCAAGGTGACTGGTTTGTCGAAATTTGCCCGGCTCGTGGACATGTATGCCAAGCGTCCCCAAGTCCAGGAGCGTCTCACGACTCAGATCGTCGAGTCCATCGAAGACTTTCTCGATCCCGCGGGTGCGATGGTGGTCCTGGAAGGCGAGCACATGTGCATGTCGATGCGCGGGATCCAAAAGCCCGGGACCAAGACGGTTACCTCGGCCGTTCGGGGTCAAATGCGAGACACCGCCACACGCTCCGAGGCGATGGGACTCATTATGGGAGGGAAACAGCGGTGAACGCTCCCGTAGCCTCGTTCGGCGGCCCCGGAGACGCGTCCAGCGTGCCTCCGGAATCGTCCGCCGCGCGGGGGTGGGGATCCTTTGCCGATCTGCCTCAGGACCGGACGTTGGTCATGGGTATTCTCAACGTCACGCCCGATTCCTTCTCCGACGGGGGTGAACACCATGACACGACGCGTGCCGTGGCGCATGCTCTGAAGCTAGTGGCCCAAGGTGCCGATATCGTCGACGTCGGCGGGGAATCGACCCGCCCAGGAGCAACACCCGTCGCTGCGTCGACGGAACGCGAGAGAATTCTCCCCGTCATCCACGAACTGGTTGCCCGAGACATCGTCGTTTCGGTGGACACCATGCATGCGAGCACGGCTCAGGCGGCCATCGAAGCCGGTGCCCACATCATCAACGACGTCTCGGGCGAGCGGGTTGAAGACGCCATGATCGATCTCGTGCGCGAATCCGGGGTGCCGTACATCCTCATGCACTCCCGCGGAGACTCCAGATCGATGGACCGGCTGGCTCATTACCAGAATACGGTCGAGGACGTTCGGGCCGAACTGATCGAATGGCGCCAACGACTCTTGGACGCCGGGATCGCGCCCGGCCAGATACTCCTCGACCCCGGTTTGGGATTCGCGAAGGGCGGCGACCAGGACTGGGAACTCTTGGCACGGATGGACCGGATCGCGGATCTCGGTCACCCCGTGCTGATTGCGGC
Organism: Rothia uropygialis; assembly: GCF_004137765.1. Classification (GTDB taxonomy): domain Bacteria; phylum Actinomycetota; class Actinomycetes; order Actinomycetales; family Micrococcaceae; genus Rothia. The sequence continues at coordinate 122,253 of NZ_NOIS01000004.1, read as the reverse complement.
CTCCCGGAAACGATTCGTCGGAACATTGATGGCTCAAGCGCGCGCTACTTTCCCTGCACCTTTGGGGGAAACATCGCAACGGGTGCCGCGTCCTTCGGAGCGTGACGCCTCAACCGCTGCAATTTCGGCCCTCGCGGCGGAAAGAGGCGCTTGGGCCGTGAGAGTCCACGACGTCGCATCAACCCGGGATGCGGTGGAAGTCACCCGTAAACTGCTCGCGATCAAAGCCTTATCTGACGCATCCTGATAGTCAACGCACTCAATAGCATCGCAATGCGACACATCACTTGCACCTCATGAGGAGACAAACAAATGACGGAAAATCTCCAAGAAGCGCCAGCCGCTGCCGTGGCGCGAGGCACAAGCCAGTATGACCGAATCTCGGTCACAGGCATTGGTGCCGTTGGTTATCACGGTGTTTTCGATCATGAGAAACGCGTGGGCCAGCCGTTTTTCGTCGACGTCACGCTGTTCATGGACTGCAGTACCGCGGGCCGGACGGACAACCTGGAGAACACCGTCAACTACGGGGCGGTGGCCGAATCGGTCAAAGAGGTCATCGTCGGGGAGCCGGTCAACCTCATCGAAACCGTTGCCGAGCGCATTGTCCAGGGACTGTTCGAGAAGTTCGACCTGCCCGCCGTCGAGGTGACGGTCCACAAGCCGAAAGCACCGATCGAGGTCACCTTCGCGGATGTTTCGGTGACGATTCTGCGGGAGAACCATGACCGTTGATTCCATCATCGCCCTCGGATCGAATCTGGGGGAGTCACAGGATACGCTCGCACGCGCCATCGCCGCCCTCGCGGGAAATGTGAAGATCACCGTCGAGGCGACTTCTCCGATTGCCGTGACGGAACCCGTTGGTGGCCCTGAAGGCCAACCGGACTATCTCAACCAGGTCATTCGGGTAAGCACCGACATGAGTCCCTTCGCCCTTCTGCGGTTCTGTCAGGGAATCGAGGAAGATTTTCACCGAGTCCGGACCATCCGATGGGGTCCGCGAACCCTTGATATCGACATCGTGACCTTTGGGAACCTCTTCATGGACGAACCCGAATTGAGTCTGCCGCATCCCCGAGCGGCCGAACGTGCATTCGTCCTGGCCCCTTGGGCGCGCATGGATCCGGATGCCCTGTTGGACGGCCAGCCCGTGGTCGACCTCGCCGCCCGCGCCGAGGACCGAAACGGAATACGGGGATACTTGGGCGAAACGATCACCCCGGGGCAAAGCACGTGAGACCTCTCCGCTACCGATGGTTGGTCCTTCTGGCGGCCGTGGTCCTGGCCGCGAGCAGCGTCGTGACGGCGTTGTGGCCGGACCTGCGCGAAGTGGCCTTTGTCCTGCCGTGGCCGTCGCTCGCGTTGAGTATTCTCCTGGCCTTGGTGTCCCTGAGTCTCGGATGGAAGGTCAGAGCTCACGTCAAAGACCCCAAGCACAAACCCATCGAGCCGGTGTTTGCAGCGAGGATCGCGGTTCTCGGTCAAACCTGTGCCGTATACGGGGCCGTGCTCTTCGGCTGGGCCGGAGGAGTGCTCATCTACGAGTTTGCGCTGTTGAGATTTCGACCGGCCTCGGACACCTTGGTACTGAGCATCGCTAATGTGGTGGTTGGTACGGTGGTGTGCATCGCAGGCTGCGTCGCCGAGATGTGGTGCAAGAGGCCACCGGACGACCCGAACAGTTCCGAGTCCGGCAACGGAATCTCCCCTCGACGTCGCAACGACAAAGACATACCCGAGGGAGAAGGCGGATATGCCAGGAACCAGCGACGCTGAGAACCACGAGGTCCCGAGCCACGACCGTTCTGGACCGAACCGACGGATACGAGCCGATACCCAGCCACTGGGCGGAGAACCACGAGACGAGAACCCGGCCGCTGACCGCACCGTTGCCGAATCGGCGACTCGAGACCGCGACCCTTCGCGACGCCTTGGACCCGGTAGCCTCCGGTTCGAAGAGAAACTTCGGGAATTGGACGCATGGGATACGGAATGGATCCGGCCGGATCGGCGGTACCCTCGGCTCATTCTCGTCTCCGAGGCCCTGTCCACGGTGGTCGTGACCGCGATCCTGAGCATACCGCTCGTCTTCGTCTCGATCGGGTGGTGGAACTGGCCGTGGTTCTGGCTGGCCATTGTGGTCCCGGCTGTGTACCTTGTGGTGTGCATCGTCCGAATGGCACTCGTGCCTCGGCGCGCACGGGCCCGCGGATATTCGGAACGCGAAGACGACCTTCTGATCCGTCACGGAGTCCTATGGCACAAGATCAATGCGGTCCCTTATGGGCGGCTCCAAACGGTCGAGGTCTCGGTCGGCCCGTTGGAACGCAAATTCGGTCTGGCCAAGGTCGAGTTGCACACGGCGTCATCATCCACTGACGCAAAGATCGAAGGCATCAGCGCTCAAGACGCGGCTCGGCTGCGCGAGGAGCTGTCGAAGCGTGGCGACGACCGGCTCGCGGGGCTGTAAATGAAGGACCCACAGATTCCCGCTACCAAGGACTGGGAACGGGTGCACCCCCTCAGTCCCCTGGCTCGTTTTTGGTTCGCCATCCTGATCTTCCTCTTCGCAATCGGCAGGCACTTCGTCGAGGACGCTTTCGAAGGTCAGACCGACGTCCAGAAAGTGCGTCACGGCATCGGAGAATTCTTCGCGTCTCTCAGCCTCATTGCCTGGTTCGGGCTGATCTTTGCGGTCATCCTTGTTCTCGGCGGCATGTTCTGGAGCTGGTGGTTCACCCGCTACCTCGTGACCGAGGACTCGGTCCGGATGCGGCAGGGATACTTCTTCCGCAAGGAAAAACAGGCGCGGCTCGATCGCGTTCAGAGCATCGAGATCTCTCAACCGTTCTTCGCACGCCTGGTCGGCATGGCCGAGCTGCGGTTCGACGTCGCGGATTCCGGGGATTCAGCACTGCACCTCCAATACCTGCCGAAAACCGAGGCCGAAGAGCTCCGCGCGCGCCTGCTGGGTCGGAAACAGACAATTCTGGCGAAGGAACACGACACCGGTGACTCAACCCTTCGGTCGGCTGTCAGCCCGACAGAATCCCTGTGGTCCCAGGATCCTACCGCCCACAGGCAGAGCGGCGACTCGGTGACCACGGCAGGGCCCTCCGTCGCCGGCACCGGGGCGTACCTTCTCGACCCCGGAGCTTCTCCGACCGGCCCTCGCGTCGATACCGAAAGTCCGATCGCCTCGGTCGGTGTCGGACGTGCCGTTCTGGCAACGCTTCTCGGCTCAACCGGGATCTGGTTCGTGATCGTTCTCCTAGCGTCGTTGTCCTTCGCGATTTTTCTCCCAGAGGTGGGCGGATTCATCTTCATACCCGCGGCCTTGAGCCTTGTGAGCGGTGTGTGGAGCTCGGTCAACACCTCCGCGAATTTTCGAGTAGCGCGCACTCAGGACGGACTCAAAGTGCGGTACGGGTTGACGTCCACCCGAACTCAGACCCTCCCTGTGGGCAAGATCCAGGCAGTCGGTATAGAGCAACCCGTGTTGTGGCGCATCCCAGGATGGTTCCGTGTGCGAATCAACACGGCAGGGTTGGGCTCATCATCGTCTGAAGGAGAACATCGTGTCCTCTTGCCTGTGGGGACGGGGCAAGACCTGATGAATCTCTTGCCGCATATCGTCGCCACGACGGAGACCGGCATCGACGGACATCAGCTGCGAGCCGCGCTCGAAGGAAGCGGACCGGATTACGGATTCGTGGTGGCCCCGCGCCGTTCCCGATGGTTGGATCCCTTCAGCTACCGGCGCAACGGATATTCCAATACTGCGGATTTGTTGCTTCTGCGCGGCGGCTGGCTGAAGCGTAGGCTCTCCGTTGTGCCCCACGAGAGGACGCAGTCGGCCTCGATCACGAACGGGCCATTGCTCAGGCTTCTCGGCCTGGCGGACGTGCGTCTGGATTCCGTTGGGGGATCGGTCAGCACCACGGTCGCGCACCTGGCCGTCGACGACGCTCGACGCATGATTCGTGACCAGGCGGAACGGGCAGCATTCGCTCGTAGACTCACGGGCGGACGAATTCCACGGGGTGCCGGAACATACTCAACGATCAAGGACGAAGCACACTATGACTGAACCAGCGAGTCGTCCGGGGCGGCTCGGAATAGGGATCATCGGCGCAGGAAAGGTGGGCGCCGTGCTCGGTGCCGCCCTGCGCAATGCGGGCCACGCCCTCGTTGGGGTTCACGCGGTTTCAGAAGAATCACGGACGAGGGCCGAGGCGCTTCTGCCCGACGTCCCCGTTCTCCAGATCCCCGAAATCGTCGAGCGCAGTGAAGTCGTTCTTTTCGCAGTTCCCGACGACGCACTCGAACCTCTGGTGTCAGGGTTGGCCCGAGGCGGTCACTTCACCACGGGGCAGATCCTGATCCACACCTCCGGTCGGTTCGGAACGGAGGTCTTGTCCGCCGGTCGGGACGCCGGAACGATCGCGCTGGCTATTCACCCGGCCATGACTTTCACGGGTCTTTCGCTTGATCTGACGCGTTTGCAGAGCGCGAGTTTTGGTGTGACGGCCGCGGCCGCCTTTCTGCCAATCGCACAAGCGATGGTCGTGGAAATGGGAGGAGAGCCTGTGGTCATTGCCGAAGGCGACCGTCCCCTCTACCACGCCGCCCTGGCTCACGCGTCGAATCATACGGTCACCCTCATCGGGCAGGCTTCCCAGATCTTGGAGAGCCTCGGCGTCGAGAGCCCTGGCGAGGTTCTGGGCCCGCTCGTGCGGGCCAGCGTGGACAACGCCTTGGCTTCGGGCGACAGTGCTCTGACCGGCCCCGTCGTGCGTGGTGATTCAGGGTCGGTCGAGACACACCGAGAGGTCCTCCAAGGCTTCGGGGCGGAAGAATCCGCGCCGGACATCGGCGCGGCGTATCTCGCTCTCGCTGAGGCGAGCGCGTACCGCGCACATCGGCGGGGGATCCTGCCCGAAGAAGCATTTCACCGAATATTGCGGGCACTGGACCTTGAAAAAGCGCCCGAAAGTGAAAGCGACGACTACGAACAGTAAACTGCTTTGCGGTCCTAGACATCCTCCGCACCTTCGCGGGCAGGCTGTCGACCAGTTGGCACCTGACCGTTCACGATGTTCGGTCATGCCACAGCATCCGGTTAAGGAAGGACGACTATGACGGGTGAGCTCTTCGTTGCTCGAACCCTGGAAGAATTTTCCGCCCATATCAGCCAGAGAATGGGCGACGCCGAGGCGCGAATCCACTCGGCCGAGGCCGAAAGGCTCGCTGACCATCGCGCCGACCCGGAAACCGAGCCTGCTGCGCCCCGCGTCGCGACCATGGGATTCGTTCCGACCATGGGTGCGCTCCACGACGGGCACGCGACCCTGATCAGCCGGGCTCGCGAGCAGAATGACATCGTAGCAGTCTCGATCTTCGTCAACCCCCTGCAATTCGGTCCCGATGAGGACTACGACAAGTACCCTCGTCGGGAGGAAGAAGACCTGGCCCTGCTGCGAGAGCAAGGCGTTGATATCGTGTTCATCCCCGAACTAGAGGTCATGTACCCGGGCGGAGAACCTCTGGTCCGTGTGAGCTCGGGGCGTCTGGGCACTCTTTTCGAGGGGGCGGCCCGTCCCGGACACTTCGACGGCGTCCTGACCGTGGTCAACAAGCTGTTCAACGTTGTCGTTTCGGCAGCCGGGACTCACCGCGTCAGAGCGTATTTCGGGCAGAAGGACGCCCAGCAGGTCGCATTGGTCCAACGGATGGTCGCCGACTTCAACATTCCCTTGGCCGTGTGCCCCGTCGCGATTGTCCGCGACGACGACGGCCTGGCCATGTCCTCCCGCAACTCGTATCTCGGCCCCGAGGAGAGGAAAGCGGCGCTCGTTCTGTCACGGACGTTGGCCCTGTTGCGGGAAGAAGGGCTCTCCCGCGGCTACGCGGGAATAGACGTCGACGCCGCACGAGAGCGCATCTCGGACAGGGACGGCGTGGAGCTCGAATACCTCGAAATCGTCGACCCCAAAACATTCGAATCGCCGGTGGAAAACTCGGAACGCGCGACCGCGCTCGCGGCAGTTCGAGTGGGCGGGACTCGACTCATCGACAACATGGATGTCATCTAGCCGTCCGCACCCCTTTCAATTCCTTCCCCGGAAAACCCACAGATAGGCTTAGGATCGTGACTACTTCAGATTCGTCGTCCTCACAACAGGACCAGACAAGTCAGCAGACCGAGATCAACGAGCAGATGCGAATCCGCATGGGCAAGCGTGCCGAGCTGATTTCACGGGGGCGCGAAGCCTACCCCGTGGGTCTTCCGATTACTCGCACCATTCAGAGCATCCGTGAACAGTATGAAGGCCTCGAAGCCGGCGAAGAAACGGGTGACGTCGTCGGTGTCGCCGGGCGGGTTGTGTTCGTGCGGAACACGGGAAAGCTGTGCTTTGCGAGCATCCAGGCCGGGGACGGCACCAGACTGCAGGCCATGATTTCGCTGGCCAAGGCCGGGCAGGAGAATCTGGACGACTGGAAGGCCCTCGTGGACCTCGGGGATCATGTGTTCGTGCACGGTGAGGTCGTCAGCTCACGCCGCGGCGAGCTGTCCGTCATGGTCGAGGACTGGGAGATGGCCTCGAAGTCCTTGCGGGCGCTTCCGACGTTGCACAAGGACCTCAACGAAGAGACCAGGGTCCGCCAACGCTACCTGGATCTCATGGTTCGCAAGGAAGCACAAGAAACCGTGATCAAGCGCGCGAAGATCATGCAGACCGTGCGCCAGGTCCTTGTCGACGAGGGATACATCGAGATCGAGTCTCCTATTCTTCAGCTCGTCCACGGGGGCGCGACCGCACGCCCGTTCCAAACGCATTTGAATGCTTTTGACCAGGACATGACCTTGCGCATCGCGACCGAACTTTATTTGAAGCGGGCCGTGGTCGGCGGAATTGATCGCGTTTTCGAAATCGGCCGTATTTTCCGTAATGAGGGAGTGGACTCGACGCACAGCCCCGAATTTACGACCCTGGAGGCTTATCAGGCATACGGGGACCAGTTCACCATGGCCGAACTCATCAAGGACATCATCATGTCCTGCGCGGACGCCGTGGGAACACATCAGATCGAAAGCGAAAAAGGCACGATCGATCTGGACGCGGAATGGAAGTGGCTGGGTGTTTATCCTGGTCTTTCGGAAGCCGTGGGCCAGGAAATCGTGCCCGAGACGCCCGCCGAGGTTCTGCGAGAAATCGCACAAAAGCACGAAGTCTCCGTGGATCCTGCATGGGGCGCAGAGAAGCTCGTGATTGAGCTATTCGGGGAAATCGTGGAGCCGACCCTGATCAATCCGACGTTCGTGTGCGATTACCCGCCGTCTGCCCAGCCTCTGGCCCGTCCGCATCGTTCCAAGCGTGATGTCATCGAGGCTTGGGACCTCATCATCGGCGGCACAGAACGCGGAACGGCATTCTCCGAATTGATCGATCCCGTGATCCAGCGCGAGCGTCTCACGGAACAATCCCGATTGGCCGCTGGTGGCGACGACGAGGCGATGGAGCTCGACGAAGACTTCCTGCGGGCCCTGGAACACGCCGCTCCGCCCATGGGCGGTCTGGGTCTGGGAATTGATCGCCTGATGATGTTGTTTACCGGACTGGGGATTAGGGAAACTATCCTGTTTCCGCTGATGAAGCCCGAATAACTCGGGGTGATCGAGCGGGCCGGAGGGCCCGGGGAGAAGGTTCAGCATGGAATATGTGGCTGTATTGTTGCCTTCCGTCGCTATCGGAGTCATCTTCTATTTCCTGATGAGGTGGGCGTTTCGGGCGGATAGTTCCGAACGCAAAGCCCATGCCGCTTCAGAAGAAGACGCGCGAAAATGGTACGAGGAGATCAAATCTCGGGAGGGAACCGGCGAAGTTTTTCGCCCACGAGAACAAGAAGATTCATAAGTTATTCTCAGGAAGAATTATGCCTTCCTCACACTGTTTAACTGTGATTTCCTCCCCTTGATTGATACTCTGTTGTTATACAGGACAAATGTCCACCAGCTTTAGTGTCGCGTGAGTCGCCGATGGTTCCCGCGCCTCGCTAACACGTTTTATGGTCCTAAGACATCACATAATGCGTCGGACCACTGCCAATAAGGACTGAGGAGACACTCATGGCTCAGAAAGTAAAGATCATTCTGGAAGACGATCTCGAGGGCGGTGCCGCTGACGAAACCGTACGTTTCGGACTCGACGGTGGCCAGTACGAGATTGATCTGTCCTCGGGCAACGCCGCAAAGTTGCGCGACGCGATCCGTCCGTTCGCCGCCAAGGCCCGTCGCGTGCAGGCGCGCAACAGTGGCCGGACCGGATCGGGCAAGGGCACGGGGCAGGTCCGCAATCCCGAGACCGCTCTGATTCGCAAGTGGGCCAAGGACAACGGCTACAACGTGTCTGATCGTGGCCGCATCCACCAGGAGATTCAGGACGCTTACTACGCAGCCCGTAAGAAGGACTCCTAGTAAGGGGCGGTTTTGGCCGTTACCGATGAATCGGCAGAGGCTCTCTACCGGTTCTCTTGAGCTAGAAGATCAAGCTCAGGGCGGAAATTCTCATGTATTTTCCGCCCTGAGCTTTATTGTGTCTCGCCGGTGGCGAACAGTAGTTACCAAGCCATTTTCCGTGCGTAGCATCGAAACAAAGACGTACAAGGAGACCTAACTATGTTTGAACGGTTTACGGACCGCGCACGGCGTGTTGTGGTGCTGGCTCAGGAAGAAGCCCGCATGCTCAACCACAATTACATCGGCACAGAACACCTGTTGCTGGGTCTGATCCATGAGGGCGAAGGAATCGCCGCCAAGGCTCTGGAGTCCATGGGAGTGACCCTCTCTGCCGTTCGCGAGCAAGTGCAAGACATCATTGGACCAGGTCAGCAAGCTCCGAGCGGGCACATCCCGTTCACACCGCGGGCCAAGAAGGTTCTCGAGCTCTCTCTTCGGGAAGCCCTTCAGCTGGGCCACAACTACATTGGAACCGAGCACATCCTGCTCGGTCTGATCCGCGCCGGCGAAGGAGTTGCATCCCAGGTTCTGTCGAAGTTGGGTGCCGAGCCTTCCCGCGTCCGTCAGACGGTTATCGACATGATTTCCGGTTATCAGGGCGGTTCAGGAGATTCCAAGGAGACCGCAGGCGTTGGCGCCGGTGGCAAGGACGGCACTCCAGCAGGATCCGCAGTCCTGGACCAGTTCGGCACTAACCTGACCGCGGGGGCTCGCGAGAGCAAGCTGGACCCGGTGATCGGGCGGTACAAGGAGATGGAACGCGTCATGCAGGTCCTCTCCCGGCGTACCAAGAACAACCCTGTGCTCATCGGCGAGCCCGGCGTCGGCAAGACCGCCGTCGTCGAGGGGCTGGCCCAGGCCATCGTCCGCGGAGACGTTCCGGAGACGCTCAAGGACAAGCACCTCTACACGCTGGACTTGGGTTCCCTCGTGGCCGGTTCGCGTTACCGCGGTGACTTCGAGGAACGCCTCAAGAAGGTGCTCAAGGAGATCCGCACTCGCGGGGACATCATCCTGTTCATCGACGAGATCCACACTTTGGTGGGCGCAGGCGCCGCAGAAGGCGCGATAGACGCTGCTTCGATCCTCAAGCCCATGCTGGCCCGCGGCGAATTGCAGACGATCGGTGCCACCACGTTGGACGAGTACCGCAAGCACATCGAGAAAGACGCCGCGCTCGAGCGCCGTTTCCAGCCGATCCAGGTCGATGAGCCTTCGCAGGCCCACACGGTCGAGATTCTCAAAGGTCTCAGGGACAAATACGAGGCGCACCACCGGGTCACGATTTCCGATGAGGCGCTCGAAGCCGCGGTGAGCCTCTCGGCCCGATACATCTCGGACCGGTTCCTCCCGGACAAGGCGATCGACATGATCGACGAGGCCGGTGCCCGCCTCCGCATCAAACGCCTGACGGCCCCGCCGGAGATCAAGGATCTCGAGGAGCGCGTCGCGGAAGTGCGGGCGCAGAAGGAAGCAGCGATCGACGGCCAAGACTTCGAGAAGGCCGCCTCGCTCCGCGACAAGGAGCAGAAGCTCATCGCGGAGAAGGACGAGGAGGAGAAGAAGTGGAAGGAGAGCGATTCCGCCATGGGCGAGGTCACTCCGGACGTCATCTCCGAAGTTCTCTCGGCCTCCACAGGTGTGCCGGTTTACAAGCTGACCGACGAGGAATCCGGTCGCCTTCTCAACATGGAGGACGAGCTGCACCGCCGCGTCATCGGCCAGGACAATGCCATCAAGGCGCTGTCCCGCTCGATCCGGCGTACTCGTGCGGGTCTGAAGGATCCGCATCGTCCCGGTGGCTCGTTCATCTTTGCCGGCCCCACCGGCGTCGGCAAGACCGAGCTGGCCAAGGCCCTGGCCGAGTTCCTGTTCGGTGACGACGAATCCCTGATCACCCTGGACATGTCCGAATACCAGGAAAAGCACACTGTCTCGCGACTGTTCGGTGCTCCTCCCGGCTACGTCGGTTATGAAGAGGGCGGCCAGTTGACCGAGAAAGTCCGTCGCAAACCGTTCTCCGTGGTTCTCTTCGACGAGGTCGAGAAGGCCCACGCCGATTTGTTCAACTCGTTGTTGCAGATCCTGGAGGACGGTCGCCTGACCGATTCTCAGGGTCGCGTGGTGGACTTCAAGAACACCGTGATCATCATGACCACGAACCTCGGCACCAAGGACATTTCGCGGCGTGTGCCCGTTGGTTTCCAGTCCATAGAGGATCCGTCGACCAACTACGAGCGCATGCAGTCGAAGGTCCAGGAGGAACTCAAGGAGCACTTCCGCCCCGAGTTCTTGAACCGTGTGGACGACATCATCGTCTTCCCGCAGCTGTCGGAGAAGGAAATCGTCCAGATCGTCGACCTGTTCGTCGCACGCCTGGCGGAACGCCTGAGGGAGAAGGACATGTCGATCGAGCTCACGGACGAGGCCAAGAAGGTCCTGGGAGAACGCGGTTACGATCCTTCGATGGGTGCTCGTCCGCTGCGTCGCACCATGCAGCGCGACATCGAGGACCAGATCTCCGAGAAGATCCTCTTCGGAGAGATCAAGGGCGGCGAAAAGATCACCGTGGGCGTCGAAGGCGAGGGGAAGGAAGCCAAATTCACCTTCTCTTCGCAGAAGATGTCGGAGCTGTCCGATGACGGTTTCGATTACGGTGGGACCGAGTCGACCGAGTCGAATCCGGATTCGCAGCAGCTCTCGCGCCCGTCAACGCCTCCGCGTTATGAGGGCGGCGACGGCGGTGGGGCCGCTGGGTCCGCGACCGCATAGTGTGTTCGCAGTGTGCGAGGGGGCCTGATCAGGCTTCTGACCTTCGATAAGCGGGGCCGTCCCTTACGGGGCGGCCCCGCTTTCTCTTGCACAGGAATCTTTGCGGCGAGGAGAGCTCGGTCAGAGGTTGCCGACCTAAGGGTACTGTCGCAAGCCGTGGGTTTAACCTCTCCATCGGGGCGGCACGGGGCTCCGGGTGGTCCCGGTTCTACTTCTGTGACGCGTGCCGTGACTTTGGCGCCTGGGCAGGACGGCGGCGTAAACTCAAGGCTCATGACGACCTTGCGGATGCGACCTGCCAGAACTTCAGACGTCAACGGCATCAGGCGTCTGGTTGCACCGTATGTGGAGACGGGCGCCTTGATTTCCAAGGAAGCCGTTGACTACTTCGAGGCAATCCAAGAATTCCTCGTGGTCGAGGACCTCGATGCCTCACATCCCGAGGATGCGGCGCCGTTGATCGGCTGCGGGGCCCTTCACATTCTGTGGGAGGATCTCGGTGAGATTCGGACCCTCGCCGCGGACGAGCGAGCTCGCGGACGCGGCGTGGGGCGGATGCTCGTGGACGCTCTATTGGAACGCGCCCGCGGCATCGGCGTCGAGCGCGTTTTCTGCCTGACCTTTGAGGTCGAATTCTTCCGTCGTATGGGCTTCGAGGTGATGACCAACCAGGAGACCATCGACCACGAAGTCTTCGCGGAGCTCCTGCGGTCCCACGACGAAGGGGTCGCGGAATTCCTCGACCTGGCCCGGGTCAAGCCCAATACGCTCGGCAACACCCGGATGATCCGCCACCTCTGAGCCCTTGACTGCCTATCCGGGCAGCGTAACCCGATTCTGGTCATCTTCGAAGGCCAATTCGTCCCGGATAAGCCCATCCAGGCACCGTTCCAGCTGCTCATGTGAGGCCTCGAGCGTGCGGAGCCGGGTCATCGACTCCGGTTCCACACCGGGCGTATCGTCATGGGGCACTATTAATGCTTCGCGTGGAATCGGTTTCGTGGCTTCCCTCAGCACGGCCATGATCGCGCCACGCGCCTGCCGGTCGGTGCCTTTCCATGTTTGGCCCCGCGGCACGTACTCCGCCTCGGGCCGACCGGCGGCAACCCAGGCGCAGTCGTCGAGCACGGGGCAGACATCGCACTTGGGCGACTTGGCCGTGCAGACCAACGCGCCCAATTCCATGACCGATATGTTCCACAGCGCCGCGGCTTCGTCATCCTCGGGCATGAGCTCGTGAGCGAGGCGTGTTTCGGCGGAGGTGAGAGACTTCGCCGGAAGCGCTTTTCCGCTGACAGCACGGGCATGGACACGTCGAATATTCGTGTCGATCACGGTCTGCCGCTTTTCGAAGGCGAAAACCGAAATAGCCGCCGCGGTGTACGAGCCGACGCCGGGCAGTGCGAGAAGATCCTCGTATTCTGAGGGAACTTCGCCTCCGTGACGTTCCACGATCGCCACTGCGGCCGCGTGTAGCCGCAATGCTCGGCGGGGGTAACCGAGGCGTCCCCATTCCCGGACGGCATCGCCGGTCGTGGCCTGTGCCAGATCCTCCGGAGTCGGCCACAAATCCATCCAGCGCCTCCACTGGGGCAGTACCCGGACAACGGGCGTCTGCTGGAGCATGAACTCACTGACCATAACCTGCCACGGTGTACGGTCGGGCGCACGCCAAGGCAGATCCCGCGCGTTTTCGGCGAACCAGTTCGCGATACGCCGATGCAGGCGTTGGATCTTTTCCGGGTCGAGGTCGGTATCCCGATATCCGGGCGATGTGGGCTGATTCGACCTTTCGGCCGACGCATTCGAAAATTTCATGACGTGACTACTGTAGTGTCCCCATTTCTTCCCTATGTTGGCGCTTCTGTTTAGTAGCCTTGGACGCATGGCTGAGTACGAAGATCCCACCCCGGATGACGACGGTTTTGAGCGCGGGTACCGACGTGAGTCCCCGGAGGTTTACCGTCGACGCCGGATCATTGCGTTGATTCTGGCTCTCTTGGTGATCGTCCTGATCGTTTGGGGCGTCGTCTTTGCCGTGAACAAAATCGCTTCGAGCCTCACCGGGGGAAGTGACGCATCGACTTCGGCGCCCCCGAGCGATAACTTCGCGAGCTTCAGCGCGCGTCCTTCGCCATCGGCTTCTGGGTCGGGGGGACCCAGCGGCTCTGCGGGTCCGTCGGCGTCCTCGTCAGCGAGCGCCTCCGGATCGTCGGAACCTTCGGAGAGTAAGAGCGAGACGCCGAGCCCGAGCGAGTCCTCGGCAGAGGCCGCGTCCGGGCAGACCCCGACCGAGAGCGAACCAGCCAAGCCGGAGGCCTGCGGTTCTAATATTCAGGTCAATGCGTCCTTGGACAAACAGTCGTACGGACAGGGGGAGAACCCCGTCATGACGGCGGCCGTCAAGAACACCGGCGGCGACCCGTGCAACATCGACTTGGGCGCCAGCAAGGTCACATACGACATCACCTCGGGCCCGGCCGATGTCTACAACAACACCAAATGCGGCGGTGGGGGAGGCTCCAAGGAAGCAACCTTGGAGGCCGGTGGCGAGCAAAAGGTAACCCAGCCATGGGATCGAACCATCAACGCCAACGGCTGCGGTGACGCGTCGCAGCCTGCTCAACCCGGCTACTACTGGCTGACCGTCTCAGTCAATGGGGTGCCGAGCGAGCAACAGCAGATCGTTATCCAGTAGCTTCTGCCCAAGATCGGGTAGGCCGGCGATCCTGGCATTGAATCGTCGAGGATCGTGCCACGAACCGTCGAAGACAGTCACCGTTACATGAAGCGGTCGAGGAGGCTGGTTTCCGCCATCCGGGCCAGTGATTCACGGATGCTTCTGGCGCGATATTCCCCGATGCCCTCGACGCCACGAAGGTCGTCCAGATTGGCGGCCATGAGTGATTGCAAGCCCTCGAACCGATCCACAAGTCTTTCGGAGACCGAGCGCGGAATGGACTTGACTCCGCTGAGCAGGCGGTAACCGCGCGGGTGCAGCGTGTAGTCGAGGTCTCCGCCACCCGGTAGACCCACGGCCCTCGCGATGGCGACGGGATCCGCCAGCTCAACGGGGGAAAGATCCGAGAGGCTCTCCTGGGCCCTTTCGACCACAGCGGGGTCTTGGCCTGACGGCAGGTAATCGCGGAGGACGAGTTCCGCGGTGGGCTGGTTCAGGACGAGCTCTTCTAGCTGCATGGCGATCATGCGGCCCTCGGCACCCAGCTCGACGACGCTGTCCCCGATTTCTTCGGAAATTCTGCGTACCAGTTCCAGGCGCTGCAAGGCTAGGGCCACGTTCCGCACCGTGACATCGGATTGGATTTCCAAAGCGGAAAGATTTCTGAGTTCCTCCTCGAGGCGCATCGTGTATCGCTCAAGGGTCTGAATGGCTTGGTTCGCCCGCCCCATGATTTCTTGAGACCCTTCCAGAGGGTATCTCTGTCCATCCGTATAGATGGTGATGACCCCCATGGATTTCGAGACCGATATGACCGGGAACCCCGTTTGTTTGGCCACCCGTTCCGCCGTGCGGTGGCGCGTTCCGGACTCCTCGGTGCTGATCGTGGGATCCGGCATCAGCTGTACACCAGCGTGGTAGATGGTGCCGACTTCTCGGTCGCACACGATCGCGCCGTCCATTTTGGCAAGTTCGCGGAGGCGGGTGCCGGTGAATTCCGTGTCTATGGTGAACCCGCCGCTGCTGATCGCCTCGACGGTGCGATCCTTCCCCAACACAATCAGTGCACCGGTTCGTCCTTGAAGGATCCGGTCGAGGCCGTCCCGGAGTTGAGTTCCGGGAGCCAGGAGCGCCAACGTCTTTTTGAGCTGTTTGTTACGGGGTGAAGCCACGAATCTAGCCTAACGCGTGGTCACAACGATGTGGCTCGCCGCGCCATCAGGAATGGCCTGGAAAGAGAGTGTCGACGGCATCAACCACGGACGCGACTTCCTTGACATGTACGCCCTCGGGCACTTCTCCAACACCGGCGGGTGAGGCCGGGACCATGACATGCGTGAACCCGAGTCGGGCAACCTCATTGATGCGCTGCCGGATTCCGGGTACCGCCCGGACCTCACCCGCTAGCCCGACTTCGCCGAAGACCACGAGTTTGCGGGGAAGCGGTTTGTCTTCTGCCGCTGAGGCCAGGGCCATCACCGTGGCCAAGTCCGCGGCGGGTTCGTTGAGTCTGACCCCTCCGACGGTTGAAAGGTAACAGTCCAGCTTGCCGACGTTGAATCCGGCCCGGCGCTGAAGCACTGCGAGAAGCATCGCGGTGCGTGCGGAGTCGAGTCCGGCAGTTGCCCTCCGCGGCTGGGCCGTTGAGGATTCGTCGAGCAGGGCCTGGACCTCGGCCAGCAGAGGGCGTCGCCCTTCCATGGTGACCGTCAGACAGGTGCCCGCGACCGGGTGAGCGGTACGGGAAACGAACAAACCGGATGGATCCGAGACCCCTTCGATCCCGTCCTCGAGCAGGTCGAAACAACCGACCTCGTCCGTGGGCCCGAAACGGTTTTTGACCGCACGGAGCATCCGGATCCGTGAATTCTTGTCTCCCTCGAATTGGCAGACCACGTCCACGAGGTGCTCGAGCAAACGCGGCCCCGCGATGGTCCCCTCCTTGGTCACGTGGCCCACCAGCAGCGTGGTCATATTGCGCTTTTTGGCTTCGGCGATGATCGATGCGGCGACTTCACGGACCTGCGTGACACCGCCCGCCGATCCCTCGACCTCCGCGCTGGCCAATGTCTGGACGGAGTCTACGACGAGCAGGCTGGGGGAGACCTTGTCCATGTGGGCCAGGGCCGATCCCAGATCCGTCTCCGCGGCCAAGAACAATGTATCGGCGACCGCATTGATGCGATCCGCGCGGAGCTTGACCTGCGCTGCGGATTCCTCGCCGGTCACGTACAGGACCTCGTGAGGCTTGGAGCCACCGTCAAGGGCATCGGATTGTCCCGCCGACCCCTGAGCCTCGCGGTGCGCGGGACGTCCTCGGGCGAAAGTTGCCGCGACGTCCAGGAGGAGGGTCGACTTGCCCACTCCGGGTTCACCGGCCATGAGGATCACGGCACCGGGGACCAAGCCGCCACCCAGGACGCGGTCGAATTCTTGAATCCCAGTGCTGGAGAATTGGGCGACGGAGGCATCTACCTCGCCGATGGGACGGGCCGGTGTCTCGACCGAACGAGCGGCACTGGTCCGTGCGACCGTGGGACCGCCCGCTTCCTCGATGGTCCCCCACTGCTGGCACTCGCCGCAGCGTCCGACCCACTTGGCCGTGGTCCAGCCGCATTCGCGGCAACGATAAGCGTTGGTGTTCCGGGGTGACTTACGTGCGGGGCTCATAGGAAAAGACTACGGGCGCTGACTGACAACTTAAGAGTCCTGACCCTTGATGTCTCGCGGATCTATCACGTCGATGGCCTCCGTGAGTTCCTGGCGTATCGTCACGAGTACCTTGCCGGCGGACTTCTCGTCCATCCCCGTCATCACCAAGAGATCAGTTGTCAGCGGGCGGATGATCATGACGAGGGCCTCGCCCTGATATGTTCTGACGCCCAGGGCTTGAGGGTCGAGCTTCGCCGCCGTCGAGCTCAGGTCGATGCGGGCACGACGGCGCATGACGTTGCGGGCATCCTCGGTGTCCGCCTTGAGCGCCAGACCCAGAAGATCCACTGCCTCGGAGAGCTCGAGCAGAACGTCTCTCAGCGAGGAAATCGCCTCGTCCCGCAATTGAACCGTATTGATGACGTTGGCGATTCTCCGCACGAGAACACGAGCATTTCGAATCGCGTAATCGAAACCGTGGAGCGCCTGCTCGTAAAAGCGTATGTCTTCCATCGCTTGGCGTCGCGTGATCGCAACCCTCGCCATGGACTTGCTGGTCTTGAGCGAACTCTCGACCTGGTCGAGAAGAGGCTGGGTCTTTCGTGCGCGACTCAGAGCGTGCCAGGCCCGAGTGGCATCGTAATCCCCGATTGCCTCGGATGCCTCGCGCAGTACCCGTGAGAATTCGCGGACGACGTGCAAGATCTCGTCCTTCGGCTGACGCCGTGGATCCTGCGGCACCAAGGCCATGATCACCAGGGCGCACAAACCACCGACGACGGCGTCGAGGCTCCGGGCAAACGGTCCGTCGATTGCGGGAGGCAACAGAACCACAAGCACCGCTTGGAGACCCATCTGGGTCGAGAAGATAGTCCCGTTGTCCAGGAATCGTGCCAACAGCAGGGAGAACAACAAAACGAGCGAGGCCTGGAGCGGGCCCCGCCCCAGGAAGTACATCAGCGAATCGCCCACCGCGATGCCGAGGGTACACCCGATGGCCACTTCCATGATCCGACGCATGTGATTGCCACCGCGGACATAACCCAAGGAGACGATCGCGGCCGTCGCGGCGAACAGAGGCTGATGGTGCCGGAACAGGACTTCGGCGATGAAGTACGCACCGACCGCGGCGACCGTGATCTGAATGGATTGGAACAATCCGCTCCGAACCCTGGAGAGGCCAAGGCGAGCACGTGAGACGATCTCACGTCTCGAGGACCGTGCCCTCTCCCTGACCTTGAATCGACTCATGGAGCCATCATAGTTCGTCGTTGTCACGGTCTAACTTCAAAATTAACCCGCCGTTCACTCTACCCCGGGCAGCCGGATACCTGCCCTCCGTAATGTGCCAGAGGTAGGGGACAGGACGGAATCCTTATCCGCTCGGGTTCCTTGCCATTCGGCCGAGCTATCGTCCGACCGCATCACATCACCGGGCCGTTCCGATCCGCGCAAAAAATCCCGCGGGCGACGGTTGACGACACTTGAAGGGGTACTTTTCGTGAAGATCTCTCGCATTGGGCGTTTCGCAGCCATCGTAGCGGTAGGCGCTATCGCATTGACCGCTTGCGGCTCCGACAACGCCACGGGTAAGGCGGGAACCGCCTCGTCCTCGGCAGGGCCCGATGTCAACGGCACTCTGTCGGGGGTAGGGTCCTCCGCCCAGCAGGCGGCCATGACCCAGTGGCAGACCGATTTCCAGAGCCAGAATTCGGGCGCCAACGTGCAGTATTCCCCGGATGGCTCGGGAGCCGGTCGCAAGGCCTTCCTCTCGGGCGGTGCCAACTTCGCCGGTTCGGATGCTCACCTGTCCGATGACGAGTACAGCCAAGCCAAGGACCAGTGCGGTCCCGACGGAGCCATCGACATCCCGGTCTATGTGTCCCCGATCGCCGTCGCCTTCAACGTCAAGGGCGTCGACTCTTTGAACCTCGACCCCGCGACGATCGCAAAGATCTTCAAGGGCGAGATCAAGAACTGGAACGACGACGCCATCAAGAAGCAGAACCAGGACGCGGACCTGCCTTCCACTCCGATCACAGTCGTCCACCGATCGGACAATTCGGGTACGACCGAGAACTTCACCGAGTACCTTTCCAAGGCTGCCGAAGGCGCCTGGGGCCAGGAGCCTTCGGGTGACTGGCCCAGTCAGTTCAAGGGAGAAGCCAACAAGGGAACCTCCGGTGTCATCTCGACCACTCAGAGCACCGACGGGGCGATAACCTACGCCGATGAGTCGGCCGTGGGCGACCTTTCGACCGCCAAGGTCAAGGACGGAGACGACTATGTGGAAGTCTCTGCCGACTCCGCGGCCAAGGCCGTCGAGCAGTCCAAGAAAATTGAGGGACGCGGTCAGCACGATATGTCGCTCGAACTGAACCGTACGCCGAATGACGGTTCTTACCCCATCGTCTTGGTCTCCTACCACGTCCTATGCTCCGGTTACTCGGATCAGAAGACCGTTGACCTGGTCAAAGCCTTCGAAAATTACGTTGTGAGCGAGGACGGACAGAAATCGGCAGCCAGCGCCGCGAAGTCTGCCGTTCTTCCTGAGAGCATGCGAGAAGACGCCAAGAAGGCTATCGAATCGATCAAGACCAAGTAGGCCTGCCGCCGCAAGACCTGCGGCCAGGTGAGATTCCCGCCAAGGCGCAGGTAGCCTTGGCGGGAATCTCGCGCAACGACCAACAGCAACCAGCAGAGAGTTTTTGAGGATTCATGTCTGACTCTTCTTCGACGGTTCCCACTTCCGGAACCTCAACCGAGCTCGGTGGGGGACACGGGGACGAGGACAACGGTCCTCGGCAGAACCGGCCCATTCCCGTGGCCGGTGCAAAGGGGAGCCCCGCCCAGGACAAGGTCTTCGCGAGCATCACACTCATCGCCGGCGGCATCATCCTCGTGGTGCTGGCGGCCGTGGCTTTCTTCCTGACGTGGCAGGCCTCGCCGATTTTCAGTGCGGCCTCCAGCGAAGTGACCGGTGGGGAGGGGTTCCTGGCCTACATCTGGCCGCTCGTGCTCGGGACCCTAATTGCCTCGGTGATCGCGTTGCTCCTCGCGACCCCAGTCGGGATCGGCGTCGCCCTGTACATTTCTCACTATGCTCCCCCGCGGCTCGCCAAGGGTGTGGGCTACGTGATCGATCTTCTGGCGGCTATCCCATCAATCATTTTCGGGGCGTGGGGTGCCTCCGTCCTGGCTCCCAAGATCGTTCCGTTCTACGACTGGTTGTCGAGTACCCTCGGATTCCTTCCGATTTTCGAGGGACCGGCGACCGCGACCGGAAAGACCATCCTCACGGCCGGAATCGTGCTGGCGATCATGATTCTGCCGATCATTACCTCGATGTGCCGCGAAATCTTTGCTCAGACCCCGGTGCTGCAACAAGAAGCAGCGCTCGGGCTGGGGGCAACCAAATGGGAAATGGTTCGAATGACCGTGTTTCCGTTCGCACGAGCCGGCATCATCTCTTCGGTCATGTTGGCCCTCGGTCGTGCCATGGGCGAGACTATGGCCGTGACCCTGGTCCTTTCCGGCGGACCGTTCAACCCTTCCCTAATCCAGTCCGGAAACCAGACAGTGGCTTCAGAGATCGCGTTGAATTTCCCTGAGGCCTACGGCTTGCGCCTCAACGAGCTCATTGCAGCGGGCTTGGTTCTGTTTGTGATCACCTTGGTGGTCAATCTCCTCGCGCGCCTGGTGATCAGCCGATACAAAGAATTCTCGGGAGCCAACTCATGAGCACGTCCGCGACCACCGCATCCAAACTCACCAGTGGACAGTCCCCACGCTGGCTCCCCGCGGTCATCGGTTTGAGCTCCCTGATCGTAGGTGCCGCGCTTTCGGCCCTGGCAGGATTCAGTATCGCCTTGTGGGTTGTCTTTGCCGCGGTCATTTTCGTGATCGCCGGGCCGCTCGCCGTCGGGGTCATCGAAGGCCGTCGCAAAGGCCAGGACGCCTTCGCCCGCTATTTGATCTACGGCGCATTCCTGTTGGCCTTGGTCCCCTTGATCTCGGTGATCTGGGTTGTGCTCAGTCGCGGGGTTCCTGGGTTGTCCGGGAATCTCCTGGGTACCTCGATGAACGGCGTCAGCGGAGTCACCGACAACGAGGCCGCCAACGGCGGTCCGGTATACGGCGGGGCCTACCACGCGATCGCCGGAACCGTGATCATCACTTTCTGGGCAACATTGATGTCGGTCCCGATCGGTCTGCTGACCGCGGTGTTCCTGACCGAGTACAGCGGCAGCAACGCAGCATTCCGGTGGATGGGGCGCATCATCACGTTCCTCGTGGACGTCATGACCGGCATCCCATCAATCGTTGCGGGTCTCTTCGCCGTGGCACTCTTCGTCCAGGTCCTGGGGGACCCGTCGGCCAGATTCGGATTCATCGCGTCCGTCGCGTTGTCGGTGCTCATGATTCCCACCGTCGTGCGCAATACGGAGGAAATGCTCAAGATCGTTCCGAACGAATTGCGTGAGGCCTCGTATGCACTGGGGGTGCGCAAGTGGCGCACCATTACCAAGGTCGTCATTCCGACGGCGATCTCCGGTATATCCTCGGGCGTTACCCTGGCCATCGCACGGGTGATCGGTGAGACTGCGCCGATTCTCGTGACGGCTGGCTTCGTCTCGAGCATCAATTTCAACGCCTTCAGCGGATGGATGACCACGTTGCCGACGTTCATCTACTACCAGATCATGAACCCGACGTCGCCGACGAACCCGCAGGTTTCCGAAGGTCGTGCCTGGGCTTCGGCCCTCATCCTGATCATCCTGGTGATGGCGCTGAACCTCATCGCCCGCCTGATCTCCAAGCTCTTTGCCCCCAAGACCGGTCGCTGAGTCCGGCGAACAGAAGTAAAGGAAATAAATGTCCAAGCGCATCGACGTCGAACACCTCAACGTCTATTACGGCGATTTCCTGGCGGTGGACGATATCACAATGGAGATCGAGCCCCGCTCGGTGACCGCGTTCATCGGGCCGTCCGGTTGTGGCAAGTCGACTTTCCTTCGCACCCTGAACCGTATGCACGAGGTCATCCCCGGCGCCTACGTGGAGGGCAAGGTCATCCTCGACGGCGAGAACCTGTATGGGAAAGGCGTGGACCCCGTCCGGGTCCGTTCCCAGGTGGGCATGGTGTTCCAACGGCCCAACCCGTTCCCCACGATGTCCATCCGAGACAACGTGCTGGCCGGCGTCAAATTGAATTCACGGCGCATCTCCCGCTCCGACGCTCAGACGCTGGTCGAATCCTCGCTCCGGAGCGCCAACCTGTGGGAAGAGGTCAAGGACCGCCTGGACAAACCAGGCTCCGGCCTCTCAGGCGGACAGCAGCAGCGCCTGTGCATTGCGCGCAGTATCGCGGTCCGCCCGGACGTGATCCTCATGGACGAGCCGTGTTCGGCGCTCGATCCTATTTCCACTCTGGCCGTTGAAGACCTCATCAACGAGCTCAAGGAGGATTACACCGTCGTCATCGTGACCCACAATATGCAGCAGGCCGCTCGCGTTTCCGACAAGACGGCTTTCTTCAATATTGCGGGTACGGGCAAGCCCGGCAAATTGATCGAGTACGCGCCCACCCAGGAAATCTTCAACAAACCCCAGAACAAGGCGACCGAGGACTACGTCTCGGGTCGTTTTGGCTGAGGTCTTCCCCGTCGGTCGACGTCGGCCGTTGGCCTACCGTGCCTCGTACGGACTTCTCGGCAGGTCAACCCCTGTTCGAGGAGTCCGTACGGCCTTTTGAAGCGCCCTCACCGCGACCCAAGAGCGGCTACTGGATCGTGGAATTACAACAATGGGGACAGCGCGAGGAAAAAGATGGCCGAGACGATGACCGTGACCGGCACGGTGACGATCCAGGTCAGGACCAGGCGGGCGGCCGTATGGGCACGCACCGCGCGGAAGCGTTGGTTGGAACCTGCACCCAGGACGGCAGAGGCCGCGAGGTGGGACGAGGAGAACGGGTCCTTGGCCACGGCCCCCGTTCCAAAGATCAGGAGACTGGTCACGGCCTGAGCCACTGCACCGCGGAATGGGTCGATTGTGACCAGACGGTCCGAGATGGTGTGTCCGATACGCCAGCTGCCCATCAGAGTTCCGATGACCATCATGACGCCGAGAAGTGCGCACATCCAAGCGGTTTGGGTCGACGTGATGCTGTGCCCGATCGACATCCACATCAAAGCGCCGATCACCAGGCTACGATGCCCGAAGTAGATCCCGTGCCCGAGGGATATGACGGATGTGCTGAGTGAAAGAACGTAGCGCGAGCGTCGGTGAATCCTTCCCGGGCTCGTGTGCTGGAGCAAATGCACCAACGGGATGACCGCCACCCAAGCGATCCCGAAGGCGGCCAAAGGGGCAAGGACGAGGGGAAGGATGACGTCGCCCACCATCGTGAGTCCGAGTCCAAGATGATCGCCCAGCCCAACCTGCTGGGTGGCCCACAGCGCGCCGAATACCCCGCCGATCAGGGCATTGGTCGACGAGGAGGGCGACCTGCGCCACCAGGTGAAGATCTCCCACAGGATCACCGTGAGCAATGACGAGGTCAGGACGGCGAGGCCGATATCGTCGTGCGGGATCGTGAGCCAGTGATCCGAAGTCAGCGACAACGTCAGCGAGCCGATGAGCAACCCCACCACATTGAAGAACGCACAGACGAGCAGCGCAACCTTGGGGGTGAGGGCACGGGCTCCGACGGGTACTGCTACGGCGTTGGAAGCGTCGTGGAAACAACCGATGACGGTGTAGCCCAGAAGAAACAACCCGCACAGGGCGAACAGGAAGTACTCCACCGGTTACGACTCCTGGACGAGGATTCGTCCGACGTCGGTGGCCACTTCTCGCACGCTCAGAGAAGCTGCTTGAAGCTGAGCGGTGAACTGCGACTCCTTGAGATAGGCCGCCGGCTTGAGCCGGTCCATCATGTCAGCTTGGTAAAGGTTCGTGGTCCGGATGGACTGTTTGGACATGCGAAGGACCTCGACCCAGTATTCGTCGAGGCCCTCAAGATCCGAGAGATGCCGCATGGCCTCGGCGGTCAGAGAAGCTTGGCGTTGGAGAAGGTCCAGGAGATCGGAGGCACGCTTGGAAAATCGATCCAGGTTGTGGATCTTGATGATATGCGAGGCCGAGGTGAGGGACTCGGTCGCTTGGTTGAGGCGCTGGCCGAGGAGGTACAGGTCAGCGCGGGGGAGAGGGAGCACGAAGGCGCTTCGCACGGTGGTCATCAGCGCGAAGAACGAATCGGTGGATCGTCCCTCAATCTCCAAAGCCTGTTCGAAGACCTCGTCGTGATCCGTGAGAGGCGACCCCATCATACGCGAGGCCGCGGAAGTGGAATCAACGACAAGCTGTGCCATGTCCGCGAGCAGCTCGAGGGCCTTGTTCTCCTGAGGAAATAAGCGAATTGCCACGCTCTGCCTTCCAAGGTGGTGGTGGTGATCGTTCCTAAGATAACCGTCCTTGGTTAACAGGGCTGTCATGGAAGGTTCACAAGGCCATTATGCAGTGGGCCCCGGTCGGTGCCGTGATGCTGCTCTGTCCCAGAGCCGATCCACCATTGTGGCACCTAGTCGGGGAAGCAACCGGTGCGTTGTGGGCGATTCGTCGAGGGGCCTGCCGCGCAAACGCAAAAGCCCCCGCTGAAGCGGGGGCACGGTGATGAAGATTAGGGGCACTGGACCGGGTGCGCCTCTCGGCGGAAGGCCGCTCGAAGCGGCTAAATAATGGAGCCCGGGGCAACCTGCGGCCCAGTGCCTTATATCCAGTGTGGTCCTTTTCCCGAGAACCTGTCAAAGAGGTACCTCCGAAGAAGGCTGGGTCGGACTCGTGGTGAATCCGACCCAGCCTCCCCACCGCGGAAGGATGCGACGGTGCTCAGGCGACGAGGCTAGCGCATCATCTCGTTGCGGCTCTGCTTGATGTCCTTGAACCAACGTCCGCCTTGTCCTACCCACATCATGATGGCGCCGATGATCAACAGGATGGTGCCGACTGAACCGGTGATTCCGGAGCCGTTTCCGAGGGAGACCAAGAGCGAGAGAAGGCTCAGAATGGCGAGGACCAACAGGGTGATTCGTCCCCAGTTCTTACCCTTGGTCGCGGCTCGTGCGGCGAGGACCTGAAGCACCACGATGGCCACAGAGATGACGGCGCCGAAAATCAAGCCGCCCCAGACGAAGCCGGACTGGCCTCGGTCCTGAAGTTGCTTGTATTCGTCGCTGCCCATGAGGACGAACGGGGAAATGATCAGACCGATGATGGTTATGGCCGCAGAGATGTACACCAAGAGCGCGCCGGTTCTGACGGGCTTGGGGGCGACAAGTGACCCGTCTTGGTTTTGAACGGGTCCGTCTCCCTGTCCGTAACCTGTGTCTCCACCCTGGTACCGCGGCTGGCCGCCCTCGGGGGAGCTGCCGTACTGAGGAGGCTGGTTGCCTTCCGGCAAGTTGTGGTTCTCGGTCATTATTTCCTCTCACGGGTGTTTGATCTGACGTCACTATCCAAACACGGATTTGTAGTTCACCACAATAGGCTGAATCAAATTCGGGATAATATGCGATGGCAATGGGCTTTAACAATTCGTATCGACAAAAACAAAAGCGGTCGAGAGATTACTGTTTCTACTTCCGGCTGTCTTGCATGTTCCACCGTGGCGGAAACTCCGGTCGGTATATCGGACCACGTGGACCTGGTGCTGCCCGGGCCGCAAGGGGCTTCCGCGAGATGTGCGGCCTCGACCACGATCACATCGGTCCGATTCTGGGAACAGTGCACCAAGGGTCTTGGTGCACTAGTGAATCCTCGTATCAAAGATTGTGCAACAGCCTGTTGTTACGAAGGACCGTTCTCGAATATCTGGATAAGTACCGGGCCGGCAGGAGAAACCTAAAAGAGCACAATCGATACGAGCTGTGGACAGTACCGTGGATGATCATTGATTCACCGACGGGAACAGTCATCCGTGAACGCAGATTCTATCTGATCACGTTCCGGCCCAGGCCTCTCCCGGTCAAAACCACCTGATGAGGTCACCCGCTTCCACGAACGTCGACGTCACGATTCATTGCGGCCACGTCATATGACGTCGAGATTGCGTCACGTGTGTGGGTTCGCTCAATGCGCGAAATGCGGCGTCAAACTCTCTCATCTCTTGCGGGCCCGAGCTGAGCCGGATTGAATACTTGCGTATCTATCCAGAGCGGCCGAGAGACCTGGCTCGTCGACGCCGCAGCAACCTCCTCACGGAAACCCGAACGTCTCGGTCCCGAGGAAAGGTGCTCCCGCCAGGACCGATGGAGTGTATCGGCCGTCTCCGGACGTCGTCGGCGTGCAACTGCGGCGCGGTCCCACTGGACCGGGTCGGTTGGGCCGGCGGACGAGGAGGCTCCGCTCTCCGTCGGGTGTACCGAAAGGAGACCCGGCGTGAAACCTGATGACAGGCCAGCGTTGTCCTTCGAGCTCTATCCGCCTCGCGGCAGGATGAGCCGACAGGCGTTGGAAACCACTATCGCCGAGATCGAACCCACTCGCCCTGATTACGTTTCCGTGACCGCCGCTGTGGACGGCGAAAGGAGGCGCCAAAGCCTGGACTTGCTGCGACACCTCGTCGATGAAACGCAACTAAAACCATTGGCCCACATCGTCTCGACCGGACAGACGGCCTCCGAGCTCGAAGAACTGGTCGATGAGATCATCCGACTTGGCGTGCGCGGCCTCTTGGCTCTGAGGGGCGATCGACCTGAGAACTACGCCCTCAAGCAGGGCGAACTTCCCTTCGCACGACACCTGGTGGAACTGATCCGCGGCGTCGAGTCGAGGGGATCGGCCAAATTGTGCGCAGGACGCCTGGCCGTCGGTGTGGCGGCATATCCGGTCCGTCACCCAGAATCCTCGAGTATCCACCATGACACCGAGGTCCTGCTGGCCAAGCAACGAGCGGGAGCGGATTTCGCGATCACTCAGGTCTATCCGGACCCCTCCGATTACGCTCACCTGGCCGAGCGCGCCCGCGCCAACGCCATCGAACTGCCACTGATCCCTGGAATTCTTCCCGTGACCAGCCTTCGGAGGTATCTGCGAGTGTGCGGACTCGCGGGGATCGAACCGAATGCGGGTCTTGCACACAGGCTCGAAACCGCCGAGACGTTCGCGGAACGACTGGCCGTCGGAGTGGACTCGGCGGAGGATTTCGCTCGTCAGGCTCTTGCCGCAGGGGCCCCAGGGCTGCACATCTATACCTTCAACGAACACCAGGCGGCGCTCGAACTCGTGGATCGACTCGGCCTGCGCGGCAAAACTGCCCCTTCGAACCAACCCATCTCGCCTCTCAACGACCAGGAGATCATCGTGACGAACCCTAACAACACCCTCCACGACACCTCGCCCCAGGGCAGGGCTTTTCCCCCGGCAACTATCCTCGGTTATCCGCGCATCGGGCCGAATCGCGAGCTCAAACGTGCCCTGGAAACGTACTGGAGCGGGCAAAGCGATATCGAGGACCTGACGTCCTCCGTGACCGAAATTCGACGCCTGACCGTAGGCCGCCTGCGGAAACTGGGCCTGAAGGCTTCCTCCTCGATCCCGGCCTCATTCGCCCTCTATGATCAGGTGTTGGACGCGATTCTGGCGACAGGAGCCGTGCCTACCCGGTTTGCGGATCTTGCGGACCGGGACCATCACCTGAATCGGGATGCATCCTTCGTCCTGGCCCGAGGGGATGACGCCCGTGGCCCACTCGAAATGACCAAGTGGTTCAATACGAATTACCACTACCTGGTGCCCGAGATCGGCCCTCGGACTCCTTTCGCCGCAAATCCGCAGGAGATCGTCGGCCAGTTGCAGGCCGGTGCCGTTTCACCGAACGACGACGCCCCACTGCGCCCCGCCATCCTCGGTCCGATTTCGTTCTTGCTTCTCTCCAAGGCCGAGGACACCGCGCCCGTTGGGTTCGAACCTCTGAATCGGATCGAGGAACTCGTGGAGGTATATCGAGAGCTCATCTCCGCGCTGGGCAATGCCGGCGCCGAATGGGTTCAGCTCGAAGAACCGGCCCTCGTCGCCGAGAATCACAATCCGGAACTGGTCGAGATCGTCCGGCGAACCTATGAGCGCTTGAGCGCCGATCGCGCAGCCGGTGATCCCTCGGTCCTGGTCACGACCGCCTACGGTGACGCCGAGAATCTTCTCGAGCCCCTGGTGGCGGCTGGCGTCGACGCCGTCCACGTGGACCTTATCTCCGGCCCTGCGAACGGGCGGATCCGGCGACTCGATCCTGAGCAGCTGTCACTCTTTACCGGCCCCGAAGCCCCGGTGCTGGTGGCCGGCGTCGTAAGCGGACAGAATATTTGGCGAACGGATCTGCGTATGGCCTTGGCTCGGCTCGAGGAGCTCCACGAGGCCGGGGCGAATGTGGCGGTCAGTACGTCGACATCGCTCATCCATGTACCGCACGACGCCGCTCTCGAGGACCAGCTCGGCGACGAACCTCGCACCTGGCTCGCCTTCGCGGACCAGAAAGTCGATGAGGTTTGCATCCTGGCCCGAGGGCTTGCGGAAGGACCCGAGGCGATCGCGAATTTCCTCAACGAGTCCGACGGAGCGATTCGTCATAGGACCGAGGCTCGTGGGACCAGGGACGCACGGGTTCGAGAGAGGACTGACCTGCTGACCGAGGCCGATGTCCACCGTGAGCCCGCGGAAGACAGGAGCCGGGAACAGGCTCTGCGGGGCATCTTGGCAAGCCTGCCGGAACTGCCCACGACGACGATCGGCTCTTTCCCACAGACCCCGGAGATCCGAGCGGTACGTGCGGGCCACAGAGCCGGGCGCATCTCCGATTCCGAATACGCCGAGCGTTTGCGAGAAGAAATTCGTGCCGTCATTGCTCTTCAGGAGGAGATCGGGCTGGACGTGCTCGTGCATGGAGAACCCGAGCGCAACGACATGGTCCAGTACTTCGCGGAGAACTTGGATGGTTTCGATGTAACCCGGTACGGCTGGGTCCAGTCCTACGGCTCGCGCTGCACCAGGCCCTCGATCCTGTGGGGCGACGTCAGTCGACAAGGCGAAGGAGTACTGGGGCGAGCGATCACGGTTCCCTGGATCACCTATGCGCAGTCCCTGACGGACCGCCCTGTAAAGGGGATGCTGACGGGCCCCGTCACCATCCTCGCCTGGTCCTTCGTCCGCGAAGACCAGCCGCTGGCGGAGACCGCGAATCAGGTCGCTCTGGCTTTGCGCGACGAGGTCAACGACCTCGAGGCGGCCGGTATCGGCGTCGTGCAGGTAGATGAACCCGCCCTGCGCGAGCTCCTTCCGCTCCGGGAACGCGACCGGGCCGAATATCTCGAGTGGTCGGTACGGGCCTTCCGCTTGGCCACGTCCGGGGTGAGGCCCGAAACACAGATCCATACGCACCTGTGCTATTCCGAATTCGCAGAGGTGCTCTCCGCGATCGACGCGCTGGATGCGGATGTGACCAGCGTCGAAGCGGCGCGCTCGCGGATGGAACTGCTGGATCCTCTGGCGGACATCGGATTCGAGCGTGGGATCGGTCCCGGCGTGTGGGATATTCACTCTCCTCGGGTCCCCACGGTGAGGGAAACCGAAGATCTGTTGTCTGCGGCAGCGCGAGTCATCCCTCGCGACAGGCTCTGGGCCAACCCGGACTGCGGTCTCAAGACGAGACAGTATGAGGAAACCACGGCTGCGTTGAAGCGACTCGTGGAGGCCGCACGGCGGGTACGCGCGGGTGTGACCGTCTAGAAATCGAGCACGCGGCCTGAGGCGAGGCAGCCTCAGGCCGCGTTTTCCCCGTCGGGGAAGAGACGAATGGCGTCTTCGACGAGTCGGTCAAGGTCCGCGTCGACGTCGACCGCGGTACGGACCAAGAGACCGTGGACGAACAACAAGAGCATATTCGCGAGTCGCGGAGGGTCTATCAGGGGGCTCAGCGGATCTGCGCCCTCTGAAACTCTCTGCCGAGACCACGGTGTGAGAATTTCTGTGAGCAGCTGACGAGCCCGAGCAATATTTTCTCGCGCGACCTCCCCGACCTCCGGGTTGACGGTCGATTCGGCGATGAACTGAATCAGCAACGGCCCCAAACCGTTGGTGAAAAGTGTGTTGACCACGAGTCGGGCGACGTCGGAGGGGGCCGGGGTCGAACCTTTTTCGCTTTCCATGGCAACCAAATCCTGCAGTGCCGCGTGGAAGATGCTCTCTGCGGTGCCCCTCATGATTGAGGCTTTTCCGTCGAAGTGCGAGTAGATCGAGCCAGGGGACATGCCTGATTCGGCAACAATGTCCGCCATGGAGGTGTTGGAGAAGCCGTTGCTGAGGAAGCAGCGGCGGGCAGCGGCGATGATGCGCTCGCGTCTGTCGATCTTTGATGACTCGGATAGCTTCGGCATAGAAAAAGAATAGTCGTTCTGTTAGGCTGGCCGCAAGTAGAAGAAACATTCTGTTTAGGAGACGCTGTGAGCGTTCGGGATACTCAGCACGGCGAGGCTGAATCCACTTCAAACCCCTCGAAAAACCGCACCGGCAGCCATATGGGCAAGGTAGTGGGAGTGTCCCTGCTTGCCGCCGTGGTGATGACCATTTTTGTCATGGCATTCACCTGGCCCAGCAAGACATCGACCGCCCACAATCTGCCGGTCAGCGTCGCAGGCCCGCAGCAAGCCATCGATCAATTCGAGAGCAAAATCAACGAGAAGTCTGGAGATACCTTCGACTTCGTGGCCGCCGATAGCCGCAGCCAGGCCGTTGATCAGATCAAGCATCGGGAAACTTACGGTGCCGTCATCTTGGCCGAACAACCGAAGACTCCGGAAGTTCTCACCGCCCCGGCCGCCAACTCGACCGCAACACAGGTCATGAGCGGGATCGCGGATCAACTGACCCAGCAGATCCGTACCCAGATCGCCGGTCAGGTTGACCAGATGAAAGAGAAGTCCGGCGGTCAGCTGAACGGTCAGCAGGCGCAAAAGGCCGAGCAGCTGGAAGAGAAAGCGGCATCGACTCAGGTAGCCGAAACCGAGGTAGTGCCCCTCTCGGACGACGACTCGAACGGCGCTGGCCTCACCACGGCGGCATTTCCGCTGGTTCTCGGCGGAATGATCGGCGGTGTTCTCATCACATTCCTCGTCAAAGGCGTATGGCGCAGGCTCGTCGCGGCATTGGCCTACGGGGCTCTGGCCGGACTGAGCCTGACCCTGATCCTGCACACGTGGTTCGGGTTCGTGCAGGGCAATTTCGGGCTGGTCTGGCTCGCCTTCGGCCTGTCGGCCATGGCCACCGCGACTTTCATCCTGGGCTGTACGGCGGTCCTGGGTACGCCGGGCATCGGACTCGGTGCCGTGGTCACGCTGTTGGTCGGCAATCCGCTCTCCGGAGCCCAGGTGCCGTGGCAGTTCATGGTGGAACCATGGGGCCGTATCGGTCAGTATCTGGTGCCGGGTGCCTCAAATACATTGCTGAGGTCCCTGAGCTACTTTCCTGAGGCCCCCATGGCTCAACAGTGGTGGACGCTCATTGCGTGGGTCGTCCTCGGCGTCCTGTTGACAAGCTTCGGCCACTTCAAACACAACCGCATTAACGACGATGCCGAAGAGCACGTCGCAGACCCGCCGGCCCCTCGGCACCGTCGGGAAGAAGTTCCTGCTCAGGGCTGATCCGCGGTACGCGGCCCGCCGGCCTGGTGAGCCCGTACAAAGAACTGAGGGGGCCGGGCGCCGTGATCGGGGGTTTTAATCCCCTGCATACGGCACCCGGCCCCCTCCTCGTTCGATGGGACGCAGAACTGGCTGTGCGTCTTAGAGCTGCTGGTTCCTCACACGAACGGTGCGCTCGTTGGTGAACTGCTGCAATGCCCACTGCGCATTCTCGCGCCCGTAGCCCGAGCGGTTGATACCGCCGAAGGGGAACTCGGGGCTAGAATCCATGTGGGTGTTCACAAAGGTCATACCGGCATTGATCTTTTCGGCGAAATTCTGACCGCGTTCGGGGTCGGTGGTCCATACCGAAGCCATCAGCCCGTACTGCGTATCATTCGCGATCCTCAGAGCGTCTTCCTCGTCCTTGGCCTTGAAAACCATCACGGCCGGACCGAAGAGCTCATTGCATCCCAAATCGGAATTCGGGTCAATGTCTGTCAGCAACGCCGGGGACATGAACCAACCCGGTCGATCCAGCTTCTCGCCTCCGGTGTGCAAGGTTGCACCTTCTTGTGCGGCCTTCTGGATGCGCTCGACGACCTCGTCGCGTGCGCCCTCGGAGGAGAGCGGACCCATATCGGTCTCGGGGTCGTCAAAGGCTCCGACGGTCACGTTTTCGACCGCTTCCTTGGCGGCCGCCACGAAGTCGTCATAGTAGTCCTCGACCACGATGAAACGTTTGGGCGAGGTGCAGACCTGCCCGGCGTTCGCGGTCCTGAGGGTTACGGCCTTTTGCGCGAGTCCTTTGACATCGTCGGTGTCCAGCACGACGAACGGGTCATTGCCGCCGAGCTCCAGAACCGAGCGCTTGAGGTGCTTCGCTGCGATCTTTGCTACCGAGGCGCCTGCTTCCTCGGACCCCGTCAAGGAGAAGCCCTTGACGCGGAAATCCTTGAGGACCTCTTCTGCATCGCTGCTGTTCAGGTAGATATTCGTGTAAACGCCCTTGGGCAGCCCCGCTTCTTCGAGAAGGTCCTGGAAAGTCTGGGAGGACTTGGGACAGATGGCTGCCTGCTTCATCAGGATCGCGTTGCCGACCATGATGTTGGGCAGTGCGAAACGCGCGATCTGGTTGTACGGGAAGTTCCAGGGCATGATGCCCAGGAGCACACCCAACGGGTCGTGCTTGACATAAGTTTTGTCGGCGCCTTGCGCATCCGGCAACTGTGTGTCGGTGAGGAAATTTTCGGCGTTTTCGGCGAACCAACGAGCCGTGAAGGCCACCTTCTGGGCTTCTGACTCGCCCTGTTTCTTGGGCTTGCCCATTTCTCGGCCAATAATGTCGGCCAGTTCTCCGGCGCGAGCCTCGACGAGGTCGGCGAATTTCTTCAGAATTTCGCCACGCTTGCTGACAGGGGTGTCCCGCCAGGACTGGAAGGCCTGATCGGCGGTGTCGATGACCCCGGGAATCTCCTCTGCCGTGAGGGACTCAAAAGTCTGCTCGACTTCGCCAGTGTTCGGATTGGTCACAGCAAAAGTACTCATATAGGTACTCAAACCAAATTCCGTGGCCACGTCCAGTGAATTTCGACGTAGGCGGAATGTTTCTCGTGGTTACCGAGGCGAGAAGCAGGCCCTGAGCTCCCGAGCCGTGGCTTCCGGGTCGTCGGCTGTGGTCACGGCCCGTACGACGACGATCCGCTCGGCCCCGGCGTCCCGAACCAGCGGCGCGGTTTCGGTGTTGACGCCGCCGATCGCGAAGAACGGTTTGGCGGATGAATCCGGGCTCTGGCCTATGCGGGCAGCGAACCCGGGCAATTCGAGTCCCACCGCCGCCCGCCCGGGTTTGGTGGGGGTCTCCCAGATCGGGCCCGTGCAGTAGTAATCCACCCCGGGGTCTTGGGACGCGGCACGAACCTGTGCATTGTCATGACACGAGCGACCGACCAGGACGTCTTCCCCGAGAATTCGTCGAACCTGCTCGGTGGTCAGGTCGGTTTGTCCCACGTGAAATACGTCGACCCCTGAAAGCAACGCGACGTCGGCACGGTCGTTGGCCGCGGAAAGGCCGCCTTCTTCCCCCGCAACCGAGACGAGAACGTCCAGGGCCTCGAGCTCGGTCCGAATGGAAACCTTCTTGTCGCGCACCTGGATGATGTCCGTACCACCGCGAAAAGCGGCCCTGAAGAACTCTTCGAGCCGTGCGGTATCGAGCTGTTCGACAGAGTCGGCTGCCGATTCTCCGAGAATGAATCTCTGCAGATCCGTGCAGAGATAAAGGCGGGCACAGTGCAATCGAGCGGATCGTTCCGTCCGAAGCCGGGAGAGCCTGGGAGCTTGGGCGGGCCCTGTCGGGGAAGTAGGGTCTGGTGCATTCTGGGCAGTCGTCACTCTTGCAATATTAAAGGACTTGCGAGTTAGGTCATAGACTGGAGCCACGTGGGAGTCCGGGTTGGCCGGACTGAGAGGGCAATACCGCCGACCATTCGAACTCGATGCGGGTCATGCCGTCGTGAGGAGGAGTAACCGATGCATATCGGCATAGTGGGTTCCGGCGTCGTCGGGACGCAGACCGCGTGGCACCTGAGATTGCGGGGCCACCGGGTAACGATCTTCGATCCGGATCCTGGCAACGGTGCGACACGTGCCGCAGCGGGCATGTTGGCACCCATCAGTGAGGTGCAGTTCGGGCAGCAGGGGCTCTACCCGCTCATGCTTGCCGCCCGGCGAGAATATCCGCAGCTCATTGCTCAGCTGGAACGGGTCACCGATCGTCCTCACGGATACCTCGAGAACGGCACGTTACTTGTTGCGGCAGACCGCGCCGATTTGGCTCGAGCCGCAGATCATGCCCGGGTCCAGGCCGAATACGGCATGGAGACCCGGCCCGTCTCCGCCAGTCGCTTGCTGGATATGGAACCCGGCCTGAACCCTCGCTTGGCCGGCGGATTCGAAGCGTCGACCGATCAGCAGGTGGACCCGCGTCTCCTCCTGGAGGCCCTCCGCGCCGCACTCGTCGATGATCTCGATCCCACCGGATTCCCCCACGCCGGGCCGTCCGCCGCATGGATCGTGGATAGCGTTTCCAGAATCGACCCAGTAGGGGACCGAGCAGCAGGCTACGACGTCACGACGGGCGACACCGGCCACCACCGGGTCGATCGAGTGCTCGTGGCGTGTGGTGTGAATTATGGGCGTATCGGTGGGGTTCTCGACCGTCTGCCCTTGGACCTGAGGCCGGTGTACGGGGACATTCTTCGGTTGAGACTCCGCGGAGGGCAACTCGCACCGGGAGAAAAGCATGTGGTGAACGCGACGATTCGCGCGACAGTCCTGGGACGACAGGTCTACCTGGTCCCACGGGCCGATGGCGGGCTGGTGATCGGAGCCAGCGTGCGGGAAGACAATCTGTCCGGAGTCAACGCGGGATGCGTGCAGGAGCTGCTCGAAGACGCCGTGACCGTTGTGCCGGGCGTGAGGGACATGGAACTCGTTGAGACCATGGCCAGGGCGCGTCCGGGGACCCCCGACGATATCCCGTACGTCGGACCCGTTCCGGGGGCCCCGGGCGTCGTCGTCTCGACCGGCTATTCGCGCCACGGAATTTTGCTCGCACCGCTGGGCGCACGGCTCGGCGCCGATCTGCTCACCGGGGCGTCCTTGAGCGACGCGGACGCCCGATTGCTCGAAACCATGGACCCCAGCCGCTTCGGCGCGCACACTGAAATGGCGCAAGCGCGCCTCACAGGAGGTATACCCGCATGAAAACTGTGAAGGTCAATGACGAAGAAGTCTCCCTGCACGATCGCGCGACGCTCGTCGACGTGGTCGGCAAGTTTTTGGATCGAGACCTTGAGCCCGACGGACGTCCCGTGGACGGCGGACGACTCGGTGTGGCCCTCTCCGTTGGAGGCCAAGTGGTACCCCGGACCGCGTGGCAAGAACGAGTGGTCGCGGACGGCACGGAAATCGACCTGGTCACCGCCGTCCAGGGTGGATAGAAAGAAGAAGAATGGAACAGCTGACAGCAACCAACGCAGCCACGGCGCAGACGCCGGTCACCGACCAGCAATTGCCCCCTCTGCGTATCGGAGACTACGAACTCGTCAACCGGCTCATCATGGGCACGGGCGGCGCCACAGACCTGACCTCCCTGGAGGACGCGTTGATCGCCTCGGGTACGTCCCTGACGACCGTAGCCGTGCGACGGTACAACCCGGAGACCAAGACCAGCGTCTTCGCGCTCCTGGAGAAATTGGGAATCGACGTCCTGCCCAATACCGCGGGTTGTTACACGGCTCGCGACGCAATCCTCACCGCCAACCTGGCTCGTGAAGCACTCGAAACCGATCTGATCAAGGTCGAGGTCATCGCCGACGAGGACACGCTCCTGCCGGACGTCGTCGAAACGCTTCGCGTGACGGAGACCCTCGCCGAGCAGGGGTTCACGCCACTGGTGTACACCACCGATGACCCCAGCGTGGCGCTCAGGCTTGAAAGCGTTGGGGCGGCCGCGGTCATGCCGATGGGATCGCCGATCGGCACTGGGCTGGGAATCCTGAACCCGTACAACATCGAGCTCATTGCAACCCGCGCCTCGGTTCCGGTGGTCGTCGACGCGGGCATCGGAACCGCGTCCGAGGCCGCGCAGGCCATGGAACTCGGGTGCGACGCCGTCCTGGTCGCTTCGGCCGTAACGCGAGCCCGCGATCCTCGGGCGATGGGGCTCGCGATGCGTCGCGGAGTCGAGGCCGGCTATCTCGCTCGCGAGGCAGGCCGCATCCCGCGTCGTACCGAGGCTCTGGCATCCTCGCCCGTGCAAGGACGGGTCCGCGCGGAGGACCGCATATGACCGGTATCAACGATCTCAGCGATACCCAACTCGAGCGCTTCCAACGTCACCTGGGACTGGTGGGTTTCGGCCCGGAAGCGCAGCAAGCGCTGCTTGACTCACGGATTCTCGTGATCGGTGCCGGAGGGCTCGGATCTCCGATCCTCCAGTACCTGGGGGCTGCAGGAGTAGGGCATATCGAGATCGTCGACGACGATGTCGTCGACCGTTCCAATCTCCACCGGCAAGTCATCCACTCGGAAGCCGACTTGGGTAGACCCAAGACCGAGTCCGCCGCGGATGTGGTGAGAGGGCTCAACCCGGATGCCGAAGTCGTTGAACACCGTTTCCGGATTACCCCGGAGAATGCCCTGGAGCTGGTCCGTCCCGTTGACCTCGTAATCGACGGTTCGGACAACTTCTTGACTCGGTACATCGTCTCCGACGCGGCCGAGATCCTGAGCAAGCCCGTAGTCTACGGTGCAATTCTGCGTTTTGAAGGTCAGGTCGGTGTCTTTTGGGCAGGTCACGGACCCACGTATCGGGACTTGTTCCCCGAAGCACCGGGACCGGGAGAGGTCCCCTCATGTGCCGAAGCGGGAGTGATCGGAGTGCTCCCTGGAGTCATCGGTACTCTGATGGCGACTGAAGCCATTAAGGTCCTGACCGGTATCGGTGACCCCCTCTTGGGGCGGGTGATGGTCTACGATGCCCTGGCCGCGAGTTTTCAGGAACTACGGCTGGAACCGGACCCACAACGCCCGAAAGTCACCAGTGTGGCCTCGGATCTTGCAGAGTCGTCCGACGAGACGATGTGCGCTGTGGCTCCGCCCTCGACTCCGCAGGACGAAATCAGCCCGACCGACTTGAATGCGCTTCTCGAGGAGCGCGACGAGCTGATGATCGTGGACGTACGCGAACCGTGGGAGAACCGATTGGGCGCGATATCCGGTGCCGCAAACGTCCCTTTGGGGGATATCCAACGCGACTCCGGGAAAGCCCTGGGTGCTCGTCTCGACAAGGACTCGCACGTGGTTCTCTATTGCAAGGCGGGAGTTCGCTCGCGGAAGGCCATGGACATCCTGGCCGAGGTGCGACCGGACGTTGAATTCCACAGCCTTTCGGGCGGGTACGACGAGTGGAGCGCTACTTTCGCGGATTGACCGGCAGAGAGCGCGGCGTCGCGGGGGTTTCCAAGCTCATTTCGGCCGGAAACAGAATCCGATCCTGGGCGGACGCCAAGGTGTAAGTCCTGGGGCGAGTCAAGCAGCTGCCACGGCGCTGGCGGCGATTAAGAAAGTTCTGCGTGATAAATGAGCCAGGGTCCGCAGTTGACCAGGTGGTATTTCGGCTCGGTGACGCCTGCCTGAAACGAAAATGATCGCGATTAGGCGGTGTTACACAGGGCAAACATCGTATGACGTAACAGTTTGTAATAACCCATGGGGGCAAGGGGATAGTTGCGGGGCGTTCCGGCTTGATCTCGTCGGGTAAGGCAAACGAATACCACACGTTAAATATTGAACCGGATTGCTGACCTCGAGCGGTCTGGCAATCCGGCTTCACGGGGTCTGAGGCGACTGCTCATGGGATTGGGTCAGGGTTCGGTTGGAAGGAGCGGGGTAATCGCTACGTTGCCCCATGAAGCAGTCGGTGACTTTGATTGGGTTGTTGTGTGGATCCCTGCAATGCGGGGGACGAAACTTTTCGTGAAGACACCAAAAGTTAATGTACTGATCAGTACAAAAGTGTCCTGTGGCTATGTAATGTTCCGTGCAGATGTCGTCGAACTCGCCAGATCGGGCCCGGGATGGGGCTGAACAGCTTTCTTGGAGAAGAGCACAGCCCTCGTCACGAGTGTCGATCGGTGCGGCTGCACAGCGGTTCGTCGAGATCTATTGTTCAAGGTCAAAACGAGGAGCACCTATGAAGCTGACAGGAAAGATGGCCGGAATTCTGGGCGGCAGCGCGCTGCTGGTCGGTCTCGCCGCATCGCCCGCGAGCGCCACCACCGTCGAGAACCACTACCCTGAAACGCCGGCGCTGAATCCCACATTGCCGATCGTGAACACCTATCACGGGTCGGATCACATCAAGCCGAATGTGTTGAACCCTCACCCCGTGTGCAACGCTCTGGAGGACCGTCGCACCGTGGTGTACAAGGTCAACGACAATTTCTCACCGGTGGGGACCATCTCCACGACCAATCACACCGCCAAAGACATTCCGCTGACGCAGGAGACGTCCAAGTCCCAAACGATCAATATCAGCGTGAATGGCGAGCAGGGAAATAGCACCACCATCAACGGTGGGGCCTCCAAGGATGGCGGGACCTTCGGCATCGCCGAAGAGATCTCCAAAAAGATCGGTTTTGAGGCGTCCTACGAGCTGTCATGGAATGCAGGCCAAACAATCGGCCCCTACGATGTTCCTCCGGGATACACGGGTGAAGCCACGTATGGGTTCCGCACTGTGACGATGTCCGGAACGCAGCAGATCTGCGGAGCGGATGGGAGATGGACCAACCCCACGGCGTGGAACGCATTCGTGCCCGTCAAGAACGAGGTCGAAGTCAAGCTGTACAACAATCCGGCTGACTCCTAAGACGCCGCTGGACTTTGGAACGGAGAACCAAACCAATGATGAAAAAGTTCATGAGCCGTGCCGCAGCGGCCACTTTGGCCCTAGCCCTCGGCGTCGTCACTTGTGGTGCCGGTGCTGCCCAAGCGGTCGAACCTGCCACCTCCGCACACGACCTGACCGTTGGGTACACCGTCTCGGGAGCGAAGGCGAAAGGCTATGCCGGGTTGGTTGCGATTCACGCGAAGAACGTCGGGTCCGAGCGCTACTACTCCGAATTTCCGGCGATCAGTTTCCGGATTGACGTCAAGACCGACAACGGTCCCCAAGGCGTCGATCGGCTGATTACCCCAGGGTGGTTCAACGGCGCTTACACCCAAGACTTGGGGTTCGACGAGAAAACGTCAACCCGGTCCTTCATGGTCACCCTGTCCAACCCCGTCGATGCCGGTCAGGATCAGCTCATTGCCAACCTCAACTTCGGTGACGGGTTGACCAAGGAGGGGCGCCTGACCAACTACATCACCGTGACCCAGGTGGGCCGCCTGGACGAGGACAAGTCCACGGGCAACGATCAGAACGTGGATTCGCGCCAGAACACCACGACCGATTTCGGAAACCCGAGTCCGGGCATATTCTGAGCCCTTCGCCGTGAACCAGTGTCGGTCTCATGGCGTGAAGTGCGGCCGGGGGGAGGTACTCTCCCGGCCGCACTTTGTTCGAGGATTCGAATTCTTTATAGACTCATCCGCTATGGAGAACCCGGCAGTTTTTGACGTGGACGGAACGATCTGTTTTGACGGGCATAGAATCTCGGAGGACATCGTTGAAGCCCTCCGGGAGCTCCGCGGCTTCCGGCAGCTCATTTTCGCCTCAGCCCGCCCTCTCCGTGACCTCGTTCCCGTGATCCCGACGGACCTTCAGGACCAAACTTTGATTGGGGGCAATGGGGCCTTTGTCCGTCACGCAGGCCAAACCGAGGTTGTGGGGTTCCGGGCCGGGGATCGCAGGATGCTCGATGAACTGATTGATGCACATGAATACGCGTATCTGCTGGATGGCCCGTGGGATTACGCCTATACCGGAGATGCGGATCATCGAATATTCCGGCAGCTGGACGCCGGGCGGTTGGCTTCCCACGTCGAGCGGTCTCGGCTGGAAACTTACTCGAAGGCCGTGCTGTTCACGGAGGATGCGCAGACGATAGATCGTCTGCGCAGGGCGGGCCTCACGGTGACGCACCATCCCGCGGAGGGGTTGATCGACGTCGCGCCCAGTGGAATTTCGAAGTTTGCAGCGTTGAGCCCGTTGCGCGTATCCGCCGGAAGCTATACAGCGTTCGGCAATGATGCGAACGATGTCGACCTGTTGCGCAACGCGGAACAGAGCTATTGCGTAGGCGATCATCCGTCGCTCTCTTTCGCCGAGCATTTCCTGGCCCCGGGTGACGTTGCCCGGGCCATTCGCGGCCTCACACGGGCGCGCGTCTGAGGCTCACATGAGTTCCTGCTCGATGTTGCGTAAGTAGTTGTGGCCCAAAGGGGTCAGCTCGAAGTCGTGGCGTTTTGCGCCAGTTCTGGCGATGTCGACTTTGCGAATGGACAGTGCTCCGCTGTCGGCCAGTCTCTTCAGGGTCCTGTAGAACCCTCGCTCCGTGACGGACCATCCCGTGGCCCGGACGAATTCGTTGCGGATCGCAGGGGCCGGTAGTCGCCCGTAATCGCGGACGATCCTAAGCAGTGCCAGGGTCGTGGCCGACTTCTTGTAGACCTCGATCCAGTTTGCGGTCAGTTCCTCTACCCATTCCTGATCTTCAGAAGACAGCGGTTGGGGGCCCGTTTCCGAAGTGCTCAAGGGCGAGACGCCTCGAAACCGCGGGACACAACGGCGCCGATTCCGTGGGCGATCAGGCCGATTCCCCAGAAGGAGGCCATCCCCAAAGTTGCTCCCAGCCAGTGGGGATCCAGAGGGAATTCCCCGCCCGTCAGGATTGCGGGTGAGTTCAGGGCGACCAGGAAATAGGCGTGGAGCAGATAGCCGACGTTGAAGATGCCGTAGGTGAGCGCATGAGCAACGAAAGAGCCGTATCGGATCCGGTTCAGCTTTCTTCCCACCGTCAAGAGGTAGGTCGTGTACCCGACTGCAATGCCGCCCAGCGCCGTGGTGGAGACCGCATTGATGCGATTGTCCCGGAGGAGGAACAGAATGTTGGAGCCGATAAGACTCAGGGCGAAGGGCAGGAGTGAGAGGTGGGCTCGAGTGCTGGTCGAACAGATGATCTGAGCTGAAGCTGACATATTTGGACCCCAGGGTGGCACTAATGGTGTAAACGAGGCGTACGAAGGTACTGTGCCAAACGTTCACTGAACGGGGCGTTCCGGCTCGGAATTCGACGTCGCGCCTCCGGGGTGGTCCCCAACTTCGCCCCGGCGTAGTCTGTAAAACAGCCAGAGCGAAGAACTGTCCGGATGCGAGGTGCGACCGTGGAATCCCATAAGACGACGAGGCCACGGCCGACCACCGTGCCCCATAAGCAATCTCCAACTCTGCCGCGCAAGCGGTGGTTCGCGCTCTTGGGGCCAGCATTCGTCGCATCGATTGCGTATGTGGATCCGGGAAACGTCGCCTCAAATCTCTCGGCGGGAGCCGAATACGGATACCTGCTGGTCTGGGTGCTCGTCCTGGCGAACCTCATGGCGGTCCTGGTGCAGTACTTGTCTGCGAAACTCGGGGTCGTCACGGGGCAGAGCCTTCCGGATCTCCTGGGCCAGCGCATGCGTCGAGGACCCCGTTTGCTGTTCTGGGGTCAAGCAGAAATTGTGGCGGCAGCGACGGACCTCGCGGAGGTCGTGGGCGGAGCCATAGCCTTGCACATTCTCTTCGGTTTGCCGCTGCTATGGGGCGGAGTACTAGTGGGTGCTGTTTCGATGCTTCTCCTGGCCACCCAGAACGGCCGCAATCCACGCAGGTTCGAGGCGCTCGTCGTCGGGCTTCTGGTGGTCATCACGATCGGTTTCATGGCCGGACTGGTCGTCAGCCCCGTGGACTGGACAGGGGTCTCCGAGGGGTTGGTCCCGAGGTTTCAGGATTCGCAGTCCGTCTTGCTTGCCGCGAGCATGCTGGGGGCCACCGTGATGCCTCATGCGATCTATCTGCACTCGGCTCTTGTCTGCGACCGACACGGCAGCCCCCGGGGACGTGCCGACGGGATGACTGGACGCCTTTTGAAAGCAACGCGGTGGGACGTCGTCCTTGGTCTGGTTCTTGCCGGGTCGGTCAATATTGGCATGCTGCTCATGGCGGCCGCGTCATTGCCCGGAGTGCCCGGAACGGACAGCATCGAAGGTGCTGCAACGGCCATTTCCGATCATCTCGGGCCGGTGGTCGGGCTCGTCTTTGCACTGGGACTGTTGGCTTCCGGACTGGCCTCGACCTCAGTCGGCTGCTACGCGGGGTCGGCGATCATGAAAGGTCTTCTGCACGTTCAGCTCCCGTTGCTAGCACGAAGGGCCATCACCTTGATTCCCGCGCTCGCGGTCCTCGCCGTCGGTTGGGACCCCACGTGGAGCTTGGTGGTCAGTCAAGTGGTTCTTTCTTTGGGTATCCCGTTTGCAATCATTCCGCTGGCCAAGTTCACGGCGGACCGTCAACTCATGGGTCAGTGGGTCAACCCGATGGTGATTCGGGTCTTTGCGGTCGTGGTCACCGCGGCGATTGTTGTGCTCAACGTATTGCTGGTGGTGCTGACATTTTCCGGATTAGCCTGACGACGTGCCGAGCGCAACTTTGCTCACGAATTCCCGTGAAGCCTGTCTTATGCGGCCCTCCAAGACCTCATGCGAGGACAGCTCGTTCGATGTTGCGTAGACCCCGGTCGGTGTCACGTCGGCGTGGAGGAAATTGAATAGCGGCCGCATCGAGTACTCGATGACCATTGATTGGCGGGCAGATCCACCGGTGGCACCGACCAGTACCGGTTTACCGGAGAGGTCCTCGGGAGATATCAGATCCCAGAAGGATTTGAAGAGGCCTGAATAGCTGCCCTGAAAAGTGGGGGACACCGTGATGATGCCTGCCGAGTCCAGGACCTCATTCAGAAGGCTTTCCAATTCCC
Organism: Rothia uropygialis; assembly: GCF_004137765.1. GTDB lineage: Bacteria > Actinomycetota > Actinomycetes > Actinomycetales > Micrococcaceae > Rothia. Next base: position 79,425 of record NZ_NOIS01000004.1, on the reverse strand, counting down.
CTTCCGGGTATCCGTTGGTGATGAAATCGGCGATCTCATAGCAGAACTGACTCAGGTGGTGAGTGCGGATCTTGGGTTCAATGCCCCGGTCGAGCAGTTCGCTTTTCGTGGCGTCCTTGAACCGGTCCGCCAGCTGCGCGGATGAGGAATGCAGGGCCAAACCGCCCGTGATGATGGTAATTTCCGCGCTTTGCATGACTCTCCTGAGGATTGTTGCCTCATCCCAGCATGGCACGGGAGGCATCGCGTGTTATCCCCAGCAGATACAGAATGGATGCCCTGCTGGGTCGGCGAAGACGTGAAAACCATGAGCAGCTTCTAGGTCGTGGGGCGCTTGGATCGAGTGAGCCCCCAGCGCGAGTACTTCTTGGCAAGAGTCCTCGAACTCTGCTGGGGTGACGGTGAGGTCGTAGTGTAGCTGCTGGTGCTGGTCGCCTTCACCGGCGGGCCAAGTCGGGGCGATGTGATCGGGAGCGTGCTGAACCGAGACCTGAATTTCCCCGGCCACCACGATGTCCCGCCACTGCGGATCGTTGCTGTCCTCGTCGCTGACCTGGCCGCCCAGAACGTTGGCCCAGAAGGAGGTTTCTGCTTCGATATCGGATGCATCGAATACAACGTTTTTCCTGACGATATCCATGATTTTCGCCGCTTTCACTGGTGGACGTTCGATAGTGGCCGGTTGGCCTCGTATGGGTACATCATGCTCTATATATCCAAAATTTTTCTAGGTTCAGAGGGGTCCCATCGAGGGGAATACCTCGAATTCCGGTTCGTGGACGACGGAGAGACTGCCGACAAACTCGACCTAGTCGTGATTGAATTGTGTCTCTGCCGATTGGGTCACAGTGGGTTGTAATCGGCATGACACTCGCATCGACTGAGAAGGGGGCCCAATTATGGGTACCAACACAGCTGAGACGAGCGCCCAACCGAGGGAGCTCAAAAAGGTCATCGGACCCAAGCTGCTGATTCTGCTGATTATCGGAGACGTGATCGGGGCCGGGGTATTCGCGATCACCGGTCCCGTTTCCAAGGAAGTCGGGGGTGTTGCGTGGTTGCCGTTCCTCGTCGCTTTCATCGTCGCGACCTTCACGGCATTTTCCTACCTTGAGTTGGTTACCAAGTATCCTCAGGCGGCCGGTGCTGCTCTCTATATTCATAAAGCGTTCGGAATACACTTCGTTACCTTTATCGTTGCTTTCGCGGTCGCATGCTCGGGTATTACGAGCGCGGCGACGTCGTCGACCTTGGTCGGCAAGAATTTGCTGATCGGTATTGGGCAGTTCATTCCCGGGATTCCCTCCGGCCCCACTGCTTCGATGTTCATGGCTATCGGAATCATCATCATCCTTGGGCTCGTGAACCTCCGAGGAATCGGTGAGAGCGTGAAGTTCAACGTGATCCTGACGTTGGTGACTCTGGTCGCGATGGGAATCATCATTGTGATCGGTTTTGCCGCGATCGTCAGTGGGCACGGTGACTTGGGCCGGATAGTCGTCTTCGAAAATCACAGCGACCGGAACATGTTCGCTGCGGTGACTATGGCGACGTCGGTGGCTTTTTTCGCGATGGTCGGCTTCGAGGACTCCGTGAACTTGGTGGAGGAGTGCAAGGACCCGAAGCGCGATATGCCCCGAATGATGCTTACAGGACTCGGCGTATGCGTGATCATTTACATCCTGGTTGCAGTGACCGTGACGATTGTGATCCCTCCGGGTGACATCGCCGACCCGAAGAACCCGGATGCCGGTGTTCTGCTCGACGTCGTGCGTGTGGGCGCCCCAGGCATCCCGGTTGATGTGATCTTCCCGTTCTTGACGGTCTTTGCCGTTGTGAACACCGCTCTCATCAATATGCTCATGGCCAGTCGCCTGCTCTATGGCCTCGCCAAGCAGCACGTCTTGCCCAGACCATTCGCAAGTGTTCTGCCCAAGCGCCGGTCTCCGTGGGTTGCGGTCGTGTTCACCACGCTCTTGGCGGTAGGTCTGGTCGTGTACGTCAACGTCAGCGGTCAGAAGAGCATCGTGGCGGCTCTGGGAGGAACGACCGCGCTGTTGCTCTTGTGCGTCTTCGCGGTGGTCAACGCGTCTCTTCTGGTGCTCCGCAGGGACGCGACCCCTCCGGGCGCCTTCCGATCTCCCACGATCATTCCGATTCTGGGCGTGATCACGTGTGTATTCCTTGCCGGGCCTTGGGCCCGAGAGCGATCGGCGTGGATTCAATATGAGATTGCGGGGGCACTGCTGATCATCGGCATAGCTCTGGGCCTCATCAACTGGTTTTTCGTTCATCGAAAAGGCGATAACACGGAGGTATTCGAAGACATTGAGCATCTCGAGGACTAGCTCCCAACGGTGAGCTAGTTCGATAGAGCGTAGACACGGGAGCGGGTCGCCCATCGGGGCGGCCCGCTCCCGGAACACGCAGACCGTCGCGGCTGCGCGTGCGTTGTGGAGAGCCATCAGCTGACGGGGCTTGCCCGAACTACTAAGTTGTCCTGATAGGTGAAGAGGCCTCTGTTGACTCCCGCTACCTCAGGACCGGAACACGTGACGAGATGTAATCGATGCGGCCCTGTCGTAGTCAGCAAATCCGGGTCTTCCTTGAGCTTGGACTGAGGGACCACAAACAGGTCGGTAACGCGGTATGCGTGTGCTGTCCCGTCGGATCCCGCAGCGAAAATCGGAGCGCAGGGTTCGAGCTCGTGGAGGTGCCCCCAAGGGGAAAGGTCGCCAGAATTGTGGTTCACGTGGCCGGCCAAGAAAGTTGAGCCGGACCGGGAACCAATATCTGCTGACCCGTTGTCCCTGACCCCTCGTGGTGCCTCCGGTAGAGGCAATTCTCCGAGGTCATTCGTCTCGGCGACGTCGAATCCAGCCGTGGCGCCGACGGACGGTGCGTTCCACGTATTGCTGCCAGGAAGGTCTGGGACAATCCCAACGGTGCTGGTCTCACATCGCGCATTCCTGAAACCGCGGACGGGACGCGGGGCGTATTGCCCACGAGTCATTTCATCGAGGGCAGTCTTGTGTGGGCCCCGATCCAAAAGGGTGTGTCCCTCCGGTGACGTGGAGGTCCGGCCCAGGAGAAACCCGGGGTGTCTGAGTGCGAGGGGAACATTTCGCGAAGGGGAGAACTCGCAGACGAGCACCAACAGGATGACCGTCAACCCTAGCAGTATCGGAACCAGGGTGCGGGTCCCCGCCCTCGACGAAGGCTCGAGTTTAGAAACCTCCAGCATTGTAATCATGCCCGGTTCTCATCGCTGAGAAAGTGCACGCCTTTGGCCGCCAGTGATCGTCCATAGCGGGGAGGAATCGGTTTGCACGGGGACCGCGATCTGCAGTATGTGATGGGTCCTTGCGACGGTGGCGGCCCCGATAAGCCCCGTATCCGACAAGGGCGGTTCCGATTCCGATGCCTACTACCGAGGCTGAGCTGACTTCGTTATCGCCAGTGACACCTGTGCGCGCGATCGGCCCAGCGCGGTGAGGTTCCTCTGGCGACGGGGCTAGTGACCCGGGCGATCGAGGGGGCGGCCCCGGTAGTTCGTCGGCTGGCTTTTCTGATGGGATTGCTTGTGGCGGTGGCGTGCCGTCTCCGGGCGGTTCGGGATCCCTTGACTCCGGCTGCGGAGGCGCAGGCTGGGCCGGCGGCTCCTGTGGCCGAGGGGGTTCACCACTGGGTTGTGAAGGAGCCGGCGTATGAGTCCGGACGGGGTTCGACTTCAGCCAGTTTCCGTTATAGGACTCCGTGAAAGTGTTCTCGACGTCGCCCGCATCGATCCGGGTCATTTGAACGTAGACGGACCAAGCCTGCTCTTTCGCACGGTTGGATTCGAGGTTCAGAATCTTGAGGAACTCATCCGTGGCCGAATACGTCACGGCGCCGGATCGTTGGTCGATTTTCTGAGTGAAATACCGGGTGATGTCTTCACCCGGGCCGATCACAGAACCATTCTCGCGGACAAAGGAGCTCGTCGAGAGGACTACGAAGTTGCCGTCGTAGCGATCATGGGATTCGTCGTAGTCGTCGAAGATCGTCCACTCGGTGGTCTGTCCGGCGTATTGGGCCGGACGTACGGAGGAATCCAGTCTGTAATCGAACATTTGGCCCAGAGGTATGGTGCCTCCATTCAGCGATATTCGGTCGGCCGACGACATGACGATGTCCTTATGCGGATTGATCTTTCTCACGTGATTGGCAACGGTTTCCGTCTGAACCCGATAATCGTTGACGATCTGCCACGCGGTATTGCTGATGTCTCCATTGGCATTCATGGTCACCATGTAGGGAAGTGAAATTACATATTTGCACCCGAGAGGCGGTACGAGTCGCCCGCCTTCGACCTTGGCCATGATGGACAGGCCCGCCGCGCCCGCATCCTTCAGTTCGAATTGACCGGTGACATCTTCAGACCCCATGGTGACTACTTCTCGGAGAGCCTTCAGATTGACGCCATCTGCCTCGGAAGGAACCTTGTAAATTCGGATCGAGGACACGTCGATGCTGCCGTGCGCCTCGTCGTAGTCATCAATCATGCCAAAGCGGGTGATCGGTTCGACGGTCTCGGCAAGCTGGGACGCATCCAGGGAAAGAAAGTATTGGATCGTCTCCCCAATGGTGACGGCTTTCCGATCGATGTCTTCGCCGTTGACCGAATGGGCCCCGCGTTTGTGGGGATCGATCGATGGCTCGTGGTAGGCGTGGGTCTCCGTGTAATCGAGTCTTCCGTTGACAATCGAAAATCCGGCGTCGCACTCATCATCCGCAAAGCCGTCGGCCAAGGCCGTCTGACTCAGACTGAGGGTATAGGCGGTGTTCTTTGTGAGAGTTTGGGCGTCCTTGGCTTCTGCCCGGACTTGGAGAACCTTCTTGCCTTGGAATTCCGTCTCTTCCTTGATGAGATGGAACCGGTCCGAAACGTCAACTCCTTCGGACTCAACTCGGACTGAGGCCATATCCACAGTTACCGGGACGCGCCCGTCTTCGGTCGCGAAGACATTGTCACCAATGACGAATTGCTTGAGTGGTTCGAAACCGGTGCTCTTGGTGACCGTCTGGTGAGTGGTTTGCCCAGGGAGGACGAATTTTCCTTCCCCGCGGGCGACCTTCTGGGTGCCAGAGCCCGGTGTGAACAACTCGTGATAGCGAACGGATGCGGTTACGGGCGCAACGGGTGGTACTTCCTGACGTTTTGGCAGTGCGGGAGGTCGTGGAGGGGTAGGCATCGCCTCGGTAGGGGCAACGGTATCCGAGGAGAGCATGACGTGGTTGTAAGTCGCCGTAATGGCCTCGACGTCGTCAGGATCGCGCCCAGGGGAGCCTCCAGAAGTCCCGACCCAGAATGAGGAGCTGTTGTGTGCCAAGAAGGTCACGCCAAGGTGTGTCATGATGTCCGGATCGGTATCAGCAATGGACCGAGACTGACGCCCGCCTTGGGGCAGCATGAACGCGTTGGTCACAGCCTTGGACGCCGAACCGTGGACCGTCTGGGCTTCCCGGGATATTTCTGACTTCGGATTCACGAACGACGCGATGACCCCGTGGCCGGCCGCAGCGTAAACCCCATGAGCATATTCATAGCGAGCCTTGTCCGCTTGGTGCTGACCGTTCAGTGAACCGAAGGACACATAGTAGTTGTGGTCGTATTCCTCCCCGGTGTCGGAGAACACAAAGCTCAAGGTTTGTTTGACCGCCGTCACGTTGTAGAGGGCCACATTGTCCGAATAATTCGAGAAGACTTCGATGGTTGGCCGTCCCGGATTGGTCGCGGATGTGACCACGTCCGATACGTGAATTCTCGCGTCAAGCGACCGACCGGTTGCCTTGTCTCGAGCCACGTTCTTGTACGAGACCGTGAAATTGGATCCGTCGGTCGGATACACGTGGGTCACGGTATCCGAGTTGTAATTGTTGTGGGCGTCGAACAGGTTGTTCTGGCCGGGGTGACTCTCAATGCCTTCGATACGAACGAGGCTATTTCGGTTTTCTGAGATGGTGAACGGTTGCTCGTACACGAGTTTCCCGGGAGAGAGGGCATGATTGGGGTCGGCCGCGGTGATCTGCTCCTTGAGATGGGTATCGTACTGAGCCTTCTCGCGGTCGTACTGCTCTTTGGCTCGATCGTAAGCAGCTTTATCTCGTTCGTAGTCAGCCATCTCCCGCTGGTACTTCGCTTCGGCTTCAGACTGGCTGATGCTGTGCGCGGCCTTCAGCTCCTGGAGTCTTCTGGACGCAGCCTCCAGGGCGCTCGCTTGCTCTCGGTATGATTTCCGGATTGCATCCAGGCGTTCAGGCACGGCTCTGTTCTCGACAGTTTCACTGATCACGCCCTCCTTCCTGACCTGAACTCCCATATTTTCTGCGTTGGAGACTGCTGTATCCAAAACCGTTGTCTCCACCTGAACGCGTTCGCGGTAGCTGGAGGCTTCTCGGCTGGTGGAAACGGACGAAAATTCGGGCGTGGCCGCCCATGCGCATTGGCTTCCCACGGCCGAGGCCATCAACAAGCCGCTGAGCGTCGATATCCCCACCGTACGAAGGCGAAGTCGATGTGCACTGGCGATACGTTCCCGTAATTCTCGACGGTTTGAAAGCAACATGAAACCTTCCCCCAAGGTATGAAACAGTCATCCCGGCTTTTCCGGTTTTCCGAACGGATATCCGTCAGCGCGTTCTTTAACTGATGTCAGAAGCCCGGAACCGCCGGTAGCCGGACCGGCGTCAAACGGTGCCTGGTCCGACCGATTGGCCTTGGACAGAGATATTAGATTCTGGAGGAAGTCGATGAGCACGGATCCGGGAATCTGTGGATATCTCCCCGGAGGCCGGTTCGAGAACCGAAATCATACATAACAAGAGAAAAACCTTGACGTGATGTTCCATGACATTGATACGGTGATGTGTAGCACTTATAGGGACGGTCACTCACTATTCAAGGGGCAGGACCGCATCGGTTCTGCGTCAGGAAGCAGCTCGCACAATGTCTGCCATGAATTCTCCCCTTGATTTTGCCTGTCGGGCTCGAAAAGTCGCGGCCGGGCTGACTCTCATGTTCTTCCTTGCCTCGTGTTCTGCGGGAGATCCACAGGGCCAGCGAGATGATTCGGACGGCCCCTCTTCGGCCCCTGCATCGCAGCAGCCTTCCTCCTCGCATGTCGAGGAACCGGTCGTCCAACGTGATGAACCCTTGTCGAAAAGGATCAATTACCCAGTCGACGGCGAAGGGGATCCATCTCAGAACTGGGGCGACCTCTATCTTCCAGCTGGTAAGCACGACGCCAAGTCGGTGCCGTTGGTCGTTCTGATCCATGGCGGTGCATGGCAGAACACCATCGGGGCGGAATCCTTTGACGCGTACGCCGAGTCCCTGGTCGACCGGGGGATGGCGGTATACAACATCGAGTATCGACGGGTGGGATCAGGTGGTGGCTGGCCGACGACATTCACGGACGTCGCGTCCGCGCTGGACTTCATCCCGGAGCTCAGCAAGAAGCACCCGGAATTCACGACCGACGACGAACTGGTGGTCGGCCACAGCGCTGGGGCCCAGTTGGCCATGTGGGCCGGGACTCGAGATTCGAAGCAGGAGCATGAGCTCGGTGTTCACCCCCGATTCGTCCCGACGAGGGTCGTTTCCTTGGCCGGTCCACTTGACCTGACGTATGCGGCGACTCACGGAGATACCAATATCATCAATGCGCTGGGCGGCACACCCGATCAGATCGCGGCCCGTTATTCCGACGTCGATCCCATACAGAACATCGACAACACTCTGCCGGTGGTCGCGGTCCACGGCACCGCGGACCAGGTCGTTTCACCCGAGAATTCCCGGCGGTACATCGATGCCGTCAAGAAAGCGGGGGGTCGGGGGAGTCTGCGCCTCATGGAGGGGGATTCGCACGGCTCTTTGGTCGAGGCCCAATCGGAACACTTCAACAACATCCTGGACATCATCGATGAGACGGCCGACGCGGATGTGGGCGATGTCGGCGAACCGGGGAGCGCCTGATGGAAGGTCTCTCAAGCAGTTGGGTCGGCGGAGATGCCGAGACCAACATGCCCCTATCTGCTGAAGCCATCGTGGTTTCGGTAGATAGGGACGTAGCTTAAGTGACGCCGCAGGTGTGGCAGAAATTTTCGCACCTGCGGCCTTCAGCGTGTTGTCTACTGGTCGGTGACGTTCAGTTGCACGTCGATGTTCCCGCGGGTCGCGCGAGAATAGGGGCAAACCTGGTGCGCTTGGTCCGCCAGTTCTTGGGACTCCTCAACGGGAAGGTCGGGGACGACGACTTCCAAGACGACCGAAAGGCCGTATCCTTCACCCTCTTTGCCAATGGAGACGCGCGCGCCAACGGCGGAATCGCCGAGTTTTTTGTGAGCCGATTTCGCAACCGACTGAAGGGCCGAATGGAAACAGGCCGCGTAGCCCGCAGCGAAGAGCTGCTCGGGATTGCTGCCCTCCCCGCTTCCCCCCATCTCCTGGGGCGGAGCCAGATCGATGGAGACGGTGCCGTCACTCGATCGAACGTGCCCTGAGCGGCCATTTCCAGTGCTGAGTGCCTCTGCGGTGTAAAGCGGTTCCATGGGTCTCCTTAATGTTTCCTTAAAGCACGACTATATTGGGCACAATATAAAAGCGTCAACCGTTTTGCTAGAGTTCGGTTGTGTCGAATTCGAAATCCCCCTTGGCCCTGGACAATCAGCTGTGCTTCAGCCTGTATCGCGCCAGTCACGCCATGGTCCGTGCCTACCGTCCATTATTGGATGAATTGGGCCTCACTTATCCGCAGTACCTGGTGATGCTTGCGCTCTGGCAATCGAATGACTCCCAAAGCAATGACTCCCAAAGCGTTGGGCAAATTGGGCAACTCCTCGGTCTGGACAGCGGAACCCTGACTCCAGTGCTGCGTCGCCTTGAGCAGCGAGGCCTCGTGGTGCGGCGGCGGGATCCCCATGACGAGCGGCGTCGGCTCATTGTCCTGACCGACCGGGGTCAGGAACTCCAACGCCCTGCCGAGGACGTTCCGGAAAAGGTCTGGGCCAAATTCCCCCTCGAACCCGAAGGCTATTCATCATTCAAAAGCCAACTCAACGGGGTTGCCGAGGCCTTTGAAGCCGGGCGCAGCTAATGGCTCGCAGTGTTGTGCTTGCGGGGTGCGGTGACGTCGGAATCCACCTGGGCCAACGCCTGGTCCGAAATGGCTGGCGAGCGACCGGGGTGCGACGTCGAGCGAAGCTTTTGCCTGCCGAGATCTCTCCGATGAGCTTGGACCTGACGAATCCGGGAAGTACGAGAATTCCGAATCCGGACGCGGTGGTTGTTTCCCTGACGGCGGATGCCGCCGAGACAGAGGCATACGCTCACACGCATCTCGGGGGACTGCGCGGGCTGGCTCGCGCGCTGGCAGAGAGCGCAAGCGGCGAGCAACCGAGGGTAGTGCTGATCTCCTCGACCGGAGTCTACGGCCAGAGCGACGGCGAGATCATCACCGAGGAGACCGTGCCACTGCCCCGGAGGGAAACCTCCCGGATTCTGTTGGAAGCCGAAGGTCTGGTCACCCGCTTGTTCCGTAACGTGACGATCATCCGGCCAGCCGGAATCTATGGTCCGGGCAGAAGCGCCCTGATAGACCGCGTCCGTCGTGGAACTCCGCTCGTACGTGACCGAATGACAAACCGCATACATCGGGACGATCTGGTGACGGTGATCGAAAGAGTACTCGAAGTCGACAGCCCTCCGCCGATCGTTCACGCGGTCGACAGGGAAGCCGCACCCTTGGGGGAAGTCGCGGACCACATTGCTAGGCTCCTGGGTGCCCCAGAACCACCAGCCGCACCGGAAACGAGACCTCGCGATCGCGGCAAAACGATAGACGGGTCCTTGGTGCACTCAATGGTACGAGAGGTCCGGTATCCAACTTTCCGCGAAGGATATGCCGCGCTCCTGACCGACCGCACCTGACGCGAGCGGGTCCACGAGTCGCTGTATACGCTCTGAAACCGGGCTGCCCCCCCGTAGTCGCTCTGGCGCAACCTTCGGGAAAGGGCGTGTTTGATGAAATCCCGCACGTAGAGGCAGCGCTCGGAATCGATCGGATTCCGTGCAGATCCTCGTCGCACCCGGCGTCACCGGTTTGGGGCTTTTTCCGCGGTGTCTTGGCTCCGGACGCGCACGGCACCGATGAAGCCGAGTGCCAGGAAAACCACCGCGAGGATGAGCGCCCATCGGGTTGCATCCGCGAAACCATTGCTCAGTGCGTCGATGACCGCCGCAGTCTCGTGGCCGAAGGCGCCGGGTCCGCCCTGATCGCGAAGCTGGGAGATCGTGGTGCCGGCGGTTTGGCGGGTTGCGTCCGAAACTGCACCCGCATCCGAACCGTCAATACCGATACCCGAGAGCCTCGCAGGCAACGTCGCCGCCATCGCGATCGAAAGACAGGCGCCGGCGAGGGCGGTCCCGAGAGCGGTCCCTACTTGGCGGACAGTGGACTGAACTGCCGATCCCTGCCCCGACTCCTCTTTCGGCACGTCACGCAGAACGGTGCTCGTGAGCTGCGCGGAGGCCAGGCCGAGCCCCAATCCGTAGAGGGTCAGCGGTACCGCGACCAACCAGCCGGACGTTTCACCGGTGATCAGCATCGCCAGCGCTATGACGCCGATGATCTCCAGTCCGAGCCCGACGAGAACCGTTCCGGATGCCCCGAACCTGGCCGCGATATGGCGCGCCTCGGCCCCGGAGACGAAAGCCCCGACTGCCATCGCGGCCAGGACGAGCCCCGCGCCCACGACTTCCAGACCCAGCGCATTCGTCAGGTACAGCGGCAGGACGAAAATGATGGCGAATTCACCGACCGCCACCATAGCCGCGGTGATGTTGCCCCAGGAAAAGGTCGACAGGGCGAACAGGTTCAAATCGACCAGAGCATCCCGATGCATGTTCCGACGGTGCCGTTCCCACAGAAGGAACGACGCAAATGCGATCGCAGCCACCGCGAGTATCACTGGGACAGGGGACAAGGGGGCACTCGATGACCACGTCCATGCTCCGATGGAGAGTTCGCTGTGGGGCCTCCACCACCCGAGGCCCGGCCCCTCGATGACCGCAAAAACGAGCGCACCGAATCCCGTCATGCTGAACAAGGCACCTGCCACGTCGGCACCGCGAAGCTTCTTCGGGGCGCGTGTTTCCGGAACGCTCAGCAGCGCTCCGAGCGCAACAACAAGCCCCAGTGGCGCATTGATCAGGAAGATCCAGTGCCACGAAGCCCATTGGGTGAGTGCGCCACCGGCGAGAGGGCCGACGGCGGCGGCTCCCGACATCACGGCTCCCCACACCCCAAAAGCCACGGCTCTGTACTTACCGCGAAAGACTGCGTTTACCGTCGAGAGAGTCGACGGCATGATGAACGCCGCGCCGACGGCCTGCACCGCTCGCGCTGCGATCAGCGTGCCTGCCGCCGTGGAGGCTGCAGCCAGGAGGCTGCCTCCGACGAAGACGCCGAGCCCCACGACGAACATGCGCTTGCGACCCAGCAGGTCCGCGAGCTTGCCCGCAGGCAAGAGGAACGCTGCGAGGAGAACGGCGTACAGGCTGTTGACCCACTGGGCGTCGGAGAGGCCCAACCCCAGGGAACCGATGATCGTGGGGAGTGCGACCCCCACAATGGTTCCGTCGAGAACGATCAAACCCAACCCCGCGGCGAGCGTGGCCAGCCCGATCCACTGTTTCGTGGTCGGAGCGTTTTCGTGCGTGGTTGCGGAGGTGTCCATATTTCAGGCCTCGAGGCGGGGCTCAGAACGGTTCTCGGAAGCCTTCGAAATCGCGCGACGAAGCGCGATGAAGAGCACGATCATGCCGGCGGAAATGGAAATGTGTCCGAGTCCCGCGATTCCAGAGATCATGGCGCTGGATTCTTTGCCGATGACTGTCAGCGAACCGTGCCACGCAAGCATGGCGCAGGTGAGAACCACGCCGATGTTGTAGAGCCAGAAGAACCAGTTGAACAACTTGCGGCTGTCGGAGATGCGGAAAATCTTCTCGAGAACCAGGACGATCAGCAAGACAATGAAGCCGAGGGTGAGCAGGTGGGTGTGCACCAAGCCGAGTTGCGTGAACTGCCCGTCAGGGAAGTCATTGGCCTTGGCGAATTCCCTGTAGAACAGGCCGGACAGTACGCCGATGAGCATGTAGATGAATGCCGCATTCAATAGTTTTTTCACGGGAGGTTCCTTCCTCAGGACGAGCTGTGCGTTGCAGATACAACTCAACCAAGCCGCGGCCCTGCGGAACATCGGGTAAAAGACTGAAGACTGGATCAACCGAATGATTGATGAATCGCTCTTCCCACGGCGTGTCGCTCTGAGAAAAATCCATAGCCCCGCACGCGCGCGAAACCCACCAGTGCCGCCGAAGGGCTCGGAACGCGGGTCTGGCTAGGTTGAGCGATACACCACAAATAGGTTAACCATCCGTGAACGGGTAGTGTACGGTAGCCAGCATTATATGTGCCCGAATAATTGAGAGATGGGTGCCAACAGCCCTTTGAGAACTATGGAAAGTCGAAACGCGAGGTAATGCCATGTCCAGTCGGTTTCTTGATGTGAGCCGACGAGTCGGCGTCGTCATCGGGGGCGTCCTCGTTTACGTGCTGATCTGGCTGAGCCTTATGCTCCTCATCGCAGGCCTCGGCATTCGTTTCTTCTGGGGCAAGATCTCCGTGGGGCAGATGCTCCTGAACCTCGTATCGGTTCAAACCGACGGCGGTGGCGGAGCCATTGTCTGGATGGGCATCCTGGGCATCGGAGTTGCCCCGGTCCTCATCACCGTCGGCATCGCTGTCTGGCGGCATTTCCGATTGCGCAAGCTGCGACGCAACGGTGGGGACAAGTCGAAGCGGCGTCGTCCGTGGGTCAGGCGCTCGATCTCAACCGTTCTGGTCCTCGCTCTGACCGTCGGCGGCGGTTCGGCATTTGCCACCACGGTCGGCATGAGCGACTACATCAAGTCTGCCAATTCCAAGTACGACATGGGTGACTACTACGCCGAGCCGGAAGTCACCGACGATTCGAAAAAGAACAACTTGGTGACCATTTACCTTGAGTCAGGCGAGCAGACCCTGACCGACGATCAGCTCTTCGAGAAGGATGCTTTCAAATCTCTCGAAGGCGCCACCCAAGAGTCTGATGGTTGGCAGAGTGTCGACGGGTTGCAGCAGTACGAGGGCGGAGGCTGGACCATGGCGGGGCTGACGTCCACGCAGTGCGGAATTCCGCTCAAGGGACCCGGCATCGGTGAGGGCAGCGGATCCATCGGGAAGTCGGAGGAGTCGCAGGCTTCGTATCTGGGCGGTGTCAACTGCGCAGGCAACGTGCTTGCGGACCACGGCTACAAGAACGTCTTCATGGGCGGGGCCAATGGGTCCTTTGCTTCCAAAGACACCTTCTTGAGCAGCCACGGTTACTCCGAGGAGAAAGACCTCAACGACTGGCGCGCCGCTGGTGAGCCGGAGAAGAACTTCCGGAGCGACTGGGGCTTGAGCGACGAGCGTCTGATGGCTCATGCCAAGGAGGAGATCGATCAGCTCCACGCCGAGTCGGAACAGACCGGACAACCCTTCAACCTGTCCATGCTGACCTTGGACACGCACGAGCCGGTGCACATCTTCGACTATTGCAACGTGGACACGGACAGCGACGTCACTTCCGTTTACGCCTGTTCGATGGAACAGGTCACCGGATTCGTGGACTACATGAAGGAAAAGGGCTACCTCGACGACACGTCGGTTGTGATCATGGGTGACCACCTGAAGCACATGAGCGCGGGCGACGCATTCCACGAGCAGTTGGACAACAACCCCAATCGTTCGATCTTCAACCGCATTTGGGTTCCGGGAGAGAACAAGAACCGAAATCTGCGTGCCCCCGTGGACCAGCTGAACATGTACCCCACGATCCTGGAAGCCGCGGGCCTCCAGCTGAAGGACCATCAGGCGGGACTGGGAGTGTCAGCTTTCACCTCGCAGATCCCTGAGGGCTCTGCCCAAGCCTTGGATCCGGACGCATACCGCGAACTTCTGGATTCCCGGTCAAAGGATTTCTATTCCAAGGCCTGGTCAGGCTAGGGCGAGGAAGGGGCCGTCGTGATGGCGGCGGAACTGGCGAGCGAGTCATTGGCTCTCGCCGCGGGAGCCCAGAATTGTCATCTCGCGGGTGTGCCGTCGGCGTCGTGCCCCGTGCCGGCGTGCTATTGGGTGGGGGTTGCCCGATTCGGTTCCGTTTTCCTGCGTTCGGAGGAGGTATAACCCGCCACCTAACGCATGAAAGGGCCTCTCAATCGGGCAACCCCCACCCAACGTGGGGTGCCCGCGGGGCGGGCTCAGGTCCCGTCCGTATTCACTGGCTAAAGCGGTTGCGTATGATGTTTTCTCCATGCTCAGCCGCCTCGTCCAGGCTGGCCATTACTGGTCCCTAGATCTGAAGGACAGCTCGGGCAATCAGGAAGTACACGATCAACCCGGTGGCATCCACGAAGGTACTGATAAACGGGTTCGAGAAGACCGCGGGGTCCACTCGAAGCGCCCGCGCAATCATGGGCATGACCCCTCCGACCGTCGCGGCCAAGGAGCACACGGCCACGAGCGTCAGCCCAATGACTACTCCGATGCGCGGTTCGTACAGGAGCGCGGTCAGCAGGCCTCCCAGGGCGCCCAGTGTCGCTCCGAGTGAGAAGCCCACACCCAGCTCGCGGAGGAGGACCTTGAACAGGTCACGCGGCTGGACGTCACCCAGCGCCAACGCTCGGGTCACGGTGGTCGCGGCCTGATTTCCGGTATTTCCACCGGTCCCGATCAGCAACGGTACGAACAATGCGAGCAGCGTTACCTGCTCGAGGGTCGCCTCGAAATGGGACTGGACCTGCACAGTCAGAGTTGCGCCGATGGCGAGGACAAAAAGCCATACGATGCGAGATTTCACGAGGGCACGGATCGGGGTCGCGAAGTACGGACGCCCCAGGGGTTCGACGCCGCCTTGTCGGGCCGAGTCTTCCGTCTCTTCGTGCTCGAGGATGCGGACGGCGTCGTCGATGGTAAGAATACCGACGAGCCGACCTTCTTTGTCCACGATGGGTAGGGCGAGGAGTCCCAGGTTGGTGCTGCGGCGGGCAGCCTCTTCTGCGGACTGGTAAGCCGAGGTGGTTTTGGCCTGGTGCATCAGCTCGGAAATCTTCACGTGCGATTCCGAACGCATGAGGTCTCGTAGGCTCACGACGCCGACGACGCGGCGGCTTCCGTCCAATACCGGAAGTGTGTACACGGTTTCGGCGTCCGCGAGGTGATGGTTCACCCGCTCCAGGGCCTGAGCCACCGTGTGATCAGGGTGCGTGGATACGTACTCCGGGCTCATGCGTCGACCAACGGACCCTTTCGGGTATCCGAGTACTCCCGAGGTCAGTTCGCGGTCCTTGGCAGAGAGCCCATGAAGGAGCCGAGGAGCGAGCGCCGCGGGCAGCTCGTCGAGGAGCCACACACGGTCGTCGGGGTCGAGATCCGCAAAGATTGCTGAGACTTCCGAATCCTGCAGGCCGTCGATGAGGTCGCTTTGCATCTTGGGAGTGAGCCGCTCGAAGACTTCCAAGGCTTTCTCCTTGGGCAACAAGCGGTACACGATCGCCAGGTGATTGACCGACAACCGTTCCAGGAGGGAAGCGACCTGTTCGGGAGTCAGGGGAGCCACGGCGTCGACGATCGCGACGAAGTTTTTGGACTGGATCAGCGGCTGAATGTCCGCCACGATGTTGGCCACTTCAGTGGTCTGAGGAGTGTTCATGCTGGTTCCTTAAGGCAGAGGAATTTCATCACCTGAGGGCGAATCGCCTCAGCGTGACCGCGGGACATCACGCCCGCTCCAGCTGATGGACCTGGTTAATCCCAGGAAAATGATCCGGAGGGGGCGCTCAATAAAGAATGACTGGGACTTTCACTGTCCATCGGGCCTCACCTCGCTTCCAGATCACTTGTGAACTCCGAACAACAACTCTATAGCATGCACTCTTTCATGATTTTCTCAAAAGAAGGGCAGGGTTCGAGGCGTGACTCGAACCCTGCCCCATCCGCAGGATGGCCGGATCAGCTATCCGGGATGGTTTCGCCGCTATGGGCGTCGATCTGGACTTCGTTATCACCCGACCCGTCCGACTTGTCAATGTCGAACTCGTACTGGGGCCCACGTTCCTTTCCTTCAAGTTTCCATTTGTTAATGGGACCGTCGTGAACGGCCTTGGCCTTCTTCATTGCATCTTCCAATGACATGACGTTAGATACGTCGATCTTGTCTGAGTCGCGTTCCGTTCCGATATCTTCTTGATCAAGGTCATCGGTTTTCTCACTGACGGTGTCACCCGACTCGGCGTCAATCTGGATTGCATACTTTTGCTGATCCGAGAGGAGCTCGATCTTGTACTCGTACTTGCCGGAGGGGTTCGGTTCCAACTCGATCTTGCTAACGTCGCCGTCGAACTTGCCCTGTGCCGTCTTCAGGGCATCGTTCCAGCTGACGGGGAACTTCTTGGTCGCGAGGTCTTCTGTTGAACCACTCGATGCGCTGGCATTGGCCGAGGTCGGCGACGATGAGCCCTGGTCGTCTGAGGCATCGTCGGCTCCGCATCCGGTCAACGCAAGTGCAAATACGACCGAAACTCCGGCCGCAATTTTCCGTCGCATATCAGTCTCCTTTTCGAGGTGCTTTTTCAGGCTACAACGAGTAACTCCCCGGTAAAAGCCGAAAGGCTGAGGAAATTTTCGGAGCTGAAGCTGAGACAGAAACAAATAGGATCGTAGAGGTGGGGGGGGCGGGGCTCTTCGTGAAATTAAGATTATTTATTGAGAATTGAGGACTTGAGTTATAGCGCACGGCAGTGGAGGCGGGGTTCGATCCGGGTGGGGCAGGAGGAGCGGCTTCGGCCGATGCAACCAAGGGTTGTCACCTGCGGGGCGCCGACGCCTTGGATCGCCGCGGCCTGTCGAATAATTTATTTGGGTCCTGAGCGCGAGCTCCACGACGCGCAGGCTGAAATAATCGCCCAGGGCATGCAATGTGGAGAAAGATCTTGTGCGCACTTCTACGATGACATGGCAGATTATGTTGATAAATCTAACAGAGACAAAAGCGTGTGGGAGAGGGAATTGTCGAATTGCTCTGAATCCGTGAATTCGGTTGGTCATAGATCGGGTATTCGGAAATAGGGGCGAGTGTGGACGTCTAGGAGCGGTCTCTGGTTGCTGGTGCCGCGCCGATCAAGGACGAGAGCTCGTCGGCCGCGGCAATCACCGAATCGGCGGCCTGGGGGATGATCTCCGATGGCATGCGGAATGCAGGTGCGGACACATTGACGGCCGCGACGACTTCGCCTCGATGGTCGTATACCGGGGCCGCAACTGCGACGAGTCCTGGTTCGGATTCCTCTATAGCTACCGAGTAACCTTTCCCGCGTTCGCTGCGCAGACGCAGTAGTACGGCCGAGACGTCACGGGGTGACGAGACGGTGCCCGGAAGCGGGGAGCCGGATCCTTCCAGGAGCGACCGGACATGAGGCTCGTCGAGTCCGAACATCAGTGCGCGACCTGCGGAAGTGCAACTGAGCGGCGACGTGCGACCGACCCACTCGTTCGCCTGGATCCCGCGGGAGGTGCGCTCGGTCAGGAGTGTCATCGCACCTTGGCCTGAAAGAACGGTCAGGTAGGCGGGCTCTCCTACTCTGCGCACGAGGGCCCGCAGAACACCGGGGGCTTCTCTCTGAAGTCGGTCCTGGGACGCCGACGTCGCCAGGGCCAGCACCTGCCACCCGAGGCTGTAGCGCAGACTGCGGGCGTCCCTTTCGACGAAGCCCTCTTGAGCCAGGACCTTCAACGTTCGGGAGACCTGGGTTTTCTCCCGCCCCACTGCGGAAGCCACGTCCTGAACCCCCATAGGGCCCTGTCCGAGAACGCGTAGGACATCAAGTGCACGGTGCACGCTGCTCAAATTCTCGCTCGCCATACTGCATATGATGACAGTCGCGTGCGTATGGAGCAACTAGCGTTGTTGTTTAGGAACGCGGCCACCTAGGGTCGAACTCATGTGTGGAATCGTAGGCATCTTCAACGATGCAAAAGACATCAACCTTCAGCTCGCCATGGAAGCCGAAGGTGCCCTCGACCGGTTGGCGCACCGCGGTCCTGACGACAAAGGTGTTCGACACGTCGGTCGCAAAGCCTGGCTCGGTCACCGTCGTCTGTCGATCGTCGACCTGGAGGCGGGGCACCAGCCCCTCGGTGGTACTCGCGGCAGTGGCGACTGGTCGCTGGTGTGCAATGGAGAAATCTACAATCACAAAGAACTGCGCGGGGAGATGCCCGAAGTCTTCGATTCCCTGTCCGATTCCGCGGCGGCGCTCGCTGTCTTGAGAACCTTCGGGCCCGGAGAGCTGGGGCGGCTTCGTGGAATGTGGGCACTGTGCGCAGCGACCGAGGACGGACGCTTCGTGGCCGCCCGCGATGCCGTCGGAATCAAACCGCTCTACTGGGCGCGCACCGAAACGGGCGTGCACTTCGCTTCGGAACTCCGCGCCTTCGCCCCCGACATCCAACCGGCCGCCGAGATCTTCCCGCCAGGTTTCTGGTGGACGCCGGAGGGCGGCCTGCAACGTTTCGCTTGCCCGGTCCCCGCTCGAGAAGAGGGAACTGACCCGATCGAAGCGTCGTCTGCGGCTTTGGAGAAGGCTACCTTCGACGTTGTGGCCGATTCCGTACGCCGACATCTGATGGCCGACGTCGACGTCGGCGTCTTCCTGTCCGGTGGCCTCGACTCGGGATTGGTCGCCGCGGTGGCCGCCCAAGACTACGCGCGGCAAGGACGGCGCCTGAAGACTTTCGCGGTGGGAACGGAAGGCTCGCCGGATCTGTTGGCCGCCCGTGAGACCGCAGCGTTTTTGGGTACCGAGCACCACGAGGCTCTCCTCGATGAAAGTGAAGTCCGTGGGATTCTCGGCGTCGTTGTCGGGTCCATCGAGTCATTCGATGCGAGTCTTGTCCGCAGCGCCGTACCCAATTGGTTTTTGTCCCAGTTGGCGTCCCAGCACGTCAAGGCGGTTCTCACTGGCGAGGGGGCGGACGAGTTGTTTGCGGGCTACGGCTACTACCATGAAGAATTCGGTGAGCCCGATGATCTTGATGGGGAGCTGCGGCGCACGATCGAGAGGCTCCACGGTTTGAACCTGCAGCGGTGCGATCGCATCACGATGGCCCACGGGTTAGAGGCTCGTGTGCCGTTCCTGGACCACGAAGTCATCCAACACTCGATGTCGCTTCCGACGCAGGTGAAAGCCCTCGAGGCGGACGGGATGGAGAAAGGGCACCTTCGCCGTGCCTTCGACGGTTGGCTCCCGGATCACCTGTTGTGGCGGCGCAAAGAGCAATTCGGCACAGGAAGCGGCGCACAGAACCTCCTCGACACCGTGGGCTCTGAGATCACCGACGATGATTTCATGGCCGAAGTGAACCGTGAAGGTGCCCCACAGATCCGGAGCAAGGAAGAGCTGGGGTATTACAGGATTTTCCGGGGTGTTTTGCCCGGTGTGCGGCCCGATGCCGTTCTCACCCGCTTCGCCACTGCCTGAGTGGAAACAAGCGCACGCGCGTGTCGATCATCGGTTGTCAGCTTGGACGGTCTTTCACCTGACTGTCGTTGTGTCCCAGGTTCTTTGGACCTTCCTCGGCCTGAAGCGGCACTCGTCACCGGCGAGATTCGTATCGACAGTCACAGGGTCGGCGACATCCAGCGGGGTCGAGGCGACACTGACACGCTGTAGGTGTGGCAAGCAATGTGCGTAGCCTGCCTCACCATCACTCACAGGTCTCGGGCATCCGCGCCGAGGCCTGTCCTAGGCGACAAAAATCCCGCCCCGGCACAAGCCGGGACGGGATTCAAAAACAGTGCGCCCTGTGGGGCTCGAACCCACGACCCACGGTTTAAACGTTTCGCTACCCCCAAATTTCAATCGTTCCCGCCGCGTTCATGCATGGGCTACCCGCTTGTGCCGACGAGACACGACGACGCTTACGAGATATTGAACCCAGGAGGCTATTCATGACCATGCACCGAAAACACGACGTATCAACCAACAACAGGGGAGGACCCAGGATGATCCACGACAACCGGAGCGGGAAGATTGTTGAGATCGAAGCCGGCCATGAACATGACCCACTGGCTCGAGGTCATGCACTCACCGCATATACGGCCATCGGTGCCGTTGCTTCATTCCTGTTTTCTGGCGCATGCCCCCGTGCTACCGCTGTAAGTTCCTGATTGTGGGTAACGGTTAGGCCAAATTGTACTGCTGGATGTATGCGTCCAGCAGTTCCTTGGCCACCTTGGGGGCAAGGGTCTCTTCTAGCTTCCGAAGGGTCGCTGAATAGGATTCCCAAACAGTGGACTTCTCACATTGTTTTGAAAGAGCGTGCAAAATGTGACGAGCTCTCGCGTATTTTTCCCCCGTGACTTGGTATTTGGACTGGACGACGTGTACTGGGCGGGCGTCATCGCTAACTGAACGAGTCATCTCGAGCAAGGAAATTCGCTCGGAGAGGTTTAATAACTCTTCGCTTTCCAAATTTTACTCCAGATCGGTTGCTAGACTATTGCGCCAACGATAGTAGACAAAGCGTCGGAAATAACCCCCCCCCGCATCACCGCTTTGGATCAGTATATCGAATAGCTTCTGTTTGGCGGCCTGTTCGGGTATCCCTGCAATTTCGGAAACCTGATCTAGTGCGTCAGCTACAGCACCCCGGTTGGTCTTGAGGCTTGCGCGAGCGGCATCGTCAAGGAGTGGGAGTGAGTCGATAGTTCCATCGGCGGCAGGAGAGCGAAGAGCCTTGGCCAGGAGTTTAGCTCCTTGTTTGCCTGCCCACTTAACTCCTATCTGGGTGCTTGTTCCCGGGGCTTGATATCACGGGCTTGTTACGCCAATAGGGGTTGTTGTCGCGGGTGTGCTTGTTGCATTCACTGAGGAAAACCCGAAAAGCAGAACTGTTATAATGGCAAGCACGCAGAGGGGGACGTTCTTAATTTTCACAGTTCGGCATTCCTTTCCAGTATGTATGTAAATAATATCTTAGTGGGTTCTTGACCTTGTAAACTCTCGGAAAAAATATGTATTATTTCTGGTTGCTGGTAGTGAGCATTGGGGTCAGTTTGTTGATCTATAACTGTCTGTAGTTGCCGCAGCGTGCACGTGCGAACTGGCCACCTGAACTGGGTGCACCCTCCTCACGTCCTGGCGACATGATTTTCGCGGCTTGTGCCTGCGACATGGCAACAGTTGGTTAAATGCCGTCCCCGCGCGCGTTATGCACCTGCGTATGAGCTGGACGAACCACATCGACCTATTTGCTGAATGGCTCCGTGCTGGAGCGCGCCGTGAGACCACCATCGATACACGACGACGCGGGGTCCAACACCTCGCCCTCCACCAGACCGAATGGGACTGCCGCACGGGTGGGTGACATCTGGTCTGGCTTGCCCAATGGGCGGCCTGGAAGGATGTGCACCATGCCCGCTCCCTACCCCCGAGAGTTCCGCGAAGACGTCGTGCGCGTGGCCCGGTCCCGCGAGGACGGCGTCACTCTCGCGCAGATCGCGAAGGACTTCGGCGTCCACGAGATGACGCTCCATAAGTGGATCCGCCAAGCCGATATCGACGACGGCAACCGTCCCGGCAAGACCCGGGAGGAGTCGACCGAGCTGCGGGAGGCTCGCAAGAAGATTCGCCTGCTGGAGCAGGAGAATGAGGTCTTGCGCCGCGCCGCCGCGTATCTCTCTCAGGCGAACTTGCCGGGAAAAGGTACTACCCGCTCGTGAGTGAGCTCGCCGCGGACGGCATTCCCGTCGCGGTGTCCCTGCGGGGCCTGAAGCTCTCGCGCCAGCCCTACTACCGCTGGCTCAAACAGCAGGTCACCGAGGCCGAGCTGATCGAGGCCTACCGGGCGAACGCGCTGCTGGACGCCCCTCTGGATGATCCCGAGTTCGGGTACCGGTTCCTCGCCGGCGAAGTGGAGGCCGCCGGCCAGCGCATGAGCGAGCGGACCGCGTGGCGGATCTGCCGAGACAACCAGTGGTGGTCGGTGTTCGGCAAGAAACGGGCAAAGAACGGGAAGCGCCCGGGCACGCCCGTGCACGATGACTTGGTCCAGCGGGACTTCACTGCCGATGACGTCAACGAGCTGTGGCTGACCGACATCACCGAGCACTGGACCGACGAAGGCAAGCTCTACCTTTGCGCCGTCAAGGACGTCTTCTCCGGCCGCATCGTTGGCTACTCCATCAGCGACCGGATGAAGGCTCGCCTCGCGGTGAACGCCCTGGACAACGCAATATCGAGGCGTCGCGACGCTGCCGGGTGCATCGTGCACTCGGACCGAGGATCTCAGTTCAGGTCACGGAAGTTCGTGCACGCACTGAACCGTCACCACCTCATCGGATCGATGGGGAAAGTCGGTGCTGCTGGCGACAACGCCGCGATGGAGTCCTTCTTCGCGCTGCTCCAGAAGAACGTCCTGGACCGCAAGCGATGGCGGGCCCGAGAAGAACTGCGGATCGCGATCATCACCTGGATCGAGCGGACCTACCACCGACGCCGCCGACAGGCCCGCCTGGGCCGATTGACTCCCATCGAGTACGAGACCATCATGAACCCGGTCGCTCTCGCGGCCTGACCCCCGAACTGTCACCTGATCGTGCGGCAGTCCCAAGGTTTTCGATCCGGCACGGTTCGCCACGAGTACAGACACGTTGATTCTCCTGGGTGATCGACACCGGGCCAGCTCTTCTGTGTTGGTGTCGACGTTGGTGTGGGACGTTTTCCGGGCCGCCGTCACTGCGGCCGCCCGTACTGTCAGGAGTCGGCTGGAGGTTCCGTTGGTGATGGAACTCGACGAGCTGGGTAACGCTGTGGTTCTCCCGAAGCTTGCAGATTGGTATTCCTATGCCGGGTCGCTGGGGATCGTGATCTCGAGTTATCTTCAGACCTACGCCCAGGGATCAAAACGTTCGGGAAAGACGAGTTTGAGGCGATCTACTCGGGGGCGGCAATGTTCGTCTACGGAGGCGGTTCCCGGGATG
The DNA here is from genome assembly GCF_004137765.1 of Rothia uropygialis. Taxonomy (GTDB): domain Bacteria; phylum Actinomycetota; class Actinomycetes; order Actinomycetales; family Micrococcaceae; genus Rothia. The sequence goes on along the minus strand of NZ_NOIS01000004.1, from coordinate 56,262 downwards.
ACAAGTTCCTTGATTCGCTGACTAAAGTCCTCGGTGACTATGAGCACGTCATCCACCACACGTCGACGTCTAAGACACCGGACCAGTGGGGGTCTACCGGTTCGTCGACGCACCATCAGCAACGCCGGATTCTCACAGCCGCGGATCTGGCGTTTCTCTCCCTTGGGAAGATTTTGGTGATGACACGCGATAGGGAGGCTGGGTTAGTTGGCGCCAGGTATTGGTTCTCCGACGCCGTGCTTGTCGATAAGTTGGGACCGGTGATCGAGCGGCTGAAAATCAATGCCGGGATACAAGGAATCGAGACATCATCGCATGGCCAGTGACGGGTCTCAGGAAAAGGGTCAAGAGCGTCATACTGACGGCTCCCAGGATTTTGTCGCCTCGGTGGTCGAGACTTGAGCATCATCGAGCAGGACGCTTCCGGTGCGGCCACGCGTTCGTGCCCTGAGTGGTGGAAGCATCCGGAGGCAGCCGCTCGAATGCGGGCTTTACATGTGGCTTATATCCAGGCCTCTGCCGCCAATGAGCTTTCTGGGTGGTGGGTGCACCACTGGGACGCTCACCACCGCTGGCTGTTCGACGCGAGCACGGGGATCTTCCGGGTTTGCGGGTACTCCCATCGGGAGCATCGACAGCGGCAGATACGAGAGGAGGTTTCGAGTAGCTTCCCGGATAATCTACCTCGGATCCTGAATGAATATGGAGGTGGAAACGACTTCAGGCTTAGGGCATTAGGCTATTTAAATGCCCATCGGACGTGACGGGGATCAGTGCCCTCGACTTATGCGTCGAGGGCACCGATCAAGTGCTCATGTGTCTAATTTTGCTTTTTCTGTCGCATTTCGGAACGAACCTCAGAAAATCCTTCCTTCATCGAATCCTTCATAGCATTACTGCGGCGCCGATATTCCTCATCAGAGATTTCAGCTTTCCACGGCTTCGTAATGAGCGCAATGGGGGTGGTTCCCAACAACCCGGCGATTGCTCCAAAAAGGATCCAGATCGGTTGATGCATAAGAACTACCGACATGATGGCACCAATAAGCAACGGCGGAACAAAGGCATAAAAGATCGGTCTTCCACCAGAGAGCATAATCTTATTGGTTTTCGACTGTTCTTGCCTCGTCAGCAATTGCGTAGCTATTCCAGACACAACACCAGTGACAAGTGCGATGACACAGAATGACACGAGATCAACTTCGCGAATCAGAAAACCTAACACGAGAAGTACGACAAAAGTAGGTATCGCTGTAAAGGCGCCGACCACGCCGGATCCAACTACCGCTGCACCTACACTTGGTGCCATGTACTCTGTGTTATCCATGACTACTCCTTACGCAATGCATGCACTGTAGATCGCACCGACACATGTGAGCTCGGAGAGAATATTGAGTCCTTCTTCGCCAAGCTCGGCTGCACCCTCACCACCCTGGATCGCCTTGACAGCCATGGACATCGAACCCCACTCCTTGTAGGCAGTACGAACCACTTTCACGATCTTGAAAGCTGGGAAGCCCAGGCTAAACGCGAAGGGCACAGCGGCGGTGACGCAGTCGCCAACGCTAGCCTAGGTATTGACACCACTCCCGGAAGCCCCGGCCTTAAGGGTGATTCCCTGCTTGGCGAGCTCGTCCGTGACTCGCTGCTCGTAGTTTGGCGTAGTTGCAGGATCCGCCATTTTGAGATCTTCGGGCAATTTATCCAAGGCATCGACGAACTTAAGCATTCCCTCTTCGGATCCTCGTTGATCGCCCGACTGAGAGGCGCTGTTTGATGAGATCTGGTTAGCGGCGAGACTGGGGGTGGCCACCCCGAAAAGCATCCCGATCGACACCAGCGAAGCAGTCGTTACTTTTACGGACCTGATGTTCATGAGTCTTCCTCTTCCTATGTATCCTACGGACACCTAGACCCTAACACCATGGGTGTGACGCACATCAACTATGCCCAAACTTTAAAATATATCTCGCTCTCTGCAACCAAATCGTCGATTCTGAAATTTACTTGCATAGACAACCTTCGTGTTGGCCATGGTTCATTTAGCTTCTGCAATCGATCAATTACCCATCTTGTTCGTTTGGCCGCAAGGAACTTGCGTCTTTAGATCTCCTTTGTGGTTCCTGCGATGGTTGCTCGCCTTTTGCTAGCGAAGGCGACTACTTCGCTGTCGCGATGCCCGTTCATCCCACTGTTGCAGGGTGCGCGGGCGTCTCGCGGTCGACGTGGAACGTGGCGCGGATTCGAGGCCCTGACTCATCGTCTTCCTTCTCGTCTGCCATTCTGTCGGTCGGGCTCCCTTTCTCAAAATGTCTAAATCTGCTTTAGATTGCGCTGCCGTTAATTTCTTGGAACGATTCTCATCTGCAACCATAGTTCCGGCCATTTCGGGCGTGGAGTGTTTCATCAGTACGTAGTGAGCGTAAGCGGTTTCTCGATCGGTAATAACGATGTGGTAAGTCACTTCAGATTTGGCGAGTTCATGCTCTGTTTCGCCCCGATCCCGCGTAACGACTTTGATTGTCTTCTGAAGCTCCTGGTGTCGCGCGTCTGAAGCGATCAGTTCGTCGTTCTTCGCGTGGACCGCATTTGGTGTCCCGTATTTTGCTTCAAACTGATCTAATTGTATGAGGGTATGAGGGTATGAGGTTGTCGACACGTTCGTGGACGCGGCGGGCCGGTGACTGGCCGGCACACGAGGGGTGGGGCCGATGATAGTTCTAGTGATGGACCCACACCCCATCGCATCCTAACGGGCCTGTTGCTAGTCATAGACGCGGGCGTAGAGGCATTCCTCGGCCAGCAGCCGCTGATACCGCTCGACCATCCCGGTATGGCCGGGGCGTGTAGGCCCGGATGCGCTGATGGCAAGAAGCCAAGGCCTGCCCGGTCCGAGTCAACGCCGCGATCCGATAAGTTTGCGCCGTGATCGGGGGTCACGGGCACGATCCAGGTGTTGCCGTGGGCTGGGAAGAACGCCCTGGCTCGGGGTGAAGACCCCGACGGTCGTGGACGCGGTCTCATCCGTGAGGGCTACGGTGTATGCCAGGCGGGAGTACCCATCGACGGCTGAGCGGAGATAGGTGCATCCCACGCGCTGCTTGTGAGCCCGCTGGCCTGCCAGGACAGGCTTGCTGCCGCGCCCATGAGCCCGCCAGGGCACCACCATCGGGGATCGCGCCGAGCTTCTTCACATCCCGGTGAAGCATGTGGCCGGGGAACCGGGCGGTGATCCTGCCGGCCTGGCGGTTGTTCCCTCCGTTTGGGTCGAGGTCACGAGACCGTGAGATTCCCAGTCGGTTGAGCCATCTGCCCACAGTGTATAGGCAGCAGTGGTAGCCGCCGGTGGTGAGTTCGAGGTGGATCCGGCGGGCGGACCTTTTGTGCTCCCGTCGCCAAGTGCCGATGGGATCGATCGCCTTGATCGGTAGTCGTCTCGGACGCCTGCTGGGGGCACTGGAGCGATCACTGAGAGCCTCGAGGCCCTCGCCACGATACCGATGACCCATTTGCTCAGCATCGAGCGGGCCACACCGGTTTCGCCTGTGAGGAGGGAGAGCGGACGGGCGTGCTCGGTGATACCGGTGACGAGGCGGTGCCTTCCCGCCGGGGTCAGCTGGGCATGAGCGTGGGTCATGGAACGGGTCTGCTGGTCGGAGGGTTACACTAGAGGCCTCCATCCTGACCAGTCGAGGCCCTTTCCCTCATTCCCGATCCAGTGCCTACAACGTCATGACCCACAACAACTAGGCGTGCTGTCAATCAACCTGAACTAGCAACCGCATTGGGCGTCAGTCAATCCGGAGTGTCTGCCCGGCTACATGGGAAGACTGCGTTTACCATCCATGATCTTGGCGTCATCGCTGGTCATCTAGGCATTACTCTGGGGGACTTGCTCGGATCGGTGGCTTGGGCGCCTATTGAGGTCCCGCGAAGGAACGTGAAAAATCCCGCCCCGGCCGAAGCCGGAACGGGATCCCACGAAACAGTGCGCCCTGTGGGGCTCGAACCCACGACCCACGGATTAAAAGTCCGATGCTCTACCAACTGAGCTAAAGGCGCCCACCTGAGTCGGACGCGGTCAACACGCGCTTGACTCAAGCTCATCTAGTCTACAACATCAAACGGCCTCGATCTAACGGATGTCATCACCCTCACGTCAAAACCATGTCGCGCAGCCTCGTGGGGGCAGGACCGCGTTTCCGTGTGGCGAACCGTGAGAATCTGCACGGTCACGCCACCGCTCGGAAGCCTAGACTGGGCGCATGTCAGGATCGAGCCAGCCCTCAAAGCACCACAGCCCCGTGAAGTTCTCGCCGGGGATGTTCGAGCACCTCGCGGGAGGAGCGGACCCCGAGGTCATAGCCCAGGCTGCTCACTCATCGGCTTGGGCGCTGTTGACCCAAGGCCGCGAGAACAGCGACCCAGCCGTGACCGAAAGGCTCGTAGAATTCACTGATCACTATGGGTTAGAAGCGATCGCCGAAATGTGGGCGGAAGCCCCCGGCGTCTCTCTGCCCGGTGCGTTGTGGCGAATTTACGCTCTCCGAGACGCTGTACGGCAGAGCCCAGAAACCATTAGCCGCCATTATCATTTGGGACAGGATGCGGCCCAAGTCTCTCGAGTGGTGGCAGGTGTCGCCGATCCTCCGAAAGCCGAGGAAGTGTGCCGGACCATCGACGCGATTCTCACCGGTGCCTATACGGGGGAATTCGACGTCGCCCTGGAACGGTTTGGCGCATTCTGCCGCGTCGTCGCCCTTGGCCAAGCCGTTGCCGCGGACCGCGCCGACGTCGCAGTCGAGGCCGTTGGAGCTGAAGGGCATCTGCACGCCGGGGAATTCGTCTCTTCCCCCGGATCCACTGCTCAAGGGAATCGGCTCACCAAGGCTTCCCGCCGACTGATCACCACGGCCGAAGAGCTCGAATCATCCGCAAGCGCTTGGCGGCACGGTCAGCTGGACTGACAGTTCGCTTTACACCCGCCGCACCGATCGGAAGCTACAGAAGCCCCGAAGTCAGACGGCACACGTTCTCCAACGCCTTCATGCGCAGCGGTCGTTTCTTCCATTCGTCGTAGTCGATCCCGAAGCTGGTCTCGAGGTAGTCATCCGCGATCTCCTGGAGCTCCGCCGTGACCTCCTTGTCCAGGATCAACAGCGATACCTCAAGGTTCAGGGCAAATGACCGCTGGTCCATATTCGACGAACCGATAAAGGCGACGTCGTCGTCGATAATCATGAACTTCGAATGCAGAACGGTGGGCGCCGGGTAGAGGTGAATTTTGATTCCGCTCTCCAAGAGGGCTTCGTAGTAAGACCGCTGGCCGAAGTGCGGGAAGAATTGATCACCTTTCTCGCATACGATCAGGTGGATCTCGATGCCGGACTGCGCGGCGGTGGTGAGCCCCATTTTGAGGGAGTCATCCGGCACAAAGTAGGGGCTGCAGATGACGATCCGACGTTCCGCGTTGTAGATCAAATGATTGATGAGCCGCAGATTATTTTCGGTTTCGAATCCCGGCCCTGAGGGAACCACCTGGGCCCGGACCCCGGAATCCACGGCCGGCAACTCCTGGTCAACCTCATCCAGCAGGAGGTCTCCCGTCTCGGAATACCAGTCGGAGATGAAGAGCGCGTTGAGCTCATCGACCATGGGGCCTTCAAGCCGGAGCATCAGGTCCTTCCACGCCAGGCCTTTCCGGAGGTTGGCACGCTTGTTGTAGGACCGGTTGATGATGTTTTGCGATCCGGAGAATGCAATATCTCCGTCGATGACCAGGATCTTGCGGTGGTTCCGCAGATCAGGTCGCTGATATTCGCCGCGCCACGGACGAATGGGCAGGGACCTCCGCCAAGAGATGCCCGAATCGTCCAGCATTTTCACCAGCTTGCTGTAGCCGGGGTAGCCCGCAGAACCGAGCTGGTCCACCAGAATATGTACCTTAACCCCGCGGCGATGCGCACGGAACAGGGAGTCCAAAAGGGGCGCGCTCGTTTCGTCGTACGCGACGATGTAGAACTCGAAATGAACGTATTCCTTGGCCTGGTCGACGGCATCGGCCATCAGGCGCATGGACTCGTGGTTGTCACGAAGAAATTCCAGGCGATTGCCGCCTGCCATCGGCAAGGAGCCGAGTTTGTAGTTCAGCTTCGCGGAGGACAAATCCGGCTCCCGCAACCCCGAGGTGTCTCCCAAGATGGGTTGGTCTCCGATTTGCTCACGAATGATCTCATTCATGTGGGTTTGGCGTTCCCGGCGTCCACGAGGCAGATAGGTTGACCCGATGATCAAGAACGCCACAATTCCTACGTAAGGGATGAGGAAAATTGCCATGAGCCATCCCAGGGCCACGGACGGCTTTCGGTTGTACGGGATCCAGCACAGGGCAATAATGCGGATCAACAAATCGATGACAACCAGCGTTGTATCGACCCAGGGCGGCAAACCGGGGACGTCCAGGAGCGAGTAATTCACGGGCCAAGTCTACGGGAGGAGGGTGGGGCATCGTCATGGTCCCAGGGAATGAGACTGCTCTCCTCTGTGTATGTTTCGCCTGGCGAAGGCCTGCTGACAGAAGATGCTCCGGTACGAGCAGGACCGCCCGATCGCCTCAATTCCGCCCGAGCGCGCGACACGTAAACCAGCGCCGTGACCGTCAGGACTGCGGCGCACACCAAAACTATTCCCCCATTGATCCAAATATTGTGAACATCAATGTTGGTGTAAGGAGGTTGTGGGACGGTCGATTCCGTGCCGGAGGAAATGTAATTACCGGGAAACCCATTAATGAATACATTGGTCACGGCGGTCTTACCGAAGTCCAACCCCGAATGGAACATGGCCTCGTTTGCCCAGGGAAGAGGCACAAAAGTTGCATACCTCTGGAACCGGTCGATGACGCCATAGACGGCCCACGCGCCGAGGGCATATGTCCACCAACGTCGCATGACGGGAGAAAGGACAACCGCGATGGTCGCGAACAGCATGCAGAAGGCCGCGACTCCAATCGCCGCTTCCAACATGTAAAACAGCGCGGTCAACCAAAGGTCGCCGAAATGAGGGGCGGGCCCGCGCCATATGTTGCCGATGATGACCTCGCCGCCCTGGATGATTCCCATGACCAGTGACGTTTGGATTGTAGGCGCGGCCGTTCTGGCCAGACGCCGTTGCAAGCTGACGGGCGGACTGCCTGACGGGCGCGGTCTCACCGCGACCAGGATCAGGAAAGCCGTGTAGATCAACAGCACGAGCCACGCCACAAAGGTAATGGTTGGGGTCACGGATCGAAGCGTCGGAGCCGAGACTGACTGAGCGCCGGAAAATCTGTTGAGAATTCCAAGGGTCCACATCACCAGAAGACCGGCGCAGTACAGCGGCAGATGGCTCAGCACAGAACGCCACGGGCCAGGCACATCATCGTAAATGGCCCGCAGGTACGGCTGGCCGATACTTTCCATGGAGAATCTTTCTGGCGCGGGACGACGATCGCGCGCGTCGGCCTCTCGGGCGGGAGCCGGCGCACAACTTCGATTTTACCGGTGTAATCGCTGGTCAGCACCACGATGGGAACTCCTGCCCCCGAGTGTCGCGGTGGGCTATCCCGAATATCTCGACGCCGCGAGGGCAAGCTCGTAGGCGTTGGTTCGCGACGGCGCCCAATCGACGGAACACGCGTTGGCCTTCGCCAAGGCAATCTGCGCAGCGTCCGGCGGAACCATGTACGGAGAAGAGCTATGTTCCGCCGTTGCCGAGGCGATTCCGCTTCCGGCGACTTGGTCTGCGCCGGCAGCGTCGTCGCTCTTGTCCGCAAAGAGTATTGCTCGCTGGGTATGCAACATACCGGCGTACGCGACGCCAGGTCGGAGGCGGGCGGAATCGGAATAGACAACCCAACCCAACCGGTTCTCGCCCAAACTGCGGCATATCCCGGGCAAGAACTCGGCTTGGATGCTGACCTGGGGAAAAACCAGACACAAGACCTGCCATGCGGCGTAAACAGCATCGGCATCGTCGCTGGGGTGTCCGCTCAGAAGATCCCGAGCGGCCAACAGGCCGGCGCGGAATTCCGTGGGCAAGCCCCGGATGGCCATCGAGTGCATACGCAGTGCAGCCTGGAACGCCTCGAAGCGTGCCTCTTGGACTTCGGCGTCGAGCCACGGGGCCAGGGCGCCGGCTTCCTGCCAGTCGCCCGCAAGCCATTCCTGATCGATCGCCTGATCAGGGTATCGATAACTGGCCAGCTCGTCTCTGAGCGATAGAACGGAGGCCTTGTTTTCTCTGAGGTCATCGCGCAGCGCTTCGTGGGCGGCCCGAAGCTGCCGGAGTTCTCTGTGCACCCCGTCCACCTTCGTCTGTGCGTCCTGTTCCTCGGTTTGCGCGTTGCTTTGACTGCGGCGAAGCTGGGACAGATGCTCTCGCCATGGCGCGCGCACACGGCCGAAGGTCGCAAGACGCGAGATCATTCTCGGCTCGTCCTTCAGGTGTGTGGCAATTGCGTCGCTGAACTCCATGGAGCGCGCTCGAGCGGCATCATGCAGCTGAGTCAGCCTTGCCAACTCTTCTTCCTTTTCCGCGATCCCGCCGGAGGATTCGGCGAGCGCTTCCGCGATATCCGTGACGACCTCTTCGTTGCGCAGCAGCATGGGAACCACTTCGTGAAAGCGCTGGCGTTCCCGGAGCAGGGTGCGGACTCTTTCGACGCTCGCCAAGACGGCCTCGGCGGTTTCGTCCCAGAGTTCGTAGTCCTCTGGCGTCATGTGAGGCGAAAGATGCCTCAGGGCGTTGAGCACGGAGTCGATCGCGTGGACGGCCTCCACGTTCTCATCTTTCGTGAACTCTCGATACGGTTCGTCGTCTTCCATGCCCGGCAACAACCGAACATGTGCAGGGGAGGCTCCCAGGGCGAAAACAGGTTGATCAGTCCGAGCCCCCTGACGGTCTTGATCGTCCGAATATGATCCCGTGTCGTTGCCATCCGTGCGATCAAGGAGGGGTGAGGACCGCAGGATCTCGAATTGCGCCAAATCGGGGTGAGGTGCGAAGATCTGACGGCTTTCGGACCATTCCAAGGGCTCAGGGTCGAACAGCTCTGCGGGGTCGGGAATGTTCGCCATCGCAACCGCGCGCCGGGTCACCAAACCGGCCAGCATGTCATCGGTCCACGCCGGATCCGGAGCCCCGGCGGCTGTCCGTCGTGGGCAGCACCAGAGCCCTTCCGCGTGCGACAGCTCGTTAAGCGCCGCGTTGATGGCAAATTGTGTGGCTGCGGTTGGACGATCCAGATGGAAGGTTCCTTCGGGGACCATCTGCGGGGCGAGCGCATAGTAGAGAATCTCCCGGGATTCTGTGACGTCTTCGAAGGATTCCGCGGCATCCACCCCGAGGAGCCCGGCAGCAGCCTGACGGAATCTCGTGGTATCCGTTGCGAGGTCGAGGTCCTCCGCTGCGGGGTGGTTCAGCAAAGACATGTCTCCCACCGAGTTGACCGGTGGAACCAGAGTGCTCGCAATGCGTATGGGAAGGTTCTTCGGCTTGTCCGGGAACAAGGCCTGAAGGCCGAGCCAACTTCGTGTGTACTTGATAATTTGCGTTATGTCGGCCCGGTCCAGCGGGTGATCCCGCTCGATGTCGTTCGTGATCCGGTGGTACCGCACGCCATGCATCTGTACGCGGCGTTCGCGGAGCACCTTGACGGCACCAGTCCTCCACTGCTCGGCCGCGTCTGCGAACAAAGTTGGCACGTCGGCTTGTCGCCCGAGAACGGCCGCTGCCCAGGCCGCACGGGACAATTCGAGACTTTCCGCAAGGAGTCGGCCGTCCTCGGTCACGCGGGCCGCGAAGAGCGCCGTGAGTTCAGCAGTTTGGGCGGCGTCGTCGGAGATGAGGCCCGTAAACGTCATGAGGCGGCGGTATTGGACCAATCCGGCGAAGACGACGTGGCGCCAGGCGCGGTCTTTGCCATTGCTGATGTGACCGGCGGCGGGTTCCCACGGAAGATGGTGCCCTGACAGGTAATCCTTGACTGTGGAGGCGCGCTCCGATGCCCGAGGCCTCGGCAAAACCCGAGGGCTGAGCTGAGCGACGGAACGCCACAGCTCAATCGGGTCGTCGTGGATTCGGGTGCGCGCGGTCATACAAACAAAGTTACAAGGCCCGGGTCCCGCCTGAAGAGAAGAGGTTTAGTATTAAGCAAGGTGTGGCTTGTCAGCTACCTGACGGGAACCGCCCCTTCGCTGAGAATACGGAACCTTGGAGCGTCCGGCTACAGGTCCGTTGCTTCCCATCTCGACCCTTCGGGCCGTCCACGACCACCGTTTTCAACCCCCTTGAGGAGCCCATCTCACAGTGACCAACGGCCATTTGCGCGAGATCATTTCGTTCGCCCCCTCGACCTCGGATCACATTCCGGCGATGCGAATTGCAGCAAGCGTGGCTGTTCCACTGGCGGTACTGCTCCTCGTAGGGCGCGTCGATCTCACGATTTACGCGTCATTCGGCGCGTTCACGTCTCTCTACGCGCGTCAGGAACCCTTTTGGGATCGTTTCCGCCACCAATGCGAGGCCGCGGCCCTGCTCATCGGTTCGATCGCCGTTGGCCTTGCGCTCGCTTCTATGCAACCTGGCCCGTGGGTCGTGATTGTGGTTTGTGCGTTGGTCGGCGGCTTATGCGCCATGGCGTGCTCGATCCTCACCCTGCGACCGCCCGGAGGCTTGTTCTTCATCTTCGCTTCGGGCGCAGTGGGTTCTATGCCGACGACGCCGCCCGTGCTTTTGGCCCTTCTCGCCGCGGTCGGCGCAGCAACGTGGTCTATTCTCGCCGGCATGGCCGGTACGTTCCTGGGCGAAGGGCGTCGGGGGCCCGTGGCCCGCGTTCCCATGCATCACGGCCAGACCACGCCGCAGGTATTCCGGCGTGGCCTGCTCTTTTTCTGCGCTGCGGCCATCGCGGGGATCCTCGGGGAACTCTCGGGGCTGACCCACGCGTATTGGGCGATGGTTGCCGCAGTGGCACCCATCGCTGCCCCGAGCGTCACGGCCCGTTTGCACAAATGCGTCCAGCGCATCATCGGGACGTTCGGGGGCATCTTAATCACAGCCTTCCTGCTGTCGACGGGACTGCACCAATGGCATATGGCCGTGTATGTGGTGGTTTTCCAGTTCCTGGCCGAGGCGTTTGTCATGAGGAATTATGCGTTTGCGATGCTTTTCGTGACCCCTTTGGCCCTCATGATGGTTCAAATGGGCCACCCTGCCTCGCCCACGGAAATCCTGACCGCGCGCATGGCAGAAACCGCGATCGGCGCGGCCGTTGGTTTCGTTCTCATCCTGGTCACTCGCACTCCGGCCGAGCGTGCTGCTGACACGCAGGCCATGCCGATTCTCCGTAGTAGCCAACGCAAGAAGAAGGTCGCATGACATCCCGACGCAGACGTCTCAATGCAGGCGGATTGAGAAAAGGTGCCTCCAAGGTCCTGAAGTTCTCGATTGTCCTGCCGTTGTTCATGACCATCATGTTTCCGCTGGTTTACGGGTTCAGCATGCATTCGCCGTCCCCGCACGGTCTCAAAGTCGCGGTCATCGGTTCGGATGCGAAGACAGAGCAGATGGCGACCAAGCTCAACGCGACCGCGGGGGCGTCCTACGAGGTTTCAGCGGTCGCCTCGGTGGATGAGGCCAAGGACCAGATCGAGTCCCTTCAGATCCGTGCCGCGTGGGATCCGCAGACCAATACCGAGTACGTCGCCACTATGGGCGCATCCACGGCCGCTCAATTCGCGGAGGCGTATTTCACCAAGGCGGCGCCGCAGGTTCTGACACAGTCGGGCCAATACGCCAGCCCCGATGATGTTCCGGAACCTACGGTTCAGGACCTGGTCCCACCTCCGCCGAATGACGGGATGGGGACATCGTTGATGTTCATGGGCCTCCCGGTCCTGTTGGCGAGCTTCATGACGGCAGTCGGGCTGAGAAGCAATCTGGCCAAACTCAGCGCCAAGGTTTCGATCTCGATCATGGGGATCATGGCGTTGTTCATCGCCACGGTTCCGATGTTCATCGCATACGCAATTCACGGGGCATTCACCGAGCACGGGCTCCCGGTGTACTGCTTGCTCGCGTTCATGTCCTTCACGGTCATGCTCTTCCACACCGGCGGGCTCAGACTCATCGGGCTCTACATGGCCCTGCCCACGATGTTCCTCTTGGTTCTCCTCGGGATACCCGCCTCCGGTGCGGGGATGGCTATCGAGCTGGTTCCACCCGTATTCCAGGGGTTACACAAGATCCTGCCTACTCCTGCATTGATGGAAGCCTTACGGCGGATCCTCTACTTCCCGAATGCGCCGTTGAGCAGTTACATCATCACGTTGATGTTCTGGTTCTTCCTGGCGCTGATTCTGCTGGCGGTCTCTTTCCTGAAGAAACCCCGGCCGTCGGACCCGGACGCCCTCGACTTTGAGCAGAAGGGCGACAGCGAGATTCCGGAAGGGGCCCCCCGTCACGTCAGCCGCGGCTATTCTTCACCGGGATTCCGTTACTACTTCGGTAGCCGTCGTTCGGTCAGCGAAGAGCAGATGCAGAATCGCCGAGGACTGATCCATGCGTTCAAGCTGCCTGTCATCGTTCTGATAGCTCTGCCGCTCATGTACATCGGTCTGGTGCATGCACCCTCGCCGAATCACATGAAGCTCGACGTCGTCGTGGCCGACCAGTCATCAGAAGCGTTGGCCCACGCTATGAAGCAGCTTCCAACCGATCAGTACCAGGTCAATACGGTTCACGATGCCGACGAGGCGCGTCAGGACGTCAAGGAAAATAAAGCCCGCGCGGCATTCGTGCCCGCTTCGGCAGCGGGAGGTGTTTCAGAACGGAACGATCCTGCCTCGTCGGTGTTATATGTGGCCACCGGAAACGGTATGCAAGCCGAGACAACCGTCAAAAAACTCTTCGGAACCCTCGCCAACGGTCAACAGATGCAACAAGTGGACTTGGCCCCGACGAGCGACAACGACAAATTCGGCATGTCGATGATGTACCTCGGAATGGGTGGAATAGTCGGTTCCAACCTGGCCGGAATGATGATCGGGCTGGTCGGGCGCGGGTGGCACTGGTTCAGACGCATCGCGTGGGTCATCGGTGTGGCGGTGGCGAACACGTTCCTGCAATACGTGATCTCGGTGCACGTGGTTCATTTCCTGGATCCCGGTGCGCCGTGGACCGTTTGGGGGATACTGTTCCTGACCTCGCTGACCATTCAGTTCTTCACGCTCGGTGGGGCGCTCTTCCTCCGAAATTCCGTGATGCTGATATCGCTGCCGCTGTTCATCATGTGCGGCGTGCCCAGCTCCGGCCTGCTCCTTCCCTTGGACATGGCCCCACCGATTTACACGGTGCTCAATCACGTGGTGCCCAGTTCGGCGGCTCTCGGCGCGATCCGTCTCCAGGTGTATCTGCCGGACGCCTCAATCCGGGGAGACATCATCCTGGAGCTTGTCTGGCTCGTCATCGGGGTACTGCTCTACACCGGGGGGCACCTGTACGTGCAGCATCTGAAGCGGAAGAACGCCGCGGTAGAGCTGGCCGAGGCCCAACAATATGAGGACGAGGACCCCGGCGATTTCGAAGGAAGAGTTCTTACCGGAACCGAGAACCCGGAGACGCGTCAGTTGCGCGCGGTCCGGGCCGGGCACCGGCGGTCCTCGGACGGTCGGGGAAGCGACTAGCTAGTTCGCGGCGCGGACCGTCCGCTCCTGGACTATCGCATGAGCCAACTCGGCGAGAGCCGAACGCCATCCGGCGACAACGGTCGCGTGGACCTCACGCGGCAATGGACCCTGGCTCACGACGACACGCGTTCCTTCGGTCCCGTCGACTTCGCGCGAGAGGAACTCGATTCTGTGGAGCACGGTCGCGTCCGTGGCTTCGCCGTCGGGACCGGGAAGAGACTCCCGATGCTCGATGAGCTCACCTTCGACGACGCTGACGAACGTCGAATACAACGGAACTGCTTGGTTGGGCTGTGCGTGGTTGACCATGGCCAAGCGAAAAGTGCCGCCTGGTCTCGGTTCGAGCGAAATCGTGTGGACCGGCACGATCCAGCCTTCCGGCCCGTACCAGCCCGCGAGGCGGAGCGGGTCGATGAAGGCACCGAAAACGTCCTGGGGCGGGGCCGGAACATCGTGGGAGACGGAAACGATTTGGTCCTTCGGGACCGTGGTCAAAATGCTCAATACTTGGCCTTTCTACGCATAGTAACGACCCAGGAACTCGTCACGATACTGGAAGTATTCTCCCGAGGCGATGGTCTCCCGAGCGGTATCGACCATACGGACGATGAAACGCTCATTGTGAATTGAGGCCAGCGTGGCCGCGAGGCGTTCCTTGGCCTTGAAGAGGTGATGCAGATACGCCTTGGTGTAGTTTGCACAGGTATAGCAGTCGCACCCGTCGTAGATCGGGGTGAAGTCCTTCTTGAACCTGGCGTTGGACACGTTGAAGCGGCCATCCGGAGAGTAGACAGCAGCAGTACGTGCGACCCGCGTCGGTGAAACACAATCGAAGGTGTCGGCGCCGTTCTCAATAGCCACGAAGATGTCATCGGGTTCCGAGATCCCGAGCAGGTGCCGCGGTTTGTTCTCGGGAAGTTCTTCGTTGCACCAGCGCACAATGGTTCCCAGATTCTCTTTTTCCAATGCACCTCCGAGACCGAAGCCGTCGAATTCCATGTCGCCGAGATCTCGACATGCTTTGCGCCGGAGATCCTCGTACTGGGCTCCTTGGATCACCCCAAACAGGGCCTGGTACGGCTTGTCGGCTCGCTCAGCGGTGAGTCGTTGATGCTCCGCAATGCACCGCAACGCCCAGAGACGGGTTCTTTCCAACGCTTCTTCCTGGTACCCGCGCGAGTTGTAGAGCGTGGTCAGCTCGTCGAAGGCGAACATGACGTCGGCGCCGAGCTGATGCTGGACGCCCATGGAAACTTCCGGCGTGAAACGGTGGAGGTCACCGTTGAGATGAGATTTGAAAGTCACGCCGTCGTCGTCGACGTGGGCCATCCGTTCCTTGCCGGAGGCGACGTCGTCGTCCCCAACAGGGCGTCCGTCGGCGCCGATGGTTCCCGCGACGGTTCCCATGTCGATGACCTTCTTGAACCCGGAACCAAGGGACATGACCTGGAAGCCGCCCGAATCGGTGAATGTGGGTCCGCCCCAGTTCATAAACGCCCCCAGACCGCCCGCGGCGTCGAGTACGTCCGGGCCGGGCTGGAGAAAGAGGTGGTAGGCATTGGCCAAGAGCGCCTGGGCTCCGAGCTGCTTCATTTCCTCCGGAAGGACAGCCTTGACGGTTGCTTTGGTTCCGACCGGGATGAAGGCGGGGGTCTGGATCCGGCCGTGCGGCGTCGTGATCACGCCCGTTCGTCCGAGGAACTCGCCGCCGTTATTGCGGTCAAGAGCGGCCGAGGACGCATCGTCGCCCGCCGTATCGTTCAGGCGCGAGCCGACGTCGAAGCGAAAATTGGGGTTGGGAAATTCAGTGTTGGACACCCGACCTATCCTAGATGGTCCGAACGAATCACGGTTCCAGGCCGGGAAGGTCCGAGATCATGCGTTCGGAAGCCTCCCACAGCTTGTGGCCCATTAGCGGGTTCTGGGCATTGTGTGCCATGGTCGCGGGCTTGCGCTTGGCGAAATATCCGCCCGAACCGAAATCTTCGCCCGGAACCGCTTCGGCCAGCCACACGAGAGTATCGGAACCCTGCTCCGGGCCGGCGAGGAGCTTTTGCACGGGCCCCTGATAGAGGACACCAACCCCAGCGCCGGACGAATCCCTGGAAAAATTGCTGCTGATGACGCCCGGGTGGAAGGACGCCGATGCCAGCCCGAGGTGGTTGTAGCGCCGCGACAGTTCCTGTGCATGCAGCAAATCCGCGAGTTTGGCGTTTCCGTACGCGATACGGGGATCGTAGCGTTTTTCGGAATCCAAATCCTCGAGAGAAAAGCGGGCCATGATCCTATGCGCGAACGACGAGGTGTTGACCACGGTCGCTTTCGAGGCCAGGAGCCGACCCATGAGCAACTGTGTGAGGTAGAACTGCGCGAGGTAATTGACCTGGAAGGTCATCTCATGTCCGTCGGTGGTGACCCAACGTCCTTTGCCGAAAATCCCGCCGGCGTTGTTGGCCAAGACGTCGATGCGGTCCGTCGACTCCGCGATGTCCGAAGCCAACGAGTGAACCTGTGACAGATCGGAGAAATCCGCGAGAAAGTATCGGGCCTCGATCTCTTCGGCAACTGCGCGAGTTTTCTCCCCCGAACGCCCGACGACGATCACCTCGTGACCGCCACGGCTGAGCCGTCGTGCGGCAGAGGCGCCGATACCGTCGGAAGCCCCAGTGATGACGATCGTCTTTCGGCTGGCGTCTTGCATCAGCAGCGTCCCCAACCGGCGTAGGCCAGGGCACGTCTGACGAGGTCCCCGCTTCCGCCCTCGAACTCTTCTTGGACCTCGTCCCGAAGGGCTTCTTCCGGTGTGAGCCAGGAAAGTTGCAGTGCATCCTGGCGGGGCTCGCAATCTCCGTTGACGGGGATCACGTAGCACAGGGCGACGGCGTGCTGCCTGTCGTCTGTCAGCCCTGACTGGGAAGGATGTGGGAAGTACTCGGCAATAGTGAAGGGGGCAAGCGACGGAGGCAACTGTGGCATGGCCAATTGCCCGAGGTCCTTTTCGAGGTGACGGAGCAACGCGGCTCGCACTGTCTCCCGATAGTGAACCCTGCCCGAAACGAAGGATCTGATCATATTTCCCTCGTCGTTAGGGCGCAAAAGCAGACCGATCTCGCTGACACATCCCAAGGGATCTAGGGTTACGGGGATTGCCTGGACGTACACCATCGGCAATTGTTGGCGGGCCTGTGCAAGCTCTTCATCCGAAAGCCAGCCGGGCGTGGGGTCCGGGGTGCGTACTCTGCTCATATTTCGGTTCTATCTCACCGAATGGCGTGCTGCCTAGTCATCAGGGGTTTTCAAGGCGGGGTTCGGCTACCCGCTGAAACTGTGATTGGAGCTCCTGGCCGGTCACAGGTCGCCGAGTCGCACATGGGGGCACCGGTTCCGGGCGGGAAGCGGTGCGTCATCGGCAACCCGACGACCGCGAGGTGGTGTATCAGGCCAAGCGGTACGCCGCTTCCAGGATGGTCCAGGCCTGGATCTGGGAGCTGAGCTCCACCTTCGCCCCGGCACCGAGCGTCTCGGAGCTGTGCCGGGAAGCATCGGGGGAGAAGAGGACCACGGAATCGCCGCGAATTTCATTCACGTCCACGCCCGGCTCGTTGAGCGGGAGGTCGGGATCGTATTCGCGGCGCCCGGCCCAGAGGAGTTCGGCCGTTGCGATGATGACCTCGCGGACAGCGTGACGAACCTTGGGGTCGATCCGAGCATCTTCAGCGGCGGAGGCAAGGTAGCGGGCCAAAATACCGGCAAACAGGCCGCCGTCACCTGTCCCGCGCGTATCGAGGATACGGAATTGAGCGTTTTCCGCTTCGTGGGTCGCGGTGAAACGGTCGAGGACTATGCGCACAATGTCCTCCACATGCCGTATGTCTCCGCCCGAGACCTCCAAATGAGCCCCGATCGCGAGCCCTTGATTGTAGGGGAATGCGGCTTTTTCGACGACGTGTTCGTACGAGCCGTCCCTCTGGAGCACGCGTTTGATCCCATCCAGGTAGCCTTTCTCCGAAGACCACAGGTTTTCCCGGAACCATCCGACCAACTGCGCGGCCGCTACGTGGTCTCCTGCCCGGGCCAGAGCGATCGCGATGGGGCCGGATGCCGGGAGGTTCTTGAAGTCTTCTGCCTTGGACCAGAAGGCCCCGCCACCGAGGTCCTCCGTGACTGCCTGACGGAGCTGCGGATAGAGAATCCGGCCCACCTCCTGTGCCGGCTCCGAGCCGGCCCCCAGCACCTCGTGTGACAAGGTGTTGAGCCGGTGAGCGGCGAGGACGAGCCACGCCATGTCGTCGTAGTACGAATTGACGTACGTGCCAAAATTGTGGATTCGAATGCCACGGAGCAACCGGTGGCATTGGTCGATCACGCGTTTGGCCTCGGTTTTCTGACCGTTGTGGAATGCGCGCTCGCCAGAATCGACGAAGGCATCCAGAAGTTGGGCCTGCCACCAATAGTTCCAATCGGTCACCTTTTTCTTGATTCCCTTGGCGGGAGGCAAGGAAGGTTCTGCGATCAGGGTTCCGGGAACCCCCATGAGACGGTGCACGAACAAACGGTTGACGGAATATGAGGCGCGTCCGGCCCGGTTTGCACGCTCGATTCGGTCTTTCTGCGTTGCGGTGAGGACCTGATGACGAGATGCCGTGGTCGCTCGACGGCGTTCGTTGCTCGAATTCTGCGTGGTCGGGCTGTTCTGGTTGCTCATGGTCTCTCCCGGTCGATAGTGGTTTCGATTCAGTGGGAATCAGCGATCGTACTGACATCCAGCGTACGGTCTGAGCGGATGCGAAGGTACTCCTGAGTGAACGGGTGCTTGAAGAGTACCTCGCGGGCGAGCAGCCGCAGGTTCCCGATGGGCCGCCTCAGCTCTTCCTCCTGGATGCGCGGGTACAAAGGGTCGCCGTAGATCGGTCTGCCCAACGAGTTCATGTGAACGCGGATCTGGTGCGTTTTCCCGGACAACGGATTGGCGCCGTACAGTCCCCACTCTGTTTCCCCGATCTCCTGCAGGAGAACGACGCCAGTGAGAGCATTCGGGGCACCGGGAACCGCGCGTGCTTGGAGAGAAGAGGCGTCCTTGACGATGCGGGAGCGCACGACCCATGGTTCCGCCGGATAGACCGGGAGATGCGGTGGACCGACGTCGGGAGTCAGCGGCGCGAGCGGAGCGATGAGCTCGTACGTTTTGGAAACCCGTTGGAGTTCAAAAAGCGCTTGGAGCGGACCACGCGCCTCACGAGTTTTTGCGAAGAGAAGGACGCCGGCCGTCAACCGGTCGAGCCGGTGGACCGGGGAGAGCAATATATTGTCCGTTTCGACCCGCAATTTCGTGACCGCGGTTTGTCGGACGAATGAACCACGCGGAGTCACAGGCAGGGAATGGGGCTTGTCGACGGCGAGGAGGTGTTCGTCCTCGTAGAGAACCGGCAGGTCCAAAGGCAATTCCGGTTCATCGGGCAGCGGTCGAAAGACCCACACGTGACTACCTGGCCGAAAGGCCTCGCGGACGTCCAGCGGCTGTCCGCCAGGGTCCAAGACGTCGCCCCGTGCGAAGAGCTCCTCCGTCACCTTCGGGTCGTGCGGCGGGAAGCGTGCGGTGAGGAATGCGGAGATCGTCGGGAATTCGCCGTCGCCAGGAAGCCTGACGCGGGTAGGCGAAACGCCATTACGGGCAGGGACGGGACAAGATGGTCGCGGTCGACGGGACATGGGCCAGTTTTCTGTAGTCGGCGGCGGGATCCGGTGCTCGCCGGGTCAGGCCGTGTAGAGGTCGGGGCGCCGGTCGTTCAGGTAAGGGTTCTCCTCCCGGGAGGCCCGGACGCGTTTCGGGTCGAGTTCCGCAAAAAGAAGTTCCGGTTCTTCGCCCGCCATCGTCAGGATTTCGCCGTCAGGAGCGGTCACGCTGCTTCGACCCACGTAGGTGAGGTCCCCTTCGGCGCCCACATGGTTTGCGTAGGCAACGTAGATCTGGGACTCCCACGCGCGGGAAGGGATCGTGCGTTCCGCAATGAATGCATACGGTGCCATCTGCGCGGTCGGGACTAGGACGGCGTCGGCCCCTTGCAGGGCGAGGGAACGCACGGTTTCGGGAAACTCGACGTCGTAGCAGATCAGCATTCCGAGCTTGAGGCCCTCGAAATCAATGATGGGAGAGGGAGCTGAACCCGCACTGAACATCGAGCGGTCGAGGTCGCCGAACAGGTGGGTCTTGTCGTATCGGGCAATTTGCTGACCTTGGCGGTCGAAGAGCGCGACGCTGTTGACGATCCCGCCGTCGGCGGTGAGAGGCAAGCCGGCGGCAATCGCGACGCCTGCTACCCGGGCGATCTCCGCCACGGACTCGGTCAAGGGGAGAGCGGTCAGGGCCGAGAGCTGACCGCCGATGTTGTATCCGGTCACGAACATTTCGGGAGTCAGGAGCAAACCTGCCTCGGCTTGGGCTGCGCGTTCTGCCGCCTCGCGGAGTTCCTGCAGATTCGCCTCGACGTCGCCCGGTGAGCCTTCGGTCTGGAGGAGCGCGATGCGTACGGGTTGTGAATCTGAGGTAGTCATGAAACCACGGTATCTCGTGGACCGGCAGAAGGGCGACGGAGCGCAACCGGTCGGACCGATCGCGCGCCGTCGTCAGGGGGCGTGGAGGCCTAGTCAGGAGACCGGTGTCGAGGAATCGGTGGGCGCCTGATCGGATGGTGCTTCGTGACCGAGCCGGCTGTGGTGACGGGAATACGCGAAGTACACCACGATGCCGATGGCAAGCCAGACGACGAAGCGGATCCAGGTTTCCAGGGGCAGGTTCATCATGAGGTAGAAGCACACGAGAGCGGAGATAATCGGCAGAACCGGCACAAAAGGAACCTTGAACGAGCGTTTCAGATCCGGCCGATTTTTGCGCAGAATGATCACGCCCACCGAAACCAGAACAAAGGCCGAAAGCGTGCCGATGTTGACGAGGTCCGCGAGTTTGGACAGCGGAACAAAAGCGGAGAGCAGCGCAATGGCGAGACCGGCGAGGATTGTGAACCGGTACGGAGTCTTGAATTTCGGGTGAGTCTTTCCCAAGGCCTTTGGCAGGAGATTGTCCCGCGACATCGAGAAGCCAACGCGGGTTTGGCCCAGGAACAAGATCATGGTCACAACGATCAAACCGATGCAGGCGCCCACGGCAATGATGTTTCCCATGATCGGCAGACCGCTGTGGGTGAATGCGGTCGCGAGCGGGGCGCCGTCGTCCGGATCGATGTCTTTGTAGTTCTGCATTCCGGTGATGACCAGCGAGACTCCGGCATAGAGGACGGTCACGATAGCCAATGAACCAAAGATGCCAACCGGGAGGTTCTTCTGAGGATTACGGGTCTCCTCGGCGGTGGTGGCGACGATGTCGAAGCCGATGAACGCGAAGAACACCATGGCCGCGGCCGCGAACACGCCTCCGATCCCGAAGACGCTGGGGGCGATGCCGAAGACCGTCTGGACGAGGGGCAGCGTCAGAGCGCTACCTTCGGATCCACTGGCTCCCTGAGCCGGAGGAATGAAAGGAACCCAGTTGGAGACCTTGACGAAAAAGATACCGACGATGATGACCGCCAGAACGACGAGCAGTTTGATACCGGTGACTATCTGATTCAACCGACTGGAGAGTTTGACCCCAGTGATCAGGACGACGGTCAGGGCCGCAACCAGCAGAAAGGCCGGTAGGTTGATCCATCCTGTTTCCACGGAAGCGATCGCGTCCGGAATTGCGAAGGGAGTATCGGCTAGGAGAACACCGAGATACTGGCTGAACGATGTGGCCAAGGCCGCCGCACCGACGGTGAATTCGAGGATCAGGTCCCAGCCGATGATCCATGCGGCCAATTCACCCAGCGTGGCGTAGGTGAAGGTATAGGCGGATCCCGCGACCGGGACGGTCGAGGCGAGCTCGGCATAACACATCGCCGCCAAACCGCAGGCAACGCCCGCGATCAGGAATGAGACAACGATAGCGGGGCCGGCGTTGGTGGCCGCGGCGTGTCCGGTCAGAACGAAGATGCCGGCACCGATGCAGACGCCGACGCCGAACACGACAAGATCAAGCGAACCGAGATTTTTCTTGAGCTGATGCTCGGGCTCTTCGGTGTCCCGGATGCTCTGCTCAACGGACTTGGTGCGGAAAAGTCCAGAGGCCATGATGGCTCCTTAACGGAAAGTAAGGCCGGTAATAATGATGTCTGAGCGTACTCTGCGGATAGCCGCTTTGGGGGCGGATTCTCAATATTTGAAACTGGGCACTGAAGGTCTGGCGATTGACCGGAGGAAGTCAGAGGGATGTTTTGCCCGCACAATGAACACCTCCTCCGGTCGCGATGCTCCAGGGCTAGTCTTGAAGTGATGACCTGCACACCATGGTTGATGCCGCGAGCCTCTGGTAGGGCGATCCGACGGCTCGAACGTACCGGAACTCTGCCGTGTCACTGCACGTTGAGCGCAGGTACCGGCACGACCAAAAGCCCAACTAAGGAGAAGGCACGATGCCCATCGAACCTGGGGGCCAGCGGCCCGAACCTCTCAAAAACCGCACACGCCTCTGGAGCCCATCCCAGGAATCGATAGAACGGTCCCGGATGTACGCCTTCGCTCGATGGGTTGAACGGAAGCACGGGTTTGACTTGCCCGACTACCAGAGACTCCATGAGTGGTCGATCGAGCACCTCGAGGACTTTTGGTCCGATGTCTGGGAATACTTCGGCGTGGTCTCTTCGGAGCAATCGGATCGAGTCTTGACGACCCGCGAGATGCCGGGCGCCCAATGGTTCCCTGGAGCCAAACTAAACTATGCGGAGAATTCGTTGCGCGCAGCGAAGAGCCGCCCGAACGACGTCGCGATCATCGGCGAACACGAGTCTGCCCCGCGCACCGAGCTCACCTGGGGAGACTTCGAGGCGCAGGTGGCATCGGTTGCGCAGAAACTTCGCGATCTCGGTGTTGAACCCGGGGATCGCGTGGCAGCGGTGCTCCCCAATATCCCCGAGACCGTGGTGGCGCTCATGGCCACCGCCTCGGTCGGCGCGATCTGGTCGGTCGTCAACACGGACTTCGGCCCCCAAGGCGTGGCGGACCGTTTTGCGCAGATCGAACCGAAGATCCTGTTCACTGTTGATGGCTACGACTACAACGGCACGATGCGGGACATGACGGGCACGATCGACCCACTGCGCCAGCTCCTGCCGACGGTCGAACACGTCATCCTCGTCGACCAGAGTTCCCCAACGAATGTGGGCGCCGGGCCCCAGGACGTGCTCCGCTACTCCGAGATCATCACGACACCGGCCGAGCCCCATTATGAACAGGTCCCCTTCGACCATCCCCTGTGGATCCTGTACTCCTCCGGCACCACGGGCAAACCCAAAGGAATAGTGCACTCGCACGGTGGCGTGAGCCTCGAATTCATGAAGGCGCTGGGGCTCCACGCGGGCGTCGGCCCCGGGGACATCGTCTACATTGCAGTCGCGACGACGTGGATGATGTGGAATCTGCACATGGGAAACCTCCTGGTCGGAAGCGCGGTCCTGGTCTACGATGGATCTCCCGTTTTCGATGGGCCGGACAAGTCTTTGGAGCTCGTGGCACGGAACAGGGTCACTTTCTTCGGGACTGGCGCAGGCGTGCTGAGCATGGTGCATCGGGCGGGCGTTTACCCCAACACCAAATACGATTTTTCGGCCCTCAACGGGATCCTCGTGACCGGCTCGCCTCTTCCCGACCCCACATGGGATTGGGTATACGAGGCCGTCAGCGACGACGTCAGACTGGGGTCCGACTCGGGCGGAACCGATGTGACCAGCGCATTCGTCGGCAGTAACCCGTATATGGACGTGTATCGCGGTGAAATCATGGGCCCGTACCTCGGCATCGCGGCAGAAGCGTGGAATTCGGAAGGCGAACGAGTGTGGAACGAGGTGGGAGAGCTCGTGATCACACTGCCGATGCCCAGTATGCCGATCTGCTTCTGGAACGACGCCGACGGTACTCGATACCGTGACGCCTACTTCGATCTTTTCCCCGGAACATGGAGGCAAGGGGACTGGACCACACAGATGCCGGATGGACGAATGATCATCCACGGCCGGTCCGATTCAACGATCAATCGCGGTGGCATTCGGATGGGTTCGGCGGACATTACCGACGTCGTGGATCAGGTCGACGGCGTCGAGGCGTCGATGGTCATCGGCGCGGAACTGGCCGGCGGGGACTACTACATGCCCTTGTTCGTGGTGCCTCAACGGGGAAAGAAACTCACGGATGAGCTCAAAGCGAGCATCGTGCAGGCCATTCGGACTCGGGTCTCTCCGCGCTACGTGCCCGACGAGTTCATCGAAGCCCCCGCGGTCCCCAGGACACGCACTGGGAAACTGATGGAGATTCCGGTGAAAAAGCTTTTCCAGGGGGCTGACGCCGGCACATTGAACCGTTCGAGTGCCGAGGATGAGGACGTCCTCGACTGGTACGCCGCCGCAGCCCGGATTTTCCGCGCAAGCCGTGAGGACGTCGAGCGGTGATGTGACGACAATGCGCGGTATCCCGTGTGGATATCGCGCTCAAACGCTACCCAACGGGCAGTTCGGACCCGGTCCGTGCAGAATTGCCACGTCGTCACTTTCGCATCCGGATCCCGCGGGGCGTCGTATAGAAACCTGCGGAAACCAGTCCGTCCCGGAGAACAGCGATCGGAGCGCGCTCGCCGCCATCGCCGGTGGTTCCCCGCTCGAGGATCGAGACCCCATTGATCTTCTCGACAATGAGTTTGTCCACCGCCCCGACTCTCACAGCGGAAGCAACCGCGGGACCGGCTAGCTCCAAGTCCGTGGGATCGGCAGAGAATGCAAGCATGGTTTTCCCTCCGCGCTCGACGTACAAGACCGACCTGCCGTCCACCAAAACAATCAAGGAACCGGCCTTCCGGCCCGGGCGAGCGAGACGAGAATCCTCGTCCGCAGTCGCGTCACGACCGAGAAGCCGTGGCGCGGGAACCGCGTCGGGCCATGCCAATGCCGCGCCATAGGCATTGGCCGGATCGCTGGCCGCCAACACCACCACTTCCGGGGCCCGCGGCTCAGAGGTCGAGCCTTCGAGCTGCTCGTCGATCGTCGAGGACCGCAGAAGATCCACGGTGGAAGGTGCGGCGAATTGAGCACCGCCGAGACCCTCAATGAAGTATCCGCGCCGGGCTTCGCCTTGGTCCTCTTGCGCGGTCAGTATCTGGTATACGGCGGCGAAGCCACCTGGCGTCTCTTCTTGGGCAACTGCCCCACGGGTCAGAATGCCGTACCGGTCGAGCATCAGTTGCGCCATGGCGACCGCACGGACCGTCATATCCAGCGGTTCCTCATCGAGGAACGAGCTGACCCGCGACCACCGACCGCTCAATTCGCGTTCCCGTTGGGGGCTCAACCCGGACATATTTGCGGCAGACTCCGCGGGCTCTCCCGTTGCGAGTCCAAGCCCGAAACGCGACGGATCGGCGTGGGTCCGGCTGCCCAACCTGGCCGAGGTGATGCGGCCGGCTCCGCGTCGCCCACGAGATCTGGACCGTCCCGGTGCCTTGGGCCTCGAATGTGCGGATTTCCCTCCGTCCAAGAACGCGCGAAGGGGTCCCGCGGTGTCGTTGGTGACCAACCCGGCCCAGGCGAGTTCCCACAGCGCATCGCCTGCCGTACCGACGGTCATCCCGGCTCGCATCGCAATTCTTGGGGCAAAATCGGCGCCGTCCCCCATTGCATCGAACACCTTGCGCGCGTCCTCGCTCAGGTCATCGAGCCGGGTAGGGGGCTCCGCCGGAACGGTGAGATCCGCGGATTCGGCCAGGTGCAAGCTGACCCACCCGTCCTGGCCTGGAATCGTGCCCGCGCCCGTCCACAACACGTCACCGCGGGACATCGCCTCGTCGAGCATCTGGGGCTGGTAGCCGCGAATGCGGGCGGGCAGAACGAGGGTCTCCAACGCGGAGGCCGGGACCGGGAAGCCGGCAAGCTGGTCGATGACACTCAGAAGGCCGTCCGAATCGTCCACGCGCGGATCGTCGCTGGCACCTTTGGCTCGTACGTGTTGCCACGCCGGCAGGAACCGAGCGTATGTCGCCGCATCCACGGGCTCGATCTGAGAGCGCAATGCGGCCAGAGAACGCCGGCGAATCGTACGGAGCACACTGGCATCGCACCATTCGACGGCTTGCTCGCCGCCTGCCCGCTCGTTCGCCATCTCCGGCGGCAGAAAACGACCCTGGACGACACGCCGGTCGGTGGCCAGCCGTGCCAGAGTCGTCTCGACCACGGCGGGCCCGAGCCCGAGCGACTGAGCGGCCTCGGTGGCGGTGAATGGGCCATGAGTTCGTGCGAAGCGGGAGACCAAGTCACCGAGCGGATCTGCGACAGGCTCGATGAAAGCGTGAGGAATTCCCATCGGCAGAGGTGTCCCGAGACCATCACGCAAGCGGGCGGCGTCTTCTACGGCAGCGATCTTTTCGGATCCGGCCACGCGGGTCCTGTACGCACGATTTGCTCGGAACAGTTCCTGAGCGAAAAGTTTGGTGCCCTCCCCGTCTTCGAGGCGCGCGGCCGCCTCTTCCACGGTGAGAGGCCCGAGTATCCGGAGCAGGTCCGCAAGACCCTCGGGTCCGTGCATCTGCCGGCCTTCGGCCAGACGCTGGAGCTGTGTTTCGGTTTCCCGAATCACCTCGGTATCCAGCAACTCGCGCAATTCGTCCCGGCCCAGCAATTCGGAGAGCAACGTCGGGTCGAGGGACAACGCGGCGGCCTTGCGTTCGGCCAGTGGCGCATCCGTGTTGTACAGGAATTGCCCGACGTAGCCGAAGAGCAGAGTCTTGGCGAAAGGCGAGGGTTCCGGGGTCTCCAGTTCCCGGACGGTAATGCGTTTGGACTCGATGCTCTCGTGAATTCGACGCAGAGCCGGAAGATCATAGACGTCCTGGAGGCACTCGCGCACAGTTTCCAGGATGATCGGGAAGTTCGGGTGCTTGCGGGCGACATCGAGCAATTGGGCCGATCGTTGCCTTTGCTGCCACAACGGTGTCCTCTTGCCAGGGTCACGGCGTGGAAGCAACAGAGCGCGCGCTGAACATTCGCGGAAGCGCGAGGCGAATAATGCCGATGATCCGACCTGCTCGGTCACGATCGCCTCGATCTCATCCGGTTCGAACATGAACAAGTCCGCACCGGGAGGGTTCTCTTCCATCGCGGGGATGCGCAAAACGATGCCGTCATCGGCCGCCATCGCGGAACCGTCCAAACCGTAGAGCTCGTCGATCCGGGCTCCGACGGCCAGCGCCCACGGGGCATGGACGGGCATGCCGTAAGGGGAATGTAGGATGACCCGCCAGTCGCCCAGTTCGTCACGGAAACGTTCGGCAACCACGGTTTTCTCGCTCGGAACCTGCCCGGTCGCGCCCCGCTGTTCGTCCACGTAGGCACACAGATTGTCGACGGCCCATTCGTCCAGTCCGGCAGAGGTCAGGCGTTCCCGCACCGCTTCGACGCCCTCGTCGCCTTCGGCAAGAGACGTCGCCACCTCACGCGTGAACTTTCCTGTAGCTTCCCCCAGATCAACGGGTCGCCCTGGCCCATCGCCGTGCCAGAACGGCAATTTGCCGACCTGGCCGGGCGCCGGAGTCACGTTGACGCGGTCGTGGGTGATTTCCTCGATGCGCCAACTGGTCGCACCGAGGGCTATCACGTCCCCGGACCGAGATTCGTAGACCATTTCTTCGTCGAGCTCGCCCACGCGTTTGGGGCCCCGGTCCTGCTCCTCGGAGCCAACGATGTAGACCGGGTACAGGCCCCGGTCCGGGATCGTGCCTCCTGAGGTGACGGCGACGCGTTGGGCGCCCGGACGCGGCTCGAGGGTCCCCGCGTCTCGATCCCAGACCAACCGTGGGCGGAGCTCCGCGAATTCATCGGACGGGTATTTTCCGGCCAAGAGGTCGAGGACGGCGTCAAAGGCGGATCGTGGAAGAGCCGCGAACGGCGCGGTGTGCCGGACCGCTTCGAACCATGCCTCGACGTCGATGGGCCCTAGTGCGCACGCCGCAACGGTCTGCTGCGCCAAAACGTCCAGAGGATTGGCCGGAATGTGCAGTGGCTCGATGGCCCCGGACCGCATGCGTTCGACGGTGACGGCCGACGAGAGCAGATCACCACGGTGTTTGGGATACATCACCGCGCGTGAGGTCTCGCCCACCTGGTGGCCTGCGCGTCCAACGCGCTGCAGTCCGCTGGCCACGCTCGGCGGAGACTCGACCTGAATGACCATCTCGACCGCGCCCATGTCGATGCCGAGCTCGAGGGAACTCGTCGCGACAACGCAACGGAGACGGCCTGATTTCAGAGCGTCCTCGATCAGGGCCCGCTGGTCCTTGGATACGGATCCGTGGTGTGCGCGAGCCAGTTCGGAGGGAGCCGTGCCGGAATTCAGGTGGTTCAGAGCCGGAGGGGCATACGGAATTTCGGCTCCGCCCGGAAGGCTTCCCGGAACATCGTCTTGTGGGCCCTTGAAGAGGGAGAGACCAGTATTTTCCGTTGTCGGTGCAGCGTTGCCACGTTGTTCCTCGCGAAATGCGTGTACCTCATTGAGTCGCGAGGTCAGCCTTTCCGCCAGTCCTCGTGAATTGGCGAAGACAATGGTCGAGCGGTTCGCTTCCACCAAGTCGACAATTCGTTCTTCGACGTGCGGCCAGATCGAGGCGACCACGGTGTGCGGTGTTTCCTGGGGGAGCGGATTCGAGGCGGACGGCGCGTGCTCATTGTGATCGGAGTCCTGCATCAGAGGGGACTCCAGGTCCAGGCCGAGGGCGTCCTCCAGGGTCGCAGTACCCGACGATGCCGATCCGGCGCTGACCCCGGAGCGCTGTTCGGGCAGGTCGGTGCGGGGGACCGGAGTCGTCAGATTGGACATGTCCGGTACCGGGACGGAAACCGTGAGGTCCCAGTTCTTCTCGGCCTCGGGACGGACGACGGTCACGGGTGCGGTGCCGCCGAGGAAACGAGCGACCGTCTCCACGGGCTCGACCGTTGCGGAGAGCCCGATCCGCTGAGCCGGCTGGGGGAGTATCTGATCCAATCGTTCCAAGGAAACCGACAGGTGGGCGCCTCGTTTGGTACCGGCAACGGCGTGGACCTCGTCCACGATCACGGTGTCCACCTGGGACAAGGTCGACCTCGCCTTGGAGGTCAGCATCAGGTAGAGAGACTCCGGCGTGGTGATCAGGATGTCCGGGGGATCCGTGACCAGACGCCGTCGCTCACGAGCGGGCGTGTCGCCTGAGCGAATCCCAACGGAGAGTTCGCGTGGTTCCGTGCCGTGGAATCTCGCGGTTTGGGAGATGCCGACCAAAGGAGAACGCAGGTTCCGTTCCACGTCGACGCCGAGGGCTTTGAGCGGCGAGATGTAGAGAACCTTGGTGTGGTTGGCGGCTTTCTTCCTCCGTTCCGCGGCTCGTCGGCCGGGGGCTTCGGGTGTGCCGTGCGGCCCCGTCGGAGTGGGGGCTGACTCGTCGGTGGAACCCGTGCCGGTGTCGGCGTGGAGGAGACGGTCGAGAGCCCACAGGAACGCGGCGAGGGTTTTGCCGGATCCGGTAGGAGCCACAACGAGCGCGTGCCGACCTTGGGCGATCGCATCCCAGGCGCCGTCTTGTGCCGAAGTTGGTCGCAGGAATGCGCCGGTGAACCACTCGCGGGTTGCGGGGCTGAAACGTTCGATTGCCGAGGGCATACCTCCCATTGTGCCGTGTCCTGCCTTCCCCGCTCCAGGTAACCTGGACCACCGTGCAGTGTGTTTCTCTCATTGATATGTCACAGGAGAACAGGTGAAGGTTGGAGTGAAAATTCAGAGCGAGGATCGACCTGGTTTTCTTCGCAGCGGTGGCACTTGGCTTGCGGCCAACCTGGTGGTCACCACAATGCTGACGGGAACACTTTTCGTGCCGTCCTTAGCCTACGGAACCTCGCTCGTGTTGATCGTCGCAGGGACTCTGTTGGGCGGTATCGTCCTGATCCTGGTCGGCAACATCGGCACCCGCACACGACGGGGGACCATGGAACTGACGGAGGTTCCCTTCGGCCGCGCCGGGAGCGTCGTGCCCAAGGTCGCCAACATCCTGGTGCTCATGGGGTGGAGTTGGGTCCAAGCGATGTTAGCGGGCGTCACCGTCAACACGTTGGTCTCCAACGCTACGGGATGGTCGAATCCAGTCCTATTCTCCGTGGCTTGCGAACTGTTGGTCGTGATCCTGGCCGTTTTCGGACACTCCGGAATCTCCCGCGTCGAGCCGTGGCTGGCCTTGGTCATTCTTGTGTGCATGGCTTGGATATTCTGGCAATGTCTGGGGGAAGGTCAGGCTTCGCATTATCTCGCGCGCCTCCCCGCGGAAGGAGCGTATACGCCGTCGTTGGCCTTCGACGCCGTCTTCGCCACGGCGATTTCGTGGACGGTTCTCTCCGCGGACCTGAACCGGTACGGTCGATCCCAGCGAGGAACCATGTCGGGCACGTTCTTGGGATACACGGCCTCGACGATCCTCGCGATGGCGATGGGAGCCACGGCCACCATGGCGATCCTTGACCAGGGTGGCCCGGTGGCGGAATTCAATCCGCAACCGCTCGTCAACAGCTTCGGATGGCCCATCGCCGCCATCGTGTTCCTTTCTGTCATGGCCACCAACACCATGGTTGTCTATGGGATGGTCACTTCCGTTTCCAGTCTCTTCCCGGCGGCGGGGAAGCGGTACGGGAGAACCGTCGCGGTGGTCGGCGGGATCTCTATTCTGGGAGCCACCCAAATTGCCCTGTTGTCCTACTTCACCGATTTTCTGCTGGTTATCGGGGCGTTTTTCGTCCCCGTCTTCGCGATTATGATCTGCGACTATTACCTGAAGAACAAGGCCCACTACGCGGAAGGCGCGGCTATGCCGGCCTTCGGTCTGCCTGCGCTCTTGTCATGGACCGTGGGGGCACTGACCTCGTGGTGGTTTGCATATGTGGTCTCGATTCCCTGTGGCGCAACCCTGACGGCCTTCGTCGTGACTTTCGCGGTGTACGCAGTGGTGGCCCGTCGCCCACGGAGGGGGCTTTAGCGAGTTCCGTCACACTTGCGGCTGGACGAGCTTCTCACGGAATAAGCATTTGAAAGAGTCCGTTTACACGTAAAGCAACGGCACTCGTCCAGTGCCGCTCCGAGACGAAGGAATACGAATGATCGACACCATAACCCAGTCACAGTTGACCGACGAGGATCTCCATCTGCTCTTCAACTCTCGCACTGTCAGCGAGTTCGAAGACGTCGAGGTCACCGAGGACCAGAAGCGCGCCATCTACGAGCTGGCGAAAATGGGTCCGACGGCTTTCAACTCTCAGCCGCTTCACGTGGTGTGGGTCGAGCGCGGCGCAGGGCGGGAACGTTTGGTCTCGCACATGATGCCCGGCAATCAGCCGAAGACCGAGGCCGCCCCGTTGGTCGCGATCCTGGCCGTCGACAAGAAGTGGCACCACAAATTCGAGCATTTCCTGCCGGCCCGTCCGCAGATGGGGCAGATGTACCTGGACAATCCGGAGCTCGCAGAGACTACCGGTCGCGACAACGCATTCATCCAGGTGGGCTACTTCGTCATGGCTGTACGGGCCCTGGGCCTCGCAGCGGGCCCGATGACAGGATTCGACACCGCCGGCGTGGACGAGGACCTGCTCGCCGGAATGGACCTGAGCTCGCTTGTGGTCGTGAACATCGGTAAAGGTGTCGACCCTTCATATGATCGTTCCCCGCGGTACTCCTACGAGGAATCCACGACGACCCTCTAGCGGAATCTCCGTTCAGCTCTGGACGCCGATCTTGCTCACGGACAGTTGCTGAACCGAACCATTGGCGCACGCCGACATCGGGAAGCTGACATCCAATACTTGTTCGCTTCCCGGTGCGGTGATGCGCAGGCCGGAAGCATTGGTTTTTTCGCATGTTTGTCCGTAGAGGTCCGCCTGAGTGCTGCGCAGAGCAGCCGAGGTGGAGCCCCCAGGGTTCAGGGTTGCCCCGTTGCCGGGAAGCTCGGTGGCCTGCATTGCCGCGGCACCGATCGTCTGCCCGGAATCGTTGACGAAGTTGACACTGGGATATCCGGACAGCTTGCACACATCCGACCCGGAATTGGTGAACGTCACGGTGTAATTCGTGGACCCGGCCGCGCCGCCGGAAGCCTCGACGGCGACCTTGAGTGCACCGTCAGCGCAAGAAGTGCTTTTCGCGCCCGGTTGAGTCGTGGGGCTCTGGGAAGAAGCCCCTGACGAGGGGGCCTGCTCCGTCGGCGTGGGCTCGCTTGGCTGAGGTTCCGACGGTGCCTGGGACGAGGTGCCCGAAGGCTCTTGTGTCGGAGACTGCTCGGTGACGGTCGGCGTGGGGGCGGGCGTCGAAGAGGCGGGCCCAGGGATGGGTTCGGCAGACGTCGCGGAGGAAGACGGGGCGGGGCTCGACGTCGACGATGATGCGGAACCGGAAGACGACGCGGATTCGTTCTCCCCTTGGGATCCGCCAGGAGAACACGCGCTAACTCCGAGGAGCAACGCCGCGACGGCAACCCCCGTGAGCGACGTTCGAAAGCGTCGAGTGGTGTCATGAGCCATGGCATTAGATTATGCGTATTAACAGAGCGGTTCCACCGCTTCCGTCGAATGTGGCGTTCGGCAAAATAACGCCGCAAGAACTGCCCAGGCTACATTCCGGGCTTGAGAGTTACCGTTGCCCCATCGAGCTCGTCCTTGTATTCGGTCTGGCAAGCCAGCCGCGAGTAGTCGTTCGCGACGTCGTCGATCATCTCGAGCAGGTCTTCTTCCGCTTCCGTGCGTTCGTCGCCGCCGGCTTCGAAGTGTTCGGGGTCCATGAAGGTATGACAGGTTGCGCACGATGCGTTTCCGCCGCACGTGGCCAGAACCGGATACTGGTTCTTGTGCAGGCATTCGAGGAGTGTCTGGTTGTCCTTCCACTCCACTTCCTGAGCCTCTCCGGACTCATCGACCACGGTGATATTGATGCTCATTGCTCTCCAGATTGGATCGAAAATCTCTTTCGAAACAGTCTAGGTGGGGCTCCGGTGTCGGCGTAAACGACTCTTCACAAGGAGTGACCGGAAACATACGACGATCTGCCCAGCCGACATCTCCAGTAATCTGGCGAGTGATCCAATCTTCAGGAGGCCGAATGAGCCGGAAGCGCTCGCAGCAAGAGCCGGAGGAACAGTTCCTGTTCTCTCTTGACCTCACCGAATTCGCCGAGTCCGGCAAGGACGAGGGGTGTGTTGTAGGTTCGGGCGAGGGTGCGGGCCGGTCCATGGCGCCGACATCACGGCCTGCCACGGCGCCACCGAACCTCCGGGAGGCAGAAGCCGAGATGACCAGGGCAGAGATTGCGGCTTTCCGTCGGACCCAGCCGGAGTACCTGTTGGATCGCGCTCGCCGTGTTTTCCACCGTGCGTTGCTCGATGAGCGCGTGCTGGTTCTGAACCCTTCCTCCGGGGTGCCGTCGAATGCTGACAAGGACTCCACATCGAGCATCCGTTATGCGCGGTTCGTTGCCGACGGCATCGGCGGAGTTCCCGAGGTTGCGCGAGCGCCGGGCAAAGGGGTGAGTCGGAACTTCGAGCGGGCCGTTGCGGCGTACCTCAAGTCGGTGACACAGGCCCTGGATGCCATCCGGCCCGGCGATTGGGTCGTTCGGCGGCTCGGAGATCGCGAAGAATGGACCGGGATCGAAGATGCCTCTGAGATCTTTGAACAGTACGAACACCTGTCGACGATGCGCGAGGCCATCGTTTCCCGTCGTGACTTGAGGGCGCTCATGGGGCATGACGCGGAGATCATTGCCCCCGATGTCGTGATTGCTCGTCATCCGGTTCCGGATACCGAGTTGAACGGGTCCGCACGCCTGGTTGATCCGATGGGGCCGTTGGCCTCGTCCAGCCCATTGCGTTCGTCTGTTCAGCCCAAGCCGTTGCTTCATGCCGTGATCTCCTGCAAGTGGACGTTGAGAAGCGACCGGGCGGAGCAGGTCAAATCGGAGTCACGTCACTTGATCCGCAATAGGCGTGGCAGGGTTCCGCATCTCGTGGTCGTCACGGGTGAGCCCATGCCTTCCCGCATCGCCTCGGTGGCTTTGGGAACGGGGGATATCGATTGCGTGTATCACTTCGCGTTGTACGAGCTGCTGGATGCGATCGACCCCGAGACTGACCCAGCCGGCGCCGAGCTCCTTCACACGATGGTTCAAGGCCGACGCCTCCGCGACATTTCGGATTTGCCGCTGGACCTGGCGATTTAGCCGAACTGATCTGGCCGGTGCCGGCTCGTGGATTCGATCGGGTCATGCTCCCGATTCGGACTAACCGAATTCGGTCGATGCTCTACGCTCTTCTGCGGCTATGGGCTGAAGTCCTAAGCCTTTGGATTCGAATCGGTGTTGCCTCTGGCCGATATTTCGCCGATTGATACGGAGCAGATCCCCGATCCAGGACGTGAGTTCTCCCATCGGCAGGGATCTAGTTTCCCGAACTGCGGCCGTTCCCTTTGCGCGTGCGGAGGCCGCATGAGGCAGGAGCTATCCTAGTGTACCGGTAAGTAGCCTTCGGAAATCATCCGGGGTACGAGTGTGGGCGGGGGGCCACGCTGCTTCGAATCCCCGTATGTCTCCGGCCCCATCGAGAACAGAAGAAAGGAATGTATCGATGCAGATTGCGGTGTTCGGTTCCGGTTACGTGGGGCTGGTCACAAGTGCATGTTTGGCCGATGGTGGGCACGAGGTGACATGCGTCGACGTCGACGCCGCCCGCGTACGCCGCCTCCAGAGCGGAGAATCCCCGATCTTCGAGCCGGGCCTTGACCGTCTCCTCGCCAGGAATCTGGAAAATGCCCGGTTGCGCTTCACCACCGACGCCGGTGAAGCTCTGGACGGCGTAGAGGCCGCGTTCATCGCGGTAGGCACACCCCAGGCCACTGATGGTTCGGCGGACCTGCGCGCCGTCGACGCCGTGGCCCAGGAAATCGGTCGGCGTGCAAACCTCGACATGCTGGTCATCAACAAGTCCACCGTGCCCGTCGGCACGGCCGCTTGGGTTGCCGAGACTATCCAGCGCGAGCTGAACCAGCGGTATCCCGAGGGGGGAGGCCCGCGCGTGGGTGTGGCTTCCAATCCGGAGTTCCTCAAGGAAGGGACGGCGATCGCGGACTTCAAGCACGGCGAGCGTGTCGTCATCGGCACTGCGAACGATCGCGACGCGAGGGTTCTCCGGGAGATCTACGAACCCTTCAACCGTCAGCGCGAGAAGATCATCGCCATGGACGTCGCTTCCGCCGAGCTCACCAAGTACGCGGCGAATGCAATGCTGGCCGCCAAGATCAGTCTGATGAACGAGATCGCGGGCATCGCCGAGGCAACGGGCGCTGACATCGAAAAGGTACGGCTGGGGGTCGGCTCGGACTCCCGTATCGGCCAGCCATTTCTCTACGCGGGCGCCGGGTATGGCGGGTCCTGTTTCCCTAAGGACATCGCAGCTCTGGCGCACGTGGCTCGCGACGCGGGACGCACGCCGCGCATGCTGAAGGCCGTCGAAGGCGTCAACGCGGAGCAGAAGAGACTGTTGTTCCAGAAGCTGTCCGCGCTGGTTCCTGCTTTGGAAGGCAAGATCGTGGCCGTGTGGGGTTTGAGTTTCAAACCCAAGACGGACGACGTGCGTGAGGCTCCTTCGCTCGATGTCGTTCGATCTTTGCTGGCCGCCGGATCCACGGTGCGTGTATACGATCCCGTCGCTGCGAACTCGTTCCGGGACGCCGTGGGCCAGGAGGAGGATCGATTGATCTACGCGGAGACGAAGGAGGGTTCCGTCGAGGGAGCAGATGCGTTGGTGATTTGCACCGAGTGGGAAGAATTCCGGGTGTTCGATACCGCGTCGCTTTCCCGGGCGATGCGTGGCCGAGTCATCGTGGACGGCCGCAACTTGTATGATCCGGAGCGCGTAGCCGAGGCGGGATTCGTGTACGCCTCGATCGGTCGGGCGACGGCGGGGCTGCACGGCTGACCGATGCGGGTTACCACCCGGTCCTGACTCGCTCCGGACCGTGGTTATCGGTCAGGGCGCAAGTCCTCCCTCACCGTCGAAGCCCCATCCCGGCACGCCGTCCGAGGAATTCCTCGGACGGCGTGCCGCGGGCCGGACGTCCATTCCGTTTGACGGGCTCGCGCAGTCAGCTCATCCTGGCCGATTTTTTTGGGGGGGATTCGTTTGCGTGGGGCCGGCAGGTCGCAGATCGGTCTTCGTCAGCAGCTGGTCGCGGTAATGAACTGTAAACCGGGCCACGTGTGCTCGATCCGGCTCGTTATCCTGAAACAGTGGGCGCTGCGCACCGGTATCCCCATCGAGTGGGCTTTTAATGGGGGAAGCCCCGTCATCCGGGGATGACGGGGCTTCCGTTGATGTGCGCCCGAAGGGATTCGAACCCCCAACCTTCTGATCCGTAGTCAGATGCTCTATCCGTTGAGCTACAGGCGCCCGGCCACTGAACGGCTTCCCGCTTCAAGGCCGAGTACTAGCTTACATGCGAGCTTTTGAAACGCCAACTCGAGGTCTTGTGATCTGCGCTTCATTGAGATCGTGGAACAGCACGTTCGGTTTACGCTACTGTGGTCATGTCACAAGGGACGGAGCTGGATCCTGTTGTGCGCGCAGCGAGCAACAGTCCATATGGATATCGAGCACCCCCCACACAATGTCGTGAGTGATGGCCTGTATAGGGCCGCAACCTGTTGAGGGGAACAATTAATGACTGACATCGTCGTCGGAAACAGCGACAAGCTGAAGCCAGCCGTGGAAGAGGCCCTGAAGAACGCCCCCACCAAGTACCAGCCGTTGCTGGACTGGGTTCGTGAAGTCGCCGAGTTGACTGAACCGGATGCCATCCACTGGGTGGATGGTTCACAGGAAGAATGGGACCGCCTCACGAGTGAACTCGTGGACGCCGGTACGTTTGTGCGGCTCAGTGAAGACAAGTTCCCGAACTCATTCGCCGCATTCTCCGATCCAGAGGATGTTGCACGTGTCGAGGAGCGCACATTCATCTGCTCCAAAACCCGCCAGGGTGCAGGGCCCACCAATAACTGGGTGGACCCGGAAGAGATGAAGGGGACCCTGACCGAAAAATACCGTGGTTGCATGCGTGGTCGCACGCTCTATGTGATCCCTTTCGTCATGGGGCACCTGGATGCCAAGGCCCCGAAATTCGGGGTGGAGATTTCAGACTCCGCCTACGTCGTGTGCTCGATGCGCATTATGGCGACCATCGGTCAAGACGTGCTGCGCAAGATGGAAGAGACTGAGGCTTTCTTCGTAGAAGCCCTCCATTCCGTGGGCGCACCGCTGGAAGAAGGGCAGGAGGATGTCGCCTGGCCCTGCAACCCGGATAAGTACATCGTCCAGTTCCCAGAAGAACGAGCCATTTGGTCCTTCGGTTCCGGTTACGGCGGCAACGCGCTTCTCGGCAAGAAGTGCTATGCCCTGCGCATTGCCTCGGCCATCGCACATGATGAGGGGTGGCTCGCCGAACACATGCTGATTCTCAAGGTCACCGACCCCAAGGGGGAGACTCATTACATCAGCGCGGCATTCCCGTCCGCGTGCGGCAAGACCAATTTCGCGATGATCGAGCCCAGTATTGAAGGCTGGAAAGCAGAGATGGTCGGTGACGACATCTCCTGGATCAGCTTTGATGACCAAGGCAAGCCTCGGGTTATCAATCCGGAGGCTGGCCTGTTCGGTGTGGCCCCGGGGACCGGTTGGTCGACCAACCCCAATGCGATGCGCGGCGTCGCGAAGGGCAATACGATCTTCACCAACGTTGCTCTGACCGATGACGGCGGCGTCTGGTGGGAAGGCATGACCGACGAGGTCCCCGAGCACCTGACGGACTGGAAAGGTCAAGACTGGACCCCCGACTCAGGTCGTCCTGCCGCGCACCCGAACTCGCGGTTCTGCACACCGATCGAGCAGTGCGACATCGTCGCTCCCGAGTACAGCGACCCCGAGGGTGTGCCGCTGTCCGCGATCGTCTTCGGTGGACGGCGCAAGACCACCGTGCCGCTCGTGTCGCAGTCCTTCGACTGGAACCATGGTGTTTTCCAGGGTGCGACGTTGTCTTCGGAAACGACCGCAGCGGCGAAGGGCCAGGTCGGCGTCGTGCGTCGCGATCCGATGGCGATGTTGCCGTTCATAGGCTACAACGCCGGTGACTACCTGAAGCACTGGGTGAGCCTCGCGGAGAAGTATGGCGAAGAGAATATGCCGAAGATCTTCTACGTGAACTGGTTCCGCCGCACCCCGGACGGCGGTTTTGCCTGGCCCGGATTCGGCGAGAACTCGCGCGTGGTCAAGTGGATCGTCGAGCGTCTTCAAGGCACCGCCGGTGGGCGGGAAACGGCCGTCGGCATCGTGCCCGATGTCCAGGATCTCGACCTGACCGGACTCGACGCCGATCCCCAGGCCACCGCGGCCGCCCTGGCCGTCAACGCGGATGAGTGGGAAGAAGAGCTCCCGGGAATCGACGAATGGCTGGAGAAGCTCGGTGATCGCGTTCCATCCGAGATGAAGGAACAGCGTGACGCTCTGCGAGCACGTTTGAACGGCTAACCTCCGTTGACAACGACGCCGCCCGGCCGCTTCCATTGTGGAATGCGGCCGGGCGGCGTCGTTGGCTATCTCCCGGCGATAGTCCGCGCCGGGTTCTCGATCGAGTGGACTAGGACGGCTTGGTCGGCTGCTGCCGAACCAGGTCCAGAGCGAAATCCCGGACACGCTCCATCGTGGCCTGATCCGGTGCCTCAACGTTCAGGCGCAGGAACGGCTCGGTGTTCGAAGGGCGGAGATTGAACCACCATCCTTCGGACCGGTGAGTGAAAGTCGTGCCGTCCATGTCATCCACGTCTACCGGCTGATCCGACAGAGCCTTACGAACCCGCTGGACCGCGGCCGCCTTGTCTTCGATCTTTGAATTGATCTCCCCGGAAGCCACATAAGGCGCGTACTTCGCAGCCAGCTCGGACAGCGGTTGGTCCTGCGTCCCGAGCGCAGCGAGCACGTGCATGGCTGCGAGCATGCCGGTGTCCGCGTTGAAGAAGTCCTTGAAATAGTAGTGAGCCGAGTGCTCACCGCCGAAGACTCCTTTTTCGCTGGCCATAACGCCTTTGATGAAGGAATGGCCCACGCGCGTTTTGACGGGACGGCCACCTTTCGCCTCGACGAGCTCGGGCACGGCTTTTGAGGTGATCAGATTGTAGATGATGACCGGTTCGGAATTCCCGTCGGCGTTCGCGCGATCGATCTCGCGCTCGGCAACCAGCGCGGCAATCGCGGAAGGGGTCACCGGTTGGCCTTTCTCGTCGATGACGAAGCAACGATCGGCATCTCCGTCGAAGGCAAGCCCGATGTCGGCACCCTGTTCGACGACGGCGGCCTGCAGGTCGCGCAGATTGGCCGGCTCGAGGGGATTGGCCGGATGGTTAGGGAAAGTGCCGTCGAGCTCGAAGTACAACGGGCTGATGTCGAGCGGCAACGCGTCCAGCACCGAGTCGCCGAGCACGGCAGGTGTGGTTTTTCCGGCCATTCCGTTGCCCGCATCGACGACGACCTTCAATCTGCGAATTCCGGCGAGATCCACCAAGTCACGGAGGTACTTTGCGTAGTCCGCGAGGATGTCACGCTCCTTCACGGTCCCCGTATTCTCGACCGAAGTCACGCCTTCGCTCAAGTACTTCTGGGCCGCATCACGGATCTCGAACAACCCGGTTTCGGAGGAGACCGGGACCGCCCCGGCCTTGGCCATTTTCATGCCGTTGTACTCGGCGGGGTTGTGCGAAGCCGTGAAGGTAACGCCGGGAGCGTCGAAAACACCACAGGCAAAATACAGCTCATCCGTGGAGATCAGACCGATCTTCAGAACATCGGCTCCCCGCGCCGTCGCTCCCGCTGCGAACTCGTCGATGAATTCGGGAGAGGAAGGGCGCATATCTCCGCCGACCAGGACGGTTTTTCCGGTTAGGCCAAGAACATCGACGAAAGCCGCTCCCGTTGCTCGAACGGTCGCATGAGTTATGGTTTCCCCCACGATTCCGCGGACGTCGTAGGCCTTGAATGACTCTTCTAGGTTAATGCTCACGCTGAGATTCTACGGTGCCGCACTTCGAAAACTTGCTGTGCACGGTCGTGGCCGCTCTCACACCCGCTCACGGATACTGCGCTCTCGAGAAGACGTGTGGTTGGATTGATGACTATGGGGCAGCTATTGAAGATGGTAAATCCAATCCAGAATTATGCCTGGGGCACCCGGGACACGCTTCCTAAACTCCGTGGCGCAGAATATCCCGCCGCCGAGCCCGAGGCCGAGCTGTGGGTCGGTGCTCACCCGAAAGCGCCGTCCATGATCCAGACTGCGCAAGGGGAGCGCTCTCTGGCTGAACTCGTCAGCGACGATCCGGAGGGGCTGCTTCCGAGCGGTACGACCGAATTCCCGTTCCTCTTCAAGATCCTGGCCATCGAGTCACCGCTGTCGTTGCAGGTGCACCCTTCCGAAGCGCAGGCTGCTGAGGGGTATGAACGGGAGGAGGCGGCCGGCATCGCGCTGG
Organism: Rothia uropygialis; assembly: GCF_004137765.1. GTDB lineage: Bacteria > Actinomycetota > Actinomycetes > Actinomycetales > Micrococcaceae > Rothia. The sequence goes on along the minus strand of NZ_NOIS01000004.1, from coordinate 15,847 downwards.
ATGCGCAGGAGCGCAATTACAAGGATCGCCAATCAAAACCGGAGACGGTCATCGCGTATTCGCCGCTTCGAATCCTCACAGGTATCCGGCCCGCGCTTGACCTCAAGGACATCGCAAAAAAACTGAATCTGACGTGGCTCGCCGAAATGGCGGATTACAACGCCGCCGACATCATCACGGCCATTTTCGCCAAGGATGAGACGAGCTCTTCGGTCGCTTTGGACGCCACCGTGAATGCAGCGATGGATTGGAGCCTTGCTCACCCGTTCGAAGAGGAGGGCGCCGCCGAGCGTCGCGAGCAACCCGGATTCGAGCTTGACGCTCTGGCCGACCTCATCCTCCTGGTGCATGACGCCTATCCGGGGGACCGCGGACTGCTCGTAGCAGTGGCCATGAACCAGCTTTTCCTCAAACCCGGAGAATCCGCGTATACCCCCCACGGGCAAGTACACGCTTATCTCCAGGGCACTGCGGTCGAGATCATGAACCCGTCCGACAACGTGATGCGCGCCGGCCTCACACCCAAGCACATCGACGTCAAGGAAATGCTCTCGGTCCTCATCGAGGATCAGCCTGCTCCGGAACTCCGCCTGCCGAAGCAGCAGAAGCCTGGGGTCGCTCGCTATGAATTGTGGGACCCTCGGCTGAGCGTTGCCCAGATCGACGTTGCACAGGACGCGCCCGTAGAGTACCCATGCGATGGTCTTGCCGCGATCTTGTGTATAGACGGCGAGTTCGGCATTTCGGGAGCCGGAGAAAACTTCAGCCTGCGCGGGACGGAATCCGTGTTGCACAGTGGTTCTGAAGACACGCTGGAATTCACGGGCAACGGCCGAGCATACGTCGCGACCTGCGCCTAACCACTGACAAAAACCGGTGGACGGCGAGTCCAAGCCCATGCACCGGGTCAACCACCGAACGGGTAGAAGAGAAACGGAGACTCCCACGGCGATGAGTCATCAGGATCAGCAGTCGCGACGCGGCGCAGGCTTGCCTCTGGGCGTCGTAGGGCTGGTTGCGCTCGCAGCCCTCGTCGTATTCATGGGCGGGCTCAAATTCATCTCGGACATTTTCGGGCCGATGTTCCTTGCATACTCTTTGGTCGTCGCCGTACGGCCGATGCGTCTGTGGCTCGCCGACCGGAAGGTTCCTCGCTGGCTGTCGACGCTCTTGGTGGCCCTTTTCCTCTATGCAATACTTCTGGCCATCATCGGGTCGATGGTCGTCTCTGTCGTCCAGCTGGCCGAGACTTTGCCCAGTTACAGCGGTAAATTTGCTGCTCTCTACCAGGAAGCCAGACACTGGCTGAGCGATTATGGTCTCAGCGAGACCGACGTGGGAGACTCGTTGCTCGAGTACCTGCAGCCCAGCCGCATCATCAGCGCAGCTACCACGGTTCTGAGCGGGCTTTCTTCGGCCGGATCCCAGCTCTTCGTGCTCGTGATGGTCATGGCCTTTCTCTTCATCGACGCCACCATCATTCCCGGCCGTCGATCGGAGATCAGCAAAGCCAAGCCGGGCCTGGGGGAGGCATACGCGGACTTCAGTCACCGAACCTCGAAATACTGGGTAGTCAATACGGTATTCGGCGCGATTGTCGCTGTCTTGGACACCGTGGCCCTGATGCTTCTGGGCGTTCCGCTGGCCTTTACCTGGGGCGTTTTCTCCTTCGTCACCAACTACATCCCGAACATCGGGTTCGTCATCGGCTTGATCCCTCCGGCACTCTTGGGACTTCTCGCCGGCGGACCGGCCACAGCGGTCTGGGTTATTGTGCTGTACTCGGTCATCAACTTCGTGGCCCAGTCCGTGATTCAGCCCAAAATTACGGGGGACGCTGTCGGGCTCAACACCACTGTCACGTTCGTTTCCTTGATCTTCTGGGCGGCAATCGTGGGCCCTCTCGGCGCGATCCTCGCGGTGCCCCTGACCTTGTTCTTCAAAGCGATGTTCATTGACTCAGACCCCCGCTCGCGGTGGATTGGCGTGGCCTTCGATTCCCGGGGCAAGCCCAATGATCTACGCCGGACCGGGGAGTCCGTTCACGAAGACGGGCGTTATTCGCTGCGCAAGACGTATGGCCCGGACCCGGACGATGCTCCGGCCGGTGCCGTGGGAGCGACCTCAGAGCAAAAGAGGCAGCTCAAGCGTGAAAAAGGAATGCGGCTCGGGCGGCAGCGGGCCGCTGGCGGTGCCACGAGCTCCAGAGAGAAATCCGGAACAGGGCCTCTCTGAGTGATTTAATGAACTGGCCCGCTCGAGCCGACCGAGCCTGCCCCGGGGCCGCGCAAACCTCTGGCAACCCGCGATCACTCAGAAAGAGCACCATGAAAATAATTCTCACCGTGACGGGCCTGGATCACGAAGGCATCATTGCCGCTGTCTCCACGGGATTGGCCGATCGTCACGTGAACATCCTCAACGTTTCCCAGACCCTCATGGATGGATATTTCACCATGATCATGCAGGGTGAGTTCGACGAGTCTCAACAGACCATCGAGGACATCCAGGCGGCCATGAAGCCTATAGGGCAAGCGGCCCGGGTCGAGGTCAGGATCCAGTCCGAGGCCATATTCGACGCGATGCACACACTTTAGGGCGCCCGAGCATGATCGATACCAACGCAAATATTCTTGAAACCATCCAGATGATCGAGGAGGACAAGCTCGACATCCGGACGGTCACCATGGGCATTTCTCTGCTCGACTGCATCGATTCGGATGGGGCGAGAGCCCGCCAAAAGATTTACGACAAGATCACCGGCCGTGCCAAGGACCTCGTACGCGTCGCTCAGGGGATCGAGGCCGAGCTGGGCATTCCGATCATAAACAAGCGCATCGCCGTGACGCCCATCGCGATCGTAGCCGGGGCCTCGGGCGATAGCGAGTACCTTGACTACGCGCGCACCCTCGACCGGGCGGCTCGAGCGGTAGGGGTCGATTTCATCGGAGGATTTTCGGCCCTGGTCGACAAAGGCCAGACTGAATCCGACCGGAGGCTCATGGCCTCAATACCGCAGGCGCTGGCGGAGACGGATGTCGTGTGTTCATCTGTCAACATCGGCTCGTCGCGCGCCGGCATCAACATGGATGCCGTCCAGGAGATGGGACAGGTTATTCGCCAGACCGCGGACCTCACCGCGGATGCCCACGGTTTCGGCTGCGCCAAACTGGTCGTCTTCGCGAATGCCGTATCGGACAACCCATTCATGGCCGGGGCATTCCACGGCGTAGAGGAGTCCGACTGCGTCGTCAGCGTGGGTGTTTCCGGTCCCGGCGTCGTCAAACGCGCGCTCGAGAAGGTTCCCGGCGCGTCATTGAATGCCTGTGCGGAGACCATCAAGAAGGCCGCTTTCAAGATCACGCGCGTCGGTCAGCTGGTGGGCAACTTGGCCGCGGAACGCCTTGGTGTCTCCTTCGGCATCGTCGATTTGTCCTTGGCCCCCACGGCCGAGGTCGGGGACTCCGTGGCACGTGTCCTGGAAGAAATGGGACTTGAAGTCGTCGGAACTCACGGAACCACCGCAGCCCTGGCGTTGCTTAACGACGCCATGAAGAAGGGTGGGCTGATGGCTTGCTCGCGTGTCGGTGGCCTGTCCGGATCGTTCATTCCGATTTCAGAAGATATCGGGATGATCGAGGCGGCTGCTTCCGGTGACATCACGCTCGACAAGCTCGAGGCCATGACCGCGATCTGTTCCGTCGGGCTGGACATGGTGGCCGTCCCTGGCGATACGACCGCCGCGACGCTGTCGGCGATGATCGCGGACGAGGCGGCCATCGGGGTCATGAACCACAAAACGACGGCGGTTCGGGTGATCCCCGCCGTCGGATTGGGTGTGGGCGACGTCGTCGAATTCGGGGGTCTGCTGGGGCGGGCACCCGTTATGCCTGCGCATCAGGGCTCATCGGAGGTATTCGTCAAGCGGGCCGGCCATATTCCGTCGCCCGTCCACGGCTTTCGAAACTGAATGATGGAGAACTCCTCCGGCCTCGACCCCGCGCCTCTCTGAGGCACGGGGCCGTTTGGCGGGAGATAAAAACGAATATCTTTGGGCCAGCAGGCTCAGTGGCGCAGTATCAAGCTGGCCGCCATCGCTTCGAAGGCCAATCGTGGGCTGACGTTCGTGGAAATCCGGCGCCGTGTGAGATTGATCGTGTCGATCTGTTCGAGGGTTCGTTCCGCGCTGGAATTGACCGCATAATCGCTCAGCTCGCGTTCCAAATGGTGATTGATCAGTTGCGAGCCCGTTTTGAGCTGAAGCGTCAGCACATCGCGGTAGAAGGTAGATAGATCAATGAGAAAACGATCCAAGGTATCTACCTGTATTCGCTTGGCTCGGCGCTTCTGATCTTCTTCGAGTCGGCGTACGGCGGCTTTGATGGTCGGCGGAACCCGGCCCGATTCGGGGGCGCCGAGAGTGATTAAGAGGTCAGCTTTTTCTCGGTCATTGCGCTCGTCGGCATCGGCGGATGCCTCTGCCTCGGCCGTTGAAATCAGACGATCCGCAGCGGCGACCGCCGAGCTGATGCCCGCCAACCCCAGGGGGAGTCGAACCACGTCTTCACGACGGGCTTTGGCTTCCGGGTACAACGCCAGCCGCCGGGCGATTCCAATATGTCCTTGGGCCAGGCGTGCCGCCTGCTGCGCGGTCTCCGGATCTACGTGATCTCGGCGAGACAAGAGCCCAGCGACTTCCTCGGCCGTGGGAACCTTGAGGGTGATTGCGCGGCATCTCGAACGGATCGTGACCAAGACGTCGATGGGGCTCGGCGCGCAGAGCAACCAGATGGTGTGGGGAGGCGGTTCCTCAATGGCCTTGAGGAGCACGTTCGAGGTGCGTTCGGGCATGCGGTCCGCGTCTTCGACGATCATGATCCGCCAACGACCCACCGAAGGACGGTCCTGGGCCTTGACCACGAGGTCGCGTGCTTCCTCGATCTTGATGCTGACGTTTTCGGTTGCGAAGTTGGTGACGTCCGCGTGTGCACCCGTCATGGCGGTGCGGCAGGATTTGCATTCGCCGCAGCCGCGCTCGGCGGGATCCGGCTTCTCGCAGAGCAAAGCGGCCGCGAGGGACCTCGCCGCGATGGATCGGCCGGAGCCGGGAGGTCCCGTGAACAACCAGGCATGAGGCGGTTGCTCAGAAGATGCGGCCCGGCGCAATTGCTGGACTGCCTGGTCCTGTCCGACCAACTGGTCCCACACGCTCATCGCGGCTCACCCGCCGCCAGTAGTGGCGCGACGGCGTTCCACACCCGGTCGGCGACGTCGTCGATCTCTCCTCCGCCGTTGATCGTGACGCGAGCGGAATCGGTGCTCTGCGCCAGCGAGTGAAAGGAATCGCGGACCCGGGCATGGAACGAGTCCGGTTCTGCCTCGAGCCGGTCGGCCGCTCCACGGGACGTGACTCGCCGCCGGGCGTCCGAGACCCCGACCGAAAGAAATACCGTGAGGTCGGGAAGAAGGTTTTCGGTGGCCCACCGGGAAAGCTCGGTGACGGGACGTTCTCCGAGTCCGCGACCGGCCCCCTGGTATGCGGCCGAGGAGTCGATGTAACGATCACAGACGACGATCGCGCCACGCTCGAGCGCTGGGGCAACGACCTGATGCGTGTGCGCTGACCGGGAAGCCGCGTACAGAAGGGCTTCGGTACGGGCATCTATCTGCCCCTGACCCTGCTCCAAGACCAAGGACCGAATCTTCTCGCCGATTTCCGTGCCTCCGGGCTCGCGGGTGAGGAGAACCTCGCACTTGATTTCCTCACGAATCCGCGTCTCCAGGATCCGGGCTTGGGTCGACTTCCCACTGCCGTCTCCGCCCTCGAAGACAATGAAAATGCCAGGACGTGGGGGAGCGTTGGTTGCCGGGGAGTAATGGAGCTCTGAAGTCACTCTCGTAGCCTATCGAAATCATTGGAGGCATATGAGCGCCCAACCGGGATCGCCGCGGTGCTCCGGGTAGCCTGTGGACTATGCAGCAAAATTCTTCGGATATCCACGGACGCAAGGGGCACGAGCCCGAGGAGGTCGTTGCGGAAGAGCGCCGCGCCGAGCGTGAAGGCACGGAAGCATCTTCCCCGTGGTCGCGGGAAACCCTGGTCGTTTCGGCAGGCCGTCCTGCCTCAGAACACGATGCCCCGGTCAACTCGCCGATCGTCCTGTCTTCCACATTTCACGGTGCGGGCCCCATCCTGCCCGAGGACCGAGCATACGGGCGGTTCACGAACCCGACGTGGGAGGACTTCGAAGGGGTGCTTTCCTCGCTCGAAGGCTCGGAATTGCCTGCACTTCTCTTCGGCTCCGGTATGGGCGCGGTCGCGGCGGTCGTCGGTCAGGTCCCGGTAGGATCCGTCATCGTCATGCCGGAGCATACGTACCTGGGCTCCATGTCGTTGGTGCGGCAGATGGAGCAACGCGGAATTTGCACGCTGGTCGAGGTTCCGATCGAAGACACGGATCACGTCATCGAGGTACTGACTCAGCAGGCCCGGTCTCTTCCCGAACCGGCTCAGGGCGCCGAAGCTCCGTATGTGTTGTTGTGGCTGGAAAGTCCTACCAACCCCATGCTCGAGGTCGCTGATCTGCCGACACTGCTCGCCGCGGCACGAGGATTGGGAGTCCGGACCGCGGTGGACAACACTTTCGCAACGCCGCTGGTGCAACGCCCTCTTGAATGGGGAGCGGACTTCGTCGTGCATTCTGCAACCAAATACCTGGCCGGACACTCTGACGTGATTCTGGGCGCCGTCGTCACCCGCGACCCTCGGCTGCGGAAGTCCACTCTGGCCGAGCGTTCGCTATCCGGGGCGATCGCCGGACCGGTCGAAGCGTGGCTGGGACTTCGAGGACTGAGGACTCTGTCCTTGCGCATCAAACAGTCTTCCTCATCGGCACAGATTCTGGCCGAGCGCCTGAGCGAGCATCCCGCGGTTGCCGAAGTGCGTTACCCGGGACTTCCGACCGATCGCGGACATGAGCGCGCCAAAGCACAGATGAGTAATTTCGGTTCGGTCCTCTCAGCGACTCTCGACGCCGATGCGGAAACTACCGAGCGCGTGGTCGACGCCCTGAGCCTCTGGACGCCGGCAACGTCGTTGGGCGGCGTGGAATCCCTGATCGAGCGTCGTCGCCGGCATTCCAACGAGGCGCAGAGCGTCAGTGAGTCATTGCTCCGCCTGTCGGTGGGCATCGAGGACGTCGAGGACTTGTGGAGCGATCTTCAGCAAGCACTTGAGCTTGTTCAGAAACGATAGGGTAGGCACATGACGATCTTGACCGTAGTGCTGAACCTCGAGCGCATCATCGACCTCGCGCTCGGCCTGATTCTTTTCCTGCTCGCCCTGTGGGCCTTTATTTCCGCGGTGGGGGCCAGCGACTACGCTTATCAGTCCGCGTTCAAACGCACCAAGAAGTTCTGGGTCCTGGTCACGGCAGCGTGCCTTCTGGGCGCCGTGATTTCGATGCTCGGGGCGTGGCGAGGAGGCTCTTCGAGCCTGTTCATCCAGTTGATTGCGGCCTCTGCCGTGGGCGTGTTCCTCGCCGACGTCAGACCGGCCGTTCGCACGAGGAAATAGCTCCCAATCTTCTCTGCCGCATACGCGGTCGTCCACATGCCCCGGGTTCGCCCGGGGCATGTGTGTTTTTCTGTGGGAGGCTTCCCGCATGCTCCTCAGAAAGTGGAACAATGGGGCTATGGCTGAAACTTACAAACTTGTTCTGCTCCGTCACGGGCAGAGCGAATGGAACAAAGAGAACCTGTTCACCGGATGGGTTGACGTGCCCCTCTCCGACCAGGGCAAGGAAGAAGCCGCGCGAGGCGGCGCCTTGCTCAAGGAAAGGGGAATCCTTCCGGAGATCGTTCACACCTCCCTCTTGCGCCGTGCCATGAACACCGCGAACATCGCGCTGGACGAGGCTGATCGCCTTTGGATCCCCGTCAAACGCAGTTGGCGTCTCAACGAGCGTCACTATGGCGACCTCCAGGGCAAGGACAAGGCAGAGGTCCGGGAGAAATACGGCGAGGACCAGTTCATGCAGTGGCGCCGCTCGTACGACGTGCCGCCGCCTCCCTTGGACGATGACTCAGAGTTCTCCCAAGCCCACGACCCGCGGTACGCGGATGTCGAGGACGCCCCCCGGACAGAGTGCCTCAAGGACGTTCTCGAGCGCATGCTTCCGTACTGGGACGAGGGCATCAAACCCGATCTGGCCGCAGGCAAAACCGTCCTGGTGGCCGCGCACGGCAATTCGCTCCGCGCATTGGTCAAGCACTTGGACAACATCGCCGACGATGAGATCTCCGGGCTGAACATTCCGACCGGGATCCCGCTCTATTACGAGCTCGACAAGAACTTCAAACCGATCAAGGCCGGTGAGTACCTAGATCCCGACGCCGCTGCCGACGCGATCCAGGCCGTAGCCAACCAAGGCAAGAAATAAGCCCTGGTCTTACCCGGTAATGAAGCCGCCCCGCGAGGTATCTTGCGGGGCGGCTTCATTGTGCGCAAGGGCACTGATCGGATCCGTCGCAACCGCGCGCCGGCGACGTCCCCCGTGCGGCCGGGAACTGTCGTTTTGATTAAGCCTTTACGACTGGCTGGCCGTCGGCGCTGAGTCCCACTCGCCGGTGACCAAGTATGTGACTTTGCGAGCCACCGAGACGCCGTGGTCGCCGAAGCGCTCCATGTAACGGGAAACCAAGGTCATATCGATCGTGGTCTGTGCATTGGACCCCCATTCGGCGCCGGCAATATGGGAGAAAACCGATTCGTGCAGCACGTTGATGCGGCCTTTGGCCGTGTAGATCTCGTCGGCGTAGCCCAACTCGCGGGTTTCGAGCAATTGGATGACGTTCTTGATGATCGTCTTGTCGTTGTCGATGATTTCCTGGAAGGTCGGGACGAGGTCTTCCGGGACGGCGGCTTCGGGATACCGGAGCCGCGTGACCTGTGCGACGTGGCGGGCGAGGTCCCCGGCGCGTTCGAGCGAGGCGCTCATGCGAAGGGCTCCCACGATCATGCGAAGGTCCGAGGCGACGGGGCCTTGGAGCGCGAGGAGATCGATGGAACGCTCGTCGAGCTGGTTCTGCAGGAAGTCGATGCGCGCGTCATTCGAGATGACCTCTTCGGCTTCCTGAATGTCTGCGTTCAACAACGAGTCAGATGCGCGGTCGAACGCAGCCTCCACGAGGGTCGCGATTTCGACGAGGTCGTCGCCCACTTGTTGGAGCTCGGCCTGAAAAACTTTGCGCACGATTAACGGTCCTTTCCTGACGGCACGGATCTACTACCTTAGAGTCTCAATCGCGCGTAAACGCGATCCCCGTCTTGGGTGAACCTTAGTTGAACCCAGGGGCGCAGGGCACTATTTGGGTCAATTCCGTTGATACTTATGCCTAAGCTGTACGGGTGAGTTCTGTCGCTTTAGCCTTCATGTGGGGCCTGATCGGGTTGGCGCTTGGTTTGGTCAGCCACTTCGCCCTGCGCCGAAGCGATCGCCAGCGTGCCGACTGGGCGGTGGTCGACGAACCGACTATCAGCGATGGTGCCGCTCAGGTACTGGCCGTCGTCGGACAGGCGTACGTGCTCGTCGACGCGGTGGACGGTGTCGTACGGGCGTCCCAGGGGTCTTATGCCTACGGCCTGGTTCGCGGGCACAGCCTGGCTCAACCCGAATTGCTCGAATTGATCCGTCAGGTACGGCGCGACGGAGTGATTATCGAGAAGACCGTAGAGATCTCTCGTGGCCCGATGGGACGCGGAGTCCTCGTGCTGAATGTCCGCATAGCACCCGTGGCAGACGAATACATTTTGATGCTCGCGGATGACCGCACCGAGATCACTCGTGCACAGGCGATCCGAACAGACTTTGTGGCCAACGTCTCGCATGAGCTCAAGACCCCGGTCGGTGCCGTCCGTTTGCTGGCCGAAGCGATCGAAGGATCGTCCGGGGACCCGGAAGCGGTACGGCATTTCACACGGAGACTCCACAAGGAAGCGGCGCGTCTGACCGCGCTGGTTCATGACATCATCGAACTCTCGCGGTTGCAAGGCACGGACATCGTGCAAAAGGGAAAGATCATCGATCTCAACCAGCTGGTGCATGAAGCAGCGGACCGAAACAAGCTCACCGCCGAGAACAAGAACATCTCGATTCGGGTGGGAGGCACTGCTACCCGGCCAATTCACGGCGACCCGGAGTTGCTCATGACCGCCTTGCGGAATCTCATCGACAACGCGATTCGCTATTCGCCGGAGAACACCCGCATCGGTGTGGGCATTCGATCCAAGAACGGCGCGGCTTCCGTGTCCGTCAAGGATCAGGGGCCGGGCATTCCCGAAGAAGAACAAGATCGCATATTCGAACGCTTTTACCGGGTCGACGCCGCTCGCTCGCGGCAAACAGGTGGTACCGGCTTGGGGCTGTCGATCGTGAAACACGTGATGGCTCAGCACGGCGGAGAAATCTCTGTGTGGTCGACGCCAGGACAGGGCTCGACATTTACGGTGAGCCTTCCGGAGCTGGACGAGGCAACCGAGAAGGACCTGCGCGAAAGCGAGTCGGATCTCGGACCGATCCGCGATCAAGAACCCGTTTCCATCATTGCGGTGGATCAGACCCCTGCAGATAGCGCGGGGAAGAACAGATCCGGTGATACCGGTGTTGACGAGGAGGATACTCAAGCATGACTCGACTCTTGGTTATCGAGGATGAGGAAGCCCTCAGCGAGCCTCTGGCCTTTTTACTGGGGCGCGAGGGGTTCGAGGTGACCGTGATCGACAACGGTCTCGACGCCGTCGCCGAATTCGATCGAGCAGGAGCCGATCTGGTTCTTCTGGACCTGATGTTGCCGGGGCAGTCCGGGACGGAAGTGTGTAAGCAATTGCGTCAACGTTCCAACGTCCCGATCATCATGTTGACCGCGAAGGACACGGAAATCGATAAGGTCCTCGGCCTCGAGCTGGGTGCCGACGATTACGTGACGAAGCCATATTCGTCTCGTGAACTCGTTGCCCGGGTGCGCGCCGTGTTGCGGCGGCAAACGGAGACGGAGGAGTTGGTGACCTCGACGGTCGAGGGCGGACCCGTACGCATGGACATCGAGCGGCACGTGGTCAGCGTCAACGGCCAACAAACCGCAATGCCCCTGAAAGAATTTGAACTTCTCGAGATGCTGTTGCGCAACGCTGGTCGTGTTCTGACTCGTGGTCAGCTCATCGACCGTGTGTGGGGTAGCGACTACGTGGGCGATACCAAGACGCTGGATGTTCACATCAAAAGGCTCCGGTCCAAGATTGAACCCGATCCTTCCCATCCTCGATACCTCGTGACCGTACGCGGCCTCGGGTACAAATTCGAACCCTGAAATCGGCCAGGTCTTTCTTCGGCATGATGGAAGGACCCCTGGCATGCACAAGGGCTCCCCGTTGCAGCGCAACGGGGAGCCCTTGTGCATGCGGAGCGGGGCTGTCCGCTCCCGGAATGCGCGAGTCTTAGCTGCCCTGTGAGGACCGGCTGGAGCTGGGCGAAGCGCTGCTCGAGGACTGCGTCTCGGCCAGGTTCGGCATGTATTCCTTGTACTCATCGAGCGTGCCGTCCAGAACCGGGACGTTGGCGGTGGTGCTCTGCGATCCGACCGAGAGCTTGGCGCCATCGAGGAGTTCACCCGGGGCCTTGCCGACCGGGTCGAGGATGGTTTCCTTCTGTTCCAACTGAACCTTGCCGTTGGCGGGGACGCTGACGGAAGCGGTCGCGTTGCCCGTGTCGATCCGGACGTCCATGTCCTGGTCCGAGGAGTTGACGATGGTGCCGAGCAGACGGCCTGCGGAGTCCTTGTCCTTGGCTATGACCATCAGGTTCCGGAATTCTGCATCAGCCACGTTCGCATGAACGCCGTCGGACGCGGCGTAATGAATCGTGGTGGGCTGTTGGTGAATGTAGCCACAGCCCGTGGCGGACAGAACCGCCGCCGCAATGGCAACCGTTGCTCCGGCGCGCTTGACGTTCTGGCGAGCAAAAGACTTCACGTCTCACTCCTTGTGTGGTGATGCGAGGATCGATCGACGCCCCGATTAAAGCGCCGCAGAGTCATTCCCTGGTCAGTTTAGCGCTTTTTGTGGACGCTTCGTCGGCAACGGCGCCCGTGGCGGGCGCGCCGAGGCCATGCCCTTGGCCGATAGGGCGGCCGTGCCTTGATTTAGAGGGATGCACCCCACTGGCGGTGGTGGCGAAAGCCTCAGATTTTCCAGTGCTTCATTATAGGAAACTCATGGCTCATTGGTGTAAATGGGCCGTGGTAAACTGGGTAGGCTGAAAGGGGTTTATCCATATGCTTTTTGAGGTTGGCGAAACCGTCGTATACCCTCACCACGGCGCGGCGACGATCGAAGAGATCAAGACTCGCATGGTCAAGGGCGAAGAGAAGATGTATCTCAAATTGCAGGTCGCGCAGGGCGACCTGACGATTGAGGTTCCGGCGGACAACGTCGACATGGTGGGCGTCCGGGACGTCGTTGATGAGAAGGGCCTCCAAGAGGTCATCAACGTACTTCAGGCCGAGGACGTCGAGGAAGCCAGTAACTGGTCCCGCCGTTTCAAGGCCAACTCCGAGAAGCTCGCTTCCGGCGATGTCCTCAAGGTTGCCGAGGTCGTTCGCGATCTGTGGCGCCGCGAACAAGTGAAGGGTCTTTCGGCAGGCGAGAAGCGCATGCTGTCCAAAGCTCGGCAAATTCTCTCCTCCGAGGTGGCCTTGGCGAGAGACATCGACGAAGAGGCAGCGGAGATCCAGCTCGACAAGATCCTCGAGGACTAGTCGGGGCTTCGGGCGTCGAAGAGTTCACGACGAATGCGCGTTCCTCCATCCAGGAGGGGCGCGTTTTTGTCGTTGATCGTGTCCTCGCCCAGAAGTTCCAGGTCGGCTGAGGGCGCGCCTTGATCGTGCCCTGGACTCGGTACTTGATGATCGTCGTTAGAATTGCCCCGTGAGCTTGCGTTTTTACAGTACCGATACGGCCAGTGTCCGAGATTTTGAGCCGGTCTCCCCGGGGGAGGCGCGTCTCTACTATTGTGGCGCCACGGTGCAGGGTATGCCTCATATCGGGCACATCAGATCGGCTTTGGTCTTTGATCAGCTCAGCCGTTGGCTGCGGTATCGGGGATATAAAGTCACGACGGTTCGTAACGTGACGGATATTGACGATAAGATCCTCGCCAATTCTGCGGCCAGCTTTGAGCAGGGTTATTCGGGTTCGCATCCCGAAGAACAGTGGTGGGCTCTGGCCTATCGTTTCGAGAAGGTCTTCGCTTCGGCGTATCAAGCACTCGCAATCGACCAACCGACCTATGAGCCGCGCGCGACAGGGCACATTACGGAGATGTTCCGCCTCATTCAGCGGCTAATCGATCGTGGACATGCCTATCCCGCCTTGGATGAGTCCGGAGACGTCTACTTCGATGTCCGCTCATGGAAGCCCTACGGCTCATTGACCCGTCAGAACATTGACGACATGCAAGCCGCCCCCGATGCCGACCCCAGAGGCAAGCGCGATCCTCGCGACTTTGCTTTGTGGAAGGGACACAAGGACGGCGAGCCGCTCACGGCCTCGTGGGAATCTCCTTGGGGAAGGGGACGGCCGGGGTGGCACCTGGAGTGCTCTGCCATGGCCGGTAAGTATCTGGGGGAACGCTTCGATATTCACGGGGGTGGGCTGGACTTGCGGTTCCCACATCACGAGAATGAACTGGCGCAGTCTTCCGCCGCCGGCTTCGGCTTCGCAAACTTCTGGCTGCACAACGGCCTGGTGACTTACGAGGGCGACAAAATGTCCAAGTCCATCGGCAACACCGTGTCCCCCGAGGAGATGCTGGAAACGGCGCGTCCTCTGGTCGTCAGGTACTACTTGGGCCAAGCGCACTATCGATCGATACTGGATTATCGCCCTACCTCTTTGGACGAAGCTCAAGTGGCGGTGGAACGCGTGGAGGCCTTCCTCGCGCATGCAGGCGGCGGCCGTCCCGAGGGCGAGGTTCCGCAAGGATTTGCGGATGCGATGGACGATGACCTCAATATCCCGCAGGCCCTGGCCATTTTGCACGAACACGTACGGTCCGGAAATGCGGCCCGTGCAGAGCATAAGGAAGATGCCGTCGCCCGTGAAGCCGACGCCGTGCGTGCGATGACCGATGTGCTCGGTTTGACGCCTCTCATGGACTTCGCTTCACCGAGCGGTTCGGGGGCGGAGCACGAAGCCCTCGACTCACTCATCCGAACACTTGTGGCCCAGAGGGCCGAGGCGCGCGCCGCAAAGGACTGGGCTCGCGCAGATCACATCAGAGACGAACTCGCCGCCGCCGGAATTGCCGTCAAGGATTCCGAAAGCGGAACGACTTGGTCGGTCTGAGACCGAGCCAAGCACAGAAAGGCACATCATGGCTGAAAACAACCGGCCCGGAGCGATCCGGAAGAAGAAAAAGGGCCCTCTCAAAGGCACGGGTGGTCACGGGCGCAAATCCTTGGAGGGCAAAGGCCCGACGCCCAAGGCGGAGGACCGTCCTTATCACAAAGCTCACAAAGCAAAGAAGCTTGCAGCCCGTCACCAGCGTTCCGCTGGGCCGGCGAGGCAACAACGTCTTGGCGGAAGGCGCACGAGCGAAGAACTCGTGACAGGGCGCAACGCGGTACTTGAAGCGCTGCGCACTGATATTCCGGCCAAACACATCTTTGTGATGGCCAATATTGAAGCCGACGACCGCATCAGGGAAATTCTCGCAACCGTTACCCGCCGGGACATTCCCGCTTTGGAGATCACGCGGAGCGAGATCGAGCGGCTGACGGAAGGGGCCGTTCACCAAGGCGTGGCTCTGCAGATCCCTCCCTACAAATATCCGGATGCAGGCGACCTCACGTCTTCGATCCTGGAGAAATGGCATGGGGGCAAGATGGAGAAGCCTCCGCTGTTCGTTGCTCTGGACGGAATCACAGATCCGCGTAATTTGGGGGCGATCATCAGGAGCGTTTCGGCGTTCTCGGGACAAGCTGTGATTGTTCCGGAGCGTCGAGCTGCGGGCGTGACGGCGTCAGCATGGAAGACGAGTGCGGGGGCGGTCTCACGAGTTCCGGTAGCCAAGGCAACCAACCTCAACCGTGTGATCGATCAGCTCAAAGAACAGGGGGTGTTTGTCGTAGGCCTCGATGGCGACGGTGATGTTCAACTGCCCGCACTCGAGCTGGCCACCGAACCTCTTTGCGTAGTCGTGGGTTCTGAAGGTAAGGGCCTGTCCCGGTTGACGGCTGAGAAGTGCGATCAAGTGGTTTCTATCCCGATTGATTCTGCGATGGAGTCCCTCAACGCATCGTTGGCTGCGGGCATCGCTTTGTACGAGGTATCCCGCCTCCGCGGGCAAGCCGGGGGGCAACGATAGGGGTGTTCCACTCACCGTGGAGTGTGTGATGCACGTCACGGGACCTCGAGTTGCGGGGGCCCGTGAGCGTATGTAAAGTAATGCGAGTTGCCACGGCGACCGGGTCCACGACCTGGCAGTGGCGGCCAATCTCCAGAAAAACTCACCAGCTCACTGACTTGCTTCAGTGAGATAGATGAGCTAAACTGAGAGATTGTGGCTCCTGAGACTTCGGTCTTCAAGGGTCGAAAATCGAGTGAACAAAGCGGAAACGTCAAGTTGACTCGCCGAAGAACAGCCGGTAAAGTTGTTCAGGCAAACCGCGGGAGCGGACATCACATACTTGATGCGAGTTCCTAGTACGGGATTGTTGTTTGAGAACTCAATAGTGTGCTTTGTTTGAATGTTGTACCGAAGTTTTTATTTTTGAATTCTTGTTGGTTTCA
>NZ_NOIS01000003.1 GCF_004137765.1 Rothia uropygialis | reverse complement strand
TCCCGCCGATGTGGAGCTCGAAGATGTCCTGGCCGCCTACGATGATGCGGAACAACAGATCGACTCATACGCCAAGAAGCTGCGGACTTAAGTCCTGCTGCTCGGATGGTTCCGTCCCGGCCAGGGCAGATCGGGTCGTTTCTGTAGCTTGGCCGCGAGAGCTGGACGCGCGGGACTCGGCCCTTGTCAGGGGTTCGTGAGGTATTAGGCTTTGCCGGGCTTGAGCAGGACCTTGGTCCAACCTTCCTCGCGGTCGTCGAAGCTGCGATAAGCCTCGGCGGCTTCCTCCAGCGAGAGCTCATGGGAGACAATCCATGACGGTTGGGCCCGGCCCATCGCGATCAGGTCTCGCAGCTGGCGGTTGTAGCGCTTGACCGGGGCCTGGCCGCTAGCGATCGACTGCCCCTTGAACCAGCTCATCCCGTAGTCCAGGTGCAGACGGCCTGCACTGGCGTCCTTGTCCTCGGCACCCGGGTCGGCGGGCAGGAAGATGCCCACTGAGCCGATGCCGCCCGTGAACTTCACTGAGGCGATCAGCTGATTCATGGTCATTGCCGGGTCCTCGTCACCACCGTGGTCGTGGGCCTGGTAGCCCACGCATTCGCAACCGCGATCTGCACCCAGGCCATTGGTTTGATCGAGAACAAACTGGACCGGGTCGACCTTCGAGTCGTCGATGGCGATCGCACCAATCTCCTCGGCCAAGCGCAGGCGATCCGGCTGACGATCTACCACCATGATCTTAGCCGCTCCGCGCAACGAGGCCGATAGCGCGGCCATCAAACCCACCGGTCCGGCCCCGTAGATCACAACGGACTCGCCTGGGCGCAGCCCAGCCAGCTCGGTGGCGTGGTAGCCGGTGGGGAAGATGTCCGAGAGCATGACGTAGTCGTTCTCCTTCTCCTGAGCATCTTCGCCCAACACCAGCGCGTTGGAATCACCGTACGGCACGCGCAGCAGCTCGGCCTGGCCGCCGCCGTAGTCACCCATCTCTGCGAAGCCATAGGCTGCCCCGCCTTTGCCTTCCGCCGGCTGGTTGGTGAGACAGTAGCTCGTGTTACCGGCTTCGCAGTTGGCGCAGAAGCCGCAGGAAATATTGAACGGCAACACCACGCGGTCGCCTACCTTCACACGGTCCACGCCGGAACCGATCTCCACGACCTCCCCCATGTTCTCGTGGCCCAGGGAGCGACCCGTCTCCATGGAGGTCCGGCCCTCGTACATGTGCAGATCCGATCCGCAGATATTGGTGGTCGTGATACGCACCAGGATGTCCGTAGGGCGCTCGATTTCGGCGTCCGGGACGTCCTTGACCGCAACGTCCTTCGGCCCTTGATAGATGACGGCTTTCATGGCGAACTCCTCGTCTCTCGGGGTGGCCTAGGGCTTTGCGTATGCCCACCGGGCCTGCCGCCGCGCCTGGCTCGGGACTCCGCCCGGTCCGACGCGACGAGCTTAGGGCCACTCTACGTGCAACCCCAGGCCCCGGCTACCACTACCGCAACACCCGGTCACCAGCGGATACCATAATCCGTGTGGGCCACGCGGGCCCGGTACCTGCACTAACAACGTGAATCAGGCCTGTGCCCGGGCTGGGAGAGCATCCGGTACAGGAATAGACGCCGGTGATCGTGAGATTGGGTGTTCATGTGAGAACTTCCCTTCAAACCCCATACCTATATGGGCCACACCCGTCGCGCCGAGACGAATCCACAGGTCAGGATACGCCGGCTCTACCGGGACTCTGGGGCCAAGCGGGTTGCAGTGAGACGGTTGTTCTCGGAGGGTTTTCCCTAACTGGCCCATACAGCCGATCGCCGAGCTTGCCGTTGGCGAAACACATCGCCCGGCGGGGTCGTTTCCCGCTCCTAAAGATCAGTGTTGTGGCAGTCATTCTCACCCCAAGGCGACCTGATACTTGTGTTGTGGTGGTTATGTCCGTTCCTCAACGAAATCCCAGGCCGAAAGTCTGGTCACCCAGCGTGGGGCCGTGGAAACTGACGGTGGCACAAGCTGACATTCGAGGGCATCGTTGGTGGTGTGACGTTGGACGCGAGGGGAATCGAGTATGCAGCGATCAGGAGGAGGTCCAAAAATGAACGTTCGGTTATCCGCGAATCTCGATGACATCGCATATAGACACCCTGGCCGCCCGGTCGTGGGGCTCCTGATGCCGATAGCTGCCCAGGCAATTGTGAGGGTGTGGCCATCGGTGTGAAGTTCCTCGGCCCCGTTTGGCTAATGCGATTGACTAACTATCTGGGGAGAGACCTGTAGGGGTTACGCGCACCGACTGTCTTGTCCGCATGATGCCCTAAAAATCCGGTTGAGTCTCGCTAACCGTAGGATTCAGGGGTTAAGGACACCTGGCTCCATTTATATCTATGCTTTGAGACCGGCGGAGTCCCGAGAGGCATCGCCTCCACGGTTGCTGCTCATCGCGTGTCGCTGCCTCACTCGATGCCCAAACGGGCGAAGGCGTTACGGAAGATCGTGAGCTCGCTGAGGCCAGGCAGTTTCTGCACGCTCTTGTCCAGTTTGTCGAGCTCTTCCCTATGCCCCTGGAAAAGGTGCGACATTACGTGTTTGACCTCGGCGTCGTCCATCATTCCCGAACCCACCGGTTTCCACAGTTTTCCCAGTGCCATGCGTACGATCGACTGCGCCCGAGGGTTCTCTTCAAGTCTCTCTCGCGCCTGTGTGGAGTAGAACGCGACGTGCCGCGTTTCCTGTTTCGCGATGCGCTCGAGAAGCGGGGAGAGAACCGGGTGGTCCTGCATTGCCGCCATACGACGGTACCCTGCGGTGGCGGAGAGCTCGTTGGCAGTGCCCCAAGCCATGTGCACGGCGATGAAGTCCGATCCCACCAGGTTCGACAGAATCGACTGTTTGGTGGGCCCCAAGGCTAGTTTCCATCCCAGGCTTGCGCGCTTGGCTTTGATCTCGTCGTAGTCAACGTGAATGCCATGCTTTTCGAGCACCGCGGCCAGAGCTTCGCCGTGCCAGAATTCCTCCCGGTTCCACATGGTCATGAACGCCGCCGAGGCATCGTCCCGATGGGAAGGGGTAACGAGCAATTCCCGAACGAAACAGGTGGTGTGATACTCGACATCGCACATGTAACGCACCGAGCGCAGCGTGTCCTTGTCCAGTGGCATCTCGTCGAAGAGATCCAGATCGAGATCGGACCACTTCACTGCCTCTGATGTTTCGGCATAGTTGTTGAAATCAAATGCCATGGTGGTTCCTTCCTTGAGCGATTGCCCTGCGGGCGCGGCGAAGTGTCGCGTGCACCTGATCGACGCTCGGCTGAGGGTCGAGCGGCAGGTGACGACCGATCACAGCGTCGGAGTTAGCGAGCTTCTGTCGATCGATACTGTGGGCGAAGATGCTCGCCAGTGCCTCGATTTCATCAGGTTGTGGAACTCCCACAACGCGCAGAGGAGCCCACGGTCTGGTCAGATGGGCCCGCGCGCTGAGCGCCTCTGGGCGTGAACGCGTGATCCGGGCGAGAGCCTCGGTGCGGAAAAATCGGAGAAGCTCCTCACGACGACCGACGAGCTCAGACATCACCCGCCTGGCTTCCCCTTCCAGCCTCGGTATCAGCGCGCTTTCGGCGACCTGCAGGGCACCTTCCTGGATAGCCATCCGGGCCATATGACCAGCAGTTATTGGCTCCTTGACTACATTTCCCACCACGGGGGCCACCACAGGCAGCGCTCGTTCTACCCAGAGACTGCGCAATTTGGTGGCGGGTGATCGAGGTTCCCGTGGCCCTCGCTCTGATGAGGAGCTATCGACTAGCTCCCGCAAAGCATGGGCCAGCCAGTATCGTTCGTAACCCCATGCGGTGATGAAGGCAGTGATGCGTGCTTCATTGGCCGTCCACGAAGCGAGCATCGCACGCGTCTCTGAGAGGGCGGCATTCTCGAGCTTCCACAGAAAATCTAGATCACGGACTAGGCCATCGTCGAGGACCACCGCTTCGACGTCGACGGAGATGCGCCCGCGGGCCCCAGCGACGTAGGCCTCAACATCGAAGTCTGTGCGCAGAACCGTCGGATGGTTCTTACGGGAGAACAGACGGCCGTCGACATGTCCGGGCGGGTGCTCAACCTCTGCGCGAGTTGGTCGCCCCGACCGCAATTCAGTAGTCGCGGCTTCCGCCGGCGGAGCGGTCGTTGCTCTATCGGAGTCTTTGTTGGTCACCATTGCAACACCTTCCAGCGTTTCTTGAGAGCAAGTCCATAGAGACCGAGGTCGGGAGTGACAGCGACTGGCTCGCCAACCAGTTCGAGCCACGCTGTATCGGCTAGCGAATCACCATATCCGGTGGACTTCGACAGGTCTGCTCCGCAGTTGCTTGCATACTTCCGTAGCCAGTTCGCCCGGGCCTCGTCCACTAGTGGTGGAGTCGCTAGATACCCGGAGAGTAAACCTGAGTCCGTGACGTCCATGCGGGTAGCGATGATGTCGTCGAAAAGGTCTGCGAGGGGCTCAACGAGCACTTCCAGGGCGCCGGTAACCAGCACGGTTCGGTGTCCAGCCGCTCGATGCTCCTCAATGAGCTTGCGCGCCTCCGGGCGGATCGAGCTTCGGATCCTTGCCCCGAGCTGCCCGTTGATGACTTCGCGCAGCTTGTCGATGGAAAAGCCCCGATAGCGTCTGTTGACCATTCGGATTAGCTCTGAACGATCGCGGGCCTCGGCCCGCAGAAGGCCCGGGACAATGCCTGCAAGCCCGCCGATAGCACGGGGCCAGTGGTAGGCCGGCTGAGTCGCTTGCATGACTGCGACATACTGTCCAATGACATTCGTTGAGATGACAGTGCCGTCGAGGTCGAACACTGCTAGAGCGTCAGTTTTCGGCCGGATCGGATCGGGGTCTGTTCGAGCGGGCCCAGAGCGACCCCGGGCCCGTGAGTAGCTTCGCGTAAGATCCGTGATTGCGGGCAGGTGGATGTCCTTGAAATAGCGGTCCCAGTTGATCTCTGCGACCTCGAATCCCCGTCTGTCGACGAACTCCGCTGGAAGCCGCCCCAATAAGTTCTTGGTTGCGGCGTCGTCGAAGATCATTTCGGTCGTAGTGTACTGACGATAGAGGTCAGCGAACTGGCGCAAGGACCTCAGGTCGGAATCAACACGATTCAGGTACGACGACCAGGCACGTGTGCGGCGAGATGCAGGGAGTCTGTCGACGACCCGACGCCCGGTTCGCGTACTCAATTCCTTGAGCCGTATCCGCTGTTCGACCAGCTCAGAGTTAGGAAAATGCCACTCAGGGACGTGAGTGGGACCGCCTTCGCGGTTGGGGATGGGCCGATCGAGGAAGTACTCACGAACCGTGGTAACCATTTGGTGAAAAGGCAGAGGGTTACGAGCTCCGGATACAACGTGATAATACTCCGGCTCTGTATGGCCGGAAGCCTGGTCTGAAGTGGGGGCTTCGGAGTCGTGGAGAGCGAGAGCGAGGATCACGTTGACCACGAAGTCGACGGGAATGATGTCGAGGACCGAATCCGCGTGGCCCGGGAATTCAGTGAGGTTACCGTTTGCATAGGCCATGATCAGTGGGTCGGCGACTTTGAACCCATCGATCCAACCAGGGCTCGGCCGGTGCAACGCAGACTCGATGATCGAAGGGCGTACGATCGAGACTCGATGGCCGTATTCGGCCCATTCCTCTTCCGCAACGCGTTCGGCCAACGCCTTCGTAAAAGTGTAAATGTCCGTCCAACCCAGGGACTGGGCACGGGTGTGTCCGAATTCGACGAGTCTCTGTGTGACATATGTATATCGGGCGGCTTCTGCGGCTGTGGCCACGGCCGTCGGTCCCATCCGGGAGCTCTGTGTGCGGGCAGTGCGCATGAATTTGCGCAACTGCTCCGGTGTGCGAGACTCCGCCTCGACCCTGTCACGGGCCTGTTGGGACGCTGCATACTCTGCGTGGCGATCAACCTCGTGAGCTAACCGTTGTTCCTGGGCGAGGCCCTTCGAAATGCCTCTTACGTAGGCGGTCGAGATGTGAATAACGTGTGGGTCCTGGTCGGTTTCGCGCAGCGCGCGGTACAGACACTCCACGCCGTGGACGTTCGTGCGAAACGCTTCGTCGATCGGTGAGTCGAACGAGACCGACGAAGCGGAGTGGACAACCACCTCGTACCGCTCCTCAAGGGGTGGTAGCTCTGATAAATCGCCTTCGATGACATTGACCCTAGTCTCCAGGGCATCGCGGACTACATCTATGCCGACACGCTCGATCCAGGGCGCGAACACCGGTTTGCTCAGCAGCCGCTGCAGGCGGTCTCTCCCGGTCTGTCGTCCGCGTGGACGTATCACAGCAGTGATGTTGACATCCTGTGTGCTTTCGAGAAGGGCTTGGAGGACAGCTTGACCGAGGAAACCGGTCGCGCCTGTCAAAAGAATACGGTTGGGCTTCATTGTGCAACCTGACCAGTTGTGTGGGAGTCGTAGCGATCAATCGGCCAGCGATCTCTTGTACATCCACCTTGCAAAGACTTGCCGGTGGTCGGCTTGTAGCCTTGATCAGTGTATCGTAACAGTATGCATGTTGCTTTGATCACAGGCGGTAGTGCAGGCATCGGCGCTGCCTTTGCTCGTGCCTTTGCCCAACGGGGTCTCGGGTTGGTGCTCGTAGCCCGCGATCGCGGAAATCTGGAGGCCTACGCCGAGCAGCTTCGTGCCGATTACGGGGTCATGGTTGAGACCATGATTGCTGATCTCGCTGATCGTCAAGCGCAGGCGCAGGTGGCAGCCAGGATTGAGGACCCGGGGGCCGCCCCTGCGATCGATGTGGTCGTCAACAATGCAGGCTTCTCGGTGCGTGCAGGACTGCTCGATAAAGATGTCAGTCAGCACGATCGGGGTTTTGAGGTGATGCAGCGAGCGGTGCTGGTCATCGGTGGTGCCGCTGCACGGGAGATGATGAGTCGCGGCAGGGGGCACATCATCAATGTCTGTTCGGTCAGCGCAGGGCTGACTCAGAACAATTACACTGCGATCAAGGCCTGGGCGCTGAACTATTCCGAGGCGCTGTCCGTACAGACGGCGCGCTCCGGGGTCAGCGTCACTGCACTGGTTCCGGGCTGGGTGCGTACCCAATTTCATGCTCGCGCAGGAATTGCGGGATCGTCTATACCGAATTTTTTGTGGTTGGATCCCGACGCACTCGTCGAAGAGTGTCTGCGGGACGTGGCCCGGGGGAAAAGTTTGAGCATTCCGCAACTGCGGTGGAAGTTTGTTGTGGCTGTGTTGCGTACAGCTCCGCGGTCGGCCATCCATCGCCTTTCCAGGGTGCTCACCGTTCGCCGAAACCAGGAGGCCTGAGAGCAATGGGGCTCAATCAGAGACTTAACATGGGCAATTCCGACTCAGAACCTGTGGCTACCCCACCAATTGGTGGGTCAATGGCCAAATATCATTCGAGGGCGCTTGCCAGTTTGCGATTCGTGCTCCAGCGAGTGCTTTTCCGGGGCCTTGTCCTGACCGCGATCCGACCGTCGGTAAAACTTGACCCAGGAGTGCGGCAGCTTGAAGGTGGGTTCCTTGTGGTGGCCAATCATGCCTCTCATGTGGATGCGCCGATCATCGCCCAGAGCCTGCCAAGACAGCAGGCCAAATTCCTCGCCGCAGGCGTCGCCTTCGACTACTTCTTCCAGTCGTGGCCCAAACGCTGGTTTGTGCGTTTGCTGTTTAATGCGTTCCCTATTTATCGCGGCGGTTCGCACAGCAACTCCGCGATTCCTCGTGCGCTGCTAAGGACGGGACTACCCGTGTTGCTGTTTCCTGAAGGCGGGAGGCAACGGACTGGAGCCATCGCAGACTTCAAAGTGGGCTCACTCAAGCTTGCGATCGACACTGGGGTGCCCATCGTCCCAACCGCCGTGGTGGGAGGTTATGACGCCATGCCCAAAGGGCGCAGCTGGCCGCTGCCGGGGAGGCCTCCGGTTCGTGTAGTGTTCGGCGCGCCGTTCACCCCTGCGCCGGGGGAATCGCCGGCCGCATGCACTACCAGGGTCCAGGCTCTTATTGAAGATCTTTACGACGCTGGGTCTGACGAGATCGGTGTTGCCCGTCTAACCCGGCGTAACCGCAGTGCCGACCAGGCAGGGAATCGCGAGCAGGCCGGCCGCGAGCGTGGAGAGAATGATCTCAGGGAGGATCTCACCGACTCCGCCGAACGAGGCGATGTCACCGATGAAGGGATGAAGAATTGAGTGCACCAATCGATGTCGGAGACGTCAAGCGCCATCGTTGGTGGGGCTGGGGAGCTGAGGGCGTGGAATTCCGTTGGGAGAACAAGCCGGCTTTCGCAGCCATTGCCAAGGAGAAGATCGGCCTCGATCTGCGGAATGAGCCGCACCCGGCTACCCCTATTCTCAATGATCACACGGTGCCTGTTTCGCGCATCTCCCGTGAGATCACCGACGAGATCATTGCGGCGGTCGGTGACGCCAATGTCAGCATCGATGACGAATTGCGCGTCATCCACTCGTTTGGGCGATCCCTGCCGGATCTGTATCGGGTACGGAACGGGATCATGCCGCGTCTGGTCGACATTGTTGTTCATCCCGGTAGTGAAGATGAGATTGTTGCCGTGCTCGGGCTCGTCATTAAATATGATCTCGTGCTCATCGCCTACGGTGGGGGATCATGCATCTCGGGCTCCATCACCCCCGATCCGGTTGAAGAGCGACCCGTTGTCTCCCTCAACCTCGGACGGCTTCGCCAGGTGGTCGACATCGATGAGTACTCGGGTCTTGCCAGGGTCGAAGCCGGTGCTTACGGGCCGGATCTTGAGGAGCAGCTCAACTTCCGCGGATGGACGATGGGGCATTTCCCAGACTCCTTCAGTTACTCGACGATTGGCGGTTGGGCGGCAACTCGGTCCTCGGGCATGCAGTCGGACAAATATGGCGACATCGAAGACATCGTGCGCGGGCTACGCATGGTCCACCCCCGGGGCGTCGTCATCAGCAAACCGATTCCCGGGCGTGATTCGGGCCCATCCGTGCACGAAATGGTTCTAGGAAGCGAGGGCCGCCTTGGCATCATTTCCGAATGCACCGTCCAAGTCCATCGGCTGCCCGAGACCCGTGAGGTGGTCGCATACCTGTTTCGGGACTGGGACAGCGGAGTCGAGTGTATGCATGACATTGCCCGGTCCGAGGTGAAGCCAACTTTCACACGCCTCTCCGACGGGGCAGAGACTCGGTTCAGTCTTGCTATGGTCTCTCAACCTACCTCCCTGAAAGGAAAGGTAGCCGCGGGGGCTCAGGGTGCCCTATTTGCCTACTTGCGTTCACGAGGGTGGGAGACGACTGAGGGAATGTGTTTGTCCTATGTCTGCTTCGAGGGCTCGAAGCAGACCGTTGATCGAGAGAAAACGGAAGCCAAGAGACTCGTGGGACGCCGGGGCGGGATCTGTCTGGGTACGGGCCCAGGAGCGATCTATGACCAGAAGAAGTTTGACACTCCGTACCTGCGGGACTTTCTGCTCGGTTACAGGGCCTTCGGCGATGTGTGCGAGACCGGAGTCACCTGGTCGCACCTCAAATCCGTCCACGCCCGTGTCCACCAAACGTTCCGACAGATTCGCCGCGCTCAGGGAGGGCAGGGTTTCATGTTCTGCCATATGTCCCATAGCTACCACCAAGGAGCCTGCCTGTACTTCACCTTTGCCATGCCGTATACCGATGAGCAGACCGCTCTCGACGAGTATCAAGAGGTCAAGAACGCCGTCCAGCAGGAATTTATCGATTCCGGAGGGGGCCTTTCTCACCATCATGCGGTGGGTACCGAGCATCGACCATGGATCGTTGATGATCTCTCCGAACCGGGTGAATTCATGGTCGGATCTCTGTTTCGGGCCACGGACCCGGGACGGCATCTTAACCCTGGCAAGGTTCTCGACGAGCACGGTCAGGCAGGGTAAAAAACGATCTTCAAGGGTGTTGAGCGACGGCAGTCGCGCCGAGTTCTGCCGATGACTTGTGATCGGTTCGGAGGCATTTCAGCAGCGTCATTCAACCTCTGAGACGGGGTGGAATGTGTTCCGGCACGTGCCCTTGTCGTCTAGTAGGTGCTGTTGCTCTGCTGGTGGGGCAGATCGATTTGGTCGGCGGGTATGATGCCGATTTCGCGGACTATGGTGTGAGCCAGTTCCTCAATCGACCCCGGCGGGGAACCTTCTTGGAACTGCTCGTCCTCCATCTGGTCAGCGTTAGCTTTCCCGGTTTCCGTCTTTTCCTGGTATTGCCCCGTGTTCCTATCGTCAATGTGCTCCAGGGTGTGCGGATCTGTTTCTTGTTCTTGGTCTTGCCCATTATTGGCTGCCTCCTCAGATGCCAGGCCCCCGAAGTTCAGTTTCTCGGTATTCCGGGGTCAGGCCGCCTGGACGGCGACCTTGTTTCATCGTGGTCTTATGATCCAGCGCCGTCAAACAGTAACTGCGTCAAATCCCCGTGCTTCTCACTTGTGCGGTTTCCTCCATTCTCGATTTGTCAGGCAGAGCGGGTGCAGCGTCGCCTGGACCGAGTCCCATGCCAGAGGAAGTTTTTTTGCCGATCCTCCAGAGTTGGCCCTAGGCCGTGTCTCTTTATTGCCGAGTGGCGGCAGCGTCGTACAGTGTGCGTATGAGGATTTCGGCCGACCAGGATCTGTAAGTGCGAGGTACTGAGGGCGACGTTGCACAGCGTCGCCCTCATAAGAGTGCCTGTTACGTGCTCCAGCCTTGGTGCCCCGCTCGTTCTACAGCGGATTGACGCGATCCGCGTTCTTCTAATACGGCGACTGACTGAGTTTGTACGTAGGCACAGTCCACCTCCGTCACCGTTGCCAGGAGCGCCTCATGCCTGCTGTGTTTCCCCCTGCCCTCACACCATTCCTCGACTTGTTGCGCTGCCCGGTGTGCAGCGCCGGTCTCCGACCCGATCCCGGCTCGCTGCGCTGTGAACGTGGCCACACCTTCAACATCGCCCGCCAGGGCTACGTCAGTCTTCTAACCGGTGCCCGCGCGACCAGCGGCGACGACGCTTCCATGGTGCACGCCAGGAACCAATTTCTCGCCACCGGCAAATACGGCCCGATTAGCCGCGCCTTGGCTGGTTTGACGGCTGAAGTCCTACCCGCCCACGGCACGGTCGTTGACGTTGGCTGCGGTACCGGCTATTACTTGGCAGGCGTACTCGACCAGCTTCCCGGTACCCAAGGGTTGGGGTTGGACTCGTCGGTACAGGCTCTGCGCTCGGCCGCCCGTTCCCATGAGCGAGCCGCCATGGCGAGCTCGGACGTCTTCCGTGCCTTCCCCCTGGTGGATCAGGCTGCCGATGTGGTCCTGAACGTGTTCGCTCCGCGGAATCCGGTCGAATTCCATCGCGTACTCCGTCCCTCCGGGCGGCTAATCGTCGTGCGACCGACCCATGACCACATAGCTGAACTCCGTAGCTGTGTGCCTGCGATGATCGCGATCGACCCGGACAAGGAGGAACGCCTGCAACGGTCGCTTGAACCATTCTTCGAAGCCACCAGCACCTGTAGAGTTGAGTACTCAGCGCATTTGACCAGTCAAGACGCTGTCGCTTTGGTGGGAATGACGCCCAGCGCACGGCATCTCGACCACGATGCTCTGATCGGTCGTCGGCTCCTACCTGACCACGTGACCGTTTCAGTCCTGATCACCTCCTACCGCCCTCGGTGAGCGCCGGCGGCCGGACGCGCCTTCTGACCGATGAGCAATGGGGCCGACTGGTGGCCCACCTCCCTCTCAACGCGGGGAAAGTGGGCCGCCCGTTCGCTGACCACCGCCGCATCGTGGAGGGGATTATCTACCGCACTTGCGTCCCCTGGCGAGACTTGCCCCGCGACGCGTTCGGTCCCTGGCAGACGGTATGGAAACGCCACCGAAAGTGGGCGGCTGACGGCACCTGGGACAAGGTGCTCGCACATCTCACCACACAAGCCGATGCGCTCGACGAGATTGACTGGACGGTTTCAGTGGACTCGACCGTGAGATCGCCAAGTGTGAGCATGAATTGCTGGAACTGCCCAGGGTCGGTCAGTGATTTATGGATAATCCGGAGGGTGTTGTCCAGGTGCTCGGGGCGGCGGTCCGGCTTTGAACCCTGGTCACTTGCCAGGGACTCGAGGATGCATCCTCTGTCCATACTGTGCAGGTGAAATGGGCACGTGCCGCACAGGTGGACCCCTCGAGTGCCCATTACGAATTCATCTAACGCCTCTATCTCGACGGAGCATACGACGGCGGAGATTGCGGAGTTGTTCGGGGTGGCCCGATCCACGGTTTCCAGGGCCGTCCAACGAGCCGGTATTTAGATGCCAGGGACTTCCAGAATCGCTGATGAATGGATGATCTGAGTCTGTTGAGGCAGGCGTGCTGGCGGGGCCTCCGAACGACACTATGAGACCTAACACCTGTCGTGGCACAAATGTCAGTTTTTTGACACGACCTCGCTCGCTGACCACGATGCGAGAAGTTTGAGTCGCTCGGCTGTGGGCGAGGAGGGCTCAGCGACGTAGGTGGACAGCGAGATGGACGGCGATGAGTCGAGGGTAAGTTCCTCGAAGCCCAGGATGAGTTCTCCGACCTCGTGGTGGTGGAGGGTCTTTCTGCCTGCGCGGTGGACGCCGACGTCGTGGGCGGCCCAGCGGGCGCGGAAGTCCTCGCTGCGCGTGGAGAGCTCGCCGACAAGTTGGGTGAGTTGCTTGTCGTGCGGGGTCGCGCCCGCCTGGGCGCGAAGGATCTTCACGCAGGTGGCGGCCGCGTCGTCGAGGTCGGCGTAGAAGTCCGCTGCAGCGGGGTCCAGGAAGACGAAGGCGGCCATGTTCGGGGCGGAGACCGCCGAGCGCCGGGTGGGGCTGCTGTAGACGACGTCAAACAGCGCCCTGCCGAGGGCGTTGGCGGCGAGCACGTCGAGTCTCCAGCTCAAGGCGATGACCGGCAAGGAGCTCATGGAGTCGATGAGCAGTTGGAGGTTCTGTGGCAAGGACGCCGTGGTCCTCGACTGCCTCCTGGCTCGCGCGGGTCTGCGCGCGGCGCGGGCGAGGTCGTAGAGGTAGGCGGTCTCGTCCTCGTCCAGTTGCAGGGCGCGGGCGAGGGCGTCGAGGACCTCGTCGGAGACGCCGGTAAGGTCGCCTTTCTCGATCCTCGTGTAGTAGTCGGCCGAGACGCCGGAGAGCATCGCGACCTCTTCCCGGCGCAGGCCGGGGACGCGGCGCACGCCAGCACCCCTGGGGATGCCGGCCATGTCGGGGGTGATCTTCGCGCGGCGGGTGGCCAGGAAGTCCCGCACATTGTCGTTCTTCGGCGTCATGCCTCCAACGGTAGGCGGGATACCCGGCTGGGAGCCAGGTGCTGGCAGAACCCCCGGCAGGGGGGTTCCATCGCAACCTTCCGCGCTCCGTCTAATGCGACGAGAGTGGGGCTTGTTCGGGCGGTCGGACAAGGGTCCGGCCCTCGGCGTACACGAGCAGGATGAAAAAGGAGACATCATGACTGAACGTACTGAGCGCGTGACCTTCCGTTCGCCGGGGATGGCCTGGGACCTAGCGGGGGTAATCCATCTCCCGGCGGACTTCGACGAGAACGGGTCGTACCCGGCGATCGTGAGCGTACACCCGATCGGCAGTTGCAAGGAGTAGACCGCCGGGAACGTATACGCGAAGTCGTTGGCGGAAGCCGGCTACGTGGTGCTGGTCTTCGACGCCAGCTTCCAGGGTGAGAGTGGTGGGCAGCCGCGGCTGGTCGAGGACCCGCACCAGCGCGTGGAGGATATCCGCGTCGCGATCGACCACCTGGTGACCCTGCCCTACGTCGATGCCGACCGGATCGGCGGGATCGGGGTCTGCGGCGGTGGCGGGTACGTCATCAGCGCGACGATGACCGATCGCCGGATCAAGGCCGTCACGTCGATCACGGGCGTGAACTTCGGCCGGCTGAGCCGCGAGTCCTTCAGCGGCTACGATCCGATCGGCGCGCTCGAGCAGATGGCTGCTCAGCGCACTGCCGAAGCCCGCGGCGAGCAAACGCGGGTCGACGACTACCTCCCAGCCTCGGTCGAGGCCGGGCGTGAGTCGGGGCTGAGCGACATCGACGTGCTTGAGGCCACGGACTACTACAAGACGGACCGCGGGCAGACAGCCGGCGGAGCGACGAGCGCGGCCTTCTCGCGACGAGCGGCGGCGATCGGCTGGGACGCGTTCTTCGACTCCGAGCAGCTGCTGACGCAGCCGCTGTTGGTCGTCATCGGCGACAGGCCCGGCGGCTTCGGGGCCTATCGCGACGGTCAGGAGATCTATGGTCGGGCCGCCTCGAAGGACAAGCATCTTCTCGTCGTCGAGAACACGTCGCACTACGACCTCTACGACCGGCCGGATCCCACGGCCAAGGCCATTCAGGCCGCGACTGAGTTCTTCGGCACCCACCTGTGAGCCCGGCTCACGCCGTCGCTCAGCTGGACTGGGACATGCTCCACGAGGCCCACAACGTGGTGCGCAGACGACGTGGCTGCTCGAGGACGGTGGCGATCTGGAACGCGATGTCCTCGGGGGCGAGATACGCATCCAGCGACGGGTCTCCTTCGGTGCGTCCAGCTCCGAGGGCGAATTCCGTCTTGGTACCGGCCGGGCAGATGGCTGTCACGCGGATCCCCTCGGGGCGCAGCTCGCGGTCGATCGCGCCGGCGAGACCGACCTGGGCGAACTTGGTTCCCGCGTACACGGCCTCGTCGGCTCCGCCTCGCAGTCCGGCGACGCTGGCGACGATGACGATGTCGCCGGCTCCCGCATCGCGGAAGCGGGGCACTGCGGCCCGGATTGCCCAAACGGTGCCGTTGACGTTGACTTGGACCATGTTGTCCAGCTGTTCGTCGGTGTTGTCGGTGATGCCCCCGTAGTAGCCGATCCCCGCGTTGGCGATAAGGGAATCAATCTTTCCGAAGCGGTCGACGGTCGCGTTGATGAACGCGTTCGCGCTGGCGGGGTCGGTGACGTCGAGCTGTAGGGGCAGCACATTATCCGCTCCGAGTTCGTCCTGCAGCGCTTCGAGGCGATCGGCGCGGCGCGCTCCGATGGACACCTTTGCGCCGCGCTGCACCAACAGCCGGGCTGTCTCGCGGCCGATCCCCGAGCTCGCACCCGTGATCGCCACCACCGTGTCCTGCAGGGATCGTGTCTCAACACCCATGTCAGCTCCTACTTTTCGTCGATCGACTTTCGTGGCTCGTTCTCGGCGGACGTCCCGCCGCCTGCCGGGCTTCGCCGGGGGACATTTCCTCACGCTGTCCATCGCTACAGGGCTCATGCGCTGATCCATTTTCCCAGGCCGGGTTCGTACGCGTCTAGCAATATGACCTCTTGTGACGGTCGACACTGTGACGGCAGCTCGAGCAGAGGGCCGATCTCCGGTGTGTCGTCAGCGTCGCGGCATCGCAGGCGATGGGGTTCGCGGCGGACGTTACTGTGTCATCCAACGAGTTCGACCTCGTTGCCTTCTGGATCGAGGACGACGGCTTCGTAGTAGCCGTCTCCGGTAACGCGAGGGCTCCCCGCGATGCGGAACCCGTCATCGCGCAGCCGCTGAGTAAGGTCGTCGATCGCTCGTCGCGAGCCGAGTCGGATTGCGACGTGCCCCCATCCGAGCTGACCCCTGGCTCGGGCATGCTGAACCCCCGGCCTACTCATGATCTCGAGGCAGGCGTCCCCGGCGAAGGAGAGGAAGTAGGTGCGCAGACCGGTCCTCGGGTTGTGGTACAGGTCGTTGGATCGGGCTCCGAAGTAGGTCTCGAAGAACGTCCGTGAGCCGTCGAGGTCGATCACGTACAGCGCGGCGTGATCGATGGCGACACTCAGCGGTCGGTCCGCGTCGGACTGCTGAGCTGCCGGGCGAGTGGTCGCCAGACCGCGAGTCGTGAACCAGTGCCAGAGGCGCTCATGATGAGCTGTCACGCGCTGAAGGAAGAGTGGCACGAGCGGTGTCCTGTCTGCTGTTGTGCGTGGTGGTCTACGTCGTGTGCACGCTGCCGCGTTGCTGTTGTCCCGATCCCCCCAGCCCGCTGAGTTGACGAGTCGAGGTGCCCATCGCGCTGTACCCGGGCGTTCTCGTCGGGGGCTCTACTCGGGCTGTGCTGCGCCTGACTCGAGGCCTAGTCTGGGGCTCGCGAAGCCAGCGTGGTCCAGGAGCTGCTCGGCGGTGATCCCGCTGAGCGAGGGCAGGATCGACCATTGATCACTGTGGGGGATCTGCACGTCGTCGGGGACGGCGATGGCGATCGTTCCGGCGGCGACGGCTGAGGTCGCTCGCGGCGGACGATGACTCGCCTCCCCTCCGGCCAGTCCTGGAGGTCAATCAGGGTGTAGCGCACCGAGTACAAAACCCGGCGCTTGACCAGCTCCTCGAGAGTCTTCTTGGTCGCCCCGGCACCGTCGATCCGGATCAGCACCTTCTTCCCGGTGAAGCGATGGTCTGGGGCATGCTTGCCGGCCCGAGCCCACGCCGCCTCGCGGGCGCGGTGCCGGGCAGTATGGAGTGCGCGTTCTGCAGCATCGACATCGCTGGCCAGGAGCGCGAGCAGGCGAGAGATCGTGGGATCGGAGGCAACCGGGCCGTAGACGTCCGGCTCGGCCCGGTGGCCTCCGATCCCACCCATAGCCAGCGTCAGCGCCAGGTCGAGCAGGATCTTGCCTGGATCATGCTGCGCCAGCGGGCGTCGCCACAGCGCCAAGGCCACAGAAAGAGACTGGTCCAGGCCGGTCGCGCGGATCGTCTCGGTCAGTAGCACCCCGCCCGCCTGCCCGCATCGCCGACGCCCGGGGCAAGGAGAACCAGTTCCCGCTGGCCCCGATGAAGAAGGAGGACGCGCCGAACGAGGAGCTGCGCCAGGCCTGGGAGTATTACCACACACCCGTTGCGAGCACCCGAATGCTCCGGGCTTCATGACCACGCGAAGCCTGTCGCAGATTATTGCCTACGACGCGTTCCACAAGGCCGAGGTGTTCTTCACCCAGCCGCTACTGGTCATCGCCGGGTCCGAGGCGGGCTCGAAGTGGATGAGCGACGATCTGTTCGCCCGTGTCGCAAGTGAGGATAAGTCCTTTCACATCGTCGAGGGCGCGAACCACATGGATATGTACGACGGCGAGAGGGAGGTCGCCGAGGCCTTGTCCGAGCTCGGCCCCTTCTTCAACGACAAGCTCTGAACCAACGGGAGGGCTTGGTGGCGCCGGTAAGGTGGTGGTGCATAATCGACCGATCGCGATCAGTTGCAGATGCCGGTTCTTGAGGCCTCGACTCAGGTTCTCCTCGGCCCCGTGGCCGCTCGGGGACGTCCGCACCGAATCAGTGGATCGCGTAGCCATAGTGGTCCATTCCTGTACACAAGCGCGAGCCGGATACCCACGCTTCAGGGGAGGTGGCCTGAATTACGCCAGGACCTTCCTACTATGACACGGTTCCTCGCGGAGACCACGGACGGGGGCGGGGCGTTGCGCCCCGCCCCCGCAGTCCGAGGCGCGGCGCTCAGCTCTCCGGTTCGGCCATGATGTACTCGTCCCGGAGTCGTTCATCGCGGAAGAAGTCCTCCAGGCATTCGACGACACCGTCGGCGATCCTCGTCTGGGCCGACAGCGTGGCTCCCGAGATGTGCGGAGTCATCGCCTCGTTCGGCATGCGCCGCCACGGGTGATCGACCGGGGCCGGTTGCGGGTACCACACATCGCCCGCGTAACCGGCGATCTGCCCGGATTCCAGGACCTTGATGAGGTCGTCGCGCACCATGA
Organism: Rothia uropygialis; assembly: GCF_004137765.1. GTDB lineage: Bacteria > Actinomycetota > Actinomycetes > Actinomycetales > Micrococcaceae > Rothia. Next base: position 557,524 of record NZ_NOIS01000003.1, on the reverse strand, counting down.
TTTCCGCGCGGGCCGTATTGACGATGTATGACCCCCGGCGCATGGAATTCATCAGCTCTTCGTCGAACAGGTGCCTGGTCTCGTCCGTCAGCGGAGAGTGGATCGAGACCACGTCAACGTTCCTGACGAGTTCCTCGGTCGACTCGTAATAGGTCAGGCCGAGCTCCTGCTCCAGCTCTTCGGACAAGCGATGCCTCTTGAAGTAGCTCAGGTGGACGCCGAAGGGCTTGAGCCGCCGGGCGAGAGCCAGCCCGATGCGGCCCGCGGCGATGATTCCGACGTCCATTCCCTCGAGATCGTAGGACCGTTTGACACAGTCGGCGATGTTCCAGCCGCCGTTCACCGCGTACTGGTGGGACGGCACGAAATTGCGGACCAGGTCGAGAATCTGCATCACGGCGTGTTCGGCCACGGAGACGGAATTCGAGTAAGTGATCTCGGCGACCGTGATTCCCGCATTCGCGGCGGCATCGGTGTCCACGTGGTCGGAGCCGATGCCCGCGGTGAGAACCAGCTTGAGGTTCTTTGCCTTGCGGATTCGTTCTTCGGGCAGATAAGCAGGCCAGAACGGTTGCGAAATCACGACGTCGGCGTCCGGCAGGTGCTTTTCGAACTCGGAGTCCTTCCCCTCCTTGTCCGAGGTCACGACGAGCTCATGGCCCTGGGATTCGAGGAATTCCCGCAGGCCGAGTTCTCCGGAGACCGAGCCGAGCAACGAACCCGGTTCGAACCACTGTTTCGAGGGCGAGGGAAGCGTCTGGTCGCTGTCCGGATAGGTCTCGGGCAGTTCGGGCAGATCATCTCTCGCGTACTCCGGCGGATAACCGGTCACGGGGTCGGGATACAGCACGCACAGAACCTTGGACAACATGACTCCTCACTAAAGGTCGGCAACGCTCCGGAAAGGGCGGCCCCTGGCCGTCGATCCCCACCCGGAGCCCGGTTGAAACAACCCTCCTCTTCTCGGGACGGTACGTCTACCGCTTGCCCCGAAAGAGATGATGAAATCTCTGACCGTGGTCAGCCGAGGATGCTCCCCAGGTTCGGCAGGACCCGTTCGGCGGTACCGTGCGCAATGGCTTCCTTATCGGCGCCCCCCCAGGCGAGCGTCGCTCAGGAACTTCTGGGCTCCGTCCATCCGGACGAACGGGTAGTCGACCGCGTACATGATCCGGTCCGCACCGATCGTCTCGACGCAGTACTGCAGGTTGGCCTGCGTGAACATCCCCCTGGGCGTATTGCATACGTACGTTTGCGATACATGGTGGGCATGGTGATGATCGGTTACGCGAGAGTCTCGACCCGAGACCAGAATCCGGACGGGCAAACGGATGCCCTGAACCGGGCCGGGTGTCAGAAGCTTTTCGTCGACCATGCTTCGGGGACCCTGGCCAAACGACCTGCTCTGGACCGGGCGTTGGAGTATCTGCGAGAAGGCGACACCCACGTTGTGACCAAACTGGACCGACTAGGTCGCTCGGTGGGTAACCTCAAGGATGTCGCTGACCAGTTGCAGGACCAAGGTGTCGGACTGGTGGCCCTGTCCCAGGGGATCGATACCACCACCGCCGGTGGCCGGTTGTTCTTCCATATGTTGGTGGCCATTGCGGAGTTTGAGCACGACCTGATTGTTGAACGGACCCGTGATGGGTTGGCCGCTGCCCGTGCTCGTGGTCGGAAGGGCGGGCCGAAGTTCAAAATGACCCCAACGGAGGTCAAGCAGGCTCGAGCCATGTATGAGGCGGGAGAGCACAGCGTTCAGCAGATCGCGGAGACCTTCGGGGCCTCGAGGCCGACGATCTACCGTCACCTCGAGCAGGACACCACACGAGGCTGATCCGCCTGCCGGAGATGACAACTCGTGCAAGATGGACCGGATCCATAAATTAATCGGCGGTTATTTGTTGCGCAAAATGCCCCGCGACCCGATGGAGAGTCGCGGGGCATTTTTCCGGTGTGTGCTTAGGAAGAAGTCCTTAGTCGAGGCGGACTTTCTGGCCTGAGCATGTCGCATACGCCTGATCGTCGCTCTCACCCTCCAAGGTGAGGACAGTTGTAAAATTCGTTCCTACGTCATTGATGACATGGTCAGAGACAGGGCCTGCTTCCCATGAGATATTCCGGTCCGAAGGTTCCTTGACCCTGATGCCACCCTTGAGACCGGTCGTGATTTCGACACCAGCCATGCGAGACGAGCCGCAGTATCGGACTGGGACGAGCACATCGCAAATGGTCTTGCCGCCATCGTGGCGGCACTCAATTTTCGAGGAAACCTCACTACCGCCGCCGCCTGGGCCAGCCTGTGCTTGTGCTCCAGAAGCTGGCATCAATGGCGGCGCAATCGCAAGCCCCGATACGGCATAAATTCTTGATCCGCGGTTCTTAATTTCCTGGCTTTATCTCTTTATTACGTGCGTCATTTATTGCACATATAGCGCGGAGAGGTGGAAAGGTCTAGGTCACTCTATTCGTACAAATCTCTACTTTCCTGATCTTTTCTCCGGGTCGGCATTGTGGAGAAGTGACCCCCACCCCAGAGGGTCATGGCTGCGCCAACTGGAATGAGCGCCAGGATAGGAGCCCACTGTGTGATTATTAGGACAATTACTGATACAAAAATCATGCACAAGACTACAATCCTGACAGTGTTTGCCATTATAGTCACCCACTCTGTGGTTCGATCAGGTGAATTCACCGAATTCGCTACGTATGCTTAGTAGTATATAGCATGCGTGATAATCGGGCCCGAGGGGTTATTTGGCTGGCTGAGATCCTGGCGGTCTTCGCGGTTCATTGGAGGATGGCCCTGCCTACGTCGCCTGGCGTTTATTTGACCGGGCGACACGCCAAAAACACGAAATGCTGATCCACGTGCATTGACTCGGAAGATACCAAGTTATAAAATGCACATATGAGAACCACATGTATAAAAACTATTTCTTCTATTTCAGCTGGCTCAATTCTTGCCTTAGGTATTTTCACTCCCAGTCAAGCTTTTAGAATCGAAGATAATGCTGATAACGGCGACTCTGTCTTTTCCTTAAATCAAACTGACCAAAAAGCAATTATCGGTGGAGGCGCTGCTGTTGTAGGGACAATTGTTACTGGAGGAGCTGCGGCAATCGCAGCGGGAGTCCTTGCCCCTTATATTACGGACGTGGGACTTTGCCCTGGGGATCAGGCGCGATACATCTCGTATAAAGCTACGAACAATACAGCAGGTTCCACTATAACTAACTCCTGGTGCAAGTAGCGCATGCACGATCGCACAAAATAGGGGTGCTGGACATTCAAAATAACAAGATTTTTTTCAATAAAAAAAATATTTTTTATCAATTGTTTGCTATAGGAATGCTGTTTGGGATACTGCTCATTATGGGGCCATATGCAATCTGGTCAATCCCGCTGTTTATTTTGTCAATAGCAGGGCTTGTCGGAATGTTGGTGCAGTATTACTCCAACAAACGTAAAAATAATATCAAAATTAAATAATTAATTTGACAACATTATAAAACAATTTGGGTCAGGCTGGTCGCTAGTGGCTAGCCTGACTCGCATTCCATTTGGCTAGTATCGTTTCCCTTTGGCACTGCGGACGCGGGTCGAAGAGCTTAGACTCCGATGTCGAGGCAAGGCCTATGGTGGTTATTGTGGCGATGAAGCCGGGTGTCGTAGGAATAGGCTCATGCCTTCTCACTGGTTTAGGGCTTCACGCAGGCCTACTCTGCAGCAAGGGTCCAGCTGAACCTTTCGGCTTTCCTGTTGCCCTGTAGGCGGTCCCGCGAGGGGATGGCAGTAGCCAAGGCCAAAGGAAGACTGCGGGGTAAGAAACCGAAGCTCTCGGTATCTCAGCAGAAGCACCTGGTATCGCTATACGGGGCGGCGAGCATACGACGGCGGAGATTGCGGTGTTGTTCGGGGTGGCACGCTCCACGGTATACAGAGCGATACAACGCGCTGTATAAGTCCCCAACTAACACTTTAAGGAGTCGCTGTGGATTCTGGAGATGTGGCTACCTGGGTAGGTGCAACAGCGACTTTTGCCGCTGTTGCTGTGGCTCTGTATCAACCTGCTGGAGAACGGAAGATGCAAAGGATGGATTCTGCGAAGGAGCAAGCACGGGGAATCTCTGCCTGGATAGAAGCCGACTCTCCGCCGAAGCTTGAGGGATACGCCAAAAGGAAACAGGTGTATGTCCAGAATGCTTCCAGTACCCCTATGTTTAGGGTCGTCCTCTGTCTTGTGCCTATGGATGAGAGTAGAAACTCTCTAGCCAGTCGTGAACAAGTCTCACAGAACCACGAGTTTACGGGATTTCAGCGTGCCTTCGACGCCGTCCCACCAGGTCTGCATTCAGTACTGCTAGAAGAAATACCTGGAGGCGTAGCGAAAAGGTCGGGGGTCGAGGTGGCTTTCATAGACGCTCATGGGAAATCGTGGGTCCGTCGTGCGGAGGGGGTGTTGGAATCTCTTGGTGCAAACGATCCGCATGAGGGGAGAAAATTCGACAACATGGCGCGATGGACGGAGGGACAGGGCCTGGACCGGGTGCGGTGATGCGAGGTTGAAGACGGAGTGCGTATTCGACCGAACGTGGTGTGGAGACTCTAACTAACGGTCAGGTCCTGATAGTTGCGGAACAAGATCTCCAGTCGTTGGTCTTCGGTGCTGAGTTTCCTCGTTGCTCCGAAGGCTTTATCTACGGCTCGGTCGAGCTTGTCGTGAGCCTTGAGCAACGTCGGATCCATGGCCAGCGGGTTGTAGTGCTCTGCCAGGGAGCGATCAGGATGCAGGGACCGTGCGGCCAGCACGGATTGGCCTTCCTCAATGATCTGTTCTCGTTGTCCATGGTTCAGGGTAGGGACGGGGAAGGTATTCCAGATCAAAGTGTTGGCGAACCTCAGATCGGATTTGAGTCGGCCGCCGATGGTTTTCTGCCACGTGATGAACATAGACGAGGAAATCAAAGCGAACTGTAGACCATCCGAGTCGATGATGCGGAAGTTGGCATCCCCACAGATCACGCTGGATGCGAAAGACTGCGCAAGAAAGTATCGGCGGTTTTCCCGACATGGCGAGGAACGCAAATAAGAACCATGATTCAGAAGAGGCGAATGACCAAAGCGAGCGTCGTAACGCTCACTGTTGTTGCCCTCGTTGGCGGAAGTTTAGGGCTAGCAGCAGCCCCTGCTAATGCCGCTCCGCAAGATGCATCATCTTTGGCACAGTCCGATAGCGGACAGCTCAATAAAGCGGACTGGGAGGAAATTCAGGACAGGGCATCTGCCGCCGGTGACACCGAAGGTGCAAAGGTTGCCGAAAGCATGGCATCCGGTAGCGAGGGGACTACCACCTATGGGTTGACCGGCGCCGCAAAGAAGGCAGCAATCATTGCACTGAAATACGGCAAGGAAAAGCTTCCCGCTTCGATCCGCCCGTACGCCGGTCAGATTGTGCAGGTCCTCGAGGAGATCGACAATATTGCTGAGGCACCGATTGCCGCAGGTCTTCAGCAAGCAGGCATGGACCCCACTACCGCGGCTACCGTGTCCCAGCAGGTAGTCCTGTGGCTGTCGGTGTTTGGCCCCGTATAAAATACATCTATGAGTAAAAGGTCTCGAGAGTGGGTGACCGCAGTTGGCATGCTAGGTGTCTTCTGCGGTTTCCCCGCTTCAATATTCCTGCCACTAGCCGTATGGGACATGTGGGTTGCAGATCAAGTTGATAGCACAATAATCGCTATTCAAGTATTTTTATGTGTCGTGCTATCGATTGTATTTACATTTGCGGGTGGATTGCTTGAAAAATTACTAAAAATAAAATATTTTGGCTATTTTTCAAGTATAATTGAGATCGTCATTTCAATTATTATTATAATGGCAATATTCTCAATTTTGATACATTCAATTATTCCACTTGCTGCAACAAGCGTAGCCTCGTACTTTATATTTATCGGATATTCAATGCTTGTTGAGTCCAGATACACAATTCTGAGCAATATGGAGGGCGAGCAAGAGGAGTGATAAGCCCAAGTTTCGCCTCAAATCCTTGTCTTGTCACCTGACGAGGCGATCAGGGTTCGCCCTTCGTTGCAGTGCCACCCACCACTCGTGGTGGTGGTTCTGTCACATTCCCCGTGATCTGTCCGACAGCATCGTCGAGGTTGATGTCCAGGGATTTGGCTTCTCCGATGGCCACCCCGGTCATGAAGAAGTCGATCCAGCCGTGCTGGCCGGTGGTGGCCCGGGTGGCATCGCGTTCGAACAGGTTGATGCGTTCGGGAATGATCCCGAAGCAACGCAACAGGTCGGACCAGAAGGACTGGGCATATTTCTTCTCGGTGGCCTTCTCCCCGTCCTGTCGCCACCCGGTGATGCGTTGGCTCCAGAAGTGGGCGAAGTCAGTCAGCTTCCGGGTGGAGCTCGCACGGTCGAGGAAGTCATGAGCCATGGGTTATATCTTACGGAAGACCTAGTTGGCCCGGGGTATTCAGGCTCTTCTAACAATCCCGTAAGGAATAGAAATCAGCTGATATTGGCTGCCTCGGCGCGTACCTGCCGGGCCAGTTCCTGCTCCGGCACGCGTATGATCATCTCGCTCTTATGATGTGCCGGGTAGTACTGGATTCGTCGTCCGTTTCCCACTCGAAGAGCCTGAAGGGAAGCCCCCGAACCCAGGTGGTGGTGAAGTATGCCCCGGAAGCGCATTGGACGATTCTCTCTGTGTGAGCTTCATACCGACCTTCCCCTCCGATGTATACAGACTCAGATGTGTTCAGACCGATCCGTGTGGATGTCCTATTGATGAGGGGTTTCTTGTTCGTGGTGCAGCCGTGCCAGTTCCTGGTCTTCGAATCGTCTGACAAGGAACCGCCCGATCAGCCCCAGAACGGCTACTATTGCCAGCATGGCCACAGTGGCAATGGGGCCCTCGAAGAACTTCCCACTGATGGTGCCTCCGATCCCGGCTGCAAGGATCATGAAGATCCACACCCAGGTGGATTTCTTGCTGTTGAAGCTCATTCCCTCATCTTATGTTGGGTTCAGGCACGTCGCATCCCTTGCGGGAAGGATGGGTTCGAAAGCGTTGCTTTAAGTTCCATAAGACGGTCCCTCACTGGGGCACTTCCTGGAGTCTTCGCGGCAGACCGAGTAATCGCTAGTTGTCGCGGGGACCTGATTCCCGCAAGACCTGCCCGAATAAGTGCCCGGTGAAGGGGGGCGTCCAGGCGGTGCAGCCGGATTCTAGTTGCGGTTTAGTCCGTGACGACGAGTGTCTAGGGCTTGCTTGAAGTGGCTTTCGGCGGCATCTACTTCTGAGTCCGGTGTTGCTGGGTCGAAGACTCTCAACAGTGAGTATCGGAATGATGTCGGGTCCAGGCCACGCAGCTCGACGTTGCCGCCGTGGCCGTTGGCGGCGTAGGAGCTCCATCGTTGGCTGATGCGTTCTTCTCCGTCGGCTTTTCCGATGTATTGGCGGCCGTCGCGAGTGTCGGTAATGAGGTAGACGCCTAAGACTGAGGCCAGGGCTGTCCGCCAGGCAGCGTAGCGATGTTCGCGCATCACTGCTTGTAACTGGGTGTAGTCCAGTACCAGTTCGTCAAACCCGGGGAAGGGGATCGGTGCCGCATCGGCGATCTCCAGTACTGGGTAGGCTGCTGCGGTGGTGGCCTTGACTCTCCAGGCTCGCGGGGAGTTCCAGCTGATGACGAGGCGGTTGTTCAGGTCAGCCATCACATCCGATGCTGTCAGGTCGAAAACACGTCGGTGCTTGTCAACGGAGACAAGCCCGTGGTTTTCCACGACTGACCAGAGTCGTGCTCGGTTGCTGCCTTCTGCGATGAACACGATCCAGAAACGCGGTGGTTGCGAGGGAAAGCTCTTCGTGGAGATGGACTGGTTGGTCGTGTACTCCATGATCCGCTCGTCAGTGGATTCTGGGAGGATGCCAGGCGAGCTGTCTCCGTGTTCTTTGATGAACACGTGCCGGATCACCAGGGCGTCGGCTGGATCGATGCCAGCGTCTTTGAGGATCGTTTCGAACGTAAGCACGATGTCTATAACCCACTTCCAGGATGGGGCGAATGCTTCCCCGATCATAGCCGTGGCCAACGATCTGTAGGGGAACAGTAAGGGTGAGCTCTTGGGTCTGCGGGTGCAGTATGTGGATGCTACTGGCCAGCCTGTGATGATGGCCTGAATGCAAATGACGTTTTAACCATGATGGGTCTGCACTGCATCAGCCTGGAAGTCTACGACTTCAACCCGCGCGCACGTCGGGTTTACGAGAAGGCCGGGTTCATTTATGAGGGGACCGGGCGGGATGCGCTTCGGTTTGATGGTGGATGGGTCGATGTCCATGACATGGCCGTGATCGCCTCAGAATGAGGGGGAGAGTTTGTAAGCCTGGCCGTGGGGATCATGGTTAGAACCGTTGGTTGCGCACGGCCGGTGACATGAGCCCGAGCAGACCGCTGCAACAAAGGAGCGCCCCGGCCGCCATGAACACTGCCGTCGGTGAGAAGACGCTCGCGATCAGTCCGGAGAAGAAATACGAAACAGGGGCAGCGCCGAGCGTGGCCAGATTCAAGGCAGCCATCACACGACCGGCGTGGGAAGGATCGGTTTGGGTCAAGAATAAGGCGACGAGCACAGTGGCACTAATCCCGGAAAAGACCCCCGCTACGGTTGCACACAGGGCAGCTAGTCCAAGGTTCGGCGAAAGCCCTATCGCTGCCACAGCTGGACCCATGGCTGTGATCGAGGCCAACGCTAAGATTCCAGCGTTTAGATCAGCCTTAAAAATCGTCAGTCCCAGCGCTGAAATGCAGGCTCCGCCGCCGAAGAACGCTAGGACCATTCCGGCATCGCTGGCTTGCCAGTGGGATTCACGTGCTAACAGCGTCAGTCCTGTCGTGAACGGTCCAGTATAGGCGGATTCGGCGATGGTGATCAGCACGAGCATGGCCCTCAGGCCTGGGGCGCTCAGGGTGTAACGGAGGCCTTGCCAAGCATTCTGAACAAGTCCGACTTCGGCGGGGTCTTTGTCATCAAGCTTCTCTTGGGGAAGTTCTCGGGTGAAATATAAGGCCGTGCAGGAACCGGTGAATAATGCGACGTTGGCCAATATCGCGGTGGCGAAGTCGAAGGTACTCAGTAGGTACCCACCCAGAGGCGGTCCGGCCACGGTGGAAATTCGCTGAACTGCCGAGCGGATGGTTTGCGTCTCTGCCAGGTGTTCTTGAGTCACGATCCGGGTCGGAAGCGCTCCAACCGCCGGAAGGAAAAACGCATCGATAAGACCGAATAGTAATGCGAGGATGATCAGTTCCGGTACGGATCCTGATGAGGTGATGGCGAGGATCCCGAAGACGAGCATGGTCAACAGGCGAGCCGCATCTGAAACCAGTGCCACTGGTCGAGGCCCGAAACGATCAGATACCGCTCCACCGAACAGGAGAAATACTGCCCGTGGGGCTGCTCCAATTCCGACGATCAACCCAGCCATTGCCGGGGCGGCTACTTGTGCCGCAGTCCACGCCAAGGCTAGGTAGAAAATTTGGTCCCCAACCAGGCCCAGACCAAACCCGGTCAACCACCGAGCAACATTGAATGGCCCAGACCCGTTCGATTGACTCGGAGTCAACGATGGAGGACCTTGGGGTCTCATGGCTGCCGGTAGCCCTGTGCGAGGAAGAAGACAGTCGCTGCCTCGTCTGTTCCCTCGTTCTGAGCGCTGATTTCAAGCCACCGTTGTTCCAAGGCCTGAATTTCGGTATTGAGCTCATGAAGTTGTTGCGGTCTCAGACGGAAGTGACGGTCGGTTGCGAACCCGGAGTTGACCCAATCGTCGGCCAGCGTGGTGGTCTGGTCTAGGTAGGCAGCGAATTGCTGGCTGTAGTACTGGAAAACAAACCTGTACATGTCCTTTTGTGCGGAAAGCTTCTCAGGCTCGCGTGAGAACTCGGCGTTGGTCCAACTCGTCTTTTCGTTGCAGGCTCTCCACCACTTTTGTCGGGCATCCTTTCCTGCTTCGGGCGCAGGTTCGATGAAGCCTTCTTCGGCCAGTTTGGCGAGGTGATAACTCAGCGTGCCCGGGGCTTCGTCGACGTGCTGAGCCAGATGGGCAGCCGTCTGCGGTCCCAGCTCCCGCAATAGGGCCAAGAGTCGAAGACGGGTGGGATGGGCCAACACTCGCATCTGATTGGTGCGGTGAAGATTCGGTGACTGCGACATGCCCCATACCCTACTCCACAAGAACTATTGCGCAACATATGTTGTTAATTATTTTTCTTGTGGTCGTTTCGCGAGTCGGGTCGTATCTTGGTCCATAATCGACCGTTTATAAGACACTCGCGGGCGAAACGTGAAAACGCGATGGTCGGTGTCTCGTAAATCGTGTCCGTAATCTATGTAAGACCAGCTACGTTTTCGATACGTTGTGGGCATGGTGATGATCGGTTACGCGAGGGTCTCGACTCGAGACCAGAACCCGGACGGGCAGACGGATGCTCTGGACCGGGCCGGGTGTCGGAAGCTTTTCGTTGATCAGGCTTCGGGGACTCTGGCGAAGCGGCCTGCTCTGGATCGGGCTCTGGAGTATTTGCGGGAGGGTGACACGTTGGTGGTGACCAAGCTGGATCGGCTCGGTCGTTCGGTGGGTAACCTCAAAGACGTTGCTGACGGGTTGCAGGATCAGGGTGTGGGGTTGGTGGCCCTGTCTCAGGGGATTGATACCACCACTGCTGGTGGCCGGTTGTTCTTCCACATGCTGGCGGCCATTGCCGAATTCGAGCATGACCTGATTGTCGAGCGGACTCGTGACGGGTTGGCCGCTGCCCGTGCTCGTGGCCGGAAGGGTGGACCGAAGTTCAAGATGACCCCAACGAAGGTCAAGCAGGCTCGAGCCATGTATGACGCCGGAGAGCACACGGTCCAGCAGATCGCTGAGACCTTCGGGGTCTCGAGGCCGACCATCTACCGACACCTCGAGCAAGACACCAAATGAGACTGCTGTCCCTGCCGCTGCATGATTAATCGTGCAGGATGGACGGGCGTGGCATTGTCTCGAGTGTCCACTCAACGAGTGGTAGGTCCAGTCCGTTGTGTTAGTCGTCGACTACCAGAGTGCGCGGCATGAAAAGATCTTCGAAAGCACATTTCCGGCATTGTTGAGGAGACCGATGAAGGGCCAACCGACTGAGATCTGGCAGATCTACAACAAGGCGAACTCGACACTGGAGATTCCGGTCTACCAGCGCAACTACGACTGGGGCCTGCCGCAGTGCGCCCGCTTGTTCGACGATCTGGAGACTCTTGCCTACGCTGACCGGGAGAAGCAGCCGAAGCACTTCTTCGGCGCTGTTGTCGGCAAGTCCGAAGATTCCTGGACCTGGATCGTTATCGACGGCCAGCAACGACTCACCACGATCAGCATCCTCATCCTTGCCATCGCGCATTCCGTCGCCAACGGGGAAATTGAAGTGGGGAAGGACTCTGACCTAGGGCACAAACTCGTCGATGACTACCTCCTAGTGGATGCCAACCCGAATAATCTCAAGTTCAAGCTCAAGCCGGTTAAGAACGACGCCGCCTCCTATAGGGCTCTCTTCGGCCCCGAGGCTGACTTCATCGACTCATCAAATATCACCGCAAACTACCGCTACTTCCGTGACCGTCTGAGAACTACCGACCTCACCGCCTACCAGGTCTGGGACGCCGTATCACGCCTAGAGGTCATGCACCTGGATCTAGAGGCACACGATGACCCGCAGCGCATCTTCGAGTCACTAAACTCCACCGGGCTGAACCTCAGTGAGGCAGACAAGATCCGCAACCTGGTCCTGATGAACCAGAAGCTTGAGGAGCAGAACCGACTCTACGAACAGCGATGGAACCCCATAGAAGAAAACGTCGACTACCGCACCGACTGGTTCATCCGCTGGTACCTCACTGCAAAGACCAGCAAGACTCCGAAGGAATCGGATGTCTTCGAGGCATTCAAGCGTTTCACCCAGCGAAGCAAAGACTCCGTCCCACAGATCCTTGACGACATGTTCGAACAATCGAAGGCCAGCAAGGCCATTACGCATGCCACAACAGGATTCCCTCTCGTTGATCGTCGGCTCAGTCGAGCCAACCTCATCGTCGGTGACGTCGTTCAACCGTTGCTCATGCAGGTCGTCACTGATGCATGGCGTGGTGAGATCACCGAACACGATCTCAATGACGTCATCAGGATCATTGAGGCCTATATCTTCCGCCGCGTGATCTGCCAGGTCGCGGCAAATGGCCTCAACAAAATCTTCGCCACCGCATACAGCGAATTGCGAAGGCTGCGCACAAACGGGCAGAACTACGCAGACCTACTTACCTGGATCATCCGTCGGCGTGACGGGGGGTCAGGTCGCTTCCCCACCGACACAGATTTCCGAGAGAGTTTCGAGACTAGGGACTGCTACCACCTCCGTCCTCACCACAGGCAGTACCTCTTCGACGTGCTGGAAAACGGTGATTCGAAGGACAACAGGGACATCGCCGACAAGATTGCTTCCGGGGAACTTACCGTGGAGCACATCATGCCCCAGACCATCAACCACTCCTGGCAGGAAGAACTTGGACCGAACGCTGCGGATATCCACAGTATCTGGGAGAACCGGATCGGAAATCTCACCGTCACCGGCTACAACTCGGCCTACTCGAACTCCTCCTTTCAGAACAAGAAGGATATGCAGGAGGGCTTCAGCACCTCTCCCTACCGTCTCAATGCGGACGTCAAGACAGCAGAGCACTGGACTGAGGAGACCATGCGCACCCGGTCGCATCGACTCGTTCATCAGGCCCTGCAGTACTGGGCCTTTGCTGAGACGGATTTTCACCCCCCAGAACTCCTCCGGCCCACCGAACCGCTCGGAGATGACACCTCATTCCGCGGCAGAGAAATTACCGCCTATGAGTACGCCGATGCCTCCGAAACTGTGCCGGATTGGGCAACCATGGTGCCGAAGGTGCTGGCAGTTCTGCTCCAGCAGAACCGATCGAGGCTTCTGGACTTCGCAGAGACCGAGACCCTGCTCACCACCTCTCCTGCAGAACATGGGGAGACCCATGTGATGCGCACGGTCGACCCGAGCCTCGGTGTCTGGGTGAACACCAGTACCGAGAGAAAGATTGCGTTGCTCCGTCGTGTCTTCACTGCGTTGGACCTCGACCCGGAAGAACTCATCTTCACTCTGAGGCCCACCGCTGCCCAGACTGGAAAAGACTCAAACGAAGACTTATCCGCAGGGCACAACGGTGTCTACTCGGCACTGACCAAGTTCTTGGATGCGGTTACCGAAGCCGCAGCTTTGAAGTCCTCGATGGAGACCACGTCCGACCTGCGCGAAGAGATGTTTGGTGAGTTCCGTCCCTTCCGCAGAGACTCGTGGAGGCAGGACCTGGGTGGGCAGCCTCTGGCGGCTTTCATTGCTGCGACACCGGTTGTGTCGATGAGCTCTGATCAGGTCCTGGCGGTGATTTCCGGACTCTTTGCCTCTGAGGAAATGTTTGGCCCTGGTGCGGTACACCAATCGATCATTGACGGCAGTATGGCTGACTACCTGGCGCAGCTCAGTGCGCTGGGGTAGATCGCGCTGTCTTGTGGATAACCGTGCTCGTCTTAGAAAGAGGGGTAAGTCGTGTGCACTCGGCTGTGAGGCCGATCAAGCATATCTGGTCTTTTAGGTTTGGCCGGGGATATTCCCGGTGGGGTGCTCTGTCGGCTCCAGCATGGTGGTGCAGAATAGACCGATATTGCACAGCCTGAGAACCTAGACCCATAGCCAAACACCTACTCGAAAGTGCGACGATGATGTGCCAGTACACCCATCGATGGTTTGAGCTACATATAGTTACTGTCTGAAACGACTACGGGCCAAGTTGGGTAAGGCCAGTCTCGCTATCTGTGAGCACAATCGGCGGGGGCGAGTAAATTTTTAACATGGACTTCGAACCGCGTCGCTGGTGGGACTGCTCATTAGATGTGGAGCGGTTGGCATGGACCTCCGTTGTGCAGGTCAAAGAGGCCGCCGAACGCTTGGCGAAGAGGAGACGCGCGCCGATGCGTTTCGACACCAGTCCTGCACGGGTTGCGGCGTCCTTTGCAGCGATCGAGCATCTGCGGGTTGACGGTCGCGAACCGTCTGGCTGGGCGCCCATGTCCGGATACTTTCCCACCGCTAAAGGGTGGGTGCGGTTGCATGCGAACTACCCGCACCACGCTGCTGCCATCACTCGGGCACTCGGGGCATCGACAAGTGATGAACTCACCAACGTTTTGAGGGAGTGGACTGCACTCGAGGTTGAAAGCGCGATCACTCAGGAGCGCGGGATCGCCGTGGCGGTCCGCACCGGGCAGCAATGGGGTGGCCACCCCCAGGGTGTAGCAACTGCCAATGACCCTTGGGTTGCTGTTGAGCAGCACCAAGAGCGGCCCCCGTTGCCTGCGGCATCGGAGTGTTCCTTGCTTGATGGAGTGCGGGTTCTGGATTTCACCCGGGTCATCGCGGGCCCGACCTGTTCACAGCTACTGGCTTGCCTCGGCGCTGATGTCTTGCGTATCGACCCGCCCGACCGGCCCGAGCTTCTGGAACAACACCTCTCAACTGGGATGGGCAAACGATCATCCACCATCGATCTGGCCACCTGCCGAGAAAATCTTGAAACCCTGTTCTCGAGTGCTGACGTTGTCTTACTTGGCTATCGGCCCGGGTCGATGACACGCTTCGGTCTTGATCCTGATGATCTACTGGATCGCCACTCGCATCTTGTCATTGCCTCCCTGTCGGCATGGGGAGAGCGTGGTCCCTGGGCGCAACGGCCTGGATTCGATTCCATCGTTCAAGCCGCTTGCGGAATCGCTACCTACTGCATTAATCGCGAATCCCGCCCTGGAGCATTGCCGGTACAGGCTCTCGATCACTCCACCGGGTACGTTATGGCAGCACACGTCATGGACTCTCTTGCCAACGAGAGTTCAGGCATCATCCGGATCAGCCTTCTTGGGGCAGCCCGCACCCTCCTTGCCTACCAACCCCCGACATTTGATGCGCCGACGGGACTGACTGTACCCACGGTTGCCATGGATTCACCTTATGGGAAGCTCACCCTCGTGACCCCACCACTGACCGTGGACCGGCAGACGATCGAACGACCCATAGGCATCTATGGGTTATCACCGTTGGCGTGGGCTCCCCGATCAAACGCTCACGGGACAACTACGCCTCATTAAACAAAGGCAACCACGACACCAGGAGAGACCGTTGCAGAAACCACCGGTTGGCTACTGCGGCTTTATGTGCAAAGTTGCCGGACGTTACTGAGGAGCAGTGGTGTGAGGGCGCTGGCCAACACCAGGGTCGCTGCCATGCTGAGAGTAAGGGTTGTGTCCTGGCCTGCGAGCAGGCCTGCCACTGCGGTCCCGACGGGGGTGGCGGCGTAGGAACCGAGTGCATCGAATGTTGAAATCCTGCCCAGTTGCCCAGGTGGGATCTTCGTTTTCAATGCTGACATCCAGCAGATGGTGAAGACTTCAATGCCGATGCCACCGATGGCAAACAAGGGCGCCAGGGCCAGGAAATGTAGGTTTTGGATCAGGGCGAACGGGATGGCCGCGATAGTGGATGTGGTGGCGCTAGCTGCTGATCCGGGAAGGGCTGACGAGCGAGGGGTTCAACCACGACATCTACGAGCAAGGCGGAGGGGTCTGCTGCACGGTTAGGTGACACTGTCACCCCTCTTCGGATCAGTCCCTTAAGTGCGCAACAGCGTGCACGCGACACCCCATAGACATCAATTAAGCCTTCTTGTAGGTTGGAATTGTTCACATGATAACACAGGTCACATAAAAGATATCAGGCACCAATAAGCGCCTATATTATGAACAAAGAGCCACTATGAAGACTGCTAAATTTTCAAAAATTGCCCTTGCATCTACCCTTGCTGCAAATTTTGGAATCTGCGCGATTGAACCCACGTCCGCGCTAGAAGTTGAACCAACTAGCGGGAACCCAACTACCAACACTTACATAAGTAGCGGATCTGACGATAGGGGTGTGTACATAAAGTTTGCGCCCGAAGATCAAAAAGCAATCGCTGCGGCAGGAACCGGAATCGTCGGAGGCATGATTGGCGCTTTGGGTGGAGGCGCAGGCGGGATAGCTGGAGGCGCAATCGGAGCATCCATTGCACCATATTTCGACAGCAAAATACCGTGTGCGAACCGAGATGATGGTAAGACTTCCTGACAGACATGGTTCGAACAAGATGCTGGAGATTCAGCAGCAAAGATTACGCATAAAGAGTGCGTAGAACATTAACAGTGAGGTAATTTGTTGAAAGAACACCCGGAGAATAAACCGAAGAAGAATAACAGACCAGTAACCGCAATAGCAGCAATATTGATTTTTGCATCACTGGTTACTTTTCCGTATATACTTCCAAAATTTGGCTTACATAGTAATGCCGAACAGTTACCTTGGAGGGTTGGGATTATTCTACTGCTATGTGTGGTCGGGCTGATCGGTGACCGTCTCTTGGGTAAATCCGAAAAATGATGCCCATCATGATGGGCACCATAGGTTTCGATGCTATTAATAACTCACAAAAATTTCACGATTCCCTCGATCTACGAAGCCCGGCTTGACGGTCGTTTCGCACCATTCGCATAGACCTGCCCCAATGCATACGTAGAGCCCGAGTCGATAGCCTTGGTCGCGAGAGATCTGGATACAGCTCGATACCTTCGTAGCTTGCCCATGGCTTGTTCACCGCGCCGATCAGTGCGCCTTCTTCTCGAACCGGGGTTAAGGGGAGAATCATCGCGTGGACTTCAAGGACGTTGTCCACGGAAAGAGGTTGCTGGTTCACCAAGTCGTGAGGAGCTTGTTCACTCCGGCTAGACGGGCCTGTGACTCCCCAAGGAGCTGCCGCTTCTCCTCAATGGTCAGGCTCCGGATGTTGCGCTGCCGTGTCTGCTCCTTGCATCTAGTACGAAGTCTACGCATCGAACCACTGGCCTAACCACCGATAAGCACCTATATAGGGTTGATCCCAATGACAGATGAGAATCGTTTCCTTTCCCTGGCGCTAGCTAACTGGGTAGCGGAGTTCAATTCCGAGGCCCCTTGGGTGCTGGGCCTGAAGAAGAACTACTCGTTGCAGATGCACGAATCCATGGCCCCGGCTA
This sequence comes from Rothia uropygialis, assembly GCF_004137765.1. GTDB lineage: Bacteria > Actinomycetota > Actinomycetes > Actinomycetales > Micrococcaceae > Rothia. The sequence goes on along the minus strand of NZ_NOIS01000003.1, from coordinate 540,297 downwards.
TGGACCAAGCAATCGACTTCCGGAGAACACCGGAGGGGCTCAATGAAGACCGCTTTCTGGTCTCTGAGCAACGGCGCCGCGTTATCGACCGGATATTCGAGGAGCTGGCCGGATGAGGTTTTTGGTCTCTACCGTCTGGCGGCCGGTGGTGGCGGCGCTGATCGCCTCCACACCGAAACACTGCCACTGCAGGCTCTGGTGCGTGTATCGGTTGAGACCGCCAATGTTCTCGGACAATGCGGCAAGCGGGCAGCGTAGGCTTCGCGTACTGCCCACTTGCTCTTCGCAGTTTGGGGTCAGCTCGAGGACGCAATACGGACATGTTCGCGCACGCCCCACTCTTCTTGACCGTCCGCGAGCAGATCCATGATCTTCTGGTGCCCCTCGTCGAGCGCCGGGTTCGAGTAATGGCGGTCGAAGGATGCATCGTCGCGGTAGAACTCGAATGCCCACATCGTGTCGGGATCTTCGACCGAGCGGGAGAGAACCCAGTCGACGGGGCCGTCGGGATCTCCCGTGTAGTGCAGGTCCGTGCAGATCAGGAAGAGCTCGTCGCCCTTGCCGGGCTTCGCCTTGAACTTGAGCACGTACCCGGGCTGCTTCTGTTGCATCTTCGTCTCCTCGTGCGAGTGGTCTTCCGTCCTCGGGACGCTCCTGTGGACTATTTAACTTCGCCACCATACACTTTAGCAGTGTAGTGTTAGGTATCAAAGCGGTGCCGTTGTTATCGTGCGGCTCCACGAAGAGAGTGACAAGAGGGGGAAGCGGCCGATGGTAAATATCAGTGCATTCGAAGAACGTGTTGCGGACACGAGGCTTCGGTTTCGTATTGCCCCCTGGAAGCGAACTGTCCGCACAGGAAACGGTGGCTACCTTCGGCCGAGTGAAGCAGGCCATCAATGCCTCGCGGAAACGATCGCAGCCGTTTGCGGGGGTCGATGATGAAGGCCGCGAAACCAGAGAGAGATGAAGCGTTCGTCTTCATGCGACAGATCGTCCGGGAACACGGTCGTGCAGGCGAGGAATGGATTCGTGAACGCGATATCAGCCTCGAACAGGGTTACATCCTTGGCTACCTCATTGACCACCCCGGATCGATCCAACGCGACGTCGCTCGTGCAATGCATCGTGGCGAAGCGAACGTGTCCAGCATGTTGCAGAAGCTCGAACGTCGAGGCCTCGTGGAGCGGCGCATGAAGGCCGGTAACGACCGCGTGAAACGGGTGTACGCAACCCCCGAAGGCGCAGCGCTCATCGCCGGCCTGGATACCGCGATGGCCAGCGTCGATAGGCAGGTCCTCGCATGTCTTACCGTCGAGCAGCGTAGCACCCTGCGCGAGATTCTCCGCTCCGTTGTGATCCACCTCGACCCCGTTAAGGTCACAAAGTCGTAGTCATAGCCCCATCGCTCCTGGCGAGGCTCGAGCTTCGACCTGTAGTTTCTCAACCCTCATGGGACAGGGCGTCAGATTCTGCACTCCGTGTGTGACTCCGACAGCCCAGGCTGCCTCGTGGGGAGTGTGCATCATGCCAGCTAAAACTTACCGGCTTCCGGGCAATCCGGAGAGGCTGGACGAAGATAGGTTCACGGTCACCGACCAGCAACGACGGACCTTCGACCGGCTAGCTCACGGTCTACCGGGGCAACTGTCTAATCGATGACCTTTGTCTTGGCCGAGCTGCTGGCATTCGAGCTTTCCGGGTCCACGCCGTCCTTGCGTTCAAGTCGTACGACCTCGAGCGCTTCCGTGCGAGACATGTGCAGGTTGTCGATCTCTTCCAGCGGACGCTTGGAGGTTTCCTTGGCCGTGAGCGCCACGGCTCCCACGCACAGGCACACGAGCAACACGAAAAGCGCGGGCATGACCCAGTTGTTCATGTCGCTGCCGTTGAGTGCTGCGGCAATCACGGGCACGAAGCCACCGGAGATCGCAAAACCCACCTGAGTTCCGAGGGCCAAGCCCGTGGAACGGACGGGCGTCGGGAACATCTCCGCGTAGAAGGAAGGCCACGTCGCATTGGAGAACGAGTAGAAACCACCGTGCACGAGGGCACCGAAGAGGAACACCAGTGGAATATTCGCTTCGGATACGGCCCAGAGGAACGGGAACATCATTCCCCCGGACAAGACAGCACCGAGGACGAACACCGGTTTGCGCCCGATTTTGTCCGAAACTATTGCCGACAACGGGATGACGAGCAACCCTACCGTGTTGGACACGACCGGAACCCAGAGCATGGTCGATCGAGCGATTCCGACCCCATTGGTCGCATAGGAGATCGCCCAAACGGTAAAGGCCACGTTGACCGTGTTGACCAGCGCGCACACAGCCACGCGGATGATCGCGGCCTTGTGATAACGGAAGGTGACCGTGAGCGGGGTCGATTGGTCCAAGACCGATTCGTTCTGTTCGTGCTTCTCGAAAGCCGGGGGTTCCTCGAGTTTCCGGCGGATCAAGTAGGCAGCGAGCACCACAAAGGCCGAAACCCAGAAAGGCACGCGCCAGCCCCAAGCGAAAAGCTGATCTTCGCTCAGGAAAGCGGTGAAGGGAATGAAAACGGCCGTGGCCAGCAAGGATCCGGCCTGGGTTCCTTGAAGCGACCAGCTGGTGATCAGTCCTCGACTGTGATCCTCGGAATGTTCGAGGGACATGGAAATCGCGGACGCCTGCTCACCGGCCGCGGAAAGTCCTTGGATCACGCGACACAGGATCAGCAGAATCGGGGCCAGGATCCCCACGGACCCGTAGGTCGGCAGACAGCCGATGGCAAAAGTTGCTCCTCCAATCAGGAAAAGCGTCATCATCAACACGAATTTGCGGCCCAACCGGTCCGAGAGCGGCCCCATGATCAAAGCACCGAAGGGTCGGACAATGTAGGCCACCCCCGCCACGCCCATCGACTGGAGAACCGCCGCTGCCGCGTTGCCTTCTGGGAAAAAGATGTGGTTGAGCACGATGGCCGCCGCCGTCGCGTACACCGCGAAATCGTAGTATTCGAGAGCCGAACCGATCCAGCCGGCGAGCGCCGCGCGTTTGGGGGATTTGGTCGGCAAGGCCGCCGTTTCCGCATCGCGTGGAGTGGACATGAGCCTACCTTCGTACCCGGTCGATTTTCTCCGCAGGGCCACGACTCTGTGAGTCACAGCGGAGCCGTTCTGTGCTTCCCACGGGAATCGTGAGGCGAACTCGAATCAGCGTAAGCGTGTCCCAGCACACAAGTCGAACGAGTGTTCACTATACGAACCGTTCCCTACTGAACCGAATGTACTGCGCTCCGCCCCAGGATGCCGCGTCGGACTTCACAGGTTACGAGGTCGTCGTGCCCTCCTCGTTAGATCCTTCTTCCAAACTGTCCTGACCCTTTGCGAGGTCGGACTCCCTGGAGGAGACGAACCGTGTGGATCGGAAAGCCTTGTAGCTGGCCCAACTCACCGCTGACATGGGCACGGCCAACAGTGCGCCCGCAACTCCACCCTGATGTGCTCCGATCGCGAGCGCGCTGATGATCACGATGCCGTGCAGGCTCAGTGCCGATCCCATGACCTTGGGCTGGAGAATGTGGTGCTCGATCTGATTCACGAGGATCACGACGATGATCAACACGATAGCGGCCGCCGGTCCGGCCGCCACGAGCGCAACCAGAGCCGCACAGGTACCGGTGACGAGGGCCCCGACGATAGGGATGAACGCGCTGAGAAAGATCAACGCCGCCAAGGGGAACGCGAGAGGTACGCCCATGACCAGCATCGCAATGAGATCCACGAACGCCGCGAACGCCGCAATGATCACGGTTCCGCGGATGTACCTGCCCAGAACATGAACGCTTGCATGGCCGGCATCGTTGATCCTGGTCTTGAGCCGTGCCGGAACAAAACCCACCAGGAAAGCCCACATTCGGGGGCCGTCCAGCAGGAAGAAGAACAGCATCACGATCATCAGGAGCGCGCCAGCGACCAGCTCGGTGACCACGGAGACCCCTTCGACCGCACTCGAACCGGCGCTGTTGGACTCAAAGTATTGACTGCCCTTGTGGAGGTACTCCTGGATGTGGGTGTTGTCCAGCGGGACGCCCCATTCGGTCAGGATCGCAACGAGCTTGCCGAAGCCTTCCTGCGTTTGGACGGCCAGATCCGACCATTCGTAGATCACAGTCATGACCACCGAGGAGATCACCGCGGCGAGCACCAGAACAATACCCAAAAGGGCAGTGATCGCGGCCCAGATCCTGTTGAAGTGTGCCCGGCGCAGGAGCCGGATGATCGGGTGCATCGCCGAGGCGATGATGAGGGCAAGAAGAAGCGGCAAGGTCACAATCTTCAGGGTCACCACGAGGTACCCCAGAAGCGTCACGGCCCCGGCGACCAGCAGGATCTGCAGGGCGCGAATCGAGGCCCGACCGAATGAATCCTTCCACAACTGACCGGGCAAAGGCGGCGCAGGAACACTGCCCCGAAAATGCGGCTGGGTCTCGGGCTCCTGAGGCTGTCTCGTCTGGTCCTCGGTTGGTTTCCCCATCGTGTACCTCAGTCCCTCAGTCCGGTTCGCGGGCCATCGCTCTTCGATGGCGAATCACATATTACGAGGCTCGGCCGGGTAATGGGAGACGGCGAGGGGAAACCGTGTGAAGTTCGAGGGTTGTGCGACTAACTCCCGACTCGAAATGAGGCCCCGCGATGATCACCCGGCAGCCCAGGCCCGTTGCCGCCGATACGCTCGCGAAGGGTCGTACCCGGCTCGGGCTCGTCCAGGAGACCGCGGCGCCGCAATTCCGGTGACACGAATCGGGAGAAACGCTCCAGATCCGCGGGACGCACGGCCGCGGACAGGTTGAATCCGTCCACGTCGGCCTCTTCGATCCACCGTTCGAGTTCATCGGCCACTGTTTCGGGGGAGCCGACGATCACGGGGCCGCGCCCTCCGATGGCGACGAATTCCGCGAGGTCTCTCACGGTCCATGTCTTGTTCGGGGACAGCGTCGTGAAGCTCGCGAGCGCCGATTGATTCGCGTCCGTGGTGACGTGTTCGATCTCGGAATCCGGATCGGCCCCCGAGAGGTCGACGCCCGTCCAGCCTCCGAAGAGCGCGAGCGTGGCCTCAGTGTCAACGAGCTTCTTGTATTCTTCGAGCCGTTGTTCGGCCAGTTCGTCCGTCTCAGCGACGACGACGGTCGCCAGGCTGAAAATCTTGATGGAGTCGCGCGCACGCCCTCGAGCTTCCAGCTCGTTCCGCACCGCAGTGGTCCATCCGCGCACGAGTTCGGGCGTGCCTCCGGAGAAGAAGATAGCCTCCGCGTGGTCCAGGGCGAACCTTTGGCCTCGTTTCGACGCGCCTGCTTGGAACAAGAAGGGCGTCCCCTGCGGCCCGGGGTGAGCCAGGGCTACACCGGGGACCGAGAAGAACTTGCCTTCGTGTTCGATCGGACGCACCTGTTCCGGGTCCACGAAGACGTTCGCCTCGGGGTCGGCTTTCACCGCGTCGGGCCCGAAAGAACCCTCGAACAGCTTGTACATGACCTCCATGTACTCGTCTGCTCGGTCGTAGCGCTCGTCGTGCGGGATCTGGCCGGCCATCCCCAAATTCTTGGCCGCGGAGTCCTGATAACTCGTCACGATATTCCAGGCGACGCGCCCGTCCGTGAAGTGATCCAACGTGCTCAGGGTCCGCGCCAAAAGGTAGGGCTGTTCATAGCTGACGGATGCCGTGACGCCAAAACCGAGATTCTCCGTCCCTTGGGCCATGGCGGTCACTACGACCAAGGGGTCGAGCAGAGGGTATTGCACCCCTCCGCGGGCGGTGGCATCCCCGTTGCCGCCGTAGACGTCGTAAATACCGGGGATATCGGCGAGGAAGAGGGATGCGAATCCGCCTTCCTCCAGGGTCCGGGCCAGATCCGTCCAGTAGGACAGCTGGTCGAATTCCGAGATTCTGGATTCGGGGTGACGCCACAAGCCCGGCGTCTGGTGCACTGGGACCAGCATGTCGAAGGCGTTGATCAGAATAGGGCGGGTCATCGGTTCTCCTTGACAGCGGTTCGAACCGGGTCCACGGCCAGGAGGGCCGCGATCACGGAAAGAACCACGAGTACGGACAGATAGGTAGTGATGAGCCATGGGGTTTCTCCGCCCCAGGCGTAGAGGAGGGTCGCGGTGAACGGCATCAAACCGCCACCGATCAGCGTTCCGAGTTGGTAGCCCATGCTGACGCCGGAATAGCGCACCTCGACGGGGAACTGTTCGGCGAACCATGCGGCCTGCGGACCGTACACCGAGTCGTGAGCGAAGACGAGGCCCACGATGATGATCAAGGGCAGGATCGAGGTATTACCGGCATCGGCCGCGAGGAAAATGGCCCAACCGAAGACGCCGATAGCTATGTACCCGGCGAGGGAAATGGGACGGCGACCGACTTTGTCGGAGACCCACCCCCAGAACGGTCCGGAGAAGAGCCCGATCGCCGAGGCAATCATGACCGCGGTGAGCACCGGTCCCGAACCGCCCTGGGTGTCTTTGAGATACGTCAGCAAATACACCGTGACGAGGTAATAGATTCCGTTTTGGGCAACGCGCAGGAACGTCGTCACGGCCAGGGCCCGCGGGTATTTTTTGATCATGGTCCACACGGGAGCCTGTTCGACTTGTCCCGCGCCCTTGATGTCAGTGAATTCCGCGGCGTCCGAGACACCCAGGCGGATCCACAGTGCCACGATCACGAATATTCCCGACGCGAGGAACGGCACGCGCCAGCCGAAGGAGGCAAATTGCTCGTCGGTGAAGATCCCCTGGACGATCGCGTAGAGCCCGGTGGCCAGAAGCATTCCGCCGGCCGAGCCGATCTGCGTGAAGGAACCGAAGAAGCCGCGGAGGTGTCCCGGAGCGTGCTCGACGCTTAGCAGCGCCGAGCCTCCCCACTCCGCGCCGGCGGAGAGCCCTTGGAGGATTCGGAGGACCACGAGGCCGATGGGCGCCCAGATACCGATGGTGTCGAAATTCGGCAGGAGGCCGATCAGAAAAGAGGACAGCCCCATCGTCAGGAGCGAGACGACCAGCAAGGCTTTGCGGCCGACCCTGTCACCGATGTGACCGGCGATGATTCCGCCGATGGGGCGAGCCAGCACCCCCACCGCGAGGGTAGCGAAGGAGGCCAGCAAACTGATCAGTGGCGTCGAACCATGGAAATACTGATTATTGAAAATGATCGCCGCGGCGATGCCGTAAAGGTAGAAGTCGTACCACTCGAGGGTGGTTCCGGCGAAGGCGCTCCCGAGGACGCGGATGGGACGAGAGCCTCGTGCGGTCGGCGGGTGTCCGGAAGGTGCTTGGACAGTCTGCTGGCTCATGGTTTCACCGTCTGGCCCTTGGTCGCGTCCCCGATCGCGTTGAGGCCCTCGGGAAGGGTTCCATTGATCCAGTAGTCGCCAATCGCACGGGCACGGAATGCGATGGGATTGTGCGTTGCGACGGTCTGGGCGTTGCGCCAGTGCCGGTCCAGTCCTTTGGAGCGTGACGTCGCGGAGGCGCCTCCGGTGAGGAACAGTTCCTGTGCCGCGCCGAGAGCGAGTTCGGGAACGCTGACCTGCGCGTGCTCAACGGCGACCTCAGAAAAGGACAACGCCTCGGGAATGCGCTCGGGAAAGTCGGGGTCGTCCAGGAATTCGGACGACGTCGCCCCGGCCGCTTCCGCGGAACGGATCCCCTCGTCGAGGATTCGGGCTGTCTGGGTCACGACCGATTCGGCGGTGAATGCCTTGGCGGCGATCCGTCCCGTCGCTTCCTGGATCAAGGGGTCTTCGCGAAATGGAAGCCCCGAGCCGGTGTTGAAAGTGCGAGCCCGTCGCGCAACCGAACCGGCGGCGTCGTCGCGAGCGGCACGGGCAATCCCCGCCATAACGGCCAAGAGAACGAGCTGGAAGAACGCGGCCTCGTGGACGGCTTCGGGGGAACCCGTAACACGGTCCAGGAGACCTGCTTCTTCGACCGCGACGTTCTCGAGCGTGGTGGTTCCCGTACCGGTGAGGCGCTGGCCGAATCCGTCCCAGTCGTCAGCGATTTTCACGCCAGGGGCATCAATGCGGACTACGGCGAAACGACGCCCCTCCCCTTCCGCCAGGGAAGCCGAGACGCGCGTGTAATCCGAGAAGATGGTTCCGGTGGTGTAATACTTTTCTCCCTTCACACGCCATCCGTCGACGGTGTTGGTGAGGCGGGTATTCAGCGAACCCAGCTGGTTGCTTCCCCTCTCGGTGGAAGCATTGCCCACCGTCTCCCCCGACAGAACACGGGGATACCAGGCGTCCTGAATTGTTCGCGGCTGAAAACGCAGGGACTCGACGAAGCCGTAGTGGGAACGGTAGACGTGTGCGACGTTCGCGTCCGCGGCGGCAAGGTCGATGAGGAGTCGAACGAAAGTTTCGATGCTGACACCGGGGCCTCCGTGCTCGGCCGGGACTCGCAGCGTGCTGAACCCCGCGGCGTCGAGCTGTTGGATTTCGTCGAACGGGAGGCGCCGCTCAAGGTCGCGCTGGAGAGACCCTTGCGCGATGCTCTCGAAGAGCGGGGCGAAATATTTCGCCAGAGCCGGGTAATCGGTCGGAAGGTTTGCGGACAGGTTTTCGGTCATGGGGCCTCGATTCTTGGGGCAAGCCGTTGAGATCGAGGCTAGGAGACACGACCCGAATGCGCAGAAGGTATTTCTCGCGGTTTCGGGTGTGACGCCGTATGTCGGCTTCATGTCTTGATGAATCCGCAGTGTTACTAGGGTTTTTCGATGCCGGCGCCGCTGCCTTCTCCTGCGTTCAGGTGGTCGGCCAACGAGGATCGGTGCGGCCGTACGCCTCCACGGTGCGTTCCACCTCAAGGGAAGGGGACCACAATCGCTGCGGTGCGGGCTCGACCATTATGAGTCGACGCCGCGCGTCCGGCTGTGGAGAACCGACTGCACCGGCAGGACCTCCTGGTTTGATGTCGATGGCTTCACGATCGACCAAACAAGTACGAGTTATCCACGGGTGGCAGGTTCATTCCCTTGGAAATCAGACCGGTCCTGAGCCCCCGATCTAAGGGGACTGATCGCCGGCATGATCGCGCTGGATCCGGTCCTCCACAAGGCATTGCGGAACAGCTGACCAGGACGCCGAGCGGCCGGTCCTATTCGGGGAGTCTGACGACCTGGCCGGCGAAGGCGAAGCCACCGCCGAAGCCGAGGAGAAGAGCCATGCCTCCTCGCGGTAAGTCTCCTCGGTGCCAGTACTTGGAGAGGCCCAAGGGAACACTCGCCGCCGAGGTGTTTCCGGACTCGATGACGTCCTTGATGACGATCTGCTTGTCCGTGACTTTAAGTGCCTTGGCCAAGGGTTCGACCAGGCGGAGATTGGCCTGGTGGAAAGCGAAGACGTCGATGTCCTCCAAGCTCAGGCCGGCGGCGTCGAGAACCTTGTGTGCCTGCTTGGCCGCGTCGGTGAAAGCCCACCGCATGACCTGGCGGCCGTCTTGGGTGAAGAATTCGGGGTCACCGTGGATGACCACGGCATCTGCCATGGAAGGGACCGATCCCCAAATGGTCTGGCTGACCTCGGGCGCCTCGGACTTCTGCAGGACCACGGCGCCGGCGCCGTCGGCCGTCAGAATGCATGTCCGCCGGTCGGTCCAGTCGGTCACGGCGCTGAGCTTCTCGGAGCCGATGACCAGCGCGGTCTCTGCGCTTCCGGCGCGAATCGCCTGATCGGCTATGCCCATCGCGTATTCGAAGCCTGAGCACGCAGTATTGACGTCCATGATGGCTGGGGCGGTGAAGCCGAGGCGCTGGCTCACGCGACCCGCCGTGTTGGGGCTTCGGTCCGTTGCGGTCGTGCTTGCCAGCACGACCAAATCGACATCGTGAAGACCAGCGTCCTCGAGGGCCATCCGGGCGGCACCCACGGCGAGATCGGCCACGGACTCGTCTTCGGAGGCGATATGCCTTTCGACAATCCCGGTGCGGGACTGAATCCACTCGTCGCTCGTGTCGACCATCTTGGCGATGTCGAAATTCGTGAGGACCTTCTCAGGCTGGAAATGACCGAGACCGACGACCTTGGAGCCGTGCTGGGCAGAAGTGTGTGCAATGGGCATATTCAGAATCCTACTGCTTTCATAACCCATGCGCGGCTCCTTGACCGACCGCCTAACTCATCTTTTCGGCGACGCGCTCGATCAAACCGGCGGCGTTCCGACGAGTACGTTCGGAACGCTCCTCAGCGGTGAGAGTCTCTTCCATCTGACGCACCCCATCGGGCTTCTTCTTGCCCCAGGTGTAATCGGAACAGCGCAGATCGGAACAAATGTACGTGCCCACCGTGTTGTAGTGGTCTTTCTTGCCCTTGGCTCGCTGGATGGAATACATCGAGACACCACTGCCCGGATGAAGGGTCATGCAGAGCTGGCACATTTGCGCCCCGCCTCTGCTCTTCTGAACGTTCTTATGAAGGACAATACCCCGAAGACCGGCCTCGGTTTCGGCGACGACATATGCGCTCTGCGGCGACTTCGGGTCGATCCAACCGAGGAATATTTCGGATTCCCAGTCCGTGGTGGCAAGCTCCTTCGGAACGTTGAGCCGCTGAGCGGCGCCCTTAGAACAATTGATGAAGCTCTTGCGGATTTCTGACTCAGTGTGTTGCTGCATGGTCAATACCCCATTGACGTGGTGGTGCGCAGACGTGTTCCCCGGACGGGGCTGCGCGGAAATGTCTTGTGCACAATGCCTCGACGGCCGACTCGTGGCGGCTTCTCGTCGGGCACAGGTCATCGCAGGTTGCGGCGTCATCAAGGCTGCAACCGGCGGGAACGGGGCTATCTGGTGTCGACGGTCAATCCGCCGACAACCTCCTGACGCCTTAGGGCATCGATACCTGAGCAAGTCACGTCCCTTTTATACACCCCTGGTCAAGCCCGTGCCCGGCGGAGAGACCGATCGGCCCAGGTCATCACCGCAAAAAGTGACGCGAGGACGATCATGAACAGACCCAATTCATGAAGTCCGGGGGTCGTGGCCTTCTGCCCGAAGAAAAGGCCCGAAGCCGACGACGCCGCCATCGCGCCGAAATACATGAACGTTCGGAGCAGGCCGGCCGAAGCCCCGATTTTGTCTTCTCTTGCCTGGAAATAAACGGCATTCTGGTTGGCCAAGCTCACCAGGCCCTGGGGTATCCCGAGAATCAGGGCAACGGCCACCAGGAGCCATACGGGCGCGTCGTCGGCAAGGGTGATGATCAGGGCGCAGGCCACGATTTGGGCTAGGGCCCCCACCTTCAGTTTGAGACGAACTTCAGCGAAACGGCCGGTCAACAAGGTCACGAGAATCCCGGTACCAAAGGTCGGCAGCAGGAGAAGCCCCGCGGTCGAGGCGGACAGTCCGCGTCCTTGCTCGAGCCACTGGGTGTATCCGTAGATGAACGCGTAGGAGACGGATTGGGCCAAGAAGGCCCTCACATAGGTCGCCATCAACGGTAAGTTTCCGGCAAAGACGCGAACATCGATGAACGGCGACCGACGTTTCATCTCCCACCAGGCGAAGGCCACGCCGAAGGCCGCGGAGACCAACAGCAACCAAGCCAGCGGCCAGGCAAGATTCATGAAGAACAGCAGAGCCGAGATGAGCGTGACCGAGAACAAGAGGATACCGATCAGGTCGGTGCTCGTGGTGACCTCCGAGTCCTCCGGTGAATCGTGGGCCGGAAGGAACAAGGCGCCGAGAATGAACGCCGCTGCACCCAGTACGACATTGATCGTCATGGTGCTCCGCCAGCCGCCGAGGCCGATCAAGGCGCCTCCGAGAGTCGGGCCGATGACCGAAATGACTTGGGTCGTAATCGTCAGCACCGAGAGCACGGCCGCTGGGGTTTCGATTCCGGTGCGATGAGATTCGTATTTGATCAGTCGCATCGCTGAGGGATACCCGGCACACGTACCGAAGCCCAGCACCACCCTGGCGACCATCAGGACCCAAATATTCGGTGCCAGTGCGCCAAGGATTCCAGCAACGGTCGTCAGGAATGCGCCGATGAGGAACAGGCGTTTGGACCCGAACTGGTCGATCAAACTGCCCATCAGGGGTTGTCCGATGGCCGTCGCAACGTACAGCGCGGAAACGAGCCAGGCAGTTTCAGAGGCCGGCGCTCCCAGTGCGATACCGATCGGCACCAGGGCCACCGCAATGATCGACGAGTTTATGGGGTTGAGGATCGCTCCCAGCATCATGGGCGCGTAAAGACGCCGGTCAAAGCGGTCCGGTCGAGGGTTTCGCCTGTCGGTCAGCGAATTCAAAATGGCATCAGCTTCTCAGAGCGGGGTGAATACTCAGCCAACCTCACTATAGTGCTTAGCAAAGCTATCTATGCCTCAGGAGGCCCGAAATGACCACCAACACCCCCGCACTTCTTGCCATGGACTTCCAGAACGGCATCGCTGGCGCATTCGAAGGAACCGGAGTGCTCGAAAACGCAGCACACGCGATCGACGCGGCTCGGACCGCAGGAATCCCGGTTCTCTGGGTTCGCGTCGCCTTCCGCCCCGGCTACCCCGAAACCGCCAGCAGCCCCACATTTTCGGGGATTGCCGAGACACGGGGCGATGCCATGACGCAGGAGAATGCTGAAACCCAGATTCATCCGGCCCTGTCCCCGCGCGAGGACGAACCGGTTGTGCTCAAACGGCGCTTCAGCGCCTTCAGCGGAAGCGATCTCGACGTACTCCTCCGCGCAACAGGGGCGGACACGCTGGTCATGGCCGGAATCGCAACCTCCGGCGTCGTGCTCTCGACCCTCCGTCAGGCCGCAGACCTCGATTACCGGATCATTGTCCTGGAGGACGCGTGCGCGGATCGCGACGAAGAGGTGCACCGGGTTCTGACCCAGAAGGTCTTCCCGAGCCAGGCGGAGGTCCTTCCCGTCAACGATTGGGCCAACCGGCTCTAATCCTTCCCGAGAACCGCAGGAGATTTGCCCGAGAGCTCGGATTCCCGTCAACGCCCGGCCCCTCCTCGGGCAATTCCCAGCGAATTCTTCCGGTGATATATCGCATAGGTCCGGGAATTACTTTACATGTCACGCAATAATTAGCGAACCTTCCTATGATTCAAACGGCTTCCGGTCCAACTGGGCTGTGACCTGCGCTTTTAATCAGTAGAACCTGCCTCCGCGCTTCTGTTAGCTTCTCAGGTGAACCAATACTCTATGGATAGGCTTACCTAAAATTGAGTCCACTTGATACAGCTTTGACGGGTCGTTTGGACCTCCTGGGCGCAGATTCCGCAGCCGAGTACATGGGTCTCGTTTCGGACATGTCGGAGCGCATTGCTCGACGCTTCGAGACAACCCAGGCACCTGCCACGAACACCCCCATCGCGGAATTACGCCGCCGTGTCGATGAAATGAACCTGGACGCAGAGCCCATCGGCGGCGCCCGTGCCGTGGAGGAAATCGACCGGCTCTTTCTGGAAGAGGCCGTGTGGTTCCATCACCCGGACTACCTCGCGCATCTGAACTGCCCGGTGGACGTCAACGCGGTCGCCGCGGAGACGGCACTGGCCGCGGTCAATACCTCGGTGGATACCTTCGACCAATCACGGATCGGAACTCTCATCGAACGCCGACTCATCGACTGGACCGCGCAGAAGATCGGCTTTCCCCAAGGCGACGGGGTTTTCACCTCCGGCGGCACACAGTCGAACCTCCACGCGCTTTTCCTGGCCCGCGAAGCAGCATTGCAGGGGTTCCGAGGAGCGCAGCGCAGTGAACGTCAGTCCCGATTGATCATCCTGACCAGCGAAGAAAGCCATTTCAGCGTGGACAAGTCGGCCCTGCTCCTGGGGCTGGCCGACGACGCCGTCGTCACGGTCGGCTCGAATGCCGAGGGACGCATGGACCCGGCCTCGTTGGAACAACACCTCAGGGATGCACTGAGCGCCGGAAAGATTCCCATGGCGATCAGCGCGACCGCCGGAACCACCGACCGCGGAATGATCGATCCGTTGCCTCAGATCGCCAAGATTGCGGAACGCTACGACATCTGGTTCCATGCCGACGCCGCCTATGGTGGAGCTTTGCTCGTCTCCCCTACACGGCGCGACCTGCTCGCCGGCCTCGATCGGGCCCGGAGCGTCACCGTGGACTTTCACAAGGGTTTCTTCCAGCCGGTTTCTTCCTCAGCGCTGATCCTCCATAACCCGAAAGACTTCCGACTGGGCACCTGGCACGCCGATTATCTCAACCCTGAGGAATCGGACGAGCCCAACCAGGTAGACAAATCCCTTCAGACCACCCGCCGGTTTGACGCCCTCAAACTCTTCGCGACCCTTCGGGGCACCGGGGCGGGCGCCGTCGGTCAGGCCGTCGATCGCGTCATCGACCTGGCACACGAGGTCCACGAGGTGATCGACAATCACCCGGCACTGCAGCTCGTCTCGGGCTCGGACCTTTCTACCGTGGTCTTCCGATGGCAGCCTGAGGGCGTCTCGGATCCTGATGCTGATGCGCTGGTGGCTCCCATCCGTCGCCACTTCCAGGAGTCCGGCCGAGTCCTCGTCGCCAAGACGGTGATCGGGGGCCGCCCCTGCCTCAAGCTGACGCTGCTCAATCCCGGAACCGAGCTCGACCGCATCGCACAGCGCCTGGAAGACATCTCCACCCTGGCCGCTCACATGCATGAACGGACCGCCCGGCACGCTCACGATCTCGAGGAGACCTCCTAAAATGACTCAGCCTGCATCCGCGGACCACGTTTATGACCTCGTCGGCATCGGCATCGGTCCGTTCAATCTCGGACTCGCGTGCCTGAGCGATCCGTTGGACGACGTCGACGCCCTCTTCTTCGATGAAAACGACGGCTTCGCTTGGCATCACGGGATGATGCTCGAGGACGCCACGATCCAGGTGCCGTTCCTGGCGGACATGGTCTCGATGGCAGATCCGACCTCCCGGTTCTCATTTCTGAACTGGCTCAAGCAAACCGGACGCCTCTACCCTTTCTACATTCGCGAGGACTTCCATCCGCTTCGCCGGGAATACGACGCCTACTGCCGCTGGGCCGCAGAACAGTTGACCAGTCTGTGCTGGCAACATCGCGTGGAATCCGTCGAGTACCTCGAGGAGCAGGATCTGTTTCTCATCACTTCGCTCTCGTCCCAAGGGGTCGAAAAACACCTCGCACGGCACGTCGTGACAGGAATCGGAACCGGGCCTCGAATCCCCCAGCCCCTCCAGGGCCTCGAGCGGAATGTGCGGCATTCTTCTCGCTTCTTGAACGAGCGTGAGGAACTCGTGGGGTCCGAATCCATCGCGATCATCGGCAGCGGGCAATCGGCAGCCGAGATCTACCTGGACCTGCTGAATTCGCAGAAGGACCACGGTTATCGACTCGACTGGATCACGCGGTCGCCACGGTTCTTCCCGATGGAGGACACCAAACTCACGCTCGAGCTGACGTCTCCGGAATACGTACGGCACTTCCACGGCCTTCCGGAAGAGATGCGGGACCGCCTGGGCCGCGAGCAACGCGGCCTATACAAGGGCATCAGCATGAGCACGATCGATGATGTATACGAAACGCTCTACAGGGAATCCTTCGAACGCTCTGTTCCGACGACTTTGCTGACCAACACGGCCGTCGTCGGCTCCGAATGGCTCCCGGGAGAAGGCGAAATTTCCCTGTCCCTGCGGCACGAAGAAACCGGAGAGACGACGGAAAGATCTGCCCAGCAGCTGGTTCTCGCAACCGGATATTCCCCTCGCGACCCCGTCTTCCTGAGGCCCGTGGAAGGTCTCATCAAGCGGGACCAGGCGGGCCGGTTCGACGTCGACCTTGAATTCCATGTCGACACCTTAGGCGGCCGCATTTTCGTTCAGAACGCCGAAGAGCACACGCACGGGTTGACCGCACCCGACCTGGGCATGGGCGCCTGGCGCAATGCCACCATTCTCAAACAGATCACCGGCCGAGAGGTCTACCCGATCGAGCGGAACATCGCGTTTCAGGACTTCGGCACCTCACAGGCGAAGGAGGACATCAAGTGACCGCCACTGTCCAAACAACCTCGAACGAACACGCCGCGGACGCCACTTCCTGGACCGTCCGCCCGGTCGATCCCGCAACCGATTCGTCCGTCCTCGCCGAGTGGCTGAGGAATCCGGCATCGCACTTCTGGCAGATGCAGGATGCCACCGAAGAAACGACGCGCCAGTACCTCGCGGACATCGCCGCCGACGACGCTCAGAACGCCTGGATGATTTGCGATAATGGGCAACCAATCGGCTACGCCGAAACCTATGATCCGGCGCGGGTGCTCCTGGCGGAGGTCTTCGACGCCCAGCCGTCAGACGTCGGAATGCACCTGCTGGTCGCTCCCCCTCCGCAGGATCCGGCTCAACGCCGCAGTGGCCTGACAAGTCGAGTGATGCGTGCCGTCGTCGACCATTGCGTCCACGAGTTGGGGGCCCGCCGCCTCGTGGTGGAGCCCGACGTACGCAACCGGGCGGTCGAAGCGAAAAACAGGGAAGTCGGTTTCCGGTTCATCCGCGAAATCGATCTCCCCGGGAAGACCGCAGCACTGAGCATCGTCGAAGCAGAACAGGCCGGGCACCCGGCCCCGGATGATCTCGCACCCCATCTGCACCCCGAGTACATGGAACCGGCGCAGCGTCATGTGATCGCCAAGGCGCTCGCCGAGTTCAGCCACGAACACCTCATTCACCCCGAACGTCTTGAAGAGGATCTTTGGGAACTCGCCGTTCCGGACGGCTCCGTGTACCGCTTCTGCGGCGAGGTCCTGTACCTCAACCACTGGTCCATCGACGAAGCCTCGATCACCCGCCACGCGGTGGGCAGTCCGGAAGGTCTGCCTCTCAACGCGCAGGAGTTCGTGGCGGAGATGCACCAGAGCCTGGGCATCCCGGGAAAGCTCTTGGGGACCTACCTCGAAGAGCTCGCCTCCACCCTGGCCAGCGCCGCGTTCAAGAATTTCCGCGGCGGGCCCACTGCCGGCCAGCTCGCACACGGCAGATCGGATATCGAGGTCGCCGGTGACTTCCAGCAGACCGAGGCCGCGATGACAGAAGGCCACCCGTGCTTCGTGGCGACCAACGGTCGAATCGGGTTCGGGTTGGAAGAGTTCCGACGCTACGCACCCGAGGCGGGCTCACGGTTCCGCTACGTGTGGGTTGCCGCGCACAGGGAAGACGCCGTCCTCGAGGTTTCAAGGTCGAGCACCGAGGATCAACACTGGGCCTCGGAGCTGTCCCTCAAAACTCGACGGTCCTTCACATCCAGACTCACCCAGTTGGGGCTCGACCCGGCGGAATACGTGTGGATCCCGGTCCACCCGTGGCAGTTCCAACACCGCATCTCGATCAGCTTCGCACCGGATATCGCCTCCCGTCGCCTGGTGGTCCTCGGTGAGGCCTCGGACGAGTACCAGCCGCAGCAGTCTATTCGGACGGCATTCAACCGGAGCTCTCCTTCGAAGTCCTACATCAAAACGGCGCTCTCGATCCAAAACATGGGGTTCCTGCGCGGGCTCTCTCCCGCATACATGCGCGCGACTCCCGCGATCAACGATTGGGTCGCCGACCTGGTGCGCGGCGATGAGCTCTTGCGAGAGGTCAACTTCGATGTCCTCCGTGAACACGCCTCGATCGGCTACACCGGGGACGCTTATCATGCGACCAGGACCAAATCGGATCAGCAGAAGATGCTCGCTGCACTGTGGCGAGAGAGCCCCCTCCCCAAGTTGGACGAGGGTGAACGCATCCTCACGATGGCATCGCTGCTTCATCGGGATGCCCATGGACGGTCGGTCATCGGCGAGCTGATCAAGGCATCGGGAACCGACGCGAAAACATGGCTCGGAGAGTACCTGACCGCTTATCTGACCCCGGTCCTGCACTGCTTGGAAGGTCACGAACTGGCCTTCATGCCGCACGGCGAGAATCTGATCCTGCGGATGAAGGGGGGCCGTGTCGTCGGGGCATTCATGAAGGACATCGGCGAGGAAGCGGCCATCATCGGCGAGCGTGCGCTGCCCGAGGAGATATCGCGCATGCGTCACGTGATCGACGACGCCGAGGCGGCGCAGCTCATCTTCACCGACGTGTTCGTGGGGGTCCTCCGGCACATCGCCGGGATACTGCATCAGGAAGGCACGATCGACCAGGCGGAGTTCTGGGCGCTGGTGCGAGACAACGTCGATGCCTACCGGGCTCGAGGGCTGCCGCGGCGGCGGTACCTGGACCTGGAGGTCCCCGAGTTCCGGCACTCTTGCCTCAACCGGCTCCAACTCCGCAACACCCTGGAGATGGTGGACCTCCAGGACGCTTCAGGCTCCCTGATCTACACGGGGAGCCTGAAGAACCCGATCGGTTAGGCCCTCGATCCTGGCGCCGTTCTAGTTGCCGGTGCTCCCGGGACTGGAGTTGCCATCCGTGGAATAGGATGCTGCTCCGGTCCCGGCGAGTTTGCCGTCATCGACGATCTTGTACTCATCGCGCAACGGACGGCTCGCGAAGAAGTCCTCCAGAACCTCGCGGGTTCCCGCTGCATAGCGGGCCTGCGCCGAAAGCGTGGTGCCGGATACGTGCGGCGTCATCGCGTTATTCGGCATGGTCCGCCAGGGGTGGTCCACGGTCGGGGGCTGCGGGTACCACACATCCCCTGCATAACCGGCCAGCTGACCGGATTCAAGGGCCTTCACAACGTCGTCACGCACCATAATCTCTGCTCGCGCAGTGTTGACGATGTAGGAACCGCGACGCATCGAGTTGATGAGCTTCTCGTCAAAGAGGTGGTACGTCGCCGGCACAAGCGGCGAATGCACGGAGATGATGTCCACGTTCTCAGCGAGATCCTCGACCGAATCGTGGAAGGTCATGCCCAGTTCATTCTCGACCTCCTCCGGAAGTCGATGAGTATCGAAATAATGCAGGTGCACGCCAAAGGGCTTGAGCCTCCTGGCCACAGCGCGGCCGATGCGTCCCGCAGCAATGATGCCCACATCAAAACCCTCGACGTCGTAGGCCCGCGAAACACAGTCGGCGATGTTCCAGCCGCCGTTCACGGCCCACTCATGGGAAGGAACGAAGTTACGGACGAGGTTCAGGATCTGCATGACCGCGTGTTCGGCAACGGAGATGCTGTTCGAGTAAGTCACCTCGGCAACCGTGATCCCAGCCTTCATCGCCGCATCGAGGTCCGTGTGATCCGAACCGATACCCGCGGTCAACGCCAGCTTGAGCTTCGGGGCCTTGGCGATGCGCTCGGCCGACAGATACGCAGGCCAGAAGGGCTGAGAAATGACGACATCGGCTTCCGGGAGGTATTTCTCGAACTCCGAATCCTCTCCGTCCTTATCGGAAGTGACGATCAGTTTGTGCCCCTGGGACTCGAGGTATTCGCGGAGACCCAGCTCACCGGATACGCATCCCAACAATTCGCCGGGCTTGAAATCGATGGACTCGGGGCTGGGGAGGCTCTGCCCGCCGTCGTATTGAGTGGGCAGTTGAGGGATCGAGTCCCTAGCGTATTTCGGGGGATATCCGGTGATGGGGTCCGGGTACAGGACGCAAAGCACTGTTGCCATGAGCTCTCCTTAGAAAGACGAAGCGCTCGCCGCTTCGTTATCGACTTCACCCTTGAGTCTTCTCGTCCTCCAAGAAGGTGTCCAAGACTTTATGTCGACCAGCCCATAGGCAACGCTTATTAGTTCACGTCAGCCCCGGAAAGAACCCCGCCGATCCCAGCCTCAGTCTTTTCTCGATCCGATCGGGTCGAGTATGGGCGAAGAGCGCCTCGACCAGAACCGAGCCCGGGGTCACACCGTGGGCCACGAGTCCCACCCGTGGGTGTACAAGGTCTTCGAGCGGTATCACGCGGATCTCCGGGGGAAGATCGAATCCGACGAGCCACTGTTGTGCGACCACGCCGGCCCATCGGCCTGTGCGCACCAGCGCAAACAGTGACGCCAGAGAGTCTGTCTCAACGCCGGGGTCCGCGACGAGGCCGCGTGAGCTCAGGGCCTCGTCCACGAGCTGCCGACCTCGCATACCCCTGTTGATCAAGCACAGCGGATAGTCGACGACGTCGTCCCAGCCGAACTCCTCGTCTCTCACGTGCCCCAGGAGGTCTTCGTGAGCCACCAGGACGTGCCTTTCGGTATAGAGCGGGAGCACCGACAGGTCTGCGTCGTCGTGGTCGTCGAGGTAGATCACGCCCGCATCCAGTCCAAAAGCCCCTATCCGCTGGATGATCTCCGAGGAACGCAGGCTCGATTCGAGGTTGATCTTGACTCTCGGGTGCTTGGACCGGAAGGGGTCCACCAGAAGCGAGATGGTGCTCGAGGCTGCCGGGATGACGCCGATCTTCAGCGTCCCCGACAGCCCTGAGCGCATGGCCTCGACCTCCTCACCCATGGAGGAATGGTCTTTGAGGATGCGTTGGGCCCACACCAGCACGCGGTCCCCCTCCGGAGTCAGGCCTTGGTAGTTCTGTCGCCGCTTGACCAGCGGAACTCCCAGTTCTTTCTCCAGTTTGTGAATCGACTCGGACAGTGCGGGTTGGGAGACGAAACAAGCTTTCGCCGCACGAGCGAAGTGACCCTCGCGGGCCAGAGTGACGAAGTATTCGAGCTGACGAAATTGCATACTTTATTGCACCACGCCTCCGCGTGGGGTTCTGGCTACATCGGCGTCAGTCCCATCTGCCCGGCTCGGGTGTAGAAACGGGCGGAGAGCTGCTTGGGGGCTTGATCGTCCTTCTCGATCCAGTCGACCGAATAGAAGTTCGACACCATGTTGTTGGGTGTGACCGTCACGTGCACGTAACCCCGGCGGCCGTCGTAGTGCTTGACGTATGGGTGCTGAATCCAGTCCGAGGTGTTCTTGTCGGTCTTCGCACCATCGCCGTCCGAAGAGACCGATGTACACACGAGCTCGACGCCGGTCGTGCGACTTGTCGGATCATTGAAGTCTGCCTTGAGCTCCGCGGCCGCGTGCTTGTGAATATCGCCCGCCAACATAACCGGGTTGGAGGCGCGGCTCATGGCATCGAGCATCCGATTGCGCGCGGCCGGATAACCGTCCCACATGTCCACGCGGTCGTCCGTGATCGGCGTCAGCACCACGCCGTTGGCCAGGATGTTCCAGGTCGCTGGACTGGTCTTGAGCTGATGGGCGACCCAAGCTTCCTGGTCGCTCCCCAGGATCGTACGGTTCGGGTCAGTACGGTCTGCCTCGTCCTTGGGCGCCGGGTCGCGGAATTGGCGGCTGTCCAACAACGAGAAGCGGATCAGGTTGCCGACGTCGATCGATGTCGTGATGTCGCTGGTGTCCCCTTGGGGCATGGCCTCTATGTCGAGGGGCATGTTCTCGTAGAAAGCTCGGTACGCTGCGGCGATCCGATCACGGAAAGTGGGATCCGGGGTCGTGGCCGCTGGAAACTTTCCGGTGTAATTGTTCTGGACCTCGTGGTCGTCCCAGATCGCGGCCGTTGCCACTCGGGCGTGGACGTCCTGAAGGTGCTGGTCGGTTTTGAACAGCGAGTACCGCAGCCGGTACTGCTCCAAGGTCCTGCATTCAACACCATGCGCCGGCCCGACCTCGGCTCCTTGCCGCCACAGGTTGTCTTCCGTGATGCCGTATTCGTAGATGTAATCGCCAAGGAAGAGGACCAGGTCAAGGTTCTTTTCCTCCGCGAGATGCTTATGCGCGGTGTAATGCCCGTGATACCAGGCCTGGCAGGATACGAACCCGAAGGAGAATGCGGAGACAGACGCGTCAGCGGCGGGCAGGGTTCGGAAACGACCAACACGGCTGAGCTGATCACCCACGCGGAACCGGTAGAAATATTCCGTCCCGGCCCGCAGTCCTTCGACCCGAGGGTGGACGGAGTGCGCCAGATCCGGCTGGGCCAGGGCGTCGCCTTCCTTCTCGATTCCGACGAAGTTCGCGTCTCTGGCGACCTGCCAGTTCACGGCGATAGGACGCTGGGGCATTCCACCATGTCCGTCCTCGGCGAGCGGTTGTGGGGTCAAACGGGTCCAGAGAACCACCCCGTCCGTCCGCGGTGCCCCACTGGCCACGCCCAAACCAAAGGGTTCGTTGATTGCGGTACCGGTTGTTGCGGAGGCTTCGGCACGGGGAATATTGATTCCCAAAGCGATGGCGGTGGCGGAG
Organism: Rothia uropygialis; assembly: GCF_004137765.1. Lineage (GTDB taxonomy): Bacteria > Actinomycetota > Actinomycetes > Actinomycetales > Micrococcaceae > Rothia. The sequence continues at coordinate 518,103 of NZ_NOIS01000003.1, read as the reverse complement.
ACGCCGCTGAGGTGAAGGAGACTCCTCCGGCTGAGAGTTTTGGCTTCCGGATGCGGTTCATGATGCACGGGTTGTACCTCACTGATGTGTGATTTCTGGGGTGACGAACCCGATCACGCTATCCAGTGATGATTTCCGCCAAGGAAACTATGAGAACTTATGTATTCACCGCACTTTCACCTCTCCGTGCGGAAGACTCACACGTTTCCACGCCGTAGGCTCCGGCTCACGTGATATCGGCTTCGGAAACACGCTGACGAATAAAGAATCCGTCCCTGGCGTATGCGCCTCCCGGACCTTCACCGGGGGTCAAAAGCGCATCGGGTGCAAACCCTGGGCCAGGGCCTTACGGCGTCTTTGCAACGGACAAAGGTGTGCTTCCGGCACTCCGGGCGACAGGGCGATGCGCCCACTTGCCGCCTCAGGTCAGGCTGTGAATTCCCTCGGGGTTCGGTAACGATCCCATTACGCCCGGACGCGTGCCATCGGCCTCCGGTCTGCAATACCGCCTCCCTGCCCTTGTGGGACGTGGGTTATCAATTCGTTACCGCTTTTCTGCCCTGGTAACGGTCTCGTGTACGCCCGAAAAACCTGCGATAGCGTGAAAACGTCTTGATAACCCGCAAGGTTTTTGGACGCCATCGAAAAAGGAGAAATCACCATGACCCGCACTCAGGTAATCACCCGCAAGGCTTCAATGACCGCCGCTGGTGTTGCATTAGCTCTCGGCGCGGGAGTCCTTGCGATGGGTCCGGCCCAAGCGGAAACGCCCTCCGCCTCGGACTCCGTTTCCACGCCGCAGGCCGAGGAAACGCAGCATGGCGCCCCCGCATCTCTCGACCAGGCCGTTTTGGTCAAGTCCGTGACCGATCCGACGGTCTACTACCTCAAGGTCCCCAGCCCCCACGGCATAGGTGAGGCTCCGGCCCCTGACGGAACGTACAGCGTCGACATTGTGATTGGCGACCAGACCGAGCACTTCACGGTTGACGCCAAGGACGGTCGCTTTGATCTGAAGGATTCCCATATCCTCAACACCTCAGAGCTCGAACCTTATGTCATCGTCGACTGGTTGGGCTGAGTCCTGAGGTCTGAACCCACAAGCTAGAACCACACTGAGGGCCGGCGGGGAACATGGTTCTGCCGCCGGCCCTCTTTCATGCTCTGTTCGCCCTGGGACTAGCCGGCCGACGGGGCAAAGTCTTCGAGATCGGTCGGTGCACGGTGGAGAGGCGGCTCTTCGTCTTCACATCCGCCCGTTTCCTCTGCAACGGGCCGGGCCCCTGTCCCCATGACCTGGAGCCACTTCGCGTAGTTAATCGATGCGCTTCCCCGCCCCGTCGCTGGTGGCGCCTCCTTGGGTCTGCAGGACCGCGAGCGCAACGCGGTCCCATGGCCTCGGTCATCAGTGGGATCTAGTCCACAGGGCACGGCGATTTGTCCTTACGCGGTTCGCGCGGAACCGTTTTCGCGGCCGCGTGGAAGCGATTGTGGGCTCGGTGCATTCGGGTCAATGCGGCGTGTTCAGCCACCGAGGTCGGCCGGCCTGGATCCGTCGACCAGGACGAAGCCTTTGGTCTCTCCCTGGGTCACCCACCACCGACCACCGCGGCGACGATGATTCCGCTGATCAGACGGATGGCATCGTCCCAAGCGAGATAAGGCCGTTTGGGTTTGTTGTGTGTTCACGTCGAGGAGGCCAGGCAGGCAACGTGGTTTTTGAACGTCGGGTCGAGGTCCCCCCCTAACAACGGATCTTGCGCCGCATGCCGTTCTTCAAGATGGCTTCACTCAGCAATTCGCGCAGGATCCGGGGCGGGAACGACCGCTGACGGGAAACCTCAGCACACAGGGATCAGGCCTTCCGAAGGGTGATTTGCCAGCTGGCCTCCCCCTGCTCCCGGAAGTCCGTGATTTCGTGGCCGTCCTCGGCCGCCCAATGCGGAATCGCCTCGGTGGCTTGGGTGCAATCGAAATCGATGACCAGGTGGTCCCCTGGGTCCAGAGTGGCCATGACGTCCTTGGCGTCGATCAGCGGGAACGGGCACACCGCGCCGAGAGAGTCCAGGGCGTAATAGCCCTCCCCGAGCTCCCGCAATGTGGAGGAAGCTCCGGTTTTTTCCTTGAGCCCTACTGCGCCGAGAGCAGCGGGGAATCCGCCAAACCCTTGGCCGCCTGAGGACGGGGCCGCTGGGGTGGTCTTCACCGAAGCGGAGGTCGTCGCTTCCTCGACACCCGATGTCACCGATCCGGACCCCACGGGTGCGGGTTCGAGCGTCCGCCCGTCCGAGGCCACCGCCAGAGTATTGTCGAGGCTTTCGCTGGTCGTATAGGTTCCGCCGCCCGAGGTGGGGCGCGACGTCGTCGGGCGGAGCCACAACTTGGCACCCAGACCCACGCCGAGCGCGATAAAGACCAGGGATACCCACCCTTGGAAGCTGAACAGGCTGGTCTGGACCATGCCGTTGCCCACGGTGCACCCGCCCGCAAGAGAGGCACCAACACCCATCATCAGTCCGCCCGCGACCGCGCGGGTAGCCGTGCGTGCGTCGGGCACGCGGATTCGGAATTCTCCGCCCGCTTTGGCCGCGATGAACGCGCCGACGAACAGCCCGAGCACCAGCATGACGCCCCAGTCAATATTGGACTCATTGCCTGTAACCATGAACTTGACCAGGTTGGAAGAGGGCGTGGTAATCCCTAAGCCATCATTGCGGCCCGCAGCCGCGGACAGCGGCCACGCAATGACCCCGATCAGACCGACCAGGGCGCCCGCCGTGTAGAAGTGGAGAGGACGCTTCCAGGCCGGGCGGTTTCCCAGGGTTGCGGGCTTGGGGATGCGCCGTTCCTTGCGCAGGAAATGGCGCACCATAACCGCTGTCACCGCGGAAACCAAGATCACGAAAACCCATGGAGAGATGCCGAAGGCCTCGGGGATGGTGGTCAGTCCGGTATCCCACTGTTTCATCCACACCGCAAATCCGCCGAGTGCGCCCTTCTTCATGGCCGCAGAAGACAGGGCATACATCGCGAGCGCGATCCACGAGCCGACCAGTCCTTCGGCCGAGCGGTACCACGTCCCGGACGCGCAACCCCCGGCCAGGATGATCCCCAGACCGAACAGAAGACTCCCGACCACCACGGCAACCGGAGCGAAACCGGAATACTCGGGAGAGATCACGCCTGTGGAGGTCAGCATGGCGATGCCTACCGCGTGCACCGCGATCACGATCATGAGCGCCGTGAACGTTCGCCACGAGCGCTGCAGGAAAATGTCACGGAGCATACCGGTTACGCAGAAGCGTCCGCGTTGCATGACTATGCCGAGTAAGGCGCCGACGATGAGACCTGTGAAGATCATGGTGAAGTGCCCTCTTTCATAAGCTGCGTGGATTGATCACGTTGAAGCTACTCGGGCTCGGGCTGCGGCGTCGAGAGCTCAGTAACCGAACGTCACTTAGCGACCGGCACGACCCCGGTGATCGGAATGGTCATGGTCGTGGGTTCGAAACGCACGGCGTAGCGGGTGACCGGGGTGCGACGGTCGGAGAGCACATTGGCACCGAGCAGGACGAGCCCGCCGAGCGCGAGGGCCGCAGCGATCCAACCCGTGGAGGACCAGCTGCCGCCGGCTTTCATGGCCGAGCCCGCAAGGAACGGACCGAGCGCGTTGGCCAGGTTGAATGCCACGTTGTTCATAGCCGCAGCCATGGTCTGGGCATCGCCCGCTGCCATCATCAGGCGAGTCTGGAGCGGGACGACCATTCCGCCGCTGGCCCCGATCAGGACCATCGCGATGCCGGTGACCCACGCGTTACCCACACCCACGGCGTAGAGAACGGCAGAGAAGCCCAGAAGAACCTGAAAACCCATAGCGGCCGGCAACAGGATCTTGGAGTTGATGTACCCGGCAACGTAACTGCCGACCGTGGATCCGACGCCGTAGAGCATCAGGATCAAGGACATCGCCCAGCCCGGCCCGGCGTGGGACCCCTCGAATGCCGAACTGAAGTACGAGTACACGGCGAAGATTCCGCCGAAACCGATCGCACCGGTGACCAGGGTCAGCAACACCTTGGGGTTGGTGAGCGCGGTCAGCTCGACTCGTGAGCTCGTGGCCTTGTTCCCCGCGTGGTTGGGTACGGTATTCCACAGCATGACGAGGGCGATCGCGGAGATCACGCTCATCAGCACGAAGCTCAGTCGCCATCCGCCGACCTGTCCCACCAGCGTGAACAGAGGGACGCCGACGATGGTTGCGACGGTGATGCCCATCTGGACAATGCTTACCGCGCGGGCCTGCTTGGTCGGAAGGTTGATGCCGGCCGCCGTGACCATGGCCAGGCCGATGAACGCTCCGTGCGGAATACCGGATGCGAACCTGCCGACCACGAGCCATTCCATGGACGGCGCAGCCGCGACGAACAGATTTCCCACCGTCAGAAGCAGGAGCAGTCCAAGAAGTAGGGGCTTCCTGGGCCATTTGGCGCCAACCGCGGAAATCACCGGGGCACCAAGTACAACGCCGAGTGCGTATGCGGTAATGATGTGGCCGGCCGAACCCTCATCGACCCCCATATCGGAGGAGATCGAGGGCAAGAGGCTCATTGAGGCGAACTCTCCGGCTCCGAAGGCGAAGGTTCCGACCGCTAGCAAGAGCGTGACGAGTCCTGTATTGGACGAATTCCGATTTAAAGTGAACAGCCGACTTGCCGACATGATCCCTCCTTTCTGAGCAGATTGCACAGTCGCCCAGACTTGGCAACTCTGGAGAACAACTGGGTACGCGCGACTTTTATTTCTGTTTCGAAAGAATCCCGGATGTGAATTCCGACATTGTGTTCGGTAACACTGACGAACTCGCTCGCGCACGCCCGAGCGGACGGCGTCGTTCCCCGTCATGTCCCGCTTCCACGACATCCTGAGAACCCCCGCGTAGGGTGGATCGTATGCTCCGCCCTATTTTCTGGCCGGTTATCGTGCCGTCTCTGCTCTTTGCTATCGGAGTCGGCTCCACGGTCCCGGTCCTCATTCTCTCCGCATTGAGTTTGGGGGCCAGTGGAGCTTTGGCCAGTGCGGTCGTCTCTTTGATGGGGGCCGCCAGCCTCCTCTTGACCGTCCCGGTCGGGATTCTGATCGACAAGGTCGGAGACCGCAGAGCCATGATCTTGGGGACCAGTGCGGCCGTGGTGATCACGGCATTGCTCGTTCTGTCCCTGGCTGGTTCTCTGCCCACGCCTTTTGCCCTTGTCATGTACGTTGTGCTGCTCATGCTTCTGGCGCCGGTCCAGGATATTTGGGGATTGGCTCGGCAGGCCGTCGTCGCCGACCGAATGCCCGCGATGCACATGGGCCGCGCCATGACCGCACTCGGCGGAACGCAAAGGGTCGGTAATCTGGTGGGCCCGATGATCAGCGCACTGCTTCTCCTGTGGTTTCCCTTGTGGTCCGTCTATATTTTCAGTGCGGCGTGTGCCGTGCTGGCCGTCATTGTGCTCTGTATTCCTGCGCTGAACCGTGGCTTCGACTCCATGGGAGCCTCCACTCAGACGACGCCGACCGCCGCGGTCGCGGATTCGAACGAGCCTGCGACTCAGAAGCTCAAGGTCCGGTGGAAGGCCGTGATGCTAGCCGGCGTGGCGATCACGATTCTGGCTATCGCTCGAGCTGCCCAACCCACGATGATTCAGCTTTGGGGTGTGCACATTGATCTGCACGAATCAGGCATTTCCTTGCTGGTGGCTTTGGGCGCGGCGCTCGAGCTGATTCTGATGTTCCCCGGTGGCTACATCAAGGACCGTTTGGGCCGATCGGTGGTTCTCATCCTTTGCCTCGCAATATTCGGGGCAGGATTCCTCGTCATGGCGGTTCAGCCCACTCTTGCGTGGACCATCTTGGCCGTCGCCGTTATGGCCGTCGGCAACGGACTGGGCGCCGGCGTGAACATGACGATCGGTGCCGACCTGAGCCCCAAGGTCGGTCGCGCAAAGTTCCTCGGAATCTGGGCGATTTTCAACAACTCGGGCAAGCTGGGCGGACCGGCGATTGTGGCGCTCCTTCTGAGCGTCGCCACCCTCCCGTTGGCCCTTGTCACTACAGGCGTGCTGACTATTGTCGGGGCGGTTTGGACGGCAGCGTTCGCCCGGACCATGGATCTGCCGAAGGGCGTCCACAAACGGAAAACCGACCAGACCGCCCGCTAGGGCGCAGCGCGGGGTTCGTGTTGACGCATCGCAAGAGCAGCTGACAGACGTGGATCAACTCCTCGAATACCGGTAACGTCCTGGGCCTGCCTGACGCGTGGTGATGCTGTAGCAATTCACGACAGGATCGATCGTGCGCAGGTGAGGTGCCCTGAGACCCAGCTTCGGGTGCCCCTTGCTAGCCTCGAGTACATGCCCGTCACTGAAACTCGCCCTGACCAGCGCCGACCCGCCGGCGTCGCTGTCCACGACGCCCACCTGCACAATCTCCAACACGTCAGTACAGAATTCCCGCGGGGTGCGCTGGTTGCGTTCACCGGGGTGTCAGGATCCGGAAAGTCATCCCTCGCGTTCGGGACGATTCACGGTGAGTCACAGCGGCGCTACCTGGAGTCCATTGCCCCTTTCGCTCGGCGACTGATCGGCAGCACCATGGATCCTCGCGTCGAATCCCTGACGGGCCTGCCGCCCACGGTGGCCCTCGAACAGAGGAACAGCGCAGGCGGTGCTCGGTCGACCGTCGGCACCATCACAACCCTGTCCAATGGGATTCGTCTTCTCTACTCGCGCGCCGGAAACCACCCCGCCGAATCGCTTCGGCGAGGTTCCGCACTGCACGGCGGAAGACTGCTGGCCGAGGCGTTCAGCCCCAATACGCCCGAGGGCATGTGCCCGCAGTGCCATGGTGCAGGCGTGCTTCACGAACCCACCGAACGCTCGATGGTCCCGGACCCGCAGCTTTCGATCAACGACGGCGCGATACAGGCATGGCCCGGGGCGTGGCTCGGCAAGAACTTCCACGACATCTTGTTCACTCTCGACATCGTGGACATGGATCTGCCGTGGCGGGAAATCCCCCAAGAGACCCGGGACTGGATCTTGTTCACGGAAGATCAGCCGGTGGTCGAGGTCCATCCGGAACGCGGCGTGGATCAGACGCAACGCACATACCAGGGCCGTTGGCGGTCGGTGAATCGCTATCTCCTTCAGACCGTGGATCAGGCCAAATCGGAGAAGACGCGCGCTCGTGCCCTGAAATACCTGGACACCTTCGAGTGCCCGACCTGCCACGGCCACAGGCTCAATCCCGATGCCCTGCGCGTGGAGTACCTCGAACAGAAGATCTACGAGCTCAACTCTCGCTCGGCGGAAGAGATTTTGGAGCTGTTCCAAGATCGTTGGCAGAGAGTCTCCGAACTTGAGGAAACCCCCGAGACGGAGGCGGAGCGTCTGCTCCTTCCGAATGTAGTACCCGTTCTCGAGACGATGGTCGGCTTGGGGTTGGGGCATCTCAGTCTTGATCGTCCCGCCCGCACACTGTCCACCGGTGAAATGCAACGGCTTCGTCTTTCGGCCCAGCTGAGGTCGGGGTTGTTCGGCGTCGCCTACGTCCTGGACGAACCATCCGCGGGCCTGCACCCCAGCGAGAAAGGCGTGCTTCTGGATCTCTTCGAACGGTTCATCGAGGACGGCAATTCGGTGCTTCTGGTCGAACACGATATGCGCCTGGTCGAACGCGCGGATTGGGCCGTCGACGTCGGCCCTGCAGCCGGCGTCGATGGAGGGCACATCTTGCACTCGGGTCCCGTGGCCGACCTCGCTCAGGTCAAGGAGTCCAAGACGGCACCCTATCTGTATCAGCCATTGCCCGAGCCCAGAACCGCGGATGCGGTCCGGACAGCCACGAGCCACCTGAGCATGGACGGCGTGACAGCGCGGAATGTGCGGGGCGTGTCCGTCTCCTTCCCGCTGGGCACCTTTGTGGCCCTGACTGGGGTGTCCGGCGCCGGCAAATCTACTCTCCTGGGTGAAGTTCTCGCGCCGATTCTCCGCGAAAGCGTTCGCTCGAGCGTCCTTGAACAGGACGAGGAGGCCGGCAAGAACCTCACCGTCGGAAAAGTATCCGGAACGGACGCCGTGGATCGCCTGGTACAGATCACGCAGAAACCCATCGGTCGCAGCCCCCGGTCATGCTTGGCAACCTATACCGGTCTTTTCGACAGGGTTCGCAAGCTCTTCGCCTCAACCCAGGACGCACAAGCGCGAGGATGGGGAGTCGGAAGATTCTCCTTCAACGTGACCGAAGGTCGATGCCCCACGTGCCAGGGCGAAGGGCAGATCGAGGTCGAACTCGTTTTCCTGCCGGGCAGTTACTCGCCCTGCCCCGATTGCCACGGGGCCCGATACAACCAGGAAACTCTCGAAGTCTCCTGGAACGGCAAAAATATCTCTGAGGTCCTGAGCCTTTCGGTGCGAGATGCCCTGGACTTCTTCGCCGACGAAGAGCACATTTGCCGATCCCTGCGGGCGCTCGACGCCATCGGACTTGGCTACCTGACCCTTGGCCAACCGGCCACGGAACTTTCCGGTGGTGAGGCCCAGAGAATCAAACTCGCGACCGAGCTCCAGAGAGCCCCGCGCGGTCATACCGTTTATCTTCTGGACGAGCCGACGACCGGGCTTCACCCTGCGGACGTCGACCTTCTGGTTGCCGAGCTCAACCGCCTCGTTGATCAAGGGAACACAGTCATCGTGGCGGAACATGACCTACGGGTTGTTGCGGGCGCCGACTGGGTCATTGATCTTGGCCCCGGTGCGGGTGAGCGCGGTGGTCAGATACTCGTCGCGGGCCCGCCGGCCGACGTCGCCGCGTGCGATGAGTCCGCAACGGGTCGGTGGATGAGAGGCGGGGGCTGAAGCCTCACGACTACCGGAGACGCCCCTCGGTCGGGACGATCTCCTGCATGGAGATGTACCGGTAAGGCCGTGTGATGTTGTTGATCCTCGGCATAGTCTGACCGACCGCATAACTCTCGATCCTCCCAGCCAATGCCGCAAGGATTCCATGGGCCTCGAGGCGTGCGAGTCCCTGCCCCGCGCATGTGTGAGTGCCGTATCCGAAGGAAAGATGGTCCACCGGATTTCGCTCGATCAGGAACTCTTCCGGATTTTCGTAATGCCGAGGGTCCCGGTTGGAGGCAGCGACGAGGAGAGCCGTTTGAGAACCGGCAGGTATCGTGGTGCCGCCGACATCAACGTCGCTCAGGGCGCGTCGGCCCAGCACCGGAATCGGTGCCAAGAAACGCTGCACCTCGTTGAACGCCGACGACGCCAACTCGGGTTTGTCCCGGAGCCGCTGGAACTGCTCGGGATATCGCCCGAGAAGCACAATGGCGTTTCCGATGGAGGTGATCGTGGTGTCCATGCCCGCGGCGATGTACTGGTGGATGATCATGCCGCAGCTTTCATAGGGAATCTGCCCGCGCTCAGCGGCCTCGAAGACTCCTCGGCCGATGCTTCCCTCCATAAGGTCTTCGGCCACGATCTGCTCGTGGGTCCAGTCGAAGAGTTCTTGAGCTACGGGGAAAGAGTCCAGTGCCCGATCATTGAGCGGACCCTGCATGTTGAATGCAGCTTCGCCCCAGGAAAGCAGGCGCTCCCTGACCTCACCTTGCACCCCGATGAGGTCCATGACTATAGAGACCGGAAAAACCTTAGCTAGTTCTTCCATTCCGTCGATCTCACCGCGTGAAGCGACCTCGCCGACGAGCGCATCTGCCTTGGCGAAGATCCCGTCTTTCATTTTTCTCACGGCTCTTGGTGACAGGTTTTCTGTCAAAGCATCGCGGAGCTTTTGGTGACCAGGCGGGTCCGTTGCCAGACTTGTTCCGGCCAAGGCCTCATTCATTGTGTCGTTGAACGCAACGCCAGTGGACGAGAAAACATCGGTGTTACCCAGGGCCTCACGCACCTCTTCGTACCGGGTAATGACCCACAGGTCACAGGCCGGTAGGTAAACAACAGGGGCCATCTCGCGTAGTCGAACGTAGGTCGGCATGGAATCCTGCAAGACCTCATCCGAAAAGAGGTCGAGATCTGCGACTGTGGGCACGGTCTGATGGGGTATCGAGGCAGGCATTCATTCTCCTGAGTGGTGCGGCAGCAACGCTATTGATCCACAGTCAACCAAAGCCCTCTGAATACAGCCAATGAATATTAGACATGACCGTTATTCATACGGCGAATATCCAGATTCGACAGTTTTTCCTTTGCGGCTTTCTCTACCAAACCACGCAACCAGATCCTGAATTTTCCGTCCGTGGCCCATGGGCTCCACACGACATCCGTCGCTAGCGGGGGAACATCGAAGGGGAACTCCTCGGACCACAGCTGCATGTGATCGTTCAAGGATTCGATGACGCTCCGTCTGTGTATCCCTACACAATCGTTGCCGGAGACCACCCACGGGATGAGCGAACTATCCGTGAGCCGTGTGTGTATCCGGAGATTTATTCCAGCTCGCCTCATTGCCTCGTAGGGAGGCTGAGGATGGCGAGATTCATATAAGACATGCGGCTTGGATTGGAGCCACTCCCGCGCGTTGAGCTCCTTGCGACCTGCGATCACAACCCACTCGTCCTCATAAAGCCGCTCCCGCTCGTAATTCGTTTGATAAGCCTCAGAGAGCAACATGAGATCGACATCGGAGTGCAGAAATAGCGAATCGGCCAGGTCCATGGTCGTCATGAGACGCAAGGACATCTCGGGAGCTTCGACAGAGATCAAATGTGCCAGAATCCCGCCGAAGATCGACGCCGTCGCGGGATTCATGGCCACCGTGACCCGCCGCGTATCGGTGCGTGGGTCGAAACCCCCTGGCCGGAACAAACGGTCAGCCCGCCCCAAAATGTCACGCAATGGGCCCTTGAGCGCCTGGGCGCGAGGAGTCAATCTAGACCGCCCTCCTTCCCTGATCAGGATCTCGTCCCGAAAGAGCCTCCTCAACCTCCGCAAGGCATGGCTCATCGCCGGCTGGGAGAGACCGACGCGATGGGCAGCGTTGGTCACTGATTCTTCAGCCAACAACGCATCGAGCAATACCAACAGGTTCATATCCACCCCGGCGAGATGGCTCACAGCATCAGCGATCGGAGGGTCGATCTCCTCGATATTCATTTCATGCATATTGAGAATGCTATCTATTCATTGGACTGCTGTGGTGGAACACACGATGATGAAAAGACACGTCACAGGAGGAAGAGATGTCCGCAGAAACCACTCACATCGACTTGGACCGTCCGCGCTGCGAAGGTCATGGACTGTGCGAGGAAGCAGCACCGGAACTCATGCATCTTGACGACGAGGGTGAACTCGTCATCGACGTCGAGAACATCGGGGCGGAAGAGCTTGCCCAGGCGAAAGCTGCCGTTCGCGTGTGTCCCGTCGCCGCGCTCAGGTTGTCCTGATGGTTGGACGAATGAAGAACGTTCTAATCATCGGATACGGCATCGCAGGAATCACCGCGGCGGACACCCTCAGGCACGAGGGGTACACAGGACAGATCACGATTGTAGGCGAAGAATCCACGGCTCCATACACAAGGCCCGGATTGTCCAAATCGGCGCTCAGCCCGACGAGGAATGCCACCATCAACCATCTTGCGCTTCCCAATGCGGAACACGGCGGAACCGAAATGCTGGGCATGTGCGCAAAGGCCATGGATCCACAGAACCGAGAAGTGACCCTAGAGGACGGTACACGACTGCCCTTCGACGGGCTCGTCATAGCCACCGGTGCACGCCCCCAGCGATTCAGCAAGAGCTCTCGAGAGCTCAACCTCCGGACCTTCGAGGAAGCCTCCCGACTTCGCGACCGATTGCTCAGCAAACCGAGACTGACCATAATCGGCGGCGGACCTCTTGGCATGGAGATTGCCTCGGTCGCGCGCTCTTTCGGGGCGCAGGTAACGCTGATCCACCGTGGAACTCCGATGAGGTCCCACATCGGTCCTTTTTTGGCCAACCATATTGCGTCCAGAGCCATCGCCCGAGGAATAGATCTTCTCGACGACCGGGCGTCCGAGGTACTGACACCAAATAGGGATTCCGACCCGTTGGGGCTAGTTCTGGAATCGGGCAATGGTCGTGAGACTGATTTGGTCATCACTGCCATCGGTGACAAACCCAGTACCGAATGGCTCGAGAGTTCCGGCCTCCTGCGACAAGGACGACTGGTCACGGATGAGAACGGATCCGTTGCGCCAGGAATCGTCGCCGCAGGAGATGCAACGTGGCAGAACACGGACACAGGCTACATCCGAACACCCCTGTGGACAACGGCAATTGCCCAAGCAAAAGCCGCGGCCACGACGCTTCTTCATGGTTCAGCGAAGAAGGTCCACACCCCCACTTATTTCTGGACCGAGCAATTCGACGTGACATTGCGTCTGATGGGTCCGGCTCCTTCGGATACGCGTCCAGACGTCGTCGCGGGAAGCATCGACGACGACTCGGCACTGTTCCAGTGGCCCGAAGCGGGGACCGCGGCGGCATGGAATTTTAAGATACCGATCCCCAAGCTGCGCCGGCTGGCCCGACCGGAGACCTTGGCAGTCCGCTAAGCCGAATCCCCTGTAGTTCTGTGGTTGACTGATGCAGTAGTCATCGTGTCATCGCCAGCTTTCCGGAGGGGAACGCCGTGCCATCTGCAGAGCTCGACCCAACCTCGGGTGTGCCCCTGTACCGCCAGATCAAGGACCTTTTGCGCACGGAAATCATTCAAGGTCGCCTGGCCGCAGAAACCCCCGTCACAGAGGACCGCCTTCTGGCCCGTTTCGACGTCAGCCGAGCACCCATCCGCCAGGCGCTGAAAGAGCTCGCCACGGAAGGGTATGTCTACCGAAAACAAGGCAGAGGCACCTTCCCGGTACCCGGCGCCAGCCTTCATCGTCCCGCTGACATAAAGCCCGGAAATTTGCACAAATACCTCAGAGAACGCGGGCTCGATGCGACCTCCGAGGTCTCTGACCTCGGAAGACAAGTCCCTCCGATGGAGATTCGCCAGCATCTGGCGCTCGAGGACCACGTCGCCTTGCTTCATTTCCTGCGCCTGATCACCGTGGAAGGTGAACCATTGATCGAATCGGACGTTTACGTCAACGCGCCGCATGAATTCTCTCCTACTACCGCGGAGCTAGAAGCCAACGGATCGGCCTTTGACTTACTCGAAGACGAGCTCGGCATTGCGCTGGAACGCACCGACCACGAAGCATGGGCCACCGCGGCTTCGAAGCGACAAGCCGCTGCCCTGGGCGTCCATGAGAACTCCCCACTTCTGGTCATCGACACGACCTTTTTCACCAGGGGCGCCGTGCCGGCCGGGTGGCGGCGAGCGATTCACCGAAGCGACGAGTTCAAGTACCAATTCGTCACTCACCGTTGAGTGCACATGAAGCCCGCTAACCCAGGGCGGCTTGACTTTAATATAATAATATGTATATTTACTGTCACAGTAACTCCCATCACACATGAGGAACGTGGACTGCGGCCGACGGGGCGGACGTTTGGCTTTCCGGTTCACGGATTCTCCTCGCCTACCGCCTCCGAGCCCTCACCACCAGGCAGAACACTGAAATCCTGCCTCTCGGAACACCGCATAAGATCGCCGCCCCATCGAGCGGCGCCACGGCGAAAGGTAGTACATGACTGAGCCCCACCCCCAATCCGCGACGGTCAACACCGTTCTCGGTCCCGTCCCGGCGACTGATCTCGGCGTCGTTGCGACCCACGAATCACTCCTCTCCATCTATCCGGGTGCTGAGTATGCGCCGGAGATCAGCATCGAGAGGTCCGAAATCTTTGCGACGATCGCAACCAAACTCGAACGGTTCAAATCAGCAGGCGGAGGGACCGTGGTGGATTCCACCGGCATGTTCCACGGTCGGGACCTCCCTCTCTACGAATCCTTGTCGCGCAGCACAGGCGTTCATCTCGTGGCTTCCACAGGCTTGGGCCCGCAGAGACTTCTCGGCGGCTACTTCTTGACGCCACAAACAAACCCGCCAAAACCCTGGCCCGCAAACAAATTCGCGGAACTCTTCATGCAGGAAATTACAGAAGGAATGGTCAACCCGCGCATCCGGCGTCATGCGCCTGCCGGGCTCGTGAGGGTAGCCGCCGCACCCGAAGGCATTACCGATACGGAGACGAGCCTCTTCCGGGGAGCGGCCCGCGCGGGCGTCGAAACCGGTGTGCCAGTGTCCGTTCGCTACGGGTCCGATCCCCTCAGTGAACTAGAGGTTCTGACCTCAGAAGGGCTGAACGCGAATCGAGTGCTGGTCGGCGGATTGGACCGCAACGATGCGGTCGAGAAGGAGTATGCGAAGAGGATCGCGGAGCGCGGTGCCTATATTGGCGTCGACCACATCGGCACCGACAACGATCCACGCTTTGTTGATGACGGCGCCCGCGCCGACCTCGTGCAACACCTCGTCACCGCCGGATTCGGCGACAGGATTATTCTCTCGTCCAACGCAATCGGCGTAGCCAGGGGACAGCCAGGCTGCGATATCCCCTACGAATTCGCGTCGAACTCCTTCGCCCGCCTCCTGACCTCCCGAGGCATGCCCGATGGCGTCGTACACAACCTCTTCAAAGAAAATCCCGCCCAGCTGCTGGCCGTTCGGTCCCGCTAGCGCAGGCCCTCCGAAATCGAGGTGACATTCTTGTCGAAAGTAAACACCGTCCTGGGCCCCATCCCCACCGAAGAGCTGGGGATCGTGGCCGTTCACGAACATATCGGATACGGAATGCCGGGCAGTGAGCTCGACACCCGATGGTGGAAGGATCCGCTAACCCGATACCAGGAGACCGTGCCAAAGCTCCAAAAGTTCTACGAGTACGGTGGACGCACCTTCGTGGACGTTACGGGAATCTGCAACGGCCGAGACGTTGACTACTACAAATCCCTGTCGACCAAAACCGGCGTCAATATCGTGGCGTGCACAGGATTCGTGGGCGGTGATACTGCTCTGCCGTGGTTCGCTGAGGCTAACGTAGAGTATCTTGCCGAGGTGTTCCTCCACGAAATCACCGTGGGTATTGGCGATACCGGTGCAAAGGCCGGGGTGATCAAAGTCGGCGTAAGCCGGGGCGGCCGCATGACCGATCTGGACAAGCGAATTTACAGGGCCGCTGCCCGTGCCGCCGTCCAAACGGGTGTGCCCATCTTGACCCACCTAGCGATCGACGCCGAGCCGGCCATCGCCATATTCCGCGAAGAAGGCCTGAGCCTGGACCGGGTGCTCTTCGGCCATGTCGACGATGGGTTCAATGCGGACAGCACGCCAGCCACTATGATCGCCGAGTCAGGCGGCCGCGTCGGCTTCGACACCTTCGGGTACGAAACCGAGCTCGACGACCCCCCGTTCTGGGCACGTCCACGTCAGGAAAGACTGAACCACCTCCTGGGGTTCATCAAAAACGGTTTCTTGGCCCAGACGCTGGTATCGGCCGATGCGAATTGCAGTCCCCTCGGCTGGCCCGGAGTCAAGGGCCATACGGTCAATTACCTCTTCGAAGACCTCATCCCCGACCTCAAAAAATCGGGGGTAGGCGACGAGACCATCGATACTCTCCTGCGAGAGAACCCGGCGGATTTCCTGACCATCACGGGCTAACCCCCTCCCATCGTCAGGACACACCACTGCCCGCAGCGCTGCGTGCGGCACGAGGAAGGCAATTAGAGCATGGAAATCTCGGACCTGAAAGAAATGAACATCGCCGTCATCGGCGGCGGTTACGGCGGGGCGTCTGCCGCCATGGCCTTGGATCGGCTAGGTGCCAAAGTATCGGTTTACGAAAGAGCAAAGGCCGTATTCGAGGTGGGTGCGGGCATCGGCCTCCGGCCCCCGACAGTCGAGCTGTTCCGGAAGTGGGGCATCTTCGAAGGCATTGAGAAAGTCAGTTCCCCCAGCGACCACCTGGAAATCTACAGTGCGGACGGAAAAACCCTCCTTGCCGAAGAAGAGTGGCCACATCTCAGGGACTACGAGCAGATCAACTACAACCGCATCATTCATCGAGGCGATTTCATTGACGTATTGCTCGGGGCACTTCCCGAGGGAATGGTCCACATAGGCCACCGCGCCAACGCCATCACCGATCACGGCGACCATGCCTCGGTGAGTTTCGAGAATGGCTCTGAGATTTCGGCTGACCTGGTGATCGGGGCTGACGGCATTCGCTCGAGAATCCGCGAACAGCTGTTCTCCGCCGAACCGCCGGTCTATTCAGGTGAACACGCATATCGAGTCGTGATCCCCATCGACCGGGCCCACGGCCTGGTAACGGATAACAACCCACGCTTCTACATGGGTGAGAATGGAACAATCGCGTACAACCTGCCGTTGCGCCATCGCGGTGACCTCTCCTACGACATCACGGCAAAGTCCAACGAGGAGGCTTGGGAACCGGAAGTCACCAATGAAGAACTCGTTTCGCTTCTTGAGGGCTTTGACAGCCGAATCGTGGCGGTGGCCCGGGATCTGGACATGTCGTCGGTAACCTGCCGGTCTGTCTACGACATCAACTCACTGGATTCCTGGCACACCGATTCGGTGGCACTGCTAGGGGACGCAGCTCATGCGATGTTGCATCATCAGGGGCAGGGTGCCAATTCCGCTATCGCCGACGCTGCGGCAATAGCCAGTGCGTTGGAACAGGCAGGATCGGTTCCGGAAGCCCTCCGTCTCTATCAGGAGGCTCGGAAACCAGTAACCGACGAGCTCCAACGCGTTTCCCGCTTGGGCTGGGACGCGAAAGCCGTAGAGTCCGCTTTTCCGGCTCAAGTCTGACCTACCGCCCCGCCAGGACCGAAGGAGTTTTCATGAGCATCCACCCAGAGATCGCAAAGATTCTCGAAAGCATCCCTGCCGCCACCGATGAGGTTCCCGACCCGGAGTTCATGCGCGAACAGGAGAAACAACAGATACCTTCTCTCGGCCAGCGCCCCCACGTCCGTGAGGTCGAGCAACGGACTGTCATCGGAGAGGACGGCCGGAATATCCCCGTTCGAGTATACAAACCAGAGAGGCGGACTGGCGCTCGGCCGGGCGGACTCACGGTCTATTTCCACGGAGGCGCATTCTTCTCCGGCAGTCTCGAAACCCACGATCACGTGGCTCGGGCCCTCGCCAAGGAGACCGAGTGGACCGTAATCTCGGTAGGGTATCGGTTGGCGCCTGACTCTGCTTATCCGGCGGGACTGGAAGACTGCTACACCGTGACTCGCTGGGCTGCCGGAACGGACCAGCTGGAGTGGGACGGAGTGCATCTGGCAGTTGCTGGCGACAGCTCGGGCGGAAACTTCGTGGCCGCCGTCGCCGCGAGAGCCCAGGATGACGGTTTCGACAAGATCACCCACCAGGTGCTCTACTACCCATCGCTCGACCTGGATTTCGACGTCAATCGATACGCTTCTTTGAAGGAGAACGAACAAGGATATGGATTGGAGACGGCCGGCCTGAAGCCGTTCAATGCTCACTATGTCGAGTCGGGCGCTGACCCCGCGGACCCTTTGGTCTCTCCGATCAAGCGCGAGGACCTGACAGACCTCCCACCGGCGCTCGTGCTCACGGCACAATACGATCCGTTGCGAGACGAGGGAGAATTGTATGCCAGTCGATTGCAGGAGGCGGGTGTCAGAACACAGCTGACGCGATATGAGCGGGCCAACCACGGATTTGTCCAAAACTTCTCGTGGATTCCGGAGTTCTACCGAGCATTCGAGGAGACGGCCGCTTTCTTGACAGAGGGATGACACGTTGCCCTAGCGCCTCCGCAACGAGTCAGAGAGCTCAGCCACTGCGCATGCTCCGAAGCGGATAGCACCTACAGCTCACCTGACTCGTATGTGCGGCGGTATCCGTCCATCGTGGTGAAGAACGGGGAGGGTTCCAGGGCAGGATCACCGGTATAGCCGAGTTGACGTGCGACGGGCTCGAACGGCGAATAGGGCGAGTCCGTCTGGACGAGCCCACCCTCGAGGTATTGACGGACGGCCTTGCGCACGCCCGCCTCGATCTCGAGGCTTTCCTGAATAGCGTGGGCGGCCTGGTTGGCGTCAAGCTCCATGTCATAAGGGATACCACCCGCGGTCCTGTAGGGGTGACCGAGGTACAAGGTCCTCGGTCTGATGTCGTCACGCAGGCACAAAAGACTTCTCTTGTACGCATTCGGATCTTCATACCCTGGGAAACCGTTGGCGGCTCCGTGAACTTGAACAGCGTCCCCCACGAATACTGCAGTGGAATCCTCGACGACGTAAGCTACCGACCCTGCAGTGTGGCCCGGGATCGAATAGACCGTAACCTCGACATCGCCCAAACTGATGGTCTCGCCACCTTCGACTGAGAGGTCCGGCTCGATCTCGCCGGAAATCGCACGATCCATCATCGACCTTTGCTCCTCAACACCATCGGGGTCATCAAGGTACTGTTGGCGCACGTCGATGTACTGCTGAATATGTGCTTCCCTCGAGCGCAACAAGGGCACATCTGCTCTGTGGAGGACAATCTTCGCCCGGTTTCTCGTCATTTCCCGGAGGGCCGCCGCACCACCGAGGTGATCGACATGACCGTGTGTCAGCAGGATCCAACGTACGTCTTCAATACTGCGCCCGAGATCTTCGAGGTTTGGCACCAAACCATCCCGAGGTGAAGCCGCCACCCCGGTGTCTACGATTGCGGGTTCAGGGGCGTCGATGAAGTAGCTGTAAAGGCCAAAACGCCCCCACGGGGAGACGATCGGATAAATTTTGACTGGTTCTTCCATGCGGATACTCCTGAACTGACCAAGCCTTCCGCAACTTTCTCACGCCCCGGAACGGTCGAAGTCATTGATGGATATAGGTTTATTATAATAATATTATTTAGATAATGACACCCTGCTTTCACGGCGGAGGATCACACAAGGGAACGAGGAACCATGCAAGAGACGCACAATTGGACTGTGGCCGGAGAGAACATACGCATCCATAAGGACCTCACGGTTCCCATGAGAGACGGAGTAAACCTCACGGCGGATCTTTATGAGGGCGCGGAGTCCAAGCCGCGCCCAGCCCTCGTTGCTCTCAGCCCATACGGCAAGGAACTTCAGGCCCTGGCGCTGACTACCCCTCCGCAACGACGCCCAAGCCCATTGTGGGACGGGTGCATCGAGGCCGGAGACATAGCCCGCATCGTCAAGGAGGACTACGCGCACGTCATTGGCGATCTGCGCGGTTCCGGCACAGCCGAGGGCGAGCACATCGGCAATTACAACGCGGGTGGAGTCTCTCTTGGAAAGGATGCTTACGACTTCATCGAGTGGGTCGCCGACCAGCCATGGTGTGATGGAAATGTAGGCATGGTCGGTATCTCCTATTTCGGCTCGATGCAGGTACTTGCCGCGGCAGAACGTCCGCCCCACCTCAAAGCTATCTTCGTCTCCGGTGGCCATTACGACTTCTACGAGACCACGTATCACGGCGGAATCATGTGGTTCATGCCCCGCGCTGCTCGAGAAGGTCGCGGTGGCGACTCGGGCTGGGCTTTTACCGATCGCATCAAGTCCCGCATGCTCGAGGAATTCTCGCCTAAAGAAATCCAAGCCAAAGTCGCGGAACGACTCAAGGACCCAGATATTACCGCTTGGCCCAATCTGGTGCATCTACTGAACTACCCCAAGCACCACGAGGCGTGGTTCGACATCGTGATGAATCACCTCGATGGCCCCTGGTACGAAGAGCGCAATCCCGTTGCCCTTGCACCGAACATCGACATCCCCGTGTGGTTACAGCTGGACCAGGGTCGAGGCTGGACGCTGGACTCGACGATCGAGGTCTTCGAGAAGATCCAAGGACCGAAGAAATTGGATATCGGGCCCTACCCGCCGATGCAATCCCGACCCTTCGTCGAGGAACACGAGAAAATGTTCCACTGGTATGACTACTGGCTCAAAGGAATCAACAATGGTGTCATGGACGAA
Source organism: Rothia uropygialis (assembly GCF_004137765.1). Lineage (GTDB taxonomy): Bacteria > Actinomycetota > Actinomycetes > Actinomycetales > Micrococcaceae > Rothia. The sequence continues at coordinate 498,095 of NZ_NOIS01000003.1, read as the reverse complement.
CCGGCGGTGACGGTTGCGGTTGAAGGGTCCCACGAGACGGTGACAGGTCAGCAATGGCCCCCGCACGAAGTCGTACATCGCGCACTCTACCTGCGACCGCGGGGAAAACTGACCAGCGACCGCGAACCGATGGGCGTGGAGCACGCGCACATGGATGGCTTCTTTCAGCCCCCACTAACGGTTACGGACACGATAGAGATACTCTCGTGGAACACCGAACCCTTCGCCGAAGCCACGGAGATGATGGGAGCCGGGGCGGCATACCTGTTTGTGGAAATCGACCAACCGGACACCAATTTCATTCTTCGGCTGTGGGACACACCCCCTTCGGGCAAGAGACAACTCATCACAACGGGTTATCTGAAGGCGTCCCATCGCGAACTGGATCGGTCACAGAGTACGGAGGGCTCGCCCGTACATCCGCACACTCGCGAAGTTCCGGTGGAACCGGGCAAAATCGAGGAATACGCCGTTCGCTTGTACCCCTTTGCGCACTCTTTCCTTCCGGGTCACCGTCTGACCGCAGAATTGTCCAACGCCGAGCCACTGGCCGATGAGCACAACGCGCTGTTACCACCGGATGCTTTCCATTTACCGGTGGGACGCCCAGTGACCCATAAGGTCTATCGGGACTGGGATCATCCGTCCCGGCTGGTCCTGCCGTTCACGGTCACTCGTTAAAGCCGGTGCCTCGGCCCAGGTGGACGTGGGGCTGCGAATTGCCGAGGACTTCGGGCGCTCGAATCCTTCCACCCCTGGTGCCGGGAGAGTCAATTGCGTATATACCTCAGCAGCAGCTCATCCCCTGAACGCAGGATCGAAGCCAGTGAGAGGTGCGTCGGTGCGAATTCCGCGGATGCGGCTATGCGCCTGGCCGTTCCGGCGAGGAGCTTCGGGGCGATCGTCAGACACAATTCGTCCACCGCCCCGGCCTGAAGAAAGGATCCGAACAGTTCCGGCCCGCCTTCACTGTGAATACGATGCAGACCTCGCGCAACCAGGTCAGCCCGGACTGCGTTCGGGTCCACAGAGAACCCCCCGTCGGCGGAGGAGATGACGACGTCCGCCACGTCCGCGAGCGCGTCGCGGTGGGCTGCGTCGGCCTGCGCAGAAACGTACACGATGGGCCGCACCGGTGCTTCGGTGAACACCCCGGAGTCCGGCGACAGTGCCGCGGACCCGCTGACGAGGGCGAATACGGGTTGCGCGGAGAGCCCGTGGGCCTTTCGCCAGGCGGCGGCTTTCTCCGGAAGAACCATCGCACCGTAGCCTTCGGTACGGACGGTTCCCGCTCCCACCAGCACCACGTCCGCGAGGTACCGAAGAAGATCGAAGACGCGGGAATCGCCAGGGCCTCCGAGGCTTCCCGAGACCCCGTTGACCGCGACCGCGCCGTCCAGACTCGCGACGAAGTTCATGCGCAACCACGCGCCGTCGTGCCCGCTTCCGGGTGAGTAGACGGAGAGGATCTGCTCGTCGGTCAGTGACTCGATCGGGGTCGGGAAGATCTGATCCATGCTCATACATTTCCTTCTGGCCAGGCGTTGTGCTCGACGCGCACGGGTGCCCGCCAACCGCGAATCGCCTCGTACATGCGGGCCGCGTCTACGGCCGCGGCGACGTCGTGCATCCGGACAATCCGCGCCCCACGTTCGAGACAAGCCATCATTGCTGCGATCGAACCGGAGACTCGCTCGCCCTGCGCCCGATCAAGGCTCTCCCCGATGAAATCCTTGTTCGACACCGCGGCCAGCAACGGCAGACCGAGCGAGGCGAGCTCGTCGAGCCTCCGCGTGATCTCGAGCGTATGGAGAGTGTTCTTATCCAAGTCGTGCCCCGGATCGATAATGATCTTCTCACGCGGCACCCCAGCGTCCACCGCCCGATCCACGCGTTCGGCGAGGAATTCGCGGACCTCCCTCACGACGTCGGAGTAGGCCGCCGCTGGCTTTTCCTCGCGCGGCTTCCCGGCGCTGTGGGTCACGACGACGTGCGCACCAGTATCCGCAATGGCCGACGCCATCTCGGGGTCGGCAAACCCGCTGGTGTCGTTGATCACCGACGCCCCTGCCTCGACCGCGGCCCTCGCGACCTCGGCGCGATATGTGTCGACCGAAACGACGACGTCGCTCGCGGCCGCAACGCTGTGGACCACCGGCAAAATACGGTCAAGCTCCTCAGCTGCGTCTACCGCCGGGCCCCGCCCGAACGGGACGCCGCCGATATCGACCCAATCGGCGCCCATCTCCGCGGCCCGCAATGCCGAGGACACAGCCGCCTCGACATCATAGGTTGCGCCGTGATCGTAGAAGGAATCCGGAGTTCGATTGACCACCGCCATCACCGCGACCTGTCGTTCGAAATCGAATACCCGGCGTCCGATGCGGTGAGAGGTCATGCGGTCCTGGGCTCCTGGGCGGGTTCTGGGTCAGGTGGCGATCAGGACCCCAGTTTAGCCATGTCGTCCGGGCCTTCGAAGCGGTTCATGTGCCGTCGTCATGGAACGATATCGATCGTGCTTCTGCTGCCCCGTTCAGGGGTGCGTTTGAGCCTCACTGACGTGCCGAGCGATAGTGACACCCCAAGGACGACCGCGTGAGGGTGTCCTCTGAACCGGCGCCTATTTCTCGCCTGCATCGTCGAACTGTTGGCGGATCTGGCGCGGAGAGACCAGGGGAATCTCCGAGGTCAGCGGTCGATGCTGCTTCTGCAGGCGGCGCTTGACCACCTGCCACAACAGCGCGAGCAACAGGAACCAGAACGGGCTGAGAATCGCGGCAATGCGGGTATCCTCGCTCAGCGTCAAAGTGACGGCGATGAAAACGAAGAATGCGAGCACCACCCAGGGGGCGAGTCTGGGCAACGGCATCCGGAAACCCGACGCCTCATGCCGATCGGGGTGCCTGCGGTAGTACAGGATGTAACTGACCACAATGGATCCCCACGTGAACAGGATGTCCGCCGAACAAATCGAACTGACAATCGTGAAGGCCTGCGTCAGGGCATCACCACCCAGCAGGAGCGGGACCGCGGCGAACAGGAAGACCGTGGTGAAGAAGACCGCCTTCATGGGTACGCCTCGCCGCGTCGTATAGTTCAGCGCCTGGGGAGCGTGGCCATCCTTGGACAGGCCGAAGGCCATGCGGGTTGCGGAATAGACACCGGAGTTGGCGCTCGAGGCCGCCGAGGTCAACACGACCAGGTTGACAACCAGAGCAGCCCCGGCAAAACCGGCGTTGCCGAACATCGTGGTGAAAGGGCTCTGCTCGGGATCGATGTGATCCCACGGCGTGACCATCATGACCACGGCAAGAGACCCGATGTAGAAGATCAGGATGCGCAAGAGGATCGAGTTGATGGCCCTGGGAAGATTGCGGTGCGGGTTCTCCGTCTCCGCCGCAGTGGTGCCCACGAGCTCCAAGCCGATGAATGAGAAAATGGCCAGTTGGAAGCCCAAGAAGAATCCGGTGATGCCCGTCGGGAAGAACCCGCCGTGCGTCCACAGGTTGGACACCGCGGCTCGAGTTCCGTCACCGTTCTCGTAGCCGGTCAGAACCAGGACGATTCCCACGAAGATCAGAGCCAGAATCGCAACGATCTTGATGATGGCGAACCAGAACTCGGTTTCCCCGAAGGCTTTGACCGGTTGGAGGTTCAAAACGATCAGGCCGATGGCCGTCATCAGAGCAGGCAGCCACACGGGAACCTCGGGCCAGAAGTACTGGACGTACGCGGTGATGGCGACCAAGTCCGCGACGCAGCCGACGACCCAGGAAAACCAGTAATTCCACGAAACCATGAACCCCGCCCAGGGCCCGATGTTGTCCTTGGCGATGTCCCCGAAGGTCTTGTAGTTGAGGTTCGACAGCAGCAACTCACCGAGGGCACGCATGACGAAGAACAGAACGAAGCCGATGAGTGCGTAGACCACGAGCAAACCGGGTCCGACGAGGTTGGTGAGCTTGCCCGATCCGTAGAACAGGCCGGTTCCGATGGCTCCGCCGATTGCGATGAGCTGGAGGTGCCGGTTCTTGAGCCCCCGGGCAAGAGTTTCCCCCGAACCGTTGGCGGATGACGCTGTCGTTGAGTTCTCGCTCATGCCCCGTCTTTCTGGATGGTAGCTTCGATCACAGGTGATCTATATTACGTCACCCGACACCGTGAAATACCGAACCGGAAACAGGTCCGAGAGGGAACCGGCCGAAGGCACACCTGACCACATCAAATACCGTGTCGGTCAGAGAAACGGCAGAGTTCCGGCCCCGAGCTCTCCTTCGGGATCCGAGACCGGGGCCGCGAGCATTCCGGCCGCAGCATCGATCAGAAATCGGCCGACCTGCATCCAGTTTCCTCGGTGTTCGCCTTTGTTCATGAGTTCCTCTTGCTCCGCGCATACGCGAATCACAAGATGTGCCATGAGGTACGACCGTCCCTGCAGCACGCCGTCGGAGATGCCTTCGACTTTCCGTTGCACAAATTTCACGTCCTCAGGGACGCCGGTGTCTCTGGCCACCTTCGTCACAATGTCCACCGCCGAGGGAACGGACTGTACCTGGGACAGGAATTGGGCGCGCCAACTCGGTCGGGGAAGACTGTCCAGCAATTCGAAGAGCGGCACCAGGCGCGCACGGATAATGTCATGCACGCTCGGCGAAGGCCCCAGGGCCGCGAGAAGCTCCTTGCGCCGTCGCCCCATGGCTTCGGCATGTCGTTCCAACAGGGCACGCAACAGCCCGTCTCTACCGCCGAAGTGGTAGGAAATCGCCGAGTGATTGGCGGCCCCGGCGTGCTCGACGATGCGACGGTTCGAAACCGCGTCGATCCCATGGATCGCGAAGAGCTCTTCCGCGGAATCGAGCAGGCACTGCCTCGCCCGATCGCTGTACCTTGCCATGCCCCTCAACTTCCCTTCGCAACCGACCTCATCACCATGGCAAATCGGGGCCGATTTCACAATTGTAAGTCACGTGTCTTAGATTGAATCAGTTGAGATCAGTGGCCAACGGAGATCGCTCGACTTCCGAACCATCAGGAGGCTGAAAAGTGAGCACCTCGTATCCACCGAAGCATCGAGAGGTGCAGAAGATCAGAAGTTCCAAGGACGCGGAATCGGAACCCGAATCTGCCGAGGAGCAAGCCGAGGCCAAACGGGCCAAGGCGGAGCTGGTCGGGCGCACCGTTGCAATTTTCGTCATGCCGCTCATCTTCGTGGGCATGATGATCACCAGCTACCTCGGCACCATGCATTCCCCTACGCCTAAGGACATGCCCGTCGTCGTGGCGGGTTCCTCGTCGCAAACCGAAGGCCTCAAGTCCGCCCTCGACTCTTCGGAGCCGGACGCCCTCGACGTCAAAACCGCGAACAGCGCCCACGACGCACGCAAGCAGGTCTACGAACGCGATGCTTCGGCCGCGGTCGTCGTCGACGGCAACCAAGCAACTTTGTACACGGCCGGTGGTGCAGGTGCCCAACAAGCCACGCTCACCACCAGCCTGGTCACACCCGCCATCGACAGCGCGGGCCTGAGCCTCAAGACCGAAGACCTCGCGCCTCTGCCGAATAACGACCCCGCCGGTCTCGCGGCTATGTTCCTCATGACCGCGATCGTGATGGCCGGATACCTTCCGTTCAGCGTGCTGAGGTCCAACTCGCCGGAATTGCTGAAATTCAGGCGCGTGGTCCCGGTCCTCGGAGCCTGGGCGGCCGTGATCGCCGGTTTGGTTTGGCTTGTGACCGGCCCGGTCCTCGACATCATCGCTCCGGAACATGCCGCCGCGATACTTGGCATAGCTTGGTTGGGCGTATTTGCGATCGCCTCGGTGCAGTTGTTCATCACCAGAATCGTCGGGGCCATGGGCGTGATCTTCGGAATCCTGTTCCTCATGGTTCTCGGCATGCCCTCGTCTAACATGGCCATGCCGGTATATACGATGCCAAGGTTCTTCCGGTTTACGCACGAGTTCTTGCCGATGCCGGCCATCGGCGAATCCTTGCGTTCGGTGCTCTACTTCGAGGGCAATTCAGTGGCCGGCCACCTTCTCGTGTTGGCGATCGGCGCGGTCGTCGGCCTGCTCCTGACCAAGGGCTACGACTACCTTCAGCACAAGAAGAACCCGAATCCCGAACCTCTCAGCGTGAACATCCCGTCGATCCACGGCGGCCGACGCCCTGACTCGAAATTCATCCGCTACGTCTCGCTCGCGATCTTCCCTCTCGCCATGGTGACCATGATGATCACCTTCATGCTCGGAGCAATGCATTCACCGACGCCCAAGGACATGCCGGTCGCCGTCGTCGGTTCGACTGCCGAACAAGCGGAGCAGACCGCCTCCACCCTCAAGCAGAACACGGGGGACATGTTCGACTTCACGGCGATGACCGACAGCGACGACGCGCGTGCCCTCGTACAGGATCGCGACGAGGTCGCCGCCTTCGTGCTGCCGTCGCAGCAAGATCCCGAATTCAAACTGATCGGTAATCAGGCGGCCAATAACAGTGCCTTCCAAGTCGTGAACCAAACCTTTGGCCGGGTCGCTTCGGCTCAGGATATGAAGCTCAACGTCGACGACGTTGCCCCCTTGCCAGATCGCGACAAGAACGGTGTGTCCGTCTTGTACATCGCCATGGGATGGATCCTCGCGGGGTTCATGGTCGTCATCGTCGGAGCGAACGCGAACCCTTGGAGTCGACCGCTCAAGAGGATGATCCCTCTGACCATCGTCTACGCAGCCTTCATGGGCTTCGTGGTTTCCCTCATCGCGGGACCGATCACGGGCGCAGTCCAGGGGCATTTCGCGCAACTATGGGGATCGGGAATCATCTCGATATTCTGCATCGCCATGTTCGCCATGGTCTTCGAGAGACTCATCGGAATGTTTGCCATCATTCCCGTGATCGGAACCCTCATGTTTGCCGGTGTTCCGTCCTCCAACGGCGCGATCTCCGAGTTCATGATCCCGAAGTTCTTCGCGACCCTCCACGACTTCCTGCCGATGCCCGCGGCGGTGGAGACGATCCGGTCGATCCTGTACTTCGACGGCGACGTCGTAGGCCAGCATCTGCAGGTCCTGGGCATTTGGGGGTTGGTCTCTCTGGCCTTGGTATTCCTCATCGACAGCCTCAAACCGCCGCGCACCGAACACGACTTCGGCAATTTGGAGCACGAACGGGCGAGAGAGGCAGCCAAGGAGAACCTCGGTGAACCTCCGGTTGAGCCGACCGCCTCACAGGAGGAGCTCGACGAGGGAGCGAATGATTCGGTCCCCGCTGCGCGGCCCCACAGCACCGTCGATCACCATGATCTGGTACGGGCCGGAGCCTGACCCTGAATCCGTCCGTCTCGGTAGGACGAGGCCCCAAGGCGATCATTTCAGCTTGGGGCCTCGTCCCCACCGCCGCGGAAACTCCGCATGGTTATTTCACTCCTTCTATGCTCCGGCCGCCGAGCCAGACCCGTTGGATCTCTCTGGTCGCCGTGACCTCGCGTGTCGGATCCCCCGTCACGAGCACCAGATCAGCCCGCTTCCCTGGTTCGACGATGCCCCGGTCGTCGAGTTGGAACGTCCGGGCGTTGAGACTCGTCGCGCTCTGGAGTACTTCCACCGGAGAGAGACCGGCCTGGTTCAAGAGATGGAGCTCTTCGTGAAGTGAGGTTCCGTGAACGACGTTCGCGGGCACACCAGGTGCTTGGTTCGCGTCCGTCCCCGCCAGAAGGATCGCCCCTGCCTCGCGCATATCGGATACCGCCCCTGTCGCCCACCTGTATTCGAGACCGTGGTCCGCGAAGAATTCTGCGGTTCCTTTCATCATTGTCAGCGTCGGTGAAGAGACAATGCCCTTCTGCACCATTTCGGCAAGCAGAGTCGGGGGCAAGCTCCGATCGAGTGGCGCGTGGGTCAGGACGTCGACGCCAATCCGGACTCCGGTCTGATATGCACCCACCGCGATGGCATGAGCGATCACGAGTTTTCCTGCTCGATGAGCCTCATCGACTGCGGCCTGGGCGACGTCGAGGTCCAACCCGCCATTTCCCGGACTCTCGAGAATCAGCTTGATGTAATCGCTTCCCTGATCCACACGCTCTTTCACGAGGTCACGTGCCCGGTGCGCGTCATCCGTCATGGATTCTTCGGGGAAATTCGGGATGCGCGCATGCGTTCCGTGATGAGACACGAGAGGCGCACCCGCGGTGAGGATGTTGCTCCCGTGACCTTCGCGGCGGACCTGCTGCTGGAATTCGTACGGCCACATGGCCATGTCCATTGCCGTGGTAATTCCGAATTCGAGGAGGTCGTCGAGCTGGTTCGGGTCGGTGATGTGCACGTGGGAGTCGATGAAACCGGGCAGGAGGGCGCGCCCGGTACCATCCACAGTGTCATCCGCCGAGACAGCACCCAGTGAGCCTGCAGGCTCAATGGACAGGATCCCCGACTCGTCGAAAACAACATCGTGCCGACCCTCCAGGAGAATTTCGCCATTGAAGACGCTGACGGAGCTGATGAGAGTTTTCACGGATATTTCTCCTGATCGAGTTACGCTTCCGGGGCCGATTTGCCCAGGACTGTTGCGCAGCCGTCGCCACGTTCTTCGTCCATGACCTCCAGACTGCTCTTCTCGCCCGAGAACTGTCCAGGAGTTCTCCGTCAGTCCGCCCCCGCCTGTTATCTGATGGCGGCACCGGCGATTCTGAGGACCAGCTTTTTCGGCAGGAACGCGGCGCCTTGGGCGATCACGCGGTTGGTCAGTCCATCGATGAAGCTCGGCGCGTTCCGGTCCAGGGCGGACATGAGGCCGTCGGCAAGTTGCCCGGTGGTCCGCATCCGTCCGACGGAAGCAGCCCGACCCGCGTGGTCGAAGAATTCCGTTTCGGTCGGCCCAGGGCATGCGGCCAGGACGCGAACGCCGCTGGACTTCACCTCGGCCCAAAGCGCTTCGGTCAGGGAAAGGACAAGCGCTTTAGACGCCGCATAAACCGCCAGGTGAGGAACCGGCTGGTATGAGGCGGTCGAGGCGATATTGATGATCGTGCCACACCCCCGGGCCACCATTGGCTTCACGAATCGGGAGGTAAGACCCACTACGGTGAGGCAGTTCAGCCGCACCATCTGGTCCAGGACCTCGGCGTCGACGTCGACGATGTCACCGTTGAGACCGAATCCCGCGTTGTTGACCACGGTATCGATCTGCCGAGATTCGAGTTGTCCCCAGAGCTCATGGGCGGCATAGGGCTCGGAGAGATCCATTTCGAGAACCTCGACGTCGACCCCGTGCTTGTGCTGGATCTCGTCCGCGAGCGCTCGAAGACGATCGCGACGTCGGGCAACCAAGATGAGGTCATCGCCTCGGTTAGCGAATCGTTCGGCTAGTTCCGCGCCGATGCCTGATGAGGCCCCGGTGATCAAGGTGTTGGCCATTGCTGCTCCTCCTAGAATCCTCAGCCCCGATCTGCAATTCAGGACTGACCGCTTCAAGCGAGCTTCGCACACACGTCGGCCGAGTCCCACCACTGGCGGGGCTCTCCATAGCCCGTATCCCGAAAGGGCCCCGGTTCTGAGTTCGAACCGGGGCCCTTTCGACGTGTGAGTACGAGAGTCGGACCTATTTTTGGCGGCCCTTCATCCGGGGATTCTGCTTGTTGATGACGTAGATCCTCCCCTTGCGCTTGACGACCTGCGCTCCCGGCTGATTCTTCAACGATCGCAACGATGCCCTGACCTTCATATTCCTCCTTTATGCAAATGATTCTCATAAAGATAGTACAGTAGGGAAACCTGGAAGGACCAAAGATTGCGTTTCGGCATCACCGAGCAGAAGGAGCAACACATGGATACGACCACCGTGATCGCCGTCATCGGAACATGCGAGCCAGAACGGCGTCTCCATGCGCAATACCTCGCCCACGAGACAGGACAGGAGCTCATCCATGCCAAACGCTTGGGTGTTGCGATGGACCCCGTCCGGGAAGCCACTTCTGTGATCCCATGGACCCTTTCGAGCGAAGTCGTGGTGGAATACCCGATCCAGGCTCCGATTCAGGACATCATCGGTTCACTCGTCGATCCCGAGGAGCCCACCCGTTTGGGCGGCGTGGTGTGCGTTCTCGACGCAACTCATTTCTTCGGTGAGCTCAATCGTTCGGACCAAGTCGAACATCTCGAGATGCACCACGGCACGGCCTTCACGGCCATGACGGCCAGAGCACTCCTCGCTTCGCAGCACATCGAGTATTGCTCCACGGCACTCATCGTGAATTGGCAGAGGCTTCCCCCGGAAGAGCTTTCTCTGATCAAGGCCGTCATCGGTGAATTGAGCCCGCTCGCCCGCGTCGTACTCCAGGGGGACGAACAGTGGATGCGAGAACTTGCCCGCACTGATGCCAAGGGAGAAAACTCTCTACCCGATCAGCAATCGGACATCCATATTCGACCGGGCTGGGTCGCTCACCTGAACGGCCAGCACGCTTCCCGTCATCGTAATCCGCGAGTCGCCTCGATGCGCTACAGCAACCCGCGCCCGTTCCATCCGATACGTCTGAAGCAGGTTCTGGACGAGCACATCGAGCCGGGAGAGAGCGGAATCGTGGTCCGTTCCTGCGGATTCTGCCGTCTCGCAACACGCCAAGGAATCACGGCTCACTGGAGCCAAACCGGCGCAGTCATGTCCATCGAACCGCTCGCCCGTGACACCGATACCTTCACCGAACCGCTGAGTTTCGGGCAAGACATCGTCCTGACTGGGATCGACCTCCAGCCCACAGCCCTTACGCGAGCACTGGACGAGGCAACCCTCAACGACCGCGAACTACTGAGCGACCCGGAGACCTGGAGGTACATGCCGGACCCGTTCCCGGTCTGGGTCACCGCAGACGACCGGCGCGAATAGGGCCCACAGAATATGCCAATGCCCGCAGGCCCTCACCCGCGCACGGACATGAAGCCGCCCGGAAGCACTCTTACCGCAGGTCCTTGCCTTTGGTTTCGGGCAGGGTCAGAACCGTCAGAGCGGAAATGAGAAGGAAGACCATCGAGTAGATCGCGAACTTGTACGGGTCCCCCAACCAGGTGAGCACGTAACCGGCGGTGCCCCCAAAGACTGCGATCGCAATCGAGTAAGGTACGCCGAACCCGGCCGTACGCTGGTCTGTGGAGAACATTTCCGCGTACGTCGCAGGAGCATGGCTCAGGAACCCCGCCAACAAAATCAGCTGGATGCTGATGGCAAGAATCAGCTGCCAGGCTTCACCGCCGGAAGCCAGGGCGATCATCGGAATGCACAGAACCATGCTCCCGATCATCGCGATCAGAATGCACGGTTTCCGTCCGATCCTGTCTGACAACGCGCCCCATATCGGCAGAACAATAATGAACACCACGTTTCCGATCAGGGACGCGGTGAACGCGGTTTTCGAATCGTAGTTGAAGGTCGTGGTGGCAAGGGAAGCCATCGAGACCGACCATACATAGTAGGCAATCGTCAGCCCACCGGTCATCAGGATCACTTGTAGCCCGGTTCGCCAGTTCTTCAGCACGGCAATCAGGATGTTCTCCTTCTTGACCTCGTGCTGTTTCACGGCTTCCATGTGCTCGGTGAACAGCTCGGATTCCTCCATCGAAGAGCGGATCCAAATGGCGACGATGCCGAGCAACGCACCGACCAGGAAAGGCACGCGCCAACCCCAGGCGCCCATCTGGTCTTCGGTCAAGAGACCCTGCAGGATAAGACCGAGCACCAGACCGCAAATCAGACCAAGGGTTCCGGTCACGTATATCGAGCTGGCGAACAGTCCGCGCTTTTCGCGCGGTGCATGTTCTGAAAGGTAAGTTTGGGCGGCGGGCAGCTCGCCGCCGTGTGAGAGTCCCTGGATGAGACGTCCGATGAGTAACAGAGCGGAAGCGAGCCATCCCACCTGATCATAGGTGGGACAGACCGCCACGATCAGGGAACCGACCGACGCGCTCACCACGGCCAGAGTCAGCGAGCGCTTGCGCCCCCATCGATCCCCCAGGAACCCGAAGAGAAACCCGCCGAACGGACGGGCAACGAACCCGACCGCGAACACGGCCATGGTTTCGAGGAAAGCGGATTGAGGATTTTCGTCGTTGAAAACTTGGGTAGAGAAATATACCGCGAAACTCGCGTAAATATTCCAGTCGAACCATTCCAGGGCATTGCCGATTCCGGTGCCCAACAGGGTTTTTGCATGCGACTGCCGGCTCGGAGGGGGCGCGGTCGCCGTGCTCGGAGAACTCATGGTCGTCCTTTCGCGGTGTCTGACGTACGGAGTACGCGTGCTCAGGAGTTCAGACGCCGGATGGCCAACTCCGCGAGCAAGCGCGAGCAGGCGTTCAGTACCGAATCGTCATAGGTTGCGTGGGGTGAGTGATTGAATGCGGCGGTTTCCGGATCTTTGTCCGGATCGACGGCCGCCACGAAAGCAAAAGTGCCCGGGATGCGTTCGAGAATCTTGGAGAAATCCTCCGCGGCGCCGACCGGTTTCTCCAGTTCTGCCCACCGGCCGGGGAAGGCGTCCTCGGTGACCTTCGAGAGAAAGTCGGTCTCTTCGTCGTGGTTGGTTGTGACCGGGTACAGCTTCTTGGTCTCAATCTCGCACGTGGTTCCGTGGGCAGATACGATGCCCTCGAAGAGCCGGACGAGATTCTGCAGGAGGCGCTCACGAGTTGCGGTGTCGAAGGCCCGCAACGTGAATTTTGCGGTTGCGTGATCCGGAATCACGTTGGCCGCCGAGCCTCCGACCAGGCTTCCGCAGGTCACGACCACCGGATTGAAAACGTCGAACTCCCGGGTGACCAGAACGTGGGACTGAGTCACCATCTCCGCGGCCACCGGGACCGGGTCCAATGCCTTGTGAGGTGCGGAGCCGTGCCCGCCCACTCCGTGCACACGAACAATGATCGTGTCCGAGGAGGCCATCAGGGCTCCCGGTTTGGAGGTGATGGTTCCCTGCGCATATTGCGCGGACCACACGTGCAAACCATATGCGTGATCCGGCAGGCGCCCTGCCGATTCGAGGAGCCCTTCGTCGATCAGATATTGCGCGCCGTCCCACCCTTCTTCGCCGGGTTGAAGGAAGAAGACGACGTCGCCGGCAAGCTCCTCCCGGACGGCGTGCAATGCCCGGGCAGCACCGATGATGCCGGCCATATGCATATCGTGCCCGCAACCGTGCATGGCTCCATTGGTCGAAGCCCAGGTCAGACCCGTCTCCTCGGCGACGGGAAGAGCATCCATGTCGGCGCGCAGCAACACGATCGGTCGTTTCTCGAGCGGCGTCTTGGCTCCCGCTCCACCCCGCAGAACCGCCGTGAAACCGGAAACCTCGCGGGCGTCCGTGATTTCCATTCCCAGCGACTCGAATTCCTGGCGAACCCGGGTGTTGGTCTGCGGCAAGTGGAGACCGGGTTCGGGGATCTGGTGCAGTTCCCTGCGCAGAGAGATGATCTCGGCTTCGTTGCTCGCGATGATGGCGGCGATCTGTTCGGACAAGGAAGACATGATGTGGCGAAATTCCTTTCGTCGGCGGAGGAACACCATATAAGCCGCCGGTTTTTATGATCGACGACTCACATGGTCGTGTTCCAGGCTACTCCCGCTGCAATTCCAGCCCTCATCGAATCGCTTAACAAGATGCAAGCCAGGCTCGCCACGGTCTTTCTTCCTCGGCACCGTACCGTGGTCAGTCCGTATAGACCTCCTTGACCTCTTCGTGCTTGATGCCTTCCATTGCTTCGCGGTCGATCTGTTCCTGGTTCTCGACATAGGGGGTTCCGTGAGTGTGGAAAGTAGGCACGGTCTTCATACCCCATGCTTGGCCCTTGGCCCGTTCGGCTTCCGTCCACTCGACAACCGGCCAGTCGGGGTCGAGAATCAGACGCGCTCCGGCGTTGGCCAATTCGATGCGGTTGCCGCCGGGCTCCCACACGTACAGGAAAAACGTCTGGTTGATGGCATGCTTGTACGGCCCGTACTCAATGAAGATGCCGTTCTCCAGGAAGATGTCCGCGGCTTTCAGAATGTCCTCGCGGGTATCCGGGGAGAAGGCAAGGTGGTGGAATCGACCGCGCTCACCCGTCCAGTCATCGGAGTAGACCACGTCATAGGACTTCTGATGGAATCTGAACCACCAAGCACCGTATCCGCCGGAATCCAACCGAACTCTCTCGGACTCACGGGCCTTCATGACGTCGCGCCAGAATTCCCCTGCGGCATTGACGTCACTGGCGAGATAGTTGATGTGGTCCAGACGCCGTGCGTTGACTCCTCGACCCGGGAAGGCGGAAGCCTGGTTCTTGAGCGCCGGATGGTCCTCAAGGTCCGGAACATAGTGCTCGGTCTCGTAGTAAATGGCCATGAGGTGCCCGTCCGGATCCTCGAATTCGTAGGAACGCCCCACACCGACCTCGGGCTCCTTCCACCCGTGTCCCAAACCCGTGGCTTCGATCGCAGCGACGCGACGTTCGAGCGCTTCTGGGCTCGAAGCCCTGTAGAGGGTCCTGCCGACACCGTTCGTGCTGGACGCGGTGAGCTTGATCGTGTAGTTCTCGTACTCGTCCCAACACCTCAGATACGCGGAATCATCGACGCGAGCGATCACGCGCATCGCCAGCAGATCCCGGAAGAACCAGAGGCTCTCCTCGAATTTGGGGGTCAACAGTTCGACGGCTCCCACATGTGAGAGGTCGAAATTCTCCATCTCGGCCATGAGATGTCCTTTCTCTTGCCGGCGGTCAGTCCAGGTAGGTAAGTCCGGCCGCTTCTAGCGGCTCGCGCATCGAGTAGAGGTCGAGTCCCAGGGTTCCTTCTCTGAACTTCTGGCGTTTCTCCTCTTCCCGGTCTTCACGCTCTTGGGCGGCACGGACCACTTGCTTCACACGGTCCTTCGGGACGACGACCACGCCGTCGTGGTCGGCTGCCACCACGTCGCCTGGGTGGATGAGCGCATTCGCGCACACGACGGGGACGTTGACGGAACCGAGTGTGGCCTTGATGGTTCCTTTCGAGTGAATCGCTCGGGCGAAGACCGGAAAGTCCATCTCTTCGAGTTCTTTCGTGTCCCGGCAGCCGCCGTCGATGACGAGGCCCTTGGCTCCCTGGGCGCGCATCGACGTCGCCAGCAGCTCTCCGAAGAATCCGTCTTCGCTCTCGGTCGTGCAACCGGCGACGACAATATCCCCTTCCTGTACCTGTTCCGCGGCAACGTGCAACATCCAGTTGTCGCCCGGCTGAAGCAAGACCGTCACTGCCGGACCACACAACTTCGCCGAGGGATAAATGGGCCGGATGTAGGGGCGCATGAGCCCCACACGCCCCATGGCCTCGTGGATCGTGGGTACTTCGAACGCGCTGAGCGCTTCGACATCCTTCGCGTCGGGGCGCTCAATGGCGGTGTGAACGACTCCAAGATCAAACATGAGGTACTTTCCCTTTCTCTTCGGTTGCTGCTTTCTGACCGATACGGCGGTCCAACCTCTTATAGACCTTCCGAACATTGCGTTCGTAGATGTCTGCACGTTCCTCATCGTTCAACTGCGACGCTGCAATGTAGCGGGCCGTATCGTCGAAATAGTGACCCGTTTCGGGGTCCTCGCCCCGTACGGCCCCGATCATTTCCGAGGCGAACAGGACGTTCTGAGGCGGGATGACGGAGAGGAGCTCGTCAATACCGGGCTGGTGATAGACGCAGGTGTCAAAGAAAACGTTGTTCAGCAAGTGCTCATCCAGAGTCGGTTTTCCGAGCGATTGCGCCAAACCTCGGAAACGCCCCCAGTGGTAAGGGACCGCTCCACCGCCATGAGGAATGACGAGTTTCAGATCGGGGAAACGAGAAAACAAATCGCCCTGGATCAGTTGCATCACGGCCGTGGTGTCGGCGTTGAGATAGTGGGCGCCCGTCGTGTGGAAAGCGGGATTGATCGACGTCGAGACGTGAATCATTGCGGGCAGTTCGTGTTCGATCAATTTCTCGTAGATCGGGAACCATGATTCGTCCGTGAGCGGCGGTGAGGTCCAATGACCGCCCGAGGGATCAGGGCTGAGGTTGACCGCGACGATGTCGTGTTCTTCCACGCATCGATCGATTTCCGCAACACATGTTTCGGGGTCGGTTCCGGGCGATTGGGGCAGCATCGCAGCAGGAACGAAACGCTCGGGGTAAAGTCTTGCGACTCTCGCGCAAAGGTCGTTGCAGATGCGCGCCCACACCGAGGAGGTTTCGAAGTCTCCAATGTGATGCGCCATGAAGGAGGCTCTGGGAGAGAAGACCGTGAGATCGATTCCACGCTCGTCCATGAGGCGGAGTTGGTTGCTCTCGATACTTTCACGGATCTCTTGGTCAGTGATCGAAGGCCCATTCGGATCGGGTTCGGGACCGCCATCGAGCGCGGCGATCTGTTGTTCTCTCCACTGCCCCAGAGCCGCGGGGGCCGTCGTGTAGTGGCCATGGCAATCGATGATCATGATGTTCTCTCTTCCGTTTCCACTTGTCCGTCTGCGGGATCCCACACAGCCCGGGGTACGTATACGTGTCCTGACATCAGCAGGCGCGCTGTCCGGGTAATGCCTGCGCGCTGTACGTGACCGTTTTCGGAAAGCTCCAGGTCAACGAGGAATTCGCCGCTGGGATGCTCGATCGATACGACGCGTTCGAGCCCATCACCGGGTGCCGCCAGTCCGCGGGCCACACTTCCGTCCATGCACACGGCCGTCGCGACGGTCACCGCCGCCAGAACCCCTATGGACTCATGAGCCACGTGAGGTATGAAGCACCTCGTGGACAGTGCACCTCCATTGCGGGGTTCCGCGATGAGGGTCATTTTGGGGTAGCTCTTGTCCCTTACGTCTCCCAAACCCATGTGCTCTGCGCTCTTCAACCGCAATTCTTCGAGGAGAGCTTTCAAGTCGGCGTCCTCATTGAGCTCGGTCGGCTCCTCGTAGCCTGACCGCGCCACGTCACGCGCACGGACAAGGACCATGGGTTGGCCGTTGTCGATCATGGTCGTCTCGAGTTCCTGTCCGGAGTCCAGAACAACGATGTCGCGCTCGTTCCCCGTCGGCAGGAGCGCCGATGCCACCGAACCTTCGGTGTCGCGGAACATGATCTCGATCGGGGAGGCAGTTCCACCGACTCCGTCGATCGCGGTATCTCCTTCGTACGCGACCTCGAAGTCCTGACGGTTTTGGCCGTCGGTCCGTGGAGTACGCACGGTGATCTCGGCGACCAATCCGGTATTGAGGGTTCGAACCACCGCGGTTGTTGTCTCGTCTGAAGGTCTGATGAGTCCGGTTTCCAGCGCATAGGGAACCACTGCCGAGAGCATGTTCCCGCAGTTCGCGGTGGTCTGGACACCCGTATTGCCTGGTTGAAGCTGTACGAAGGTGAAGTCGAGGTCCACACCGTCATCGTCAGAGGTACTCACAATTCCGGCCTTGCTCGTCAACGGGTGTCCCCCGCCCAACCCATCCACTTGAAGAGGATGGGGACTGCCCATCACAGCGGTCAGTACGCGGTCCCGGAGATCCAGCTCGGCAGGGAGATCGGGTGCGTAGAAGAACGGTCCTCGCGATGTCCCGCCACGCATGAACAGTGCGGGGATGGCTGTCTGGGAACCGGACGCCATATTGTATTCCTCGATATTGGTCACAGTGATGACTCCTCACTAGCCATTTCCGGTTGGTCGGTAGGTCGAACCCGAGTTTTCCGGCCGAACAGGGCCAAAACAATCGCTCCGAAAATCCAGGTTCCGGCGATGAAGAAGAAAACGGAGGAGTACCCCGAGGACCCATAGATTGCTGCAATGATCAACGGCCCGAGTGCGTTCGAGAGTCGCCCTATCCCGTATGAGATGCCAGTTCCCAACGAACGGGTCCTGGTATCGAAGAGTTCGGGAGAGTATGCGTACGCAAATGACGTGTATCCGCGTTCGAACATATTCACCAAGAATCCGAAGACGACGATCATGATCGGATTGAAGGTCAACCCGTACAGCAGCCCACACAGACCGATGACGACGCCGAAGATCACGAGCAACCATTTGCGCTCGAATTTGTCGGTGATCAGCGCCGCCAGGAGGGAACCGAGGGGCGCGCCGACAGTCGTCAACGCCACGTAGAAAATTGACTTCTCGACCAGGAAACCTTGATCGGCCAGCAAAGTCGGGGCCCAACTGGAATAGCCGAAGAACCCCACGGTCTGCGTGATCCACAGGATGGACAGAACGAGCAGAGGTCCGATGTATCGCTTGCGGAACAGCGTTCGAAGCGGAGTGTTCTCCGAGCGCCTCACTTCCTCTTGGGGTGGGGCCGGCGCAGGTATGGATACGCCGGTTGCCGCTACCTGTTCCTCCATGCGCCGCAAAACGTCTTCGGCTTTTGTCAGCTTGCCTTTGCTCTCGAGCCAGGTCGGGGATTCCACGAGGGCCTTGAAGCCGAAAATGAGAATGGCACCGAGCGAACCCCACAGATAAACCAACCGCCAGCTGGAGTCGCTCAGCGGAACCACGAAGCTGGCAATAAATGTGGTCACGGGCGTTCCACAGATTCCAATGACCATCGCGTACGCCAAGTACCGCCCGCGGACTTTGGCCGGAAAAACCTCATTGACGTAGATAACGGCGATGACCGTCATGGCCGATAATCCGGCCGAGGTGAGGAATCTGAGGGTGGCCATTGAGGTGAAGTCCCAAGCCGCAGCGGTCAACAGGGAAAACACCGAGAACCACACCGTAGTACTGATCAACGCAAACTTGCGTCCCCACTTGTCGGCCAACCAACCACCGACCAGAGATCCCAGGAACATGCCGACGAAGGCGATTGAGGTTATATAGCCGATCTGGGGCACCGACAACCCCCAGACCCGTCTGAGCTCAGGTGCCGTGGCGGCGAAGGTATTGATGTCGGCGAACTCGAAAAAGTATGCAACCGCGATCAGAGCGATCATGGTCTTATGGAACCGGGAGACGGGCAGTCGGTTGATCCGATTGATCGAATTTGCTGTCTGCATCATTCCCCGTTTCGTAGGACATCGCCCACCCAGTAGAGGTTTCTCGGGTTGTCGACCAACAAGGCTTGCTGGGCTCGATCCGTTCCTGCAATTAGAGGTATGTAATTGAGGAGCACGGCATCGTCCGGCATGTGCGTTTTCAGGTTGGGATGCGGCCAATCGGTCCCCCACAGGACTCGCTGCGGGAACTCGTCAATGACTCGCCGTGCGAAGGGCACGACGTCGGTGTAGATCTCCTCGGCACCGTTTCGGGCGAATGGGCCCTCCACCGATAGGCGTTCGGGACAACTCACTTTGACCCAGGAACCGGTTCTGTCGACAAAACTCAAGAATTTTTCGAATTCGGAAGACTTTTCTCCTGCGGAGACCTTGGGCCTTCCCATGTGGTCGATGACCAGAGGGACGTCGATCTTCTCCAGCAGCGCCTCGATGTCCGGCAGCGAATCCGGCTCGAAGTACACCACGATATGCCAGCCGAATTCTTTGATCTTCGAGGCGACCGTCATCAGGTCCTCGGACGGATCCTTGGCAACCAGTCGCTTGAGAAAATTGAACCTCACGCCTCGAATACCGCGCTCGTGCATCGCTGCGAGATCCTGCTGAGTAATGTCGGGCCCTACCGTGGCCACTCCACGGGCAGTATCTCCGAAGAAATCGAGCGCGTCGAGCAACGCCGAGTTGTCGCGGCCGTGGCAGGTCGCTTGGACGATCACGTTCCGTGAAAGACCGAGATTCTCCCGCAATCGTCGCAGATCCTGCTTCCCCGCATCGCACGGCGTGTACTTCCGTTCGGGCGCATAGGGGAACTCTGCCGCTGGGCCGAATACGTGACAATGAGCGTCCACCGCCCCCGGCGGCATCACGAAGGTTGGATTGCTGAGGTTGCGTTCCCAATCAAGCCAGCCCGGAGTCTTGGCAAAGGTTTCAGGCATCTGAGCTGACCTCCTTGTCATGGGGATTACCCCGCAGATGCGATGTGGATTACACGAGCGTACATCGTAAACCTTATTGTTTACAATTCTGCCAACTATTGAGCGTTGCGCGCGGTAGACTGGAGTGATCTGAGAAATTGTGCGACCAGAAGGAGAGCCGCCTTGCCGGAGGACAGCTCAGCTGTGACAAAAACGGAACATGCCCCTGGAAGCACAGGACGCGCCCCGTCCACCTCAGCCCCACAGCTGGTCAGCCTGCTACGAGAGGCGATCATCTCCGGCCAGTTGGTTCCCAACCAGCGGCTTGTCGAGGCCGATTTGTCCGAAGAATATGGCGCTTCACGCGGCAATGTTCGCATCGCCCTCTCCGAGCTGAGCGTCGAGGGCTTGGTCGAGCGCGTTCAGAATAGAGGGGCCCGAGTACGAGCCGTATCTGTCAACGAAGCCGTGGAAATCACCGAGGTTCGTGGCGCGATCGAGGCCATGTGCGCCAGGAAGGCCGCCGAAAAGGCGACCAGTGAGAACATCCGCGAACTGCGCTCCATTGCGGAACGGATGACCCAGGCGGTCGAGAAGGGACTTCTCAATGAATACTCACAGTGCAATAAAGAACTCCACGCGCTGATCATGGAAATGAGCGAGCAACGGACCGCCGCCGAAACCATCAAACGACTGCGCGGTCAGGCCGTGAGGTACCAATTCAGACTCTCGAACCACCCGGGCCGCCCGAGCACATCCTTGCCCCAGCACCTTGCGATCATCGAGGGTATATGCACCCACGATCCTGACGCCGCCTCACTGGCGATGAGTCGTCATCTCGACAGCGTCGCGGAGGCCATCAGGTCCACCGATATCTGAACTCACCGTGAGCGTTCATATAGTTAACTAAATTGTTGACAATATTCATGTGTCCTGGTTCACTGATCTTCGATGCGAACCTCTGGCGTGCCACGTGGGAGGACTCGTGTCCCCAGGGCCTCGAGGAGGAGGCTCATGTATTGAAGGGGATCTCTCATGAAGACTCACGACCTTGCGCCGCGCACACAGCGAATCACCAACAACAGGGCCTTCACCATAGTTCTGTCCCTGTGCTGGGTAGCCATCTTCTTCGATGGCATCGACACGTTCATGTACGGGTCGACCATCCCGACCATGACGGCCGACGATGACTTCCACATGACGGCCGCGCACGCCGGAAATATCGGTTCCTTCGCGACCTTCGGCATGTTAGTGGGCGCCCTGGTCATCGGCGTCATCGCGGATACGATCGGACGACGCTGGAGCATCATTCTGTGCTCGGCGATCTTTTCGGTTTCTTCAGCAGGGTGCGCCCTTGCCGCCACCGCCATGACATTCGGGGTATGGCGCACAATCGCCGGCTTCGGGCTCGGCGGACTGCTTCCGACGGCCATCGCGATGGTCTCCGAATTTGCCCCTGATCGCGTACGGAACTTCTCCGTTGGCCTCGTGATGACCGCGCACCAAGCCGGCGGCATCGTCGCGCCCTTGTTGTGCCTGTACATGTTGCCCACATTGGGATGGCGGTCGATCTACTGGGTCGGCGTCCTCCCCTTGATTGTGCTGGTGCCACTGGTTCTTGCGATATTGCCTGAATCGCCCACATTCCTCGTCGCCAAGGGCCGCATGGACAGGGCACGAGCCCTCGCGGAACGCTTCGACCTGATCGTCCCCCTCGAAAAAACGACCATCAAGAAACGCGGCGGGAATTTCGGCCAGAACTTCGCCAAGTTGTTCCGTGGACGCAACGCCGTCGTGACGCTCTTGTTCTGGCTCGGATCATTCGGCGGACTTCTTCTGGTCTACGGTATGAGCACGTGGCTGCCGTCGCTGATGGAATCCCTGGGGTTCGATCTCGGAAACTCTCTGGTGCTGTTGTGCCTTATCAACGCGGGCGGAATTGTGGGTACGCTCGTTGCCGGCAAGATATCGGACAAATGGGGGCCGGTTCGGGTCTCGATGCTGTGGTTTTTCCTCACGGCGGTCGGTGTCTGCGCCATGGGTATCAAATCGACCATGTTGGTCACGTACGTTCTGGTCTTCGTCACCGGAATCTTCTTGTTCAGCGCGCAGATCATGATCTATGCGGCTGTCTCTCACGTGTTCCCGACGGAGTCCCGCGCCACTGCGCTTGGACTCACGACAGGCATGGGTCGGTTCGGTGCAGTGTTCGGTCCGTGGATGGGTGGGCAGCTCTTCGCTCTCGGCCTGGAAAAGTGGGGCTTCGTCGCCTTCGGCATTTTCGGGGTCACTTCAGGAGTCATGATGCTCCTGATCTATCTGGTCCTGCGAATCCACGGTGGAAAGACCAAAGAGGCCACGGAAGCGGAGAACATCGTCATCCAGGCAGGATAGACACACGGCCCGCGGGGATCGTCACGACTGGGCGAACTTCTCCAGCGCGTCCCCGGTCAACCTGTACGTTTCCCATTCGTCCTGGGGGAAGGCGCCCAAGCTCTTGTAGAAGCCGATCGACGGCTCGTTCCATTTCAGGACGCACCATTCGACGCGCTTGTATCCTCGATCTATGGCCGTCTGGGCCAGGCTGCGCAATAACGCCTTACCAGCGCCGGAGCCCCGGGAATCTTCACGAACGAAGAGATCCTCCAGATAGATTCCGTGAACTCCTTCCCAGGTCGAGTAGTTCAGGAACCACAGGGCGAAGCCGTCGATTCGATGACCCGAATCCTCAGGCGCTTCGGCAACGTACACAAAAACGGCCGGATGTTCAGCAAAAACGTCGCTCGCCAGCTTGTCCTCGGTAAGGTTCACGGCATCCGGCTCTTTTTCGTACACCGCAAGGTCCACGATGAGCTGACGGATTTCCGCGATGTCCTCCGGAACGGCTGAACGAATGACGGGACTCGACATATTGACCTCTGTGATTGATGAGTACTGAGCTTGCAGAATATCGGACCCGTAAGGGCCTCTACCAATTCGCCCGGCCCATCATTGTGTGCTGAGCACCCCGGTTTCACGGGAGTAACGTGTGACGTGGAACAACACAGCCAATGGAGGAAAAGCATGAAAATCCGTGGAGCCGTGCTCACAACGTCCGACACCCAGGGACCATTCGCCCAGTCGCGCCCTCTGCACATCCGCGAGCTCGAATTGGATCCGCCCCAAGAAGGCGAAGTTCTGCTCCGCATGACCGCAGCGGGCGTTTGCCATTCCGATCTGTCCGTCGTGGACGGCAACCGCCCCCGCCCCGTGCCGATGCTGCTGGGTCACGAGGGCGCGGGGATCGTGGAAGAAATCGGCAAAGGAGTCACCGAACTGGAGCCCGGCGACCACGTCGTCACCGTGTTCCTACCTCGATGCGGAGAGTGCAAGAACTGCCAAACCAACGGCAAGCTGCCGTGCAGCCGAGGCCTGGAATCGAATAACGCCGGATATCTTCCCGGCGGCGGCCCACAGATTCGCCTCCACGATCCCGAGGGCGGCGACGTCTTCCATCACATTGGGGTTTCGGCTTTCGCCACACATGCCGTCGTCAACCAGGCGAGCGTGGTCAAGGTTGGTTCGGACCTTCCGCCGGAAGCGGCCGCTCCTCTCGGGTGCGCGGTTTTGACCGGCGGAGGCGCCGTCATCAATGCGGGCGAACCTCGGGACGGCGACTCGATCATGGTCGTGGGACTCGGTGGGGTAGGGATTGCCGCCTTGATCACCGCCATCGGCCTCAAGAAGGGCAGTGTCATTGGGGTGGACGCCAATCCGGACAAACTGACGCGAGCCCTTCAGTTGGGGGCCGATGCCGTGTATGCCCCCGAGGAAATCATGGAACAGTCGATCAGGGCCGACCTCGTGATCGAAGCGGCCGGTCATCCCAAGGCATTCGAGACCGCGTTCAATGCCACGGCGTTGGGCGGACGCACAGTCACGGTGGGGTTGCCTCACCCCGAGGCAGAATCTGTCATCCATCCCCTGTTGCTGACTTCGGAAGCGCGCACCGTCGTCGGCAGTTACCTCGGATCCGCGGTACCGTCCCGCGATATCCCAAAATACGAGGAGTTGTGGAGGAAGGGTGAGCTGCCCGTGAACGAACTGATTTCCAACCGGATCAAGCTGGAGGACATCAACGAAGCCATGGACACGTTGGCCAGCGGCCAGGCCGTCCGCCAAATCATCCTCTTCGACGACGCGTAGTTTCCGGAGGATCCGGAATATTTGTTGTGCGCCACACCGTTGTGCCCCGTGAAAGACGTAGTTTCTGGTTATAAGGAGTATCCATGGCTGAGCTCAAGCGCATCCCCCGTACCGACATTTCCGTTTTCCCCATCAATCTGGGTGGAAACACCTTCGGTTGGACTTCGGACCGGCAGCAGTCTTTCGACGTTTTGGATGCCTTCGTGACCGCGGGCGGCAATTTCATCGATACGGCAGACGTCTATTCCGCATGGGCCGAAGGTCACTCGGGCGGTGAATCAGAGACGGTACTCGGCGAGTGGTTGAAGGCTCGGGACAACAGGAGCGACATCATCATCGCGACCAAGGCAGGCAGTCACCCTGAGCATTCCGGTCAGGCTCGTGAAACAGTGTTTGCGGCTATCGATGACTCGTTGAAGAGGCTCCAAACCGACTACGTGGACCTGTTCTACGCGCACTTCGACGACGAATCCGTCTCGATCGAGGACCAGGCCAGAACCTACCACGAGATTGTGGAGTCGGGTAGGGCAAAGAACATCGGTCTGTCGAATTACAGCCCCGAACGGATGAACCGCTGGTTCGAATACGCGACGACCGAGGGCCTGACCGTGCCCGTAGCAATTCAGCCTCACTACAATTTGCTCAAACGCAAGGACTTCGAACAGGAGTATGCCCCGATCGCTCGCAAGTACGATACGGCGGTGTTCCCATACTTCGCATTGGCTTCGGGGTTCCTCAGCGGCAAGTATCACGGCAAGAGCGACCTCGAAGGCGCAGCCCGCAAGAGCATGATCGATGACTACTTTGCGGACGCGAGCCTCGACAGCGGGGTCGAGGTCGTATCCGCGCTGGAAGAAGTGGCGGCGAATCACGACGCCGAGGTCACGAGCGTGGCCCTGGCATACCTGCTCGCGAAGGGGGTCACGGCTCCAATCGCCTCCGCTCGCAACACTGACCAATTTCCGGCCGTGTTGGCGGCGGCGTCCCTCGGTCTGGACGACGCCGAAGTAGCCCACCTCGATGAGGTCTCGTCGCCCTTCGCCTGATCCTGCTGGGCTGCTCTCCGGATCGACGCCCGCGCTTTCCGTGTCTCGAGCCGAACTGGTTGCATTGGGTGGCGATTCCCTGCGCCCCCCACAACGCGGTGACCGCTCATGACTCGCCGCGGGTACCCGAGGCCAAATAGAGCTAGAGCCGGCCCGTACGCATGAATTCGTCGAGCCGCGCACTATGGACCCCGACGTCGAACCCCGCATCGTTCAGCCAATCGGCGTTGTAGTACTTGTCGAGGTAGCGGTCGCCTGAATCGCAAATGAGGGAGACGACGCTGCCGCTCTCCCCCGCGATCACCATATCCGAGACGATCTTCAGGGCGGCATAGAGCCCGGTGCCCGTTGAGCCGCCCGCTTTGCGCCCGATGAGCCGTTCGAGTAGAAGGATCGCCGCAACACTGGCGGCGTCTGGGATGTGCATCATACGGTCGATGCTCGCGGGCATGAAGCTGGCCTCAACACGCTGACGACCGATTCCCTCGATCCGCGAGCCCTTGTCCGTGGTCGCATCCGGGTTCTGGTCCCGCCATCCGGCAAAGAAGGCCGAGTTGTCCGGGTCCGCTACGCAGATGCCCGTCGACCGCCCGGTGTATCGAACGTACCTGGCCAGCGTGGCCGACGTACCGCCGGTACCCGCGGTAGCCACGATCCATGCGGGCTCGGGATGCGGCTCCAGCCGGAGCTGGTTGAAAATCGATTCGGCGATGTTGTTGTTGCCTCGCCAGTCGGTGGCCCTCTCGGCGTAGGTGAATTGATCCATGTAGTGCCCGTCCGTTTCGCGGGCCAGCTCCGTGGCCCTGGCATAGACCTGGTCGGGGCTGTCCACAAAGTGGCATTTTCCGCCATAGGACTCGATCAGCTCTACCTTACGAGCGCTCGTCGTCTTCGACATTACGGCGAAGAAGGGGACGCCGATCAGGCGGGAGAAGTAGGCCTCCGAGACGGCGGTCGATCCGCTGGACGCCTCGACCACGGGTCTGTTCGGGCGGATCCATCCGTTGCACAGGGCATGCAGGAATAAGGACCGTGCCAGCCTGTGTTTGAGGGACCCCGTCGGGTGGCTGGATTCGTCCTTGAGGTACAGGTCGATGCCCCACTTTTCGGGCAGCGGTACACGGATCATGTGTGTGTCGGCCGAGCGCTGAGCATCGGCCTGCACCGCCTTGATGGCCTCGGCGGTCCAGCGTCGGGTGTCATTGCTGTACCGGTTGATGTCTTCAACCACGGTCATTGAACCGGGATTCTGAGCAGTCATGGGGTTGTCCCTCCGTGTGGTTGGGTCACGCAGTGCAGGTCACCTACCTAGAAACCGCTCCCGTCGTTGGCCATATTCGCGAACCTGGAGTAGTGGCCTTGGAATGCGACGGTAATGGTCTTGGTCGGACCGTTACGGTGCTTCGCCACGATCACGTCGGCCTCTCCGGCTCGCGGTGATTCCTTGTCGTAGATGTCCTCGCGGTGCAGGAGGATGACCATGTCGGCGTCCTGCTCGATCGAACCGGATTCACGAAGATCCGAAATCATGGGTTTCTTGTCATTACGTTGTTCCGAACCACGGTTGAGCTGCGACAGCGCAATTACCGGAACTTCGAGTTCTTTCGCAAGAAGTTTCAACGAACGCGAGAACTCCGAGACCTCCTGCTGACGGGATTCAACGCGTTTGCCCGAGGACATGAGCTGCAAGTAGTCCAGGACCACCAGCTGAAGGTTGTTCTTTTGCTTCAGCCGACGGCACTTGGCGCGAATCTCCATCATGGACATATTCGGCGAATCGTCAATGAACAGCGGGGACTTGTCCATTCGCCCCATGACCTCGGCGATCTTCGACCACTGGCTGTCTTCCAGAGAACCTCGTCGCAAGTCGGAAAGGTTCAGGGACGCCTCGGCGGACAAGAGACGCATTGCGATCTCATTGCGGGACATCTCCAAAGAGAAAATCACGCTGGCCATGCTGTGGTGGATGGATGCCGACCGCGCGATGTCCAAGGCGAGCGTTGACTTGCCCACGGCGGGTCGTGCCGCGACGACGATCATTTGACCGCCCATCAAACCGTGTGTGAGTTCATCCAACTCGTAGAAGCCCGTCGGCACGCCCTGCATCCCGTCGGTCTTGTCCCCATTGGCTTCGATCTCCTCGACCGTCTCACCGATGATGTCCTTGAGGATCACGTAATCTTCGGAAGTTCTTCTCTCGGCAACTTGATAGACCTCGGCCTGGGCCTGGTTGACGACGTCGTCGACCTCGCCATCTTGCGAATAGCCCAATTGGACGATTTTGGTGCCGGCTTCGACGAGCCGCCGCAGTACGGCCCGCTCTCGAACGATGTCGGCGTAGAACCCGGCGTTTGCGGCGGTGGGCACCGAAGAAATCAGGGTATGGAGATAGGCGGCCCCGCCAACGCGACTCAATTCACTACGCTTAGTCAGTTCATCAGCGACCGTAATGGCGTCGGCCGGCTCCCCCTTGCCGTAAAGATCGATGATCGCGTCGTATATGGACTCGTGCGCCGGGCGATAGAAATCCACGCCGCGTAGTACTTCAACGACGTCGGCGATGGCGTCCTTGGACAGCATCATGCCGCCGAGCACAGACTGCTCCGCGACATTGTCCTGGGGCGGGGTGCGCCCGAAATCCTGTTCCTGGACCGCTTCAGACATCGATGTTGGTCTCCTCTTCTCGGCCGGTACGGCCAAGACTACGTACTCGGTTGGTCTTCATACTGCCGGAATCTCTGTACAGTGCTGCGGGGTGTTGTCCGCCGGATTCTCAGGTGATCCGGGACGAAAACCCGCCCGATTAACCAGAAAATATGAGCCCGGGCGAGGCTTCGAAATCCCTCTTCGTCCGCCACGAAACCCCAACCCTGTGGATAACTTGTGTATAAAGCTCTTCGTGTTGTGGAGGTGTTGGGGACAACCCTGTGGGTAATTCAAGACAGCAAGCCAGGAAGTCCGGAATTCCGCGGAACTAGACGCCCACAGCCTGTGCATAACCACCGACATCCTTCCCTAGCCTCACCTCTCACTTGAGGGTTGAAGGTTCGAAATCAACCCGTTGTACTCAAGTTATCCACAAGTAGTCTACCGTTTGCGCACTAGAGCCCTGCCGCTATTTGTCGCCCCAGGCCCTCCATGAGTGGAAGCGGGTCTGCGATGCACCGCCGGACATCTGGGTCCACATCGGTCAACGCGAAGAGCTGTTCGATCCCAACGGAACGAACTTGTTCATCGGACAGGTCCGATGTTCCGCACACGGCAATGGTTCGTACCCCGGCCTCGCGAGCTCGCTCGGATACTCGGGCGGGCGCTTTTCCTTGGAGGGTCTGAGAATCGAACCGCCCCTCCCCAGTAATCACGAGATCCGCACCCTTGAGAGCGTCGTCAAATCCCACCAGGTCGAGGACCAGATCGGCACCAGACTGCATCACGCCGCCGAGAACCGCAGCCGAGGCGAAACCGAGACCGCCTGCAGCTCCTGCGCCCGAGGCCGAGGAGAAGGCCCCGGGATGTGCCCCCATCGCGTGCTCAATGAGCTCGGCATACCGGCCTAGGGCAGCATCCAGGGTCGGAACCTGGGACTCTCCTACACCCTTCTGCGGCCCGTAGACGGCCGCGGCTCCTTCGGCTCCGCAGAGCGGATTGGTAACGTCAGAGGCGATGATGAAGTCGGCCTCTGCTAAGCGATCGTCCAGACTGTCCAACGTCACGGATGCGATCTCAGCGAGGCCGGCCCCGCCCGGATCAACGGGCGCTCCCGCGTGGGTGAGCAGCTGTGCGCCTAAAGCGGCGAGCATGCCTGCGCCGCCGTCAGAGGTGGCGCTTCCACCCAGACCGAGAATGATCTTTCGAGCGCCCCGGTCCAAAGCGTCTGTGATGAGCTGGCCTACGCCGTCCGTCCTGGCGGTAGTGCCGTCAATAGCCCCTGAATCGACCCCGTCCGCATCAACCAGTCGAAGCCCGCAGGCTTCGGCAACCTCGAGGACCGCGGTTCGGGTGACGGAGTCGTAAGCGTATGCAGCATCCGTGGGAACGCCATATGGACCGGAAACGCGAGATATATGTTTTTCATAGGATATAGACAATGCGGCATCTATGGTTCCATCTCCCCCGTCTGCCACGGGAACCGACACGATGTCCACCTCCGGGCCCAGGTAATCAACAATACCGCGGCTCAATGCACCCGAGATACCGGATGCCGTGGCCGACCCTTTGAACTTGTCGCAGGCGATCACGATGCGTGTCATGGCCACTCCTCTCACACACTCCTCAAGCGACCCCGGTCGTGGCGACCATGATCAGGATGAGCGGGTTGGTCACGATCGAGATGATCAGAAGCAACAGGTTGAGGATCTTGCGGCGTCTGTACTTGAACAGGCCGAAGAGGGAGAGAAAACTTGCGAACGCTCCTGCAATCGAGGAAACGACCAGGCATACCAGGAAGAAACCGAGAACGAACGTGTTGGTTCCTGTATTACCGGCAACGAATCCGAGGACAATCAACAGGATCGCGCCAATCCAGAACGCAGTAGCTATGACCAGAAGCTTGGTGCTCGGCAACCAGTCCAAGCGTTTCCTGTTTCGGCCGTTCCACGCGAAACGACCTCGGGGCCCCTCCGCACGGGCATCGTCGCTCGCCTCGTCCCACATCGTGTCCCAGTCGGTTTGATTCTCACTATGCGCCATACCCTCATCTTTTCACGGGTTTCTTAGGGCGAGCTTTGCCCCTGCGGACCGTTTATACAACGATGCCCGGCATCTCCTCGCGTGGAGATACCGGGCATCACATGATGCGGGGTTTGCGGCGCCTTATTGTCGGCACCCGCGACCCCGCTCATGGAACTAGGACGCGACGACGTCCAGCTCGACGCTTGCAACAACGTCTTCATGAAGACGAACGGCCACAACGTGGCGGCCGGTCCTCTTAATGTTGTTCTCGATGGTCACGGCGCGCTTGTCGACGGAGCCGAGGCCTGCTGCCTCGATCGCGTCCGCAATTGCGGCAGGCTTGACGGTGCCGAAGAGGCGACCCTCTGCGCCGGCCTTGACCGGAACGCTCACGGTTGCGGCGGAGAGCTTCTCCGCTTGAGCCTGTGCGTCCTCGAGGTTGTGCTGCGCACGTGCGGAACGAGCCTGACGGATCGACTCGATCTGACGCTCGCCTCCCTTGCTCCACACCACGGCGAAGCCGCGGGGCAGAAGGTAGTTGCGCGCGTAGCCGTCCTTGACCTCAACAACATCGCCAGCGGCACCGAGGCCGTTGACTTCCTGAGTCAGAATGATCTTTGCCATGTTCTTCTACTCTCCTTCTCTTTAGCGGCCAGCGCCGGAGTAGGGCAACAGAGCAACTTCGCGGGCGTTCTTAATAGCCTGTGCGATTTTGCGCTGTTCCTGCACGGTCACGCCGGTGACGCGACGTGCACGAATCTTGCCGCGGTCGGAGATGAACTTGCGCAGGAGAGCGACGTCTTTGTAATCGATCTCAGTGACTTCAGCAGCCTTGAGCGGGTTCTGCTTTGGTTTGGGCTTGCGAATTTCAGCCTTAGCCATCGTGGTGCTCCTTAATTGTTGTGGAGCCCGCAGGTTTCACACCGCGGGATGGGTTAATAAATGATGCGGAGGGTGCGCTCCGGTTTAGAACGGCGGTTCGTCGTCCTGACCAGCGCTCCAGTCGTAATTTCCGCCGGAGTTCTGACCCCAAGGATCCGCCGCGGGCGCCTTCTGGCCGCCCCGCGAATTGCCCTGGTTAAAACCATTGCCGCCGTACCCATTGGAACCTCCGGAGCTGCCTCCGAAACCTCCCTGGTTACCGCCCGCGTCGTTACCCTGGTTGAAGTTGTTTCCACCGGGCCCGCCCTGGCTGCCTCCGAAGTTTCCTCCTCCGGAGCGCTGGTTGCGATTGACCGACGCTGTGGCGAAACGGAGCGAGGGGCCGATGTCATCGACGTCCAGCTCCATTGAGGTGCGGCGTTCGCCCTCCTTGGTTTCATACGACCGAGCTTTGAGACGACCCTGTGCGATAACACGTTGTCCCTTGGTCAGGGATTCGGCAACATTTTCCGCGGCCTCGCGCCAGATCGAGCAACGAAGGAACAGAGCTTCCTGGTCCTTCCACTCGCCGCTCTGGCGATCGAAAACGCGCGGAGTCGAGGCGATCGTGAAGTTCGCGACTGCAGCACCCGAGGGGGTGAACCGCAGTTCAGGGTCGGCGGTGAGGTTTCCGACAACCGTGATGATGGTTTCTCCAGCCATCATGACCTCCTGAGTCGTATTGAATATTGTTTCCAGTCAAGCACCGGTGACGACCCGGAAGGGTCGGATCCGGCGAATTTGTGGAAACTTTAGGAGATCTTCTGCTCTTCCGGGCGGATGATCTTGGTGCGCATGATGGACTCGTTCAAGTTCAGAACGCGGTCCAGTTCCTTGGCAACATCGGGCTCAGCAGTGAAGTTGACGACGGCGTAGATGCCTTCGGACTTCTTCTGGATCTCGTAGGCCAGTCGGCGACGACCCCAGATGTCGATGTTCTCGATGGTGCCGTTGCCATTGCGGACAACTTCAAGGAACTTGTTGAGGGTCGGCTCAACGGCGCGGTCGTCAACCTCGGGGTTGATGATGGCCATGAGTTCGTATTCACGCATGTTTGAACCCACCTCCTTTGGTCTTTGGCGGCTACGGTATTTCCGTAGCAGGAGGTTCGCTTGTGCGTTGCCTGCGAGCTCGGGGATTGACCGAGTCGGCACAGGCTTGACCAAGTTTACAGCACGTGCCGTTCCCTGGCACCCACGGTGGGACTCAATTCACGACGCCGCACCTCAATGCGACACCGCTTCGGAGAAAGCCAGCTCCCGTCCGGGCTAGAACCGCCGGTTGTTGTTGATCCGCGCTGTCTCACTCGCATTGATGATCCCGACCCGGAACGGGATCGTGAACAGATCGATGAACATCAGCAATCCCAAAAGAATGAAGAAGAAGTAGCCGACAATGACCGGGGCCAGCAGCCAGCCCAGGCCGTGCAGGATCAGGTAGAAAATCCCCATGAACGGCGCCCGGAGGTAGAACTTGTGAATTCCGAAAATCCCCAGGAAAAACCACAGGACGTAGGAGAGGATCACGCTTTTCCTCACCACGTAGACCGGTCCTGGGTTGTGCCCTCCGCTCATGTATTGCGGTGTGTGGTGTTCGGGCCTCGAGTGGCTCATAGCCCTCCTCCGTAAAGGTTTTGGTCGCGTCACCAGCGTATCGCTTGAAAATTGAACCGCGATCGGTCGTTCACTGTCCGCGTGTGTACAGAGATACAGCAATGGCGACGGGTTGGTCCCGTCGCCATCGCTCATGAGATTCCGACACTCTCGCCGATACCCCGGTTTATTTCGGGTCGCGCTGGGTGAAGGAGAAATACCCCAAAATCAGTGGGACGACGCACCACACCGCGTACCAGACACCGGAAGCCACGTACTTCGGATCCTGCATCGGTTCCAGGGGATTGGTCAGGTTGGCCGTCAGTGCAGACGGAATGTAGCTCTGGAAGTCCCGAACCCATTCCCACTGGAAAGGCATCAGAAGAAGCGGCAGGATGAACAGCAGAACAACCAGAATGACGATTGCTCCCGCGTTATTCCGAATGATCGCGCCGATACCGATGCCCATCCATGCCGTCAGCACGAATACGAGGATCAGGCCGAGGATATTCATCAGGGTCTGTTCCTCGAATAGATCGAACGTTATATTCATGTCCGACGTCGAGAGCACCCACTGACTCACCGCCCATGCCAAGACACCGGAGACGATCGCCGTAATCGCAGCGATGAGTGTGATCTGGACGGTCTTGGCCACATAGACCATTCCGCGTTTGGGCGCCGCAGTCAGGGTCGAGATGACCGACTTCGTGCCGAATTCTGAGGCGATGAAGACCACGGCCATCGACGCAAGAATGATGTAACCGAAGACGTATCCCGAGTCCACTGCCTGGCGTGCGAATTCAGCCGGGTCACCTAGTTGCAGGTAGTACTGGGGGATCTCTTTGCCCTTGGTCATGGCATCGTGCAACGAGTCCGCGTAGTCCTTGGCCTGGACTGCGGTCAGCGCGGCGAAGCCGATCATGATCAGCGCCGTAATGATCATCAGCACCCAGCTGGACACCAAGGTACGGAATTTGAGTGCCTCTGACCTCAGAACGCCGAGGAAGGACAACTTGTACTTAGGAGTTTTTGAGCGTGCGGGCTCAGCGGCCCGCGCATTATGTGTTTCTACAGTGGAGCTCATTGCTTACTTCTCCTCCTGATTCCAGGGGGTCGCCTGTTCGGTGGAGTGGGCAGGTTCGTAGCCGTCATCCTGGGTGGCGGGTGCGACCGTCGGGTTGGATGCAGTGTGTGCACCGCCGGATGCCTGGCCGCTTGCGGAGCCGGAGTCTGCGGCCGAACCGGCCGCAGCCGAGCCAAGGCCCGCATTCGGATCGGAAGAGCGGTACTCGACCGAATCGCTGGTCATGGACATGTACACCTGCTCCAGGCTGGCCTTCTGGGGAGTGATCTCCCACAGCAAGACACCCTGGGATTGAGCACGCTGAGCGACCTCGCGGCCGTTGGCACTCACGAGGAGGGCGTCGTCGTCCTGTTTCTGGACTCCTACCTGGTCCTGACGGAGGGCCTCCGCGAAACTTTCCGGATTGTCGGTGCGAACCAGGACGTGATCCTCGCCGGTTTGATTGAGGAATTCCTTCAGCGGCTGATCCGCGAGGACTTTGCCCTGCCCAATCACGATCAGATGGTCCGCAGTCTGGGACATTTCCGACATCAAGTGGGAAGACAGGAAGACGGTTTTTCCCTCGGAAGCGAGGAAACGGGCCATCTGGCGCACCCAAATGACGCCCTCGGGATCAAGACCGTTGACCGGTTCGTCCAAAATGACGGTGCTGGGATCGCCGAGAATCGCCGTGGCAATTCCGAGTCGCTGACCCATACCGAGTGAATAGCCGCCGACCTTCTTCTTCGCGGCGCTGCTCAACCCGGTGATCTCGATGACTTCGTCCACACGGGAATTCGGAATGCCGTGAGTGCGGGCCAAAGCACGGAGATGGTTGACACCACTGCGCCGGGGATGGACTGCACGTGCCTCGAGCAGCGCACCGACCGAAGTCAGCGGCGAAGACAAATGGCTGTACTTTTTACCGTCCACAAGGGCACTGCCCGTTGTGGGCTTCTCAAGCCCGAGGATCATACGCATCGTTGTGGATTTACCGGCGCCGTTCGGCCCGAGGAACCCTGTGACTTTTCCCGGCTGAACCGTGAAAGAAACGTTGTCAACGGCGCGCTTGGACCCATACTGCTTGGAGAGGCCAGAGACCTCGATCATGGTGGCTCCTTCCTAGCCCGGAGAGCCCGGGTCTAACGTCGTCTTACCCCACCCTATAAGCAAATTCCTCCTCGTTCCCTGAAAAATCAAGCAACGAGGGCGATTTCATACCAGGGTATGAATGTGGGTAGAGCTGGCTGTACTCCTCAGGAAACCCGAAAAACGGGCCACGCCCCATCCCCAGAAAATGCTCTGTCGTTTTCGGCGATCAAGCCGGAGAGGACTAAGCCATTTCCTGGCCGTCGCGGTTCTGTTCCGCCCACCATTTCTTCAGGCTTCGTTCAGCCTCTTCCTCCCCGAGCTTTCCCTCGTCTAACCGCATGTTCAGGAGAAAGTTATATGCCTTGCCGACCATAGGTCCCGGCGCAATGCCCAGAATGTCCATGATCTGCTGACCATCCAGGTCCGGTCGCATGGCTTCCAGTTCTTCCTGTTCGGCCAATTCGGAAATGCGCCGTTCCAAGTCGTTGTACGCGCTGCCGAGCCGTTGGGCTTTCTTCTTGTTCCGGGTCGTCACATCGGAGCGGGTCAGTCTATGGAGCCTCTCCAGCTGGTCGCCCGCATCGCGAACGTAGCGCCGAACCGCGGAATCGGTCCACCCGGCGTCCCCGTAGCCGTAAAAACGCATGTGGAGTTCGATCAGGCGGGCAACGTTCTTGATCGTCTCGTTGTCGAAACGCAGAGCGCGCATCCTTTTCTTGGCCAGTTTGGAGCCGACGACGTCGTGGTGCCGGAAACTGACCGTGCCATTGTCTTCTAGCTTCCGGGTACCCGGTTTGCCGATGTCATGCATGAGCGCGGCGAAACGCAAAGTGAAGTCCGGCGACGGAACCGGTCCGTCGTCGTCGGTCTCCAGGTCCTTTGCCTGCATCAGCACCGTGAGGGAGTGCTCGTAGACGTCCTTGTGGTGGTGTTGGGCGTCCGTCTCCAGCCGCAGGGCAGGCACCTCGGGAAGAACATGGTCAGCAAGGCCGGTGCTCACCAATAGTTCGACGCCGCGCCGCGGGTTCTTGCCGATGATCAACTTGATCAGTTCATCCCGCACTCGCTCGGCGGAAATGATGTCGATTCGAGCGGCCATATCCGTCATCGCCGCAACCATTTCCGGCGCCGGGTCGATGTCGAGCCGGGAAACGAACCTTGCGGCTCTCATCATGCGAAGAGGGTCATCGGAGAAGGAGTCCTCGGGTGTACCGGGCGTTCGCAGAATATTGGCCGAAAGGTCCTGAATGCCGCCGTACGGGTCCACGAGCTCAAGGCTTGGCAGTCGCAAGGCCATGGAGTTGATGGTGAAGTCTCGTCGGAAGAGGTCGTCCTCGAGTCTCCTGGCGAATGCCACCGTCGGTTTCCGTGAATCAGGGTCGTACGCCTCGGCCCTGTAGGTCGTCACCTCGATCATCGCATCGCCTTTGCGCAACCCGATGGTTCCAAAGGCTCGGCCGATCTCCCAGTGGGCATCGGCCCATTCGCGGGCGACGTCGAGCGTCTCATCCGGTGTCGCGTTGGTTGTGAAGTCCAGGTCCAGCGCGGCCGAACCCAGGAACAGATCCCGTACGGGGCCACCCACCAGGGACAGCTCAAACCCCCGATCCTCGAAGAGTTTTCCGAGGTCCAGGGCTGCGGGGTGGATTGAGGAGCTGTCAAAGAGGTTAACCATAGTCCTTAAAGCGTGCCAGAAAACCGCGGCAGGAGTGGGGTCGAAGCGCGGACATGACCCCGGAGTGTAGGTCACACACTCGCGCTCTCAGCACGTGTCAAGGAGTAACTCTGTAAGGTGGACATATGACTTTTCCAGTACCCCGGGCACCGAAGAAGCGGGCTTTCACCCCGCCTTCCCCCTTGCCCACGGTGGAAGAAGTCTCTGCCGGGGGCATAGTCGTCGATCTGAAGACCTCTGGGCAACCCGTAGCGATCATCGCCCGGATCAACCGTGGCGGACGTCTGGAATGGTGTCTCCCCAAAGGTCATCCCGAGGGTCAGGAGACCAATGAGGAGGCCGCCTGTCGGGAGATCGAAGAGGAAACGGGCATCGCGGGAAATGTGCTGGCGCCCTTGGGTTCCATTGATTATTGGTTCACGGTTTCCGGACACCGAGTCCACAAGACCGTGCACCACTTCTTGTTGGAGGCAACGGGCGGGTATCTGACTACGGAGAAGGACCCGGATCACGAGGCCATCGACGTCGCCTGGTCCAATATCGACGACTTGGGGCGTAAACTCTCGTTTCCGAACGAACGTAGGATTGCGGATATCGCTCGGGAATACATCATCCACCAGATCTAGAACCGTGTGGGCGTGGTTCCGGGCCGGTGCCGATCCCAAACTTCATCGATAGGGCTTAGCAAATATGGCACGAACTGGTGCTCGATCTAGCGCCATTATGGCCGCGGGAACGATGGTTTCTCGCCTCCTGGGCTTCGTCAAGACCATGCTCTTGGCCATCGCTATTGGCGCCTCGACGACGGCCGGTAACGTCTTCGCCCTCGCCAATACACTGCCGAACTTGATCTACGTGCTCGTCGCCGCGGGTGTATTCAACGCGGTACTGGTTCCCCAGATCATCAAGGCGTCCAAGAAGCCGGACGGCGGCGCCGACTACATTTCCCGTTTGCTGTCCCTGGCCATCATCGGCTTGTTTGTCATTACGGCAATCGTCGTTCTGTGCGCGCGCCCGATCATCAGCATCATGGCCAACGACTGGTCCCAGGAAAAGATCGACTTCGGGACGACGTTCGCCCTGTGGTGTTTCCCGCAGATCTTCTTCTACGGTTTGTACACGGTTGTCGGCCAGATCCTCAACGCTCGCGGCGCTTTCGGCGCCTACATGTGGGCTCCGGTCCTCAACAACGTGGTCGCGATCGCCTCACTGTTGGTGTTCATAGGCTTGTTCGGATCCTGGGGTACTGCGCATCACGATCCCTCCAACTGGAGCGGGGAGAAAACATTTTGGCTTGCGGGAATGGCGACGATCGGCGTCATGGCACAAGCCCTGATTCTGTTTATTCCCCTCAAGGCATTGAAGCTCGGCCTCGGTATCAAACTCGGCTGGCGGGGCATCGGACTGGGAACGGCGGCTCGCATCGGCAGCTGGACCCTCGCAACGGGAGTCGTCGCGAATCTTTCTTTTCTCTTTTTGGCCCGTATTGCCACCAGGCCTGAGGGGTCCCAACAGGATTTCAGCCACCCGATCGCGGGCAACAATGTGCTCGATCAGTCGACAATGTTGTACCAGCTTCCCCACGGCGTCATCGGCTTGTCGATCGCAACCGTGCTCTTCAACGAAATGTCCCGCTACGCGGATAACAACGACAACGCCTCACTCGTGGAAACCCTTTCACGCGGCCTTCGGGTCGCTTCGGTCGCGACCATCTTCTGCGCCGTGGCACTGATCGTTTATGCCGGACCGATCGGGATGCTCTTCGGTGGTGGTGATCCCGCCCAGGGTGCTGTGATCGGTCAGGTGATTTCCGTGATTGCCCTCGGCGGTCCGTTCCTGACCATCGCTTTCATGATGGGACGGGCCTTCTACGCTCACGAAGACGCCAAGACACCATTGATCAACCAAGCGATTTCTGCGGTGATCGTGATCATCCTGGGATTCATGGTCGGCAAATTGCCGCCTCAATACATTGTTTTCTGCCTGGCCGGTCTATACGCGATGCAGAATATATTGGCAACGTTGCTCTTCCACCGGGGTCTACGCCGATGGCTCGGCGATTACGATCTGGCCAGCATCGTCAAGACGCACCTTCGGGTCACCGTTTCCGCGATTGTCGCTGGGGTGGTCGGCTTCATCGTTCTTCACCTGATGGGTGGCGGAGCCTTTGGCGGCTTCGCGTGGCACAGTCAGATCACGGCTTTGGTCACGATTCTGATCGGCGGTTTGATCATGGGTGTCGTTTACTTCGGGGCTCTGCGAGTTTTCCATGTTCGGGAGCTGGACAGTGTTCTCAAACCTCTGAAGGCACGTCTAGGCAGGTAGTTCGGACCACAAGGGCCCGAACGCCGGTATCATCGAACTGTTACTTCGACCCAAATTAGCGCGGGGGTACTTTTGACGCAGGCGATTCAACTCGGCACCGTTCTTGGTGGCCGATACAAGGTGACCGCTCAGATCGTTACCACCGCGGCACAGGACCACGTTCTGGATGGCAAGGACCAGGTCCTTGAACGCAAGGTTTCGATCCTTGTGGCTAGTCCGAGCCACAGTGATCTGCTCATTGAAAATGCCCGTGACATCGCGACGGGGTCCCGATCGGGCAGCCTGCAGGTGCTCGACCTCGGCCAATCCGACGACGTCACTTACCTGATTACCTCTCACGCTCAGGCGAATGATTTGCTCGATCTGCTGCTCACGGAGAATCAGGA
This sequence comes from Rothia uropygialis, assembly GCF_004137765.1. GTDB lineage: Bacteria > Actinomycetota > Actinomycetes > Actinomycetales > Micrococcaceae > Rothia. Next base: position 459,212 of record NZ_NOIS01000003.1, on the reverse strand, counting down.
AGACGTTTCCTCCGAGAATGAAGAACTCGGTGGGGAGATCTTCGGGGGCGGCAACGCTCCCGTGGCTCCTTCGTCGGATTACGAGCAGGTAGGGACAGAGACGTCCCCTCAAGAGGAAGTCGCTCAGGATGAAGAAGACTCCGCTGCTCCCGTAACTGAATGGACTGACGCCGATTATGAGGCCTTTGGAGAGGAACCTCCCGCTCGACGTTCTTCGAGTCCTTCCCAGCGCGGGGGAACTCTGTTCGATCGCGCGGCAACCGACGTCGCGGGCGGTTCTTCCGCTGCCGCCGCGGCTTCGTTGCGTGAGGAAGACAGTTCGTACGACGGCGACAACCGGTATCACTACACCGATGAAGAAGAATTCGTCCCTGCCAGCGACTACGAGGATTACGAGGACGAGGAAGACCCTGAGGAACCGTATTACGACGAGGATGAGGAGTACTACGACGAGGAGCCCCGTCGTAGAAGCTCAGCCGGTCTGTGGATCACAGCCGCGGTCGTCGTCATCCTGTTGGTCGTCCTCGTCGTCTTCGGATTTAACAAGCTCGGATCTCTCGTTTCGAGCTCCGGATCTGTCCCCAGCGGTACCGTGAGCTCCGCGGAAGGCCAGTCCAATTCGGAATCCTCCGGTGAGTCGTCTTCTCCTTCGGACTCTTCGGCGACGCCGCGGGTCGCCAACCTTTCCCGTGTCATTCCCGACAACCCGAATTTCATGTCGGATCAGGACGGCACCTTGGGCCAAGCTAATGATGGCAATCCGGGGACGTACTGGACCAGTTATGGTTTTTCGAATGCCAATTTCGGTCAGTTGATCAAGGGAATTGGCCTTGCCGCTCAGTTGCAAGAACCGGCCAAAGTCAATCAGGTAACGGTGGATGCGCCCAAGAGTACCGGTGGTCAGTTCTCGGTCTACACGAATGACTCCCCCAGCCTCGATGGCGCCACCAAAGCCGGCCAAGGTTCGTTCAAGAACGGTCCTACTTCAGTCGATCTCTCCGACGAGGCCAAGTCGAAGTCGGCGCAGTACGTGATCGTCTATGTGACCCAGCTTCCTCAGGTCAGCTCCCCCATCGGCGGTTATAACTATGGCCTCCACGTGGGCGAAATCAGCGTCAAGTAGCCCTGATTCGGCCTTCCGGGCATGGGTTGGTCGGGTTGCGAGTCATTCTCCGTGCCGAATAGCCCTGCGGAATATTCTGGGGGCTCCCTAGGTTTCATCCAACAGATCAACGTAGAGCCTCAGTGACCTTTGAGCTGAGGCTTCCGCACTGGCCAGCGTCTGGCCCGCATGGAAGGAAATAAGTGACCGACAGCGTCTTTTCACAGGGGGCGGCTCCCCTGATCAATCTCAAGGGTCAGGAAGCCGAGACGTCGCAACCTCAAGGTCATGGCTCCGAGAAGGTCCATGACGTGGTGATTATCGGTTCGGGGCCGGCCGGATACACTGCGGCCGTCTACGCTGCGCGTGCCAATCTGGCTCCGGTCGTCTTCGCAAGCTCTGTCGCGGCCGGAGGTGACCTCATGACCACCACGGAGGTGGAAAACTACCCTGGGTTCATCGAGGGTATTCAAGGGCCCGAGCTCATGGCCAACATGCAACAGCAGGCGGAGCGTTTTGGCGCCGACATCCAGTATGAAGACGTCGAATCCGTCGAGCTGGATGGAGACGTCAAGAAAATCACTCTCCAGGACGGCACTGTCCACCAGGCGAAAGCCGTCATCATCTCGACTGGTTCCGAATACCGCAAATTGGGCCTCGACGACGAGGCCCGTCTTTCGGGCCACGGAGTCAGCTGGTGCGCAACGTGCGATGGGTTCTTCTTCAAAGAAAAGCCGATTGCCGTCGTCGGTGGTGGAGACTCCGCGCTGGAAGAGGCCCTTTTCCTCACCAACTTCGCCTCGAGCGTGACCGTGATTCACCGGCGGGATACTCTCCGTGCTTCCGACATCATGCAGGAGCGTGCGCTCAACAACCCCAAAATCACGTTCATTTGGGATTCTGCAGTCGTCCGGATCGAAGGGGAGCACAAGACCGAGGCACTCCAGGTCGAGAACCTGAAGTCGGGTCTTACGCAACGTGTTGAGGTTGATGGCTTGTTCGTCGCCATCGGATCTGACCCGCGAACGGACTTGGTGAAGGGCCAACTGGAGTTGACGCCCGAGGGAACCATCGCTGTAGAGGGCCGTTCCTCCAAAACCAATGTTCCAGGTGTCTTTGCCGCAGGCGACGTCATCGACCCAACGTACCGACAGGCCATTACTGCCGCCGGGTCAGGGTGCGTTGCCGCCATCGATGCCCAGCACTACCTGGAGTCCCTGTAACTACATATTCTCTCGGTAATCCGAGTAATTTCCACCCACCTCGAAAGGATCAGATATGAGCAACGCAAAGGCAGTTACTGACGCTACGTTCGAAGAGGACGTCCTCCAGAACAACCGTCCTGTCATCGTCGATTTCTGGGCCGAATGGTGCGGGCCCTGCCGTCAGGTAGGCCCTGTGCTAGATCAGATCGCCGAGGAATATGCCGAAAAGGTCGATGTCGTGAAGTTGAACGTCGATGATAACGGCGAAACCGCGGCCAAGTATGGAATTACTTCCATTCCGGCCATCTACGTCTTCAAAGACGGAGAGCTGGCCAAGACTTCGGTCGGGGCCAAGCCGAAGGGAGTACTGGAGAAGGAATTCGCCGATTTCCTTTCCTAGGATCTAGGTACTTACGTAAATGCCCGCTTCGTTTCACGTGAAACGAAGCGGGCATTTTTTGTGATGACGCCATCAGATAGGCAATGAGTCGTGGGCCTCCCAGTCCGTTCAGTCCCTCTCGATCTCCGGGTCAAGCACCGAGATAATACGGTTGAGGTCGTCAACTGACGCGAACTCGATGGTCATTTTGCCCTTGCGCGCACCAAGATTGATCTTCACACTCGTGTCTAGCTTGTCCGAAAAAGCGTCAGCAATGTAATCGAGTCGTTCATGGTGGCGGCTGGGCGTAGCGGCTTTTCGAGGCTTTTGGGTGGCCTTCTCTGCCCCACCCGATTGGATAATCTCCTCGACTGACCGAACAGAGAGACCCTCTGCCACGATACGCTGGGCCAATCTCTCCATGGCAGCCGGGTCGGTGAGCGACAACAGCGCACGCGCATGTCCAGCGGACAGGATGCCGGCAGCCACTCGTCGCTGAACCAGCGCAGGCAACCTCAAAAGACGAATTGTGTTGGAAATCTGTGGACGGGACCGACCAATGCGTGCAGCCAATTCGTCCTGCGTGGTGCCGAATTCATTCAGCAACTGCTGGTACGCGGCTGCCTCTTCCAATGGATTCAACTGGCTGCGGTGCAGGTTTTCCAAAAGAGCGTCGCGGAGCAGATCCACATCCTGGGTCTCCCGCACGATAGCAGGAATCTTTTCAAGACCCGCTCGCTGCGTCGCACGCCAGCGTCTCTCCCCCATGACCAACTCGTATTTTTCCTCGCCCGCTTCATTGCTCGGCCGGATGACGATTGGTTGCAGCAGGCCAATTTCCCGGATCGAGTGGACGAGCTCTTCCATCTCGTCCTCATCAAACTCCTGCCGGGGCTGCTTTCTATTTGGGTGAATGTCCTTGACTGGGATTTCACCAAAGTAGGCCCCCGGAACCGGAATCAGACTCGAGTCCGTTTCTTGGTCCACACCGTTGGACTGGGCAGGCCCTTCAGCAAGGCCCGACGCACTCTGGGATTGCTCCGTTTCACGTGAAACCTTCTCCTCAGATTGCGTCCACGGGGCGTCACCGTCGTTTTGCAGAGCTTGCGACTCTTCACTGGCCTTTCCCGCTATGCTCGATTCGCTCTCGGAGGGTTGAAAGAAGAAATCAACCGGCCGACGCCCCCCAGAGCTCTTCCTCAGGGCAGCACCCATGTCGGCCCGAGGGCCACCAGACCTGCGATTCGGAGAAGCGTTCCCTCCCTCTTTTTCGCCCTTCGCTTTCGATTCAGAGGAGGACTCTTTCCTCTTTCCAGAAGCAGGTGCCCTGGATTCAGTAGAGGCCGACGTATTTCGCCCCTGAGACGTTGTTCTTTTATTCGATTTGCTTGATGCTGTTTTTGCCTTTCCGTCAGATTCAGTTTCCGTCCTCGTTGCAGGTTCATCTTTGGCGGGTTTCACCGAACCTGGAGCAGAGTTCTTCGCCTGGTTTACACTATGTGAAGACTCATCCCTATCCTCGAGCTTGTCCCTTGCGGGCCGGGCTGATGATTTCTTCGCCTTCTCGCCCTTTGCCGGTGAATCTCCGGGAACGCTGACCTCGCGTCGGGAGCTCGGAGCGGAAGTTTCACGTGAAACAGATTCAGCAACAGATGAGTTTTTAGGTTCCGCGTTATCCACGGCATCACTTGAATCTTCTGTAGATGTTGTTGGGATCAAAGACCCCAGTCCACGACCTAGTCCACGACGTCGCTCAGCCACGGTGCTCCTTAATGATGCTGTTGGTGATCCCATCATTCTATAGCCCCGTCTCTCGATTTTTGGACTCTACGCCTGATATTGCGTGTATTTGTGGACTCCAACAGTAAATAGTGCAGCCCTCTCTCCCACGGCTTCAAGATCATCGACTGCCTGTACTGTGCCGCACCGAGGACGCCTCTTGCGTTCTTGGCGATTAACTCCTCCTTCGACGGACCGGCCATCCAGCAGATGTTTCACGTGAAACTGTCCTTACTGGTCCCCAAGTACGGATTCCCGCGACTATCGATGGTCCAAGGGAATGGCTCTAGTCAGAATCCGTTGCACGCACGGAGTGTTCCGCGGGGCCAGGACATGGCCTTCGTCGCCCAATGGCTATCTTGATTATCGTTTCACGTGAAACATTCCCGTTGTACTGTTCTACCGGAAAGGTCCTACTGAATTTCGATGCAGATTGGAGTATCGCGCCGCCAGCCCTCCCAAGAAGTGCCCCGTTCCTTAACAGTTGGATTACGGTCAGTCGGCCAGAACTAAGGGGATTTCAATACAGCATTCTGTCTATATATCTCGGACATCGTCCAGTAGTTCGACTTGACGGTTTCACGTGAAACCACGATTCAACAGGCAACAATCCGGCGTCGCCAAAGTCCTACGACGTTCATTTATGCTGTGACTCTATTTAGCGCCACGAACCGAATCTGGGCCGAGCAATGTGACGATATGCTGGGCGCCCTTGTGGAACTCAAACGGCGCGAGCATCCCGGGGGAGAGGAACGACCGCGCCCCAGTCTGGATCCATGTCCAGAAACATTTAGTTTCACGTGAAACCCATCCATGGCGAAGCCGGGTGCACGCGACTGAAAACGAATTTCAGCCGCCACCCAAATGCATCAGGCCTGTGGTCTATATGTAGGCAATCCGTCGCCACATAAAGAAGACCCCGATACCTCCAGGTACCGGGGCCTCACTGGTGACTGTCTATTCTGCACCTCGTTGGGCAATCTCTACAGCCGCTTCCAGGTAAGACAACGCGCCTGTGGAATGGGGGTCGTAGGTAAGAACAGTCTGCTGGTAGCTAGGTGCCTCGGATATTCGGACGGAACGGGGAATGACAGCATCCAATACTTCGTTGGGGAAATGCTGCCGCACCTCTTCCGCGACTTGAGAGGCCAAATTGGTGCGCCCGTCGTACATTGTGAGGAGAATAGTACTTACACTCAGTGTGGGGTTCAGATGCTTTTGAACGAGTTCAATGTTCTTGAGCAACTGACTCAACCCCTCCAAAGCGTAGTACTCGCACTGAATGGGAATGAGAACCTCCCTGGCCGCGACGAAAGCGTTGATTGTCAGCAGCCCCAAGGAAGGTGGGCAATCAATGAATACGTAATCCAGACGGGGGAGCCCATGCTCTTCCCGATACGTTCCGTATTCTCGTAGGGCGCGGTCAAGCCGCTGTTCCCGAGCCACGAGAGAAACCAGTTCAATTTCCGCACCGGCCAAATCAATGTTGGACGGTAGGCAATAGAGGTTCGAGTAATCGGGGCATTGTTGAACGACATCGCCCATGGCGGTGCCTTCAATAAGCACGTCGTAGGTCGAATCGACTTCAATTCCATGCTCAATGTTGAGGGCAGTGGATGCGTTCCCTTGGGGGTCGATGTCCACAACGAGGGTTTCGAATCCCCGGTCAGCCATCGCGGCAGCAAGGTTCACTGCCGTGCTGGTCTTCCCGACGCCGCCCTTCTGGTTACTGATGGTCAAGACGCGGGTCTGGTCAGGGCGGGGGACCGGTTGCTTGGCTAGCTGCTTCCAGCGCTTCTTTTCGTTCATGAGTTCTCTCGCAACGGGGGATTTGAGGCGGTCCGTGATTTTGATCCTCGACGTCATGGAATCCATCGTTTCATGTGAAACATGGCGACCCTGATCAGGAACAACCGGCTCGGTTTGATCTTGCGGATTAGGTGGCATCCCGGAGTCGGGAGCCCTATGTCTTCCTACCACCAAGTGTCCCTTTCACGATCCGCTGCTTGATTCCACATCACACCAGGGTACCCGGAAAGCCTCCGCGAAAGCAGAACTGTCGGTCATTGTGGATACTCAACCCGTCCCGAAATCAACGGGCGCTACAGTTCTACCTGCACTACGGTGGTTGGTTGCTCCAAGAGCGATTCTCCGACCGTCACGATCTCCGTCGACCGAGCACCATACTTGTTGAGCTTCTTCTGCGCCTTTTGGATTTCCTCTTCCGCAGACTTGCCTTTCAACGCCAAGAGCTGTCCGGTTCCTCGCAGGAGGGGCACTGTCATATCCAGGAGGCCCACGAGCGCTGAAACCGCGCGGGCAGTCACGACGTCGACGTCGATCTCTCCGACGAATTGTTCCGCCCGGCCACGCCGCAGATCAACGTTCTCCAGACCCAAGTCCTCGATGACTTCGTCCAGCCAGATCACGCGACGCTCGAGGGGTTCGATGAGCACAACTTCCAGGTCTGGCCGTGCGATGGCCAGACATAGGCCGGGTAGTCCTGCACCAGAGCCCACGTCTGCAACGCGTGAATTGCGTTCGATAAGGGCTTCGACGACAGCACAATTGAGCACGTGCCTGGACCACAGGCGAGGGATCTCCCGGGGGCCGATCAGACCTCGTTCGATCCCGCTGGTCCCCAAATGCTCGACATAGCGCTCGGCCAGTTCGATGCGTTCCCCGAAAACCGCCTGGGCGGCTTCACGTTCTGAACTTGAAAGTTGAATCTCCGAAGAATTCAATGTGCGGCCTCGGCGTCATCATGAGCCTCGGACTTCATCGACACCACAATGTGTCGTTTGGAGCCTTCGCCTTCCGATTCGGAGTGAAGTCCGTTCTCGGCGACAAGGTCATGGACGATCTTCCGTTCATACGCGCTCAAGGGCTTGAGGTGGCAAGCATCGCCTGATTCCTGGACCGACGCAATGGCTTCCTTGGCCATTTTTTCCAGCTCGTCTCCACGGCGATCACGGTATCCAGCGATGTCAAGGATCAGTCGTGAACGTTGACCCGTTGATGCAAGCACCGATAGTCGAACGAGCTCCTGCAATGCATCCAGAACCTCGCCTCGGCGACCGACCAACAATTCCAGGTCGTCCTCGTTCTCCTCGGTGACCACGGACAGATACGCACGGTTCTGACGGACTTCGATGTCGATGTCCCCGTCCAGATCGGCGATGTCCAGCAGTTCTTCGAGGTAATCGGCGGCGATCTCGCTCTCGTCCTCGCTCGCTTCCGGGGCGGGGGAGGCTTCGGCGGCATCGCTCACAGCCTCTGAGCTCGGCTCGTGGCCATTCTGATCTTGATCTTCCGTATGCCCGCTGTGATCGTGAAGCTCGTCCTCAGCCGGGACCGCTGCCTTGTCGGAACGTTCCTCATTCTGTTCGACCATGGAATTCTCCTGCTCCGCACCGTGGATCCGGCGCAGTCATCGGTTCGGGTGCTCTATGCACCGCACGTGACCTGAATTCAGCGTGCCGGGCCCGGAAGATTTCCGAGGCCCGGCACGGCCGCGCTAATTCTTCTTTTTCTTCTTTTGGCGGTTCTTGCTCACCGGCTGCTGTCGCTGGCCGCCCTGGGCACGCTCACGCTGTGCCTCGAGCTCGGCTTCGTGCTCCTCACGGCTTTTGCCAACGGGAGGCAGTCCTTTGGCGGCGCGACGTTCGTTGAGCTCCTTCTCGGCCTGTGAACCGGCTGTCGGGTTATTGCGGATAACCCACCACTGCTGGCCCATGGCCCAGAAGTTCGACACGGTCCAGTACACCAGAACACCGAGGGGGAAGTTGATACCGCCGACGGCGAAGATGACGGGGAACAGATACATGAGCATCTGCTGTTGCCGGTACATCGGTGATTCTTTGGCCTGCGCACTCATGTTCTTGGAAGTGAGTTGGCGCTGGGTGAAGAACTGGGTGAGAGACATAGCGACGATCATGATGATCGCGAGAATGACGGTGGTCGTGTGGTTGCCATCACCGGGATGAGTCAGCGTCGAGAAGAGCGGTGCCCCGAGAATGTACGCATCATTGAATTGATGCACCATCTCGGCCGAGAGAACCAGAATCCCTTCATGGTTGCCCGAGGCCGGGGGTACGCCACGCAGAACCTGTAGCAAGCCGAAGAAGACAGGCATCTGAACGATGATCGGGAAGCACGACGATAACGGGTTGGCGCCTCTGCTCTTGTACAGGGCCATCTGTTCCTGAGCCATCGCCTGACGCGAGAGCTGATCCTTCTTGCCTTTGTACTTGGCCTGGATTTTGGCCATTTCGGGCTGCAGCTCCTGCATGCCGCGCATGGACTTGATCTGCTTCATGAACAGCGGAACGGTCAGCAGACGCATGACGAAGGTCATGAACACGATGGCGAGGACCCATGTCCAACCGGAGGCCGGGTCCATGCCAATGGCAGTAAACAAACTGTGGAAGACCCAAAGGACCGCGGAAACGATCCATTTGAAGGGCCACAGAATGATGTCGATTGGGTTCATCAGGAATTGACTCCTAGCCCCGAGGCTCGTGGGGCATTGTGTTCTCCGCCGCAGGCGGATGGTTCAACAGCATAATCTTGGGCTCAGTACCCGGCGCGAAGCTCCGCCGCCCGGGAGGCACGGGGTCGACCCCTCCGGTTGCCCAGGGGTGACACCTCAATAATCGTCTCACGGTTAACGCCATTCCTTTGACGAGTCCGTGAACGGTGATCGCTTCCAGCCCGTACGCCGAGCAGGTCGGAAAATACCGGCAGACGTCTCCATACAAAGGCGAGATAATCCGTCGATACAAACGCAGGAACGCGATAGCAATATTCTGCGGAAGTGTCCGGACCGCTTGCCCGGCCCCATTCGGATGTACGTATTCCGCCGGTGCGTTCGACAAACGCTCTTCGGAAGCCACCTGATCGGCAGAGGCGTCCCTGCCATGATTGCATGTCATTGCGGTCTACCGGCCTGCCTTGGTTCACATGCTTGAACCGGTCCCGATTCCGGCGCCTCAAGTTTTCGCTGAATGCTGTTCCAAGCATTCCGGTAGTCACCTACCAGATCATCCCATGACGCGTTGGCCGACGCGGGCAGCGCCCTGACGACGATGCTCATGCCGTATGGCTTCCATTTGATGGTCTCCGCGACCAGCTCACGCAGTCTTCTCTTGACGAGATTCCGCATGACGGCGTTGCCTACGGCCTTCGATACGACGAATCCGCTGATGCTGGGGGAGGAGTTATGTGTAAGGAGCACATATAGAACTAAGTTCCGGCGTCCGCTACGGACGCCGGAACGTGTAGTCATTGAGAACTGTACAGAAGTCCTCATCCTGTGCTGTTGTGCCAGCACGTCAAGGCTCCTTCAACGCAGACCGGGTTGGCGCTTGGTATTTTGGTCCCCTCGGAGACCTGCACCGGTTGACGCCCCATGAACAGGGGAGTCAGTTATGCCGAAACGGAAGAGCGACCCTTGGACCGGCGGTTAGCCAAGATGGCGCGACCGGCGCGGGTGCGCATACGAAGACGGAAGCCGTGCTTCTTGGCACGACGGCGGTTATTCGGCTGAAAAGTCCGCTTGCTCACTGTGGTAACTCCAAGACTGTTTGTTCGGGCCTACCCCTGGTCTGGGTCCTTGCGGGCGATGTTCATGCAAAGAGTCAGAGGATTGGCGCTTTCGGTTCTCCTGCGCCGTCGGACATCCATTTCCAATTCCGGATCATCCCAAGACAGCGGATTCCGGCATATGGGCATAGTCCAACGCGCAGACGACTAACAAACTCTACGAGCAGATCAACGCCCTGGTCAAGTCACTTCCGTGGAGGAACGGCGAACTAGACCAAGGACACACCCTTGCGACCCCCTCTTTCCCCCAGGGTCGCCCATCTCAACATGCTGTGCACTCGCCACGATTCGCAGCTGTGGATAATCCCAAATTTTTTTGCCAGCCCACAGCCCGCGGCATGCCGGGAAACTACAAAGCTGTGATTACAGTTTCCCGCGGATTTGGGCCTCAGGCGGCTTCCGGGATGGCCTAAGCTAGCTAGAGCCATCTACGGTTATCCACATTATCCACAGCTGTGTACAAGGTTGTGGAGAACTTGGGTACAACCCGTGGATGAGCCCTCGGCGGACCTTCTTATCTCGGCCGGACGTGCCCGTCTCACGGTGACAAGTTCGAGTGGAATCCGAAGAGACCGAGGCTGTGCCGGACGTCCCCTCAATACAAGGAGAACAGTGAGCATTCAGGGCAACAACGAGATCCAGTCCCAGTGGGACGCGTGTATTACGGATCTTCAGGCAAATGCCGCCATCGCCCGCCGCTTGCGTGCTTTTCTTCCCCTGGCCAAACCACAGGGGCTCTTCGGCACCACGTTGATCGTTGCTGTCCCCAACGAATACACCCGCGGAATCTTCCAGTCAGATATTCATCAGGCGTTTAAAGAGGCCATCGCCAAGACCTTCGGCGAGGACATCACCGAAGCGTTCGTCATCGACCCTGAGATGGATGTCTCCGAATCCACGTCGGCTGCCCCCGCGAAGGCACAAGATCAGCAACCACAGCGCTCAGAACAGTCCGCACCCCAGGAAAACCGGACAACGAGCTCGTCTGTCTCCCAGTCGACGCCTGAACCGTCTCTCAACCACGAGAATTCGGTGACCGTATCCGGCGTTTCGATTCCGCCGATCAATGAGCTCGAAGCCGAACGAGGCCACGCCACGTCACATACTTCGCCCGTCGACGTGCAGCACACGGATGAAGCCAGCGCCCCCCGCATCAAGAGGAACGACGTCGAATTGCCTGCGCCTCGAGTGGACCCTCCTCATCAGGTACGCAATATTCCGCGTGACTCATATGACCGAACCCAGGACGACATCGAATGGGACAGCTCAGCACGCCTCAACGACAAGTACATGTTCGATACTTTCGTGATCGGGCAATCCAACCGTTTTGCTCACGCGGCGGCACTTGCCGTGGCAGAGAATCCGGCCAGCGCGTATAACCCTTTGTTCATATACGGGGACTCCGGGCTGGGCAAGACGCATTTGCTCCACGCAATCGGTCACTATGCCAAACGCTTTTACCCGAATCACCGCGTGCGGTATGTGAACTCCGAGGAATTCACCAACGATTTCATCAACTCGATTCGCGACGACGAGGGCTCCAGTTTCAAACAGATCTATCGGAACGTGGATCTGCTTCTCATTGACGACATCCAGTTCTTGGCGGGCAAAGAGCACACGCAGGAAGAGTTCTTCCACACTTTCAATGCTTTGCACAACCACAAGAAGCAGATCGTGATCACCTCCGATCTGCCGCCCAAACAACTCTCCGGATTCGCAGAGCGCATGCGTTCCCGCTTCGAGTGGGGATTGATCACTGATGTTCAGCCTCCCGAGCTGGAGACACGTATTGCGATCCTCCGGAAGAAGGCTCAGAACGAGAACCTGGATGCTCCCGGGGACGTCATGGAGTACATCGCATCCAACATCACCACGAACATCCGCGAACTCGAGGGTGCCCTGATCCGTGTGACGGCGTTCGCATCGCTGAACAAGCAACGGGTCGATCTGCCCCTGGCCGAATTGGTACTCAAAGATCTGATCACCGATGACGGCGTCCCGGAAATCACTTCTTCTGCGATCCTGGGCCAGACCGCGAACTATTTCGAAATTTCCTTGGAGGAGCTCCGCAGCAAATCGCGCAACCGCACTCTCGTGACGGCCCGCCAGATCGCGATGTATCTGCTTCGGGAGCTGACAGACATGTCCTTGCCCAAGATCGGACAGGAATTCGGCGGCCGTGACCACACCACCGTGATGCACGCGGATCGGAAGATTCGAAAGCTCATGGGGGAGCGTCGTCAGATCTTCAACCAAGTCACCGAGCTCACCAACAGGATCAAACAGCAGCAGCGCGAGGGCTGACGTTATCCACACTTCCGCGGAATCACGCGACAAGAGCTGTTTATTAACACCTGTGGATAAGTTTGTGGAATAAACCCCAAAACCTGTGGACCTTAAGGGGACGCAAAGGCAGAACCTGTGGAGTCGGCTCATAGGCCCTCAGAACTCTGCACATCCCGTCCACCAGAGTGACCGCTTTAACCCACATCCTGTCTACAGCCTGAACCCTGCGCCGGCACCGCTTGAGGCACTTATCCACAGTATCCACACGGGTTATTAACACTACCCATCGTTTAAAGAGATCATTCCAAATAACAAAACTCTGTTCCGAGTCCTGCCGGCGGAACCGGAGGAGCCCCCCGCCTGAAATCCGTAATTACAAGAATCCTATGGAGACTCCGTCTCCGGTAGGCTCTATACAAAGACCCACCATCTTCCAGAGAGGGACTTCGCGCACGTGAAATTCTCAGTTGACCGGGACGTACTGGCCGAAGCCGTCACATGGACGGCACGTTCTCTCTCGCCTCGTCCGCCCGTACCGGTTCTCTCAGGCCTCCTGATCAAGGCTTCGGGCAACGAGGTCTCCATCGCGAGCTTCGATTACGAGACCTCGGCCAAGCTGAACATTGCAGCCGAAGTCATTGAAGAAGGCGAAACCCTTGTTTCAGGTCGTCTGCTCGCGGACATCTGCCGTTCCCTGCCCTCGGCACCCGTCGAGTTGGAAACCCGCGATTCCAAGGTCTATCTGAGCTGCCGTTCCTCGAAGTTCAACCTGGCAGCCATGCCAGTCTCCGAATACCCGGATCTCCCCGCGCTCCCTGAAATCTCCGGAACCGTCGATGGTGCTGCTTTCGCGCACGCAATTTCTCAGACCATCGTGGCAGCCAGTAAAGACGACACTCTTCCGATCCTCACGGGCGTACGTGTGGAAATTGAAGGTTCGACCATGACCCTTCTGGCCACGGATCGCTACCGCCTTGCCATGCGGGAACTCACGTGGGAACCCACTGACCCGGAGATTTCCACGGCGGCTCTTATCAAGGCCAAAACCTTGAACGAGGTCGCCAAGACTCTGGGTAATGCCGGCCAGATGAACCTTGCGTTGTCCGATTCTCACGAATTGGTGGGCTTCGAATCGGGTGGACGCCGCACCACGAGTCTCCTGGTCGACGGCGAATACCCCAAAATCCGTTCTCTTTTCCCGGAGCAGACGCCGATTCATGCCGTCGTCAAGACCTCGGAATTGGTGGAAGCAGTTCGTCGAGTGTCTTTGGTGGCCGAACGGAACACACCTGTTCGTCTTGCCTTTTCACAGGGCCAACTTGCCTTGGACGCCGGTACGGGAGAAGACGCACAAGCCAATGAAATACTCGATGCCCGACTCGACGGCGACGACATCACAGTTGCTTTCAACCCGGTCTACTTGAGCGAAGGTCTGCACGCATTCGGAAGTGAGTACGTGCGATTTTCCTTCACGACGCCGCCCAAGCCGGCCGTTTTGTCCGCTCAAGACGACCCCGAAGGTGAAGACGGTAAGGACTACCGCTATCTGTTGATGCCCGTACGTCTGCCGAACCAATAAAGGGGCCGCGAGGTGTATATAGATCACCTCTCGCTCATGGACTTCAGAACCTACGGGTTCTTGGATCTGCCACTGACTACCGGACTGACCGTCATGGTCGGTCCCAACGGTGTGGGGAAAACCAACATCGTCGAGGCTGTCGATTACAGCGCAAATTTGGCCTCGCACCGTGTCAGCAACGACTCTCCGCTCATCAGGGTCGGAGCCGACCGGTCCTACATCCGCTCGCGAGTGATCCGGGGCCGTCAGCAGACAGTCATGGAACTCGAGATCACCCCTGGCAAAGCCAACCGGGTTCGTATCAATCGCGCAGCTCCGGTTCGCGTCCGAGAAGCTCTCGGGATTTGTCAGACGGTTCTGTTCTCTCCGGAAGACCTTGGACTTATCAAGGCAGAACCTGCCGGTCGGCGTCGTTTCGTCGATGATCTTGCCGTTTCACTTCGCCCGGTTCTGGGCGGATACCGTGCCGACTACGAAAAAGTTCTTCGTCAAAGAAATGCCCTTCTCAAGTCCCTCCGCAGACGAGGGCCGGGCAAGGCTTTGGGCGAGGACGAGCAGGCAACGCTCGATGTGTGGAACGGTCAGCTCGTCAATCTCGGTGCACGCATCATGCAAGCACGCTTCCAAGTGCTTGCCGGACTGTTGCCTCAAGCCGACCGGGCGTACGAACAACTCACGGACGGCGGCAAGAACCTCGGTTTCGTCTACGAATCGTCGTCTCTAGGGCCCCGGGATGGGTCTGACATCGTGTCTTTGGCACGAATCCCGTTGCTTGAATTGGGAGCAATGATCGAATCCGCGCTCGAGGAACGAGCCACGGAGGAAATCGAACGCGGGATGAGCCTCGTCGGTCCGCATCGCGATGAAATTACGCTCATGCTCGGGAACATTCCTGCGCGAGGATATGCATCCCACGGAGAGACATGGTCCTATGCTCTGGCCTTGCGGCTTGGCTCCTGGTACATGCATCAGGCGGATCACGATGATCCATCCGCATGCCCCATTCTGATCCTGGATGACGTCTTTGCCGAACTCGACGCCACACGTCGTGCCCGACTTGCAAGGATCGTCTCCGGCGCCGAACAAGTGCTCGTGACTTGCGCGGTCGAACAAGACCTCCCGAAAGAGCTCGATGCCGCTCGTCGTATTGTCAGGGTCAGCCCCGGGCAAGCGGTGGTCGCCGAAGACGTGCATGTCGAGGACGATGTGGCTCAAGGCGGTGACCCCGAAGAATGACACCTTCCCGTTCGGACGATGCCCCGGAGGAGGCCACCCGTCGGTCCCTTGAACAGAACCAAATCGACGCTCCGGCGTCGTTATTGCAACGGCTGCGCACCGCAGCCAAAGAACGGGGGGAAGGCCGACTCACGGGTAATGCCGCGAAGAAGGTTATACGCGATTTCGGTGAGATCGTCTCCGCCGAACCCGGGCAGTCCACCAAGAGGCGGTGGCGAGAAGAAGGCTGGGACCCTCGGACACTGGGAGGATATACGGGTCCCGGGAAATCCTCACGTGATCCGCAGGGTTTGGGGTCAGTGATCAACCACATGATCGCCTCACGTGGATGGAAAGAACCGGTCGCGGTCAGCAGTGTTCTCGCCAGATGGTCGGACATCGTCGGTCCTTCCATCGCGGCCCATTCGACACCTGAGAACTATGAGAACTCGGAGGTCGTAATTCGGTGCGACTCGACGAACTATGCGACTATTCTGCGCACCATGACGCCGCAACTGATGCATACCTTTGAATCAGAACTGGGCCCCGGGATCGTGACGAAGATCAGCGTTTTCGGACCGAACGTACCGACATGGCGCAAAGGACGGCGAGTGGCCCCAGGCGGCCGAGGGCCACGAGATACCTACGGGTAGGCGAGTTCTGAGACGGGCAGGACCCGGTGATCGCCGCTGTACAGCACAAACCGATTGCCCCGGACGAAGCCGGCCAGGGTCATGCCCGCATCCTTGGCGAGGTCAACGGCCAGAGAGGACGGCGCAGATACCGAAGCCAACATCGGTATGCCTGCCATGGCCGCTTTCTGAGTCAACTCGAAGCTGGCTCTCCCCGAAACCATCAGAACGTGCTGACTGAGCGGAAGCTTCCCTTGCAGGAGAGCCCAGCCCAAGACTTTGTCGACGGCGTTGTGGCGACCTACGTCCTCTCGAATAGCGACCAGTTCCCCGGTCTCACCGTTGAAAAGGCCAGCGGCGTGCAGTCCGCCCGTGCGGTCGAAGACTTTTTGTTTGGCCCGCAGGATTTCCGGCATCTCGAGCACGAATTCCTCCGACAAGCGCAGAGGGTCCTCGTCAACCGGGAACAAGGATTTCTGATGCACCTGATCGATGCTCGTTCGACCGCACATTCCGCACGCGCTCGACATCACGACGTTGCGTTCCTGGTAATGGAAAGGGGGCAAGACCCAAGGTTGGAGGACGACGTCGACGGTGTTGTCCCCGTCTTCGGCTCCCGGGCCGAAGTCCTTGCGGCAATACCTGATCGACGATACCTGTTCGCCGTCGGTAATTACGCCTTCGCTCAACAGAAAGCCTGCGGCGAGAGAGAAATCTTCGGTCGGGGTTCGCATGGTCACCGCAAGGCGACGCCCGTTGACGCGGATTTCGAGGGGTTCTTCGGCAGCGACCATGTCCGCACGCGCTTCTCTGCGGCCGTCTTGATCCACTCGAATGACCCTGGTGCGGGATTCACTACGACTCATGGAACTCTATTCACCTGCGTCCGGATCGATCCCAGCTTGGCGCTGTGTCCGGGCGACGAGTTCTCGGATCTGTTCGGACAATTCTTTGAGTTGGTCTTCCACAGGAACGGCGGGGTCGGGTTGAGCAGCCAGGCGCAACCCGAGAGCCACCCCCACAAGGTACGAGCTAGTGGGTGCGCCCGGTCGGACGATTCCGTGAGCCACGTCCTTGGTCATCTTGAGTATCGGTCCCGGAACCACGACGTCGCGCGGCAAATCGAGCTCGTCGGCAACCATCTCGAGCCATTCCACCAGGTCAGGCAATTCTCGGTCGGTCATTTCGAGCCTTTCTTCGTACTTGATGGCTACTTTAACCCTGCAAACATCCTGATGGGAGGGGCGGGGTCCAGGAATCAGCCGTGCCCGGTCGGCCCAACCGGCTCAATCGGTCTCTCTTGGTCCCAGCCTTCCGAGAGTGTGGACCCACATGAGCGAGGGGCAAACCGCGTCAAAGGCCCATCGCGGGCCTGTGAAAGCCATCGTCCTTCTCGGGGCATGCTCTGAGCTGAGCGATATGGGCCCTGTGAAGGGCGAAGTCCGGTAGAATGTTCAGTAGATCAAAAGGTGGCCAGCGCAGCGTCCCGATTACATCACTATGTTATCGACTTCGCGCACCGGCCCGCCATCCCCGGACCGGGCCCTTCGAGGCGCCTGGAAACTAGGAGCTGAAACCTCAAAGTGGCAGCCGAAGAGAAGCACGAATACGGCGCGAGCGACATTACGGTCCTCAAAGGCCTGGAAGCAGTTCGCAAACGTCCCGGCATGTACATCGGTTCCACCGGTGAACGCGGATTGCACCACCTTGTATACGAAGTCGTGGACAACTCCGTGGATGAGGCGCTCGCCGGGTATTGCGATCACATCGAGATCACGTTGTTGGCCGACGGCGGCGTCAAGGTCGTGGACAATGGGCGCGGAATCCCCGTGGACATGCACCCCACCGAGGGCAAGCCGACCGTCGAGGTCGTGATGACGGTACTCCACGCAGGTGGCAAATTCGGTGGTGGCGGCTACGCCGTTTCCGGCGGTCTGCATGGCGTCGGCATTTCTGTGGTCAACGCGCTTTCCACACGAGTGGTCACCACCGTGCGAAACCAAGGCTACGTCTGGACCACGAGTTTCCATGACGGAGGCATCATCGATGAGCCCCTGACCCGCGGGGAAGAAACCACCGAGACCGGTACGCAACAGGTCTTCTACCCTGACCCGGAAATCTTCGAATCCGTCGAATTCGATTACGAGACACTTCGGGCGCGTTTCCAGCAGATGGCTTTCCTCAACAAGGGACTCCGTATCACCCTGACGGATGAGCGAGAGGCCGCCAACTTCGAAAACGAGGTTGCCGAGGAAAAAAAGTCCGCCGAGCCCAAGATCAATCAAGAGGGCACCACGGCCGAGGGATATCGCGTCGTCGTATACCAGTACGACGACGGCCTCCTTGACTACGTCAAATTCCTGAACGCCAGCCAGCACACCAACGTGATCCACGAGGACGTCATCTCCCTGGAGGTTGAGGACAGCGAGAAAAAGCTCTCGCTCGAACTGGCGATGCAGTGGACCGAGTCCTATAAGGAATCGGTCCATACTTACGCCAACACGATCAATACTCATGAGGGCGGAACCCACGAAGAGGGCTTCCGCACGGCGCTGACCTCCTTGATCAACCGATACGCGCGAGATAACAAGCTCCTCCGAGAGAAGGATGAGAACCTCACCGGAGAAGATGTCCGCGAGGGATTGACCGCGGTGATATCGGTCAAGATCGCCGAGCCTCAGTTCGAGGGCCAGACCAAGACCAAACTCGGCAATTCAGAGGTCAAGACCTTCGTCCAGCGCGAGGTATGGGACCAAATGGGGGACTGGCTGGAGCGCAATCCCAATGAAGCGAAGGACATTGTCCGTCGGTCCATCACCGCCGCTCAGGCTCGCATGGCTGCTCGTAAGGCGCGCGAGACCACTCGCCGCAAAGGCCTGCTGGAATCCGGAGGAATGCCGGGAAAGCTCAAGGATTGCTCGTCCAAGAACCCGGAGATCTCAGAAATCTACCTCGTAGAGGGCGACTCCGCGGGTGGTTCCGCCGTTCAGGGGCGTGACCCCGAGCGTCAGGCGATCCTTCCGTTGCGAGGGAAAATCCTCAACGTCGAGCGCGCGCGCCTGGACCGGGCGCTGTCCAACGCCGAGGTCCAGTCGATGATCACCGCATTCGGCGCGGGCATCGGAGAGGAATTCAAGATCGAGAAGGCTCGGTACCACAAGATCGTCCTCATGGCCGACGCCGACGTCGACGGCCAGCACATCACCACACTTTTGCTGACGTTGTTGTTCCGCTTCATGCGCCCGCTGATCGAGGCCGGTTACGTTTACCTTGCGCAGCCTCCGCTGTACCGGATCAAGTGGTCGAACGCTCCCGATGACTACGTCTTCTCGGATGCGGAACGCGATGAGGTTGTGGCACGCGGATTGGCGAACAACCAGCGTCTGCCCAAGGACAACGGCATTCAGCGCTACAAGGGTCTGGGCGAAATGGATTACACCGAGCTCTGGGACACGACCATGGATCCCGAACACCGGACTCTGTTGCAGGTGACCATGGACGACGCCGCCGCGGCCGATCAGGTCTTCTCAGTGCTCATGGGCGAGGATGTCGAGTCCCGCCGCGAATTCATTCAGAAGAACGCCAAGGACATCCGGTTCCTCGACATCTGACCGGACCCGAATATTTCACCCAGGGAATATTACGGATTAATGGCCCGGTATCGAGCGACTGAAGACTTTCATCAGGACGGAACACAAGAAACATGAGTACCGAAGACAACGGTTCGAATCAGAATCCTCAAGAGGGCGAACCCATCGAGGGTGAGATCGTAGGAAGCGACGCGGAAGCGACCCCCAAAATCGCGGATCGCATCGAGCACATCGACCTCCAGACCGAAATGCAACGGTCTTACCTCGATTACGCCATGGCCGTCATCGTCGGTCGTGCACTGCCTGACGTCCGCGACGGCCTCAAACCGGTTCACCGACGCGTCATCTACGCAATGTACGACGGCGGGTACCGGCCCGATCGTTCTTTCAACAAATGTGCCCGCGTCGTCGGTGAGGTCATGGGGCAGTATCACCCGCACGGCGACTCGGCAATTTACGACACTCTCGTGCGTCTGATCCAGAACTGGATCATGCGTTACCCGCTTGCGCTGGGACAGGGAAACTTCGGCTCTCCTGGCAACGACGGCGCTGCAGCGCCTCGTTACACCGAGTGCAAGATGGCCCCGCTCGCCATGGAAATGGTGCGGGACATCCAAGAGAACACCGTCGATTTCCAGGACAACTACGACGGCAAGAATCAGGAACCGGTCGTCCTTCCGGCTCGATTCCCCAACCTCCTGGTCAATGGTTCCTCCGGTATCGCCGTTGGTATGGCAACCAACATCCCGCCGCATAACCTCCGAGAGGTCGCGGAAGGCGTCCAGTGGTACCTCGAGAATCCCGAGGCATCCGACGAAGAGCTGCTCAATGCCCTGATCGCGCGTGTCAAGGGGCCGGACTTCCCGACGGGCGCACAGATCCTCGGGCACAAGGGAATCGAAGAGGCCTACCGGACGGGCCGTGGATCGATCACCATGCGGGCCGTCGTCAATGTCGAGGAACTTCACGGACGTACTTGCCTCGTGGTCACGGAATTGCCCTACCAGGCCAATCCCGACAACCTCGCCATCAAGATCGCCGACCTGATCCGCGACGGCAAGATCAGCGGAATTGCGGATCTGCGGGACGAAACCTCCGGTCGCACGGGCCAACGCCTCGTCATCGTGCTCAAACGTGACGCCGTGGCCAAGGTCGTTCTCAACAACCTGTACAAGCACACCCAGCTGCAGGAGAACTTCTCGGCGAACATGCTCGCGATCGTCGATGGCGTTCCGCGTACGCTCTCGCTGGACGCGTTCATCCGCCACTGGGTGCAGCACCAGATGGACGTCATCGTCCGCCGCACGCAGTTCCGACTGCGCCAGGCGGAAGAAGAGGCGCATATCCTCCGTGGCCTCCTCAAGGCCTTGGACGCCCTCGACGAAGTCATTCAGTTGATTCGTAACTCCTCGACGGCCGATGACGCCCGCACAGGCCTCATGGAGTTCCTGGACATCGACGAGGCGCAGGCGCAGGCGATTCTGAACATGCAGTTGCGTCGTCTTGCGGCACTGGAACGCAAGAAGATTCAGGATCGTCACGACGAGCTCATGCGTCTGATCGAGGGATACAAGGAAATCATCGCTTCCGAGCAGCGTCAGCGCGACTTGATCTCGGAGGAAATGCGGGATGTCGTCAACCGCTACGGCGATGATCGACGGACCCAGATCCTGATGGGCTATGACGGAGACATGTCGATCGAGGATCTCATTCCCGAAGAAGACATGGTCGTCACGATTACGCGGGGCGGTTACGTCAAGCGGACCAGGATCGACCAATACCGTTCGCAGCATCGCGGCGGCAAGGGCATCCGGGGGGCGCAGTTGCGCGGCGACGACGTCGTCGAACACCTCGTCGTCACCACGACGCACAACTGGATTCTGTTCTTCACGAACTTCGGTCGCGTGTATCGTACAAAGGCCTATGAACTCATTGAAGCGGGTCGCGACGCCAAGGGTCAGCACGTGGCCAACCTTCTGGCCTTCCAGCCGGGGGAGACGATTGCCCGTGTGATGGCTCTTCGGACGTACGAGGACGCGCCGTACCTGGTCTTGGCGACAAAGCACGGCTTGGTCAAGAAATCTCGTCTGAGCGATTACGACACCAATCGCACCGCAGGTGTCATCGCGATCAACCTGCGGGACGAAGACGAACTGATTTCGGCTCAGCTCGCGCATTCCGACGACGACCTCATGCTCATCTCGCGCAAGGGTCAGTCCCTGCGTTTCACCGCGACCGATGAAGCGCTTCGCCCCATGGGTCGCGCGACGAGCGGTGTGACCGGCATGAAATTCCGTGACGGCGATGAGCTCCTCGCCGCAAACGTCGTGAGCGACGATTCGTACGTGTTCGTGGTCACCGAGGGCGGCTACGCCAAACGGACCAAAGTCGAGGAATACCGCGTTCAAGGACGTGGTGGACTCGGCATCAAGGTAGCCAAACTCGTCGAGGACCGTGGCGACCTGGTTGGAGGCCTGATCGTTGGTGCCGACGACGAAGTCCTGGTCGTTATGCAGTCGGGCAAGGTGGCTCGATCGCTCGTGTCGGAGGTACCTGCAAAGGGTCGTGACACGATGGGCGTAATATTTGCCAAGCCCGGCAAGAATGACAGGATTCTTTCCATCGCTCGAAACCAGGACAAGGGTATTGACGAGGGCCAAGAGATCGCCGAAGACGGAACGGTTGAGGTGCTCGACGCCGAAAATGAAGTACCGTTGGACAACGGTAGTGAACAGACTGATACCCCGGCCGAGTCGGAATCTTCATCACACGGAGGTAATGAGTGAGCACCAATAACCCTGGTAACGCGGCAGGAAGACCCTCCACGTCCGCCAGCTCCTCTGCGCGAAAGCCCGCGGATAACCGCCGCAAGCCAGCCGCCAACTCCAATCGTGGTGACTCGGTGACAGCGAGCAAGTCTGCACCATCCAACGGGCCCGCCAACGGAAAGAAGCGACCGGCGTCTTCGGGAGGTCGACCGTTGGTTCGCCCGGCCCCGCGTTCCAAAGTCCGCCGCGCCCACTTGACGGTGGCCAAGGTTGATCTTTGGTCGATTGCGAAGCTGGTTTTTCTTCTGTCCGTTGCCGTAGGCATCGTCGTCGTGGTGGCCACCGTGATTCTGTGGCTGGTTTTTGACATCACCGGCATCTTCGGTGGAGTGGACTCGGTCTTGTCGATGCTTTCCAGTCAGGGCAATGCGGTATCGATCACGGATTATCTGTCGTTGGGTCAGGTGGCTCTTTACGCGACAATCCTTTCGATCGTAAACGTTGTCTTGATGACCCTCCTGGGTGTCATTTCGGCGTTCCTGTACAACATTGCGGCTAGACTGGTGGGCGGTATCGGAGTGACTCTCACCGACGACTGAAAGATGTGGTGTCTTCTCTTGTGGGGGAGGTCACCGAAGGCGAATTTGGCCCGGGCCGGGTAGTCATGTAGTGTTTTATCTCGGCCCAAGGCCAAAGGGGCGTATAGCTCAGACGGTTAGAGCGCTTCGCTGATAACGAAGAGGTCCCAGGTTCAATTCCTGGTACGCCCACAGAATCCTTTCCAAGGAGGAGGTTTCCATGAGAAAGATCCTGGCAGCCCTCGCGGCTGGTACGGTGGCTTTCGTGGTAACCAAACGAGTGAAGGATTCTCAGGAAACCAAGAGAACGTGGAGTGCATCCACCGACAAGGTTGACTGACCTGCGGGGGCGTGGCGCAATTGGTAGCGCATCTGCTTTGCAAGCAGAGGGTTAGGGGTTCGAGTCCCCTCGCCTCCACCGAATGAATGAGGACCCGGCATCGCGCCGGGTCCTCATTTTTGTCGCAACGCCGCGGTGGAGTCGCGGACGTGGCCGCTGTTCCGGACATTGGCGTCGCACCTGAGGCCGGAACAGCAACCGCCCACCGACGTTGCGCAGTAAACCGCAGATGGCCTAATGACGGCCAATATGGACTGGTCGGCTGGCCAACGCACCAGCTACCAACTGGGCGATCAAGAGCCCGCCCAAAACAATCAACGGAACGGTCCACGTTCCGGTCAAGGAATGCACCGCACCGATCCCCAGCGGCCCCAGACCCGCCAGAAGGTAGCCGAAGCCTTGCGACATCGTCGAAAGATGCCCCGTGTGGTGCGTATCCGGTGATCGCCACACGATGTACGTCAGTGACAGGCTGATGGAAGCACCTTGGCCCAACCCGAGCAGCGTCATCCAAACGTACGGACTGGACAGCGGTGCCAGAGCGATTCCGAGATACGCGCTGCCGGTCAAGATCACGGCGATCGCGACCGGCAACCAGCTGGGGCGCATACGTTTTGCGATCGTCGGCGTCACCAGAGAAGCAACGATGCCTGGGAAAGCGGAATAGGACAACATCCATCCGGCTGATCCGGCATTCATGCCCGCATCCTGAAACATCGTCGGGACCCAGGTGAGGGTTGTGTAGTAGCTGACGCTCTGGAGGCCCATGAGCGCCGTGACCGCGATGGCGACGGGGCTCGTGAGGATCGACCGGAACTTCGGTTCCCCATGTTCGGATGGGGTGTCTGCGGCGCCGTGACCCCCCTTCATGCGCCCCGGCGAACGGAGCATCTGAGGAATCCAGATCAGGGCCGCGAGAAGAGCCGGGACAACCCACGAGGCCAAGGCCAGGCGCCAATTGCCGCCCGTGAGGGGAAGCATCGGTACTGTGAGGCCCGAAGCCACTGCGGCCCCGACGAACAGAGCCGTCGAGTACAGACCCATCATGAGGCCAGCGCGATGGGAGAAATCCTGTTTGATGGCCGGTGGCATCGCAACGTTTCCGATCGCGATAGCGGCTCCGATGATCGTGGTGCCGAGGAAGAGGCTGACCAGACTCGGGTGTAGGCGAAGCGCGATCCCTAAAGCCAACGCAATCATCGTGACACCGAGCAATCGATGCATGCCCAAGCGTCGTGTCAGGCTCGGAGTCAGGAAGGCGAACACTCCGAAGGCAAACACGGGGATCGTCGTCAGCAAGCTCGCGGACGTCGCAGACAAGCCCAGGGAGGATCGGATCTCCCCAAGTACCGGACCGATCGAGGCGACTCCGATACGGAGATTCAACCCGATGAGAATCAAACCGACCCCGAGGAGAACCAGACTCCACGTGCTTCGGATGGGCTCGGGCGGATCTTCCACTTCCCAAGGATTTGGTGGTTCTCCACCGGGGATCGGATACTCTGCGGTGTCTTCCGCCGGGTGAGTACTGACTGACATGGGTTCCTTTCGGGTGAGGCGTTCACGAGCCGCTCCGCGGGCAACTTCGGCTCAACGGTCGAAGACATCGCAGTGATGCAGCTTCGACCCATTCCACGCTCTTGCACCCCGGCAGGCAACCGATAAACTGACTCCTGATGCCTGAATCCCGCCACACCCTGCTCAGCCCTGAGCAGATCCATCTCCTGGGCCACGATGAGCACACTCCGGCTCACGTCCACGGCAGGGGACACATCGTCTATCCGTCGACCGGAGTCCTGTCGATGGTTACCGAAGACGGCTCCTGGATCGCACCACCGAATCGGGCGGTATGGATCCCCGCAGGTTTCACTCATCAGCACCGCGCACACGGGACTACCGATATGAGGATCGTTTTCATGTCCCCGGACATGGCCGGCCTTCTTCCCGAAAGGCCGGCGGTCTTGGCATTGACCGCCCTGGCCAGGGAGGCCGTTCTTGCACTGACGGAAACTTCCGGGCGATCGACCGAGAGCCGGGATCGTCTGAGGCGAATAATCATCGATGATGTCATTGCCGCACCCGAACAGCCCCTTCACCTTCCCGAACCGCATGACGATCGCCTGCTGGCGGTGACCCACCTCGTCGAGCGCGACCTCGCAAGCCCCGTCTCCTTGGCGAGTCTGGGGCGACGAGTGGGCGCAAGTGAACGAACCCTGAGTCGTTTGTTCCAACGGGAAACCGGCATGAGTTTTCGGCAGTGGCGCATTCAGTTGCGGATCCACAGATCTCTTCTGATGTTGACCGAGGGGGTCTCGGTCGTGGACACGGCGACGGCCTGCGGATGGTCCAATCCGAGCGCGTTCATCGACGCTTTTGACTCGTTGGTGGGTCAGACACCGGGCAAGTACCAGCATTCGTTGGGCTGAGATTTCACCGGCATACACGGAGCGACGACGTCGTACGATGCACGATGTGCAGAACGTAGTCTGAAGCAGAAAACGTCAGCTGCCCAGCGTACCCAGCACCATCGTTAATCTCACAGCTTTCGGCTGCGATGTTAACCTTCTGTTCACTTGTTCACCTCCGGGACTTCAGATACGCGTCGGCATAATTCTTGTGTGGCACCTGAACTCATCATCCTCGCAATTGTCATCGTCACGGCATTGGTCTTCGACTTCACGAATGGCTTCCACGACACCGGCAACGCCATGGCCACGTCGATCGCGACGGGCGCTCTCAAGCCCAAGGTTGCGGTCGCTCTGTCTGCGATTCTGAATCTCATAGGTGCTTTCCTATCCATCGAGGTCGCCAAAACGGTGGGCAAAGAGGTCGTGAACCTCGAACTGACCTCCGGCAGTGACCTGATG
The DNA here is from genome assembly GCF_004137765.1 of Rothia uropygialis. Lineage (GTDB taxonomy): Bacteria > Actinomycetota > Actinomycetes > Actinomycetales > Micrococcaceae > Rothia. The sequence continues at coordinate 433,288 of NZ_NOIS01000003.1, read as the reverse complement.
ATCATTGTGTTCACGGGGCTCGTTGGTGGTATCACCTGGAACCTTTTGACCTGGCTTTTGGGACTGCCCTCCAGCTCGTCCCATGCGCTCTTCGGTGGTTTGATCGGCTCGACCATCGCTGGTCTTGGCCTCAGCGGTGTCCTGTGGACCAGCATCGTCGCCAAAGTCATCGTCCCGGCCGTTGCGGCGCCCCTTGTCGCTGGCATTATCTCTACGGTCGGCACGGCCTTGATCTACCGTCTGACGCGAAGCGTGGGAGACGAACAGAAAGAGCGTGGTTTCCGGTGGGGACAGGTGGGAACCGCTTCACTGGTTTCCCTCGCCCACGGAACCAACGATGCCCAGAAAACGATGGGCGTCATCTTCCTGGCTTTGGTGGCCTCGTCGGCCATCGATCCGAGCGCGGACATTCCCTTCTGGGTCAAACTGACGTGTGCCGCAGCCATTGCCCTGGGAACTTACCTGGGTGGCTGGCGAATCATCCGGACTCTGGGCAAAGGTCTGGTCGAAATCGATTCGCCTCAGGGCATGGCTGCCGAAGGCGCTTCCGCAGCAATCATTCTGACGTCCTCCCACTTCGGTATGGCCTTGTCCACAACCCACGTGGCGACCGGTTCGATTCTGGGAACAGGACTTGGGCGGAAAGGTGCGGAAGTTCGTTGGGCAGTAGCGGGGCGGATGGTCGTCGCTTGGATTATCACGATCCCCGCGGCGGCGATCGTCGGAGCCGTCACCTGGTTCCTCGGTCACGTGGTGGCGATGATGACGAACGACCTCGTGGGCGCACTCGTGATTTTCGCATTGCTCCTTGGCCTGTCTGGATACATGTGGCACCGGTCCCGCCAGGTGCCCGTCACCCATGACAACGTCAACGACGAATGGCAGGGTGAGACGTCGGCTGTCGAAGAAGCGGCCCCGGGAGCCGCGAACTCGGAGAGCACCCTGACCGGGACCATGGTTCATGTCAAAGTCGGCGAAATGATTGGCCACGAGTCACGCGGTGGTGCCCGCAAGCACTTCTCCCACAAGTAACCACGGAGTCTGAGCATGAACTTTCTACAACTCATCTCAAACCTCATCCCCGTGACGATCGCCGGATTGATCCTCGGGGCAGGCCTTCCCGCTCTGTTTGCGGTCGGAATGCGCCTCTCCGCCGGTCAGACTCAACATCAGGAAGACGGAAGCGTCATTCAGGTGCGACCTCCATCCACGGCGATGCGGCTTCTCGGAGGGATCGTCTTCGCCGTCATCCTCGCGGCCATCGCCATGGGGATTCTCTGGATTGCCAAAGATTTTCTGTTTCACTTGACCGGATTCAATTTCTTGGGTCTCGCCAAAAAATAGGGCCCGCCATGGAGCTCTAGGAAAGGGGGCGACATGCGAAATATCGCTGCCTCCGTGATCAGATGGCTCCGCGCCGGTTACCCGGACGGTCTGCCCACCCAGGACTACATTCCCCTCGTCGCCGTGTTACGGCGACGGCTGGGAGACGAAGAAGTCATCGAGATCTGTCGGCAACTCATCGCCGAAGGTGTTATGCCTGCCGGAAGCGTCGACATCGGCGTCGAAATCACCAAAATAACCGACGAGATGCCGTTGCCGGAAGATGTTGCCCGGGTGGAAGAACACCTGCGCCACGGTGGATGGGACCTCTGATCGCGACGCCGCATACGATCCGCCAAGCCACTTGGTCACAAAAAACGACGCCGCCGCGCTCGTTGAGCGCGGCGGCGTCGTTGTCTAAAAGTTCAGGCGAACCTGGACTCCGTTTTTACTTGTCGTCCTGGTCCGACTTGGGCGCCTGGTGCTTACCGGAACGCTTCTGCGCTTCGGTGTTCTGGGGCGCATCGCCGGGACGCGGGATCGAGGACTGGGAACCATCAGCGTTCTTGGCGTCGGATTCCTTGTCCTTGTCCGCTGCCGGGGTCCCCTGGACCGACGTGGCGGGCTTGTCCATCGGAGCACCGGGGCCCGGATGGCTGGTGTTCTTGGGATCGTTCAACGACTTGACCTCCTGGTTGGAGGGGGCAGCCGACGAAGCAGGTTTGGTGACTTTCTGCTCGGCTGGGTCAGCCTTGGCCGTTGAAGAAGACTGGTCGCCGCCCTTGCTCTCGGAGGGCTTCTGGTTGGCATCCGCGGGTGTCTTCCAAGGATCCTCAACCGGACGGGAAGCACGCCACGCGGCAACGCCGGCAGCGGTTCCCGCGGCGAGCAGACCGAAAAACACGAGACCCTTGTGGGACTTCTTATTGGCCTTCTTCTGCTGCTTGGCGAACTCTTCGGCTCGCTTCGCAGCGGCCTTCTGTGCCTTCTTCAGAGATTTCTTGTTGCCCGTAACCTTGGCGGCGAGGGCCTCGACCTGCGGGTGGGCCTCGGTGCTGTTCAGCTTGCCCGCCAACGCCGTAGCAGCCTCTCCGGCGCGCTCGCGGGCATTGGAGACAGCGTTCTCCACCGCGGGAGTCGCACGATCGATTTGTTCCTGGATACGAGGCGCGACCTCCTTCTGAGCCCAGTCGTTGGCCTGGTCGGCACGTTGCTGGAGCTTGTTCGTGAGCTCGTTGACCTTGTCAACGCCCTCGGAGTAGCGAGCATTGGCCGTTTTCTTGGCCTGCTTCGCAGCCTTCTGAGCCTTCTTTTCAGCATTCTTCTGGCATCCCATGGGTTACCTCCTCGTGGATCCGGTGCGCAGACAGAATCTCTGCCAGCGCCACCCGTCGATAGACGGGCTGTTTTACCGAGTCAGTTTTAGTCCACTCTCAGGATATGTAATAGAGGGTGAAGTGTCCCCACCCCCAGGGGGTTCCGCCGCGTCGTTTTCACTGTAGGCGGAACACTATTGGGAGCTAGCTCGCCTCATGGGAAAATAACTGTCATGACTGCGATTCCCACTGCCAAAGCGACCCTTCATACCAACCACGGTGACATCGTGGTTAACCTGTTCGGTCATCAAGCCCCCAAGACCGTCAAGAACTTTGTCGGTTTGGCCGATGGTTCCCAGGAGTGGACCGACCCCAAGACGGGTGAAAAGAAGACTACCCCGTTGTACGACGGAGTGATTTTCCACCGCATCATTCGTGATTTCATGATTCAGGGTGGTGACCCCCTCGGCCAAGGCATCGGTGGCCCCGGGTACCAGTTCGATGACGAGATCAGCCCGGACCTCGACTTCAACGACCCCTACAAGCTGGCCATGGCGAACGCCGGTATCCAGAACGGTAAGGGAACCAATGGTTCCCAGTTCTTCATTACCACCGTTCCGACCACCTGGCTTCAGGGCAAGCACACGATCTTCGGTGAAGTTGCCGACGACGATTCCAAGAAGGTTGTCGACGAGATCGAGGGTGTCGCAACCGGAATGATGGATCGTCCGGTCGAAGACGTCGTTATCAAGAACATCGAGATCGAACAGCTCTAGAACCAACGACTTCAGCACGGGGACCTCTCGGTGCCCGATTGATCGAGGCCCTTCCGCGACACCGCGGATGGGCCTCGTTTTGTCTATGCCGTACTAGCACGTGAGCGAGGAACACAGTTTCATGAATCAAGGACCGCCCCAATACGGCCAACGCGACGACGCAGCCGCCTCCGCGGGTGAGCGCCCCGTTTGTCCGCGTCACCCGGACACCGTTTCGTATGTGACGTGCAATCGCTGTCACCGTCCGGTCTGCCCGAAGTGCCAGGTTCAGGCTCCTGTGGGAGTTCAATGCGTCGATTGCGTCCACGAGGCGAATCAGGAGGCCCGCCGACGTGGCGCTTCTGTTCACAACAGGAACTCGATATTCCCCGGCGCAGCCGGACTGACAGTGACGTGGACTCTGATCGCGGTTACCGTCGTGGTGTTCATTCTGCAGTGGGCCATCCCTCGACAGATGATCCTCAATACGTTCGCATACGCCCCGATCCTCACCACCGCAGAACCCTGGCGCATGCTGACCAGCGGATTCGTACATTCTCCGGGGAATCTGCTGCATATCGGTTTGAACATGTACACGTTGTACATCTTCGGGGCAGCCCTCGAACCGCGAATGGGTCGGTGGCGGTTTCTTGCGGTCTATCTGCTTTCGATCATTGGTGGATCCGCAGCGGTATACCTTCTTGCCAGTCCGTACACACTGGTCGTGGGTGCATCCGGAGGGGTCTTCGGATTGTTCGGCGCCTTGTTCGCATGGACCAGGTTCCGCGGCGGTGAGACGCGAGGACTGCTTATCTTAGTGGCAATCAACCTGGTCTTCGGGTTCGTGGTTCCCGGAATCGCCTGGCAGGCACACGTTGGTGGGCTCGTCGTGGGTGCCGTCATGGCGCTGATTTTCGACGTGACATCACACAGACATCGGCAGGGGCGGTGACGTCGAACAAGAGTTGTGATTACAAGAAGTCGCTCGCCGGAAAAGTTATCCACAAGAGTTACCCACAGCTGTTAATAACTACAGGACTGTAACTCCACACATGTTAATAACTTTGTGGATCCTCGATTTCCTGATTTTCCGGGGGTTTTGGGGCTCGGAGAGCCTTTTTGGTAGACGACTTATCCACTCCTGTGGATAACTCTGTGCACGGGGTGGGGACAGGGACGTCGGCCATAGCCGCGAAACGTTGTAATTTCAGGCCCCGAGCCCGATGCGCACACGACGATATTGTGCCTATCTAGTCACATGCAGACCCTATGGCCGGAGATCGGGGTTCTCTGGGTAATGGGGAGGCGCCCGCGGCCCCAGTTGTTCCGTGACGCAATGCTTGTCTCGTCATTTCCGATGGATGCACGCTCTCGAGCCACATAGACGTAATTACAATAAATTCAATTCGGGAGGAAAAACTGTCTCCTCGATGACTCTGCGAACGCGTCAGGGAAAAGATCTAACTCGAAAACTCAGGCTTACTGCCGTGGTTGTTTAACGTTAGTAAAACAGCACGTGACGTGGGATACCCCAGGAATTGTCCCTGTGCTATATTGAGCCTGCTGATCGATACATAGATCTGCTTCTCTGGGAGGCTTGCCGTACCCTGCCGCCGCCCAGAGAACCTGAACTCAGGACAACCTTTGGCAGGGACGAGGTGTTGGATGGGGTTCTCTTCCTCACAAGACTCCGAGGGTAAGTGGTTTTGCTGACTGGGGTTCCTTGATGGATCTTGCACCAACCGCGTAGGCAAAGAGGAGGAAACCATTTCTCATGGCTCAACAAATCACTCGTGTTCGCCCAGTTACCCAGTCACACTTCTTTCGCAACACCGGAATCGGGTTAGCGACCGTCGGAATCGTCGCCGGTTCCATGACCTCAGCGAACGCCTTCGCATCCGCAGCTCCGTCATCGACCTCGACCACGCCTCAGATTCGACCCAGCTTGGCAGTTGCAACGTCCTCCCCGGTTGCTCATACTTTTGTGGACTCCCAGGCATCTGCCTCGACTGGCGCTGCTCCCGCGGTTCAGCAGCCTGTCCCTGCACCCACGCCTGCTCCCGCAACCAGTGCTCCTCAGGCGCCCTGGGCTCAACAGCCTGCTGACGAGGGCGCCGACTCGTCGACTAATGTTCAAGCCTCGGAACCGGCAGCTGCCCCGGCGGCCGATACAGCCACCCAGGCTCCAGCCCCTGAGGCCGTCCCGGCCGCTGAGACGGCTCCGGCCTCTGGCTCCGTCGATGAAGGTATCCAAGAGAATCCGATTGCCGACGATCTCGACAGCGGGGTGGAAGCAACCAACGATTCTGCCGACGCGCCGATCGAGGCCGTTCCTGCGGCAGAGACCACCCCGCAGCAGCAGGATCCCGGCTCCGAGGTTGCTGACCAGGCACAGTTGGCACCTGTGGATCAGCCCCAGTCGGCTGACACACTGTCGGCGCAGGCAACCGATGTCCAGCCCGTGGCGTCCACCGATACCGTAACCGGTAGCCGTGGCCAGATTGTCCAGGATGCCCTGTCCGGAGTCGGCGGATCCTATGTGTGGGGAGGCCAGGACTATATGGCCTGGGACTGCTCCGGATTCGTCTCCTACGTCTACGCTCAATCAGGAATCAATCTGGACGCATACACGTACAGCATGAAGGATCAGCTGGTGCCAACGTCCGCACCCCAAGCCGGTGATGTCGTTTTCACGAACAACTATGCCCACGTAGGCATTTATCTCGGTGACGGGCAGATGGTTTCCGCGCTCAACCCGGAACAGGGAACGCAGATCACCGCCGTCGACGGCGGCGGAATGATGACGGTGGACGGTTACTACGCCGCTCCCGGACTCTGATATCCGATAATTCTCCCATCACGAAGCAGGGGTTGCGGGCAGTTGCCCGCAACCCCTGCTGTCGTCTCCACCTCGTAAAGGGGTGAATTCGGCCGGGGGTTAATCACGAGATTTCGAGTTTCCCGGTTTTAAAGACCTGTGGCGGGCCACCCTTCCAGGTGGCCCGCCACGGGCAGGCAAATGTGAATGCCGGCATTAGCCCTTGAGCTTGTCCCCGATGTTACGGGCGGCATCCTTGACCTTCTCGGCACCTTCCTTGACGGCTGCGCCGAGCTGATCGCCCTTGCCTTCATTCTTCAAATCATCATTGCCTACTGCTTCGCCGACTTTTTCCTTGGCGTTGCCGGAGGCATCCTGAAATGCGTTATTAGCCTTATCCTCGATACCCATATGGGACTCCTTTCATTGGGGTGCCCCTAGGAAATATCCGAGGGACAAGCAAGAACGAACAACGACAGATTAGTTGTTGCCGAACTTGTCGTTCAACGCATCCTTGGCCTTGTCGACATGTTCGTCCTTGACGGTGTCCTTACCGGTCTTGTCATTGACGGTGTCCTTGCCCTTGTTCAGAGCGTCGCCTGCCTTGTCACCAATATCGAAACCCATAGTTGGCTCCTTTCATCTCGGCGATCCTTGCTATTTCAGTGTTGCGGACCGCCACTTGTTTTCGAGACTAGGGCAAACAAGGGGTGATGTGAACCGCTTTCACATATCAGATCGAATTGTTCACCCCTGGCAAAATGTCGTTACCGAATCTCCACCAAACATCCAGGGAATTTTTGGGACGGAGATATTTAGTTCGGGTTTTTATTAAACGGGCGTTATCGCTTGGCTCGATAGAACTGGTCCGGCCAATCCGTATCCTGCCGCAATTCTTGAGCGGCCCTGAGGACCCATCGAGGATCGCGCAATGCTTCGCGGCCAACGCTGACCGCATCGGCCTGACCTGTCGCAATCGTGTGCTCTGCCTGAATCGGATTGGTAATGATCCCGACGGCGCTCGTCGTGACCCCTGTTTCGCGCCGGATATGTGCCGCGAATTCGGTTTGGTACCCCGGTACGGGAACAACATGGGGCTGAGCCAGGTTGCCACCACTGGACACGTCCACCATGTCGACACCGAGTCTCCCTGCTTGCCTCACGAACTCCGTGATGTCAGCCAGGTCCGCCTCGTTGGCGCGGCGGGCTGCCTCGGAGCCCGCCTCTTCCTTCCAGTCGACCGCAGAAACCCGGATCATCAACGGCATGTTTTCCGGTATCGCGGCGCGGACCTGGCGGACGACCTCGAGCGGGAACCGCATCCTGTTCTCCAGGTCCTCCCCACCCCACTTGTCCTCGCGGGTGTTGACGTCCTTTTGCAGGAATTCGTGAAGCAGGTATCCATGTGCGGCGTGGATCTGAAGAGTGTCCACTCCGGCGTCGACTGCGCGGGTCGCTGCCTCGCCGAAGGCCCGAGCCGTATCCAGGATGTCCTGTTCGGACATGGCCTGTGGGGCGTCGAAGGGGCCGAATGCCTGATCCGTGGGTGCCAAGGTGGTCCACGCGCCATCATTCTTGTCCAGTGAACCTTCAGGGTAGCCGGGCAGGGCATGATACGTGGAGGCTTTCCGGCCTGCGTGGGCCAGCTGGATGCCGAACTTGGCGCCTTGGCCATGCTCATGGACAAAGTCTGCAATACGGGCAAACTGTTGGGCCTGGCCGTCATTCCACAGTCCCAAATCTCCTGGCGAGATTCGTCCCTCAGACGCTACGGCGGTTGCCTCCGCTGTGACGAGGGCAAAGCCGCCGGTCGCGAACGAACCCAAATGCATCAAATGCCAGTCGGTGGGAACGCCGTCATCGGCCGCGCTGTATTGGCACATCGGTGCAACAAAAGCTCGGTTCTTGAGTTCAAGGCCTCGGAGGGCCAATGGCTGGAATAAGTATGAAAAAGCCACGAAACCGCCTTTCGCGGTGAGGAATTATGTTGGGCGTGCTCATCCCAACTTGAGCGGCCGGGTCGTTATTCCCTTGCGAGCGGTCGGGCCTTCTGAACGTTTCGAATATCACAAGGATTTGTCGTCCAGGCACCTGCCTCGAGGACTTCGGCATAAAGATTTGATAACGATGTGCGCGCCTTGTTGTGAAACGTACTCGCGAGTGTTTTATTAGTACCTGTCGGTATCGATCGGTGCTGCAGCACATCAGAAATTCCGCCTCATGCGCCTGCAGTGAGGCGGTTTTAAGGGAATGAACCACGTGAGTCAGGCACGGGGGTGGAACGCAAGAAAAGCGTTCCGCCCCCGTCATAAATAACGAATTTTAATTAGATTCTGTTCTTTTTGAGCGTCTTAGATATCGCGGTTAGCCGGGCGTCCCGGGGCCAAGGGAAGGAAAACGGGGACGTCGAAACCTTGTGCTGCGAACGCATCGGCTACGGCCTGTGCAGTCTCCGCAACTGCTTCGCGGGTTGTCAGAGCGAGTACGGCTCCACCGAAACCGCCGCCCACGAGTCGGGCACCCAAAGCACCGTGTTCCAGGCACGTGTCCACGGCGACGTCGAGCTCGGCCCGCGATGCACCGAGATCGTCACGCATCGAGGTATGGGAAGTCGTGAAGAGCCGGCCCAGCTCCTCCCACGTTTCTCGAGAGGTCGGAGTCCGATCCGTGAAAAGCGTGCGAGCACGCTCGACGAGCATCATGTCCGTGAAGACGTGCTTCAACCAACTATGCAGTTTTTCCGTGCCGATCCGTTCTGGGACTCCCGGTAGGTGCGCACAGCGATCTAGGGTCTCGTTGACGGTCAGCTCGCGAGCTCGACGCGCATCGTCGGCGGCGAGGTCGCCAAAGCCGAGCTCCTCCGGCAGGAGATCCCGAAGTTTGTCGACGCCTGCCAACTGCCTGAGCTCCTCGCACACGTCTCTCCGGCTGGAGTATTGACCATCGGCTAGGTCGTGGGGCGCGCGGGTATCGATCACGAGGAATGCCAAGCCGGCCTCGGTCACGTTCACATCGACGGGTTCGATCGAGAAATCCCGGAAATCCACAACCATTGCCTGTCCTGGAAGCGAACGGAGAGACGTCGTCTGATCGAGGCCGCCGGTCACGGCGCCAGCCACTTCGTTTTCGGCCCGCATGCACACCCGCGCCAGCCGTGCCCGGAGGTCGTCGTTGTCGGGGCCGCATCCGCCGACTGGCAACGGTTCCATGGCCGCCTCCGTGCGGAGCGGGCAGGACAGTTCCAGCAGCGCGAGGGCCGTGGAACATTCCAGGGCGGCCGAAGAGGACAGGCCGCCGCCGACCGGAACCGTGGAATCGATGAGCAAGTCCGCTCCGAAATCCGGTGGCAAGGCGATGTCTTGGCCTCCCTCTTGGTTCATGGACCACGCAACGCCACCGACGTATGCGAACCATCCGGAAATCGTTCCGGGAGCGATCTCCGGGACCGGGGATTCAACGGGATTCGACATCTGCCGGGACTCCGCGTGGAGGATGCCGTCCCGTCGAAGTCGTCCCGCGATCAGGGTCCGGTAGGGAAGGGGCGTGGGGAAACACGAGCCGCCATTGAAGTCGACGTACTCCCCAAGGAGATTCAGGCGCCCCGGAGCCGACCAGATGCCATCGGGTTCCGAGCCGTACCTGTCGATGAAGGCCTCGCGCAATGATTCCACCTGCGCAGTGTGGTCCGGCAGGGAGGCCCACTGGGCCACGATCGAGGCCTCGGTCATGGAGTTGTACCTGAATTCTTCTCGTTGGTGGTGTGATTCGGCGCGGAGTCGGATTTCGGACACCGCGAAACAGATCGCGGAACTCGTGGCTCCCAACGCGCCTCATTTATTGTAAAGCGCGGGAGGTTACCCCTCGACTAGGAGGTATGTGATCCTTCCACAATGCCCAGAACGATGGAACTGACTCCGAAATCACATGCTTCGGCATCGTCCGAAGCCATAACGCGGCGACCGCCGGTCGGAGCGGATGGCGAGGCGAGCCGGATTCGGTTGTGTGCCGTCGAGACAAAACCGAGGACCGTGTACAGCACGGAACGGGCTCCCCAATCGGCTCGTCGCTCGGACACACCGCCGAATTCCAGGCAGTTGCGGATCGATACGAACGCAGAAACGGAATCGGGATCGGAGGCTAGGGCGATTCCGATGACGTCTGCGCCGTCCTGATAACGCAGAACGGATTCTCTGACGGCTCGAGCCTGTCCGACAACGGTCTCGATCAGCTCCCGTTCGGTCATCGCCTCGCTCTGCGAAGCTTTGGCGCCGCCCGGGGACAACAAGGGCTCCGGGTCGAGCATTTTGCCTGCCAGCTGCGTGAGCAATTCCTGCTTGTTCTTGACGTGATAGTACAAGGCGCCGGGGGCAACCCCGAGCTCACCAGCTACCCTGCGCATGGACAAGTCACCCAGCCCGTACTCGCTCAAGAGCGACAGGGCTGTTTCCAGGATGAGTTCACGGGTGAGGGCCACGGGAAGAGTCTACCGACTCAATCCCGTCGCCCCGTCCGAGAGGTCTATGAGGAGAGAGCCTCGGAAATTGCCGCGTTGAAAGCGTCGATGTCGCCGGGATTGCGACTCGTGATGAGGTTTCCGTCCACCACGACCTGTGAGTCTTCCCAAAGCGCACCCGCGTTGATCAGATCGGTCTTGGTTGAGACGAACGAGGTGAGCCGGCGTCCACGGGCGAGTTCGGCCTGGGCCAGGATCCACGGAGCGTGGCAGATCGCGGCGACGGTCTTCTCCTGCTCAAAGAAGGCCCGTACGAATTCGGTTGCGCCCTCGGCAATGCGCAAGGTGTCCGAGTTGATGGTGCCGCCAGGCAGAACCAAAGCGTCGAATGCATCTGGTTTGGCCTCGGAGAGAGGCAGGTCCACATCGAAGGAATCTCCGTGGTCCCAGTCTCCATTCATTGCCGTCAGTTTGCCTTCGGCGGGCGAGACGATGACGGTCTGGGCACCTGCGTCGTCGAGAGCCTTGCGCGGACGAGTCAGCTCGACCTCCTCCACGCCGTTGGTCAGGAGAAAAGCGATTTTCTTGCCGGAAAGATCTGCCATGATCTGCACCCTTCTGTGTGATGTTCTTTTCTCAAACCTATTGCGACGCGCTATGGATGGGAATAGATGTGCGCTGAGAGCCAACCCCTGCTTCGCGCGTCAAGTGACCAGTCACAGCCGAGCCCGCACTTGAACACTGTTCAAAAACGGGTTTCAATGCATCCATGCACATTTCATACACGGAACTCGCTCACGAGGTGGCCGCAGGCCACCAGCTCACCCGGGACGAGGCGCTAGCTCTCTTGTCGGCCAGTGACGCCGAGACCTTCGAGATCGTCAACGCCGCATCCATCCTCCGACGCGCGAACTATGGCAACACGGTCAAGGTCAACTACCTGGTCAACCTCAAGTCCGGCCTGTGTCCGGAGGACTGTTCGTATTGTTCCCAGCGTTTGGCATCGGCCGCGGAGATCCTGAAGTACACGTGGATCAAGCCGGAGGAAGCCGTTCGTCAGGCCAGCATGGGCGTGATCGGCGGGGCTTCGCGCGTGTGCATGGTCGCCAGCGGGAAAGGACCCACGGACCGGGATGTCGAACGGGTTTCTCGCATGATCGAAGGCCTCAAAAAAAGCAATCCGGACATCGAGGTCTGCGCGTGTCTCGGAATCCTGAAAGAAGGGCAGGCCGAACGCCTCAAATGTGCCGGCGCGGATGCGTACAACCACAATCTCAATACTTCCGAGGACCACTATGCGGAGATCTGCTCGACACACTCGTATTCCGAGCGAGTTGCCACGGTCGAACAAGCGCATGACGCCGGACTCCAAGCTTGCTCGGGTCTGATCGTCGGGATGGGGGAAAGTCCCGAACAACTGGTCGATGCGGTGTTCTCCCTCGTTGACCTGGACTCCGAGTCGATTCCGATCAACTTCCTCATGCCCTTCGAAGGAACTCCCTTGGAAGGTACCTGGGAACTTACCCCGTTGAAGTGCCTGAGGATCCTCTCGATGGTTCGCTTCGCCGCGCCGGAAAAGGAAATTCGCATGGCCGGTGGCCGCGAAATGCATCTGAGGTCTCTTCAATCCGTGGCCCTCCACGTCGTCAACTCGCTCTTCTTGGGCGATTACCTCACCAGCGAGGGCCAATCGGCTCTGGACGACCTGCGCATGATCCAGGACGCAGGATTTGTAGTACTGGGCGCCGAGGACAGAGACCTCGTTGCGGAACACGAAGCATATCTGGAAGCTCACCAGGTAGACGGCGCGAAGCCGGAAACGCCGGCCGGCACGCCGCCTTGCGGTCAAAGTCCGCGTTGTTCGACCGCCGCAGAAGGTGCGCCGGTTCCGGTCACGATCAGGCGGCGCGGCGTGGGTACTTCGGTCGCCCCAAATGCCTGAATTGGAATAGACGGTCAGTTCACGTCCGAAAAATGTTATCCCTGCCGGGCCCGGTCGGATAAAGTCGAAACGTGGACTTCTTGATCGTCGTCATTGTGATCTTGTTGGCGACCCTCGTCCTCGTGGGGGTCGGCGACAGGTTCAACCTGCCCTGGCCGGTTCTTCTGACTTTGGCGACCGCCGCCATGATTTTCATTCCTGGTGTGCCGAATGTGACCATTCAGCCCGAGCTCATCCTCCCGATATTCTTGCCGCCACTTCTGTGGGCGCTGGGGCAGAGGGCCAGCTGGCAGATGTTCCGGACCAACTGGCGAGCGATCGTGATCTATTCGGTGGTCCTCGTGGCCATCACCATCCTGGCGGTCATGTGGACCTCCATGGTCTTCATCCCCGGAATGACCGTGGCTGCTGCCGTCGCGATCGGTGCGGCCGTAGCCCCTCCGGACCCCGTGGCCGTCGAGGCCGTCGCGGAACCCGTCGGAATACCTCGACGCATCGTTTCGACCCTGCAAACTGAGGGCCTCTTCAACGACGCCGTCTCCTTGGTGGCATTCCAGGCGGCCCTCGCAGCCATTACCGTCAACAGTCATCTGTCCGCACCGGTTCTCCTCCTCGAATTCCTGTATACGGCTTTTGCAGCAGTGGTTATCGGGCTGCTCTTCGGTTGGCTTGGCGGAATCGCGCGGCGTCACCTCAACTCGCACGTCGCGCGATCCGGCCTGACTCTCATTATTCCGTTTGCGGTATATATAGCATCCGAAGAGGTTCGCGCCTCCGGAGTCATTGCCGTGGTCGTTGCCGCCGTCCAAATGTCCAGCACGATGGGCGACTTGGAACCGGAGGATCGACTGACCGGAACGGCGTTCTGGGAAGTCATCGAGATGCTCATCACCGGCGTCGCATTCGGGCTGATCGGATTGCAGGTTCGACAGGTCGTTGAGGACGCAGGAGATCGCATCGGAGAGATGCTTCTCCACGGATGCATCATCGCGGCAGTCGTCATCTTCATTCGCCTCGCCTGGATGAGCATCATTGTCGCTTTCAACCATTCCAAGGCGCACCAACCCATGACGCCGCGGACCATGGGCGAGGCGCTCGTAATGACATGGTCAGGGATGCGAGGTCTTGTCACGTTGGCCCTCGCGCTGTCCCTGCCGGCCGAGGGATTCGGATTCCGTTCCGAAGTTCTGGTGATCGCGACCATGGTCCTGCTCTTCACCATGGTTTTCCCTGGACTGACGCTTCCGTTCCTCGTCAAAATGCTAGGTCTCGATCAAGAGGATCAACAGGATCGACAAGAGCGCGAACTTCTGAAGAGGGCGCAGCACGCTGCGATGGAAGCGGTTGGCCGCTACGCTCAGGACGCCCCACCCGAACTCGTGTCCATGGTCTCGGACCTGTACCGACGAATGGTTCCGAAGAGCCCCCAGGAAGTGGAGAACCAGGAGTTCTACGAGGCACAACTGGCGGAGCGCAACAAACGTCGTAAGCTCTTCGCCAAGATGAGGGACACCGCCCTGAACGCTGCCCAGGACGAAATCATCAGTGCGCGCTCTGATCGCGGAGTGGACCCGGCCACCGTAGACCACGTGCTTCGGAAGCTCGACCAGATGGCCGCCGTTCAGAACCCCGATATGGCAAATCTGCTCCCGGGGCTGCAATCGGGCCTCTCATCTCCACCGGCGGGCAAGCCCCAGAAACCGCCCCGGGCCCCAAAACAGAGCTAGCAACCATGCCTTATACGCGAGTCCAAGACGGACGTGGTGAAATAGGTATATGAACTATCGCGTCTTCCTCACCCCTGCGTACTTGACCTCGTTGCTCGTGCTGTTCGTGGGTGCCATCCTCATCACGGCACACCTGGGAATCCTCGGCTGGATCCTGGTGCTGGCCGGTATCGCTCTCAATGTCGTCGCTTCCATGGTGAGCCACAATCGCGAGGAACTGCGCCGCGCCGAAGAAGCGGGACAGTCCCAACGATCCGGCTCCACAACGTCGCCGAAGCGTTGAGCAGAAAGGACCGTGGCTCGCGATGCGCATCGCGAGCCACGGCCCTTCACTGAGTTTTGTGGCCTGGGTGTCTTAGCCTTGCAGGAGCCGTTGCCGAATTTGAGCGAAAAGCCGCTCGATCAACTCGGCCTCCTCGACACTGACGAGGTCATTGAGGATCTCATTGACGTGCTGTCGATGAGTTTCGCGGGCTTGGAGAAAAACGTCCACGCCGTGGCTGGTCAGCTCCGCGAATGCGGCGCGACCGTCGGTAGAGTCTTCAATGCGACGAAGGACGCCTTTGTCGCACAGAACCCCCACCTGGTAGCTCAAACGTGACGGTGAGAAAACCATGATGTGCGCGATGTCTCCGAGGCGCAATCGGTGGTCCGGGGCGTTGTAGAGGAGCTGGCAGACATCGTAATCGGCCAGCCGGAGCGCTGTGTCCTTGCGCAATAATTGTTCGAGACGATTTGTCAGCATCTGCGACGTCTCAAAGAACTGGCGCCATGAAGCGGCTTTGATCTGTGCATCAGCGTCAACTGGTTCCTGTTGCAGCTCTGTCACTTATTCTCTCCCTTGGTGGTCACTTAGTCCGCGACGGTAGTTCGCCGAATCCTTGGTCCAAGGCGGCGAAAACACCCGTCACAGATTCAAAGGGTACTAGTATTTTGGATCGTCAAATCTTCAACCTAATAGACGGCCTTGTAAAGGCCGTATTGAGAATGGTTCTTCGGAATAAGCTAGGGGACGCGCGGGGCACGCGCCTAGGGTCAGTGGTCCAGGAATGCAAGGACCGCGCGGACGCGTCGATTCCCGGCGTCGCTGTCCAGCCCCAGCTTGTCGAAAATATTGCCGATGTGTTTGGCTACCGTCGCGGAAGAAACGTAGAGCTCCTGCTCGATCTCCGAATTCGCCTTGCCCTGCGCCATCAGCTTGAGGATTTCGAGTTCGCGCGGGGTCAATCGCTCCAAGACCGCTGACCTGTTGTCCGACGCGGCGTTTCCCATGAGGTGCTTGACGACGTCGGGGTCGATGACGGTCCCGCCCCCGGCCACCGTTTCCAGGGCCCGCGCGAAGTCCTCGATTTTGCCGACACGGTCCTTGAGAAGGTAACCCAGGCCGGACGAGTCGTCGGAGAACAACTCCCGTGCATACGCAGAAGCAATGTACTGGGAGAGAACCAGGACGGGGAGCCGGGGATACCGCTCACGGAGGGTGTGCGCGGCCTGTAGACCGTCCGAGGTATTGGTCGGGGGCATGCGCACGTCCGTGACCACGACGTCGACCCCTTCCTGTCCTTGCGCTTGGTCCACGGCGGCCAGAAGCCCAGGTGCATCCCCGACCTCACGCGATACCTCATGACCCAGGCGTTTGAGAACCATCACGAGGCCCTCTCTGAGGAGGGTGGAATCTTCGGCGAGAATGATGCGCACGGGACCCTTTCTGAGAAACGGAATTATGGATCAGGTTATGGAAGTGTCGGTGTCAGATGTCGATGGTGCGTGCTCAGTACGTTCCCGACAGTTCACGGGCTACTCGACGGACAACGAAGGTGAAGTCTGCTTCTCCTCCAAGGGTATCGAGCCGAAGAGGGTCGTGGGCCCGCCAGGGGGAGAAACCAGCCAGACCTTGCCGTTCATGGTTTGAACGCGTTCGTTCAGGCCCGAAACGCCGGTTCCGCCACGAGTATCGGCACCACCCTGGCCGTTATCGGTGATTTCGATATGCAGGACATTGTCCTCTGTATACGCTGTGATCCAAATGGTGCTGGCGGTCGAATGCTTGAGGGTATTGGTCACTGCCTCGCTCGCGATGTAGTACGCGCTGCGTTGGATATCCTGTGGAAGCTGGTCTGCTGCGGTGTAGACCAGCTGGACAGGCAGCATGCAGTTGTTCGCGAGTTCTTCGAGCGCCGCTCGCAGACCGTGGTCTTCGAGAACCGCAGGGTAGATTCCCCGGACCGTATTGCGCAGCGTTTGGAGAGCATGGTCCATCTGTTCTTGAGCGCGGGACACTTCTTGCCGTGCTGCTGCGACGTCGATCCCTTGATTCGCTAGGGCTTGGAGTTCGTATTCGGCCATGCCCAGCCTCAGTGTGAGGTTCACGAGCTCCTGCTGGACTCCATCGTGCAGATCCCTCTCGATACGGCGTCGCTCGGACTCGAAGGAGTCCATGATCCGGGCGCGTGAGGACGTCAACTGTTGAACCTGACGCTCGATCTCCTCCGGACGCGGGCTCAGAAGAGCCTTCGACGCCGAGCCTGTAACGGCGGCCAGCAGCCCGTTGAAATAGGCGAAGACGATGAGCGATGCGAGCGCAACGAGCGGGAACTTCCACCAATCATCTGGGGTGACGTCCCCGTCCGTCATCAGACGGATGAACTTGAACAATCCGGGGAGCTCATTGGCCGGAATGGTTCTGTGGAATTGCCCGGTAAAGATCCACAGAAACCCCATGGTTGCCAGAGTCAGGGTTTCGAGCGCGAGCAGTACCGTATTGACGATTCCGAAGACGCCCGTGACCACGAGAGCAAGGACGTTGCGCCAGGAAGCGGGTTCGCGATACCTGGTCTTGAGCCATACCAAGAAAGGTTTGAGGGGCAGATTGACGTGGGCCGATGGAACGTTCTGAAAACCCATCATCCACAGCCGGCCACGCTCGATGTAACCGAACCACAGGCCTACTACAGGCAGGAAAATGACCCCCAGCAACGGGATCCCGAAGAAAAAGAAGCTCAGCGCATAGTCGTTGCTGGATATGAGGGCCATGACGAGAAATACGGCCAAAAACGCTACGAAAAACATCATCGGTTGGATGACGATGGCGATGAGGGCGACCCAGGGGCCGGCGGATACGAGGTACCAGGGACTCGCCAGCTTGCGCCACATCGAAACGTTCATGGTTCCTCTCATCGATACGCGTAGCGTTTTTCTGCTGGCGACGTTACAGGTTTCCCCATCAACGTGTGGGCCGACCCAGGAAACGAGTGGTTGCCCGGAGAGCAAGGGTGCTGTGGTCGAGACGGACTCGCTCCGCCAGGCGGGAGGAAACCGTTCCTGGATCAGCCGAACGCTATGTCTCCATATTCCATGAGTCAGGGAGGCTGCGTCAGTGGGGAACGGTGTGATTCATGGGTAGAGCAGGCTATACCTCGGACAAACCGAAGAAACCCGTGATCACGTCCGCCGCGGCAAATGCTCGTGTTCCCGGGCCAAGGCTCGCAGGCAGATCGTGGGGAACCGGGACCACATGGCCCATACCGTGCACCGTCCACAGCTGGACCGGTTCCAGACCTTGTCCGGCCCATTCGGTGACGACGACGTCTTCATGCCATTGGGTCTCGGTGGGCGGTGTGTGGATGCCATTGCGTTCTGCAAAATAGCGGGCGGAATCGGGTGCGGAAAGGACCGCTCCCCGAGACTGCTTTCCCCACAGTGACGCTTGTCCACCCTTGTAGGGAGCCAGCTGATCCTCGGTCCCGTGGACTGCGAGAAGGCGTACCGGTCTCGGCAACGTCGGGAGTCTGCCGGCAAGCAGAAAATTGTCAGGGGTCGGCTGTGTCGCCGCGATAATGGCCGCTCCAGCCAGGAGTTTCGGGGCTTCGTGAATCAAACGGATAACCATGTGACCGCCATTCGAGTACCCGACCACGAAGACCTTGGACTCATCGATTCCGTGAGTCCTTCTCAGCCTTTTGATCGTGGCGGCCGTGAAAGCCACATCGTCGATCCCGAGCTCGCGGCATCGGAAGTCCGCGCCCACGCGGGAATCGTTGAAGTGCCGATCGAAGCCATCCACGTAGGCGAGGACGGAACCGGTGCGTGCGGCCGCATCGTCGAAGGTCCCCGCGGTGAATTTTCGGAATACGCGGGAACTCTGCTGAGAACCGTGAAAAAGTATCACGAGCGGAGGGTCCGGGGGGAGATTTTTCGGCACGACCAACGTCAGGGTGCGCTCGCGGCCCTGGACGGTCAGGGAATCCTGGGACGCAATCGGGCAATCGTTCACCCGATCATCCTAGGCACCGAAGCCCAGGGATCGAAGCCCAGGGATCGAAGCCCTGAAATCCCTGAAAGAAACGGTCGCCGGGGCAGAGCGCACATCATGCCGCGCCGTACGGACATTCGATCGCCCGAGGAGACCGAGATGGTTATGGCCGTGTGCCGAAGATTCTGATCTCGATGCCGTCGGGATCGTGGAGGAGCAGCACGTTGCCATTGGGGGTCGATTCGGGAGAGTCGTAACCGAGTCGAACGAGATGCTCTTTCCACGCGGCCAATTCATCATGGTGGGGGACGAACAGCGAAAGGGGATCGAAGCCGTGAATCGCTTCAACAACCTTTGGATTCTGCCGGAGGGCGATGGAGAGGAACGCGTCGCCCTCGGGTGAGGTCAGCGTCCCGGCGACGCCGCGCACCACGCCGTCGTCGTCCTTAAAGTTGTGATTGACCTGTAGGCCGAGCACCGCCTCATACCACCGGCGGCTCTGATCGATGTCGCTGACGGGGATCTTCACATGGTGGATGCCTGACAGGGATGGAATGGCCATGCTCGTTGCTCCTTAGTTTGAGGCGTCATCGGCCGAACGGTTCCGACTCAGAACAGGGGTGAGGGCCTCAGGCCGCATCCTTGCCCTCGTGACCCTCGCGGAACGGTCAGGCTTGGAAGTCGGAGGCCTTCATCTAGAGACTACATAGCCTGGGTCCGACACGACAGGTCGCCGGACCACCCCGTTCCGGGGCGGCGCCGTCATCGAATTCCGTTGAAGCGACGAGGTATCACGCCTCGCCGTTCAACAGCTGGTCGAAAGGCGTGACCTTGAGCGGAGGAAGCCCCCTACCGCCGGCGAGGGACGGCGCCTTCGGCTCGGTTTCCTTCTCCACCGATGGTGCCCTCTCGGCCCGGGTGGCCCCGGATCTCCAGGCGATGCGTTCGGCCAGCTCGAGACCTGCCCGATCGATGCGGTGCTGAAGTGAGGAGTCGGCCCCAAAATCGTCGGTTGCCGCAAATACTCCGGTCGGGACGACGTCGGCGTGCAGGTACGCGAAGAGCGGGCGCAGGGAAGACTCGATCATGAGCGAGTGACGGGCCGTACCGCCGGTAGCGGCGACGATCGTGGGGATTCCCACAAGATCGTCGTCGTCCGTCAGATCCCAGAAGGATTTGAACAGCCCGGTGTATCCGGCCTTGAACGTGGGGGTTACCGCGATGATCGCATCCGCAGAACGTACCGTATCCAGCGCGCTGCCGACTTCGCCCGAAGGAAAGCCCATAGTCATGTAATCGGCGATCCCGTGGGCCAAGCCGCGGAGACTGATGGTCTCGACCTGAGCGGTCAAGCCAGTACCTTCGAGGCGGCTAAGCGCGGAATCCGCGAGGCGTTCGCCCAGAAGCGCCGTCGACGACGGCTCGGACAGTCCCGCAGTGATCACGACGATCTTGGGATTACGCATGGTTTGCTCCTTCCTGAAGCTCCCGAGTCTTAGCGACGCGAGGGTGAACCGGCGCTTCCGGCACCTCGGGGTTGTGCGAGGCCGAGTACTCCTTCCGAAGCTCGGGCAGGACCTGTTCGCCGAACATGTCGAGCTGCTCCAAAACGGTCTTGAGGGGCAGACCCGCGTGGTCCACGAGGAACAGCTGGCGTTGGTATTCGCCCGCATACTCCCGGAATGAAAGGGTCTTTTCAAGGACTTCTTGGGGAGAGCCGACCGTCAACGGGGTTTGATCCGTGAACTCTTCCAACGTGGGGCCGTGCCCGTAGACGGGAGCGTTGTCGAAGTAGGGGCGGAATTCCCGCCATGCGTCCTGGCTCTTCTGCCGCATGAAGAACTGTCCGCCCAAGCCGACGATTGCCTGCTGGGCCTTTCCATGACCGTAGTGTTCGTAGCGCTCGCGGTACAGATTGATCATCTGCTCCGTGTGCTCCTTGTTCCAGAAGATGTTGTTGTGGAAGAAGCCGTCACCGTAATATGCCGCCTGCTCGGCGATCTCGGGGGTGCGGATGGAGCCGTGCCATACGAAGGGCGCGACGCCGTCCAACGGGCGCGGCGTTGAGGTGAAGGACTGTAAAGGCGTCCGGAACTTGCCCTGCCAGTTCACGACGTCCTCATTCCAGAGGCGATGCAGCAGGTTGTAGTTTTCCACCGCAAGATTCACGCCTTGACGAATGTCCTTACCGAACCATGGGTAGACCGGCCCGGTGTTGCCGCGACCGAGCATCAGGTCCACGCGGCCCTCGGCCAGGTGCTGGACGTAGGAGTAGTCCTCCGCCAGACGAACAGGATCCATCGTGGTGATGAGGGTGGTCGAGGTCGACAGAATAATGTTCTTGGTTACGGCCGCGAGGTACGCCATGAGCGTGGGAGGGTTACCCGGAGCCACGAACGGTGGGTTGTGGTGCTGACCCGTCGCGAAAACGTCCAGGCCGATATCGTCGGCCTTCTTGGCGATCTCGACGGTCGCTGTGATGCGTTCATTTTCGGTCGGTGTGGTGCCGTTGGTGGGGTCCTGGGTGACATCCCCAATTGTCATGATTCCGAGCTGCATGGTGACCTCCTGATGGTCTGTCAAAGGCGAATCACCAAGATCAACACGTCGATAGTTCCGCTTATTCCCGGTAAAAATTATTTGAATCGTAAAGCAAGTATGCGGCGGCGAGCTCAAGGTGTTCGGCGGGCGGAGCGGCTTGGCGCCATTCTCGTCATGCTGGTGAAATCCGTTTTGTGGCAGATTCGGAGATGGATCATAGGCCGAGAGGCCCCGGCGGGAGGCCTCTGGGAGGGCACTGGCCTGAAGCAACGATCGACCCTCTCGTTATCGGTGAGCTGGAGGGTGTCTGTTGTCCTATCAATTGCCCCGTGGCCCAGATTAGATCAAACGCATGTTGCCGGTCTGGGCTCCCAACTTCCGGCGTCGAGCCAGAGTGCCAAGACATCCCGCAGCTGGAAGCGGTCTTATGCAACTCCTAAGGCGCTGGCACGGTGGCGCCTCTAGTCTCACACCTTCGGGTCATCTACCCCGGTTGGATGCCGTCTAGCGGGCATGGTGTGATTCAACGAGACAACCTTCCCTGGAGTTGCAATCGGCTGACGGCGATTGACTGGCCACCACCTCGCAGTCGTAATTTCGGTTATGAATGATTCGCGGTCTCGAGGCGGTCTCCGGACTGTCACGATTTAATAACAGTTAACTACTTGAATATATTTTCAGTAACGATTTATACGTCATAGTGGTTATTCCTTGCATCCTCAGTGTTTTCATACGTAACGTGCATCACGTGAGAATGGCCGAACCCCAGCAGGGTAAAACGGAAGGACAGATATGAACACCGCTAAGAAGACCACCGCCGTTGGCACGGGAGCGCTTCTCTCCTTAGGGCTTCTCGGCGGTATCTTAGCTCCCGCTAATGCAGCTGAAGCTCCCTCAGCCCAGACCCAGCAGGCCTCTGAGGTGGATGCTCAGAAGAGCATCAAACAAGTGGATGATTCGAATCTGGCCTTCCGGCTTCCTGATGGAGTAAAGCTTGTAGAGGATGGGTCGGCAGTCGTCGCCAAGGACGGCTCCAAGCAAGCCCTTCCTTCTGAGTCAAAGGACAAGAATGGTAATGGCGTCGCGCTGAAGTACGCCGAGAAAGATGGCGTTGTGTCAGTCAATGTCATCAGTCAGGACGCTGCCAACACGTCGCAGACCAACACGTACCTGGGTAAGGGTGCCAAGTGCGGTCTCGGAACTGGCGGTAGTGCTGGAACTGGAGCTATCGCTGGCGGGGCCGCAGGGGCTACCATCGGTAGCGCTGTTCCTGTCGCAGGAACTGTCACCGGCTGGGCAGTTGGGACTGCCATTGGGGGTGCAGTTAGCGGCGGCGCTGTAGGTGCAGCGACATTCTGCTAATAGAAGGAGTGAAAACCAATGAGTCAGCGCCGCATAGCTCTGTTCGCAACAGTATCCGCGTGGGTAGCCGTAGTGCTCGCTCTTGGCCTGACACTGCTTGCGGGAGGGCCGATGTTCATCCTTCTGGCTTTCACTGCAGTGATAGCTTTGTCAGTCACGTTCTACTGGTCCATGAGGTCTCGGCAACAGAGTTAGATACGGAATAACTTCAGGACAGTGCGCCTCGCCTGCCGCCTCGGACGCGACCAAACTCATGAGCCGAAGAACCCGTATATGTTGTTTTCGGAGTTGTATGACGTCATCGGCTTCAAAGTGGTGACAGGGGAGAGATCAGTTACTGGAATTGAATGACAGTCACGAGCGGAATCGCATACTCCCGCCCGGAAACATCCGTGTAGTCCGTCCACCATGTCCTCCAAAAGTTGCCTAGTGCAGTCGAAACGGGATGGGGCATCACGGAAGAGTGGATGATTGCCCACAGCCGATTTCCTGCAGCACTGGTGTCGGCAAGCTGTCGTCGATGTGGTCCTCCAGGGCCTGGTTGAGAAATCTTTCCGCCCGGTCATCGGAAGAAACCTTCGCTCCGGAGGCGACAAGGGATGCGCTTTCAAGACTAGAGGAGCGCATGACGAGTCACATATAGCAACGGAAAGCTTCACGGTCGACACCCTGACACAGGACGGACTAGCCTAGTCTGCGCGCAATGGGGCGATTGTTATCGAATCGAATCCCCCCTCCACTCAGGAAGGTCAGCCTTGACCACTCTCACCCCCGTCCGTCGAGGCATTGCCCTCGTGGCCATCGCCCTCGGCGGGTTCGGCATCGGAGTCACCGAATTTGCCTCCATGGGTCTCCTTCCTGATATCGCGCGGGACCTCCTGCCGAAATTCAATCAATCCCCCGAAACCGAGATTGCCAAGGCCGGCACGCTCATCACGATGTACGCGCTAGGCGTCGTCGTGGGAGCCCCGACAATCGCAGCCCTCGGCGCCAAAGCCTCGCAAGCGCGATTGGCGTTGTTGCTCTTAAGCTTGTTCATCATCGGGACACTCGCGTCCGCATTCGCCCCGACCTTTGGGTTGCTTTCCGCTTTCCGGTTCATTTCTGCCCTGCCTCACGGTGCGTATTTTGCGGTGGCCTCCCTGCTCGCGGCACGGATCATGGGTCCAGGGAATCAGGGGAAGGGAATTGCCCTGGCTCTTTCCGGACTCACGATCGCGAACGTCGTGGGCGTGCCCCTCGCGACCTGGCTCGGCCAGAACTTCGGGTGGCGTTCGGCCTATCTGATGGTCGCGGCGATATTCGCTCTTGCGCTCGTTCTCGCCTTCTTTTCTCTTCCGCGCTATGCCGGGGATCCCACGCGCACAGCGGGATCTGAGCTCCGCGCTTTCAAGAACATACGCATCTGGATCATGATCGCCGTGGGTTCCATCGGGTTCGGCGGATTTTTTGCGGTGTACTCGTACATCACCGAGGTCTCGACGCAGGTCGCGGGCCTGTCCTCGGCGGTGGTCCCGTGGGTCCTGGCAGTCATGGGCATCGGCATGACAATCGGCAATATGATCGGCGGCTGGGCCAGCGACCGCAATCTCACCAAGACAGTGCTCTTCGGCTTCACCGCGTTCATCATTTCGCTAGTGCTGTACACACTGCTCGCCCCGTCCAAGCCCGGCCTTTTCATTACGGTGTTCCTCATCGGCGTCACGCAGTCGATTCTGATTCCGTCCATCCAGGCGCGTTTGATCCGCATCGCGGGCAAGGCCGCGCTCCTCGGCGCGGCGGTGAACCACTCAGCGTTCAACATCGGCAATGCCCTCGGTGCCGCGCTGGGTGGCGCCTCGATCGCCGCAGGCTTCGGTTACCTCTCACCAGGTTGGATCGGCATAGGACTCGACGTGCTGGGTCTGGTTCTGGCTCTTGTCAGCTTGGGTGTCACGCGCCGGGACAAACGCGCAAGCCGGGACACGGTGGGCATCAGTATCGTGAAAAGACATTAAGGGCTTCGTCGAATAACGTGATGATCCCTTACGTCTGGCGAGTGGTCGCCAGTCATGAATGTGCTGTTCCGTCAAGAACCTCGAACCGTTCGCGATATTCCCGCATGTGAGCCTTGGACTGATCGAACTATCCGTTGTCCTCAGGTAGTCCCCGTGTGACTGGTACCGGGCCGATGAATTGCTCTGTACACCGTGGACCGGGCCGCGCCGAGCCGTTCCGTGATGTCTTCGGTCGTATGCCCCCACCGCAATGCAACGACACCAGATGTTTCTTCTGAGACGGAGAGAATTTCGGCTTGTCGCCCTGCAACCGGCCATTTTCCTTGGCTACGGCCCTTCCTTCACGGGTGCGAATACGGAGCAAATCGGCCTCGAAATCGGCGGCCATCCCCAGTACGCGGAACAGCAACCGGTCGGTCGGACTATATGGGAATTCAAGAACTGCGGGTTTGGCGGTACGACCCACCGGATCCTGTAGCCAGCTAGCGGTGGCACCCATCGCGTGGACGACACCATCTTGAGTGCCCACATGATTCGCGCCATTCTCGGCAGTAACAATGGCTGTACCGGTACGGTGCTACAAAATGATTTTGGTATGAATCCTGACCTTGGAGCCTACATCGCATCGTCGGAGAGGCATCAAATCCGAATGATCTTGCCGAGGTTGAACAGCGAGTCACCAGCAATCAGTCCAGCGCCAACCAGACCGACCTCTCGTTCACCCTCTTCACCGCGCCATTTGGTCCAGAGCTTTCGTCCAAGCAATCCGATGAGGACCAGCCATCCAGCGTTTGGCGAGGCCACCAGCAAACCCGTTGCAAACAATACGCCCAGCTGTCGCTGAGGTCCGCCCACAAGCTGAATGATCGCTCCCGGTATGGCCCACAGGGCCATTGTCTTGCCAATGGACGGGTCACTGACACCAGCTGTGATGGTGTCGGCGAAGACTTGGGAAGTCGGCGGGATGGCGCCGCTGCTCAATAAGTTGTCCCATGAAATTGCAACGATGCCGATGGAGATCAGGATTGCTACCACAGACGCTTGCAGCTGTTGCTTGCGGCCGTCCATTTCGAATGCAGTGTACGGACGATGTTCCCTCCGCAGGATCCATCCGGCCTTGTAGTCATAACCCATATCAGCAAAAGCCGGTCCGGTCGCTGAGCAATAGGCCACCAACAAGACCAGGGGTGCGGCTGGAATGTGAATCAACAGGCCGATAACCAGGAAGATCAGAGTAACCGCAAAGGCCGGGAACCAGCCCGCGTGCATTGCAGCCAAGCCCACGATCAGTTCGTGAATGATCGCGGCCAAACCGGCAAACAGAACCAGACCCAGAATTTCCAACCACGGCAGTCCTTCTAGAACGCCCGCGAAGCCGGTGAGAATCACCGCTCCCGCCACGAATGCCAAGTACCCAAAGCCAAAGGCCCGAGCTAACTGTTGGGGATTAACCGTGTACTTCATGGACGGATCCGCCTTGGCAGCTTTCGATACTACTGCCTCACGCTTTTGCGCCGACTTGCTTCGCGAGCCGAAGATGATCCACAGCACTTGAAACAGAGCGACGATGCCGGCCCCGATCATCAGCCCGTGTGGTATGTACAGCGCCGTCAGGTCCACTTGGAACAGGGCAGGTGCGTACTGGGCAATCAGCAAGCCAATTCCGAACATCGTCAGGGACCACATATTGCCGATAAGGGCCACACCTGCAGCGGACATGGGCAGAGAAAAGAATGACCCTCCGATACCTACCGCGGTGCCAGCGGCGAGGATAAGCGCGCGTCTGCCCCCACGTGAGCCCGCCTTAATGGTCTCGGCCGCCGCGGTTCCTGGCGGCCAGGCGTTGGATGCCGGAAAGAGCTTCGACCCGTAGACCTTGAACAGGACAAAGACATCTACCAGCACACCTATCGAGGCTCCGAGCAGCATGGGCCAAACGAGCTCAGGCATCCCCAGCGCGAATGGAATAGCGATGGGTGCCAAAAGACCGTTTGCTGCCGCGAATGTCGAGGCCGAAACAGCCGATTGCACCAGGTTCTGTCGATTTTCACTGCGGAGCTTGGACAACCCGAAGAAGGAAATCCTGCCCAGCAGCATGGCAATCACTGCGCCGATGATGCTGGTATTTGCGGAGATTCCCAGCGTAGTAATCAGGTTCAACCCTACGATGGCGCCAAGAACACTCAGAATAATGGTGGGTATAAGCACGACGGGCTCGAAGGCTCCGGGGTGCCGCGTTTCGTTGCCTTCCGGGGCAACCTTGTTCTCAACCACGTCGCTCACTCCTGTGTCCGGGGCTATTTCTTGCCTGTGGTTTGGAATTGCTTCAAGGATCCGTACTGCGTTTGCAGTTTTTCGAATTCGGCAAAGTCGAAGAACTCAGCACGGCCCCAGGTGAACTGAACGGCGGTCTCGAGTCCGAATCGAACCGCGTCCAGAATTGCGTCCGGATAGCTTGCGCCCGTCACGCTCCCGGGAACGGCGGCCTTGGCTGTCAGCGCGAGTCCAATGACCGGGGCACCTGTCGCAACATGTGGCTGCATGATCGAGTTGAAGTGGTAGAACCCGTTCTCATAGGGAGTGATGTCCTGGAGCGATACGGGGAAAGTGAATGCGGGTTCTCCCGTCGCGTTCTCCAAGATGCTCACCAGATCGGGTGCGACCGGCAGAATGTAGCCTTGCTTCGCCGTCGCGGAGATGGCAATCCCGCGGTGATTGATGATTTTGTTGCCTTTGGAGGTATCCACGGAAAGGATCGCGTCCATGGTCTTGTCGACCTCGTGATCGTTCATTTTCGCGGAGCTTAGGGGCGAGCCCATGAAATCTACCGGTTTGTGTTCCTTAATCGACACGTGCGTGGCGACGTGGGTGGTGATGATGACGTCACCCTGAAGTATGGCTCCGGCTTCGTGCATGCGAAGGAGCTTCAGCGCAAGCGCCAGGGCGACAATGGATCCGTCGGCGTCGGAGACCATGCCTGTGCGCTCAGGTTGAGCTTGCTGGGCTCCCAAACGACCGATGATACCTAGCGTTCGTTGTTTCCCCCCATGGGTTTTGCCGTTGCTTCCCGGAATAACGACTTTGACGAAGTCGCACTTGAATGGCAGATCCGGATCATCGTAGGGAACGGAATCAACCGTTATGGTGCACCCTTTGGCACCAGCAGAGTCCAAGAGTTTTTTCGCCCCTGCTCCGTTAAGGCTCGGGTCGTCGATGAGGTTGATGACTTCTGAAACTTCTTTGATGCTCATTTCTTCCCCTTGATTTCGCCAAGACTAAACATTTCCCCGACAGCGATCGTTCTGGGCTGGGCGTTGTTGCTGAACACAATCCCCTCACGGTCACCGATAATGGTTCCGGTGTCTTCCTGGACGTGGAGAGCGCAACCTTCATATAGGGCCAGGACCTCCTCGTCACGGTTCAGGGTTACGAACTCGGTCAGCCGTTCTTCACGGCTTTCACCGTTGTGACCGGCCGGTTTGCCGGAAACGAAATGAGGATTGATCTGGAAGGGAACTAAGCCCAGGCCCACGAAGGACGGCGGTTGCACGATCGGCATGTCATTGGACGTTCGGATGCTCGCCGTAGCCACATTCGTCCCCGCGCTCCAACCGACGTATGGGATGCCCTCGTCCATTACCCTGCGTCGGATCGGATCGACGAGACTTTCCTGATAGAGACGATTCAGCAACGCGAAGGTATTACCGCCGGCCACCGCGATTGCTCCCGCTTCAGCTACTGCGCGGAGAGGATCCGGTTCGTGATGGATAGAGCGAATCGTATAGCCAAGCTGTGAGAACGGTTCGGCAGCAAGAGCTTCGTATTCGTCGTAGGTCGGCGTAATCGCCGCATACGGAACATAGAGGACATCCCTTGGTCCGCTGCCCAGCAGGGTTCTTAGCTGACTGGAGGCATGTTCGAGGTAGCCCAAGTCGTCTTTTTTAGAGCTGCTCATCAGCATTGCATTTGCCATCAGTGCATGCCTCGTTCCTTCTCGAGAAATGATTCGATAATCGAGATCATGCGGTCGATCTCTGTCGGGGAATTGAAGTAGTGCAAGGATGCTCGCGCCATCGTCTCGATCCCATAGGCCTTCAGAATCGACGTGGCCATGAAGTGCCCGGACTCGATGATGATGCCCTGTTCTTCCAGGGCTGATACCAGTTCGGCCGGGTCGATTCCAGCAACGTTGAATGGGATGATGCCCAAGCGATGCGCGGAATCCAGGGGGCCATAAACAGATGCCCCGTCGATGGATCGAATTTTTGTCACGGCATATTCGGTCAGTTCCCGCACCTGCGCCTCGATGTCCGCGACACCGATGCTCTCCGCGTAGTCAATGGCCTTTTCAAGGGCCAGGATGACAGGCACGTTGGGGGATCCTGCCTCGAAACGACGAGCAGTGTCCGGGAACCCGATTCCGCCGTCCTCGCCTATTGAGGCGTTCCACCAACCAGCAAGTGCGGGAGAGAGACTCGAAATATGTTCTTGCCTGACGTACAAGATGCCGGACCCTTCAACAGATCGAAGGCCCTTCCTGGTACACGCCGAGAGGAAATCGCAACCGATTTGGTTGATGTCGGTGGGGATCATCCCCAAAGATTGCGCCGCATCCACGTGAGTGAGAATTCCAGCTCTGCGGGCCACCTGACATATTTGCGCAACTGGTTGCACGGCGCCGGTAACGTTGGACAGGAAGACAAAACTTATGAGCCTGGTGCGTTCGGTGATGGCGTGTGCAACCGACTCGGGATCAATCAGACCGTGTTCATCTGCCTTGACGGTAATGATTCGAATGCCGGTTTCCGACTCCAACTGGCGCCAGACGGCAACGTTGCTGAGCATCTCCGTGTCAGGCAGGATCAGTTCATCGCCTGCCTTCCACGCAATTCCTCGGCCGACCAAGGAAATCGATTCCGTACCGTTGCGAGTGAAAGCGATTTCCTCTGGTTCTGCGCCGATAAACTGTGCGGTTTTGCCCCGTATGTCTTCGATCTTTCGGTAAATCTCTGCTCTCAATGACGGCAGGTACGGACCAGAGTCCACCGTCTTGGCAAGGTAGTCAGTCATTGCCTGTACGGCACTTCTGACAGGTGGTGCAGCGGCCGCCGTATCGAAATATGCGTATCGCTTGGTTACTGGGGTCTCATCTCTCACGCGTTGCCACTTCACGGATCCACCTTTATCTGTGGTTCTTGAGTTCTTGAACAAAAGTATGATCTGGGCAACACTAGCCATGCCACAGTTTCCCGGAGAGAGGGATAAGACATCATGGTGGAACGAGTTCACGGAGCCGCCCATGCTTTAGAGGCCTTGCTGGCCTTCGACGCAGAACGCGACAGTCTGGGGGTTTCGGAGCTCGCTAGACGTTTGGGTTGCAGCACATCGACAGCGCAGCGTGCCATTAACACACTGTGTGAGCTCCAATTCCTGCGTCGCGACGACCAGACCAGGCGTTACTACCTGGGAACAGCCGTACTCCAGCTCACCAAGGCCTGGAATCGGGCGAGTTCTCTCAAGAGGTTCGCTGAGCCAATCATCATCGATCTGGCCGCAACCACGGGCTTAGTAGCGACGTTTGCTGTGCCTGATCATGCCCACATGCGCTCCCTCGTTGCTTGCGATGGCAAGGAAGGCGCTCTGCGTGGATATCCGATGGGAGGGGAGTTGTTCCCCGCCCACGCCGGCGCGATTTCTAAGGTCTACTACGCGCAGTTGCCCGAGAAGGCACGGGCTCGGTTTGTCACAGGTCGGCCGATGGCCAAGTTCACCGCCACAACTACAACCGATCCATTACAGCTTGAGCAAGAGTTTCGAAAGATCGTGAAGGCCGGGTATTGCTCGACTCACGGAGAATATGATGAAGCGGTTTCCGCTCTGGCGGTTCCTGTGCTGGTCAAAGACGACCCGCTCGGCGCCATCTCTGTCGCCACGCGAGGCGATCTGGTCGTCGATTCAACACTGATTGCACAGTGCAAGCAGGCCTCCAGCGATCTGCAATCGTTGCTTTCCCTGCAACGTCGCAGACGCTAAACACCACAAGGAACGAACTCGGCTTGGCCTTGCCCGTCGATTATGGACACCGAATTTCGGTAGTGGCAATTGCCGTTGATAGGCAAGTGCCACGATGACAAGTGTGATGAGGAAACGTCGGAGTCCCACCCCGGAGTATCGGTACCGTCGACCTCGCAGGAAGAACAGTCGTGACCTTGGCCTCTCGTGCCTGCACAACCTGACGCGGCGGGTCTGCCATACAATGCTGCATGAGCTGCCGGCGATCCGTCTCAAGACACCGCGGGCGACGGTTCGGGGTCAGCCGGAGGGCGCGTGAGCTGCAGCCTCTGTGACCTGGTCACCGGCTTGACGGCCCGTCGCACCGCGCTCTACTCTGGCCGCATTGGGGTAGAAACCTGCACCACCTTGTCGCCGGAGTGAATTGCACGGCTCGGTGCAGCGAGTACACACGGCGCACCGGCGTCGTCACTCCTTCATCTCATTGAAGGAGTGACATGACTTCGCCCTACCACCTCATCCCGGCCCGTCCGTCGTCAGTGCGCGGATCCTGGTTGCCATTGGCCGGACTGGCCGCCGTGTTCCTGATCGAGATGCTCGACAACTCGATCCTCAATGTTGCGTTGCCGACCATCGGACGGCGCCTTCACGCCTCGGGGGCCGCTCTGGAGTGGATCACGCTGACCTATACCGTGATCTTCGGCGGGCTCATGATCGCACTCGGCGCCCTGGCTGATCGCTTCGGTCGACGCAGGATGATGCTCGTGGGCTTGATCATCCTGGCTGTGGCTAGCCTGTCGACCCTGCTGGTGACGGCGGTGTGGCAGCTTATCGTGATTCGAGCAATCACAGGTATAGCCGCGGCCATGACCGCACCAGGGTCGATGGCTCTGGCTTTCCGCCTGTTCGATGCCGACGAATTGCGCGTCCGAAGCATGAACATCATCTCCACGGTCGGGCTGATCGGCATGGCCATCGGCCCGATTGCCGGCGGTTTCATCCTGGCCCTGGCACCCTGGCAGGCACTCCTGGCGATCAATGCCCCCATCGCCGTTCTCGCCATGATCGGTATCCGCAGCGGCATTCCCGCCGATCGCCCAGACGAGCTTCACCGCGCTCCCATAGACTTCGCCGGCTCCCTGCTAGGCACGGTCACGATCATGGTGGTCCTCCTTGTCCCGACGCTGTTCACCGAAGCCGGCTCCACATCGGTCTGGCCGTGGGCGGCGATTGCTTGTGCCGTGGTTGCGGCAGTGCTGTTCGTCGTACGTGAGCACCGGACCCCTCATCCAGTGATCGATCTCGGGCTGCTCGCCCGACCGCTGGTGGCCAGCGGAGTCCTGTTCAAGGCCGCCGCTTCGTTGGCGACCGGGGCGCTGGGGTACCTGGTGACACTGCACCTGCAGCTGGCATTTGATTGGACCCCCGGACGGGCAGCCCTGGGTATGCTCCCGCAGGTCATCGTGCTCATTGCTGGCGGAGCTCTGGTCGGCCCCCTGATCGCTCGTGCCGGGATGACGAGAGCGGCCTGGTACTCCTCAAGCGTCATAGTCGCAGGACTCGCCGTCTACGGGCTGCTCGGCACACGCGGGTACGCGTGGATCGCCGCCGCACTCGTCTTGGTTGCCACCGGGATGCGTATCGTCGGAGTCGTCGCCGGTACGAACGTTATGCGAGGACTGCCTGAAGATCGCACCACCGTCGGAGCAGCCCTGGCTGATACGGCCGGGCAGGTTGGCGCCTCGATTGGGCTGGCTTTGGCCGGTACTATCCTGACCGCCCTGTTCACCGGCACCTTGGCGGCCGGGAATTGGACTGAGCACCAGTACACCGAGTTCGACACCGCTATCACCGTAGCCGGTATAGCCCTGGCCCTTGTCACGGCACTCATCGTCGCTGCCGGCATCGTCCTCTCCCGTAACCGTGCACAGGACGAGTCATCGCAGGCGCGACAGTGATCCGGCTCATGTGGGCACGTTCCGGTCCTGATATGTCCCCTCGAATCAGCACTTGCGGTCAGTGGCGAGCTGTCTGCCAAAGCAAGAGGGACTGACCATGTGCGACCCTGGGGTAGAAGGTTCCGGTAGTTCCTGCCGCGCGGTCAGTTGCTTCAAGTAGAGAGGAAGCGAGATGTCTGAAAAATACACCGTGGCTGGCTTCATCATCGGTTTGGCAATCTCTGGCGGGGTTTTCATTCTCCTGCTCCCCGGATTGTTCGACCAAGCTTCATCAGGACGAATTTGGCTAGCATGGTTGGTTTTTGGTATCGCCGTCAGTTGCGCCGCAGGGACTCTGCTTGCGCGCCCATCCGGTAACGACTCAGCGAGTCGATGAAGTTCGGTCACCACCAGAGCGTCCTCGGCTCGGCACGCGGCCCAGGTGCGGCACGATTAGATACCGTCTTCCTGTTACGAGCGGTGGACTCCGACAACTTCTAAACGAGAATCCCGCGGCTTTCCGCTGAGACGCCACGACGACTCGGCGTTACCGAGGTATCTCCCAGTACCTTCGGGCGGAAGATCAAGGAAATAGGAGACCGCCCTGCGATCGTCCCGGGACGCGTGAAATTGTCTAACCGCTGGCTTGATGCCAGCCACTACTGATCATCATGCTCCTCGCCTTGGCGCGCTCGCAGGTCTAATAGGCGGCATTTCGACATCATTTCCGGTGCGCGCGGCGATGGGAGCCTCCGTTGCAGGAGTGTTACCGATCTCGCAAACTTTGGTGCTCTGTTCTTCTTCCGGGAAACTCCGCGGACTGAACATAGGCCCACGGCGGCCGAATTAACGCTTTGCTGTGCTGGGGTTGTCTGCTGATACGGTGACCTCTGTGATTCCGATAACCATCGTGTCCCGTCACGGGCTCGGTGTCCGCCGCCGGGCGGCCAATTGACTGAGCTTTCTCCACGTGCGGACCCCTGAATCGGAGCAATCCTCGCCTACTCTGGCACTGATTATTGGAGAGAGATTTTTTGAGCGCACCGCAGACCATATCCCTCATTTTGCTGGTTCTGATCTTGATAGGTGCGGTGTGGAAGAAAATCAACATTGGCACCCTGTCATTGTGCGCTACGTTCATCCTCCTGCTCATCGCTGGCGCTTCGGTCGATGAGGTTTACAGTAGCTTCCCTGCTGACCTGGTGATTCTGATTATCGGCGTATCCCTGATGTTCAGTCACCTGGAGCTCAGCGGGGCTATACGCTGGATTATCAACGGCGTCTTTCGCGTTGTCGGAGACCGTCATGCGTTGATTCCGTGGGTGGGATTCCTCCTCGGCGGTTTCCTCTCGACAGTGGGCATTTTCGGTACGGGCCCGGTGGCGATTCTGGTACCGATCATTGCCTTCATCTCTGTCAAATATCCGGGTACCTATCTCATTAACGCGCTGGGCGTGATCATGGGATCCATCGGATTGGGAATGTCCCCCTTGAATCCCACGGGCGCGACCGTCCATCACTTGGCGACGAAGGCAGGCGCTGATTACCCCGTATGGGCGCTGTGGCTTGTGGCCCTCGTGGTCACTGCCGCCGCTCTGGCGGTGCTGCAGATCGTTTTCGGCATCATGACCAAACGCGGCAAAGCGTTGATTGAACCTCGTGCCTCCCAGGTTGATGAAGGAGCCGAATCCAGTTCAGAAGCCGTCAACACGACCTATGCTGTGGGCTCGATCATCGGACTGTTCCTGTTTGTGCTGTGCGTGATTGCCTTCGGTACCGACGTCGGTCTGACGGCCATGGCGATTACCGCAATTTTGCAGTTGATCTTTCATCCGGCCCAGAAAGACATGCTCAGTCGCGTCCCGTGGGGTGCCACGCTGCTGATCGGTGGGCTTCTGACCTACCTGGGTCTGCTGGAGTCCGTGGGGACGATCGACTCGATTCAGAACTCGATGAACGGGGTCGCTTCAGGTGCGGTCCTCTTGCTTGTCCTGGCCTATCTGACCGCGGTGCTGTGCAATGTGGAATCCTCTGCTCTGGGCGTGTTGAGCCTGACCATGCCGTTGGCCTACGGATTCTTCTCCGATTCGCCTCACATTTTCTGGATCGTGGCGGCGGTTGCCGTCCCCTCAGGCCTGATGGTCATGAATCCGATTCATATTGCCGGAACGTTGGTTGTCGCCAACGCTCAGCAAGACCGACAGAACGACGTGTTTAGGATCTTCCTCTTTACATCCCTGGGCATGACGATAGTGGTTCCCGGGTTGTTGTCCCTTATTCCACTGGCCCTGAGTATTTGAAGGAGAATTCGGGCAAGAGATGAGCGACAAGATTCCAGTCTCGATCGTGCGCGGTGGCACCAGCCGCGGCGTATTCCTCAAAATACGTGACCTACCCTGGGAGGCCTCCGCGCGGGAGGCCTTATGTCTTTCCTTGATCGGCAGTCCCGATCCACTGGCAGTCGATGGACTCGGGGGAGGGGCATCGTCAAACAGCAAGATTATGGCCGTCGACGTTCCGGACAGGATCACCGCCATACCCGGAGCCGACAAATGTCCCGAAGGCATCGACCTGGTTACCTTATTTGCCCAAGTAGACCCACGAGCTCCCAGCGTTGACTGGAGTGGCAACTGCGGAAACCTCAGCGCCGCGGTGAGCGCATATGCGCTGCACCAGCAATTGCTTGCACGAAGCGGGCAGCGGTCTCTCGCGCGAGTCTGGAATATGAACACCAATTCGATTTTGGAGCTGGAGCACGACCTCGAAGGCGGGCTCCTGCCCCGGGGCGGTGATTTTGCGATTCCCGGCGTGGCAACCCCCGGCCCTCGAGTCGACTTGAGGTTTCAGGCCCCGGGTGGAGAAAAGACGGGATCAGTACTGCCCTGCGGCCCGACGACGTTTTTGACTGAAGCCGGCATCGAAGCGTCTCTGGTCGATGTCACCAATCCGCTGGTGCTAATCCGCGCGGCAGATGTCGGTCTTGAATCCTGTCGGATGCCAGAGGTGCTCAATAAGAAACCCGCCCTACTGGAACGTCTCGAATCCATCCGCCGGGAAGCCGGAAAGCTCATGGGCCTGCCCCAAAGCACTGCGATCCCCCGTGTAACGTGTCTGTTTCCAGCCACCAGGGCGCACGAAGTTCAAACGCGAACGACATCCATGGGGGTTTTCCACCACGCGATTCCTGTAACCGGGGCGCTGGCGTTGGGTGCGGTCGCGGCGCTCGGAGGCACCCTGCTCGATGAATTCGTGGCACAGGATCCCAACGGTGATCTTTTGATCCAACAGCCCCAGGGCCTTGTCACAACCACGGCCCATACGCATCAGGGTCACCTGAAATCCGCGGGCATCGCCCGGACCGCCAGAATCATTATGGATGGCTTCGCGTACTCGGGCTGAGGCGACAAGAATACGGTCAGGTCCCCCGGGCACCGGAGAAACTCGGAAGGTGTGCGTAGGGTGTGAGCCCATAACCGCCTTCCGCCAGGGACTGGCCGACCACCATCCACGTTTGTGATGGTTCGTCCGGTGGCGATGGACCCCTGGACCGTGTTCTTCGAGAAGCTGGTTTCGGGATTTTCCCGATGCAAGGACGGAAACAAGCCGCGAAGCGATGAAAACCGTTTCCTGGGCCGGTATGACCGGGACCGTGGTCGTGTTCGGGATGGCTCCAGCCTCCGAGGACGGTGGAACGTCTCTGGTCTCCCATAATTACCAAAGCTTCTGGCGTCAATGGCTCCGGAACTCCAACGTTGCCTCTGGGGTCGAACCGCAACCGCGGCGATCCCAGGTCTGACAACACGATATCGCGAAGCTTGGTCCAGCTATTGAAGAACGTGTTGACGCTCTGGAAAGCACGGATGCGATTCAGCACCTAACCAGCCGATACACGCGCTTCCGATCGGGGCGGTTGCGATTTGACCAAGTTCCCGAGGAATGAAGACGTGTCATTCTCAGGAGGGAGATCGGCGGGCCTTTCCAAGGCGTGGAAACCATTGCTGGCAGCTTGTAGGTCGTCAATAAGGTGATACATCGCAGGATGGCCAGTACCGTCCCCAGGTGCCATGGCGTATGAAAGTTCGTGACGCAGGAGCTCTCTGTGGATTACTGGGCACCTTTGAAGGAATGGGTACCTATACTTGGCGCCGAAATGAACACGATCATTTCCGTCGCCAAAGGCTGTTCGTTTTCATCTGCACGGCGATCAGCACCACGTCTGTGAGCGTCTTGTGCATTCTAATGACCGTGCTGGGGCTGAAGTCGCGGAAGAAATTTTTCTTAGGGTTCAAATCAGGGGGTAGGCCACCACGTGGCTCAAGAAGGCCCGTCCCTTTGCTTCCGCTCCTCGTCGCGTGTATATCGAAAGGCTCTGCGTTTCCCTTTCTCTGAACTCAACATATTTGCTTCCTAACTGAGGAGTCGCCTGGACCTTCTTATCGGTCTGTTGTGGTCGGACCTCAGTGGAGGCACAGTGTGTGGTCCTCGATGTGACCCGAACCGTGGCGACACTCCAGAGCTCCAGTTGGGCGGTCGGTGTTGAGGTGACAGCGACGAAGGGGTCGATTGCATGGATCGCCAGAGCGGCCACCGTCGCGGGCTTGCGTTCGTTGCGCTCCGCGGCCAGACGGCAGTCGAGAGAGCAAGGCTGCCATGCCTGACAATGATGCGCTCATGACGACGCCAAGAACCGTCCAGGAGTGGTCAATCTCTGGACAGTCCTGGTTCGATGTTAAATACCTATGGCCATAGGCATATGCCTATGCATATAGTGACCTGAAGAACACAGAGCGGTGTTCAAGAAAGGAAATTCCCCGTCGTGGCGCTTACTGCAACACACCTGCTGGATGATTTCTCACTCGAGATGACAGGGAAAGACGTCTCCAAACTCCGTGAGGCTGCTTATGCAATCCCCGCGGGGACGCGGATCAATGTCACGTTCCTCGGCAACGAAGACCTCTCGATGCGCGTCGATGCGGCAAAAACCGTGACCGAGCTCGGGTTCGTCCCGGTCCCGCATATCTCCGCACGCAGGCTGAAATCGGAAACGGAGCTCAAGGAGTTCCTGGATGCGTTGCAGCAGGCGGGGGCGACAAAGCACATCTTCGTTATCGGTGGCGATCCCTCTACACCGGAAGGCCCGTACGCCGACTCTCTGTCGGTGATTCGCACGGGGATTCTGCAGAACTATGGAGTCGAGGAGGTCGGAATCGGTGGGTATCCGGAGGGTCATCCTGATATCAGCGACGACGAGCTCTGGGCGCACCTGGTAGCAAAGATTTCAGCCCTGTCAGACCAGGGATTGGATCAGATCGTCGTCAGCCAGTTCGCATTCGATGCAGACAGGGTAGGTGCGTGGGTCAAAGAAGTCCGTGACCATGGGGCTGATTCGGTGATCCGGATCGGTACTCCCGGACCCGCCGGCATCAAGCGGCTCCTCGGCTACGCGCGACGCTTCGGGGTGGGAACGAGTGCCGGAATCGCCAAGAAGTACGGATTCTCACTGGCAAACCTCGTCGGTACGGCAGGGCCGGACAGGTTCGTCAACTCACTGGCACTGCATACGGCGGATTCGGAGACTCCGGCATCGTTGAAGCTTCACTTCTACACCTTCGGTGGTCTGCTCGCCACGGCGGTGTGGGCAGAGAAGTTCTCGGCTGGTCAATGATGAGGTGTTCGTATGCCACCAATAACTGACAGTCACAAGGACTACGGCGGCCTGATCGTCACCGGCCCCGACCAATCGGGTCTGGTGTCACTCGTATCAAGGTGCCGGTGATCAATATTCATCCCTCATTCCTGCCGGCATTGGTTGGGTCGGGCCCGTATCGCAGGACCAAAGAACGAGGGGTAAAGCTCATCGGAGCGACCAGCCACTACGTCACGAAGGACCTCGACGAGGGGGCCAATCATCGAGCAGGACGTTACCCGCGTCAACCACACTGTGACCGACGAGGACATGCAGGCTTAGGGGATCGTACGTCGAGCGCGCGGTGCTCTCCAAAGCAGTGAGGCTGCACGCCGACGACCGTGTCATTCGATATGCCAACCAAACAATTCTCTTCGATTAACCCAGTACGGAGGCATGGCAGTTCCTTACCCGCCCATACAGATTACTGACACATCACGAAAACAAGAGAGGTTCATCGACGATGACTGACAATCTTCAACAGCTACTCGAGGCGACCAATCCGGTCGACCTGCTACGCAATTCACAGATCGGGTCGTATATCTACCCTGTGGTACCGGCGGACTTCACGAACTGGATCAAGGAACAGCGTGCTTGGCGTGAAACAGCGGTCCTCTACGATCAGTCGCATCACATGGACAATGTGTTTCTACGTGGGTCCGATGCCATCAAGCTGATCTCCGATACAGCGATCAATTCTGTCGAGAAGTTCGCCGTGAACAAGGCCAAGCAGTATGTGCCGACGACCGCCTCGGGCCACGTGATCGGCGACGGGATTCTCTTCCACGAAGCCGAGGATGAGTACGTCTACGTGGGCCGAGCACCGGCATCGAACTGGCTGATGTTCCACGGCGAGACTGGCGGATACTCGAATCTCGATATCGAAGTGGACCGTCGTTCTCCGTCTCGCCCCTACGGGGAGACAGTCAGCCGTCGCTACTATCGCTTCCAGATTCAGGGGCCGAATGCATGGAGCATCATAGAGAAGCTCAATGGCGGCTCGTTGGAAAAGATAGGGTTCTTCAACATGTCAACCATGACGATCGCTGGGAAACACGCGCGGACCCTGCGTCACGGAATGGCCGGTGCCCCAGGTCTCGAGATCTGGGGTCCATACGAGGACCACAGTCTGATTCGCGAGGCGATCATCGATGCCGGTGCTGAATTCGGCCTGTTGCCGGTTGGATCACGTGCCTATCCGTCGAACACACTCGAGTCCGGTTGGATTCCCTCGCCGCTTCCCGCGGTCTACACCGGTGAGGAGGAGCGCGCTTTCCGTGAGTGGCTCGGCGCCGATAGTTACGAGGCCACTGGCACTCTTGCCGGGTCGTTCGTCTCCGATAACATCGAAGACTATTACCTGACGCCGTGGGAGTTGGGCTACGGGTCGTTCGTCAAGTTTGACCATGACTTCATTGGCCGCAGCGCTCTGGAAAAGATCGATCCGTCTACCCAACGCAAGAAGGTAACTCTTGCTTGGGATGCGGAAGACCTTGGCAAGGTGCTGTCATCGCCTTTGAACGTTGACGGTCCGAACTTCAAGTACTTTGACCTTCCTTTGGCGAACTACGGCTCTGCCAACTATGACTCGGTTGTAGATGCCGATGGCAATACGGTTGGTTTCTCGATGTTCACCGGGTACTCGGCGAATGAACGCCGCGGATTGTCGCTGGCCGTGATCAACCCGGACGTCCCTGAAGGCACGGAGCTCAAGGTTGTGTGGGGCGAGCCGGACGGCGGAACGTCGAAGGCTTCCGTCGAACCGCATGTGCAGACCGAGGTGCGAGCAGTGGTCAGCCCGGTCCCATATTCGACGGTGGCTCGCCAGACATACCACGGCGGATGGCGAACCGGCAGCAAGGGTTGAGAGCGGTAGTCTGAGGGGGGCCCGGGAGCCACGCCCGGCCCCCCTGCTGATTCACAGAATAGGAACAACGATGAGTCTAAGAAGTGCCCTGCTCGCGCTTCTTCGGATTAGGCCGATGTCCGGCTACGAGTTGCAGAAGCAGTTCTCACAGTCTGTGGGTCATGTCTGGCATGCTCCCGACTCGCAGATCTATCCTGAGCTGCAGAAGATGGCCAAAGAAGAGCTCATCGTCGCTGAAGAGCAGACCCGTGGGACAGCAGGCATGCGCCGCGTCTACTACGTCACCGATGCTGGCGAGTCATCTTTTAAGGAATGGATGAATAGTCCGCTCAAGTACCAGCGCACACGTGACTCCGCACACCTGAAGGCTGCCTACCTCGAATCCGCTGACTACGGAGCCAGGCTGAGTTTCCTCCACGATCACATCGATCAGTGGACGAGAGAGTTGAAATGCTGGGAAGAGGAGATCGACAATATCGATATGCTTGAGAGCCCCATGCTCAACCGCCGGCTCGATATGACAGCTGATGAACGCCGGGAAACGACAATTGCCTACAAGCGTTTCGCTTATCAGGGCCTGGCCGCACGGGCCCGAGGCGAGATCGAGTGGGCCGAGCAAGGTCTGGAACTCACTAAGCGCCTCAAGCTTCACGAAGACAGCGCTCACCAGCAAGTATCTAATGGCGACGCTGTGGAGACCGGGGTTGTGGAGTCAGCCGAGCGTTCCTTCACCGAAAACGGTGCTAGCAAGGATCCTTGAAGTCGTGATTGCTGAGGCGCGTCTGAACGAACCCGGCGTGTCCGACCAGTAGCTCCAAGGCGGAGAGGGCGTTGGCCCGCACAGCCAATGGCAGCCGAGAAATCTTGTCGGGATACTTTTTCGGCCCACGAGGCTCTGCCCGCTGAGGCTCAGCTCGGAAATATTCACCCCGAGTACCACCGTAAGTCGCGCCGATAACACCGAGTATTTTTCATCTCGACGATGGAACGGTCGATCTCCTCATGCAAACGGCGGAATCCTGAAAACTGGCTTCGCCGGGGGGCCTACCTGGTACCTTCCCAGCTTCAGTCTTGCGGATGACGAGTGAGGTGACCCAGGCGCGCGGCCTGTTTTTCTGCAATGAGCTGAAGCTTCGAGGCCAAGAAACAGTGTTCCTGCCCCAGGGCCAGATTTGTTCGCTCGCGTACGTCGCCTGCAAGGTCGCGGGCGAAAGGACTGGTGTAACCGCTGACATCCACGTGTTCGGTAGTCTTCTGGTCTACGACGAACAGGTGGGATCCGCCGGGCCGGCCGGCGATGTCGATAAACTTGCGGACTTCCATATACCCTTCCGTTCCGAGGACGATCAGACGGCCGTCGCCCCATGTATCCAGGCCGTTCGGGGTCAACCAATCAACGCGTGCGTATCCGGTACCGCCATTGCCGCGCAGCATGACGTCGCCGAAGTCTTCGAGCTCGGGATGCTGGGGGTTACGGTAGTTGCCCACCTGGGAGGCAACCACTTCGGCCTCGGTAGAACCGGTGAAATGCAGGAACTGATCCATCTGGTGGGAGAGAATATCCACCAAAATACCGCCGGTTTGTTTTTTGGAATAAAACCAATCGGGCCGCGGGTGCAACCCGATCTGGTGCGGACCGATGCCGATCGTCTGGATGACCTTCCCGATACGTCCCGCGGCAACGAGTTCGGAAGCTTTGGCTGTTGCCGGCTCGTCTAGTCGTTCTCCGTACCAGACGTAGTAGTGCCGGCCGGTGGATTGTTGAACCGTCCGTACCTGTTTCAGCTGCTCCAACGTCGTCACGCCGAGTTTGTCCACGAGCACGTCCTTGCCGTGTTCCATTGAGGCGACGGAGATGGCGGCGCGATCGTTGGGAATGGCGGCGCAGTTGATGAGCTGGATCGAGTCGTCGTCGAGGATCTCTTGCATGCTCCCGGCCAGTTCTGCTTGGGGGAACTCCTTGTGGAACTCGGCGATTTTCCCTTCGTCCGTGCCCCAGAACTTTACTAGCTCGAACTCGCCGCTGGCGAGGAGCTGGATATTTTGATGGTTGGCATGCGGGTGGTCGATGCCGATTGTGGCGAATTTGATCTTTGAGGGCATGAGTCCTGCCTTTCATAGGGGGAGGGCGCCGGAGGGACTCAATGCGGTGTGCTCCTCCGGCAGGGGGATTTAGAGCCGCGCGAACTCGAGCGCCTTCTTCGCCCAGTCGTAGGACTCCTGAAGGGAGTCGAACTTCGTCGCGGCGCTGGGCACATCGACCTCGATCATGAAGTCGCCGTCGAAGCCGTGAGGCATGGCGGCAAGTACCCCGTCGAAGTCGACGACGCCCTTGCCAGGCTCGGCCCACAAACGTTTGGTAGCGGCCGTCTCGGCATAGGTCAGCTTGTCTTCGGCGGCTAGACCCAGGTGGTCGGGATAGACGTCTTTGACATGGATTGCGCCAACCCGGTCGGAGTAGTCAGCGATCATGCGTGCGGGATCCATGCCGCACCAGGTGAGATGGCCGGTATCAGGGCCGAAGCCGACCACCTCGGATCCCAGCTCGTCGAGGGCGCGGCGCAACTCGCTCTCTGTCTCGACCCAGCCGCCGGTGTGCCCGTGCAGTACAGGATGGACTCCCTCGCTCTTAATGGCCTGTGCGACTGCGGCCATGTCTTCGAGGACGTTCTGGAACCGTCCCTCGTCGAAGGCCACTCCGACGCCGGGCGTCTGGAGTCGCTCGGGGACGAAGATGGGGCACAGCATAGTCACTGTCAGGCCGAGCTCGGCCTGATCGCTGGCGAAACGTTTGGCCGCTTCAACGTCCTCCTCAAGAGGGATGCTGCGGTCGAAGGTCGAGTTGTACAGTCCGACGGCTGGCTCGAGTCGATATTCGCCCAACCATCGGATGTAGTCGGCCGGGGCCATGTCTTCGGGAATGTCGGCCTTTACGGAGCTGAAGCCGATCTTCTGAAGGTCGGTGAAGGCGGCTTCTAGGCCTTCACGGGTACGGACGGTCTTGGTGCCCTGCAACCAGTAGGGTATCGGATTCGCGGCAACGCGGGTGCTCATCAGTGGTTTCCTTCTCATCTCGGGAGTGATTTTTTCTGGTCGTGTTCTTGGGAGCCCTCCCGGTGCAAGGGGCACCGGAAGGAAATCATGCTGGTTGGTCCGTCTCGGGCCGCCCGGATTTGCGGGCACGAAGTTCGGTGGAGATCCGTTTGTGATCGGCATCGCTCATGGGGTAGCGCGACATCAGCAGGATCGACGCGAGTATGAAGAGCGCGGGCACAAAGCCCACCGCGATGCGGATCCCCCATTGGGTGCTGTCACTCTGTGCGAAGTTGCCGGCGGTGTAGCCGAACAGACCGATGATCCACACTCCCAGAGCTCCGGCGATCGCCTGAGAAAGTTTGCGAACGAATGAGAACACGGCGTAGGTGGTGCCCTCAGATCGTAGGCCGGTCTTCCATTCGCCATATTCGACGGTGTCTGCCTCCATGTTCCACATCAACGTGTTGACGCTACCGTTGCCGATGCCGAACAATCCTGCACCCACATACGCGACCCAGACCCCACCGTTGGGTATGAGTGCGAGCAGCAACGCGCCGATCATGCTGAAGAGGGCGGTGAGCTGGAACAGGCGCGGTCGACCGATAATGCGTGACAGGGATGGCAGGAGCCATCCGACGACGAGGACCATGCCCGTGAAGAGCGTCATGATCACAATGAGGGTGCTCGCATCGCCGAGCACGTCGCGGGCATAGTAGGCCAGCACGCCCTGGGCGCCGAAGTAACCGATGAGAAACAGCAAAGAGGAGATGCTCAGCATCTGCAGCGCTCGGTTGGAGCCGATCGTCTGGATGCTCGAGCGAAACCTGATTCTCCCACTGACACGCGGGACGTTCTCCCGGGCGGTAAAGAACAAGAAAAGGTACAAAGCAAGCGCGACGGCTGCGAGTGGGAAGAGCGTACTGAACA
Source organism: Rothia uropygialis (assembly GCF_004137765.1). Lineage (GTDB taxonomy): Bacteria > Actinomycetota > Actinomycetes > Actinomycetales > Micrococcaceae > Rothia. Next base: position 389,337 of record NZ_NOIS01000003.1, on the reverse strand, counting down.
GGGCGCGCTGGAGCCCATCCGGGTTGCCTTGGTAGACCTGCAGGGAGGGACTGATCAGAAGTGCGAGGAGGACCTGCATGACAGCGGTTCCGATGCTCCGAAACATTGCCAGACGCGCCCGTTCCCGTGCGACGTCCGTCATAGCTGCAGCGAGCGAGCCGTAGGGAATGTTCACCGACGTGTATGCAACGCTACCCATCAAGAAGTAAGCGACGGCCGCCCACGCGATCGCCCATGGTGTTCCGTGCAGCCCGCCGGGCATCGAGAAGTTCAGCACCACAAGTACGACGAGTGGAACACTCCCACCCAGGATCCACGGACGGAACTTCCCGAAACGAGTGTTCGTCCGATCAATCAGCGATCCCATGACGATGTCGGTGAAACCATCGACAAAGCGCATGATCAAGAATATGAGGCCTACCGCTCCTGGGCTCAAGAGGGCCACGTCGGTTAAGTACAGCGGCAGGAAACTCACGGCTAGTGAGAACGCAAGGTTGTTTGCGGCATCGCCGCCCCCGTAGGACAGGTACTGCTTCAGCGTAAGGCGAGGGGTTATCACGGGCTGGACGGCGGAGTCTCTGGTGTCTGATCTCATCGTCGAGACCTCCTTCAGCGCGGTCGTGGGGAGTGGTCAGTGGTTCTCGCGCTGGGGATAGAGACCCTCGGCGACAATGTGCCTGTTGAGTTCGTTGAAATAGGTCTCTTCGTCGAACATGTAGTCGACCTCGCGTCCAGTCCACGCCGAGAGATGGATGGCGTTGGCAAGGCGGACTGCGTTGACCCCCTCGGCCGCTGGGGCGATGAGCTCGGCTTGTCCGAGAATGGTTTGCGCGAAGTTCTCGAGGACCTCGCAGTGCTGCACGCCCCATGGTGTGGTCTCGTCGAGGACTTCGATGTCGACGGGCCCTTCGAGTCCGGCGCCCCGGCCGCTGAGAAGGGCAGAAACATCTTCTCGTGTCAGCTCGTCGCTGATCTCGCGCTCGGGCCGTGGGTAACGAAGCACGCTCGCGTGGGTCGAGCCGTCAACGACGATTTTTCCCCGCGAACCCAGGATCTCGAATCGGTCTGTTCCCTGCATGTCATGTGTTGCGGTGACGAAGGTGCCGGTGCGGCCGTCGCCGTAGTCCACGAGTGCGGTGACCTCGTCCTCGACCGTAATGTCTCGTGCGAACCCGAATCCGGCCTTCGCGAAGACCTTCAGTGGGACTCCACAGATCCATTGCCAGAGGTCCAGCTGGTGCGGTGCCTGGTTGACCAGGACACCGCCGCCCTCACCGCCCCAGGTCGCCCGCCATGGGGACTGGTCGTAATAGGCCTGCGGGCGCCACCAGGTCGTGATCACCCAGCTGGACCGAAGAACTTGGCCGATCTCGCCAGCCGAAACGATTTCCTTGATCCTGCGATACATCGGGTTCGTGCGCTGGTTGAACATGATCGCGAAGGGGACTTCGGGATGCTCGTTCGAGGCTTCGATCATCTGATGCACCTGGTCAGTGTGCACGGCCGCAGGCTTCTCCACCAGCGTAGGGATGCCCCGTGAGAGTGCGGTGATCGCCACGGTCGAGTGGTCGTAGTGAGGCACGCAGGTCACGATCGCGTCCACCGCCCCGGAATCCAGGGCGTCCTCTACGGAGCTGAACACTGGGACTCCTGGATGTGCTTGGGCGGCGGCGCTGAGGGCATGCTCGTCGATGTCGCACAAAGCACCGAGCACCATGTGCGGAACCCGCCCACCAGAGACGAATGATGCATAGAAGGAGCCCTGAGTCCCTACTCCGATGATGCCGATACGAATCTGCTTGTTCTGGTCCTTGGAGTACTTGCTGGGTGTATGCACGGTCATGCGGCAACCTTCCTCGTCGTTGCTGGTCCGCGGGAGGGACGGACTCTGACCACCGACCCCGGGGCGGGTACGTGTTGCACGCTACACGCACTGCACACGTTGTGCAATAGTGCAATAGATTGCATTTGAGGCGGTTGAATTCCCCAGAGTGACTGGGAGAAAAAGCATGTACACGTGTGCAAAGATTGCATAAGTCGTGCACAGATACGCTCGACGCCGGTCTTCCCGTAAGCCCCTGAGTGCCCACGGGATGTGACGTTCCGTCCACCTTGTTATTCGCAAGGCTTGATCCCTCGCGCACAGAGGCTTGGTGCAGCTCCCGGTCGGAGCAGAAACCGGCAAAGACGAGAAACCATGGAGGTACAACAGTGACAACGGCAGCAGTCATTGGGTGCGGAGATATCTCTTCCATCCACGAACAAGCCATTAAGGCCATCGAAGGCATTGAGCTGATCGCAGTCTGCGATGTGGATGAGGCTGCTCGGGAGGCCGCGAGCAAGGTGTACGGAGTCCCTGGCTTTGCCGACCACCGGCTTCTCCTGCGGGAGGCGGAACCGGATGTTGTCCACATCTGCACTCCGCACGATCAGCACGTTCCCGTGGCGCTGGACTGCCTTGCCGCCGGTGCGGATGTCCTGAGTGAGAAGCCCGTCGCACATACCGTGGAGCAGGCGGATCGACTGATTGAGGCTGGGGAGTCCTTTCCGAGGCAGGTCGGGGTGTGCTTCCAAAACCGGTACAACGTGACTATTCAGGAGATGCGACGGCTACTGGATTCCGGGGACCTGGGTGAGATCGTGGGAGGGTCGGCAACCGTGATGTGGTCTCGTAGTCCCGAGTACTACGAGGCGAAACCGTGGCGAGGAACCTGGGCACGCAGTGGCGGCGGTTTGCTGATCAACCAGGCGATTCACACCATTGACCTGTTGCAGTGGCTGCTCGGGGACGTCACCGAGGTGCGCGGGCATGCTGCTACCCATGTATTGGATGATGTCGTCGAGGTCGAAGACACCGCCCATATGATCCTTCACCATGTCGGCGGTCCCCGGTCGGTGCTCTATGCAACCAATACCAACGTCACCAACTCCCCAGTGACTCTCGAGATCGTCACCAAGAATGCGACTTTGAGTCTCTGCGGGGACCTGACCATCTCCTGGAACGATGGCCGCACTGATGTCATCCCCGAGCGCCGCGGACCCATGATCGGCCGGTCCTACTGGGGTGTCTCACACTTGGAGCTGATTCGCGATTTCTACGAGCGTCGAGGCGACTCCCAGCCGTTCTGGATTTCTCCGCGGGAAGCGGCGAAGTCCCTACGCATACTGAAAGAGGTGTATTCCCAGAGTTTCTCGGATGCCTGACTCTCGGGGGTTGGCCCGTCATCACTTGTGAGAAACTGGCAAGGACCAGGAAGGAAGTGATGATGTCTCGGCCAAGTACTTCGACGTCGGGTTCAGGCTCGGGGAGCACCGGTGCGTCACGTTCCGTCTCAGCCCGTACTACCGCTCGAGACATCGCTACGGTTGTCGGCGTAGCTCCCTCGACCGTCTCACGTGCCCTCACGCGGCCTGACCTTGTCTCACCGGCGCGGCGGGAACAAATCCAACAGATCGCCCGGGAGATGGGGTACGTACCAAACCCTGTGGCGCGAGGACTCCCCGCTGGCCGCACGGAGGCGATCGGGGTGATCGTCCCCGATCTCGAGAATCCGCTGTTTGCGACGCTTTTGAGGGCGATCCAGCGTCGAGCGAGGGCGCAAGGTCTCGCGACCGTCATTGCTGACTCCGAGGAGGACTCGTACCTCGAGAAGGAGCTGCTCACGTCAGTGAGTTCAAGGGTCGATGGGACCGTCGTGTTTTCTCCTCGGGAGCACCCGGCGGTACTGCAGGAGATCGCTGCCCGAGCGCCACTAGTAGTGGTCAACCGGCACGTCGAAGACGTCCGCAGCGTGGTGGTGGATGACCGCGTAGGGATGACCCGCGCAGTGACTCATCTCCGTGCTCTGGGCCATCGGGTCATTGCTCTCGTTTCCGGCCCGCCAGACTCATTCTCGGCTCGATCTCGTGCGCAAGGTGTTCGGGAGGCCGCTGAAGGACTCGAGCTGATCGAAATCGGTCATGTGGCACCGTCGACGGTTGTCGGTGGTATCGGCATCGCCGACCAGGTACTAGCCAGTGGTGCTACAGCGGTGATCTGCTACAACGACCTCATCGCCCTCGGAGTGCTCCACCGAGCTACGGCGCGCGGCGCCCGCGTGCCCGAAGACCTCTCGATCATCGGGGTCGACGATATTCCTGCCGCTGGGCTCGTCTCTCCCGAGCTGACTACGTTGGCACCGCCGCTTGAGCAGATCGCGCAGGAAGCCCTCGACATGTTGAGGGCGTCGATGTTCGGCGCTGAGTCTACGACAAGTCATCCGCAGGGTGCCGGAGAGTCTCTTAGCCTCGATCTGCCCCCTACCTTAATCGTCCGCGCCTCCACGGGAGTGCCGGGTGAGCGCTTGGGTGTGGGCTGCTGATCGAAGGTTCCGTTCCGGATGCTTGCGCACGGCACCTTTACAACGGTGAGCCAATGCAATGAGGTCCTGGTTGTGCCGCTTGCCCAACGCTTTCTTCCGGACGTAGTACGCTCGCGAAGCTGAGACGCCCTTGGTAGTTGCCAACTCCGAGAGGAACAAACCCAATTCAAGAGCTTGATCCAGCGATACGAGGGTGGCCCCTCGCGGTTCGAGATCCCTCGCCCCGGGTTACCGGGGGGGTGTTGACCCTCGCATAAGTGGCCGGGTGCGGGGCGGATTTGAAGTCCTTGCGCAGAGCCTCGGTGAGGTGATTAGGTGGTTCGTCCTTGCCGTATCCAGGCTAAGATGCCCCGGCGGTATGCGGTTCTGGACGATCTCATCCGAGGTTCGCCGAAGCCTTCACGGATTCTTTACTGGGGCGCCCGGAAGCTGCTCGTGACGGTATTGTTCAACAACTGGTCGACCTGGGTGAATCCTTGTCCTCCCACGCCCTTGAAGGCTGGGAGGACAAGTTCATGCATCGTGGTGCCTCACGAAGCCATCAAGGCTTCTTGCCGGAGACGCTCGTGCCCAAGTGCCCATTGGCTCCCGACTACGGACAGGTGCTGGCGGTGAAGCTCATCTGGCTGAGGAATATTTGTTGGCTTCCCGTGCCCGTCTTGCTCCAGAACTCGACGGTCACCGACGTAGTGGGCTGGGTGTATTGAATCAAGCTTCGGGAGGTCATGTTGTCGGACCTGAGGTCACCGCGGTTGCGGTTCGGACCCAGAGGCGACGTCGGGGTTCCGGAGCCACTGACGCCGGAAGTATTGGTGATGATGGGAGAACCGGAGAGGGCCACCTGGTCCAAATAACCCGCCTGGTCGAGGTCCGAGATAGTGAACTTCAAGTTGCTGACGGGACGGTCGAACGTGATGGTCAGAATCTGCCGAGCTGCATAGCCAATCGGCCCCTTCTGGATGAGTTCTAGACCGTCGGTTGCGAGGTCCCCTGCACCGTTGTATCCCAGTTGGTTCTGCTGCCCGGCCACCGCGAGGTTCTGCACCGCACTGATGGTTTTGCCACCGGTCGCCGACGCTGTGAACGAGACATCGACCGTTGGCTTTACCGGCCCGGTAGGCGAAGAGGGCGTGGTCGTGGGATTGAATTTTCCCGTAGCGGAGGTCGAGCTGGCACGTGTGATGGTACTGGTGCTGAGCACTGGCTGGTAAGCGACATCCTGGCATATGGATGCGGCATAAGTCGGCACGGTGCTCGCTGCGGCAATGACCGGTGCAGACCAAGCTGCACCTCGGACGACAGTTCTACGGGAGATGTTGTTTACAGGCATGGTTCCCCTGAATGGTTCGTAAGGCTAAAAATAGCGACGGAAAGATAATAGCCTACTGCCAAGTACATATCCGGTAATTTTGTGTTCAAGACTTCAGGCAAGGTTTCTGGGGCAGCGACCTGTGCGACGGTGGGGCACGAGGCTGCTCCGGTCCTCGCGTAGAGCCTGTGGACGGATTTGAGCAGGCTATTGGGCCACCCGGAGCGACGCCCTGTAGAGGAATTCGCGTAGCCCGTTTGTGGGCTACGCGAATATCTCTTCACTCCTGTTCGATAGGCAGCCAAAGCTGTCCGCTGACCTGCGTCCCGTCTCCACTGGTCTGGACACTGAGCATCTCAGGCCCTCGTGCCCACCGGTATGGGTTGGCCGGGAACCATTCCGTGGCCGCGTCCGACCACAGGTACTGGAGAACCTCGGGAGATTTCCCTTGAGTCTCGAAGACAACCCACAGCCCAGCGGGGACGTCCAGACGGTCGAACCCTTCCGGTGCCGGTTGCGAAGTGGCTACAACATGCCAATAGTCCACTTCACTCCCTTCAATACGGCGCTCCGAGATGTTGTCGGTCACCGCCAACGGTCCTGTCGGATCGACATCGGAGATAGCAAGCAACCGATCGGTTGCCGCCTTGTCCAGGTTCTGTTCGAACTGCTCGATGGCTTGGTTCGGACCTTCGTATATCAGCGGGACACGGGTCCTGAAGCCGACCAGTCCGAAGGCTTCCTTGTTCACAATGCGATGTTGCATGTCGTTGCTCCCTTCAACGCGGAGATGGAATCTCAATTGGGGTTGGGAATGGAGCACTGCTCCTGGCGCCCGAGCCTGAGTGGGCGTGAGACCGTGAACGGCCTTGAACGCGCGATTGAACGCTTCAGCGGACCCATATCCGTACCGTATTGCTACGTCGAGGACGGTTTGCCCGGCGAGGATCTCTCCAGTGGCTGCGGTCAGCCGCCGACGTCTGATGTACTCAGAGACCGGTATGCCAGCCAAGGACGCGAACATCCGCCGGAAGTGATACTCAGATGTCAGAGCAACTTGAGCTAGGTGTGCAACGTCGATCGGCGCTGTCAGATCTGCCTCGATGAGCTCGATGGCCTGGTCCCATTCCTGCATGGCTGCCTCCATTCCTGTTACTGACAGTACGGATTCCAAGTCGCCGTAGGCCCGACAATCTGTGCCCGAAAAGGTCTCCCCTAAAGGTAGCCAACCAGCGGTATTCCGGAAGGGCCGCTTCCATGGCCCAAGGACAGTTGAGAGGTTAAATTCGGGCTCGATGAGCCCGTGACGTGCTCATCGATGCGATGCAAGCTCCCACCGAAACGCCCCGATTCACCGAAAACCAAAAATACCAACTTGCGAGATTCGAATCCGCTGAGCTCCCTCGTGGTTCGGAATCGGTTGTCTGGCACGCCTTGTCCGGACGCGTCTGGCCGAAAGAAACGACCGTATGCTTGCCAGCTAGCTTGTTGACCACCACGTGATAGGGACCGTGCTATTGCGGCTTCCATCTTCATTGAGAATTTGCCCCATCCGCTTGTAGGAACGCAACACGACGTGCCGATCGGCAACAGTTGCCCTAGGAGCTATGGCCACCACTTTTGCCTCATGATCCTGCACTTGTTCGTAGCTATGAATCCAAAGTGTCGCAGTAAGATTCGCGGCCCCAAATACTTGCGCCGAAACGCGACACATGGGGTCGGCAGCTAAGTGCGCGCCTACCGCATCGACCGCATCGCTCGGGATCGACCAGTTGACGATGACTTCTTGTAACCCCAGGTTCTCCCGTGTGGAGGTATCGCAGCGGAACTCCATCGAACCCGTATTCATCATCCGTGTAACGCGTCGCTTCGCTGTCTGGGCGGATATGCCCACGCCATCCGCGATCGTTTGCCAAGCGATCCGGCCGTCTGCAGAGAGTTCTTCGAGAATCTTTATATCGATACCGTCCGGCTGCCGACCCGTTGGAGCCCGCGCATGCGTTCGCATCAGAGCTTGTTGCTCGGGCTCATCGAGTACGCCCGAACGCCATTGGCTACCAAAACGATATATTTTGGTGATGGGATCGATCTTGCGGCGAACCACTCCCGGCATCGAAGGGAGATCGCGAGTGAGCAAATGCATGAGGTCATGGGCCGAGGCCGCAAAGCAGTCAAGAAGAAACTGGCCTTCCCCGGACAGCAGAAGCACGGATGCGAAGCTCGGCTCGGCACATAGGCGCTCAGCCAGCTCTTCCTGGTCTCCCGCATCTGCCTCGATACTGATAAATGCAGACCACCCTTCTTCGTGGTGCCTATATCCGGGAGAGACCGTAACCCACGCTTCTCCTGTCTGAGTCAGCCCTTCCCAACGTCGCGCAATCGTGGCCGGCGAGTAGCCGAGCACCTCTGCCAAGGTGGAAAAATCCGCCCGTGGTTGGACCTCGAGGGCGCTGACGATCGCCAGATCGGTTTCATCCATCATGGGCGTTTTCCTTAATCGGGCATGCATTTTTGGAAGATTTCCGCCATTTTCAACCCTACTGTGATCTGGGATATAGCCTGCAATGAGCGATCAAAAATGACCCTCGAAAGTAGTCAGACATGGACTCAATGCCTCGCGAAGCCGGACCACGCAGCTGTTGTGTGCAGCCGCAACAGTCCTCACAGATGGCAACATCCTCTGCCCGGCGCGGAGTTGTCGGAGTGCTTGCACTCATGGTCATCGTCGAATCGACGAGCGGGGTTGTTCAGGGTTATCTGAACCCCATTCTTCCCGCACTCGGGTCGGTATTCGACGTTAACGCCCCTGAGGTGAACGGCCTGTTCCTCCTTTCCAATGTCTCCTTCGCCGTACTCACGCCACTCATCTCACGGTTTGGTGACAGCTACGGCTACCGTCCCGTGCTGCGAGCCAGCTCGCTCATGGTTGCAGTCGGAGTTTTGCTCATGGCTTTGATCCCCTCGCTGCTTACCGTCATCATCGGCATCATTCTCATTGCCGGAGTGGTCGGTTTTATTCCGCTCATGATGGGCATCCTCCGGAATACATACCCCGATTTGGTTCGCACTGGGGTGAGCTATCTGGTCGGGACACTCATGATCATGATCGGTGTCGGTGGTCTTATCGCGGGAATCCTTGGGATGGTCAACCCTGTGCATGGTTTCTGGGTAGGTGTTCCATTCGCGTTGGCTACCCTCGTCTGTTCGTTCTTCGTCCCGGACGCAGGAACGGCAACGCGCGAGTCGATCGCCGCAATTCCAATGAGCAGCTGTCTATTGGGCCTTGTGATGACTATTGCTGGCCTATCCCTGGGGCCTGACTTCGGGTGGACGGATTGGAGGACTCTTTGTCTTCTTGTAGTCGGAATAGGATTGTTGACTTACTGGGGGTACCTCGATTCGCGCCCCAGCGAAAGAAAACAACGTTTCATTGACTTGCGGCTAATTCGCAGACGCTCTCTGCGCAGCATATCGGTGGCAACTTTTTTCTTCGGGTTTGCCTCCATTAGCTACTTCGGTACGAACGGAATTTTCCTGAGCTCGGAATATTCTGTTGCCGGGTACGGATTTAGTTTTTCTCCTATGCTCATTGCTGTTCTGTTGGCCGCTACTTCGTTGCTTTCTTTTGTCGCTTCCGTTGTGTCGGCTCCGCTCATGAATCGACGGTCCGAACGTAGTGTATTGACCTTGGCCGGAATGATTCTGGCTTTCAGCTTCGTGGTGATGATGGTCGGGATGCACAGCCTTATCGTCTACATCGTCGGATTTTGCCTCTTCAACATCGCGCTGGGCGTGTATCAGGCTGCAACGCGGTCGCTGTCCGTCGAGGGTGTTCCGGCCGAGCAGACCGCGGCCGCTGCAGGGCTCAATGAGCTGGCGCTTTCCGTAGGTATCGCTGTAGGAGCTGCTGTCATCAAGATGATTTCCTCTGCCACTGTCACCGGCAGTGGCACGATCTCATCGACCGGGTTGACCCTTATCTGGCTCTCCCTCTGCCTGGCGGCTCTCATCGCGACAGTCACAGGGTCTCGCTATCCCCTACAACATCGGACGGTCTTGGAGGCCATGGCATGAGCGACCCCAATACACCAGTTCGTTCTCAACGACGCACTCTTGCCGAATCGGTGTCGCAAACTATCGAGGTCTGGCGCGATACATTGCTTGCTTATAGTCATGCGTTGCATGCCGACCCGGAACTCAGTGGTGAGGAGTACCGTGCGGCAGAACGGACCAGAGTCATTTTGCGTGATGCCGGATTCGATATGGACGGAAGGCAACCTGACGCTCCGACTGCGCTGAGCGCTACGTTCGGCTCCGGTGAATTCACAGTCGCTCTGTGTATCGAATACGACGCACTTCCTCATATCGGTCATGCTTGCGGGCACAACGTCAATGCGGCCTCAGCTCTGGGCGCGGCCATTGCCTTGTCACGACTCGCAGAGGAGTTGGACCTCACGGTCCAGGTTCTTGGTACGCCAGCCGAGGAGACTCACGGCGGCAAGATCGATCTCATTGAACAGGGCTTCTTTGAGAATGCGCATGCCGCGGCAATGGCACATGCATCCGCTCAAGATGCGGCCGGTTGCTCGTCGATGGCGCTGTCCGCCTGGGCGGTGTCCTACCGAGGTGTGGCCGCCCATGCTGCCAGCGCACCGTCGTCCGGCGTCAATGCCCTGGATGCTGCACATATTGCGCAAACAGCTATCGCTGTAGCCCGTCAACAACTTCCCCCTGATTCCGTGGTTTCTCTGATTGTCGAAAAGGGCGGCGATGCCGTCAATATCATCCCCGAGTGCGCACAGATCTCAGTCGAAATGCGCTCCCCACTCAGCCAGGATCTCGATATCATCAGAGACCGCGTCGAGAAGTGTCTCCGAGCCGGAGCTATTGCTACCGATTGTGAGATCAACATCGAACCGCAAGGCAACACCTTCGCAGACCTCAGACAAGATCCGGATCTATCCCAGGCCTATGTTTCTGCGCTTCTGGATCGAGGCCGCGACGTCCCGATACTCGACAAACCAATCGCATCAACGGATATGGGCAATGTTTCCCAAGTTCTGCCGAGCATTCATCCCCAGATCGGGTACGAAGTCCACGGTGCGGTCAATCATAACGAGGCGTTCGCCGCCTACGGTGCAACGGCTTCTGCGGACCGAGCTGTTCTCGACGCGGCGTACGGGCTTGCCATGGCAATGAGCATTGCCGCAACAGACGAAGATTTGCGTATTCGCCTCATGAGGGCACGGCAATCAAGAAATCGCTCCTCAGCCGGTGAATGCGGACTATTCGGTGGACGGAAGCAATAACCATGATCGTGACGATGGTTGGTTCACGGATTGAAGTCCGGCGCCAAGACCTTCGTTGTCAGAAGCGGGTCCCTACACCTCAAGGAAGCCCTCCCCATGGAGGAGTAACGCCCCAGCCCCTCCGCGGGTATACGTGATTACCGCCGGTTCCGTCCGCTCGTGTCCTGCCCGTCGATGCCGCACGAATTTCCACCGAAACGCCACCGGTTCGCGGAAAACCAGGTGTAGAACCAACGAGCCGGAATCGAGAGCCCCGGAGCAAGGATCATGCGCCCCGCAAGACGGTCGATTCCATAAGTGGAAGCGAGCAGAGCTTTGCCGACGGCTTCGTGGCCCCAGAATTTCCGGCCCTGCGGGAGGACGGCGTCATCCGAGGGGACGGGGCCCTCGAGATAAACCGCTTCCTCGAGGAACCTCTCGGCCTCGGCATCCGTCAGCTCTGATTGAACCCGGGAAAACGGCACCACGTCGAGACGGTCCCGCGTGCGGGCGTCGAGGAACCGGGCAGCCGGAACACAGGGGCCGCAATCATCGTCGTAGACAAAAGTCCTCATGTCTCGAGGCTAGACCTCTGCGTCAATTGTGGTGTCAGCTCGCGGTGACTCGTTCGGCTTTTCTCGCACGGCGGCGTTTGGATCCGGGAATGCGAATTTTTGTGGAAGACAATGTGGTCCCCATCGAGGCGAGAATGACCAGGACAATCGCGAGAAGTCGAAGAGGCCCCACGACCTGGTGAAGCAGAAGAAACCCGAAGAGGGCGGCGAACGCTGGTTCCAGGCTCAAGAGGATGCTGAAGGTCGCGTTTGGGAGACGACGAAGGGCCTTGAGTTCGAGGGAGTACGGGATGACCGAAGACAACAACGCCACCAATGCCGCCAGGGCCAGCAATGGAGGATCCCCGAAGGCCCGCACGGCGGAGGGGCCACCAACTGGGGCCAGAACAACAGCGGCCACGGCAATCGCGACGGCGAGGCCGCCCGTTCCCGGAACAGTTCGCCCCACCTGGGCGCTCGTCAAAACGTAGACAGCCCAGAAAGCGCCCGCGATGAGAACGAACAGGACACCCAGCGGATCCAGGGCAGCGTTCGCGCTCGTCACACTCTCGAAACCCAGCACGGCCATGCCGGTCAGCGCCAGAAGAACCCACAGGAAATCGACGGCCTTGCGCGAGAGGGCCGCGGCCAGGGCCAAAGGTCCGAGGAATTCGATCGCAACTCCTGCTCCCAGAGGAATACGTGCGATCCCGGCATAGAAGAAACCGTTCATCCCGGCCAGGGCGAGCCCGAAAAATATGACCGACCGCCACTGCTTGCCGGTCCATCCTGCAACTCGTGGTCGGGTTATGAGCAACAGAATGACCGCGGCGAAAAGCATGCGCAGTGATGTCACGCCCCACGGGCCCAGCCGAGGGAACAGCTGCGTCGCAATCGCGGCCCCAAGCTGAAGGGACGTGCACGAACCAATGGCGAACAAAATCCCCGGGGCCATGCCGCGCGCAGTGTCCGGTCCTGGATTCACAGTGGGCATGGAACCGGTCGCCACGACGGCCGGCGTCACGCCGGTTACGGGTCCATTGTTCATGGTGCTCACGGGTCACCTCCTGCAGGCTCGAGTCTCATAACGACGCCCATACCGCTGCATTTTCGCGGAATGGGCCGTTACAAGCATGAGGCCTCAGGGAATGGGTAGTCTAGCGAATGTATCTAACCGGAACCGATAAGAATAAGTAAACCCATTGTCGGTCCTCCGAACCGCGAATGGCAGCAGGGCCTGCGGCCTCCGTAAATCTAGGAAGAGAAGGCAGTGCTGAACCTCCAACGACTTCGCATGCTTCGCGAATTGCAACGGAGGGGCACCCTCGCGCGCGTTGCGAAGTCCATGTCGTACACACCCTCGGCCGTGTCCCAACAGTTGTCTCTGCTCGAGCGGGAAGCCGGCGTCGTGCTCCTGGAGCATGTGGGGCGCGGGGTCCGGCTGACGGCCGAAGCGGAGAACTTGGTGAGGCACGCCGACGAAATCCTCGCGCAGATGGAACTCGCCGAATCCGAACTCGCCGGAACCCACTCCGAGGTGCGCGGAACGCTGCGCATCGGTTCATTCCAAACAGCGGTGATGACAGTTGCTTCGGCGGCTCTGGACATTCTTAACGAACGGCACCCCCAGCTGACGGTCGAAATCACCCAGAGGGAAGTGGGGGAGGCGTACGAAGGCCTCATGTCCCACGAATTCGACGTGATCATTGGGGAGGAATACCCAGGCCTCGCCGAGCCGGTTCGAGAAGGCATAGACAGGATCAACATGATCAGGGACCCGTTGAACCTGGTCATCCCCGGAACGGGTCCGTGGGCCAGGACGCCGCGAACCGTGCGGGACCTCGAAGACGCTCCGTGGGCCATGGACCCCTCGGACCAGCCGACGGGACAGTGGGCCCGAGGAATCTGCCGCAGCGCCGGATTCGAGCCCAAGGTCCGGTTCGACACCCGGAACCCGTTGATCCAAGCACACCTCGTCCGCACCGGCCACGCGGTCGCGCTGATCCCGGCCCTTCTCAGCGGCCAATACCTTGCAGGCACGCGATTGATCGGACTTCCCGGCGATGCACACCGGATGGTCTACACGTCCATCAGGACCGGGCGTGCGGGCCACCCTGCAATCCTTGCCTGCAGACAAGCCTTCCAGGCCGCCGTTCGAGGCGAAACCGCGCCCGAACCAGAGCTCAGGCTGAAGGAATAGTCAGAAGCGAACATATCTGCGCGCGAAACCTGCGGTCCGGGCAATGTTCAACAACGTTCAACACTGCGTTTTCTGACCTCAGATGAAGGTTTCTTTCTTTTCCTCTGCCTCTTGCGATGTGGGTCGATAGCCTGGGCTCAGACGCACCGGCCTACCCGGTGACCCCTGAGACGACAAGGGATTTGAATCGTGACTGCTTTCAGAAATTCGCAGAGCTGGGCGCTGGCCTCGCGCTTCGAGGCCCTGGACTGTCGTATCTGCTGAGCGGCGTCGGAGAGCACTGGACATTCCAAGGGTCATTGCGTTCACCGCCGCCCGAGCGATGTTCCCGATACAGACACCCAGGAAGAATTCCATGCCCCCATTTCACCGTTTCCCGCTGAAGAATGCCCGGTTGGCGCGAGCCGTTGCCGTTGGAATCAGCGCGGTATTCGTACTGGCCGGTTGCGGATCATCCGAGACCACCGGCGGGGGTCAGGCCAAGAACCCGGTGTCCGGAGGGACACTGAAATTGGCTTTCGACGCCGACCCCGGATGCGTGGACGGGCAACAAGCCGGTCAGAACGTCGCACTCAACGTGACGAGACAGGTCACGGACTCCCTGACCTACCAGGACCCCGAATCCGGAGAACTCGAACCATGGCTCGCCGAATCGTGGGATGTGAACCCGGACTCCACCGAATTCACGTTCCACCTCCGGGATGGTGTGAAATTCCAGGACGGAACGGAATTCACCTCCACGTCCGTGGAACACAATCTTCGAGCGATCCAGGACTTGGGAGCCAAAGCAAGTCTGGGTTCCACGTATCTCACCGGTCTTTCGGACGTAAAGACTCCAGACGAGCGAACGGTCACCGTACAATTCGATAAGCCCAACGCGCAGTTCCTTCAGGCGACGTCCACGATGACCCTGGGCTTCTACTCGGATTCGACACTGGGCAAATCGCCTGAGCAAAGGTGCGGGGGCGAGGTCGTGGGGACCGGCCCCTTCCAGCTGAAGAGCTACACCCCGCGGCAGGGCATTCGCCTCGACCGGTTCGAGGACTACGGATGGGCTCCCAAGCAGGCGAATCACAGGGGCCCGGCCTACCTCGACGCAATAGACATGTCGATCGTCCCGGAATCGACCGTCCGAAACGGGAGCCTGGCCTCCGGCCAGATCGACGTCGACACCGTTGTCCAGCCGCAAGACGAAGAGCTGCTTCAGGCTTCGAACTTCACCATCGTCGACCGGCCGAATCCGGGCGTGGTCTACAACTTCATCATGAACGAATCCCGGCCGTTGTTCTCGGACGCACGAGTGCGCCAGGCCGTAACCAAATCGATCAACCGCGATCAACTGCGGGCGCTGCTTTCGCGCTACCAGGAACCGGCGACTTCGGTGCTCGCAGGCTCCACGCCTGACTACCAGGATTTCTCCGGACTGCTCAAACACGACCCGGACGGTGCCGCCAAACTGCTGGACGAAGCCGGCTGGACGATGAACTCCAAAACCGGACTGCGGGAGAAGGACGGGAAAACCCTCAGTTTCACCGTCAAATATTGGCAATCCGCACCGTTCCTGGAGCTCGTTCAGCAACAGCTGAGGGAAACCGGTATCGAAATGAAACTTGAACAGACGACGGTGGCCAACACCGAAGCCGCCTCGCAATCCGGGGAGGCCGACGTCGAGTTCATGAACCTCACGCGCTCTGACCCGGACGTGCTGCGGACCGTTTTCGACGCGAACGGAGCCAACCGGAACAAGCGGGACCCGGCTCAGCTGGACCAGGCCCTCGACCAGAGCCTCGGAGTCCAGGACCCGAAGGAACGGAAGAAGCTCGTCGACGAGGCTGTTGCCTCCCTGATACGTGATGCCCACTCGGTCCCCTTGGTCGAGCTGTCCGGTGTGATCGCGACAGCGCCCCGGGTCAAGGACTTCAAATACGATGCTTCCTCGCGCATCGAACTGTACGACACCTGGCTGAACGACGCCGGCGGGAACGCGGGCTCCGGATCTCAGGAAGGCGACCGATGAACCCCTTGCTTGCGATGATCCTCCGCCGCCTGGGATTCGGCATTCTGGTGCTGTGGGCGGCCTATACCCTGGCCTTCCTCCTGTTGTACGCCTTGCCGGGCGACTCGGTGGCTGCGGTTCTGGGCGGTGACCTTTCGACGGCGTCCCCGCAGGAAATCGACGAACTCCGCCATCAATACGGGTTCGACCAGCCACTGGTCGTTCAATATCTGACAGCCCTCGGCAATGCCGTACGAGGCGACCTCGGAACGTCCTACACCACGGGCCAACCGGTTGCCGCGGCGATTGGCCAGGCACTTCCGGTCACGATCGAGCTCGCGGCGTGGACCTTGGCTATTGCGATCCCGGGCGGCATAGTTCTGGCGCTCGCGGCCGTGGGCGTCCGGAGCTCCTGGTTGCGGAATCTGTTGTCCGGGCTGCCCAGCCTGGGGGTGTCCCTCCCGACATTCTGGGTCGGACTGCTCCTGCTCCAACTATTCTCGTTCCGCCTGGGCGTCATCCCTGCAATCGGGGCGCAGGGTTTCGCGGGTGTGATTCTTCCGGCGGTGACTTTGTCCTTGCCACTCGGGTCGATGATCGCTCAAGTATTGCTGCGATCGCTCACTCAGGCGTGGAGCAGACAATTCGTGACGACTTATCGTGCCGCGGGCCTGGGCCGGCTCCGTCTTCTTCTCTCACATGCCCTGCCGCCGGCCGGGGTATCCCTTTTGTCGATCGCGGGCGTCGTTCTCGGCAACGTTCTGGGCGGTGCGGTGATCGTCGAGACCGTCTTCACGCGCAATGGCATCGGTCGTCTCGCGGAAACGTCGGTCACGGGCCAGGACATGCCAGTGGTACTGGGCGTGGTGGCCTTCTCCGCGCTCGTGTTCGTGGTGGTGAATCTGGCGGTCGACCTGCTGTACCCGGTGGTCGACCCTCGAACACGTCCCACGGGGAATCGACCAAAACGAGGCCGTGACGACTCGCAAAGCCAGGACCCGCACAAGAGTCCCCACCCCGACGCCGCGGCCACCACATCCGATACAGGTCTGCCGCGAGCCGACACCACCTCTCACCCGATTCAGGAGGCCAGATAGTGAGCACGAGCGAGCTTCCCTCCGGATCCACGAGTTCGGTACGACGCCCTGAAAACCCCCAAAAGCGTCGCCCACCGGCGGCCACGATGATTCGTGTGCCGTACGGACTCATCATTTCCGGACTTGTCGTTCTCATCGCACTCGCATGGGCGGTTCTGCCCAGCGTCTTCGTCACGGAGAACCCGTTACTGGGTGACCCCGATATTCGCTTGTCGCCGCCCGGAACGCAGCACTGGTTCGGTACCGATCACCTCGGGAGGGACGTATTTTCCAGGGTCGTCCAAGGAGCCGGGGCATCCTTGGGGACGACCGCCATCGCGGTCCTCATAGCTTTCTTCGTCGGAACCCTTCTCGGGTTGTTGGCAGGAACCGCAGGAAGCATCGTCGACACCGTGCTCATGCGCGTCGTGGATGTCTTGCAGTCGGTGCCTTCGCTCTTGCTTTCCCTCGCGGTCGTGGCCGCGCTGGGGGCCGGGACCGTCAACATTGCCGTCGCCGTGGCGCTGGCGTCCATACCGTCTTTCGCGCGACTCATGCGAGGCGAAGTCCTTCGATGGAGGAATTCTCTGTTCATCGAGGCGGCATCGATGTCCGGCATCCGCACGCCGGAGATCCTGGCCCGCCATATCCTTCCGCACGCGATCGGCCCGGTGTTTGCATTGGCCGCAATCGAATTCGGTGCCGCGATTCTCGCGATTTCCGCCTTGAGCTTCTTGGGATTCGGAACCCAGCCGCCCAATCCGGAATGGGGGTTGCTGATCTCCGAGGGAAGAGATTACCTCGCGAGCGCCTGGTGGCTGACCGTCATTCCGGGACTCGTGATCGCCGCCGTCGTCGTTTCCGTCAACCGCATCTCTCACGCCCTGCAGACCAGGAGACCATCATGACCATGCCCCATCGGGAAAATGTGCCACACCTCGTCGAGGCCACCGAATCGGCGGATTCCCCCGTGGCTGTCAGCTTGCGAGACCTCACCGTCCGGTACTCCGACGGCGCGGCCCCCGCGGTCGAAGGGGTTTCACTGACTGTCCCTGTCGGCGAAACCCTGGCAGTGGTCGGTGAATCCGGTTCGGGGAAGTCAACCACGGCCGCAGTTGCGGCCGGACTGCTGACTTCCTCCTCCCACGTGGATATCGCTGAGCAATCTCTGCTCGGCTCGGATATGCGGTCGGCATCGGAGAAGCAATGGAAGCGTGTCCGGGGAGACCTCCTGGGCTACGTTCCTCAGGACGCGGGGACGGGACTGAACCCCGTACGCACCATCACTTCGCAGCTTTCGGAATCCTTGCGAGAAGCCGGCCTTTCGCGTCAGCGGGCCAAGGAAGAGACGGGGAAAGCACTCGAGGATGTCGGCCTCGAAATCGACGTCCACGGCTCCCGCTATCCGCACGAACTGTCCGGTGGCCAGCGCCAGCGGGTCCTGATCGCGCTCGCATTGGCGCGTGGTCCGCAACTGGTGATCGCCGACGAGCCGACCTCCGCCCTCGACGTGTCCGCGCAGAAGAACGTCCTGGACTTGCTGGAGGCGCGAGTCGCCGACGCCGGAGCAGGCCTCCTCCTCATCACCCACGATCTCGGAATCGCTCGGGACCGGGCCGATCGAATACTCGTGATGGAAAAGGGCCGCGTTGTCGAGGAAGGCTCGGCAGCCAGCGTATTCACCGAACCTCAGCACGATTACACCCGGCGCTTGCTCAAGGCATCGCCGGCATTGCACGATGTGCCGCGTAAGCGTACTGGGCCCGCACCCCGCGGCGAAAGCTCGAGCGTGGTACGAGCTCAGGGGCTGAGCAAGACCTTCGGTTCCGGAATGAGGAAGGTCCAGGCGGTGGCCGATCTCGATTTGGACCTTGAACCGGGGCGAACACTCGGGATCGTCGGGGAATCGGGATCCGGAAAATCGACGACGGCCCGGATCCTGCTCGGCCTGGAGTCGTATGACGCCGGGCGGTTGGAGATATTCGGGCGGCCGTTCGGCGGCACAAAACGTCAGGCTCGGGAGCTCTCGACGCGCGCCCGGTTCGTTCACCAGGACCCCAGCGCATCGCTCGACCCGCGGTATTCCGTGGCCGCCTCGATCGGGGAGCCCCTGCGCGGATTCCGTATCGGAACACGTGCACAGCGCGAACGACGCATCACCGAGCTCCTCGATCTCGTGGCCCTGCCTCGGGAGTTGGCGGGTCGTCGGCCGGCAGAACTGTCCGGAGGGCAACGCCAACGCGTTTCCATAGCTCGGGCACTCGCGGTCGACCCCGAACTGGTGATTCTGGACGAACCCGTCTCGGCACTGGACGTTTCGGTTCAAGCCCAGATTCTTGACCTGCTTGCGGACCTCCAGGATCGTCTGGGGCTCTCCTACGTGTTCATCAGCCACGACCTGGCGGTGATCCGACAGATCTCCGACGACGTGCTGGTTATGGCTCATGGCCGGGTGATCGAATCGGGCCCCGCGGCGCAGGTCTTCGAGAACCCGCGCGAGGAGGCGACGCGGACCCTGATCAAGGCTGTTCCTGGATCTCGTTACGCGGCCGATGCGTTGGGCTCAGCGCTGAGCGCCTAAGTCTGAACTCGGTCCGCACGCGAACGGATTCCACGGAGTCCGCCCAGGTCATACGGGAGTCTCACCCGGTCATATGACGTTGGGCGGCCGGTGGATTACCTTCATGTGACGATCTGCCTGAACCGTGCGTCATGTCCTTTCGAGCCCGGTGGGAAGGCTGTAAGTTTCTGAATCAGGATCACGAGTACCGGTTGTGAAGCTCTGGCTGACCGGTCGGCAACCCTTTCCGCTGTGATGGGGTGCCCCAGATGAAGATCCGGCCGGGGGCAAACCGCTCCCCGGCAAGCACGGCGTTACGAGGCGAACTCGGCGCCCCGCCTTCGAGGGGATCACGATGTCAGCTGATAACAACCCAGTACCCGGAATCGGAACGGTGCAAGTGCACGGGGGTACGGCCAATCCGCCGACTGCGCGACCTGTGCATCCGCCCTTGTACCTGACGGCCTCCTACGAATTCGAGACGCTGCGCGACGCGCGCGAATGCTTCGGCCAGCGGGAACCCGGATTCACCTACTCACGCACCGGCAGCCCCACGGTGGGTCTGCTCGAGCGTCGGCTCGCGGAACTCGAAGGAGGCGTCGGTGCCGTCGCCACCGCTTCCGGTCAAGCTGCAACAACGCTCACCCTCCTTGCCCTGGCCGGTCGATCAGGTCAGAGCGATGACGGGGAGCCCCACCCGGAGGTCCCCGCCGGCCATGTGGTGGCATCCAACCGAATCTATGGTGGCACCGCCGATTTGCTCAACGACACTCTCGCCGAGGCAGGCATCCAGGTCACGTGGGTCAACCCGCATCGACCCGAGGAATGGGAAAATGCCGTCACGGCGCGCACTCGCGCGTTCATCGTGGAGTCCATCGGCAACCCTCATGCTGACCTGCCCGATATCCCCGCGCTCGCGGATATTGCGCATGCCACGGGTGCTGCCTTGATCGTGGACAACACTCTCGCGACGCCATATCTCCTGCAGCCCGGGAAACTGGGTGCCGACGTCGTAATCCATTCCGTCACGAAATACCTGACCGGAAATGGAACGGCGCTTGCGGGAATCATCGTCGACACTGGCCGGTTGACCCCGAGCGAGGCCCCCGCCCGATGGCCGCAGTTCACGGCTCCGCGGAGGAGATTCGGGAACAGATCCCTGGTCGAGGGGCACGGCGACCACGGTGCGTTGCTCCACCTCGTTCGCGCACAATTGCTCAACGACTTGGGGCCGAGCCTGGCTCCGTGGAATGCGCAACAAGCCCTCGAAGGAATAGAGACCCTCGACATCCGGGTTGAGCGCCATTGCCATGTGGCCGAGGAGATCGCGCGGCGACTGGCGACTCATCCTCGCGTGCGCTGTGTCCGGCATCCGAGCCTTCCGGGGTCGCCCGATGCGGCCATCGCCGAACGAGACTTTCCGCGCGGCACCGGAGCAGTCCTGTCCTTCGACATCGCGGGCAACACGTTGCAGGTAGAGAAATTCTTCGACAATTTGAAGCTGTTCAAGCTCGCCGCCAACCTGGGCGACGCTCGATCCATGGCAACGCATCCAGCGTGGACCACCCATTGTCGACTTACCCCCGAGCTCAGAGAGGCCGGGGACATCACCGAACAGACCGTTCGGCTGGCACTGGGCCGCGAAGAGGTCGACGATCTCTGGGATGATCTCTCCACGGCGCTCGGCTCCTTGTCCACATCCAGTCAGACGTCGGGCCGGGCGACGGCTCTCACGCGAGAGAAGGAGGCTGCTCACGTATGACCGCAGTCGAACAATCCACCGAGTTCAAGCAGGGTTCCGCAACCGATCGAGTGAATTCGACCCGCCCGGGGTTCAGAACAGCGGCCGTTCACGCGGGTCAGGAGCCGGACCCTCAAACCGGCGCCGTGATTCCTCCCATTTACCAGACGTCGACCTTCACCCAAGACGGAGTGGAAACGCTCAAGAGCGGATACGAGTATTCGCGAGGCGGAAACCCCACTCGGAGTGCTTTGGAGGTTCAGCTCGCGGCCGTCGAAAACGGTACGCATGCCTTCGCTTTCGCTTCCGGGATCGCCGCCGAGGATGCCCTGTTGCGTGCGACCTTGCGACCGGGAAACAAAGTTGTGGCCGCGGCGGAGACCTACGGAGGAACGCACCGACTCCTCAGCCAGTTGTATGCCCGATGGGGAGTCGAAACGGCCTTCGTGCCGCCTCAACAGACCGATGTGCGGAACCGGGTTCTGGCCGATCCGGAAGCACGGGTCGTTTGGTTGGAGACGCCGACGAACCCCTTGCTGACCATCGTGGATATCCAGGAATGGGCAGAGGCAGCCCATGCCGCAGGCGCGTTGTTGGTTGTGGACAACACCTTCGCTTCACCCGCGCTGCAGAACCCGCTGACGCTGGGCGCCGACGTCGTGGTGCATTCGACCACCAAATACATCGGTGGTCACTCGGATGTGCTGGGCGGAGCCCTCGTGGTCGGTGATGCGCTGTGGGAAGACCAGCCCCTGGCCGATCTCCTGCAATTCCAGCAATTCGCGGGGGGTGCGGTGGCCGGTCCCCAAGATGCGTTCCTTACCGCACGCGGTCTCAAGACCCTGGGTGTTCGGATCCGGCAACATTGCGAGAACGCCCAGACGGTCGCTGAGTGGCTGCGGGAGCACGAAGGCGTAGAACGTGTGTATTATCCCGGCCTCGCCGACCACCCCGGTCACGCTGTCGCAAAACGGCAGATGTCAGGGTTCGGAGGAATCGTATCGTTCCGCGTCAAAGGTGGAGAGGCCGCGGCGCGGAAGGTCGCGGAGTCCACTGACGTCTTCGGCCTGTCCGTCAGCCTGGGTGGTGTCGAATCGCTCATCTCCCACCCGGCGACGATGACCCACGGCTCCACGAGGGGCACGCCGGAGGCCCCGCCGAGCGACGTCGTGCGGCTCTCGGTAGGCATCGAGGACGTCGAAGACCTGATTTCCGACCTGGAGCAGGCCTTGAACCGATCCGGCGAGTGACGCCGCGCCCGTCCCGAGGACTTCAGATTCCGAGGGCGGGCGCGACCTCGGTTGCCAGCAGCTCGAGTGAGCGCAGCGTCTCCTCGTGGGTCGCCGGAGCGGAATGGACCTGGAAAGCGACCTGGGTCGCGTAGTCCCGGACGATGACGTCCTCCCGGAGGCGTGCCACGATCTCGTCCGGAGTGCCGAGATAGGTGTCCGTCGCGACCAGGAGCTCTTCATCGGAAAGGCTCGAGGTGTCATACCCCACCAGGCGATCGGCTTCCCCACGGCGAAGTTTTTCTGTCGTTCGCCGGACCAAATCCGAATGGTTCTTCGCGTCGACCGCGATGGCCGTCCGGGAGGCCATGATGCGAGGATCCGTGCCCTTGGGAAGTTCGGCCAGATACGCCTCGACCACAGGCACCTGGATCTCACTCAGCGGAGCATCCGTTCTGCCTGGCCGGGGCTGAGTCCGGGAGAGCATGAGCCCGTCCCCTCGGGAACCTGCGATCCCCGCGCCGAATGATCCGAAACTCGCCTGCCACAAGCGTTCGAGAAGTCCGGGCGCGGCGGGGTACAGTCTGTTTCCGCCCTCGGTCTCTCCCCCTTGCCACAAGGTTTCCAGAGTTTCGAGATGGGAAGCGAAGATCTCACCCCTGTCTTCGAAGGCCCGTCCGAAGGCCGGGAAGGATTGCGGATTTCCGCCCGACCCCAGGCCGATCTGGAGCCTTCCACTGGACAGAGCGTCCACCACGGCTGCGTCTTCCGCGACCCGAACGGGGTTTTCCATGGGCAGCGTGATGACGCCCGTCGCCAGGTGAATGCGGGCAGTACGTTCCGCCGCGGCAGAAAGCAGGACCAACGGCGACGGCAACCCGCCTTCGTTCTCGTGGAAATGATGTTGGGCGACCCACGCGCTGTGGAATCCCAGACGTTCCGCGGCGTCGATCTGTTCCAGGGCGGATGTGTACCGTTCTTGCGGGCTCACGTCTTCGAGGAGTCGAGTGAAGAATCCGAGGGTCTTCTTGCGTGTTTTCTCGCTCATGAACAGCCTTTCTCGTGAGGGGCTACCCGGAGGTCGTCGGTGCGGTCCTCAGAAGACCGGCCCCGGGGCTACGTCGTCTCCCGCTGAATCGGATAGGTATTTCCGCCCAGGTCCGGGTCGGGGAGGACATCGTCGGGGTCGATGAGTTCTACGCGGTGCCCGTCTGCCGTGAGGCGCCGCAGGCCCTCGAGGAACATGCGCCGGGCCATCTCGTCCAGTCGAGTGACTTTGGTCAGGTCAAAGACCATGGTCCCCGGATCGCATTCCAAGTTTGCCATGCGGTGGAGGATGGCTTCGGCCCCCGAGAACTGAATGACCCCCTGGAGACGGACCACGGTCTCATCCTCGCCTTCGCTGACCGAACGAATTGTGTTCGAACCGAAGATTCCGGCGTCGAGCAGGTGGAGGCCCATGTCCTGGGAGAGCTTATTGAAGACATTGACTCCGCGGACGCTATTCCCCTTGGAATCCAAGCGCGGGGAGAAGACGCCGATCCCGACTTGGCCAGGCAGGACACCGAGGATCCCGCCGGAGACCCCGGATTTGGCAGGGATGCCGACATCCGAGAACCAGGTGCCGGAGGCGTCGTACATTCCGGCCGAGACCATGACGGCCAGGACCTGCCGCGCGACTTCGCGACTCGCTACGCGCTCACCGGTGAAGGGGTGCAACCCTCGATTGGCCAGAGTGGCGCCCATGACGGCCAGGTCTCGCACAGTGACCTTGATAGCGCACTGGGCGACGTATCCGGCGACCGCTTGGTGGGCGTGCTCCTCGAAGACGCCTAAATTCCTGAGCATGTGCGCCAGGGCGAAGTTCCGGTCGGCCGTTTCCAGCTCGGACCGGAAGACGGAATGATCCATCTCCAGCTTGCGCCCCGCGAGACGAGAGAAGAACTCGACGGTGTGGTCGGCCCGTTCTTCCAGCGAGGATCCGTCGTCGGCGAGCATACTGTGAATCGTGATGGCACCGGCATTGATCATGGGATTCTTCGGCCGGTTTGTGCCTTTTTCAAGAGAAAGCTCATTGAAGGCCTCGCCCGTGGGCTCCACGCCGACTTTGGCGGCGATGGCCTCCAGGCCCCGGTCCGTCAGCGCGGCGGCGTAGGAGAAGGGCTTGGAAATCGACTGGATGGTGAACTCTCGTTCGTCCTCGCCCACGGAATAGGTGCGACCGTCGATCGTCGTGAGGGCAATCGCGAAAACGTCCGGATCGGCTTTGGCCAGTTCTGGAATGTAGTCAGCGAGTTCACCCCCGTCCATGTCGGTCGTCTCTTTGTAGAGCTGGTGTAGGTACTTACGTACGGGAGACTCCAAGAGTTCCTTTCGGGATCGGTGCGGGTTCAACGTTCTACGGAGGATGTTGGCCTGTCACGAGCCTATTTCATCGGGTGGGGGCGGCGCCCGGGGAGCAGTGCCGTGCCTCTGTGACCGTGATCCAACCGGGGGGGGCTGGGGAGAGCCGCGGTCAATGACGTCGGGGACTATTTCCGCATCCCTGGCGACGTGGACGTTGCGGCCGTAGCCGACGACGCCGGATACGAGCGCATACGGGTTGAAGGATCCAAGGGTGTTTGGTTCGTTGACCCGGAAGCGCTTGCTGAGGTGACGGAAGGTCAGTCTTCCGGGCCGTCGCTGGGTGTGACGGTGTTGTCTCCCTTTGACCCCCTGATCTGGACGCGGGCTAGGCTGCGTGACGTGTTCGGAAAGCATTATCTTTTGGAAGCCTACAAGCCGTCTACGGCGCGGGAGTTCAGGTATTTTTCGATGCCCATCCTGGCGGGGCGCCGGCTGGTCGGCCGGGTCGCGGCACGGGCGAAAGCAGGGGCCGTGGAGATCGAGAACTTCGAGTGCGATGCCGAAGTGTCCGCCTCCGCCATCCGTTCGGCGGCGAAAACCCAACTCGAGAAGTGGACGATGCCTGTTCGGCTTGACCCGAGGTGACTCATCCTATCTTCCGTTCTCCCGCTTGCTCAGAACGGCGAATACGGAGTTCATGAGCGCGGAATATGCCACGAGCGCGAAGTACTGAGCACGCGGAAACCAAAGCCCGCCAGAGCATTTCGTCTATCCAGAAATGTAACGCCAGCATGATGAGACCGATGGAAATCATGACTTCAATGAGTCCGAAAGGCGTTTCACGGCCGTATGGCGGAGAAGATCCTCAAAGGACCCGCCGTTGACAATGAAGAGTAGGGACAAGACGCAGCACGTGAGTATCTGAGTGGCAATGGATGAAACGCCGACGCTTGTGTCGCCCGAAGCGCTCCTAGGACTTCGCGTCGCGGAGAGTCCGCAGGGCGATGATCGCCGCAGCGATCATCAGCACGACGCCGATGCCCGAGGTCAGCGCCACTCCTGAGTCGAAAGCCGAGCGAGCGGACCTCAACAGTGCGTCCCCTGCGGGGCTCCCGATCTGGGAGGCGACTTCGGTCGCACCCCCGAGGGTTTCCCTCGCGGTGTTCCTAGCGGATTCGGGAACCTCTGAGGGCACCGTGACGTTGGTTCGGTAGGCGGCATTGAGGATCGACCCCAATACCGCGGTGCCGAGGACGGCGCCGGTTTCGTAGGCAGTTTCCGAGATCGCGGAGGCCGCACCGGCTTTGTGCGCCGGGACCGCGGCCAGAATGAGGTCGTTCGAAATGGTTTCCGCGGCCCCGATTCCGGCGCCAAGGACCACAAAGGCCAGGATCAGACCCACATCCGATCCCGCCGGACCGGCGACGGTCATGATTCCGAACCCCACGGCATTCAGGGTCAGCCCGCCGGCGACCACGTGCGACGGCTTGAAACGACGAACGATCGGTACCACGGCCAGTCCCGCGACGATCGTGGCCGCAAGGCCCGGGATCAAGACGACGCCGGCCTGCATCGGCGTCATTCCGCTGATGAGCTGTAGATGCTGGGAGACGAAATACAGGAATCCGACGAGGGAAAACACGCTCAGCAGGTTTGCACTGACCGCACCTGAGAAAACGGAGTTGGTGAAGAGGCGGACGTCCAACATGGGGTCGTGCCGACCCAGTTGGCGGCGGACGAACCAAACGCCCGAACCCACCGCCACGACGAGGCACAGCAAGGCGTCGATCCCGAAGCCGTCGCTCGCGAACGCCTTGATGCCGTAAACCAGGGGCGTCATGGTCGCCATGACCAGGAAAATGCTCGGAATATCGATGCGGCCTGGCTTCGGGTCCTTGGACTCGGGAACCAGAAGCGGGCCGAAGACGAGGAGCGGTACAAGCATCGGTACGGCCAAGAGGAAGATCGAGCCCCAGTAGAAATGCTCCAAGAGGAAACCACCCAGAATCGGGCCGAGGGCAGCGCCGCCCGAGAATCCTGCTGCCCAAATGGCGATGGCTTTCCGGCGTTCATTCGGTTCCACGAAGATATTGCGGATCAGCGACAGGGTGGCCGGCATAAGCACCGAGCCGAAGAGCCCCATGGCGGCCCGTGCTGCAATCAACCAGCCCGGGCTCGGGGCGAAGGCCGCGGCGACCGAGATGATAGTGAACCCGGTGCTGCCTATCAGCAAGAGACGACGCCGACCTATGCGGTCTCCCAAACTGCCCATCGGAACCAGGAGGCCCGCCAGAACCAGAGAATATACGTCGACGATCCACAACAACTGCGTTCCGGTCGGGTTGAGGGCTGCCGAAATGGGCGGTAATGCGAAAGCCAAGACTGTGTTGTCCACCGCAACCAGGAGAACCGGCAGCATCAGGACGACGAGCGCGACCCAACGGCGGTCGTGCAACGGCGGACGCCCGGCACGGCGCTTTGAGGCGGTGGACATGGCCTTTTCCCTTCATATCACGGCACTAGATGACGATTACTGTACCGTCTGGACGGTTTAGTGCCAAGACAGTATGGTCGACATCATGAGTGCGAAAAGTCGTGTCCTGGATGCCTATGAATCGATCCTGATCTCCGAGGGGGAGCGCGCGGCGACGATGGACGCAGTTGCCGCTCGTGCCGAGGTTTCAAAAGGGGGACTGCTTTATCACTTCAAGGACAAGAACTCCCTCGCCGACGGGTTGATCGAGCGGCTCCTGGAATATGCCGCGGACGACAACGCGGCAATGCGAGCATCTCCGGAGGGCCCCTCCAGATATTACGTGCGTTCCTCGGCCTTTTATCTCGGCAACGAATCGAGCCATGGCGCACCCATTGATCGCACGTTTGTTGCGGTTTTGAGTTTGGGTCAAGAGGCCCAGCCCAAAGCGCGTGAAGCGATGAGTCGCATCCACTCGGACTGGTACAACATCATTCTGGAAGAGGTGGGGGAGCCCGTGATTGCCTCCGCGATACTTCTGATCGGCGATGGCCTGTACTACAACGCTGCGCTCGCCGGCGGATCGGTCGATGACGTGCTGGCCCCCGCCCCGGAAACTGCCCTGGGGGCCTCCTTGGTCAGTTCGCGAGGGCTCGAAGATCTTCTGGAAGTAGTGGACAGGCTCAAGGGCAACGCCAGTTGAGCAAGGGTTCTGGTCCTAAACGGCACCGAGTTTTTCGGTGAATGAGTCGACCATTCGACTCATGATCTCCGTCCCGAGATCATCCAGTCCTGGGCCCAATTGCCCAAAAACTTCCATGCTGATGCATCCCACGATGCTTCCCCACGCTTCTATTCCGAATGCGGCGTGAGTTGCAGATGCATCGATTCCGAGGCCGGCGAGCTCAGAATCGAGACGCTCCGCGAATTTCCTGCTGGGCTCGGGGTAGCGGATCCTGGCTGCTGAAAAGATACTGAGGAACATCCCGATCACTCGCGTGCCCGGACCTGTTGTCCTCTCGGCCGGTGCCGCGTACCCGGGAACGGGGGATCCATAGATCAGAGCCCATTGTTCACGGTGTTCCAGGGCCCATTCACGCATCCCGAGAGCCAGAGCGCGGAACTGTTGTGCGGGCGCTTCCGACGCTTCGATCTTCCCCGCCACGTGGTCGGCCAGGGAAGAGTAGGAATCGACCACGAGCAGTGTGAGCAGTTCGTCCCGGCTGGCTACATATCTGTACACCGCGGACGAGACGACGCCGATTGTCCGCGCCACCTCGCGCAAAGAGAGGTTTGCTGCTCCTCGGGACACGAGCTGTTCTCGACCCGCCGCGATGATGGCCGACTCCATCTGGGCTCTGGACTCTGCCCTGGATTGATGTGGGGTGTTCATGGTTTCAGTGTGCCATTTTCAACAACCGAGAGCACTGCTCTTGTTTAGGGTCGGACTTGAGAATAGTCTGGTGTCATCAAACAGAGAGCAGTGCTCTCGGATGGGTGGTTATCATGAAATTTCTCGTTACCGGCGCTGGGCAGATCGGCTCGCAGCTGGTCTCGGATCTGGTCTCGGGCGGTCACGATGTCGTCGTATTGAGGCGTCGGAATTCGCCCGTAGAGGGGGCTGCGGTTGTCAGTGGGGACGTGCTGGACCGCCAGCTGCTCCGGAACGCGATGACCGGCGCCGCCGCGATCTTCCACTGCGTCCATACGGCGTACGACGCGAAAAAGTGGAAGGAATTCCTGCCGAGTCGTGAACAGGCGGTCATGGACGCTGCGGCAGATGCGGGCATTCCCGTGATTTTTCCCGAATCGGTGTACGGCTTCGGGGACCAGTCCGTCGATCTGCGGGAAGGGGCCAAGGTGAATCCGTGCAGCCCGTTGGGTGAGGTCAGGGCGTTATTGTTGACCGCCCGAAAACGGCATCCGGCCCGTACCGTAAGTGTTGTGGCGTCGGATCTCTGGGGGCCGACCGCCTTGCCGGCGACGTCGGTGGCCCACCTGGCCGTGCTTGTCCCGCGTCCTCACGGCAAGCGGGGTTATGCCTTGGGGAATCCGAGCCTCCCACACACGCTGACGTACATCCCGGACCTTACTTCCGCGATGATTTATTCGGCGCTGCATGCAGGGGCGCTCGCTCCTGCCGGCGACCGAATTCTTCACGCTCCTTCATCGGAAACGGGATCCTTGGAGGATCTCAACAGGCTGGTTTCCCTGCGTTCCGGCGTGCGGTACAAGAGACTCCTTCCCATACCGAACCTGTTGCTGGGGGCCGCAGGGTTGGTCAGTCCGATGATGGCGGAATTGAAGAATCAGGCATATCTCTGGAACCGCCCCGCGATTCTCCGGCCGGGGGTTCTCGCCGAAGAACACGGTCTCAAGGCCACTACCTTTGAGGAGGGCGTCGAGGCGACCGGAACCCGATAGCGAGACTCTCGCACCCGGGTATCGGCCCTCGGTGCGGCGTTCGTTTGCATTCAGGACGGTCGTGTGGCGGAGAAGGCTCCGCCGTCCAACATGGTTTCGAGCATATGCACCCGAGCCCTTTCGATGCCCGCGGTCACGACGTCCCTTATCTCTGACTCGTCGCCGCTGCGTATGGCGTCGATGAGCCGACCGTGGTTGACCGCGGTATACGGCTTGCCGAGCTCCTTGCGCAGGTTCAGGAATCGCTCGATTTCCTCGTTGAGGGCAGTGACGGTTCGCAAGAGGATGGGCACGCGGGCCAACTCTGCGATGCGGACATGAAAGATCCGGTTTGCTTCGTTCCTGGCCGTGCTGTCGGAACCGGCACTCACCGTTGCTTCGCTCAACGTCTCGAGATCATCGAGTTCCTCGGTGGTTGCGCGGCGGGACGCGAGGATTGCAGCCTCCGGCTCGAGCAGCGCCCGCAAACGGTACGTATCCTGTGCCTCCGTAAAATCCACGCTCTTGACGAAAGTGCCTCGGCGGGGAATGACCACGACCAAGGCTTCACGCTCAAGGAGATTGATGGCCTGGCGGATCGGCGTCTTGCTCATGTCGTATTTTTCGGCCAGCCACGCGTCCACGATGACCGCTCCCGGACGCAAGTTGCACCGGATAATGTCTCGCTTGATCGCCTCATAGGCCCGATCCGCCATCGACATCTGGCGCTCCATGCCGGCCTCCGTTCCGCCTTTGTTGACTATTGACTTCCTTCGGACCCTAGTCTAGCGTCTATCAGAAATATCACGGGAATGTCACCGTGATCTCAGGTGGTTCACCTCCACCCGCCGCCGATTCATCCGGCAGTGCAGGCCCAAGGCAAGGCGATGAGGATGACGAAGACGTCAGACGATGTGATCGAGAGCGTTCCGCTCAACCGCTTCTACCGTGCTCTGAGCGCCATCGAAAGGGCAGGAAACCGGCTTCCGCACCCTTTTTGGCTGTTCGTCATCCTCATCGCTGCCTTGGGGGCGGTGAGTGCCGTCCTCGCCTCTTTGGACGTGAGGGTCACACTTCCCTCCTCGGGAGAAACGGCGGCCGTGAAGAACCTATTTTCTGTGGAAGGCGCCCAGT
Organism: Rothia uropygialis; assembly: GCF_004137765.1. GTDB lineage: Bacteria > Actinomycetota > Actinomycetes > Actinomycetales > Micrococcaceae > Rothia. Next base: position 358,667 of record NZ_NOIS01000003.1, on the reverse strand, counting down.
ACGCGATCAAGAATGCGTTGACGAATTATGCGACGTTCCCGCCGCTGGCAATGGTCGTCGTCGTTCTCCTGGGCGTCAGCGTCGCCGAGCGCAGTGGGCTCCTGACCGCGCTTCTTCGATGTACAGTCGGCCGCCTTCCCAAACGCCTGCTGACGTTCGCGATCGCCTTCAGCTCCATGACCGCGCACATCATGAGCGATTCCGCGTATTTGGTCATGATTCCGCTGGGGGCCCTCGCTTTCCGCGCAGCCGGACGTAGCCCGGTCTTGGGCCTCATGGTCGCTTATGCGGCCACGGCCGTCGGATTCAACGCGAGCCCATTGGTTACGCCACAGGATGCCATTCGGTCGTCTCTGTCGACGGCGGCGGCTCAGATTGTCGATCCGGACTACGTGATGACCCCGGTCGCGACCTACTTCTTCACCGCCACGTCATCGGTCGTTCTCGCGGCCGCTATTGCCATAGTTGTGGATCGCCTCCTCGCTCGCAGACCCGAATTCTCGTCTTCCCAACTGGAGGCGGATTTCGAAGTGGCCGACACATTGTTCAACACCGACACTGCGAACAGCACCACGGCTTCGATCGGCACCATCAAGCTCTCGAAGACCGAGATGCGAGCCATTGCGGCCACGGCGGTGGTCTTCGCGGTCTGCGTCGTCGCGATCGTCCTGATGCTGCTGCCCGGGTCCCCTTTCCGCGGTGAGAACGGCGGACTGCTCGACTCGTACGTCGTCGAGTACATCGCGATATTCATCTCGATCATCTTTGCGCTCATGGGCATCACCTACGGCAGGATCACAGGCACGATCCCCCGGCTGGGCGACGTGCCGCCGGCTATGGCCGACGGCGTGCGTTCTCTGGCGCCTGTGCTCGTGCTCTTCTTCGTCGTCGCCCAGTTCCTGAGCTACTTCACGTGGACGAATATCGGCTCCGTCATCAGTGTCAATGGCGCAGACCTGCTCCGCTCGCTCCAGGCGCCACACCTGGTCATCCTGCTGACCATCATTTTTTCGATCTGCATCCTCAACATGCTGATCACGAGCGGATCGGCAATGTGGTCGATCCTTGCCCCCGTGGTTGTTCCGCTGGTCATGTACGTCGGGATGACCCCGGAAGCCGCGACGGTCGCCTTCATGATCGGCGACTCGGTCACCAACTGCATCACACCACTCAACGGCTATTTCGTCCTCGCTCTCGGCTTTGTCCAGCAATTTCGCAAAGGGGCAGGTATCGGAACCCAGCTCTCGTTCACGATTCCGATCGCAGGCGTCGTGTTGATCGTATGGATCGTGCTCTTTGTCCTGTGGTACTTGCTCGGCATCCCCCTCGGGCCGGGCGTGCCGATCCGCTGATCACCCCATTCATGTCAGGGACGGCAGATCGCCGTTCACACCACCAACGTAAGGATCTCCCATGGGAAGCATTGCAGTAATCGGAGCTGGCAACGTCGGCCAGGCGATGGCCGGCCATATGAAGCTGAAAGGCCACGATGTCCGTGTCTATTCACGCTTCGAACGGGACTACGCCGCGATCGAGCAGCGCGGAGGCATTACCCTTTCCGGCGAGATAGAGGGTAGCGCGGTACCGGATCTGTTGACGACGGACCTCGCGCTCGCGATCGACGGAGCGGACGTGGTCGTCGTGGCCGCACCCGCATTCGCGCACCCATATCTGTCCGAATCACTCGCGGACGTGCTGGAACCCGACCAACTGGTCATCTTCCAACCGGGGGTGCTCGGCAGCGCTCTCGAACTCACGAGGAAGACGAGGTTGGCCGGACGCGAGCCCGGAATCGTCGCCGAGACCTCGACCAGCCTGTACACCTGCAGACTTCGCGGACCGGCCCAGGTATACGTCGGTGCCATCAAGAATGCGGTACCGATGTCTGCCATCCCCAATCGCCAAACGGCCACCGTTCTCGACCGACTGGAGCCGTTCTTCGGCCAGCGCTACGTCGACGGCGAGGACACCCTTGCTGTCGGTCTCACGAATATCAACCCCGTCTACCACGTGCCTCCCGCAATCTTGAACTTCAAGACGGTCGAGGATGCCGCCCGCCTGCCGCAGCACACACTCGTCACACCTCGGATCGGAGAGGTGATCAACGATCTCGACGAGGAACGCATTGCATTCGGCCGTGCTCTGGGCGTTCAGCTGCCGACCTTCTGGAATTTCCTCGAAACATCGTATGGCGTCAATGAGGGCAGCTTCGTCGAGAGAGTGATCGCTGGGTACGGCCGTCAGGCCTTCCCGGAACCGGACTCCCTCGAGCACCGCTACTTCGTCGAGGACATTCCCTTCGGTCTTCTCACATGGAGTTCGATCGCATCGCAAATAGGCATCGCCATGCCTCTTACCGACTCTTTCATACACATCAGTCAGGTTCTCTGTGATCGCGATTGGGAGCTCGAGGGACGCACGGCATCGACCTTGGGCCTCCTCGGTGGCGACGCCGAAGCCATCAAGGAGGCGTTCGTCTCCGGTGAGTTCCCCGAATGAGCCGGACCGCACGCAATCCAAACGCCGCTTCGGCTGCCCACGTCAGGATGTGTTGCTTATTGGTCCCGGACCCGCATCACGGGTCTCGTTCTCACGGCGTACGAGCTTCTCACCGATGCTGTCGAACATCATTCCAGCGGAAGCGGCGATGAAGATCCAGGTTCCTGCATCCATAAGCCCGGGCGAGAGAAAGAAGATACTCCCGAGGACGAAGAGCGTATTACCGATCAGGCCGATCCAGCGGTGGAACCAAGGAAAATCGTGTGCAAGCTTGCCGATGGTCCACCGCATCTTCATCGTCCCTTTCGTGGCAGATCCCGGTTGGCCCTCCATGGTAAGCAGCCGGATCGGTCCTCGTCACGGCATCGGAGTCGGCGGCAGGATCATGCGGGATCTCATGGGGAACAGTGAAAATCGAGCTCTCCGTAAGACACCATGATCGGCCGGCCGGATGGGCTGTCAGGCTTCGACGCTTTCCTTGGTGTTTGAAGGTTCTTCGCGTTTGTCGGAGAGTTCTTTGCGGACCACCCATACCAACGCAACGGCCCACAGGGCCGCGATGGCCAACAGGATGACCGCGTAGGCGGCGCCCGGCAGGACTGCGTTGACGGCGTCGAGCTTCAGCAGGGTGCGGGCGTTGGTGAAGATGATGAGTCCACCCGCACCAACGGCCAAGAGTCGAGGAGCCAGCAAACGGACTAGCCATGCTGCTATGGGTGCGGCGATCACGCCTCCGATCAACAGCGCGAGGACAAACGGCAGGTTGATGCCTTGATGGCCCATGGCCATGAGGAATCCTGCCGAAGCGCCCAGACTCACCACGAATTCGGAGGCATCGATTGAGCCGATGACTTTGCGCGGCTGAATTTTGCCGGATGCGAGGAGCGTTGGGGTTCCCACGGGGCCCCAACCGCCTCCGCCGATCGCATCCATGAAGCCTGCGACCATCGCGAGCGGGACGAGCAAAAAACCTGGGACCTTGCCGGAGAAACTCGGGCGACGGTTCGGGATGCGCAGAAAGCGCCACACCACGTAGACCCCTAGAAGCAACAAGAGGGCGGACATGACCGGCTCTGCGCCATCGCCCGAAGCCGTGAGAACGTTGGCGCCGAAGAACGCGGCGATTCCACCCGGAACGGCCATGAAGCCGACGACGCGCCAGTCAATATTGCCGAACCGCCAGTGCGACGCCCCCGAAGCGAGCGTCGTACCGATTTCAGCGAGGTGGACGGTAGCCGAGACCGACGCCGGTGCAAGCCCTGCGGTCAGGAGCAACGTCGAGGATGTCACGCCGTAGGCCATCCCCAGCGAGCCGTCCACGAGCTGTGCGGCAAGTCCGATCAAACCCAAAAGGATCAACGTACGCATGGTCCGCTCCAGAGATTGAGGTATTCAAGTTCGAACACTCTATGGAGTGGTTGCGGGACCCCTCAAAGGATGCGTCGTGGCGTGTACCCAGGTGACACCGCGTTGCGACCGGCATCAACACATTTCACCGGCCGTCATACAATCACCGCTCCGGTCCCAGGGGCCGCGGACGGTCTCAGGATGATTGGCCGAGAACCGTGCGGATGTACTCCGCCGTGGTGTCGACAATGACGTCTGTGGCGTCCTTGACCTCTTGCGGCGAGTAGCCGAATGACGCCGAGTGCCGGGCCCACTCGTGCATGGCCAGGTCGTTCCACGAATCCCCGATGGAAAAGGTCTCATACCGATCGCCCAAATGCGCGTCGTCGAGCCATTTGAGGCCTGTGCCTTTGGTGCAGTCCGGCGGCACGATATCCAGGAAATCCTGATTCCTGTGGCAATCGACCTGGCCCGAGAAGTCGTTCAGGATCCACGTTCGGATTCGTTCGATCGCGGCGTCGTCGTTCTCTATCCACAAGGGGATGCCCACGAACTCATGATCTGGAATGTCAGAGAGTTTCATGGGCTGGAAATAGGAGAGGATAGAACTCGATTTCTCGCCGGTCGTCGAGGGGAATTGCACGTCATCGGGGGAGTCCAACGTCGTCCCGTAGACGGCAACGCCCTCTTCCGTCGTCATAGTCTCGACGATCCTTTGCACCGTCTCGTTGGGCAATGTGTGGCTCATGAGCACGGCGAAGTCGGCATCCGTGACCGCACCACCCGTGTACAAGACGTAATAGTCGAACCGCAGGCCGGTCCCGTTCAGAGCGTGCCGGGTTGCAGCAATCGATTTTCCCGTTGCACACACCGCAAGATTGCCCGCCTCCTGCCAGTCGTGGATCGCGTCGATGCTGCTCTGGGCGATTTTTCCGTCAAAGACGAGCGTCCCGTCCAAGTCGAAAGCCATGAGCTTCGGCGCCATGAAGACTCCTTAGTGGGGTGGGTCCGAAAATGCCTCTGACCACTTTACGGCTCCGCGGGGGGCTCCCGCTCATCCTCGGTCTGTGCATGCACCACCAGGATAACCAGGTGAAATACAACACATGACGTTCTGTTGGCCGGTAAGCTCCACACCGAGGCCTCTGCCAAGGCGCGGCAATCGGCACGGACACACGACGACGATATCGGATGTCAGGGAATCGACGAGGGAGACACTATGGACAAGAGCGCGGGCCGGACGGAACTTCCCGAATTGGCAACTGCGGAGGCCTATTACGAGGACCGAGGAGATGGAAATTTCCGTTCTTCGATTCACGCCCAAGGGGCGTGGAACGAGCACGAGCAGCACATGGCTCCGGCGTCCGGGATCATGGCCCACTGTCTCGCGCGGCATGAGCCGCGAGAAGATATGCGCATTGCCCGTATCAGTTTCGAGATTCTCGGTCTCATTCCGGGTGGTGACTTCGAGGTCGTGACATCGACTGTTCGGCCCGGCAAGACCATTGAACTCCTCCAGGCGGAGCTGACCGCCGGCGGTCGTGTGGCAATTCGGGCCACGGCGTGGCGGCTGGCTACCTCCGACACCTCTGAGATTGCCGCGACCGAAGATCCGAGCCTCCCCCTGCGAGCAGAATGTGCGAGGTGGAACGGCTATGAGGAATGGCCTGGAGGGTTCATTCGCTCGATCGAGGCGGTGCAGGCTCCGGGACATCGACCGGGCAGGGGGAGGGCCTGGATTCGCCCCACGGTTCCCCTGGTCGACCGCGTCGATTCGCCGGATTGGGTGAGACTGCTCGGCGTCGTCGACGCCACCAACGGGATCGCAACCCGAGTCCCAGCCGGTGCCGGGAGCTGGTTGTTCCCGAACGTCGACCTGCAAATCCACATGTATCGCGAGCCCACGGGCGAGTGGCTGGGCATCGACAATTCCGTGGCTTTCGGTACGGACGGAATTGGCCTGACGTCCTCGATCATTCACGACGAGCGAGGGCCCTTTGGGAGATCGGAGCAGATTTTGACCTTGAGGAAGGGGCCCGGCCAGTCCTGATTGCCTGAGACCTCGTGACCTCTGCGTGATCGGCGTGCTGGCTTTGCGTCAGCTTTCCAGTCACACTCAGGAACGCGCCGTGAAAAAGTCCGCGAAATTCTGCACCGTTGCCACGCTGGCCGGTGCCTTAGCCTTTGGTTGAGCAGCAGCCGCCAACGCACACGGCCGTGCACCCGAGGTCGAAGTGGCACTATCGAGACGCGATACTTCTACATGGACCTTTAGACGTCAGCGCCAACAGAGGCCGATAGGTGTTCTGTTGGCGCTGACGTGTGTCCAACCAGCAGCACTAGCCGCCTACCGGTGTGTACTGAGATGAAACTGAAACAACGGCCGAATGAGGAGCGCACTCCATGCGGATGGGGTGCTTTCCATCAGCAATGTGGTCCTTGGTCGTAAAGGAGTGGCCCTCCTGTCCAGCGCACTGGTATCTGGCGTTAAAAGTCCCGTAGATCGCTGGGTTATTTGGCTGTGTGCAATTGGCGTAGCCGATTCCGCCGTCGTGGTTGGTCGTACACGGCACCCCACCATCGTCTGCGTAGGCGGGGGCAGAAATCGCGGTGGTTCCCACGACCAAAGCCGCTGCGGCGAATCCTGTGGTGAGCGTTTTTCTGATCATGCCCTTCATAACTACTCCTTTGCTAAGTGATGTGGGTGACATGTCGTGGGCCTCACCCTAGGGAAGATCGCACCTCAATGACAAGTGAACAAAAGTTGAGTATGGGCTGGGCCTTATCGTTTTCCGCGTTTGCCTTGAAACCGGTTGTCTCGGACTCGGATTGATGGGGTTGAATCCGCTGCAGCGATGATATGGGTAGCAGGTCGCCGCTCAGGAATTAGCATAATTCACGGATTTCGGCGAACTTTCACGTATAGAACATGCGTCGGATTTTGCGCGGTTCCAGGTTCCGGATAATCTGCGAATTTTCGCGGCACGGCAGAAGTTGTCCACTCCGGAGATTCACCTGGTGCAGGATCGACCGTTGGCTCTGATTCTCTATTTTCCGACATATGCTAGCAGCGGTTGGGTAGGCGGATTGTTGCGTGGGATTCAGGCCGAGTCACCGTTTTCCGGGAACCTGAATAAACATCACTCGGAGAGGACGTCCTCCCGGCTGTCCGTGAGGTTGGTTCATGATGAAAATATCTATCAATCTCACGGCTCCTCAACAATGGTTAAGCCGGCCTTTTTCAGAGACAAGGGAATGTTGGGTAAGACACCGTGCATGGTCCTAGCTAGCTTGGTCAAGGCCGCACAAGGAATACGCTGTAGTTCTTCCGCGTCAGCACCGGATTCCAGCAGCGGATCAGGGAACTCGAAGGTGCTATGGCCATCATGAGTGTCGTAGACACCTCGCGTGTAGCAGTATGTGCCACCGACTGTGGACGGCGTCGAAGTCTTTGGCGCGGGTGGACTTGTTCCGAATCAGCCGATCGGCCCGGTCCTGGTACTCGTCCAAGAACAGCGGTCCGATGGTTTTGAGGATGTTCGCCTCGGAAGTGTAGTGCTCCCCAGCAGCCCGGCGAGCTTCCTTCGACTTCACGAGTTGGAACATGGCCCCGAAGACCGAGACGCTGATCCGGTTCCACTGGAAACGACACGCAGCCAACAGCACGTCATGGGTCTTCGGGGTGAAGTAGTCAACGAAGATTCCGGACAACCCGGAATTGGTGCGACATAACATCCGGTTTGCGTGAACGTGGTCGGAATCCCCGAGGCTTTCCAGTGCATACAAGCAAATCATCTCCACATTGCGGGGTGAAGGCTTGTTCGAGGAGGCCGACCGCGGTCCTGTGGTCCCTGGCTCTGGGGCGTATTGTTTTAGGTGCTCAGGGTGGCGTAGACGACGTAGTTGTCGTCGAAAAGCCCGGACGAGTCGTCGTACCCGTCGCAGGTGATCAGACGCAGCTGAGCGTCGTTGGTGTGGCCGTAGACTTCAGCGGTCGGGAAGCGATCCTTCGGATACGCCTTGGCCTTTGTGACCGTGAACCGGGCTTCGGAACCATCTTGACGAGCCACGGTGACCTGGTCTCCGGGTTTTAACGAGCGAAGGTCGGCGAAGACTCCGTCTCCGCCGGCGGTGTCGTTGACGTGGCCGAGGAATACGGACGGGCCGCGTTCCCCTGGGGTCGGTGATTGGTTATACCAGCCTGCCGGGGATCCGGGATCGCCCGGGGGTACCTGAAGATGGTGGTCTTTATTCAGGCCGAGACTCAGAGGGATGGTATCGACCCCGATCGAGGGGATGCGCAATGAACTCGGCCGCGATGCCTTCAACACCGGGACTGTACTGTCTTGGGCCTTGGTGCCTGCCGTGTCGGTGGCGGCCGGGTCGTTGCGCGTCGGTTCCGGACTAGATGTCGAGGGATCGCTGCTTGGGGACTGCGATGTCGTTGGCGTAGTACCGGATGGTTCGGGTGGGGGTGTTCCTTGGTCGGGGTCTGGGGTGCAGGCTGTTACCAGCAGGACAGCGGCAACCGCGGAGACCCTGAGGAATCCGCGGTTGCTGCGTGATAAGTCAACCATGATGAGCCTAGAGACTGTTTCTAGGCTCGCTGGTTGCGGCGGTGCAGGTAGACGGCCCCGCCACCGAGTGCGACCAGTCCGGCAGCACCGGCACCAACCTCGATGGCGGTGGAGGCAGGATCGGTCTTCTGCGCGACGCCGGTATCGGCACCACCATCGGGAACTTCACCCATTTGCGAGGCGTTCAGGGTTCCGCAGGCGGCCGGCAGGGTTGCTGCCAACGGCAACGAGTCATCCAGCGGGCTCATTTCCTGCTGGGCCGTCTGGCTCAGGTTCGTCGGGTCCACACCGTGAACGACCATGACCGCGGTCCCGTCCTTCAGTGCCTGCTTGGTCGCATCGTCGATGTCGATGGTCCGTTCGTAGGTGTAGGAGCTACCGCCGGGGAACCGTTCCACGGCCAGGCCCGAATCCGGACTGGTATCACCGGAGGTCGTCAGGGACGAGGCAATCATTCCGTAGGCGGGATGTGCTTCCGGGGTGCTGACGGCGCCGTCACCGTTCTGGTCCAGCTCTGGGCCCGGGCAGGTTCCGGCGGCTCCGATGTGGATGTGCTGGGCGTGGGGGAAGGGACCGTTCTGGAAGGTCTCGGCAGCGCCTTGGACGTTCATGCTCACGGTGGCTTTGTTTCCGTCGACCTTGACTGTGGCATCACCGGTGGTCCCGGAGTTGTTGAGACTGTCCAGGTGGGCCATGGTCGTCCACGAGCCTTCGTCAGTGGAGGTGGTGGTTGATTCCTGGGCGTGGCCTTCGTGGGCGGAAGCCGGCGCAGCCGATAGGGCCAGGGTTGCCAGGGCCAGGGCGGGGATGGTCAGAAGTGTTGAGTGTCGCATGGTGGTCTCCTCAATAGGTGGTGCTTGACCGCCTCAAATTCTTGGGGCGTATGTATGAGGTTCGACACCACAGGGTGTGTGGATGAATACAAACTCAACTTTTTTTGTGCATTTAATGCGGTGCGGTGTTGTTCGTACTGAGCTGAGGAGTCTGGACAGGCTCAAAAACTGTGGGAAGAGGTTACCCATCCGTAGACGGTCCGGTGGCGAATACAAGCTACATTTTCACTGGGTCTGTTCAGAGGATCTGTGGCATAGTCCATAAAAAGGCCTGCCCGCAAGGGGTGAGCGATGCCGTAACGCGAGGACGCGACGGCAGGAGAAGTTAGCGAGATCATGTGAGTTCTACCTCAGCTACCCCCGGGGGTCGTGATGGGGCATCGCGAAGAGTCGTTACCGATGCGGATGAGGCTGCTCGGATAGAAATGCTTGCCCGTAGTGCGAAGGGTGATGAATCCGCTTTTGCCCAGCTTTACGATGCCACCGTGAGGGTGGTTTATGGTGTCGTGATTCGATTGCTGCGCTCCAGGGATCTTGCCGCCGAGATCGTTCAAGAGGTTTATCTCATGGCATGGCAGCAGGCGGAGAAGTTCGATCCCGCACGGGGAACGACTAAAGCCTGGCTGTGCACCATGGCCCATCGTCGGGCCGTGGACCTGATCCGGACCAGCAGACGTCGTCGTGACCGTGAGGCGTACTACAACGCTCATGAAAGGGAGGCGGGTCCTGCAGATCAGACGTGGGAAGGCGTCGAGAGCGCTTTGGATAGCGACGACGTCCAGACGGGTTTGGCCCAGCTCAGTGAGGTTCAGAGGCAAGCTTTGAATCTGGTGTATTTCCAAGGGTTGAGCCACCAGCAGGTGGCCGAGCATTTGAAAATCCCTCTGGGCACGGCGAAATCTAGGATCAGGCACGGGTTGGTCAGTCTTCGGACGGTATTGGGGGAACAGTGGTAGATAACAGTGCAGAGGGGCGTGATCAGGGCGGCGACGTCCATTCGGACGCTGCACTTTATGCTGTTGACGCCCTCGATACAGAAGAGGCACGTGGGTTTGAAGCGCACTTGGCCACTTGCTCTCGGTGTCAGGAAGAGGTTGCCTCTTTCCGTGCGACCGCCGCGGGGCTTGCCGAAGCCGTTGCGGTTGAACCACCGGCAGAGCTGAAAGCCCAAGTGCTCGGCGCGGTTGCCCGCGAATCGCACCGGGGCACCGATAACGGGCGGGTGCCGACGGGCCAAACGGCTGCCGAACCCGACTCCGGTTCCCAGGCCAGGGTATATCCGCTCGAGACGGCCAGGACTGGCCGTAGCCGTTGGCTTCTTGCCGCGGCCGCGGTCATCCTGGTGCCTGGTCTGGCGTTGGGAGGTTGGAGCCTAGGCCATCAGGCCGGGGAGGACAGCCAGCAAGTGACCGCAGACCAACAGCAACAGCAACAGCAACAACAGCAGCAACGTCAGGATGATCTTTTGACCGCCCCGGATGTGGCCGTCAAACACGTGAGCAAGGATGGGGCCTCCGCGACGGTGGTTGCTTCCCGGCAACGAACCGCCGCAATGTTTGTTGGTTCGAATTTCACCGATCCAGGAGAAGGTAAGCAGTATCAGCTCTGGCTGATGAAAGACGGGGCTCCCGTCCCGGATAAGACCTTCGACGGTGGCGAGTCCAGTGTGTGGCTGAGTGGCGATGTTCGCGATGCCGAAGCCGTGGCGGTGACGGTTGAACCTGAGGGAGGCTCTGAAGCTCCGACTAGTGATGTGATGATGGCCGCCGAAATCTAGACGCGCAGGTTCAAGGTGTTGGTGTTCAGCCTGCCACGGTCCTGGCCTGTTTGAGTCGACCCTTCGAAATCTCGGCGCTTAAAGCCAGCGGAAGTATCGAGCCTGTTGGAGGGAGACAAGCTTGCTCCGAAGCGGGGAAAGCAAAGAGATGAAGGAGAAGAACAATGACGGCAAACAACAAAAAGAAGTTGATGCGCTCACGAGGCAAAAGACCGCTGGTGATGATGTCAGCGGCAGCAACCGGGGCCCTTGCGCTCACCTTCGGTGGGGCAAGTGCAGCGAATGCACACGTGACGGTGACTCCGGACACCACTGAGGCTGGCGCGTACTCGGTGTTGACGTTCAGCGTTCCGCACGGTTGCGATGGCGCGGCTACAAATAAGGTGGCCATTCAGATGCCACAGGGCATTGATGCGGTTACGCCCACCCGTAACCCCTTCTATTCAGTCGAGGTGAAGAACGAGAAGCTCGATACTCCGATCAACGACAGCGACGGCAACGAAGTAACCGAACGAGCCTCCGAAGTTGTCTACAAGGCTAATACCCCGTTGCCTGACGGCCAGCGTGACACGTTCGAGCTCTCAGCGAAACTTCCTGACAATGCGGCTGGAAAAACACTGAACTTTCCCACGGTACAGACTTGCGAGAATGGCGAATCCGCCTGGGTTCAAATTCCTGCAAAAGGCCAGGACGCAGATGAGCTCGAGTTGCCTTCTCCACAGATAAAGGTCACCGCGACTGGCGCTGATGACCCAGCGGGTGAGGCGGACTCGCCCACAGACGACAGTGACGCGCAGAATCCTTTGGCGATCACTTCGCTGGTCATCGGGTCACTGGGACTGGTCGTCGCGATCTTCGCTGTGGCCAGGCGCCGCAAGAAGGCATGAGCTTGAACGTTCAGAGCAGCAGGCAGCGATCATGGGCAGTGCTTATACGCGCATTGATCGCGATCTTCTGTGGGGGTGTATTGGCCCTGTCAACGTCGACGAGTCCGGCGGCTGCCCATGCTGCTCTACTCGAAACCTCACCCGCCGAGAACCAGGTCGTCAAGACGGCGCCGGCCACGGGCGAACTGCGCTTCGACGAACCCGTCGAGCTCATCGACGGCGCGATCCGTCTCTTTCCCAGCAGCGGCGACCCTCAGGTCCTGGAGGCACAGACTCGTGATCATTCGGTCATTGTCGACCTTCCTCGGGATCTGCCCGATGGCACCTATTCCCTCAACTATCGCGTTGTGTCAGCAGACGGTCATCCCGTCGGCGGTGCGGTGACTTTCCACATCGGCGAGGAAACTGCCTCGACCCCGGGACCGACGACGCCCGATGCCGCCACCACACCAACGTCGACGGAAACAGCGGTCACTATTCTGACTGTGATGCAGTACTTCGGTCTGCTCATTTTTGCCGGATGGCTGTTCTTTGACACGATGATCCGTCGATCACCGGCTCGCCCTGACCAGATGACTCGCCGAGTTGCACGCTGGAGCATCAGCCTTGGCGTGATGGCATCGTTCCTGCTGATTCCCGTTTCGGCCCTGCGCATTACCGGTCAGGCCCTGACCTCGATTTCGGATCTGCCCTCATGGGGCTTAGGAGTCCGGGCAGCACCGATGCTCTTAGCGATCGTCGCGTTACTGGCCGGGTCCTTGGCGCTGCTTCTGTTCTGCCGGCGAAGACGCTCAAAAGTATCGCAACGTGCAGCTGTCATTGCCGCAGCTGTCACAGTCGCCTCGCCGGTGCTCGTCGGACACTCCCAGACGATGGAACCGGTCTGGCTCATGAGTGTCGCCGACATCGGGCATCTGCTTGCCGGATCCTTCTGGATCGGCGGGGTTCTCGGATTGGTCCTGACACTCAGGTCTATGAGTCCGTACCGACGAGGTGCCACAGGCGACGTTGATGCAGCGCTTGCGGTAGTGGAGCGCTTCTCCCGATTTGCGCTATACAGCGTGGTTCTATTGGCCGCGAGTGGAACGCTCATGGCTCTCCTCATTTTTAGCGAGCCCAACGACATCATTACCACAGGCTACGGACGCACTCTGCTGATCAAACTCATCATTGTGGCAGTGACCATCGCCGTGGCGGCGTGGAACCGCAAACGTATCCTCCCATCCATCGCTGCCGAACCACGATCGCATGAGCGATGGCGGCACTTGCGTCAAACACTCAGCTACGAAGCCGCTCTGCTAGTTGCGGTGATCGCTGTCACCGGGTTCCTCTCCAACTCCAGCCCGGGTCAACAACATCAAGACCAGACTCGGCACGAAGTAGCGGCCGGCGAAGCACATGTCCATACCGAATCCCAGGGGCTTATCGTCGACGGGAAGATAGAACCGAGTGTCTCAGGAACAAACACCTTCACATTCCAACTCACTTATAAAGGCGATGTGATCTCAGGCGAGGGCGTCGAGGTCTCTGCTCGGCTGCCTAAACATCAACTCGGTCCGTTGCTCACAAAGCCCACGCTCGATTCCGGGACAGGCAAATACACGGCGCAGATGACTCTGCCGACGAGTGGTGATTGGGAGGTCCAGGTCAGTGCCCGAGTATCGGAATTCGAGCAGCCGATCGTCCTCGTGCCCGTCCATATCAGCTGACCACGTCCCTGGGTTAGCGGCTCAGACGCTTAAACTTCGGTATTTGGCCGAGCTTAAGCCTCCGGTGCTTCCGTGACGATCCAATTATTCGTCCAGGATCAGGAGAACATCCATCTAGAGAAAGCGGCAAACATCCCGGCCTCAGACAGAGAGAAACCGTATTGGTGCTTAGTCAGTGCCGGATTCCTCCGAGCCGGGGCAGCTGTTGTTCTCGTCCATACCCTGTAGCGGGGTAGGGGTGCTGGTGTGGTTGCCGTGGACTTCCACCGAAGAACCGGTCAGATCAATGCAGAGCATCCCATCTTCGGTGAGTGGTTCGGACACCATCGTGACCCAGGAGGCTCGAGTTGGGTGAGGTTGACTCCAGAAAACTGCCAGCACCGAACGCAACTCGTCACGGAGCACTGCTCGGGGCCTGGCTGGCTTCCCATAGCTCGGAGGACACCCGGGGCGCCTATCGTCGGGACGCGATCGCCAGCCTCGCCTCGCCGCCAGCCCGGACTGGTGGCATGGAGTTTTGCGTGCGTCCCCTAAGGGCTCGCCGGATCGAGCTGTGAGTGACTTGACCCACACTCAGACAAGTGATTTATTGACTAAATGACTCAAAATACCTTGTCCCTGTCGGAGAAGATCGCTGACGGGATCGTCGAGATGATCACACGAGAAGGCAAATGTCGAGGCGACTCGATCCCTTCGGCCCGCGCACTGGCCGAACATTTCGAGGTCACCACACCGACCGTCCGTGAAGCCCTTCGACGTCTGGAGGCCATCGGCGTCATTATTTTTCGCCATGGTGCGGGAACATTCGTTGGCCCGGGGTTCGGCCGCGGCCTCGTCGCCAATCCCCACGTCGTCGCATCCGCGAGCTCGGTTCTGGACCTGATCGAAGCGCGTTTGGTCATCGAGCCCAATATTGCGGCCGCGGCGGCCTCATACCGCACTGAGGAAGATCTCAAGGCGCTGCGCGCCGCGTGTAACAACGCCAAGGAGCCCCACGTCGTTGAAGACGTCTTCTCCCATTTCCACGCAACCATGGCTCGGGCCACGGGAAACCCTGTACTGACTGACACCATCGAGGCGATGCTGGTTTTCACCAGGCGTCAGCGCCAGGAACTCCGGCAGGCCTTCATCGTTCCAGAGCACGACCACGCCGAACACCTGGGGTTGGTCGAGGCCATCGAGGCCCAGGACCCCGAAACCGCCCGGTTCCTGGCCGAAGCACACCTGCGTTCGTTGCGCGACGCAGTGCGCCAGCAACTCCGCCCGAACGCCTGACCCCTGGTCGGCAACTGCTTCACGAGATCGAGCGCTAGCTCGACCACTCTTCACTGCACCCTTCGAAGGAGCCTTATCGTGCCCTCACAGCACCGCGTCCACCTTTGCGACATGACCAGTCGTGAAACCGCCGAAATCGACAAGTCCCGCGCGGTCGTACTCATACCCGTTGGAGCCTTCGAGCAGCACGGGCCGGCCATGCCCATGGCGACCGACCAGATCCGTGCCCGTGCCCTGTGCCACCTAGTCGCCGAACGACTCGGCGGCTCCGCGTTCGTCGGTCCCGAGCTCCCGGTGGGCATTTCGGTGCATCACACCACCTTTGCCGGGACCATGACACTAAAACCCGAAACCTTCATCCAGGTCGTCGCCGAATATGCGGTGAGTCTGCACCGTAATGGGTGGCAACGGGTCCTGGTGGTCACCGGTCACGGGGGCAACAACTCGGCTCTGGGCGTCGTTGCCCAGCGTCTGCTGGACGAAGCACCGGATCTCGAGTTCGCGTGGACCCCGATTACCGGCCTCGCTGCTGAGCGAATCCGAGCGTTCGGAACTGCGGAGGTCACTGGACACTGCGGCGAGGCCGAAACCGCCCAGATGCTGCACGTTGCCCCCGATTTAGTACGCGAGGACTTGCTCCAGCCCGGAACGACACAGCTGGAGCAGATGCAGCCCTTACCACGGCTTTCCCGCCAGGCCCGGCCTGGCCTTGTCGTGACGTGGGACCGGCTGAGCGCCAACGGAGTGCTCGGTGACCCCACGCGGGCAACCGCCGAACTCGGATCGGAGATCATCGAGATCGCAACGGAGGTTATCTGCGACTACATCCGGACCTGGATCGGGTCTGATCACGGAATCGATGGGTGAACCATGAGCTCAACAACCGCACCTGAGAAGACCGAACGCCTGCCGTGGATGATCCGAGTCCTCTCGGTCGTCGAACGGGTAGGCAACGCTCTGCCGCATCCCTTCTGGCTGTTCTGGATCCTCGCTGGCATCCTCGCGGTGATCAGCGCGATCCTCGACGGGGCCGATACGGCCGTCGTCTCCCCGAAGTCGGGCAAGGAAGTCCACGTCCAGAACCTGCTCTCGGGAGAGGGCGTCGCGATGGCGATGTCCACGATGGTCAAGAACTTCGCATCGTTTCCGCCGATGGCCACGATCGTCGTCGTCATCATGGGTGTCGCCGTCGCGGAACGGACCGGGTTCCTGTCAGCGGTCATGCGGGTCTCGATCTCGCGCGTTCCCGCTGGTCTCGTGGTGTTCTCCGTGGCCTTCGCCGGAACCGTGTCTCACCTGGCCTCCGCCGCCGCCTACGCGATCCTCGTGCCACTGGGCGGAATGGCGTTCAAGGCCGTCGGCAGGTCACCGATCCTCGGTATCGTGGTCGCCTACACCTCGATCGCGTCCGGTTACGACGCCAGTCCCATCCCGACGCCGAACGACACGATCTTCGCCGGCATCACCACGGCCGCGGCCCACATCGTCGACGAGAACGCCTCCGTCAGCCCCGTCAGCAACTGGTACTTCAACATTGCCTCCTCACTGTTGCTGGCCTTGGTGATCACGCTCGTAACCAACACGATCCTGGCCAGACGGGACGATGTCGAGGAGGATGACGCCACCTCCGGAGATCACTCATCACTGCACGTGAACCGTTTGGAAGCGCGCGGTCTGGCTCTCGCTTCGGGGGTCGTCGTGGTTCTTCTGGCCGTGGTGATCGCCGCTGTCATTCCCGCCGGCTCGCCGCTGCGAGGGGACGGCGGGTCGCTGGCCGACTCGCCCTTTCTGGACGGCATCGCCGCGCTGGTGGGTTTCCTGTTCATGGTCGGCGGCATGGTCTACGGGCGGGTCCTGGGGATGATCAAAGCCCCAAAGGACGTGCCGCCGATGATGGCCGAGGGGATCCGGCAGTTCGCGCCGACCCTGGTCATGTTCTTCGCGATAGCCCAATTCCTCCAATACTTCGAGTGGACACACATCGGGGACGTGGTCGCCGTGGGTGCCTCGCAGCTGCTGGACCAGAGCAACATTCCCGTCAGTCTGATCTTCTTGCTCGTCTTCGCCCTGCTATCTGTGGTCAACGTGATCATCACCAGCGGCTCAGCCATGTGGTCGATCATGGCGCCGGTACTGGTGCCCATGCTGATGCTGCTCAATGTTCCCGCAGACACCACGCAGGCGATCTTCCGCATCGCCGATTCCGGATCGACGTCGATCTCACCCATGAGCCCGTACTTCGTCATGGCTCTAGGGTTTTTGCAGCAGTACCGGAAGAAGGCAGGCATCGGGACGCTGGCGGCCTACACGCTGCCGCTGGCGATCTGCATGACCTTCGCCTGGGTCGTCTTGTTCTTCCTGTGGTGGTGGCTCGGTATTCCGCTGGGTCCCGGGGCCCCGGTCAAGTAGCCGGGCCCGCCGGGAACGGCGTCGCCCTTTCCTGGGGTGGGCGAGGCCGGCTCCTGTACATAGCATCACTCATCAATTGCGATCATCCAGAAGGGATCAACCGAACCATGCCCCATTCATCGATACACGCCGCACCGGCGCCGTCCCCCCGACGCGACGTCGTCAAATTCCTCATCTGCCTCGCAATGGTGCTTGTCGGAGGGCTGGGCTCCTACATCGTGCAGACCAATGCCGGAACGCTCCAGGTCCAGACCCTCAAGATCCCCGGACCCAACGGCCAAGAGATCTCGGCCGATCTGTACAAACCGGTCAACGCGACCCAGAGCCACAAGGTACCGATGGTTGTGGTGACCCCGGGATTCCAACGCACCAAGGAGACCCAGGTCAGCAACTCCCTGGAACTCGCCCGACGCGGCATGGCCACACTCGTGGTGGACCCCTACAACCAGGGTGAGTCGACATCGCAGGCCCCCGGATCGAAGGAATCCGCGTTGATCCCGGCGATCGACTACCTCACCAAAACCTCGACCTTCAACTACGTCGATCAGGACAAGATCGGCATCACGGGGCATTCAGCCGGCGGCAGCCAGGTCCGAAGCGCGGCCGCCCACTACGGCAAACTGGAAAAGAACGCCTTGAAAAAGGCCGCTGACCCAGATTCACCCGGCGGCACCGCTGTTACCGCCGAGGAACGCTCTCACGCCGCGTCCCTCAACAAGATCCGCTCGGCGTACATCTCCGGGTGGTTACGCAATTTCGACGACAAGTCTTTCAAGAACATCCATTCGAATTTGGGCCTCGGCTACGCCCGTTACGACGAGGGCGGGTACCGAAACGTCAACGGCGACGGCGACCTGAGCGAGGCGCCGGAGGCCATATCCTTCGTCAACTCCGGCCTGCCCAAGGACCAGAAGGTATCCTCCGTCAAGACCGAATCCGCCTACGGCGATCCCTCGGACCGCACCTACCGCATCGCCAACAACGACCGAACCATCCACCCATTCCAGCCTATGTCCCCCGGCGCCGTCGGCGGACTCATGGACTTCTTCACGACCACATTGGACTGGCACACCGATGTCTCCAGCGGCAACCAGACATGGTTCCTGAAGGAAGTGTTCAACCTGGTCTCCCTGGTCGGTGGCCTGGTGATGCTCCTGCCTCTGAGTCGCTTGCTGCTGCGTATCCCGGCGCTCCGCTCCGCCGCCCAACCGGTCCCCGCTCCTCAGCCCCGGCAGACCGGTGTGGGAAAGGCGATTTTCTGGGGCACCCTCCTGGTCAGCGCCGCGGTCGCCTGCGTGACCTTCATACCCTTGTCCAACGCCACCAAATACGTCTTCCCTGACGCGACCAACTCGGTCAACACATGGTTCTTCCCGGCCCGCATGGTCAATGGCGTGTTGCTGTGGTCCTTGTTCAACGGTCTGTTCGGACTCGCGCTGTTCTTCGGCACGCACTGGTTCCATGGGCGACGCCGGGGCGCATCCTCGCACGCCTGGGGCCTCAGGATCCGCGGCAAGGACTTCGGCAAGACGATGTTGCTCGGATTCCTGCTGGTCACCTGCTTCTACCTGATTCTGTCGGTGACCTACGGACTGTTCCACTCCGACTTCCGCTTCCTGGTGGTCGCGGCCCGCCCTCTCTCGGCCCGGTGGTTCTGGGTCTCTCTGATGTACATCGTGCTGCTGTTTATTTTCTTCTTCAGCAATTCTTTGCGGGTCAACGGGTCGATGCGCATTGAAGGCCAGAAAAAGTGGATCGGCTACCTGCTCGCGGCCCTGGCGAACTCGGTCGGACTGGCCGCGATCTTCGTCATTCAGTACATCACGTTCTTCACCACCGGGACGGTTTTTTGGACCGATGACTGGTTGTACGTGAACATGCTCCAGTCCGTGTTGCCGATGATGGTGATCCTGCCGCTGTTCAACAGAGCGTTCTTCACGATCACCGGGCGTGTATGGCTCGGTCCTATCGTCACCGTCTCAATCTTCGCGCTCATGGCCCTGGGAGGAAGCGTCATCTACGTGCCACTGTCACACTAGAACCAGGCGATGGATGGGGCATCTACGGTTGGATAGCGGCTGGCCGGCGTCGGAACCGCTCAGGAACGCACTGCAACACCGGGGCCTCGGGCCGACTCAGCTGTGCGGGATGTCGCAGACACCTTCAACGCGTTCTACAACACGGTGGATGTCCACATCAACGGCGATGCCGAACCGGAGAAGCCGGATACCGAAGCCCCTTCCGCCCCATCTGGACTCATCGCGAACAACGTGACCTCCACGGGCGTCCAACTCACGTGGAAGGAGTCCATGGATAACGTCGGCATTTATCACTACGAGATCCAGCGCGCCATCAGCGGGGGAGAATTTGCGGCGATCGAGAAGCTCTTCGACTTCGATGCTCACGCCGATATGTTCGAAGAGTTCATTCAGAAGGTCGAGGCCAACGACGCTATCGGAGCCGAACTCGTCGTGGAGCTGATCCATCTTCTTCAAGCAAACAAAGAAGGCTCTGTTTCTTCCTAAAACCTCCCGGGTAAGGGATGTGAGAACCGGAACCGGTGAAGAACCGTCGGGATGAAGCACGTCGCCCGGCCACACCTCAAGGTATGGCCGGGCGACGTGCTTCAGAGGTCGAAGTGTTGGGGCGGACTAGGAGACCCTTACCGAAGCACCCGGATTCCTTCTGTGGCCGTCCACGTCACTTCGACCCCCTTGCTGAACTTCTGGTGGACCTTGCCATCCGAACCGCGGAACTCATCCGTTGTGGGTACGCCCCAGCCGGATTCCCGGCCGTTCTGAGACCACACATTTCCGATCGCACCGGACTCGATGATGGTATGTGCTCCCGATGACGGGGTCCACATGTAGAGCTTCACCACGGCCCCGCGTCTGAAGGTCTGGTAGGCAAAGTTGTTCTGTGCCGACGTCACCTCGTCGCCGACCGGAAAGCCAGAACCTTGCTCTCGGCCATCTGCGATCCATTTCTGGCCGATGGCGTTGTTCTCCACGATGGCGTTCGCTCCGGTTTGCGGCGTCCACATCATCAGGGTCGATCGTCCCGAGGCCGTCTTGAACCATTGGTATGCATAACCGTTGGCACTGAACTCGTCCGAGCTGGGGAATCCGGCGCCTCGTTCGCGTCCGCTCGCGATCCATTTCTGGCCGATGGCGTTGTTCTCCACGATAGCTTTTGCTCCGGTTTGCGGCGTCCACATCATCAGGGTCGATCGTCCCGAGGCCGTCTTAAACCATTGGTATGCATAACCGTTGGCACTGATTTCCTCCGAACTCGGGTACCCATAGGCATTTTCATATCCGGCTGCCTTGAACTTGGCACCGATTGCTCCCGAGAAATTCACGGAATGAGTACCGGTAAAGGGCGTCCAATAGATCGTGTAGTTCTTGCTGAACTCTTGGAAAACGCCGCCGTTGACCAGACCTCCACTTTCATTATTCCGAGGGGTGCCGAACTTGGCGGCTCCGCCCTGGGAATCGTAAAGATTCTTGATCCCGTTGACCACGACCGGCCCGTTGTTGACCGGGGCGACCGCAGCGACCGCTGCGCGAGCGTCGATGCGGGAGTAACCGTTCACATTGACGCCGGTGCTCACCAGAATATTTCGGATCCGCTCAATGCTGATCTGCGGGTTCCGTTGCTTCATGAGCGCGATGACGCCCGCTACGTGAGGTGCCGCCATTGAGGTCCCGTTGAGCGGACCGTAGGTGGCCTGGGCCGGAGACTCGTACCCGGTGTTGTACGTCGAGTAGATGTCCGCTCCGGTTGTTCCGCCGGGAGCCAGGACGTCCAGCATCGGGCCGTAATTCGAGTATCCGGTCATAACATCGGAAGAGGCCGACGCCCCAACGACCATCGCACCGAGGCAATTGGCAGGGGTCACGTTGTTGGCATTGACACCCGAATTGCCCGCGGCAACAACCACGGGCACATTCCGGGAATATGCGCCGTCGATCGCCGACTTGAGGGTCGCCGAACACTGGTCGTTCCACGCAGCAGAGAAATTGATGACCGTTGAAGGCCGGGGATTCGCGGGGGCTCCGGCTACCTGACCGCCTGAAGCCCAGGTTATTGCGTCGGCAAAGTCCGATACGTACCCGGAGGCCCCGATGCCGAAGGCGCGGACGGGCTCGATGGTGGCATCCGGGGCGGCCCCGGCGACACCAATCCCGTTATTGGTTGACGCCGCCGCTATGCCCGCAACATGCGTTCCATGCCAATTCTCCGAAGGGTTGAGCACCCCCGGGTCGGTAGGGTCGGAATCGCGTCCTGGCGTGCCGTCTCTGTCATAGCCGGGGGAGACGAAGTCGTACCCGCCGGTGACCTTGGAACTGAGATCCGGATGGTTTGTGATTCCGGTGTCGACGACGCCGATGGTCTGACCGGCGCCCGTGGCGTATTGCCAGGCTCCGGACGCGTTGATGGTTCGCATGTTCCACTGTCTGCTCGAGTACAGGGAATCATTGGGTGTGGTCGGGTAGGCCGCCGTCGCATTCTTGACGATCTTGTCAGCCTCCGCATATTCCACGGAGGGGTCGGCCTCGAGCTGCTTCACGACCTCCGACTGTTCGGCGTTATTCAGTTTTTTCGATGTCTGAACGACATCCGAATCGTTGTTCGTGGACTTCAGGATTTTGGACTCGTTGGAGGGGGCAGTGGTGTCGGCTTTCTGAAGAACCTGAGATTTGGTCTCTGCAGGGGTGCTTTCCTTGAACTTCACCACTAGGCGGTCGGTCGCCGGTTCGACGGAGGCTGGCGTTTCCGGGGCTTGCCCCGTGGCCTCGGCGAGTGAAGAGTCACCGGACGCCTTGCTCTGCGACTGCTGCTGGCCGGTCGGCCCGCTCGGAGGAGCGGCAACGGCCGGGGGTGTTGCCGATATAACGGTCCCGGCCACGAGACAGATTCCGATGAGGGTACGAGATATACGCATGGGTAACCTTAACTAAAGGTGCGAGAAAGTGAGCGGTGATTGGAGCCTGGGTGGCGCTGTTCACCTTCAAAACATGAACAGTGTCTCTCGCGAAATCTTCTTCTAGGTCACCCTGTTTGTCAAGAATATTTCGAATGAACTATTTTCCGCTCGTGATGTTTCACGATGAAACCGCTGTGGGTGCGGTTTCGTATCCTGGGCCCGCGCAACGGCGTGGATAATTTCCTTCGGAATTCAGGGTCAGGCCTAGATCCCGTACATCTGCCGGATGTACATTCCGTACAGGCGGCGGTAAAACGCCGGCGACGCTTTCAGGAGGACCCCGGCCATGCCGAATACGGGCTTGATCCGAAGCGCAGTAATAATTTGGTTCCACGAAATTCTGCGCCGGCACTGGGAAATGATTTCTCGACCGCGCTCATTGTCAAGACCGATGGCTTGCTGGGCGTTGTTCAGATAGGTCAAGATGCACGAGATCTTGAACGCCCGTAGGCCTTCGGGCGTATCGAGCAAGGAGCCAGCTTCCTGGCTCATATGCTCCAGGAGCCGATCACTTTCTTCGACCGAAACGACCTTCCCCCACGTCGCGGAATTTGCGTCAACGGTGTATTCGTACAACGAGGGGTCGATCACGGCGACTCGCCTGGACCCCGTATAGGCCCCCAGGCAGAAGACTGCATCCTCGGCCCGGTGAATGTCCATCGGGAATCGGACCTCCCCAACGGCTCCCATGGAGATCAGTTTGTCCCAAACATAAGGGGTGAGGTTGTCCGTCAAGAGTTCGAGGCCCGCCTCTTTTCCGGATCGGCCCCCGGGCGCGCCAATGGAACGGTCCCGATGTGAACCGTCCGTGCTCACTAGCGTGTGGCTGCAGACGACCAAGTCGGCTTTCTGGGAGGCCGCAAAAGAATGCATCGTCGAGAGAAAATTGGGTCGATACCTATCATCCGAATCGATGAAAGAGACCCAACGTCCTTTCGCCTCGTCCAGCCCTTGGTTGCGTACCCCGGACACCCCGACGTTGGTTGGGTTGTCGAAGACCCGCACGCGTTCGTCCGGATGGCTCCGCAAGAACTCATGGATAACGCGGGATGAGTCGTCGGGCGAAGCGTCGATCATGACCAACAATTCGAAATCCGGATCAGTCTGCTCCAAGACGGATCGGATCGACGAGACAACACGCTCTGCCGTGTTGTAGACCGGCATGATGATTGATGTTCGGGGGCCCTGGCTAAGAGTCACGGTCTTCTTTCGTTGTGGAAACAATACATATCCGAAGTTGCCATCATATTGAATGTTTCCTAGTGGCGCCCGGATGGATTGCCGCCTTGACAAGCATTCACTGAATCGCAGACACCGTTGAGCTCTCGCCCCACAGATCCGTCGCGAGCCGGGCGATGTGCATCGTCAGGTACGTGTGTTCGTCTTCTGACATGTCCTGGTGCAAATGCATTTGCAGGAGCAGCACGACCTTGTACGCGCAATCGTAGGCGCGGGGGTAACTGGCCCGGACCGCGTCGTGAATTGCCGGAAAGGCCGGGTCCTGGCTCCTCGGGTTCTTGCCTTGCTCCGCACGAACGAAGAGATACCGGAGATGGGTCACGAACCGTGCCACGGACATGTTGGATTGGTTGATTTCCTGCCCGTAGGCTGAGGAAATGACGTCGAAGATCTGCGAGAAGACCTCGGTCATTTTGAAGGTTTTGACGAGGTCCTCGGTGGCAAATTGCGAGTTGACGAGGTGCAGCGCGAGAGGTGTCGCCTCGTCTTCGGGCAGATCCGCGTCAAAACGCTCATTGATCAGCAATATCGCCCGACGGCCGAAGGCAACCTCCTTGGGATACAACTGGCCGACCTCGATGCTGAGGGGATATTCGATTCGGAGCTTCTCCTGGGCGCGGATCAACGCGTAATTGATGTGATCCGCAAGGGGAACAATGAAGGAATGCGAGATGTTGGCGCCCATTTCGTCACGGGCTATGGTCTCCAGCTCTGTCGCGAGGGCCAAAACCTCCGCTGGTATCTCGGACAACATGGCAGTGAGCTGTTCTTCGCCCTGGCTTTCCGGTACGAAGGTTTGTTCCACCTTGCCGGGATCGAGCTGCTGGCCCTTCTTCTTGCCGAAGGCGAGCCCTCGGCCGATCATGACCATTTGCTCACCGGATTCACCGGATGCGAGCACCACATTGTTATTGAAGATACGGAGGATGCGCATGTCTGCTTGTCCTTCCTCCCGGCAACGTGGTGGACGGTGAGGTAACCCCGCCATCTCTTGGGAACATCTTACGGCGGGCCCAGATGATCTAGAGCTCGAGTATCGGGAAGCCGATCAGGGCCACCAAGACCGTAATGAGCAGTGCACACCCGATTACGATCAGTCCGGTCAACACGATCTTATTGCCCAGACTTCCGGGATATTTGGGACGCTCGGGCCGCGTCTTTGGGCTCGGACTTGGCGTCTTGGGAGTGGTTTTGCGGGCCTCGGCCCCGGCGTGTTCGGTTTCTTCGGCAGCCGTGGCCGCAGCGTTCGGAGACGTCCCAGGGCCTTTGGGCCCTGGGGGTCGAGTCTGCGACGGTCGCTGACTGGACCCTCCTCCCGGAGAGGCAGGTTCTCCCTTGGCCGGGCGAGTACCGGCGTCCGAGGAAGGAGGCCCCGTTGAGGGGCCGGGACTATGCGGACTTTTATTGGTCGTCGTGTCGCCAGCTTTGGTCTGCTCCTTGGCCGTCCGGGGCGGGCGGCCCAGGCCGGACTGCTGAGGCTTGTCCTCGCCGTCGGAACCGGGATTCGCGGAACTCTGAGGACCAGGCGAGGTCGGACGCTGCTGATTCGTCTGATCAGCCTTGGTCGTGGACTTCTTCTTTTTCTTGTTCGGCTCGCGGAAATTGACCATGGCTCTCCTTCCAGAAGTGTGCTCCACACTACACATTCGAACCACCCTGAAGACACTTTTCCCCTGCCATGGCGCGCCTCGTCAGGGGGAAGTTTGGGTGTCTTGAGCAAGATGTACGGGTCGCCGAAAGCCATTCGAATCGGACGGAACGGTACCGTCCGGCCTGAAACATGGTGGATACCAAACGTTTACCCGGCTGTAGCCACGAGCGATCTCGAGTCGTCCAGAGTTGTTCTCAGACCGTTGACAGGCGGTCAAAGCGATAAGAACGAAAGAGGAAAACACATGCTGTCCCACACCGTAGAATTCCTGCTCGACTCCGTTTCGGGTATCACAGGCCCGATCCTCGACCTATTGACTGCGCTGGGCCTTTAGTCCACTGGCCGTTGTGAGAGTTTGATGATCTATTCTTGATCATTTTTCACGGCGACGACCACGGGTTCTGCCGGCGACGGTGCGCTCATGTGCCGGACTTCTTTTCGACGTGATGTCCTCCGCCCCCGCAAGGCCCGTGGTCGGTCGCGTTAATCCGAATGCAGCGGCTTAATACCGGCCCTTTTGCGGTGCCTATTTCTCGTAGATAACGCTGGCCGATATGCCGTCGTCCATGGCTGATACGGCGGAAACATGACCTGGTTTCTTTGCATCCAGCTTCGCCTCGGCGACGACCCTGCCCGTGTCATCCGTGACCCGCAGGTTCTGGCCCGGCGCAAGTTCCGAGGACTCCGCTTTGTACGTCCGTTCCGCACCGCCAACCTTTGCCCGGTCTGTGAATGAACCGTCGGCGTTGGTGATCGGAGTCGCGTCCGATTCGGGATACGGGAGTGAAACCAAGTCTTCGATCTTGTCGTGGTCATTGTCCGTAACGTTGCTCAGAATGATGGTCTCCTTGGAAGCTCCTTCAGCGGGTTTCATCTTCACGTATACCGTCGATTTCAGATCCATGGCCTGGTACATGAGGTGCGGTCTGCCATGAACGTCTATTTCCTCTGCTCTGTTCTGATGAGTCAAGGTCGAAATTGCAGTTCTCGCTGATTCCTGTCGAGCGTGCATAGCCTGTTTGTCCCAAACAAGAGCCGCCGTGGCCAAGGCAACAACAATTATGGAAAACAGCACAGTCGGAATGACTAATTTTTTCATGGAGCTCTCTGTCTCGATTCCCGGTGGTTTTGAAGTCCGAGCAAAATTTTGTCATGGGCCGAGAATCGGACCGATAGAACTGAGTGTATTTCTCGGTACAGCCACCTCTACCGTGAACGGTGCAGATGCAGATGGGGAACGGAGTCACCCTCCCCGGCCGGTGGTCGGCGGCCGGCCCTGACGCCTCTGCCCTTTGCCTGTTTCTTCATTCCGGAGGAAAAGGGTGTGGAGCTCGAGGAAGCGGGTGCGATGACGATCCCATGATTAGAAGGCCCCTGCCCCCAGACTGTAGCGTCTATGGGCCTTTCGTAGCCTTGGGCCTGGCGCACGGGAGCGAGGAGCTGTCGGTGACATGGCCGGGGGCCTAAGGCTGCCCGAATTCGCCTTCCAGGCGTCCCCGGGACCCGGGTTGGATGAGTCGGGCAAGGCTCACTAGGCCGTTTTGCGACCACGTGTGTCGTCGTACGAGCAGGCATGGTTCGGTGGTTTGAATGCCCAGCAGATGACATTCCTCGTCGGTTGCCAGGATTGCCTCCACGACGTGTTTTCCGCGGGTCAGTGGGGCGACGCGGGTCAGGTAGTCATTGGGCGTCGTCCTCGTGAAATCCTGGCCCAGATAATCAGGCGCTTCGCTGGGCGCGACGTAACGGTCTTCGAGCTGGAAGGGGACATCGTTGTCATAATGAACCACCAGCGAATGGAAGATTTGACCGGTCAGGCCTTCTGCGGTGAGCCAGCGAGCATTTTCGTCCACCGTCTCCTCGCGTGCGAAAAGCACCTTCGTCCGGTGCGAGTGGCCGCGTTCATGGATTTCGTCGGCGATGTTGCGGATTTCGACCAGGGATGTCGGCATCTTGAAGTCGGCGATGAAAGTTCCGACTCCGCGAACGCGTTTCAACACCCCTTCAGTGGCGAGTTCGCGGTAGGCGCGATTGATGGTCATGCGGGAGAGACCGAGACCCTCGACAAGCTCGTTTTCTGAGGGGATCTGCTCGCCCGCTGTCCACTCGCCGGATTCGATTCCTGACAGGATGGCCCGCATGATTCGCCGGTAGGCGGGGCCACTATGGACGGCTTGAGTGAGGTACGACCTCGTGAGCTGTTGCGTGTCCACAGATCTCCTCGACTGTTTGACATCAGGTTGTATATACAGGATTATACGACGTATCGGACTTTGTGATCCACATTGCTTTTACAAGGCTTGCGAGAACACTTCGATCACTGGCATTCGGGGCGCACGGGCCCGGAATGCTCCATCCTAGCCATGAAGGAGAGAACGAAATGCACGAGGTTTCTTCACCGGGGCATCAGCCGCGTCCGGTTTCCGCACCACGAGGAACCGAACTCAACACCTTGGGTTGGCAGCAGGAGGGTGCTCTGCGCATGCTCATGAACAACCTTGACCCCGAGGTCGCCGAGCACCCGGATGCACTCGTGGTGTACGGAGGGACGGGACAGGCCGCCCGGAACTGGGAAGCCTTCGATGCCATCGTTCGCACCTTGAAGACCTTGAAGTCGGACGAGACGATGTTGGTCCAGTCAGGCAAGCCCGTCGGGGTTTTCCGGACCAACGAGTGGGCGCCTCGCGTCCTGATCGCCAATTCCAACCTCGTGGGTGACTGGGCCAATTGGGAGGATTTCCGCAAACTCGAGGCAGAAGGCCTCATGATGTACGGCCAGATGACGGCCGGATCATGGATCTACATCGGCACACAGGGCATTCTCCAGGGAACCTTCGAGACCTTCGGCGCCGTGGCCCGCAAGCGCTACGGCGGAACCCTGGCCGGAACCATCACCCTGACCGCTGGGTTGGGCGGAATGGGCGGCGCGCAGCCCTTGGCCGTAACCATGAACGAAGGCGTGGCAATTTGCGTGGATTGCGACGTCACCCGAATCGATCGACGCATCGAGCACAGGTACTTGGACGTCAAGGCCGACAACCTGGAACACGCTCTGGAATTGGCGGTCGAGGCCCGAGACGCCAAGAAGCCCCTGTCGATCGGTCTTGAGGGCAACGCGGCGGAGATCTTCCCCGAGATGCTCCGGCGTGACGCCCCCATCGACATCGTGACCGATCAGACCTCCGCCCACGATCCCCTGGCGTACCTGCCCGTGGAGGTGCCCTTCGCGGAAATGAAGCAGGAAGCTCAGCGCGACCCCGAGTTGTTCACCAAGAAGTCTCGCGAATCCATGGCCGCCCAGGTCCAGGCCATGGTCGAGTTCAAGGACCGCGGAGCCGAAGTCTTCGACTACGGAAACTCGATCCGGGACGAGGCTCGCAAAGCCGGTTACGATCGCGCCTTCGAATTCCCAGGCTTCGTTCCGGCCTACATCCGTCCGCTCTTCGAAGAAGGGTTGGGGCCGTTCCGTTGGGCTGCTCTTTCGGGAGACCCCAAGGACATCGAAGCCACGGACCGTGCATTGCTCGAGCTGTTCCCTGACAATGATCATCTTCGTCGCTGGATCACCATGGCCGAGGAGAAGGTATCGTACGAGGGCCTCCCGGCCCGCATCTGTTGGCTCGGGTACGGAGAACGCCACCGTGCCGGGTTGAAATTCAATGAGATGGTGGCCAACGGCGAGCTGTCAGCACCCATCGCCATCGGACGCGACCACCTCGACTCCGGTTCCGTGGCCTCTCCCTACCGCGAGACGGAATCCATGAAGGACGGTTCGGACGCGGTCGCTGACTGGCCGCTGCTGAACGCCCTTCTCAATACCTCATCCGGTGCTTCGTGGGTTTCTATTCATCACGGTGGTGGTGTTGGTATGGGTCGGTCCATACACGCGGGCCAGGTCTGCATCGCGGACGGCAGCGACATGGCAGCGCAAAAACTTGAGCGCGTCCTGACCAACGATCCCGGAATGGGCGTCATCCGTCACGTGGATGCCGGTTACGACCACGCGGCCGACATCGCCCGGGAACGCGGCGTGCGGGTTCCGATGACGGAAGGTGATGCATGAGATCGACCCTGCTGACAGGAATCACCGAACTCGTCACCAACGATCCGGAGCTGGGCCAGGGAAAATTGGGCCTCATCGATGACGCAGCACTCGTCATCGAGGACGACACCATCTCCTGGGTGGGGTCGGCCGCGAAAGCTCCCGCAACCGACGCCAAGCACGACTT
The DNA here is from genome assembly GCF_004137765.1 of Rothia uropygialis. Lineage (GTDB taxonomy): Bacteria > Actinomycetota > Actinomycetes > Actinomycetales > Micrococcaceae > Rothia. The sequence continues at coordinate 329,245 of NZ_NOIS01000003.1, read as the reverse complement.
CCACGGACGGGCGGTCCTGCCGGGTTTCGTGGAATCGCACTCCCACATGGTCTTTTCAGGGGACCGTTCAGAAGAGTTCGCGGCGCGGATGGCGGGGCAGAAGTATACGGCCGGAGGAATTCGCGGCACCGTCAAACACACTCGTGAAGCATCGGAGGAAGAGCTCCGCAGCAACATGAGCAGGTTGCTGGACGAATCCCTGCGGTCCGGAACCACCACGGTCGAGTGCAAATCCGGTTACGGTCAGTCCGTCGAATCGGAACTGAGGAGCTTGCAGGTAGCCGGCTCACTGACCGACGAAATCACGCTCCTCGCAGCCCATGTGGTCCCACCGGAATACGAAGGGAACACGGACGAATACGTCCGGGTGGCGTGCGAAGAAATCATTCCGCGGTGTGCTCCGCTCGCCCGCTGGATCGACGTGTTCTGCGAACAAGGCGCATTCGACGAGGAGCAGTCCCGTCGCGTCCTGAAAGCCGGGATGGAACATGGACTCACCCCGCGTGTGCATGGGAACCAATTGCACCAAGGGCCTGGCGTCCAGCTCGCGGTTGAACTCGGCGCGGCCTCGGTGGACCACGTGGTCCACATCAACGAGAAAGACATCGCGGCCCTGGCCGGGAGCCAGACCGTCGCTACTCTTCTTCCAGGTGCAGACTTCTCGACTCGGAACGAGTACCCGAACGCACGCGCCCTGATTGATGCCGGAGTCACAGTCGCTCTGGGGGCCGACTGCAATCCCGGAACCAGTTACACCACCAGCATGCCGTTCTGCATAGCCATAGCCGTGCGGGACCTGCACATGACCGCCGACGAAGCCGTGTGGGCGGCGACTGCCGGTGGTGCACGTGCTCTGAGACGAGACGACGTCGGCGTGCTGCGCCCCGGGGCCAGAGCAGACCTGATGGCTCTCGACGCACCGAACCACCTTCACCTGGCCTACCGGCCGGGAGTCCAGCTGGTTTCGTCGGTATGGAAGGCGGGCGAACTCAAGTATTCGGCATCGGAGGTCAAGCATGACTGACCAGAAAGAACACCGAGACATCGACGTGGACGTTCCCGCCGTCGCATGGACCGGAAGAACGGACGGGGCAGGCCGCGAGCACCTCCGATGGCACCAGGTGGTCCGCCCTTACGAGTCCGAGGACTCCGATCACCGCGAGGGCGGCGTCGTATTCCTGGGCTTTTCGAGTGACGAAGGAGTCGAACGGAACAAGGGGCGTCGGGGAGCCGCAGAAGGACCGGCAGCCCTACGCGGAGCGCTGGGAGGACTCGCGCTCTCCGATCGGGACGCCGGTATCCGCGCGTGGGACGCCGGCACCGTGGCCGTGACCGACGAACGGATGGAGGATGGCCAGGCACGCTTGGGCGCTGCCGTGTCCGCGCTCCTCGATGCGGGTCATCTCCCCGTCGTGCTGGGCGGCGGACACGAAATAGCCTTCGGAACCTACCAAGGCATTGCCCAATCGGCAGTTCGACAAGGCAAGAAACTCGGCGTCCTCAATCTCGATGCCCACTTCGATCTTCGGCCGGATCCCATTCCCAGCTCGGGCACCCCGTTCCGGCAGATGCTCGAGGCCGAAGAAGCCGCCGAGACCGAGATGCAGTACACAGTGATCGGCATCAGCCAGCCCAGCAACACCCAAGTGCTCTTCGACACCGCACAAAAATATGGCGTCACCTACATGCTGGACGAGGACTGCTCCGCCGTGGACCGAGAAAAAGTCCGGGCCTTCGTCGCCGAATTCCTCGACGAGGTCGATCTGGTCTATCTGACCATCGATCTCGACGGTTTGCCCGCCTCAACGGCGCCCGGAGTCAGCGCGCCCGCCGCGTATGGGGTGCCGCTCGAAATTGTTCAATTGGTGTGCGACCTCGTTGCCACGAGCGGAAAGCTCGCGGTATGCGACGTGGCCGAACTCAACCCCCAGTACGACGTCGATAGCCGCACCGCGCGCACCGCCGCGCGCCTGGTGCACCGTATCGCGACGACTTCGCAGGATCAGGAGAATTCATGAGTCAGAATCGAGACAACAGCCAACAAACCGGGCAACGCGAGGTGGTCGTCGGTACCGGTCCGGTCAGTTTCCAAGACGTCGTCGACGTAGCTCGGCACGATGCGACAGTTCGCATTTCCGACGAGGCGCTCGAGGCCATCGGGGATTCGAGCGACCGAATCCGCGAATTGGCTGATTTCGAACGCCCCGTATACGGCGTATCGACCGGGTTCGGCGCGCTCGCAAGCCGACACATCCCCCAGGATATGCGCCGTCAGCTTCAAAGGAGCCTGATCCGTTCACATGCCGCCGGCTCCGGGCCGGAGGTGGAGCGCGAGGTCATTCGGGCTCTCATGGTTTTGCGCCTCTCCACATTGGCCACGGGCCGAACGGGTGTCCGACCGGAGGTCGCCAAGGCCTACGCCGATATGCTCTCGGCCGGCATCACCCCGGTGGTTCACGAATACGGTTCCCTAGGCTGTTCCGGAGACCTGGCGCCTTTGGCCCACTGCGCGCTCGCGATCATCGGCGAAGGTCCGGTCAGGACCCGCGATGGCGAACTGACCACCTCGGAAGAAGCCCTTTCCGCTGCTGGTCTGAAGCCCGTTGAGCTCGCGGAAAAAGAAGGGCTCGCCCTGATCAATGGCACCGACGGAATGTTGGGCCAGTTGGTTCTCGCGATTTCCGACCTGGACCGTTTGATGCGGTTGGCGGATCTCGCCGCGGCAATGTCGGTCGAGGGCCAGCTCGGAACGGATCGGGTCTTCCAGCCTGATCTCCAGGCCCTCCGGCCGCACCCGGGGCAGGCGGCTTCGGCCGCCAACATGACCTCGATCCTCGCGGATTCCGGAATCGTCTTCAGCCACAAGGGGGAAGACTGCACCTACGTCCAGGACGCGTATTCGCTGAGGTGCTCTCCCCAGGTCGCCGGGGCAGCAAGAGACACCATCGAGCACGCCCGTATGGTCGCGACGCGCGAGCTGGCTTCGGCCGTCGACAACCCCGTGGTTACTCTGGACGGCCGTGTGGAATCCAACGGAAACTTCCACGGCGCCCCGGTTGCCTACGTGCTCGATTTCCTCGCGATCGCCGTCGCGGACGCTGCCTCCATCTCGGAACGGCGTACCGACCGCTTCTTGGACGTCGCACGCAACCGCGGCTTGCCGCCCTTCCTGGCCGATGACGCCGGCGTCGACTCCGGGCATATGATCGCCCAGTACACCCAGGCAGCCATCGTCTCGGAACTCAAACGGCTGGCGAATCCGGCTTCGGTTGATTCGATTCCTTCCTCGGCCATGCAGGAAGACCACGTATCGATGGGTTGGTCCGCGGCGCGCAAGCTTCGCAAGGCGATCGACGGATTGACGCGAGTTCTGGCCGTCGAGATCCTCACCGCGGCCCGCGGGATCGAATTGCGGACGCCCGAACCTGCCCCGGCAACGGCCCGAGTGATCGAGACGATCCGTGAAGCCGGCGTGCAAGGTCCCGGACCGGATCGATTCCTTGCCCCGGAAATCGAGTCGGTTGTGCGACTCGTGTCCTCCGGCGATTTGCTGGATGCCGTGCAAACGGTAACCGGGAAGCTTCAGTAGCCGAGGAGCCCGAACTTTATCCTGGCAACGAAAACGGCCCGAAGAACCCCATGCGGAGTCCTTCAGGCCGTTTTCGTTGCTCAGGTCGGCGGGTACGGGCTGCCGGGATAACTATTCGACTTCACGCACGCTGACCTGGTGCTTTCCCGGTTTGAAGCCGTGTTCGGTGATCGTCCGGTTGATCCGCGACGTAACCTCCTGGGCGATCGCCAACGCAGTCCCCGGGGTGCTGCCAGCGACCCATACCGCGACGGTGAGGGAAGCTATTTCCTCTTCAACATCCAGACGCATTCCCTTGGTGTCCGGGCTGCCCTGATCCCCCGTTACAGGCTTCTTCCAGAGGGTTCGCAAAAAATCACCCACGTTGGGTTCCCGTCGCGTCACTCCGGGAACTTCATCGACGGCTCTTGCCAAGTCCGCGATCAACGCGGTCGTGCCAGTGTCGTTCGGCTCGGCCCGCGAGGATCCGACAGGGTTTCCCTCGGCGGGTGCTTCTGGGCGGTGACTAGTCATAGTGCACATCCTCTACCGTGAAATCGACTTCTTCGACGCGAGCCCCGAGCTTCTGGGAGACGGCGGTGATGACGGCCTCACGCACCGCGTCGTCGAGAACTCGAATATTCGTGGTCGGCGTGATGACCACGCCGACGCTCAGCGCTAGCGTTTGGTGCCCTTGCTCAGGTGTCTGGAGATTTCTGACCGCGCACCGGCGCGCCGTGAGCCCAGGGAAGGAATCAATGGCTTCCCTGGCGGTGCGAGCGATGAGCATCTGACTGAAGGATACGGTCGCGGTCGGTTCCCGATGGATGGGAATATCAGCACCGCGTCGGAGATTGGTTCGCGCGAAGTCGAGGACCCGAATTCGGGTGTGCGCCTCGATTTCGAGGGAGTCGTCTGCCCGCTGGGCCTCCCGCGTGAGCTCATTCAGGTGAATGAGGCGTTCCCGGACTTCGGTGCAGTAGGGGCAGTCGCGCTGGTGGGAATCTGGTTCGGAATCTACGGTGTCCCACACCGACTCAACGGTGCGCCCGCATTCGAGGGACTCGTCGTCGGTCATTGCCATTCCTTCATCTCGTTGGCCAAGGTCTTGCGTGCTCGCGAGAGTCGCCCTCGAACCGTGGCTTCGGGCAGCGCAAGGGTTCGAGAGATCTCGGCGTAAGAAAGGTCCATCTGCTCCCGAAGCACCCAGCATTCCCGTTGTTCGCGGGGCAGCCTCTGCAACAGGATCGACAGGGCATCCATGCTGGATTGGTTCTCTGCCTGTCTTTGAGGATCTGCCGACGCGTTCGTATCGGTCCACGCGGGGTTGCCGTCATTCGTGTCGTCGATCGGGACCGTGGATCCGTGCCGGGGCGACCTCAGGATGTCCTTGCAACGGTTCACCGCTTGACGGTACAACCACGTTGAGAACGCTTCCGGCGTTTCCAAGTACTCAAGTTTGAGCCACGCATTCATGAGTGATTCTTGAGCCACATCTTCGGCGTCGGCTCTGTTTCCGAGCATTCTGAACGCCAGGCGCAACAGAGGTGCCTGATACTTGTCCACCAGTCGTTCAAAAGAATTGACATCGCCATCTTGAGCACGAAGAACGAGTGTGGCTATTCGCGCGGAAGAGTCGTTTTCATCTTGGCTCATAAGCCCCCTCAATTCTCTTCGTCTTCCGGCGAGTGGAATCCGCTATACCCATCCTTGCAGAACGGACCCTCAAAAGGCACCCCAAAAAATTCTTTGAGAATTTCCGTGACGAATCCTCGGCTCGAGCGTCAGTATTAGTACAAGCCCGTTTCGACCAAAGACAAGGGAGTAGAAATCATGGCTACTGAGAACAACGTCAAGACCGCACAGCAAGGCAGTGACGCCGAGCGCAACAGCCCTCTCCAGACACCCCAGGGCAACACCACCATCAACGACACCGTCGTGCAGAAACTTGCTGGTATCTCCGCACGCGAGGTTCCTGGCGTGTACTCGATGGGCAATGCAGCCCGCCGTGCTTTCGATTCCATTTCCGAGCGCATCCCGGGTTCGCAGACCAACGTCTCCGGTGGAGTGTCCGTTGAGAAGGGGGAGAAGCAGGCCGCTATCGACCTGAGCATCGTCATCGAATACGGAAGCTCCGTGGTCGAGATTGCCAATGGCATTCGTCGCAACGTGATCCGCACTGTTGAGCAGGCCACCGGCCTACAGGTCATCGAGGTCAACATCGATGTCACCGATGTTCACCTCCCGAATGAGGAGAACGACGAGGGCAATAACTCGAACGACCGCGAACTCCAGTAATGAGCGCGGGCCCCGAGCAACACGCCTCGGGGCCTGATCTCGCACTATGGAAAGGTACATCAGCATGAAACCGAGCCAATTGGGACTCATCGTCGGCCTTGTGCTGGGCGTAGTCGCCTTCTTCGGCGGATTCTTCGCATTCCTTATTGCAGCGGTATTCGCCGTCATTGGTGCAGCCGTCGGACTCTTCATGGAGGGTCGCTTGGACCTTCGCTCCATGACGGGCCGAGGCTCTGACAGGAGGTAACGATGATGGCTAGCGCACATCGGCCGGGATCGACGCAAAGCGGGGAATCGGGACGGCCTGACGGCCCCGAATCCACCGCCCAGCGCGGCAGCCTCGTTATCGCCGACCGAGTGGTAGAGAAAATCGCCGCGCAATGCGCCTCGGAACTGTCCGGGGTTGGAGGTCGCGAACGGGGTTTCCTCGGCGTGGGAGGCCACGCGGATCTGGATTCCCGCCCGCAGGTCAAGGTCGAGCTCACCGGTTCGATCGCAGTGCTCAGCGTGGATTTGGGTATCGAATATCCGCTTCCCATCGAGGAGACGACCGAACGAGTCCGTGAGACTCTCGTGCGCACCGTGTCCGACATGGCTGGCGTCGAAGTCCGCCAAGTCGACATCCGAGTCAAATACCTCGTACCTCAGCAGGGCCGACAAGAAAGGGTATTGCTGTGAAGTCACTTCGACGGCGCCCCTCTCGCGCCATACCGTCCGCGATAGTTTTGCTTCTGGCGCTGATCATAGGTCTCGGCTTTGTCTGGGCCGGTGTTCAGAAACTGTCCACAGGGCAATGGTGGCCCCAGCTGAGCAGCGCGGCTGACTCCGCGTCATCGGCATCATGGGATTCGCCGTGGGGGTGGGTTGCGGCAATCGTGGCCGCGGTCCTAGGTCTCATCTTGTTGCTGTGTGCATTCTTGCCGGGTGGTTTCAACGCCGCCCAGCTGAAGAGACAGCAAGCGGCAAGTGGGCACTCTCGCGGTCCGGTTGACGCAGTCGTCAGCAACCGCGGGCTCGCGACTTTGGCATCTTCTGCGGCCTCGCAGGTCGACGGTGTGTCGGGGGTCAAATCCTCCGCGACCGCCAAGCGTGTGCTCGTCAACGTGACGACGCCGCTGCACGAGACCACGAGCCTCGAGGAAGAAGTCAGGGCCACGGTCGAGGAACGACTGGCTTCTGCTGACCTTGTGCGTTTCCCCAAGGTGCGGGTCAGTGCACAGAGCAAGGACGTGTCATGAAGAAAACCGCTGGATCTACCAACCGGACGTGGCTCGCGATCATAGGATTTGTCCTTCTCGCGGCCGGGGCCCTCTGGGCTGTTACGGCCGGAGGGCTGCTGGCCGGAGCGGGAGAGCAATGGGAGTCATCAAGCCGCCCCTTGCAGAACGCTTCGACCGTCCTCGACGCCCCATGGCTGGCATCGGCACTGATCGTGGTCGGTGTGATCCTGATGCTCTTTGGTCTCTGGTGGCTTATCCGTCAGATACCGCGGAGCAGTGGATCATCGACTTTCCGTTTCCAGAAGGATCCCAAGCGTGGGTTCACGCTTGTGGAGCCCAAGGTCATCACCGCGGCCGTAGCCGAGCACATCGAAGAACTCACGTACGTCACGGACGCCAAGGCAGGCCTCAAGGGCCAACGAACCAATGCCGAACTCGTCCTGGACGTCACCGTGAACGAGCGTGCTGACCTTAAGGAAGTCACGAGGGAGATCCGAGAAGAGGTTCTTCCTTCAGTGGCCCGAGTGCTGGGCAATCCCCTGGGAAGCGTGGGAGTCGTATACACGGTTTCGCGGCAGTCCCGCTCCAAGAGACAGGTCACGTTGCAGTAACGCAAAAGGTTTGGCCGTGGAGTTGTCCGGATTGGTTGCCGTCACATGATGGTGGCCAATCCGGATTTCATTGGGGGAACTCCACGTCCGCTGCCGCCCTCTGCGAAGGGCGGACGGTGAGGCCTGCACGTGAAAACGGGCAGGCCTCATTTAACCCTGCTTGGGCCCGGCATTGGGTGTTTCTTTTGGAAGTACATTCGCGGGGAAGATGGCTGGGGCACACCACATTACAAGGGTTGTGCACATCTGAGAGGATCTTGGGAGAAGTTACCGAACCGTAGATTCGCTATATTTTCAAATCCAAAAATTTATTCAGGTGCTTGGGTATTCGGAAAAATCCCTTGACTCGGTTCCGGGAATCTAAAATTTCAAGAAGAGTCCTAAAACCTGGCTATGGCAACCCGGGTCTTAGCGGGTATCCTAAAAACAGAGCCAACACCAGGACATACGTAATTACTCGCGAAAGGTAAATATCATGGGACTAGGTTTTATTGGCTGGATCGTCATCGGAATCATCGTCGGTGCGCTTGCTAAACTCATTATGCCGGGGCGCCAGGGCGGAGGAATCATTGTCACGATGATCCTCGGCATCGTGGGCGGCCTCTTGGGCGGTTGGATCGGCGGAGCGATCTTCGGAGTTCACGGAAACGGGTTCTTCTCGTTGACCACGTGGCTCCTCGCGCTCGTCGGTTCGTTGATCGTGCTCTTCATCTGGGGCCTGATCTTCGGCCGCAAGAACCGCGCATAGCGGCGAATAAACTCAACAAAAGCGGGGGCGGACCGGCAACGGTCCGCCCCCGCTTTCTTGTGCTGTTACGGACGAGCTCTCTCGCGTGCCCTCATGCCCTGGTACGGCCCACGACGCCGTCGGCGACCTCCTATTAGGTGATGGTTATCCGATTCGGTGTCGGTTTCCGGCGTTGGGAGGCGGTTTATCCCCCACCTAAGGCGGGGAAACGCCGCTCAATCCGGTATCCGGCACCCAACAGCCCCTGAGGCGGCGCACGAGCTCAACCCTCAACCTCGCACCCCTGAACTTTTACTTCTCGCCCTTCGCCTCAGGGGAAGGGCACCGTCGGACAGCGGAAGACATCCGGGCAAACCCGCCGTGACGGCTTGACGAAAACCATAGAAGTACCCCCAATGCCAGGGGGCCTCCGGGCCGGGCGCTAGTCCTCGTCCTTGTCCTTGCTCAAAACCCGTTGGCGTTCGCGCTGTCCATGGGTCAAGCGTTGCAGATCCGTCTCGGAGTCGAATCCGGAGCCCAGGCCGCCCGCGATGACGCCCATTGAAGCGCTCAGCCACGCAATATTGAGGTAGTTGCTCAAGTGCGTGGGCATACCCAGCGTCTCTTGCATGAAGTCGGGATCGATCACGACCAAGCCGCCGAGCAGGATGAGGACGAATAGCATGAGATAGAGGCTGGCTATGGAAATGAGCAGGGTGACAACCGTCGAAATGTTGTACAACGCGACCACTCGCGCAAGTCGTTCTTGCACGGGAGCATCCCACAGGCGGTTGCGCAGGATGAGCCAGGCCGTCATCACCAAGATCGAGACCAGGGTGATGATGGCCAACCGCAGGCCTGACAGCGATTCTGCCATTTCCCAGATAGAGCTGTAGAAGATGCCGAATGCTCCCGCGGCGGAGGCTGCCGTGAGAGCGCTGGAAAGCCGGGGAATCGTCTTCCACGGTTGGTTGGACATGACCATTCCCGCAACGGTGCGCGGGCCACCGGTCCACGTGTGGGAGTAGAGCCGGGATATCTGATCCTGGTCCTGGCCGCCCCATTCATTCCAGCCCTGAACGTGGTTTCCTTCGGACGAGGAGTTCTTCACGAGGGATTCGACGCCGCGCCCGATGATGTCGACGAGCCGCCGTTTGGGGTACAAGACGCCCATGGTGGGACACGAAATGATCAGGATTCCACGGGAGAAGTCCATCTGCGCGACCACAGGCCGTCCGCTGTGACGGAGCGGCATTTCAGTGAGCAGCACGCGGACGGCGTAGTCGACATCGCGGGCTTCCTCCGGAAGATCCAGCTCGCTGGTGACCTCGTTCTCGGGAGTCACCGGAATGAGGTGTTTGATGTGGTTGACCTCGGTCTGATGCCCGAGGATGTCTCCCAAGCTGGTCTTGATGCTCGGCAGTGAATGTTCGATTCTTTTGGTCGGCAATCCGGGGTCGGAAACCAAAAGGATTTTCGGGGTCGAATCTGACGTTGTGTGCACAGTGGTGGTCCTATACGCCGAGGTGCCCACGCACGGGTGGGCTGGATGTTCGCAATAGATTTTCTTTGCCGTGCGTGACCAGGCAACTCTCGCACGAGATATGGTCTGCACGTGAAGCCGCACCACGCGGCAAAGAACGGCCGTGAGAAAGCGATGGCCTCGCAGCGCAGCGATACAGTGGTGGTCGACGGCGAAGAGCGCTCAGATGAGGGGCCGGTACCAGAACATCAGTTCCGGTGCCGGCCCGGTGCCTGGGCAGGTGAAGCGTACAAGAAAGCTGCCCGGGGTCACCCCCGAACGGTTCTTGAGCCAACACACCGCTCGAGCAACAATAACCTTACTCAAACCGCGCTGACTTGGGCAAATAGCCATTCGAGAGGTCGTGGGGCTCCGGAGATGGGACGGGGTTACGGCGTCTCGAGGCGGAGCGTATGGTCGAGGCTATGGATGCGATCACAATATTGAAAGACTTGGCCAACCGTCCTTCCGAAGTTGCAGCGCGACTCAAGGACAGAGTCAGCCCCGAAATGCTCAACGCTCACCCCGGCGACCACGACAACTCGATCGCGTGGCTACTGTGGCACACCGCGCGAGAGATCGATGAACAGGTCAGCGAACTTTCCCAACAGGAGGCCGTCTGGGTTTCCCAGGGTTTCGCCGATCGATTCGGCTTGGACTTGGAACCACACGAACTCGGTTTCGGCCAGTCCGGTGACAGGGCCCGGTCCATTCAAGCGCAGGACGTGGATCTGCTCTTCGAACATCTCGACGCCGTGGTCAAAGCTGAGCTCGACTACATCGATACCTTGAGCGAGGAGGACTTGGGGGTGGTCATCGACGACAACTGGGATCCGCCAGTGACCCGAAGCGCTCGTTTGGTCAGCGTTTCCGAAGACGCCCTTCAACACCTGGGGCAGGCCACCTATATCACGGGGATGGACGCGTCCGTCTTCCAGTAGTCGGTGACTCGGTGGCCGCGAGCAACGGCAACCTCACCTCGAACTCGGTGTGTCCGGGCCGGGAAGTCAGCGAAATGCCGCCATTGTGCGCTTCGACGATCGCTTTGACGATGGCCAGGCCCAAGCCGGTCGTACCGACTTCACCCGAGCGGGCCTGGTCGGTACGTGCGAAGCGGGCGAAAATCTTTTCCTGAAATTCGGGTTTGATTCCCGGGCCGTTGTCGGTCACGGCCAATACCGCGTCCTGCCGATCCGCCGATGTACCGAGCCGCGTGGAGACCCATGTCCCGGGATCGGTATGCTTCCGGGCGTTGGAGAGAAGGTTGAGCAGGACCCGCTGAAGCTGCTGGGGGTCCCCTTGTACGATCACGGGATCCTCCGGAAGTTTCAGCTCCCATTCGTGGTCGGGGGCCGCGACCTGGAGATCGGAAACGTTTTCGATGACGAGTTCCGTGAGATCTACGTTTTCCCGTTCCGGCTCGCGGCCCTCGTCGAGTCGAGCCAGAAGCAAGAGGTCCTCGACCAATCCGGCCATCCGCTGGGATTGAGAGTCGATACGCCCCAAGGACTTTTCACCTTCCGGCGTGAAGTCCTCGGTCCATTTGAGGAGATCGGAATAACCACGGATCGCTGCGAGAGGGGTCCTCAGCTCGTGGGACGCATCTGCAACGAACGCCCGCATCTTGTCATCGGACTTCTGGCGGGCCGTCAGCGCCGACCCCACGTTATCGAGCATCTGGTTCAAGGCATGCCCGACAGCGCCCACCTCCGTGTCCTGATGTGCATCCGCTGCGGCCACCCGGTTCGCGGCGGGCAACTGCCCCGATTCCAGATCAAGCCGCGAGACACTCGTTGCCACGGAAGATACCCGTTCGAGGGGCTTCATGGTTCGGCGGATAGCGATTGATCCGAGCAGGCCCGCGAGGAGCAGAGCGGCGACGGATACCCCCAACATGATGGCCACCAACGTGCTCAGAGTCCGGTGGACCCCTTTGAGGGGCAGACCGGTCACGACGATCTGACCCGAATGGTCCAGTTCCGAGACCACCAAGTAGTCGCCCTGGGAAAGATCGACCTTTTGTGACGCGTTCCCCGGCCGGATATTCTTCAAGGTCTGCCGGTCCGACTCCGTGAGCTTCACGGCTGATCCGCCCGAATCCAGAAAGCCCCCGGCGACGAATTGTCCATCGTCGATCCGCGCATTCAGGGTGCCCGCCGCCTGACCGGGCGCGTTGAGCGGATTCGGCGCTGCTTCTTGCGCCCCGCCCGCCTGATCAGGGCCCACCCCGGAGAAATTGGTCGCGCGGCTCGAGGCCTCTGACAATTGTGAGTCCAGTTGGCCGGTGAGGGTCGCGTTCATGGCACCGTAACTGACGAGCCCGATGACCAAACAGGCCAAACCCAGGAGAAGCATGAGGATCACGATGAGCCGGGTGCGCAACCGCCAGGAACCGGGGCTGAGCGCAGGGGACCTCCGCGGAAGGCTGGAAGCGTGAGACCCCGTCATCGGACCGCAGGTTTGATGACGTAGCCTGCGCCGCGCACCGTGTGGATCATGGGTTCCCGATCAAGATCTATTTTCTTGCGCAGGTAGGAAATATACAGCTCGACGATGTTGGCCTGGCCGCCGAAGTCGTATTTCCACACGTTGTCCAGGATCTGGGATTTCGAGACCACTCGCCGCGGATTCTCCATGAGGTAACGCAGCAACTCGAATTGAGTCGCGGTCAACTGGATCTCCTCGCCTCCTCGCGTCACCTCCCGAGTGTCCTGATTCAGGACGAGGTCTCCGACGACCAGTTCTGCGTCGTCGATCGCGGCGACGCCGGAGCGCTGGACTAATCGGTGAAGACGAATCATGACTTCCTCCATCGAGAAGGGTTTGGTCACGTAATCATCGGCGCCCGCAGCCAAGCCCTCGATGCGATCGTTCACGGCGTCTTTCGCGGTAAGGAACAGGCAGGGCACTTCCGGCTGGGCCTGCCGGATCCTGGAGAGCAGCTCGATTCCGTCATAGCCGGGCATCATGATGTCCAAAACCAAAACGTCCGGGAGGAAGCGCCGTGCCGCGTCGAGGGCCGCCGGGCCGTCACCCGCATGCCGGACGTCCCAGCCGATCATCTTGAGGCCGACGCTGATGAGTTCGGCAAGCATTGCCTCGTCGTCGACGACGAGCGCGCGGATGGGGCTCCCGTCCGGGTGTTCCAGGGCCGGTAGATTCTTGGCGATGTGTGCAGCCGAAGAGGATGCGGGGTTATGGCTCATGATTCACAGAATAGTGGCCCTCAGGCAGCATCTGGGGGTCGAATCCGTCAAAATCTCAATGTCACAGACACGCCTTCGTCCTGTCACAGCTGGCTCATAAGTTGACCCCCCAGAGTCGAGACGTACCGGGCTGTTGACCGGCTGGTCCAGCCATCGCGGTAACTCGGCCGGGGCCTGCCTCGGCCGGTAGAAAGGACGAATGATGATTTCGAATAAACCCCGCGGTTCATGGGACAACAACCAGCAGAACGTGCCAGCGGACGTGGAGATGCACCGAAGGACAGGGTCCAGCGCCTCTGGTCGACACACCGTGCCGTCTGCTCGGATCACGTCCCGCACCACGTATCCGTCGACGAGTAACGCCGACATGCCGACTTGGGGATCGCCGGCCTCCGAGTGGAACGAGCATCGGGGCAATGGCGACTCAAAATGGTTCACGAGAAGAACGATGGCGGCCGCGGCCCTTGATCTTTCCGGGAAAAACACGCGCATCGGCGGCGCACAATCTGAGGAACCCCCGACCTCTGGGCAGTTGGGAGCATGAGCGTGTAGTTTTTAAGTCGCGGGAACAAGGCATGCGCGCAAACGATGCGTTGATCGATTTCATGCGATAAAGTAGTTCATCGTAGATAAAACTTGTACCGTCCGGTAACCGGATGGTGCGTCAAGCGCCCCGAGCCCTCTCCCTAGGGCCTGAGGAGTTTTCGAGCTTCTTAAGGTACGCTCGGGGTCGAAGAGGCCCGTGTTTGTGGTTGTGGTTCCCCCAAACACGGGCCTCTTCTCTATCTGCGGCTGGCTTGCCGACTGCTTTGGGGGCCCATAACGACGGTCGGCAATCCGCGTATCAAGCCGATCCTATGTGACTCCGGAGTCACGGCTGAAGCACAGTACATCGCTAGAGCCGACCTCACGGGGGCGACACATGTTGGGGCACGGGACCGCGACCGATCGGGCACCTTGGGTGGGTCGGCTTTTGAAAGAGCTCGTCAGTCGTCCATGTGGTGTATGCCGCCCCATGCGAATCGAATCAGTACCTTGCTCAGCTCGTTCTGCTCCTCGGGGGTTTCGGCCGCTGCGATGACCTTGGAAGAAGTCAGCGCGGCGCTGATGATGGCCTCGGCGCAAAGCCGGCAGGCCGCCTCCTCCGTAAACTTGGATTCTTTGAGGAGAACTTGAGTCAAGGTGTCGACGAGCCCTTCACGGAGCCTGCTCACACGCTCGTCCACGGCCGAGGTGTTCAGCATGTCCGACTCGAACAGAATCTTGTAGCGATCCGGTTCCCGAATTACGAAATCGGTGAGGACCTGGATGGAGCTCTCGGTGCGTTCTTCCGAGGACAGTTCAGCATGCAGTGGGGTATGGATCATGGAGAGGAACTTCTCGACGCAGTCATCAACGACTGCCAAGTACAAGTCGTCCTTGCTTTTGAAATACCGGTACAGGAACGGTTTCGAAAGGTTCGAGATCTCCCCAATTTCATCCATGGTGGTGCTGTAGAAACCGTTGTGAGCAAAGGTGGTCAGCGCGGTCCCTAGAATGAGTTCGCGGGCTTGCTCATGTTCCATACGCCGCTTCCGGGGCATGTCATCTCCTTCAAGTATGTGTGATGTTTGCACCTACCCCGGCCAATAATTCTTGGATAAAAACTACTCGCGCGGCATGCACTGAACGGTTGGTTCCGGTCGGTTTACGCCTTGGATTTATTCAGAATTTCTATCATAAATCGTTCACATGCTTCGATTTGGGACAGTTCAACCCATTCATTCTCGGTATGAGCCTGAGAAATAGAACCTGGACCGCACACAATGGCCGGTATGCCGGCCTCGTAGTACTGTCCGCCCTCGGTGCCGTAGGAGACGTGTGTTGACTCGCCGCCGCCGTCGAGCACTGCCCCGAGCTCTTCCGCAAACTTTACGATGGGCGCGTCCGTGGACGTGTTGAGGGCCGGGACTCGTGCCAGAACCTCGAAGTCGACCCCTACCTTGCCGAGGGCTTTCTCGTCCGCGCCACCGAGGGACCGAACTCTGGCCACCTCGTCCTTGAGCGCCGGTTCGATGTCTTCGCGGAGGAATGTGCGGATCCTCTCGGCGAGTTCCTCGGGCTCGGTTCCGGGGACGATCCGGAAGTCATATTCGAGAACGCACTGGTCGGCCACGATGTTGTAGGCCGAACCGCCTTGGGCGAAGTTGACTCCGCCGGTGGTGTACGTGATGTTGAAGCCCTCGACCCTGGGCCCGTTGTCCCGGAGGTCGTCAACCAGGCCGTTGAAGAAGTGAATGAACTCGCCCGCGTAGCGGACGGCGTTGATCCCGAATGGAGCAAGAGAAGAGTGCTTGGGCACTCCGCGGAAGGTCAAACGACCGCGTTGCGGTGCCTTGTGGGCGACGACGATGTTCATCAATGTCGGTTCGCCCACGATCGCGTACCGCGGCTTGATGCCCCGTTGCCCGAATTCCTCAATCATTCGAGGGGCGCCCAAGCAGCCGAGTTCTTCGTCGTAGGTGAAGGCGAAATGAATCGGTTCGGCAAGTTTGGCCTCGATGACCTGGGGCAGGAGCCACAATGCGACCCCGATGAACGACTTCATGTCCGCACCACCGCGGGCATAGACCTTGCCGTCCTTGATCGTCGGTGTGAAGGGATCCGTGTCCCACGGTTGCCCCTCTACGGGCACGACGTCGGTGTGGCCCGATAGGAGGACTCCGCCGCTCATTTCGCCGTCCTCGGCGGGGACCGTTGCGAAGAGGTTGGCTCGCTGCCCATCGTCGGAGTAAGTGCGATGCGTCGCGATTCCATGGCGCTGGAATTGGGACTCGATGAATTCGATCAACTCCAGGTTGGAGGTTTCGCTCATCGTGGGAAACCGAAGGAGGCGGTCGATCAACTCGTACGAACAAGGAAGGCCGGCCGAATTCTTGACCTGCGTGTGCTGTTCCGTGGATTGCTTGATATCGCCCATAGGATCAGCTTAGTCGGTGGTCTTCGCTCATGAAGAAGCCAGTGTTTTCAGGACCTGCAGGTTCGTTCAGCAATGAGAAGTGCTGGGTTGCCGCGTGCAGACCGGCATCAAAATTGGGGGATCAGATGCCGTAGTGAATTCCGGTGATTAAATGATGCGATCGGTCTATGGGGGTCTGATCGCGTCTCACCGGATTGCCGCACTGTGCACGCCAGCAACCCAGCCCACCAAAGTTAACTCGTTACTTTCGGGTACGAATAATTATTTCCACACATTACGCAAAAAATACTGATCTGAATATCTGCTGGGTGGGAACTAAATCATGTATGAATGATCGCCGAGAGTATGGAATGCGCGGCGGTGGTAAACCAAGGGAGTTCCCGGGTCATTGTTTCGTGTGGCTTCGATGACTTCGGCCGTGAAGACCAGGGCGGGGCCGGCCTGTGCCTGAGTCAGGGTTCGGCACCGAAGCACCCTACTGACGTCAGTCAACAACGGCTCGCCGGTGGGGAGGGTTTCCCAATTCATCACATCGCCGAAACGGGGTGCCCCGTGGGTTGCGAAGGTCTTGGCGAGCTCGACATTCTCGGCGTCGAGCAAGTGCACCAGGTACGTTTCAGCGTCGGCGATATGAGCCGCTGAACCACGTCGGGCAGCGAGGGAAAAGCCCAGAATGGCCGGGTCCGCCGAGATGGACGAGACGGAGGAGGCCGTGAGGCCTACGGGGCCGTCCTCGTCGGTGCTCGTGATGATCGCGACGCCGGCCGGGTGGTGTCCGAAGATCTCCTTGAAGATCTCGCTGATAGATTCCCTGTTTTCTGGACTCGCGTCAGTCATCGATCATCCTTTCAGCGGGCTATACCGAATGTCCGCTAGGCCTACCTTTCTCCTCACGATAGAGCGAGCACTCCCACTGACGCAGGGGAAGACGGAATCTTACGTCGCGTCTCCCAATGTGACCGGAGTGTGAAAAGACGCGTGACCGTGATCGGTCCGACTGGGATTCTGGCCCTCACTGGCGCGAGACAGTCATTGGCCGATCGGCTCGGAGAAGGGGCGGGTTTTCGGCCGGCTCGGAAACCCCGCGGCCGATCGATGCATAGCGGAAGCCCGCCTCGGCGACCCGGAAGGGATCGTAGAGATTCCGCCCGTCCACGATCACACGACCGCGCATTCTGGAGGCAAGAAGATCGGCATCGAAAACGCGGAATTCTTCCCACTCCGTGCAGATGACGAGCGCGTCGGCGCCCGCGAGGGCATCAAAGCTGTTGTCCGTGAAGACCACTTGGCCTGCATCGGCCCCGAGCGCGGTGCCGAAGGTTCCGACTGCCACCGGATCGTAGGCGCGAACGGCCGCGCCGGCACCGAGGAGCGAGCGAACTAGGACCAAGGAAGGCGCCTCGCGCACGTCATCGGTTTTGGGCTTGAACGAAAGACCCCAGACGGCGACGGTCGCACCATCCAGCGAGGGCATAAGGCTCTCCAGCTTGCGGAACATCGACGTCTTCTGATGCGTGTTGACGCCATCGACGGCCTCGAGTATCCGGGGTCGGCACCCGACCGTTCGGGCGGTGTGCGCCAAAGCCGCAACGTCCTTGGGAAAGCACGAGCCACCGTACCCTGCGCCCGCGTAGAGAAATTGATAGCCGATGCGCGAGTCCGAACCGATGCCGACGCGGATCTTTTCGACGTCGGCTCCCGTGGCTTCTGCAACGGCTGCGATCTCGTTCATGAAGCTGATTTTGGTTGCGAGCATGGCATTGGCGGCGTACTTGGTCATTTCGGCCGACGCGATGTCCATAGACAGGATCTTCTCGTGCTGCCTGTTGAAGGGTTCGTAGACATCGCGCATCGTCCTCTCGTCGAGGGCGCAGGATGTGCCGATGACGATCCGCTCGCTGTGCTTGAAGTCCTGGATCGCGGCCCCTTCTTTGAGGAACTCGGGGTTGGAGCACACCGTAACCCGGTGCTGGGCGCCGCGCCGACCGATGGCCCCGTCGATGATCGATTGGATCCTTCCGGCCGTGCCCACCGGAGCAGTGGACTTGTTGACCACCAGCAAGCGGTCGTCCGCGAGATCTCCGATGTCTCGGGCGACGGCGTCGATGGAGCGCAGGTCCGCGGAGCCGTCGGAATTCTGTGGCGTTCCCACCGCGATGAAAGCGACCTTCGCCTCGAAGAGGCCTTCGGACGCGTCGTCCGTGAAGTCGAGCCGTCCTTGTTCTGCGTTGGTGCGGATCATATCGTCCAGACCAGGCTCCCAGATGGGACAGATCCCGGATCGAAGCAGCTCGACGCGTTGAGTGTCCACGTCGATGCACGTGACGTGGTGACCTGCATCGGCCAAGCACGCGCCCGTAACCAGTCCAACGTACCCTGACCCAAATATTGCGATTCTCATGTCTGCGTCCTCTGAGCGGGGAATCCCGTACCGCGGGCGATCGGGTCTTTCGACGCTTCACGGTAGGCTCGGCCACAAGAACACCGCGTGAACTTCGGGTGACCTCTCGCAAAATGTCACGGGACAAATCCGGCCGCAGGCGTGAGCGAGCGCCCTCTGCCGGTTTCCCTATCCGATGATCAGGTGGGCTGCGAGGGTGAACATGATCAGTGCAATGATGCCGTCCAGAATCCGCCACGTCCCGGGACGAGCAAAGACAGGGCGGAGGAGGCGGGCGCCGAATCCCAGTGCGAAGAACCAGATCGTGGAGCCCAGAACGGCTCCGAAGAAGAATAACCATCGCCCTGGATCGCCCTGCTGGTTGGCGACCGAGCCGATGAGCACCATGGTGTCCAGATACGTATGCGGATTGAGGAAAGTCATGGCCGCACACGTCAGGAGCAGAGAGAAGACCGTGGGTTCTGGGGATGCTGTCGCCGTCTTGCGTTGAGTGCGCGTGGCCCCTCGATTCTTGAGCCTGACAGCGCCACCGGGCGTGGAGGCGCTCGATTCGCTCGATTCATCGGCGTTTTGCTCCGGGAAGTGCGCCCCGGGCCCCACCGCATCCTGCGGGGTCACGACGAGGGCCTCGCCGCTGGGCCGGATGGCCCTTTTGGCGGCCATCGCACCGTAGCTGACCATGAATATCACGCCACCCCACAGGAGGACGGTCTGGATCCAGGGGAGCTTCTCGACCAGGTAGCCCATTCCGCCGATCCCCGCGGTATACAGCAGGGCATCCGAAACGATACAGAAAATGATGATGGGCATCATCGGGCGCCCCATGATGCCTTGCTTGAGGATGAAAGCGTTCTGGGCACCGATGGCCGTGATGAGAGCGAGGGTGGTTCCCACGCCCAGAAGAATCAGGGAGAAATCGATGGTCATGAGACCAAGCTATGGTTACAAAGCAGATCAGTACAGCTAAAGTTTTTTAGGATACCTAAGAAAAGCTTATGATAATGGCGTGAAGAGATTTACCGCGGAGCAGCTCAGGACGTTCGCGACCGTCGTCGAGGAGAAGACTTTTGAAGAAGCCGCGCCTGTTCTGCGGGTTTCTGCCTCGGCGATTTCGCAACGGATCAAGGCCATGGAGGAGGCCTGTGGGCAGATTCTCCTGCGGCGATCCAACCCTGTGGAACCCACCGAGCCCGGGCGTGCGGTCCTGAGGCTCGCGAAACAAATCGAGTTGCTGACCCTTGAATCCGAGCGTGAACTCACCGGAGGAGACCAAGCCCGGCGGTTGGCGATTGCCTCCAACTCGGATTCCCTGGCGACCTGGCTCCTGGACGCACTGGCGTCCATACCGAGACACGAGCGACTTTACTGCGAGGTTCACCGCGAAGACGAAAGACACTCCTCGGCATTGTTGCGTTCCGGTGGTGTGATGGGCGCACTGACCGTGGACCCGCAACCGGTTCAGGGGTGTTCGGTCGAGTTGCTCGGTTCAACGCGATACTTCATAGCGGCATCACCGGATTTCGTGAACCACTTCTTTCCGGCTTTCTTCAAGAGTCCTTCCCTGCTGACCGAAGACCAGCTGCGCGAGGCCCCGGTGATTCAGTTCGAACGCAAGGACATCATGCTCGACGATATGGTTCAGCTGCTCGCCGAGAGCCACGGGCTGAGGCCCCAGACCCAGGCGCCTCGCGTCTATATTCCCTCGTCGACGCAGTACTACAGGGCAGTCAGTCTGGGAATGGGCTGGGGTGCCGTGCCAGATCTCCAGGCTGAGGGAGCGTTGGCTTCCGGGGAGCTCGTCAGGCTCGTGGATCGGCCCATCGACATCCCCATCTACTGGCAACGATGGACCATCGATTCCCCTGCGCTCCAGACACTCACGGAAGCGATCCGGGCAACGGCGCGCCAACGGCTCAGGCAATGAGCAACCGGCGCTTCACTCGAGCGCCTCGCTCAGCCCGTCCAGCTTGCGGATCGAGGAGGCAACGTCGTCCGCCGTCGGTGCGGCGACGTAGCTGATCCGGATGTGGGATGCCTGACGATCGGTCGGTTGATAGTTCCCGCCCGCGGTCACCGCGACGCCGCGCGCCAGCGCCCCGGCCGCGAAAGCGCTGGACGAGGTCATGGAGGGCAGCTCGACCCAGAGATGGTAGCCGCCGTGCGGAATCGACGTCAGAGCCTCGGCGCCAAAGGTCTCGTATATCGCGCCGACGGCCGTTTCACGCCGTTGCCTCAGTTGCTCCGCCAAGTCGATCAGACTCCGCTTCCATGCGGGAGCCGTGACGACTTCCAAGGCCATATGTTGCAGAGGTGCCGCAACCGACATGAGGTCGATCGCCTGACCGGAGCGCAGCATCGACATGACAGGCCCTTTGGCCGCCAAGGCCGCAACACGGAGGTTGGGTGAGGTGACTTTTGTCAGCGAACGGATGTGAATGACGGTCCCGTCCGGATCATCCGCGATCATGGGGGGTGGCACGTCGGGGGAATCGGAGTGGATCATATGGCGAGCGAAATCGTCCTCGACGATAAACGCTTCGTGCTCGCGGGCCACCTTTCGCAACTGGTCGCGGCGGTCGCGACTCAAACTGGTCCCCGTGGGATTCTGGAAAAGCGGCTGAACCACGATGACTCGTGCTCGCGTTCTCGTCAGGGCATCCTCCAGGTAATCCGGTCTCATCCCGTGCCGATCCGACGGCACGGATACCGGGCGCAGGCTCTCGGATTGCGCCGCCGCTATCGAGCCGGGGTATGTGGGGGACTCCAGCAGAATGGGGTCCCCGGGTTGGGTGAGAACCCGCATCGTGGTTGAGAGAGCGCTCTGACCGCCCGATGAGATGAGGACATCGTCTCTGGTCAGTCCCCCGCCGATGTCCTGGGCGAACCAGGTTCGAAGCTCGGGCAGACCGCTTGCGGGAACCCTGTCCCAAGCGTCCGGGCGGCGTGCAGCTCGGGACAACGCCGATCTCAGGGAAAACAGCGGCTGAAGATTCGGATGCAGATAGCCGCCGTTGAGATCGATGACGTCCGGCCCGTGCAGGCTCAAGGTGCTCAACAGACCGTCCGCCAGGAATGAGCGCTGGGGGTCTGTGGATTCGCTGAGACCCGCCGACAGTTCGAGCGCTGCCTGTTGCCACGAGGTATCTCCGTGAATGGGCTCCGGACGTTCACGCGATCGAAAAGTGCCCGCCCCGGGGCGGGTCGTGATGAGCCCGCGTTGCGCGAGGATCGATAGCGCTTGGCTGACCGTGGTAGCGCTGACTTCGAACCGCCGAATGAGCTCCCGATTTGAAGGAATGCGGGTACCCGCCGACATGGGCTCAATTTCGGTCGCGAGAACTTCAGCCACGGAAAGGGAACTGCTACTGTTGTTCATGAGTAACAATAGTAGCGCTATTATCATTGAGCCAGTATCGCAACGCGCCACAGGAACACTTTTCGCCTCGTTGGGCGTTCTTGCCTTTTCCTTCAGCCTGCCCGGTACCGCCCTTGCGCTGGAGGGATTCGGCCCGTGGAGCTCCACGGGCCTCCGCGGTGTTCTCGCCGCAGTTCTGGCCATTGTTGCTTTGGGTGCGACCCGTTCCAAGCTGCCCAGCGGGGATCAGTGGGCTCCGCTGGCCGTCGTGGCGCTTGGCTGCGGTTTGGGGTTCCCGCTCCTGACGGCGTTGGCTCTGGAGACCTCGTCGACGGCGCATTCGGCCGTAGTGATCGGGGCACTTCCCATGGCGACCGCCGTGATCTCGACGCTGCGCACTCGCCGGTACCCCTCGCTCTTGTTCTGGGTGGCCGGTGGCGCGGGCGCCGTCATCGTGATCGCATTCGCGCTCGCCCAGAACCACGGACTGCCGACGCTGGGCGACCTCTTCCTCTTCGGTGCACTGATCCTCTGTGCCGCCGGATACGCCGAGGGCGGGAGCCTGTCGGCGAGGATGCCCGGGTGGAAGGTCATCGCGTGGGGCGTCGTGCTGTCCTTACCGGTGAACCTGCTCGTCGTGGCCGTTGCCCTGCCTCAAGAGCCGATCCACTTCAGCGGCCGGGCGATCTTTGGGCTCCTCTATATCGCCGCGATTTCCCAATTCGGCGGATTCGCGGTTTGGTACAAGGGAATGAGCATGATCGGGGTCAGCAAAGCGAGCCAAATTCAGCTTGCCCAACCGCTTCTCACGCTCATTTGGGCTGCACTCTTCCTGGGCGAGCATTTCACGCTGGCCGTGCCGCTGACGGCGGTACTGGTTCTGGCTTGCATTGTGGTCACCCAACGCACGAAGGACGCCTGATCGACCGGGGTCATGCCCCCTGCACCCTCTATTTTCCGAGGAACTCCGCGGCGGATTCGCCGGCGATGCGTCCGGAGTTGAAGGCAAAGGCGAGCGTCAGACCGTCAATCTGTGGGTACGTGCCCCCGTAGAATCCCGTGGTCTCGTTGCCCCCAGCAAACAAGCCGGGAATCGGAACGCTGTGTGGGTCGAGTACGCGGGCTCGCTCGTCGATGCTGATGCCGCCCAAGGTTCCGCGGACCGTGTTGACGACTTTGACCGCGTAGAAGGGGCCGTCGCTGATCAGGTGCTGGAGCACAGAAGCGGGAGTGAAGAATTCCTCGTCGTGCCCCTCTCGAACTGCTTGGTTGTATCGGTCCACCGTGTCCGCGAACTCCTGGGCCTGGAAGCCGACGGCGCCCGCCAGCTCCTCGACCGAAGTTCCCATGTAGGCCGAGCCGCAGTCCACGGCTTCGCCGAGCGCTTCCACAAGCTGGGGTTGCGCGGGAGTGCCGACCGTGCCGGGAGGGAGTGGCGCACTGTGGTCCTCGCCGGGGGAGAGGGCGAGGCCGTCGGCGGAGAGCTTCTCGACCGTGGAAGAATCCAGGATCATCCAGAAGTGTCCGCCCTGTTGATAGACGGCGGGTCCGCGCTGTCCGAAACGGTACGTCACGGCTTCGTCGATGAAGCGCTTCCCTGCAGTGTTGACCCACAGGAGCGGCAAGTTGGCCAACATGGCCAGGGCTCTGGAAGAAAAGCGCCCCGGCACCGTGAAACTCGGGATGTCCAGGGTGCGGTCCGCATCCGCGACTCCGCCCGCTGCCGCAGCGATCTGCCGGCCGGTTCCCACGGCCTTGCGTTCTCCGGTGAAGTGCAGGGTCGAAGCGTCGATGGGCCCCAATTCTCGTTGCACCAACTCCATGTTCCCGACGAAACCGCCGGTCCCGATCACCACGGCGTTGGCGCTGATGTCCACGTGAATCGGGGCCGTGTTCTCATCCGATTCGAGATCCTCGGAAGCATCCTTGCTGAGGGCGGTCGGAGTCGAGATGGGCTTGCCCGCATCCGTCTTCTCTGCTCGGATACCCAGGATTTCGCCTTCGGCGCCTATTTCGATCGCCGTGGCGGCGGTTTCGGTCAGCAGAACACCGTCCATCTCTTGAAAGGCCTTCAGCATCTTCTTGAATCCACCGAACTTGGATGCGTAACGGTGGTAAGTCCGGGCGTTGCGGTGCGCGGTCAGAATTCCGGTTTCGGCCTGGACAGGGGCCGAGTGGGCATCGTCATGTTCGGCCAAAGTGGTTTTCAGGCCGTGACCGGCAAGCCATGAAACCGTCTCCCCGGAGCGGCCGACGACCGCGCGCACCAACTTCTCGTTGCACCGGTGGCGGTTGTATTCGGTGATGGCGTGAAACGCGTCCTGGATGCTGAAGGTCTCTCCCGCTTCCCTCTGGGCCTCGGACTCGTAGGCGGCGAATCCGGTGGCGCCGAACATGGCGGCGCCGCCAGGGCGGTTGCCCTTTTCGAGCAATACGACCTTGACGCCTCGCTCGGCGGCGGCCAGTGCTGCTGCTATACCGGTGCCGCCCGCGCCGAGCACGACGAGCTCGGCATCGTAATGCTCTGAGTCTTCTCGGGGCTCAAACACGGGTGCGGTAGTCACATGTCCTCCATTGGTTTAGGTGTACCTAACAGCGTAAAGGGAAATCTCTTGGGGTTACAGGTGTGAGGCCGATCTGAGTCGCGAGCGTCATTGAATGCAAATTTCCGTCATCTCTTGCGGTTGTGGGGGTCGGCGTGGAGCCGCGCGAATCCGGTTTGGGCCGTCGGTGTCGGGGTGGGGCTTCGCGCGCCGGGAATAGACTGACCGATCGCGGGGTTGTGGTGGAAAAGGTTTACTCGTAAAGTAAATCTCGAACTCAGATCAACGAAAGGATCTCACCATGACCACCTTCAACGAACTCTCCGCAGGCACCTGGACCCTTGACCCCGCTCACTCGGAGGTCGAGTTCACCGTGCGTCACGCCGGTATCTCCAAGGTTCGCGGCACTTTTCAGGAAGTCTCGGCCGAGCTGAACGTCGGCGAGCAGTCTTCCGTGACCGCCTCGGCGAATATTGCTTCCTTGGACTCCGGCAATGCCGACCGCGACGGTCACGTCAAGGGTGCAGATTTCTTCGATGCAGAGAACTACCCGACCATGACCTTCACCTCGACCTCGATTGAGTCCGACGGTGAGGATTTCACGCTGAACGGTGACCTCACCATCAAGGACGAGACCCGCCCCGTTTCCTTCAAGGGCGAATTCGGCGGTGTTGCCGTGGACCCCTTCGGTGCCACCCGCGCAGGGTTCTCGGCTTCCACCTCGATTTCCCGCAAGGATTTCGGCATGACCTGGAATGCTGCACTCGAAACCGGCGGCGTCCTGGTCTCTGACAAGGTCAACATCTCGCTCGAGGTCTCCTTCATCGCGCCTCAGGCATAAGGGCGCGACGCCAGACCCCACATAGGTTCCTGCTCAGGGCCCCTCTGCCTCCCCATCGAGGCGGAGGGGCCCTGGGCCGTGAATATCGATGGCCACCGTGCGCTACGGTCAAAGGAGGAAATATCTTCCGACACGCGAACGGAGGCTCGTCATGACCACTCTCAAGGACTGGACTCAAGCGCACCGAATGTGGGTGGACGACTTCGTTCTGACTCTCAGGCTCTCCGAGGCCACGGGGGAGGAGATCGCCGACCGCCTCGCCTCCGCGCATACCCAGTGCGACCAGACGGATCGCTCTCCGGAGGACGAATTCGGCGATCCTGCAGAGTACGCGAAATCCTTGGGGTTCGAGCCCAAGCCTTCGGAGAAGCGAGATGTCCTGCGGACGGCTTTGCCCGTCGTCGTGCAGGTCCTGTTGCTCCTGGTGGGCTCCTACGCGATCCGTGACTGGATCACGGGTACCGAACTCGTGATCAATTTGGGAACTCTGATCTGTTGGGTCGTGCTGGTGGCCATTATCGGTGTCGTCACGGCGACGACGGCTTGGGGAAGCACCGCGATTTACAACGTTTGGGTTTTCAGCGTTGTTTTCGGTCTCGCGATCCTCCTGGGAGCGGCCGGCGCACTGATCTCCCGAGCGGACCTGCCCGTCGTGTTCTCTGGGACGCCCGTGTTCCTGGCCGCGGTCGGGATCTTGGGGGTGCTCGCAATAGCAGTCCTCTCTACCCTCAGGGTCGTGAGAACCTCGCGTCGGATGCCCGATCCCGGTGCGAGACGCGGCGAACCAGAGCAGCACCGGGCGGAGGGGGCGTCCAGAAGCTTGGCTGTTACCCTGCCGATCTTCTGGATCATCCCGCTTTTCATGGCCTTCGATGCCGGCTTTACGGCGATGACCTCGTAGGCTACTACGATCGGCTCCGCGTCAGACCTCCGTACCCCGCATCGGTCGGGTTGCAGTTACGAGATCAGCTTCTGGACCACGAAGTAGACCACGGGGACCAGCACGAGCAGCAAGAGGGCCCAGCGGCGCACGCGCGTTTCGGTCTTCGCGGCCCTGATGTCGGGGCGGTCCTCGCGGGGCTGCGTCGGACGGGACTCAGGCCTTTCCGCCGAGGAACCCGTAGCCTGGTCCTCGGCCGCGGAGTCGGGATGCCGGCCGGCCTCGCCGTTGAGGGGGCCCTGAGGATCCCGAGCTTCGGCCACCTAGCGCCACCTGGTTGTCATGATCAAGCCGACCATCATCAGTCCGATGCCGATAGCGATGTTCCAGAAACTGAGATCGGGAATCGGCAACGCCTGGTCGGAGATGTAGAAAGTCATGATCCACAGGAGACCGATGATCATGAAACCGAGCATGATCGCGATGTACCACGTGGGGGTCGGGGAGGATTGACGAATGTTGGACGTCATTTCGTCCGCGATTTTGCGCAGGCGCTCGTCTTCGGCGCTCTCGTGGGACCGCTTCGCCTTGGTCTCCGACGGGGCGGTCTTGCTCGTGTCTTCGTCGGCGATGAGGGAAGTCGCCCGGTCCGTCTGGCCTACGGCGTCGCCGCCTTCCGAAGCGGTCGCCTTCGAGTCAGAGTCCGCAACGCTAGATCCAGCGCGGCGTGACCCGAAAAGTCCCCGACGGGGTTTCTTCTCGGTCGACGTTCCGGTGGCGAGGTTGCCCCCGCCTGTCTTCTTGTCCTCGGCCATTCTTGGTCCTCCTGGAATTCCGCGTCCGACTTCTGCGGTGACCACATAAGGTATGATTCTGGGCGAGAACGGCCTGTATTTGGTGGCCGATCGCCTGAATGTCGAGTCTAACCAATCTGCCAAGCTCTTGCCGATACGCGCCTGTGGATTCACGGTTCGTACAAATGATATTGGCAGTATCTTTTTCGTCAGGGGGTGCCGTTGGCCACGCGGAGAGCACCTTCACGGGCTGGTCGACGGCCCCGCAGCATCGTAGGTGGTGTGATTCAGGTCCTGGGTGAGTTGCTCATCACTGTGGGTCTCATTCTGATCTTGTTCGTCGTATGGCAACTGTGGTGGACCAATCTAGAATCCGACAAGGCGCAGGCCGACGCCGTCAACCAAATGAAGCAGAATTTCCGGGACACCGGAAGCCCCGATGATTCCGGCAAGGACCCAGGTGACCCCGTGATCGGGGAAGCCCCGGCTCATGGTCAGGGTATCGGGATCATGTATATTCCTCGGTTCGGCGAAGCCTATGAGCGCCCCATTATTCAGGGTACGGGCCGCGACGTACTGGACACGCTCGGTGTCGGTCACTACGAATCCACTGCGATGCCGGGAGACATCGGGAATTTTGCGGTAGCGGGCCACCGACAGACCAACGGCAAGGTCTTTGACCAGATCGACAAGCTGGTTACCGGTGACCGCATCTACGTTCGCACTGCTCAGGGCTATTACACTTACGTCTTTCGAAATAACGAGATCGTCCTGCCCTCGCAGACGGATGTCATCGCACCTGTGCCCGGATATCCTGGAGAAGAGCCTCAGGATCGCATCATGACATTGACCAGCTGCAACCCTCGGTTCGGATCTACCGAACGCATCATCGCCTACGCGGTTTTCGAAGGATGGCAACCGAATTCGGCGGGGCCGCCTCCGCCCATCGCCGACCTTGTGGGGAAGGACTAGTAACGGATGTACGGATGGGTCTTCGCTCATTTGCCGGGCCCCTTGTGGCTTCGGATCATCATTGCGATAGTTCTGATTGTCGCGGTTGCTTATCTCCTCATGGAATTCTTGTTTCCGTGGCTTGAAGAGTACAGCCCGTTGAGCCCCGACGTGACCGTGGACGAGTAGGAGAATTTCATGACCATCAAGATTCTCGTGGTGGACAACTACGACAGTTTCGTTTTCACCCTGGTCGGGTACGTTCAGCAATTCGGCGCGGAGACCACCGTGATCCGCAACGATGATCTCAGCGCCCAGGAAGCTAGGCGTCTCGCCGAGCAGCACGACGGCGTGCTGATTTCGCCAGGGCCGGGAGCGCCCGCTGAGGCAGGGGTCTGCATCGATCTCATTCACTGGGCAACCGAGCATCAGAAGCCGCTCTTCGGCGTGTGCCTTGGTCACCAGGCCATCGCCGAGGCCTTCGGCGGCACAGTGACCCACTCTCCCGAGCTGATGCACGGAAAGACCTCTCGACTGACCCATAATTCGCTCTCCGTTTTTTCCGGCGTGCGAACGCCGTTCACCGCTACCAGATACCACTCGCTGGCGATCGCGGACGGGACCCTTCCGGAAGAGCTGGAGGCCACTGCGTGGACCGAATCGGGGATCATCATGGGTGTGCGTCACCGTACTGCGCCCCTGCACGGGGTTCAGTTTCACCCGGAGTCCGTGCTGACCGAGGACGGTTATCTCATGGTCGGCAATTGGCTCGAGTCCCTAGGCCTTGCCGGAGCGGTGAGGAAAGCCCGTGACCTCTCCCCTCTGATTGAGGCTTAGAGACACTCAGGAAATAAGTGAGCGGGCGACCCCGTGCTCAATGGGCATGAGGCCGCCCGCTCACTACGTCTCGCTCATCGTCCCGAGCTGGGGCTGGAAGAAGGCGAAGGGGAGGATGAGGGCGACGGGCTGCTGCTGGGTGACGGGTTGCCGCCGGAATTCCCATTGGAGTTATTTCCCCCGTTCGCGGCCGAGTCGCCGGAATTCCCACTAGGACTGCTCGATGGGCTGGGCGAGGGAGAGGGGGTCGCACGTGGCCCGGAGGAGACAGCGATGGTCACCGTGGAGCCTTGCGCAATGGACGTCCCGGCCTGTGCGGACTGGCGCAGAACTGTTCCCGCGGGCTGGCTCGACTCCTCATCGGTGATTTCCGTCGAGAGCAGGGTGTCCTTGCCGGTCAAGGTCGCAATCGCCTCGTCACGTGTGAGCCCGACGACTTGGGGAACCTGGACCTTGCCGGTCGAGAGGACCAAGTTAATGGTGCTGTCTGCGCTGACCCGTTCGCCTAATTTGGGGTTGGTGTCAACGACCAGGCCTGCCTGAACGGTCGGACTGTTGGCCGTTTCCACTCGCCCGGCCTTGAGGCCTAGCTCCTCGAGACGGGAGCGCACATAGGCTTCCGACTGGCCCGAGAGATCCTCCGGGAGTTGTACATTCGCGGGACCCTTGGATATTCGAAGTGTTACCGTCGAGTCCTTCTCGACCTCGGTTCCGTCGGCGGGGTCCGTATTGATCGCATTTCCGTGCTGGATATTGTCCGAGAACTCTTCCTCGACCTTGACCTTGAGGCCTTCATTGCGCAGGTGCTCTTCGGCGTCCGACTCCGACTGGTTCGCAACGGCCGGAACATTCACGTAGACGGGCTTGTTGAGCTCGTTCTGGTAGTACAGCCACGCGCCAAGTGCGGTTGCAGCGAGCAGGAATATGATGAGCCCGAGGATCACGTTCTTCCAAGCGGCACGACGCCGTTTCTTGGCCGCGAGGGCCTTGTTGCGCTCGTAATCGTAGAGCTCGTCCTCGGAGTACTCGTCTTGCGCTGACGGGAAGAAACCGGAGACGTTCGCGTCTTCCATCTGGGGCTGGTCGCCCTCGTTCGTGGTGTACGCGTCGTACTCTGTCGAGTCCGAGGCCTCCGGGGAGTTCAGCGATGATTCGTAGGCTTCGTCGTCGCCATGGTGGGCCCTGCCGTCAGCGGCCCGGGACGCTGCGGCTCCCGCGCCAACAGCCGTGGCACCCGCCGCGATTCCGGTGACACCGCCGATGGCTTGCGTCGGATCTTCGTCGGGGGCGCCAGCATGGCCGACGCTGATGCCGTGGGAGGCATTCTGGAGCGCAAAAGCGAAATCTTCCGCGGATTGAAACCGGTCGATACGGTTCTTTTCGAGCGCCCGCAGGATCAAAGCGTCCAGAGCGGGTGAAATTTCAGACCTGAAGGTACTGGGCACCTCCGGGGCCTCCCGGAGGTGCTGTTCCACAACTTCGATGCTCGTCGAACCGTCGAAGGGCGGCCTTCCGGCGAGCATCTGGTAGAGCAGGCACCCTACGGCGTAAAGATCGGAGCGTGCGTCGACCGTTTCACCTCTGGCTTGTTCCGGAGAGATGTAACGGGCGGTACCCATGATCGTCTGGGCTTCGGTCAACGGACGAGCCGTTTCGGTCATGGCCCGGGCAATGCCGAAGTCCATGACCTTGATCCGGGCTGGCCGACCCAGAGCCTCGTCCTCTTCGGTGCGGTTGAGCACCATGACGTTTCCGGGCTTGATGTCCCGGTGAACGATGCCGCGCTCATGGCTGTATTCCAGTGCGTCGAGGATGCCCTCGGTATAGCTCAGAGCGTCTTCGATCGCGAACTGCCCCCGGTCGGCCATGACGTCTTTGAGGGTTTCTCCGTGCAGTCGTTCCATCACGATGTAGGGAACGGAGTCGGCGTCTGCCTCTTCGTCGGGTTCGATGTCGTCGTCGCCGGGGTGCTCCAACTCCACTTTTGGCATGGGAGCCGTGGCATCCGGATCCGCTATCGCGTTTTCTTCGGTCATCGGACGGAACGTTCCGGTATCAAAAACCGCGATGACGGTTGGATGGTTCAACGATGCGATGGCCTCGGCCTCGCGGCGAAAACGGGTTCGAAAAACACTGTTCTCGGCGTGCTCGGGGCGCAGAACTTTGATGGCGACCTGACGGCCCAGGCGGTTGTCTTCGGCCGCATAGACGGTGGCCATGCCGCCTGAACCCAGGATCCCACCCAGTTCGTATCGGTTATCGAGAATACGTGGAACGCGCAGATTCATAAGGTCTCAGTCATCCGTTGGAGCCTGGGGTGCCGCCGTCGGACGATTCACCCGGTTGTTGGTTCTCGTTGGTCGCCGGTCTTGTGGAGGCCGCCGAAGGCGAGGGTGAGCTCGGCTGGGAAGGAGCGGATGACGTAGGCGCCGGGCTCTCGGGAGCGGGGCTCGAACTGCTCCCAGATCCAGTGGACACGTAAACGTCCACATACGAGCCGACCGTCACCTTGCTTCCTTCATTGGGGGAGGTTCGGACGACTTTGCCGGAGGCCTGATCGCTTGAGGTCTGATCGTGACGGGTCACGTTCACGCCCATTTGAGTGATCTCATCTATGACGGACTGGGCATCCTGGTCGACCATCTTGCTCGGCAGGTTAACGGACTCGGGTCCGGTGGAGTACACCACGGTCACGTTGGAGCCGGCCGCAACCTGCCCCTCAGGGGAGACCTCGAGGACATTGTTCTCGGGCTCGCTGGAATTCTTCCCTTCCGAACGGACGGTCAGACCCATACTCGCCAGCTGGGAAACGACGTCGTCCAACTTCTTGCCTTTGTACGCCGAAGAGTCGATGTCAATCATCTTGGCCGAGCTCGAGCTTGCCGACGGTTGCGAGGAACTCGAGGAGGGAGACGCCGAAGAAACGGATCCGCTCGCTCCAGGGGACGCCGAGGCGTCCGTCCCCGAACCCGACTGCACGATCCACCAGATGCCGAGGCCAACAGCCAGTAACAGCACCAACACAGGGACAAGCCATTTCCAAACGGCAGCGCCCTTGGACGACTTCTCCGCACCGTTGTCCGAGTAATCGCCCTGGTACTTCAACGAGCGAGGCTCGCCCACGGCAGGCAGCTGCGATGTGGTGGGGTGGGCCTGGTATCCGGCGGCCGAGGCCCCCGAACCGAACTGGCGGGTAGCGTCCGGCCCGCCCAAGGACTCGGTAGGCGTGGTAACGGGCTGTGTTTGACTCGTGTCGGTACTGATCGGCAGGTACGTCGAGAGCCCGGGAACAGCCTTGACAGCGGCCTTGAGGTCATTGCGTCGGATGGCGTCGACGGCGCTCGCGAGCGTCGTCGCATTCGCCGGGCGTTGGGCCGGGTCCTTGGACAGCAGACACATGATCATGGCCTGCGCGGGCACCGGCACGGACTTCGGCAACGGTGGCGGCGGATCATTGACCTGGGCCAATGCAATCGCGATCTGAGATTCCCCGGTGAACGGACGCTTCCCCGCAAGGCACTCGTAGCCGATGATTCCGAGCGAATAGAGGTCGGATGAGGCCGTTGCGGTCTGCCCGGTGGCTTGCTCGGGTGCGAGGTACTGGGCGGTTCCCATCACCTGACCGGTTGCCGTCAGCGGCACCTGATCCGCCAGACGGGCAATGCCGAAGTCGGTCACCTTCACGCGGTTGTCGGGCGTGATCATGATGTTTCCGGGCTTGACGTCGCGGTGCACAAGCCCCTGGGCGTGAGCGGCGGCCAATGCCCGTGCCGTCTGGGCGATGATGTTGAGGGTCCGGTCGGCCGGAAGCGTTTTCTCGCGCTCGATGATGTTCGACAGCGGCTCGCCGGGGACGAGCTCCATGACCAGGTACGCCGAGCCTTCTTCCTCGCCGTAGTCGAAGACGTTGGCGACGCCGGGATGGTTCAGAAGTGCCGTATGGCGAGCTTCAGCGCGGAAGCGTTCGAGGAAACCGGGGTCCCCCGTGTACTCCTCTTTCAAGATCTTGACGGCGACGATGCGACCGAGGACTTTGTCCTTGGCTTTCCAGACCTCGCCCATACCGCCGATAGCGATGCGCTCGGTCAGGCCGTAGCGACCGCCAAGGGTCATCGATGATGAGGGCCTCACTGATTCAACACCGCCTCGAAAAGTTGCTTGGCACCAGGGCTCGTGAGCTGAGCTCCTGTGACCGCATCTACATCTTCATAGACAATAGCAACAGCTAGTTCCGGGTCGTCCGCCGGTGCGAAACCGGTGAACCACGCTTCGTTGTTTCCGTCCACGCCGGTCTCGGCGGTTCCGGTCTTCCCAGCGACCTTGGTCCCATCGACCTTCGCGCCGGACGCGATTCCGTCGTCGACGTCGTTGACCATCCAGTCGCGCACTTGATGAGCGACATCCGGCGAGGTTGATTCCCGCAATTGCTCCGCCGAAAAATCGTAGAGCGTACTCAGACTGTTGGACCGAACTGTCTTGACTATGTTCGGTTTCATCTGGACGCCGTTATTGGCGATTGCGGAAGACATCATGGCCACCTGCAATGGGGTGGTTTTGACGTCGTATTGACCGATCGAAGACAACGCGAGCTCGCTCTTGGACATGCCACTGGGGAAGTTTGAAGGGGTGACGCTCATCGGGATGTCCAGATCCTGGCCGTACCCGAAGTTCTTTGCCGTCTTGGCAATCTTATCCTCACCGAGGTCCATTGCGATCTGTGCGAAGGGAGTGTTGCACGATTGTGCGAGCGCCCATTGCAAGTCCGTCTTGGACTGGGAGGAACAGTTGCCATTGACATAATTCGGCAAGGTCGAAGAGGAGCCTGGAAGAGGCAGGTTCTGGGGGTTATCCAGAACCGAATCCTTGTTGTATTTGCCCGACTCCAAGGCGGCCACCGCATCCATGATCTTGAACGTGGAACCCGGTGAGTAGAGATCGCCGGATATGGCTCGGTTGTAGAGCGGACGATCCTGGTCCTGGTTCAGTTCGGAGTACGCCTGGATGACCGATTTCGAGTCGTGTGACGCGAGTTGATTGGGGTCGTAGCTGGGCGTGGAGACCATGGCTTTGATCTCGCCCGTTTTCGGATTCATCGCAACGATCGAGCCCTTGTGGCCGGCCATTAATTCCGTGGCCTTCTTCTGCAACGTCGGATCGATGGTCAGCTCGACCGACGCACCGTGAGTGTCCTGGTTGGAGAAGATTTGCGCGATGCGATCGTAGAACTGTGAGTCCGATTTTCCGGAGAGCTCATCGCTCATGGCGGATTCGAGGCCGGTCGACCCGTAAACCATCGAGAAGTACCCGGTCAGGGCGGCGTACTCGTCGGTCTGCGAGTACTGGCGCTGATAGCCGAAGCTGTCATTGGACGGAACGGACTGTGCGATCGCGGATCCGTTGACGAGTATGGACCCGCGTGCTGATCCGTACTGATCGTAAAGCTGGCGGCTGTTCCAGGGATTTTCCGCCAGCGCGCCGGCATGCACGTATTGGACGTACGTCAGGGAGCCGATGAGCAAAATGAAGACGCCCGCCGCGGCGAGCCATGTTCTTCGGATGGCCTGGTTCACGAGTGACCTCCTGCTGAATGTGGGGAAGAAGCAGTTTCCTCATGAGAGTTCGAGCCGAGTCGGGAAATCGCCGCAGTAGCCCCCAACTGACCTGTATCCGCAGTGGTCTCGGCATCGGCTGCCTCCTCATTGACCACGCGAGGCGAACGAGCCGAGTGAGAGATTGCGAGCAACAACCCGACGATGAACCAGTTCGCGAGGAGGGACGAGCCTCCCGCGGACATAAATGGCGTCGTCAGGCCGGTCAGCGGAATAAGGCGTGTTACTCCGCCGACTACCACGAAAAGTTGCAGAACCATGGCGGCCGATAGCCCGGCCGCCAGGAGCTTGCCGAAGGCGTCGGGTGTCCCCAACGCCGCGCGGAATCCTCGGGAGACCAATAACAAGAACAGCATCAGGATCGCTCCGAGGCCCAAGAGCCCGAGCTCCTCTCCGATGGCCGTAATGATCATGTCCGAATTCGAGAATGAGACGAGGTCGGGTCTGCCGTTACCGAGACCACGTCCGAAGAGGCCACCCGAAGCGAGGCCGAAGAGCCCCTGGACGACCTGCCCCGAACCGCCGCTTTGTTGGTTGTAGACCTCAGGATCAAAAGCGTGGACCCAAGAATCTATGCGGAGGGTCACGTGGCTGATGGTCTTGTACGCGAAGAAGCCGCCGACGACGACCAGCACCAGTCCGAGAGCAACCCACGTGAACCGGTTTGTGGCCAGATACAGCATCGCCAGGAACAGCCCGAAGAACAGGATCGCGGAGCCCAGGTCGTGCTGAACGACGAGGACTCCGATGCTCACGAGCCATGCTACGAACATCGGTGCGAAGTCCTTGAAGCGCGGAAGCCGAATCTTCCCGATCTTCTTGCCCGCGAGCAAGATCAAATCGCGATTAGTGGACAGATAACCAGCGAAGAATATAGCCAAGGTGATCTTTGCGATTTCGCCGGGCTGGAAAGTCCTGCCGCCGATCGCGATCCAAATGCGAGCGCCATTGATCTCGGTCCCGAGGCCAGGAACCAATGGAAGGAGCAGCAATAGGATCGAGGCGACGAGGCTGATGTACGTGACGTGCAAAAGCACCCTGTGATTCGTGAGGAACCACAGGGCAGCGGCGCAAGCAATCATTGCAACGGCGGTCCACGCCGTCTGGGAACTGACCGAGGACGTCGGCGTGGTGAGATCGATGCGATAGATCATCGTCAGACCAATGCCGTTGAGAACCACCACGATCGGGAGGATGAATGGATCCGCGTACCGTGCCTTGAGGTGGAGAATCACGTGAATGATGAGGGAACCGAGAACAAGGACAGCCGCGGCGGCGACGACGCGATGATCGAAGGTGGCCGTGTTGTCCAGGTCCACGAGGCAGAGCGAGCCGACAGCGATGACCCACGAGATGGCCAGCAATAGAAGCTCGAAGAAGCGACGAGGCTTGGGGATGTGCTGCTCTTCGTCCGGAGTATAGGAATACTCCTGAGCAGGTTGAGCCTGGGTTGTCACTGGTCGTCACCTCCTTGCCCGTCTGAGCTGGGTTTTTGACTATCATTGCTTGAATTCGATGATTTATCACTTGATGGTGGAGCACTCGATACTGTGCCGTGGGGCGCTGGGGAGGCGGACTCCCCTCCGCCTTGGGAACCCAAGTCCAGATCCGACACCACACGCTCGGCATCTGCCACGGATGATGCGTGAATGCCCTCGTGGACGCGCGATTTGGAATAGTCCGGAAGATCGGAGACCTTCACGTCGGTCTCTCTCTCCAGGTTGTTGAGGTGTATCGGTCCGAGTGATTGGTCGACGCCGCGGTAAATTGCGACCTTGCCGTTATTCTCGCCGACGTAGTACTGGCTGTTGACCCACGCCAACCCGGCCCAAACAGCACCCGCGATGAGCACCAGAATGAATGCCCAGATGAAGGCGGCCAGACCCCAGCGTCGCTTCCGGCGTCGGGGGCTGTCCATCTCCTCGAGGAGTTCGTCCGGAATCTCCTCGCCCTCGTCGGTGTCCATTGACGGTGTCCGTGCCAAAGTCGCCCTGCGCTGAACGGTCGCATCGGTTACCGTGGGTATCTGGCCGGTGTGGGTCGCGGAGGCAGCCGCTCCTACCAGCAGGTGGGGTCGTTCCTCCAGCTCTCGACGCAAGATCGAGGCGGAGCTTTCTTCTTGCTGACTGGCCTCTTCGAGGTCGATTCCGGACCGGTGCATCATCGCATTGAGCACGGAGTCCGAGAAGGAATCACCGCGCCACCGGCCGTGCCGAAGGGTGTGGCGGACCTTTTCGCCACGTTCTCGGGGGAGTCGCCGCCGCCACGGGGCCTTCAACTCGTTGGAGTCCTCGTCTGCCGGGGCGCGGTCCCGAGTCGAGGAGCCGGCATCAACGCCTGCGACATCCTCGGGTGCAACGTCCGATGCCCCAGTCTCCGGAGAGTCTTCTTCCCAGGGTGCCAGGGATGAGTCGTCCTCTATATCCAGGAATTTGGGCCACTCTTGATCCGGATCGTTGGAGCGGTGCGAGGACTCTTCGGACGATGAACCAGCCGGCACGAGCCCGGAGCTCGACGTGGTTCCGACGGCCGCTTGCGGCTCCTCGGAAACGCGCTCGGGATGTTCGTCGGCCCGGCTGTCCCGGCCCACGGCGTCAAGGCGGCTGGTGACGGCATTGGCCAAGTTCGCCTCGTCATTGACCTCGACCACGGCGACGGTCACGTTGTCCGGTGCGCCTCCGTCGAGGGTCAACTCAACGAGGGACTCGCAGATTTCTTGCAGATCGTTGGTCGATCCGAGAATCGATTCGATCGTGTGATCCGAGACCACGCCGGAGAGTCCGTCCGAGCACAAGAGCCACCGATCGCCGACTTGCGCGTCTACGCGCTTGAGCTCAAGTTCCGGTGATGCGTCGGTATCCCCGAGAACACGCATGATGACGTTCTTGTGCGGGTGGTGCTCTGCTTCCTCGGGGCGCAATCGGCCTTCTTCGACCAGGCGTTGGACGAATGTGTGGTCGGTGGTCATCTGCTCGAATTTTTTGCCGCGCAATCGATAGGCGCGTGAGTCACCGATGTGGGCCAGCTCGAGTTCGTCGCCGTCGACCAGAAGGGCCGTACATGTGGTTCCCATGCCGGCCAGCAGGGGATTCATCTCGACCAATTGGTTGAGGATGATGTTGGCCGTCTGAATTTCATCCGCAAGAATCGTGCCCGCTGAGCCGTCATATTCCGAATGATCCAGGGGAGTCAGGTCGAGAACGGTCGAGGCGGATGCGACGTTGCCGCCTACATGGCCTCCCATGCCGTCGGCGACGACGGCCAGGTAGCGGCCGGCATACGCGGAATCGTCGTTTTTGCCACGTACGCGTCCGGTATCTGAGCGTGCCGCGTACCGAAAAGCAATATTCATGGGGGTTACGCCCTCAACTCAATGACAGTTCGTCCCACGGTAAAGGGCACACCCGGTTCGACGAGCGTCGCTCGCGTCAGGCGTTGATCGTTCACGAACGTCCCGTTGGTCGACCCGAGGTCCTCGAGGAACCAGCGGGATCCCTGCGGGAAAAGGCGGGCATGGTGCCCGGAGCAATAGTCGTCGTCCAAGGGGAGGGTGCAGTCCTGTGCCCTGCCGAGGAGCACCGGGGAGTCGCCCAATCGGGCGATGCTTCCGGACCCGGGACCACCGATGATCGCAAGCTGGCTGGGCCGTTGAGGCGTCTGTTGCTTTTGGGAGCCGGTCGAGGTCGCAGCTTGGGCGTCGCCTTTTTTCTTGTTCTTCTTGCGGCCGGGCAATGACGTGAAACGGAGGGTCTGCCCTATCCCGAGGTCACGCCGCTGCCCGGCGAGGATCACGAAGACGAATACCCACAGCAAAGCCAGGAAGCCGAAACGGAGCAACGTGACGGTCAGCTCTGAGGCCATTATCGACTACTCCTCGGGGCGAGCAAGCGGAAAGTTATCTTGGTTCGACCCATTGTAATGACAGTCCCATCCACGAGCTCTCGTCGACCATTGAGCCGGGTTCCATCCACCGATGACCCATTGGTCGAGCCTAGGTCCACGGCCAGGAAGACACCGTCCTGATTGAGAATCTCCAGGTGGCGCCGGGATACACCCGTATCTTCGATGGTTATGTCTGCTTCCGAAGAACGGCCCAGTACGATCGAGCTCGCCTGGATGGAAAACCGTTGACCGTTGATATCCAGGACAGGCTTGTAGCTCGGGGTGGCGCGGTGGGGCTGTTCGTACCTCTGCGGAGACGGTATGGCTTGCGTTGCGTTCGGGTCCGCACCGGCCTGGCGGCCGCCCGCAGATCCCCGCCGGCTGGGAGTTCGGGGCGCGATGCGGGACGAGCCGCTGGGCAGGGTTCTGCTTGACGCGGCCGCCGCCGCGGCAGGGGCGGCCGTGGCGGCGGCATCGGCCGGGTCTGCCTCGTATTCCGGCGCGTACCCGGGAGCATAAGTCGGTTCAGGCTCGGCCGGCGCGTTGGTCGCCTGCCGCCCTACGGGTGATCCTGCTTGCTGGGCATGGGCCTGGCTCGCGTTGTAGCGCTCCCCGGCAGCAGCGGCGGAAGTTTTCGGGGCCGTTCGGGTGGGGCGTCCGCGCGATGCCGAGCGTCCGGCGCGTTCTTGGGTGGACAGGACGAGGAATTCGCCCTTTTGAAGTTCTTCGGTATGAGCGCGCGTAAAAGTGACGCGAACTGCGCCGCGCAATGTGTAACCCTGTGACCGTGCATGTCGGATGGCGACGTCGCAGAGCTCCTCGGCCAGGTCATGGCCCCAGTCTTGGGCGCGAGTGAAGTCGGCATCCGAGAATTCGATGGTGAAGACGTTCGGGGCGATGGTTCGACCCTCAGCGATTGCGTAGGATTTCTTGTCCATTTCTGAACGCAGGCGGCTCGCGACGTCGACCGGTTCGATACGGTTCTTCGAGCCGGCGGTGAAAACCCCTCGCACAGCCTTTTCGAGACTCCGCTCAACATTTTCTATGAGTCCCATGGTTGCCTCCTGGTTCTGCGGTTACGGTCTCCGGCAACCCTCGCTTTAGGGTACGGGGTACCGCCACCGCGTACGGCCTCGGACACAAGGATAGTAGAGACCTATCCTGAATAGAGCGTGAATGGTCGGTATCGAACCAATTCGATGGGGCAATTCCTGGATGTGATGGCGAAGCAGCGCGGTTTTTTCTGAACTGTGGGCAATTTCCGACGGTCTGGCGGCTCGTGGCGAAGGGCACCTCGTCTTCGATTAGACAGTCCCTCGTGGATCTGGGTACGATAGTCAGCGTTGCTTTTGGCCCGTTATCCTTCGGATCGCGGGCGAGTCACTTGCGCGAGTGGCGGAATAGGCAGACGCGCACGGTTCAGGTCCGTGTGCCCGAGAGGGCGTGGGGGTTCAACTCCCCCCTCGCGCACCAGTAAAACCGGCTTGTTGCCAGGCGAGACGCTTGGCGGCGAGCCGGTTTTTTGTATCCGAGGAGTCTTCCCGTGGTTGTGGTGCTTGCCGTCCGGATGCGGGGCTTTGACTCCCCATCCGGACGGCAGGCATCCCTGCCACCGAGTGCTCCCTGATAGCGGGTCAGTACGCTTTCTGCCGTTGCGGCACGACCAGATGAATCAGGGCGAACTGTCCCGATTCGACGGCGCTCAGGGCGGCGTCCAGCGCGTTTGGCAGCTCCTCGTTGTTCTCGACCCGCACGCCGGATCCGCCATAGGCGCGGGCCAGCCCGGCGAAATCGGGATTGTGCAACTGGGTTCCGCTGACCCGCCCCGGATACTGGTGTTCCTGATGCGTCCGAATGGTCCCGTATTCACGATTGTCGGCCACTATGACGAGCGGTGTTGCACCGTATTGAGCGGCCGTGGCCAACTCCTGCCCATTCATCAGGAATTCGCCGTCCCCGGCTATCGAGACGACCAGGCGTTCGGGATGGCGCAAGGACGCGGCAACCGCCGAAGGAACCGAATATCCCATGGATCCGTTACGGGCCGAAATCATACGGGCGTAACCGTGAGTCGGGAAATACCGATGGGCCCAATTCGTGTGTTCACCGGCCCCGAAGGTGACCATGCAATCCTCCGGTAGCCGGGGCACCAGATGACTCATCAGCGAATCCATGCTGGCCTGACCGCTGGTTCGCGCCTCGGGCAGGGTCGAGAATTCGATCTGTTGACTGCGCAATTTCTCCCGCCAGTCGCGCCACGAATCCTTGACTGGAAGATCCATCCGCAACAGGTCTCGGACGAACACGTCCGGCTTGGCGACGATCTGGTGCGTGACCGGGCCCGAACGGCCGCGCAGACCGGGGTCGATGGTCACGAGGAAGTTCCGCTTGTCCCAATCCTGTCGCGACGTGAACCCGTCCGTGATGACATCGCCGGGCACGGTCCCCACGAACACGATGAGGTCCGCTTCGTCCAGGGTCTGACGCGAGTGCTCCGGTCTGCCGTACCCCAAAGGGCCGATATAGCTCTTGGACGTGAACGGTACAGTGCCCTCACAGCGCCATTCCGCACCGGCTGGCAACTCGTGCGCCTCCATCCACGAGGTGAAGTCCGCTGCGGCTTTTTGCGTCCAGTCGTTGCCGCCGAAAACGAAGAGAGGCTTCTCCGAGTCCAACAGTGCATTGTGCAGTTCCTTCCAATCGCTGACCGTCATGCCGCCGGTCGCGATGGGGATCTGAGGGTGCAGCTCGGGGCTGATTTCCCGCTGGATGATGTCCTCGGGCAAACCCACCACCACGGGTCCCGGACGGCCCGACCGAGCGGCGAAGATCGCCTCGGCCACGAGCTCGCTCGCGCGGTCCGGGTGGTCCAGAATCATGACTCTCTTGGCTCCGGTCGCGAACCAAGCCTTAGGGTCGAATTCCTGGAACGCTTCTTTTTCCCTGTGCTCGAAAGGGATCAATCCGACGAACAAGACCATTGCGGTCGAATCCTGCCATGCGGTGTGGAGACCGACGTGCGC
Source organism: Rothia uropygialis (assembly GCF_004137765.1). Lineage (GTDB taxonomy): Bacteria > Actinomycetota > Actinomycetes > Actinomycetales > Micrococcaceae > Rothia. The sequence goes on along the minus strand of NZ_NOIS01000003.1, from coordinate 288,018 downwards.
ATTGGCTGCCCCGGGGCCCCGAGTAACCATGGCGACGCCGGGCACGTCGGTCAGTTTCCCTTCGGCTTCGGCCATATAGGCCGCTCCGCCTTCATGTCGGCAGACGACGGTATCGATGGTTGAGTCGTGGAGCCCGTCGAGGACATCGAGAAAGCTCTCTCCGGGCACGGTGTAGATCCGGTCGATGCTGTGATGTTCGAGCGATCGAATGATCGCGTGTCCGGCTGAGGTCATGTGGTGAATTCTTTCAGAAAAGTAGGGGCAAAAGACGGTCGAATGAGCCCGGGCCCGAAGGCCTGGACATGGGCAGGAAAGAAGTGCCACAACAACGAATGCATGAATAGTGCCAAAGCGACTCGTGTGCTGCGTCACCGAGTGCCACATTATCGCCACCGCACCGAAGCGACACCGTTCTTACTTAATAATTACCTGCACAACCGGTGCGAAACATACCTTCGGACGAGGTCGTGGGTAGCCGGGCCGGTAGCCGGTCTCGAGTCTTCTTGCCTTCTTTTGATTCTGCGCAAGGCCTTTGTGAAAAAGAGGTGAGTTATGATCTGGTTTCACAGAAAAACAACAGGGTCAAGATGTACATTGCCGGTTTAACGCCAGGGCCCGGTAATTCTTGCGGATTTCGTGTCAAGTATCGGACCGCCTCCACCTTTTGCCACCGCACCAACTCGGCGCAATTGCCAGGAAAATCCCAGCCAACTATGTTGAATAGGGTGCCCATGGAATCCGCTGGACGCAGCGAAGAGTCAGCGACGCGCGAAAAATCAGCGCGCTACCCCTGCTGACCAGGCCGTCCCAACGTTGAGAGCCCCGCGCCGGTGTGGCTCCGCGTCTTCAAGGATCCAACGAGTAGCCGCAGGGCGTTTGCGAATGCGTAATCGATGCCCTGGACCAGTGTGTGCTGGTGCGACCCACCGGCACGAGAAGAGTGCAGTCGAGAAGAGGAGAGTGCGTGTCAGAACCGCAGGAATTCAGTTCGCCAAGGAACCAGACGTCCGCGGGGGTCGAGCGCGAGCGCTTCGGCGGCTCCCAACGGTCACTCGCCGACGTGGTGGAACGCCAGGAGAATCGCCCTCCCAGCTCCAGCGCGGAGTTGAGCCGCGGCCCCGCTGAGTTGCGCAAGGACGTCGGCCCCAAGGTCAACTGGAGAGTCCTGCTGATTTCATCGGTGGTTGTCGTCGCATTCTCCGTATGGGCCATCCTTGTGCCGAATTCCGCTGAATCGACCATGAGCAACGTCGTGGCATGGATTGCTGAGAACCTCGGGTGGTTCTACGTCATCACGGTCACCTGCGTGATTCTCTTCGTCCTGTGGGTTGCTTCCTCGAAGCTGGGTGGAGTGCGGCTCGGGCCGGATCATTCCCGTCCCCAATACAAGTTGTTCACTTGGGTCTCGATGCTCTTTGCCGCAGGCGTGGGTATCGACATGCTGTTCTACTCCGTGACCGGGCCCGTTACTCAGTACATGCAGCCGATCAATGCCGACCCGGAGAGCACCGAGGCCGCGCACGAGGCCGTGGTCTGGACGATGTTCCATTATGGCGTCGCAGGGTGGTCGATGTATTCCTTGCTCGGCATGGCCATGGGCTATTTTGCGTACCGGTGGGGCATGCCGTTGTCGATTCGTGCGGTGCTGTACCCACTGCTCGGAAAACGTGTTCGCGGGGCGACCGGGGACGTGATCGACATCTTCGCCTTGGTGGGCACCGTCTTCGGCGTTGCGACGTCGATGGGTATCGGCGTCGTGCTTCTCAACGTCGGTTTCTCCTGGCTCTTTGGGCTCCCCGAGGGTCTGGCTCTTCAGATTGCTCTGGTCCTCGTTGCCGTGGTCATGACCATCGCCGCCTGCACGTCGGGTGTGGACAAGGGTATTCGTCTGATTTCGGAGCTGAACCTGTGGTCGGCGGCCGCGATGATGATCTACATCCTCGTGACGGGCAAAACCGCTTTTCTGCTTAACGCGATGGTCGAGAACATTGGGCGGTTCATCTGGTCCTTGCCGGATCGCACGATGCAAACCATGGCCTACGAAGACGGCGGATCAGCCTGGATGTCAACGTGGACCTTGTTCTTCTGGGCTTTTTGGCTCGCGTGGGGACCGTTCGTGGGCTTGTTCCTCGCGCGCATCTCCCGCGGGCGTACCCTTCGGGAATTCGTTATCGCCGCTATCACTGCGCCTGTACTGTGCGATTTCTTCATCGTCACGATCTTCGGCAACAGTGCCTTGTCACGAGTCATGAGTGGGGACCATGAATTCGCCCAGCTCGCGATGGATTCGCCGGAGGCAGGGTGGTACGCCCTGCTCGAGAGTTTCCCGGGTGCGGCTTTCCTCATCGGGTTGGCTACTCTTTCTGGTCTGTTGTTCTACCTGACGAGCGCCAATTCCGGCGCCATGGTGATGTCCAATTTCTCCTCGACCATTCCGGACCCTTCTCAGGACGGCGCGAAATGGCTGCGTATTTTCTGGGCCGTTCTCACTGCCCTGTTGACGATAGCGATGCTGGTGGCGGGCGGCGTCACGACCATGGAATATGCGACGCTGATCTTCGCGCTGCCCGTGACCGTGGTGGCCTATCTCGTCATGGCGTCGTTCTCCAAGGTTCTGCGCATGGAGCGTGCCGAACAGGAAGGGCGGCGTCTGAGTCGAGCGGCATTCGCATCCGACGGCGGGGTCAAACCGGAGAAAACCTGGAGGCAGCGCTTGGCGCGGATGCGTTCCTACCCCTCCAAGAAAATGATCAAGGAATTCGCGGACGAGACCGTCTCCCCAGCTCTGGACGCGGTGGCCGCGGAATTTGTGGAGCAGGGGTATGTCGCAACCCTTGATACGTTGCCCAATGAGGAAATGGGCGTCGACGAGCGCACCCTCTTGGTCGACATTCCGGAGCATCGCACGTTCCGGTACCAGACGGGGGTTGTGGAGGCCCCCGTGCCGATGTTCGGTGGCAGGATGTCCCGAGAAACGGATGTGTACTATCGGCTCGAAGTCTTCACGCAAACGGGTTCCGAAGGGTACGACCTCATGGGGTTGACCCAGCAGCAAGTGATCGACGACGTCCTGGATCGCTTCGAGGCTCACCTCGGGTTCTTGAGCTATTCGGCGGCTCACGACGCCGTCTCGGTGGTGACGCCCGCGGAGTGATAACGATGCGGTCGCTGCATCGGCGCGGGTCTGACCCCAGAGAATCTGCGAGTCGCTGATAACCTGAACTTGGCTAGGGGAAACGTAGCTTTCGTCCGGTCTTCCGAGCCCCATGGGAGGTTTGCGGGCGGTCTGAAAGACGACCCTTGGAACTCCTCGCGTTGGGAAGGAAGTGCCTTCGATCCACAGCCCGGCCATCCGCCGTGGAGGCCCGGGTTCGCGGTGCTATCTTTTTCTTGGACAGCTCGTAGCCTGAGCACTGAACCACGCCCGAGGTGAACATGACTCTTCAAACTGTGACGTATCGCGCCAGACTTCCGCATGAGCTCGAGGAGAAGGCGCGCGAGGCGGCAGGCGACCCGGAGCTCGCCTTGCGCATCGCCCCCGATATTGCGCGGGAACTGGGGTCGCCGGGAAACGGAAATACGCTATCTCACTGGCAAGGTCTCGCGGCATTGGGGGCGATCGACTTGACGGTTGCGCGTACCGTCGAGCCTCATCTGGATGCTCTCGCGATCCTGGACCAGGCAACTGAACCACGAATCGAGATTCCCGAGGGCTCGACGTGGGGCGTCTACGCCGCCGAGTCTGCCAACGACCGGCTGGAAGCGACGCAAATGGGCCACGGCCAATGGAGAATCACCGGAAGCAAGCCGTGGTGCTCCCTGGCTCGATACGTTTCTCACGCGCTCGTCACGGCATGGACTTCAAAGACCGAACGGCGACTCTTTGCGGTCTCCCTGGCAGGCGACGGCGTAGTCGTCACGGACGGACATTGGGTTGCCAGGGGGCTGAGGGCAATCCAGACGTCGTCGATCGAGTTCGACAACGTCCCGGCTGAACCTGTCGGCGCAGATCAGTGGTACTTCTCCCGGCCAGGTTTCGCGCTCGGAGGCATTGGTGTCGCTGCCGTGTGGTGGGGTGCTGCATGTGCACTGGCACATCAGCTGGAGACCTCGTGCCGTTCTCGTACCCCCGACCAAATTGCGCTGTACCACCTCGGCCAATGCTCGACGGAACTCGAAGCCGCGGGCAACGTGCTGGCCTCCGCCGCAATCCACGGCGACGACGCCCTCGGTGCTGAAGCCAAGGATCTATGGCCGCTTGCCCTCCGCGTACGCGGCACGGTGCACAAGGCATGCGAGACGGTGCTCTCGGCGGTAGGACACACTCTGGGGCCAGGCCCGTTGACCCAGGACGAGGAATACGCCCGAAGGGTCACTGACCTGCAAGTCTATGTGCAGCAGTACAAGCCCGAAAGGGACGTGGCCGGTGTCGGTCAGGCGATTCTCGACGGGGCCACGGCCATCTGGGCACGAGCGTGAGCCCGGAACAGGCGCCCCGGTTCCGCCACGACGACTCCGGCACACCCGAATCCGTATGGAGTTCCGAGCCGCTGCTGGCAACCGCAGAGAAACTGAGCCTCGAGCCATTTGACCGGCTTGTCGCCGTCGCGGCTCACCCCGATGACGAAACGCTGACGGCAGCTGGCCTCATCACGGCCGCCGGCGCTCGGGGGATGGAGATTGACATCGTGGTCGCGACGGCCGGCGAAGCATCACACCCGAATTCCCCGACGCATGATCCGGCAGATCTGCGGAGTATCCGGGAACGTGAAATCCGGGAGGCCGCGTCGACGCTGGCTCCGCACGCGAGAGTCCATTTGCTGGATCTGGGAGACAGTCGCCTCGTGAAGAGCCAGACGGAGCTGGTCAATGTGCTCGTGGACCTCCTCGGCCTTTCGGCGAGCCGTACCCTCGTCGTTTCGACGTGGCGTGGGGACGGACATACGGATCACGAGGCTGCGGCTCGGGCGGCCTCGATCGCGGCGTGGCGAACCGATGCGACTCACCTGGAGGCGCCCTTGTGGCTGTGGCACTGGGGGACGCCATCCGATGTGGCTTCCTGCGCCGCGCAACAACCCTTCGTCCGTTTCGACCTCGACGAGGCCATGCGTGAGGCCAAGCAGGCCGCCCTGAGCAAGCATCGTTCCCAAACCGAACCGCTCGGCCCCGAAGAAGGCAATGAGGCCTTGTTGTCCGCCGAGGTCCTGGCCCATTTTGATCGCGGTTTCGAGGTCTTCCTGGCCCCGGAGCGCGGCGAAGTGAGCCCCTTCGATGAGCTCCACCGGATCTCCGAGGACCCGTGGGCGACCAAGAGCAGCTGGTACGAACAGCGCAAAAGGGCCTTGACCCTGGCGGCGTTGCCGCGGCCCCAATACGGAACAGTTCTCGAGTTGGGGTGCTCCGTAGGAACTTTGGCGCGTGATCTTCTCACTCGATGCAACAGTGTCCTCGCGGTCGACGAGAGCGCCGACGCACTGGCCCGCGCCCGAGAGGAGACCGTATCCGATCGCATCGAATGGGTTCGTGCGTCCGTCCCCGAAGAATGGGGTGAGGCCGTGTGCGGTCGACACTTCGATCTGGTGGTGCTTTCCGAAATCGGTTACTTTCTCAGCCCGGGGCGGTTGTCGAGGCTCGGGGAGCTCATCGCTGCCTCCGGAGCCAGTACAGTCCTTGCATGCCATTGGACCCACCCCATCGTGGGCTGGCCGATGCGGGCCGCTGGCGTTCACCGAATCCTCGACGAAAAGCTCGACCTTCCGCGGGCGGTGACCATAGCGGATCCCGATTTCGAGCTCGCTCTCTGGGCCGCGGAGAAGTCGAGCAGGGAGGTCGCGTCGTGAACGGGCGCTCACTCCAGGCCATGGGCGTCGTCGTCCCCGCCCACAACGAAGAGGGCTATCTGGAACATTGTTTGGCCTCGATCAGAGATGCCGCTCAGCAGGTGAACGTGCCGACGTATATCGTCGTCGTGTTGGACCGTTGCACGGATGGCAGTGCTCGCGTGGTCTCGGAAGCGGCCCGACACACTGGTGAAGAGGTCTTGACGCTGATTGAGGGAAATTTCGCGAGCGTCGGCTCCGTCCGTGCCGCCGGGACTCTTCGACTCGCGGAATTCTTTCAGCGAATACCTTCCGAGAACATTTGGACCGCGCACACCGACGCCGATTCGCGTGTGCCCCAAGATTGGCTCGCCAAGCATATTTCCCTGGCCAATGAGGGGACGGACCTCGTGATCGGCAGCGTCATGCCCGACGAGCCCCCTCATACTCCGACGTGCCGACTCTGGCTCGAACAGCACCCCTTGGGCGAAGGTCATTCGGCCATTCACGGGGCAAATATGGGTATTCGCCTGAGCTGTCTCGAGGGGATTGGCGGCTTCCGCAACCTGCAGGTCGGGGAAGATCTTGACGTCGTCGCGCGGCTCAAGGAGACGGGCGCGCGCTGGGTGGCCACCGATTCCATGCGAGTCGTGACTTCGGCACGGAGGACGGGGCGTGTGCCCCAAGGGTTCTCCGCATACTTGAGGGACCTGGACAACCAGCTGGGCCGATAATTTCCCCCGCAAAGCACGGCAAAAGCACTTGAACTCCGGGCTGACTCGGGGTTGAGTGGGCAGTGAAGCGTACAGCCGTAAAAAACAAGAAGGTAAGGATTATGGCTGACCACTACACCAATGGACGGTTTGCTCGCCGGAAGGCAGGCGCTGCGGACACCGGAGGTTTTGGAGCGACCTTTTGCGTCGGGCATCGTTGCTGATGCACCGGGCAAAGGAGCTCACCATCTCGTACGATACCCAGCCGGTGTCGGTCACTATGCTCAAGATTCCCCCGCAATACGTGCGCGACGAATCCCAGTGGGCTTTGCAGATCTGCGCGAAGTACCGATGGGGACTTCAAACAAGCAGCGGCGAGGTCCGTGACACGGACGGTACTCCCATAGCAGAGGACATCGCGTCGCTGACAAGGGCGTTCATCTCCTTGGGGTGGATCATCCCCAAGGATCGCAGCGACCCCAGTGCAGGCATCGTCTGGCATCGCATACCTCAGGATCCCGAAGCCGTGCGAGAGGCAATTTGCCTCGCGGTGGCAAAACCGCGTGTGACGACGGGGCGGACCATTTTCGTCCCGAAGGTCACCGGAACATCCGATCGGAAGGAAGAGCATCATGACTGAATCGAACCATCGACCCGAAGAAGAGATCTCCGAAGAAGAACCCGGAGAAGGCGAAACGAATCAAGAGGCCGAGGAACAGCGCATCGACAAGGGCAAGAAAAACTCCAAGGACTGATTCGCATACGCTTTCGACTCATGAGGAGTCAGCTTGTGCTCGCACAGAAGATGCAAGCACAAAGGGCCCTCGAACCGTTGAGGTTCGAGGGCCCTCAGCTTGTAAAAGTGAGGATCGATTCCTAGTCGTCTTCGGTGCCCTCTTCGGGGCGCTTGCCGAGTTCTGCGTCGAGGCGGAGTATTCCGGAGCCGTCGTTCTCGGTCAGCTTGATGCGGCCGATGATCTCGGAGGCGGTGGCCTCTTCCTCGATCTGCTCATCAACGAACCAGTTGAGCAAAGGACGAGAATCGTAGTCCCCCTCGGCGTCGGCTTCGCGGTAGAGGTCGCGAATCGACTGGGAAACCTTCTCCTCGTGGGCCAGCGCGGCCTCGAAGATCTCCAACACGGACAGCCCGGTCTTGACCGAGGGGGCGCTGATCTGGCCGATTTCGGCGTGGTTGCCACGGTCCGAGAGGTGGTCGATGAACTTGTTGGCGTGCACGACTTCCTCGTCCGCCTGGTGGCGAAGCCACGCGGCAATGCCGGGAAGGTCCTGCTCATCGGCCTCGATGGCCAGCTGTCGGTAGGTGATCGAGGCTTCGAACTCGAGAGTGATTTGGTCCTGGAATTTCTTTTCAAGGTCTGTAGACATCTTCATAGCTTCGAGAATAAGCCGAATTTCCCGCGTTGTCAGCCGTGTGGAGCCTTTCCTCAAACCAACTTCAGGTATGCAATGGCTAAATTTAGGGGAGGTTTCCCACACGCAATCGCAGGGTGCAGCGACACAAAAAAAGAGCCACTGACGAACACATGTTCGCCAGCAGCCCTTTCAGCTATCCCCTCATTGCGGGGACAACGCGTTTAGAGAACGCGGATGCTCGTAGCCTGGAGACCCTTGGGACCCTGCTCGGCCTGGTACTCAACAGCCTGGCCCTCTTCGAGGCCGCGGAAACCGGAGCCCTCGATGGCGCTGTAGTGAGCGAAGAGATCGCTGGACTGGTCATCGGGAGCGATGAAGCCGTAGCCCTTTTCGACGTTGAACCATTTTACGGTGCCTGTAGCCATTATTATTCTTTCCTTCGTGTCGGCCACCTGAGGTGACCATGTACTCCGCATCGATTCTGCCGACGCGGTTCTTGAGCTACTGAATGCAGGCGTACTGCTTTAAAGAACTCAAAAAATTGGTGGGGATCAGGCGGGATAGTAAATGTCGCCGCCTTGTTTGATGATTGGCCCGCCGTGGATCAGGGGGCCTGTGTGTCTCGAATTGAAAAAGCCGATGTCGCTGACGGACCTCGTTGTGCGTCGCTGTTCGGCGTGTACGTTAATTACCCTACCAGGCAATTGGGGTCCTGTGTGAAGAGTTTGCCGTGCGGCGCGGTGATTTACGTCCTTGCGCTCCAGAAGATTGGCTGAAGGATGCGTGGGCCCCGCCGCACGGCCAGCCTCACTTGGCCTCTATGCGAGGCCTAACCCAAACCTCGGTGATCTGGGTGTCGTCGGGGGCGTCGATGACGTGGCGAATTGAGCGCGCCACGGTCGCAGGGTCGATGAACGTCGGCGGCTCGGCCTTCGGATATTCGTCGTCCCAGTGGACCATAGGCGTGTCGGTGGGTCCGGGTGCGACGGTTGCGACACGGACTCCGTCTTCGGAGACCTGTTTCCGGAAACCGTCCGCTGTCGCTTGCAGCGCGTGTTTGGTGGCCGAATAAATCACGTTGTACTGGTTGGACGCGCGGGAAGCCCCCGAACCGAGGAACACCACGGTTCCCCGAGATTCTCGCAACTGAGGAAGAACCGAGCGTGTGACTTCCGCAGGAGCGGTGACATTGGTGCGAAGGGCCGCTTCCCAGTCGGATGGCCGGGCGTCCTCGAGCGTGAAGCGGGGAGCGACCGCGGCAGCGTTGATCAATGCATCGACCCGCGGAAGGCTTCCAAGGGTTTCCGCTATGTTCTCAACGTCATCGAGGTCGAGAACCAGTGGCACGACGATGCTCTCGGAGCCGCAGTCGGCTTTGACCTGCTCCAGTCGATCCTTATTGCGCCCAATGGCGACGACGATGTGATCGTGCGACAGATCCCGTGCGACCTGCGAGCCGATGCCGCCTGAGGCCCCGGTGACCACGGCGATCGGCCGATCGGGTTCTGTGGAGGCGAGGCGTCGGATTTCTGCAAGGGGCTCCGAAATGGAGCTCGGTGAAACGGTCGAATCGTTCATGTCAGCCACTTTACGGCCTTCAGCGCATGTTGTGGGAGGGCGGGGTGCGCAACTTCCGTACTGGTGAGTAGGAAAAGTGCTACAAATCACTAATTGTCCCCCAAATTCCTCTGCATTCTTGGGGTTGATCCGTTATTATCGGTACATACAACAGATACAACATCTTGTACAAACTGGATCTGCTTCAAGGTTTCCGGCCGGCTATGGGGGTCGGAAATTGCTTCCGCGCGGAGGCTAGGTGCCGACGTCGATCGGCCCTCCTCGTTTGGGGGAATTGCGGAAGCCAACGTCCCGCTCGTGCTCGCACTCGAGCGGGACGCTTTGCTTAAAGACCGTTGCGAGGTGATGCTTCGGCGGAAACCACCTTCCACGACGGTTCCTCAAGTCGTTCCGGTTTGTAACATTGGGCCGCAGAAATGAAATGTGGAAGCCTCCGTTGACAAGGTCGTCCAAAGTACGGGAAGAGGACGCTCGAGTTGTCGTGGACTTCTGTTTCCCTCCCAGCTGGGAAGAAGGCCAGAGGGAGGACGTAATGAGGCCTGAGCGTCCTGCTCGATGAGGGGCGAGGCGGAATCCACGAAAAATACCCTGTGGCCGGGTTTTCTCCTGACCAGATAGCCATCGGTACTATGGGTTTCGAATTACTGAAGACACCCTGAGGAGAATTTTGTCGACACCACCGGATCGAGAGAGTGTCGCCGCCTCGAGGGACCCCGCGTGAAAATTCTGCTCGTCACTCATTATTATCGTCCAGAAATTGGGGCTCCTCAGCGGCGCTGGGACAGCTTTGTGAAGCATTGGCTTCGGGACGGGCATGAGGTAACGGTGATTACCGCCCTTCCTCACTACCCGCTTCCTCGCCATACGGCCAGACTTCGTCGCGGAACCAAGGCTTTCTCCCCGCAAAAAGGCGTGTACGGCGAAACCGTAATCCGTCTCCCTTATTTTTCTCATGGCTACGGGGTCGTCTCCAGAACGGTAGACCATTTCGTGGTTGCCGGCCTGAGTGTTGTGGCGGGGCTTCCTTTGGCAGGTGACCGTTATGACGCGGTGATTGTGACCGTTCCCGCGCTCGCCTCTCTGATCCCAGGACATCTGGCTTCTTGGATATTCAAGGCCCCTCTGATTATCGAGATGCGCGACGCATGGCCGGACCTGGTTACTTACACGGGTGGGGCCAAGAATTCGAATGGCTTGGTGGCCAAGGCTCGAGCTGCCACTCACAACCTCGTCACACGCTCCCAGATCAGATCCAAGCACGTGGTTACTACGAGTTTTCGGTTCGCCGAGGTGCTGAGGTCCAGGGGGGCCGAACACGTATCCGTGATTCGCAATGGGGCGGATCTGGAATCGATACCGGTCACGGGCCGCCCGCACTTCCGCAGGGGAAGTCTCAAGGTCCTGTACCTGGGTACCCTCGGTCGCAGTCAGGGTCTGGGCGCCGTGATAGATGCGGCCGGCATGGCTGCCGCTGGGGGCGTGGATATCGAATTGAGGCTCGTGGGCGACGGCGTTGCCAGAGAACAACTGATCGAAAGGGCCAGAGAGTCTCAAGCATCCATCAGCATCCTGGACATGGTCCCGCCTGAAGAAGTGTGGCGGCACTACGAATGGGCGGATACCGTCGTCGTCTCACTCAGGGGATGGGCGCCCTTCGAGTGGACCGTACCGTCTAAGCTCTATGAAGTCTTGGCCACCAACCGACATGTATCGGCGATGCTCGCGGGAGAAGCGGCTCAAATCGTTCGAGAGTCCGGTGCGGGATTCGTTTGCGAGCCCGGAGACTCGAAGGCGCTGGGTTGGCACTGGGTCGATATGGCTCAAGATCCTTCCCAAATGGACCACGGTGATGCGGGGCGGGAGTGGGTTCGCGACCAATCCAATTCCCTGCAGCTCAGCGACAAGTATTTGGGCGTGGTCCGCGCGACGACATGCCGGTCCTCCGGATAGGGCGCCGTGACAAATTTTCGTTATGTGTTGAGGAACCTCGCCTTGTTGGTGCGAACCGCGGTGCAACATGCCTGGGACGACCCGGTTCACCTGACGGTTCAAGGGTCCCGGAGGCTACCGCGCAGACCGGCACAGGTTTTTCGCATCCTCATGGGAGCGCTGCCCATTGCCGGTTTACGGGCGTTGTCTGCCTATTCCCGCGGCGACGTGGAGAAAGCTCGGATCCTGGCCGCAGCGAGTTTGTCAGGATCGAAGCGGGGTTTCGCGTACCGGATCGCAACAGAGGTAGCTCTCGAGGTCGGCGCTGTTGCGGTGAACCTGGCGACACTGCCCTCGACAACTCGTGCTCGCGCCGCCTGGAAACAAGGGAACATGTCGGATGCCATACGTATTCTCGAGGCTGATTCGCGGGGAAGCGGCCGAATGTCCGACAGGCTGCGCAGCGAAGCGGAAACCATGGGTCCCGAATTTCTCCTGCAGGCCCCTAGCGTGGAGGCGAATCCGCGAGCCAGCTGGCCGACGGGTACGCCGCCTCGGGCGTTTCACGTGTTGACTAGCTCCCTTCCACATACACAGTCCGGCTACACTCTGCGAACTCATCGCCTTCTGCGCGCATTGTTCCAACGAGGACTGGCCATCCAGGCCGTTACCCGAATGGGTTATCCCGCGATGATTGGAATTCCGCAGGGTCGGGACGATCAAGACATCGATGGCGTCCGGTATCGCCGGATACTTCGGTCTCGTTTGGATCATGGACTGGCTGCCCGTCTGCAACAACAGGTCGACATCATGGCACCGATGGTCGATAGCTTTCGTCCAACCCTGCTTCACTGCACTACCAACTACACCAATGCGCTCATGACGGACGCGTTGGCCAGAGGATTCGACCTCCCATGGATTTATGAGGTGCGGGGGCTGTTGGAAGAGACTTGGGCAGCTGGCCGAGAAAGCATCGACGCTCGGGCCGAAGCGCGATGGTCGGAGCGGTTCCTCGCTTTGCGGTTGCAAGAAACTCGGATGATGCACCGGGCCGATCACGTGGTGACCCTTTCCGAGGTCATGAAGACAGAGATCGTGAAGCGCGGTGTGCCTCCGGAGAAGGTGACGGTGGTGCCAAACGGTGTTGCGCCCGAATATTTCGACGAGAGAAGGAACTCTTCCAAGGTCCGGGAGTCAAATGGTCTGCCCGAAGGCGGCTTCTGGGTGGGTTCGGTCTCTTCCTTGATCGACTACGAAGGATTCGACGTTTTGCTGAAGGCTGTCGCGATTGCCCGCCAGCAGGGGGCCGATCTACGGGTTCTGTTGGCCGGGGATGGCGCGTCTCGTCCTTCGCTGGAGAGACTCGCGGAAGACTTGGGGATCTCCGCATGGGTCACTTTCACGGGAAGGGTGGGTTCAGACGCCGCCCGTGCGTATCATCGCTGTTTGGATCTTTTTTGCGTTCCCCGGACGAATGCTGAGGTCTGCCGGAGGGTCACACCGCTCAAACCGATCGAGGCATTTGCGGCGGGGACTCCTGTTCTCATGTCCGACGTGCCACCTTTGCGGGAGCTCGCAGAGGGGGCCTACGGAGCGCAGGCGAACCGGGCTCTGTATACTCCCGGAGCGACGGGAGAACTGGCCGCGAAGCTCAAGGCGGCTTCAGCCGGTACTGTCTGGAACAAGGAACTGCGCGATGCGGGCCGGAATTTTGCCCGTGACAGAACCTGGGCCAGGAACGCGGCAACAATCGAAATGGTGTACACAGCGATGAGCAGGGCATGATGGCCAGGGAATTCCAGAAAAAGCTTCACAGCGGCGAAATTTCCGCGCCATGGGACCACACCCCGCCGGCCGAGGAATCACCGTACAAGGAGCTCATTGTTTCCAAGAAAGTGACTCAGGTCGGCAGGAGACCACCTCTGCCGCGATACGTGGCCGACATCTGGCGGCGTCGGGACTTCTTGCTGTACGACGCACGCGCGAGAGTTCGTACCCAGAACAGCCATCATCGGTTGGGGTCATTCTGGCTCATTGGCAAGCCGATACTTGATGTCGCCTTTTATTTCATCGTCTTCGGTCTCTTGCTGAAGGTTGACCGCGGAATCGACAATTATGTGGCCTACGTTACGGTGGGTGTGCTGATGTTCCGGTACTCCTCCGTGGCGCTGACTCAGTCGGTCGGTATTTTGCGAGCCAACCGGGCCATGATCCACGCTTTCAGTTTTCCGCGAGCCAGCCTGGTCCTATCCTTTGTTCTCCGGGAGGTCCTGGCGGCCGGACCATTGGTGCTGGCGATGGTGGTGATGGTCCTCGTCGTCCCACCACACGTTTTTCCGGCCTGGCCCTGGCTTCTGGTCTTTCCCCTGCTTGCTATCCAGACCATGTTCAATCTCGGCTTAGCGTTCATTGTGTCCAGGCTGGCTTTTGGGCTTCCGGATGTTTCGCAGGCTATGTCCTTTCTGTCGAGGATATTGATGTATGGCTCGGGGGTAATATTCCCGGTCGAAAGGTTCATCAACCACCCCGTGGTCTATGACGTCATGACAAGTAATCCAGTTTTCATCCTGCTGAGGATGTATAGAACTATCTTGTTGGACCACTCTGTTCCGTCCGGATTGGATTGGCTGACTGTGCTGTTATGGGGTGCCGGATTGACCGTCTTCGGCCTTGTTTTCTTTTGGGGATCGGAGGAAAAGTATGGCCGCCCCTGAAATGCATCACGCATCGGATACCAGCGTCCTCGTCAGCAAGGTATCGCTCGAGTATTCGACAAAGCGCAAGCGTCGATTCGGCAAGGGTCCCCGGCCCGTAGTACAAGCACTGACCGGGGTCAGCTTCAGCGCCAAATCTGGCGAATTCATCGGGCTCGTGGGGCGCAACGGATCCGGTAAGAGCTCCCTCCTGAGGACTATCGCTGGGGTCGAACCACCCACGAGCGGGTCGGTGTACGCCAGTTCCCAGCCCACGCTGATAGGCGTGCATGCAGCGTTGATCGGCGACCTGACAGGTTTGGAGAATATTCTCCTCGGCTGCATGGCCATGGGGATGACCAAACAAGAAGCCACAGAAGCGCGCCCCTCGATCGAAAATTTGGCAGGTTTGGGACCGGCGATTTCTCGCCCGATGAATACCTATTCGTCCGGCATGCAGGCCCGGTTGCGGTTCGCCATTTCTCGGGCAGGCAACCCAGAAATCTTGCTGATCGACGAGGCCCTCTCCACTGGAGATGCGTCCTTCGAAGAGCGGTCCAGGCGCTCCATGGACGCGATGCTTGAACGGGCGGGAACAATTTTTCTGGTGAGCCACGCCGCCCAAACCATCGAGGAGTTGTGCTCGCGAGCCATCTGGCTCGAGGAGGGAACCCTGGTCATGGACGGGCCAGCCGAAGAAGTGGCTCGGAGATACAGGTGGTTCGCCCATGTCCTCGCCCAAGGGGACAGGAGCAAGGCCATCGAGGTTTTGGCCAACGCATATCAAGAACAACGCCGGCAGTTCCGGTGAATCCGAACAACTTTTTATCATTCAGTCGCAAGCACTCAGAGGGGCACGTATGAAACGCATCATGACCATTTATGGGACACGTCCGGAGGCCATTAAGGTCGCCCCGGTAATCAAGGCTTTGGAGCAGTCCGAGCAGTTCGAGAGCCTGGCGGTGGTGACAGGACAGCACAAAGAAATGCTTCAGCAGGTCAACGAGCTGTTCGGCATCAATCCCGTCGCCGATTTGGAAGTCATGACCCAGAATCAGTCGCTCAATGAGATTGTTGCGAAGGTCGTTTCGGGAATCGATCAGCAGCTGGCAGACCATGCTCCTGACGCCGTTATTATTCAGGGTGATACTTCCACGGTAATGGGTGCGGCCATTGCGGCTTTCAACCGGCAGATACCCGTTGTGCACGTCGAGGCCGGCTTGCGGTCCGGAGATATCGATTCACCGTTCCCCGAAGAGGCCAACCGCAAGCTCACGACTCAGGTAGCTCGGCTTCATCTGGCGCCGACTGCGCAGTCAAAAGCGAACCTTCTGAACGAGGGAGTCTCCGAAGCGAACATCGCGGTCACCGGCAACTCTGTGATCGATGCGTTGATGAAAGCCGTCGAGAATTCTGAGCCGTTTACCGATCCCCACCTGGAAGAATTTGCACGGTCCAAGCGTCGCCTGGTTCTGGTAACGACGCATCGGCGGGAGAATTTGGGCGAGAACATGGTCAGTATCGGTCGTGCACTCAATTATTTGGCCACGGAGAACCCTGACTACCAGTTTGTGCTCCCGATCCACAAGAACCCGAAAGTTCGGGAAGCGGTTTTGCCGCAAATTGAGGGCCTGGAGAATGTTCTGGCCATTGAGCCATTGAATTATGGGGAATTCACTCGCCTGATCGCTTCAGCGCACTTCATCCTCACCGACTCGGGAGGGGTGCAGGAAGAAGCTCCGAGCCTGGGCAAGCCAGTGCTCGTTCTCCGTGAGAACACGGAACGGCCTGAAGCCGTTGACGCCGGTACAGTGAGACTCATCGGTTCCAGCTATGAACGAATCGTTGAAGAGGCCTCCCGTTTGATCCGAGATCAGGCGCATTACGATTCGATGGCCAACGCAGTCAACCCCTATGGGGACGGCAAAGCTGCTGAGCGCACTGTTGCGGCGCTGGAGTCGTTCTTCGGCTTGGGTGCCCGCCTGCCGGATTTCCAGCCCAACGCGTCGTGAAAGGACAAATAGTGACTGAAAATCGAACTATTCTCGTGCTCTCAGCGGTGGGATCGGTCCTTATGATTGCGGGCATCATTCTGATGTCCGCTTTCAGCTTGGCCTGGACGGGGTCGGTCATGCTGTTCGTAGGCCTCATCGTCCTGGGACTGGGGTGGTACCGTTTCGTGGAGAACCAGCGCCGCGGCCTCTGGCGATTGCAGACCGAAATCAGGAACCTCAAGGAGCGTCAAAGCGGATTGGCTGGAGATCTATTGGAAGTAGCTCAAGGGGTTCGTCACCAGGATCCCGAATCAACGGACGTGGTGTTGGATGCCTTGCGGAGTGAAAGCACCCGGCACGAGGCCAAGATACGGGAGCTGGAGAGGGTTCTCCTGAAAATTTCCGCGGGTACGGAAGAACCGGAAAGCTGACACCTCACAGGCCACCTTTAGAACTGGTTCCCTACCCGAGGCTTGCGATTCTCGGTGTTGTGCTACTGCTCGTAGCAGGCGTCACGATCCCTTTGCTCGTCATGGGAGGTGACGGATCTTCTCGGGGCAAACCGAGGAACCCCGGTGACGTTTCCGCCGTGGAGGACAGCGGGACGATGAAAGTTCCGGGTAAGTTCACCTCCAAGGACCTCCGGTTCAAGGCACAGCCCCATAAGCAGTATTGGGTTTCCACCGAGATGAAGACCGAAATGCCGCGCAGCAAAGCGAAAGCAGCATTTTTGAAAGGTACGGCAACGTGTCAGGACGATGCCGGGCATCAAGTTTTTCGGAAGCAGGCCACCGAGAATATTCTGCAGAATGACAGTGCAGTCTTTGATCTGGATGGGGTCGCAAACACCGGAGACTATGCCGGAACGATTTCATGCGAACTTAAGGTAGAAGCCCCGTCCGGCGAGGCGGCTGCCCGAGGTGTAGAAATTTCTGCGTCCGCGTACCTCGCTGTCAGTGACCCTGTCGCCCAGGCTAAGGATGTACCCAGCGCCAAGGCATTGCCGCAAACCCTGGGATCGGGGAAATCAACGACCCTTTACCAAGAAACGGAACCGATTCCACAAGGATCCCGCCACATGCAGGTTTCGCTAGTTCTGCAGACGACGAGTTGCACTATTGTCAACGGCTCGCGGGACCCCAATGCTGCGCGGCCTTTATGCAACAGAAGCCTGTTGGACAAAAACGGAAGCCAGCTGAGCACCGTCATCAATGGGCAAGTGCTCGATGCCCAAGGACGCGTCTGCTCGCAACTAAAATCGATATCTGCCACCCATAAGGTCACTTACGATCAGCACCATTTTGTATTATCCCTAGGTAGCTCGGATATCGATGTCCCTTCGTGCGGGCAGTCGGTACGCTTTTCGGCCGAGGTAGCCAACGAAGGCCCGGCTGGAGTGGTCATCCACTCGGAAGGCACTTCTATGAGCCTCGCTCTTCGCAACGATTAGAAGGCTTTTCTTATATGGCGATTCCTCGGTCTGAATAAACTCTGGACATCAACTCTGAATATTGTTCATTGCTGGGGGACCGGTGGCCCGGTCCCAGATCGTACAAGATAGTCGTATGCGATTTCGCAACGGGCTGGCTGTCCAGAAAATGACTCAGCGGTTGTTCGTGGTGTTGTGTGTGGAAAGTGTCTCCTGGGTTGGACACAAGATACACGTGGCCCAGAGAACCCCCGTGTGACAGGCGCTCAATAACGCTTATTCGGCGAATGAGGTCCGGATCAGTCGGGGCTTCCCGAGTTCCGAAGGACGCTTCGAAAGCCGCTGCGGCCGAGTGGGCATGGTACATACGGACATCGGTCTGGGCGTTGAAAGCGATAACGCTGGCTTCCGGTAGGAAGGAACCAACTTGCAGGGCCGCGAAACCTCCTCCGGAGCCCCCTTGCAGCACGACTTGGTCCACTCCGAGAGCATGAGCCGCAATACGGATTTGGCGGGCGATAGCTTCATGCAGGTCTAGCTCGGAGACACCCATATACCAGCCCAATCGCAGAGTGGAGGAAAGGTCCAAAGTCGGGTCGGCGAGATTCAGTGTCGGGCCGGTCGACAACCCACGTTGGAATTCCATGCGTTGAAAAATCGGGACTTGAGTTTTGTTGCGATCGATCGCGCCGTGGAATTGGACAGTGAGCACGGGCCCGGGATCTGGAGCCAATGCCATGGGCAAGACCAGGGGACCCAGATCGACGGTGTGCAGCTGAGGTTTCTTTCCGAGTTTTCTCGGTCGCAGAGTGCCCGGGTGGCTCACGACAGGTAGATCGTAGAACGTCGGTCGCCAACGGGGGTTACGGGTCCAATTAATAAGCGGGCCTCGGCTACCGCGGGGACCGTACTGGCCAGGTTTTGATCGAGGGTTGAGATCAGCAGCCGTAGTCGCCAGGCCGAAGTCCAAGTCAGCGGGAAGGTTCAAAGCTTTGGCCTCGACGCCAAAATTCTGGAGAATTTCTTGGCGATCCTTGGCCGCCGCTTTCCACGCCGACTCTCGGGCCCGGGATGCGAGCTCAAGAGCGGATTTCCGCATGGCCTGGGTCGTCGGCGCATTGTCACCTGCTGGCTCGTCGGAGGCGTCCGCCTCCGAGGCGGGCTCGTCGGACTTGTCCAGGGCTCTGCGAATTGTCTCCACATCAGTGCCCTCATCGAATGTGTGGCGTGTATTTTCCCCGATGACAATATTTTCGGTGACCGCACCGTTACTGACTTTCAGCCCGAAATATCCGCGTGGGAGGTCCGCGAGGTTCTCGACCGAGGCCATATTTCGGTGACTTGCTGCAACGACAGTTATGAACCTGAATACTTCACCGGTCTTGGAGAATTCGACGACCGGCGCTGTGGCCAAAGTCTTCCACGCGGTCGCGATGTGTCCCGTGTAGTCGTCGTCCTCGTCCGGGGATTCGTGGATTGTGCACTCCGGGGCGATTCCGGACGGCGCCAGGACGGCGGTCTTCTCGCCCTTCATGAGCCGGACGGACGCCCCATTGTCATGAGCCTGTACGTCTGGGCCGAGCTGCCACCGTTGAACTGCAGTGACGGAACGGTTGCTGCGTACCGTATCGACGATGACAAGGTACTCACCGATGGTGGAAAAGACGACGCGACGGCGAATATTGACGTTCTCGTACGCATCGTCCTCAACGGTCGCCTCCCATACTGGGCCGGTGAGATGAGCAGAGACCAGAGAGACCGGTTCTCTCTTCTTCCGTTTTTCGTCTTTGAGGTATACCAGGCTGTGATGGTCGTGATCTGTGACATACAAGCGCATCGGGTGTGTATGTGTGTACGAGTACTTTCCTGGATCCGTGATCCAATTGACTCCCTGGGCCGAGAAAGTCATCGACCCGCCGTCTTCATGTCCGTGTACTTTGAATCGGCCGAAGACCATAGAGAAGAAGGTTTCCTCGGCCATATCTCTCTCGAACTCTCCCCAGCCACTCCGGCCGAATAAGTATCCGTCGTGATAGAGCTTGACCTTCTCCTGAGGGGGAGACCCTTGAGCGCCCTGGGACGTGACGTATAGGCACGCGGGATGGTCGATCTGCGTTGCCGCGGCGTTGTCGGTATCTCCGATGGGAGACAACAGGCCGTCCGGCCGAGTTGCATGGGATAGCTCTTCGGGTACTTTATCGAGAGAGCCCATGGCGTCCGGAATCTTAATCCCCGCTTGCGCCATGCGCCAGATCAGTCGATTCCACCAAATGTAATTATTCCGGTGATAAGCGATTGCTCCCTCAGCATTGACGCCTTCGTCATCCCACTGCTGTTCGTAGAGCTCGACCAATCGATCGAGGGCCAGTCTGAGATGATCCTGATCTTCCAGGACCAGGGCACACACCATGAGAGCTTCATGCTGGTGCAAGGCATGATTGGCTCGGCCGATGTGCGATTCGTCGGCTAGCCAGGCGAGATGCTCCTCTAGCGATTGGACAAGCCACGGAAGCTCGTCCGGATAGAGATCGTGAAGCATGGGGACCGCTTGGGCGAGATGCACGGCGCGGATAGCCTCGATCATGTCCACCCAAGAATCAGGAGTTGGCTCGTCTTCGGTCAAACGAGGTGGGCGGTTATTGATGAACCAGTCGTGAGCCAATGTGAGCCACTTGCCGGCAGCTACACTGTCGCCCTGAGTCCCTGCCGCACGTAGCGGCTCGAGCCACCGCAGCATATGCAACTGGCAACGCCAGTTCTTGTCCTGGAACGGATCTGCTGTCCAGTCCACGGGCTCGCTGAGGCGCCACATGGGGTGTGGTTTCAGCAGCACTTCGCCGTTCATGACCTCAGCAAGCGTCTTGGTGTTCGGCTTCTTGCGGACTATCTGCTTCCGTGCGGCTTCCACATTGACCATCGAAAGGCCTTCCTTACTTTTGGTCTGAGGCTAGTCCACGAGGGACTGATATATCTCTGAAGCTTTGCTGGCCAATTTTCGCCAATCACGGTTTTCGACGACCCATTCTCGTGCCTGGGAGCCAAGTACCTGTATCTCATTTGGATTGTCCAGGAGTCTTTCCAACTGAATCCGCAGGTCACCGGCGTCCCCTTTTCGATGGAGGAGCCCGTTGTGACCGGGCGTGACGATCTCGGCCAAAGCCGCGACATCCGAGGCCACCACCGCCTTGCCCATGGCCATGGCCTCAAACGGTTTGAGAGGAGAAACCATCTCACACACGGGCAAAGGCAAACGTGGGAATGGCGCGATGTCGATCAATGAGTAGTGGCCTTCGACCTCGGCGTGGGGCACTCGTCCGGTGAACGTGACCATGTTCTCCAGTCCCTCGTCTCGGGTGTACGCCTCGAGCTTATGCCTTTCAGGTCCGTCACCGACGATCAACACATGGAAGTCGTTCCGTACGGAAGCCAGTTCCCGGGCTGCCTCAAGGATCAAACCGATGCCCTCGTAATCGAGGATTGAGCCGATGTAGCCAATGACTGTTTTGTGCTGAATTTCCAACCTATCCGCAAGTGCTTCGTCTCGCGGGACCGGACGGAACCGATCTGTGTTCACGCCATTAGGGAGAACCGATATTTTTTCCGGGTCCACACCTCGTCCGATCATTTCATCGCGCAAGGCATTCGTGATGGTCAGTACTTTTGTGGCCTGCTGGGCGGCGTCAGTCTCCATCCGCACCATATGCCTGAACAAATCGCTACTGCCCCAAGCAGGTTCCCGCGAGACTCTTGTGATTTCCCACAGTCCGCGGATTTCATAGATCGACGGAAGGCCCAGCTTTTGAGCTGTTTGAATACCCGTCACACCGTTGACGTAGTTGGAGGCGGCGTGAATGAGGCCAACCTTTTCCTGGCGGGCGAGGGCTTCCAATGACTCTGCATATTTCTGTGTATACGGGTACACCGGGTTCTTCCGCATGATTTCACGCTCCGGAAGCAGAAGCCGGTGATAGCTGACTCCATCGACGGTCTCAAGCTCCGGGACATCAGGAATGTCCTTGTACCCCGGCATGTCATATGGATAAGCCAAGCGGGTGACGCCGTCTACATCCCATCCTCGCTCGTTGAGCTCGTGGATGAGGCCCTGAGATCTTGTGGCGTATCCCGCTGAGTGAAACGGCAAGGAGTTGTAGAGGAGATACAAAACCTTGTTGCGCTGCACTTCGTAAGCAGGTTTTGCCCCGGGTACGGGGAAGGGGAACCCCTTGAGGGACAGCTGATAATTGGAAGTGTGCTCCTGGGAGACCTTTTCCAACTGCTGTTTTCCCCAGCGATCATGGGGATAGACCTTGCGGTACGCGCGTATATAGACCTCTGTCTGCTCCGGCTTGCGCGCTTGCTGGCTGCGACGAATCGCGCGTCTTGCGGAATCGGCTGGAATCGCCGTGACCGCACAGTGTTGAATGATGCTCTCGGTTAGCCCCGATCTTCCTCTCGCCATGGAGACGATTAACAGCGTGCGATCCGTGTCCTCCTGGCTGAGCCCCTCGACCGCAGTTTCGAGGGTTTCCTCCTTGGACCCAGTGCCCGTCATGACGGCGTTGACTCGTATGGCTGCTCGCACAACGGGATCCGGGGAATGCTCCAAAATGCGGAGTCCTCGTTCCAACTTATGAGGAATCATGTAATCGAGACCGGCGCGGTGGGACTCAGGCGCTGAGAGTATGTCTTCTTCCAAGCGCTTCAGCGCCCATCGCTGTCGCGAGGAATGAGCTTTGATTTCTCCCTGGACAGCCATGAACAACTCCAGAGCGTCCACATTGGCGCCGTTGGCCTCCAGCGCCAGAGCGAGAATCTCTTCAGCGGCCCGCGCTTCGGTGGATTCGACGAGGAATCTTCCATACTCGGTGAGAACCTCGGTATTCGCACCCGTCAAGATCAGTAATTCCCGGTATGCAATCCGAGCCTGATTGGGCCTCATCTTTTTTATACGGGCGAGACGGGTCTGAACGGACGGCGTTTCGTCGGGGCGGCGATGCGCGGCACTGTGATCGTTTGGGCTCATTACCGCCAGATGCCTTTGGTGTCTATAACAGTCTTGCCCTTAAGTGTCGTAGCCGGAAGATCCTTGAACTCTCGGTGGTCGACCAGCAACAACACCACGTCGGCTTCATCCATTGCTTCGTGCAAATCCGCCAACCGTACATTCTCCATGGCCCCGAGCGAAGTGGGCAAAGACTCCACATTGGGCTCGACCGCGAGGACGTCGGTCTCGGGCAGGGAAGCGGCCAAGCGTTTGGTGATGTTCAAAGCCGGCGACTCGCGAAGGTCGTCGATATCCGCTTTGAAGGCCAGGCCTAGCACGGCCACCTTCGGATTCTCCAGGTGCTGGACCGCGTGGGTCACCTTGCTGACCACCCAGTCCGGTTTGCCGTCGTTGACCTCACGAGCCGTGCGGATCAGATTCGAGTTCTCCTTGTCCGCAGCGACGATGAACCACGGATCGACGGCAATGCAGTGGCCGCCCACGCCCGGGCCGGGCTGAAGAATGTTGACACGCGGATGGTGATTGGACAGCTCGATGAGCTCCCAGACATTGATACCCAAGTTGTCCGCAATCAGCGACAGCTCGTTGGCGAACGCGATATTGACATCCCGAAACGAGTTTTCGGTGAGTTTCGCCATTTCCGCAGTCGTGTCGTCGGTCGGCAGGAGCTCGCCAGTGCAGAAAGTTGCGTAGATTTCCGTTGCGCGACGGGTGGCCTCAGGGGTTTGCCCACCGATGATTCGATCGTTGGTGATCAACTCTTCCATGGCTCGGCCAGGGAGAATGCGCTCCGGGCAGTGGGCGAAGTGAATCACGGGCTTGTCATCCGGGTTCGGAGAGCCGTCGGCCACCAGATCGGGCCGAAGCGCCAGAATCTTTTCCGCCATTTTTTGGGTAGACAGCGGCGGTGATGTGGACTCGAGAATGATCAACTCATCACCGACGAGCAAGGGCGCGATGGACTCGGCTGCGGCGAATACGTAGGAAAGATCGCCCTCGTGATTCTCTTTGAAAGGTGTGGGTACCGCCAGGACGTAGGTATCCGCGTGGGGCATGAGAGTGGTCGCCGTGAGGTTCCCGGAATCGACCGCTTTTTTCAGCAACTCTTCGAGACCCGGCTCGACGATAGTTACTTCTCCACGGTTGATGCGAGCCACGTTGTCTTCATTGATATCGACACCCGTCACGGTAAGGCCGTGATTGGCCATCGTGACTGAGGTGGGAAGGCCGATGTATCCGAGACCGACGAAAGCGACAGATTGCTGAGTCATAAAGGCTGAATTCCTCTGAGGGGATCGGCGGTCATGTGCGCCGACCAATATTGGAAGCGATGTGATGAAGATGTTGGCTACTGATCCTGGCGCGCGCCTGATCGCCAAATATTCGTATTGCCTCGCGAAATTATCCCAGCCTGACTAGGTAAAATCCAATTTTTGGGAAAGATTTGTACATGTGACTCGACGTGTTAGGCGAAGAGATGCTCCAAGGGCAGACCGAAGAATTTGACCTCACCGGTTGCCAACAACTCAACGTCCTCGACGTCCCATGCATGCCCTGTCGCCACCTCTTGACGCACCTGGCAAAAATTGAAGCGGTCCGAGGAATAGATGCTGCCGCCAGCACGTACTGCCCGCTTGAGGAAGTCCGAGTCCTCGCCGCGAGACAGCTCACTGAATCCGATGTCCCGGAACAGTTCTGTCTTGCCGGTCATGGTCGGCCCCATGACAAAGTCGGTCCATCTGTGTTCCCGTTCAGGGAACCGCAACATGGTGGCGTCTCTACCCACTAGGTGCATGTAATGAGCTTGTTTCCCCACGATGTCGGCACCTGAGAAGCGCAGCGCACGCAACAGGTCCGCGAGGTATTGCGGACCGTAGAGGTCGTCGTCGTCGATCTTGGTGAGTATTTCGCCCGATGCGGCAGTGGCCGCTTCGTTCAGACATCTGCCCAAGGACCAGGATTGCGGGGCATCGAACGTTTCCAGATGTTCGATGCCGGCGGCCGCGGCCCTTGTCCGCAACACGGAGTCCTTGACTTCGAACCCGTGGGTCACGAGGACCACCTCGAGGTCCACATCCTCGAATCCTCCTAGGGTTTCGAGGACATGGTCCAGTTGGTGAGGCCGGTTGGTGCTGACAACCGCACTCACTGAGGGAAGAGACAGCCGACTCCGGAAACTCTCCTTTTGGGCATCCTGGAAGAGCCCTGCTCCCTCCAGAACTTGCACCATGCGGTGCGCATAAGTGTGTTTTCGCCAAATCTCTCGTTGGCCCAGGTGTGCAGTGCGGTCGTTGAGCTCGGGGGACCTGACGAGTGCTCGAATAGTGTGTTGGGCATTCTGCGCTGAATCCACCACCGGGACCTGTTCAGGGGTAAAGAACCTCGGTATTGCCTCGGATGCCGTGGTAATCACAGGGGTTCCGGATGCCGTGATCTCGAAAAGACGACGAGCACACATGGATGGCGATTCCGTCACCGAATTGACGTTCAGAAACACCTTGAACGCTTTGTACGCGGTCAGCATCCGATCGTAGCCCAGGCCACCGACAACTCGCTTCGAAAAAGGTGCCGGGAACTGATAGCGCTCGTCGTCTCCTACGAAACGGGAGAAGATCTCCAGACCGTATTTCATTTTCCCGGAGACGGCCAGCGCGGCGTGGAGCAGCAACTCCATCTGCTCGCGTCGTTCCCGAAACTTGTGAGAAAAATACATCCCCGCAAAAGCGACGTCGCGTTGATGGAAGCCGTGTTGGGGCCGAATGGGGTTGTGAACGGCCGGCTGGGCGGCGAAGGAGAGGGGGAAGACCCTCTCATGGCCGACCTTCCGTTGGTATTCAGGAACCAGTCGGGAATCGGAGGTCAGGACGACGTCGAAAAGCCGTGCTGTATCCAAGAAGTCTTCGAAATGTGGCGGATCTTCCTTATTCCAGAAAACCGAGGGTACGCCGATCTCGCGGCAGTGTGCCACGAGTTCGCGCAATGCGGCCGAGGGCGCTTTTGAGCCCGTGAGCTGGTATTGCCAGGCCCCGTCGTTGCCAGCCCATGCCGACTCGACCAGAAGGAGATCCGGTGGAGTCTCCTCGAGCTCTCGGCGCCAGGATTCTGGCGTCACAGGAAGGGTCGGGAATTCATGACTCCAAGCGGTCTGGGAGAATTTGTCCAGGATTGTCGCCACGGTGAGGTCCGGGAACGTGGGTTTCTTGCGTGAAGGCTGTGCTGGAAGGAAGTCCAGAGTGTAACCGGCTGGGGTTGCGCTTTCAGACCGTCCTGCCAGACCACTTCGGGCGGGAACGTTCTGAGAGTATGAAACGGCGGGCGGCATCAGGGTGTCGTTCAGTCCGAGGCGCCTTCGGTGAATATAGGTCCGGACCTGCGTGATTCCGCCTTTCCTCAGGTGCCAGGCTATTCGGCGAAAATGCTGAATGCTCAGGAGCCGCTCCGCGGACATAAAGACTCCTAGCGCGATAGGAAATGGGCCATTGGCACGGACGCCATTAGTCTAACCACTAAGTCGAAATTAACAGCGGTTGGTTGGGAGACACACTTATGACGGAGCCACAGAAGGATCGGGTCCCTCGGCTCTTCGTATTCGGATCCTGCGTGTCTCGAGATGCGGTTGAGCAACTCGGGCCAGGCTCGTACGAGCTCCGGCGTTACATAGCGCGGCAATCGGTGATTTCCGTCGGGCATGACGCCTCAGAATTCCTGCCCACCGAGTTGGGACTTCAACATGCTTTCCAGGAGCGAATGGTCGTCGGCGACTGGCGCGGCGACCTGTGGGAGCAGATTGACGCAGCCGGTGAGTTCGACTTGCTGCTGTGGGATCTCGTCGACGAACGGCATGGTGTCTATTGGTTCATGAACGGCGGGGTCGCCACCAGGTCAGTGGACGCGCTCTCGGCAGAGCCTGTTGCGGAGGTGCTGCCCGGGGAACAATGGGTGCCCTTTGGCGATGAGATGCATTTTGAAGCGTGGAAGGAAGCCGTCGGCGAATTCGGCGAGGGTCTGCGAAAACGCGGCCTTTGGGAAAAAGTCGTGGTCATCAAAGTGCCGTGGGCCGTCGAAGGACGCAACGGTGAATCCGTTCCGCCCAGCCTGGGGTTGTCCGCGAGCCAGGCCAACCAGCTCTTCGAGCCCTACTACAGTCATTTGGAAGCCCTGGGGTTCGATGTGCTGTCCGTGGCAGGAGATGTCTTGGGTGATTCCGAACACCGTTGGGGCCTCGCTCCGTTCCACTACACCCCAGAGGTCTACGACGAAATCGATGCGGGGATACTGCAACGCTTCAGGGCCCTGGCGAGCTGAATCTGCCTGCAAGACTGGAATCTTGGGCCTCTCGGTCGGGCGCTGAGAGGCCCGAGCGCAGGAGCTTGTCCAAGTCGTGACCTGATTAACAGGAGGCTCTCAGCTGGTGTGAGGTTGCAACTCAGTCGGGGTGGTTAGGTTAATTAGTACCTCATAAGGTGCGAGTGATTGATGAGAGGCGGACCGCGAATCCGTCTCGAACCACCGGCCGGGGGTGGAGCGTTTTCCCTATAGCTCCACTTCCCGGTCGGTGGTTTTTTAACGGGGCGGCTTCGGGATGGGGGTTTCGGGTCGTGGGCGGCGCGGTTGGATGCGGTTTCCTCGACGCCGGCGCGGTCTCGCTTCGAGTCCAGGTCGGCGGCGGCCCACGGTTCTGCTGCGGCCCACGCTCCGGCACCGCCCCAACGTTCGACCGTAGCTCACGCGTTTTTGGGCGCCGCGCACCTGCGTCGTCCCACGGTTCTTCTGGGGGCCACGCTTCTTTGCGCGCCGCAGGTTCGGTTTGGTGGCGGTTACCCGATTGCGAGGCGTTCGCCGTCGTTAGGTGGCGGCCAAAACCCCGCCTAACGACGAAGAACGCCACTTTTGCGGGCAACCGCCTCCCAACGCGGGGCCAAACTCGGGTCCGGAACCGCGGTTGGGGACGGAAGCCGCCACCGGATTGGGGAACCGCCTCCAGCGTGGGGTCGGGTCCTCGGTCCGTCCGCCGATTGACGCCGAAAACCGCCACCTGAGCGGGGAACCACCACCTCACGGAGGTCGGGGCGGAGCCGCGAACCGGCTGTTGACGCCGGAAACCGCCACCGGATCGGGCGAACGCCACCAAATTGGGCAACTGATCCTCGAAGGAGCCTCCGCCCGACGCGTGTCGACGTCCAACTTTGCGGCGGCGTCCTCCCAACGCCGTTTTCCACAGATTGCCGGATCGGGCGCCAGGGGCAGTCAACGGCGTCGATAGTGGTCGTATGAACGACAAATGCCCTCCGATAACCTCCTCGGACGTCATAACAACCAGATCTCTGCTGGCTCAGGGCGAGACGGAGAAGACACTGAGCCACAAGATTCGCTCAGGGGAGTTCACCCGGATCTCGCGTGGGGTCTATGTCCGCGCCGACCGGTGGCATCAGGCGAATGAGCGTGAAAGAACAATCGCCCGGCACCTCGCGGTATGGAAGACAACTCAGCTCTCGTTCGTCTTTTCTCATGCGTCGGCGGCGCTGTTTCACAGCATCAGCCTTCTTCGTCTTCCGGACCGCATCCACATCACGACGCCGCAGCGCACCTTCCCGAGCAACCCTCTGGTGAGGGCGCATGCTCGCCCGCATGCACTGGATGACTGGGTCAGATACAGGGAAGGGCCACACGTGACACCGCTGGCGAGGACGGCCTTCGAGTGCTCGCTGACCCTTCCGGTGAGCGAGGGGCTGATCGTTATGGACCAGATCCTGGCGCGTGGAGTGGAGAAGTCCGAGGTCGAGTCGTTGGTCGTACGTGGGCGAGGTCGTCACGGCATCGGAAGGGCGCGCAAGGTTCTTGAGCTCGCCGACCCACGGTGCCAGTCCGTCGCCGAAACAATGACCAGATTCGTTCTGTGCCTGCCCGGCCTGCCTCCTCCCGTCTCGCAGCAACCCGTTCGTACGAGAGAGGGGACCAAGCATCTGGATTTCGGGTGGCCCCGCTTCAAGCTGGGGTTGGAGGTCGACGGAAAGTCCAAGTACTTCGACTTCGCGCCCACGGATCAGGTGGTCTTCAAGGAGAGGCATCGGGAGAAACTGATCGTCGCTGAGGGCTGGACGATCCTGCGGACGAACTGGAACGAAGTTGCCCGGGATCCGGCAGGCTTGCGTTTGCGAGTGGCCGCCGCGATGGACAAGCTCCGATGACAGCGGATCCGGTCGGTGAGTTTGGTCGACCGCGGGTTGGGTGGCGGTTACCCGCATAAGTGGCCTTCTCCGTCGTTAGGTGGCGGCTAAAGCCCCACCTAACGACGGAGAACGCCACCGAATTGGGCAACCGCCTCCCAACGGTGCGGCCAACGGCGTCAAAAATCGGTGGTTGAGGGCGGGAACTGCCTCCGGATCGGGCAACCGCCTCCCAATGTGTGGATCAACGAGGTAAAGAACCGTGGGTCGACGCCGGCGACCGCCTCCGAAGTGGGCAACCGCCGCCTAACGGGGAGCACACGAGAGTAGGAAGCGTGGGCCGGCGTCGGGAACCGCCTTCGAATTCGGTAACCGCCACCAGAGCTGGCCGTCCCAACCGCCGCCTCAACGGCCACCCAAACCAACCGTCCCCCCACCCGTATGTCCTGCCACCCCGACCCCGCGTCCCGGCCCCCGACCCCAGGCCGCTGGGGTGGTCTCGACCGCGCGATTTAGAATGGTGCCCATGACTTTCCAGAACCAGGCTCCGCAGGAAGGGCCGTCGAGCGTCCGGCTCGACGCGTGGCTCTGGTCGGTCCGGCTCTACAAGACCCGGTCCTCGGCCACGACAGCGTGTCGGGCGGGGCACGTGAGGCTGAACGACCAGCCCGTCAAGGCTTCGCAGGCGATTCGGGTGGGCGACGTCGTCAAGGTCAGGACTCCCGGCTGGGAACGGGTCTTCGAGGTCACCAAATTGCTGACCAAGCGGGTTGGGGCGCCGATCGCTCGCACGTGCTACGTCGACCACTCGCCGCCGAAGCCGAGCGCCTTGTCGGCACCGGTGCCACGTCGTGAACCGGGCGCAGGTCGTCCGACGAAGAAGGAACGGCGCGAGCTCGAAAAGCTCTGGGGCCACCGAGGCTGAAGGCCGCCGGCGCCGCCAAGAGCGTGCCTCGGGCCGGCCCGAAAGCGCCGCGGAGCGCGCGAAGCGGCGTGGGTCTCGCGACGCCGCCGGCCGATGACGCCGGCCGACAACGACGGCCATGGCGTCGGCCGTCGACCCGACGGCACGAGCCCGGATCTACGCCGCCAACCCCAGCGTGACCACGAAGGCCGATACCGAAACCAGCAGTCCTACGGGTCCCAGAACGGCGGCAATCCACACCCACGTGCGGCGATAGCCACGGGCGAAGCCGATGACCAAGAGGATGAAACCCACGAACACGAGCGCGACCCAGAAGATCTGCGACGCCGCGCAGACCACCGACGGGGCGTAGGCGGCTCCGTCGCCATGGTCCAGGGCTTCCTTGATGGTGCGGTAGGGCAGCGTCCTTTCGGCGTGCTCCAGGAGCAGTCCGGTCAGGATAGAAGCGACGATCGAGAGGGCGACGCCGATAGCCGTCAGTGCCCCGCCGACGCGAGACGTCCCGCGGCCGCGCTCATGCGCAGGTTTGTGCGCTGCCGGCCCGGGCGCTGCCGGCCCGGACGCCGCCCAAGAGCCCGCCGCTCCGGGGACCTCCGCCCCAGAAGCCTCGGCCCCGGACCCCTCGATCGCGCCAGCTGTTGGCCCGTGTTCCGAAGTTCCGTGGCGGGTGCTCATGATTCGACGTATTCCTTCAGGTGGCGGCCGGTTGTCGTCGATCCGGATCTTATCAACTCGGCCGGTGTCCCTTCGAAGACCACACGCCCGCCGTCGTGACCGGCACCGGGACCCAGATCAACAATCCAGTCGGCATGTGCCATGACCGCCTGGTGGTGTTCGATGACGATCACCGACTTGCCCGAATCCACGAGTTGATCCAGCAGCCCCAGAAGCTGTTCCACATCGGCCAGGTGGAGCCCAGTGGTCGGCTCGTCGAGGATATAGACCCCGCCTTTTTCTCCCATCCGGGTAGCCAATTTGAGTCGCTGGCGCTCGCCACCCGAGAGAGTGGTCAGAGGCTGCCCCAGGCTCAGATACCCGAGTCCGACATCGTCCAAACGCTTCAGGATCTTGTGTGCAGCGGGAAGTTTGTTCTCGCCCGGACCGAAGAATTTCTCAGCTTGGACGACAGACATGGCCAGAACTTCGCTGATGTTCTTGCCACCGTATTTGTGTTCCAGGACCTCGGGTTGGAAACGTTTGCCTTCGCAGTCCTCGCACACGGTGGAGAGCCCCGCCATCATTCCCAGGTCGGTGAATATGACTCCCGCGCCATTGCACGCGGGGCATGCTCCTTCCGAATTGGAGCTGAACAGTCCAGCCTTCACGTTGTTGGTCTTGGCGAATGCCTTGCGGATCGGCTCGAGGAGTCCGGTGTACGTGGCGGGATTGCTCCGGCGCGACCCCTTGATGGGAGCCTGATCGATGGAAACGATGCCTTCCTCTGCGCCCCGCGTTCCCTTGAGCAAAGAACCGTGGAGCAGCGAAGACTTCCCGGATCCGGCGACGCCGGTAACCACGGTCAGGACCCCCAAAGGAATGTCGACGTCCACGTTCCGCAGGTTGTTGCGTTTGGCACCGCGAATCTTGAGTTTTCCGGTGGCCTTGCGAACCGAGTCCTTGAGGCGCACACGGTCGTCGATGTGCTGGCCCGTCACGGTAGCGGAAGTACGCAAGCCGGCTACGTCGCCCTCATAGCAAACTTCACCGCCGGCTTTGCCCGCACCGGGGCCGAGATCCACCACGTGGTCGGCGATCTCGATCATTTCCGGTTTGTGCTCGACCACCAGAACCGTATTGCCTTTGTCCCGCAGCTGAAGCAGCAGTCGGTTCATTCTCTCGATGTCGTGGGGATGCAGTCCGATAGACGGCTCATCAAATACGTAGGTCACGTCGGTCAACGAGGAGCCCAGGTGGCGGATCATCTTGACCCGCTGGGCCTCGCCTCCTGAAAGCGTGCCGGAAGCCCGATCCAGGGACAGGTAACCCAGACCGATCTCCACGAATGAATCGAGGAGATGACGCAGTGCCGTGAGCAAAGGACCCACGGTGCGGATGTCGAGGTTTCTGACCCACTCGGCCAGATCGCTGATCTGCATTTGGCACAACTCGGCAATGTTTTTGCCGTCGACCTTGGAGGACAGCGCACCCTGGGTCAGGCGAGTGCCGTGACAATCCGGGCAGGTCACGTAGGTCACTGCGCGATCCACGAACGCTCGTATGTGAGGCTGCATCGACTCCTTGTCCTTGGCCAGCATCGACTTCTGGATGCGAGGTATCAGACCCTCGTAGGTCATGTTGATTCCGTCGACTTTGATTCGTGCGGGTTCCTTGTACAGAAAATCGTGCATTTCCCGCTTCGTGAAGTTTTTGATGGGCTTGTCCGGATCCACAAAACCCGAACCGCTGAAGAGCCGGACGTTCCAGCCGCCGCCCGAATATCCGGGAACTTTGATCGCGCCCTCGGACAAGGACTTGGTTTCGTCGAAGACCTCCTCCAGGTCTAGATCCGTCACCGAGCCCATGCCTTCACAGCGAGGGCACATTCCACCGGTCACGGAGAACGTCGTCTTGACCGCCTTGCGGTGGCCTCGCTCGACCTTCATCGCTCCGGACGCGGTCACGGAGGGCGTGTTGAAGGAGTATGCCTTGGGGCCGCCGATCTTGGGTTCAGCTACGCGGCTGAACAGCGTCCGCAGCAGTGCATTGGCATCCGTAACGGTCCCGACGGTCGAGCGCGCATTGCTCCCGATACGCTCCTGGTCCACGATGATCGCCGTGGTGAGGCCGTCCAGAAAGTCCACTTCCGGTCGCGCCTGGGTGGGCAGGAACCCTTGGACGAACGCACTGTAGGTCTCGTTGATGAGTCTTTGCGAATCGGCCGCGATGGTTCCGAAGACCAAGGAACTCTTGCCCGAGCCGGAGACGCCGGTGAATACCGTCAAGCGCCTCTTGGGCAACTCGACGCTGATGTCCTTGAGGTTGTTCTCTCGTGCGCCGTGCACGCGGATCAGCTCATGGGAGTCGGCGGGGTGCACGGTCTCGAGAGTGTTGGCCATGACTCGATCTAACCAGAAGTCCTGACCCGTCGGAACGGTCGCCAAACAGATTGTGGACAACAACGACGTCTACGAGGCTGGGGAACAGTGTTCGGGTATTAATGTCTGCCCGTGGCTCCGCGAACCGTTCACCTCCTAGACTTGGCCGGGTGAATAACGCTCCTGAACACACTTCATCGGAGGCCTCGGCGAAGAGTCTCAACCGGCAGATCCTCGCCCTGGCCCTACCGGCCTTCGGCGCGTTGATCTCGGAACCGCTTTTCATCCTTGCCGACACCGCAATTGTCGGTCACCTCGGCACGCCACAGCTGGCGGGCCTTTCGGTCGCTTCCACGGTAGTTCAGACGGTCATCGGCCTCATGATTTTCCTCTCGTACTCGACCACCCCGGCCGTTGCCAGATTCTTTGGTGCCAGGAACCTCAAGGCGGCCTATGAGAAAGGCCGCGATGGCTTGTGGGTCGCCTTCGGTTTGGGTCTTGTCCTGGCCGTCGCCGGTTGGATTCTGGCCCCCGCCGTTCTGGGCATGATGGGTGCCCAGGGGGAAACCCTCGAACACGCCGTCGCCTACATGCGCTGGTCCATGCCGGGTTTGCCGGGCATGCTCATCGTCCTCGCGGCCCTCGGGATTCTCCGAGGGCTCCAGGACACCAAGACGCCGCTGTATGTTGCGGCAACCGGTGCAGCGGTCAACGTCGTCCTCAATATGATCCTGGTCTTCCCGTTGCATCTCGGAGTCGCAGGCTCCGCCATGGGCACGTCACTTGTTCAATGGGGCATGGCCGCCGTCTACCTGGTCATGATCGTCGGAGGCTCCCGGGACCATGAGGTCCGGTGGATGACGTCGCCGAGCCGTGTGGGTGCGATACTTTCCGTCGGTTCGTGGCTGATGCTGCGCACCGCGTCGATGCGAGCCGCGATGCTCCTCACTGTTTTGGTCGTCACTCACCAGGGGGCGGTCAACTTGGCGGCCTATCAACTGACGATGTCCCTCTTCGGGTTCATGGCGTTTGGGCTCGACGCGCTCGCTATCGCGGCCCAAGCCCTACTTGGGAAGGAGATGGGAAGCCGGAACCTGAGTCTGGTGTCCGAGAAGGAGCACGTCAGAAGGCTCATGAACCGCCTGATTCGATGGTCCGTGGGCTTCGGCGTGATAACCGGCCTGATCTGTCCCGTCATCGGATACGGATTCGGCTGGGCCTTCACTCCCGATCCGCACGTTCAGCAACTCTTCGGTGCCGCGATGATCGTGGTTGCGGTCGGACAGCCATTGGCGTCCTATGTCTTCATCCTCGACGGCGTGCTCATCGGCGCCGAGGACGTGAAGTATCTGGCCCTCGCCTCATTCATCTCGTTGGTGATTTACGCACCGATGCTCTGGGGAATTTTTGCTTTCAGCGCGGACCGCGGAGGCGACGTCGATCCCTGGGGCTTCGTCTGGGTCTGGATCGCGTATGCAATGGGCTTCATGGGGCTTCGCGGGATCACGCTCGGGTGGCGCTCGCGCTCGAACGTATGGATCAGGACCTGACACGGAAAATCCAGGGAAGCCATATTGGAAAGCAAAGTGTATCTTTCCTGAACAGAAGCATTAACTTTGTTAAAGGTTAGGTTATACTTCTCTTGAGTCCAGCTGTCGAGCCCGTCATAGGGCCTCCGGTAGCTGATCGTCTTGGGAGGCTGTGTGTTCGTTGCCAATTTGTTGATCGCTCTCCGGGAGGGTTTCGAGGCTTCCCTCATTATTGGGATCCTTGTTGCATATCTAGTCAAGGCAGGACGCTGCGACATCCTGCCCAAGATGTGGCTGGGCGTCGGCATTGCGGTTCTATTACCCCTCGCCCTCGGCGCACTTCTCACATGGGGGCCTAAGACACTTTCATTCCAGGCTCAAGAGATCATCGGGGGGACACTTTCCCTGGTTGCTGTTGCCCTTGTGACCTGGATGATCTTCTGGATGGGACGTCACTCCCGAGAGCTCAAGCACAACCTTGAATCTTCAGTCGAGCGCTCCTTGGTGGGTGGCTCAGGCGGATGGGGCCTGGTATGGCTTGCCGTGCTGGCGGTCGGCCGGGAAGGCGTGGAAACCGCGCTTTTCGTCTGGGCAACGGTTCGATCTTCCGTCCAAACCAATGTCCTCGCGACCACCGCGGGTGTACTGACTGGTCTGGTACTTTCAGTCGCCCTCGGGTGGGTCGTCTACCGAGGAGCTCGTCGGATCAATATGCGCCTCTTCTTCTCCGTGACCGGATATTTCCTGATAATGGTGACGGCCGGGATCTGTGCTTACGGAATCGGCGACCTGCAAGAGGCAGGCGTGCTGCCCGGCATCATGAGCCACGCTTGGGACCTCAGCAGTCGCCTGCCTGAGGCCACATCGCCCCTCTTCTGGATCTACACGCTTGGACAGGCTGTTTTCCAGGTCAATCTCCAGCCGACGGTGTTGCAAGTCCTCGCATGGGTCGTCTACTTGGTTCCCACAGTCTTCCTCTTCACGCGCCGAATGTCCTCTGGCAAGCGGTCCGCGCCGCTTGCTCAGGCGCACTGACCCCTCAATCCTTTCCCCGAACCGGGCGCGGTTGTCCGCGCCATCACCGCACTCAAGAGGAAAACATGAAAAACAAAAGGTACCTTGCTGTTCCTGCCGCTATAGCTATAGCCATCTCCCTGTCGGCGTGCACCGACAACCCTGCAAATTCGTCGGTTTCATCCAACGAGTCCAAAAACGGGGAAACTGTTCAGACCGTCAAGGTCAACATCACCGACGACACGTGCACGACAGATCCGGCCAAGATCCCGGCCGGCAAAGTCGCTTTCGATATCGCCAACACTGGGACCTCGCCGAATGAATTCGAGGTTCTGACCGAGAACAAGCTGCAGATCGTTTCCGAGAAGGAAAACATCGGGCCGGGCACCACGGCACACATGACAACGGCGCTTAAGGAAGGCACGTATTACACCGGGTGCAAGCCGAATATGGTCGGCAACTTTGTGGGGCTCGCCCAATTCGACGTGACCCACGGCGAGACCGTGGAAGTAGCAAAAGACGTCCAGGCCGCCGAGGACCAAGCGATCTCGAACTACACCTCGTACGTCAAGGACCAGACTGGCCAGCTGGTAGGTGCGACCCAAGAGTTCACGAAGGCTTACGTCACGGGCGATGACGAAAAAGCGAAGGCACTGTACCCGTTGGCTCGTCAGCATTACGAGCGCATCGAGCCGACCGCGGAGTCCTTCGGCATCAAGGAAGGAGGCGACCTCGACGCTGCGTTGGACGCCCGGATCCAGGACCTCTCGACAGATGCACACAAGAAGCCCACGGACCCGGAGGTGCTCAAGGACTGGACCGGCTGGCACCGCATTGAGGCGGACCTGTTCACCGATGAATCCGCCGGGTACAAGTTCGACACGGACGACGACCGGAAACGAGCCGCGGACGAACTGAACGAAAACACCCAGAAGCTCTACGACTTGGTCTACGGCAAGATCGACGGCGCCAAGGGCAAGTTCAAACTCGAATTGTCCGATGTCGCAACCGGCGCTTCCTCGCTCCTGGAAGAAGTTGCCACGTCCAAGATCGTGGGCGAGGAAGAGACTTTCTCGCACACGGATACCTATGACTTCAAGGCCAACGTGGAGGGAGCCGAGGTTGCCTATGGGAACGTTGCAGATTTGGTGAAAGACAAAGATCCCAAGCTGGCCGAGAAGATCGAGTCAAACTTCGAATCGGTGAAGTCACTGATCAACGAGCAATCGACCGGTAAGGACGAAGGCGGAAACACCCTGTTCAAGGACTACTCCCAGATCGCTTCCGTTCAGAAGGAAGCCGGGGAAGTGCCCAAAGACTCGGCTTACACCGACCTCCAGCGAAAATTCTCCGACGCGGTCAACGCCCTCAGCGAGCCGCTGTCCAAGATCGCGGGAACGATCCTTCACTAGCTCACGGAAGAATCGATGTCACCTCACAAATCATTCGGTGATGAATCGCATACTGCCTCGTCGCCTGCCACAAACTCTTACGGGGCAGAGGCGCGCCCCACGGACTCCATGGCCGGCGACGACGCGGCAGCAATCCAAGGGAAAACTCGAGGTTTCTCGCGTCGTCGGCTCGTGGGGGCCGCGGGAGCGGCCGGTCTGCTGGGCATTGCGGGCTTCGGCGGTGGAGTAATCGGTCACCGCATGGGCAGCGATGAAGCCACGGCATCCAATCCGGCTGAACTCAGGTACCCCTTTCGCGGGGAAAAGCAACAGGGAATCCTGACTCCCGTGCAAAACAATATGTACACCGCCGCCTATAACGTGACTGCTCAGGATGTCGAGGGGCTCAAAGATCTGCTCTCCGAATGGACGGCCGCCGCGGAGCAGATGTGCACGGGGGAACTCATCGGCGGCGCTCCTGAGGACAATCACCAGATGCCGCCCCCGGACACCGGGGAAGCCTGGGGATACCCGCCGAGCGGACTGACCATCACCTTCGGTTTCGGACGTTCGTTCTTCGCCGATGAGCGCGGAAATGATCGTTTTGGACTCAAGGGCAAGATGCCCAAGATCCTGAGCGACGGGGTTCCGAAATTTGCGAACGAAGCCCTGCGGGTGGGATCCAGCGACGGGGACATTCTGATCCAGACGTGCTCCAATGACGCCCAAATCTGCGTCCACGCGATCAGAAACCTGACCCGCATCGCCTTCGGTTTGGCGACGCTCAAGTGGGGTCAGATCGGTTACGGGCGCAGCTCGTCGACGTCGAGGGGTCAGCAGACACCCCGGAATCTCTTCGGATTCAAGGACGGTACGGCCAACCTTAAGGCGGAAGACGGCGATGAACTGTTCAACGACAACGTTTGGGTTCAGCCCGAGGATGATTCCAACGCACAGTGGATGAACGGCGGAACGTATTTTGTGGCACGAAAGATTCACATGTACCTCGAGATCTGGGATCGGGTACGGCTCTCCGAACAGCAGGAGGTGATCGGACGGGACAAGCAGTACGGTGCCCCGCTGTCGATCGCCTCACCTCGGGCTTCGGACGAGTTCGAACCGCTGGACTTCACGGCTCAGGACGACCACGGGCAACCCGCGATTCCCACGGACTCGCACGTGGCCGTCGTCGCCCCTGAGAACAATGGGGGCCATAGGATGCTCCGGCGTAGTTACAACTACACGGACGGCAACGATTCCCTCGGGCGTCTGGATGCGGGTCTGTTCTTCATCGCCTACGTGCGAGATCCCCGGAAGGGCTTCTACCCGACCCTCAAGAAAATGACGGAGCAGGATGCCCTGACGGAGTATCTCCAGCACCAGGCATCGGCTCTCTTCGCCGTGCCCGCGGGCATTCGTGACGGTGACGAGATGGTCGGACAGCGCCTGTTCGAATAGCAGTGCTAATATGAGACGCGCGACACGGGGTGCCTCCGGAGGGAGGCTGAGATGAAACCCGTAGAACCTGATTCAGCTAGTACTGGCGAAGGGAATGTCCGCAGAGCGCACTTGCATCCGCGTGCCGCAGCCGCGGTTGCGAGAACCGCTCTTTCGGGTGCCTTCGCCTCGATCGAGAGGCAAAGACCATGACCGAAAATCCCACCACCGTATCGAGCGTTCTGCCCATCGGCGAGCAGATCGTGGTTGTGACCGGCGGTGCGAGGGGCCTGGGAGAGAGCATCAGCCGCGCTTTCCTCCGCGAAGGGGCACGAGTGGTGATCGGCTACCACCGCAGCAAGGACGACGCCATGTGCATCGTCGACGAGTTCCCGGACCGAGCCCGTTGCGCGGCCCTTGACGTTCGAGACGGGGAGAGCATTCGCAAGTTCGCGGCTTCAGCCTCCGAGTTCTTCGACGCCGCACCCACCACGCTGGTCAACAACGCCCTGGTGGACTTCAGCTTCAACGGCGAGGCCCGGTCGAAAGCCGCCGACATCACCGCAGAGGAATTCCAGAAACAGATCGACGGGTCGCTCCACGGGCCGGTCGCGATGATCCAGGCGCTCCGGCCTGGCATGGCCAAGCGGGGTTTCGGACGCATCGTGAACATCGGCACGAACCTGTTCCAGAACCCCGTGGTCCCGTACCATGACTACACGGCCGCCAAGGCCGCCCTGCTGTCCCTGACCAGGACCTTCTCCCACGACCTGGGGCAGGAGGGCATCACGGTCAACATGGTCTCCGGCGGTCTGCTGCGGGAGACGGACGCCAGCTCCGCAACACCGGATGAGGTCTTCGACATGATCGCTGCGGGAACGCCGCTGCGTTCGGTGACCACCCCGGACGAAATGGCCGACGCGATTCTCTTGTTCGCCTCGCCGTGGGCCCGGTCTGTGACCGGGCAGAACTTGATCGTCGACGGTGGCTTGGTCAAGGGATGAGCGCCGTGATGAAAAAACAAGCACACATCAACCTGTTCATCTTCGGCTGTGGGCACCACAACGCCGCGTGGCGGTCTGCCGGCTCGTCAGTCGAGCGGCTCGGCGAGATCGGTTATTACGAAGAACTCGCGCAGATCGCCGAGCGTGGAAAACTCGACGCTGTTTTCTTTGCCGACGGCCAGTCCCTGAGCCCCGGTGGGATCGAGGATTCTCCCGCGTGGTTCCTCGAGCCGTTGACTGCTTTGGCCGCAATGGCGCGGGCGACCTCGAAGATCGGCCTGGTCAGCACGGTATCCAGCTCTTTCTACGCGCCCTACCATGCGGCCCGGATGCTCGCGAGTCTGGACCACATCAGTTCCGGGCGGGCCGGTTGGAACGTCGTGACGTCCATGTTCGACGGCGAGGCCCGCAACCACGGAATGGCTACTCTGCCTCCTCATGAGGAGCGATACGCCAGGGCCGAGGAGTTCATCGATGCGGTTCAGGCCCTGTGGGATTCGTGGCCTCGTTCCTCGATATGTGCGGACCGAGAGGGGCGCTACGCGGATAGGACCCAGATCCGGAGCGTGGACCACGAGGGCGAACACTTCTCGGTCGCCGGTCCGCTCAACGTGCCCGAACCGCCGCAGGGACGGCCCGTGCTGTTCCAGGCGGGTGCGTCCGAACCCGGACGAAGCCTCGCATCGCGTCGCGCGGAAGGTATCTACGCCGTCGCCTATGACCTCGAACAGGGCGAGGAATACCGCACCGACATTCGGCGTCGGGTCGCGGCCGCGGGCCGGAACCCGGACGACGTCGTCGTGATGCCTGGGCTCG
Source organism: Rothia uropygialis (assembly GCF_004137765.1). GTDB lineage: Bacteria > Actinomycetota > Actinomycetes > Actinomycetales > Micrococcaceae > Rothia. The sequence continues at coordinate 248,166 of NZ_NOIS01000003.1, read as the reverse complement.
TGACCTACGTGGGCTCGACCGTCGAGGAAGCCGAACGGAAGCGAAGGGAGCTGGACGAGCTCCTGCCCGTCGAGGCCTCCCTGCGCCAGCTGGGAAAATTCGTGCAGCGCGACTGCAGCGACTGGGAGCTCGACGCGCCCGTCCCGGAGCTCGAACCGCTCGAGCAGTTCACCGGGCCCAAAGGGCGGTACGCGACGATTCTGCGCATCATCGAAGCCGAGCGCCCCACGGTGCGCGAGCTCCTGGGGCGGCTCGCGGCCGGTGGCGGACACTGCACCATGGTCGGGACCCCGGAGACCATTGCCGATCAGATCGAGCACTGGCTGGACGACGGGGGAGCGGACGGCTTCAACCTGATGCTCCCGACCCTGCCGGGCGGCATCGAGGACTTCGTGGACCAGGTGATTCCGGAACTTCAGAAACGTGGCCGCTTCCGCACGGACTACGACGCCGCGACCCTCCGGGGGCATCTGGCTAGCGGGTGAACCAAGGGGGTGATGTACGGACATGACGACATTTCCGCAGGTCACGGGGAATAAGTATAGATTTTATATCTATACTTAAAATTTCTAGACTTTTCGTGCCGAATCCCTTGCCCGGGTGCCCTAAGTCACTTAAGATACTTCTTGCCATTATTCGTGATTCATCCGTAACGGGCAAACATGAAATTGTTAATATCGATGAAACTTCTGGCTGGCTCGCTAGTAGCTTGTGGTCTGGCATCGAGTCTGGTGATCGCGGCACCACCCGCTTCCGCTACCGTACTTGGATGCCCCACCTCCAATGTGTGCGTCTATGAGCATGCTCGTCGTGGCGGTTCGTCGCAGGTCATTAACGGTTACAACGGGTATACGGACCTGAGTCGATCCCTTCACGATCGCGCGAGTTCGTGGACCAACGCGAACGTTAGGGCTTCCGAAGGTATTGGTCAGTGGCGTCGGGGTAGGCAGTTTATTGGCCAAACCCTGCCGCCCGGCTGGTATGAGGACAATTTGAAAAGCGTCAGATTTAATGACATGGCAGATTTCGTGGAACAAGTCTGACGTATTAGGTTTTGGCGATGGCGGCCTGACGGTCGCCATCGCCGGGCTGAAAGAGAATAATGAAAAATATTACTTTTTTCTCTGTTCTGGTATTTTTCCTTGTGGGGTGCGGGGCCGCCGAGGGCGGGGCGAAGAGCGAGCCTAATGCGAGCGAGTCTACCGAGAGTCTCGCCATCGAAAGCGTCGCTGCCGCGACGTCGCCCGATCCCCAAGCTATCGAAAAAGTGGATGAACTCTTCCGTCAGACCCCGGCGATGCATGACGCGGTCGAGAAAGAAATCGGACAGTGTGTCAGTAACCATGGCGCGCGGTGGGTCGCCCGATCGCATAAGACCCCGTCGGTGCGTAGTTTGGCGAGTCCGTCGGAACTCAACGTCGAAGATGCTCGGGTTCAGGGATATGTGACTGACGCCGGGCTGGAAGATCCTGAATCTCTACCTTCAGACATGGAAAAGAAGGCGATCTCCGTATTTATCGGGGACCCCGAGAATGGTTCGGTGAGTGTGGAGGGGGTGCCTGGTGGCATTTCCAAGGATGGTTGCCTGGCTTTCGCTTATGAAAAAGTTTTCGGTTCCGCGGAATCTGGTGTTGTCTTCGAAGGCGCCGCAGGGAACCTGCCGCTCCCTTACGTCAATGCGGCTATGGACTCGGAGGGGACTCGAGGCCTCGAAAAGAAGTGGTCCGAATGCATGAAAAACGATGAGAACCTCGAATTCGAGACTCCGGACATTATTCACGCGAAAATAAAGAACCCCGGTATCGATATCGCCGTGGCTGATGCGAAGTGCCGGGACAAGGTCGACTTCGAGAACCAACTCCGGAAGCAGCTCAACGCGTACCTGACGACGTTCCTCAACGACAAACAGGGGCTGATAGCCCAGGTCACCGAGGCCAAGAGGGCCGCCGAGGCCAACGCGCCCACAATCCTTGCCGGGTAGGAGCGAGGTAGTCAGTGAAGAAGATCTGGTTGCTCGTCGGAACCGTTGGGCTCGTCCTGGCCACGAGTCTCACGTGGTTCATGGCCTCGTCCTTCAAGACGACCGCCCAAAAAGCGGCCGAAGCCGAAGCTCCCCCGCCCTCTCTTGTCACCGCTTCGGTGGTTCGGGACACATTGCGCAGTACGGTCCCAGTGACGTGCGCCGTGGGCTACGAATCCAGCGTGGCCCTCCAGGCCCCGGGATCTGCCGGTACGGATCAGTACACTCGGATTGCCCTTGGGGCCAAAGAGCGGATCGACCAAGGGACCTTGATCGCGGAGGTCAATGGAAAGCCAGTATTCGCTCTGATCGGCGGCTTCTCAATGTACAGGGACCTCCGGCTCGACGACCGTGGCCCCGATGCCGCTTTGTTGAACAAATCCTTGAGCGCCATGGGGTATCAAGCGCCTCGTCCCTCGGAGGCTCGCGACATTGTCGACGAACGTACTTACAAGGCACTCAGCGAACTGTACAAACACTTCGGATACAAGCCGCTCGAGGCCAAAGAGAGCATTCCGGCATCGTCGTTCCTGGTCCTGGAGCGTCCCAGCGCCGTGGTGGGTGAGCCGCGGAAAACCGGCTCGGTTTCGCTAGGCCCTATCGCAAAAGTATCCGCCGACGGTGTGCGCCTGCGCTGCACAGGGCCCTCGGGGCAACTCGCCCCGGAAGCAACAGTCGGCAAACGCGTCACCGTGCCGTCGCTCGGAACCACAGAATATCCCGTGACGTCCATTGTGGAGAAGCTCTCTACCAGTCAGGGAAGCAACAGCGAACAACTCCGGGGCGGTTCTGCCCAGAACAAGAGCGAGGGAGGAGAATCGGGTACCCAGGTCAGGCCCGATGGAACGCACGAAGACCAAACCGAACGGGAAGCCTTCGTGGATCTCGGAGCTGACGCGGACAAGGTCCGAGGGACCGTGAACGGCCAAATCATCCTCGAAGAGTCCGAACCCCGTCAGCTCGTGGTCCCCAGCTCAGCGCTCTGGACCAAGAACGGCGAAACACGGGTAACCGTGGTCGATGGGAACGAGTCCAGTGAAATCCCGGTCAAGGTCACGTTCTCATCCGCAGGCATGAACGCCGTGGAACCCCTCTCGGGGGACCTGAAGGAAGGAGACGCCGTGCGTCTCGGAACCACGGGCGGTGAGGGCAGGTGACCGCTGCCGTCGGGCAAGGGACTGACGGTGTGGCCGGCCAATCAGTCGTCGCGCGCGGTCTGGGACAGGTCTTCGATGAGGGAGGCTCTCGGACCAGGGTGCTCGGCGGCGTGGACGTCGAACTCCGGCCGGGCGAGATGGTCGCGGTAGTCGGACCATCCGGATCAGGCAAGAGCACTCTCCTCCATATCCTGGGTCTCCTCGCGCCACCCACCGAGGGAAGCTACCTCCTCGACGGTCGGGACACGGCCGCCCTGACCCGTGCGGAGCGCGCCGCCACGAGGCTTGAGAAGATCTCCTTCGTTTTCCAAGCCTTCCACCTGGTGGAGCACAAGACCGTCATGGCCAATGTCGAGCTCCCCCTCAAATACCTAGGGGTCAAAAAGCACGAACGCCGGGCTTTGGCGGAACGCATGCTCAACAGGCTGGGCCTGAGTCATCGCCGGGACGCGATGCCGAGAACCCTCTCGGGCGGAGAGAAACAACGAGTAGCGATTGCCCGTGCGCTCGTCACGAACCCGAAGCTTCTGCTGTGCGACGAGCCGACGGGATCCTTGGATTCGCGGCGGTCAGGCGAGGTCATGCACATGCTCCGGGCGATGACGGGGCCTCAACAGACAACGGTGATCGTCACCCATGATCCGTGGGTGGCCTCCCAATGCGACCGCTCACTCACGCTTGACGACGGCCGTCTTTTCGAGTCGTCACCCCCGACCGATGCTGAAGCAAATCCCGTGGAGAGCGGAACGCGGACATTCGAGGGGTCCGAGCGGGGCAGCCATGAACCTGACACGGTAGGTGCTGGAGCCGGCATACAAACGCCAATCCGGGAACCGAACGCCAAGAATCTGTCGACGTTCCGCTCGGGGGTGGTCGAAGCCGCTGAAGCCGTGATCCGGCGAGCTCGCCGCAACCTGCTGACCACGTTGGGAGTGACGCTGGGGGTCGCCACCTTGGTCCTGACCACCGGGCTCACCTCGACCATTGCCGGACAGCTCTCCGACGCGTTCAACGTCTTCAAAGCACAACGGATTGTCCTCAACCAAACGGCACAGGCACCGCTCACCTCCGAGGAAGCCGTGGACCTCGCCCGTGGAGAAGGGATCAAAAGGCTCGGGAAACTGAACGGCGTCACATCCACTGCCGTGATTCGTCCGTTGACCACCAGTGTCGAGACGGTCACCCCTGCTCCGGAAACCCGGCAGGATTTTGAAGGGCGGGTGCAGGCTCCCGTTCTGGCCGCGACCCCCAGTATTTTCGTGGCCCAAGGACAAGAGGTTACTGACGGGCGAACATTCGACGAGGGCCACATGGATCGCAAAGACCGTGTGGCCGTGGTCGGGCGCTCCCTCTTGGAGAACCTAGGTATCCCGTGGACGTCCGGTCTGACGCTGTTCGTCGGGGGACAACCTCTCACGGTGGTGGGGGTGACCACCGAGAACCCGTCCTTGTCCGACTACCACGGAGCGGTATACGTTCCGTTGGGTGTGAGCCTGGATGGTCACGACGGCGGTCGAACCAGCGTCGTCCTGGCTACGGCTCCCGGGGCGGCGCCTCAGGTCGGCCGCGAGGCACCCATGGCGCTCAGCCCTCACCAGCCTGTGCTCTTCGCGGCCAGCGTCCCCGCTGAGCCGGAAACCCTGCGTCGAGCGGTGGACCAGCAACAGCGTTCTCTCTTGTTGACCCTCTCGGCAGTGACATTGCTGATCGGAACCGTCGGGATCATGAACACGTTCCTGGTCGCAGTGCTGGAAAGGCGCAAGGAAATCGGTCTCCGTCTGGCTCTCGGGAACCGGGCGAGAGGGATCATGGTCCAGTTCGCGGCCGAGGCGATGCTGACGAGTGCTGTCGGCGCGGTGGCTGGGGTGGTCGTTGCGCTGGACGCAATTGCAACCATCAGCGTGGTGAACCATTGGCAGCCCATAGTCAGTGCCGGAACGGTTGCGTGGGGACTCGCCGCGGGGCTCGTCGTGGGCCTCGTGGCCGGGGCCTACCCGGCCTGGAAAGCGGGGCGGATCGACCCCGTGGAGACCCTGATGCATTCATAGAAACAACCTAGATCCCTTAAGTTGTCGGTCGGGGTGCCTAAGCTGTTGTGTGTCTCCCAAGATCATCTGAATTGAGGACCTGACCATGATGAGCCAAAGGCACTTGGACGAATCAATCTGGGCAAGAATCGAAGATATGACCCTGCTTCCGCGAGCCGAGGCCCTCGCCACCGCCGCGCACGAAGGGCAAAAAGACAAGTCTGGGGAGGCTTACATTGGTCACCCCGCTCGCGTTGCCTCGCATGCGGCGCGTCGTTGCGATGACCGGGGTGTCTACGGGTACGAAGCAAACCTGGTCATCGCGGCCGCATGGTTGCATGACGTTTTGGAAGACACGTCAGTCAGCGAGGCTCAACTGAGAGAAGCATTCCCGGAGACAGTCGTGGATGCAGTTGTTGCTGTGACCAAACGACCCGACGAGACGACCGAGGCCTATTTCGAGAAAGTCCGTGCGGTACCCGCCGCTGTGCTGGTCAAGAAGTCCGATCTGGACGACAACACGGACCCGCAGCGGACGGCGCGTCTCGGCAAAGAGACCCGGGAGCGCTTGGCCGTGAAATACAGCCGCGCCAAAGAACTCCTCAGCCTATGAAAACGGCGCGGTTCGCCAACAACTGGCCAGCCGCGCCGCACACTCTGGAAGTCGGGGCTACTCGCTCCGAGTGATCGTGACCCGGATGCTCTTCATTAGGGGCTGCTCGGACTGCGTGCTGTAGTCCTCGATTCCGATCAGCACGTTCATCTCCGGCATGTAACCGGCCGCGCTTCCCTGAGGGATGTCCTTCGCGAAGGCTCGATACTTGTTCAGCCGGCGCATAATGCCCAGCTTCGAGGTCGACGTGATGGACACGAAATCCCCCTCCTGGATTCCGCGGGCGCGCATGTCGTCGGGATTCATGAACACCAGGGTGCGGATGTTCTTGATTCCCCGGTAACGATCATTGTTGGAATAGATCGTCGTGTTCCACTGGTCGTGGGAGCGCATCGTCTGCAGAACTAGTTTGCCGTCGCCCGGGTCCACTTGCGGCAATTCGGCGGTCGAGAAATTCGCCTTGCCGCTCGCGGTCTTAGAGAAATCCAGTTCGCGTGCCGCCTGGTAGATGCGGAATCCCGCAGGCCGGCGCACACGTTCGTTGAAATTCTCGAACCCGGGCAGAACCTCGGCCATCATGTCGCGGATCTCGTCGTAATTGTCCACGTACTTCTCGAACGGCGTCGTCGATTCGGGCAGGGTCGCACGAGCCATGCCGCCCAGGATCGCCATTTCCGACAGCAGGTGCGGGGACGCCGGCTTCTTCATGCCGAAGGAGGCATGGACCATCGACATCGCGTCCTCGGCCGAGACGCACTGTTCACCCGAGGCCTGGATATCCTTCTCGGAGCGGCCCAGGCACGGCAGAATCAGCGATTTTTTGCCGTGGACAATGTGGCTTCGGTTCAGCTTCGTGCTGACCTGCACATTCAGATCCAGCTTCCGCATTGCGGTCTCGGTGTACTCCGGATCCGGAACCGCGCGAACGAAGTTGCCGCCCAGCGAGACGAACACCTTGACCGATCCCTCGTGCATGGCCTCGATCGAGCTGACCGTGTCCAGGCCGTGCTCGGTCGGCGCATCCACATTGAAAGCGCGGTTGAGCTTCTCGATGAACTCCTTGCTCGGGCGATGGTCGATGCCGCAGGTCCGGTTTCCCTGGACGTTCGAGTGCCCGCGCACGGGGGAGGGGCCGACGCCATTCTTGCCCAGGTTGCCCCGCAGCATCAGAAGGTTGACGATCTCTCGGACAGTGTCCACACCGTGCTCGTGCTGGGAGACACCGAGGCACCAGGAGATCAGCGTCTTGTCCGACTCGCGGTACAGGTTCGCGAGCTGCATGATCTGGCCCTTGGAAACACCCGACTGCTCCTCGAGCTCCTCCCAGGAGGTCTGCTCGACGAGGTTGCGGTACGCCTCGAAATCGTGGGTGTACTTTTCGAGGAACGCGTGGTCGATGGCCTCCGGGTCGTTGCCGGCGAGCTCGATCAGGCGCTTGCCGATGCCCCGCATCAGTGCCATATCGCCCCCAGGACGGACCTGGAGGTTGAGGGAAGAAGTTCGGGTGACCTTGGCCATCATCATCTGATCGATCTCGTGCGGCACGATCGTTCCGTTGGTCGCGGCCTCAATGATCGGATTGATGTGAACGATCTTGGTGCCCTTGCGCTCGGCCTCGGCCAGTGCTGTGAGCATGCGCGGCGCATTGGAGCCAGCATTCACGCCCATCACGAACAAGAGATCTGCCTCGAGCCAGTCATTCAGGTCGGCCGTTCCCTTGCCCGTGCCGAGGGAGGCCGTCAATGCGCGCCCGGACGCCTCGTGGCACATGTTGGAACAATCGGGCAGATTGTTCGTGCCGAACTCGCGCGCCCAGAGCTGGTACATGAACGTCGCCTCATTGCTCAGCCGGCCTGAGGTGTAGAACGTGGCTTCGTGCGGGCTGTCCAGGCTGCGGAGGGTATCTCCGACCATCGCGAAAGCATCATCCCACGTGATCGGGATGTAGTGATCGGAATCGGCATCGTAGGACATCGGCTCGGTCAAACGTCCGACCTTCTCCAGATCGTGGTCGCTCCAAGACTCGAGTTCGGACACAGAATGCTGGGCAAAGAACTCGCGCGTCGTCCGCTTCGGCGTCATCTCCCACGTGACGTGTTTGATGCCGTTTTCGCAAATATCCATCGAGACGTTGGGGTCGTCCGGCCAGGCGCATCCGGGGCAGTCGAAACCGCCGTCAGTTTGGTTCATGGTGAACACCGAACGGGCGCCGAGGACTGGTTCACGTTCCTTGGCCAAGACCTCGGTCACGGACAACGCGGCGCCGTAACCGGCGGCGGGGTGATGGTAATCCTTCTGAGAAAACGGGCGGCGAGTGCGCGGGCCATAACCGCCCTGGCCCTGTTCGCCCTCCACGTTCCACTCGGTGACGAGCTGACCTGCAAGCCCCTGGAGGTACGAATTATTGAGAGGCCCTTTGTTTTTGCCGGGGGCGCTGGCGGTCTCGTCGGACTGTCCTTTGATATGCGGATGGACGGTCATGGTTTCTCCTCGCCCGGTGTATGGTTCGAATGCCCGACCGGTCCGGGAACGATCAGGGGCAAGTCTGGTGCCAGGATACCCCCGGCGTGAGATGCCTTGCCAAGCGAAATTTTTCTCGGTTCCCGCGACGTGGGCTTCGCCGGTGACACGGTTGACCCTCGAAAAGGTCCACAGCGCCGACGTCCCGAGCCCGCTGACACGGGCCACCCCAGCGCCGGGGCCTGGAGATGCACTTATGCGGAAATGCCTCGGAAACCCCATATTTGTCCCGGCCCCGGCGGCCCCTGGGCGCCAGATCCTGTTCTTGAGACCTGGGCTTCACAACTGTCAAAGCGGTGATCTCGATCACTAGACTGAGGGTGTACTGACTCCGAACGGAAGAAGAGATCATGCGTGCCGCCCGTTATTACCAGAACCACGACATCCGCATTGACGACATCGAACCGCCGGTCGCCGGAGCCGGGGACGTTCTCATCAACGTCGCATGGTGCGGGATCTGCGGAACCGACCTCCACGAGTACTTGGACGGGCCGATCTTCGTTCCGCCCAAGGGCCAGCCCCACCCGATTTCCGGTGAAGAGGCGCCCATCACGCTGGGGCACGAGATGAGCGGTACCGTCGCCGCACTGGGCGAAGGCGTTGACGACCTCGAAGTCGGGCAGAAGGTCGTCGTCGAGCCCTACCTGATCCGTGAAGAGGATTGGGAGGATCCTCATTACCAACTTAGCCCGGACATGAACTTTATTGGCCTGGGCGGTGGAGGAGGCGGCCTCGGCGAACAGATTGCCGTCAACCGTCACTGGGTCCACCCCATCGCCGACTCGGTGAATCTCGACGAAGCGGCCCTGATCGAGCCTCTCTCCGTCGCTCACCACGGTTTTGTACGATCCGGAGCCAAGAAAGGGGACACAGCCGTCATCGGGGGCGCTGGTCCCATCGGAGTACTCACAGCGGCGGTGGCCAAAGCCGAAGGGCTGACTGTTGTCATCTCCGAACTCTCGGAACTGCGTCGTCAGAAAGCATTGGACGCGGGGGTAGCCGACTATGCTTTCGATCCCCGGGAAGTCGACGTGGCCGAAGAGGTCCGCGGGCTCACCGACGGAAAGGGCGCGGACGTCGGCTTCGAATGCAGTTCGGTCGACGCCGTGTTGGACATGCTTCTGGATGCCGTTCGTCCGGCAGGGGTGATCGTCAATGTCTCCATCTGGGGGCACGAGCCGAAGGTTGCTCTGCACAAACTGGTGATGAAGGAAATCGACCTCCGGGGCACCATCGGGTATTCCTACGACCATCCGGCAACCATCAAGCTCGTCGAAGAAGGTCTGGTGGATCTTCGCCCGTTCATCACCGGCAAGATCGGTCTGGATGACCTGATCGACAAAGGCTTCGATACGCTGATCAACCACAATGAGACCGCCGTGAAGATTCTGGTTTCCCCGACTGGCCAAGGGCTCGAGAATTAAAGCGTGATCTCCAGAAGTTCCTCGTGGACGGTGGTGTCGCCGGTGAGCTCCGGGTGGAAGGAAATGCCCAGAATGTTTCCCTGACGCACCGCAACCACCTCGTCCTCGTGTCTGGCCAGCGTCCGGACCCCTTCGCCCAGCGCCGTGACGATCGGCGCTCGGATGAAGGCGGCTCGGACGGACCGCGATGCCGAGCCCATCCAATCGAGCGTGGCTTCCGTCGAGGCGACCTGCGAGCCGAAAGCGTTCCGGGAGACGCCGACGTCGAGCACCGCCAATGACTGTTGCCCGGGGGCCGGGTCGTCGATATGGGACGACAGCATGATGAGGCCCGCGCAGGTACCCAGTACCGGCAACCCGCCGCGAATCGCCTCGATCAGAGGCCCGCGGAGCCCGAAAATCCTGGTCAGGCGGTCAATGGTTGAAGATTCACCACCGGGAAGCACCAAGGCGTCAAGCTGCTTCAACTCTTCGGGGCGCCGGACGAGTACGGTTTGGGCGCCGAGCTGGCCGAGCATACGGACATGCTCGGCCACCCCACCCTGAAGCGCGAGCACCCCAACAGTAGGGTTGCTCATGGACTGCCTACCAGCCGCGTTCTGCCAGGCGATGCGGGGCCGCAAGATCGCCCACGTTGATCCCGACCATGGCTTCACCGAGTCCGCGTGAGGCTTCGGCGACCGCGTGGGCGTCGTCGTAGTAGGCCGTTGCCTTGACGATTGCGGCCGCGCGCTGTGCAGGGTTGCCGGACTTGAAGATTCCGGATCCGACGAACACCCCGTCGGCACCGAGCTGCATCATCATCGCGGCATCCGCCGGAGTCGCGACGCCGCCGGCCGTGAACAGAACGACCGGCAGCTTTCCGGTGCGTGCGACCTCCACAACGATGTCGTACGGTGCTGCAAGTTCCTTGGCCTTGACGTACAGCGAATCGGGTGCGGAAGCGTAGGCGGCCTGGAGATCGGCGATCTGTGACTTGATGGTCCGAATGTGTTTGGTTGCTTCGGAAACATCCCCGGTACCGGCTTCACCCTTGGAACGGATCATTGCGGCGCCTTCGGCAATGCGGCGGAGGGCCTCGCCCAGGTTGGTTGCACCGCACACGAACGGGACGGTGAACTTCTGCTTGTCGATGTGGTTCACGTAATCGGCGGGGGAAAGAACCTCGGACTCGTCGATGTAGTCGACCTTGAGCGCCTCGAGGATCTGGGCCTCGACGAAATGCCCGATTCGAGCCTTGGCCATGACAGGGATGGAAACGGTCTCGATAATCTGCTCGATCAGGTCCGGATCGGACATACGGGCGACTCCGCCCTGAGCCCGGATATCGGCGGGCACTCGTTCCAGAGCCATGACGGCAACCGCGCCCGCGTCCTCGGCGATGCGGGCTTGTTCCGGGGTGACGACGTCCATGATGACGCCGCCCTTCAACATGTCGGCCAGGCCCCGCTTGACGAGGGGCGAGCCGGTCTGGGCAGAGTTTTCGGTAGCTGATTCAGTCATGAGACCATCATGTCCGAGCTCCTGGTACAGAGTAAGGGCCAGAATTGCGGAAAAATTTTGGTCCAGTTGGAATACATCTGCCGAAGCGAGAGTTCTGCGAGGTCAAGACCGAAGTGACGCATCCTGCCGCCTCGAATTGGATCAGCGCTCAGGGGAGGTCTTCGGGGTCCGGAACAAAGAGGTCCTCTATGGTGCAGTCGAATACGCTCGCCAGCTGAAACGCGAGAGGCAGGGAAGGATCATATTTGCCTTTTTCGATCGACAAGATGGTTTGGCGGGATACGCCCACCTGATCGGCCAGGTGCTGCTGAGACCACTGCAGGGCGATCCGGTAGTGCCGTACGTGGTTGTTCACGATCAGCTCCTAGATTTTTCGTAGGCGTACCGGGCTGCGAAATCAACCATCATCGCTACGGTCCCGCCGAGGAAAAACCAGGATATGTCAAAGGACAATTTCCACCAGCTCGTCAGGGCTGCGCCGAGGCCCATAACGATGAGGAGGTCGTGGAAGACACCTTGAGCGGCCTGGGTGTACCACGTGGATTCGATGGATTTTTCGGGGGCCTTGATTGCGCCTCGGACTGTCTCTCGATCGACCAGAATCAGCCACCACAGCATATACAGGGGAGAGAGCAGGAATGTGCAAAAGATGAAGAAAGCCAGAACGTCGAATGTGCCGTGCGTGGTGAGCAACGATGCCGGCAGGCTGGCCGCGGCGGTCGTGATGGCTCCGAGTGCCAGTGCGGGTTTCCACGCGTAAACCTTGCGGGACCCGTGGCGCACGTAACCCCAACGGGGGCGTTTCGTGACATCGGTCTTTCGAATCATGCATTCTCCTTGATTGGTATTTTTGGATGTAAAGTAACGTTTACATGTATAGGTTGCTTTACACAAGAGGGCTTTTCAAGGCCCCGAACGAGGACCTTCCGGAAGCACGTAGATGAGGTGAACGCATATGGCGCGCTACAGGGCTGACGTGGAGCTTCCGCTGGCGATCGACCGTTCTGCCGGGTCGATACCCGGTCAGATAGTCGAGCAGATCCGCGCTCTGGTGACTGAAGGGCGTCTTCTGCCGGGTGACCGTCTCCCGTCGACACGCGTGCTCGCCGACAGAACCGGAGTATCCCGGGGATCGGTCACCACGGCCTATGACCAGCTCTCCGTCGAGGGGTACGTGGTGGCCGATCGGGGTAGTACACGCATTACCCCGGAGCTTCCCGGAGTAGTGCGCCCGGGTTTCACGCGAAACACCGGTGAGCCTTCGCGACGAGGAACGCACGCGGACCTTGAGACGCGCCGTCCTCCGGGCGAGGCGAGGCCCACCCGGGGCCCGCGTCCGGCCTCGGTCACGTGCCCATTCGACCTCCGCCCGGGCACCCCGGACACCTCGACGCTGGCCAATACGACGTGGCGGGCGGCATGGCGTGCGGCCGCGGCCGAACCGTCCCTGGGCTATGCACCTCAGGGATCCCTGGCATTGCGGGACCAACTCAGCGAATACCTGCGTCTCATGCGTTCTGTGGTGCGCGGGCCCGATGACCTGTTGGTTACGGCGGGTGCCCGCGACGGGCTCCGTATTCTGCTTACGACTCTCTCTGAGAGGAACGCTCGCACGTTGGTCGTTGCGGTCGAGGATCCGGGTTATCCGTCCCTTCACCGGGTTCCCCGTGCTCTCGGCCACCGGATCGTGCCCGTCCCCCTCGACGAGCAAGGACTCAACCCGGCCGGCTTCCCTGCCGGGGGCGACCGTCCCGACGTCGTGCTGGTGACTCCGTCCCACCAATACCCCATGGGCGCTTCGATGCCGGTAGCACGACGCCTCGAGCTCATTCACTGGGCCAGGGAGAACCACGCGATCCTCGTGGAAGACGACTACGATTCGGAACTTCGTTATGTCGGTGAGCCCTTGCCGGCATTGGCCGCGCTGGATGAACCGAGCACGGGGGCGGAGCAATCCGTCGTGACCCTCGGGTCATTCGCCAAGGTTCTGACTCCGGGCCTGGGCCTGGGTTATCTCCTTATGCCTCACCACCTCGCGGAAGACCTGGTCAGTCTCAAGAACGACGCCGGACCGCCGATTTCCGGGATACTTCAGGACGCCATGACCCGGTTCATGGCCGAGGGAGGGCTGCAACGACACACCGCTCGCATGCGGCGAAGTTATCGTCGCCGACGGGATTTGATGGCGTCCGTCTTCGATGCGACAGAAGCCCTCGGTAAGGTTCAGGTTCTGCCGATGGACGGAGGACTGCATGCCGTACTGCAATTGCCCTCCCCAGAAGCGGAATCAAGGGTCATCGAAGAGGCCAGGCGCCGGGGCGTGGTCGTCTCAGGACTGGGCACGTATTGGAGTGGCGGTCGCGGACGAGCAGGTGTGGTCGTAGGTTTCGGGGGTCTCAGTGAACCCAGGTTCGAAAGGGGGCTGGTTCTGCTTCGGCAAGCCCTCGAAAACAGTATCTAGTGGACTCTCCATTTCCCGTGGCCGCGGTGGACGGTTAAGCTGAAATCCCGCCACAAACGTCGCTCGTGTGTGGTCGTGAAACCCAACTTGCGAAAGGCAAACCGCCGAATGCCCGCTCCGGAAACCCGCCAGACCGTTCGGGAGCTTCGTGCTCTGTTCGGACCGGCGCTCACACGCGCGCTCATCTACCTCGTGTACGGCCTGATCACGGTCTTTTGGCAAGAGCCGACGCTGATGATCGTGCGATGGATCCTGGGCCTCTACCTGATAGCGCAGGGCATCGCACTGATCTACATGCAGCGCAGCCTCAACGAACACGTGTACGGTCAGCGCGGCCCCAGCAGCTCGGTCATTCAGTCTTACGCGATTCTGTATTTGTTGGGTGGCGTGCTCACGGTCGCCTTCGCGGGATCCCTTCCGACCCTGGTCCTGATCGCCGGGTTGATTCTTTCGATTTGCGGCGTCACCGAATTGCTTCAAGGCATGCGAACCTCCACCACCTCGGCCATGTCCAAGGACTGGAAGATCGCCGGATTGGTGACATTCCTAACGGGTGCCGCGCTTTTCCTCATCGGGGAGATCGGTCCCAAAGCGGCTTTCGGCGTGACGGGCGGGGGAGCCATCATCGTCGGAATCTTCATGATCCTTGCCGCTTTGACGTTCCGGCACGACGCGACCGCCTTGGAACAGCAGAACGACGGCGACTAGTCTGCGGGCTCCCGAAACGCCGATGCCCAGGCCGCGCGAGTCGATTTCGGGACGTAGACTAGAGAAGCATCGCGAAGACACCAGGAGGAACACACGTGGCACAGCGCCCCAAGCGCGGAATCAAGGCCGACATTAAGGGACCGCTCATCATCGCGGCGGTCCTGGCCGTCGTCGCATTCGTGTGCATCCTGATTTTCGCCACGGGCGGGACGAACAACACACCCGAATTCCGCCTCGCATTGTCCGTGGCCGGTTGCGTATTCGTCGGAACGCTCGTTGTGTGTGCGACCTTGATCATCGTCGAGAAGCCGAATGACGAGGAACTCGGTCAGGGCACCGGTATCAATAAGCGTTCGGCGGACCTTTACGCCCAAGCCAGAGCGCGTAAGGACGCCCGTGAGCGGGAAGCCCGCGAGCGCGAAGCCCAGGAAAAGGGAAACGCGACGTCGGACGGTTCCGAGCCGAGCGGTTCAGAACAGGGCCCAGACTACGGTCAGCGCGCCCACCCGGAAGAGCACAACTAGGGGACTTTCTTACCCCGGGTTTTTCCCGAGGTGACCGGACGGCGTCGAACAATCCTGTAGGCGCCGAGGACGATCGCGAAGCTGAGGGCAGAGAGCATGAGCTGCCACCGCGTGGCCGGATAAACGGCCATGAAGGCGAGGACCCCTACGATCCACGCCATCGTGAGGTAGCTCAGCCACGGAAACCCCCACATCCGGAAGCCCGGTGTGATTCCTTGAGCAGCCAGCCGGCGTCGCACTGATACTTCTGCGAGGACCAGCAGGAAGTAATAGATCAGACACACCGCACCCGATGAATTGATGAGGAACAGGAAGACCTGTTCCGGGAAAAAGTAGTTGGCAATCACCGATAGGTAGCTGACGACCGTCGCGGCGAAGATGGCTCGTGCAGGAACCTTGCGGGAATTCAGTCTGACGAGGAATTTCGGGGCGTCACCATGTTTGGACAGTGAGAAGAGCACGCGCGAGGTCAAGTACAGGCAAGAGTTCAGGGAACTGAGGACCGCGGTGAGAACCACAACCTCCATGATGACGTCCGCATACGGGATGCCCACGGCGCTCAGTGTCAGTGCGAAAGGGCTGCGCACCTCGGACCCGGACATCGGCGTGTTCCACGGAACCACGCAGACGATGACCGAGACGGACAAGAGATAAAAGAACAAAATCCTGTACATGACTTGGCGCGTTGCCCGGGCGGCATACTTCGCCGGGTCCTTGGACTCAGCCGCGGCAATGGTGGCGATCTCTGCGCCTGCGAAGGAAAACAGCACCGTAACGGATCCCACAACGACGGCGCCCGAGCCCTTGGGGAAGAACCCACCGTGTTCGGTCAGATGAGTCGTGCCGGGAGAGTGCCCGAAGAGACCAAGCAGAAAAAGGCCGCCGACGACGAGGAAAAAGACGATCGCGACGATCTTGATCGAAGCCAACCAGAATTCCGTCTCCGCATAGACCCGAACCGAGATCAGATTCAAGACAGTCATGGCGACGATCAGACCGAGGCAGACTGCCCAGTTCGGCACAGACGGGAAGAACCCGCTGATGATTCCGGCCCCCGCGACCGCTTCGACTGCGGCGACGATGACCCAGAAGTACCAGTACATCCACCCGACCGAAAACCCTGCCCATCGGCCCAGCCCGAACCGCGGGTAGTTTTCGATACTGCGGGCTTCCGGCAGCACTACGGCCATTTCGCCGACGGCGCGCATGATCAGAGTGACCAGGACCCCGGAAACGATATAGCTGATCAGCGCCGCGGGGCCGACCGCGTTGAGCACCGCCCCTGAACTGACGAAGAGTCCGGCACCGATCACGCCGCCGAGCGCAATCATGGTCACGTGCCGGTTGGTCAGCGAATTGCGCAGTTGAGGGGCGGAATTCCGGTTCATTGGGCAGGGCCCACCAAATTTCTGGTAGTCACCCAGCAGATTATGCCCTGATCCGGACCGAAGGCGCAGCTGATTCGGCGCGTTCGAACTGGATCGGCGAGGATAATCCTCAGGACACAATTTCCCGGCACATCAGGGATTCATTTCTGATTCCATGGGAATTTCGGTTTGTGAGCGGGACTTTGCGCGGATAACGCACTTCGCGCAGGTCGGTGATGTCGGATTCGACCATGCCTCCGGGGCCGGGCGTGGTGCGGGGTAGAGCCCGGTCTACCCCCGTACCCCATAGTCAGGCATGATTTCGCGTGAGCCAGCGCTGATATCGAACAAAATGCCTGTTTCAGGTTTTGTTTAGTTGATAATTTTTCGATTATGAATTCTGGAATAAAGATCGGATCGGCCCCTGCCCGTGCGGCCTCGAGTTCCTCCGTGGACGGTCGCATCCCGGAGCTGGATGTTCTGCGAGGGGTGGCACTGGCCGGAATCATTCTCGTCAATGCCCCTCAGATTCTGCATCTGGGTGCTCTACCGAACGAAACGAGCCACTGGCTCAATGATTTTGTGCAACAACGTTTCTTCCCTATTTTCTCGCTCTTGTTCGGTACCGGATTCGGTCTGATGTGGGCGGGTGCTCGGGCAAAGACGGATTCGCCGCGCTGGGCTATGGCACGGAGGTTCCTCATGCTCGCCGTGCTCGGCGTGATCCACCAGGTCCTCCAGCCTGGTGAGGCGCTTCTGCCTTACGCCGTGGCAGGGTTGGTCTTCCTGTTGCCCTCTACCTTCGTGCCCGAGAAGGCACGCACCTGGGTCTGCCTGGTATCCGGTGTGGCATTGACGGTTGTGGGGGTCACTGTCTTCAGCGGAGGCCCCGCGGTGATCCCGGGTCTGTTCCTCCTGGGATTCTCTTTAGGAGGTTCCTCGTGGGTGCGCAAAATGACCGCTTACCCGAAACTGACCTGGGGGGTTGCCCTGATCCTGGTGATCGCCGACGCCTGCGGCTACCTGATGACATCACAGCAGGCACGATTTCTCGACAGCAATTTCGCCGCACAATTCGGACTCCTGGGCGCCCTGACGTACTGCTTCGTGGTCCTGGCGATCATGACTACACCCGTCCGTGGCTTCATGATCGCGACGTTCTCGCCCCTCGGCAAGATGGCCTTGACCAATTACATCGGCGCGACAGTGATCGTGTTGGCGGCACGATTCCTCGTGCCTGGTCTCTTCGAATCCGAAGACCCTGCCTCGTGGGTGTGGTGCCTGGTCGGTTGTGGCGCAGTACTGGTCGTCCAATGGCTGTATTCGAAGGCCTGGCTACGCGCGTTCGCCCAGGGACCGCTGGAGCGCTTGTGGCGTCTGGTCACATGGTGGGGAAACGGGGCTTCTCGATCCGTGCCGCGGAGCAATTGATCGAATCCCGCAACCTTGTCGAGCAGGATCTAGGAGGCGACTGCAAAGCCCGTCCCAATGGTGATGAGGTGGAAGCTGATCGCAATTGAAAGCATGGGGCCTGCGATCCTTGGCCCAGTCTGTCCTGCCCATAGCGCGTGGAATATTTTTCGCAGCCGGTCCTCTGGCGAGACCCCTGCCAGTTTAGGACGTAACACGTTTTACACCCGTGGATACATGATCGAACATCCTGTACAGGTCCTTGCAAAAGACGTGGATTTCGGCATCCTAGCTCGTCTGCCGAGAGCGGGACCTACTTCACGTGGGCGAGGGGCCGATGACGTTACCGCCCGAACTGGCGCAATCGCAGCGCGTTCAGGACCACAAAGACCGACGAAAATGCCATCGCGGCACCGGCGATCATGGGGTTGAGAAGACCGAAGGCAGCTACGGGGATGGCGATGACGTTGTAGCCGAAGGCCCAGAACAGGCTCGACGTGATGACCCGGAGCGTGGCTTGCGAAAGGCGAATCGCCTGTGGAACCGAACCGACCTCGTCGCGCACCAGAGTGATGTCCGAGGCTTCGAGGGCGACATCGGTACCTGCCCCCATGGCAATACCCAGGTCGGCGCGCGCCAGAGCGGCCGCGTCGTTGACCCCGTCTCCGACCATCGCGACGACGTGCCCCTCGCTTTGCAGACGTTTGACCTGATCCACCTTGCCGCTCGGGCTGACACCCGCGATCACATCGGACCCGGCGATGCCGACGTCCGCCGCTATGGCCCGGGCCACGGGAGCGGCGTCGCCCGTGAGCAGAATCGGTCGCAGCCCCATGTCCTTGAGCTCTGCGATCGAGCCCTCGGCGTCGATCTTCGGCTTGTCGCGGAGGGCCAGCAACCCGGCAACGGCGCCGTCCACCGCGAGAAAGACCGAAGTGGCGCCGTCTTCCTGGAATTCGGTCATGACGTCGAGATCGATGGAGGGGACCTCGACGCCAACGTCCTGCAGCCAAGAAGACTGCCCGATCACGATGTCGTGCGCAGTGCCACCGATATCAACCTGCCCACGGACCCCGCCGCCGGGGGAGCTCCGGAAATCCGAAACAGGCGGCAGATCCCCAAATTCCCTGCGCGCAGCATCTGCAATCGCGCGGGCTATGGGATGCTCCGAAGCGTTCTCCAGGCCACCCGCGACCGCCAGAACCTCATGTTCATCAAGGCTCATGGCAGAAGAGTTTAGAACTCGGGTCTCCTCGAGCGTGAGTTCGCCGTTGGTTACTGTGCCCGTTTTGTCGAGCAGAACGGTGTCCACGCGGCGTGTGTCCTCGAGGACTTGGGCGGATTTGATCAGGATGCCGAGCTGGGCGCCACGGCCGGTTCCTGTCAGGAGAGCCGTCGGAGTCGCGAGCCCGAGCGCACAGGGGCACGCGATCACGAGCACCGAAACTCCCGCGACGAATGCCGGGGCCAACGCTCCACCGATGACCCACCAGAGAATGAACGTGAGAGCCGCAAGCGCCAAGACGATGGGCACGAAGACCGCCGAAATCCGGTCGGCCAGCCGGGCCACGGGAGCCTTGGAGGATTGGGCATCGGCGACGAGCCGCCCCATCTGCGCCAAAGTGGTGCCCTCGCCGACACGGGTGGCCCGGATAACGAGCCGCCCTCCCTGGTTGAGGGTCGCACCCGTGACGGTGCTTCCCTCGGCGACCTCCACAGGCGCGGACTCCCCGGTCAGCATCGACTCGTCGACTGCGGAGTTCCCGTTGATGACCGTTCCGTCCGTGGCTATTTTTTCGCCAGGGCGAACCAGGAATTCATCGTCTACCTGTAGTTCTTCGACCGGGACGCGGACCGACCGTGAGCCGCCGTCCCGCAACACCTCGACCTCACGGGCCCCCATGTCCAAGAGTTTGTGCAGGGCTTCGCTCGAACGGGACTGAGCGCGCGTTTCGATGTATCTGCCGATGAGCAGGAAGAACGTAACCACTGCGGCGGTCTCGAAATAGACCTGGTGTGAAGACATGTCCATGTGGACGCCGGGATGGGCCCCCGCGGTCATCGACGGATCTGCGATGAGGCGTCCGAGGGAATAGAGATAAGCGATGATCACGCCTAGCGAGACCAGGGTGTCCATGGTCGAGGAACCGTGGCGCGCGGCCCGGGCCGCGGTCACGTGGAAAGGCCACGCCGACCAGGTTGCCACCGGCAACGCGAGTACTGCGGCCACCCAAGCCCAGTGCGGGAACTGAAATACCGGGATCATGGAAATCGCGAACAGCGGGATGGTGAAAATCGCCGAAACCCAGATTCGCTTTTTCATGGAAGATTCGGCGGGCATCGCCATGTCATGCCCCGCGTGCTCACTGTGGCGGTGCGTTACCTCGTGCTCGCCGGAGCGCTCGGTTGCACTCGAGGAGCCGTGGGCGCTGGGGGCGATCGACGGCGTGTACCCTGCGCTACGAACGGTCTCGAGGAGAGTTTCGTCGGCAATATCCTTCGGTGCCGTCACCCGAGCCGACTTGAGCGGGAGATTCACACTGGCCTCGACCCCCTCGATTTTTCCCAGTTTGCGTTCGACCCGGCCGACACAGGAGGCGCAGGTCATCCCCTCAATGCTGAGGTCCACGATGCGGGTGCCACCCGATACGGAGCCGCCAGCGGACTGCTGGGATGCGGTAGCCATGATTCCTCCTTGGACGAGAAATTGAGGTGTTCAGCTGACGAGGGTGTAGCCGGCTTCTGCGACGGCTGAGCGAACCTCGGACGAATCGAGGTGACCCTCGTGGGTGATCCGGACAGGTGAGTCCCCGCCGGCGTTGAGCAAAACCTGGACGTCGCGGACGCCACCGATCTCCTGGAGCTCTTCCGTCACGGAGGCGACGCAGTGCTCGCACGTCATGCCCTGGACCGTAATGTCGGTGGTATTCATGAGTTTTTTCCTTTCGGCGGGATGCAGTGTCTGAGGCGAGCTGCCGATGGTTAGCTGCGGATCAGTCGGGATACCGCGGCGGTGGCCTCGGCTATTTTTTCCTGAACGGCCTCGGGATCGCCGCCGTCGGCTGCTGACTCCACGGCACCCACGACGCAATGACCGAGGTGTTCGTCCAAAAGTCCGACCGCCACCGCGTGGAGCGCCTTGTTGATTGCCGAAATCTGGGTGAGGACATCGATGCAGTACTTGTCCTCCTCGATCATCCGTTGGATGCCACGGACCTGCCCCTCGATGCGTCGCAATCGCTTGAGGTAGGCCTCCTTGTCATGCGTGTAGCCGTGGGGTGTCCGGGTGGGATCCGCGATGTGGTGGCTCGATGCTTCGCTCATAACCCGAATATATACCCCCTAGGGGTATGTCTCAAGAGGGTCGAATGTGAGAATTGAGGTGTTTGACCGGTCAGGAGACAACCACCGGAGATCTTTGTGCGAGAGTTAACCCATGGCTTCGAAGATTGAGGACTACGCCCTGCTCTCGAATATGAGCACCGCTGCACTGGTTTCACGCGAGGGGTCCGTGGATTGGTTCTGCACGCCCAGATTTGATTCCGAAGCCGCCTTCGCGGCGCTCTTGGGGGACGAAGACCACGGGCGTTGGCTGCTGGCTCCTGCGGCGGCAGTCTTCCCCGTGACCGCAAGCGAGGAAAACCCTGAGGTCTCCCAGGAAGAGGACTCATCGGCCCGAGTGGCCGAGAGGTTCTACGGCGAGAATTCTTTTGTTCTCCACACCATTTGGTCCACGGGCACCGGTTCGGTTCGCGTCACCGATTTCATGCCGTTGGGCAACCGCACCGAGATCGTCCGCCGTGTCGAGGGCCTGACTGGTGAAGTGACGATGCATCAGGAGCTTGCGTTGCGTTTCAACTACGGACGGACCGTGCCGTGGGTGACTCGTTACGAGGGGGCCCCGGACCCGCAAACCGGCTATCCCGACCCTGCCGATGGGATGCTTGTGGCGATGGCCGGTCCGGATGCGCTGGTCTACCGTGGCGACCCGATTCCCGAAGCCGCTCACCGATGCCACGCCGGTCAATTCGACATCTCTGCGGGACAGGTTCGTGATTTCTCACTGACCTACTTTGCCTCGCACCGGAATCCCCCCGCACCCGTGGACTTCAACGAAGCTCTGCACCGCACCGTGGATCAGTGGAGCGAATGGTCCGACCTGTACAACGACCCCAGCGAGCCCGCCCCCACCGGCACCGGTCCTGTCCCGACCACGACGGCGATGCCGATGGTCGACGTGAATTCCGACGCCATGCCGTTGGGTGCGGTCCCAGGAGGACAAACCGAGGCCGAAGAAAAAGATACGAGGCTCGACGACTACCGTGAAGCGCGCCTACGGTCGCTTCTGGTCATTCGCGCTCTCATGAACCGTGAGACCGGCGGCGTGGTGGCCGCCCCGACGACCTCGTTGCCCGAGGTCATCGGAGGCCCCCGAAACTGGGATCACCGATTCTGCTGGTTGCGCGACGTCGCCCAGTCCGTTGGCATCTCGATCGCCCATGACCACGATCGCGAAGCGACCCAGCTGCGCAACTGGCTTCTGCGCGCCATTGCGAACGACCCGACCAAATTGCACAACGTATACGGCCTGGCCGGCGAAAGCGATGATTTCGAGCGGCATATCAATCTGCCCGGGTACGAAGAATCGGAACCGGTGCGGCGCGGCAGTGGCGCGGCCATGCAGTTACAGGGGGACGCCATGGGACAGCTCATGGTGACCTTCGAAAACTTGCGTCGCCTGGGTTACGCGGAAGACCATCTTTCCTGGCCCCTCCAGCAGGCGCTGCTCGGCTCCGCCGTCGAACATGTGGGCGAGGAAGACCAGGGCATTTGGGAGACGCACGGAGAGACGCACGTCTACACTCACTCCCAAATCATGTTGTGGGCCGCGTTGGACGCCGGTGTCCGGGCGGTCCGCACGCACGGTTTGTCCGGGGACGCCGATCGGTGGGCTTCCGCCCGGGATCGGCTCGCCCAGCAGATCTGGGCCCACGGGTTCAACCGCGACCTCAACTCGTTCGTCCAGTACTACGGCGGAACGACCGTCGACTCGTCATTGCTCAACATCGCTCACACCGGCTTCGTCTCCTTCGATTCGCCGGAAATGCGCGGAACCGTCGAACGGATCGAGCGTGAACTCGACGCGGGCGGCGGCATGATTTACCGCTACCGCAACTCGGATGGGTTGGATGGATTCGAGGGGCAGGACAACCCCCATTTCGCCTCGACGTTGTGGCTTGCAGAACAGCATATTCGGTCCGGATACATCGAACGAGGGCGCGAAATTCTGGATGCCGTGCTCGAACGCGCCAACGACGTCGGGCTGTTCTCGGCCGAATACTCGCTCAAGCGGGGCCGGATGACGGGCAATTTCCCGCAGACCCTCGCCCACATTGCGCTGGTGTCCGCGATAGACGCGATCCTGCTCTAGCCGCCGTCCTGCCGCGTCGATTCCGTCGTTCCGGGGCGGGACGTCGAGTCTGCCCGTGGGGCAGGAGTGGTGGATCATGATCGGCTCGGTGGGATCGAACCAGCACCTGCGCTCCTCATTCGTTCAGGTCGATGGTTCTGTCCACCCGGATGCGTGCCAGGAAGTCTTCGTCGTGGCTCACGACGATCAGCGCTCCGCGGAATCCCGCCAGAGCATTGACGAGCCAGTCGACCGTAGCCATGTCCAAGTTGTTGGTCGGTTCGTCCAGAATCAGCAACCGCGGGGCGGGTGCGGACAAGAGGATCCCGGCCAGGGCAACCCTGAAACGCTCCCCGCCGGAAAGAGTCTTGACCGGGGAGAACACCCGGTCCCTGCGGAAGAGCAACCGGGCCAGATCGTCCCTGAGCTGCTGTTCGCTCGCGCGTCGGTTGGTGGCCGCAACCGTCGAGAGCACGGAATTCTCGGGGGCGAGTTCGATGCGCTGTGGCAAAAAACCTAAGCGGCCCACCCTGTACTCGACCTCGTACACACGGCCCATGCCGGGCGAACGAGCTGGCCGTGTGGCGTTGTCCTTTGGGCCTTCGACGATGCGGTGCAAAAGGGTGCTCTTGCCTGACCCATTGCGCCCCGCGATGCGCACGTGTTCCGGTCCGGTCACGATCACGTGACGTTCATCGGTGCCCAGTGGTGCACCCCGGACCTCTTCGGCCGTCGGATCCTCGGTGATTTGTAATTCCACAATTCTGATGCCGTTGCCGACGGCGGTGTCCGGCAGATCGAGGTACACCCCTTCGGTCTGTCGCAGCGAATCCTCGGCATCCGCGAGCCTGTCGCGAGCCGCGCGCTCGCGATCCGCCATGACGGACCGTGCCCGAGCCGAGGACTTCTCTGACTTCTCCTTGTCGCCGCCCATCGCGATGGGCGGTTTGCGTTTGGTCTCGGCGAACTTCTTTCCGCGTCGCTCGTCCCTCGTCTGCTTGATTTGCTGGTTCAGACGGTCGCGTTTTTCCCGCGAGGCGTTGGCGCGGGCATCTCGAATGTCGCGGTGTTTTGCGGCTTCCTCTCCTGCGACGGCGCTCTCCCATGCGGAGAAGCCGCCCTCGAATCGTCTGAGGACCGCTGCGTTGGTCCGAGGGCCCGCGGTCCTAAGCTCGCTGATCGAGTCGCAGGTCTCCAGAAGAGCCTTGTCGTGGCTGATGACCAGGATTGGGATCCGGGGTCGGAACTGGTCCAGGAGACTCCACAACTGACCGCGGGCGTCGGCGTCGAGATTGTTGGTGGGTTCGTCGAGAATCAGAGCTTCCGGCCTGGCCACTTGAATTCCGGCCATGGCCGTCCTGACGGCCTGTCCGCCGGAGAGGCTCCCGACGTCGCGCTGCATATCAATTCCCGGCAACCCGGAACGGTGCATCTCGGCACGGGCGCGTTCGGCGATGTCCCAATCGTCGCCAATGAAGTCGAAGTGCCGTTGGTCTATGTTCCCTTCGGTTACCGCGGTGATTGCGTCGAGAATTGGGGATATGCCCAATAAGTCTGCGACGGTCGCCGCTGTGTCGAGACCTAGGTCCTGACTCAGTACGGAAATCCGGCGCGGCGCGGCGATCGAACCGCTGGCTGGGGCGAGGTCACCCGCGATGAGTCTGAGGAGGGTGGATTTTCCGGAGCCATTGGGGCCGATGATTCCGTGGAGTCCTGCACCGTATATTGCGTTGATGCCAGTCAGGCAGGCGGTTCCGTCTGGCCAAGTGAAGTTGACTCCGGATATGGAAATGTTCTGTTGGATAGGCATAAAGCATTCCTCTCAGCATGAATTGGTGCTGAGCGGACGCAGGGTCTCACTCAGCGAATTGCGAGGAGAGGTGCACTATCCAATGCATTTCCTTTGCTCGGGGGCAGAAACGAGTAGAGCGTAGCATGCAGTTCGTTTCTCAGGAAAGCGTCGATCGGCGCGAGCGGCGATTATACCGTCCGGCGTCGGGGTCATGGTCCCGGACGCCGCCTGAGGCCCTGACCCGGTGGGGGGGGGGGGCGAGAGAGCGCCGCAATACCGGGTCAGCCATTCTCCGGCGGTTTAGGAGGCCATGGGGGCTGGCCGTTCCCGGGGTCGATACCATAACCACGGTCGCCACGGGAACGCGGGTCACCACCTTCATGAGCCGAAGAGCCGTTGGTACCCTGCGGGTTCGGTCCCGGGCCTCCAGTACCCTCAGCCGGTGATGGGGTCTGCGGTTGTGGGCCTTGCGGACCGCCCAACCCATTGGGTCCTCCAAAACTTCCGAAGCCGCGGCGACCGGGCCCGGCCCAATGGATGTCGAGAAGATCGGGTATCGGCCGATCACGCCGATCTGCGATGACCTTGTCGTGGACCACGTTGACGCCCCAGTGGGTGTTGCCGGGCCTCTCCGGATAACCGTCGATGAAGGAGTTGCCTTGCAACGGGTCCGGCCAAGAAGCGGCAGGCTCGGCCGCGGGAACCATGGAGATCGGATTGTTCTCCGGGTTGAATCGGGGCCTCCAAATGAGCCGTCCCGGGCGGGAGCGGTCACGGAGCGCATGGGCGCGCCACGTCGTCGCGGGATGGGACATATTCAGGTTGGCGAGCCAGGTAAACAAGCCGCGCTCGTAGACGGCGCGGTCAGCGAACTCTTGGAAATTGACGTCCTTGTTCAGGTACTTGCCGGCAGCCAGGGTGCGGATCGTTCCTTCCGAACCGCGCGGGCAAAAACGGAAACCGAAGTTATCCGCCGTGTACTCCTGCGCGCGGGAAAGGATCGAGGACAAAAAGGGCACGTTCTGGAAAGCAGAGATGCCCAAGAGCCGGAAATACGAGGTATGGCCTGCGGCAATATGCCCCACCTCGTGACCGATGATGAAACGCAGGGCATCGGGGTCGCGTGCCGCGCCCCCGATCTCGAAGAGGTCCGAGTAGATCGCGACGAAGCGCCGGTGGCCGTGGCCCGAAGCGAACGCGTTGATCGTGCCGTTGCCGAGGACCACATAGGCGTCAGGGACCCGCCGCAGACCGTGGGCTTTCGCCGCACCGACGAGCATTTTGTAGGCTTCCGGGAATTGCGTGGGAGTAATGCGCACGCCCGTCAGGCGCATTTGTCCGTACAGCATGCCGCGGGTGAAGAAAATGATGATCGGCAACAGGCACAGTAGGGCAAGAAGTTGATCGAAGGTCGACGCCGTATCGGCTTCCGCGTACGTCGTCGGAGTCGTCACCAAGGGCATGAACGTGCGGATGAACAAAACCCAGAACGCAAAGGTATATGCCGCGAGGGTGAAGCAGATTCCCACGATGAGCCACGGAATCTCGCCGGGATGCCGCAGTTTCTTGCGGAGGCTCTCGTCCAGGAGCGACTGGGGCGAGAACAAGGATGGGCCGGGAAAAGGACTGTGCGCTCTCTGGCGCGAGTCCTCGGGCACCCAACCGTTACTCACATCGTCAGCGAGCGGTTGGGACGGGATCGAAGCTTCCGGCGGGTGGATGCCGGGTGCACCGTACGTGTGTGCATCCTTCTCGAAGTTGGGGTCCGGTGGGGACCCGAACGGGTTCTGGGTCATGAACGTCCTCTCGGTGGTTCATATCAGCGAGACGTGCTTCAGGCGTCGCGGCAACGGTATGACTTCCAACTGTACCCAGGGCCGTCATTCGATGGGTGGATACGAAGTGAGGAAAGCCTGGGAGGACGGGGCCATACGGAAGAACGAACCGGCATGGCGGGATGCGGAACCCTCTCTGCCGGCAGAGAGCAATGAGCGTCGATGCCCGAAGACCGGACATCGACGCTCAACGCCCCTTGACCAAGGGGGAATTTAGCTCACATCTAGACCGTGTACGTCCAGGGGGTGTTGCCCTCGGCGGCCTGAGTGATGATGTTGGTCAGCTGGGTTTCGGTGGCCTGATAGGACTTCTTGGAGGTCTTCAAAGGGTCGTTGACCGTGAAGGTTCCCTTGTCCTTGTTGTATCCGGAGACGTAGACGAAATGGCCGTAACCCGGGGCCGCGTCCTCGCCGGAAATAACGCCTGTCTGAGTCAGCACGATGGCCTGTTTGCCGTCTTTGATGCTCGCGATCGCGTCGGTGGCATTGGCGTTCACGTGTGCCGTGCCCTTGACGCCATGATTACTGAGAATCGTGGCGACGTCATCGCTCTGCAGGAACTCGGAATTGCCACGCCCGGCTTCCTGCCGGATCTGGGTCATGGCGGCGCTCTGATCCGAGTCGGAGTACTTGCTCGGCAACTTTCCGTCGTTCTGCAGCAGGGCCATCAGAATGGAGGCCGGGCCGCAGTCGTTGTACTGCGAAGCCTGGCCCTGTACCTGGCTGATGTACTGGAACTTGTGCTGGGCCTGGGTTGAGGCCTGGACGTTGCCCGCGCTTTCCGGTGCTGCGGTTGTGGTTGCATTTGCGGCTCCGGCCATCGCTCCAGTGGCCAACGAGGCGATGGCGGCACCAGCAACGAACCTGCGTTTGAAGCTATTCATCTTTGAATTCCTTACCGTCTGTTTGGGGTGTTTCGGGCATTTTCGACGGTACGAATGAAATGTGTCATGAGTCAACGTTTTACCGGAGGTTTGTTGATTCCGGAGAATCGCTCGTAATTATCAATTTGTAATAGGTCGAATTAGTCAACGACACGGTGGCTCTATTGTGCGACAACCGTGGAAGTGTGTTCATTGCAGGGGTTCGGATCTTGGATTTAATAGGTTGAAATATCGCCCGCCTGACGGTATATATGGGGCGCTTATCTAAGTTTTAACATAGTTAACCGGCGGTTCCTCGAGAGTTTCTCTTAGGTCACACTCACGCGAACGAATTCATTCATCGATAATGTTTTCCCTCGTCAGATTCGACCGAGAGGGTGGTGGTCCTGGGTGATTTCGGTCCGGATGCCCGTTTTGTCATCTCAGTTTTCGTCGGTAGCTTGGGCTCAGAACCACTTTGCACTCCACCTGGAGAACCACGTCATGTCCAAAAATGGAATAACTTTGCCTGCCTTCGTCTCTGCGGCGCTTCTCGTCACGTCTTCTATCCTCCTGGGAGGGTGTTCCTCCGATTCCGGGGGCGACGCCGAATCCTCTTCTTCCGGCGTCTCGGAAGGTTCTTCGGAATCGCCGGCGGGAGAAGGAAAGGGCAAGTCGTCCGAACTCATCGGTGGCGGACGGACCGTATTTCCTGATCGTCGCATGGTCGCACTGTACGGAACTCCCGGAAATCCGGCGCTGGGGGCTCTCGGCGAGCAGGATCCTGCCGCCTCCGTGGCGCGGGTCAAGGACCTTGCTGAGAAGTATCAACCGTACAGTGATGAACCGGTCATTCCGGCTTTCGAGGTCATCGCCTCGGTTGCGGACGCCGTGCCCGGTGATGACGGGGACTACTCCAACGAGCTTTCTCCCAATGACCTCAAACCGTTGCTGGATGAGGCCAAGAAAAATGGGGTCTACGTGATTCTCGATTTTCAGCCCGGACAACAAGACTTCACGAGCCAAATCAAGGAATACGAGGAGCTGCTGAAGGATCCGAACGTCGGCGTCGGCCTCGACCCAGAGTGGCGGCTCAAGCCAGGTCAGAAGCCATTAGAGCAAATCGGCTCCGTAGACGCTTCGGAGATCAACGAATCGTTGGATTACATTGCCGATTTGACCCGTCGGGAAGACCTGCCGCAGAAGGCTGTGGTCATTCATCAGTTCGCGGGCTCCATGATCACTCAGCGGGAGAGCCTCAATACTTCCCATCCTGAGCTCGGCATCACCCTGCACGCGGATGGGCACGGGACACCCGGTCTGAAGGAGCAAACGTGGTCAGCGTTGCAGGAAGGCCTGCCGCAAAACATCTACATGTCCTGGAAGAACTTCTACGATGAGGACACGCCGATGTTCACGCCGGAACAGACCTACCAGATGGACCCCAAGCCGTGGATCGTCACGTATCAGTAGATCTCTGGGCCTCGCATGGCCCGAGGACGCGGAATCGTTCCATCACCACAGGGGTCGAATCATCGAGGATGAAATCTTTCCCCAACACAGAGGACATCTCCTCCGAATTCCAGTACGCCGCATGGCCTTCACGCCATTGGGTAACCGTTCGGTATCCCTCGCCCTCGCCGATGGCGTGTTCCAGCGGGACGTCCCCGAAAGGGACGATTTTAACCTCGGTCGTTTCAATGACGAACAGCTCGTGCCCCTCGGAATCGATGACGACCCCCTGTTCCCCAACAACCGGCAGCGGATCGCCTCCCACCTCGTATTCGCGAAGGAGTGAGCTGGTCGTGCATTTTGCGCCGGTCCTAATGGCGGCAATGAGTCGATCTCGCAAAGGCCCTGGGAACGCGAATTCTACGGGGGGCAGGTCGGTACGCATACGAACATTTATACATGGGGCAAGAGGCTATGAGTTCAGCGTCTTGGCAAGCGATCGCGAAACCTGGTGGATCACCTCATCGTGGCGGCCAGCTCTGACGAGTCTAGAGTGCGATCTGCGAAAACCAGCCGAATCGCCGTCGGGTCCGGATTCCCTGCGTCAGGCCCACGGTGTTGAAGGGTCAACCCAACCTTTCGGGCGACGGCCGCTGAGGCCTCGTTGTGCTCGAGCAGATATGCCACGATCGGCAGATCAGGGCGTAACTTGCGTGACCTTTCTACGGCTCTGTGGGAAAGCTCCGTCGCGAATCCCCGTCCTTGGGCTTCCGGGGCGAAACGGTATCCGAGATTCCAAAAAGTATTCTGGCGCAGAGCGCAGCCGCCGTGGCCGACCGTTATGCCATTTTCGCGGGCCACCCACGTTCCCAGACCTGATTCCCATGCGGCAATCCATCCGGAGAGGACTTCTTCCGTGGTTTCGATGTCTGCGAAGCGACCGCTCGGCAGGTGGCTCCAGACCCGGGGATCCGAATACAGGCGGTGCAAGTCGGAAAGGTCCGACGTCCGTGGGATATGAAGGTCCAGTCGTTCCGTCCGATCTTCCGGAAGATCTCCGTTGGCCGGTGCTCTTGTTGTGCTCACAGGTTGCCTCGCAATATCGATCGGACTTCGATTCCTGTGATGCATATTACGGCCCTTCGCACCTGTGGCGGTGCGGATGCGGCGTGCGTAGGCTGAGTTCATGGCTGACCAGACTTTTCATGCAGAACACAAAGTTGCCGGCGGCAAACTCGTCGTCGCCGATGTGACCACCGACGGCGAGCGTATTACTGACGCCACGATTTCCGGGGACTTCTTCTTGGAACCCGAGGAGGCGTTCTTCGAGCTCGCACCCGCACTGGTCGGTTCATCGGCTTCCGACGACGGTGCCACGCTCACGGCCCGTCTCGACGCCGCGCTCGCTCCATTCGGTGAGGACCTGGATCTTCACGGATTCTCCACCGGCGACGTAGCCCTGGTGGTCCGGCGCGCGATTACCGGAGCGAAGGACTTCGGCGACTTCGAGTGGAGCATGCTGCGGCCCGGGCCCCTCCCGACCAGCCTGAACGTCGCGCTGGACCAGTATTTGCTCGACGAAGTGGCCTCGGGGAGAAGGGGTCCGACCCTGCGTTTCTGGGATTGGGAGGACAGGGCAACGGTCATCGGGTCCTTCCAGTCGTATATGAATGAGTTGCATCCGGAAGGCGTCGAGAAGCACGGGATCGACGTCGTGCGTCGCATATCCGGCGGCGGCGCCATGTTCATGGAGGGCGGCAACTGTGTGACCTACTCGCTCTATGCGCCGGCTTCCCTGGTGGCCGGGCTGAGCTACGAGCAATCCTACGTTTTTCTCGATCAGTGGGTCCTTCAGGCCCTCGGGGAACTGGGCGTCAATGCTTGGTACAAGCCCATCAACGACATCACGTCCTCGGGCGGAAAGATCGGCGGCGCAGCCCAGAAGCGGGTGAGCGGTGCTATCCTGCACCACGTGACCATGTCCTATGACATCGATGCCGACAAGATGACCGAAGTGCTCCGAATCGGCAAAGCGAAGATTTCCGACAAAGGCATTCGCAGCGCCAAGAAACGTGTGGACCCGTTGCGTCGCCAGACCGGCGAGAGCCGCGAAGGAATCATCCAGACCATGGGGCGGACTTTCCAGGCGCGCACAGGCGCCCAGTGGGCCACGCTGTCTTCGGAAGATCTCGATGCCGGTCGTCGGCTCGTCGAGGAGAAGTTCGAAACCGAGGAATGGACACACAGGGTCCCGTAATCGTGTGGTTTGGGGGCGTGGTGCTGCCGGGAAAAGAGGCGTGCGTTCATCGTCGGGTCACCCGTCATGACGAGGACCTGGGCGTCGGATTGTCAGTGTGCTGGGTTGGGCGTCAGACCGTTTGGTCTTGTGCCCGACGGCGGGACCTCGGCCCGACCCGGGAAAGGTCGCGGATGCTCGGGGGCAGGGACAGCAGCAGAATGAGTAGGGCACCGATGATCAGGGCCCGGAAGTCGAAGAGCCAGAAGCCCGCGATTCCGATGCCGCCGCCGGCCATGAACAACATGACCAAAAGGGCCAGAACCGTGGCCTTCTCCCGGTCCATCCGGACCGGGGGACCACCGCTGCGCGGAAAACGCCCATAGACCCATGTGCCGACCTCGACGCCCAGATCGGTGATCATCCCCGTCACGTGGGTGGTGCGAACGGGGAAGTCGCGGATTTTGGTGATGAGAGCGTTTTGCAGACCCATGGCGAAGCACAACGGCGGCACGATGGTGAGCTCTTGGCTGAGGTGGTCCAGATCGCTGGCCAGAATCCCCACGATCAGGATGAGCGTTGCCTCGAAGACGAGTACATTGGCATACCTACTGGCCAGCCGCCTTCTTCTGGCCCACGTGAAGATAATGGTGCACGCCATGGTCCCGGCCGTGAAGGAGCCGACGGCCAGCAGGCCCGTGAGCAGGAGGCCGACTTCGGCGCGCATGACGTGATTGGCAATATCGGCAACCATCCCGCTCATGTGGGAGGTGTAAAGGCCCAGGGCCATGAACCCGATGGCATTCAATGCGCCGGCCTGGAGCACCAGCAGATACGCCAGATGTCGGTCGAATTTGGGGCGACGGCGCGGTCCCGAGATCAAGTGTGGGTACCGGGAGACTTTGGTCAGTTGGGTCAGGACGGTGCTATTGAGGTTCTTCAGGGCTGGTCCTCACGATCGCATCGGTGTTGGGGCCGGCTCAGCGCACGAGGTCCGTAGGGCCACGGGCGAAAGGTCACATGCGGCGATTTCTTGGTTTTTCACAGTGCCATTCCCGCGGGTGCGCGCGCCAGAGACGGATGGTTTTGGTCCTTCTGTGACACGCTCGCCGCGCAAGGCAACGGCCGCCGTGGCGGGCTACGGCGGCCGTTGCGGAATGGTTAAAAGGGGCGGCTACTTGACGCCGAATTCGACGGAATCCGTGGTCCACGCCCGGGCTTGATCGCTGAAAGTGACTCCCAACCCGGGACGATCAGGAACTATCATCCTTCCGTCCCTGGTTTCCAGTCGTTCGTTGAACAGGGGATCGAGCCAATCGAAATGTTCGACCCATGGCTCGCGAGGATAGGTCGCGGCCAGATGAAGATGAATCTCCATCGCAAAATGCGGGGCCAAATCCAGGCCTCTCTGGTCCGCCAGAGTCAGCAGCCTCTGGAATTGCGTCACACCTCCGACCCTGGGACAGTCCGGTTGGATGATGTCGCACGCGCGGTTGTCGATGAGGCGCTCGTGCTCCGCCACGGAAGCCAACATTTCGCCAGTGGCAATGGGGGTATCCAGTGATCGAGCCAGTTCCGCGTGTCCTTCGACGTCGTAGGCGTCCAAGGGCTCCTCGACCCACGTGAGGTCGAATTCTTCGAGGCGGCGCCCCATGCGCAGGGCCGTCCGTCTGTCCCATTGCTGGTTGGCGTCGACCATCAGCGGTACATCGGGACCGATGTGCTCTCTCACAGCGGCAACCCGGCGCAGGTCTTCCGCAGAATCCGGAAGGCCGACCTTGATCTTGATGCCGCCAATCCCCTCTTCGAGGGAACGAGTGGCACGGTCCTTGACCTCGCCGATCGAGGCGTTCAAGAACCCTCCGGAGGTGTTGTAGGTCCGCACCGCATCCCGGTGGGAGCCCAGCAGTTTCGCCAGAGGCAGCCCTGCCCTCTTCGCTTTGAGATCGTGGAGGGCAATATCGACCGCGGCCAGGGCCTGGGTCGCGACCCCGGAGCGTCCCACGGATGCCCCCGCCCAAAGCAACTTGGTGTAGATCCTGGCGATGTCGCTCGGGTCCTCGCCCAGAAGCCCTTCAGCGACCTCTTTCGCATGAGCGTACTGCGCCGGCCCGCCGGCTCGCTTCGAGTAGCTGAAGCCGAGCCCTTGGAGCCCTTGTACCGAGGTGATCTCAGCGAAAAGGAAGATCACCTCTGTCATGGGTTTTTGCCTGCCCGTGAAGACTTTGGCGTCGGAAATCGGCACCTCCAGCGGCAACCTGACGCTGGAGAGTGCTACGTGCCGGATCGAATCCTGAGAAGAGTTCATGGTGAGTTCCTATCGGTCGAGGGCCGGACGCTTGGCATCGAAGGTCCAACCGGGGACGAGATACTGCATCGAGGCAGCGTCGTCGCGCGTTCCCAATCCGTGCTCGAGGTACAACTGGTGAGCCGCTTCGAGCCGCTCGCGGTCGATCTCCACCCCCAGCCCCGGGGTATCCGGAACGCGGATTTGTCCTTCGGAAATCGTGAACGGGCGGGTGGTCACGTGCTGACCGTCCTGCCAGATCCAGTGCGTGTCCAAAGCCGTGATTTCGCCCGGTGCGGCAGCTCCGACCTGAGTGAACATTGCCAGCGAAATGTCGAAGTGGTTGTTGGAATGCGACCCCCACGTCAGTCCGAAATCGTGGCAGAGCTGTGCAACGCGTGTGGAGCCGGACATGGTCCAGAAATGCGGGTCCGCGAGCGGGATGTCGACGGACGCTTCCCGGATCGCGTGTGCCATCTCTCGCCAATCGGTCGCGATCATGTTGGTCGCGGTGCGCAGTCCCGTTGCACGGCGGAATTCCGCCATGACCTCTCGGCCCGAAAAACGGCCCTCGGCCCCGCATGGGTCTTCCGCATAGGCGATGTGGCCCGCCATTTCCCGTCCGTAGCGGACTGCATCCTCGAGCGGCCAACCACCATTGGGGTCGAGGGTGATTCGCGCCTCCGGGAATTCCTTGCTCAGGGCCTTGACGGTCTCGACCTCTTGGTCGCCCGGAAGGGCACCTCCTTTGAGCTTGAAGTCCTTGAACCCGTATTTCTGCTGAGCCGCTTTGGCGAGCTCGACGACGGACTCCGGCGTCACGGCCTCTTCTCGCCGCAACCGGTCCCAACCGGTCGCCGCAGGTTCCCGAAGATACGGAAGATCGGTCTTGTCCGGGTCTCCCACATAGAAGAGATACCCCAGCATCGGAACGCTGTCCCGCTGCTGGCCGTCGCCCAGAAGCTCGGCGACGGGAACGCCGAGAAATTGGCCGTTCACGTCCAGGAGCGCGGATTCCAGAGCGGTGACGGCGTGGATCGTGACGCGTTGGTCGAAGGTCTGATTCCCACGTCCGGCTACGTCCTGGCCCGCGAAGCGAGCAGCAACGTGGCGGAGGAGACTCTTGTACCGGGTGATCGGCTGGCCGGTCAGGAGCCCGGCCGCTTGCTCGATAGTGGACCGGATAGGCTCCCCACCGGGAACTTCGCCCAGGCCGGTGCGGCCTTCACTGTCCGTGATCACCACGATGTTCCGGGTGAAGAAAGGGGCGTGGGCTCCGGAGAGGTTGAGCAGCATCGAGTCGTGACCGGCGACCGGGATGACTTCGACCTGCTGGACGACGGGTGCGGAAGTAGGTGTCATGGCAATTTCCTCGCTTTCAGGCGGCTCACTTGCCGTCGATCGATTGGCTGACATCCCACGGGTTTGCATCCGTGGCCGGTGTGGGAAGCAGGTCCTGAGGGAAGTCCTGGTAAGCGACGGGCCGGAGGAAACGTTCGATGGCCAAGGTCCCCACGGACGTCGTGCGGGAATCGCTCGTGGCAGGGAAAGGACCGCCGTGCACCATGGCGTGTCCGACCTCGACTCCGGTTGGCCACCCTCCGTACAGGATGCGGCCTGCCAGATTCTCCAGTCGAGGCATCAGGGCGGCGACGTCGTCGTGGTCCGCCTCCGTCGCGTGGAGCGTCACGGTCAACTGGCCTTCGACCTTCGCCACGGCTTCCTGAAGTTGAGCCGGTTCCCGGTACCGGACGATCAACGAGGCCGCTCCGAAGATTTCCTTCTGCAACTCGGCGTTGACCAGGAGTGTTTCCGTATTCGTCTCGAACAGCACCGGTCCGGGAGCGTTGAAGCCCTGCCCGTCCTCTCCGCGGGCCACGATCTCGACGTCGCTCTGAGCCGACATGTGCTCGACTCCTTCGGTCCAGGATTGGGCGATCGAAGGGGTCAGCATGGTCTGGCCGACCGTGGCGTCCACGAGTTCGACAGCCCGAGAGACGAATTCGTCTCCCTCCGGGCCTTCCGGAACGAAAATCAGACCGGGTACGGTGCAGAGCTGCCCAGAAGACCCCGTGACGGAGCCGACGAAGCCCTCGGCCAGATCAGAGGCTGATTCCAGTGCACCGGGCAAGACAACCACGGGATTGATGGAGCTCATTTCCGCATATACGGGGATGGGCCGAGCGCGCTCGAAGGCGGTCCGGGCAATGGCCAATCCGCCCGAGCGGGAGCCCGTGAAGCCGACGGCCGTGATCCGCGGATCCGCGACGAGCTGCTGGCCGATCTTCGCGCCGGGGCCGTACACGAGAGAAAAGGCGCCCGCTGGCAGGTCCTGCTCCGTGATGGCTTCGTGGACCGCTTGGGCTACCAGCTCTGCCGTGCCAGGATGCGCGTTATGTGCTTTGAAGACCACGGGGCAACCCGCGGCCAGCGCCGAAGCGGTGTCTCCGCCGGCCGTTGAAAAGGCCAACGGGAAGTTGCTGGCCCCGAATACGGCCACAGGCCCCAGGGGGATCATGCGTTGCCGGATATCCGCCCGTGGAGCTGGTTCTCGCTCGGGCAGTGCGGGGTCGATCCGAACCCGGTGGAAGGACCCGGAGCGAACCACCGTCGCGAAGAGCCGAAGTTGATTCGAGGTCCTGGCCAGCTCGCCGTTGAGTCTTGCTTCGGTGAGTCCCGTCTCTTGCTTCGCGCGGTCGACGATGTCTTCCCTGCGATCCTCCAGGTTGGCGGCAATGCGATCCAAGAAGTCGGCTCGCGCCGTGGGATCCGTGGCGCTGTACCTCGGGAAAGCCTCGTGAGCGGCCCGAACCGCCGTATCGAGTTGGTCGGTGCCGATCAGCGAAAACACCGGTTCAAGGTGTTCTTCCGTGGCCGGATTGAGAGCTTTGATTTCTCCTTCGTTCCCGGGGACCCACTCGCCATTGATCAGTGAATTTCCGTTGAGGGTGTTGGTCATCGTGTCTCACCTTCCTGGGTGGTGCGAACGCGCGCGACGTTCGAGGTTTGAACCAGACGTTCGAGGTCGCTGAAATCGTGTGGTCTGAGGTCGTGCAAGGGCGGACGGACCGGACCGCATCCGCGTCCGACGATCTCGAGCCCGGCTTTGATGATCGAGACTCCATATCCTTTGCCGCGGTCCCTGATGTCGAGGTACGGCAGAACGAAGCTCCGCAGTTTTTCTTGGACCGAGGAATGATCGAGATTTCGGACATCGGCGTAGAACTCGAGAGCGAATTCCGGCGCGAAATTGAACAAGGCGGAGGAGTAGGTGCTGACGCCCATCTGCAGGAGTGGAAGTGCATAGGTTTCCGCCGTGGGGAGGCCCCCGAGGTAGAAGAGCCTGTCGCCGTTCAGGGCCGTGACCCGCGCGAGCTGCTCGATATTTCCGACAGCATCCTTGAATCCGATCAAATTCCGGTGCCTTTCGGCCAAACGGGCGATGGTTTCGGCGGAGTAAATCGCATTCGCGCGGTTGTACACGATGACGCCGATGTCGACCGAAGAGCACACCGCGGAGGCGTGTTCGAGCAGACCGTCTTGGTCGCATTCGGTCAGATAAGGAGGCAGCAGAAGAATGCCTTCGGCGCCGGCTTCTTCGGCGGCCTGGGCGCAACGGACCGCTTGTTTCGTTGATCCGGAGGCCGAGCCGAGCACAGGGACTTCCGGCCTGGTCGAATGAACCGCCCAATCCGTGACCTTGGCGTTCTCCTCGGGAGTGAGGCTGAATCCTTCGCCCGTTCCGCCGGCCGCGAAGAGACCTGCGACGCCGAAACTGGACTGCCATTCGATGTGGTTCCGGTAAGCGGCTTCGTCGAGCTCCCCGTCCTGTCCGAATGCCGTCGCGGGGAATGAGAGCAAACCATCCTTGAGATGGATTGCGAGCTCGTGGGGCGAGAACTGCGCCATGGGGACTCCTTCACGTTTCGTGCGTCGATGGGTGGAACTCATCGGAGTCTATGAACTGCGTCTCATGCATGTCCAAGTGCAATTATGCATATATCAATGCACTTCCGGTATCAATACGCTTCGCTTCACCGTGCCCAGTCCGGAGGCAGGGAATCCATGAGCTGCCGGAGTCGTATGGCGGTAGGTGTGGCTCGTTCTGCCAAAGTGATGAGCTGCAGCTCGACGATGTCCTTCCTCAAATCGTCGAATTGGCGGTACATGACGCCCGGGAAGTTCAATTTGGTCGCGGATTCCGGAACGAGGGCGATGCCGTGTCCGGCGGCCACCAGGCTAACCATCGTGGTGATTTGGCTCAGGGAATGGGAAACGTCCGCGTGGTCGATCTTGAAGTTCCTGACCACGAGGTCGTAGAAATACCGGGCTCCCTCCGCCGAGTGCATGATCAGCGGATGACCTGCGACGTCCTCGCGGTGCAGATGCCGCCCGGCCAGCAGCTCATGGCCATCTGGGGCCGCGAGGACCAGGCCCTCGGTGTGGATCGAGTCGGTTCTGAAGCCTTCCGACGGCATCGACAGCCGGCCGAGCCCCGCGTTAATCCGTCCGTCCTCGAGGGCCTCGAGCTGGCGGGACGTCACCATCTGGTGCAGATCGATCGCAACGCCGGGCATATGTTCCTTCAGGAGGGTCAGGAGGGGGCCCAGGGTCGTGAGTCCCGCGGCCGCCGTATACCCCAGGCTCAGGCGCCCCCGAAGCCCCTGGGATGCCTGGACGGCCGATTCCCCGGCACGAGTGACCGATGTCAGGATCAATCGGGCCTGGTCGAGGAAGGCCGACCCCGCCGCCGTGAGCTCAACTCTTCGGTGTGTTCTCAGAATCAACTGAGCACCCACGCTTTTCTCCAATTTCTGGATTTGGCGGCTGAGTGGAGGTTGGGTCATGGCAAGTTCTTCGGCCGCCCGGCCGAAATGCAAGTTTTCGGCGACGGCGACAAAGCATCTCAGCTGATCGAGAGTAAACATAGGCCTCCGAATGAGTGATGTCTTTTAGGTATTAGTTCATGCAAACCTAGTTATAGACAATATTGAAGCACAACTCATAAGCTCGACCCCAATGTGAACCAGAACACGAATTGACGCATCCGACCTGCTCTGGGGCTCTCGCCCGGGCGGCAGGGATTCGAAGGAGAATTTGATGCCCCTACTCATCGTGGCCGTTGCGGTGGCTTTGTTGCTCATCCTGATGACCAAGTTCAAGCTCAATGGTTTTGTGGCGCTGCTGATCGTCTCGGTATTGGTCGCAAGCTGGGGTGCTTTGTCGGGCGTGCTGACGCTCGACGACAAACCCGCCACGGTCGCCGACATACCCGACATCATCGGCAGCGGCATGGGTGGTCAGCTCGAAGAAACCCTCGCCGTCATCGGAATCGGTGCCATGATCGGCAGAATCCTCGGCGACGCCGGAGCGGCGCAAAGAATTGCCCTGCGCGTGGTGGACCTCTTGGGGGAGAAGCGCGTGCAGTGGGCCATGGTGGTCACATCCATGCTGATCGGCGTGACCATGTTCTACGAAGCTGCCTTCGTGATCGTGGTTCCGATCGCGTTCACGCTCGTCAGGGCGACACGGACCAACTTGCTGTGGGTCGGGCTCCCGATGTCCATTGCATTGTCGACCATGCATTCCTTCTTGCCACCACACCCGGGACCTACCGCGGCCGCGAGCATCTATCAGGCCTCTCCGGGGTTGGCGCTGCTCTACGGATTGTTCATCGCAGTTCCCGCCGGCGTGCTGGTAGCCATGGTGTGGCCCCGATTGCCCTTCGTGAAGAAGATCCAGCCCGAGATCCCTCGCGGCCTCATCTCGGAAAAGAGCTTCACGGACGAAGAGATGCCCAGTATGGGCCGCTCGTTGCTCGTTGCCCTTCTTCCCGTGATTCTCATCGCCGGCGCGGAAATCTACATCATGGTCGGGGAGGAAAGCTCGAGCCTGATGCAGTTCGTGACCTTCATCGGTTCGCCGACGGTCGCTCTGCTGATCTCGCTGCTCGTCGCCATCGTCGTCTTTGGTCCGATGAGCGGGAGGCCGTTGTCCGAGTTGGCCGTCTCCATGTCCGAATCCGCGCGGGCCATGGCCATGATCATTATGGTGATCGCCGCGGGCGGAGCATTCAAAGAGGTTCTGGTCTCCACCGGCATCGCGCAGTACATTGCGGACATGACCTCGGGTTGGCCGGTCCATCCGATCATTCTGGTGTGGTTGACCGCCGTAATTCTCCGAGTTGCCCTGGGCTCGGCATCGGTTGCCGTCACGACAGCCGCCGGAATCGCGGCACCGCTAGTCGCTTCGAGCGGAGTGTCCCCGGAGCTGATGGTCTTGGCCACTGCTTGTGGGTCGATCGCCGTGAGCCACGTCAACGATCCCGGCTTCTGGATGTTCAAGGAGTACTTCAACTTGTCGGTCGTGCAGACCCTCAAGGCCCGCACCACGTACACAACGGTTCTCTCGGTTCTGGGGCTGGGAGGAGTGCTGCTCATGAACCTGATCGTGTGAGGCTGGCCGGCCCCTACCATCCCGAGAGCACCTCGACCACATCTTGACACCGACCCGAAGGCGAAGCACATGGCCGCAGATACCACGATTTCAACCATCAGGATCACCCCAGTCGCCTTTTCGGACCCGCCCCTCCTGAACTCGGTGGGTGTTCACGAGCCATATGCGCTCCGTTCCATCATTGAAGTCGAAACGGCGTCGGGAATCACCGGTATCGGTGAGTCGTACGGCTCGGCCATCCACCTCTCACGACTTGATTTGGCCGCTCGCGCGCTCATCGGGGTCGACGCGGAGAGCCTGCTCGCGATGCGTTGCGCCGTTTCGCGCTCATTGACCGACGATCCTGTCCGCGGCGGAGACGGCATGGCCGGAATGGTCACAACGTCATCGACTCTTGATCGGGTCTACTCGCCCTTCGAAGTCGCCGCCCTGGACATCCAGGGGCAGAAGTTCGACGTTCCCGTCAGCAGCCTCCTGGGTGGTCTGGCGAGGGAAAGCGTCCCGTTCAGCGGATATCTCTTCTACAAGTGGTCGGCTCACCCCGGTATGGAACCGGATCAATGGGGAGAGGCGCTGAATGCGTCCCAAATAGTTACTCAAGCGGAGAAGATGGTGTCCGAATACGGTTTCACCGCGCTCAAACTCAAGGGCGGCGTCCTGAGGCCCGAGGACGAAGCCGAAACCGTGGAGGCATTGGCAGAGAGATTCCCGGACATGCCCCTTCGGATCGACCCCAATGCGGCCTGGTCCGTGAATACCGCGATCAGAATCGGCAATCGACTCGAGGGAAAGCTCGAATATCTCGAAGATCCCGCTCCTGGACTGGACGGAATGGCCGAGGTCCGGAGCTACGTTCCGATGCCGCTCGCGACGAATATGTTCGTCGTCGCCTTCGAGCACATCCCGGAATCCGTGAGCCGGGAGGCCATCGACATCATCCTGTCCGACCCACATTTCTGGGGCGGCCTGGAACAGACCAAACTTCTGGCCGGAATAGCGTCCACGTTCGGCATGAGTCTGTCCATGCACTCGAACTCCCATCTGGGAGTCAGCCTGGCCGCGATGCTGCATGCGGCCGGTGCGACACCCAATATCGATTACGCCTGTGATACGCACTGGCCCTGGAAGAAGCCCGAGGACGACGTCGTATCGGGAACGCCGTTCACTTTTGAAAGCGGCGCCGTCTCGGTGCCGACGGGTGCCGGACTTGGTGTTTCGCTGGACCACGAGAAACTGTCGCGTCTGCACGAGCAGTATGTGAAGGCCGAGATGCTAGAACGAGACGACACCGGCTATATGCAGACGTACAACCCAACTTTCGATCCCAGTATGGGGCGTTGGTAGAAGGCGAGGCGGCGGACCTCGCGGTACGGAATCGAGGTGCGCGCCCAGGACTTCCAGAGGGGCGAAGAGCCGAAATATGCCCGTACGTCGCCGCAACATGAAGGTGATAACAGCCACTCCGCCCGATGGGAATGAGCACAGGACTGGGTGGGTCCAACCTGACAGTTGCGTGATGTTCGATATCCTGAGGAAGCCGTAGGGACCGGTCATCTCCGATGATTGTCGCTTCTCCGCGGATGACAGACCAGCCAAGACGGCAGCGAGCTCCGGGGCACGCTTCTGGGCGGTCCCTTTGGTCCGAACTGAAGCCGAAATCGCGTGGTGCGTGAAACCTGGGGTATACGGAATATGCTTGATCCGTCTTGGAAAGTATTTACCCTTGCCCATCGGAGTTCAGAGATTTGCACAAGTTGAAAGAGGCCGACTCCCTTCAGTCGTCCGCGGTCGGTCAGTCCGTGGCGTGGGGCAAGGTCATTCTTTTCGGGGAGCACTCGGTGGTCCACGGGCATCCCGCAATTGCGTTCCCGCTGCCGCAGGTCGGCCTGACGGCCACCGCAACCCCGTCTCCGGGACCGCTGTGGCTCACGGTTGACATCTACGACGGCCCGCTCGCCAGCGCGCCCCCGATGCTCGCCCCGCTGGGAGCGACGATCACCGCAACCCTCGAGCTCATCGGGCATCGCCAGCAAGGTCTCCACATCACATGCATCGGAGACTTCCCGCTCGAGCGCGGACTTGGTTCCAGCGCCGCGGGAGCGGCCAGTATCGCAAATGCGATTCTCGACCTGACCGGAAACGACCTCCCGCGTTCCGTCCGCCACGGACTCGTCCAGACCGGCGAGAGGGTGGCCCACGGAAACCCCTCGGGGCTGGACGCGTATACCGTCCTCAGCCGCTCGCCCATCTGGTTTCAGGCCGGCATCGCAGAGAATATTGAGGTGAATCTGGGGGCACCGATTGTCGTCGCCGATTCGGGCCAGCCCGGTGACACCCACTCGGCCGTCGGCGCCGTGACGGAAATGCGCCGGACCAACCCGGGCGACGTCGCTCGATACTTCGAGACGATCCGCGACCACACGGTTGCGGCCCGCGAGAATCTCAAGAATGATGAGCGCGAGGCGCTCGGACGCCGTATGAACGAGGTTCACGAGGCCCTGCGCGAACTATCGGTCTCAAGCCCGCATCTGGATCAACTGGTTCGATCCGCTCGCGATGCCGGAGCCCTCGGGGCGAAGCTGACCGGCGGGGGCCGCGGGGGCTGCGTCATCGCCCTTGCGCGGGATTTCCAGCACGGCGAAGAGCTGGCCACGGAACTTCGGCAGGCCGGGGCGCTGCAAACCTGGAACCTGAACCCAGAGGAGTTCGAGCAGTGACCCTTGCCCGCGCGACGGCCGTGGCCCACCCGAATCTCGCCCTCATCAAATACTGGGGAAAGCGGGACGAGGAGCGGGTGCTCCCCTGGACCGGAAGCCTGTCATTGACTTTGGACGTTTTCCCGACGAAGACCTCGGTCACGCTCGACCCGTCATTGGACGAGGACCGTTTCTTCCTCAACGGGTCGGAAGTCTCCGGGACACCATTGACCCGTGTCCGTACATTCCTGGATCTGGTTCGGGAGAAGTCCGGTCGCAGTGCCCGAGCCACCGTCGAATCCCGGAATTCCGTTCCGACCGGCGCGGGACTGGCCTCCAGCGCCTCCGGATTCGCGGCTCTCGCGACTTCGGCGAGCCAGGCCTACGGGCTGCCCACCGACACCGTGTCCCTTTCCCGCTTGGCCCGCCGAGGCTCAGGATCCGCTTGTCGCTCCGTCCTCGGAGACCTGGCAGTCTGGCGTGCCGGCGAAGGATCCGGCGACGAAGCCGATGCAGCATCTTATGCGGAACAGATTCCCGGTCCTCGGCTCGCCATGGTCATCGCCGTGGTCTCAGCAGCGCAGAAGTCCATTTCCTCGCGGGTCGCGATGCGCGAGACCGCGCGGACCTCATCCTTTTTCGACGGTTGGGTATCCGGCACCACGCAGGATCTGACGGCGATGATCGCCGCGCTCGCTGACGGCGACTACACCCGAGTGGGCGAGTTGACCGAGTCCAACGCCCTGCGCATGCACGCCGCGATCAACGGTGCACGGCCGCCCATCCGCTACCTTGCTCCGACCTCAATTGAACTGTTCGACGCCGTGGCACAGTTCCGTGCCGACGGTTTGGAGGTCTACGGGACCGCGGATGCCGGACCCAACGTGGCCATCCTCTGCCGGGACGAAGACCTCGAAAAGACCCATCAGGCACTTTCGGATCGGTTCCCCGATCTGGAACTCATTCCGGCGCGCTCCGGTCCGGGTGCGCACCTCGTGGAGGATGCATGATCCTGTCAGAGGCGCCCGGCAAGCTTTACGTCGTGGGAGAGTACGCCGTCGTCGAGCCCGGTCACCGAGCGATTCTGATTGCGGTGGATCGTTATGTCAGCGTCGAGGCGCGCTCCGCGGAAGAGGTCGGGGTTCTCTTCTCGACCGCCAGTGACCAGCCCCTGACGTGGAGACACTCCGGAAACGTGGTCGAGTTCGACGAGGACACGGCCGGTTTCTACCGTTATCTCGTGGCCGCCCTGCAGACGGTCGAGAGACTTCGTCGCGAACGCGGGCTCGAGGCGAAGCACTACGAGCTGCACGTCAGCAGCCATCTCGACGACGCCGCAACCGGAACCAAATTCGGCCTCGGATCCTCTGGGGCGGTGACTGTGGCAGCGGTCGGTGCTATCGGGTGCATCTACGGTTTGAACCTCAGCCCGGAGAAGATCTACCGCCTTGCCATGATCGCGACCATGCAGGTCACGCGCACGACCTCGGGCGGTGACATCGCAGCGAGTTCACTCGGCGGATGGGTCTCCTACGCATCGCCGGACCGCGAATGGCTGTTCGAGGCTTCGCTCGAACGTGACGTCGAGGATCTCCTCGCCATCGAGTGGCCGGGGCTGTGCCTCGACCGTCTGGACGGGCTAGATCGCGATGATGAGGACCGTGCGGCTGCCTACACCGCGAGCTTCGCGTCATCGACAGCTGTCGAATCTCCCGCTGAGTCGCCGCTGACGGTGCGGGTCGGATGGACCGGTGAGCCGGCGGACACCCCGGAACTCGTGGGCCGCTTGCGGAAGAAGACGGCGCTCCCGTCGGACTTGCTGCGACGCTCCGATGCGCAGGTCGAGGCGCTTGAAAAGGCTTTGACCAGCGGAAACATTGAAAATTTGAGTGAAATTGTGGCCGAAGCCCGCACGATTCTGGGAGAATTGGCGAGGCAGCGGGACAGTGTTATCGAAACCCCTGAATTGACCGCGCTCGTGGAATCGGCGCTGAGATCCGGTTGGGCGGCCAAGTCCTCAGGCTCAGGCGGCGGAGATTGCGGAATCGCGATCGGTCCGGCGGGCAGTGACGACCGTGAGTTGGAAAGGGCTTGGATCAAAGCCAATATACGTCCGTTGCCTCTGCGCGTTTCGTCACGAGGGCAGAAAATCCTGGCGGATT
Source organism: Rothia uropygialis (assembly GCF_004137765.1). Classification (GTDB taxonomy): domain Bacteria; phylum Actinomycetota; class Actinomycetes; order Actinomycetales; family Micrococcaceae; genus Rothia. The sequence goes on along the minus strand of NZ_NOIS01000003.1, from coordinate 203,243 downwards.
CCATCCGTTCCACCAACCCGAGGGACTCAGCATGATCAGTAACCGCAAGGATGACCATCTGAACTTCGCCGCAGCCCAGCAGCGTGAGGAGGGGGCGCGGACGGACTGGGACGAGGTCCGCCTGCTTCACCACGGGCTGGCCGGAATCGACGCGAGCGACGTCGATATCTCTACCTCGCTGCCAGGCGATATCCGCTGGTCCCTTCCGTTTTACATCAACGGCATGACCGGCGGGACCGAAACAACCGGTAAGGTCAACGCCGCGCTGGCCGAGGCAGCGGCCGAAACGGGCATCGCGATGGCGACCGGTTCGATGAGCATCTACCTCCGCGACGAAAGTGTGCTTCCGACCTTCCGTGTGCTCCGTGACAAGAACCCTCATGGCTTCGTGATGGGCAACCTCAGCGCGGACGCCACCCCGGCGCAGGCGCGTCGCGTCGTCGAGGCCCTTGAAGCAAATGCCCTTCAAATCCACATCAATTCGGTTCAGGAGACCGTGATGCCGGAAGGCTCGCGCGGTTTCGGATCCTGGGCGGAGAACATTGCGTCCGTCGTCGAGTCGACGCCCGTTCCGGTGATCGTCAAGGAGGTTGGCTTCGGAATGTCTCGCGAGACCATCGCCCGCCTTGCGGAACTGGGCGTGAGCATCGCTGACGCGGCCGGAAACGGTGGAACCAATTTTGCCCGGGTTGAAAATGACAGACGCGCGGGCAAAGACTATGCTTTCCTGGCTGACTTCGGCCAGTCCGCCGCCGCATCGCTGCTGGACGCGACGACGCTTCCGGCGGAGACCCCGCGCCCGGCGTTGTTGGCTTCCGGCGGAGTGCGGCACCCCTACGACGTGATCCGGGGTCTTTCCCTCGGAGCGCGAGCGGTAGGAGTTGCGGGGACCTTCTTGCACACGGTGTTGGGGGAGTCAGGGGTCGAGGCGAACTCCGCGGGAACCAAACGCCTTATAGAGCAGGTCAACGACTGGCGGGACCGCCTTACCGAGATGTATGCGATGTTCGGTGCGGCCACGACCCGACAACTCGGCGAAACCGACGTGATGATCGGCGGCGAACTCGCCGAGACGGCCCGATTGCGGGGCGTGAATCTCGAGTTCCTGGCGAACAGGCGCAGCATTAGACGATGACCGGAGGAAATATGCACGAGCCGTTTCAGACACCTATCCCGACGCAGTGGATCGGGCCGATCCGTGTGTCCGGGAACGTGATCGGAAACGAAGAGGTCGAGGTTCCCCTCGCGACCTACGAAACGCCCCTGTGGCCCTCGGTCAAAAGAGGATCCAAGATTTCTCGGATGGTCGAAGGCGGGATCCGCGCGACTTTGGTCGACGACCGCATGACCCGCTCGGTGTACTTCGAAGCGCCCGACGCCGGAGCGGCTCACCGTGTGGCTCGTGAATTGGACGCGCGACGGGACGACCTCCAGGCCGTCGTGTCCCAGGCGTCTCGGTTCGCGAAGCTCATCGACCTGCACTTCCAGTACGCAGGCAATCTTCTGTACGTCCGTTTCGACTTCACCACGGGCGACGCGTCCGGTCACAACATGGTCACCCTCGCGGCCGACAACCTCATGCCCTGGATTCTTCAGGAATACCCCGAACTCGAGTACGGGTCGATTTCCGGGAACTTCTGCTCGGACAAGAAGCCCACGGCGGTCAACGGCATCCTGGGGCGCGGCAAGAACGTCGTGACCGAAATCGTGATCCCGCGGGACGTCGTCGTGCGTCATCTCAAGACCACACCCGAGCAGGTCGCGGACCTCAACGTGCGGAAGAACCTCATCGGTACCAACCTGGCCGGCGGTCTGCGTGCGGCCAACGCGCACTACGCCAATATGCTCTTGGCGTTTTACCTTGCCACGGGGCAGGATGCGGCCAATATTGTGGAAGGTTCGCAAGGGGTGACTACTGCCGAAGTCCGAGACGGCGACCTGTACTTCTCCTGCAATCTCCCCAACCTGATTGTGGGGACTGTCGGTAATGGCAAGGGTGCAGGTCTGACCGTTGTCGAGGACAATTTGCAGAAGCTGGGCTGCCGTGAGGATCGGGAGCCCGGCGCGAATGCCCACCGTCTCGCGGTTCTATGTGCCGCGTCGGTCTTGTGCGGGGAGCTTTCCCTGATGGCCGCTCAGACTAATCCCGGTGAGCTCATGGCAGCGCACGTGAAGATTGAAAGGAATCAGTAGTTGAGCACAGAAACCACGGAAAATCCGCAGGCGGGGGCCGCGCACGGCACCGTCCCGAGCGGAATCCAAGACATCGCCTTCGCAACCGGTCACTACTCCTTCGATCTCGCGCATCTTGCCGAGAAGCAGGACATCGACGTCAACAAGTACTACATCGGGATCGGCCAGGAGACCATGAGTCTGACCGCCGAGGACGAGGATACCGTGACCATGGGGGCCGCGGCGGCCCAACGCATCATCGACCGCAACGGTACCGAGGGGATTCGTACCCTGCTGTTTGCGACCGAGTCGGGAATCGACCAGTCCAAGTCGGCCGGCGTCTACGTGCACGGTTTGTTGAACCTTCCGCGCGAGGTTCGCACCATCGAGACCAAGATGGCCTGTTACGGCGGAATCGGCGCGCTCCAGATGGCGCTCGGCATCGTGGCCAGGAACCCTGAGGAAAAGGTTCTGGTCATCGCGTCGGACGTCGCCCGATACGACGTGGACACGTCCGGCGAGCCCACGCAGGGAGCTGCCGCCGTCGCGTTCCTGGTGCAGGCTAACCCGGATATTTTGGCGATCGAACCTGCCCAGGGCGTGTACACGCTGGACGTTCAGGACTTCTGGCGTCCGAACCATCGCAACACTGCCCTCGTGGATGGAAAGTTCTCCGTGGGAGCGTACTTGGATGCGTTGGTGGGGGCGTGGAATGACTACCGTGCACACGGCGGCGTCGGCTTCGATGACATCAACTGGTTCTGCTATCACCAGCCCTTCACCAAGATGGCGGTCAAGGCGCACGTTCGGTTGACCGAAGAAGCCGGGACGCCGCTGGAGAAGGCCGAAGCTGCCGCCGCACTGGCCCCGACCTTCGGATACAACAAGCAACTCGGCAACAGCTATACCGCCTCGATTTTCTTGGGATTCCTGGCTTTGCTGGATTCGGACGAGGAGATTGCCGGTCAGCGAGTCGGCTTCTTCTCCTACGGATCCGGCGCGGTCTCCGAATTCTTCGTGGGTGTGATCCAGCCCGACTATCGCGATCACCTCCGCGCCGAGGAACATCAGGCAATCCTGGACGCACGCGAGCCCGTCGACTACGACCAGTACCGGGCCCTGCACCCGGGGACCATGGTCCAGCCGCTCGACAATTACAAGACCCAGCGGCAGACCGAGTCCCCGTTCCGCTTTGAGGGCGTCGACGAGGGATCGCGGATCTACGGCAAGTCGTAATCGGTTCACAGGCTCCCCCGACGATGCGGCAACGATTCGTTGTCCGTAGTTCGAAAGCCGGGGAGGGGCCGTTCGGGAGGGGCGGTGGGTGCGGTTGTTCAACCTTATCCACTGCCCCTCTTAGCCGGTTCGGCGTTGATCAGGACTTGATGATGCCGAGCGGCACCGCGCTCAAGTCCGGATTCTTCCCACCGTGCGCAGCCCACAAGGGTCCGGGATTCCGGCGTCAGTCGCACGCGCGTGCGAATTCGAGACCGCCGATGGTTCCCTCTGCGAAGACGTCGAGACGGCCTGAACCCAGACGTGAAAAAGTTGCGTAAGCTGAAAGGTGTCTGGGAGATGCGGATATGGCAGAGGGCCGGGAGCGACGTCGGCGAGGCGATGGCGGCCTACGGTAAGGACGGCGTGGTCTGTGCGGCTGTCGGCGCCAATATGGCGAGGGCACTGAGACCCTTGCGCACTCATGTGGCAGCACGCACTCCTTGGACGGACCTGGACCGGCTCCAGCCTGCCGCCGCAGCGAATTAGCATCTGACAACAACTCAAAGAAGCCCGCGTATGTGCCAAGCATGCGCGGGCTTCTTCATCTCTCCGGCGTATAGGCTCTCCCCGATGACATTCTTCTCCGAGGCCGCTCTATCGAACAGTTTGTAGTCATCTCGGTGCGAACTGAAGGATACCGGCACGTCCCCGCTCCTTCTCGCCCAGGGTCGGTTGTTCGTTGACCAGCGCAATAACGCTCGGCTGCTCTTCCGGGATCCGAAAGTGCATGCGCTGCACCCCGGCTGATCCCGGTCCGTTCGAGAATCCGCGACCATGTTGCGGATGGAAGCGGGCCGGAACCTGCGTGACGGCGACTTCGGCCGAGGGGGGGAACGTTCGAATCGCTCTTAGCCGCCGACAACCAAGGGGAACACGGCCCGAGCGGTTCCGGCGATGGCGGCCTTCTGACCGGTGGTGTCATCCGTACGCTGTGACTTGGTGAAGACCGACATGATGACTGGAGCACCCTGCTTTGGCCAGATGACGGCGACGTCGTTGGACTCGCCGTGGGTGCCGGATCCCGTCTTGTCGCCGGTGAGTGTTCCCTCCGGGAGGCCCGCACGGATCTGTTCGGCGCCGGTTGTCGATTCTTTCATCCACCCGACGAGTTTGTCCCGCCCGGAGGCAGCCAGTGCGTCGCCGAGGGTCAGTCGGTTCAAGGTCTCGGAGAACGCGGCAGGAGTCGTCGTGTCGAGGGTGCCGGAGGCATCGTTGAGGTCGGGCTCGATCCGGTCGAGTCTGGTCGTGACATCGCCTGTGGACCGGACGAAAGCGGTGACGGTCTCGGGGCCTCCGCACTGCTCCAGCAGGAGGTTCGACGCCGTGTTGTCGCTGACCGTCAGAGCCGCTGCGCAGAGTTCCTCGACGGTCATGCCGCCCTCCAGATGCTGGCTGGTCACGGGTGCATAAGGAAGCAGGTCGTCCTGCGTGATGGTCAGCCTCTTGCCCAGCAACTGCGGATCATCGGCCGCCAGGTCGAGCACCGTGGCAGCCACGAGAACCTTGCTCACGGAGCAGAGCAGGAATGGCTGCCGGTCCCGGTAGCCGAAACAGGCGCCGGTCGACGTGTCGAATGCGTGGACGCCGATCTCTCCGTCGAGTCCGCGCTCGAGTTCACGGATCCTGGATACCACGTCGGGCCGTTGCGTGCTGTCCGGCGCCTGTCCCACGCCCGGAGTCGAAGCGCCGGCGGCGGTCGCGATCAGCGCCGCAGGGACCGCGGCGGCGGCTCCCGCCAGCACGGTTCGCCGGCTCATGCCGCTCGAGGCGGCCTTTCGGTCGATGGATCGGGCGGAATGTTCCTTGGGGCGGGACAATGACATAGTCAACCTTTCTCTGACATTTCACGGGGCTCGAGGTCAAGAGGGTAGGAACCACTGCTACAGGCGTTCATATCGTTCAGGCTTACCAGGGAAAACGGCCCATCCGCCAGGCCTGGCAGTCTCACCCGACCGAGCGCAGGGGCAACCGACGCACGACGTCGTCGTGTTGGGGCGGCACGCGGTGCCTCTGAGCACGTTCGATCTGACCCGTATGAATCAGCTCCTGCAGGTGTTCCAGACGGGCGGCAGTCGTCGAGTCCTCGGGCTGTTGGATCGAGAGAGCGAGCCTTCGGTCCTCCTGCACGACTAGGGTCAGATTGCTCAGGCGCAAGCTTCCCACCCAGGGGTTGTCCACGGTCTTGACGTGATTGGCCTCCCGCACCACGTCACCGGAATCCCAGAGCCTGCGGAATTCCGTGTGCGTCCGTAGCCTGTTCAGGTGCTCCACCCAATCCGGGTGCTCGGGCGACTCGCCGAACGACGCGCGCAGCTTGGCCACGAGAATCCTAAGCTGCTCGGGATCATTCCGGTAGGCGTTCTGCCACGTTCGGTTCTCCAGGAGCTGGTGGACGCAGGATCGATCCGTTGCCTCGTCAGCATCCTCGATCAGAAAGCGGAAAGCGGGATTGTAGACGCGCCACCGATAGAGCTCATCGTGAACCATGGCCGGGTACGGCATGGCCTTGTCCAGCATTGCGCGAAGCCTGTCATCGATGATGCTCGTGCCCGGGCGCTGGGCCTGCGCCGGGTAGCCGCCCAGCCTGAACAAGTGCGCGCGCTCCTCGGGTTCGAGCAAGAGCGCGTCCGCGATAGCGGTCAGGACGTCCACGGAAGCATGCACTTCGCGCCCCTGCTCGAGCCACGTGTACCAAGTGGTACCGACGTGGGCCAGAACCGCCACCTCCTCACGGCGCAGACCTGGCACGCGCCGTCGCGGCCCGCACGGCAGGCCGACGTCCCGAGGCTTCAGCCGATCTCGACGACTGCGCAGGAACGCACCCAACTCGTGGTTGCTCAGTTCCCCGCGGTTCGTGCTTGTCATGAGAACATTCTTGCAAGATCGTGAACCAGGAAGAAACCCCTCAACCTGGTAGCGGCACTACCAGCATCGTCCAGCACTGCCATTCCCTCCTCGCCTGCCGCACGGTTGAGGCATGAACAAACCAATCCTCTGGCCGCTGCACCTGGCGGCCCTGCTTTCAACTTTCGTCTTTTCCCTGGGATCCATCACCGCTCCCCAGATGAAGGAATCACTCGCCGCCGATGACGCTCAGAGCGCGCTCATGGTCGGCATCTTCGCCGCCGCGTTCGCCTCCGGGATCATCTACTGCGGTCGGTTGGGGGACAAATTCGGACGACGCCGCCTGTTCATCATTGGCATGCTGGGACTCGCCGTGTGCTCCGTCGCCGTAGCCTGCGCATGGAGTCCCAGTTCTGCCATCACGGCGCGGGTGGCGCAAGGATTTGCTGCCGCCGGGATGATGCCGCAAATCCTCTCGATCATCCAGGCCACCGTCTCCGGAGCGGCTCGGACCCGGGCGGTCGGGATATACACCGCCGCTGCCGGTGTCGGCACCGTGGCCGGTCAGGTCATCGGCGGGTTCCTGGTATCCGCGGGGGGACCTGAACTCGGGTGGCGGTTGGCATTCGCCGTGTTCGCCGTACTCTGCGTCCTCGCCGGGCTGAACGCATTCCGCTTGCCTTCCGACAGCGGAAATCCGGGGCTGGGGACCGACCCGGCTGGGGCTGTCCTGTTATTGACCACGCTCGGCGGCTTGATCATCGGACTCTCATTGGGACCGAAGGCGGGATGGCCCACCTGGTGCCTGGCTTTGATGGTTCTTGCGTTCGTGGCATTTGTCGGGCTGATCATGCAACAGAGAGCGACCGCTCGCGGAGGAGGACACCCTCTGTTGCCTCCGGAAGTGCTTCGTGCCCGGCCCCTGGTGATCGGCGGGACCATGGCGATGGTGTTCTTCGGCGGATATGGGGCATGGACGTTCAATTACGCCGTGCTCACCCAATCCGGACGGGGCGACCCCGCCTGGTTGTCCGGAACCGTGCTTGTCCCCTTCTGCCTGGCCTTCCTCCTGGCCTCGTTGCAGTACCACCGCATCACCGCCCGGCTGGGCGGGCCCGGAACCATGCTGCTCGGCGCGGCTCTCCAAGGGATCGGTCTGATCGGGGTGGGGCTGGTTTCCCTGATCTCCGACGCCGGCTGGGAATGGTGGTTCCAGGTTCCCGCCGTCGTCCTAGGGGTCGGTCAGGCCCTGCAATTCGGACCCTTGGTGTCCACTGTGATGGCGGAAGTTCCGGAGCGCGTCGGCGGGCTGACGGGCGGATTGATCTCGACGATGCAACAGACGGGGATCGCGGCCGGAGTCGCCACGATCGGCGCGGCCTATGCATGGTTTCAGTCTCTGTTCACGTCCACCCAGGCCTTCGGTATCGTCGCCATCGTCCAGCTGGTACTGGTAGCGGGATTCGGGGTGGGCGCCCTCGTGCTTAGACGCGTCTCCAGGAAAGCTGCGTACGAGGCTCCGGCCCCGGAGGATCATGGCCCCAGGGCCGCGTCGCGGAGCGCGGCACTGCCGGATGCCACATCCGAGCAGGGCAGCACTGCAGCGAGGTACGAGGACGTCGCAGCAGCGCTGACACGGACCGATCAGAGGTCTTGCCGTCTCTGAACGGGGGCTACCGGTGGTGGTCGATCCTCGCCTCGACCAATCCGGCAGTCGCCTCTGCGATGGCGCGTTCCTCATCGGTGGGGACAACCAGAACCGTGATCGCCGAGTCCTCCGCGGATATTACCCGGATCTCACCGGATCGGACCTCGTTGGCTTCTTCGTTCAACGTGATGCCCAGAGCAGTGAGTTCCTCGATGACGAGTTTGCGGAATACCGCCGAATTCTCTCCGATTCCGGCGGTGAAGACTAGGCTCCTCATACCGCCGACAGCAACGTGATAGCCGCCGATGTACTTCGCCAAGCGATATGCGGCCATGTCCATGGCCAACTGCGCGTTCCGATCACCGGAGCCGGCGCGTTCGGCGAGCTCGCGCATGTCATTGGTGCCGCCGACGGCCACAAGGCCCGATTCCTTGTTGAGGATTTCGTCCAAACGCTCGGCGTCGACATCTTTGTTGCGCGTCAGGATTCCCGTGAGCACCGAGGGATCGACGTCGCCCGAGCGGGTGCCCATGACAAGGCCGGCCAGCGGCGTGTAGCCCATTGAGGTGTCGATCGATGTGCCGCCCCTGATCGCGGTGACCGAGGCGCCATTGCCGAGGTGTGCAATGACCGCGTTGAAATCCTCACGAGCCACTCCGACGAATTCGGCGGCTTTGCCCGTCACGTAGTCGTGACTGGTTCCGTGGAAGCCGTAGCGGCGGATGCCGTGCAGGCGGTAGAAAGCGTCCGGAATGGCGTAGCGCCACGCCTTTTCCGGGAGGGAACGGTGGAACGCGGTGTCGAACACGACCACCTGCGGCAAACTTGGCCACTTCTTCTGGATGGCCCGCAGGCCCAGGGCCGCTGCCGGATTGTGGAGCGGCGCAAGCGGCGCGAGGCGTTCGATGGCGCGGATGATCTCATTGTTGACGATCACCGGCGCGGAGAAGCGTTCGCCTCCGTGGACGACGCGGTGGCCCACGGCGTCGATCTCGCGGCCGTTCAGCTCACGGTCCAAGCGCTCGGCCATCACGTCCAATGCCTGGGAATGATCGCCGATCTCCCCGCCTTCGCCGATGTTCTCGATGAGGCCTTTCGTCAGAACCTCATCGCCCTCCGCGCCAAGTGTCGCCCGCTCCAGGGTGATGCGTTCGTTGATGGCCGGCATCGATGAAGTGTAGGGAGCGATGTTCTCCTCCGATGTGGAGACCTCTCGTACCTGATACTTGATCGACGAAGATCCGGAGTTGATGACGAGGACGAGCATTGGATTCCCTTCGCGTCGTGACGGTGCACGGTCCAGTATCTCACCGTCACGACGCGATTCTGGGCTTCGAGTTCAGGATCACTTCTGGGGCGTGATGAGCCTGTCCGCGGCGTCGTCCTCGGCCGCGAGCTCCGCGACCTTGAAGTGCATCTTCTTGCCGGTTGGCGTCAGCGGCAGCTCGTCCACGAACCGGTAAGCGCGAGGTCGTTTGAAATCGGCCAAGCGCTGGTTGTTCCTGCACAGCCCGTCGAGCTCTTCCGCGGTGACACCATCGCCTTCGGGGAGGACATAGGCGACAATTCGTTGGCCCCAATGCTTGTCCGCCACGCCCACGACCACCGCGGCATTCACCCCGGGGTGCTCCTCCAGGGCTTCCTCGACCTGGACCGGGTGGACGTTCTCTCCACCCGAGATGATCATGTCGTCCTTGCGCCCGACGACGGTCACGAATCCCTGATCGTCCCACGTCGCCAAATCGCCTGGGTAGAGCCAGCCGTAATGGAATTTTTCCTCGTCGCGGTCCGGGTTGTTGAAATAGGAGAACCCGGACTTGGGGGAGCGCATGATGACCTCACCGATTTCGGTGTTGTCAGTGGCCGCCGTTTCTTCAGGGGTAGCGACTCGGTCTTCGAAGATTTTGACGACGGCGACGTCGTCGTCCGTGTTTGCCCGGCCAGCGGTACCCGCATGGTCCGGCAGGTCTTCGGGGCGCAGGAAAGTATTCCAGAAGGTCTCGGTCGTCCCGTATCCGTTGAAGATCCGAGGGGTCAGGGTCTCCTGGTATCTGATGGCATCCGCACGGGAGAGGGGAGCGCCCATCGTCACGATGCCTCGAAGCGTCGAGAGGTCGCGCGGGCGACGTTCCTGGGCAGCCGCGAGCATGCCGAGGGTCACTGGCGCCCCGATGAGGAAGCTGATTCCCAGTTCTTCCGTGAGATCCAGCGCCTTGTCCGCGTCGAATACGCGCATGGGGACCACCGAGCCGCCGGAGTAGAAGACAGGGTTCGGGCCCCCGGAATATAGGCCACCGCGGTGGAACCAGGGTGTGGTGTTGAGCGTGCGATCATTTGGTGACAAGGGGAAATGCATGATGACGTCGTGGGCGGACATCACGTCGACGAGCGAGGGGAGCGGCACGCCCTTGGGCATTCCCGTGGTCCCTGAAGTGTACAGACGGGTGGCCTCTTCATACGTGGAAAAGTCTTCCGGCACACGCGGGTTGTGGTCCGGGGCCGTATTCACGGCCTCCCAGAAATCGACGGCTCCGTCCCGCGTCTCGTCGCCAAGGACCCACTCGATCGGGTTGCCCTGTGCGAGTTCGACGGCCTGGTCGGCCGTCTCACGGTATTTGCCGGTGAATACGAAAACCTTGGGGGAGCTGTCGTCGAGAATGTGCGAGGTTTCCCCGGCCGACAAACGGTAATTGATCGGTACGCTGACCGCGGCGATACGTTGCGTTGCAAGATAGAGAATCGCGAATTCGGGGCAGTTGGGAAGCTGATAAACAACGGCGTCGCCGCGGCCTACCCCGGCCTCGATCAGTGCGGACGCGGCCCGCGCGACGTCGGCGTCGAGTTCGGCGTAGGTCCACTGTCGGTTGGTTTCCGGGTCGATGATCGCTGGGTCGGATCCGTACCGGCGAACATTGCGTCGGAAGCCGGCTTCATAGGTGAAGGCGCTTTCGAAGTAGTCCTTAAAGCGTTGGGGGTTGTACACCTTCCGCATCTCCTGTGTCGAGTGATTGATGTATAGGGAAACTATAGAAATTCTACGCCTGGAGCGGTCTCCGCATCGTTCTGATGACGCGAATGCATGGACAAGCCCTTGGTGCGGTGGCGATGTTCGAAATTCGTAGTGGTTCTGGTCTAACACAACGGGGTGCCGGAAGCACTGCCCCCGAACGAACAAAGCCCGGGAAATCATGTGCCTCGGCTAGGCCGATAACACGTGATTTCCCGGGCTGAGATGCTCGGAAATGGGCCGGATTACTTGGCTTCGGCCGGCGTACGCGTTTCTGCGCTGATGAACCAGGCCTGTTGCTCGAGTTTCTCGATGATTCCGTGCAGAATATCGGCCGACGTCGGATCGGCCTCGTCCACGGCGTCGTGTACTTCTCGCATGGTGCCCGTGGTTGCTTCGAGGGAGCGGACGACCACGTCGATCGCATCGGTGGTCAGTACTTCGCCCTGAGGCATCTCCGGCAGGGTAGTGTCCACCGCGACGACGGCAGGCCGACCATCCGGCGTAGCGTGCAGGGCACGCATGCGTTCGGCGACATCGTCGGAGGCCCCACGGGCGATGTCGACGACTTCGTCCAGATTCAGGTGCAGATCGCGGAAGTTCGGTCCCACGATGTTCCAGTGGGCCTGTTTCCCGACCATGTGCAGGGCGATCAGATCAACGAGAACCTTCTGCAGGTCATCACGCAATTCTTTGGGGGCAACGAATCCCTTTTCCGCGTTCTCGCGGCGGGTCTTGGTGTCGCCTGCGGGCTGCGGGGCCTTAATGGTTTCAGTCATTGCTACTCCTCTGTGAGGGTCCTTGCAATTCAGGACTCGAATGTGGTTCGTCTGATAGCTATGTGAAGGGGACGGGAGTTAGTTATCCGTAGCCGGCGTTCGTCCTTGAGAATCGGTCATGTCACCGACTGCGCCGTCGCCGGGTTCTCCCTGAGAACCCGATTCCTCTTGATAGGCCTTTTCTTCCTCCGGGCTCATCCCGATTTTTTCTTCCGGGGAGTCCTCTGCCTTGTTCGTGCGACTCATAGTGCACCTCCTGAAGAAGGGTTGTGTCGCCGGGGCGCTCTGTGCGCCCTGGGTCCGGGTCTCATCGGTCACCCCAGTCGGCGTGACCAACACCCATCTGTTCAAACGCTACTCCCATGCTCGACGGATGCGGAAGGGGTCTATGCCCAAGGCGTATGCGGTCCGCAAGCTCACGGGGCAACAACGGCGACGGCGTTTCGGCCGGGTTGGTGATCCTGGTTGGCGTTGGGCCGCGACCGGAACAGGTGGGTGCTCGGTTACTTGTCCTTGACGGGTATTGCCAGTCCAGTAACGAGCGTTTCGGTCTCGGCGTCGGGGCCCGGCTTGGTCTCGTAAGCCTCCCAGAAAGGCATGAGTGGGGTTTTACCGTCCGCTTCAAGCTTTTCCATGAAGGACTGCCACGATTCCGGGAGCCCGTCATAGGGGCCACGATGCCTCGTTGTGGCCAAGGGGCAGGCCGGCAACTCGGACGGAATGATCTTTACCTCGCCGACCGTGACCGTTTCGCTCAAAGGCTCGTTCACAGGGAAACCGGTCTCGAACGTAGCGGTTTGGTCGGGAACGGATTCGTAGCGGGAGAACGCGGGACCGGCTGGGCTGAAGAGGCCCTGCTGAACCGCTTGGTCCAACGTTGAGAATGCCTCGTCCATGGCAGTAGGCATTTCACGCATGGGCAGTTCACGGAACCGAACAACCACTGTTCTCATTCCAGGAAAATCGATGTATTCGGGATGGGGGACACTCATAGCGCTCGAACTCCTTCACGCGGTGCTTGAGTGAAGTCTAAGGTCGGACGCCCGGAACCGCTAGGACATTCCATGATCCCCGGGGCCGGCGGCGAGAACGGACGCAGAACCCTGCCGGGGTGTGGGCTACTCCGACTGCGCCTGAATCGCCGTGATGGCCACAGTGTTCACGATGTCGTCGACGGTGCAGCCGCGAGAAAGGTCATTGACCGGTTTGCGGAGCCCCTGGAGGACCGGGCCGACTGCCACGGCGCCCGAGGACTGTTGAACCGCCTTGTAGGTGTTGTTGCCCGTGTTGAGATCCGGGAACACAAAAACCGTGGCCCGGCCGGCAACCTGAGAACCCGGGAGCTTCGACTCCGCAACTGAAGCATTGGTCGCGGCGTCGTACTGGATCGGTCCCTCGACTTCGAAATCCGGGTGCGTTGAGCGCACCAACTCGGTTGCTTCACGCACGCGGTCAACGTCCTCACCCGAGCCGGACCCTCCGGTTGAATAGGAAAGCATGGCAACCCGTGGTTCGACGCCGAACTGCCTTGCGGTCTGGGCGCTCGCCTTTGCGATGTCGGCGAGCTGTTCGGCATTGGGATTGGGATTCACCGCGCAGTCCCCGTACACGAGCGCGCGATCCTCGAGGAGCATGAAGAACACCGAGGAAACGATGTTGACTCCCTTTTTGGTTTTCACGAATTCCAGGGCCGGGCGGATGGTGTTGGCCGTGGTGTGCGCAGCGCCCGAAACCATCCCGTCCACGTGACCGAGTTGAACCATCATGGTTCCGAAGTAAGAACCGTCCAGCATGCGTTCCTTGGCCTGCTCGAGTTCTACGCCCTTGTGGGCCCGGAGCCTGGCGTATTCGGCGGCGTATTCGTCGCGCAACGGGGAATCGGTGGGGTCAATCAATCTGACTTCGCCCCGGCTGGGGGATCCGCTGGAGGCGAAGTTGAGGTCGATACCTTCGGCCTGGGCCAGCTCGCGAACCGTCGACTCGTTTCCCAGAATGGTCAGGTCGCAGAAGTCGCGCCGGACAATGATCTCGGCAGCACGCAGGATTCGGACGTCTTCTCCTTCGGTCAGAACGATGCGGCGCCGATTCGAGCGAGCCGTTTCGATCAGTTCGTGCAGGAAGCGCAACGGGGTCATGGTGGCGGGGCGAGGCAGGTCAAGGCGCCCGAGCAGTTCCTTCTCGTCCACGGACTTCGACCATTCGCCCATGGCCGCCGCGATCTTTCGGGGCGCACCCGCCCGCAACTGGCCGTGGACCGCTCCCACAGCCTGGGCCGCGGAGAAAGTATCCACCGAAGTGCGCAGGATCGGAAATGGGGCAGCCTTGATCAACGCTTGGGTCGCGGTATTGATATGAAGGTCCCCGGAGAGGAGCACACCTGAAGGAACCGGGAACGTTGGGGAGAGCGCAGAGGCCAATGTAGCCATCACGACGTCGGAGCGGTCCGACGGTGTGATGACGAAGTCTCCGTCCGCCATCTGTTCGAGGAAATTGCCGACCGTCATCGCCGCGACTTTGACCGCTTGGATGTCGCGATCCAGTGACGCCCCGACGCCCTCGGCCTCGAGGTCGAGTTCGTTGACAACCTCGTCGACCGTGGGGTGCGAAATTGCTGGAGTCTCCGGCACAACGTAAACGTGGCCGCCGCGGCGCCCCGCGGGAACATGAGCCTCGACTTCGGAGGCCATCTCGGGATCAACCCTGTTGACGATGATGCCCAGCAGGTCAGTTTTGGCAGCGTGCAGCTCGGCGCGTGTGACTTCCACGGAGTTGACGATGTCTTCGACGCTGTCTGCCTCGGCCCCGGAGATCACTGCCAGGACGGAGCAACCCATGTTGTTGGCGAGTCTGGCATTCATGTCGAATTCTGCGGTTGCCGCATTGTGAGCCAGCAGATCAGTGCCGTCCACAATGACGACGTCGAATTTTTGACTCATCTCCGAGTAGATCGACAAGGACGTGTTGACCAGCTCGTTGAGATCTCCGGCGGCGAGGAGCTCGCGGCATCGCGCCAGCGAAACGCCGCCGCGTGCCGAAGAACCGTCCAGATCGAAGGTCTGGCGCATGAGCTTGATCCGTGGGTCGGTCTCGACCGTGTCGGTCTCGAAGACCGGTCTGAAGTAGCCGACAGAGTCCGCCCTGCGAATCAAGGAATCGGTCAGGCCCAAGGCGATCAGAGTCTTGCCCGCCCGCGGGGTCATTGCATCGAGAAAAATTCCGGTGGTCATGATTCGTCCTTCGCTGGAGGGCTCGCCTGCTCGGCGCGCTGACGTTATCGATTTTAGGCGCGCCGTCGTCACGGCGGTACGTGGTACGTCTCATGTGGAAGATTCAACGGTTGGCGGAATTCTCTAGGACATTGAGCATGGTCGGTGGCATTCTAGAATCATGTTGTTCGCATTCTCAGTTGCCCCGTCCGGCGGCGAGTCCCCCGACGCTTCGGTTCACGAGGCTGTCGCTGCGGCAGTCCGCATCGTCCGTGACTCCGGTTTGCCCCACCGCACCGATGCGATGTTCACCACCATCGAAGGCGGCTGGGACGAATGCATGGACGTCATCAAGCGCGCGACCGAAGCCGTCGGCGAGTACGGAACGCGCGTGTCCCTCGTACTCAAGGCGGATATTCGACCAGGGTACGAAGGTGAATTGACGGGTAAGCTCGAAAGGCTCGAGCAAGCAATCGCAGGAAATGAATGACCTTCGTCTGCGACGGAAAATATGTGATTTCTCCCGCTGGTGTCGAAGAAGCCTCGACCTACACGCAGGTGCACCTGAGTGCTCTCGAAAAGTCGTACCGGAACCTCATCGGGCCTGAGTTCGGATCCAGGATGCGTGCTCAGGCTGGCGACATCGCTTCCGAGGACCTTGAGTACCTCTCACAGTCGGATGCCCGTGCTTTCATCGCCTGGGCGAACCCCCAATTCGGTGAGAGCAACGATTACGGTTGCTGTTCCGTCGGTGCGGACCCAGATATGTGGTTTCGACCCGTTGGTATAGCCCTGGCCGCCGACGCGGGTCCGCTCGAAGCCTGGGAGCGCGAGATCGGTGCCCACCGGCTCGAACCCCCGGCAGGCCGGCGACTGCGCAAACTCATTAACCTGTACATCCTCCCCGAGGCGCAGAATGACGGTCTTGGAAAAGAATTGCTGCGGGAAGTTTTGCCCTCCGAGGACCCGGCTTTTTTGTGGCTTATCAACGGTAACGAGGCCGCTGCCCGTTTCTACCGCCGTCACGGGTTCCAGGAGCTGGGCGAGGCTTTTGAAACAGAAGGTTCATGGGCGCCGTCGACGACGGGCCGCATGGTTCGGGGAATGGCTTAGGCCGGACAGCATTGCAGGACAAAGGCACTCGTTAGGCCTATCTTTGTCCCGCAACGCTGTCTTGGGGCAGGCTTGACGACGATCGTGCGCATCTTTGGGTCAGCGCTTACCCCCAGGTTTGGCGCTCCAGCCCGCTCAGCAGCAGATCCAGCCCGGCGATGAATTCGGAGCGGTCGTCCATCTTGCCGAATTCCCCGAGAATCGCGTGTACAAACGGGAACTCTTCGGGGTCCGAGGCTTCCCATTCACGGATTTGATCGACGAACCCTTCTTCCCTGCTCTCCAGCCCAGCTATCTCCTTGGCACCCTCGGCGATCTCTGCGCCCATGCCGGAGGCGTAATTGATCACGGCCAGAGACGCGTGAAATTGCTGGGAACTGGACAGCTCCATGCGCAAGAGCTGTTGCCCTACCGTCTCCCAGTACATGAAGGAATTGCGCTCATCCGGTCCTGCCTTGATGAGCTGAGCGGCGAGCCACGGATGTCCGAGCATCTGTGCGAAGAGGCACAGGACCAGACGACGGAGCCTCATGAGGGCGTCAGCGGTTTGTCCGCTCGTACGAGGGTCGGGTGCTGGAGTCGCGAAATCCGCAAAGTCGGCAGGTGTGGGGGTCCCGGAGGAAGCCAGGATCTCGTTTTCCCGGAGGGCTCTGCCGAGCAACTCGTCAGCGGCCAACGCCATGAGCTCTTCCTTTCCGCTTGCGTACCAGTACAGGCTGGCGACCCCGCTGTCCAGGTCGGCAGCCAGACCCCGGAGGGTCAGCTTCTCCGCGCCCTCACGATCAAGGGTTGCGATGGCTGTTTCAAGGATCGAGTCGAGAGAAAGGGACGCTCGTTGACGGGCCATTCCCCGGCCGTTGCCGGGCCGTGACCGCTGATTGTCCACCCGGTCGCTCCTGCGCGCCTGGCGCTGAGCATTGCGCCGCGCATTGAGGCGTACCTCGCGCTGCTGCGCTCGCTCGGCGGCGGTGAGGCTCTGCCTGTTCGGCCGGGGTCTGGGCGATGTCATACCCAAAAATCTACGCAGGCTCTTGCGCGGAATCAAACAACGTTCTATTCTCGAACACAGTTCGATTTATCGAACGGCGTTCCATTACTCGAACGCAGTTCGATCCGATAGAAAGGTTTCCCTATGTCTGCCCAAGAAATTTCGACGTTGGAGGCTCCACCACAAGCCTCCAACAAGCCTCAGAGCCTGCGCGCGGCGTGGCCCGCACTCCTCGGCCTTTGTCTGGCGATGCTCGTGGAGATGGTCGACAACTCGATCCTCAATGTCGCCCTGCCTACGGTCGGGCGAGACCTTCGTGCGAGTCCGACGGATCTTCAGTGGATCGTCGGAGCCTATTCCCTCACTTTCGGAGGGCTGCTCATGGTGGGCGGCACCCTCGGTGACAAGCTCGGGCGGCGTCGCACCTTGTTGACCGGGCTCGCACTCTTTGGTCTGGCAGGTCTGGCGGTTCTGCTCGTGCAGACCCCGGCCGAGCTGATCGCCGTCCGTGCCCTGTCCGGGGCGTTCGCCGCGCTCATGGCCCCGCTGACCATGTCCTTGGTATTCCGCCTCTTCGACCGAGAAGACCTGCGGACCAAGGCGATCGGCGTGATCATGGTCGTGTCCATGATCGGCTTCGCGATTGGGCCGACACTGGCTGGGCTCGCCGTGGAAAGCTGGCCGTGGCAGTCGCTCCTCGTCCTCAACGCCCCGATGGCCCTGGTCGCGTGGTTCGGGGTTCGATTCGGTGTTGAGAGGGACAAGCTGGAGGACCGTCGAGTCGGCGGAACCGACGTTCCCGGAGCGCTGTTCTCCGTCGGAGCTCTCGGGTTGATCCTCTATTCGTTCACCGCCGGAACCGAATACGGTTGGTCCTCTCCGAAGACCCTGGGCATCCTGGCCGCAGGAATCGTGTGTCTGGTGTCTTTCATCTGGCGCGAGAAAACGGCCGAAGATCCGATGCTCGACCTGACGTTGCTGTCGATTCCGACGGTTCGGGGATCGGCCATCATCCAGACCGCCGTGATGATCGCGATGGTCGGTGTGATGTTTGGTTCGACCCAGCTGTATCAATTCGCCTGGGGTTGGTCCGCTTTCAAGGCCGGGTTGGCTAACCTGCCGTTCGTCGCAGGAATGCTGCTGGCCGGACCTTTCGTCGACAGAATGGTGCTCAAACTCGGCCACCGCAAGACCTCGATGATCGGTTCGGCGCTGGTTCTGGGGAGTCTGTTGTTGTGGGTGTACGCAGTTGCCCATAGTTATGTCTGGTGCGCAATCGGGATGCTCATCATGACCATGGGTATGCGAACCATCATGACGACGGGCGCGGTCGCCCTCTTGGGCGCCCTTCCTGAGACCCACACGTCAATCGGTTCCGCGATGAACGACACCGCTCAAGAACTCGGTAATGCAGTGGGTGTGGCGGTCGTCGGAACGGTCATGGCAACCGTCGTCGGGAAGACTCTGCCTCATGGTGCGTGGGATGCCGCGACCGTCAACGGATTCGTGCACTCCCAGCAGATCTCCTTCTGGATTCTTGCGGCCATTGTGCTCGTCATGTCCTTCATTGGGGTGCGCACCCTGACGGATTCCAAGGAGGCGGAAGAGCACTGAGGCTTTGCGCTTTGGCTGCACCAGGGCCAACGTGCTGATGCCGCAGGTCACCGTTTTCGGGCGCGGGTAGGGTGGTGACGTGGGCAGAAAGAACAAGACGCAGAAGGCTGCGGCATCCCCTCAGGGGAGCGTGAGCGGCCCCGTTGAGGGGGAGTACCCCATAGACACGGGTACGGCGGAACTGGAGCGGGACACGTTCCATCCCAACGCCTGGATGCTCAAGATCAACGGCGTGCAGTCGAGTCACGTGGTCGTGGGGGAGCCTCAAGAGCTCGCTTTCGAGTACATGCGCTGGATCGCTTCTGCGGCGAACCATTTCATCGACCGGCATCTTGAGTCGTCCAAGCTCCGCATGACCCACCTGGGTGGCGGTGCCTGTTCCATGGCCCGCTATTTCGCATCGGTATACCCGCAGAGCCGCCACACCGTCGTCGAATTGGATGGAAAGCTGGCCGCCTCCGTGCGCGAGTGGTTCGATATCCCGCGGGCCCCTACGGTCAAGATACGCGTCGGCGAAGCTCGGGAAGTCACCGAGTCGTTTGTCGAGGGTTCGCGTGACGTCGTCCTTCGGGATGTATTTGCCGGTGCGAAGACGCCTTCTCCACTCACGACTGTAGAGTTCTTCGAGCACGTGCACCGTTCGCTCTCGCCGGGTGGACTGTACCTGGCCAATTGCGGGGATACGCGGGAGCTTGTGGGGGCACGATCGGAAATTGCGGGACTGTCCGAGGTATTTGCCCACGTCGCATGTATCGCCGACCCGCCCATGCTCAAGGGGCGCCGTTACGGCAACATCATTCTCTTGGCTTCGGACACGCCGTTTCCTGATGCCCTGGATCCCGATGCCGCAGGGCTCGCCCGAGAGCTCCTGGGCGGTGCGGTTCCTGCGCACTTCAAAGACGAGGCGTGGACCAGACGGTTCACCTCCGGTTTTGCCGCGAAGCGCGACCAGGAGTGAGCGCGGCGCCGCCCAGTCGCCGAAGTGAACCGGGCGGCGCCATCTTTTGTTCTAGGGCGCGACCGCGACGGCCGGGATCAGCGAGGTCGCTTCCTGCACCTCATTCATCTGTGCAAACAGGTGCCGACGCTTCTGTCGCAAGGTGCCCAGGACTGCAAGCAAGATTCCGCCGACGGTCCAGGCGATCATGACCCAGACGGGCTGTGCGAGGGAGACGTCGGGGAAGTACGCCGCGTCCCGGACCGCCTCGATCCCTTGGGCAGAGAACAGCCACGGGTTCACGCCACCGTAGAAACCGTTGATCATATCCAGTGGACCGTTGATGCCGGACGCGGACATACCGAGGAACGGCATGAGCAACATCGACAGCGGCATCATCGCGGGCCCTATGACAAGCATTCCGCCGCTGGTCACCGCCAGACACGAAAGCCCCAACAGGTAGAACATGAACCACGGGGCAACGGCGGACGAATCGAAGATGCCGAACATTCCCCAGCCGTAGAAGATCTCGCCGAAAGCCACGATTGCGGGCATGACCAGTCCCAGAATCAGTCGGAGGGTGGTGGAGACCGGGACCATGCCCAGAATCATTCCGGCCATGAACCCGCCCAGCACCGCTCCTAGTGCAAGGTAGACGGCGATGTTCGCCAGGTTGTCGTCCGAGGACGCGGGCTGAATATCGTGCGACGTGAGGCTCGTCTTGGACTGTTGAGCCGTCGAGGAGAACAGGTTGGTTACTGCCGACTTGACCTGTGGCCCGTTGGCTCCGGCGAAGTACATATCCCCGCTCGCGGGATTGTAGGCCGCGCGTAGCGTGTGGTCCCTAATGTCGTTCTCGGCCTGGTTCACGGAGTCCACGCGGGAGACGTCGAATGAGCCCGCGGTCTGCTTGTCCAGATCTTCTGCGGTTTGCTTCATCTGCTCTTCCGAACCGATGACAGCCACTTTCATATGATGAGGTGTGAGGTGGTGAGTCATGCCGGTCATGACCAAAGGCATCATGACCATGATGAAAAGCGGAAACAGCATGCCGATGGTTACCATGCGCTTGGTGGTCAACGCCTGATTGACCTTGCGGGGTGGCTTGGTGGGGTCGGCGTGCACGCCAATCCCGGAGGCCGGCGGCGCCGCCATGAGAGTCTCTTTGCGGGTAGCTTTCCGGTGAGTGCTGGACCGGTGACGAGCAGATGTGGAACCGGATTCTTCCTGCTGCGGTGTCTCCGATGAGGAACGGTTTTCAGTCATGAGAAGTCTCTATTCCTATCGAGTGGGCTGGGAGGCGTACTTGGCGTCGCCTTCGGGCGGGACGGCATCGTCCTCATAAGCGGTCAGGAGCGGTTCATCCGGGGCCCGACGCGGCCGCCGCGGCTCCTCGGAGCCGATGGCGGAAGCGGGCTGAGAGCGGAGGGAAGCCATCCAGAGCAGACCGGCGCCCACGACCAGCCATACCGCGAGTACCAGGATCTGAGGCCCGATGCCGTGACCGTCGAAGTACAAGCAGCGTCTCATCAGCTCCGAGCTCGCACCGGTGGGCAACAGCTGATGCATGATGCGGAAGAATCCAGGCATCATGTCGAAGGAGACGGCGACGCCGGTCGCCGGAATTCCCAGGATCACGAATATCACCAATCCGATCAAGGCGGCGGCGGGTCCGAGTAATTCGACGAAGCCCAGCTGGACAATCGACGCCGTGAAGAACGTTCCCGCGACGATGAGGGCCACGGGCATGATGTGGCCGTCGAACGACCCGAAGATCTCGAAGGAGATCGCGGTTTCGATGACACCGGCCATGATCGCCATGACCGCGTGAACCGACAGCTTGGTTCGGAGTCGAAGGCGGGCGCCGAAGGCGCTGATCATGGAGGCGGTCATGTAACCGGCGATCGTGGCACCGATGATCAAGTAGAGGAACGAGGTTCCGGTGGAGTCGTTCTCGGTGGGGGCCCTGAGATCCTGGACCTTGAGGTTGGTCTGGGACTGTTGGGCGACTTGGGAGAAGACCCCTTCGGCGGCTTGGGTTGCTTGGCGTCCGCCCGCGGAGGCGACATACACATTCCCGTTGCTGGGATCGTAGGCGGCACGGGTGTTCAAATTCGTGACATCGTCCTTGGCGGTCTGCACATCGGGAACGGTTTTGACGTCAGTGGCGTCATCCGCCTGGCTCGTGATCTCTTGGCTGATCTGCGAGGCCTGTTGCGAGGTCCCAATGACTTCGATCTTCATGTCCCTGGGATGTGGATTGTGGAAAGCAGAAACGTATGAGCCGGGGTAGGCAAAGGCCATGAACAAAGGGAAGAGCATGGCCAGAAGGACGAATTTCGTCGGGATCTTCTGGGCGGTTAACCGCTGAGGCTGAACTGACATGGGGGACACTTTACACCTGTAAACCTGGGCATCAGGTGTAAGATGGGTCAACACTTCGAAAAATATGAGGGCAGCACCATGACGAGCGAGAGCAACGCAGAAGTTGCCGATCCCCGTATCCTCCATACGCGTCGAGCCTTCAAGCAAGCACTTCTCGATGCGGCCTCACCGAAATGGGATTGGAAAGTCTCGGTCTCCGAGCTGTGCAAGAAGGCGGGGGTTTCCCGGCCGACGTTCTATCAGCATTTCACGACGGTGGACGACGTCTATGCGGAGCTTCTGCATGATCGACTCGTAGACATCGCCCACCCCGAGATGTGGCACAAAGGTGCCGGGGTGCCCCGGGACAGCGAGCTCGTTTCATTCTTCGAGGATCTCCGGGAGGTGCCCGGGTTCTACGAACCTATACTCGGTGGGGACGAAGTCTTCGGCAAAGCACGGAGGGCTTTCGTCCACTGGGTTGCCCAACGAATAGCCGAGTCAGTATTCGACACGGCATACGAGGACCTGAATGCCGAGGCCCGCCAGCGAGCGCTCTTCATCGCAGGCGGCATCGTGGTCACGATGGGTCACTGGATTTACTCGCCGGACCCGTGCACCAGGGTGAGTGCCGTTGAGATTTCTCGACAGGTCAACTCGTACATCGCGGCGCTGTCGGTGCGGTTCGAGCCTGCGACGGGTGATGCCGGCCCGGAGGGGGCGGCCTGAGGAGCTTGGGGGGACCGAATCCGAGGTTGTGTTCTGGGCTCTGGCGAGACGGGGATCGCTATTCGGCGGGAAGCGGGTCTCCGTCCACATAGAACCACCGGCCGTTCTCGCGGACAAAACGGCTGTCTTCCCTCTGGGCGCCTTTGACGCGCTTGTCTGAGGGAGTCCCGGGTTGGGAGCGATAGTGGGCTGCGAATGCGACGCGGGCGGTGTCAGCGAACGGGCCACCGGCGGTTCGGAGAATGTCCAGGCGTTGCCATCGAATCGATTCGTCCATCTCCAGCGATGCCGGCCGGGTGCTCGGGTGCCATGTGGACAGGAGATAAGCCTCCTTGGACATTGCGAAAGCCGTAAAGCGGGACCTCATCAGGGCCTCGGCGGTGGGAGCAGTGTTGCGGCCCGTGATGAGCGGGCCGCAACATGCGCCGAAAACCTCCCCTGTTCCGCAGGGGCATCGCTGACCGTCGGAAATCAATGCCATACGAACCAGGGTACCGGCACACTATGAGGTGGCTTGATGGATTATCACAGGGCAATTCACTTCATGGGTGAATCTGTCCTGCCTTGCTTTGGGTGTCGAGAAGTAGCTGCAACACACGTTGAGCAACAAGGGTCCCTGCCTCGAGATAGTGGGGTGCGAAGTTCGCCGAAGTATCGTCGAGCTCCAACGTAGCTTCTTCGATGGTGCGGTGCTTTCGGCGGGGGTTTCGCTTACCGGACCGCCCTCGAGGCGCGTCGTCTGAGGGCCGCGGACAGGCAAGTCAGCTCGTCCAGCCCTGGATCACGCCCATCCCGAAGTAGGCGATGAAAGCCACGGAAACCAGGTACATGAGCGGGTGAACTTCCTTGGCCCGGCCCTGAACCACGCGGATAAAGGTGTAGGAGACGAATCCGGCGCCGATGCCGTCGGCAATCGAGTAGGTGAACGGCATCATGGCAATCGTCAAGAAAGCCGGTATGCCGAGGCCCCAGTCGTCCCACTTCACATGGACCGCTTGGCGGACCATCAGGAATCCGACCACGACCAGAGCCGGGGCGACGGCCTCGAACGGCACGATGTTGACCAAGGGGGAAACGAACATTGCCAGCAAGAACATGATTCCCGTAATGACCACGGAAAAGCCGGTGCGGGCGCCCTCTCCGATGCCGGTCGCGGACTCCACGAAGATTTGGGACGAGGATGCCGACCCGGCACCGCCTGCGATGGATCCGACTGCGTCCACGGTGAGAACCCGGTTGATGTCAGGGATCTTTCCGTCGTCGCTAATGTTGTGGGCCTCGGTCGCGAGACCGACGGACGTGCCCATCGCGTCGAAGAAGACTGAAAGCAAGATTGCGAAGACCATCAGGGATGCCGCCATCCCACCGAGGGTCTGGAATGCGCCGAACATGTCGAAGTTGCCGATCAGGGACAGGTCGGGCATTCCCACCCATTGGTGGGGAATCTCGGGGGACACGAGCGACCATCCCGTCGGTTGATCTGTGGAAGACCCCGCCGGTGCCACGGCCTCAAGGATGACGGACAGGATGGTCGAGATGATCACGCCGATCAGGATTGCACCGCGCACATTGCGGATCATCAGGGCAATCGTGAGGAAAAGGCCCACAATGAAAACGAGAATCGGCCAGCCGATAAGGTCGCCGTTGACGCCGAAAGAAACCGGAACAGTGGTGCCGGAGGAGTCGGGCATGCGTCGAATGAATCCCGCATTGACGAAGCCGATGAGCGAAATGAACAGGCCGATGCCCACGACGATGGCGGTCTTGAGAGACTGCGGGACAGCGTTGAAAACCGCGGTTCGGAAACCGGTGAGGACCAGTAGAAACATGATGATACCGGCCCACACCACAAGACCCATGAGGTCGGGCCATGTGAGATCGGGCGTCGTCGCGATGGTGGCGGCCAGAAAGGCGTTGATGCCGAGGCCTGCCGACATGGCGAACGGGTGGTTGGCGATCACCCCCATCAGGATGGTCATGACACCCGAGATCAGAGCGGTTGCCGCTGCCACGCGGGCGAGGCCGAGTTCCGAACCGTTGGCATCGGCAATGATGCCGAGGACCAGTGGATTCAGGACCACGATGTAGCTCATCGCGAAGAACGTGGCCAGGCCGCCCCGAATTTCGGTGCCAACGGTCGAACCGCGTTGCGTGATCTTGAAGAAGCGGTCGAAACCGTTTCGGGGACGGTTGGGGCGGCTGGGAGCCGCGGTGTTCTCAGAAGTCATTCGTGAAAATCCGTAGATACTCTCTCGATGGATGGGGTTGGGGTGCCTGGGGGTCGACGCCGACCGCGTTCTCGAAAACCGGGGTCGGCCACGACGTGGTCCGATTCAGCCGCCTCAAAAGGTAGAGGCGTCTCTTCTATCCCAAGCTGAGGGAGAAGCGACGCCGCTACTGGTGAGTCTAATGCATTGAGCTCAGGGTGAAATTCCGGTTGGGGAGACTAAGGACGGGCCAGGCGGGGCGTTCTCCCGGTCTTCCGCAGCGGCGTCGAGGTTCCGCAGACGTACCGCCCCGGTCCTGGAACCGTCCTGATTCGGTGCTTCCCCAGTTGCTTCACGAGCCTCATTCGGGAGGAGTTTTTCCAGAACCGACCGTTTCTTCCTGCTGTCAGGGTTATGACCTTGGGCGCTCACGGCTAGGGTTGAATCATGACTTCTACGCCGGAATATCGTTCATTGGGCAATTCGGGACTCGTCGTCTCCAGCGTCGGATTGGGGTGCAACAACCTCGGTCGTGCCGGAACACCGACCGAAACCCAAGAAGGCACGGACGCGGTTATCAAGACCGCGGTGGACTCGGGCATCACTCTGTTCGACGTCGCGGACGTCTACGGCAAGGAGCCCGGAACCTCTGAGCGGATGTTCGGCCGAGCGCTGAGCGGGCTGGGCAGCGCCGCGGATGATGTCGTGGTGGTGTCGAAATTCGGTATGGACATGCAGGGGGCAAACGGCGCGGATCACGGTGCTCGTGGCGCTCGCCGATACATCAACCGGGCCCTGGATGCTTCCTTGGAACGCTTGGGCCGCGACCACATCGACCTGTACTTCTACCACACACCGGACGGCATCACCCCGCCGCAAGAAACCCTTGCGGCTCTGGATGACGTCGTTCGAGCAGGCAAAGTGCGTTATATCGGCACCTCCAACCACGCCGGGTGGCAGATCGCAGACGCAGACCATCTGGCGCGCGCAACCAACGGGACCCGGTTTGTTGCGGCCGAGAACCACTACAACTTGCTCGACCGCCGCGCCGAACTTGAAGTCCTCCCCGCTGCCGAGAGGTTCGGAATCGGTGTACTCCCGTATTTCCCCTTGGCCAATGGGCTCCTGACGGGCAAATACCGGAACGGCAAGGCCCCGGACGGGTCACGACTGTCCCATTCCAAACCGGGTTTGCTGGAATCGACCAATTGGGAGCAGATCGAGCGCTTTATAGCCTTCGCCGAAGAGCGGGACCTGAGCCCGCTGGAGGTCGCTTTCTCCTGGTTGGCTTCGCGTCCGCAGGTTTCCTCGGTGATTGCCGGAGCGACATCGCCGGAGCAGGTCCGCACCAACGCTGCTTCCGCCGCATGGGTTCCGGGCGAGCAGGACTTGGCCGAGCTCGACGAGATCTTCCCGGCACCGGAGAAGATCGCGCTTTTCTAGAGAGCGGCCTTCGCGGCCTCGACGACTGCCTGCCGCACCCACCTGGGGGATCTCCCATCCAAGGCGAGGGAGGGGGTCGGTTGTCGCAGGGAAGGCATCCTTGAATGCTTGGTTCCATCAACCCGGTGGCCAAGTGCAAGGACTCGACCAGTCGCGCCGACGTCCAGCTCATGCGTGCAAATTCCGAGTGGGCAAAAGTGGCCACGTCGGATGCAATGGCACCTCAAGAGAACCGACGATCCGGCCCTATCCTTCCCGGGAAACCTTGAGATCACTGTTGAGTCGTTTAATGCGGGTCCCCTGGGCCGACTGGGTATGGTCATGCACCGGTTTGCCGGAGGGGGCACGGAGGTGCTCGATGTTTCGGTGGGCCCCTCCATGCCGAACTCCTTGACGACCAGTCCAATACCAAAGACATCGCGATCCTCGCGTGCGGTCCCTCATCTATCTGAGTCTGCACATGCCTGCATACGAGTCGAAACCGGTGAAGGGCCCCTTTCTCAAGTAGGAGGTCCTGACACAAGACAGGTCGTTGAGGGAGGGTTCCTTGCCCTCGCCCGATTCTAAGTTAATTTGTCCGGACAAAGCCTGGACAGGTCATCCTGAGCAAGCTAGTTTGTTCTACATCACATTTTTCACTAGCACGAGCTAGTTCAAGGTCGGTTCGGGTGGCCTCACTTCCCGATCGCCCAATGGACAAAGGAGTCTGCGATGTCAACATCAGCGGCCGATAGAAAATCTCCAAACCTGCCACCACTCGTTCCCGGGGCATACCGACGACGTCTGGGCCTCATGTCCGTCATTGCCTGCTTCGGCGGATTGCTCTTCGGCTATGACACCGGCGTAATCAACGGTGCATTGCGCCCCATGGCCGAAGAGCTCGGGCTCACCGCACTGACCGAAGGCGTCGCAACAAGCTCGCTTGTTTTTGCCGCGGCCATCGGCGCTCTCTTCGGCGGACGCATCTCCGATGCGATCGGTCGGCGGAAAACCATTATTGTCCTGGCGGTTCTCTTTTTCCTGGGAACCGTGATTGTGGTCTTCACACCGAACGTGGCGGTGTTAATCGTAGGTCGTATTTGCTTGGGTCTTGCGGTCGGAGGTGCCTCCACGGTGGTGCCCGTGTACCTCGCTGAGCTTGCTCCCTACGAGATCCGCGGTTCGATCACTGGCCGCAACGAAGTCGCCATCGTGATCGGCCAGCTCTCTGCCTTCGTCATCAATGCGGTTCTGGGCAACACTCTGGGGCACCTGGATCACGTGTGGCGCTTCATGTTCGCGATTTGCGCGATTCCGGCGATCTGTCTCTTCATTGGGATGCTCCGCATGCCAGAATCGCCGCGATGGTTGGTTGACCAGGGCCGAGATAAGGAAGCTCTCGCGGTTCTTCAAGGGGTACGCCCGGAGGGTCGCGCCGAAGCAGAACTCCTTGACGTCGAGGAAGTCGCGCATGAAGAGAAGGAGCAGCGAACCGGCCTGAGCGCGATCTTGACCAACAAGTGGTTGCTTCGCATCCTGCTCATCGGAATCGGTGTAGCGATGGCCCAACAGCTGACCGGTATCAACTCGATCATGTACTACGGACAGATTGTCCTGATTCAATCGGGCTTCGCGGCGAACGCTGCGTTGATCGCCAACATCGCACCCGGCATCGTTGCCGTGATCGGTGGGTTCATCGCTTTGTACATGATGGACCGCGTGGATCGACGTAAGGTCTTCACGATCGGCCTGACCCTCACTACCTTGTGTCACGCGCTCATTGGAGTCTCGTCTCACTGGATTCCCGAGGGCAACCCGTTGCGCCCCTGGGTGCTCCTGTTCCTGATCGTCGCCTTCGTGGCGTCCATGCAGACCTTCCTCAACGTGGCTGTCTGGGTGTGGCTCGCGGAAATCTTCCCCTTGCACATGCGCGGCGTAGCAATCGGTGTCTCAGTGTTCTTCGGTTGGACGACCAACGGATTCCTGGCCCTGTTCTTCCCCCAAATGGTCGAGGGCATGGGGATGACCGGCGTGTTCTTCCTCTTCGCGGGCATCAACCTGCTCGCCCTGATCTTCGTGCGAACGCAGGTCCCCGAGACCCGCGGGAGAACCCTGGAGGGCCTCGAAGAGGACGTGACCACGGGCGAGATCTACATCGTCAACAAGTAGTCGCCGACTGACATATCAGACCGTGGTCTTGGTACCCAGGATTCTCTCGACGACCGTGCCAAGATGAGATTCATGACCACCGAAGAAGCTCCGGCGTCCCCCAAAAGGAGGTCGCGGGCCCAACCTCCCACCATGAAGTCGATCGCGGAGCACCTTGGGGTCTCGCGCCAGCTCGTGTCCATCGTGTTGCGTGATCAGCCCGGCGCGAGCGAATCGACGCGAAAGCGCGTTCGGGAGGTCGCCCGCGAGCTCGGCTACTATCCGGACGCATCTGCCCGGGCGCTCCGGGGCAAACGGACCCGCCGTCTGGGGGTCCTCTTCTCGATGCGTCAGCCATTCGAAGTGGACCTGGTTGAGTCGCTCTTCGAAACGGCCAGGGCAAGAGGATTTTCCCTGATCCTTGCACCGCTGACCCCAGGGCGCACCCAGGACGACGCCGTGGCCGAACTCCTGGGGCAGCGAGTCGAAGCCATCTTCGTGCTGTCGACGGAGGTCGACGGTACCCAGGTGAAGCGTTTGCCCGTAGCCGTCCCCCACATGGTCCTGGGCGGGCCACGAAGCGACAGTGCCAAGGGCGACTTTCGCGTGGACGATGAGCTGGGTGTTCGCCTTGTCATGCATCATTTGGCGGAGCTGGGGCACCAAAGCATTTGTTATGTTTCAGGCGGCCGAGGATACAGCCCCTTGCTGCGTACGACGGCCTATCAACAGGTTATGGCGGAGCGTGGGTTGGAGCCCGATATTCTGGAGGCGGATTTCACCGAATCCGGTGGGGCGGAGGCGGCGCGTGCGATTCTGTCGCGCACCGTTTTGCCGACGGCGATCCTGGGCGGAAATGATCGCTGTGCCGCCGGTATTCTCGCAACGCTTGCACGGGCGGGCGTGGGTGTTCCCTCGGAGGTATCCGTGGCCGGTTTCGACGACAGTAGCGTCGCGCGCCTCGCGTTCATCGACCTGACCACCGTGGGGTACGTCCCGTCCAAGCTCTCGGAGCGCGCCGTCGATGCGATGGTCGAACTCTTGGACAATCCCGAGAGTACGAGGAAATCTCACCGTGAAGCGCCGTACCTCATCGAACGCGGAAGCACTGCGGCACCGCGCGCGGCCGACTGAACGCCCCGACGCCAAGACGGATATTGCCGGCTGACCTCTCTGTCTATAGACGGTCGTCGGATAGCCGGACTAGTGTTGGCACCCTCATAGCGGTCATAACCCCGCGGAAAGCAGGAACCCTGATGAGCACCCCCATGATCGCTCTGGTGACGGGCGGCAACAAAGGAATCGGCCGTGAAATCGCGAGCCAGCTCGCAGACCTGGGGCACACCGTGATCATTGGAGCACGTGACCGTGAGCGCGGTCGTGAAACGGCGGCCGAACTCCGGGAACGCGGAGGTGAAGTCACAGCCGTCGTCCTCGATGTGACCGAATCAGCCTCGGTGGCAGCGGCGGCGAAGACGGTGAAAGAACAGTACGGTCACCTCGATGCGCTGATCAACAACGCTGGGATCAGCAACCAACCCGGGGCCGACTTTTCCGGTCAGGCGCCTCGAACCGCCGATGTCGATCACATTCGCTACGTCTTCGAAACGAATGTGTTCGGCGTTATTACCGTCACCAGTGCTTTTCTGCCCCTCCTTCAGGTCTCGAAAACGCCGCGGATCGTCAACGTCTCCAGCAGTGCTGGATCATTGGCGGCGATCTCCGACTTCTCGAGTCCCGACCCGATCGCACTGGGGTATGTGCCGTCCAAGACGGCTCTGACCGCGGTAACGATCATGTACGCGCGTGATCTGCAGGACGACGGGATTCTGGTCAACGCCGTGTGCCCAGGGTTCATTGCCACGGATTTGAACAATCACCACGGCACAGGAACGCCACAGGACGGCGCGCGCCAGGCCGTGGCCATGGCCACGATCGCCGCCGACGGGCCGACCGGTACGTTCACCGACATCAATGGTCCGGTTGCCTGGTGACCGCAAGACACAGCCCCCGCTCCAGACCTCAGCCTGGGCGGTCGGGGGCTGTGTCCTCCTCCTGACCAGCGGCGCTAGCGGACTCCCGCTTGGTCCGCGGCGTCGAAAAGCGTCTTGGCGGCCAGCCGAAGTCCTTCGATCGCGTCCATCGACGTGTCCTCGTGCTCAATATTCACGCACATCTGCTCACCCGTGATTTTCTCGACTTCTGCCAGGGCGCGAAGGAACTCGGCCCAGTAGTCGGCGCCGTGTCCGATGCCGACCGCCACGAAATCCCATGCCGAATCCTGTGGCCACTCATTGGCATACTCGTCGCCGCCCATATGCGTGCGCTTCTCGTCCGGCCCGAGGCGGCGGAAACGCTCGTCTAGTACCCCGTAGATCGCAGCGTTCTCACGGTTGACACGGATGTCCTTGGCCGCGGCATGGAAAACCAGGGGCCCCAGCCAGCGAACGCATGCGACAGGGTCCATCTGCTGCCAGAACAGGTGCGATGCGTCGAGCTCGACGCCGATGTTGGTCGCGCCGATCCGCTCCACCAGACGGCGTGCTGTCGGTGGATTGAATACGAGGTTCTGAGGGTGGAGCTCCAAGGCGACCTTGACGTCGTTCTCCCTGGCGAGTTGGTCGATTTCGGTCCAGAACTCGCTCGCTAGGTCCCACTGCCATTCGAGGGAGTCCAGGGCGTGGGAACCCCAGGTGTTGACGTTCCAGGCGGGGTAGCGGCCGTCCGGGTCCGATCCCGGCAGGCCGGACATCGTGACGACCCGCGTCTGGCCCAGGGCGGCAGCGGCCCGAATTGAGCGTCGGATGTCCTCTGCGTCCTCCGGGCCGATGGCCGGATCGGGATTGAGCGGATTCCCGTTACAGTTCAGGCCCAAAATCTCCAGGCCGCGATCCTCGAACTGTTTTAAGTAGTCACGGGCGGCGGCATCGCTGCCAAGAATTGTGTCGATCGGCAGATGAGCGGGCGGGAGGAAGCCTCCCGAGTTGACTTCCATTCCGTCCAGACCGAGCTTGGCCACTTCGTCGAGTGCTTTGTCGAGGGGGAGGTCGTGGAGGATTGCGTTGTACACGCCCAGCTTCATGGCAGGCTCCTTTGCAGTCGGGGCGGGAGCAGGTGATGAACACCGAGGGGTGCAGAAGTAACTCCCGTCACGCCAGAGTACACACCATGACGTAGTTTGTCTGTACAAAACATTGACAGGACAAAGTTCGATGAGGCACCCTATAGGGAGTAAGACGGATCACTCCGGTGGTCCGAGGCGCACCGCCAGGCGAAGCGATCAGTCCGACTGCGGGCAGGACGCTCTCGCGGAAGACGAACCACGGGAAGGACCGGCCAGCTCATGAGCTATGACCTGCTCACCATGGGAAGAATCAGTGTGGATATCTACCCCAATGACATCGGAGTGGGCCTGGGGGATGTGACGTCATTCGGCAAGTACTTGGGAGGCTCGCCCTCGAACGTGGCGGTCGCGGCGGCCAAGCACGGACGCAGACCTGCCGTGATCACCCGGACCGGCAACGACCCCTTCGGCGAGTACCTTCACCGTGAACTGAAGCGCTACGGCGTCGACGACGCCCACGTGGCCCCCGTGGAAGGCCTCCAGACGCCCGCAACTTTCTGCGCGATCGTGCCACCCGAGGACTTCCCCCTGTATTTCTACGGCCGTTTCCCGACCGCCCCGGACCTGCAGATCAAGTCCGAGGACATCGATACCCAGGCCGTCAAGGATGCGCGAATCTTCTGGTCCACTGTGACCGGTCTCTGCCAGGATCCGAGCCGGTCGGCTCAACTCCATGCGCACCAGGCCCGTCCCCGCGAGGAGCTCGGGGACGACCAGCACACGATCCTGGACCTGGACTACCGCCCGATGTTTTGGGACTCGATCGAGGATGCGACCCGACAAGTTCGAGAGAACTTGAAATACGTGAGCATTGCGATCGGAAACCGTGAAGAGTGCGCCGTGGCCGTGGGCGACGGATCGCCTGAAGAGCAAGCCGACCGTCTGCTCGAGGCCGGCGTCAAGATCGCCGTCGTCAAAATGGGCTCCAAGGGGGTCATGGCGAAGACCGCAGCTCAGACGGTAGTCTCCGAACCCGTTGCCGTTGAAACCAAGAATGGTCTTGGTGCTGGCGACTCCTTCGGCGGAGCTTTCTGCCACGGAATTCTTTCCGGTTGGGAGCTTCAGCACGTGTTGGATTTCGCGAACGCCGCCGGCGCCATCGTCGCATCGCGCATCGCATGCTCGGAAGACATGCCGACCACGGCCGAGGTTCTGGGACTGCTGAACGAGCGCGGAAGGGGCTTCGCAGCATGAGCAACGCGCAAAAGCAGGCGGAAAGCCCCCTGTTCCGCTTCCCGGAACCGGAGATTGGTTCGACCGACCCCACGCGGTACGAGAGCCTGACCCGGATCCGACTCGAGGACCCAAATGCCGTACAGCGTGCCGCCGATGTTCGCACTCGTCACGCCGGCATCGTCTACGGCAAGCAGAACTTCATCGTGGCCGCAGACCACCCAGCCCGCGGGGCGCTCAAGGTGAGGGAAAATCCCCAAGCCATGGCGGACCGCCGCGATCTCCTGGACCGTCTGCGGGTTGCTTTGCAGAACCCCGCGGTCGACGGAGTCCTGGCTTCTCCGGACGTCTTGGACGATCTGCTCCTGCTGGGCGCATTGGACGGAAAGCTCGTCTTCGGTTCGATGAACCGAGGCGGCCTTTCCGGGCTGACCAACGAGATCGACGACCGCTTCACCGGCCATAGCGCGGAGGTCCTCAAGAAGCTCGGCGCGGACGGCGGCAAGATGCTCACACGCATTCACTACGAGGACCGGAACACCACGGCAACACTCCAGGCCTGCGCCGAGGCAGTGAACGAACTGGCCGAGAACGGTCTTTACGCCATGGTCGAACCGTTCATCTCGACCACCAGGAACGGTGGGATCGTCAACGATCTCAGTACGGAAGCCGTGGTCAAATCCGTCGGTATCGCCTCCGCATTGGGCGCATCGAGCGCCTATACGTGGATGAAATTGCCGGTCGTCAAGGACATGGAACGGGTCATGGCTTCGACCACGTTGCCCACCGTGCTTCTCGGCGGCGACCCCACATCCGCACCCGATGAAATATTCGCAACCTGGCAGGACGCTCTGGCGCTGCCGGGAGTCCAGGGACTGACCGTAGGACGCACGCTTTTGTACCCGGAGGACGACGACGTCGCCGGCGCCGTCGCAACTGCGGCTTCGCTTCTGCAGGACAAACGGAAATAGCGCGGAGCAAGAGAGGACCTCATGACTACTCAGACAATGACCGTCGGGCAGGCGCTCGTTCGCTTCCTGGGACAGCAGTACACCGTGGACCGCGTTGGCAACGAGGAATACCGCGAGCGGACGATTCCCGGTATGTTCGGCATCTTCGGGCACGGAAACGTCGCCGGGGTTGGCCAGGCGCTGCGTCAGTACCAGGGCCAGGATCCCAGCATCATGCCCTATTACCAGGGTCGCAATGAACAAGCGATGGTTCATCAGGCCACCGGCTACGCGCGCCACACTCGTCGTCGGGCGACCTACGGTTCGACGACATCGATCGGCCCGGGCTCCACGAACCTCGTGACGGGTGCGGCTCTCGCGACGACGAACCGGTTGCCGGTGCTTCTGTTTCCCTCGGACGTCTTCGCCACACGGGCGACCGACCCGGTCCTTCAGCAGCTCGAACGCCCGGACGCGTACGATATCACCGTCAATGACACCCTTCGTCCGGTCTCCCGGTACTTCGATCGTGTGTGGCGTCCGGAGCAGCTGTTCTCCGCGCTCCTTAACGGGATGCGAGTGCTGACGGACCCCGTCGAAACCGGCGCCGTGACCATTGCACTGCCGCAGGACGTTCAGGCCGAGCGCATCGACGTGCCCGAAGAGTTCCTGGCCCAGCGCGAATGGCGTATTCGCCGCCCGGACGCTGAGGACGAGGACATTCGTGCAGCGATGGACAAGATCCGCTCGGCCAAGAACCCGGTCATCATCGCAGGCGGCGGTGTTCATTACGCATTCGCTGTAGACGAACTCCGCACTTTCGCGGAAGCCACGGGAATCCCAGTCGCCTATACGCAGGCCGCGGTCGGCGTGATGGACTGGGATCATCCCTTGTGCCTGGGCGCGGTGGGCTCGACCGGTTCGACCGCGTCCAATGCTCTGGTCGCCGAGGCCGACCTGATCATCGGTATCGGCACGCGGTATGAGGACTTCACAACGGCTTCCCGCACCGCTTTCCAGAACGCCGACGTTTCCTTCGTCAACATCAACGTCGCCTCCTTCGATGCCTACAAGCACGGAACTCAGGTTCCCGTCGTCGCGGACGCCCGCAAAGCCCTTCTGAAGATGAACCAAGCCGTCTCCGGCTTCCACGTCTCGGAGGAATTGTCCGAGCGGGTCACCGAAGAGAAGAAACGATGGGACGAGATCGCGGATTCGGCGTTCGCCGAGAGGTACCGGCCGCTGCCTTCGCAGAACGAGATCATCGGTACCGTCAACGCTGCGATGGACGACCGCGACGTCGTGATCTGCGCGGCAGGATCCTTGCCGGGTGACTTGCACAAATTGTGGCGCGTCAAGGACCCGTACGGCTATCACGTCGAATACGCGTTCTCCTGTATGGGCTACGAAATCGCCGGCGGGCTGGGCGTGAAACGCGCGAGCCTGCACGAGAGGGACGGCCGCGACGTCGTCGTGATGGTAGGCGACGGTTCTTACCTCATGATGCATACCGAGCTCGTGACCGCAGTTGCCGAAGGCATCAAGTTGATCGTGGTGCTGATCCAGAACCACGGATACGCCTCAATCGGAGCGCTCTCGGAGTCTCTCGGATCGCAGCGATTCGGCACCAAATACCGGTACCACGACGACGAAAGCCAGTCCTTCGATTCGGGCGATACCTTGCCCATCGACTTGGCAACCAATGCCGAGTCCTTGGGCGTGAAGGTCATTCGGGTCGAATCCGGCGAGAACGTCGGACAAGATCTGGGCGCAGCCGTCCAGCAGGCGAAAGCGGCCCCTGAAGGTTCCGGCCCGATCCTGATCCACGTGGATTCGGATCCGATGATCGATGCTCCGGACTCTGAGTCCTGGTGGGATGTTCCGGTTGCTTCCGTTTCCGAACTGTCATCCACACAGGACGCTTACAAAGTGTACGAAAACAAGAAATCCACGCAGAAGCCTCTCTTGGGCTGATCAGTGGATTTCCCAACCCCGTCGAGTGCAAGAATTTGGCTCTAACTCTCGTGAGGAGAAGAAGTTGACTACAGAGATCAAGCACTTCATCAATGGAAGTGAAACAGATGGCTCGGGCGAGCGTCGCCAGGACGTCTACAACCCGGCCACCGGCGCCGTGACCGGAAACCTTCACCTCGGTGCGAAGGAAGACCTGGAGGCGGCGGTCGCCGCCGCGAAGAAGGCCAGCGAAACCTGGGCAGACATGTCCATCGCCAAGAAGTCCGCGATCCTCTTCAAATTCCGCGAACTCATTCACGCACATGTGGACGAGTTGGCCCAGATCATCACCGCCGAGCACGGCAAGGTTCTCTCGGATGCCAAGGGCGAAGTGGCTCGCGGCCTCGAGGTCGTCGAGTTCGCGTGCGGCATCTCCGAGCATCTCAAGGGCGAGTACTCCGAACAGGTTTCCACGGGAATCGACGTGTTTTCTTTCCGTCAGCCGCTGGGCGTTGTCGCCGGTATTACTCCCTTCAATTTCCCGGTCATGGTGCCGTTGTGGATGGCTCCGGTGGCCATTGCTACCGGCAACGCATTCATCCTCAAGCCCTCGGAGCGGGATCCTTCCGCTTCATTGCTGCTGGCCAAGCTCTGGAAGGACGCAGGGCTTCCGGACGGTGTGTTCAACGTACTGCACGGCGACAAGGAAATGGTCGACGGACTGCTGACCCACCCCGACGTGGACGGCATCTCATTCGTGGGCTCGACCCCGATCGCCAAGTACGTCTACGAGACGGGCACTCAGCACGGCAAGCGCGTCCAGGCGTTGGGCGGGGCGAAGAACCACGCCGTGATCATGCCGGATGCCGACATGACCATGGCGGCGGAGCACCTCAACGCCGCAGCTTTCGGCTCCGCCGGTGAGCGCTGCATGGCCATTTCAGTAGCAGTTGCCGTGGGTGATGCCGCAGACGAGGTCGTGTCCCGCGTCAAGGAACTGGCGGCCGGGATCAAAGTCACCGAAGGCACTGATCCCGAGGCCGATATGGGTCCCGTGATCACCCCGGCTTCCAAGGAGCGCATCACTCGCATCGTCGGGGAAGCTCAGGAATCCGGCGCAGCCGTGGTGCTGGACGGTCGCGATCTGGTCGTCAAGGACCACGAAGAGGGCTTCTTCGTCGGCCCGACCATCTTGGACAAGGTCAACAAGGAAATGAGCGCTTACGAGGAGGAGATCTTCGGGCCCGTCCTCGTGGTCATCCGTGCCGAATCCTTGGAAGAGGCCATCGAGATCATCAACTCGAACCCCTACGGCAACGGAACTGCCGTGTTCACCTCCAACGGTGCCGTGGCGCGTACGTTCCAGCGCAAGGTCCGTGTGGGCATGATCGGTATCAACGTGCCGTTGCCCGTACCGGTTGCTTGGCACTCCTTCGGCGGATGGAAGAACTCGCTGTTCGGCGACCTGCACATTTATGGACCGGATGGCATCAAGTTCTACACTCGCGGCAAGGTCGTGACCCAGCGTTGGCCCGAGCCTAAGTCGGTTTCCGGAGCGTCGTTCGCGATGCCGTCGACCTCCGACAGCTGAACACTCGAACCGGGAAGGTCCCGGTTCGCCCGGTGCGATTTCTAGAAAGCGCGCCATACCGCTCGGGCGCCGTAGTCAATCTTCAGGACGGCGCGGCGCCCGGGCTTCCCATACTTTTGATCTTTCAATGACGAAAGCGAGATTCCGCGATGACCGTCCCTACCCTCGAGAACAATCTCATCATTGGAACCGCCCCGGATTCTTGGGGAGTCTGGTTCGCAGAAGACGAGCAACAGACGCCGTGGCAACGTTTCCTCGATGAGGTGGCGGAGGCGGGATACAAGTGGATTGAGCTGGGCCCGTACGGTTACCTTCCTGCGAACCCGGAGACGCTCGCCAGGGAGCTCAAGGAACGGGACCTCAGCATCAGCGCCGGGACCGTGTTCACGGCATTCCACCGGGGTGCCGACCAATGGGACACCGCCTGGGAGCCTGCACGTCAGGTTGCCGAGCTCACGGCCGCAATGGGTGCTCACCACGTCGTCGTGATCCCTGCGCTGTGGAGGGATGACAAAACCGGGGAGGCTCTCGAAGAGCGCACGCTGACCGAGCAGCAGTGGGAGGACCTGGCCGCGGGGCACGACAAACTGGGCCAGCGGCTCCAGAGGGAATTCGGCCTCTACCAGCAATTCCATTCCCACGCAGATTCTCATGTGGAGACCATGGAACAGATCGAGAAGTTCCTGGCCATGACCGATCCCAAGCTCGTGACCCTCTGCCTGGATACAGGCCATGCCGAATACGGCGGTGCGTCGTCCGTCGAGCTCATCGAGAAGTACCCGGAGCGGATCGGCTATTTGCACCTCAAGCAGGTTCACCCGGACACTTTGGCGAAGGTGCGTGCCGAGGACATGACTTTCAAAGACGCGACCGCCGCGGGTGTCATGTGTGAACCTCCCTACGGGCTTCCCGATCTCCGCGAAGTCATCGAAGCGGCCGAGAAGCTGGGTCGTCCGCTGTACGGAATCGTCGAACAGGACATGTACCCCGTTGCGAACCTCGATGTTCCGCTTCCGATTGCGTCGCGTACCTGCAAGTACCTCCTGAGGTGCGGTTCACGCACCGTCGTCGCCTGAACCGCAGCCCACAAACTCTAGAATTCTCCGAAAGGAATTGTCATCATGACTGAACAACTGCGCGTCGCCGTCGTCGGCGCTGGCCGGATGGGCTCCGACCACATCACCCGCCTCCGGGACCGGATGAAGAACGTGCGCGTCGCCGCCGTCGTCGATATCGACGAACCCAGGGCTCAGGCAGCTATCGAAGGGATCCAAGGAGCCAAGGTGTTCACGGATTTCATCGAGGCCCTTGACTCGGGCGTGGTGGACGCCGTCATGGTCGCGACCCCGGGTTTCCTGCACGAAGAGGTTCTGCTTCCCGCGCTGACCAAAGGGTTCCCCGTCTTTTGCGAGAAGCCCCTCACCCCGGACTCCGATTCGGCGTGGCGCGTGGTCGAGGCAGAACAAGCCGTCGGCAAGCGACTCATTCAGGTGGGTTTCATGCGCCGGTTCGATCAGGGCTACCGGAACATCAGGTCGGCCGTGGAGTCCGGAGAGCACGGTGAACTGCTCGCCCTCGATTGCGAACACATCAACCCTAATGTGCCCAAGGACTACACCGGACGCAACCTGATTGACGACACCGTGGTCCACGAATTCGACATCGTTCGTTACCTGACCGGCGAGGAGATTTCGTCAGTCGAGGTTCGAACCTGCAAGAACTCATCCCTTGCCAAGGAGGGGCTCGTGGATCCGGCCCAAATTCTCATGGAAACCGAGGCCGGGATCCGCGTTTCGGTGAACACCCACGTCACCGCCGCCTACGGGTATGCCGTGACCACAAGGGCTTCTTTCGAGAAGAACCATCTCCACGAGGGCATCGACCAGGTGACTCCGGGCTTCGAGGAGCGGTTCGTGGATGCCTACGACACCGAAATCCAGGAATGGATCGATGGTTGCCTGACGGGCGCCATCGCAGGACCCGATGCATGGGACGGATACGCGGCCGCCGCGTGTTGCGAGGCCGGGCTCACGGCGATTGCGGACCCGGGAACCTCGGTCAACGTGAAGCTTAACGAGAAGCCGGATCTCTACCGATAATTGCACCCCAAAAGATACGAATAACCTCAAATTTTGGTGATTGAGGTGTTGAACAGTCCGTAATTGTGC
This sequence comes from Rothia uropygialis, assembly GCF_004137765.1. Taxonomy (GTDB): domain Bacteria; phylum Actinomycetota; class Actinomycetes; order Actinomycetales; family Micrococcaceae; genus Rothia. The sequence continues at coordinate 163,828 of NZ_NOIS01000003.1, read as the reverse complement.
ATATGATAGGACAAATCAGGGTCGACCCCGAGAATGGGGGCTTGTGCGGGCAACCGAGGCAAGCCCCATTTTCGGATCAAATTTTCATTGCGACGCGAATCACATTGTCGACGCGTCGCGCACGACAAGGCTCAATGAGGAGAAACAGTGAAGCTTGCGCTCGATCCCACACCGTTCCATCAGACCCACTCGCTGCTCGAGTTCCCCCGTCTGGTCAAGGATCTCGGGTATGACTACCTGCAGATGACCCCTCATCCTGATTTCATCCCATTCTTCGGCCACCCGAAGGCCGACGACGACCTGGTCGACAAATTGCGTCAGGCCTGCAAGGACGCCGATGTGGAGATCGCTTCGGTCCTGCCCGTCATGCGCTGGTCCTCCCCGGATCCCGATGCTCGTGAGGCCGCCGTGCGGAACTGGAAGCGCATCATCCAAATCGCCGTCGACTTGGGAGTTCAACAGCTCAATACGGAATTCCAGGGGCGTCCGGAACTCGCGGAGGAGTCCGAGCGCGCGTTCTACCGTTCCATGGAGGAGCTGCTGCCGATCATCGAGCGAGAAGGTCTCCATGTAGCCATCGACCCGCATCCGGACGACTTCGTCGAGCGCGGTCTCGACGCGTGGCGCGTTATTCGTGGCGCCAACTCCAAGAATCTGGGCATGGTCTACGTTGCTTGCCATACCTTCCACATGGAAGACGAGCCGATGGACATCATGCGCGCCGCGGGCGACCGTATTCGCGTCGCCCACGTCGCCGACTCAATGGACCATCATCGTTCCAACGGTCTGCGTTACATCACCAACCCGCCCGGGAGCCCCGCACGAGTCCACCAGCACCTCAAAATCGGGGACGGAGACGTGGACTGGGGCGAATTCTTCGGCGGGCTCAACGAAATCGGATTTCTCGATTCCGAGGACACCGTCTTGGTTTCAAGCGTCTTCGCCGAAAACGAGGACGCCACCAAAGTCTCCCGCTATCAACTGGATACCATCAAGGAAATGGTTGAAGCGGCGCGTCAGGGCTGAAGGCCCTTCACCCTTATTACCAACCATTCATTCGCTCTGAGAGGCAATGTAGCTTCTCGGCTGTTATCTAAGGAGTCATCATGAGCGGCCCGACAACGGAGAGACCCTCCAAACCCCTTCCTCCACTGACCGAAGGGGTGCACAAGCGACGCCTGGGCATGGTCGCCCTGGTTGCGACTTTCGGCGGCCTGCTGTTCGGCTATGACACCGGTGTCATCAACGGAGCCCTCGAGCCAATGTCGGCCGAACTCGGGCTCAAAGCCGATACGCAGGGGCTCGTCACGAGTTCCTTGCTCGTCGGCGCCGCCGTCGGTGCGGTGAGCATCGGTAAACTCTCCGATGCCTGGGGGCGCCGGAAGACCATCATCATGCTCGCCGTATTGTTCTTCCTCGGTACCATGGTGTGCGTTTTCGCCCCCGAATTCATTGTTCTTCTGATCGGGCGCTTCCTTCTCGGTATGGCCGTGGGCGGCGCCTCGACCGTCGTTCCGGTGTTCCTGGCAGAGCTTGCGCCCTACGAAATTCGCGGGTCACTCTCCGGCCGCAATGAAATGATGATCGTTGTCGGTCAGCTCGCCGCTTTCGTCGTGAACGCGATTCTGGGCAACACGCTCGGCCACATGGACCACGTCTGGCGCATTATGCTCGCAGTCTGTGCCGTCCCTGCCATCTGCCTGTTCTTTGGCATGCTCCGCATGCCCGAGTCGCCCCGTTGGCTGATTTCTAAAGGTCGTTATGACGAGGCCCTGACGGTTCTGAAGACGATCCGCTCGGAAGAGCGGGCCCTCGCCGAGATCGACGACGTCAAGCAGGTCAACGAACTCGAGTCGCGGGAGCACGAGACCGGCCTCAAATCCGTATTCAAGAACAAGTGGTTGCTCCGTATCCTGCTCGTGGGAATCGCGATCGCGGTATTCCAACAGCTGACCGGCATCAACTCGATCATGTACTACGGGTCGATCGTTCTTGAACAGTCGGGCTTCGCCGTCAACGCCGCTCTCATAGCGAATATTGCCCCCGGCATTATCGCGGTCATCGGCGCTTTCATTGCGCTGTGGATGATGGAGAAGATCAACCGACGCACCACCATTATCACCGGCTACACGCTCGTGACCGTTTTCCACCTGTTGATCGGCATCGCTTCGTTCGCTGTTCCCGAGGACTCCGCGGCACGCCCGTTCATCATTCTGATTCTGGTCGTCTGCTTCGTCGGATCGATGCAGACCTTCCTGAATGTTGCAACATGGGTCCTGCTCTCGGAGATCTTCCCGTTGCACATGCGCGCGGTAGGCATGGGATTCTCGGTCTTCTGCATGTGGATCGCCAACGCCCTGGTGAGCTACTTCTTCCCGGTTGCCTTGGAGGCGATCGGCCTGACGGGGTCGTTCTTCGGATTCGCGGTCATCAACGCGATTGCGATCGTCGTGATGGTCAAGTTCCTCCCGGAAACTCGAGGCCGTAGCCTCGAGTCTGTGGAGGAGGATGTGACCACCGGCGCCATTTTCACCGTTGGACGCAAGAAATAGGTTGTTCTTCGCGACGACCGCCTGAGACATCGGCCCCTTTTGCCTGGAAAACCGGGCAACAAGGGGCCGATGTCTTCTATGACCTCGCGCATCTTGCAATCGGACCGCCGGGGACGGAGTATCGGAACATGACCCAAATCACCATTCCTGAAACCATGCGTGCCGCAATATGGGAAGGAGACACTCCTCGCCTCCACATCGAGGACATACCCGTCCCGGTGCCCAAGAAGGACGAAGCTCTCGTCAGAATCACTTCATGCGGCGTGTGCCATACGGATCTGCACGTGCTCAAGGGCGAGGTCGCCTTTCCCGGTCCGGGCGTGGTCGGGCACGAAATCAGTGGCGAAGTGGTCAGCATCGGCGAAGGTACCGAGGATGCCGGCCAGATCGGGGTGGGCGCACCCGTGATCGGCGCCTTCATCATGCCGTGCACCGAATGCGAACAATGCCTCCGGGGTCGCGACGACCTCTGCGAGAAGTTCTTCGGGGAGAACCGGCTCAAAGGGAATCTGTTCGACGGCACCTCACGGCTGGCCACTGCCGACGGCCGCCGGTTGTCGATGTACTCGATGGCAGGCATGGCCGAATACTCGGTGGTCCCGATCTCCGCGCTCACGCTGCGTCCCGCGAATGTTCCGCCCGAAGAAAGTGCCATCCTAGGCTGTGCCGCGTTCACCGCGTACGGGGCCGTGCGCAAGTCTGGTCTGGTCGAAGGGGAAACGGTCGCCGTTGTTGCGGTGGGCGGAGTGGGGTCCAGCCTCATTCAGGTTGCAAAGCACGAGGGCGCGTCCAAGGTCATTGCCATCGACGTGACGGACGAAAAACTCGAATCCGCGCGTCGTCTCGGGGCGGATGAGACCATCAACTCGACCAAGCGGGATCCCAAGGAAGCGGTCCTGGGCATGACTGACGGCAAGGGGGTCCACGTTGCCTTCGAGGCCCTTGGCCGTCCAGAAACCTTTACCCAAGCGGCGTCCCTGCTCCGAGAAGGCGGCCGTATGGTCGCGATCGGGATTGCGCCAGGGGGTGTCTACGGCGAGGTCGAGATCAGCCCCTTGGTCCGCCGGGGCCAGACAGTGACGGGATCTTTTGGCGCAGTCACCCGTGTCGACCTCCCCGCCGTCGCGAACCTCGCGGCGGAAGGAGGTTACCGACTCAGAGAAGCGGTGACGCGCCGATACGATCTGGCGGACGTCGACGATGCCTACCAGGCGCTCGATCGGGGTGAAATCACAGGACGCGCCATCGTTGTGATGTGACGGCCGCGAACGAGTATTCCACAGCCAGTGACGTACCGGAGCAGGATGTAAGCATGAGCGAAAACGTGAAGAATTCATCCGCTTCCGGCTGGTCGCTTGCCGCCGCGGCCTACATTTTCACAACCGTCATGATCGGCACCACGATGCCCACGCCTCTGTACCCGCAGTATCAGGAGGAATTCGGCTTCGGAGGGATGATCACCACTGAGTTGTTCGCCATATACGCGGCAGGCGTGATCCTGGGCCTGATCCTCTTCGGCCGATTGTCCGAAGCAACGGGACGAAGACCGGTTCTCATGGCCGGATTGGTCCTTTCCGTCATTTCTGCGGGCTTGTTCTGGATCGGTACCGCCGAGTGGTTGCTCTTCACCGGACGAGTCTTCTCGGGTTTCGCCGCAGGGCTTTTGACGTCGGCCGGAACCGTGAGCGTGATGGAGAACGCGCCCAAGGGCCGCACACGGCTCGGGGGAGCGGTGGCGACTGCCGCGAATATGGGCGGGTTGGGCCTCGGAGTCCTCATGGCCGGGGTTGTTTCCCAAGCGGCCCTGGCCATCCTGCCGCACGGCTGGTCCCTGCGATCACCGTACATGGTCCACGCCATCATGCTGGTCATCGCCGGATTGGCCCTTGTAAAGGTGCGGGACCCTGTTGACCGCAGTCAGGCAGGATTCCGGCTCCAGACTCCAGGCGTCCCTTCGGAATCGCGTCGGAAATTCGGCGCCGCGTCCGTGGGTGCCGTTGTCGGGTTCGCAACGATGGGAATCTATTCTTCCGTGGTGCCCAACGTATTGACCGGCGTACTGCATGTGAAGGCGCCGGCCGCGGTCGGGGTGGTCATTGGGCTGGTATTCCTGACATCGGCGGTGGCCCAGATCTGTCTGAAAGGGCTCGAAGACCGCTCTCTCATCCTCGTCGGGTCGTTGTCCCTGGCCGTCGGCATGGCCTTCAGCATCCTGGCCTTGTGGCTCGGATCCTTGCTCGTTCTGGTGATTGCCGCACTGCTGAGCGGCTCGGGGCAGGGGCTGCTCTTCATGACCGGAATGCGGGCCGTGACGAAAGCGACCCGTAACGAACGCCGAACCGAGGTGACGACCAGTTATTTCGTGGTCGCGTATCTGTCCATTTCGGTGCCTTCCGTGGCGGCAGGTCTCTTGATACCCGGGATCGGGCTCGCGCCCACGGGTTTCCTGTTCTTCTCCACGATCGGTGCGGTCACATTGCTGGGCCTGCTCAATCTCCCCAAGTTCCAGGGGCAACAAGGGCGACTTTAGGGAGCGGTCACTTGGATCGTGTAGTCGAGGAGGGCTTTTGTCGCCGGCCTGAGCTGGGCTCCCCGCCGTGTCAGGGCATGCACGTCGCGATACAGCTGGGATGAGACCTCGGCGGGCCACTCGATCGCATGGCTCGGGCGCGCTATGGGGTTGATGCCATTGTCGAAGACCATATCCGGCAAAAAAGCTGCGGCCATACCTGCCTGGACCAGATCGTGGTGAAAGCGCAGATCGGAGGATTCGTAGCTGACGCGCGGTTCGAATCCTGCCCGTCGGCACGTGCTGAGCGCCCACTCGGCGGCCGTTGTCCCACCGGTCTCGAACACCCACGGCACCTCCGCCAGCTCCTGCACTGTGGCCACGGGCCACGGGGCATAGGCGACGATGTAATCGCGAAATAAGTGAAACGAATTCATCTCGGTGTCCACCGGTTGCGGGCGACCCGAGAACTCGTCCGTAATGGCTACGTCAATACGCCGACCGATCAAACTGGATATTGCCGCAGCGGGTTCGAGGAGTGCGAACTCCACCGTGACCTCCGGATACGAGCTCTTCATGCGATGAAGGATCTCCGCGAAGTACGAGACCGCGAAGGAGCCGAAGGAGGCAAGGCGCACCGTGCCGTGGACCTCGCTTCGGGCGGCGTCCACCTCGGCTTCTGCGCTCTCGAGGACTCCGACCACCTGATCCGCTCGTCGCGCCAGCTTCTTGCCCATGGGCGTCAAGAGCATTCGACGACCAACTCGCTCGGTGAGGTTGATCCCAACCTCTTTTTCCAACAGGGCGAGCTGCTGGGATACCGCGGCGGGGCTGATTTCGTGCGCTCGAGCCACCGAAGCCAGGCTTCCTCTCGAGTCCAGCTCACGCAGCAAAATCAAGCGGTGAACGTTCAACATGGCCGTTCCTTATCTTGAAGGGTGTGATCTTTAACTGCAACTTAACTATAGGAGCAAGTTGTTCCCCCTTCTTCCGCCCCTGAGCCCCACATAGCATCGGTAACTACATGAACCGAGATGTGGCTCACAGAGTCCGAGAGGAGGGGAATTGTCCCGGCAGAACATCGACGGCACCAGGGAAGCCCCGTTTTCCGTCCAAGAATTTGAATCCCGCCGTCAACGGGTCCGTGATCTCGCCATTGAAAAGGACTTTGACGCCCTTCTGATCGCCGACCCGGCCAATATCTACTATTTGACCGGCTACGACGCCTGGTCCTTCTACACGCCGCAGCTCCTGTTCTTTCCGGTCGACGGGGATCTCTACTTCATCGCCCGGGAAATGGACGCGAACGGGGCGCACCGAACGATCTCCCAAGTGCCTCGCGACCGGATACTCGGTTACCCGGAAACGTATATCCACCAGGCAGAGATCCACCCCGGGGACTGGATGGCCCTATCTATCCGGGATCTGGGGTACGGACGACCACTCCGCGTGGGGTACGAGGGTGACGCCGCTTTCTTCACCGTCCGGACATACCGCGCCTTGGCCGCAGGTCTGCCGGAATGGGATCTCCAGGAAGACCACAACCTCGTGAACTGGGCCCGCGTCACCAAGTCCGAAACCGAAATCGACTACATGCGCAAAGCGGGTCGGATCTGTGAAATCTCCATGAATGCGGCATTCGACGGGCTGAGACTCGACCGACCGCAGAACCAGGTGGCCGCGGACGTGATGGCGGCCCAGGCCCGCGGGGACGGAACCGTGGACGGCGACTACGCCTCGATCGTCCCGATGTTCCCTACCGGTGCCGGCGCGGATACACCGCACCTGACATGGGCGGATACACCCACCCCATCGGGAGTGCCCATCTCGATCGAATTGGCCGGAGCCCACCGGCGATACCACGCACCCCTGGCGCGCACCGCGATCATCGGCGATCCCGAGCCTGAGCTCGCCCGTCTGGGAGACGTCACGGTCAAGGCTCTTCAGGCCGCGCTGGACGTCGTCCGCGAAGGCACCACCAGCAGCGATGTGGCCGAAGCGTTTACCGCAGTCCTGCGGCGCAACGGCTACTCCAAGAATTCCCGATTGGGCTACTCGATAGGTGTCGGGTATCCGCCGGACTGGGGAGAGCGAACCGTCAGTATCCGGGAAGGAGACAACACGGTTCTGCACACGAACATGACCTTTCACCTCATTGCCGGGATGTGGCTGACCGGCATGGGCTATGAAGTCTCCGAGTCCATCAGAGTCACGGAAAACGGTTGCGAGACCTTCAGCAACATACCGCGCGGTCTCATTTCTCTCGATTCACGGAGGTACCTATGACCACCCCAACAATCCCCACGACCCGCCTCGCAGGCAGAGCCGGCCAGCTGAAAGGCTCCGTGATCGACGCGTCAACGGCGTTGCTGGCCAGCCAGACCCACGACATCGTTCGCTTCGCTATGGGGGCTCCCAACGACGAACTGATCCCGACCGAGGACTTCGGACGGATTCTTGGTTCCGAGGCCGAAGGCCGATTCGGATACGGAGCGAGCGAGGGCGAAGCCGATCTGGTCGACCAGATCGTTCGATACCAAGCCGAGCGCGGCGTCCAGACCACTCCGGACCGGATTCTCGTGACTACGGGCGGAATGCAAGGGCTCGATATTGCATTCAAGATGATCGTGGACCCGGGTGACGACGTCATCGTCGAATGCCCCACGTACACCAATGGAATCGGAACGGCCCTGAGTTATCAGGCTTCTATCATTGAAGCGCCGATGGACGAGAACGGGCTCGTGGTCGAGGCATTGCCCGGTCTGGTCGAAGCGTCAGGACGACGCCCCAAGGCCATCTACACCATCCCGAACTTCCAGAACCCCAGCGGGACCACGATGACCCGCCAGCGCCGAGAACTGCTCCTGGAACTGGCCGAAGAATGGGACGCATACATCGTCGACGACGATCCGTACGGTGCGCTTCGGTTCGAAGGCGAAGAAGTTCCGGGATTCCTCGACCTGAGCCCCGGAAACCCCCGGGTCATCCAAGTCCGGACTTTTTCCAAGATCCTTGCGCCGGGACTGCGTGTCGGGTGGATGGATCTGGATCCTTCACTGCGGGATATCGCCGTCAACGCGAAACCGGCCATGGACACGTGCACCAGCGTACCGATGCAGAAAGTGGTCTCGGATTACCTGGCTGAAGGGAAACTGGACGAGCACATCTCCTGGCTGCGATCCGTGTACCGGGAACGCAAACAGGCCATGACCCGGGCCCTGGGAGACAGATTCGGGGACGACATCCGTTCCACGGATCCCGATGGCGGATTCTTCCTGTGGATCGATCTGCAGGGAAAGTACTCCGGTATAGATACCGAGGAGCTGTTCCCCTCGGCCTTGCGTCATGGCGTCGCATACATCCCGGGACCGGCCTTCACGGACTCCGGCAGCCAACGCCACTCACTGCGCCTGTGCTTCGCGACGTCTTCTCCTGAAAGGATTCAGGAGGGCATCGAACGGCTCGGAACCGCTCTGGACGAATTCGCGGCACAGCGGCGAGGAACGCTCTCATGACCCAAACCGACGTCTTTACCACTGCCATGCAGCAGTCCGAGCGGGTGACCGGGAGGATCGATGAGGAGAGCATCGTTGCGCTCGCGGAAGAGCTGATCCGAGCCGGAGGCGAGAATCCTGGGGGAACGGAAGAAGCGACCGTCGTCGCTCTTTCTGGGGCCCTGGCCGCGATAGGCGCGAGGACCGAAGTCGACGAAGTCGCTCCCGGCCGCTCGAACCTCATCGCCCGAATCGGCGGAGACGCCACCGACGCGGGCGGTCTGCTCTTCCTCGGCCACAGCGATGTGGTCCCGGCCGGATCCGGCTGGACGGGGGAGCCCTTCGAGCCGCGTCGCTGGGGTGGTCGCCTGGTGGGGCGGGGTGCCGCAGACATGAAAGGCGGCTTGGCCGCCGTGGTCGTGGCCATGGCCGCGGTTCACGCGGAAGCCCCCGAAATACCGATGACGCTGCTCGTGACTGTGGACGAAGAATGCGATGCCTCCGGAGCTCAGCACTATGTCGCGACGGAACCCGCCGGGGAGTATACGGGGTGCGTCGTCGCCGAGCCGACCGGGATGCACATCATCACGGCGTGCCGTGGGGCGACCAACTTGCGCCTCGAAATCACCGGGGCCAGTGCTCATGCGGGAAATCCCGATGACGGCGCCAGCGCAATTCTTGCGGCGGGTGACGTCATTCGGGCCGTGGAGGAAGACGATGCGAAGCTTCGCACGCAACCGGATCCTGACCTGGGCCGGGCCTGCTGGAACATCGGAGCCGTTCACGGCGGACACGGAACCTCGATCGTCGCTGACCACTGCGAGCTGGACCTGGACCGCCGAACTCTGCCAGAAGAAGAAGCCACGACGATTCTCTCCGAATTGTTGGCCGACGCGAGCCGGGCGATTCGCGGCCGGAACCGTGCCGGGACGGACAGGCTTTCGGTAACCGGATCCGTGGAGATGATCATGCCCGGATTCAAGACTGAGCCCACCGACGGCTTCGTGACCGTTTGTCAGGACGCGGTCCAGCGAGCTGGGGGGACCGGCGAGACAGGAGTGTGGACCGCCGCTTGCGAAGGTGGATTCATCTCTCAGGCCCATAGCGTGCCCACGGTCGTTCTGGGTCCGGGCGACGTCAACCGCCAGGCCCATCAACCCGACGAAAGCGTCGAGATCTCTGAACTTTTGACCGCCTCGAGAACCTATGCATTGATCGCTCTTCAGCGCTCGAATCCCACGACCCCTTGACCGAAAACCATCGAACCGGGTGGACCCACCACTCGCGCACCTTCGGGAGGATGCCATGTCCCAGACACCCGTCTACGAACCGCCACCGATCACCTCCGAGATAGACATGACGGTCGATGAGAAGAAGACCGCTCGCAAATCCGTTGCAGGATCGGCCATCGGTAACGCCATCGAGTGGTTCGACTACGGCATCTACGGCTACCTTCTCGTCTACATTTCGGAGCTCTTCTTCACCTTCGACGAGGACGGAAGCGCCCTGGCGCGTGTCATGGCCTTGGGCACATTCGCCGTATCGTTCCTCGTTCGGCCATTGGGCGGTTTCATCTTCGGGCCCTTGGGGGACCGGTTCGGGCGCCAGAAGGTTTTGGTCCTGACAATCGCGTTGATCAGCACCTCGACGGCGTGCATCGGTTTGTTGCCGACCTATGACCACATTGGTTTCCTCGCCCCTGTGCTGCTGATCCTTCTCCGCGCGATCCAGGGCTTTTCCGCTGGCGGAGAGTACGCGGGTGCCGCGGTCTTCATGGCCGAACACGCGCCGGACAATCGCCGCGGCATTTACGGGTGCTTTCTCGAATTCGGGACACTCGTCGGTTACAGTGGCGCGGCGATCCTGTGTACGGTTCTGACCCTCATCGTCGGGGAAGACGGAATGCTGGCGGGCTGGTGGCGTCTGCCCTTCGTCCTGACCATCCTGATGGGCATACTCGCCCTCTGGATGCGGCGCCACTTGCACGACCCTGAAACATTCACCGAGGACGTTGAGGAAGAAATCGACCACCCCTCGGCTATCAAGGCCTTGGGCAATCTGCTGAAGACCTACCCGCTTCAGGTGCTCAAGCTCATCGGTTTCGTCACGTTGCTGAACGTCGCGTTCTATCTGGTGTTGACCTACATGCCCAGTTACCTGTCAGCGACGCTCGGTCACGGAACCGCCGAGGCCAACTTCTCCTTGGTCATCATCCAGCTGATCATGATCGCGGTGATCGTCCCGTTCGGCGCGTTGAGCGACAAGATCGGGCGGAGACCCATCCTGATCACAGCATCCCTGGGATTCGTGCTCTTCTCGGTTCCCGCCGTGATGCTGATCCAGGTCGATTCGTTCTTCACTCAGCTCCTCGGAATCGGGATCCTGGGACTGTTCCTGGTCATGCTGATCTCCACGATTTCCGCGACTCTCCCGGCGCTGTTCCCGACGAGAGTCCGCTATTCCGGATTCGCGGTCGGATACAACATCTCGACCGCGATCTTCGGGGGCACGGCGGGCATGTTCAACGAATTGCTCATCAACAAGACGGGAAACGCGCTGATCCCCGGCTGGTATCTGGCGATAGCGGGCGTCATCGGCCTCATCTCAGTGCTCACCTTCAGGGAAACCGCGGGACGTTCACTGCGCGGAAACGTTGTTCCAGGAACCGACGACGAGTTGCGCGCCGCCCGTGGCGAGGAACTGATCGGCCTCAAAACCGGGTCGACCCCGGTCGTCGGGGAATCCACCACCTCACATTCTGATTCGAAAGAAGGATAAACGTTGATTTCACAGCAACCAGTGGCCCTGGTCACCGGCGCCAATTCGGGAATCGGCGTGGAGATCGCTCGCCGGCTCGTCGAGGACGGTTTCCGCGTGATCCTCTCCGGACGCAACGAGGAACGCGGTCAGGCGGTGGCCTCCGAATTGGGGCCCGAGGCGCAATGGATTCGTGCGGATCTCACGGATTCCGCAGATATCCAGCGTCTGGTCACCGAGACCGTAGATGGCGGTGGCCGTCTGGACGTCTTGGTCAACAATGCGGGGCTGGACCTGGTCGGTCCGATCCTGGACGTTCCTGAGCAAGAGCTCCGGGAGAATTTCGAGACCAACGTCTTCGGAACCATCGCAGCGCTTCAGGCCGCAGGGCGTGTCATGCGGGACCAGGGTGAAGGAGGCGCGATCATCAATATCACATCGCGTCTGGCTCTGATCGGCGTGCCGACGATGAGCCTCTACGGCGCCGGGAAAGGTGCGATTCAGTCGTTGACGACGGCCGCGGCCGTCGAACTCGCCCCACTGAATATTCGGGTCAATGCCGTTGCACCCGGAATGGCCAAGACGCCGTTGTACGAGACGTGGTTGTCGAACCAGGAAGATCCGGAAGCCACCGAGCGAGACGTCGCTGGAAAGATCCCGCTCGGAAGGATTGCCGAACCTTCGGACGTCGCGGCCGCTGTCTCCTACTTGGCGAGTCCGGGCGCCGCATACATCACCGGGACCACGATCCCGGTCGAGGGCGGCTACATCTCGCAATAACTCCGTGTTGATTCAGAAAGGATCACCATCATGACTACCACTGTTGAAAACAACGCATCTGCCAACTCGGGCAGGACTGCCGTCGACGGGCCCGTCCTCTGGCCGGCGCAGGCGCAGGCCCCGCAGGTCGTGGGACGGCAGCTCGTGATCGAGCGTGGCGAAGGCTCTTATGTTGTCACCCGAGACGGCCAGCGGCTCTTCGACGGGACGGCGGGCCTGTGGCACGCCAACATTGGCCATTCACGACCCGAGCTCGCACAAGCCGCGTACGACCAGATGATGCAGTTGGAGACGTACCACACGTTTGCCCGCTTCACGAATGACAAAGCCGAAGCCTTGTCCGCCAAGCTCGCGGAAGTCTCTCCCATTCCCGACCCCAAGATCATTTTGAACAGCGGCGGTTCGGACGCGATCGACGTTGCCTGCAAACTGGCCCGTAGGCATTGGCAGCGCGAGGGACGGCCGACGAAGCAGGTCATCCTCAGCCGCGAGTTCGCCTATCACGGCCTCCACGCCTACGGCACCAGTATCGCGGGGCTCGAATTCAACCGCGAGGGTTACGGTACCGAGTCCTTGGTGCCGGAAACGGCACGCATCTCATTCAACGACCCTGAGCAGGTCCGCCGGACGGTCGAACAGATCGGGCCGGAGAACATCGCGGCCATCGTGACCGAGCCCGTTCAGGGTACGGGCGGGGTCAACCCTCCCACGGAAGGCTACCTGGAGGCTATTCAGGAGCTGTGCCGGGACAATGACATCCTTCTGATTCTGGACGAGGTTATTACCGGTTTCGGTCGAGTCGGCACGATGTTCGCTTCCGAACGTTACGGGCTGCAACCGGACTTGGTGACCTTTGCCAAGGGTGTCACCTCGGGATATGCACCGCTCGGCGGGATATTCGTGAGCCCCCGTATTTGGGAGCCCTTCTACGAGGACTCGCCCGACACGCCAATCTTCCGCCACGGTTCCACGTATGCCGGTCATGCGACAGCAGCGGCCGTCGCAATCAAACACCTCGAGATCCTCCAGGACGAGAACCTGGTCGAACGGGTCAGGGATTTCGAGCCCGTATTCGACGCCGCCCTGGAAGATCTTGCGGCACGCAACGACGACGTCGTGGAAGTCCGCTATGCAGGTTTGCTCGGCGGTGTCACCCTGCGGGAGTCGGTTGCCGTGGACAAGGTCTGCGATCGAATGATCGACAAGGGCTTCATCTCTCGACCGCTTCGAGGCAATACTCTTCAGGTCAGCCCGCCGTTCATCGTGACCGAACAGGAACTGAACGATTTCCTCGCCGCAATGGATGAGGCTATCGGAGAAGAGGCAGCATCGTGAACACATCAACCACCACGGGTACGGCTACCATCACTTCCCCCGGCCAGGGCAGCCTCCAGCGTGCGGACGACGTCGTCCGCGGGCTCGGTCTGCCCGACACCGGAATAGAGGTGAACGACCCCGGAACCGAAAAGACGATCGCCCATGTCCCGGATGCAAACCAAACCGGTATCACGGATACCCTGCGCAGTGCCCACCGAGCCGGTTTGGACTGGGCGCAGACCACACCGCGTGAACGGTCGAATATTCTGCACCGTTGGTGGGAACTGCTGACCGACAATGCGGAGCGGATAGCTTTGCTGATCACCCGGGAGATGGGGAAGACCCTCCCTGAGGCCCGAGGCGAGGTGAAGTACGGCAACGACTTCGTCCGGTGGTATGCGGAGCAGGCTGTGCGTTCCGGAGGGCATTACCAGGACGCACCGGATGGAGGATCCCGCATTATCACGCGTCGAAGCCCGGTCGGCCTCGCCGTTCTGATCACCCCCTGGAACTTCCCGCTCGCGATGGCGACCCGAAAGATCGCACCGGCCCTGGCCGCCGGGTGCCCCGCAGTCATCAAACCCGCCACAGCGACGCCATTGACGGCATATTTTGCGGTTCAGCTGGCGCGTGAAGCGGGTGTCCCGGAAGACCTCGTCCAGGTTGTGACGACTTCCAGTTCGCGGACTTTCAGCGAAACATCGCTCCGGGACCAGCACACCCGAAAGGTGTCTTTCACCGGGTCCACCGAGGTCGGCCGGACCCTCTTGGGTCTGGCTTCGGAAAGGGTCCTGCGAACGTCCATGGAGCTGGGTGGGAACGCTCCGTTGATCGTTTTCGACGACGCCGACATCGAACGTGCCGCCGAGGGCGCCGCGGCGGCCAAACTGCGCAACGGCGGTCAGTCGTGCATCGCGGCGAACCGGTTCTATGTCCAGAACGGTATTGCCGAAGAATTCGTGGCGGCTTTTCGGGAAAAGATGCAGGCCGTCTCGATGGGGCATGGGCTGGCCGACGGCGTCGGCCTCGGTCCCCTCATCAATGGTGATGCGGTGACCGAGATGGGTCGACTGGTCGATGACGCAGTCGAAAATGGGGCCGACCTGTTGTACGGGGGCAAAGCTCCGGAGGGACCCGGTCACTACTTCGAGCCCACGGTCCTGGATCGGGTCCCGCCGACGGTTGAGGTCGCCACCACGGAAATCTTCGGACCCATCGCGGCAATCCAGCGTTTTGACACCGAGGACGACGCGATCGTGAGGGCCAACGACACCGAATTCGGGCTGTCCGGGTACGTCTTCACGGAGAACCTCGACCGAGCGTTCAGGGTCTCGGACCGTCTGGAAACCGGTTTGGTCGGCATCAATCAGGGGGTCCCTTCCAACGCGGCCGCGCCATTCGGCGGCGTCAAGCAATCCGGTCTCGGCCGTGAGGGCGGGGCCGCCGGACTCGAGGAATACCAAAACATCCGCTTCTACAACATCGCGTCCCGCTAGGACGCGCTCAGAACTTTCAGGAGGAAAAACAATGCGCATTTCGGTCGTCAAGGAGATCAAGCCGCAGGAAGAACGGGTCGGCCTGACCCCGGCCAACGTGGCCGAACTGGTCCGGAACGGCCATACGGTCTACGTGGAGGCGAATGCTGGGGTCTCCGCAGGATTCCAGGACCCGGCCTATGAAGAGGTCGGTGCCCAGCTGGTGGATCAGGAGGAGGCCTGGGAGCAGGCGGAACTGCTGATCAAGGTCAAAGAGCCCATCGAGTCCGAGTACCGCTTCCTGCGTGCGGACCTTACCCTCTTCACCTATCTGCACTTGGCCGCGGACCGCGCCTTGACCGAGGCTCTTCTCGACGCCGGTACCCTCGCTATCGCGTACGAGACGGTCCAGGACGAGACGGGGTTGCCTCTGCTGACTCCCATGAGCGAGATTGCGGGACGCCTGGCGGTCCATGCCGCGGCCAAACACCTCACCCGCGACGGCAACGGCCCCGGGAAGCTACTCGGCGGCGCCCCAGGTGTGGCCCCGGGTAGGGTCGTCATTATTGGTGGAGGCGCGGTCGGTGCCAACGCGGCGCTGCTCGCACTCGGCATGCAGGCGGAAGTCACGGTGCTTGATATGTCTTCCCAACGAATTCGGGAACTGGAGAACATCCTGGACAGGCGGGCTCGCGTGCTGATGTCGAATCCGGTGACCGTTGAGGAGGAATTGGCCCATGCCGACGTCGTGATTGGGGCCGTGCTGGTTCCCGGTCGCGCCGCGCCCAAGGTCGTCAGGAGAAACGATCTGAAACTTCTCAAGGAAGATGCGCTCCTCATTGACGTCGCCATCGACCAGGGCGGCGCATTCGAGACCTCGCACCCCACGACGTACCAGGACCCGATCTTCGAAGTGGACGGGATCCGGCATTACTGCGTCGCGAATATGCCGGGAACGGTCCCCGAGACCGCGACCAAGGCGTTGACCAACGCGACGATGCCGTTCATCAAGAAGATCGCCAGTAACGGCGCTGAGTACGCGATCGTTTCCGATGCGGCGATCGCCAAGGGGGTCAATACCGCGAGCGGACGACTGGTCCAGCCCGGCGTTATGGCCGCATTCCCCGACCTGGCGACGGACAATGCGGAGGATTCGAATCTCGTCCAACCCACCGCCTAGGACAGGTGGGTGGTTCACCGAAAGCCCATGGCCCCTTCGACTCCGCAGCGGAGTCGAAGGGGCCATGAACTTTAACCCATTTCGGCCGACCTCCGTATGGCCGAAGGCGTGCCGTTCTTGCTTCAGGGCATCAAAGGAGCAGGTACGCAATCGGCGTTGTGATGAGCAGGGAAAGCACCACACGTTCGAACCAGATCACAATCAATGCCCAGAATTTCAGGGGGATCTCCGTGGCCAGGATGGAGGGGACCATCGCGGACAGGAAGATAATGCCGGAAACGGAGACCACGGCGATCACAAATCGCAGGATCAAGCTCTGGTCGGGGCTGATCTCTGCGGAAGGCAGAAACATCTCCACCAGACCCAGACCTACTGCTTTGCCTGCCATCAATGGTTCGGGCAACCGCACTAGCCAGGTCACGGGGTAGAAGATCCAGGCGAGCCAGTCGAAAATCGGGGTGTGCTTTGCCAGAAGCAGCCCGATCAGCCCCACCGACATGATCGAAGGCAGGATGGATGAGGCCATCATGACTCCGTCTTTGAAGTTGGCCCAAATTACCCGGAACACGCCCGGAGTCGAGCGCAGGGTCCCCAGGGCTTGACTCCATGCGACCCCGAAACGGTTGTGGGTGACCGTCTCTTCCGGCGTAGGAGTGGAGCCGGGGTAATACTTGTCCGGAACGCGAGAAAGCGGCGGGATGCGGACGGTAATCGCCGTGACCAAGAACGTCACCACGAGAGAGACGAAGAAGTACATGAGCCAGTAGTCCATGAGGTCCAGGGCGTTGGCCACGACCACCATAAAGGTCACGGACACCGTTGAGAAGCCCACGGCCACGATCGCCGCTTCTCGTGTTGTGTACCCACCGGCTTTGTATACGCGGTTGGTGATGAGCAGGCCCAGCGAGTAGGAGCCCACGAAGCTCGCAACGGCGTCGACCGCGGAGCGGCCCGGTGTGCGCCAGATCGGACGCATGATGGGGCGGACGAATACGCCTACGAATTCCATCAGGCCGAACCCGATCAGGAATCCCAGAAAGATCGCACCGATCGGAACGATCAGCCCCACCGACTGCACCAGAGTCTTCCAGAGGAACGGGCCGATATCAGGATCTGCCAGCCATGCCGGTGGCTCGGAAACCATCAGGATTGCCGCTAACAGCCCTACCACGTTAAGGATCGAGAACACGATCTTCGTGGGCGTCTGGTTCCAGGACCCCGTTACGAACGGCCGAGCGGACCCGACAAGGATCAAGGCGAGCATCAGCCACGGGACGACGGGCCCGGCGTATTCACGGACCAGAGTGACCAGATGATCCAGCGGTATCGAGGACTTGCCGTTCATCGTGATGGGTACGAAGAACACCACGATCCCGATCAACGAGAACACGATCAGTTTGGCGGTATCTTTCCAGGCCCCCGGTGTGCCGACCGGGACCATGGCGGCGGTTTGCGTCTCCGCCCTTGATTTTTCGGTCATGTGCGACCCCTCATAGCTACGAAGTGGTTGTATATACAACGTAACACGGGTCACGTTTGCGGTGGGTGCTTTTACGGCTTTCGTCAGGTCGTCACGGCGAGTTCTTCGGGTGTTTTCCGGTTCCTTTCCGTGGCCCAGACTTGAGGGTCGAGGTGGCAGTTTTGTGCGTGATTCACGGTCGAATCTGCACAGAAGTGCCACCTCGGGCAGGGTGGGGCCGCGGGGGCGCAGATGTGTTACCTCGGGGGCCTCGTGCGGGCCTTCGCGGACCTATTTGTGCGCCTCCACGAGTTGGACGAGGCGGTCCACGTAGTCCCGGAGGAACTCGACCGTTCGCTCGGAAGCGATCTTCCCTTCGTCGTTGAAGAGTGTCGGTGACTGCCCGAGGAAGACTTCGGGTTGGCCGGGGGTTGGCATGTCGAAGTAGGACAGGGCCAGGCGGAGGTTCTTTTGGGAGCTGTAGCCGCCCATGCGACCGACGGAGTGGCTGATAATCCCGGCGGGTAGGGCCTTCCAGGCGACGTCGCTGTTGGGTTTGGAGCCGATATCGATGGCGTTCTTCAGGCAGGCGGGGATGGTGCGATTGTTCTCCGCGGTGACGAACAAGACGCCATCGGAAGCTTTGATGGTTTCGCGGAAGCGTGTGTACTCAGCTGGGGTGGGCTTCTCGGGGACCTCGGGGTCGTCATAGTCGAAGTCGTAGAGGGGTAGGTCGCGGATCTCGACGATCTGCGTGTTGTAGCCTGCGGGGAAGTGCGTCAAGGTCTCGTGGGCAATCTTGCGTGCGAACGAGCCGCGGCGCAGGCTGCCGACGAGGACGGAGATGTTCTTGGTCACGGGGTGCCTTTCGCTCGTCAGAAGTTGGTTGAATACACGGCTTCACAAGTCTCGGCTGGAGCAGTGGGTGTCTTCGCCTTAGTCAATGGCGTTGGAGAGGGGCCGGAGACAAAGCCAGGGTTCCTGTCAGCTCTGGGGCAGGGCGTTGGTGATCTCGGGGTTGGCTTCGGTCTGCTCCAGGACACGATGGACCTCCTTGCTCTCGGCTACGACCTGCCCTATCAGCAGCCACCAGATCATGTGCCCGTCGGCGTTAGGCGTGGGGCATCTCGTGGTAAAAGGCAGGCGAATCTTAAATATACGCTATGCCAGTGTTGATAAATACGCCTTAGCGAACATTGCCGTGTGGGGGCCAGAGGGAAAGCTTGGCGGGGTGCGATGAAGGCGCGTGGAGTCACGAGTTTTCGGCATCACGGTGATTGGTCGCGGTCCGCTCAGCCCTCGGCCGATGCGACCCAGTACTCGCAGAAGCGGCCATCACGAATTCGAAGAATGTCGTTACCGAAAAAGCGTGAAGGCGAGCAGTCCGTCGTGGTTCCGGTCCCGATCCAGCGGGCGGCCACCATATCCGCATCGGCTAGGGGAGCGACCTCGATCTTGAAGCTGAGTTCGGAGAACATGGCCTTGGTCTCCGCGATGAGTTGGGCCAACCCCTCAGGCCCGTGCACGTCCCTCCCAGGCCAATGGCCAACGAATTCATCGGTCACGAGTTGTTTGGCGGCCTCGCTCAGCTGCTCTGCGGAATCGGGCCCGTTCCAGAGGCGGTCGATCCACTCGCGATAGATTTCTTTGGTGTCGGTGTTCATCATGCCCTCCTTCGCGTTCCTCCATACTCACACCACGTCAAAGGGCGGGTCCAGGCCCCAGGAAAGACAATCCGGTCGGCGGAAAAAGTCGGAGGCGCCCTATCGCAAGGGCTTGACCTCTTCCGGGCGCCCACTGCGGAGCGAACGCTGAGCGGCGTCGAGAAGTTCTATGCCGGGCACACCGGAAGACGGCGGGCTGTCGTTGAGACCTTCCCCGGCAACCAGGGCCACGAAATCTTGCATCTCCATGACGAATGCGGACGAGAACCTGTCCTGATAACCCTCGAATGTGTGCTCCGGAGGATGAATCTCCCCGTCGGTGTCGATCCGCGTCATCGCCACCCTGTCGGCCTCGCCGACGGAGTAGGAATTCTCGGTTCCGTGAACGACTGCCCTGACGTCCTGTCCGACTGCATGCCCGCGCATCACGGAAATCGTCGCCGTGAGGCCCGATGAGAACGAAAGCTGGGCGGTCGCCGTGTCGAATTGATCGTGATCACGGTACGACTCGTGAGCGGCCGCGAAGCCTGTCGCGTACACGGTGGTCGCCTGTTCGCCCACGAGCCATGGCACGATGTCGAATCCGTGGGCCATCATGTCCGCGAAGATTCCCCCTGAGCCCGCGAGGCCTTCGGGGTCGGCTGCGTACTTGTCATGATCGACGCTGAAGACCGCACGTAGTTTTCCGGCCTGCCCGGCGTCCAACAGACCCTTGAGGGTTCTGTACTCCTTGCTGTGCCGGCGGTGGAAACCCACCATGACTTTGTCATCCGCCCCGGCCGCCGTGATCCCTTCCAGCAGGTCGGCGTATTCCTGCGCCGAAGTCGCCAGCGGTTTCTCGACGAAGACGGGCAGGCCCATCCGCACGGAATGTGCCACCAATTGCGGATGAGTCGAGCCGGGCGTGGTGATGACGACGCCGTCCGCAGCGTTGAGGGCCGAGTCCGCATCGGTGGTCGTGGTCAGACGTACTCCCGCACCTGCGGCCCCGGCGCGCTCCGTCACCTTCTCCGCGTGCTCGGAAACGCGAGCAGCATCTCGTCCCACCAGCTCGACTTCGGTAACACCTTCCGTGGTCATTAGATTGGCCGCGTGCATCTGGCCGATCGTCCCGGCCCCCATCACTGCGATTCTCATATCAGTGGACCTTCACTTCCGCGCCGGATTTGTCTGCTGACTCCGCGATGGCCTGGATGACCTGCAACGTGTGGAGCCCCTCGGCGAAGGAGCCGCACGGCGCCAGCTGGCTCGACGTCCCGGAGACCTGCTCGAGGAACGCACGGGCCTGGATCGCGAAGTTGTCGTTGTAATTCCAGCCAACTCCGGGAGCGTCCATTGCGCAAGAGTTCGCGTACAACGGTGTGTCAGAGTTCAGGATCACGCGGCGCTGCCCACGGGTATCGGGACTGGCCTGGGCGTCGTCATACATGAACTCGGCCGGCTTGGTGATATCGAAGGAAGCCTGAGCTTGCGGGCCGACCACGTGGTAGGTCTGCAAATTCGGCGTTCCGAAGGCGACGCGGGAGATGGTGTACGTGCCTATCGCGCCGTTGGCGAAGGTGCAGGTGAAGGTCAGGAAGTCTTCGTTTTCGACCGGTTCGACCTCGTCCGAGACCTCTACGTGGCCGTGGCCGACCACTGCACCCAGCGGAAGGTGCCTCTGTTTGTAGATCGTGTCCATGAAGGCGCCACGGACGGACGTCACGGGACCGTTGATGTACTCGCCCGTGTCGATCACGTGCGATCCGAGATCGCCCAAGGCGCCCGATCCGGGGCCGCCCTTGTAGCGCCATGACATGGGAGCCTTTTCGTCACACGAGTAGTCGCACAGGTAGGTGGAGATGAAGTTGGTGACCGGGCCGAATTCGCCCGAGTCGACTTTCTGCTTGACGGCGTTCAGTGCGGGCATTCGGCGGACCGTGTATCCGACCGAGGTGACGAGCGGGCGGCCGAGCCGGTCGGTCTTCTGTCCGTATTCTTTCTCCAGCTCGACCATTGCTTCGGCATCTTCGAGTGTTCCGGCAAGAGGTTTCTCGCAGAGCACGTGCTTACCGGCCTCCAGCAGCCCTTTCGCGATGCGAAGGTGTAATGCGTTGCCGACGACGATGCTCACGGCATCGATCTCCGGGTCTTCGGCGACCTCGGTCCAGTCCGAATAGGTCTTGTCGAATCCATAGCGGCGCGCGGTGTCTTGGCCCAGCTCGACGTTCATGTCCGCTACGGCCGCAAGGTGGATGTCAGGGAACTGGGGGTCGAAGACGGAGCCCGCCTGCCGATATCCGTAGGCGTGCGCGCGACCAGCCATTCCTGCACCGATGACCGCGACTGAGAGCTTCTGACCATTCATGGATTCCCCTTAAGCCTAATGACAGTTTGTCAGGACAAGTATTCTGAGTTGTGGGTCACAGGTCAAGGGGTCGGGTGCAGAGGTTTCAGGACCATCTTGGTTGAATCGATCTCTCTGACTGATGCCGACTCGTTCTTCAATGTTCTGCGCGACATGGGCGGGAAGTTCGTAACACGGGTGCTCTCTCCGGCAGGGTCGACCCTCGGGATCGTTGAGGGGGGGGGCATGGCGAGAGCTCCCGCTTTCAACGGGATGCCAAAACGGCGGCGTCGTCTCCGACCTCCTTCCTCGATCGTGGGGGAGTTTTTGGATTCGCGCGGGGTCTTCCGTCGGATGCCCCTTTGAGGGTGAAGTAAAACACATTGTGTGACTTCGCTTCGTACCTGTGAAGTTTGTGGAAACCATCTCTGTTTTACATAGTCAGAGCACGATTTTGCCTCTCTTTGAGGCTCCTGGAGCCAAAGCGCGGTACCGTCTGCATCGTCACTACGCCCCTTCGTGCGGCCCTCGCCGTATGTAAGATTGTCCAGGATTTGCTTTCCCGTCGTTTTGCCGCAGGCGGGAACTCTGTTGTCACTCTTTGATTGTGACGCTAAGACTTTTTGAGGTGGGGGCCTTGAATTTTATTGTCGGGCATAACCGGGACCGTGATTCCTACCAGGTTCCGGCCGCGCTTGCCGAAGTGTCCGCGCTGGACACTTTCGTCACCGATTACTACGAGGGCCGCGGTTTCTCCGTCCCCACGCTGAGCCATCGCCGCACCCCGCTCATCGATCCGTCACAGGTTCGTCAGTCCTTCGGGGCCTTCGCGGCCCAGCTGCCGTACGAGGTCAAGCGGCGGATCAAGAGGTCGGTGGACTTCCCGACGGCCCTGGTCGAGTCCCGCCTGGGTGCGACGATTGCCCGGGTGGCCGCGCAGAAGCCCGAGGCGGATCTTTTGCTGTACTCCGGCTCGGCCCTCCAAGCTTTCCAAGGTCCGTCCACCGGGCGCCGGATTCTGTTCCAGTATCAGGTTTCCCCTCAGTTCATCGTCGACACTCTCTCCACGGTCGATGATCTTCACAGCGTGCGCCCCTGGTTGCGCGAGGCTGAGGAGCTGGACCCGGGGATGCAGGAGCAACACGTCGCAGAAGTGAGTCTGGCGGACAGCGCCATCTGCGCGTCGTCGTTCACCAAGAGAGGGTTGATCGCCCAGGGGATGGACCCGGAAAGCATTACGGTTGCCCCCTACGGCGGTCCCCGGCCGGAGCGTATCGTCGAGGATGCCGCGGCGGGCCCCACCTGTTCCATGCTCTTCGTGGGTCAGGGCATCGCTCGCAAGGGGCTCCATATTCTGGTCGAGGCGTGGCGCAGGGCAGCCCTGAAGAATGCGACTCTGACTCTGGTCACATCGCGCCATGATCCGGAGATCGAGGACTTTGCGCAGGGCGTTTCCAACATCGAGTTCGTCGGCCGCCATTCCAAACCGGAAGTGCTCGCCCGGATGCGTACGGCTGACACTTTGCTACTCCCGTCGATTGCCGAAGGATTCGGCCTGGTGCTGAGCGAGGCGCTTTCCCAAGGGTGTCGCTTGCTCGCCAGCTTCAATACCGGAATCGTGGATATGGAACTTCCGGAGAATCTCGGGGTTGTAGTCGAGCCTGGATCCATCGAATCCCTGGTCGACGGGCTTCAACGGATAGCCGACACCTATGACCCTCGGAGATCCTATCGGGACCTCGCCTTCGACCATTCGGAAAGGCTCTCGTGGGCCGGTTTCCGGGGGAAAGTTCGTCAGGGCGCTGGACTGCCTACGGAGAACGGCGAAACTGCGCCGCTCAAGAAGGGAGAGTAGCCATGCGTGTGGTCATCATGGTTCATCGATTCCACCCGGACTTCGGCGGAGTCGAGGTGACGGCAGAGCTTCTGGCCAAGGGATTCGTCGAGCGTCACCAAGCCGAGGTCGTCGTCGTCACGCACACGCACGAGACCGAGCCTCACAAGGACTTTCCGTTCACGGTCCTGCGTGAGCCGAGCCCATTGCAGCTGTGGAAGGCTGTCGCCGGAGCGGACGTCGTGTTCCACAACAACCCGTGCATGCAGTTCTACTGGCCCCAGCTGTTCCTCCGAAAGCCGTGGCTCGTGGTGCTCCGTACCTGGATCACGCTTCCGGGTGAGAAGTTCGGGCCGCTGAACACGATCAAGTATTGGTTCAAATATCGGCTCGTAGAACGGGCCGACACCCTGGTCTCGAACTCCCAGGCGCTGGCCGGCCACGTCCGCGGCGACGTCGAGGTCATCTACAACAGCTTTCGGGAAGACATCTTCCGCATCACCAATACGGAGCCCAGGGATCCGTCCTCTCTCGTCTACCTGGGAAGGCTGAGCGCGGACAAGGGAGTCGATCTCTTGCTCCAAGCCATGAAGAATCTCAAGGACAAGGGCCTTTCCCCCAAGCTCAATGTCATTGGCGACGGCGACTACAGAGCAGAGATCGAGACTCTGGTCAGCGAGCTCGGACTTCACGAGGACGTTACTCTCCTTGGCGCCATGAAGGGTACGGAAATCTGCGAAGAACTCAACCGCCACGAGATCGCCGTTGTGCCTTCGAGGTTTCCCGAGCCTTTCGGAACGGTCGCGCTCGAGAACGCAGCATCCGGATGCGTCACTCTCGTGGCCGACCACGGCGGTCTGCCCGAAGCCATTGGGGACGCGGGGGCACGATTCCGCCCCAACGATGTCGACTCCCTGACGGATGAGCTCGAGCGGCTGATGACCGACAATGAATACCGCGCATCGATCAGGGCTCGCGTTCCGGCGCACGTACAGAAGTACAGTGTTGCCGCTTTCGTGGACAATTTCTATGACGCTGTGGAGCGTACGGCTCGGAAGGCGCGCCGTGGCAGGTAAGGCTAAGCCACGCAGAATCCTTCTCCTCGCCGTCCGGGATGTCACCGGGGTTCGGACGGGACGCATCGCGGTTCTCGAATCCGCCGTCCGCGGTCTGCAACGGCATGGGCACCACGTCGACGTACTTGCGATCACTCACGAGGACGGGCCCACTGCATGGCTGGGATGCGAGGTCCGCAGGATTCATCCCCCGCGCCTCGGCGCACTCGCCGCGCTCGTGCCTTGCGCTCTTCTCAGAGGTCGGTCTCTCAACGAGGCGTTGTTCAGCGGCCGGGCACTGATTCACAAGGTTCGGGAGATCGCCCGAGAACTAAACAGCGACGTCGTCGTCGGGGACGGTCTGCGGACGTGGGATCTGGCACGAACCGTGGGACTGCCCGTGGTCATGCACCTGGACGATCTCCTCTCCGAGCGATATTCCTCCAAAACCTTCCGCGACAACAACGATTCGGTTCTGGGGTACTTCGGGGACCGGATTCCTCGCCTTGCGCGCCCCGGGGCGGAGGCCGTGGCCAAGTGCCTGCTCGGTGTCGAAGCAAAACTGGCTCGCAGGCGTGAGGACTCGATTGCTCGTGAAGCCCGCGTTGTGGCACTGACCAGCTATGACGAAGCGCGGCGTCTGTCGCTCCGAACGGGACGGGAAGTGCTGGGGATCCCCATGGCGGTGGAGCAAGGGCGAATCTGCTCGGCTGATCAGGCTGCTGCCGGAACCCTGACGTTCCTGGGAGTCCTGCATTACGGACCCAATATTGCGGCATTGCGCTACATCAGGGACGAGCTGGTGCCTGAGCTGGAGAGGCGCGGCCGGCGTGTGCGAATCCGTGTCATCGGCAAGGCGAGTCCGGAACAGATCCAGGAGTTCGCGGGAGCACCCTTCGAGTTTTTGGGGTATGTGGAGAATCTGCCGACCGAGATGTCGGCGAGCCGCATGCTCATCTCACCGATCCGGGCAGGGACAGGGGTCAAGACCAAGGTCCTCGATGCTCTGAGCATCGGCCTACCCGTCGTGGCGACCCCGATGGGCGTGGCGGGCATCCCAGTGCGGAACGGCGTGAGTGCATTGGTCGCGGATACGGCGAGCGGCCTCGCTGACGCGGTCGAGGACCTCATGGATCATCCTGAACGAGCACGCGACATCGGACGGGCCGGGTACGACCTGCTCGGAACGAGCATGTCGCCCGAACACATTTACAACGCTTGGGGAACGGTCGTCGAACAGGCCGTTGGTGAGGAGAGCCATGCGCACTGACCTTTTGGAGCACGGGCCGATGGGCGAGTTCGAGACTACATCGCTCGGCGTGGGAACCGCGCGGCTCGGCGCATTCTGGCAGAAGCGCGGAATCGCGGAGGGCACGGCTGCCTTGAGCCAGGCACTCGACCTGGGCCTCGGCCTGGTGGACACGGCGGACGTCTACGCACGAGGGATCAGCGAGAGGATCGTCGGACGCGTGGTGAGGACCCGGCCGCGCACGGTGGTCATGACCAAGGTCGGTCTCCTCAAGACACCTATCGGTCTGGCCTCCGCGGCCTTCGGCGGAGAGCGCCGTCCGGGTCTCAGCGGCTTGCGGGCTGCCGGACGGGCGGATACTTGTTTCTCCCCGAAATACCTTCGGGAGGCGGCTCATCGGTGTCTGAAACGACAGGCCCGGGACGAACTGGACGTCCTGCTCCTGCACGAACCTCGTGCCGCGGATCTGCGGCGTGAGGAGGTCGTCCGCGAGCTGAACCGTATGAAACAGTCCGGGATGATCCGGGCATGGGGAGCGTCCGTCCGGGACGCCGATGCCGCGACGGCGCTTTTGGATGCGCCGGGTGCCACCTGGCTCCAGATTCCGGTCAATCTCGGTGACACCTCGACTTTGGATACCGTGCGGTCCCATCCGGAACGGGAACGCGTCACGACCGTCGGGATCGCGGTACTCGGCGACGGAGCGCTCATGCGGCGAGCCGCAGCGTCGGGCCTGGACGGCTCGCGAATCGTCGCCGCGCTGGTCGAAGGGGTTTACCGGATGGACGGCGTGGACGCGGTCCTGCTGGGAATGAGCAACCCGAGGCACGTCAGGGACAACGTGGGCGCCATCATGCGGGGAGCGCTGGAGGAAGACATCAGACGCCTGGAGGAGACACTGTGAAGACACCACTGTCGAAGAATCAGCTGACGGACGCTCGGGACCTGCCTGCCGGAGCCCGTATGTCCGCTACGGTTCTGGTGGTCGGCACCGGCCCCGCCGGAGCCACCGTTGCCCGGGAACTGGCGCCGACAGGCGTCGACATCCTGGTGCTGGAAGGCGGCGACGTGCGCGGATCCACCGAAGCGGACGACACCCTCAAGGGTGAGGCCGCATCCCAGGTCGTCGAGCCTCTGGAGAAGGCGCGAACCAAGAGGCTCGGCGGAGCCTCGATGCAGTGGGGCGGCCGAACCTACCCATTCGACCAGCTGGACTTCGAACAGCGTCGCCATGATGACTTCTCGACCGAGGCATGGCCGGTCACCCGGGATCAGATGCTTCCGTACTATCGCCGCGCGGCCCAGGCTCTCGATCTGCGATCCTTCGAGTGGACCGGGGCGCAGGCCATCCCTGGGGACCCCGGGGATCTGATCGGCCCATCGAAGACCATCAATTCGAAGGCCGTGTGGCGATGGTCGCCGCCCATTCGCTTCGCCGGAGCCCTCAGCAAGGATCTTGCCACGTACCCGAACATTCGTGTCATGCACCACGCGAACGTGACCCACGTGGTGCAGAATCCTGAAACCGGTGTCATTGATCGCGTTGAGGGCCAGACGCAACCGGGTCGACATTTCACCGCGAGGGGCACGCACGTGGTCATCGCCGCCGGTGGCCTGGAGACCACCCGCATTCTCCTGAACTCCGGGGTCCGGGACGATCACGACCAGATCGGCCGTCATTACATGATCCACCCGATTGCCGAAGTCGGGGAGCTCCGGGTCAAGGACCCCAAAGCCGTCGGACACTCGGTGACCCCGACCAAGAGCCACGATGGTGTGTGGGTCCGCCGCCTGTTGCAGCTCGAGGAGAAGGTTCGGCGCGAACAGGGTCTTCTCAACATGGGTTTTGCCGTGTGGTACCAGGATCCCCGGACTCCCGACCACGGCGATCCGCTCCTGTCTTCGTTTGCGCTGGTGCGCAAGCTGCTCACGATGACCGGTGGGTTCAAGGGCACGGGTATGCACCGCAGGTACGCCAGACTCGAGGATCCTCGCGGGCACGTGCTCAATGTCCTCAGAGGGCTTCCCGCGATCGGTGCCTTCGGTGCGCGGTGGGTTCGGGACAGGATTCTCGATCCACGCACCCTGCCCATGTTCTCGCGCTACTCGAAACAGGGCGTTTACCGTATCCGGTTCGACGCCGAACAGTCGCCCGATCCGGAACAGCGTGTGGTTCTTTCCAGGACGGAAAAGGACGCCTTTGGTGTTCCGCGCCTCGACGTCCGCCACCGGGTTTCCGACGCCGACCGCCAAAACTACCATCGGTCACTGGAGATCCTGGCCGAAGGGATCAAGGAATCCGGTTGGGGAACGTATACCCCGCCGACTCTCGACGACATGCTCGGGATGACTCTCGTGGACGCGACCCATCAGATGGGTCTGGTGCGCATGGGCTCCGATCCCACGCGTTCGGTCGTGGACCCGAATCTGCGCGTGTGGTCGTCCCCGAACCTCTATCTGGCGACCACCGGCACTTTCCCGACCGCCGGCATGGCGGGTCCGACGCTTACGGACGTGGCCCTGTCCATACGCTTGGCCGACCACCTGGCCCTAAAACTGCAACAGGAGGACGACCGATGAAGGACCTGACGGGTTTTCAGGGGTACGGCTACGACAAAGGGCGGCCAAAAGCGATTCAGGCACTGTGGCTGTCCGTGCAGGGCGCGTTCCTCCAGCGTTGGTGGTGCCCTCCGAAGATCCGCACCGCCGTACTGCGTGCCTTTGGAGCAAGAATCGAGGAGAACGTTCTCATTCGTCATGGGGTGACCATTCATTGGCCGTGGAAACTGCATATCAAGAAGAATTCCTGGGTCGGCGTCGGAACGTGGATTCTGAATCTCGAACCGGTCACGATTGGCGAAAACACGTGTCTCAGCCAAGATACCTTTTTGTGTACTGGATCACACCAATTCGATCACCCGAATTTCGAGTTCGACAACGGGGCCATCACCATCGGGGACCGGTGCTGGATTGCCGCTCGGGCGACCGTGCTGCGAGGTGTAGACATCGGCGACGACTCCCTGGTCGGAGCGCAAGCGCTGGTCGCGAAGTCGGTTCCGGCGGGGTCGAAGGTGCTCGCTCCTCTGGCCAGGGTTCTGCCCGGAAGAGACGCGGACGTCGAGTCGAATTCATCCCCGGACAGGGCGCAAAGAGAGTCGTCCGAGTGAAAATACCGGCCTGACTAGGCGCTTTGTTGACAAAGTCGGGTTGGTATAAAATTTTCGGCGACTATTTCGTCGGTCCGACATGGGGGAATGTTCGAGACGGCGAATATCTGTTTCTTGGGGGAACGGTTTGAGAATTCTGCATGTGGTCACGATGGTGGACCCTCATGGGTCCTTGGGTGGTCCTCTGCGAGTGTCCTGCAATCAGCTCGCCGAGCTGAAGAAGCAGGGACACGATGTTCTGCTCGTTGCCGCCGCGGAAGGGTACGCGGACGAGATGCCCTCGGAATACTGCGGTGTCCCTGTGGAGCTGTTCCCGGCCCGGCGTCTGATGCGGGAGAGCTTCGCAGGTGTCACCTCTCCGCAGTTGCTCCTGTGGCTCGCGAAGCACGGCCGCATCTTCGACGTCGCCCACATCCATATGGCACGTGACCTCGTGACGCTGCCCGCGGCGAGACTCCTCCAGATCCTCCGCGTGCCGACCGTGCTCCAGACCCACGGGATGATCGACCCGAGTTCCCAGCCGCTGGCCAAGCCCGTGGATGCTCTGGGGACACGACCTGCATTTCGCGCGGCCAAGAAGGTGCTTGCACTGACCAAGGCCGAGGCAGCAGATTTGTGCGCGGTTGATCCGCGGCTTGCGTCCCATTGCGTGACCGTAGTTCGCAACGGCGTTCCTATGGCCGATGTTGCCGCTCGTCCTGAGAAGCCTTCTCCCGATGTCCTCTTTCTGGCGCGACTCCAGGAGCGCAAGCGTCCTCTGGCCTTCGTTGAGGCAGCCCAGCGCCTGGCCCCGCGCCATCCCGAGGCGACTTTCACCCTCGTTGGACCAGACGAAGGTGAGGCCGAGGAGGTGCGACGCCGTCTCAAGGTCGACGACGCGGCGGGGCGCATTCGCTGGAATGGTGCACTTCCCGCTGACCAAACCCTCGGTCGCATGGCGAAATCTTCGGTCTACGTTCTTCCTTCCCGCGATGAGCCCTTTGGCATGACGGTTCTGGAAGCCATGAGCACTGGTCTGCCCGTCGTCGTTATGGAGGACTGCGGGCTTGCCCCGGAGGTCAAAGCCTCGGGCGGAGGACTGGTTGCCGGATACGGTCCCATTGAGCTCGCCGAGATGATCGGCCGATTGCTGGAAAGCCCCGAGAGCCGGCTGACCATGGGGAGCGCGGGAAGAACATTCGTGGCCGATCACGCGACCATGGAGCGCATCGCCCAACAGCTGCTGGACCTGTACAGGGATGTGGCTTCCTGAATGATGCCGACGCTGCTCCTTATGGGAGCCTCCCTCATTTTCGCGTTGCTGTTCGCCTCCAGGCCCCTGATTCTCCTCTCGGCCCCGATCCTGGTACGCCTGTTCCTCCCGGCGTACCAGGCCAGCGAATGGTTCAACGGGCTGCACCCCGCCGGATACATGGTCATGGCATCGGCACTCATCCAGACCATTTTCTACTGGCCCCGGGTGAAGAAGGTTCTGAGGTCGTCGTACCTCGAGATTGCCGTCTTCCTCCTGTTCTGCGCCCTGATCATGGCCAACGTGCTGTCGATCTTCAACTCGTTCACGGGCAGCCTGATCAACATCGCGGTCGTCTATCTTCCGCCCTTCGTGCTGTACCTGATGTTCAAGATGGTCATCTTCAGATCGGGATTTCAGGGGTTGCGCAAGGTCGCCTGGGCCATGCACCTGGCGATGCTGGTGCAGATGTACCTGGCTATTCAGCAGAACATCACCGGACACATTATCGTCTTCGAGGAGACCGCCAAGTCGGCTCTGTGGCAACTGCAAGGAATTGACGAGATCGGGCGCAGCCAGGGATTCGTGGAGACGGGACTGGACTTCACCGCGCTCTGCGCCTTCATGGTTGCCCTGACCTACTTCATTCGGATTCCCATCCTTCGATGGGCGTTCATCGGTCTGTATCTGTACGGCGCCCTGCTCGGCAACGGTCGGGCGTCCATGCTCGCCGCCGTGATTACGGCCGTGGCGGTGATCCTTGCAGGGAAGGACCGGATCCTGACGAAGCTCGTGGGCCTCATCCTTATGGTCGGAACCTTTGTCTGGATGTTGGGAACCGAGGTCGGCCAGGCGTTGACCACGAAGATCGAGGATGACGGTGGGTCCTCCGAACTTCGGAAGCAAGCTTACGTGTGGGCCGAAAGCCACTGGCACCTCTTCACGTTCACGGGATACCCGGGCAACCGCGACTTCCGTGGATCGGGGGTCCTGGGTTCCTCCCTTGAGAACGCGTACCTGATCGTGGGTGCCGACTATGGCCTCATCACCGCGGCGGTGCTGCTGGTGCTCCAGATCTTCCTGGCCGTGAGGAATATGCGGATCGCGGCCGGCGTGGTCATGGCGCTCGGCGCGCTGGAGATGATCGCCAATAACCTGACCAACAGCGGATTCACCTCGAACCAGGTGGGCGCCTACCTGACCTGGATCGCGCTGGGTTTCGCGACGATTGGTAAACACTACACCGACTACGGGTACGCAGGCCCTCGCCCGGGCTTCTTTTCCGGGCGTCGAAAAGCCAGATCAGCGCCTGGAGACGCCGTCATGGAGCAGATACCGTCACACCGCGCTTTGGCGGTGGGGAAGCCGGGACATGCTTAGCGTCCCTCATCCGTCCTTTCACAGAATCACGGAGAATTTCGATGTTTAGTCCTTGGCACAAAAAACCTGACGGTCCTTCGACCCCTGAGGTCAACCAGGTCGAACCTGCACCGACCGAACCTGCAGCAGCCGTGCCCACGCCGTCCGCTTCTGGCTCCCCGGAACCGCGGGCGGAGGCGGAAGCCGTTCCATTGGGATTCAGGGTCTACTTCGTGTGCACCGGAAATGTCTGCCGGTCGGCGCTGGCCATGGGATACCTCAACGACGTCACGGGAGACATCCCCGTGCGAGCAGAGTCCGGGGGTACGGGGGCCAACCCGGAGGTCGAGGTGCCCCAGGAGATCCTGGACATCGCCTCATCCCGTGGATTTGACTTGTCCGCTCACCGGCCACGGGCCATCACCGTGGATGGAATCAACGAGGCAGACCTGGTGCTGACTGCGACCACCGAGCAGCGATCCGAGGTTCTGTCCGCGATTCCAAGGGCGCTGAAAAAGACCTTCACGCTTAAGGAATTCGCGCGGTTGGCAGAGCTCGTCGAGTGGGAACCCGTGGATTCCTTCAGCTCCGCGGAGAACCTCGTCCAGAAGTGCTCCGCGTTCGTTGCGGAGGCATCCTCCCGACGCTCCCAGGTCGGTCGGGACGCGGAGGCCGACCTGGACATCGTCGACCCCTATCTCCAGGACGTGGCGGTCTACCGCCAAACCGGGGAAGAGGTCTTCGTGGCCATCGACCAGTTCCTGCGAAAGATGTTCCGCTGAGGCGCTTCGAAGAACGGGAACCACAAAACGTATTGGAGAGACAAGTAGGTATGGGCGAGAAGAACCCAGTGTTGATCGATGGAACCGCGTCGGAAAAGAGTTCGGGGCTGGTTGAGGCGTTTGTGCGTACTGTTCGCCGCCGTTGGTACTTTCTGGTGATCGGTGTGGTCGTCGGTGCGTTGATCGGCGTCGGCGTTTCGGCCCTCCAACCGCGCGTGTACGCGGCCGACGCTACGGGGATTGTCACAACCGACAACAACAACAGTATTGCTCTGGCCTCGACCACGGACACCCTTGCCAAGTCGAAGGCGACCCAGTACAAGAGTCTCGCGACCTCACGCGGTGTGGCCGAGGACGCCATCCGGTCCACCGGATTCGACCTCACGCCGCAGCAGGCGCTCGGCATGGTTTCGGTCGCCGTCCCGCTGGACACGGCGCAGATCCAGGTCACGGTTCGGTCCCAGGACCCTGACAGCGCTCGGGAACTCGCAGATGCGTGGATCGAGGCCCTGTCCACGAACGTCGAACGGGTCGAGACCGGGGGCAACTCGGCCGCACCCAAGGATTCTTCCGATTCTGAGGAATCGGAAGAATCAGAGGCCGATCCGGCCAATTCAGTGCTCAAATTCATCGAATACGTGCAGGCCGAGACGCCGACCTCGCCTGTCTCCCCGAACGTGAAGTTGAACGCCGCGCTGGGTGCGTTGGTTCTGCTTGTTGTGGTTCTGTTTCTGCTCCTGTTGCAGGCTTTCCGGGACCGGAGTATCCGTTCGGTCGAGATTCTTCGAGAGGTCATGGGCAATTCCCCCTTGCTGGGCACCGTGCCGTTGTCCGATTCGCTGAGCGAATCGCGATTGATCCCACCTGAGTCTTTGGGCGCCCAAGCGCATCGGCGTGACTTCAGCGTGGTGGAGTCTTTCAAAGAGATCCGGACCAATCTGCAATTCATGAATCCGGACCGGCCTCCCCGGCGGTTCGTGGTGACCTCCTGCCTTCCCGAGGACGGGAAGTCCACCGTGGCGGACAACCTCGCTATTGCCCTCGCCCAGGGCGGGGACCCGGTCTACCTCGTGGATGCCGATCTGCGGCGTCCCACGGTTGCCAAGAGGTTCGGTCTGATCACGGATGTCGGGCTGACCGACGTCATCATCGGCCGGGCCGAGATGGACGACGTCATCCAGGAAGTACACACGTATCCGAACCTGTTCGTCCTGGCGGCGGGGCACATTCCGCCGAATCCCTCGGAGATCCTCGCTTCGGAACGCTTCTCAACCATGATCGATCGGCTGGCCGAGAAGGGCACGGTCATCATGGATGCTCCGCCGTTGCTCCCGGTCAGCGACTCGGCAATCATTGCCACCAAATTCGACGGAGCCCTGGTTGTCGTCGAGGCCGGCGGTACCACGCGCGATCAGCTCGGAAAGTCGTTGCAGAACCTCGAACAGATCAACGCACAGTTGTTGGGCACGGTGCTGAACAAGGTGCCCACGCGGGGCAGCGAGGCCGGCTACTACAGCTACTACGGAAAGAACTACTACTACGAGGCCGAGAACGAGTCCTCGCGGAGTGGGAAGCGTTCGCGGAAGAAGGGTTCAGGTCGGAAGACTGGAAAGGCAAAGAGCGGCGTCTGACGTCGTCCAGGCACCGATCATGTCCGAATCCGAATCAGCTCGCGGGCCCTCGAAGGGGCGAGCCCCCGAGAACACCCCAGTGCAGAATCCGACCTCCATGGGGTCGGGGCTCTTCTATTCTCTGCTGAGTAACCTCTTGGCGCCCGTCGCCGGCCTGGCCATTGCCCCCATTCTCTCCCACGGGCTCGGCGAGGCCGGACGCGGGGCACTCGGCGGAGTGACCTCCATCGTGCTGGTTGCGTCTTCCGCGGGAGCATTCGGTATGCCGGAGGCCCTGACCTTTTTTGCGGCGCGGTACTTCCGACGACGGCGTTCGGTGCTCCGTCTGGCCCTCTGGACATTGCTGTCTCTCGGGGCGCTCTGCGCCCTCGCGGTGTGGGGGCTGAGCCCGTTCCTTTCGAGCGGTCACGGGGAGGAGTATCGGACACTCCTTCTGCTCACGGCCGTGGCGCTGGTCCCGAACATGCTGATTCTCATCCCGAGGGCATACGCCGCCGCGACCGGCCAGTGGAAGTACCAGGCCTTGGAACAAGGGTTGTTCTCGGTGCTCCGGCTGGTCGCGCTCGTGGTCCTGTTGCGGACAGGCCATTTGACGGTGCTCAACGCCGTGCTCGTGACACTGGCGTCTCCCGTGCTCGGGGCTCTCGCCTACGTTCCCGTACTCTGGAGGCTTCGGACCGACGGCAGGGGGGTACCGGAACGGGAAGAACCTCAGTCGGCCGGGGAGATGTGGTCCTACGGGTCGAAGATTTGGTTCGGTTCACTGTCCGGCATCATCCTGAGCCGGATCGACCAGACGCTCATGATCAAGTTGACCACCCTGGAGCAGCAGGGACTGTACGCCGTTGCCGTGACCATCGGGGAGGTCCCGTCTGTGCTCTCCAACGCGTTCCGCAACGTGGTTTTTGCCGCAGATTCCGCGGATACGGGGGACGGTGCCGCCTCGGAGTATGCCGATCGACGCCTGACCACGATGGCGCGGATTACCTTGATTCTGACGGTCCTGACCGCTTTGCCGATCGCTGCGACGTCGTTCCTCTGGGTGGGGCCGGTCTTCGGGGCGGAGTTCTCCGCGTCGATCCCGATGCTTCTGGTGCTTCTTGCCGCTGCCGTCGTGGGAGCCCCTGGATCGGTCGCGGGCGCAGGGCTCTCGGGCCGAGGAAGACCGGATCTCCGGAGCCGATCCATGGCCATCGGAGCCGCATTCAACCTTGCCGTCCTCTTGGGGCTGACACCTGTGCTGGGCGGCATGGGGGCCGCGCTGTCCACCCTCGTGGGGAGCGCGGTGGCCGGCAATCTGAATATCTATTACCTCCGCCGCCACTTCGGGTTCAGTCTCCGGGCGTTCTACGCGCTCTCGAGCGATGACGCAGCCATGCTGACGAAGGCCGCGGGAAAAATCCTTCGGAAAACAGGAGTCTCACGATGACAGAAACGCCTTTGGACCTGCAGGTCTCTCGGCCGTTGCGCATTCCGTGGAAGGCGGCGGCCATGGCGAGGCTTCGGTTGATCAACAGGTTCTCCTCTGGCTCCGCCCTGGGAGAGGCACCTGTCGCCGTCAACATCACCTCGTACGGTCACCGCCTCTCGACGGTGTGGCTCGCGATCGAGTCCATCGCCCAGGGCCGGGTGAAACCGCAACGCATGATTCTGTGGGTCGACGACGAGACCTTCGACGTCGAGAACTATCCTCAGCTTCTTCGCCTGCAACATCGCGGTCTCGAGATTCTCACGTGTGAGAACTTCGGTCCGTTCAAGAAGTTCTATCCGTATATTCGGATGACGGAGGGCCGTGAACTCGCCCTGGTCACGGCCGACGACGACCTGATGTATCCCTCCGGCTGGTTAGAACGCATGAGTTCCGCTCATCAACGGCATCCCCACGACCTGATCGCTGTGCGATGCCACCAGTGGACACTTGCCAAAGGGGGGACCGAGGTGGCTCCGTACTCGGAATGGGGTGCCGCCGAAGCTCCCAGCCTCAGCCACGCCAACTTCGTGACAGGCGGCAGCGGAGCCGTCTTCCCCGGGAAGCTCCAGGAACGCATCCTGCGGGATGGCACTGACTTCACGAAGACCTGCCCGCGCGCTGACGACATCTGGATCAATGTCGAAGCGATCCGAACAGGTATCAAAGCGAGATTCGTCTCCCCTGAGGGCCTGACCTATGTTTCCATTCCTGGCCTTCAGCAGAAGTCCTCGCTGCATCAAAGCAATGTCGCCGAGAACGGGAACGATGCGCAGATCCGGGCCACGCTGACCGGTGAGGACATTCGAATTCTTGCCGCAGAGGCACCCGTGATCGACTGATCTTCGTCCGAGGAGAAAAAATCGACAATGGTCCAGTGCCAGTCAGCGACGGATGCTTCGGTCTCCGGGGCCGGGCAGATGACGTCGAGGCGTTCCCTGTTTCGGGCCTTGGGCCTGGGGTCGGCCTCGCTCATGACGGCGGGATGCAGCCAGGAACCACTGAAAAGGATCGAGTCGCCTCGCCCCTTGATACGCAGTGGTCCCCCGACGGGAAATGCCCGGCATCGCTCCTCCCGTGAGGAGTGGGTGCACCTCGGAGACTCCTTCATCAACCTTTCCAAAATGGTTCCGGCATGTGCGGAGCTCACGGGCTACGAGCACATGGACGCAAGCATGATTGGAGACACCTCGTTGATCGCGGCGATCAGGACGGGGTGCGAGCCTCTGAGGGCACGGGTCGACGGCGGTCGGATTCCCGCGAAGGGCAGCGTTGAGCTGCTCGACTTCGATCCGCCGGCCTATCGGATGCACGAGGGCGTAGAGCACCTTGTCGAAATCTGTGGAATCCGGGGAGAGATGATTCGGCCAAGGGGATCGAAGAGGACATGGTTCCGACGACCCTGGTCCGGCGAAGGACTCGATGTCGCCGAAACCGTCGACATCACAGTGGACCCGCGCCATGAGCAGTCCATTGGAACCAAAGGGTTCCACCGGAATTACTCGGTCGTCTTCGCTCTCGGACGCAATGACATGGATATCGGCGGATCCGTCGATGAGTTGGTGAAGAACATACGAACCATGATCGAGAAGCACCCGGCGAAGCAACCGAGGTACGTGGTGACCGAGATCCCCGCGTGGCAGGACGAGGAGATCGGCGCTCCGAAGCGCCAGGAGCTCGATGCATGGAATGAAAGGCTCAAACAGGAATTCGGGGATGCGTTCATTGAGCCCTTCCGGTGGCTGATCGAACACCGGGAGAAGTCATTCGCCGTGGCGGATCGGAGGATGACCGGCAAGGACCGGACCGCCGAGGACAACGGCGTCATTCCTGCCTCCCTGACCCTGGACGTCCGTGGTCATCTCAGCATTCCTGGAGGAAAAGCGTATGCCGCGGGCGTGTTCGAAGAATTCAAACGCCTGCACCTGGTGTGATGCGGGGTTTCATCTCCGCCAATTTCTCAGATGAAGAGGAAGGACAGCTAACAATGAAGGAAGAGCGGTCGCTGCGTGGATATCCCAAACAGGGCAAGGGAAATCCACGGGAAGATCTCATCTTTGCCGCGACCGGAAAGAATGCGGAGCCAACCTGGATCGAGGCACGGAAGCCGGACGGACATCCGTCTGCAAACGCATATGAGAAGTTCGGTTTCGACCCCGAAGGGCCTGGTGACAGCCTCCTGGCGGTGACCGATGGTGTGCGGAGAGTGGACCTTCTCGATTCCTCGGGGTCGCTCTCGCCCCGGCTCCTCCGGTATTCGTCCAAGCACAACGGTGGTCTCATTCCGGCGGCCGCTGGCGGAGTCAAATCCGACGCCGTACTCGAGCGCAATCCGAACATGGGCATGGCATGGGAACCGAAGAGCGGTACCGACGACACAGAAGCGTTGAATCGCCTGGTAGTCTCCGTCTCCGAGAACGGCGGAGGCACGGTGGTCCTCCCTCCCGGCGCGACGCTGGGGAGCGTGACCCTTGCTCCCGGCGTCTCGCTGGCGGGATCCGGTCAGAGAATTACCAAATTCGTTCTTCCCAATGCCGCGAACAGACCCATCATTGCCGTGACCCCATCCGCCTCCGGGCGCAAGAACTATCGCAGTGAAATTCGCGATGTGACGTTGGAGGGAAACCGTTTCAACCAAACGGTGTGGTCCAAGGGGCGGGAATGGGCCCGAAACTCCCTGGGTCACGCCAGCGCCATGCCTCATGGAATTTGGATTGCACGGTCGGAGCCCAAGCCCGACCAGGACGACGAAGGTCTCGATCTCTACAACCTGGTCGTCAACGTGAGAATCAACGATGTCTACGGTACGGCGGTCTTTGGGCTGGGCGGGAACGGAGGAACCGTCTTCCACAATGTGGTGGCCATTCGGCCCGGCGTCGGATTCATTTCTCCGCCTGATTGTTCCTGGTCCGATTGCACCGTGGGGCAAGCGGAATTCGCCGGGGTCCGTTCACTGCACGGATCCGTGAACTATTCGAACCTCAAGACCTGGATGTCCGGAACAGCGGTTCTCAATCACCCGGCGCCGGACGGCAATGCGTATCGACGGAGGTGGGCCAATGGTTGGGAGTTCCACGGGAATGGAGCCGACGTCACCGTTTCGTCGTCTTCTTCCCAGAATCATTCGGGGCACGGTCTGTGGATTTCCCCGGGAACGGAAGGAGCGAATATCCAGATGTCCGTGGACGCGAACAACCTCGTTCCGCCGTGGGCCATGCGGGCCGACGATGACCTGGAGCCGTGGTTGACCAACGAAGAGAACCAAGCCCTTCAAGTCTATGGTGATGACGGGCGGACTCGGGTCAGCAACCCAGTAAGAGCTACAACACCCGCCGGGCACGTCGGTGCCTTCGTCGAAGGGTCGAGGAATGTTCTGAACCTTTCGTCGACCACGGCCGCGCAACAGGCTCCTGGGTCGTTCTACGGATGGCAGAAGCATGCCCTTGCCTTCGGCCCTGAGGCGCGGGAAAACATGATCACGGTGTCCCACCGCTCACTGACCAATGAGCGCCCCTCTGGCGAAGTCATCAGAGGCGGTGCCACCGGCCGGAACTATGTTCTCGGCAACGGACGGATTCTCGATCAGGTCTCGGACTAGGAGAAAATTCATGACCACGATGATTCGGACTCAATCGAAAATCACGAATAACCTGGCCGAGTACCTTCTGCCGGATCTCGGAGTGCCCGTTGCTGCGCGCTGGGTCGCATCCACCGTCAACCCTGAGGATCCCAGCCGGATTCCCGATGCCATGGGTCTGAGCCGCACGGCCGCCGTCCGGACCACGCCCGCGGACGTGCGAGTCGTCGAGAGCGCGGACGGCAACGGATTGCAGATCACCAAGGGGTCCTATCAATCAGGGCAATTTGTCTTCCGGCACTCGCGGGCCGCGGCTTTCACGATGATCGGCGTCTTTTCCTGCACGGGGCAGACGGGACCCATCGCGGACTTCGGACCGTGCCGGATACAGAGGACAGGGACCTACTCTCTGCAACGTGACAAGGATCTGATCCATGTCGAATCGCGCGACCGGAATGTGGTTCTCATCGCCAGTTTCGACGGAGCGAAC
Source organism: Rothia uropygialis (assembly GCF_004137765.1). Classification (GTDB taxonomy): domain Bacteria; phylum Actinomycetota; class Actinomycetes; order Actinomycetales; family Micrococcaceae; genus Rothia. The sequence goes on along the minus strand of NZ_NOIS01000003.1, from coordinate 124,472 downwards.
AGCCATCTGACGGTCAACACCAAGCGTGCGTTCGGGGACCTGTCGGCCGGCAACAAGCCGGATTTCGAGTCCATGTTCGGTGCAGCCTACGGGACGATCACGTGGTACGAATTCGCCATCCTCGACCTCGCGGTCTCACCCGAGCAGGCGGACGAGCTCGTGAACGTGATGCGCGGAATCTACCCGAATCTCCTGGGGCGATAGCCGCACATCGTGTGTCGGTCTGCCCGCCGCGGGTACCTCGGCGAAGCCCCGGAAAAGCGTGCGGTGCCTACCTTGGCTCCGGTCGCGCGGGGGATCCTGTGCCAGGATATGGAACATGGAAAAGACCTCTGACCGGAATGATCGCCCGACGATCCGCGATGTGGCGGCCGAAGCGGGAGTCTCCAAGTCCTTGGTTTCCTTGGCATTCCAAGACGCTTCACGCGTGGGTCCGGAGCGGCTCAAGAGGATTCATGCCGCCGCCGAGAACCTCGGATACCGCCCGAATTTTTTGGCTCGCACACTCGCGACGGAGGGGTCTCCTTTTGTCGGGATCCTGGTCGTCGACCTGGAGAACCCCGTCCTGACCGAAATTGCCGAGGCCGCGAGGGTGGCTTTGCACGAGCACGGCCAATACGGCTTGGTGGCCAGCGCGACCGCTGCCGGTGCAGCGTACCGGGGGGACAGGTACGGGGAGATCAACGAACAGGTTCTCGATATGTTTCGTGACCTCCGTCCGCGTGGCCTCGTCATTGTGGGAACATCCGTCGAAGATGCCCGCCTTCCGGTCGGGATGCCGGTGGTTTTTGCCAGTGCCACGGCAGTGCACGGGTCGGACCACCCTTCCGTCCGAGCGGACGACGAAGCGGGTATCCGTTTGGTCATGGATCACTTGATCGAACAGGGACACCGGGACATCGGTTTTGTCGGAGGTGAGGGAGGCGGGGTCTCGAGGGGGCGCCACGCCGCGTATCTGAGGTTCGTTCGCGAGTGCGGACTGCCCGAGCGGGCCATGAAGGCGGCCTTCTCGGAAGAGGAGGGTTTCGAGGCCGCGACTGCGATGTTGACTTCTGACTCCCGCCCGACGGCGATCGTAGCGGTCAGCGATCTGGTGGCTCTGGGTGTGCAGTCCGCCGCCGACCACATGGGACTGCGGGTTCCGGAAGATCTTGCCATCACAGGATTCGACAACACCTCGATTGCGGCAATGTCCCGTATCTCGTTGACCTCGGTCGATCCCAGAAATCGAGACATCGGGCGCCTGGCGGCGGATACGGTTGCGGAATCGGTAGCGCAGCCCGGCCACCACGGCGAAAGCGTAACTCTGATGCCGGAATTGGTGGTCCGTCGGTCCACGACGGGGTAAGCCCCGGGGATTCGGAAATTCACGTCTTGACCTGTGGGTTGGGTCACCCTAAAGTGTGTTGGACCGGTCCATATCCACCTCGACTCGATAGACAAGGGTGATGTGGAATCCAATTTTGGACCGGTCCAAAAGCTGCAATGACGTATCCGCGCGACGTCGTCGTCAACCGAAAGGCACACACCATGGTCAGCAAGGAACTCCTGATCGGAGGCATCTGGGAGAAAGCGAGTAACGGTTCCGCTCCTCGGGAAGTGACGTCGCCTTTCGACGGGCGAATCGTCGGGCAGGTGGCCTCTGCCGGTTCCGGCGACGTCGAAAAGGCCATCCGTGCGGCGGAACACGGCGCCGCGAAATGGCGTCGGACCCCGGCATACGAGCGCTCGGACATTCTCCTCAAAGCCGCTGACCTGGCGGACCAGCGCTCCGAGGAGATCGGCCGCGTACTGAGTGCAGAAAACGGAAAGACGCTGGGCGAGGCCATCGGCGAAGCCAAGCGCTCCGGGGACATTATCCGTCTTGCCGCATTCGAAGGTACGCAGCTTTACGGTCAGTCCCTGCCACTGGACGCCAACCGAGGCACCGGCCTGGAGAAGCTCGGATTCACCATCCGGCAGCCAGTGGGAGTGGTCGCCGCGATCAGTCCCTTCAACTACCCGGCTCTCCTGGTCAACCACAAGATCGCCCCCGCTCTGGCTGCGGGCAACGCCGTCATCCTCAAGCCCGCCGGGGCCACCCCGTTGACCGCGCTCGCGCTCGCGGAGTGTTTCGTGGATGCGGGTCTGCCCGAAGGTGTCCTGTCGGTTCTCACCGGGTCGGGTAAGACCATCGGCGACGCGCTCACCTCGGACCCCAGGGTCCGGAAGATCAGTTTCACCGGGTCCACAGCGGTTGGGCAGCACATAGCTGCTACGGCCGGCGTGAAAAAGCTATCCCTCGAACTAGGGTCCTCCGCGCCCGTGGTCGTTCTGCCGGATGCCGACATCGAGCTCGCGGCCAGCGCCGTTGCGGCGGGCGGCTACATCAACGCGGGCCAGGTATGTATTTCGGTTCAACGAGTCGTCGCACATCGCGATGTCGCAACCGATTTCCTGGATGCCCTCAAGGCCAAGGTTGCAGAGCATCGCACCGGCGACCCATCGGACGGCACGACAACCGTGGGCACGCTCATCAACGAGCAAGAGGCCCAGCGTGTGGAACAGGCTTTCCGCCTAGCCGTCGACGAAGGCGCGACTTTGGCTCAGGGTGGCGAGCGGGATGGTGCGATCGTGCAACCGACGATCCTCTCCAACGTCGACCCGCGGTCCTCAATTGCTCAGCAAGAACTCTTCGGTCCCGGTGTGGCCGTCTCCGTGGCCCAGGACGTCGGCGAAGCACTGGATCTGGCGAATTCGACCGATTACGGCCTCGCAGCCGGTGTGTTCACCCGTGACAACAACAATGCGGTCCGTGCCGCGCGTGAGATTGACGCAGGCGTCGTGCACATCAACTGGACACCCTTGTGGCGTGCGGACCTCATGCCGTACGGAGGGCTGAAGGCTTCCGGCGTCGGCAAGGAAGGTCCTCGGGCCGCCGTAGCCGAGATGACCGAAGAAAAGGCCGTGGTCCTGCACGGCCAGCCCTGGGACCAGTAACCCGGGCCCGCCCAACTGTCAGACCACCCGTTGAATGCAAGGAAGCATCATGACTCATCAGGACCCGACGATCCGACTCACCGTCGCTCAAGCCATCGTCAAATTCATCAGTAATCAGTATTCGATCATGGACGGCGAACGGCGCCGTTTCATCCCGGCCGCCGGAGGGATCTTCGGACACGGGAACGTGTCTGGTTTCAGCCAGGCATTCTCCCAGTACGCGGACTCGATCCCGTTCATCCAGGGACGCAATGAGCAGTCCCTCGGCCACATCGGCTCGGGCCTCGCCAAAGCAACCCAGCGGCGCCAGACCCTCGCTGTGACGGCCTCGATCGGGCCCGGGGCCATGAACCTAGTGACGGCCTCAGCCTTGGCGACCGTCAACCGGTTGCCCTTGTTGCTTCTGCCAGGGGATACCTACGCGACGAGGCGCCAGGGCCCGGTCTTGCAGCAACTCGAGGACCCCAGTGACCCAGGCCTGACCGTCAATGACGCATTCCGGCCCGTGTCCCGCTTCTTCGACCGGATCAGTCGACCCGAGCAGCTCATTACCTCCCTGCCACAAGCCTTCAGGGTCCTCGCTAACCCGGTCGAGACCGGGGCCGTCGTGCTCTCGGTCTCGCAGGATCTGCAGTCCATGGCGTACGACTACCCCGTCGAGCTCTTCCGCGAGCGGGACTGGCCGATTCGTCGCACAGCACCCCAGGAGGAAGAGATCCAGGCGATCGCCGAGGCGATCCGCGGTGCAGAAAAACCCCTGATCGTTGCCGGTGGCGGGATCCACTATTCGTTGGCCCAGGAAAAGTTGCAGCAGCTCGGGGAGGCGACCGGCATCCCCGTTGCCGAAACCTTCGGCGGCAAGGGCGCCGTTCAGCACGATGCAGACTGGTTCCTCGGCGGACTCGGCCTGGAGGGAAACCCGGCCACCAACCGGCTCGTGGCCCAGGCCGACCTGGTCCTGTCGATCGGTACCCGCCTGACCGATTTCTCCACGGGATCCCAGACCATGTTCAAGAACCCCGATGTGCGGTTCGCCGCAATCAACATTGCAGAAATCGACGCCATTAAACAGGGCGGGATCGCAGCCGTCTCCGACGCTCGACGAGGCATCGAAGAATTGTTGTCCGAACTCAGCGGTTACGGTGTATCCCAGGACTGGTCCGAAGAGATCCGCAGTCAGAAGGACGAGTGGCGTCCGCAGCGCGCCGCAGCGTTGGACCCTGACACTCTGTTCGACAAGAACGCACCCGAACACGCCGACCTCAATATCCCGGACACGGATGCCGTGCTGACCCAGGGTCAGCTGATCGGCTTGATGCAGGAGCACTCCCAGAGCGGCGACGTCGTGATCGCGGCGGCAGGCGGCCCTCCCGGTGACCTCCTCAAGGTCTGGGACGCGACCGAAGGGCGCCATGCGCATCTCGAATTCGGCTTCTCGTGCATGGGGTACGAGATTCCTGCCGGCATCGGGGTACGTCTGGCGAATCCTGATGAAGAAAAGCGCGTCTCGGTGTTCATCGGGGACGGGACTTTCCTCATGAACCCGACGGAGATCCTCACCGCGGCCCAAGAAGGTCTCAAGGTGACCTACGTGGTTTCGGAAAACCACGGTTTCCAGGTGATCCGCCGTCTTCAGATGATGAAGTTCGGCGAACAATTCGGAAACGACTTCCGGTACCGCGGCCACGACGATCAGGGGCGGCTCTCGGGCGATTACCTTCAGGTGGGGCTCGAGAGCATCGGGGAAGGGCTCGGTGCCAAGGTGATTCGAGCGACCTCTGCTCAGGAAGTTCGCACCGCTTTGGACGACACCAGAAGCCATGAGGGCCCAGTCATGATCGTTGTCCCCACCATTCCCCTGGTGGATCTGCCCGGATCGGAAGTTTTCTGGGACGTGGCTCCGGCTGAAGTCAGTGAGCAGGAGTGGGTCCCGCCCTTGCGGGCGGACTACGAAGAGGGGCTGCGGGATCAGAGGTGGCATGTATGAGCTCGACTCCATTGGACCAGGGAAAGCTGGCTCGACGCATCCGCTCGGGCGAGCTGACGCATGGTGCCTTTTGTGGCATAGGACATCCCGCGGCGGCGGAAATCATGGCAGCTGCCGGCCTGGACTGGGTTCTGCTGGACCTCGAACACGGGGGATCCGACGAGTCCCACATCGGTCAGGTCGTCGCTTCCACGGGCGGCTACGGTACGGCGACTCTGGTGCGCGTCGAATCCTTGGAGCGCATTCGCATTGGTCGGGCGCTGGACGCAGGTGCCGCAGGGATCATGCTGCCCCGAATCAACGATGCCATCCAGGTTGAGGAGACGTTGCGCTATTTCCGGTACCCTCCTCAGGGTATGCGCGGAGTGGCCACGTACAACCGTTCCGTTCGGTGGGGTCTTGACACGGGTGCGCTGGATACCGCGAACCGCGAAGCCCTGTGCATCGTCCAGATCGAAACCCTTGGCGCGCTCAACGAAGTGGAAGAGATTGCCGCCCTGGACGGAGTCGATGTCCTGTTCATCGGGCCGCTGGACCTCTCCTACGCTTTGGGAACCCCGCGCAATTTCGAATCGGAGGAATTCAAGGACGCCGTGGACCGTGTTCTCGGCGCCGCACGGAATGCCGGGATCTCGGCAGGAATTCTCAGTGCCAATGCCGACCTCGCGGAAAAGCGGGCCGCGCAGGGTTTCACGTTCCTGCCGGTCGGGTCGGACTCGACCCTCTTGGCAAATGCGGCTCGCGACGTCGCCGCTCGGTTGGGAGGGGCTCGCCATGACTGAATCCACACAGCGGAATCGCCACGTCGTCATAGGATTGGGCCCGGTGCCGCCCGAGGAGGTCGAGACAGTCCTCGGGGCCGACGTGGATTTTGTCGCCGATCCGGGTCCGCAGGACCTTGCCGTCGCGGAGGGCGCGATAGTCCGCGCCGCGGTGACGGTCGGTGAAGCGGAGCTCGCGCGCATGCCCGAGCTCAAGGTCATCGCCCGAACGGGAGTGGGGGTCGACGACGTCGACGTTCCCGCTGCCGGGAGGCGCGGTATCCCGGTTGCCATAACCCCGGGAACCAATACCAATGCCGTAGCCGAAGGGGCTTTCGCCCACATCCTGCACTTGGTCAAGTCTTTGGACCCACTGACCCGGTTGGTGCGCGAAGGCCGTTGGTCCGAGCGAGCCGGAGTTCCGGTGGGTGATCTCGAAGGCGCGACCCTGGGCATCGTGGGCTATGGACGTATCGGTCGACGTGTGGCGCATATCGCTCAGGCCTTCGGAATGGAGATCCTGGCCTACGATCCCGTGGCCACGGTTGATTCGGAGATTCGTGCGGAAACCGTGGGAGAACTCCTCAAGGGTTCCGACGTCGTTTCTCTCCACCTGCCGTTGGTCGAGCAAACCAGGAACCTCATCGACCGAGATGCCTTGAACATCATGCGACCCGGGGCGGTTCTGATCAACGTCAGTCGCGGCGGGATTGTGGACGAGGACGCGCTCCTGGAAGCCCTGGAAGAAGGACGTATCGCCGGAGCCGGCCTGGATGCCTTCGACCCTGAGCCGGCCCAGGACCACCCTCTGTACCAGCATCCCAAGACGGTCCTGACTCCGCATGTGATGGGACTGAGCAAGAATGCGGCTAGCGCGACCTTCCACGATGCGGCCTTGGCGGTCCGTGCCGTTCTGGACGGTGGTCAACCCGCTGCCACGGCGTAGGCCTGAGAAGAGCGGTATCCAGCCGCGGGGAAGCCGCTTTCCCATAATTTGTATTGACATTAGAACAATCTGAAAAATAAGCTGAATCGATATGGACCGGTCCAATACTCCGGTCGGGCGATCTCAATGAGGAGAAATCATGGCAGAACAGCAAACCGTCGGAGTGGGGCTCATCAGCGTTGGTTGGATGGGAAAGGTCCATTCTCGGGCGTATGCCAACATTCCTGTCTTCTACCCGGAGCTAGGGATCAAACCTCGCTTGGTGATCGCCGCCGATACCGCCGAGGACCGTGCCGAATACGCTGTGGACGTCTTGGGTTTTGAGAAGGGAACCACCGACTACCACGAGGTCCTCAACAACCCTGACGTGGATGTTGTCTCGATCTGTGCCCCGAACTTCTTGCACGCTCAGATTGCCCAGGACGCGGCGGCCGCTGGCAAGGCTTTCTGGCTCGAAAAGCCCGCCGGACGGTCGGCGGAGGAGACGCAAGCCATTTCCGACGCGGCGGATCGGGCCGGCGTGGTCAGTGCCGTGGGGTTCAACTACCGCAATGCGCCCGCCATCGAGTACGCGCGGCAGCTCGTGGCGGACGGCAAATTGGGGCGAATCACCAACATCCGCGGCGCGTTCTTCGCCGACTACTCGGCGGATCCCCGGGGGGCTCTGTCGTGGCGCTTCGTTCGCGATCTGGCGGGGTCGGGCGTCCTCGGAGACCTCATGGGGCATCTGATCGATCTGACGCACTATGTGGTGGGACCCGTTGAAGAGGTCACGGCCGCGACCTCGACGGTCTACTCCGAGCGCCCTGAACTTCCTATGGGCAGCGGGACCCATTTCGCGATTGTCGAGAATGGCGAGATGAAGCCCGTGGAGAACGAGGACTACGCTTCGATGATCGTCCGTTACACCCAACCCGATTCTTCGGGGTCGGCATCGCCCGTCATCGGAACGCTGGAAGCCTCTCGTGTGGCCAATGGACCGCGTGCCTCCTATGGCATCGAGGTCTACGGAACCGAAGGGTCTTTCCGTTGGGACTTCGAACGCATGAATGAGCTCCAGCTCGCGCTCAATACCGCGCCCCACGTTGGTTACACCACGGTCATGGCTGGCGCGGAATTCGGCGACTTCTCGGTCTTCCAACCGGGTGCCGGAACCCCCATGGGATATGACGACCTCAAGACCATCGAGGCCAAGAAATTTCTGCTCGCTTTCCTGGGGCAGGACTCGCAGCACGCAGACATCAAGGACGGTTTGGCGGCCAACCGCGTGGTTTCCGCGGCGGAGAAATCAGCCGAAAGCGGCAGCTGGCAGAACGTCGAGCAGGTTTCCAACACCAGCGCGCAGGGTCAGGGGAGGAAATAGTCATGCAAGATCTTTTGAAGGACAAAATCGTTCTGGTCACGGGCGGTTCTCAAGGCCTGGGGCTCGCCATAGCGCGGGCCGCGGCTCGGGAAGGGGCCCGTGGTGTCGCAATCGTTGGACGTAACGGGCAAAAACTGGCCGACGCGGAGAAAGGCCTCGGCGAATTCGCTGCCGAGACCTTGGGCATCGTCGCGGATCTGGAGGTTCCAGGGGAGGCCGAGCGCGTCGTCGCCGAAACCGTCGGCCGGTTCGGTCGGATCGATTCGTTGGTCAACGCGGCGGGGGTCACCACACGGGGTTCGCTGGAGAACACTGACCGTGAGCTCCTTGGCCAGCATCTCGCGGTCAACCTCGTCGCACCGTTCATGACGATGCAGGCTGCTGTGTCCGATATGAAGGGTCGCGGGGAGCCGGGAACCATCCTCAACATCCTCACTATGTCGATGCACGGCGGACAGCCCTACCTTGCGCCGTACGTAGCCTCTAAAGCCGGGCTGGCCGCGGCGACCAAGAATGCTGCTTATTCCCACCGTTGGGACAGGATCCGGATCAATGGGCTGAACATCGGGTGGACGCAGACTCCGGGCGAAGAAGCCATCCAAAAAACCTTCCACGATGCTTCGGACTCTTGGCTGAAGGAGGCGTCCGATTCACAGCCGATGGGCAAATTGGGGCAGCCGGACGAAATCGCGGACGCCGTGGTCTTCCTCCTCTCGGAACGCAGCGGTGTTGTCACGGGATCGATCATCGACTGGGATCAGATGATTCCGGGAACGCACGACTGAAAAACATGCCTCACGGAAGAGGGAACATTATGACGAAATTGGCCACCGCCCCCATTACCTGGGGCGTTATCGAGGTCCCAGACTGGGGAGTCCAACTCAGGCCAGAGCAAGTCCTCACGGAGATGAGGGGGCTCGGGTTCTCGGCGACCGAGTTCGGACCGGAGGGCTTTCTGCCAGACGATCCCGAGGGCCGTTCAAGGGTTTTGAAAGAACACGGCCTCTCGGCCGTCGGCGGCTTCTTTCCTGCGGTTCTGCATCGTGAAGACCAGGATCCGCTGCCGCAGATTCGCAAGGAACTTGAAGCGTACGCGGCGGCAGGGGCGGACGTCATGGTTCTGTCGGCGAATTCCGGGAAGGCGGGATACGATACTCGTCCCGACCTCGGCGATTCCGAATGGGAGACCCTCCTGGGCAACCTCAACACCATCAATGAGGTAGCCGCCGCCGTGGGTGTCACCACAACTTTGCATCCGCACATGGGAACCCTGGTGCAGACCCCGGAGGAAACCGAGCGCGTCCTCGCAGGGTCGACCATCGGCCTCTGTGTGGACACCGGGCATTACACTCTTGCCGGCGGTGATCCGCTGGATCTGGTCCGTAAGCACCCGGATCGGGTCGCGCACATCCATTTGAAGGACGTGGACCTTTCCGTAGCTCAGCAGGTTGCCGACGGGGATTGCGACTACCGAGAAGGATGCCGCCGCGGAATGTACCAAGCGCTGGGCAAGGGCGACGCGAAGATCGCAGAAATTGTCAAAGGCCTCCAGGACACGGGTTACCAGGGTTGGTACGTACTCGAGCAGGACACAGTTCTGGATACGGAAGACGACGCCGCCAAGGCCCACGAGGATGCCCGCTACTCCGCCCAGTTCATCAAAGAACTGATCTGAGGAAGGAACTGTATGGCTCAGAAAATTCGCATCGGCCTGATCGGGACCGGTCGTATAGGGCAGGTTCACTTCCAGAACTTGACCGCATCGCCGGACATCGAACTGACCTGGATTGCAGATGCCTTCCCGGATACGGCTCGCACATTGGGGGAGACCATTGGGGCCAAGGTCACGGCGGACCCTCTCGAACTGATCAATTCAGGTGAGGTGGACGGAGTCGTCATAGCCTCCCCGACCCCCACGCACGTGGAATTGATCGAGGCTTCGGTCGACGCCGGGGTTGCGGTCCTCTGCGAAAAGCCGATTGACCTGGATATCGGGCGGGTTAATGCCCTGAGGGGCAAAGTGGCTGCCTCCCAGGTTCCGGTGGCGTTGGGGTTCAATCGGCGAATGGATCCGGCATTTGCCGAGGTGCGGCAAAGGGTCCAGGCCGGCGAGATCGGGAACCTCGAAGAGGTGACCATCATCAGCCGCGATCCGGCGCCGCCTCCCGCTGCATATTTGGGTGTTTCCGGCGGGATCTTCCGGGATATGACCATCCACGACTTCGACATGGCACGGTATTTCGCCCCCAACATCGTGGACGTGAGTGCGACGGGATCGTGCCTCTTCGACGAGGGTGCTCGTCAGCACGGGGACTTCGACAGCGTGGTCGTCACCCTGACCTCACGGGACGGAAAGCTGATCTCGATCACCAATTCTCGTCACAGCGCAACAGGGCACGATCAGCGCTTGGAAGCTTTCGGATCCGAAGGGGCACTCAATGTGCTCAACTCGTCCACGTCGCTGGTCACCCTGTCCAACGCGGTGTCGGTCGAGTCCAAGGCCACTTATCAGGAGTTTTTCCTGGAGCGGTACGCCGCGGCGTACCTTCTTGAATTGGAAGAATTCGTGAAATGGATCAAGGGCGAGGAATCGCGGAGCCCCACGTACGAAGACGGGCGCGCCGCGTTAATCCTCGCCGATGCCGCTCAGAAATCAGCCGAAACCGGTCGGAAGGTCGCTGTCGACCTGGACTCCTGATGAAATCTCAGTCCTCGATCTTTCCGATCGGTTCGCGCTTTTCGGCCTGGAACTTGTCTTCGGTGCGTCCGAAGGCCCAGTAGCCGGAGATCGAGATCTGATCACGCGGGATTTCACGTTCCTTGAGGAGACGGCGCACCTGTTTGATCGATTCGCGCTCTCCGTGGGCGAAGACATCAACCTTGCCGTCGGGCCACTGCCTCTCGGTCATCAATTGCGCCAGGCGGTTCGGATCAGCTCCAGCTCCTTCCTTGACATTCCATACGATATCCAGACCGGTGGGAGCGGCCAGCTCCTGCCGATCTTCTTCATGATCGAGAACGATGAACGCGTACCCCCGGGCCGATTCTGGCAGGGCCTCGATGGCCGCGCCGATAGCGGGCAGAGCAGAGGCGTCCCCGGCGAAGAGATACCAGTCTGCGGTCGGATCCGGGTTGTACTTGCCGCCCGGGCCCATCAACAGCAACTGGTCCCCTGGGGACGCGGAGGCGGCCCACGGGGCCGCGAGCCCTTCGGCACCGTGGGTCACGAAATCGATGGTCAGCGTGCCCGCTTCTTCGTCCACGCTCCGCACGGTGTACGTCCGGGTCACGGGAACGTCTTCCGGGGGAAGCTTCTCCCGCATTTCCATCATGTCGAAGGGCGCGGTGAGGTTCAGCTCGGGTTTCGCAAAGACCAGTTTGACGTATTGGTCGGTGCATCCGTTGTTCTGGAATGAAGCGAACCCTGAACCGCCCAGAATGAGTCGGACCATATTGGGGGTGAGTTGGCGGCGTTCGAGGACCTCGAGGACGGTTTGGGGTTTGCGTTTGGGGGCTGTCATAGGACTCCAATCCTCGGTTTGATTAGGCTTACCTCACTCTATCTTTCGATCGTGCAAGGCCCAAAGGTCATGCCGCGGGCGGAATTATATTAAGAGGTAGACGGCGCCCAGGATCGTCACCACGATCACGGCGAGGTCGAAGGTCTTCTGTCGAATCTTCTGGGCGGCCCACCGACCAAAGAGGGCGCCAACGACCACAGCGGGAACCAGAATCAGATCCATGAGCAGCGTGTTCCAGGTGATGAGTCCCAAGCTGATAGACACCGGGAGCTTGAGCACATTCATGGTCGCAAAGAACCACGCGGCCGTGCCCAAGAAAGCATTCACGGGGAATCGAGCCGCGAGGAAATACATGGACATGACGGGCCCGCCGGCATTGGCAACCATGGTCGTGAAACCGCCCAAGGATCCGTAACCGGTGGCCGCGCCCCAAGATGCGGGTACGGGATCCCCCGTGGTTTTGGCCCTTTTTCGACGCTGCCACAGGGTCAGTCCCATCAGCATCAGCAGCAATATGCCGATCACACGCTGCACCACGGCGTCGCCTGCGAATGCCAGGAAGACACCGCCTGCCGCCAGACCGATCAGGACGGCGGGAATCATGCGGATGAGGGTCGGCCAATCGGCGTGTCGGCGGTAGGTCCACAAAGCGAATGCGTCACCGACGAGCAAGAGGACCAGGAGCGCTCCCGTGGACGGCCTCGCGGGCAGTACCGCTGCGAAGATTGCCACGGCGAGGGTATTGATCCCTGGCAGCGCAGTCTTAGAGAACCCCACCAATACGGCCGCCAGGGCCAGTCCGGTCCAAGCGAGCAACGTCAATTCGGGCAGCACGGAGCTCTAGCCGCCGAAAGGCAAGCGCGAGTCGATATCCTGCTCTTCCCACTGCTGACGGACCCATCCGTGATGAGGGTCGTCGCTGATGAGCCACTTGCGGACCGGCCCGGGACCGGCCATGACGTTCAGGTAGTACAGGTCGTATCCTGGAGGGGCCATAGCCGGACCGTGCCAGCCATAAGGGACCAGCACGACGTCGCCGGTTCGAACTTCGGCATTGACGTCGATGGGACGGTCGTCGGAGGCGTAGACACGCTGGTATCCGATCGAGTCGGTGGCTTCTTGCGGGGCACCCGGAGTCACTCGCGTCTCGAAGTAGTAGATCTCCTCGAGTTGGGTCTCGACGCCCTCTTTTTCCTCGTCATGCTTGTGGGGAGGGTAGGAAGACCAGTTGCCGGCAGGGGTCAGGACTTCGCAGACGATAAATCGGTCGGCCTCAAGGGACGCGGGGGTTCCGAAGTTCCGCACCTCCCGCGAGCAGTTGCCTGCACCGCGCAATTCGAGCGGGGCCTCGTCCTTGGTGATCAGGCGAGTAGGGTACTCATTCTTGGCCGGTGCGGAGGCGACGGCAAAGCGAACGCCCTGAGCTCCGGAGAGTTCTACGGCCTTGTTGGCCCCCGTGTACAGGACATCCGTAGGGCCGTGGAAAACGGATTCGCGGCCCGAGAGCTCATAATTCTGACCGTCGACCACCGCGGCGACATCGCCCGTCAGCGGGATGACGATGCGTTCTTCCGGAACGGCATCCAGGGAGATGGTCTCACCTGCGAAAGTCGCGGTCTTGAGGCCGGTATGCTCCCAGCCGTCGACCTGCTGTGCGGAATCATACGCACCGAGGGAAACATTCCAAGGGCCATCGGTTGCTGTGCCTGCGGGGTAAACCCAGTTCGTCATCGTTGCATCCTTTCGGGGAGGTGTTTCCGGACGGTTGAAGTCTTGTGGTCAGGCGGAGAGGGTCATCTCGAAGGAATATGAATCCGCGCGATAGACGTGTCGACCGGTTTCGGCTCGTCTGCCGATATCGTCGGTTGCGGTCCGGGACATGGTTACCAGGGCCGATCCGGTGCTCGTCTTGAGCAGTTTGGCCTGCTCATTGGTGGCCACCGCAGCGCCGATCTTCTGCTGTGCGAGCCTGAAATTGATCCCTTGTTGGCGCAGAATCGTGTACAGCCCGCGAGATTCGAGCCCTTCGCGGCTAAGGTCCGCGATCTCGAGGGGAACCCAATTTTCCATGATCGCCAGCGGTGTGCCTGAACGGCTGCGCACACGCTTGAAGTAGTACACAGGGTCTCCCGACGCGAGGTTGAGCCGCTCGGCGACGTCGTCCGGGGCTTTGGTTTCCTTGAATTCCAGAACCTCGGTGGTGGGCTGGGCGTGGTCGTCACTCAGGTCCTCGTACAGCGAGGTCAATCCGACGGAGCGTCGAATCTCCGAGGCTACGACCTGCGTCCCGACGCCTCGTTTGCGGACCAGGAGCCCCGAACGGACGAGCTCGTCCATGGCCTTGCGCACCGTGGGTCGGGACAGGTGAAGGTCCTTGGCCAGGGAAAGCTCGTTGTCGAGCATGGTCCCCGGGGGAAGGACGCCCTCGGCGATGGCCGTCTCGATGCCATGGACCAGCTGATGGTACAGCGGCACGGGCGATGAGCGGTCGATCGTGACGTCGATTGAGGCTGTCATGGGTTACTCCGTCGTTGGTTCCCTACTATTGTTCTTTGTAAGGACAATAGGATTTAAGCGTAGCATGGCGGGCACTCTTCGGGTCGAACGACCCAAGAATCCCGCGTTGACCAGGTCTGATCTGTCATACAGCAGGATGGATGAGGCAGAACATACTGACTTCGACTAGATATGAGAAGTCACCGCCGTATTTCATGTGAGGAGGGTTTGCCGTTATGGCGCCCAGTTCCGAATCGCAGGTTCGTCCCGATACCACAGCTCCGGATGCATCGGAGAAGAAACTGACCGGGAAAATGCGGGCGGCAGCCATGATCCTCACGGTGGGTGGGCTGCTCTTCGGCTATGACACCGGTGTCATCAACGGGGCCTTGCCATCCATGGCTGCCGACTTCGGTATGGGCGAGGAGTACGAGGGCTTCGTGACCTCTGCCCTCCAATTCGGCGCGATATTCGGTGCCGTTTTCGGCGGGCGCTTCTCCGACCGCCATGGGAGGCACCGGACCGTCGTTGTGGTGGCCGCTCTCTTCACCTTCGGGGCGATCGGCTCGGTCTTGGCCCCAACCTGGTGGGTCCTGTCCCTCTTCCGGGTCGTCCTGGGTCTGGCCGTCGGCGGTGCATCCGTCACCGTGCCCGTTTACTTGGCGGAACTTGCGCCCACTCATCTGCGAGGGAGGGTTATTTCTCAGAATGAATTCATGGTGGTCTTCGGCCAGCTCCTGGCCTTCGGGTTCAATGCGGGCATCGCGGGCGTCACCGACGCTGGGCAAGCCAATACGTGGCGGTGGATGCTTGCGATATGCATTGTGCCGGCCATCGTTCTGTGGGCAGGAATGATTGCCGTCCCGGAATCTCCCCGATGGTTGGCTCGTGGCGGGCGAATCGACGAAATGCTGGAAGTGCTCCGCGAAGTTCGCGAGCACACGTTCTCATCGGACGAGCTCGAGGAAGTCAAAGAACTTGCCGCAAAGGACGAGCAGGCGGCGTCGGGGACCCTCGGTGACGTGTTCGGGACGCCGTGGATCCGGAGGATCCTGTTCATCGGTGTCGGAATGGCGGTCATCAACCAGATTTCCGGGATCAACGTGGTTCAGTACTACGGCGTCACCATTCTGACGGACGCCGGTTTTGTGGGGAATACTGCTTTCGTGGTGAACCTTCTGATCGGTCTTGCCGGGGTCGTCGGAGTGGGGGTGGCTCTGGTGATCATGCCGCACGTCCGGCGCAAACTCATGTTGAGTTCGGGACTGACCGGAACCATCGTCATGCTCTCCATCCTGGCTACGACATCGATACTCATGAGCGACGATGCGTCCGCGAAGCGGTGGATCATATTGTTCTCGATCGTGATCTTTGTGGGCATCTCCCAATGCGCCATCGGCACGATGACCTGGTTGTACATGTCCGAAATTTTCCCGTTGACGGTTCGAGGGGTGGCGATGGGGATCAGCACGGGCGTCCAGTGGAGCGTGAACTTCTTAGTAGCCCTGCTCTTCCCTTTGCTCTCCGCAGCGCTCGGATTCGGCTCGACGATCGCGATATTCGTCGTCTTGCAGATTCTGGCTCTCGTATGGGTCCGACTCAAGGCCCCGGAGACCAAAGACAAATCACTCGAGCGGATCGAGATGGAGTTCCGCGAGGCATAACGTCAAGCCGCCGAAAACAAGCGCGACGCCAGGACCTGGAACGAGTAATGTGGGGCAGGCGACACCGGGGCATTTTCGGTCCCGGTCTTCGAACCGCCACAGGAGGTCTGCGTGAGGCTTTGGTCCCTCGACCCGTCCTACTTGGATGCAAAAGGACTCGTGGCCGCCTGGAGGGAAGCGCTGCTGGCGCAAAAAGTTCTGGCGGGGGCCACCCATGGTTACCGGCAGCACCCCCAGCTGATCCGCTTCCGACAGAGTGAGGCCCCTCGAGCGGCATTGTCTGCTTTTCTCAGGGGAATCCATAGAGAGGCTACGTCGCGCGGCTACAGGTTCGACGTCGAAAAAATCGTCAAGGGGCCGTTGCTTTCCGGGGAGACCGAGCTTACCCAGCCCGGTCCGGACTGGGTCGATCTGTCTGAACCCAGTGCGGAGGCGAGTCCCACAGGCAATTCCGACGGCGAGGCCGAGCCGCAGGTCTTGCCGCCAGCCTCAGGAAATACCTCGATATCGGACGCTTCCCGTACGGTTCCGGCGATCCCCGTGACTCAGGGCCAACTTGACTACGAGGCCGAGCTGTTGACGTTCAAATTGCGCATGCGCGCCCCCAAACTCGTCGGACGCCTCGAATCCGACCTGCGAAATGCGACCCTCAAGAACCACCCCCTGTTTAGGGTTATCCCCGGCGATATCGAGCCGTGGGAGAAAGTGAGAGACGACCTATGACCACATTTGAACACAACGCGCACATCGCTCATCCTCGATCCGCCGTGACCGAGTGGTACGGCAGGCCGGGGGCGGTGGTCAGGCTCACCCCGCCGTGGAACTCCAAGGTCCTGACCGAACCGACCCACGGACTCGAGGTCGGTTCGAAAACGGAATTGCTCATGGGGGTGCAGTGGGCCGAAGGGTTGCTTCCCGGCAACATACCGATCAGGCCAGGAACGCGCTGGACTGCAGAACATACCGAGTATGTGCCGGGCGCGAGCTTCACGGACGAGATGAAGAGAGGCCCGCTCAAGTCCTGGAAGCATCAGCACCAATTCACGGACGTGGAACAGGGCCAGACGATGGTCTCCGATACCGTGAATTACGAATTGCCGGGTGGGTTGGAGAATCGTTTCAAATTCAGCGCCAATGCTTTCGATAAAGAACTTGAGCGCGTCTTCGCATTCCGTACGGATCAGACGCAAGCGGATCTGGACTTCGCTTCGTACTTGGACGACCACCGTGAGAGCAAGGGGCAGGGCACCGGAAAGCTCAAAGTCGCGATTGCCGGTGCATCCGGGCTCGTCGGAACGCAGGTTTCGGCTCTTCTGCGCGCAGCGGGACATGAGGTCATCCACCTTAAACGCCGTCAGGGCTTCAGTGGAACCATCGGCGAGGGGCAAATTGCTTGGGATCCGGAACAGCAAACCCTGGACCCTCAACACCTCGTCGGTCTGGACGCCGTCATCAATCTGGCCGGCGCCGGAATTGCCGGACCTTTCACCGAGAAGCACCGTCGTGCGGTGCTCGAATCCCGTCTCAAGAGCACCGAGACCATCGTTGCCGCGATGCGGGAGGTCACGGACAGCGGCGGACCCAAGATCCTGATTAACGCCTCGGCGAGCGGATATTACGGGCACGAGGCCGACGTCGTCACGGAGACCGACGGTCCGGGGCAGGATTTCTTGGCCGAAGTCTGCACCCAGTGGGAAGCCGCCGCGCGGAAAGCCGAAGACTTCGGAACGCGTGTCGTCCTCGTCCGGACGGGACTGGTGCTCAGCTCGTCCGGCGGGCTTCTGGCCGCCCAGCTGCCTCTGTACTTGGCCGGAGCAGGTGGCCCCCTCGGCGGGGGAGAACAGTGGCAACCGTGGATCAGCGTGGAAGATCTCGCCCAGGTATACGCGTTCGCGATAGCCGACCCCGAACTATCCGGCCCGGTCAATGCCGCGGCCCCTCACCCGGTCCGGCAGAAGGAATTCGCCAAGACATTGGCCTCGATTCTTCGGCGTCCGAGCATCGTACCCACGCCCAAACAGGCGCCGGGTCTGCTTCTTGGAAAGCAAGGCGCTCGCGAGCTCGCACTGAGTTCCGCCGCTTTGGTGCCCCGTGTTCTGGAAAACCACGGGTACTCGTTCCGATTCGCAGAGATCGAATCGGCACTCCGGCACACTTTGGGAAGGACCAATCGTTGACCCCAGAGCATGCCCCCTCCGGCAACGGCAGAACATCGGATAGCCGCCCGGAGGGCTCGGAGGTGAACTCTGCCGGGTCGAGGCAGGAACCACCGACGATCACGGGTGCCTTGCCCGAGGTCATCGTTCCGGACGAGTCGGCGGGTCGTAACCCGCGAAAAGACCTCAAGACCGGCTTCCTTCTCGCTTTCATCGCGTACGGCCTCTGGGGTTTCCTTCCCCTGTACTTCGCCGCGATCAAGCCCACGGGCGCCTTCGAAATCTTGGGGTGGCGCATCGTTTTCTCCTTGTGTCTGTGCGTACTTTTGGTGACCGCGACGCGATCGTGGGGGCGCGTTGCGACGGCTTTCAAGGACCGACGTGTGAACCTGACCTTGGGCATGGCCGGGGGCATCGTTTCCATCAACTGGCTGGTTTATATTTTTGCGACGACGACCGGGCACGTCCTCGAAGCTTCCCTCGGATACTTCATCAATCCCGTCGCGACGATCGTCCTCGGGGTTTTCGTTCTGCATGAGAAATTGCGCAGACTTCAATGGATCGCGGTGGGAATCAGTCTGGTCGCCATCGTTGTCCTCACGGTCGAATACGGGTCGCTTCCGTGGATGTCCCTGTTGATCGCGGGCAGTTTTGCGCTGTACGGCCTGGTCAAGAAGAACGTCGGTGGACGCGTCGACTCGTTGACGGGTCTGACCTTCGAAACGGCGTGGTTGTTCATCCCCTCGGTCGTCGTTCTGGCGCTGGTCGGAACGGTGGGTGGTGGTCTTGCTTTCAGCCAAATCGGCCCCCTCAAAACCGCATTGCTCGTGGGCACCGGATTAATCACCCTGATCCCGCTCCTGGCTTTCGCAGGTGCCGCTACTCGTTTGCCCCTGTCATATGTGGGAATGGTGCAGTATTTCACCCCCATCATGCAGTTTCTGGCGGGGTATCTGCTCCTTGGGGAGGAGATGTCAACGGGCCGCTGGATCGGGTTTGGCATCGTCTGGCTCGCGATTCTCGTCCTGATCATTGACGCCGTTCGTGCCGCCCGTTCCTACCGCAATGCTCTGAAAACGGCCCGCTCGCAGGAGGCCGTTTGATCCGAGAATCGCCGTGAGGAACCCCGTAGAATCTCCTGACATGGGAGCTTCTCGTGGCTCTTGTGCGGAGATCGGATCGTTGTGCCGTAGCTAACGAACTCTCTGGTACTATTTCGTCGCTGGTTCAGCTCGGTCCAGTGTTTCCGCCCTTTGAGAGGCTCACATGACAGACAACAGACCTTCCGGGGAAAAGCCCGATCTGCCCTGGGCAAGCTCTTCAGGGGACGCGGAAGAGGGACGCCCTGAGACGGCCGCTGGCGACGCCGTCGTCAAAAGCAAGCTGCCCCAAGCCGAGTCGAAGCGTTCCATCTTGTTGGGCGCGTTGTTCCTCATGGCGACTTCGGCGATCGGCCCGGGTTTCATTACGCAGACGGCGACCTTCACGGTCAAGATGGGTGCCGCCTTCGCCTTCGCGATATTCCTGTCGATTCTTGTTGATATCGCCGTTCAACTGAACGTGTGGCGTGTGATCGGCGTCAGCGGTCTGAGAGCCAGCGAGCTCGGCAACAGAATTTTGCCCGGTGTGGGCATCCTTCTCGGCGTTTTCGTGGTTTTCGGCGGTTTCGTGTTCAACGTCGGCAACGTTGCCGGCGGAGGGCTCGGCATCAACGCGATGACGGGACTGGACACCACCTGGGGAGGAATCATCACGGCAGTGTTGGCGGTCCTCGTGTTCTTGTCAAAGAAAGCCGGAGTGGCCTTGGACAAGATCGTGGTCGTGCTAGGCGTCCTGATGATCCTGATCACCGGATATGTTGCGGTGGTGTCGGGCCCGCCCATCGGCGACGCTCTGCGCCAGACCGTTTTCCCGGACAACGTCGATCTGGCCGTGATCACGACCTTGATCGGCGGAACCGTGGGTGGCTACATCACCTACGCCGGCGCACACCGCATGATCGACGCCGGCGTCTCCGGAGTCGACGACGTCAAATCCATCTCCAACGCGTCCATCACTTCGATCGTGGTCACCGGTGTGATGCGTTACCTTCTTTTCCTCGCGATCCTCGGGGTTGTCGCCGGAGGTGTGACGCTGACCAGCTCCAATCTCGCGGCGGAGGCATTCCAGCACGCAGCGGGCGAAATCGGGCTGCGTCTCTTCGGCGTGATCCTGTGGGCCGCATCGATTTCCTCGGTGATCGGCGCCGCTTATACATCCGTTTCGTTCATGACCACACGGAACACCAAGACTTGGATTCGCAACGTGCTGACGGTCGGCATGATCGTGCTCTCCACGATCGTCTTCTTCTCCTTGGGCAAGGCGCCAGGAACGTTGTTGGTCATCGCCGGCACTATCAATGGTCTGATCCTCCCTCTGGGGTTCACCGTGATCTTGATCGTTGCGATTTTCCGGCGAGATTTGCTGAGCGGTTACAGATACCCGAAGTGGTTGATCGTCGTGGGCGTGCTGGTGTGGTTGTTGACCTTGTACTTGGGGGCCAGCGCCGTGGGTCAGCTTTCGACCCTGTGGAACGGATAGCGCGCCTAAACATCCCGGTGGCCAAAGGCTACCGACGCGGCATCAACCAGAGCCGCACCTGTGACCAATGCTCCTGAATCGTTGGGAAGGGGACAGCCCTTTCCCAACGATTCACGCGCGAGTGGCCTTCTCGGAGAGGCCTCGCGGCCCTGGTCGCCGCATCACGTGGCCCGGCAGCAGTCAGTTCGCTGTTTCGACCCGGCCCAAGATCATTCCGGCCGATAGCTTGTGCCCCGGTTCCACGGGCTCACGACGAAAGACGCCGGTCGCCGGAGATTCTAGCGGCATCTCGGTCTTCATGGCCTCCACTATCGCCAACCTCTGCCCTTCCTCTACGGTCGCGGAATCTTCCGCCTCCCAACGAACCAATGAGCCGCTGAGCGTTGCGGTGACCTCGACGTCGCTCGACCCCGGCGCGTCCGTCTGAGCGCCGCTGGTTCCCGAGAATTGGACTCCTCCGAGCCCATCAGCGAGCCCAGCACCGATTCTCGCGAGTGCTTTGGCAGGGAAACGAACCTTGGTCAGCCGGCCTTCGATTTCGATCCCCGCAGTGACGGAGGCCGTGGCGTCGGAAGCGGACTCACCGAACAGTGTCCTGTCCGCATAGCGCGGAGCACTGTAGCCGCCGTCGGATTCCAGGACCGGGGTCAGAACGTCCTCGATCCAGGTCGTGTAGACGTTGAAGGGAGAGGACGTGAAGTCCTTGTGCTCGAGGACGGCACGGTGGAATGGAAGAGTGGTCGAGACTCCACTGAGCGTCAATTCGGCCAGGGCGCGACGGGCTCGAGCCAGGGCGGCATCGCGAGTCGGGCCGGTCACAATGAGTTTGGCCAAAAGGGAATCGAAATCCCCGGCAACCTCGGAACCCGTGACAACTCCGGCATCCCATCGAATTCCCGGGCCCGTGGGAACCGTGATGCCTGTTACCGTACCGCCGGCAGGGAGGAAACCCCGTCCGGGATCTTCCGCATTGATGCGGAACTCGATGGAGTGTCCTTGTGCTTTCGGGGCACTCTCAAAAGGCAGGCGTTCGCCAGCGGCGACGTCGAGCTGCATGCCTAAGAGGTCGACGCCGAACGTCTCTTCCGTAACAGGGTGCTCGACCTGGATGCGGGTATTGACCTCGAGAAAAGAGATCAGTCCGTCCGCGCCGACCAGGAACTCCACCGTTCCCGCGTTGACGTAGCCGGCCTCCCGAAAGATCGCCGCGGATGCTTTCTCGATATTTTCCAGCTGTTCCTCACTCAGGAACGGCGCCGGTGCTTCCTCCACGAGCTTCTGGTTGCGGCGCTGCAGAGAACAATCGCGGGTTCCCACCACGACGACTCCTCCGTGCGAATCCGCGATAACCTGCGCTTCGACGTGACGAGGCTTCTCGAGGAAGCGCTCGACGAAGCATTCGCTCCGGCCGAAGGCGCTGTGGGCCTCGCGAGCGGCGGATTCGAAGGCCGACTCGACCTGATCGACGTCTCGGACCACGCGCATACCGCGACCGCCACCACCGTGTGCGGCTTTGATGATGATCGGCAATCCGTGCTCTTCGGCGAAGTCCCGAGCTTCATGGGCGTTCGCCAACGGCCCGTCCGTCCCGGGAGCCAGTGGTGCTCCGGCGGCCGTTGCTATGGAACGGGCCTGAATTTTGTCGCCGAGGGCCTCAATCGTCTCGGCGGTGGGGCCTATCCACGTCAGGCCCGCGTTGACCACGGCTCGCGCGAAATCCGCGGACTCGGCCAGAAAGCCGTACCCGGGGTGGACATCCGTTGCCCCGGATCGTCGCGCTATGTCGAGGAGCTTTTCGATATTGAGGTAGGTGTCCGTGGGGGCGTTGCCTTCGAGCGCGTAGGCCTCGTCGGCGAGATGGACGTGGAGGGATTCTGCATCGGAGGCGGCGTAGACGGCAACGGTGCCGATGCCGCGTTCGGCGCATGCGTGGATCACGCGAACCGCGATCTCCGAACGGTTGGCAATCAGGACTTTGCGCATGGGGATTCTCCGGGGTATGTGGTGTTTTGAATGGGCTCTTCGGCGGCGTCGAAAACGAGGCGGACCAGCGTGCCTGGCGGCGACTGTGCGAGGAGACGCAAGTATTCCGGCTCAACGACTCCGATCACCGGATAACCACCGGTTACGGGGTGGTCGGCCATGAAAACGACGGGGTTTCCGTTGGGCGGCACTTGGATGGCTCCGGCGACGATGCCTTCGCTGGGCAATTCGCGACCTTGGGCCTTTGCCGTGCGGGTCAGCGGAGAAGGAAGCGGATCCTCGTCGGGTTCATGGGTGGGTCTCGCGAGGCGCACGCCTACCCGGTTGCTTTCTTCCGTGACGGCCCATACGGTCCGTGAGGTCTCGCGAACGGACTCGGAAGTGAACCAGTCGATTCGTGGACCGGGAGAAACCGGAATGTCCGTGACCTCATGGGGATGCGGCAGCTCCGCCCCGCCTTCGTCCAACTCGACGGCCCGTCGGGGCTCGGGCCCGATGCGCACGACGGCGTTCTTGACCATCTGGGCGGGCCCCAGCTTGGCCAGGGTATCCGTGGCGGTACTCCCGAGGACCGAATTCACGCGAATTCCTCCGCGTACGGCCAGGTAGATCCGCAGTCCACGAACGGCCGGACCGATGGTGAGCCGTTGGCCCGAGCGCAAGGCAAATGGTCGGTTCCGAGGAACCCGGAAACTGGTGCCATCGGTCTGGACGGTCAGTTCGGCTTCTGCACCGGTGACGGCCAGGACGGTATCCGTCAGTGCAGTTGCCGTCAGCCCGCCGGCAGTGTTCTCGAGGACGCTCGCCTCAGGGTCGTTGCCCACGAGCCGATTCGCGGACTGGGCGGCCACGGCGTCGGCCCAGCCGGAAGGGCTCACGCCCCAGTCCGTATGTCCCTCTCTGCCCCGGTCCTGCACCATGGTCGCGAGTCCTGGGGCGTCGATGCGAAGCGCTTCGGTCGTGCCCTGAACTGGGTCCGTCATCTCCGCTGAAGCTTTTTTCTCCTGCTGGCCGTTTCTCCCGGATTCTGCCTTCTTTTCTTGTAATTCCATCGAATCCCGAACGCGCGAGAAGCGGACCACGGTCCCCGGCGTGATCAAGGCAGGAACCTCCTGATCGAGGTCCCACACGGGTGCGTTCGTCGTGCCGATCAGTTGCCACCCACCGGGTGAAGCGCTGGGATACACGGCAGAAAATTCTCCGGCCAGAGCGACGGAACCCGCAGGAACTTTGGTCCGTGGGCTGTCCCTCCTCGGGACCGTAAGATCGGTTGTTGGCTGGGGCCCGACGCCAACGAGGTACGCGAAGCCGGGGGAAAAACCGGAGAAGGCCGCCGTCCAGGCCGTCCCCGTGTGGCGTTCGACGACTTCATCCGCGGAAATGCCGAGGTGAGCCGCGACGTCCTCAAGATCCTCTCCGTCGTAGCGGACGGGGATTTCGACCTCGCGCGCCCGGGAAGAGCTGCCGTGGCGGCCGGCCATGGTGGACAACTCGATTGACAGCTCGCGTGCCCTGGCAGGGCCCAAGGGCGAACGAAAGCGAGCGAGGAGGGTCGTGGCCGCCGGGACCAATTCGAGCTGATCCGGCAATGGATTCTCCGTCAGCGCGGTGTGGAGGTCCAGGACGTCGTCGATCCCACCGCAATCGATCAAAAGCGCGGAGCGACCTGCACGCTGCACCTGCCGGCGGTTGTGTTCTGGCATCGCGGCTCCTGTCGTTTCTTCGCCTCCACCCGTCCCATGGTAATCGAGCCGATAGCCTTCCGGACGCTTGTCCACAGGCGACTGGCCGCCCCAGAATCAATCCGAAGCGGACGATCGCGAAAGAGAAATGTCCAGGCCCTGCTCAGCGACTATTTGAAGGACATTTTCCATTGTGCTTTCGTGTCCGTCACCTTGACCTGGACCAGAATATTGGCCTCGTCCTTGGTCGCGTCGGGGAAATTCACATTCGCATTGTTGCCCTTGGTGACGTTTTCGTGGAATACCGAATCCCCTTTGAGATCGTATGCTTCCACCTCGAAGGAATCATCGCCCAGGTTCTCGAAGGTCGCGGACTTCTTGGGTCCTTGGTACACGAATGCGACGGTTCCGTTGCTCTGCATCGTCTTATCGCCTGCCGACTTGATGGCATTGCCGTCGTAGACCTTGATCTCCCATTTACCGTCCGTGGCATCGACGTCGAATCCCTTGGGGTTTCCGTAGAGGCCATCCATATCGATCCAGCTGGAACCGGAGGTCTCGTCGATGTCATTGGCGTACAGTCCGGCGTCCTCGCCCTTGTTATCGAGTCCCCACAAGGCGAAGTTCGAATCACCCTGGTACCAGTACTCGACGTAGTAGACCTGCCCGTCCTCGAGCTTGTCCGTTTTGACCTTCTGAGAGCCTTCCCCGGTGAACTCCACGACGGGGTCGGCGTCATTGGCCGGAATATTGACCTGCTCGGGTCGCATCCCCGACGGCCCGTCGCCCGAAGCGGAAGCCTTCGGAGAGCCGGTCGCGCTGTCGGAGGCATGGCCGGATTTCGACGCAGAGCTCGATGTCGCCGCATTCGTCTCCCCTGAATCCTGCGTGTTACCGAAGACCCCTGTCAGAGCGAGAACCAAACCTATGACCAGGACGAGAAGAATAGCGCCGATGATCGAAAGAATACCGGCCGGGGACGCAAAGAAGTTCTTTTTGCGAGGAGTCTGATTCCACGGATTGCTGTTCCATCCGCCTCCTTGCGGAGGCGGAGTTCCCTGCCCCTGAGTCTCCCAACCGCCGGGTTGCTGCTGCTGGTACTGGCGTGTGGGAGCCGGCCCTTCCGTCTGATAATTCCCTGCACCATCGGCCTGCGGGGATCCCCAGTCATTCTGCGTGGAAGCGGGAGCTTGATCGCCCTGATGCTCGTCGCGCGGTTGTGACTGGTCCGGTTGTGGTGCCTGCCGCGGTTCGTCAGGGATGAACGATGGGTCCTCGGGGTGTGCCGAAGGGACAGGATTGCCGTTCTCGTCGGTCCAGAAAATCCATCCTTGCGGCGCCGGCCCCCAACTGGGATCCGGGCGCCATCCTGGATCCGGGGACCAGCCTTCCGGAGGCTGAGGCCAATGGGGCGGAGGATTGAATCGAAGTGCCATGAGGACGATTCCTTAGTAAAATTATGTGATTGACGATTCAATTGTGACACGAAGTTTCAAAGAATGCTGATAACTCGTTTGGCGAAAATTAGGTCTTCGCTGAATCATGCGGAATTATTTGACGGTAGCTCCAGAGAGCCAAAAGGTGATGAATTGATGTCAACTGCCCGGTTCAAGCCCCACGTCACTTCTCTGCCGCGAGCGCATAGGGTAGAGAGCATGGAAGAACCCGCATCCACCTCGCGATCCTCGACGAACCCGGAAATACCTGATGCGCCGAATGACCGGCAGTGGGGCTCGAAGGCCTATCCCGCGGGGCCTGATGCCCGGTCGATTGACGAGGCAGGGAGCCTCGAGGCTGCTCACGCATACAGGGTCGCGGGCGCGCCGCGTCTCAATGATGTGCCTCTCTCGCCATTGCCGTATCACCGGCTCTGGCGAGCCGATCCTTTTCACGGGTGGTGGAAACCACTGGTCGAGTTCTGCATATCGGGCCCTCTTTATTTCGTCCTCGCGCTAGTCATTTCTATACCTATGTTCCTGTTGCCTTTTGTGAGCGGTTCTGAACCGCTCACGCTGGGTCCGAACGGTTACCCGGAGGGGATGTTTTCCCACCCGGTGCTTTTCCTGTTCATGTTTCTCAGCATTGCGGTCATGGCGCCCTGCGTCCTCTTGGCGAGGCTCATCATGGGTCCCAAGCCGCTGGGCCTCCTGTTCTCGGTTGCCGGAAAGCTGCGGTGGAAGTGGCTGGCGACGTGTTTGGGACTTGGTCTTGCTCTCTTTGTCATTTTCCAAGGACTGAGCGTCTGGGTCTCGGCGGCATCCGGCGCGGAACCGGTTTCGGCAAGTTTCGACCCGGCCACGGGCTGGTGGATACTGGCCATCATCCTGATTGTGGTCCCGTTGCAATGCGCTGCCGAGGAAATGGCGTTCCGAGGATTTCTCATGCAGGCGGTGGGACGCTGGCTCAAACATCCGATCTGGGCCGTGATCCTGCCCGCGCCTTTCTTCGTTCTCAGCCACGGGTATGGGCTCTGGGGGTTGCTCAGCGTCGGAATTCTGGCCGTGATCGCCGGAATCCTGTGCATCGCCACGGGCGGTTTGGAGGCCTCTATCGGTCTGCACGTCAGCAACAACGTGACCACTGTTTTGCTCGGACTTTTCGGTTTCGCAGACCCTTTCGGGGCGGTCGACCCAGGCCCCATGGACGCCCTCGTGACTCTTGTGGTGGACGGGCTCTACGCCGTTCTCGTGCTCTGGGCATCGCGCCGTCGCCACCTCACCACTCGCCGTAACCCCGCCACGAGCTGGCCGGCATGGCCAGCCTGGGCATTGCACAATGCCGGGGCACGAATTCCCGAGGCCTCGACACACATGATCCCCAGGAGGACAGCATGACCGAACACAGCAACTCGCTGACCACTTTCGACCCCGCCGCAAATGCCGAGGATCTCGCGGCATTCGTTGCGGCGTCGCCCTCGTCGTATCACGCGGTTCGAGAGGCTGCCCGTCGTCTGGACGCGGCAGGATTCGATGAGCAAGCAGAAACCGCGGACTTCAACCCGTCCCCCGGCGGGCGCTACATCATTCGAGATGGCGCGCTCATCGCCTGGTACACGCCGGAAGCTGCGACGTCGAGCAGCGGATTTCGCATCGTGGGAGCGCACACGGATTCGCCCTCGTTCAAGCTCAAACCCAAATCCTCGATCGACCGTTTCGGATGGCATCAGATCGGTGTCGAGGTCTACGGCGGCGCCCTGCTGAACTCGTGGCTCGATCGCGAACTGTGTCTCGCCGGGCGCCTCACCACACGGGAGGACGGCCTGATCAGCGAGAGGCTCGTGACCACCGGCCCGGTTGCCCGAATCCCTCAATTGGCGATTCATCTCGATCGGGGGGTCAATGACGGTCTCAAGCTGGATCGGCAGACCCATGTCCAACCCATTTGGGGCGCGGGGGAGGCTCCCGGCGACGTGCTCGCCTACGTGGCCTCCCACGCCGTCGACGGTGAGGCCATCGACCCGGAGACGATTCTGGGTTATGACATCGTCCTCGCAGATACCCAGCCTCCTCGGGTATTCGGGGCGAACGGCGAATTCCTCGCGTCAGGACGTCTCGACAACATCTCCTCGGTCCATGCAGGCGTCGAAGCCCTGACCCGTGCTTCCGCTGGTGAGGTCGACGGGGACAAGACTCTGGTGTTGGCCGCCTTCGACCACGAGGAAATAGGCTCGACCTCCCGCTCCGGGGCGGCCGGGCCCATCGTGGAAGACGTCTTAGTGCGAATCTCTGGAAGTCGCGGTGGTGGCGCCGAAGACTATCGTTGCGCTCTCGCGAATTCTGTGTGCCTTTCCTCGGATGCCGGACACCTCGTTCACCCGAACTATCCCGGGCACCATGATCCGAACAACCAACCGCAGCCGGGAGCCGGCCCGCTCCTCAAAATCAACGCGAACCAGCGTTACGCAACGGATGCCGTTGGTGCCGCGATCTGGGCCCGGGCATGTACGGACGCAGGCGTTGAGTACCAGGAGTTCGTGTCCAACAACGATGTGCCCTGTGGATCGACCATCGGACCGATCACTGCCACCCGTCTGGGAATCCGAACCATCGACGTCGGCCTGGGGCTGCTTTCGATGCACTC
Source organism: Rothia uropygialis (assembly GCF_004137765.1). Classification (GTDB taxonomy): domain Bacteria; phylum Actinomycetota; class Actinomycetes; order Actinomycetales; family Micrococcaceae; genus Rothia. The sequence goes on along the minus strand of NZ_NOIS01000003.1, from coordinate 96,274 downwards.
CGCCCGGGAGATGTGTCACGTTGGCGACCTCGCGGCTCTTGGCCGGGCGCTCGAGAGCTTCTACCGGGTCGAGTAAGCCTGCTCGGCGCGTCTACAAACGAACGCCGTGGGGCTCCCCTCCGATTCAGGAGGCCCCACGGCGTCGTAGCTAGGCGTGTCGGTCAGTCCTTGGGGAAGCTCGCCGGATGAGCCCCGGCCATTTCCTCCACCACTCGAATCACCTGGCACGAGTAGCCGAACTCGTTGTCGTACCACACGTAAACGACCACGGAATTGCCGGAAACAATGGTGGCCAAGCCATCCACGATGCCGGCTCGGCGTGATCCCACGAAGTCGGTCGAGACGACCTCGTGCGAATCGGTGTAGTCGATCTGCTTGCGGAGCGTCGAGTTCAAGGACATATCGCGCAGATATGCGTTGAGAGAGCTCTTGGACTCCGGTGCCTTCTCGAGCTGGAGGTTCAGGATCGCCATCGAAACATCCGGGGTGGGGACCCGAATCGCGTTGCCGGTCAGCTTGCCCTGCAACTGGGGAAGAGCCTTGGCAACGGCTTTCGCCGCGCCGGTCTCTGTCAGAACCATGTTCAGCGCAGCCGAGCGGCCACGTCGATCGCCTTTGTGGAAGTTGTCGATGAGGTTCTGGTCATTGGTGAAGGAGTGAACCGTCTCCACGTGACCGTGTGAAACGCCGTACTCGTCGTCCAGAACCTTGAGGACGGGTGTGATCGCGTTGGTGGTGCAGGATGCGGCGGAAATGATCTTGTCATCGGCGGAAATGATGTCATCGTTGACGCCACAGACCACGTTTTTCAGACTTCCCTTGCCGGGAGCCGTCAACAGAACCTTCGCGACTCCCTTGGACTTGAGATGCTGAGACAGTCCCTCTTCGTCGCGCCAGCGACCGGTGTTGTCGATGACGAGGGCATCCTCGATTCCGTATTCCGTGTAGTCCACGGTGGCCGGGTCCGAAGAGTAGATGAACTGGATGGGAACACCGTTGGCGGTCACGACGTTGGTGTCCGGATCGACCTGAATGGTCCCGCGGAAAGCGCCGTGCACCGAGTCGCGGCGCAGGAGCGAGGCTCTCTTGAAGAGGTCCTGATCTCCGTTCTTCCGGACCACCACGGCGCGGAGGTTCAAACCCGAGCCCAGCCCTCTTTCGACGAGGATTCGAGCCAGCAGACGCCCGATTCGCCCAAATCCGTAGAGCACGATGTCCTGACCGTGGTGCTCTTCCTGACCCTGCCGACCGACGACCTCGGAGAGTTGCTCACGGAGCCAACCGTCCACGTCGGTGTCGTTCCCTTGGGTCTTGTGCAATTTGTTGAGCCGAGCCAAGTCGACCGACGCGGGGCCGAGCTCGAGTTTGCTCAGAGCTTCCACGAGCGGGAATGTCTCTTCAAGGCTCAACTCGACCGTATCGATCTGACGAGCCCAACGGTGGGCTTTGATGATGTCCGTGACGGATTGGTTGAGGAGGCTACGGCCATGAATATTGACGACCACGCGGTTCTCGCGATGCAACCGCCCAATCAGCGGAATCATGGCTTCGGCAAGTTCTTCGCGGCGGGACCACTCGGTGGGGGTGACAGGGCTGGTCACTGTTTGACCTTCACTTTCTCGCCCAGGGCTTCACTGACCCGGACGTGATGTTTGAACGCATGCATGTGCTGAGCATTCTCTAGCGTAGATGATCCGAGGGATCGTTTTTTGTGAAATGTGGGGTTTGGGGGCAGAAAACAACGTGGTGCCGGACACACTGATTTTTCGATATATTCACGCCCGACGTCGGTCATGGTTGTTTGGCGCGAGGTCTCGGTAGACTGAGGTCATGTTAACTGTGATCGGCGAGGCCCTCGTAGACATCGTGAAGAAGGAAGGCGCCATCCCCAGGACCCACCCAGGTGGCAGTCCGCTCAATGTCGCCGTGGGTCTCTCGCGGCTCGACCATCGCACCCGATTCATCGGAAGGTATGGTCGGGACGAACACGGAAACGTCATCGACGAACACCTTCGGAACTCCGGTGTCGAACTGCCTGTCGAACCAGACGACGCACCGACCTCGGTGGCGGAATCCAACCTCGGCGAAGCAGGCTCGGTCTCGTATGATTTCCAGCTGGAATGGAACCTCGAAGCGGCCCGAGACCACATCGAAGATCTCCTGGCGGAAACCGACCTGTTGCACGTCGGCTCAATCGGGGCCATGCTCGAACCCGGTGCCTCAACGGTCCTGGACGCCGTACGGCTGGCAGCGCCACACGCCCTGATCTCCTACGACCCCAACTGCCGTCCTACGATCATTCCTGACTCCGCCCAAGCCAGAAGCTGGGCCGAGTCCGTGGTTGCCAACGCGGACGTCGTCAAGGCCTCGGACGAGGACCTGTTGTGGCTATACCCAAATCGAACCGTCGAAGCGACCGCGCGGGCTTGGCTCGAAGCCGGGGTCGGACTCGTTGTGGTGACGCGAGGCGAGTGGGGCCCGTGGGGCATCACCCGCGCTACCGGCCCGGAGGGGGTCCGGGTCGTTCCGCCTCACGTGGAGGTTGCGGACACCGTCGGTGCAGGAGATTCCCTCATGGCTGCTTTGCTGTCTGCCTTGATCGACCGCGGAATATCGGGCAAAGGAACGCGCGCAAAACTCGATGAGCTCGGCGCGGATGACTTGCGCACCGTGCTGAACAGTGCAGCTCGTGCGGCCGCGATCACCGTCTCGCGGGAAGGCGCGGATTTGCCCACCCGTAAGGATTTGGAAGAGTACGAGAAGCCAGAGAAGGAGAACGAAAATGCTGGATCGTGAACCGTACGCTGCTCTGCCGCAGCTCCCAGGATTCAACCTGACCTCGACCGACGTTACCGACAATCAACCCTTGGGCCTGGATCAAGCCTCCGGCGCGATGGGTATTGAGGGCGGAAAGGATACCGCCCCGCATCTCGCCTGGTCAGGAGCCCCGGAAGGCACCAAGAGCTACGTCGTGACCTGTTTCGACCCGGATGCTCCCACCCCCTCAGGTTTCTGGCATTTGTGTGTGTCCAACATCCCCGCGAACGTGACCGAGTTGAAGACAGGCTGGGCCGCGGAGGAGATCGCGGGAGCCATCAAACATCTCAACGACGGAGGAAACCGTGAATTCACGGGTGCGGCACCGCCTCCAGGGCATGGCGTCCACCGTTACATCTTCTGTGTGACCGCTGTGGATACCGAGCAACTGGACATCGACGAGAGCGCGAGCCCCGCCGTGGTCAATTTCAATCTCTTCTTCCACGGCATCGGTCGGGCGTTCTTGACCGGCACGTACGAGGTCACCGAGTGATCAAACTGATCGCAACGGATCTGGACGGGACCGTTCTCGGGCCCGACTTCAGATTTCGCGATCGCACCCTCGAAGCGTTGCGTGCGGCCCGGTCCGCGGGTGTCGAAATCGTCTACGTCACCGGGCGGCCGCATCGCTGGATCGAGCCGGTTCGGGAGCAGCTCGAATATGAATCGGTGGCTATCTGTTCTAATGGCGCGGTGATTTACGACGTCGCCCAGGGTGAAGTCCTGCATGCCGAAACAGTCCCGACAGATATGATTCTGGACCTTCACGCCACATTGCGCGAGACGCTGCCAGGCGCTCATTACTCGGTTGAGACTTTGGCAGGGGTCGTCTCCGAGCCGGGGTGGCCGCAAACGAATCTCCTCGAAACCGGGCAGCGCACCATCGGGCCTCTGGGCGAGCTGCTGACCGCGGACTCCCAGATCATCAAATTCCTGGTCAGGGACGAATCCATGGATCCGCGGACTTTATATGAAACGGTCCAGGACAAAGCCAAGAACCAGGTATCCGTAACTCACGCAGTCGCGAATATGCCTCTGACGGAAATAGGGCAGGCCGGGCTCTCGAAGGGCCGTACTCTGGCCCGATGGTGCGCGTCCGAAGGGATCGCTGCAGACGAAGTCGTCGCATTCGGTGACATGCCCAATGACACGACCATGCTTCAATGGGCCGGCCGAGGCTACGCGATGGCCTCCGGGTGGCCGGAAGTGATCCAAGAGGTCGGAAGAACCTGCCCTGCCTTCGAGGAAGACGGTGTCGCCCAAGTTATCGAGGAGCTGCTCGAACGTGGGTGACCGTCTGCGAGGAGAACCGGTCAGGATCCTTGCCCATCGCGGCTTGGCGTTGGATACGGACGAGAATTCCTTGAGTGCCTTTCGCGCCGCCGCCGCTTTGGGGATTCAATGGGTTGAAACGGACGTCAACACCACCTCGGATGGCGTGGTCATGGCTATTCATGATCCGGACCTCGAGCGAGTCGCTGGGACTAGTGGCTACGTTACGGCGATGGATTCAGAGGATCTCGCGACGATCCGGTTGCGCGCGGGGGAACATGTTCCGACGATGGTCTCGGCCCTCGAGAAATTCCCAGAGCTACGATTCAACGTCGACATCAAGGACGAAGCCTCCGTGCTCGCCCTGCCCCGGGCCGTCAGTCGGGTTGGGGCATGGGACCGAGTGCTGATCGCGTCCTTCTCCGAATCGAGACGCCGCAGGGCACTGCGTCACGTCCCAGATGGCGTTCCCTCGAGCGCAGGTTACACCGGAATTGCAGTGTTTCGGCTGGTCAGTGCCCTTATGCCGCTCAGGGTATGTGTGAAGGTCTGGCCTTGGGTGCGCAGAGCGATAAGTCCGTGGGTCGCCCGCTTCGAGGCTGTGCAGATCCCGGTCTCCCAGAAGATCGGCCCCTTCAAGATTCCGGTCGCGGAACGGCGATTTGTCGAGGCCGCGCACGCTTGCGGTCTGCGTGTGGACGTTTGGACCATCGACGATCCGGAAGAAATGAAAAGGCTCGTGGCCCTTGGAGTTGACGGAATCGTCACGAACCGGGCCGACTTGGCGAGGGACGTTGTCGCCGGCATCTGACGCTGGGGAGCTTGCGTTCCGGTAGGGCTGCCCGCGGCAGCTGAATGACCGACAAAGGAGTCTTTCCGGGTGCCGGTGGCGTCGTCATCGGGATCTGCCTTGTTCGCCGACCGCCGCAAACTGTCGCTTTTTCTTCGAGCACGTGCACACCATGGCTGCGATATAGGACTCGTGAAGGAGTAACGCTATGGAGTACACCCGTCTAGGCAATTCCGGCCTGTACGTGTCCCGCGTAGCACTTGGAACCATCCCCTATGGCCAGGGTGGAGGATTCGAGAAGATCTCCGGCTTGGGCGTCGAAGAAGCCAAGAAACAGCTGGACGAAGCGTTCGGTCGTGGCGTCAATTTCCTCGATACCGCGAATATTTACAATGGCGGCGATTCGGAGAAAATTCTGGGCCAGGCCCTGGGCAAGAAGCGCGACGAGGTCGTCTTGACCTCCAAGGCCCGCACCTCGATGGGCGATGGCCCCAACGATTCCGGCGCGAGCCGCTACCATCTGACCCGGGCCGTTGAGGACAGTCTGACGAGACTCGGGACCGATCATCTGGATTTGCTGTATATGCACCAGTGGGACGGGCAGACCCCGATCCGGGAGACCATCGAGACCGCCAACGAACTGATTCGTTCCGGGAAAATCAGGTACTGGGGCGTCTCCAATTACAGCGCATGGCAGCTGACCAAGACCGTCTATGAGGCCAAGGCCTTGGGGCTGAACCCGCCGATCGAGCAGCAGGTCTACTACACACCTGAGGCGCGGGAGATCGAATACGAGATTCTGCCGGCCGCTCGTGATCTAGGAGTAGGTACGTGGGGTTGGTCGCCTCTGGGCGAGGGCCTCTTGAATGGCAAAGTTCGACGCGGACAGGAAACCCCATCGGACACGAGGCAGGGCGCCGGTTGGCCGGAACCCCATGTCACGGACTGGGAACGTGCCTATGACCTCATCGAACTCTTCGACGACATCGCTGGCGACTTGGGATGGAGTTTGCCCCAGGTGGTCATCGCCTGGATCATGGGACGCCCGGGGATTGACGGTGTCGCGATTGCGGCACGCGATTTCGGCCAGTTCACGGAGGACCTCGACGCGGCCGAGTTGACTCTGCCGGCTGAAGCGCGCGAGCGTATCACCGAGGCGTCGCAACTGCCCGCATACTACCCGCTGTGGCACCGACTCATGAACGGTATGGATCGTCCCGAGCCGGCTGATCGCGAGTTCTTCGAGGAACAGCGAAAGCACGTGCTGGGGGAGTAAGCGAGGGGAAGCCCGCCGGGTCGCGCGACGCTCCCGCCTCACACGCGATGTCGGTTGCTGCCGCGCTTTGGGGAGATAGAACCCTGTCAAGGGGCGTTATCCACTTCTGGGTCTGCGCCTGACCAACACTAACCCAGCGGCGAGGGGTGTTCCGTAGCGTCCGGATCGAGTGGGTCGCTTCCGACCGACCGGCGACGTCGGGCAATGAACGCCATGAGGTGATACACCACCAGTGTGGTTCCCGTGCCGAGGGCGATTCCCGCGAACTGCAATCCGAAGATGTCCCACGTGTAGTCCGCGATACCCACGATCAGGGCTACGGCCGCAGTCGTGAGGTTGACCTGATTGGAGAAGTCCACGCGGTTCTGAACCCAAATGCGTACGCCGAGCATGCCGATCATTCCGTACAAGACGGTCGCGGCGCCTCCGAGGACGCCTTCCGGCACGGTGGCTACCGCCGCGCCGAAGACCGGCATCACGGAGAGCAGCAGTGCAAACATGGCAGCGACCCAGTAGGCCGCGGTCGAATAGACCTTGGTGGCGGCCATGACGCCGATATTTTCGGCATAGGTTGTGGTGCCGGATCCTCCACCCGTGCCCGCGATGGTCGTCGCCAATCCGTCGGCCATGATCGCGCGACCGGCGTAGTGGTCCAGGTTGTTCCCGGTCATCAAGGCCACGGACTTGACGTGGCCTATGTTCTCCGCGACCAGAACGAGAACCACGGGCACAAACAGGCCGGCCAGAGCCAGATGGAACTCCGGAGCATGAAACTGCGGCAGCCCGAACAGGCCCTCGGAATCCCAGGCCTTCTGAATAGAACTGAAGTCGACCTCACCGCGAACTATTGCCGTGACGTATCCGATGAGCACGCCCAGCAGAATCGACAGGCGACCAAAGATACCCCGGAAAAGCACCGAGATCAGAATGATCGATCCGAGCGTCACCAAAGCCGTTACGGGTGCCTTCATGAAATTCTCTTTGGCGGACGGCGCGAGGTTGAAGCCGATCAATGCGACGATCGATCCTGTCACGAGTGGCGGCATCAACGTCTGGAGCCATCCGGTGCCCGCGATTTGGACGATGAGCCCAATAACAAACAGGGTCAGTCCGGACATGACGACGCCGCCGAGCGCACCGCCTGGTCCGTATTGGTTCATGGCCGCACCGATCGGCGCGATGAATGCAAAGGAGGAGCCCAAGTACGAGGGCACACGACCAGCCGTGAGGAGCAGGAACAGGATTGTGCCGACCCCGGAAAAGAACAGCGTGGTTGCCGGAGGAAAACCGGTGAGCAAGGGCACCAGGAAAGTGGCGCCGAACATCGCAACGACGTGCTGGGCGCCGATGCTGATGGTGCGTCCCCATGCAAGGCGTTCCTGCGGTGCCACCACCTGACCTGGGGCGACATGTTTTCCGTCGCCGTGAAGCGTCCATCTGAGCCCCATTCTCTGGGCAGTCGAGTCGGATGGGGGTGCAGAGCTCACGCTGACTCCTGGATGAGGTTCGATTATCGACTTGCGGGCCCTTGCGTAGGCATCGGTCGACGCCGGGCTTCATCAATTCTACGTAGTCGTAGAGGGCAGGAACGGTTGGCCGCACTCTGTGCCTCGGGGAAATGAAATAGGTCTAACCGAGGATCTCCTCGGCAAGTTCCGTCAGCTCGGGGGTTTCGCGGGCCTTTTGGGCGGCGCGTTCCAGGGCGGCATCGTGCGTGGGCTTGGCCTCATTGAGGGTTTTTCTGCCGCTCGGCGTGAGTTCGGTGTAGATGCCGCGTCGGTCGTCTTCGCACAAGATCCGGGTCAGAAGGCCGCGGTCTTGGAGGCGGTTGACGAGCCGTGTGGTCGCGCTGGGAGACAGGGCTGCGGCGCGCCTGAGCTGGGACATGCGCATATGCCATCCGTCTTGTCGGCTCAAGGCCTCCAGGACGTTGTACTCGACCACCGACAGCTGGTGCTCGGAATCGAGATCCTTCTCCAACTCGCCCTCGATCAGATGGTGAAGCGCCGCGAGTCGGAGCCACCCTTGGGCACGGATTTCGAGGGCATCGTTACTGATGGACATGGAGCCATGATACCAAGAGGTTGCAATATCGGGCGTCTGCAACTAGTTTTGCATACGCCGTTGTTTGCATACGCCGTATAAACGCTCGTACAACTCAACGCGGCATTCATTGCTCCCCACGTGAGGTATCCCCATGAAAAATATGCCCTTAGGCCTCCTGGCGCTGGCGATTGGAGGTTTTGGCATCGGCCTGACCGAATTCGTGATTGCCGGCCTTCTGCCCGAGGTTGCTCAGGACTTCAGCGTCAATGAAGCGAAGGCTGGAGGCCTGATCTCCGGCTACGCTCTTGCCGTTGCTGTGGGAGCGATCGTATTGACTCTGCTCCTGAATACCGTGCCGCGGAAGGTTGCTCTCCTGGGGCTGCTGATTCTGTTCATTGCCGGCAACCTCATATCTGCCCTGGCCGGAACCTACAGTCTGATGCTGACCGGCCGAATTCTGGCGGCCCTTTGTCATGGTGCATTCTTCGGTATCGGTTCCGTGGTCGCCGCATCAATGGTTGCACCATCCAAGCAATCCGGGGCGATAGCCCTCATGTTTGGCGGGTTGACAACAGCAAACGTCCTCGGAGTTCCGTTAGGGACCCTGGTGGGGCAGGCCTTCGGGTGGCGTTCCACATTTTGGATCATCACGATGATCGGGATCGGTGCATTTGCTGCCATCGCCGCGCTCGTTCCGGCCATGCCTTCAACGAGGCCTCAGGCGAACTCCGTCGAGCGCAATGAATCCGCGTCCGTCCGGATTCGGCGAGAACTGTATGCCTTTACACGCATACAGGTTTTGCTTTCCCTTCTCGTCACCGTTCTCGGATTCGGCGGAATGTTCGGCGCCTTCACCTACATCTCGTACATTTTGACCGGCGTATCCGGGTTCCCGTCGGCCTGGGTTCCGTGGCTGTTGGTTGCTTTCGGGGTGGGGCTCTTTGCCGGCAATCTCTACGGGGGTCGTGCGGCGGATCGCAACAATCACGTGACGATCCTGACCGTGCTCGTTGCCCTGGTGATCGTTATGTCTCTCTTCGCCCTGACGGCACAGTTCAAGGTCACCGCGGTGCTGTTCCTGATGCTGATGGGTCTCTTCGGTTTCGCAATCGTGCCAGGGCTGCAGAATCGAATTCTTTCCCATGCCGGTGACGCCCCCACTCTCGCGTCTGGGGCCAACATTGCGGCTTTCAACATAGGCAACGCCATGGGCGCCTGGCTGTCCGGGATCGGAATCTCTTTGGGGTTGGGATACGCGTCTGCGTTGTGGATAGGGGCCGGATTGTCCCTGGTAGCCGTGCTCGTTTTTGCCATCTCGATCGCATTGCCGGGCGGAAGGCCTCAGAAACCGGCGTCGGTCCCAAAGAGCGACGTTGTGGGCGCAGTCTCCGGGCCGCGATGAGGGAAGCGCTGTGGAGCCCTTCCGGATGAACGGAGCGGAAAACGCAGAGGGTGGGGCTCTCGAATGAGAGTCCCACCCTCTGGTGAGCTGAGAGCAACCTACTTGAGGCCGCGCATCATCCTGAGGATCGGTTTGCGGACGAGCCACAGAATCACGCCGGCTACGACGCTGATGAGGCCCATCGTCAGGAAGTAAGGCACTTCCGCCTGTTCCGAGTAGAACTGAGCAAGCCAGCCGGAAAGGGCGGTACCCATTGCGACCGATGTCCAGTACCACGCCATCATCTGAGACTTGTGTGCCTCAGGGGCAAAGCGCGTGGTCGCGGACGTCCCGGTCGGGGAAAGCGTCAGCTCCGCAACCGTGCAGACGAACAGAATCAGCACGAGCCACCACAGGCTCACGATGTGATGTCCGGCCGGCAGCAGGAAGATCAGGAATGCGACGCCCACGCCGATCATGCCCAAGGAGAACTTGGTGACGGTGGATGGCTGGCGATTGCCGAGCTTGGTCCACATGGTCGCGAACACTGTTCCCAAAAGAATGATGAAGACCGGGTTGATCGACTGGAACATGCCCGGCTTGAACTCCAGCCCGAACAAATGCCAATCGAGACGGCTATCCGAGTAGACGGCCATGACCGTGAACTGCTGCTGGTATAGGGCCCAGAACACTGCGTTGCCGATCCACAGCGGGACAAAGGCCAGAACCCTCGAATGTTCGGTCTCGCTGGTCTTGTTGCTGCGAATCAGGATCGTGCCCAGGACTATCGCCCCGAGCAAGGTGATTCCGATGACCCAGTTGGAGATGTTTCCTGGCGTGATGAGACCCGTGAGGCACAGAACCAGGACGATCAGAACGGCGACGAGAAGACCGCCGACGAACATGCCCTTTTGCCGGCTGTTCGCCGGATTGTTGACGTGGTGGACCGTCTCGGGAAGGTTCTTGCGGGTCAACATGTACTGCAGAAGACCCAGGGCCATGCCGATCGCGGCTAGCAGGAACCCGAAGTGGAAACCGAGGATGCCCCAGCCGGTATTGGTGAACAGGGGTCCCACGAGGGCGCCGATATTCACGCCCATGTAGAAGACCGTGAACCCCGCTTCGCGGCGCATGTCCTTCGTGTCATAGAGGGAGGCGACCAGGACGGACGCATTTGTCTTGAGGCAGCCCGAGCCCACGGCGATCAGCACGAGGCCGATGATCACACCGGCGAAGTTGGGGATCAGGGACAGCGCGAGGTGCCCGAACATAATGGCAATCGCGGAATAGAACAGGGTTCGTTCGGGGCCGAAGACTCGGTCGCCCAAGTAGCCGCCAAGAATGGCCATGAGGTAAACCATGCCGCCGTATGCGCCGATGATCCCTGTGGCTGCGGCCTGATCGAGGCCGAGGCCGCCGTCCGCGGCCGAGTAGTACAGGTAGTAAACGAGGATGCCTTGCATCCCGTAAAAGGAGAAACGCTCCCACATCTCAACAGAGAAGAGATTAGCGAGCATTCGGGGGTGGCCGAAGAAGGTCTTGCCGCTCGGATTCCGAGGGTCTACCTCCGTGCCTTCAGCGACGTGACTAGACATCGGATAGCACCGTTCGTAGATAGGATTTTAAGTATGCCGTCCGCAACTCTAACCCCAAAGTGTGAAGCGGCGCATACTTAGCTTTGGTATGAGCCTGTGTGGGATCCGGCGGGAGCCGGGGCGATCACCGACCGCCTGCGCCCACACGACGCCATTTCGTTGGCTCATAGTCATCAAGATTTTGGATGACGATGAGCGACTATGTGACTAGCATCATGACTATGAAGAGCACGAGACAGCTCATCAAGGAACTCAGGGCATCGGGCTCGGAATCGACCGAGGTCGAGGTCAAATCCGGCCTCCACGGCTTTCCCAAGTCCGCCGTGGAGACAATGAGCGCGTTCGCGAACGGAACCGGCGGAACCATTCTCTTCGGCCTCACCGACAAAACGTTTCGCCCTGTCAAAGGTTTCGACGCGCAACGCGTTCACGACGCGGTGTCCAATGCGGTCAGGGCCAAGCTCACGCCGCATCCGGCCGTCGAGCTCTCGGTCGAGGAATTCGAGGGCATCAGGGTCGTCAGGGCCGATGTCGAGGAGCTTCCGTACTTCGACAAGCCCTGTTTCGTGGCTAGCAAAGGAGCGTACGGGGGCTCGTATATACGGATCGGCGAAGGCGACCACAAGCTCTCCGAGTACGAGGTCACGCAATTGCGGGACAACCGCGTACAACCCGGCTACGACCGGGAAGCTGTGGAAAACGGGAACCAGGAGACGCTCAACGCCCAAGCCGTCGACAACCTTCTCGAGAAAGCCTGCGCGCGCACCCCCGCCGCCTTCAGCGGGGTCGAGCCTCGGATCGCTCTCAAGAGGCTCAACGTTACGCACGAATCCACACGTCGGGCCCGGCCGACGCTCGCCGGTCTCCTGGCTCTCGGCGTGTATCCCCAAGAGTTTTTTCCCCAGCTCAATGTAACGTTCGTGGCGGTCCCGGGGACATCGCTCGGTGAGGTGGACGCGGGCGGCGTCGCTTTCACGGACAACCAGTCGTTCAACGGGCCCATTCCAACGCTGATCACCGCCTCGGTAGACGCTGTGCGGCGGAACTCGAATCGAGCGGCGATCATCACGGGTGCGGGCCGGAGGGATGTTTACGACTTCCCCGACGTCGCCGTCCGAGAAGCTATGACCAACGCCCTCATGCATCGGGATTACAGCCCTTATGCTCGCGGAATACAGGTCCAGATGGAGCTGTATTCGGATCGTCTGGAAATACGCAATCCCGGGGGCCTGTACGGCGGAATCCGGGTCGAGGAGCTAGGGCGTGTTTTCACATCGTCGTCGCGCAACGCGGCCCTGGCGAAATTGCTCGAAGAAGTCGAGATGCCCCGAACTGGGACGTCGGTCTGTGAAAATCGTGGGTCAGGTATCGCCCGCATGGCGTTCGCGATGGAACAAGCTGGCCAGCCAGCGCCGGAGTTCCGAGTGACGCCAACCTCGGTGACCGTGATACTTCGTCTGGCACCGGTTCGTTCCTCGAGTTCCGTACCCCACTCGCAGCCGCGTACGGAAGTTCACGAGCGCGCCCGGATAGCGCTCAATGCCGATTCGCATGAGCAGGAGCTCATTGAACTCATGGCCCGGCGGAGCGCGCCGATCACGAGTCAGCGCATTCAGGACGCTCTGTGCCTCTCGCAATCCGCAGCCAACCGTCTCCTGAAGAAGATGATCGACGCGGGAAAGGTCCTGCCGACTGCCCCGCCCCGCAGCCACCGCAGAAGGTACCTGCTCGCGGACGGGGCGAGGGGCAGATCAGATGGGAACGCGCGACGAATTATTGGCGGGAAAGCACGACCTTGACCTCACCACGGGTCGCGGGGCTGGCGAAAAACCCATATGCCTTCCCGATCTGATCGAGAGCAAAGCGGTGCGTGACCATCTTCCGGCCGTCTCCGCCTTAGCTGAGGGCTCCGTCGACCAAGGCTTTGGCTTCCTTCTGCACCTCGGCCAAATGCTCGTCACCCTTGAAAGATTCCGCGTAGATCTTGTAGACGTCCTCGGTCCCTGACGGGCGGGCAGCGAACCACGCGTTTTCCGTGACGACTTTCAGGCCGCCGATGGGTTCTCCATTTCCAGGTGCCTCGGTCAAAGTCGCGGTGATGGGTTCTCCTGCGAGCTCGGTTGCGGTGACGTCCGCGGCGGAAAGCTTTTTGAGCTTTGCTTTTTGCTCTCTGTTCGCGGGTGCGTCGATGCGCGCGTAGCTGGGTGAACCGAACTCCTCCGTCAGCTCCGCGTAACGCTGAGACGGGGTCTTGCCTGTGACCGCCGTCATCTCCGCCGCCAACAGGGCCAGGATGATCCCGTCCTTGTCCGTTGTCCAGACCGAGCCGTCTTTTCTCAGGAAGGAAGCACCGGCGGATTCTTCACCCCCGAAGCCCAGAGAACCGTCCATGAGGCCGGCGACGAAGAATTTGAAGCCCACGGGAACTTCCACCAAGGGGCGGTCCAGGGATGCGGCGACCTTGTCGATGACGGATGAGGAAACCAGGGTCTTGCCGACGCCTGCGGTCCCCGGCCAGTCAGGTCGGTGGCTGTACAGATAGTCGATGGCGACCGCCAGATAGTGATTGGGGTTCATCAGCCCTTCGTCCGGGGTGACGATTCCGTGCCGGTCCGAATCGGCGTCGTTCCCGGTCGCGATGTCGTACTTGTCCCGCGAGGAAATCAGGGAAGCCATGGCATTGGGCGACGAGCAGTCCATGCGGATTTTCTCGTCCCAATCCAGGGTCATGAATGACCATCTGGGGTCGACCTCGGGATTGACCACGGTCATGTTGAGGCCGAATCGCTCCGAGATAGTGATCCAATACTCGACGGCGGCCGAGCCCATGGGGTCGGCGCCGATGCGCAACCCCGAATCGCGGATCGCTTCGAGGTCGATGACCTCGGGAAGCGCCGAGACGTAGGAGGTCATGAAATCGAAGCGCCCGGTCGTGTCCGCAGCTTTGGCCCGTGCCAGCGGCAACCTCTTGACGCCCGCGAGATCGTTCTCGAGGAGTTCGTTCGCGCGATTCGCAATCCACGATGTCGCGTCCGAATCCGCAGGTCCACCGTGCGGTGGATTGTATTTGAAACCGCCGTCTGTGGGTGGATTGTGGCTCGGGGTGATGACGATGCCGTCCGCGCGCTCTGCCGAAGGCTTCGCGTTGTGCGTCAGTATCGCGTGGGACAGGGACGGAGTGGGAACGTAGCCGTCGTTGGAATCCACTAAGACGTGGACTTCATTGCCTGCCAGAACTTCCAAAGCAGTCTCTTGGGCCGGACCGGACAGCGCATGGGTGTCACGGCCCATGTAGAGAGGACCCTTGTAGCCCTGACCTGCTCGATACTCGACAATCGCCTGTGTGATCGCTGCGATATGAGCCTCATTGAACGACGCTTTCAAAGAACTGCCGCGATGGCCTGACGTGCCGAATGCGACACGCTGGTCAGGATGTCCCGAGTCCGGGACGACCGAATAGTAGGCGTCGGTCAATTCCTTGAGATCAACAAGGTCTTGTGGTTGAGCGGGGGTTCCTGCGCGGTTAGCCATGACTTAAACCTATCCCGAAAAAGCTGAGCTGGGGCTACGAGGGGCTTATCGCCTCACCGTCCACACCCGGCTGGTTCTTACGCCTCGACCGTCACCGGCGGCCGATCAGTCCTCGTCTGCCCGACGCCGGTTGCGGTGGTTGCGCGTCCGGCGTCGGGCAGATGTCCTGATTCCTTAGGACAAGCCCTGGGCATGGAGCGCACGCTGGCGTTGGGCCAGGAATTCACGTTGCTCGGGTGAATCGGCGGCGTCTGCGGCGGGCCGATTGAAGGCAGCGCGGGTCGAGCCGTCGATCAGGCGTGCGGCCGCGCGGGCGGTGCGCTCATCGAGATCGTATTCAGGGTTGAGACCGACGACGTCCATCATGGCCATCTTGCCGCTCGCGGCGACGCGTCGGACCACTTCTTGGACGACGATCATCGGGACGCCGAGGGCGGACGGCGCGCTGACTCCAGGCGCCTGGTATCCGGGAAGAACGTCGAGATCAACACTGAGATAGACCAGATCCAGGTCTGCCAGCTGCTGGTCGACGAAATCGAGGACGTTCTGCATGCGGCATTCGGCGCACTGGTCATCCTTCAGGTAGGAGACGTTGAGATCCTGGGCGTGCTCGAATTGCGCTCGTACGTTATCAGCCTCGCTGACTCCGAGAACGCTGTAGCGGAACTCGCGCTCGGACTTCTTCTCATCCGTGATGATTTGGCGCAGTGCAGTGACCGCCGTGGGCTGGGGAGTGTTGCGAATCGCGAAATGAGAATCGAGGCTAATGACGCCCCATTTTTTCACCTCGTCGAGAGATCCGGACGAGACAAGCCCCTGATATGCCGCATAGGTGGTCTCGTGCCCTCCGCCCAGGACGACTGTCAGGCTGTGCTCCGGGATGAGCCGGCCGAGCTGTTCCCCGGCCTTGGCCTGAGCCTCTTCCATGTTGTGTCCGTCCACGGTGACGTCGCCGCGATCATGGACGATTTGTCCGCCATGAAAGGCCAACTGAGCCAGCGCATGCCGAATGTGGAATGGCCCTTTGGCCGCACCCGGGCGCCCCTGGTTGCGAATGGTGCCCTCGTGGGAAGCAAAACCGAAGATCGCCAGACCTTTGGCCTCGTCTTCCTTCTGTATCTTCCCGGCGTACACCATGTGGTGCCAACGGGTGTGGATTGCTCCCGGACCCTCGTCGCGTCCCATCCAAGGTGTTGTCTCCATGACCAGTTCCTCTGTTTTGAAATTTTATGTAGCTTGATCCCACACATAACACCCGTGATCATGAACTTGGCAAGCTTATGTCGCATGTCGTCCCGAATCTTGGGACGACCGGTCGCATTTCCGCGATCTGGGACGGTTGTGGATTTCTTCGTGAGCCTTCCGACGTGGGCGGTAAGTTAGATAAGGAAGAAGCGAATACGGGCGGATCGCCGCCTCGAGTGAGGAGAAACCATGGACGAGAACGTTCCCAACGTGAAGGTCGAGGAGATCCCCGAGGGCGCCAAGATCCTCGATGTCCGCGAAGACTATGAATGGGAAGAAGGGCACATCGAAGGGGCTCAGCATCTCCCGCTGGACCAAGTCCCGGAACGGTATGGTGAGGTCCCCCTGGATGAGGACGTCTACGTCATCTGTCGGAGCGGAGGCCGTTCGCTGCGCGCGACCGCCTACCTCAACCAGTACGGATTCGACGCATTCAACGTGGTCGGTGGTATGGGTGCATGGCAGGACGCCGAGAAGCCCATGGTCTCCGAGAACGGCCAGACGCCGCAGGTTCGGTAGTCAGGCATTCACATATGAAGTACACATATCTCGGCCCCGAGGGCACGTTCTCTGAGGCCGCACTACTTTCCGTCCCCGGCTCGGATGCCGCCGAACGCATACCGGCCACGTCCGTTCCGGCCGCCCTGGCCATGGTCCGCGAGGGCAAGGTCGACGCGGCGATGGTCCCGATCGAGAACTCCGTAGAGGGCGGAGTCACGGCAACTCTTGATGCCATCGCGGACGGAGATGACTTGCGCATCGTACGGGAGGTGCTGGTCCCCATCCGCTTCATCCTCGTTGGCGCCCCGGGACTGACGCTCGACGAGGTCCGAGTGGTGTCGACGCATTCCCACGCTTGGGCGCAGGTCCGGAAATGGATGGGTGAGGCGTTGCCCAATGCTGATTACGTGCCTTCGAGCTCCACGGCCGCGGCAGCCGTCGCGTTCCTCGACCAGGACAACCCGGGGTATGAAGCTGCGGTATGCTCGCCGATTGTCGCCGAACAGCATCCGGAGCTGAACCTGCTGGCAACAGACATTGGGGACAACGCCAATGCGATCACCCGATTCATTCTGGTGACCACGGCCCATGACGGCCTGCCGACCCCTGAACCCACCGGGGCGGATAAGACCACCCTGGTCATCCCGCTCCCCGAGGACCGTGCGGGCGCGCTGATGGACCTCTTGGAACAGTTCGCGGCGCGAGGGGTGAATCTCTCGCGCATTGAATCGCGGCCGACGGGGCAGTCCTTGGGTTCATACTTCTTCTCCATCGACGCCGAAGGCCACCTGGACAACCTGAGAATGCGCAACGCCCTGCGTGGCCTGCATCGGGTATCACCGGGCGTGAAGTTTCTGGGTTCGTATCCTCGCGCCGATCGGAAGGAGCCCCTTCTCGATCCGCATCATTCGGACGAAGCTTTTTCCCGTGCAGACGAGTGGGTAGACAACCTCTGACGCGCCGCGGTGACGAGACGTCACCCGCAGAGTCGCCGTCGAGGGAATCTGTGGGCGTTTGACCCGTTCCGGTGGATACTGAACACTTAAGGTCGAAGAATAGAAGGGGAAACCACATGCGAGTTACCGGTTGGTTGCAGGCTGGCATCATCATGCTTGTCCTGGGCATCTTCGTGGGAGCTTACGGGGTCGGCATTTGGGCGCTCGCTCTGGGCCAGGACACGGATGCGGACAGCGGGGCCAAGATCGCTTCGCCCATCATGATGCTTGCCTCCGTCCCCCTCCTCGTTGTCGGCCTCGGTATGACCATCTCCGGGATCTTTTGGGAAAGGCATGTTTTCCGCGAAGCGCTGGTGGCCCGAAGGCAAGAAGCGGAAGCCGCATCTTCTGTCCGGTCTCGCCCGGAATAACCGGAATAAAGTGACTAACTCACCGTAGGGTTGACGAACCGCCTCCAGTTCAAACGGGACTGTCCCAGAGCGCTTGTCTTTCGGAGGTTCGCCAAACTGCGGAACGGTGTGATGTTCTCCGGGTAGGTGTTGACGGCCAGGACAGCCGGTCGGACCTCGGCCACCAGGCGACCATAGGTGCCGATCAGGTCGCCGTCGACCTCTACCGGTTGCGGACTGCCTCCGAAGTCCAGTACGACTTTCTTCCCGTGAAGATGCTCGATGACCGGAAGACCGTTTCTTTTCCGCGTGACAACCTGTCTGGTCAAGGACACCCACCCGATCAGGTTGCGGGGGGTCAGCAAGATGACTTCGAGAAGGCCGTCGTCCGCTGAGGAGTCCGCAGCCAGATGGAGACCCGCCGTGATTTCCCCGCAGTTGGCGACGAGCACTGCGCGAATCCTCCTGCGGATCGGTTCATCGTTGTCGATCTGGATGGCAACCGGACGTCTGACGGAGACCAAATTGCGCAGACCGGCCTCGACGTAGGCCAGCCACCCCAATCTCGACTTCAGGTCGTCCTTGGTGTCGGTCATGATTTGGGCGTCGAAGCCCGCTCCGCCCATGACCAGGTACGACAGCTCTTCATGGATCCCGTCTTGCCGCGTCGCTCGAAGACCGATCATGTCGATGCGTCGCGGCCTGCCGTGGAGCGCCGTATCGATGCAGGAATGCAGATCCGAGATGCTCATTTCCAGGTTGCGTGCGAGCAGATTGCCAGTGCCCAACGGCACGATCCCCATCCCCGTCGTGGTGCCCTCCAGGACGCCAGCCACCTGGCGGACCGTGCCGTCCCCACCCATGGCAATGACGAGATCACAGCCGTCGGTCACCGCCTGTTCGGCCATACCGCGGCCGGGATCTTCCGTCGTCGTCTCGTAGAACTTCGGTTCCGGCCAGTCGATTTTACGAGTTGCGTGTGCCAGAGCATCGCACGAGAAGTGTGCGAGCGACTTCACCGGGTTGTACACGACACCGACCTGACGTGGGCTCCCCGGTTCGAGGCGGGGGCGCCACGGCACGGGCTGGGTTAGTACAGGGGGCCGCCCGCGCCACGACGTGACGACGCTGGCGGCAGCGGCGGCGGCCAGGCTCAGGAAGCCCACCACACCTAGGGCTTTTCCGGAAGGTCGCATAATTTCCAGGTTACCGGTCCTGAGCGCGATTCAGCCGGTGAGCCAAGTGATTACGAACCGCGGGCCACTCGTCGCGCACGATCGAATAACTGCAGGTATCCCGGATCGAGCCATCCTCCATACGCCGGTCGTTGCGTAGCACGCCGTCCAGTTGCGCTCCCAAACCTTCGATCGCTCGGCGGGACTGTCGGTTCAGTTTATGGGTTTCGAAACGCACGCTGATGCACTTGAGGGTTTCGAAGGCATAGGTGAGCAGGAGCTTCTTCGACTCGATGTTCATCCCGGTCCGTTGCGTCGACGCGGCATTCCAGGTGTACCCGATATCGACCCTCGGCGCGCTCCAGTCAAGATCGTAATAGCTCGTCATGCCAGTGATCTTTCCGTCGGCGAGACGGCGGGCCGCGAAAGGGATCATGGCCTTGTTCCGCTGGAGCTCGAGACGCCGGTGGATCTCCGACTCGATGCCTTCCGGACGGGGTACCGAGGTGTACCAAAGGTTCCACAGCTCGCCGTCGCGGGTTGCCTCCTGAAGATCCTTGCAGTGGTCGAGGGAAAGCTGTTCGAGCTGGACCGACGTGCCCGTGAGCGTAGGCGCGCCCAGGTCGGTTGGAGGCGTTGGGATGGTGTCGAATTCCGTCATGGCCCTACCGTATCGGGTGACCAGTTCGGAGCATCGTTATCCACAGCGATGTACCCGACGTGGGAACCTCGCGAGCGTTGCGGTAGGTTAAGGGGCGTGATCGACATTAATCTTCTGCGTGAAAATCCAGACCTGTTTCGGGCTTCTCAGCGTGCCCGCCAATCCGACGTCGAGCTCGTGGACCACATCCTCGAAGCTGACGCCAATCGTCGGCAGTCGATTAGCGATTTCGAATCCCTGCGAGCGGAACAGAAGTCTTTCGGCAAGAAGGTATCTCGATCCACTGGCGAGGAGAAGACTGCCCTCTTGGCCGAGGTCAAAGAGCTCTCGCAGAAGGTCAAAGCCGCGGAGAACGCCTTGAACGAGGCCCAGGCGAGCCAGGACGAACTCCTCTCGCGCATGGAGAACCTCATCATCGACGGTGTGCCCACCGGTGGCGAGGACGACTTCGTCACCTTGAAAACGGTTGGCGAGCCCCGGGATTTCGCTTCCGAAGGCTTCGAACCGCGGGATCACCTTGAGATCGGGGAGCTTCTCGACGGCATCGATATGGCCCGAGGGGCCAAAGTCTCCGGTGCGCGTTTCTACTTCTTGAAAGGCACCGTTGCTCGCCTCGAGCAGGCTTTGCTGTGGATGGCACTGGACCAAGCCACCAAGGCCGGCTTCACGATGCTGACTACCCCGACGCTCGTCCGCCCCGAAACCATGGCCGGAACGGGTTTCAACGTCAAGCACGACGATGAGATCTACCGGCTCGAGCGGGACGATCTTTACCTCGTGGGAACATCCGAGGTTGCGATTGCCGGTTACCACGCGGACGAGATCATCGATTTCGACGGCGGACCCCGGAAATATCTCGGGTGGTCCACGTGTTACAGACGTGAGGCCGGATCCGCCGGCAAGGATACTCGCGGCATCATTCGCGTACACCAGTTCAACAAAGCAGAAATGTTCGTGTACTGCCCCGTAGAAGAAGCGGAAGGCATGCACGAGAAAATGCTGGCCTGGGAAGAGGAAATGCTGTCCAAGTGCGGCTTGTCCTACCGGGTGATCGATACCGCGGCCGGCGATTTGGGTTCTTCGGCAGCGAGGAAGTTCGATTGCGAAGCGTGGATTCCCACCCAAGGCACATACCGGGAATTGACCTCGACCTCGAATTGCACGACGTTCCAGGCCCGGCGGCTGAACATTCGAGAACGCAAGCCTGACGTCGTCTCCGCCAACGGCAAGACCAAAAAGGGCGGGACCCGGACGGTCGCTACTCTCAACGGCACGCTCGCCACAACGCGTTGGTTGGTCGCGATCTTGGAAACTCACCAGCAGAAGGACGGATCGGTCCGTATCCCCGAAGCACTGCGCCCCTATATGGGCGGGCTCGAGGTCATCCCAGTGGTTGGGCAGAAATAGTCCAGCAACCGGCCGCCGTCCGAACTTGCCCGTCGCATCGCTCCGAAGGCGTGAGACCAGGGCCAAGTCGGGCGGCGTCCCAATTTAACGAGAATTCTTAACCGCCGATTCACCGCGAATTCGCGGAATCGGTGCATACCCGTTATAACGGGTGGATCAGATGAAAGTATGGAAATAATGACTCAAGAAACAATTCACCCGCCGGTGCAGGTGCGCTGGCACAAAGAAGCAGGGGTGAAATACCTGGTAGCCCTCGACGTCGACGGGACCCTCGTGGACCACGACGGTCACATGTCAGAAGACGTCAAGGAAGCCGTTCGATCCGTTGCCCAGGAAGGGCACCACATCGTGGTCTCGACCGGCCGTTCGAAGGGCGCGACCTTGCCGATCGTGGAACTCGCCGACATCGAGTCCGGCTACGCGGTCAGCTCCAACGGCGGCGTGACACTCGAAATCGGCAAGCAATACGTGGACGGTTATAAAATCATCGACGCGGTGACCTTCAGACCGGCCAAGGCGCTCGCGGCTCTCCACGAAAAACTGCCCGGCGCAAAATTTGCTCTCGAGGCCGCCGACGGGTCGTTCTTCTCGACGGCCCACTTCCAGGACCGGAGCTTCGGCATGGAAGCGCAGACCGTTTCCCTCGAAGAAATTCTCGACATGGAAGCCGTCCGCGTGGTGGTTTTCTCGACCGAAACGGACATCGATTCCTTCGCCGAAATCATCGACGAAGTAGGCCTGCACGGTGTGACCTACTCGGTGGGCTGGACTCCCTGGCTGGATATTGCCGCTCACGGAGTTTCCAAGGCATCCGCCCTCGAACAGATCCGCAAGAATCTCGGTGTCGACCCCGCCCACACCATCGCGATGGGCGATGGTCGGAACGATATCGAGATGCTCGAATGGGCAGCTCGCGGCGTCGCCATGGGACAGGCTCCGGAGGAAGTCATCGACGTCGCCTCCGAGGTCACCTCGTCGGTTTACGACGACGGCGCCGCGCACATCCTGCGCAGCCTGCTGGACTAGGGAGGAACCACCGGCCGTGCGCAGAAACAGATTGTTGCTTACACCCAGAGCGCACCGTCGTCGGCGTTGGCCGTAAGCTCGGAGACAGGACGTTATCCGTAAGGAGCCAGCATGAAAATTGCTATCGCGCAGATCAACAGCAGCGAGATTGTCAGCGAAAACCTGAGCAAGGTGCAAGATTGTACGCGCCGCGCTCGAGAAGAAGGCGCGGAACTCGTCGTCTTCCCGGAAGCTACCATGTCTGCTTTCGGCAGCGACCTTTTCGCAGCAGCAACCGAACATGCCGAGATGTGGAAGACCGAAATGCAGTGGCTCGCCGCGGAACAAGAGATATCCCTGGTGACTGGCGAATTCGCTCCCGCAGAGGACGGCAAAGTACAAAACATCCTGGCCGTGTACACGCCTTCGGGCGAGCGACTCGATTACGCCAAGATTCACCTCTACGACGCGTTCGGATTCACGGAGTCCGACGACGTGGCCCCTGGTAAGCACCCGCTCGTGGTCAACATTGGGGGAGTCTCGGTGGGCATGTCCCTGTGCTACGACATCCGGTTCCCCAAGTTGTTTGCCGAATTGTCCCGCAAGGGCGCACAGGTTTCCTTGGTGGCCGCGTCATGGGCCGCCGGAAGCGGCAAGGTGGAGCAATGGGAAACCCTGGCTCGTGCCCGCGCCCTGGACAGCAACACGATCGTCGTCGCGGTGGATCAGGCCGACCCGAAGGTCTCCGGCGTCAACGTCAATCCCAAGGCTCCGACCGGCGTCGGACACAGCATCGTCTCCGACCCATTCGGTCACGTCATTACCTCGTTCGGGGAGGCAGAAGAATTGCGGGTCATCGAACTGGATCTGGCTGTGGTCGAGCAAGCAGAAAAATCGATCCCTGTCCTGAAAAACGCAAAACTCGGTTATTAGAATCCCATTCCGGGGCGTCTCAGACAGTGGATTCTTGCTGAACTTGGGGCGAACCCGTTGACTTACCGATAACTGCTTGAAATTCTCAATATAAGCATTATCACTGGTCGGTTATGGATTTAGGGATGTGGGACCGTGGCTCCGTCGAAATGCAGGACCGCTGTCGCCAGCGTGCTGTTGATTTCCTTCTCCATGCCGGTCCTTTCGGGTTGCACAGGAGCAACGAGTGATTCCAGTGTGGCCAGCCTGCCCGCTGAGACGAGCACCTCTCCGACGGAGCCATCCGAGGGCTCCGCATCGGGTGATGCAAGCTCGCCGAGTGGATCCACGGGCCAACACCGACAGTTGGACGTCATCGATGATCCGTGCGCGAATTCCTGCATCAAGGGCGGAACCATTGAGGTCCAACATCCTGCTTTCGGCCCGATGACCGTGATTCCGTACTGGAACAAGCGAGCCGATGACAACGGTTCGCCCGCAGGGAATGCCGCTTATGCCTTGTACCAACACGATAAGGCCGTCGGCTACGTGGAGGATCCGAATCAAAAGCTTCTCTGGTTCGGTGCCAGGCCGGTTGATCAGGCCAACTCAGACGTGTGGAATCTCGAAAACGGATCCAACGTGGACAAATACGGCAATGTTTACCTCAGCTACAACGGCGGGGTAACCGTTCTCACCCCGACCGATCAGGGGTACAACTCCTATGATTCGATGCCCAGCGGGACCAACCCTTTCAAAAATGCATCGTTGCATATCGACCCTTCCGGGGAACCGACCATGACGTATTCAGAAGACGGTAAAGAGCGGGAACACCACTGGGACGGCAATCAGTTCGTCGATTCCGAAGACTTCTGAAATTCGTTTCCCGAATCGCCAAAGGCCCGCATCTGGTTTCGGATGCGGGCCTTGTGCTGTCCGGGAATTCAACTCCTGGATGATTCGAAGTTGCTTGCCGGGGCAGGGTGCGGTTGATGACCTTATCGCGCGCCGGGTGTCGTTGCGCACTTGTGCAGCGGCAGTTCACGGCTGTGACGCCGGCTCGCCGTGGCACCGTGCTCAAGCGGCAGTGAACGTCTTCACTGGCGGATGAGCAGCGATCAACTGTCGATGACGTAAACCGCGCGGGTACCCGGTTCGAGTGCCTCGAAACTGTGCTCGACGTCGCCCGCGAACGTCAGGAAGTCACCCGGATTGAGTACGGCTTCCTCTCCGTCGCAGACCGCCCGCGCTTTTCCTGCCGCCAACACAATATGTTCGACGGTTCCCGTGGGGTGAGGGCTGGATTCCCGGGGCCGGCCGGGCTCGGCACTGATGAGATAGACATCGCGCCGAACCCCCACCTGGCCTGCGGATAGAAGCGCGGCCGAATAGCTGGCATTCGAAGAGGGGAGCTGAGGCAAATTCTGGAGTCTCACGAGGGAGATGCGACCGCGGGGAGGGTCGAGCAGTTGTGCTAGCTGCACCCCGTACGAGGTGGCCAGCGCCCACATGGTTTCGACGCTGGGGTTCCCGGATCCGGCCTCTAGCTGAGAGAGCGTCGACTTGCTGACCCCGGCCCTCTTGGCCGCCTCGCTCAGACTCAGACCGTGCCGGGCTCTCTCGCGTTGGAGTGCCTGCGCCATGCGCAGTTTTTGCGCATCCGGTTCCTCGGGCCCATCGGTGTGGCGTGAGTCGGGGAGTTCGACGTCGAAGTTCATGTCATCAATATATTGGACGTTCGTATTTCTTGACGAACGTTCGGGCAAAGATGCACCATAATACCCATGCGTTCGATTTATAGAACGGTCCCGCGGTACTTCTCCGATACCGTGGCGCCGACCCAGCGTCGCAATGCGATGGCGATCTTCCTGACCCTCGGTGCCGTGGGGCTTTCCTACGGTGCGCTGTCGCAATCCTCTGGATTCGCGATCTGGCAAACCGTTCTCTTGGCTGCTCTTGCAACCAGTGGCGCGGCGGAGCTTACTTTTGTCGGCGTGATCGCTGCGGGAGGAGCCCCGATCTTCGCGGTATTGGGAGGGCTTTTGGTCAACTCCCGCAATTTCGCTTTCGGTCTCAGCGCGGGGGAGTACGTGCCCCGAGGCTGGCGCCGACTCCTTGCATCTCACATGGTCAACGACGAAACCGTCGCTTTTGCCCGATCGGTGAGAGGGCGTACAGCCCGCTGGCAGCATTTCGTCGTCATGGCCGTACTTCTGTTTCCCGCCTGGGTCGGCGGCGCCGCGCTCGGCCAATTACTCGGGTCTGTGGTCGACGCCGACGCACTCGGCCTCGACGCCGCCTTTCCCATCATTCTGTTCTGCCTCGTGGTTCAGGACCTCAAGAATCCCCTCGTCGCAATCATCGCCGGCGGAGGAGCGATACTCGCGATCGCGGCCACTCCTGTGTTGCCCCTGGGGCTCGGAGCCGTCGCGTCGCTCGCGATCCTGATTCCGGCGGCCGGATTTATCTGGGCCAAAGGCCACATTCGCCAATCCCACACGAGCGCCGAAGGAGGCGAGGTATGAGCACAATTCCCTTCGTGATCGCCTTGGCCGGTCTGGTCATCGGAACCTACATCCTGCGGTATGTGGGTGTGAGAATCGGTTCGATGTCCGGTACGGACGAGGAAACCGAAGAACCCACGACCGCTCGCCTTTGGATGGACCGGGCCACCGTGGTCCTGATCTGTGCAGTCGCCGCGACCACCATGGTCTTCGAGGGGCAGGACATCGCCGGGCCCGCGCGCATCATCGGAACTTCAGTCGGAATCATCGCCGCAATCGTCAAAGTGCCCCTTCTCATCTGCGTGATCCTCGGGATGGCTACCTGCGCGGTCCTTCGCCTGTTTGGCGTCGCGTAAGCACCTCGGCGATGTGGTCCAACGCTTCCTCATTCTGAAGCGAAGACCGATCTCCCAGTTCCCGCCCTTGGTACAGCTCTCCGAGAAGGCGCCGAGTGATCTTGCCCGACCTGGTCTTGGGGATGTCCTTGACCACGATGACTTCCTTCGGCTTGGCGATGGGACCGATCTCCCGGCTCACGTGGGCCCTCAGGGTTTCCCGGAGCTCACTCTCATTCGGGGCCCGGTCGCCCGCGACGGTCACGAACGCGATGGCGGAGTGCCCCGTGAGCTCGTCCTCGACGGGGCAGACACCTGCTTCGACGACGGCTTCGTGGGTCACCAGAGCCGACTCGATCTCGATGGTCGAGAGTCTGTGCCCCGAGATGTTGATGACGTCGTCGATCCGGCCGAGGATGAAGGTGTCGCCTTCGTCGTCGACCTTGGCGCCGTCCCCGGCGAGGAACCAACCGCGCTCGCCGTAGTGCTTCCAGTACGAATCCAAGTACCGCTGAGGATTGCCCCACACGGTGCGCGCCATCGAGGGGCCGATTTTGTCCACCACGATGAATCCCTGGGTCGACGGCTCGACGTCCTGGCCGGACTCGTCCACAACCCGCGTCGAAATCCCCGGAACCGCCCGAGTTGCGCAACCTGGTTTGACCCGCGTGTGCGGTGCATCGTCCGGGAACGAACCGGCAGGTGCGAACTGCGGATCATGGGGTCTCGGGGAACACACGGTCGCTCCGGTCTCGGACTGCCACCATGTATCGATGAACGGAACCTCGCCGGCGCCCACGTTGTCGCGCAACCAGCGCCACGCTTCCGGATTGATGGACTCACCGACTGATCCCAGAAGCCGCACGGACGCGAGGTTATAGCTCGCGGGAAGGCCCTGCGGAAAAGCGCCCATCAAGGAACGGATGAGGGTCGGCGCGGTGTAGTAATTCGTGACGCCGTACCGTTCGATGATTTCGAAATGGCGACCGAAATGCGGGGTGTTGGGCGTCCCCTCGTAGATCACCTCGGATACCCCGTTGAGGAGCGGACCATAGATCTCGTAGGTGTGGGCCGTGACCCAGGCGAGATCGGCGGTGCACCAGTGAACCGTGGAATCGACTTTGCCCGCGTCATTCTCCGCGGAAAGCTCATCCGGACGGACTTCCCCGCTCTCGTCCAGGGTTTCGGGAAGGAGATCGAATAACAGGGCATGAGTGTATGCCGTCTGGGTGAGGTAGCCGCCGGTCGTGTGGACAAGTCCCTTCGGGCGGCCGGTCGTTCCGGAGGTGTAGATGATGAACAGAGGGGTTTCGGCTTCGAAGAATTCCGGCTCGTGCACATCGGATGCGCTCTCGATGAGGTCGTGCCACCACACATCGCGTCCGGTCGTCCAGGGCACGGCTTGCTCGTCCTTGGAACGGAAGCCTTTGTCGGACGGGGAGAGCGGAACACCCGCGGGTGTCTTGCGGCCAGGGCGTGAGGTCCGACGGACCACCACGACGTGTTCGATCGAGTTGTCTCCCGCGCAGGCCTCGTCGGCGTTCTGCTTGACGGGAACGACCTTGCCCTTTCGGTTCTGACCGTCCGTGGTCACCAGAACCTTGGCACCGGTGTCTTCGACCCGAAATTTGAGCGCCTCGGCGGAGAATCCGCCGAATACGAGCGAATGCACGGCCCCGATCCGAGCGCAGGCAAGCGTGATGATGACGGTCTCCGGAATGACCGGAAGATAGATCACAACGCGATCTCCTTTCTCGACCCCCAGATCGAGCAGAGCATTCGCGGCACGGGAGACTTCCGTCTGCAACCGAGCGTACGTGTAGACCTCCCGGTCTCCGGGCTCTCCCTCGAAGTACAGGGCAACGTGCTGACCGCGTCCCGCCTCGACGTGCCGGTCTACGCAGTTATAGGCCGCGTTCAGTCTGCCGCCTTCGAACCAGGCGATCTCGGGCACGCTGAACTCCGGTGCTCCGTCCTGGTCAGTTCCTATGGGCCGCGGCTTCTCGAACCGGTGCGCGGTGTGCCAAGGTTCGGCCCAGGACAGGCGACCTGCCTGCTTCTCCCAGAAATCAACGCGGGCCGCGTCGGAGATCGTGGCGGGATTCGGGGTCGGCTTGTGAGGGTCAGAGAAGACAAAATTTGTCGGAAGAGTCATGATCGTTCCTATCCGTTGCGGATCCTTCACGCGTTTTCCGGGGCAGTGCCCCATCGGCGTTGGGTCCATCGTTCAAAGATTCCTATCAGGGCGTCAGTGATTTTGCCCAGTATTGCCAAGAGAATGATCGCCAGAATCAGGCGGTCGGTCCGGCCGTTGCTCTGCGAATCGGTCAGCAGGAAGCCCAGGCCCATCGAAGCTCCTACGAGCTCTGCGGCCACCAGAAAAAGCCATGCCTGGGCCAGGGCGAGTCGGAGACCGGAGACCACGGACGGCATGACCGCCGGAAGCTGAACCGTCGTGAAAAGTCGTAGGCCAGTGATCCCAAATGAGCGGGCGGCCTCGATCAGCTGGCGGTCGACGTGTTTCAGCGAACCGGCGACCGTGGTGTAAACGGGAAAGAATGCACCGATCGCGACGAGAATGACCTTGGAGTTCTCGCCCACGCCGACCCAGAGCAGCATCAAGGGGACCCAGGCCAGAGACGGCACCGCTCGCACCGCTCCCACGGTCGGACCGGCCAAGACGTTCGTCCAGCGTGAGAGACCGATCAACGCACCAATCGCCAGCCCGAGGGCGCTTCCGATGAGGAAACCCAGGATCACCCGTTGTGTCGAGATCCCCACGTGCTGCCACAGCTCGTGGCGCTGAACCAACTCGACACCGGCATCGACCACAGCCGATGGGGCCGGAAGCTGAATCGGTGAGAAAACACCGGTCGAGGAGAGCAGATGCCACACCAGCAACATGATCAATGGTAGGACCAAGCCCAGGCCGCCTAAGGCCCAACGATTTCTCGGAAGGAATTTCACGCTCTACTTCCCCTCAATCCGTCTGGCCGCGGAACGCGCATCCGCTGCCTCGGCGTAGTGCTTGTCGATGATGTTGGCCACGGCGTCGTCGACGTCCTTGCGCTCCGAGACGTCTCCGGAATCCACGAGGATTGGTGCAACATTGCTGAGCACTTTGAGTTGCTCTTCGCCTGGTACGGGGTCGATATCCAAATGAGTTCGGTCCCAGACCTTCTCAGCGACCCCACCGGAAACGGCTGCTTCTTCGGCGAATAATCGCGTCGCCTCGCTCGGATTCTTCAGGGCCCACTCTCTGGCGTACGCATAGACGTCGACGACGAGCTGAGCACCCTCCGGATTCTGTTGCAGGAACTCTTCCCGAGCGTTGAGGAAACCCCACGTGTTGAACTCCAGATTCCGGTAGAACAAGACGTCACCGCCTTCATCCTCTGCAGTCGCCATGATCGGGTCGAGCCCTGACCACGCATCGACTTGATGGGTATCGAGCGCGGCCCGACCGTCGGCATGCTGCAAGTTCACGACCGTGACGTCGTCCGTGCTCATACCGGCCGCTTTGAGGGCCTGAACTAACAGGAAATATGGGTCCGTCCCCAGCGTCGCCCCGACGGACCGGCCTGCCAGGTCCTCGACCCGTCGAATCGACGATTCCGGCGTGCGCATGAGGGCCGACCATTCCGGTTGTGAGAAGAGATCAATGGTTTTGAGCGGAGCCCCGTTCGCTCGTGCCAGAAGAGCGGCCGAGCCCGCCGTAGACCCGACGTCTATGGCTGCGCCGATGAGGTTCTGATTGGCTTTGTTCGAACCCGCCGACTTGAGCCACGTGACCGATTGCCCCAGATCGGCCGCGGCCTTCTCGAGCCATTCCTTCCTGCGAATGATCAGAGACAACGGGTTGTACGTCGCATAGTCGAGGGTGATGCTGCTGGTCGCGTCCGCGTTGATGACGCCGCGTCCAGCGCCCTCGCCGGGCATGCACCCGGACAGGGCCAGGGTCACGACGCCGAGGCCGGCGGCCCGCACTGCGTCTCGACGGGAAAGATTGATCATGAGGTTGGGGTCCTTGCGAGGAAGTCGAGGAGGGGATGAACGAGGAAACCTTGGGCGCGGGCCGCGTTGGCGCAGCGGGTCACACGTCCCGAAATGCCTCATGTGCGGTCGTGTCCACGCCCAGCAGACCCAAGAGGTGGCCGCGCATTCGGACCAGTTGCGCGTCCTCACGGGAACGAGGACGCGGCAAACCGACCTCAATGCTTTCGACAATCCCCGCCGGTACTCCCGGTGCCGTGCGGCCGAGTATGACCACACGGTCGGATAGGTACAGGGCCTCGTCGACGTCGTGAGTCACGAGGAGAACGGTGGTGGGGTCCTGACCGTGAATGTCCAGCAACAGGTCCTGCATTTTCAGGCGAGTCAGGGCATCCAGGGCCCCGAAAGGCTCATCGAGGAGGAGCACTCTGGGGTTGCGTGCCAGGGCCCTGGCCAGGGACGCGCGTTGAGCCATGCCCCCGGAGACTTCCCCGGGGCGATGGCTCGCGTGCTCTCCCAAGCCCACGAGGTCGATCAGCTCGGCGACTCGTTTGCGTCCGCCGTTCTTGCTCGCATTCTTCGGCAGACCGAGGACAACGTTGTCCGTGACGGAACGCCACGGCAGAAGCCGTGGTTCCTGGAATCCCACAGCGCACCGGGGATCAATTTCACGTACTGGCGTTCCATCAATCGTGACGGATCCTGCGCTCGCGGTGTCGAGTCCGGCCGCTGCACGCAGAAGAGTCGACTTCCCGCAGCCCGAAGGGCCGAGCACCGCGACGATTTCCCCTGGTTCCGCGGTGAAGGTCACGTCACGGAGAACTTCGGACCCGGCAGTGCCGCGCCTGGATCCCGGGAATGACTTTCCGACGCTGTGGAACCGAACCGAAGCCGCTTTCCTCCGGGCTTCCTGCGCACGTTCCGTCGGGTGCGTCGAGGCCACAATCAATCACTCCATCGAGTCCTGGCGTTAGCACCGTGCTCGTCCGCGGAGGATCTGTCCGCCGGTCGGGGCGAAGGATCACCGTGGAGATGGGTTGCTGCGACGTCATCGAGCCAGGTCTCTCGGTCGCTCTGGATGGTTTTCCTTTCCAGTTAATCCCGTGTGCTCCAAGGGCTCCAACTCGCGAGGGACTGTTGCGGGACATGAACCGCTGACCGTCAAAGTCCGTAACCCTGGTGCACGATGCGAATGGAGTGGAATTGACGCATGTCACACCGGATGCCATATTAGTGAACGAATGGTCAGTAATTCGAAGTCTGTCCCACCCAGGAGTTCTTATGCCCGAAATGCCCGCAGCCTTCCTCGTCAGTGGAGCCCGCACTCCGGTGGGTCGATACGGCGGTTCACTCTCCTCGGTTCGCCCTGATGACCTCGCGGCGCTGTGCATCGGCACCGTCGTTGAGGAGGCGGGAATCGACCCGGCCGACGTCGATGAAGTCATTCTGGGCAACGCCAACGGGGCGGGTGAGGAGAACCGGAATGTTGCCCGTTTGGCCTGGTTGCTGGCCGGTTACCCGGATTCGGTACCGGGGATGACGGTGAATCGGTTGTGTGCCTCGGGGATGTCCGCGATCACGATCGCCTCCCAGATGATCAAGGCCGGTGCCGCGGATATTGTGGTCGCCGGCGGCGTGGAATCGATGTCTCGCGCGCCCTGGGTCATGGAAAAGCCGACCAAACCGTTCTCCAAGCCCGGTGAGGTCTTCGATACTTCGATCGGCTGGCGCTTCGTGAATTCGAAATTTGTGGACGGTCCTTTGTCCCGTAACGGCAAGGCTACGTATTCGATGCCGGAGACCGCGGAGGAGGTTGCTCGCGTGGACGGAATCACGCGCGAGGAGGCAGACGAATTCGCGGCGCGCTCCCAGGAGAAGGCCAACGCGGCGATCCGGGCGGGCAGGTTCGCGAACGAAATCGTGCCCGTCAAAGTTACCGGTCGTAAGGGCGAGGTGAATCTGGTCGAGACCGACGAGGGCCCGCGCCCGGGTACCACTACCGAAGTTCTGGCCAAGCTGAATCCGGTCGTCAAAGGCGGATCCGTGGTCACGGCCGGCAACTCCTCTGCCCTCAACGACGGCGCCTCGGCGATTATCGTCGCCAGCGAGAAAGCTGTGAAGAAATACGGATTGGAGGCTCGCGCCCGGGTCGTGGACGGTGCATCCGCCGGTGTGCCTCCGGAAATCATGGGCATCGGGCCCGTCCCCGCGAGTCAGAAGGTCCTGGAACGTTCAGGGTGGGGCATCGGGGACTTGGGTGCCATCGAAATCAATGAAGCCTTCGCGACCCAGTCTCTCGCCTCGATCCGTAGACTCGGCCTGGATCCGGACCTCGTGAACAGGGACGGCGGAGCGATTGCGTTGGGACACCCTCTCGGTTCTTCCGGCTCCCGAATCACCATCACACTGTTGGGTCGAATGGAGCGCGAGGGTGCTTCGAAGGGCCTCGCGACCATGTGCATCGGCGTCGGGCAGGGCGCCGCTCTCCTCCTCGAAAGGGTATAGACCATGGAATTGACCGGTGACTTCACGGCGATCGAGATTCAGGAGCGCGAAGACCGGCTCCACGTTCGCCTCAATAGGCCCGAGGTTCGCAACGCGATCGACGCGACCATGATCGGCGAGTTGCACCGGGTCTGCGCGCACCTGGAATCCGAACCGAAAATCCTGGTCCTCTCCGGAACGGAGACGAACGGAAAGGGTATCTTCGCATCCGGTGCGGATATTGCCCAGTTGCGCGAACGGCGTCGGGACGATGCACTGCGCGGAATCAATTCGCGGCTCTTCGAGAGGTTGGCGAGCCTTCCGATGCCCGTGATCGCGGCCCTCGACGGCTACGCCCTGGGCGGCGGTGCCGAGCTCGCCTGGGCCGCAGATTTTCGCATCGGGACACCCCAGATCAAGATCGGTCAGCCGGAGACCGGTCTCGGCATCGTGGCAGCAGCCGGGGCCATGTGGCGGCTCAAGGAACTCGCCGGAGAACCGTTGGCCAAGGAGTTGCTGTTCGCAGGGCGCACGCTGGGGGCCGAGGAGGCCCTCGCGGCGGGCCTCATTACCGAAATCCACGAATCACAGGACCTACTCGATGCCGCCGACGGTCTTGCCGATCGGATCGCCAAGCAAGACCCGCTCGCGGTCCGGATCGCCAAAGGCGTCTTCCATATGCCTCGGGAGGCGCACCCATACGTCGACGAGCTCGCCCAGGCGGTCTTGTTCGAGTCTCCCGCCAAATTCGACCGGATGCAGTCTTTCTTGGACCGCAGGAAGGAGCGCAGCTAAGTGAGCGCGCATGACAAGCAGCAAGTTCCCGAACGCGTAGGAGTACTTGGCGGTGGCCGCATGGGGGCTGGGATAGCTCATGCGTTCCTGATCTCAGGGGCGGCAGTGACCGTCGTCGAGGTCAATGACGACGCCGCTCAATCCGCTCGGGCTCGCATCGAGAAGGACATCCGTGCTTCCGTCGAGCGCGGCAAGATCAGCGGAGAAGCCGACGAGTGGGCCAAGAAACTGGAGACCGCGACCGATGCTTCCGCCTTTGCCGACTGCCACCTGGTGATCGAGGCCGTTCCGGAGATCTGGGATCTCAAGGTCGAGTCCCTTCGCAGGGCAGAGTCGAATGTGGACGAGAATTCGTGGCTCGCGACCAATACATCCTCGATGTCCGTGGACGGGCTGGCCGACACCCTGGAGCGTCCCGAACGGTTCTGCGGTCTGCACTTCTTCAACCCGGTACCGGCCTCCAAACTCGTAGAGGTCGTCGTGGGGAATAGGACGTCGAAGGAATTGCAGGGCTTTACCCGGGAGTGGGTGGCCGGGCTGAACAAGACCCCGGTGACCGTGCACGATGCCCCCGGCTTCGCGTCCTCGCGACTTGGAATCGCCCTGTCCCTGGAAGCGATCCGCATGGTCGAGGAGGGGGTCGCCTCGCCCGAGGACATCGATCATGCGATGACCCTGGGATACAAGCATCCGGTCGGCCCCCTGGGGCTGACGGACATTGTGGGCGTGGACGTGCGCCTCGACATCGCCGAATACCTCGAGTCCAAGCTGGGGCCGCGCTTCAGCCCGCCGCAACTCATGCGGGACATGGTCGAACGCGGTGAGCTGGGCAAGAAGACCGGGAAGGGCTTCTACTCGTACGAGTAGCGCCTCGAGCTGCATATCGGTACGTTATGTGCGCATCGGATCATCTCAGGGCCCGATATGCACCCAACGCCCCGGTACGTCCGGGCGTGCCTCAGTCGAAGAACCCTTCCGGCGCGGGCTTGAGGTAGTTGCTGATCCGAACGGTGCAGAGACGCCGACCGGTCTCGACGTGCGTCATAACAACTTCGTGGCTGGTCATCGAGCGCCCCAGCTTGATCGGCGTCGCAACCGCTCGCACGGTGCCTTCGGTTGCCGAGGAGTGGTGCGTGGCATTGACCTCAATCCCGACTGCGATCTTCCCGAACTGGGCGGCGTGCAACACGGCCGCCCAGGAGCCCGTGGATTCTGCCAGGGCGATCGACGCTCCTCCGTGCAGGATTCCGTGTCCCTGGCGGTTGCCCTCGACCGGCATGGTCGCCACCACTCGTTCCGGCGTCTGCTCCTCGAATTCGATGTTGAGCTTGTGGTCGAGTTCGCCCGGGTCGATGCGGCCCACCAGCCGTGTTGAGTCCTGTTCCGTTCCGGTTGCCTGGTCTTGTGCGTTGACTGACTGGTTCTCCAATGAGACCTCCTCATGACTTTGTGCCGGGCCGCGTTGTGGCACGCGACTGTGACGTGGGCTATTCTGACACTAATTACTGACCGAACGTTCGGCTAATTTATTGCAGGGAGTGAATCCACCCGTGACCACCCAAACCCGATACGAGGCTACAACCACCCAGGCCACCGAGATATTGCCGAGTTACGTGCGAGGGCAATGGTGGCGCCCGGACGAGCCGGAGCGAGCCGTCGACGTCGTCAATGCGGCGACGGGTGATCCCGTGGTACGTGTCAGTACCGACGGTATCGATACCGCCGAGGTCATCCGATACGGACGTGAGAGCGGCCAGAAGTCGCTGGGCGAGCTGACCATCCACGAACGGGCACTGATCGTCAAAAAACTCGCGATGTACCTCAACGAGCGCAAGGATGAGCTGTACGAGGTCTCCTACCTGACCGGTGCAACCGCCAAGGACCATCTGATCGACACTGACGGTGGTATCGGTACGCTCTTCACGTTCTCGTCCAAGGCCCGCCGTGAACTGCCCAACGCCAATGTGATCGTCGACGGCGCTGTCGAACAGCTCTCCGGTGACGGCAGCTTCCTCGGCGAGCACATCTACACCCGTCTGCCAGGTGTTGCCGTGCAGATCAACGCGTTCAACTTCCCGGTGTGGGGAATGCTCGAGAAATTCGCCCCGGCGTTCATCGCCGGGATGCCCACCGTGGTCAAGCCCGCCACACCGACCGCTTACGTCTCGGAAAAATGCGTGCGGCTCATGGTCGAGTCGGGATTGCTGCCTGAAGGCTCGATCCAGCTGATCTCCGGCTCGGCTCGGGATCTTCTGGATCACCTGGACATGCGCGATCACGTGGCCTTCACAGGATCGGCGGCGACTGCGAATTCGCTGCGCCAGCATCCGAACGTGATTGAGGGCGGCGTCCGGTTCACGGCAGAGACCGACTCGCTCAACGCGGCCATCCTGGGACCTGACGTCACCGAGGATTCCCCGGAGTTCGCGGCGTTCATCAAGTCAGTGGTCCTCGAGATCACCGCCAAGGCCGGGCAGAAGTGCACCGCGATCCGCCGGGTCATCGTTCCGGACAGGATGCGCAGACCGGTCGTGGACGCGCTCGAGGCCCGCATTGCCGAGCGCGGCGTCGTCGGGGACCCTCGGGACAAAGCGACCACGGTCGGCGCGCTGGCCTCCCCTGAGCAGCGCGAAGAAGTGCTCAAGGCCGTGCGCAGGCTCGTCGACGCCGGCGGATCCGTCCGCGTGGGCGGACCGGACGCACTGGATACAGTTCCGGCCGAGGGTGCGTTCTTCCCCGTCACGGTGCTCGAATTCGACGATGCACGCACACGCGAGGCGCACAGTGTCGAAGCATTCGGTCCCGTTACCTCGGTTCTGGGGTATTCGGGCGACATCGAGGAAGCCGTGGAGCTCGCTGCCCTCGGTGGCGGCTCGTTGGTTGCCACGGTGTGCACTCACGATCCCCTGACCGCCGGCGAATTCGCTGCCGGGATCGGTGCTCATCACGGCCGCGTGCTCTTCCTCGACCGCGACGACGCCAAGACCTCGACGGGCCACGGCTCGCCGATGCCTCAACTCGTCCACGGCGGTCCGGGTCGAGCTGGCGGCGGCGAAGAGCTCGGCGGTGTCCGTGGCGTCAAGCACTATATGCAACGCACGGCCGTGCAGGGTTCACCTGACCTGCTGACCGGGGTGACCGGCGTGTGGCACTGGGGGGCGACGGCGCAGACCGTGACGCGCGATGAGGTTGAGAACGGGACCGGCACGCATCCGTTCCGCAAGTCACTGGCCGAACTTCGCATCGGCGACCAGTTCCGTTCCGACCTGCGGAAAGTCACCCTGGAGGACATCACGGAATTCGCGGAGTCGACCGGGGACACGTTCTACGCGCACACCAATGAGGAGGCCGCGACCGCCAATCCGTTCTTCCCGCGCCGCGTCGCCCACGGCTATCTGCTGGTCTCGTGGGCCGCGGGCCTGTTCGTGGAGCCCGCACCGGGGCCGGTCCTGGCCAATTACGGTCTGGAGAATCTGCGATTCATCACGCCCGTCACCTACGACGATTCGTTCCGCGTGACCCTGACGGCCAAGCGCATCACCCCGCGCGTCACGGACGATTACGGCGAGGTCGCCTGGGACGCCCGCTTGACCAACCAGGACGACGAGGTCGTGGCGACGTACGACGTGCTGACGCTAGTCGAGAAGGAGTAGGCCTCCGGGGCGGTGGAGATGGAGGTTCAGCCGGAAGGCGGCATTCGGCACTGCCTTCCGGCTGCTACCAGCCCACGATCGAATTGATCATTCCGAGAACCAGTCGCGGAGCCGGCTTGCCGGAGACGTCTTCGGGGGCATCGTCGAGCTTTGAGACCAACCTCCAGCCAATTGAAGCGCAGGCTCCGAATGCTCTCTGCACCGAATCCTTATCCCATGGTCGACCAATTGGACTGAGGTTTATGAGGACCTCACATCCATCAGTGGAATGGGTCAGAATCGTGGGGCTGAACACGCCTATCGTTTCCGAAGTGGATCACGGTGGACTAGCCGACCCCGGCGTGGATACCGCGTTGTCGATGTGGTGCGACGGCCTTGGCTTTGCCCTCGAGCGCAGATTTGATCTGAATGAGACCGTTACGGTTGCCGTGGCGGGAGTGCCCGGCTCCAGTATCCACGCAGCAACGATCATCCTTGGCCACCAGCGCATCGAACTCTTGGAACATTGCCCTGCACCCACCGGGCTGGTGCAGGCGAGGGATTCCTCCCTGGTGCTCCAGCGTGCGGCCTCGGCAATCTTGCGAGCTCCGAGAGGTCGAAGGGCGTCAGCATCGAAATCAGTGACGCTCAGCAGAACGATGAGCTCTTTCACTGCCCCGGTGCGTTCCCTGGCGATTTCGTCGCGGGTATTCAGAAAGGCAGCTGAGGTTGAGATTCGCCGATTTCGGGCCACGTGGCGCCAGCTCGGCTGGTTTGCGTTCTCATGCATTCTTGGGGTTACCGATCCACTATCGGTGTCGCCCCCGTTCGAAAGTCGTTTTCGAGTTCCTCCAAGCTTCGGTCCATTGTCTCCGGAACCCAGCGCGCCACGATGGGCATGATAATCACGCCGATGATCGCAAATGCGATCATGATCGGGCCGGCCCCGATTCCGTGTTGAAGGATCGGAAAGGCTTGAGATACGGCGAACGCCGCCAGCCAATTGAAAAGCGTTGCGATGCCCATGGCGAATCCGCGGATCCGCAACGGAAAGATCTCTGCGAGCATGACCCAAAGCACTGGGCCCCAGGTTGCCGAGAAGACGTTGGTGAAGACGACGAATGCAAGAATCGTGACCACGATCTGAGTGGCTGTACCCGGCGCGCCAAAGATGGTCACCAGTCCGATGGCTGCCGTGCTAATGACTAGCCCCGCCAAACCAGCCAGCAACATGGGTTTGCGGCCTCGACGATCCACGATTTTGAGCTGAACCGTGACTGCGATGGTCACGATGTTCAGAATGCCGTTGAGGAATGAGAACAACAGCGATTGCGTGGGTGTCAGTCCGAGATCTGTGAGCACGGTTGGAGAGTAGTAGACCACTGCATTGATGCCCGTGACTTGCTGGAATACCGCTAGAAGCACCCCTACCACCAAGAGCCTTTTGACCCATCGTTCACTGAACTTGCCGGGTCCTTTGGCCCGAGCCAACGCGGCGTTGGAAGGATCAGCCGGAGAGGCCTGCTGATCCGGGTCATCGTTGGCCAATTCCGTGATCTCTGCGAATTCCTCTTCGGCTTTCTCGGGATTCTCGCGCAAACGATGCAAAACCGACCTGGCCATCTCCGGGTCTCCGCGGCGGACCAGGGAGCGCGGTGTGTCCGGCATCAAAAGCATTCCGCCGAGAAGTACAAGGGCAGGGAAAACGCCGATCACGAGCATCCAACGCCAGGATCCGCTGAAGGACAAAGTAAACGCGACACCGCCAGCAACCCCTGTGCCGATGATGACCATGTATTGGTTCATTGAGGTTGCAATGCCGCGTTTATCCGCGGGGGCCATCTCGGCCAGGTAGAGAGGAACCACCACGGATGAGATGCCAATTCCGAGCCCGAGGATGAGTCGAGAGGTCACGAGAACGGCGGCAGTAGGTGCAAAACCTGATCCCGCGGCACCAATCAGGAAGACCACCGAGGCCGCCAGGAGAACGCGTTGGCGGCCAATGCGATCCGCAACCGGCCCGCTGGAAATCGCACCAATCATGGCGCCAATCACGGCCGAGCTGACGACCATCCCCTCGATCAATGGCGTCAGCGGGATCTCATCAGGTATGAAAAGAATGGCTCCGGCAACAATCCCGTTGTCGTAGCCGAAGAGAAGAGCGCCCAAGGCACCCAAGATGAAAACCACCTTGGTGTTAATGAGTCTGTTTCTGAATCTCACGATGGACGCCTTTCTCGAGGGCTTACCTGGCGAATACTGGGAACTGTGCTTGTGGGGCGTGGGTCAGTCGTGCCGGCGCCGTTGGGCTTGTACGGGAGAGCGAGGGAACAGGATGGCCTAGGGTGGCTCGCCTCATAGCGTCGTGCCCATGGGCAAGAAATCGATTTATTGATTTCACCACAGAGTAGTTGGGCTGACGCGGGGGTGGCAAGAGGTGTTATCGCCTAAAAATATTCCGCCCACGCACTAAACCCCTGAAATACCAGGATTATAGGCCGATTTGGTTGCAAGGAAAACCGATGTTTCGTTGACATGGGCTTCAGGTGAGCATACGGTTCTGGCAAGTAATCGTTATCTCACAGCGTTGTACATTTCGACGTTACGGAGAGTCACCGCGGATCAAGGAGCATTCATGACTGACCAATTTCAGAGCGACTACAGGTTCCCAAAGCTCTCGTCCGTCGCGACTACGCCCGCTCACACCGTGATCCTTATTCCTAGCGGTGACCTACGGGAAAGTGCCAACACCGCGAGCTGGCCAGCTCAGCAGGAGCTTGAACGAATCGTGACCGATGTTGTCCAAGAATCGGGATGGTCGATTCGACGCGGATTTAGGCCGGACGAAGAGCGCAGACACGGGTTTATCCGTTCTCAGCGGATGGGGATTGAGGTTTTCAAGGACATACCTCCGGATGCGCCGATCATCGTCGCTACCGCTAATTGGCAGTACAGCCACCACGTCCTCGCGGGCTTGCGCACACACCGAGGTCCGATTCTCACCGTCGCAAATTTTGCCCCCGAGTGGCCGGGCCTGGTGGGCCTGCTTAACCTCAACGCCAGTCTGACAAAGATGGGTACTGAATACTCCACGATGTGGACTGTCGATGGTACGGATGATTGGTTCCGAAACGGTGTCCACGAGTGGCTTGATACGGGGAGCGTCACGCACGATGCATCGCATGTCCGCGATCTCCCCGAGCTCGTGGACAGCGAAGAGAAGAGATTGGGGGAGGCACTGGGTGATCAACTCCTTGCCGACAAAGCCATCATGGGCATCTTCGACGAGGGGTGCATGGGCATGTATAACGCCATTTTCGACGACGCGCTGCTCAACCAGATAGGTATGTACAAGGAACGGTTATCTCAATCAGCCCTGTGGGCGGAAATGCAGACCGTATCTGATGAGGAGGCAAATGCGATTGGCCGCTGGCTTATCGACGAGGGTATGACTTTTCGGCTCGGCGACGATGAGGCCACCGAACTCACGGAGGGTCAGCTGCGTCTGCAGTACAAGATGTACATCGCTGCGCTGCGCATCGCCGACGACTTTGGGCTGGACGCCGTGGGAATCCAATACCAACAAGGGCTCAAAGACGTGTGCCCGGCTTCTGACCTTGTGGAGGGGCTCCTCAATAACGAGTACCGGCCCCCGGTGACGAGTCGCGATGGTTCTCGAGTCCTGTGGGAGGGCAAAGCCCTGCCCAACTTTAACGAAGTGGACGAGGGCGTGGCTGTGGATGCCCTGGTGACCAATCGCATCTGGAGCGCCATGGGGATGGATCCCGCAACGACATTGCATGACGTCCGATGGGGCGGTGAGCACGAGGGGCAATATGTCTGGATTTACGAGATCTCCGGGTCGGTTCCCCCTTCTCACCTGCCGGAGGGATATCGCAACGCCGAGGGGTGGCGCCAAAACCCTGTCTTCTTCCCGGCGGGAGGATCCACAATCAACGGCGTTTCCAGGCCCGGGGAAATCGTGTGGTCTAGGGTCTACATCGAAGATGGTGGCCTGCATATTGATATCGGGCGGGGGAGCGTTGTTGATCTTCCGGTCGACGAAACGTGGCGACGTAAGGAGTCAACGAACCCAGAGTGGCCCATAGCCAACGTCGTCTTACACGGAGTTGACCGAAACCAATTCATGGCTCGACACAAGGCCAATCACGTTCAGGTGGTCTATGGGGATGACGCCGACGCGGCAGATCGTGCACTGACGGCAAAAGCATCTTTCTTTGCACGCATTGGTGTGACCGTTCACCTGTGTGGTGAGGTCAACGTCGCCTGATTATTATGGTCAGGTGGGGCACGAAGTATCTCGGTCCCATTCGTGAGGAAACTTGCCGTGGCCGAATCGCGCAGACGGCGTGACCATAACCAGAATGTTCGGAGTACATATGCCCCGGTCGGAGCCGACTATTCGTGACGTCGCAAGCCGGGCAGGGGTTTCATCGGCCACCGTCTCGCGAGTCATGAACGGCGCCGCTAACGTCGACAAGATCCTCGTCCGGCGGGTACGCGAGGCTGTGGAAGCAACGGGATATGTTCCGAATGTCGCCGGTCGGTCACTGCGGGCCCGGAATAGTTCACAGATTGCGGTCATGATTCCCGATGCCGACAACCCGTATTTCACCCAGGTGGTCAGTGAGGTCGAGGCAGTTGTGCGGGGAGCCGGATACTCTGTGATGTTGTGCCATGCGGACAACGATCCCGACCAAGAACGCTTGTATCTCGGGCAAATCATTGCCCGAAAGATGGCCGGAGTGATCGCGATTCCCTCTGACGAAAGCCGTTCAGGTCTTAAGCCTCTGACGGATGCGGGCATCCCGGTAGTACTCGTGGATCGCCGCCTCCCCGATTTTGAGGTGGATTGCGTTGCAACGGACAACGTGGATGCAGGGAGAAGAGCGGCAATGCATTTGCGGGAACGTGGATTTCGCAAGCCCGCATGCATTACAGGTCCGAGCACCCTTTCGGCGACCGAAGATCGTGTCACAGGTTTCATTCAGGCATGGTCTGGAGGGGTTTCATCGGGCGATGCCGGCCCGAGCGCCAGGGAGCCGGTCCTCTATCGGGGGGACCTGCATATCGGATCCGGGGCTGACGCGATGACCGAGATCCTGAAAGAGGCAGAGGTCGACTGCGTCTTCGTCACAAATAATCGGATGTCGGCGGGCGCGTTCCAGTCTGTGCGAGGAGTGGCGGATGCGCCGGCTCTGCTCTCGACGGACGACGATATTTGGACCCGACTCGTAAGTCCGTCCATTTCCGTGATTCAACAACCTATTCGGGAAACGGGCCGGCTCTCCGCAGAGATGCTGATCAACCGCATCTCAAACCCTGCAGAGATGCCGCGCACCACCCTATTGCGCGCCAAGGTGATCGTACGCGAGTCGACCGCGGGTGGACCTGCCGTCGATCGCTAGAAAGAGTTCGAGGGGAGACCGACTCGCTACTGCCTCTTGTCACTTTGTGATAAATCGTTTACTCATGGCACCTGAGAAGTGCGCCTTACCTTTTAAAAAAACCTATTGACCGCCCGTTATCTGGCACATATGGTGTCGGTAATCGATTTCTCAATGAGTATTCTCGTTCAAGGAAGCGTGGTTACCGACATGGGTACCTATCTAGCCGCCATCTCGCAGCTCAATCGAACACTCTCGACGCGATCAATCAGTCCGGAAAATTTTGACGGCGCTCCCGGTGGGGGAGGTCGAGCCACGGAGGGTACCGGCGCTGCCGCTTCGAGGGATCTTGGTCAGGGATGGAAAGTTTCGCCCAGCATTGACATAGCTCCGGGGCACACCGTGGATCTGGCGAGAATTTCTGAGCCCGGCTGCATAACGCATATTTGGCTCACAACCCACAGCGATCACTGGCGTACGTTGATCTTCCGGGCCTTCTGGGACGGCGCCATCGAGCCCGCGGTCGAGGTTCCCTACGGTGACTTCTTCTGCAACGGATGGGGAGAGTTTTCGCAGGTGAATTCCCTCCCCGTGACTTCCAATCCGCAGGGTGGATTCAACGCCTACTGGCCTATGCCTTTCAAGGAATCCGCCCGCCTCGCGCTCGAAAACACCTCCGAAGTCACCGTGACGGTCTATTACCAAGTCACCTACGAAGTCGGCGGGGACTATTCGGAAGAAGCGTACTTCCACGCTCAGTGGCGGCGCAGCAATCCTCTGGCCGAGAAAACGACCCACACCATACTCGAGGGAGTGGAAGGCGCCGGTCATTACGCCGGTACCTACATCGCGTGGGGAAGCAATTCGAGTGGCTGGTGGGGTGAAGGCGAAATCAAGTTTTATCTCGACGGAGACCGTGATTTTCCCACCATCTGTGGCACCGGTACCGAAGACTATTTCGGTGGAGCGTGGAACTTCGATGTCCCGGGCCAGGGATATACCGCTTTTTCGACGCCGTACCTCGGAATGCCTCAGGTGATCCGTCCCGACGGGCTTTACGCGAGCCAACAGCGCTTCGGCATGTACCGGTGGCATATACAGGACCCGATCTATTTTCACCGGGACATCAGTGTGGACATTCAAGCTCTGGGATGGAGAAGCGGGTGGCGGTACCTGCCTCTGCACGACGACATATCCTCAACCGCCGTGTTCTACCTCGATCAACCGGTCACGGCTCGTGCCCAGGCACCCACCTTTGACGACATGGAGGTACATCTGGGGTCAGCCCCAGTGCCTGACCTCGGCGCGACTCCGCCGCGACAACCGGGCCATGAGGAGGCCCTGGCTAAGCCACGGCAGCGTCGCTGAGGCCCCATCCCACGTCCGATCTTCTCCACGTGTAAGGACAGTTATGTCAATCGATCAGGATCCTCCGTCTTCGCGGCCTCTCCCACCGTTAACTCCTGGCCCATATCGCAAGAGGCTCGGCCTTATTTCCACGGTGGCCTGTTTCGGTGGCCTGCTTTACGGATACGACACAGGCGTGATCAACGGGGCCCTCCGGCCGATGTCAGCGGAGCTCGGGCTGACGTCGATCACGGAGGGAATCGCCACCAGCGCATTGGTGTTCGCCGCCGCATTCGGAGCCTTCTTCGGCGGTCGGGTGGCCGATGCGAAGGGTCGTCGCACAGCGATCATCGCCTTGTCCGTGCTCTTCTTTGCCGGGTCGGTTTTGGTGGTCGCAACGCCGAATCTAACGTTACTGGTGCTCGGCAGGATCTTCCTCGGACTCGGTGTCGGTGGTGCGTCAACCGTGGTTCCGGTGTTCTTGGCCGAACTCGCTCCCTTTGAGATTCGTGGGTCGATTGCTGGGCGGAACGAGGTGGCCATTGTGATCGGTCAGCTTTCTGCTTTCGTGATAAACGCGATTTTGGGGAGCACGCTCGGCCATCTAGACGGCATATGGCGCCTGATGTTTGCCATTAGTGCCATGCCTGCGGTCTGTCTATTCGTTGGCATGCTCCGTATGCCGGAATCCCCACGGTGGTTGGTTGAGAACGGTCGGAGAGACCAAGCCCTGGAGGTGCTCCGATCGGTTCGACCCGAAAGCCGGGCGGAAATTGAGCTGGAAGACGTTCAGGCCACCGCACAGGACGAGAAACACCGGCGCACAGGTCTCGGTGCCATCCTCAA
Source organism: Rothia uropygialis (assembly GCF_004137765.1). GTDB lineage: Bacteria > Actinomycetota > Actinomycetes > Actinomycetales > Micrococcaceae > Rothia. Next base: position 51,971 of record NZ_NOIS01000003.1, on the reverse strand, counting down.
GAATAAATGGCTCTTCCGTATACTCTTGGTCGGTATTGGTGTGGCCATCATGCAAAGGATCACCGGTATCGACACGATCATGTTTTATGGGCAGATCGTGCTGATCCAATCCGGCTTCGGGGAAAACGCAGCATTGATCGCCAATATTGCACCGGGCATCGTTGCGGTGATCGGGGGATTCACTGCGCTTTACATGATGGATCGCGTGGATCGTCGAACCACTTTCACGCTTGGCATCTCTCTGACCACCGTGTTTCACCTCCTCATCGGGATCGCGTCGATGATCATTCCGGAAGGCAATGCCGTCAAGCCGTGGATTCTGCTCGTGTTGATCGTGGGTTTTGTGGCCTCCATGCAGACCTTTCTCAATGTTGCTGTGTGGGTCTATCTCGCGGAAGTCTTCCCTCTTCATATGCGAGGTGTCGCCAACGGCCTGGCTGTCTTCTGCGGCTGGATGAGTAACGGTGTTCTCTCGCTCACCTTCCCGTCGTTAATTGACAACCTCGGGATGTCCACGGTCTTCTTCTTGTTCTTCGGTGTAGGCGTCCTTGCACTCATCTTCGTTCGGACCCAGGTCCCGGAAACACGTGGCCGCTCGCTCGAAGTTCTCGAAGACGGAGTGACCACGGGCACCATCTACAAGGTTCCAGTGAAGCGTAAGTAAGTGGAATGGACCGTCTCGAACACCGGGCAATGCCCCCCCCCGTAGGCCCAGGCCTAGGTTGAAAGCATCGGACGGAAGATCATCCGGCGCGATGATGGGACTCACCGTACCCAATCTCGTCCTCCGATGCCCACAGCGTCGATCTGTCGCCTCAAGGGAGCCCACAGAAAGAACGTCGGCGCTTTGTCTGATGAAAACCGTCGGTCAGATCCTGAATGAACGCTAAACGTCCAAAGACTTCAGGGGCACAATACGGGAATTCGGGATGGGTTATCCGCGGGAGCGCAGCTCTCATGGGGCATGCGCAGGTTCCTTCCGCTCGGCCAGATCTGGCGCAAGCCTGGAGCGTAAACGGCTGAAAGCCCAAAGCGCACCCGGGACCTACGCCCGCAGACCGTCCAGAACCATCTTGACTGCGGTCTCGGCGAGCATGTCCACGGTTCCTTCGCCTTCCGGCTGGTACCAGTCCACGATCGAATTGATCATTCCGAGCATTAGCCGTGGAGTCGACTTGCCGGAGATGTCCCCGCGGAGGTCGCCCTCTTCCTGTGCCTGGCGGACCAGGCTCTCCACGGTACGGGTGATCTTTCGGCGCCGTTCCAGGGCGGCCGTCTCCACGGGTGAGTTGCCGCGAAGGCGCAAGAGCAAGGTCACATATGGCATCTGATCGACGAGCACGCGGATCGATCCCCGGATCACTCCTTCGAGCTTGTCGATGCCGCGAGCGTCGGTCGCCTGGACGTCCTCCATCGCCTTCTCGAGTGAGTCGAGCGCTCTCAGCAAAGCCTCTTCGAGGATCTCCTCCTTCGAGCTGACGTGATGATAGATCGCCGACTTCGAGATCCCCAGGTTTTCGGAGAGGGTGCCCATGGACGTCGTGTCGTACCCGTATTTGTTGAAGACCTGAACACATACCGAGATGAGCTTCTCACGGTCGTAACCGGGCCGTCCTCGTCGTGCGCCGTTGCTCGGTGCAGCAGACGCGCCGGTTTCCTGGTCTTTCGTGGCAGGCACAGTGGGCATAAATTTCTCGGCTTTCTGCAGGGTCCATCACGAGATTACCCGACGACGAGGCGGGCCCGACGCTACCGCCTCGCCGCCCCGTGCGGAGGGTCCTCCGGCATAAGTGGGTCGTGCCGTCTCAGTGCGGCCGTCTCTGAAGGAGCAACCCGTCCCGAAGCGTGGTCAGCCCTCTCCGAGGGGAGCGCAAAACGGATCAACCCGGCTCTGGACGGACCTGCGCGAACAGAGCCCGGAAGATCCGGCCGCCCGCCCCGGTTACTTGTTCCGGTGGTCGTAGACCCTGCGAATCTTGCCGGACGATCGCGCCAAGGTGCCCGGTTCGGCGATGTCGATCAGCGCGGTCGAACCGATCTTGGTCTTGATCTCGGACAACAGTGTTTTGCCGTCCTCGACGGCCTCCTCGCGGGGGACATCCTCACGCCGTTCGATGTGGATCGTCATCTGATCCATGCGATTCGGACGGCTGATTTCGAGCGTGAAATGAGGTGAGAGCGCGGGGAGGTTGAGCGCGAGCTCCTCGATCTGCGTCGGGAAGAGGTTCACGCCACGCAGGATGATCATGTCATCCGAGCGGCCCGTAATTCGTCCCATGCGCCGGTGCCCCGGACGGTCGGTGCCGGGCAGCAACCGGGTGAGGTCGTGGGTTCGGTAGCGAATGATCGGAAGGGCCTGTTTGGTCAGCGCGGTGAAGACCAGCTCGCCGGGCTCTCCCAATTCGCAAACGCGATCGTCGAAGGGATCGATGATCTCGGGACGGAAATGGTCTTCCCAGATGTGGGAGCCGTCCCGTGTCACGGCCGATTCCCCAGCAACTCCGGGTCCCATGACTTCGGAGAGACCATAGATGTCGCACGCGGTGATGTCGAAGGTGCGCTCGATCTCGCGGCGCATCTCGTCCGTCCACGGTTCGGCGCCGAGGACCGCCCGCTTGAGTGAGGTCTCGCGGGGATCGAGTCCGGCCTTGCGGAACCCGTCAGCGATCGCCAGAAGGTATGTGGGGGTCGCGAGAATCGCGTCCGGCTCGAAGTCGCGGATCAGCTGGACTTGTTTCTCGGTCTGACCGCCCGACATCGGGATGACCGCGCAACCGAGCTTCTCTCCGCCGTAGTGCGCTCCGAGGCCGCCGGTGAACAGACCGTAACCGTATGCGTTGTGGATCTTCTGGCCGGGTCGGACGCCCGAGAACCGGAAGCATCGAGCGACCAGGTCGGCCCATGTGTCGAGGTCGTCTTGGGTATATCCGACGACGGTCGGCAGGCCCGTGGTGCCGGACGACGCGTGGATGCGGCGAATGTCGCCCATCGGTACGGCGAAGGACTCGAAGGGATAGGCCTTCCGCAGGAACTCCTTGTCCGTGTATGGAAACTTGCTGAGATCTCCGAGTTCTCTGAAGTCGCCGGGGTGCACGCCGTGCTCGTCATAGAGCTCCCGGTACGCCGGGACGTTCTCGTAGGCATGGTGCAGTGTCCACCTGAGGCGCTCGAATTGCAGGGACTCGATCTCGTCCCGGCTCATCAACTCTTCGGGGTCAGGCTGTGAGGGGTCCGCCGAAGCTGTGGGGGAATAAGGGTTCTCGATGGAACAAGTAATCATGGGGTTCACGCTTTCTGACGTTGGGGGATGGTCCGGCTGCGTCCGCGGAAATGGGCGATGACTTCGTCGTCAGCCGTGACCGTGACGTCGTAGAGACCGCTGCGACCGGTACGGGCTATCTCTTTGGCCTCTGCAGTCATGACCTGGCCCGGTCGGCCAGACTGGACGAAGTCGATTTGGGCCCCTTGGGCAACGGTAATGGTGCTGCCATCGCCGGCGGGGTCATTGCAGGCCATGGCGAAACACGTGTCCGCCAGGGAAAACACCATGCCGCCGTGGGCGATCCCAAATCCATTGAGCATCTCCTCCCGCAGCGTCATGCTGATGACCGCGTGACCGTACTCCGAGCGGTGCACCTGGATGCCCAGCCACTCCGAGGCCCGATCATTGGCCAGCATTGGATGATCTGGCATGTTGTTCTCCTCACATTATATGACCGAATGTTCAGTAGGGAATCGTTAAAATGACGGTGTGTCAACCGGGGCGATTGTGTGTTGACGACCACACCGTATGCCTATATCCTGAACGAACGTTCGGTTATTATTTATTGGAGGACGTCATGACCCACACCGACGACGCCGTCGCCCCTGAGCAGGAACACTTCGACGCGCTCATCGCGGACGACTCCCGCATCGAGCCCCGGGACTGGATGCCCGAGGCCTACCGAAAGACGCTGACCCGCCAGATCTCCCAGCATGCCCATTCGGAGATCATCGGCATGCAGCCGGAAGCCAATTGGATTACGCGCGCCCCGAGCCTCAAGCGCAAGTCGATTCTCATGGCCAAGGTCCAAGACGAGGCCGGCCACGGCCTGTATTTGTACTCAGCCGCCGAGACCCTGGGGACGCCGCGGCAGGTCCTCAATGACCAGTTGCTCTCTGGTCGGGCCAAGTATTCGTCGATCTTCAACTACCCGGCTCGCACGTGGGCAGATATGGGGGCCATCGGGTGGCTCGTGGACGGCGCCGCGATCTGCAACCAGGTTCCGCTGTGCCGGGCATCCTATGGTCCTTACGGCCGGGCCATGGTGAGGATCTGCAAGGAGGAATCCTTTCACCAGCGGCAGGGATGGGAAATTCTGTACGAGCTCTCGCACGGGACCGAAGCGCAGAAGAAGATGGCACAGGATGCCGTCAACCGCTTCTACGGTCCGGCCCTCCAAATGTTCGGACCTCCGGATGACGAATCTCCCAACTCGCAGCAGTCTATGGCGTGGAATATCAAGCGCTTCACCAACGATGAGCTGCGTCAGCGCTTCGTCGACATGATGGTGCCTCAAGCCGAGGCTTTGGGCCTGACGCTGCCCGATCCTGACCTGCGGTGGAACGAAGAGCGAGGTCACTATGACTACGGAGAGCTGGACTGGGACGAGTTCATGTCCGTGATCAAGGGGCGCGGACCGTGCAGCGTCCAGCGGATGAAGCGGCGCCGGGAAGCCCATGAGAACGGTGCCTGGGTACGGGAAGCGGCTGCCGCCTACGCCGAACGTCAGGCCGCCCGTGCGGCGGAAGCCGCGCACGAGGATGCCGACTCCGCCTCGACACCACAGCAACGTCCCGCTGCCCAGCTGATTGGAGCCTGAGCATGAGTGAGCAAAGCCAAGAAAACCAGCAGTCGGCCTGGCCGCTCTGGGAAGTGTTCGTCCGGTCCTCCCGAGGGCTTTCCCACGTTCACGCGGGATCGTTGCATGCCCCTGATGCAACCATGGCGGTCCGTAACGCGCGTGACCTCTACACGCGACGGAATGAGGGAACCAGCGTGTGGGTTGTCGAAGCCGAGGCAATCACGGCTTCGGACCCCGATTCCAAGGGAGGCTATTTCGAGTCGGCCCAAGGCAAGGCATATCGACACGCTACGTATTACACCAAGTCCGAAGGGGTGAAACACCTGTGAGCACCTTCGCATCGCACGAATCGGCCACCAAGATCAGTGCCGGCGAGTCCATCAGCACCGAGTCGATCACCGATTCCGGGGCCCAAGCTGCCGAGCCTGTCGCACAGTATGCGTTGCGGTTGGGCGACGACGCCCTGATCCTGTCCCAGCGCCTCGGCTGGTGGATCGCTCGGGCTCCCGAACTCGAGGAGGACATCGCGCTGTCCAACATCGCCTTGGACCTGATCGGGCACGCGCGATTCCTGCTGACTTACGCAGGGACCGCCTGGGACAAGACCGAGGACGACCTCGCCTACTTCCGCACTGAGGAGGAGTTCCGCTCGTGCCGACTAGTCGAACAGGAGAACGGCGACTTCGGGCAGACCATAGCGCGGCAACTCATCTTCTCGATCTATCAGTACGAATTGTATTCCGCTCTTCAGGGCTCATCCGATGCGACCTTGGCGGCTATCGCTGACAAAGCGGTCAAGGAGGTCGAGTACCACGTGGATCACGCATCGCAGTGGGTTCTGCGCTTGGGGCTCGGCACTGAAGAATCCCGACGTCGTATAGCCGCCGGATTTGAATACCTGTGGCCGTACGTTGACGAGTTGTTCACCGACGACGACCTGATCGATCAGCTCGAAGGCGTGGCCGTGCGGCCCTCTTCGATCAAGCAGGCCTCCATGAAGGCCATCGAGGGGATTCTGGCCGAGGCCGAGCTGGAGGCCCCAAGAGTCTCCCAGGCCCGGTTGCCCCGTGAGTTGCGCGATGGTTCCTATTCGGAACATCGGGGGTTCATCCTCGCCGAGATGCAGTCCCTGGCCCGCCAGCACCCCGGGGCAAGATGGTGATTGCAATGTCTCCGATCATTCATACGGCGCCGGACAAGGAATCCGCCGGGTTGGCTCGGGCTCTTCCTCTAGGTCCTTCGCGGCGCCCCTCTGGCGACGTGGACGCTGCGTTGTGGGACCTCGCGGCAACCGTCTGTGACCCGGAAATCCCCGTTCTGACGCTCGCCGACCTGGGCGTGCTCCGAGATGCTTACGTAGAGGACGGGCAGGCCATCGTGGTTATCACTCCTACGTATTCCGGGTGTCCGGCCATGGAAACAATGGCCGATGACCTCGTGGCAACCATTTCTGCGGCGGGATACTCAGAGGTCCGAATCGAAAAAGTCCTGCGACCGGCGTGGACGACCGATTGGATGAGCGATGAAGGCAAAGCAAAGCTGTCCGAATACGGAATCGCTCCACCAACCGGAAATAGCGCTCCCGGCCACAACAGCGGGCCGGTACGCCTGACCCTCTCGGTCAAGTGCCCGCATTGCGGCTCGCTCAAGACCCGAGAGATGACACGCTTCGGCTCCACCTCGTGCAAGGCCCTTTGGGTGTGCAACGAATGTTTGGAGCCTTTCGACTACTTCAAGGTTCACTGACATGTCACAAACCAGTACCGAACGCATGGACGTCGCCACGGAAGCGGCGGAGGAGAACACGTCTCCGGGACGTAACGGTCGGCGTCGCGCGACGTTCAACCGCCTTCCCGTTACAGGACTTCGGAAGCTGACCTCGGAGTCGGTCGAGGTGGCCTTCGGGGTTCCGGAAGAGCTCGAGGATGATTACGACTATCTTCCAGGGCAATACGTAGCCCTACGTGCTCAGATCGGCGGACAGGAAGTGCGTCGATCGTACTCGATCTGCGCCGAACCTCGTCCGGGAGAGATTCGCGTCGCCATCAAGAAGGACGTGGGCGGGATCTTCTCGACGTGGGCCAATGAAGAATTGGCGGTCGGGGATGAGCTCGACGTCATGAATCCTCAGGGGGCCTTCACATCTAAAACCCGGTTGACCTCGATGAACCATCCGGAGGACTTGGCCCGTGAGGAAGTGCGCCGGGACAAGAGTGCTCACGTCGTGGCGATTGCCGCGGGTTCGGGCATTACGCCGATCATGGCGATCGCCCGATCGCTCATGAGGGCCTCGCCGACCACGAGCATCGACGTCGTCTATGCCAACAGATCCGCGATGGACGTGATGTTCGCCGAGGAACTGGGGGACCTGAAGGACAAGTTTCCGTCACGGCTGGCTCTCCATCACGTGCTGTCCCGAGAGCAGCGCATTTCACCGTTGATGTCCGGTCGCATTGATCCGGAGAAGCTGGACGAACTCCTCGATCGGGTTCTGCAGGTCGAGACCGTCAACGAATGGTTCTTGTGCGGGCCGTTCGAGCTGGTGCAGTTGTGCAGGGACGCGCTGAAAGAACGAGGCGTCCCGGAGGACAAGGTGCGGTTCGAATTGTTCAGTACGGGGAAACCGGAGAAACCCGCGGGACAGCAGGGGCGGGAGGTCACCGTCGACCCCGAGGGCGAGAATTTCCAGATCAGCTTCACTTTGGATGGCAACTCCGGAAAGGTGGACACGCCCAAGTCGGCCAACGAGACTGTCCTGAACGCCGCTTTGCGTGTTCGGCCCGATGTGCCGTTCGCATGTGCAGGTGGCGTGTGTGGAACATGCCGGGCCAAGGTGGTTTCCGGCGACTTCACGATGGAAGAGAACTTTGCGCTGGAGAAGGACGAAGTCGAATCGGGCTACGTTCTGACCTGCCAAACACGGCCGACCTCCGACAGTCTGGAAGTTGACTTCGACGCGTAACCGCTGGAGTGCGCGAGGAAAGGAATCCCGATCATGATTGATCTGACCATCTCCGACGACATCGCCGAGATAGTGCTCGACGCACCGAAGAAGCTCAATGCAGTGAATTCCGAAGACCTTGCCGAACTGTCGGAGGCCTACCGCGCGGCAGAGAATGCGGGAGTCCGGGCGCTGGTTCTGAGGGGTGAAGGGCGGGGTTTCTGCGCCGGTCGTGACATCTCCGGAGTCGATCCGGCCCACGATGACGTCGAAGGGTATCTCGGGAATCGGGCCACGGCCTTGTTTCGGCAAATTTCTGCATTCTCGGCTCCGACCTTCGCCGCGGTCCACGGAGCGTGTCTGGGTGTCGGACTGGGCCTGGCGATCGCGAGCGACGTCGTCTACGTCGCGGAGGACGCCAAAATCGGGTCGCCGTTCGCCAACCTCGGGGCCACGCTCGACTCCGGCGGCCATGCTCTGTTCTACGAGAGGCTCGGCGCGCACCGGACCCTCGACCTGATCTACACGGGAGAAATGATGAGCGGGGCCGAGGCGGTCACCGCAGGGCTGTTTTCCCGGTCTGTACCCGCGGAAGAATTGCTGGACTTCACGATGCAACGGGTCCGGAAGGTGTCCCAGGGGGCGACCCAGGCGTACCTGGTCTCGAAGGCCCTGGTCGGTCAGTTGCGCGACGAGCGAGCGGGCCTCTGGGATTCCATGGCGGCCGAATCCGCCGAGCAGGCACGGCTGTGCTCGACGGATGATTACGCGGAGGGTTTCACGGCGTTCCAGGAAAAGCGCAAACCGAACTTCCGAGGCCAATAGCCGTATCACCCCCTGCTTTTGATCCAGGCCCATATTGCCCGTTTTCTTACCGAAAGCGGGCAATATGTTTGATGTGGATGGATTGGGGTACGGACGCGGTTGCGCGTAACACTGCGAAAAGCGGGTAACAGAACCTCACAGGATGGCCGTGAGTCCGGGGCTTTGCATACGCTCGGGTGAAGAAAGATCAAGAGTCCCAACGATCAAGCTCTGGCTGGTTGGGCGGCAACCCTCTCCCGTAGCGGGGTGCCCCAGATGATGATCTGGCACCGTCGGCATTGCGACTGGCGGACATGCAAGTACGGCGCGAGAATCGGCGCCACCGCGTGAATGTTTGCGCCGCTTCTCGTTACCGGGACAGAAGCGCAAGGCTCGGGCGCGCGGAGACCTGTGGAGTCCCTCCATGCACCGAAAGGAATCCCGATGTCGGAAAAGAAGCGCATCGCCATCAACGCCTTTGACATGACGTGCGTGGGTCATCAGAGCTTTGATCTGTGGCGCCACCCTCGCTCGCGTGCCACCGAGTACAACACCCTCGAATACTGGACTGACCTCGCCAAGACCCTAGAGAAGGGGCTGTTCGACGGGGTCTTCCTGGCCGACGTCGTGGGCATCTACGACGTCTACAAGAACTCCGCGGCCCCTTCGATCCGCGGCGGTGCGCAGGTGCCGGTCAACGATCCGTTCATGCAGATTTCAGCGATGGCGGCAGTGACCGAAAACCTCGGTTTCGGCGTGACCAGCGCCGTGACCTACGAGCAGCCCTACACTCTTGCCCGGAAATACGCGACGCTCGACCACCTGACCAAAGGACGCGTCGGATTCAACGTGGTGACCTCTTATCTCCCCTCCGCCGCCGAGAACCAGGGACTGCCGCGCCAGATCGAGCATGACAAGCGTTACGAGATCGCCGACGAGTTCCTCGACGTCTGTTACAAACTGTGGGAAGGATCCTGGGAGGACGACGCCGTGGTCAAGGACCGAGAGTCCGGCGTCTACGCGGACCCGACCAAGGTCCATCCGATTCGGCACCAGGGCAAATATTTCACCGTCCCGGGCGCCGGTCTGACCGAGCCTTCCCGTCAGCGCACACCAGTGATCTTTCAGGCAGGGGCGTCCTCGCGTGGGCAGGCTTTTGCGGGCAAGCACGCCGAAGCCGTGTTCGTCGGGGGCCTTCGACCGGACCTCACCCGATTCATGACGGACAAGATCCGAGACGAGGCAGAGAAGGCCGGTCGTCAGCGCGATGACGTCAAGATCTTCGCAATGCTCTCGGTCATCGTGGACGAGACCGACGAGAAGGCCAAGGCGAAGTACGAGGAGTACCTGAAGTACGTTTCGACCGAGACTTCTCAGGCGATCATTGGTGGTTGGTCGGGAGTGGACCTTTCCCAATTCGGCGAGGATGAGGTGCTCAACTACATCAAGACCGACTCGATCCAATCCTTCCTCACGCCATTTACTCTGCAGTCCAAGGACAAGGAATGGACCCGGGAGGAGATTGCGAAGCACTGTGCGATCGGTGGCATGGGCGATGTGATCATCGGCGGCCCGGAAAAGGTTGCAGACGAGCTCGAACGATGGATCGATGAAGGCGGACTGGACGGCATCAATCTCGCGTACCACGTCTCTCCGGGTTCATTCGAAGACTTCGTGGAGTTCGTTGTTCCCGAGCTGCAGAAGCGCGGGCGCTATCGCACCTCCTACGAGGGCTCAACCTTCCGGGAGAACCTCTTCGGCCAGGGGCGGGTTTCCATCGATGAGAACCACCCTGCGGCGGCATACAAGGGTGCGTATGTGGGCCAGCCATCCACGGGGGACACCCCGGCGCGTCCCGTCGAGGAGGATGACGCCGCCTAGAGCCGGCGGTCCGAGAAAAGACGGCTTCCACGAGCTCCACGAACGACGGCGCCGCGTGAAAAAGATGGTCCATGAGACTGTCTTCCTCGCGCGGCGCCGTCGTGTGCCCATCGCCTACTTATATAGTAAGGCGAACCTTTGAGAGCAACGCCACAAAATGTGCAGTTGTGCACTGTTTGCAGAACTGCATAAACTGCATGAGTGCAAACCACTGAACCATCCCTCCGGGAACGCCGCCGCGCGCGGACGTGGGACTCAATCCACGAGGCCGCGCGTGAGCTCGCGTCCGAGCGGGGGATCAAGCAGACCACTGCGGAGCTGATTGCAGAAAAGGCCGGCGTCTCGCCGCGTACGTTCTTCAATTACTTCGCAACCAAGGAGGACGCCATCATCGGATTGCGTCCTCCGCAAATGACCCAGGAAATACTTGGCAGTGTGCAAGAGAGCGAGTCCGGTGGCCTGCTCGCACAGGCCTCCCAGCTTTTGGCTCGTGTCATGTATGACTCCTTCGCGGGCGACCTCAAGGAAGTCATGGGCCAACTCGTCGAAGACCGGGAGTACATGCGTCAACGCATGAAAATCCACATGCTTCGTTGCGAGCAGGAGCTCAAGGATTTCTTGCTGAGAATGGACTGGTCGGTCTATCAAGAGACCGGACAGTTCGTGCCTCGCGAGGACGAGGACAGCGACCCGGTCCCGGAGCAGGAGGAGCGCATTCGTGCGATCATCCTCATGGCCACCGCGGTTCTCCGATACGTCGACTACGGCGCACGGTCTTCCCGGGAAGAATTTGCCGCATCCATCAACCGCACAGTGAATCTGTTCTCCACCATCGTCAAGGAGCCCCGTTGAGTACCACCTACACACCGCGTCACGCCCCAGGGGGTGGCACGACCGACTCCGGAGCCGCAGACGGCGGGTCCGCATCGCCCCAGACGGGGGCATTGGGCTCTGCGCATGCCGCGGAGAAGGAAGGGTTCGGTCGACCCACCCCGAACACCAATATCCCCTTGCTCTTCATCGGTCTGATGATCATCATGCTGATGTCTTCACTGAACCAGACCGTTCTCTCCCCCTCCTTGCCGACCATCGTCGGCGAGCTCAACGGCGTCGAGCACATGAGCTGGGTCATTACGGCGTTCATCATGGTTTCGACCATCATGATGCCGGCCTACGGAAAATTGGGTGACCTTTGGGGGCGCAAGCCTCTGCTGATTTTTGCAATCCTCGCCTTTGCGGCCGGTTCGATAACAGGTGCTGTCGCTCAAGACATGACGACCCTCATCATTGCTCGTGGCCTGCAGGGCCTCGGCGGCGGCGGGTTGATGATCCTCTCGCAGTCCGTGATCGCGGACGTCATCCCTGCGCGTGAGCGCGGTAAGTACATGGGCGCCCTCATGGGTGTCTTTGCGTTCTCATCCGTTGCCGGCCCGTTGCTCGGTGGTTGGCTGACCGAAGGGCCCGGCTGGCGTTGGGCCTTCTGGATGAATATCCCGCTCGGAGTCCTCGCGCTCCTGGCAACCATTTTCCTCATCCCGCACACCAATAAGGCTGTGGAGCAGCAGCGTCGAAAGATCGACGTGTTCGGCATGATGTTCCTCGGCGCCGCGACCGCTTGTCTCGTCCTGGCGATGACCTGGGGCGGCAACCAGTACGACTGGAATTCGCCGACCATTATCGGACTGCTGATCGCCGTCGTCGTCTGCGTGGCAATCTTCATTCCGATCGAGTCCAAGGTGACCGAGCCGGTCATGCCGCTCGCGTTGTTCAAGGACCGCAACTTCAACCTGACCACCATCGCCAACCTGTGCATGGGAATTGGCATGTTCGGTGCCGTCGGCTACATGCCGACGTACATGCAGATGGTTCTCGGCGTGGATGCGACCGAAGCCGGTCTGCTCATGATTCCGATGATGGGCATGCTGCTCATTACGTCGATCTCCGTCGGCTTCATCGTTTCGAAGATCGGCCGCTACAAGGCCTTCACCGTCGTGGGCTCCGTTCTGCTAGCTCTTGGTCTCTTCCTCTTGTCCCATCTCGAGGTCGATACCCCGGCCTATGTCATCTGCATCTTCCTGGCCGTGATCGGTTTGGGCTTGGGTATGTCCATGCAGCTGCTGACGCTCATCGTCCAGAACTCGTTCCCGATCAGCATGGTTGGCACCGCGACGGCGTCCAACAACTTCTTCCGGCAGGTTGGTGCGACCATGGGTTCGGCCTTGGTGGGCGGCCTGTTCACCTCGCGCCTGAAGACCTTCCTGGAAGACCGCATGCCTCCACAAGCGATGTCCGCTACCGGAAGCGGTGGGTCCAACTCACTGACCCCGGCGCTCGTCAGCGGCCTTCCGGAGCCCATCAAGGGGATCGTCGTGGGAGCCTACAACGACGCCCTGGTTCCGATCTTCTTGTGGATCGCTCCGCTCGGCATTCTTGCTGCTCTCGTCCTCCTGTTCATCCGTGAGAAGGCGCTGGCAACCAGCGTCTCCGACTCCGGCAAAACCGAGGACGTCAAGGCCGAGGGTTCCTCCGAGCGAGGTTCGAACGAGGAGGTTGAGTCATCGACTCCGCCCCACGTTGCTTCATCGGGCAACAGCGATGGTGCGGAATCGAGGGCAGGTTCGGAAGATGAGGTTCGCCCCCGGACCGGCGAATTTCCCCTTCCGGAGACTGGCTCGATGATGAATATCCACCGAAAGTAACCAGGCCGCCCGCACGCCCGGGGCCGCACCTTGGGCATCGGGCTCCATGACGACGCCGCCCGCCCGCCATCCCTCAAGGATGGTGGGCGGGCGGCGTCGTACGTTAACAAAGGATCGTGGTTAGATCGTGGTACCTGCGCGCTCGCGGTGGGCAGCCAGGTCATCGAAGACGCGGGCGTTCAGGTCGAAGCCCAGGACCGCTTCATCGAGAAAGGCTTGGCGCTGTTCCTCGGACATGGGCGCCTCGTCCAGGAGAGTGCGGTACTGGTCCTTGAAGATCTTGGGTTTGGGGAGATCCTCGAAGCGATACATGCTCAATCCCTCCCTGGGGACGCCGTAGTGGCGCCCCATGAGTGCGGCAACTGCTTGTCCGCCGGAAAGATCACCCAAGTACCGCAAATAGTGATGGGCCAGGAAGCGCTCGGGCGATCCGGCGGTCTGCCGGATTCGTTCAACGTAATCGCTCGTCGAGGTTAGGCAAGGCAGCGTCGAGTCACCAGGTTTCCGTAGCTGCCGAAGGTCGTGTCGGATCGATGCGAGGCGGTCCAGACCTGGTTGGTTGAAAGGGCGAGTCAGGTCATCGTCGAGCTGACGGAAGCGGTGGGCGACGGACTCGAGAGCCTCGTAGATGTACTCGTACTGCGTGAGGAGTTGGGTATAGGCTGCAGCGTCCAGACTCCCCTCCATGAGATCGGACATGAAGGTCGAGTGCTCGGCCTTGGAGTGTCTTTCCGCGGTACGCGTGCGAACAATCGCCGAAAATCTGGTGTCTTCGCTCGATGCGTCATCGGCGTTCGGAGGGATATGAGGCGCTGATTTCAAGGGGGTCTCCGTGTGTCGAGATGCTGACAGAGTGTCAGCAACATGGTGGTGACATCTTGTCACCAAATTATTTCGACCGCAACAAGGCTCGTCTTGATTAAAACCTAGGCTACCCTAAACTGGACGCTAGTGAACCCATTCGCGAATATATAAGTTAGCTAATTTGGTTCACCGACGATAACTCCACCACCTCCATAGGGGAATCTATGAGCAATCCATCCAGGGCCAGGCGCTGTCAGGCGTTTCTTGCTGCCGCGGTCATCGGTATTTCGGGTGTGGCCAGCATCCCGTTGACCGCACAAGCCACGGAGTCTCCAGCACATCCGGCCGATCAGCAGTCACCTTCCGGTCAGAAGATCGAGGGAGCCACGCTGTCGTGGAACCTCAATGACAGTTTTGTCAGCTATCTCAAGACGCCCGGGACGGGCGGAAAAATCGATGCCGACGGAGTCGACAATCTGGACAACGCGTTCGGGTGGTCCTCCGGAACCGGGACTTTTCGGGATGGCAAGGGCGAGGTTGCCCTGCCCGGTTCTCTGCACTTCACTGCCCACAACGGCGCAATGGACCTGACGGTGCGCGATCTTTCGCTGTCGATCGATGGGCAATCGGGCATCGTGTACGCGAATATCGATTCCAAGAACGCCTCTGGCGAGATGGTCCAGTACGGCAGGATCGCACTGGGCCACGTCGACCTTTCAGGTCTGAACAAGAGTTCCGACTCGCTCAGTGCAGAGGCCGCCAAAGTGACTCTGACCTCCCAGGCCGCCCCGGCCTTCGGAGGACGATACAAGGAGGGGCAAGAACTCTCGCCCCTGACCTTCAAAGCCCCACTGTCCGCGACTGGCCAGCCATCAACGGGCCAGGGTGAACAAACACCATCTTCGGCCCGAAAAATCGTTTCCTCGGACCTGAAATGGGGAATCAAGGAATCCTTCCGTAAATACATCCGCGGCCCCATCGCAAAGGGAACATGGGAGGTTTCCGGCGGGATCACCGACGATAACGGGAGTTTTGGATGGGGCGCCGGCACAGGGCACTACGACCCCTCGACCCAGTCCGGCGAGATCAGCTATCCCGGCGAGCTCCATTTCACGGGTCATGGCGGGATTCTGGACATGAGGATCTCGAACATCCGCCTGAAGATCACCAACGGCCAAGGCAGTCTGATAGCGGACGTGGCGTCCAATGATCCCGAAGGGCAGCCTCACATTTACACGAACTCGACCCTGGCGAAGGTGGACTTGTCCGGCGCCACACTCACCGGGGGCAAGGTTTCGGTGACCAACGCCAAGACCACGATGACGGCGAGCGGATCCGTGGCCTTTGCCAACTTCTACTCGGAGGGTCAAGAACTCGACGCGTTGAGTTTCTCGGCGATTTTGGATGAAGCCGCAGGCTCCGATTCACCCGGCGGTAACGGAGGCGCCGATACGTCTGCCCCTGTCCCTCCTATCAATAATGGCTCCGGCTCAGGAACCTCCGACGCGGGCAATGGCGGGAACGCCGGGACCGGCGGCAACGCAGAAACGGGTGGTTCCGGTGCCGGAGGCAACCTCGGGAACGGGGACAATTCGTCGGCTGGGAACGGCGGTACGGGCTCCGTCACGCCTGCGGAGCAGAATCCTGCAGTAGGCACGGCAGATGTGAAGCAATCCTCGACACGCAAGGTCGTCTCTTCGGATTTGCAATGGGGAGTCAAAGAATCCTTCCGAAAATACATTCGAGGGCCCATCGCCAAAGGCACATGGACGGTATCCGGCGGGGTCAAGGACAACGGGGGCGTCTTCAATTGGGGTACCGGGACAGGCCAGTACGATGTCGCGACCAAGTCGGGACAGATCAAGTATCCGGGCGAACTCCACTTCACTGGTCACGGCGGCATTCTGGACATGAAGATCTCGAATGTGCGGCTCCAGATCACGAATGGTGAGGGCAAGCTCGTGGCCGACGTCGTCTCCAACGACACCGATGGAAAGCCTCACACGTACAACAACTCCGTCCTGGCCACTGTGGACCTTTCCGGAGCAACGTTGAACGGGGACAAGATCTCCGTGACGGGAGCAAAGACCACGATCACCCCGAGTGGTGCCGCAGCTTTTGCCGACTTCTATTCGGCAGGAACGGCACTCGACCCGTTGAGCTTCTCGGCGACCTTGGGTGAGACAGTGGACTCCAACCCGATTGACGCCGTCGAGGATCAGGGTTCCCACGAATCCGCAACCGCAAGCGACAACCAGTTCTCCACGAGCAACGGATCGGACAATGGCCAAGGTTCCTCGAACGGCGGAGCCGCCCAGAACGCCGCTGGCTCCGGTGCACAGGCAACTCAGAACGGTTCCGCCTCTCGGTCCGGTGGTTCATCGACCAACCCGGGCAAAGCCGATTTGAAATGCGTTCCGGTGACCGTCACGGAGACGGCAAAGCCTTCCGTCTCCGCCGCCAACCACGATTCGGCAGGGGCCACGTCTTCGACCTCCGGAACCGTATCCGCGGCATCGCTGAACTGGGGCCTGAAGACCTCGTTCCGTAATTACATTTCCGGCGGAATCGCCAAAGGCAAATGGGATCTGAGCAGCGTCGGATACTCGAACGGAACCTACAACTGGAGCAATGGAAGCGGAAAATTCGAAAACGGCAAGGGATCCGTGAGCTTCCCCGGATCCGTCCGTTTCACCGGACACAAGGGCATTCTGGACCTGAAGATCTCGAATTTGCGCTTGGACATCGACGGAGCCAAAGGCACTCTTTACGCGACGGTTTCCTCGAACAACATGGAAGGCAAGAACAAGGACTACGGCGAGGTGGCCCTTGCTGATGTCGACGTCTCGGGCCTCAAAGTCGAGGGCGGCAAGATCTCTCTCGATGGAGGTAAAACCAACCTGACCAAGGTCGGTTCTGAGGCCTTCGCCGACTTCTACCAGCCGGGCCAGGAATTGGACCCGCTCTCGTTCTCGGGTTCGCTCTCCGGCGGCGAAAGCCGCTCGGTCAAGCCCATGGCGGAAAGCAAGGCCACCGTGGACCAGAATGCCAAGCCCGTCGTGACAACCAAGACCGTGTATCAGGGTGAGGGTTGTGAACACCTCGCGAGTACCGGGGCCCAATCTCCGGCCGCCCTGGCCGGGATCGGAGCGGCGATCTTGGCCGTCGGGACGGGCGCCGTCCTGATCGCGCGACGCCGTATGGGTCATAACAGGCCCTAGGCGTTCTCAACGCTCCGCCCCTGGGAACGACGACCCCGGGGGCAGGGTCATTTCCTGATGGGGATTGGCCAACGCGGAACGGGCCGCTCACCGTGCGGCCCGTTCCGTCACTTCTCCCTGAAACTCCTCGAATCTGACTGCAGAGAGTTCATTATGAGTATTCACATTTCACGGCCCGGGACCACCACCGCAAAGGACAAGCCCGGTGGCGCGGCGATGGCACTTCTGTCGGGGCTGCTCGCGCTGATCCTCCTCATCTCCGGATGCGGCCAAGGAAACGGGGCGCCCTCTCAGGCTGGTGGCTCGAGCCCGGAATCCGCCGTCAATATGAGCCCGCTCCAGGCGCAAGCGGATGCACTCACCGAAAAAGCGGTGGACGATCCGAAGTCGCTGAAGGGGCCGACCACGGCGTTATCCGTACCTGAAGTCGAACCTGTCAACGATCCGCAGACCCCGCAATTGCCGGTCACCGTCAAAGACCATCAAGGAACGGATGTGACGGTCGAGGACGCTTCACGCATCCTGGCCCTGGACCTTTACGGGACCCTTGCCGAAACCGTGATTGGGTTGGGCCTGGGGGACCACCTTGTTGGTCGGGTGACCTCTTCGACCGAAAGCAGTCTCTCCAAGCTGCCGGTCGTGACCGAAAACGGCCACGACCTCAACGTGGAGAAGATCCTCGAACTCCGCCCGACCCTGGTTCTGATGGATACGACCAACGGTCCGACCGAAGTGACCGAGCAACTGCGTTCGGCCGGGGTCAAGGTCGTGCACTTCGACCCTGATCGCTCCATGGGCCAAGTGGTTCCTCAGATCCAGAAAGTCGCCGAGGCCCTGGGCGTTCCGGACTCGGGGAAGCGGCTGGGCGAGCGGGTTGAGAAAGAGCTCGACCAAGCGATCCAGGCCATCAAGAGCGCCGCTCCCAAGGACGATGCCAAGAAACTTTCGATGGCATTCCTCTACGTCCGCGGGACGGGCGGGGTCTTCTTCATCCTCGGCAAGGGATCCGGAGCGGATGACCTGATCACCTCTCTCTCCGGAATCGACGCCGCCGGAGACGCCGGCGTCAACGACATCAAGCCCGCGACCAGCGAGGCACTGGTCAAACTCAATCCAGACCTGATCCTCTGCATGTCGAAAGGTGTCGAATCAACGGGCGGAATCGACGGTTTCTTGGCCCGCCCAGGTGTCGGCGAAACCAAAGCTGGTCAGAACAGGCGCATCGTGGACATGGCCGACGGGCAGATTCTTTCCTTCGGACCAAATACTCCCGCCGTTCTGCTCTCACTGGCTCAGGCCGTCTATGCGCCGGATGCGGCGAATGAATCCGCCTCGTCAGGGGCTTCCTCTTGACCCGAAAACGCCGCGGGTCCGCGGACACGAGAAACAGGAGTGCGTGGATTGCCTCAGTATTCGTGGTGATCGGAATGTGCCTGATCGGTGTCGCGATTGTGTCGGCGATGGTCGGGCAATTCGATATGCCGGCAACCGAGGTGGTGTCCGCGGTCGCGCGCAGATTCGGATGGATCGCCCAGGATCCCAACGCGAAGTTGGCGGATGCGACTCTCTGGAATATTCGCTTCCCCCGAGTGCTGCTGGGCCTATTGGTCGGAGCCGCGTTGGGCGTGTCCGGGGCGGTGATGCAATCTCTATTCGGCAACCCCTTGGCCGAGCCGGGTGTTATCGGCATTTCGGCAGGTGCTGCCGTGGGGGCTTGCATAGCAATTGTTCTGGGGCTGAGTTTTGCCGGAATCTTTACGGTGGCCGCGTGTGCATTCGTCGCCGCGTTGGTCACCACCGCTCTCGTCTATTGGCTGTCCCGTTGGCAAGGACGTTCCGGCGTCGTGACCATGATTCTGACCGGCATTGCGGTGACCGCCGTGGCCAATGCGGCCATCGCGCTACTGGTTTTCATGGCAGATAGCACGGGGAGGGACCAAATCGTTTTTTGGCAGATGGGTTCCCTCAACGGGGCGACCTGGGGAGCGGTCGCATCATCTGCCCCCACTGTTCTGGTAGGCCTGGTGGGCTGCCTGACCATGGCGAGAAAGCTGAACTTGTTGGCGTTGGGGGAGCGTGCGGCTGAACATTCCGGGGTCAATGTCGAGCGATTACGTCTGGTCGCGATCGCGTGCACGGCGATGCTCACCGGGACTGCGGTTGCCCATTCCGGGATCATCGCGTTCGTCGGACTGATCGTCCCGCACGTTTTGAGACTGGTTCTCGGGCCTTCGAACCGCTTGCTGCTGCCTGCCTCCGCGATGGGCGGCGCGTTGCTCATCGCCGCCTCGGACGTCGCCGCTCGCAATCTGGTGCCTTTCGCGGATCTGCCCATCGGAATCTTCACGGCGCTCGCCGGGGGCCCGACCTTCTTCATTCTGCTGCGCCGCACGTTGCGTCGAGGAACCACATTATGACTCTCCTGACGACCAAAAACATAGATTACCGGTATGGCGAGACCACCGTGCTCAGCGACGTTTCCTTCGACGTGTCCGTAGGGGAAGTCGTCGCGCTGATCGGTCCGAACGGTGCCGGAAAGTCAACAATGCTCTCGGTCATCGCAGGCGACCTGCGTCCCGACCGGGGTGCGATCCGGATCCAAGGCAGAATTCCCCATGCCTGGGCAGCAATGGACCTGGCGCGTCATCGGAGCGTATTGCTGCAGAACTCGAGCGTGACCTTCTCGTACCGCGTCGAGGATGTCGTCGCCATGGGGCGTACCCCGTGGAAAGGGACCCAACAACAGGACCACGACGCAGCCGTGATCAAACAGTCCATGGAAATCACGGATACGGCGAAGTTCTCCAATCGCGATGTCACGACTCTCTCCGGTGGGGAGGGCGGACGGGTTCAACTGGCCCGCGTCCTGGCTCAGAGCACCCCTCTTGTCCTCCTGGACGAGCCGACTGCTGCGCTGGATATTCTCCACCAGGAGTCGACCTTGCGTACGTGCCGGGAACTGGCCGCCGCTGGGTCAGGAGTGGTCGTGGTTCTGCACGATCTCGACGTCGCCGCGGCCTATGCTGACCGAGTCGTCCTGTTCCGCAAGGGGCGGGTAACGGCGTCGGGATGTCCCGAAGAGGTGATGACAACCGAGCGCTTGAGCGACGTCTACGGCTGGCCGATTGAGGTCCTGCGGCACCCACGGACCGGCCGACTCCTCGTTATCCCGGAGCGACAAGGGCATTTGTAGACAGCTCAGCGTGAAAAGTAACGCAGAACACAACAGGCGGTACTACCATGGGACTCATGATCTTCAAGGCGGTCGGGGAGACGCGGCCATACCCCGCGCATCCGTTCAAGAGCCAGAAGGAGTGGGGCATGCTCGCCCCGCGGCAGGTGAGGCTCGATCAGCTGATCACCACTCAGAGGATGCTCGACCTTTCGACCCTTTTCGGGGAGGACTCCACGTTTTATGGGGACATATTCCCTCATGTCGTCAAGTGGGAGGGCCGAATGTACCTCGAAGAAGGAGTGCACCGTGCCTTGCGAACGGCTTTGCAGCATCGCCCCGTGATGTATGCTCGCATCCTCAATCTGGACGCAGAGGCCGTCGACCTGGAAGAAAATCACAAGTGGGAAGGCTGAATGCCGCCTGGCAGGTCGCTGAGACATCACCTCTCGACTCGTTATTTAGTGACAACCGGTCCTATACTGTCAATATGCCTCGTATCTCCGCAGCCTCCAATGCCGCCCAGCGAGAGAACACCCAGAACGCGATCCTAAAATCCTTCGGGGAGCTCCTCTATACCCGCGGTCTCACCGGTTTGACCATGACCCACGTTGCCAAGAACGCCGGGATCGGTCGAACAGCCGTATACAACTACTTCGCCGACATGGGCGAGTTGCTTGTTGCATATGCGCTGGATGAGACCGAGCGTTTCATCAACGACCTGCGTACGGAGCTGACCAGCGTCATCAACCCGGTGGACCAACTTGCGGTGTATGTTCGCATGCAGATAGAGGACATGTCCCGCCGTCACCTTCCACCCGGGCCTGCCATGAGGTCGGTGCTGTCTCCGGAGGCATTCGAGAAGCTCGGGGATCACGTCGGTGAACTGCAAGCCGTGCTCGCGAGGATCTTGACGGCCTGCATAGACCAGGGTTACCTGGCCCAATCGGACATCACCGAGCTTGCGCAGCTGGTGCACGGTTCGCTCAGTTCGGCCGCGGACCGCGGCAAGAACGAAGATGAAGAAGCTCGCGACGAACGTATCCGGCACACGACCAGATTCATCCAGCTCGGCCTGGGCGCCCAATTCGACGACGAGGGGCGGCCGGTTCCGGCGTATGCGGATCGGCTCCCGGCCGAGGGGCCGCGGTTGCGCTCGGTGGCTTCCTGACCTCCTGCCGAGCGTACTCACGTGGCCAGGTCGGATTCCTTCCGGCGTGGCCACGTGTGTATCGTCAGGACGTTTGGTTGATCTGCCTCAACGAATCGAACGGAGCATGGGAGCTGAACCGTGCCTCGATGCCTTGGCGGACGAAGCGTTTGGCATTCTCTGCCGCTTCGAGCGGTGTAGCTCCCTTGGCAAGTTCGGCGGTCACGGCGGCCGCGAGCGAGCATCCGGCCCCGGCAACGGCGACCTCACCGATCTTGGGTGCGGACAACACCTTCAAGGTCTTGCCGTCATAGAACACGTCAACCGCATCCGGTCCCGCGAGCCGTACGCCGCCCTTGGCGAGTACCGCAGCACCGGAACGCTCGTGAATCCGTTTGGCGGCCTCTTCCAAATCCTCGACGCCGGAAATCTGGTCCATTCCTGACAGCGAGAGGGACTCGAAGTGATTCGGCGTCACGAAGTCGGCCAAGGGAAGGATCTTGGCCTTGAGAGCCTCATCCGTGTCCAACGCTGCACCGGGCTCCTGGCCCTTGCAGATCAGCACCGGGTCCAGCACGATGTTCCGGGGCTTGTTCTGCATCAAAGTCGAGGCAACGGTCTCGATGGTTGCGGGCGAACCGAGCATACCGATCTTGACCGCGTCCAGATCGTAGACGGCCGTGTTGACCTCCAACTGGTCTGCGAGGGTTTGCTGATCGATCGGGAAAACGCGATGCCCCCAGTCGTTTTTGGGGTCGAAAGACACAATGCAGGTCAAAGAGAGGCACCCGGAGACGCCGAGGGCCTGGAACGTCTTGATGTCAGCCAGAGCCCCGGCGCCACCGGTGGCTTCGGAACCCGCGATGGTCATCGCAACAGGGGTTTGAGTAGTCGTAGTCATGTACCCATTATCCAGCCGACAGGTAAGATTTTCACGGCTCGGGTGGCAGACGGGCCTCGAAGGCTGAAAAGGCCTTCACTTCGGAACAGTCGAACCACGGCTTCTCGGAATCGAGAGGTCGCGTCAATACAGATTGGTGACCAGCATGCAGTCCACCCCATCCGGACAGGGCAGACGGGTATCGCCGTCCTCCCCGAGACCCGAAGCCGGGACGCCTTGGCTAGCCGCTGAGCCCCGATACGCGAGGCGCCCGCGGACTTACTTCGACCTGCTTCTCGCGTTGTACTGCGTATTGCTGATTCTGTCGAACATCGGCGCGACCAAGGGCGTTGCATTCGGGCCCATCCTGACCGACGGCGGTTTCTTCCTGTTCCCGCTTGCATACGTCTTGGGTGACGTGGTGACCGAGGTTTACGGCTTCAAAGCGGCGCGTCGGGCGATCGTGACGAGCTTCTGCGCCGGGGCTTTCGCGTCCCTATGTTTTTGGATCACGATCATGCTGCCCTCGGCTGATTTCTATGAGAACCAATCGGCTTTCGAGGCCGTCCTCGGGCCGGTGCCCCGAATCATCGGGGGCTCGCTACTCGGCTTCCTGGTTGGACAGCTTCTGAATGCATGGATCATGGCGCTGATCAAGAAATGGACCCGTGAGCGGTTCATGTGGATCCGTCTGATCGGTTCCACTCTGGTGGGGGAGTTCGCGGACACCCTGATCTTCTGCACGATCGCGGCGCCGGTCCTCGGCATCGAACAATTCGGTGACTTCGCCAATTACGTCATCGTCGGCTACTTCTACAAGTGCCTCATCGAGGTCGTCCTGTTGCCCATCACGTACCCGACTATCGGTTGGTTCAAACGCCACGAACCCACATATCCGGGTGCGGTCAGTCGGTAAATCCGGCTATTTCCCCGATGTCCATGAGGTACGCGAGCTGGGCCTTGAGGGTCTTCACGGCCGGCCCGCGTACTTCCTCAGGGACATGGGCATAGATATCGGAAGCCAGCGCCGATGCTGAGGGACCGAGATCGTCGTTGGACGCCTTGAGACGGCGGCGCAACTCGTGGATTCGGTTGAGGCGGTGGTCCAACAGGCGCTCGCAGGCTTCTTCGAGGAATTCGCCGTGCGGACCGTGAGCAGGAAGCACCGTGAAGCCCGGCTCATCCTTGAACACCCGCAGGGTATCGAGATAGTCCTCAAGATCGCCATTGGGGTAGTCGAGCATTGTGGTGCCACGACCGAGAATCGTATCGCCCGTCAGAATCACGCCGTCGTCGAAAATGCTGAGACAGATCGAATCCGAGGTGTGCCCCGGCGCATGCCACACGCTGACCTCGACGTCGACGTCACGCAATACTTCTTCGTCCTGAAACGGTCCGGCCCCAACACACAACGAACGATCCCATGCACGAACGGGTGCGTCCGTGAGCTCGCGCAAGAATTGAACGTTGCCGATGTGGTCCTCGTGCCAGTGGGTCACCACGATCAGGGCGACGTCCACGGCGGCGGTGACGGCACGGGCATGCCCTTGGTCGCGGGGACCGGGATCGACGACGACCGCCCGCGGTTTCGGCTGACCCGGGGCCGGTGGGAAGGTTTCCCCCAAGTCGCCGATGACGTAAGTATTGGTGCCCTCCAGCGTCATTGCGCTGGGATTGTCGACGGTCAGGTACGCAGTGTGGGCGCTCGTTCGAACCCAACCGTGCGATCCTGGCACGGGAGGCGTGGACATATAGCTCGAAGAAGCACTCATAGCACTAGTTCATCACACCTCAGCAATGAGTACCTGCTCCCCTCCGGGTTCTTGCGTTGTTTGAAGTGTGGAACCCGGTGTGCGTAACCCGGTGCAATCGCGCGATAATTACGGGATATTCACTCGCATTCACGAGAAAGGCCCTCGGCAGCTCAATGGAAAAGAACACGAAGGACGGCGCGCTCGCGCGGTCGTTGTCCCATGAGCAGATGACCATGATCGCCCTGGGCTCCGCCCTGGGCACGGGCCTTTTTCTGGGTTCCGGCGCGGCAATCGGCGTGGCCGGTCCCGCGGTCATCATCTGTTACGCCATCGGCTCGCTGATCGCAGCCATCATCGCCTGCGCTGCCGGGGAAATGGCGGTCAAATTCCCCGTGCGGGGCGGTTTCGGCACCATGGCGGGTCGGTTCCTCGGGCCCTTTGGCGGCTTCGTGACCCGTTGGGCTTATTGGGCGACGACCGTATGCGTTGCCGGCGCCGAACTGGTTGCCGTGGCTACCTATCTCAAGTTCTGGTGGCCGCAACTGCCGCTCTGGGCGGGCATCCTGGTCTTCGCCGTCGTCGTCGTTTCCCTCAACGCATACAGCGTGAAATCCTTTGGTCTTGTCGAATTCTTCCTGTCCGGTATCAAAGTCATTGCCGTGATCGCGTTCATCGTGATCGGCCTGATCATCGTGTTCCTCGGTCTGCCGAGTCACCCGGCCGAGGGGATGAGGCACCTGACCGAACACGGTTTCGTGCCCAACGGTCCGAGCTCGATCTGGTTGGGCATGGCGGTGGTCATGTTCTCCTTCGGTGGTATTGAGCTCATCTCGATTTCCGCTGCGGAAGCAAAGGACCCCGTGCGCTCGGTCCGCAGCGCCGGTAAGGCAACGATCTGGCGTCTTGCGACGTTCTACGTGTTGGCTCTGTTTGTGGTCATGGCGCTGATGCCATGGTCCGCGGCTGCGGGAACCGGCGACCTGTCATCAAGTCCCTTCGTGATGGTATTCTCCGAGGTCGGAATCCCGGCCGCGGCAGCGATCATCAATTTCATTGTTCTCGTCGCCGCGCTCTCCGCGGCCAACGCAAACGTCTATGCCGGGACGCGCCTCATTCATTCGCTGTCGTACCAGGGCATGGCGCCACGCGGACTGCAGCGAACGACCAAGCTGGGCAGCCCCGTACGGTCCTTGGCCATTTCATGTGCGGGCATTCTTCTGGTCATCGTCCTTGCCCTGGTCACCGAGAACGTTTTTCTGATCATGATGTCGGTGATCACCACGTTCATCCTCGTGGTATGGACATTGATCCTGTTCTCCTACATCAGCTACCGGCGCCGGAACAGGGCTTCCGCGGAATTCCGATTGATCGGGGGAATACCGACGGCAATTATCGGCATCATCTGTTTGGCGGCCATTTTTGCCGCGGTATTCTCGAGTCCTGATATGCGGCTGCCGGGCATTGTTGCGGTGTGTTTCTACGCTTTTCTGACGATTGTTTACTACGCGTTCGTGCGTCGGTTTGTCGGCAGCGACAAAGACGCATTCGACGAGGCGGAACTCGCAACAAAAACTGACGTGTAGTTTTGCCGAAACGGGCGGTTGGTTGGCGCTAATCTTGATCCGGGGAACACCCCACGATCATTCGCCCGTGCCGATAGGGCAGGCATTTGCCTGTATTGACCCTTGTCGTGCCGGGCCGGCCCTAAGGGAATCAATCGCATGACAAAAACTCTTCGTCCCCCATCCGCATTGGGACTGACAAGAATGGCCAAAGGAGCCCTGACACTGACCCTATGCGCGGGATTATTGGGCATCCATGCGCCTGCTTTCGCGGTCGGCGGCGCATCGGAATCGAATTCGACCGGTACGTCGTCGCTGGGAAGTGAAACCGATGGTACCGAAAACAAACAGGTTGGGAGCCTCGTCCCCGAGCGGGATGTCCTCAAACCACCGGCCCTTGGCGCGATTCCGCCTGTTACTGGTGGCGAGAATCCGGGCGCGACGATGGGGCAAACTCAGAAGTCCATGGATCAGACGGACCATTTGTCTCCGGCGTCGGCCGAATCAGCCCACCAGGACATGCAGAAAGCACTCAAGGGCGAAGCGGTGACCAAGAACGCTGCCCCGAAAATCGCGGGTGCAGCCGCACCGGACGGGGTAGGACAGACCGCGGCGACGTCCGGAATTCAGGGGATGGACGTTTCCGGGTGGCAACCCAACGTCAACTGGAATTCCGAATACGCCAACGGGGCTCGTTTCGCATACATCAAAGCCAGCGAGGGGACCGGTTACACCTCTCCCACGTTCTCTTCGCAGTACACCGGAGCCAGTAACGCGGGAATGTACCGCGGTGGCTACCATTTTGCTTTGCCCTCCCAGTCTTCCGGGGCGGCGCAGGCCGATTACTTTGTGAACAACGGCGGAGGCTGGACCGCGGACGGTCGAACGATGCCCGGAATGCTGGATATCGAGTTCAATCCGTATTCCAGCCTGGGTAACACCTGTTACAACATGTCCCAAGGCCAGATGAACTCGTGGATCACATCATTCACGGAACAGTACAAAAACCGGACCGGACGGTATCCGGTGATTTACACGAACTATTCCTGGTGGGTTTCTTGCACCGGAAACACCAATCAGTTCAACTCCATGCCGCTGGATATCTCGTATTATTCGTCCACGGCGGGACCGATGCCTGCCGGGTGGAGTACCTACGACATTTGGCAATACAGCGCTTCCGGGCCCTATTCGGGGGATTCGAACGTTTTCAACGGCAACGCAGCTGGACTGTCCGACTTGGTCAGGAACGCGGGTTACAAGCCGGTCGGCGGCCGCTCCCCAGGCAATTCGGGCGGTGATACCGGGGGCTCGTATTACACGTCGGCGAATGGGAAGAGGGTCAAGCTCTCCGGAGCGATCGGTGGCAAGTGGAACGCAAACCGCAGCAAATACGGCGAACCGGTCAACAACGAGACGTGCGGTTTGGTCCAGGGCGGCTGCTACCAAACCTTCTCGAACGGATACACCATCTACTGGACCCCGAACGGTACGGGAACGCACGCGGTATATACGTGGGGTGCGATCGGAGACAAATGGATGGCCTCCGGGTACGAGCGGTTCTATGGGTATCCGGTCAACGAGGAGACCTGCGGGCTGGTTGGGGGTGGCTGTTACCAAACCTTCTCCAACGGCTACACGGTGTACTGGACTCCATTCGGCACCGGAACCCATGCGGTGTACACCTGGGGTGATATCGGCAAGGAATGGATGGCTGCCGGATACGAGCGAGGCTACGGTTATCCGACAACGGAACGGATCTGGAACGGAAGCCAGTACTACCAGAAGTTCTCCAACGGATGGACCGTAACCGATCCGAGCTGATGGCCGATGTCGGGACGTGCGAGAACGTACCGGCCGTTCCAGGGAGACCGCCCGAGGGACGGAACCGGTGCGTCCTCGGCGGACGGCGGGATCGAAATCGACCCTTTCCTTCAATGGATAAGGTGGAAGGATGAGTTCTCGAATCCTCACCGTAGAAGTGCCCCTTCGCTGGGGCGACATGGATGCGTACCATCACATCAACAACGTGCAGATTGCGCGCATCATGGAGGAAGCCCGTGTGGCAGCATTCGGACCGCCACCGGCGGCTCCGGGAGCGGAAGAGGCGGAGGTTCCCATTCCGCTTTTCACCCGGCTTCCCCGCGGAACGCAGGCGTTGATTGCTGAGAACCACATCAAGTACCGTGCCCCGCTTCCGTACAGCAGGACGCCCGCTCGTGTGGAGATTTGGGTGGACAAGATCACTGCGGCAAGTTTGGCGATCGAATACCGAATCTATGATGCTCGAAGCGGCCAGCGTTGTGTAGATGCCTCTACCGTTTTGGCATTCTTCAACGAACCAGAAGGTCGGATCGTTCGCATCTCAGACGAACAGCGTCGGCTCCTCGAGGACTCCGCGTCCTCAGACTGAATTTCAGCCCGGTACGGCAACGGCCCGGCGTCCCCCAAGGGACGCCGGGCCGTTGCCGTACCGTAAGAAGGCTACTTGGTGACGATCCGGATCACCGGGCTCCCCAAGGACGCGGTATCGGCAGGGATGCCCTCGACGCTCGCATACTTGGGCGTGTTGGTGACCAACACAGGGGTGATGGACGAATACCCGGAGTCGGCGATGACCTCGCGGTCGAATGTCAGCAGCTTCTGCCCCGCCTCGACCCGGTCACCTTTGGAAACCTCGGGTGTGAAGCCCTGACCGCCCAGGTTCACGGTATCGATGCCCACATGGATGAGCAGCTCGACACCCGAATCCAACCGGATACCGAGTGCATGGCCGGAGGTAGGCGTCGCTATGATCTTGCCGGCCTCCGGAGCCACCACCGTTTCTGCGCTCGGTTTGATGGCCACGCCCTGACCCAACTTGCCGGCGGCGAAAATCGGATCGGGGACCTCCGACAGGGAGACGGCTTCACCTTCCAGCGGCGCGCCAACTGTCAGTTCAGTACCCGCCGCCGGCTGTGTGGTTGCGTGGTCCGTCTGTTCCGCTGATGCGGGTGACACTGGAGCCGACGTCCCGGCGGACGCAGCGGTCGACCCGGCTGCGGCGACGCCGACGGCAGCGCCTACACCCGCGCCGACCGGAGTGCGTTCTTCGGATCGCGCGACCTCGGAATCTTGACGATCCTTCTCGATGGCGTCCTCGGTTTTCTCGCTCGTGGGAACCTCATCCGAGGCGAGATTCTGTTTCGCCAGATCGGCATCGCGTTGCTCGCGGGAGCGGAAACCGAAGATCAGCACTCCTGCCAAACCGCCGAAGAACGCAACGGCCAGGCCGATAGCGAAGAGCGGTATCGGCTGCATAGCGGGGATCGACAGCAACGAGGTGAAGGCAAAAGCATAGGACCTGACGCCCATCCAGGAGATCAGGCCGCCGGCAATCATGGCCGGGACCAGAATCAGTGGAAAGACCCGCTTGTAGCGCAGGACCACACCGTAAAGTGACGGCTCCGAAATACCGCCGAGAAGGCCCGAGACAGCGGCGCCCGTGGCAACCTGACGCAGCTCCTTGTCACGGGCTGCACGAATGGCAACGCCGGTGACCACGCCGAAGACGGCGAAGTTGTACGCGGCCATGGGGGACTGAATGAAGTCGTAGCCCAGGGTCGAGAGGTTGGATATCATCACTGCGTTGAGGGGCCAGTGGAGGCCGAGCGGAACCATGAACAGGTACGAACCGGCGACGACGACGCCCACGATAGCCGGGTTGATGTCGTTGAGCCACTGGAACACGTTCGAGATGCCGAGCCCGAGGTTCACACCAATCGGCCCGATGATGAGAGCGGTCAGGGGAACCATGATCAGAATCGAAATCATCGGGACGAAGACCATGTGAAGCATGTTCGGGATGATCTTTTTGAGGAACCTTTCCAACGGCGCCAGAACCGCGACCGCGAACAGGGGAGGGAAAACCTGTCCCGTGTAATTGAACAGGTAGAGCGGAACACTCCAACCGCCGATGTGGAAGAGGGTGATGTGGTCGGCGTCGCCGGCCATCTCCGCCAGGCCTCGGAAAGCATCCGTCATGAGGGCGGCGGGGATAGCCGCGCCGACCCACATATTGGCGCCAAGCCGCTTTGCAGCCGTCGCGCCGATGAAGATCGGCATGAAGTTCAAGACCGACATGGCCGCGCCCAGCAGAATGAACCAGAACGGGAACTGGGAGCGCCAGTCGTTGAGCAGCGCGGCGTTCGCGGAGTCGTCCCCGACCTTGGGGCCGTTGACGAGGTCGACATTGACCACCTGACCGGCGAAGTTCGTGTAATGGCCGAATACACCGAGCTGCTGGAGCAGCACGATGAGGGTGAGGATCATCGACGAACCCAGAAGCGCCCAGAGCACGGGCCGGAACGAATCCGAAAGGACGTCGAACATGCGGGTGATGATTCCCGCTTTCTTCTCATCCCCTTGTCCCACGGCCTTGGTTTTCGAAGCGGTCGAACCGTTTTCCTTGTCCATGCCGGGTAGTTTGGACATTTCTCCATAGACCTCGGCTACTTCGTTGCCGATGACAACCTGGGTCTGCCCGGACTGCTCGATCACCGACAGAACACCGTCGGTCTTCTCGATTTGGGGTTTGTCGATTTTGCTCTTGTCGTTGATGGTGACCCGGAGACGGGTCGCGCAGTGGGTGAAGTAGTCGACGTTGTCGGCACCACCCAGTCCGTCCAGGACGGACTTCGCCGTTTTCTGATAGTCCACGGATGACTCCTCGATGAATCAACCGGCCGTGGGGCCGGCGTCTTAAAACACAAAAGACCCGAGCCGCACGGTGCTTACGACCAAGGTTCCGTAGTGAACGGTCCTGGGCGACGGGCGCGGGTACGAGGCATGGACTACCTCGAGGCCTTTGCGCCTCGCGATGAAGCCACTGGTCCTGGGACCAGCGATGCGACTCAGGTCTTGCCTGCTGTGTCAGTAACAACCCTGATATTTCGGCGATGTCCGCCGAACTTCGGATTACTTTACCCGTACGTCATAACCTGCGCAATGGGTAAGTCGCGCGGACTAGGGCACAGCTCGCACCGCTTGTTATAACGTGCGGTGGCCGGCCTTTTAGACTTCACCCGATAGGACTCCCGCCCGGAAGGCCTCGGACTGGTGCCTCCGCATCCACCGTCGATGCAACCAGTAATTCAGCTCGACGAGTCCGCTTCCGACTGCCGCGATGAAGAAGGAAGCCCACAGCAGGTTCGCTTCGGGAACCTGGAACTCGTGGTACATGAGCGACCACGGAATGACCAGGACCAAAACCAAAGCGACGTACATGCTCAGCAGCAGTGCCCACCGCGCAGGAGTCAGGGGACGAGAGCCGACACAGAGGATCCACAAACCCACGAGGACCAGGACGATGAAGTTCGCCGTCTGGAT
Organism: Rothia uropygialis; assembly: GCF_004137765.1. Lineage (GTDB taxonomy): Bacteria > Actinomycetota > Actinomycetes > Actinomycetales > Micrococcaceae > Rothia. Next base: position 20,895 of record NZ_NOIS01000003.1, on the reverse strand, counting down.
CTGTTGCTGGACCTGCAGTCCGCTGGGATCCAAGTACTGCGAGTAGAAATTCACGGCCACAATGCACAGTGTGACCACCACGGCGCTGGGCAGCGCGAAATGCAGCGCCCGGCGCAAAAACCCTCCGACGTAACGGCGATTGTTCGGCAACATCGTCAGGATGAAGGAAGGACCACCGATGATGAGCAGGTCCGCCGTCGAATACTGCCGGGGCAGGAAGGGGAATTTCCACGCCAGCAACCCGAGGACCACGCCCATCATGACTGCGAAGCTCGTTTTGGTCAGGAAAAGGTTGGTCACTCTCTCGATATTCGCAATGATTTTTCGGCCTTCGGCGAGTACTGAAGGCAGCCGGGAGAATTTTCCGTCCAGGAGGACCAAGCGGGACACTGCCTTCGTCGCGGGGGCGGCGTTGCCCATCGCGATGCCGAGGTCGGCGTGTTTGAGTGCTAGCGCATCGTTGATCCCGTCCCCGGTCATCGCGACGACGCGGCCCTGTTCCCGAAGCCCTACCACCATGTTCTTCTTTTGGTGAGGAGATACCCGGCCGAACACGTGGTGGGTGAGGGCCGCTTCGGCGAGGGCCGGTCCGTCGTCGGGAAGAGCCGAGGCGTCGATCGCGCCTTGTCCTACGTCCATGCCGGCCAACCGTGCCGCGGCGGCGACGGTTGCGGGGTTGTCCCCCGAGAACACCTTCAGATCGATTCCCTGCCCGGTGAAATAGGAAAGGGTCTCCTTGGCGTCCGAGCGGACCTGCTCCCGGAACGTCAACAGAGCGACCGGAACCCAGTTCTCGGGCAGCTTCTGCACCGGCCGGGCAGCCTCGTCCCTGGTCAGAGCGTCGGAACGAGCTAGGACCATGGTCCGTAGTCCCTCGGATGCGAGCTGTGTGGCGCGATCCCGGGTTTCACCGGGGGGTAGGAGGACCTCGGGGGCGCCGAGCAGCCAGGCCCCCGAATCCGCGAATTCCACCCCGGAGAACCGGTTGGCCGAGGAAAAACCCAGCACGCCGCTCGGCTTATGCTGCGGAACGGAGTCGAAACTTTCCCCGAGTGCGGCCGCGGTCGGGTTGGCATTTTCATCATGGCCGAACCAGGCCAGGGCCGCGCGGGCTTGCTCCTCAAGGTCAACGGCCGAACCCAGGGGATATGCTCGGTCGAAAGTGACTCCACCCTCGGTGAGGGTTCCGGTCTTGTCGAAACACACGGTGTCCACCCGGGCAAGAACTTCGACCGCGGGCTGCTCCTGGATGAGGACTTCGTCTGCGGCAAGCTTGACTGCCGCAACCGCGAAGGAAATCGTGGTCATGAGCGCCAGTCCCTGGGGGACCATCGAGGCAACCGACGAGACCGCGACGACGAGAGCGTCCTCCCAATTGCCGGTCGAGAGGGCGCGGTGCCAGCCGCCGACCGCTTGCATCTGTCCGTTGAGCACCACCAGGATGATCGGGATCAACGCGATCGAGATCCATTTGACGACCCGCTCCGTTGCGGCGCGCAACTCGGAATTGATCGGCGCGAACTGCCGCGCTTCCTTGGCCAGCCGCGACGCGTGCGAACGCTCGCCGACCGCGGTCACGCGAACCCGGCCGGAGCCTCCGACCACGGACGAGGCGGAATAGACTTTGTCGCCTGGTTTTTTGACGACCGGGTCGTTCTCGCCGGTCAGGAGCGATTCGTCCAGATCCAGGCCATCCGCGGTCAGAACCTCGGCGTCGGCAGGAACCTGGTCGCCACGGGAGAGGAGGAGTACGTCGTCAAGAACTATATCCTCGAGTTTGATCTGGGAAACCGCACCATTGCGCAGGATGCGGGCGGGATCCTGGCGGAGTAAAGCAATCTTGTCGAGTTGCCGTTTGGCCGAGAACTCCTGAACGAACCCGATGATGATGTTGGCCAGGGCTGCAAGGGAGAAGAGGAGATCGAGCCAGCGTCCCAGGACGATGATGACGGCCGCGCACATGCCCAGTACGAGATTGAACAGGGTGAACAAGTGAGTGCGGACGATGGCCCATACGCTTCGCGAAGTGGTGTTGGGCTGATGGTTCGTCAGGCCGAGTTCGGTGCGTTCGCGGACCTCCTCGGAGGATAAACCCGTGTTAGCGAGTTCGGCGTCGTCGACGCGCGCGAGTCGCGGCTGGGCATCCTTGGTGCGAGTTGGCATCGATCTCCTCGTGGTTCACAACGTGCATTCATTAGTTTACGGGCGTGTCCGCCCTGGCCGGAGTAGACCTACCTGTAATTCCGGCGACCTGTCATCTGGGCGAACCGAGGAGGTGTTAGTGTCGGGCGTACCGCGCCAGAAGGTGATGTATATAACATCAGTCGCCGTTCCGTTCGATTCAGCAATTCCTTCCCAACTCATGACAGATCGGAAAACTCATGGACACTATGTACGCCGCCGTGGTTCTTCTGGCCTGCGTCGCCTTGGGCGAGTTGATCTCGGCCGCGACTCGGGCTCGTATACCAGCACTCCTCGTCGCCATGATTGCAATGGCCGCACTGACCCAGACCGGCTTATTCCCCGTCCAGATCGCCGAAGCTTCGCTATTCGTCGGTATGGGAACCATTTTGCAACCCGCGATCATGGTTCACATGGGAACTCTGCTTCCCATCGCGTCCTTGAAACAGCAGTGGCGTCCCATCATCATCTCCGTAGCGGGCATGGCGTGTGCAACAGGGTTGATTCTGCTGGTCGTAGGACTGCTCTTCGGCTATGGCACGGCTGTTGCCGGGACGGGTCCTCTGGTGGGCGGAATCGTCTCGACGTTGTTGACGACCGAGGGCCTTACCTCTGCCGGGATGACCACCTTGGCAGCCATCCCGCCCCTGGTTCTGATGCTCCAAGCCTTGCCGGCAATGCCTCTGACCGCTTTCTTCCTGAAAGGGCACGCTCGTCGTCTAATCGAAAGCGGCGAGGTCAAAGTCAACCGGGATCCCGATACCGGAGCGATTCAGCTGTCTCCCGAGGCACAAGCCGAGGCGAACCGGAGGACGCTGGTGAGGCTGCCGGCTTCGGTGCGTGAAAACCAGATCATCCTGCTCTTCATGGTGGTCGCCGGTGGTGCGCTGGCCATGTACATGCAAGGAATCACGGGTGTTTCCTACAGTCTCTGGGGCCTGGGGCTCGGCATCTTGTGCGTGTGGTCGGGACTCCTGCCGCGGGCTTCACTGGAGAAGGCCAACGCGTTCTCACTGGGCATGGTCGCGATCATCGTCATCGTCGCGGCGCCGTTGATGAGTGCCTCGCTATCGCAGATCGTGACGTCTCTCGGAGCTGTCGTGTTGATTCTTCTGGTCGGAATGATCGGCATCGTGGTGGGAGGAGCCATAGCGACGAAGCTCCTGGGCTGGGACCTACGGTTGGGCATGCCCGTGGCGCTCACCGCGATGTTCGGCTTTCCCGCGGATTACCTCATTACGACCGAGGTCGCCCGCTCGTCATCGGACGATCCCGAATTGCAGAAGGCGGTCCAGGATCGAATTCTGCCGCCCATGTTGATCGGCGGTTTCACCAGCGTGAGTGCCGGTTCGATTGTGATCGCAACGATCCTCGTCAACACGTTGTGAACGGCCCTAGCCCGGACAAAGGCCAAAGCCCTGCCGAACACGGGGTGTTCGACAGGGCCTTGGGGCCGTGCCTTTCCGAGACGCTTAGCCGAAGTACTTCGGCAAAGTGCCGGACCATGCCTGGCGGAGTTCGGGAAGCCCGACGCTGGCGATGCCCTGCAGATCCAAGGCGTCGTTGACGGCGTCCACAACACCGATGCGCGCGAACGGGTAACGCCGTGCGGTGCACATGTCTTTGAAACGGACTTCCTCCGTGCGCGGCACGGAACAGATCGCGCGTCCTTGGGATTCCGAGAACAACATCGTGAATTCGTCCACGTCGTCGCGTTCGGCGATTTCGCCCAATCCGATCCTTGCGCCTACGCCGAAACGAAGGCACGAGTCAGCCAAGGCGGCCGCCAACCCACCTTGGGAGAGATCGTGGGCGGCATCGATCATGCCGTCGCGGGACATGTTCACGAGCATGTCGCCCAAGAGTTTCTCCTGTGCCAGGTCAACGCGGGGAGGCCGGCCACCGAGATGCCCTTTCAATCGAGCCCATTCCGAGCCATCCAGCTCTTCATAGGTGGTTCCGAGCATGTAGATCGCGTTGCCGTCTTCGGTCGCGGCCCAGCCCGACGGAGTGCGGCGAGCTACATCGTCCATGACGCCCATCATCGCGACGACGGGCGTCGGGTTGATCGCGCGGCCGCCGGTCTGGTTGTACAACGAGACGTTCCCGCCGGTCACCGGGACGCCCAGTTGAATGCAACCGTCCGCCAGACCGCGGACGGCCTCAGCGAACTGCCACATGATGGCCGGGTCTTCGGGGGACCCGAAGTTGAGGCAGTCCGATACGGCAACGGGTCTGGCGCCTGCGGTCGCCACGTTGCGGTATGCCTCTGCCAAGGACGCCTTGGCGCCTTCATACGGATCCAGATACGTGTATCGCGGATTTGCGTCCGTGGCCAGGGCGACGCCCAGTCCCGTTTCCTCGTCAATGCGAATCACACCGGCATCGTCCGGCTGGGAGAGCGCGGTGTTGCCCTGGACGTAGCGGTCGTACTGGTTGGTGACCCATTCCTTGGAGCACAGATTGGGAGAGGCCATGAGATCGATGACGGCCTGGCCCAGATCCGCACCCGAGGGGCGATCCGAGCCGGCCTCGGAAGCGACAAAGTGGTCGCCCTGGGTCTCGTCCTGCCATGAAGGACGCTCATAAGGGCGTTCGTACGTGGGGCCTTCATGGGCGACGGTCCGCGGATCGACGTCCACGATGATCTCGCCGTTCCACTCGATGACCAGACGTCCCGAGTCGGTGACCTCACCGAGCACCGAGTACTCTACGTCCCACTTGTCCATGATTTCTTCGAAGCGGGCCATATTCGCCGGGGTCACGACGGCCATCATGCGTTCCTGGGATTCCGACATCAGGATCTCGCCGGGAGTCAGAGTGCTGTCTCGCAGCAGAACCTTGGTCAAGTCCACGTGCATACCGCCCTCGCCGTTGGAGGCGAGCTCCGACGTCGCGCAGGATATCCCTGCCGCGCCGAGATCCTGGATCCCCTCGACCACCGAGTCCTTGAACAGTTCCAGGCAGCACTCGATGAGTACCTTCTCCGCGAAGGGGTCTCCAACCTGCACGGCCGGTCGCTTGGACGGCTTGGCATCATCGAAGGATTCCGAAGCCAGAACCGACGCACCGCCGATGCCGTCACCGCCTGTTCGCGCACCGAACAGGATGACCTTGTTGCCTACTCCGGAAGCATTCGCGAGCCGAATGTCCTCATGCTTCATCACGCCTACGGCCAACGCGTTGACGAGCGGATTGGCTTGGTAGCAGGGGTCGAATTCGACCTCGCCGCCGATATTCGGCAGGCCCAAGGAATTGCCGTATCCGCCGACGCCCGCGACGACGCCGTGTACTACGCGTTGGGTATCCGGGTGGTCGATGGCCCCGAAACGCAAGGGGTCCATGACGGCGACCGGGCGCGCACCCATCGAGATGATGTCGCGAACGATGCCGCCGACCCCGGTGGCGGCCCCCTGATAAGGCTCAACATAGGAGGGGTGGTTGTGGGACTCGATCTTGAAGGTTACCGCCCAACCGTTGCCGATGTCGGTCACGCCGGCGTTCTCGCCGATCCCGACCATGAGGTCCTTCTTCATTTCTTCGGTGACTTTGGCGCCGAATTGCTTGAGGTGCACCTTGGAGGATTTGTAGGAGCAGTGCTCGGACCACATGACCGAGTACATGGCCAACTCGGCGGCGGTGGGACGGCGCCCGAGGATTTTCTTGATGTCCTCGAATTCGTTTTCTTTCAGACCGAGCTCGGCCCAGGGAAGGATAGTCTCCGGGGTGGACTGTGCATGCTCGACGGTGTCCAGGTTGAACTGCTGTTCGTTCATGTGAATGTGAATCCTTGTGTCGACTCGGGAGATTATGCGGCGACGATCTGGCGCAGAAGAGAAGTGAACAGATGGAGTCCGTCCGAGCCATATCGCATCGCCACTTCATCCGTTCCGGACGATGACGGGCCGAAGCCCGGTTCCACGGCATGCTCGGGGTGGGGCATCAGGCCGACGACGTTGCCGCGTTCATTGGCAACTCCGGCGATGTCCTGTCGCGAACCGTTTGGATTGCCATCGACGTAGCGGAAGACCACACGGTTCTCTTCCTCGAGAAGGCGAAGCGTTTGCGCGTCCGCGACGTACTGGCCGTCCTGGTTCTTGAGCGGAACCACGATTTCGCTGCCTTGTTCCAGATCGGCGGTCCACGGGGTTGACGTGGACTCGATACGGAGCCTTTGGTCCTTGCAGATGAACTTGAGATGATCGTTCTTGATCATCGATCCGGGCAACAAATGCATCTCGGTGAGGATCTGGAAACCGTTGCAGATGCCCAGTACGGGCATCGGGGAGGAACCCGAGGTGCCCTCGGCGGTTGCGGCTCGGTAGACCTCACGCATCAAGGGAGCCTTGGCAGCGATCGACCCTGCGCGGAGGTAGTCACCATACGAGAATCCGCCGGGAATGATCACGGCGTCCACGGATTGCAGGTCTGAATCCTTGTACCAGAGCGGAACTGGCGTTCCACCCGCGAGTTTCACGGCCCGGGCGGCATCGCGGTCATCGAGGGTCCCGGGAAGAGTGACGACGCCGACGCGAACGTTCGCGAGGCGATCGTCCGAAACCTCGGCAGAGAGATCGGCGATCAAAGGTACTTCTGTGGAAGACAGCGATTCGGGCATGGTCAGTCCTCCGCGACGGAAACGTTGACGACGTCCTCGATCACCGGGTTGGAGAGGAGCTCTTCCCCGGCTTTTCGAGCTTCCTCGAGGTGACGCTCGGTGATGTCACCCTCGACGGTCAGTTCGAATCTCTTGCCTTGCCGAACCTCGGCGAAGCTGCTCAGCCCGATGTGGGGCAGTTCGCGGGCGATAGCCTTGCCTTGCGGGTCGAGAATTTCTGGCTTGGGCATGACATCAACAATGATCCGGGGCATCCGTCGCTCCTGTACGCGGTTAGGGGTATTCAGGCGCGCGGAAACCGGTGCCGTCTCACGTCGGACGCTAACATCCCGGACGCTCCGCGAGCTTGCTTCCCCAGTCTAACCGGTGAAAGCGACGGTTACGTCCGGACCGCTGCCGACCAGCATAAGGATCAGTTCGTTGCTCTGGGGCCGGCTGATACGGGGAAAGCAGAAAACCCTGCTCGCCGGAGATTGGGATACGAAATCCTGCCGCGACCGCCAAGTGTGTTTTCGGCAGAGTTGTGCCACAGCGCATGGATCGGTCTGAGGTGGCGTCGGTTTCCCCGTAATCTTTTCCGTGGCGTCAATAGCCGCGAGGACGACGGCGTGAGTCACCAGCCGGGCCCGGCACGATGTTTCCCCCCTAGTTACCCGTGATCCGGGTAAGGCATCGCGGCGCGGGAACAAGGCCCTGAGACGGGCGCTGTTCTTCTCGGTATCCGTCTGCCTCGTTGGGTGGTGGTGCCTGATTCGGTGCCGGCACCCCCACCCAACAGCACCCGGCACGGGCTATGACGTGGACCCCCTCCGCGAGGTGACACATCCGTGCTCCCGGTCCCACCTCGCCCCTCGGTCACGGAAGAACACCGAGAAGAACCAGAAGACATCCGAGGAAACTCGCCGTGACGGTTTGTCGAAAACCAAAGAAGCACCCCCCCGACGATGAGGGTGCCTTACCTGGGCAGTCCCGGCCTCTTGGACCAGTCTCGGAGAAGGACCGCCAGGCATCTTCACCGCGAAAGAGACATAACCATTCGAGGTGGGCAGTAGTTGAGTGCTGCCGCGTTAGGCCATTTGCGGCGGTGGACGTCGATGTGGCTGCAGGGTTCCCGACGGGTGAAAGCTCCCCAAACCGCAAGAATGCAGAAGGCGGATCGCATGAACCCGACGATTCTGCGGAAAGCCCGTGGCCGCAAGAGTGTCCAGAATCGGCATCCGTCCGTAATCGAGAACGAGTCGAGTCAGGTACAGGGCAATGAATACTACCGAGAGGAGGGGCGGCGTCCATGTTGCCAAGGTCGCGAAGGTCAACGCACCTGGGATCACAGATCCGGTCGAGGGATGTTTGGACAGCGGTCATTCGAGGACTGAGGATCGGACCGTTCATTCATGCACGAAACGCCATGTTGTGTACAACAGCGCATCGTCGATCATGGCCAAAAACTTCCATCACCCCTGAAATACTAGGAATAAAGCCGTTCTGGACAAAGTGTTGACTCTCATTGGTGACCCCGATTACAGTCTCTACCATGCAACAGGAGATACAGGATGCAATCTGCAAAGCGTGGGAAGCCGCATGGGACCGTGGAGAGGTGGACCGCCTCGATGACATCATGGCGGCCGACTATAGGCGCGCCAGCACCTCGAGCGACACATCCATGACAATGGAGGAGCTCAAAGACGAGATCCGTAGCGTACGAGCAGCTTTCCCGGACCTGACCACCACAATCGACGAGTTCATAGCCAACGACTCCAAGGCCGTCATCTTCTGGACATCGAGGGGCACACATACGGGTGATAGCCTCGACGCCCCCTCCACCAATCTTCCCGTCGTAACGCGAGGATCCAACATTCTCGAAATCGAGAGCGACCTTGTGACCCGCGAGACCGTGACATGGGACCGCGCAGGCTTGTTGGCCGATACCGGAATCAAACAGCTTTCCGCCGCTCACGAACCGTCGCATTCCGAAATTGTGGTCGACACCATGGCCGAGGACCCCGACCACGAAGCCGTCAAAGGATTCAACCGGAAATTCATAACGGGCGTGACGGTCGTAACCACCGGCTCCGGGGACATCGCGAAAGGCCTTGCCTGCAACGCCTATTGCTCGATTTCGTTCGAGCCACCGCTGGTTGTCGTATGTGTCCAGAAGACATCTTCTACGCACCCGGACCTGTTCAAGTCCTCTCATCTTGGCATCAACATCATCGCCAACGATCAGAGCGAAACATTGGCAACATTTGCGTCAAAAGGCGTCGACAAATTCGCGGGCGTCACCTGGCACGAGGGTCCGCATGGTTCACCACTTATCGACGGTTCATCCGCTGCGCTTGAAGCCGAGATCAAAGAGCGCTTCCAGGCCAAGACCCACACGATGTTCATCTGCCGCGTGCGGCACGCAGAAGTAACTGACTCTGAACCAATGGTGTACAAGGCGGGCCGATTTTACGACGGCGCCGACCTTCATGCCCTTTAAACACGACGGCGAGACGTCTCCATCATGACCTGAAAGGATCCGCAATGGCGCGCATCGATGAAAACGGCACGGCCCCCGACCAGGGATATCGAGACAGCCTGACCAAAGTTGAGCCGTACGGCATCGAACACATTCCCGAGGCGGAACGGCACGGAAAGCCGAGTTCCCAGTTTTTTATCTGGTTCGCCGCCGGCATGAACTTCCCCATCATCGTTCTTGGATTCAGCGCAAGCAGCTTGGGCCTGTCTACGAGCGCCTCAATCACCGCGATCCTCATCGCCGCTTTCGTCGGATCCATGTTGATGGGAATCCTCTCCAGGATGGGGGTCCGCCTCGGGATACCGCAGCAAATGCAAGCCCGCGGCACGCTCGGCTTCATCGGCAATATGTTCCCGGTCGCCTACATTAACGTCTTCGCCGGCATAGGCTGGGCAGCCACGACCATCATCCTCGGCGGCAAGGCGATCGCCGAGCTGACCAATGTTCCGTTCTGGGCCTCAGCGCTCATACTTGTTATCCTGCAGCTCGCTGTCGGGTTCGTAGGCTACAACCTCATCCACTACCTTCAGCGAATCTTAGCCATCGTGCTGTTCTTTGCTTTCCTCATCATCAGCATCGTCAGCCTGCAACGAGGAGGAGCACAACTCCACGCGAACCCAGATGCTCCAGGATTCGCCGGCAGCGGTAGTTGGATCATATTTTTCGGCTTTTTCCTGTCATTTCTCATCGCTTGGTTCCCCTTCGCTTCTGATTACTCTCGCTACCTGCCGAATACGAAGGAGACACGCCGCGGTGCAGGTTTCTTCACCGCGTTGGGCAGTTTCGTCACCATTGCCTGGATGGGCATCCTCGGGGTCATCCTTGCTGGCTCGGCCACATCCGAGGATCCAATCACGGCACTGCACTCTCTGATGGGGCCGTGGGCCTTGCCGGGGCTGGGGGCAATTGCGCTCTCCTCGTTCTCGCAGAACTTCCTCAATGTGTACGGCGGCGCAATCTCGATCCAAACCTTGGGCATTCCTATTAAACGCCAGACCGGTGTCGTACTTATCTGCGTTGCCGCCTACCTCGTCGCGTTATGGGGGCAGACCAGCTTTTACGACAGCTTCAAAGTCTTTCTCAACCTGACGGCGTATTTCATCGCGCCCTTCGCCGCGCTTCTGATGTGCGATTTCTATTTCGGCAAACGGGCCAGCAGACAGGGTATTGCCGAGCTATTCGATAGGTCCCGCAAATTCGAATGGGGCTTCGTCGCGTGGGCGGTCGGCGTCATCGGATCATCGCCTTTCTGGATATCCTCCCTCTATACAGGGCCAGTGGCATCGGCATTCCCGCACATCGGTGACTTGACTTATTACGTCGGGGCCGCGATCGCCGTTGTTATATACTTCCTCACCTACGCGCTGCCACGGTTATCGGGCCGGCGTATCACGCCACGTACCGCCGTTAAGTCAGAAAGTGAACAGCCGGAGACGGAACGAGTGACGACAAACTGACATGCTCAAATTATCGCCGAGACTTGTCATCATCGACATGCAACGGGCCTTCCGTGAGGAAACCCAATGGCGCATTCCGCGCTATGACGCTATTGTCCCCGTGATCAACGACCTCATCGAGTCCACTCCGACACCACCTATTGCCACCCGATTCGTCCGCGACCCGGCTGAAGATGGTACATGGCAGGACTACTACGATTGTTGGCACCAGATGAGGCTTGCACCCGACGATGACCAATGGGATATCACCCTCGGCCTGCCGGAGAATGCTCCTGTCATCGACAAGCCCACCTTTGGGAAATGGGGGCCTGAACTGGCTCGGCTCATCCCAGCAGGCCACGAGATGCTGCTCACCGGAGTCGCGACCGATTGTTGCGTGCTGGCAACGGCCATCGCCGCGGTCGACGCCGGTCGTTCCGTCACGGTGGTCTCGGATGCGTGCGCAGCAGTCAATGACGAGGTCCAAGACCGGACGCTAGCGATCCTCGCTCTGCTGTCACCGATGTGCCGCATCGTCAAAGCCTCTGAGCTGGGATAAGGAGTCAAAATCGTGGCCAGCTGTGCAGACCCCAACAAGGAGGCAGAAGATCTTTCCCACGCTGTCCGTGGGCATCGCTCGTGAAGGGCAAAACTTGCCCAGGGTAGGCAAAGACTCCATGTGCAGGGTGGATCCGTACGCCACTTGCCGAAGCGCAGGGAGAGCCGACTGCACCTTTTCGTGGAAAACATGTCTTGCCCGCCGACGAGACAAGCATCGATGCTGAGTCTGCTCGTCGGCCGCTGGGTGTTCATCACGAGGCGGGCATTCCCGCGTCGCGATGGGCCCCAGCTTCGGGTCGAAATGCTGACGCCGCGAACAGCTTCCTTGCCGATGCTGGTAGATCCTAAAGCCACAGCGTGATCACCTGTTGCATGCCAGTAGCCCAGAGGATAAAAAGCTGGAAGGGCTAGCTAGGAGAAAAAAGCCGGAATATCACGGAACATTGCGAGCTCTTGACATCAACGTAACGCAAGTCATAGATTTCATGTATGCAAGAAGCCATGGAGAACCCAGTCCAAAACACAGGTATTGAGGTCCCTTTGCTGGAGAAGGTGCGTCGTCAAGTTATCAACGGACGTTATGGGCCTGGAGACCTCATCCCCGAAATCGTGCTGGCGGAAGAATTCGGGGTCAGCCGCACCCCTATCCGCGAAGTCCTCAAGCAGTTGCAGAACGAGGGGCTGGTGGAGATTCGGCCCCGCGTAGGGACTTTCGTGCGAGAACCGACGCGTCGGGAGATCGTTGAACTTTTCGAACTCAAGGAGTCCCTGGAAGGGTTGGCTGCCAGTCTCATGGCCCGACGCGGCCGGGTCCGAGAGCTCGAGACACTCGAACGCAACCTAGAGGCCTCAGATGTGGCCGCGTCTGAAGGAAACAGCCAATCGTATGCAGAGCTAGTCCACGAATTTCATTGGACTCTGGTACGTGGTGCCGATAACCGGAAGCTGTATGAGACCTACGAGCGACTGATGAACCAGTTGGCATACCACCGCATTGTTGTTGACACGGTGACTCGGCCCGGTCGGCTCAAAGCTTCCGATAATGAGCACCACGCCGTGGTCGAGGCCATCAAACGTAAAGACGCTTTGGACGCAGAGTTCACCATGCGCAATCACGTTCGTGCTTCGAGCCAGGCAGCGTTGGCTCCGACGGACTACCCGCGTCTCACCGAAGCTGGTGCCTTGGACAACACGGAAGAACATTCGCCTACCGTCAGGAGTAGTCCCCATGGCTGTTAACACGGCACCGATAGCTGTCGGTGGGGAGATAGCGACTCGGATCGGTCTCCGCTCGCTCACGACCGTTTGCGATGAATTGCGTCTCGAAGTCGGAATTCCCCTTCAGCGCCCCTTGAGCCAGGCCGCGGCGATCGCGGTCGTGAAAAACCCGTGGCTTGAGCAAGGGACTCCCAACGATCTCGGAGCAGCGGCGGAATTCATCGCACCAGTCCTGGGCAAAATACTCACGGACCAGCTCATCTCATCGTTGGGCGACGTCGAGAATGTCGAGGCCTTCGGCAAAGCCGCTCTGGTGGGAATCGGCGGCGAGCTCGAACATGCAGGAGCGCTGATTCATACGCCGTACTTCGGCAACATTGTCCGCGAATTGTTGGAGGGCACCTCGGTGCTTTGTTTCACCGACGGACGTTCCGCCCCAGGTTCTGATCTACGGGTTCCCTTGTGGCACAAGACTCGGGCGACGTCCAGGGACCACTATCAGACGATGGAAGTCCACCTGCCTGATGCTCCTCGGGCCGATGAGATTTGCGTCATCGCCGCAGCGGCCAATGGCCCACGCCCGTTCCCGCGCCTGGGCGATCGGCAAACTGATCGTCCGATTACCGCCGAAATTCTGAAAGGAATTCTGCCATGAACATTCGGAAAATCACCACTATCACCGAGGAGATCACCAGCGAGGGAGGACGTACTGTGGATCCTCCGGCCCGCGTGGCCGTGGTTGCTGCGGTCATCGAAAACCCGTGGAAAGGTCAGGGATACGTCGAAGACCTGACCGACGGGATCGAAGCCGTCGCTTCCGACCTCGGAGCGGAATTGGCACCGCGAGTGATGAAGGCACTCGGGGCAGATCTGGAGGCTTATGGCAAAGCTGCCATCGTGGGGCTCAACGGGGAGATCGAACACGGGTCGGCCCTGATCCATACTTTGCAGTTCGGCAATCATTTTCGCGATGCTGCTCGAGCGAGCACCTTGTTGCCCGCAGTCGAAAAACGAGCCCCGTCCGGGGCCGTCTTCGACATCCCGCTGAAGCACTTCACTGACGCCAGCATTCGGTCGCATCACCAGACGATCGAGGTACGCGTTGCGGATGCTCCGCATCCGGATGAAATCCTGATCGCGTTGGCCGGCGCTGCCCAAGGACGCCCGCAGCAACGACTGGCGCCGCTGAAAACCGAGCAGTGATCCGGATGGATAAGCCTTCTCATAGCACCGCGGTGGTTCTCCTGCACGGAGTGGGCCTTGACCGGACGGTCTGGTCCGCCGTTGAAGAACAGATGGGTAGACGCCCGACCTTGTCGCTTGACCTTCCAGGTCACGGGGCTCAGCCACCGTTGAAGTCACCAACGACGTTGGCGGAGTTGGCCGACGACGTTCTCAAACGTATGCCCGAGGAACCGGTCCACCTCGTCGGTTTTTCCTTGGGGGCGCTGATCGCCCAGTTGATCGCAGCACGAGACCCTGAACGTCTGGTGACCCTGACCTGCGTGAGCGCGGTTTGCTTCAGGACCCAGGAGGAGTCGACTGCAGTCCAGAAGAGGCTCACTACAGCTCGGAAGGACTTCCGGGCCAGCATGGAACAAGCGGTCCACCGTTGGTTTCCGGGCAACACCGAGGTCAGCTCTTTGCACCGGGACAGGACCTACAAAGTGCTGATGGCAAATGACGTCGAGTCCTATCTTCATGCCTACGCCGTTTTTGCCGGCGGCGACCAAAGCGTCGCACCGAAACTGCCCAAAATTACCGTACCCACTCTGGCCATCACCGGGGAACTGGACACCGGTTCCACCCCGGAAATGACCAACCGGTTGGCAGAAGTCATACCCGATGCCCGGCGACGCATCGTTGCCGGAGTCCGACACATGCTTCCCGCGGAGGCCCCAGGAGAACTTGTCGCGGAATTAAACGAATTCATCAACGAAGCGGAAGGAGCTCATCATGGCTGAGCGTCTCGATCACTTTATCGGTGGAGAACACTACTCTCCATCCAGCGGGACATGGTTTCCCAGCACCAACCCCGCAACCCTGGAAACACTCTACGAGGCAGCTCGCGGCGACGAGGCCGATGTCCGAGCCGCTGTAGAGGCAGCCCACAAAACGTTTAAATCGCCTGAATGGTCTCGGAAAACCCCCACTCAGCGAGGGCACCTCTTGCGACGATTGGGTGATGTGATCGGCGAACACGCTGACGAGCTGGCCCGGTTGGAGAGCGTAGATAACGGCAAACTGTACCGCGAGATGCGAGGCCAGCTCAGGAGCCTACCGGAGTACCTGTACTATTACGGCGGACTGGCCGATAAGGTCCAGGGTTCTCAGATCCCGACCAATTCTCCTGAGGTACTGAACTTCACACAGCGTGAGCCGCTGGGGGTCGTGGGAGCGATCACGCCCTGGAACTCGCCGCTGACCCTTACGGTCTCCAAGCTGGCTCCGGCGCTGGCTGCTGGCAACACGCTAGTGATCAAGCCCAGTGAGCACACGTCCAGAACCATCCTGCGACTAGGTGAACTGGCCGACGAAGCCGGTTTCCCTGCCGGCGCCGTCAACGTCGTAACGGGTTTCGGCGCGGAAGCCGGAGCCGCACTGGTGAATGATCCAAGGCTAGCCAAAATCTCCTTTACCGGTTCCACCCGGACTGGTTCGGCGATCGCTTCATCGGCTGCAGCTCGATTTATCGGCTGCACCCTGGAGCTGGGTGGGAAGAGCCCCAATATTGTCTTTGAGGACGCCGATGTGTCGAATGCTGCCATGGGAGTGATCGCCGGAATATTTGCCGCTGGGGGTCAGACCTGTATTGCAGGTAGCCGTGTTCTTGCGCACCGAAGCATCTACGACGAGCTGGTCGAACGCGTCACCGAACGGGCATCAACAATCAAAATCGGTGATCCTCTAGAAGATGAAACCGAATTGGGTCCGTTGGCCTTTGAGGATCAGCTCAAGAAGGTGCGTTCTTATATCGATATCGGGTCGGAGGAGGGGGCCACGGTTCACTACGGGGGCCAAGACCCCGAAGTGGACCTGCCAGGCTACTTCATTACTCCGACGGTGCTCACCGGTGCAACAAACGAGATGCGGATCTGCCGAGAGGAAATCTTCGGCCCAGTTGCGGCGATCATGCCCTTTGAGACTGAGGAAGAGGCCCTGCGTCTAGCCAATGACACCGACTACGGGCTGGCCGCAGGGGTGTGGACCTCGAACCTGCAACGTGCGATGCGGATGTCGCAACAACTCGACGCCGGAACAGTTTGGCTGAACACCTACAGGGCAATGTCGCCAATGTCGCCCCGAGAAGGATTCAAACAATCTGGCGTCGGAGTCGAGCACGGTCTCGAATCTATGAATGAATACACCCGGCTGAAGAGTATCTGGATCAACACCGATGAAGGTCCTGTCGCCGACCCGTTCGTGATGAGGGGGTAAAGCAATGCCGCTGATCGATATTTCCATCGCCGAAGGGCGCAGTCAGAACCAACTGCGGGAACTGATAGAAGGTGTGCATCGCGTTGCTGAGTCAACTGTCGCCGCCGCGTCGGAAAACATCACCGTCATTGTTCGTGAGGTGCCCCAGGAGCTCTGGTCTCGCAACAACCAAACTATCGCGGAACGGGCGGAAAAGACCGACCTGTCGGTACCGCCTGCCGAGTCTGATGCCAAGAATCGCTGATGTCCAGGGACAGTGACGTTCCTGGAGCAGAGAAGAAGAGGAGGAGAAAGATGCGTTTTTCGCTGTTCATCCATATGGAGCGCTGGGACGAATCGCTGAGCCACGAAGAACACTGGAAGAACTTGGTGGAACTGGTGCGAATTGCCGAGGAAGGAGGATTCGGAACTGTATGGATCGGGGAACACCATTCCACGGAATACACCATCTCACCCAGCCCGATGCCCCAATTGGCATACCTGGCCGCAAAGACTTCGAAAATTCGACTCGGAGCCGGGACCATCGTTGCTCCCTTCTGGAACCCCATTCGGGCTGCTGGGGAAACCGCTCTGCTTGACGTCATCAGCGGCGGCCGAGCTGAGATCGGGATCGCCCGTGGGGCCTACCAGTTCGAGTTCAACCGTTTAGCTGGCGGCATGGCCGGGGCAGAAGGAGGTAAATATCTTCGTGAGCTTGTCCCGGCGGTGCGTAAACTCTGGGAGGGCGACTATGCCCATGAGGGCGAACTATGGCAGTTCCCAGTCTCGACCAGCGTTCCGAAGCCTGTCCAGAAGCCCACCCCACCGATCTGGGTCGCCGCGCGTAGTCCTGAGACACACGACTTCGCTGTGGCCCACGGTTGCAATATCCAAGTCACCCCCTTAATGAAGGGGGATGAAGAAGTCAAAGACCTCAAGGACAAGTTCGACGCTGCAGTAGCCAATCACCCCGAGGTGGAGAAGAAACCGGAAATCATGGTGCTCAAGCACACCTACGTCCACCCCTCCAAGGAACCCGATGGATGGCGGCCGGCCGCGGAAGCGATCAACCGGTTCTACCGGACTTTTTCCGCATGGTCTTTCGGGAAAAAGGATCCGGTGAACGGATTCCTGGAACCAATGCCAGAGGAAGATTTCGCCGAGCGTCCCGAGTTCGACCCAGAAGCCCTTCATCATACTGCGATGATTGGTACACCTGATGAGATCACAGGACGAATTCGTTCGTATGAAGATATGGGCTACGACGAATACAGCTTCTGGACGGACAACTCAATGCCCCATGAGGACAAGAAACGTTCTCTGCAACTGTTTATAGACGAAGTGATGCCGAACTTCGACTAGTCAATATATCGCGTGATGTTTTATGGAGCCCCTCGAACGCAAGCGCTCGAGGGGCTCTTTGGGTGGCGACATGTGTCCCGGCTTGCGAGGTACTGACTCGACAGGTTCACTCCGGTGTGGCGGGCCCCGGAAAGTCGGTTTTCATCTTAATGATCTGTGAAGCCACGTCGTGGGTCTTCTCAAGGCACCGTGGCCGTCAACGGCATGCATCACGAGTAATGAGAGGATCGTTCTGAGCGCTGAGAGTCTGGGCGCTGTTGATCAGCCCGACGAGGCTAAACGCTTGCGGGGTGTTTCCCATGTGCCGATGTGCTTGGGCGTCGTATTCTTCCGACAACAGTCCCACGTCGTTGCGCAACGCCAGAAGACGTTCGAACAGATGCTCGGCTCGCTGGCACTCACCGATCCCGTGCCAAGCGTCTACCAGCCAGAAGCTACAGACCAGGAACGCGTTTTCTCTACCGGATAATCCATCGGCGTTCCCATCCGCGGTGTTGTCATAACGAAGCAAAAACCCATCGCTGTCGAGTTCTTGGGCCACAGCTTCAACTGTCCCGATAATACGAGGATCATCCCAGGGCAAGAACCCAACTCGTGGCAGAAGCAACAAGGATGCATCGAGCCCGTGGGAACCGTAGAACTGGGTGAAGGTATTGCGTTTCGGATCGAAGCCATGCGCGCAGATATCGGCATGAATGGTTTGCGCCAATTGTTTCCAGGAGGCGACGTCCCCGGGCAGTCCTTGCTGTTCGACAGCACGAATGGCACGGTCGACTCCGACCCAAGCCATAACTTTGGAATGAACGAAATGTTGCTTAGGCCCCCGCATTTCCCAGAGCCCATTATCCGGTTCTTGCCAGTGTTGTTGAATCCAGTCGACGAGCGAACGTTGCAGATCCCAGGCGGAATCGCTGGCCTGAAGCCCCGCTTCGCGGGCGAGATGAAGACCATCGAGGGTCTCTCCCCACACATCAAGCTGATGTTGTCCCGCGGCCGCGTTGCCGACTCGTACCGGTCGTGAACCCTGGTACCCGTTGAGCCAGTCCAATGTCATTTCCGGTATGCGTTGAGTTCCGTCCAGCCCGTACAGAATCTGCAGTTTTGACGGGTCACCGGCTACCGCTCGAACCAGCCATTCCCGCCAGGCCAGCGCCTCCTCGGTATAGCCCGTGTTGATCAAAGCCTCGAGGGTAAATGTCGCATCTCGGAGCCAACAGTACCGGTAGTCCCAATTTCGGCTGCCTCCCAGCTGTTCGGGTAGCGAGGTGGTCACTGCGGCAACAATTCCGCCGGTGGGCGCGTAGGTCAGAGCCTTGAGCAGTATCAAGGAACGATGAACTTCCCGGTTCCAGGGGCCGTCGTATGTGCACTGATCAATCCACCGAGACCAGAAACGGGTGGTCTCCTTCAGCGCGTGGCGGGCGCTGATGGCAGCAGGCGGAGGCAAATAAGAAGGCTTATGGGTGAGAACGAAGGCTATCTGCTTACCCGATGAGACATCGAAGGTTGCGTTCAGGGCGCCGGCCTCGTGGCGCAACGGCACATCCGTGCGAACCCAGACTGCGTCTGGACCGGCAACCGCCGCGAATTCTTCTGAGCACGGGGTTCCGGGGGCGTCGTTGCCCGCGTGTATCCACGGGGTGATGCGGCCGTAGTCAAACCGCAAGCACAGTGAGGTGCTCATCTGAACGCATCCTTCGACACCTTCGACAATACGAACTACATTGGCTGCCTCGTCTCGGGGCGGCATGAAGTCGATGACATCTACGATCCCATCTGGCGATTCCCAGCGTGTGCGCAGCACAAGACTGTCGCTATCATAATCACGTCTGCTCAGGCGCGCGTGCCCCTTCGGGGCGAGACTCCAATACCCAGCCGATTCGTCGTCCAAGAGTGCGGCCAAGCAGGCCCGATCATCGAAATGAGGCAGGCACAACCAGTCGATGGAACCATCAAGTCCTACCAGGGCGGCCGTGTGCAGGTCGCCGATCAGTCCATAGTCTTCGATACGTTTTTCGCTCACAAACCCTCCTCATCCAGCAAAACCACGGTCTTGACCTCGTGATCGCCAGAGGCAAATGCGTCGGGGGCCTTCTTGAGCGGAATTCTTCTGGTGATAAGACGCTCGAGCCAACCCAAGTCTGCCTTGGCGAGGACGTGGGCGGCCTGCTTGTAGTGACGAAGGTTGGCGTTGACAGACCCGACAATCGCATCGTTGTCCAACACGATCTCCCGGTTGATGCGGCCGGCGTCAATTTTCAAGGGCTTTCCCGTTCCGGAAACTCCCGTCAGGCACACGATGCCGTAGGGGCCAGTTTCTGCGATGGCATCGAAAATGACCTGCCCGGCCCCGGTCGCTTCAATCACCACATCGGGTCTATGGTGTTTGCTGATCTCCGTGACGCTACTGGTGTGGTAGGTCGCGCCAAGGGCCTCAACGAGATCCGGTTTGGGGCCGTCGGTGAGTTGATCCAGAACATGGACATCCAAGCCTTGCTGAACGCCGATCATGGCCGCTAACAATCCCACTGGACCAGCCCCGGTCACTAACACCGTCTGCGGGGCAAACCAGCTGCGATGGCCGATGCGCTCAACTTGTTCCCAGGCCTTGGCGACGATTGTGGTTGGTTCCAACAGAACCCCTGCTAACCCCAGCCGCGGATCTAGACGGACCGCGAACTCGGGATCTATAGTCCAATGTTGGCTTCCATACCCATCGAGTTGCTTGATCCCTCGCTCGGTGTACCGTCCGTTGCGGCACATATCCCACTGCCCGCGTGCACAAGCTCCACAGGGCACCGGATCCGGGCGGCGTACGACCCCGGCTACGAGGTCTCCCACCGAAAACCCGCTTCCGCTGGGTGCTTGTTCTACCCGTCCCAGTGACTCGTGGCCCAAAACAAGATGCTGCCGCTCATCAGGAGACCAGCCATATTTCCCGTCCACGATCTCTTTGTCAGTCCCGCAGATACCGATCGCGAGACCACGGACCAATAACTCGTTATCAGCAGGACGTGGCTCGGGTATTTCCTCGACACTAGTTGAATCCGATTCACCGGGCTTGACGGTTAGGGCGTACATAGTTCAGTGGTACCCGACTCTGTCCATTCCGTCCACCAGGTGCCTCCCCAACCACAGGACTCTCATCAGATCATCGGCCATCCGTCCATGGCGGGCTGACTCGTATCCACGCCGGAGGCGGGCGGGGCACTACCCCCACTCAGACCTGGTGAGTCACACCGTCGGAATGCCAGGAATGTACGAGGTCCAGTGCTGCGAAAACGGTTTCACTTGACCAAGCAGGCCACCGTGGTTCCGGCTGGAGTGCCCCGGTCAAGGCCCTCGACCGGGCCGGGCTACCTGGTGTAGAGGTGGAATATGAATATTGTCGCCAAACGCATCTATGACCGATCCGGCCACAACGATGGGACGCGGGTGCTGGTCGACAGAGTCTGGCCGCGCGGTATTCGCAAGGAAGACGCCGAACTCGATGACTGGAACAAGGACGTAGCCCCCTCCACCGAGCTGCGCAAATGGTACGGGCACGATCCGGACAAGTTCGACGAATTCTGCCGCCGCTACCG
>NZ_NOIS01000002.1 GCF_004137765.1 Rothia uropygialis | reverse complement strand
GTCCTGTCGTTGTGGTGGGGTGGTGGTGTGCATCGTGCTGCACCTTTTTTGTGTTTAACCCCCTTGTGCTGGCCCCCTGTGCTGGCCCCCCCCGGGGGCTGATTACTTAGGACTGAGGCTGTGCGTGTGGTCGTCATTGTGAGCTCGCATGTGACTTGTCTGAAGAACCATGATTTGTGGTTGACCTCGCACGAGTGATTATGTGGTGCCTGGCACAATGATGCGAGGAGGCTGCAGATGTCCGACCAGAAGTCACGACTCGAGCGGAGATCTGGTGGTCCTCTATCGGGCGTGGTCATCGCGGATTTCACGCGCGTCCTGGCCGGTCCGTATTGCACCATGCTTTTGGCCGACCTGGGTGCAACTGTCATCAAGATCGAAGGCCCCCACGGTGACGACACCCGTCAATGGCAACCGCCGGACCGGGACGGGGAGAGCACCTATTACCTCGGCGTCAATCGCGGCAAATATGGGTTGCAGCTCAACCTTAAGAACGAGGAAGATCGGAATACCGCTTACAGCCTCATCGAGGCCTCTGACGTGTTCATCGAGAACTACAAGCCCGGCGGCCTCGAAAAATTTGGGCTCGACGAAGAGTCCGTCGCACGGCGGTGGCCGCGGCTCGTGCACGTCAGTATCACCGGATTCGGTACCAAGGGCGGGGCGGCCCTTCCCGGTTATGACCTCCTGGCACAGGCGGTCTCAGGCATGATGGACCTGACAGGCTCTTCCGACGGGCCTCCGCAACGTATGGGCGTGGCGCTATTCGACGTCGTGACAGGACTGCACGCGGCCGTCGGAATTCTGGCCGCCCTCCACGAGCGCGAGCGTTCAGGAAAGGGGCAGCACCTGGGCTTAGACCTGTTGTCTTCGGCCTTGTCCGGTCTCGCCAACCAAACCTCAGGCTTCGTGGCAGCTGGCGACGTGCCGCATCGTATGGGCAACGATCATCCCAGCCTGTTTCCCTACGGACCGTTTGCGGCCCAAGACGGTCAACTCGTGATTTGCGTCGGCAACGACGCCCAGTTCCGTGTCCTCGCCCACGAGCTCGGCCGGGACGAACTTGCCGACGACCCCCGTTATGCGACCATGCCCCAGCGCAATAAAAACCGGTCGGAGCTGAGAGGACTCATTGAGGATGTGCTCGCCGAGCAGACCAGCGACGTGTGGTTCCACCAGCTGCGTGAAGCCGGTTTGCCGTGTTCGCCGATTCTCGATGTCGCAGGCGGTATCCGCTTCGCCGAGGAGCTGGGGCTCTCACCCGTAGTGGACGCGGGCACGGGTGACGATGCCGTACCTACGATCAAGAGTCCGATCGGTTTCAGTCGTACCGGACCAAGCTACGACAAGGCTCCGCCCCGATTGGACCAAGACCGAGACGCCGTTCTGGACTGGTTGGCCCGGCGTCAAGCTACCAGCGACGTCGCTGGTGACCCGCATACCTCAGCAGAATAAAGGAGCTTCGTCATGCCGAAACACCCCACTGACCTACTCAATATCGAATCCGAATTCAGCGATTCCGAACTCGAGGTGCGGGATCGCGTGGCCGACTTCGTCGACCGCCGGATCCGCCCCAACATCGCCGATTGGTTCGACCAAGCCGTTCTGCCGACCGAGTTGCTGCCCGAGATGGCCGAGCTCGGCCTCTTCGGGATGCATCTCAAGGGTTACGGCTGTGCTGGGCGTTCCGCCGTTGAATATGGCCTTGCCATGCAGGAAATGGAAGCCGGTGACGCGGGCCTGCGGACGGTCGTGTCCGTCCAGGGGTCACTCGCGATGTCCGCGATCTACAAGAATGGCTCGGAAGAGCAGAAGCAGAAGTGGTTGCCCAAGATGGCGTCGGGCGAAGTCATCGGGTGTTTTGGCCTGACTGAGCCCACAGCGGGTTCGGACCCGGGGTCCATGCTGACCAACGCCCACAAAGAAGGCGACGAGTGGGTCCTGAATGGACACAAACGCTGGATCGGTTTGGCGACGATAGCCGGCGTAGCGATCGTGTGGGCGAAGGTTCCGGAAGAGGACTCGGGCACATCGGGGCATGGGAAAGATGGGCAGGTTGTGCGCGGTTTCATCGTTCCGACCGATACGCCCGGGTTCAACGCGGTTCCCATTACACAGAAGCTTTCAATGCGCGCGTCCCTTCAATGCACGATCGACTTCGACAACGTTCGTCTTCCCGCGGATGCTATTCTGCCCGAGAACCCGGGGCTGCGCGGGCCCTTCGCATGCCTGACCGAGGCGAGATACGGAATTATTTGGGGAGCCATGGGCTCCGCACGGGACTCGGTCGAAGCCGCTTTGTCCTACTCACAGGAGCGGCTGCAGTTCGACCGCCCTCTGAGTTCCTATCAGCTCACTCAGAAAAAGCTCGTGGACATGTCGCTCGAGATCAACAAGGGGCAATTGCTCGCCCTGAGAATCGGGCGGGCCAAGGACGAAGGGTCTTTGGAAAACCACATGATCTCCGTCGGAAAACTCAACAATGCACGGGCCGCCATCGAGATTTGTCGTGAAGCCAGGACCATCCTGGGAGGCAACGGGATCACGGGAGATTACCCGCCGCTCAGGCACGCCAATAACCTCGAATCGGTGCGGACCTACGAGGGGACGGACGAGGTACACACCTTGATCCTGGGACAGAAGCTCACCGGACAGAGCGCTTTTCGGTAGGCCTTGGAGGCGTACGTCATGCGCGAAGTCCGGCCATCCGATACCCTGAACACCCCTCAAAGTGCGTAAACTTTCCCTCAGGACCGCGAGGCGTCGGCGCTACGACGAACCGCCCGCACAACGCTAATAGAGGAGAACGAGCTTGGCTGAGGACGACCGCAGGGATTCATATCGCGGGGATAGCCGCAACCGGAACCGAGGGACTGAGCGCGGGAGCTTTGACCGCAAGGGCGGAAACAACTATCGAGGTCGCGACGGCGGACGAGATGGTGACCGCGAACGTCGCTTCAACGATCGTAAGCCCTACGACCGCTCCGACCGGGATCCACGCCGCCGAGATCAGGATCCTCGCGGACGCTTCGAGCGGGACCAAAGGGATCAGAAGCCGGCACGCGAGGGTTACCGCCCCGCCCGTCCGAAAGCCCCGGAAATCGATGAAGAAGTCACCGGACGCGAACTCGACAAAGCCGTCCTCCGCGAACTGCACGTCCTCGAGAAGGACAACGCCGAAACCGTGGGCAAGCACCTGGTGATGGCAAGCCAGTACCTCGAGGTGGACCCCGAATTCGCGCTCGAACATGCGCAGGCCGCGGTCCGTCGCGGAGGACGTGTGGCCGCGGTGCGTGAAGCCGCAGCGATCGCAGCCTACGTAGCGGAACAGTTCGACGTTGCGCTGCGCGAATTGCGGACTCACCGGCGCATGACCGGATCCAACGAGCACATCGCATTGATCGTCGACTCCGAGCGCGCTCTGGGCCGGATCGACAAAGCGCTCGAAACATCGCAGGATCCCAGCCTGACGGATCTGACAGGGGCACAGAAGGCGGAACTGGCCATGGTTGTCTCCGGAATCTACCGGGACAAGGGTGAGCTGCAGAGGGCCAAGGCTGCCCTCGAGATTCCCGAACTCAACCGAAAGAAAGCCTTCTCCTACAGCCCCCGCCTGTTCAGCGCATACGCCGATCTTCTGGAAGAGATGGGTCAGGCCAAGGACGCCAACTCGTGGGCACGGTTGGCCACCATCGCCGAGGCGGCCTTGGGCCAAGGCCAGTTCGAAGAACCCGAAATCTACGAGATCGAGGTCCTGCCGGACGAAGAACCGGCTGCGCAAGATCCTCGCTCGGACGAGGAAGGCGTTGACCTAGCCGAAGCCATGATCGAGCAGAACGAGACCTCGGCACCGGAGCCCAGTGAGGAGCTGTCCTCCCCGGATCACGAGGAACTGACCCCCGCAGGTGGGCCCAACCGCGATCCGGAGGCGGTGGAAGTGGTCAGAGACGAGTCGGCCGAGGACGGGGGCGTCGTCGAGGAAGACGTGACCGGGCAGGACCCGGAGACCGAAGCCGTTCAGGAACGCCGTGGAGAGGACGACTAGTCTGTCCATGAGTGCGCTGATTTCCAGTTTTGACGCCATCCTGTCCGACTTGGACGGTGTGGTCTATGCCGGGCCCCATCCGATCGACGGCGCCGTGGATTCCCTTAACCGCGCTGCGGCCGATGGGGTATCCGTCGCCTACGTGACCAACAATGCGTCTCGCTCCGTCGCCGCCGTGGCCGAACATCTGAACTCGCTCGGGCTATCGACCGATGCCGAACACGTGGTGAGTTCGGCTCAGTCGGCGGCCCAGTTGGCCGTCGATCGGTTGCCCGATGGAGCATCCGTAGGTATCTGTGGTTCCGATGCCCTGGCCGAGTGCGCGCGGGCTGCGGGGCTGAAAGTCGTTGGGTTGGACGAGTCGCCCCAGGCTGTCCTGCAGGGCTTCGACCCCGGCCTCGGCTGGCAGGACCTCGCGAATGCCTCTTATGCGTTGGCCTCTCACGAGGTTCTGTGGATCGTGTCCAATACGGACATGACGATTCCAAAAGAACGTGGGATTGCACCGGGCAACGGGACTCTGGTTCATGCCGTTTCCGTGGCCACCCGTCGGGAGCCTTTCGTCGCAGGCAAGCCGGGCGCGAAGATATTCCAAACTATCGTCGGTCGGCTGGGAGTCGAGCGACCCGTCGTGGTCGGGGACCGGCTGGATACCGATATTTTTGGGGCCCACCAGGCAGGGTTGCCCAGCATCGCCGTGATGACTGGAGTCCAAAGCATGGAAGACCTGGTCAATGCCCGTTCAGCGGAACGGCCCACCTATGTGCTGAGTAATCTTCGTGAATTGTTCGAGGAATATCGCAAGCCCCAGGTCGAGGTACGAGGCCACGGCTCGGTCGCCGTGATCGACGACGTCGCACGGGCCATCGCGGAGGGCACGACCCTGCGCATTGAGACGACTGCGCGTTCATCGCAGCTCCTTGCCTGGCGAACCGCCATGGCCGCGTGGTGGTCCGCGCATCCGGACGAGCTAACGGCAACCCGCGCGGAGATCCAGTGGACATGAGTGAATGGACCGAGGAGACGAACCCGGAAGGCCCCGAAGGAACGGATTCTGGCCGTCCCGATTCCGTAGGCGAGCAGGAGCGCGAATCCGTGACCGATCAACGAAGCGCAGAGAGGCTCGAGCAACAGACCGCCTCCCTTGATGCATTCGCCCGGAACGGGACCCCGGAAAATCTGGGAGCGATCCTGGATTCGCTCGACGATGCCCCGGCAGAGGAGCACGCCGTGATCTTCGATCGGCTGCACAATGAACTCCGGCGACTCCTCGATCAGGACCCCTCGGCCTTGCCGCAGGGCCTGGTGGACAACTTTTCCGCTCGGAATTCCGATACGGAAGAAGACGACCCCTCGGAAAAGTTCGCGTGAGACTGGATCGCTGGCTCGTTGACCAGACAGACGCACGCTCGCGCACGATGGCCGCGAGGCTGATTGCGGAGGGACGGGTTTCGGTCAATGGAACGGTCGTCCTCAAGGCTTCGCACGCCGTCCGACCAGAAGATGAAGTCCTCGTCGTTCTGGGCGCCGGCCCTCAATACGTGAGCCGTGCCGGGCACAAACTGGCCGGTGCGCTCGCGGCTTTTCCGAGCATCGTCGTCCAGGGACGTCGCTGTCTTGATGCGGGTGCTTCGACAGGCGGATTCACACAGGTTCTGTTGGAAGCGGGCGCGAGCCACGTGGCCGCGGTCGATGTGGGGCACGGTCAGCTGGACCCGATCATGAGGGACGACCCGCGGGTGGAGTCCATCGAAGGCCTGAACGTCCGGAATCTGCGGCCCGAGCACATCGGAGGTCAAGTCGATCTGACCGTGGGTGACCTCTCTTTCATCTCATTGACCCTGGTCATCCAGCCTTTGGCCGAGGCAACTCTTGGGGGCGGTGAATTGATCCTCATGGTCAAACCGCAATTCGAGGTCGGCAAATCGAAACTCGGCAAAGGCGGTGTCGTCCGCAGCGACACCGATCGTGCGGCCGCGATCCAGAAAGTGCGTGACTGCGCGGTCGAAGCGGGGTTGGATATTGTCGGTGAGCAGCCCTCGCAATTGCCTGGCCAGGACGGCAACCGCGAATATTTCCTGCATCTGAGGAAACCAGCCACCGGGGAGAAGGCCCGGTAAGTCTCTGGGACGAATCTGAGTGCTGGGGCTGATATGAGCTTAAAGTGTCAGGACCGTCGCCTAATGTAGAACTACGGATTCTCCCATGAGAGCCATACCCGTCTCGATCGGAAGGCACACAATATATGAGTCGCAAGATCCTCTTATTCGCGCACACAGGCCGCGCGGAAGCCACCGCCGCAGCGACTCAGGCATGTGTTCGGCTCAGGGACGCGGGTCTGATACCGGTGATGAGCCGCAGGGACCTGGAAATTCTTCGGGGGACCGAGGCCGAGTCCGTGGGGGTCCAGGTCATCAATGAGAACGTTGCCCTCGATGACATCGAACTCGGCGTGGTCCTGGGCGGAGACGGTTCCATTCTGCGAGCTGCAGAAATCATTCGGCACACGAATATCCCACTGATTGGCGTGAATCTGGGGCACGTAGGTTTTCTGGCGGAATCCGAGCGCAGCGACCTCGATGAGGCCGTGGACCACATTGTCAACAGGACCTATACGGTAGAAGAGCGCATGGCGATCGACGTCCTGGTGTGGAGCCGAGGCCAGGTTCTGACCCATACTTGGGCGCTCAACGAAGCATCCATCGAAAAGGGCAACCGCGAGAAAATGGTTGAGGTGGTGATCGAAGTCGATGGGCGCCCCTTGAGCACCTTCGGGTGTGACGGCGTCGTGCTGGCCACTCCCACGGGTTCGACAGCATACGCATTCTCCGGAGGCGGACCGATCGTCTGGCCCGAGGTCGAGGCCATGCTGATGGTGCCTTTGAGCGCTCATGCTCTGTTCGCTCGGCCGCTCGTGACGGCTCCTTCATCGACCATGGCCGTGGAACTCTTGCCGACCAACGGGCATTTCGGGGTTCTGTGGTGCGACGGTCGTCGCACGACCGAGCTTCCTCCGGGATCCCGGATCGAGGTCCGGCGTTCGGAGAAGCCCGTTCGGCTGGCCCGGATTCACCCGGCACCGTTCTCGGAACGTTTGGTCAAGAAATTCGATCTTCCGACCCGCGGTTGGCGGGGACCGGTCCGGCGTCACGGCGCATACCCCGAGCAGGAGGAGGCTCAAGGATCATGATCGAAGAGATTCATATTCGCGACCTGGGCGTCATCACCGATGCGACCTTGCCCCTGGGGCCGGGCCTGACGGTGCTGACCGGCGAGACCGGCGCGGGCAAGACCATGGTCGTCACGGCCCTCGGTATGCTCCTGGGAGCGCGCTCCGACGCCGCAGCGGTACGTTCGGGAGCCAAATCGGCGTTGTCTCAGGCCGTCGTGAGGCTTCCGGACGGGCATGCGGCGCTCGGCCTCACCGAGGAAGCAGGGGGAGAGGCCCACGCCATCGAGGCGGATGCGTTCGCCGACGAATTACCTCACGAACTGATCCTTTCCCGGACGATCAATGCCTCAGGTCGTTCCCGGGCGACCATTGGAGGGGCCGCGGCGCCGATCGGGGTCTTGTCCCGTGTGGGCGAGACTTTGGTGGCCGTTCACGGCCAGACGGACCAGTTACGTCTTCGATCTGCCGAGGCACAACGCACCGCGTTGGACTCTTATGCCGGGCCCAAACTTGCCGAGGCTCTCGAGACGTATCGTTCGAATTACGAGGAGTACCGATCCTCCGCGCGCGAGCTTCGTGAGGTCAGGGAAAATGCTCGTGCCCGAGCCTTCGAAGCGCAGAGTCTGAGTCAGGCTCTCAAGGAGATCGACAGCGTCAAACCCCAGCCAGGGGAAGAAGAAGCCCTCGACGCGGAATCTGCCAGGTTGACCAACGTCGAGCAATTGCGGACCGCCGCCGAGACCGCTCAATCCGCTCTGGTCGGCGGACACGATTCTGATCTCGAAGCCGTCACGGTCTCCGTCCTGTTGGACTCCGCTCATCGAGCGCTGGCCCAGGAGGCTGACGAGGATGCGGCCCTCGCGGCCTTGACCAAAAGAGTCCGTGAACTCATGATTCAGGCTGCGGACATCGGTGAAGAGCTTTCAGGGTATCTTTCGGAGCTGAACGCCGAGGGCCCGGGACGACTGGGAGAGGTAGAGTCGAGGCGCTCCGCGCTGAAGAAGCTGACCCGCAAGTACGGTGCCGACATCGCCGAGGTCCTCCAATGGGCCGAGACCAACAGGGCACGTCTCGAACAGCTGACCGATGATCCCGCGCGCTCGGAGGCTCTCGAGGAGAAGCTCAGGACCCTTCGCCGGGATATGGAGCAGCAGTCGCTCGAGCTCATGGAACTGAGGCGAGGTGCGGCCAAGAAACTGGCCAAAGCGGTCTCTTCCGAGCTGAAAGCTTTGGCCATGCCGAACGCGTCCCTCGTCGTGGAGGTTTCCGAGGCGGAGAAATTCGGCCCCGACGGCAAAGACGTCATCGCCTTCAAACTGGCTCCTCATGAAGGTGCCAGCCCCAGGCCGCTCGGTAAGGGAGCTTCAGGCGGCGAGCTTTCTCGTGTGATGCTCGCTCTCGAGGTCGTCCTGGCCGAGGTCGATCCCGTTCCGACTTTCATTTTCGACGAGGTCGACGCCGGCGTTGGTGGCAAGGCAGCGGTGGAGATCGGCAAACGGCTCGCGCACCTCGCTCAACACGTCCAAGTCTTGGTGGTCACGCATTTGCCGCAGGTTGCAGCCTATGCGGATCGTCACGTGCTCGTCCTGAAATCCAAGGACTCAACCGTGAGCGAAGTCAACGTGCTGAACGCTGAAGAGCGCACCATCGAGTTGGCTCGTATGCTGGCCGGCCACGAGGATTCCGAGGCGGCACGTGCTCACGCGAAGGAACTTCTGCAGGACGCCGAGCAGCTGTCATAACCCAAATTCTTCCATGCCGCAGGCGGCCGACGGACGAGGTTCCACGGTTCGCAGTGACCCTCTCGTGATAGGCTTAAATTCCGTGGTGAACGATACTCAGACATCCCCGGCAACTTCCCAAAACGACGAAAAAATAACCCGCCAGATCTTCGTGACGGGCGGTGTCGCATCGTCCTTGGGCAAGGGCCTGACGGCATCAAGCCTTGGTCGCCTCCTGCGGTCCCGTGGCCTTTCCGTGACCATGCAAAAACTGGATCCTTATCTCAACGTGGATCCGGGAACCATGAATCCCTTCCAGCACGGTGAGGTCTTCGTCACCGACGACGGCGCCGAGACAGACTTGGACATTGGGCATTACGAACGGTTCCTCGACGAAAACCTGGACGCTTCCGCCAACGTGACCACGGGTCAGGTCTACTCGACCGTGATTGCCAAGGAGCGTCGCGGCGAATACCTTGGGGACACGGTTCAGGTCATTCCTCACATCACGGATGAGATCAAATCTCGTATGCGGCGCCGAGCCACAGGTACGCCCGACGCTCCTGACATCATCATTACCGAAATCGGCGGGACAGTCGGCGATATCGAATCTCAGCCCTTCCTCGAAGCGGCGCGTCAGGTACGCAGAGACGTCGGACGAAAGAATGTTTTCTTCCTGCACGTGTCCTTGATCCCCTACATCGGGCCCTCGGGGGAGCTCAAGACGAAGCCCACCCAACATTCGGTTGCGGCGCTGCGTGGCCTCGGCATCATTCCCGATGCTCTGGTTCTGCGTTGCGTCCAGGACATCCCGGAGCCTCTCAAGGCCAAGGTCGGGGGCGCGTGCGATGTGGATACCGAGGCTGTGATTTCATGCCCGGACGCACCGAGTATCTATGACATTCCCAAAACGCTATTCAACCAGGGCTTGGATTCCTACGTTCTCGATTACCTCGGTCTAAAGTGCGCTGAAGCCGATTTCGAGGAGTGGGACAAGCTCCTGAAGGTGGTTCACGAGCCGACCCACGAGGTGACGATCGGCCTGGTCGGAAAGTACATCGACCTCCCGGACGCCTACCTTTCGGTTTCTGAGGCCTTGCGCGCAGGAGGTTTCGCCAATGACGCGAAGGTCAAACTCAAGTGGATTGCTTCGGATTTGTGTTCGCAGCCCGAGGGCGCGGCCCACCAGTTGGGAGGAGTCGACGCGATCTGCGTTCCCGGTGGTTTCGGGATTCGAGGTTTGGAAGGCAAGCTCGGTGCCTTGAAGTATGCGCGAGAAAATTCAATCCCCGCGCTGGGTCTTTGCCTCGGCCTGCAGTGCATGGTTATTGAGTTCGCGCGGAATGTGGTCGGACTCGAGGACGCTTCCTCAACGGAATTCGATCCGGAAACGTCGACGCCGATCATCGCGACCATGGAAGAACAGAAGCAGTTCGTTGAGGGCGCCGGAGACTTGGGTGGCACGATGCGTCTGGGCCTCTACCCGGCCAAGCTGGTTGAGGGTTCGGTCACGGCCGGAGCATATGCGGCAACCGAGGTTGAAGAGCGCCATCGTCACCGGTACGAGGTCAACAACGCTTATCGTGAGGACCTGGAGAAGGCCGGTTTGGTCATTTCGGGCACGAGTCCGGATGGGCGTTTGGTCGAGTTCGTGGAGCTTCCCGCATCCGAGCATCCGTTTTATGTTTCGACGCAGGCGCACCCGGAGTTGCTTTCGCGGCCGACGCGTTCCCATCCGTTATTCAGGGGGCTGGTGGCGGCGGCCCTCGAACGAATCAAGTAGGCCGACCCGCAGATGCAAAGGACCGCCGTCTCCCGTTCAAGGGATGACGGCGGTCCTTTGCCGTACGGTTTCAGGTTCGGTTGAGGGTCGCGAACTGTTCCAGGTCCACGATGCGGTCACAGGATTCCGCGACCTCGTGGTCGTGGGTCGCTATCACGGCGCAAGCTCCCCGATTGGTCAGACGGCGCATCGGCTCGATGATGACGCGCCCGTTCGCCGAGTCCAGGGAGCCTGTGGGCTCATCCGCAAGGATCAGCGAAGGCTTCTTGACCAGGACGGCGGCCAGAGCAACCCTCTGCTGTTCACCCCCGGACAGCCGGCAGACCTTGTCCTTCTCCCTGCCCGCCAGACCGAGATCTCCCAGCGCTGTCGAAATATCCGGGGCGACGGGTCGGCGTTTTCGGGGCATGATTCGGAGCGGATCGACGATATTCTTCTCGACCGATTCCGATTCGACGAGAGCGAAATTCTGGAACAGATAACCGACATGATCCCGTCGGAATTTGCGTCTGATGGCCCTTGAGGCGGGGTGCACGCCGAGGTCACCGATCGTGATCGTGCCGGCGGTGGGCCGGGTCAGCGCTCCCAGGCAGTTGAGCAGCGTCGTCTTCCCGGACCCTGATGGACCCATAATCGCGACCATTTCGTGTGGTTCGGCCGACATCTCGAGTCCGTCCCAGATGGGCCTCCCGCCGAGTTCCATGCGCGCGGACTCGACTCGAAGGTAGGGGTTCACTGAATTCTTCCTCTCTCTTGAATGGCACGGTGAGCGAAGACAACGATCCCACCACTCGAGAGCAGGAGGACGACGGCGCCCACAATCAGACCCGCTGCTGACATGATTTCGATGTACGTTCTGACTTCCGCGGATGACTTTGTTATGAGGGCCATGGGATCCATGGCCTGCTGAATCAGGAGCCAGGTGAAAACGGGTATCGAGAACCACACGGCCCCCAAGCCGGAGAGGGCAGGCCACGCGGCCACGAGCGGACGCCAGCCGAAGAGCTGTCTTCGGAAGAGCTGGTCCTTGCGGGCCGCGGCGTAGGTCGCTGCGAAGGCCAGAGACGAGAACGCGACCAGCACGGCGTAGACCACGATCGCGAAACCCGTGGCTTGAAGGCTCACGATCGTCAGTTTGAGTGCGTGTGCCTGATGGGCCAACCCGGGTGACATCGGCGCGACGTAGTGTTCCGCCGCGGACCCGCGCAGACGGTCTGCCGCGGCCTCACTGTCTTCCAGGAGGACGCCGCCGAGGGTCACCCACGAAGTGAGCGGACTGGGGTCGTCGATCAGGACCTGATCTGGCACGACCACCACGATGGGGTTTTCGGCGAATTCGCGTTTGAAATTGTCCAAGTCCCCATGGGTGAAGACTTCGCCCGTCGTATCGGTGGCCGAAATTTTTAGGTCTCGCAGGTCCACACCGGGAATAAGAGCATCCGCTGTCAGGTCCTCGGTCGGTGCGCCGCGGGGTACGAAGGCCTGGGTCGTCTTTGACCGTTCCACGTCCTCGACCACGAGGCGATCGGATACACCCTGAATTTTGTGATATTTCAGGTATTCGGGGTTGACGTAGACGATCGGGTAGCTGGACTCGATGACGGCATCGGCATTCTCATCCCGTTGCCTGACATCCGAGTAGCTGATGATCACGTTCCTTTGCTGAAGTTCCGAGGCCAGCCAATCCTCGATGGGCTTGTCTTCGGCCTCGCTCCAGGTCGACCCTGCGACGGGAAGAAAAGCGGCCTTGGGTGTTGCCTGCCATTGCTCATGGGCTCGGCGGTGCGAGGCTGCGAGACCATAGTCCTCGGACCAGGAACTGATCGATGCGAGAAGAAGCACTACGCAGCTGATTTCGAGGAGGCAGAGCAGCGCGTACAACGATCTGACGGGTCTCTTGCCGGTCAGCGTTGCAGGAACCGGAACCAGGCACAATAGCCCCAGAGCGCCGAGCCTGCACGCGAGCGCGGTGGCGATGAAGAGCGCGGTGAATGCGGCGTAGACGGCAAGATAGATACCGAATGAGGCGAGCCCGTTGTAGAAGTACAGAGCAGCGCCAGCGACGCCGGCGGTGGCCAAGAAAGCCGCGATCAACGGGATCGCCCCGGATCGAAGATCACGACCAAGAATCCGCCAGATCGACCATCCGGCGAGCCGTAGGCGCGCGATTTTCTTGGAGCCCACCAAGGCGGTAGCGAAGGAGAAGCACGAAGCCGTGATGAGGCTGGCGGAGAATGCCAACGACAAGGGCGAGCCCGTGTTCCGCTCAAGAACTTCTCTGGGTGAGTAGATTTCGTACTGTTGCACCTTGTATCCAGGTGTGCCGAGCTCATCGTCCAGTCCCTTCATTGAGTGGGCATCACCGTAAAGAAAATAGAAGGAACGGGGGTCGTTCTCCGAATGATTCCATGGCTTCACGGTAACCACGTAGCCCGGGTTGAAGGGAGAATATCCGTTGTCCAAAAGCCTCTGTGAGTGATGCTCGGGATTGGTGATCAGTAGCTGCAATTCCGCGCCGCTGGCGGGCGATTCGGGGTTGTCCAGAAACTTGGCGATATTCAGGTGCCGGTTTCTAGCCTGATCCTCCAGCCTACGGATCAGCTCCGGATTGGTCGCCGGGGTTTTGGCCTCCGGATCATTGATATCCGTAGCAATCCACAGAACGTGATTCGCGATGAGAGGCGCATCAGTTTCGAAAATCCAGAGTGATGCGAAGGAAAAGATGGCCGCCGCCAACGGGGCGAAAATCAGAGTGAAGAATCTTCGCAGAAAATTCATGGGTGAGCTACTGACAATTTCGATGGAGTAGGAATTTTAGCAGTAATTCCAGTACGCTTTGTTGCCTCTCGGTGCCCTCGGTGCGGAAGCCATGGCCCATTGTCTGCTCGGCGCTGTGACCTTGACAGTCTTCTTTCCTATCGCCGTGGCGCCGTGGCAAGAGTTGGTGTGCCAATAGTTCGACCAGACGTGGTGATTGTCGACGCCGTTCTCCCACTTTCCGTCCCCTGCCCACTGCCATGCGCTTGCCGGCATGAGCGTCCGGCAGCGATGAGAAGGGCCGCGCCGATCGAGCATATTGTTCGTTTCACAAAAGTTCACCTTTCATATGTAAAATAAAAGCGGCGACAGTATTGTAATACATGACACGAAAGAGTGGAAGATGCCTTTCTGGCCAGTGTGGGAAAGCCGCTTTGGAAAGAGTTCCATGAACTATTCTTTTGTGTTAGATCCCCAGGTCAGCTAAAGGTTTTCTCCTTCCCCGCTCTCGCCCCGTGGAGGGTGACTCCCGGGCACCCTCGCTCCAGCGGTAGCCTGGTTTCCATGCCATGAATCGACGTCCACGTCACACTGAATTCGTGTACCCCTCGGTGAAAGGATTGAGATCGACCACGCGGTCACAGAACTCAGCGACCGTGGGGTCATGGGTTGCCATAACGGCACACGATCCCTGGTCTGTCAGCCGACGGATGCAGTTCAAGATCACGTGTCCGTTCGCCGAGTCCAGGGAGCCTGTGGGCTCATCCGCAAGGATCAGCGAAGGCATCTTGACCAGGACGGCGGCCAGAGCAACCCTCTGCTGTTCACCCCCGGACAGCCGGTAGACCTTGTCCTTCTCCCGACCTCGCAGACCAACATCGCTCAGCGCCTGTGCGATCGTTTCCTTGTCAGGCCGTCGTTTTCGCGGTAGGGCACGGAGGGCGTCCCAAATATTCCGCTCCACGGTGTCCGTCTCTACGAGGGCGAAATTCTGGAATAAGTATCCGATGTGATCTCGTCGGAATCGGCGGCGGACTGCTGCCGACGCGGGGCACACCACATCGCCACGGATAGTGATGCTCCCCGCGTCGAGACGCGATAGGGCTCCGAGACAATTCAGTAGCGATGTTTTCCCGGACCCGGATCTGCCGATGACCGCAACGATCTCTCCGGATTCGGCAGAGAAGTTGAGGTCGCTCCAAATGGTTTGACCTCCGACGGCGAAGCGTCCAGATTCTAGGCGTAGAAAAGAATTCACTGAATTCTCCCTTGTTCTTGAATGACGCGGCGGGCGAAGTGGCTGATGGCGCCACGTGACAGGGCAAAGAGCATGGAACCCCACAGGCACCCTGCGAAGGCCATGAACCTGATGTAGGAATCATTGGTCGCCGAAGACATCCTGACAAGAACCATCGGATCCGCGGCACGCACGATGAGCGCCACGGTGAACACGGGCACCGCACACCACGCGAGCGACTCGGCGATCAGCGCGGTTCTTGCCGCAGAGAACCGTCGCCAACCCGAAATTTCACGACGCAGCAGTCGATCCTTTCGCGCCGTGCAATAGGCAGCGGCGAAAGCGATACAAGCAAATGCGGCCAAGGCCGAATAGACCAGAATCGCGAAACCCGTAAGGTCCAGCCGAGAAAGCGATACTGTGAGCCCATGGGATTGCAGCGCCTTTCCGGGAAGGATCGAGGCAACATAGTGATCCGCTGGGGAAGAATGCAAACGGGGAATCGCCTCGTCCCCATTCAACAGTAGGAGACCCCCTTGGGTGGCCCATGAATACAGAGTATTTGGACTGTTAATCAGTACCTCATCCGGGATATACACCACAATGGGATTGTTAACGAATTCCTCGGTGATAGTTTGGACATCCCCATAGGTGAAAACGTCGCCAACCTCCCCCGCGGGTAGAATCCTCGCGTTTTCGATCGAATTTTCAGGGACTCCAACGGGGAGCAAAGACGTTGTATCCAAATAGCGGGAGTTTATTCCTCCCGGGACGAATGCCAAAATTGTTTCTCTGCCGGTTCTTATACTGGAATCGATTTGTTCCGAGATCCCCTGAATGGTGTGATGTCTCAAGTATTCAGAGTTGATGTAATGGATGGGAACGCTCGATTTCGGAATTCCATTGTCGTCCATATCCTGCTGATACACGTCGGCCTGGCTGACAATCAGGTTCGAGCGGGAGGCTTCTGAGGCCAACCATGTTCCTACGGAGTCTTCCGATCCGACTCCCGATGTCGACCCGGTCACGGGGATAAAGGCGGCGTGAGGGGTCTTGTCCCACTCGTTGTGAGCCCGGACATGCGATGTCACGAGCCCGTAGTCAGTGAACCATGCGCTGACTGATCCGATGACCAAGAAGACGCTCGATACCTGGAGAAGAAACAACAGCGTGTAAATCAACCGTGTGGGCTTTCTTCCTTTGAGTGCCTCGGGCACCGGTAAAAGAGAAAGCAGAGCGAGAGCGAGGAGTCGCGATGCGATGATGACGGTCAGGTAGACAGCCATAAGCGCGGCACTCACGGCAAGATAGATGTCGAATGAGGCGAGCTCGTTGTAGAACCAGAGTGCAATGCCCGCGGCGCCAAAGACGCCGAGGGCGCCTGCCCCGCACGGAAGGACCCCGTCGCGAATATCTTGAATGACTATGCGCCACACGGGCCATCCCGCGAGTCTGAACCGAGCATTCCTCTTGGACTGGGCGATTGATGCCGCGAAAGTTGTACATAATACCGCGACCAAGGACGATAAGAGCGCAAGAGTCAAGGGCGAGAGCCCGTAGACCCTGACAATATTCGACGGCGAATACAGCGCGAATTGGGTGATCCTGTACTCGGGTCTTTGCAAGGAGTCGGCCAACCCTCGGCTCGAGGCGCGGTCGCCGAAAAGTAAATAGTACGCGCGCGGATCCTCTGCCCGGGGCTTCCATTCCGTCACGTCGACTCGGTAGTCAGGGTTGAAGGAACGGTACCCATCCTCGAGTAGCCGGCGTGAGGAATCATCCGGGTTAGTGACGAGTAGCTGCAGTTCCGCCCCGCTGACGGGCGACCGACGGTTGTCCTGGACCTTGGCAATATTCAGGTGCCTGATCCGGGCTTCTTCCTCGAGTTTTTGCGAAAGCTCAGGATCGGATTCCGGAGTCGAGGCCGCGGTGTCTCCGAGGTTCGTCGCGATCCACAGGACTTGATTCGACCGGATCGGGGAATCTGTCTCAATGCTCCAAGACGCGGCGAAAGCGAAAATCGCGGCCATGAGCGGGACAGAAAGAAACACGAAGAATTTTCTCGGAAAATTCATGCTAGCGAAAACCGAAGCCAGAGAGCGCATGATGTTCAGCAATGGTCGTAGTAGGCCTTATTGCCTCCCCAAAACTTGCGTTTTGCCGAGGCCTTGGCCCACACGCCTTTGGGTGCGGTCCTGTGGTCCCTCCACTGCCCCACGGCCGTAGCGCCGTGACAACGGCTGGCGTGGAAATAATCCGACCACACGTGGTTAATATCGACTCCATTGTCCCATCTTCCGCCCCCTGCCCACTGCCACGCGCTTGCCTGCGTGAGAGACCCGGCCGCAATGAGGAGGGCCACGCCGATTGAGCATATTGTTTGTTTCACAATGCGTCCCATATTCTATGTAGAATCAAAGCGGTGTCAGTATTGTAATACGTGACACGGCATCGCGAATAAAACTTTTCTGGCGAGTGCACGGAAGGTTATCTCGAAATAATTTCTTAAACTATTCTTTTGCACTAAATTCCTAGATCAGCCAAAGGTTTTCTCCTGCCCCGGCGGACGCCCCGCTCTTGCCCCGCGGAGGGAGACTCCCGGGCACCCTCGCCCCGGCGGTAGCCTGGGGGCATGACTGCTTCCCACGACGAGACCAAGACACCCAACCTTTCGACCATCGGGCTGCCTCAGGACAGGGTCAATCCGCGCAGGCTCATTTCCCGCGAGACCGCATTCGAGGGCCAGATCTTCGACGTCGTCCGCGAGAGATTCGCCCTCACCGAAGGCGGTCACGAGCTCGTCCGCGATTACATGCGGCACCCCGGCGCCGTCGCGATTGCCGCCCTCAACGAGGACAACGAAATCCTCTTGATCAACCAGTACCGCCAACCGGTGGAAATGAACATGTGGGAGATCCCCGCGGGCCTCCTCGACGTCGAGGGCGAATCTCCTCTCGCCGCGGCCCAGCGCGAGCTCGCGGAAGAGACCGACCTCAAAGCATCGACCTGGCATACTCTCGCCGAATTCAACAATTCGCCGGGATGTTCCACCGAAGCGAACCGTATTTTCCTGGCCCGCGGAATCGACGACGTCGCGGAAGAGGTTCTGACTGAGCGCACGGATGAGGAGGCAGAGATCGTGAAGAGATGGGTTCCCATAGAAGAAGCCGTCAGCGCCGTCCTGTCCACTGGTCTGCACTCACCGACGGCCAATATCGCAATCCTCGCGGCCTGGGCGAGTATTCAACGCAACCATGCCGATCTGCGCGATCCGGAAGAGCCCTGGGCGGCACACAAACACCTGCGTGAGTCGAATTCCGGTGAGTGAGCAGGAACTCCCGGCCGGTCTCGACCGTCCCGTTCGCCGCTATCTCCAACACCTCACCGTGGAACGCGGACTCTCAGACAACACGTTGACCTCGTACCGCCGTGACATCGACCGATACCTGAGCTTCCTCGTCAGTCAGCGGCACGTGAGGGAACCTCGTGACATCACCACGGACGATGTGCGGGATTACGTCCAATACTTGGCCCGCCCCAAGACCGACGGCGGATGCGGTCTTTCGACCCGCAGCGTTGCACGCGGCGTCGTCTCGGCGAGGGGTCTGCACAAATTCTGGTTACTCGAGGGCCTTGCGGAGCACGACCCCGCCGATACCGTCACACCGCCTAGTGCAGGGGAGCGCCTTCCCAAGGCGTTGCCGGTCGAAACCGTGACCAGATTACTTGAGGCCCCCGACCGGGAAACGCCTGCCGGACTTCGTGACGCCGCACTCCTGGAATTCCTGTACTCGACGGGTGCACGAATCTCGGAGAGCATCGGCGTCGACCGGGACGACCTGTCCTCAGATTTCGGCCCAGACGGCCGCGATGTCCAGAGAGATCCGAACGGCGACCCGGTGGCGGGCGGCGTCGCGCGCTTGCTGGGCAAAGGGGGGAAAGAGCGCCTTGTTCCGGTCGGCTCCTACGCCCACGAGGCCATATCCTCTTACCTCGTGCGGGCCCGTCCGCTGTTCGCCTCCAAGGGAAAGGGCACTGCCGCGCTCTTCCTCAACGCACGCGGGGGGCGCCTGACCAGGCAAGGAGCCTGGCTCATTCTCAGGAAGGCCGCGGAACGGGCAAACATCACGGCCGAGCTGTCCCCTCACACGCTTCGGCACTCCTTCGCGACGCACCTGATCGAAGGCGGCGCGGACATTCGGGTAGTTCAAGAGCTGCTCGGCCATTCATCGCTGACCACCACGCAGATATATACCAAGGTCACCGCCGACACCCTCCGCGAGGTCTTCCTCACGAGCCATCCGCGCGCCCTCGGCTAGTCGCTGCGTCACATGGCGTCCAGGGCGACGGAGATCGCATGGGGAAGGGGGCGTCGGTCCCTCAGCGGGAGAGCGGAACGGATGCCTCATCCGAGGCCACGCGGAATGCGAAGGACTCTTTCAGATACAGATTGACGTTCTCCGAATCGTGGGAATCGTAACCGATCGACAGGTCGACTCCCAGGTGCAGTTCGAAGTCTCCGCCGCGCTCGCTGAGCACGAGTGCTCCATTGAGAGCGGGAGCCCAGATGATTTTGCCCTCGTCCTTGAGCACACGCTGAATGTGTTCGAGGATCGGGTAACCGTGGTCCGTCGTCTCGGAAATCTTGGTGTACAGATCAGCGGAAACGACCAGGGTGTATGGGCCTTCGACGCCGACCAATCGTAACCTCGTCAAGGCCTGGGCAACCGCCTCGGGGAACTCCCGGACTTCGTCGGGAATCGAGATCGAATCGTTGGAACTGGAATCGACCAGGCCCGTCATCCCCAAGGAATCGTTGCCGTGGAACACCACGGTGTCCTCGGCCGCGGCCACGGTGGTCGCGGCGTCCTTGACCGGCTGCCAGTCGGAATCGACCGAGCCGCGGAGGACGTCGTCGACCGCGGAACGCGTGACCGTGAACGGAACCTTGACCTCGAGAACGGGAATGATCTCCCGGCTGACGGTCTGGGCACCGGGAACAACGTCACGGCTTTGCTTCAGATGCCCCGTCCCGAGCGAAGAAAACTCGGATCCTTTGGCCTCGGGCATGTCGACGACACGGCGGCCCGCGATATTGCGTTTGAACGTGCGGACGGCCTCTTCCTCGATTTCGGCCCAAGCCGCCGAGGAGACGGGTGCTAGTTCGCGGTGAAGATTGTTGACGGTCATGACTTCTCCTTCCAGCACCGGTTCCTTCCGGTGCGGCACCCGCCCTTCGGCGGGCGTTCGAGTGTGTGATGAGGTGATCAGTCTTTGAGACTCCCGATATTCAGGCTCGTGGGCGCGTTGTCTTCCGAGAATTCAGCGTCGGATTCCGAGGCGGGCCCCTCGACCTCGTCCTGCTGTTCCGCCTCAGCCGCTTCGGCGAGGGAATTCATCTCATCGAGCAGGTCGATGCTCGGAATGAAGAACAAAGCACCCGTCTCGGCGGTGGAGAAGTCGAGGATTCTGTCGTAGTTACCGGGAGGGTCACCGAGAAACATATTCTGCAGCATCTGTTCCGTAACCGCAGGGTCCTTGGCATAGCCGATGAAATAGGTCCCCATGGACCCGCTGGTGAAATCCCCGAACGCCATATTGAACCGGAGAATGTCGAGGTCGTTGCCGTCCTCGTCGCTCACATCGTTCAAAGCCAGGTGGGAGTTGGTGGGCTTGACGTCGTCGGAGAACTCGACGTCGTCCGATTTGGTGCGCCCGATGACCCGTTCCTGCTCTTCGACGCTGATCGAATTCCACGCCTGCAAGTCGTGCAGGTACTTTTGGACGTGGACGTAACTTCCGCCGTTGAACTGGGGGTCGTCATCGATGAGGACGGCGTCGTATGCGTCTTGGCCCTCGGGGTTCTCCGTGCCGTCCACGAACCCGAGCAGATCTCTCTCATCGAAGTACTTGAAAGATTGGACTTCGTCTTCGATCACGGTGTGATCTCCCAGCCGATTCATGAGCAACCGAGCCAGTTCGAAGCACATGTCCGGTGTCGCTCCACGAATATGGAACAAGAGATCACCGGGTGTGGAGGGCGCCTGGTGCGGATCGCCGTCGAGCGCTTCGAAAGGGTGAAGATGCGCCGGCCTGGGGGCTGCGGGGAAAAGACGGTCCCAAGCGCGCGATCCGATGCCGACGACGTTGAGAAGATCCTTGTCCGGATACCGGAAACCTACCGACCTTGTCAGCCCTGAGACCTCGGGGAGAAGGTCCCGTACGGCGTCTTCCGAGCCACGATTGATGGTCAGGGTCAGAAAGATCGCGGTTTTGGGCGGCCGGGCGACGATTTTCTGGGTCACCATGAACGGATCACTCTCCTCACTGTGTGTGCTCTCACTCTAAACCCGTTGTGAGTCGAACCCTCGGTCGAAATCCCGCCTGACCTTGCTCGACGCCCAGTCCGCGGGTGGTCGCCGCTGCAATAAGCCGTGGCGCGCACGCAAGACACGCAGGTCTCGCGTTCGCGCCACGGCTCTCTTCGCGCCAAGTCGTGCGATTCAGGCCATCACTTCTCGACGTGGCGTTCGTCCGGGCCGTTGTAATCGGACAACGGGCGAATCAGAGAGTTGTCGGCCAGCTGTTCCATCACATGTGCCGTCCAGCCTGTCATGCGAGCCGCCACGAAAAGCGGCGTGAAGGTCTGGGTATCGAAACCCATGAGGTGGTAGGTCGGACCAGCCGGGTAGTCGAGATTGGGTTTGATGCCCTTGGCCTCGTCCATGGAGTGGGCGAGACCGTTGTACAGGCCGAGCATTTCCTCTCGACCGAAGTACTTGATCATGTCGGTCATGGCGTCCTGCATCGTGG
Source organism: Rothia uropygialis (assembly GCF_004137765.1). Classification (GTDB taxonomy): domain Bacteria; phylum Actinomycetota; class Actinomycetes; order Actinomycetales; family Micrococcaceae; genus Rothia. Next base: position 713,979 of record NZ_NOIS01000002.1, on the reverse strand, counting down.
GAACGCGGGAGTCGCCGTTCTTGTACACGCGGTGGCCGAATCCCATGACCTTCTTCTTCTGGGCCAGGGCGTCGTCCATCCATTCCTTTGCGCGCTTCTCGGCGTCCTCTTCAGGCTCATCCTTGCGAATGCCAATCTCGTCGAAGGTGTGCATGACCGCCTCGTTCGCACCGCCGTGCAACGGCCCCTTGAGCGCACCGATCGCCCCGGTGATGGCCGAGTGGAGGTCGGACAGCGACGAGGCGATCGTCCGCGCGGTGAAGGTCGAACAATTGAACGAGTGCTCGGCGTACAACACCATGGATACCTGGAACGCCCTCTTGACTTCCTCGGCGGGGACTTCGCCGAAGGTCATGTAAAGGAAGTTGTCACAGTAATCCAGGTCTGCGCGCGGCGCGATGAGCTCTTCTCCGCGTCGGCGCCGCTGATCGTATGCGACGACGGCTGGCATGACGGCGAAAAGCTTTTTCGACTTCTCCAGATTGGCATCCGCGGATTCCTCCTCCGACGCAGGATCCTGTGCGCCGATCACGGATACCGCGGTACGGCAGACGTCCATGGGGTGACAATCCGTGGGCAGTGCATCTATCACGGCTTTGAGCTCGGGGGAGAGCTCCCGGTGAGAGGCCTCGAAATTCTTGAACTCCCCGAGCTCCTCGGCGCCAGGCAGTTCTCCCGTCCACAGGAGCAGAGCAACCTCTTCGAAAGAGCATTTCTCGGCAAGTTCCTGCACCGGGTAGCCCCGGTACAGGAGCGAATTGGAATCAGGGTTGACTTTGGAAATCGCGGTTACGTCCGCGACGACGCCGGCCAGACCCTTCTTGATATCGTCCTGAGTGGTCATGTGATTCTCCTTCGAATCGGATCGCCTGTGATGTGCAGATGCGTTACGGCTACTGGAACCGTTCAGGCACCTCGAAATTGAAAATGCCAGTGTCGAATGTGTTGTAGGCCTCGTAGTCGACCAGCTCGTAGAGCCGTTGTCTGGTCAGCATCTCATCGACGGAAGCCTCTTGGGTACCCTGACGGTCGATGTCCTCGAGGACCCGCTCCATCGCGCCCAAAGAACTGCGGAGCAGCGTCACGGGGTAAATGATCAGATCGACACCCGCCTTGCCGAGTTCTTCCGTCGTATACAGCTTGGACTTGCCGAACTCGGTCATATTCGCCAGGACCGGTACGTCCACGGCATTCCGAACAGCCTCGAATTCGCCAAGGTCCTTCATGGCTTCGGGGAAAATGGCGCCCGCACCAGCATTGACGAGAGCTTTCATGCGATCGATCGCAGCATCCAGGCCTTCCACGCCGCGAAGATCGGTTCTGGCCATGATCAGGAAGTTCTCATCCCGGCGTGCTTCCGCGGCGGCACGAATGCGCTTGACCGCGGTGTCCTCGTCGACGATGTTCTTGTTGTCGAGGTGCCCGCATCGCTTGGGATTGAACTGATCCTCGATGTGGCAACCCGCCAGGCCCGCGTCCTCGAGTTCCTGAATCGTCCGGGCGACGTTCATGGGTTCGCCGAAGCCGGTGTCGGCGTCGACGATGGCCGGCAGATTGGTCATGCGAGCGATCTGGCCGGCCCGCTGGGCTACCTCGGCCAGGGTAGTCAGCCCGATATCCGGGAAGCCCAGCTCATTGGCGAGAACCGCTCCAGAGATGTAGACACCGTCGAATCCCTTTTCTTCGATCAATTTGGCCGAGATCGGCGTGTAAGCACCCGGGAATTGCTTGATGGTTCCGCCGTTGCGCGGGCCGTCCGCCAAGGTCTCGCGCAGGTTGACGCGCTTCTGAGCGGCAGTGGTTGAGGGGTACAACATTTAGAACAGTCCTTTCGAACCGGTTTTGAGGTCCACGGAAGCGGTGATGTTCAGGGCATCCAGATCTCCGACTTCGAGGCTCGAGAGGTTTTCCGCGGCCTGAATGAAACGGTCGAGCTCGGCGTCCGCGACTGAACCTTCCGCGAGTGCCCGGAGCTTGCCGATGTATTGTTCGCGGGCGAAGGGGCGGGCACCCAACGGGTGGGCATCGGCGACGGCGATCTCTTCCGTCAGCACGGTCCCGTCAGTCAACGTGATCTCAGCGCGGCCGCCGAAGGCCTTCTCTTCCGGATCCAGCGAATGATAGCGGCGCGTCCACTCTTTGTCTTCCTCCGTGGTGACTTTGTTCCACAGGGCGACGGTCTCTCGACGGCCGGCACGCTCGGAATCGTAGGAACGGTTGTGGTCCCATTCGCCGTCCTGGAGGGCCACCGTGAAAATGTAGGGGATCGAGTGGTCCAGGGTCTCGCGGGAAGCCTTCGGATCGTATTTCTGGGGGTCGTTGGCGCCTGAACCGATCACGTAATGCGTGTGGTGCGAGGTGTGCAGAACGATCGATCGGACCCGCTCCGGATCTGCGATCTCGGGGTGCTCGCGGTGCAGCTTGCGAGCCATGTCGATCCACGCCTGGGCCTGGTATTCGGCCGAATGCTCCTTGGTGTAGGAATCCAGAATCGCGCGCTTGGCTTCGCCCCGTTCGGGAAGGGGGACTTCGTAGACAGCATCGGGGCCGTCGAGCAACCAGGCGATGACTCCGTCTTCGCCCTCGTAGATCGGTACGGGGGAGGTCTGCCCGCGCATTGCTCGGTCCACCGACTCGACGGCCATCTTGCCGGCGAAGGCCGGGGCGTGGGACTTCCACGTCGAAATCTCGCCCTTGCGAGACTGCCGGGTCGCAGTGGTCGTGTGAAGGGCCTGGCCTACGGCCTGGAAGATCGTTTCCGTATCCAGACCTAGAAGAGTCCCGATTCCGGCCGCCGCAGACGGACCGAGGTGGGCCACGTGGTCGATCTTGTGCTTGTGCAGACAGATTGCTTTGGTCAGGTCGATTTGGATCTCGTAACCGGTCGCGATGCCTCGAATCAGATCGCTACCGGAACGATTTGCGTGCTGGGCCACCGCGAGAATAGGGGGAATGTTGTCGCCGGGATGGGAATACTCTGCCGCCAAGAACGTATCGTGATAGTCCAGCTCGCGCACGGCCACACCATTGGCCCAAGCCGCCCATTCGGGGGAGACCTTGGACCGAGACGGATCGATTCCGTAGATCGTCGACCCGGAGCCGTTGGGGCCGGGTCGGTGGGTCAACGCCTGGTCACGAGCGGCAATGATCGGTCCGCGGTTCAGCGATGCGATAGCCACCGAGGCGTTGTCGAGGACTCTGTTGATAACCATGTCCTCGACCTCAGGATCGATCGCCACAGGATCGGAAGCGACGCTCGCGATCTTGTGGGCCAGCTGATTCTCCCGGGCCAAATTCTCTTCGCTTCGGTATACACGGACGTGTTGGTTGACGGTCACGAAAATGTCCTCTCTCTTCCTCGCTCGAGGTCTTGTGTTGGGTTTCGGTTCAGGCGGCGCTTTCGCGCTCGCCCTCTTGGTCGGGCACCGCGTCGAGGATTGCCTTCAACGCGTTGGACAGGTGGACACGGATTGCGGCTTGGGCCAGTTCGACATCGCCCTCGGCGATGGCGCGTGCGATGGCAGCGTGTTCGTGGGCGGCGGCCATGAGGCGGCCTTCGTTTCCCTTCGACAGTTTCCGTACGCGTCCCAGATGGGTGCGCAATTGCCTCTGGGCTTGGGCGAGGTACGTGTTCTGCGCGGCCCTGTCTATCTCGGCGTCCATCTCCTCGACGAGGAGATAGTAGGAGCTGCGGTCGGCGTCGTCGTCGACGAGGAATACGGCGGCCTCTTCCAGGCGATGTGCGAGCGCGTCGAAGGCCTCTGGATCGCCTTTGACGGCAGCGAGGGCTGCGGCTTGCGTTTCCAGGGCGGTCCGTAGTTCGAACATTGCGCGGACGTTGGTCACGGACACCGGGGTGACAATGACGCCGCGTCCGCAACTGGGTTCGACCAGGCCGTCGGACATCAGCCGGGAAAAGGCCTCGCGGACGGGCGTGCGGGAGACCCCGAGACGCTCGGCCTGCTCGACCTCGTTCAAGGTGGTCCCCGGTTCCAGATGCCATTCGATGATGTCGGAGCGCAGGAATTGATACGCCCGTTCGGAAGCCCTCATAAACTCATCTCCCTGACCGGCGGCTGGTTGACCTCTTGCTTCAATGTATACAGAGCCAGGCGGACAGGTGCAATATTCGAGGATTTTCCGCAGAATTTTCCGAGAATTCCGAAATTTTGTATACACAATCTTGCCATGTGTGAGTCAGAACACTATGTTGGTGGCAATGTTCCGCTGCTTATGGGCCTGAACCCGGGGCGCGGAACTCTCAACTGCAACGGAGCAAACGTGAGGAAACCGGTGAGATGAGCGCGACCTACCGTGAGATCTTCGAACGAAGCGTTGAACAGCCCGAGGAATTCTGGCTCGAGGCAGCCAAGGGTATCGACTGGGTGACCGCACCGACGCGAGCCCTCGAGGAGTCTCGTCCCCCAATCTATCGGTGGTTCCCCGATGGCGAACTCAATACATGTTTCAACGCCGTGGACCGCCACGTTGACGCCGGCCGAGGAAATCAGGTCGCTATCCGTTACGACTCGCCCGTCACACAGACGCAACAAGACATCACCTACGGCGATCTGTTGGAACGCGTCAGCAAATTCGCGGGGGCGTTGACCGCCAAAGGCGTTTCCAAGGGTGACAGGGTTCTGTTGTACCTGCCCATGGTCCCGGAATCGCTCGTCGCGATGCTCGCCTGCGCTCGGATCGGTGCCGTTCACTCCATGGTTTTCGGCGGATTCGCTCCCGCAGAACTCGCCACGCGCATCGACGACTGCGAGCCCAAAGCCATCGTGACGACGAGCGGCGGAGTCGAGCCGAAACGTCGCGTCGAGTACATCCCTGCTGTCGAGGAGGCCTTGAGCCTCGCAGAGCATCATGTGGATACGGTGATCGTCAAGAAGCGCGGGGGCTTCGAAACGTCGGTCCAGGACGCAGGCCAACGTGCCGAGGAATCCGAAGGCAGTCACCAGACCTGGGTCGACTGGGATGAGGCAGTCAGGGTGGCCGACCCCGCCGATTGCGTAACGGTCGCAGCGACAGACCCGTTGTACATCCTCTATACCTCGGGGACCACTGGCGCGCCGAAAGGTGTCGTCCGGGACAACGGCTCTCATGCCGTGGCCCTCCGGTGGTCCATGCAGAACATTTACGACGTCGGCCCCGGTGAAGTCATGTTCACGGCTTCCGACGTCGGATGGGTCGTCGGCCACTCCTATATTGTTTACGCGCCCTTGCTCACGGGGGCAACCACGGTCCTCTACGAAGGCAAACCGATCGGGACCCCGGATGCGGGGTCGTTCTGGCGCGTCGTGGAGGAATCGGGCGCCAAGGTGCTGTTCACCGCTCCGACGGCTATTCGAGCGATCCGGAAAGCGGACCCTGCGGGCGAATTGGTCGGCAACTACGACCTCTCGTCCCTGGAAACTCTGTTCGTAGCAGGGGAGAGACTCGACCCGGAAACGTACCGGTGGGCGAGCGAACTGCTCGGCGTCCCAGTCGTCGACAACTGGTGGCAGACCGAAACCGGTTGGCCGATCGCGGCGAATCCTCGCGGCCTGGAACCATTGCCCATCAAGTCAGGCTCGCCGAGCGTTCCGGTCCCGGGGTACAACATTGCCGTTCTGGACCCGGCCGGCGAACCCGTGGAAGCCGGAGTCGAAGGCAATATCGCCTTGCGCCTGCCTCTTCCTCCCGGCACTTTGCCGACTCTCTGGGGCGATGACGACCGTTTCATCTCCTCGTATCTGACGGCTTTCGACGGCTACTATGCGACCGGTGACTCGGGGTACCTTGACGAAGACGGCTATGTCTTCGTGATGGGAAGAACCGACGACGTCATCAACGTTTCCGGACACAGGCTCTCGACCGGGGCCATGGAGCAGGTCCTCGGAGCCCATCCGGCGGTCGCCGAATGCGCCGTGATCGGCGTCGCTGATCCCCTTAAGGGGCAAAGGCCATCCGGATATGTGGTCCTCAAACAGGGTGAGGACATTTCCGAGGAAGAACTCGCCCGAGAGCTGGTCGGCATGGTCCGGACCAAGATCGGCGCCGTCGCTGACTTCAAAGAAGTCCGAGTGGTCGAGGGCCTGCCGAAAACCCGGTCCGGGAAGATCCTTCGCAAGACCATGCGGCAGATCGCGGACCAGGAAGACTACAAGGTGCCGTCGACCATCGAGGACATGGCGGTTCTGGACAACCTCCGCGGGATTCTGACCCCCGAGGGCTCGGACGCCTGACGCACTCTCCGCATCAACCGCGCCACGTGTACTCCAGTTCGGGGCGGCCCGGAGTTCCGTGGCGCGGTCTGCGTTCGACCTGACGCGCCGTGTGCAGATATTCCAGGTATCTCCGGGCCGTGACGCGAGAAAGGGTCATTCGGTCGGCGATCTCCCGGGCAGAGAACGTGGATCCACTCTCCGAGAGGGTACGGACGATGTCCTCGAGGGTATCTTTGGACAAACCTTTGGGCAGGTCCGGGATCTGGTCCTCGCCCCGGTGGAAGATCCGGTCAATGGCCTCCTGATCGAGTTCACCGCTGTCCGGGACCCGATTGCGGTATGCCGCGTATGCATCCAGCTTCTTCCCGAGCTGGTCCAAGGTGAAAGGTTTGACGAGGTACCCGAAGGCTCCTTGGAGAGAAGCGATGCGCAAACTCGATGCCCCCCGATCCGCAGTCACCATAATGACGTCGACCGGCAGGCCCTCCGCCCGCAGAAATTTTGCCACTTCGTGGCCCGAACGATCCGGCAAATTGATGTCCAGGAGCATCAGATCGACCGGGAGGCTGTTTGAGAACGATGACTTGATCGCGGCAATCGCACCCTGGGCGTTGTAGGCAGTCGCCGAGACGTCGAATCCTGGCCGCGACCTGATGTACTGGGCGTGTGCCGAAGCGGTGACCTCTTCGTCGTCGACGACTATCACTTGGAGACTCACTGGTGACTCCCGTTCAGTGTCTTGGGGATATGGACGGTGAACACGGCTCCCGCATCGTTCATCGCGCTGATGCTCCCACCGTGGCGGACCAGAGTCTCATGCACGAGTGCGAGCCCGATGCCCCGGCCCTCGGGTCCTGTCGGTTTGGTCGTGTACCCCCACTCGAAGACCGTATTCTCGGTTCCTGCCCTCACTCCGGGCCCGGAGTCGGCGACGACGATCTGCCAACCGTCGTCGGTCTCGGACATCTCGATCTCGACTTCGCGGGGTCCGGGCATCGCCCCAACCGCGTCCATGGCATTGTCGATCAGGTTGCTCACGACCGAGACGAGTTCGATCTCGCTCAGAGGAACCCGCGCCCAGTCTCCCGCGACCCGGGTAGTCAGGTCGATGCAGCGCTCGCCGGCCTCCGACTTCTTGCCGGCCAGGAGGGCGGTGACGGCCGGCAGCTGTTCGTAACTGTTCCATTGGTACGCCTTGTGCTCGGAGGACTCGAGGTCTTCTCGAGCGAATTTATGGGCCTCGTCGATCCGTTCGAGATCGAGTAGGGAAAGGACGGTGTGCATTCGGTTTCGGTGTTCGTGATTCTGGGTTCGCAGGAGCGCGGCCATGGAACGTGTTGCTTCGGATTTGAGGATGTCGTCCCGGCTGTAGCCGAGAGTCGCACGGTTCAGGTACCGGTAGAGCATCAGCGTGGTGATGGTGGTTGCGACGAGCAAGAGGCCCGCGATCACGGCGACTGCCGGCAAACCGTTGTGGGCGACCTCGGAAATCTCACTGACAGTAACCCCGGTCGAGACCAAGCCGATGATCTCGCCCTGGCCGTTTCGCACTGGGGTAATGGTTCGCATGGACACGCCCAGACTGCCCTTTTCCTCGACCGTCATGGTCTCGCCGCGTTGGGCACGGGAGATGTCGCCCATGTAGTGCTCACCGATCAACCCGTCGTTGGGGTGGGTGAAGCGAATACCTTCCGGGGACATGATCGTGATGAAACTGACCGACGAGTTGGCCAGAATGTCTCTGACGTACGGCTGGAGGCGCTCCGTCGGTGTCCCCGATTGGATTTGTTCGACGACGAATGGGTCGCGGGCGAGGGTTGCGCTTTCCGCGCGGGTGATTTCCGAGGCCTGGTCCCGGGCTGCGTCCTGGATTTGCCAGTACAACAACACACCCACGACAGTGCAGACAACCAGCACTATCCCCATTTGGGTCAGGAGGAAGATTCGTGCAATGGCCCAGGAGGATTTCGTGCCCGAAATGACGCCAGGCCCGCGGGGTATCGACCGCGCTCCCGGCCCGGGATTCTTCGCAGACACAGCTTCTCCTTAACACAAGATTTTGATGAGGCGGCAGTTCCGGGCGGGGCGAGGGCTACGATGGCGCGAATCTGCCGTCTTGCGCAACTCAAGAACTTAATGACCACAAATATTGAATTGTGGCTCAGACCACCATACTTCTTGAATACCTTCGACCGGCCGTGGCACACGCTCGGCACGCGAAGCATCAATGACTTACACCTGGAAGGAGAGCGTCATGGCCCAGTCCACAGCGAAGAAGCCGTGGTACAAAGACGGCACGCACATGCTCTACGTTTCCGTCGTCGTGGCGGTAATTGCCGGAGCCCTCGTCGGTCTCATGGCCCCCGAATTCGGGAAGGCCCTGAAACCCATTGGGACGGGATTCGTCTCCCTCATTACGATGATGATCTCGCCGGTCATCTTCTGCACGATCGTGCTCGGAGTCGGTTCGATCGCCAAAGCCGCCACGGTCGGCAAAGTTGGCGGCATGGCGATCGTCTACTTCTTGATCATGTCCACTTTCGCCCTTGCCATTGGGTTGATCGTGGGTAACGTCCTGCACCCGGGCGAGGGGCTCAACTATCAGCCCACCGGATATAAGCCCCCGTCCGACGCGGCAGGTACGGGTGAAGGCGAGGCCGCCGGAGGCGGCGCCGCAGGCTTCATTCTCAGCATCATCCCGAAGTCCCTTCTCTCGTCCCTGACCTCCGGAAATATTCTTCAGACGCTCATGGTCGCCCTCTTGGTCGGCTTCGCGTTGCAACGGATGGGGGACACGGGCAAGCCGATCCTCAAATTCATCACCTACATGCAGGCCCTCGTGTTCCGTCTGCTCATGATGATCATGTGGGTTGCCCCGTTGGGCGCCTTCGGAGCGATCGCGGCCGTCGTCGGGGCAACCGGCCTCCAAGCGGTGGGGCAGATGGCCATCCTGATGCTCGGCTTCTACGTGACCTGCATTCTGTTCATCGTCGTCATCCTGGGCGCTCTCCTGAAGCTCGCGACCGGAGTCAACATCCTCAAGCTCATCAAGTACCTCGCTCGCGAGTACTTGTTGATCTTCTCGACCTCGTCCTCCGAGGCCGCATTGCCTCGTCTGATCGCCAAAATGGAACACGTCGGCGTGTCCAAGCCCGTAGTCGGCATCGTGGTCCCGACCGGTTATTCCTTCAACTTGGACGGCACCGCGATCTACCTGACCATGGCCTCGATCTTCGTATCCGACGCGATGGGCAAGCCTCTTCAGTTGGGCGAGCAGATTTCCCTGTTGATCTTCATGATCATTGCCTCCAAGGGTGCGGCGGGCGTGTCCGGCGCCGGCATCGCAACCCTCGCCGGAGGGCTCCAATCCCATCGTCCCGACCTGGTGGACGGTGTCGGCATGATCGTCGGCATCGACCGCTTCATGTCCGAGGCACGTGCCCTGACCAACTTCACCGGCAACGCGGTGGCCGCATTGCTCATGGGCAAATGGTCGCACGAAGTCGACATGGAACGAGTTCACAAGGTCCTCAACGGTGAGCTCAAATTCGACGAATCCACCATGGGTGGGGAACTGCATGGGGACCAGCACGTGGACCATGCGGTCGCCCAGAAATCTCCTACCAAGCAGATGCAGACCGTCCCGGAGGATTCCTCGCGAACGACGATTCAGGAGCAATAAGGCTCCAGGGATTTTGCCCCTTGCAAGGTGGCACTGACGCGCGGTATCCGCATTCCGGACCGCTCGTGAGTGCCACCTCGACTCTTTGTGCCAGCCGGAGTCGTACGTCGCGCCCACCACCGGGCGCGGGTTGTAGGGTTAAGGGCAGTTATTATCCGCCCAACGATTTCGAAAAGGTGTGCGTGAGTACTCAGAACTCCGAACCAGAACTTGGCCCCACCGGGCGTCCCGTCCGCCAGTTCCCGGAACCCGCCGTCTTGGATTCACACGGTCCGGCCCGCGTCATCGCGATGGTCAATCAGAAGGGCGGCGTCGGGAAGACGACGTCGACGATTAACTTGGGTGCGGCGCTGGCAGAATTGGGCCGTCGCGTCCTCATGGTCGATTTTGACCCCCAGGGCGCACTGTCCGCGGGATTTGGCGTGAACCCGCACGAGCTGGATACGACGATCTACAACGTGATGATGGACCGCAAGGTCGAGGTGCACGAGGCCGTGCGCACCACTGACTTTGAGAACATCGACCTGCTGCCAGCCAACATCGACTTGTCGGCCGCGGAGGTTCAGCTCGTCAACGAGGTTGCCCGCGAGCAAGTCCTCTCGAGCGCGCTGACGAAGCTCAAGGAGGAGTACGACGTCATCCTGATCGACTGCCAGCCTTCGCTAGGTCTTTTGACCGTCAACGCGTTGACCGCGGCCGACGGCGTCATCATTCCGCTGATTTGCGAATTCTTCGCGCTGCGCGCGGTAGCCCTGCTCGTCGACTCGATCGAGAAGGTCCAAGATCGTTTGAATCCCGACCTTCAGATCGACGGTGTGCTGGCCACGATGTTCGATTCGCGCACGTTGCACTCCAAGGAGGTCATTGCCCGCATCATCGATGCTTTTGGCGACAAGGTCTTCGACACCGTGATCAAGCGCACGGTCAAGTTCCCGGACGCGACGGTTTCCGCGGAGCCGATTCTCAGTTACGCCCCGACGCACACCGGTTCGGTTGCCTACCGGGAACTCGCGAAGGAGCTTATCAGTCGAGGAGGATCTCGCTGAGACCGACCCCCTCGAGGGTTCAGACCGACCCCGAGACGGAACAGGGCGACGTTTTTCCGGGAGGAAAATCCGGCGACGTCGTTCCGGACCCGGCCCCCGAAATATCAACGGGCGCAGGGTTCGCGGTGTCCCTGGAGAATTTCGCAGGCCCTTTCGAGGTTCTGCTCTCGATGATTTCGAAGCGTGAAATGGACATCACCGAGGTCGCGATCGCTGCCGTGACGGACGAGTTCATTGGCTATGTTCGTGCCCTTCGGGATACCGGGTTGGAGAAAGCCCTCGATGAGGCGAGCGAATTCCTCGTAATCGCGGCGACTCTGCTTGATCTCAAAGCCGCGCGGCTTCTTCCCGCCGGCGAGGTCGAGGACGAAGAAGATATCGCGATGCTCGAGGCCCGGGATCTTCTCTTCGCCCGGCTCCTGCAGTACAAGGCCTTCAAAGACGTCTCGCACATATTGGCCGAACGCATGGAGGCCGAGAGCAGCCGTTTTCCTCGGCCTGGGGGACTCCAACCCGAATTCGCGAATCTCCTTCCGGAGCTCATTTTCACGACGACGCCCGAGCGGCTCGCGGAAATCGCCGAAAAAGCGATGCGCCCCAAAACCGAAGAATCGACCGAAGTTGGCCTGGACCACCTCCACGGTGCGCGAGTCACGGTCCGTGAAGAAGCCGAACATATCGCAGCGCACATCATGGACGGAACCCCGGCAACCTTCACGCACCTCGTCGCGGACGCCGAGGACATGCTCGTGGTTGTGGTTCGGTTCCTGGCACTTTTGGAAATGTACCGCGACCGCGTCGTCGGCTTCGCTCAAGAAGGGCCGCTGGAGGAACTTACCGTGAGTTGGGTCGGAACCGACTCCGAATGGAGCGCGGCCCGACTCGCGGACGACGAATACACGGGAGAGGAGACCTCATGAGCGAACTCACAGATCACGACCCTGCGACCTCGCCCACGGACGCCCCTGCCCCCGGTCGCGTGGACCTCATGCCGGGCGGAATCAAGGCAGCGGTCGAGGCGATACTCATGGTCGCGGAGTCTTCCGTCAACGAATTCGAACTGGCCGAAGCCTTGCTCGTCCCTGTCAAAAGCGTCGAACGGGCCCTGGACGAGCTCGCCCGCGATTACGACGGGTATACTGATACGTTCGTGGCCGATGTCGCCGGATCCTCCAATGACCAGGCCAACGAGCAAGCCCCCTTAACCGGAAATCTCCGACCGAGGGAACCGCGCGGCATGGAACTGCGGCGCGTGGGCGGAGGCTGGCGCCTCTACGCCCGCACGGAATTCGCGCCTTGGGTATCGCGTTTCATCCTCGAGGGACAAACCTCCAAACTGTCGCAAGCGGCTTTGGAGACCCTTGCGGTCATCGCATATCGCCAACCGGTTTCACGCGCCAGGGTTTCATCGATTCGAGGAGTGAACGTGGACGGCGTCGTGCGGACCCTCAAAACCAGGGGGCTCATCACCGAAGACGAGGAACCGGGGGAATCCGGTTCCATTTTGTACGTGACGACTCCGATGTTCCTCGAGAAAATAGGGTTGGAGTCCTTGGAGGACCTGCCCAAGATCTCACCGTATCTTCCGGACGTGGAAGACATCGGGGAGTACGAGCAGCGGCTGAAGGGCCGCTGACCAGCGGTGCCGCCGGAATCCACCGGTTGCGCCGCGAACCAAAGAACTGCATAACCACCACCGAAAGTATGAATTATGGCCAATCGATCGACGGGACGTCAGAACACCGGCAGCAATTCCTCGCGCGGAACCTCGCGAGGACAGCAGGGGAAGCCCTCTGCGCGCGGTGGTGCGTCCAAGAACCCCAAGAACAACAAGGGCCCCAAGAGCCTCGGCCGCCCCGGAGCCGCAGGTCGCTCCCAGAAGCCGACCGTGAAATCGGGAGCCAACAGGTCGGACTCCAAGAAGTTCAAGCCGCGCAAGGGCCAAGCAGGGAAGATCTTCGCGCGTGAGCGTGGCGAATACCGTCCCGAACACGAGTACAAAGGCCCGCACCGCCCCCGTCGTCCCCGCGCTGCGCCGGTCGACCGCTTGGACGTGTACGACCGCGAAGGTGTTCGCCTCCAGAAGCTCATGGCTCAGGCCGGCGTCGCCTCCCGGCGTGTGTGCGAAATGATGATCACCGAGGGCCGCGTCGTGGTTGACGACGAGGTCATTACCGAGCTCGGCGTCCGGGTGGATCCGCGCAAGTCGCACATTCAGGTCGATGGCGTGACCATTCAGACGGACGACTCCAAGGTCTACTACGCCTTCAACAAGCCCGAAGGTGTCATCGCCACCATGGAGGATCCGGAGGGACGGCCGTGTATTTCGGATTACCTCAATCCGCAGCGCAAGGAACGCATCTTCCATGTCGGACGCCTTGACGTCGCGACCGAAGGCCTGTTGCTGCTGACCAACGACGGGGAGCTCGCCAACCGGTTGACGCACCCCTCCTACGAAGTACCGAAGAAGTACCTCGTTCAGGTGCGAGGTCCGATGGAACATGGCGTCGGCCAAGAGATGAAGAAAGGCATTCGCCTCGAGGACGGCGTCGCCCGTGTGGACGACTTCGCGCTCGTGGATTCCACACCCGGCCACTTGCTGGTCGAGGTCACGATCCACTCGGGAAAGAACCGTATTGTCCGTCGCTTGTTCGACGCCGTCGGCCACCCTGTGGAGAAGCTCGTCCGCACCGAAATGGGGCCCGTCCGCATCGGCTCCCAGAAGCAGGGCACCATCCGCAACCTGTCCAAGGTCGAGATCGGTGCACTCCTTTCCTCGGTAGGCCTCTGACCATGGGACAGAACTCGTCCGCCACAGTCTCCGGGCCGGTCCTGGTGATCGGGTCCGGCTTACTCGGAGCTTCCGTAGGCCTGGGCCTTTCCTTGCAGGGCGTCGAGACATGGGTTTCCGATATCTCGCCGACCACAGAGGCCGTCGCCGAGGACATCGGCGCCGGCCGCTCGCTGGCCCGCTTGGTCGCTCAAGCGGGGGAGGCCGGAGCGCGTGAGGAGATCGACCCGCAACTGGTCGTCGTCGCGACCCCACCCGATGTCACGGCGTCGACCGTGGCCCGAGCTCTCGTCGATTACCCGAATGCTGTGGTCGCAGACATCGCTTCCGTCAAGGAACCGATTCTTCTGGCGCTGAAGGACACGGGTGCGGATTTGAGTCGCTATATCGGCACGCATCCGATGTCCGGGCGGGAGAAATCCGGTCCGGTCGCGGCGCGTGGTGAGCTGTTCATGTCCCGCCCGTGGGTCATTTGCGAACACGACGGCGTCGCCCAGGAAACCGTGCGCCTGGCTCGGGGGCTGGCCATGGATCTGGGATCGAATATCGCCTACATGGACGTTCGAGAGCACGACTCGACGGTCGCGTTGATCTCCCACGTACCGCAGGTCATGTCCTCGCTGTTGGCCTCTCGACTGCGTGAGACACCTCTGGAGTCGCTGAGCCTCGCCGGGCAGGGCCTCCGAGACACCACACGCATCGCGGGCTCGGACCCCGGCCTCTGGGTTCAGATCCTGTCCGCGAATGCTCGCCCGGTCGTCGAGACCCTGTACGGGGTCCGGGAAGACCTCAACCGGCTCATCGCAACCCTTGAGGCGCCGACCGCCGAAGGCGCGCGCTTGGACATTGCGGAGCTGATGACCGAAGGCAACGACGGCGTGGCGCGGATTCCGGGCAAGCACGGTGGGGCGCCCAAGGCGTTTTCGGCCCTTACGGTCCTCGTCGATGACACCCCGGGCCAGATTGCTCGGTTGCTCGCGGAGATCGGCGAAATCGGCGTGAACGTCGAAGATATGCGAATGGAGCACTCACAAGGCCAACCGGTGGGTATGGTCGAGATATCCGTGATTCCCAATGCGCGCGAAAATCTCGTTCAGGAGTTGACCGAGCGTGGCTGGAAGATCGCAGAGTGAAGATTGCAGTGCCCGGCCCCGGGCCAATGACAACCCATGGAGGACACCGTGAGCCAAGATAATCAGGAGGCCCTCGAGGAGGCCGCAGTACCCGCCGAGCCCGCGGCGTCCCAGTTCAAGCACGAGGACCAGACAGAAGCCTGGAAGTCCGAACTCGTCGTAGCCGTGGACGGCCCTTCCGGGTCGGGCAAATCCTCGGTCTCTCGCGAAGTCGCCAATCGCTTGGGGCTGGCGTATTTGGACACCGGCGCGATGTACCGCGCTTTGACGTGGTGGTGCCTCGAAGCCGGCGTGGACCTGGATGATGAAGACGCCGTGGCGGAGGCCGCGAACGACTTCCAGCTGCAGATGGGCACCGACCCGATCGTCGAAACCATTATGGTCGGCGGCACCGACATCAGGGAGTCCATCCGGGAATCGAAGGTGACCGACAAAGTATCCGCGGTGGCCAAGAACCAAAAGGCGCGCCACGCACTGATCGCGCGTCAGCGCATGGAGATCGTGGCCAACGGGCGTCGGATCGTGGCCGAGGGGCGGGACATCACGACCGTCGTCGCACCCGATGCCTCGGTGCGGATCCTGTTGACCGCGAGCGAGGACGTCCGTATGCAACGCCGCGGCAAACAGATCGGTGCCAGTGGGGACGAGGACCGGTTGAAGCTTGAGGTCGTCCAGCGCGATGCGGCGGATTCCAAGGTCAATAATTTCACCGAAGCAGCTGACGGAGTCACCCTGGTGGACTCGACGGAGCTGGACTTCGACCAGACGGTGCAGGCAGTCATCGACGTCATCCGGACGACGGCAGAGCAGCACCACGAAGAGAACGACAAGAGCGACAACAATGACTGAGATGCACGACGAGTACGAGGAGAAGTACCTCGGCGGCTCGGGTGAAGACGACCAGGTCGAGGAATACCTCGCCAACCTGGACGACGACGAAGCCGAGAAGCGCGCGGAAGCGCTCCGAGCAGGCCTCGAAGAATACGAGCTCGAGGAAGAAGACCGAAACCTGCTGCTCGAGTGGGGTTTCGACGTCGGAGTGGAACCGAGCAGCGAACCCGATCCGGTGGTCGCCATCGTGGGGAGGCCCAATGTGGGCAAGTCCACGGTGATCAACCGCATCCTCGGAAGACGCGAGGCCGTCGTCGAGGACAAGCCGGGGGTGACGCGCGACCGCGTGTCCTACAAGGCCGAGTGGAGTGGCAAGAACTTCACCCTGGTCGATACCGGTGGGTGGGAATCCGATGCCAAGGGAATTGATGCCCAGGTCGCTGCTCAGGCGGAGATCGCCGTGGCGCATGCCGACGTCGTCGTCCTGGTGGTGGACGCCCTGGTGGGCATTACCAACATGGACGAGGCGATCGTGCAGATGCTCCGGCGCGTCAAGAAGCCGATCCTGCTGGCCGCCAACAAGATCGACGACTCCTATCAGGAGCCCGAGGCCGCCGCATTGTGGAGCCTCGGCCTAGGGGAGCCGCACCCGATCTCCGGCGTGCATGGCCGCGGAATTGCGGACATGCTGGACGAGCTGCTCAAGATCATGCCGGAGCACTCGAAATATGCCCAACCCGAAGATTACGAGGGCCCGCGGCGCGTGGCGATCATTGGTCGACCCAACGTGGGCAAGTCGTCGTTGCTGAATAAGCTCGCGGGGGAGGACCGGGCGGTCGTCAACGACATCGCCGGGACGACCCGTGATCCGGTGGACGAAATGATCGAGTTGGGCGGACATCCGTTCCGGTTCGTGGACACAGCGGGCATTCGACGCCGTCAGCACATGGCCAAGGGCGCGGAGTTCTACGCGTCGTTGCGAACACAGACGGCACTGGAACGTTCCGAGGTTGCGCTGGTCATGCTCGATGTTTCCGAACCGCTTTCCGAGCAGGACGTACGGATTCTTCAGCTCGCGATCGATTCGGGACGTGCGATGGTTCTGGTCTTCAACAAATGGGACACGTTGGACGAGGATCGCCGCGACGAGCTGGAACGGGAGATCGACCGCGACCTCGCCCACGTTGCTTGGGCGCCGCGGGTCAATATTTCGGCGAAGACCGGCTGGCACAAGGACAAGATGGTTCCGGCCCTGCTCAAGTCGCTGGATGCGTGGGATTCACGTATTCCGACCGGTCGGTTGAACGCTTTCCTCGGCGAGATCGTTGCCGCGCACCCGCACCCGTTGCGCGGAGGCAAGCAGCCACGCATTCTCTTCGGAACCCAGGTATCCTCGCGGCCGCCGAAGTTCGTCCTGTTCACGACCGGGTTCTTGGATCCGGGGTACCGTCGGTTCATCATCCGTCGCCTGCGTGAGACCTTCGATTTTGAAGGCACTCCGCTGGAGATTTCGATGCGCGTGCGCGAGCGTCGGTCACTGGGCAGGGACAGCAAGGGCACAGGACGGCGGTAGGTTCCCTGCGGGATGTACGGCCGGAGGTCAATGCCGTAGGTTTTCTCTCGTGCGAACCGATGCTGGATGTGCGTTCGGGTGCTCGGTCCTGTATGATGTATCGAGTGCCCGGGCGTTGTTCCGGGTAAAAATTCGGGTTGTGGCGCAGCTTGGTAGCGCACTTGACTGGGGGTCAAGGGGTCGCAGGTTCAAATCCTGTCAACCCGACGGATATGCCCCGGAATATCAACGAAGTAGCGTTGGTGTTCCGGGGTTTTTGCGTTAAAACGCCGTTTGGTGTCCATTTTCGGCTCGATTCGCCGAATGCATCCACGACGGTGGAATCTTCCGTGTCTTACGCGGTGCCGGGGTTGCAGCGGGGCCGCCTCGGCACAATGTTGGTCTCCTCATCGACGAGTGTGCGGAAGGACATGTCCTCGCTCGGCGATATTTGAACGGGCGTCCGCGGCATGCGCCTAGAATTTTAAACATGACTTTCACTAGGCGAAACGGTCCCGCCGAGCAGTCACAGACCTTTCACGGTGACTCGTCTGGACCTGTCTCGTCCGGGCGCTCAATCTCCCCCAGGGAACGAGGGGTCGACTCTGACCACCTCGGTAGCGGTGCCTTGGGCAACGATGTCTCGATGGGGCGGCGCTCTTTCTTCGGCGTCGTCGGCATCGCCTCAATCGGTCTCCTGAGCGCATGCACCGCAGGCCCCGCAGGCCCCGAGGCGAAAGACAACCCCGAAGTCACCTTGGATGCTCTCAGCAAGGAGTACGAGGCCAAGATCGGCTTGTCCGTTTACGACCATTCTCGGAACAAGAGCTTCAATTACCATGGAGACGTCAAGAGTTACGAAGCCAGCGTGGTCAAGGTCCCGATCGCTCTCACCGTGATGCGGGTTGCCAAGGACCACGGCGGAAAGCTCGATCAAGAGCAGCGGGATTTGGTCCAACGGTCCGTGGGGCAGTCCGATAACGACGCGACAGCGACTCTCTTCGCTTCCTTGGCCCAGGGACAAGAACCTGGTGGCGATGAAGCAGACGCGGCTTCCTCGGATGCCATCAATGAGACCTACGCAAAGTTGGGTGTCCAGCGGACGCGAACCAACAAGACGTGGGGAGATAATGAAACCTACGCCGAGGACCAGGTCCAGATCGCAAAGGGCCTCGTCAATCGAGTGGACTGGGTTGACGGCGACGACCTGGAATTTCTGACTTCTCTGATGACTCCCGTGGACGATTCCCAGGGTTGGGGCGTCGGATCGATGCAGTCAGGCAAAGCCGGAGACAAACACGTCAAGGATGTGGACGTCAAAAACGGATGGCTGCCGAACGACGATGGCACCTGGAACATCACATCCATGGGAGTGGTCTTCGCCGAGGACACGACATATTCGGTTGCCGTAGTTTCGACCGGTTTCGAATCCTTCGAAGAAGGGCAGAAGGTCGCGAACGAAGCAGTCAAAGCGTATTTCAGCTCGTTGTAGAACGTACGCTGTGAAGCCCACCTCGCATTCGCCGCTGGAATTGGCGTGGTCTTGCCGGGAAGCTCAGTGCGAACACGCAAGTGCGGACCATTGGCTGTCTCCGGAATCGAGGAAGTCAGGGCACTTCACTTTTCAGTACGACGGGAACAACCTCGTAGTGTGAATCACATGTCGAATAATGTGGAAGCGCCCCTGTCAGATGCGGGCGTCCAGCCTTATCTGGCGGAACTCGGATTGCCCGGCCTGATCGATCTGCACGTTCACTTCATGCCCGATCGCGTCCAACAGAAAGTTTGGTCCTTCTTCGATCACGCCGGAGACGAGGGCGGGCCGGCATGGCCGATCAATTACCGGTACGACGATGAGGAACGTGTGCGGATCCTTCGCGAGATAGGCGTTACCTCATACACCACGCTCAATTATGCCCACCGGCCAGCAATGGCGCGGTGGCTTAACGAGTACTCCGCGCAGTTCGCGTCCACGCACGATGACGCCATCCACTCGGGAACCTTTTACCCCGAGCCGGACGTGGAAGCGGTGGTGCGGGAAAGCCTCGACAGCGGGGCTCGTATTTTCAAAATTCACATCCAAGTTGGCGGGTTTTCTGCGCTCGATCCGCAGGTGAACCCGGCCTGGGGCATGGTCGCTGAGGCCGGTGCGGCGGTCGTGATTCATTGTGGGCACGGACCCCATCAGGGGAAGTACACCGGTGTGGGGCCAATCCGGGAACTGGTGAAGCGCCACCCGGACCTGATGTTGATCATCGCCCACGCGGGTCTACCGGAGTACGACGAGTTCGCGGAGCTTGCTCTGCACAATCCCAACGTTTATTTGGATACGACCATGGTCGGGACCTCGTTCATGGAGCGCATTGCCCCGAGCCCGGCTGATTATGGCAAGACGCTGGCTGCACTGGATGGAAAAATCGTGTTGGGGACAGATTTCCCATCGATTCCGTACTCGTACAGCCATCAAATTGAGGTCCTGCACCAGTGGGATCTTGGCGAAGAATGGATGAGGAACCTCCTGTGGGAAACTCCGCGTCGGTTGGTCGGCGCGTGACCGGGTTGGTGGCCTTAGAACGGCCCGTCAGGACAAGCCCAAACAACAATAATGCCCTCTCCGATTGTCGGAGAGGGCATTGAGGCGTCGGCGCTAAGCCCACACCTAGGAGGCCCACGCCTAGGAGACGAAAGTCACTTCGTGGCTGTGGTAGGAGTCGTCGTACAAGGTGAAGTCCATGCTGAAGTCATTCGGGTCGTCAACTGTATACGCGATGTCGTAGGTGAGGTCTTTGCCGGGCTGGATTTTCCCCTGAGGCCCTCCGTCGATGTTATTTTCAGAGTCAATGACAAGGTCAGCTTGTTTTCCACCTGACAGAACGGTTGAGCTAACGGAAGCGGCATCGATGGGCTTATCGGTCCCATTTTGAATTGTGACTGTGAACTTTCGAGCGTTCGACGGATCTGCCGATCCATCAGTTCCTAGAGCGGCGGTTTCTGAGGGAGTGAATGTTTCAGGTGCCCCTACTCTGAGGGCGATTCCATCTTCCCATTCGTATTTCCGGCCAAAGTGCGGGTTTTCCTGATTGGTGTTCTTTGGCTCCGAATTATTGCTGGCCGAAGAGCCTGAGGAATCGCTGCTCGTCGCTTTCCCATTTTCGTCAATGGCGCCGTCCAGGCTGCTACCGAGCACCCCGATAAACACGACAAAGCCCACGACGGTACCCACGATGGAGACAATGATGGCAACCAGTCCGGGCCACTTTGCTTTGCCGCTCATGAAGAGCGAGATGATCCCGACGAGGAAACCGATGGGCAGAAGGACCCAACCGACTATCAAAATTCCTGGAATGCATGCGAAGACGAACCCGACGACAGCGGCGGCTAAGGCAATGATGCCGAGGACGTTCTTCCCTTTAGGTGGGCGACGCTCGTAGTTCCGGTTGTGTCCATAGCTCGGCGGGTAGGGATGTTGTTGTCCGACGGAAGTGCTCATGCTGATGCTCCTGGAAGTGTTGATGAATATCTTGGCTATAAGCATAATGTAAACTGGGTAAACACTGTGCATACAGCATGACCTTCTAATACATCTTCCACGAACGACATATTGAGTTTGTCGATATGGTGGCCGTCCTTCTGCGGGCGGCGGGGTCGGGATTACCCGACCGATTCCGACTTCAGCCGCCACCGACGCACAATAGAGAGCGTGACTAATCAACGCATGCGATACGTGGCCATTGGTGACTCCTACACCGAAGGAGTCGGTGACGAGCTTCCGGACGGAACCGCGAGGGGATGGGCGGACCTGGTTGCCCAAGGCATCGCGGACGATCTCGGCGAACCCGTCGAATACGCGAACCTTGCCATCAGGGGCCGCCTCATCCGCCCGATCATCGAGGAGCAGCTCGACGCCGCGCTCGCCCTCGCCCCCACGCTCATCAGCTTCAACGGCGGCGGCAATGACATCATGCGTCCGCGTGCCGACGTCGAGGTCATCTCCGACCTGTACCTGGACGTCCTCGCTCGTTGCAGGGAGACGGGGTCGGGCCTGCTGGTCATCTCGGGTGCCAACCCTACGAGACTCCTCCCCGCCGGGAGATTGTTCCAGGCCAGAGGCGACTCCTTGCTCAAAGGCGTCCAACAGAGGCTTGCTGAGGCCGAGGACGTCACAACCGTCATGCCGTGGCAGGACGTGGTCCTGCAGAATCCGCGGTTCTGGTCGGATGACCGCCTTCACCTCAATACCCGTGGACACCACCGTGTTGCGGCACTGACTCTCGACGGTCTGGGGTATACGCCCCATCCCGAATGGTGGGACCTCCCCGGAGACGACCCCCAACGCACCACAGGCTTCCGCTACTACCGCCAGTATGTAGGCCCGTGGGTCCAGCGGCGGCTCACGAAGCGTTCATCAGGGGACGGCCGTGCGGCGAAATATCCGGACTGGGTCGTCGTCGAACCGACAACGCAACGATGAAGTCGCTAACCTGCAGATCGCACTAGAGGAAACAGTCGTGACAGAAAACAGCAACACGGGATCCTTCGCCAAATCATCGCGCCCCTTGCACTTGGGAGCGATGCTGACGGCGTCGGGGGCCCCCGACGATGAACGGGCGTGGCTGAACCCCGCCGAACCCACCGACGCATCCATCAATCCCGAATGGTATCGGCAGGTTGCGGCAACAGCTGAGGAAGGTGCCCTGGATTTTCTGTTCGTTGCGGACGCGGTTTTCGTGGATCCGGACGGCCCACCACACTACCTTTCTCGTTTCGAGCCCCTGACCCTGCTGTCCTATCTCGCCGCGGCAACCTCCCACATCGGCCTGGTCGGAACCGTTTCGACTTCGTATCAGCACCCGTACAACATCGCGCGCATGATGCTGTCTCTTGACCACCTGAGCGGAGGCCGTGCCGGATGGAACGTCGTGACGTCCCTGAGCGACCGCGCGGCGCGCAACTTCGGTCTGCCGGCTCAGGTCGATCATGAGACCCGGTACGCCAAGGCTTCGGAAGCGATCGACGTCGTGCGGGGACTGTGGCGCAGCTACGATCCGGACGCGCTTCCCCGGGACAGGGGGAGCGGCACTTATATCGACAAGAGCAAGCTGCATGAGCTCAACCATCGTGGCGAATTCTTCGACGTCGCCGGGCCGCTGAACATCGAGTCCTCGCCCCAAGGCGATCCGGTGATCTTCCAGGCGGGGCAGTCGCGGCAAGGCCTCGCGCTCGCCGTAGGCAGCGCGGACGCCGTCTTCGCCATGCCGACCACGCCCCAGGCGGCGCTCGACTATCGGAAACGTCTCGTACAAGCCAGCCCGCACGGGTCCTCCACTCGCCCCGAGCCCCTTGTTCTTGCCCGAGTGATCGTTCTGGTCACCGACGATGACGCCGCCGCCGACACCGCTCGTTCCGAGTACCTCGACCGGCACGGTGCAACTGCGCGGATGCGTGAACGGGTTTCTCGTGCGACGGGCCGGCCTGTCGAGGATTTCGCCAACCCAGTATCGCCGGCGGAGGTCGAACATGCTACAGCCTATGAGGGCACATGGTTGGCGGAACCGATGCGGCAGGCGGTACGGGAAGGGGCCGCGATGGAGGACATCGTGGAGCCTCTAATGCGACAGACGCAGTTGATTGTCGCGGGAACAGCGGGGACTGTTGCCGACGAGTTGATGAGCTGGGGCAATGCCGGCGCCGTGGATGGATTCATTCTGCAAGTCAGCGACCGGGAACAATTCCGGCGCTTCGTGCACGAGGTGGTTCCGCAGCTGCGTCGTCGAGGTGGGTTCCGTCAGAGATATCCGGAGCAAACCACGTTGCGGGCTGTGCTGGGGCGTGCCGCAGAATAGTGCGCTGGAACGTCGGCACATATACAGGCCCTGACGGAAAACTCGCATCCGGAGTAGCCTTGACCCTGAACTCGCACGGTTGGACCAAACTCGATTGGGAAATACCTTGCACATCTTCGTTACCGGTGGAACCGGATTGATCGGATCGGCCGTTGTCCCGGAACTCGTGAACAATGGCATCAGAGTTCTCGGTCTGGCACGCTCCGACCGATCCGCAGAAAAGCTGGCCCAGGTCGGCGCAGGCGTCGTCCGCGGCGAACTCACGGACCTGGATATCTTGCGTCAGGCAGCGAAAGAGACAGATGGCGTGGTTCACCTGGCCTTCAGCAACGACTTCTCGAGCGGCGAGTCGATTGCGCAGGGAATCACCGAGGAAACGGCTGCACTGAAAGAAATGGCGAACGCGATGCTTGGGTCGAACAAACCGTTGGTAACCACCGCGGGCACCCCGGCTTTCCAGGCAAGACCATCGACTGAAGACGACCCGCTGCCCACAGAAGGGCCCGTTTCCGGACGCGGACAAACTGTCAACGAACTTCTCGCTCTTTCTAGTCAGGGGCTTCGCAGCATATCCATTCGGCTTCCACGTACGGTTCACGATGAAGGCCGCGGAGGATTCGCCGGAATACTCGCCCAGGCGGCCCGCGACTCCGGGATCGCAGGCTATCCGGGTGACGGCCACCAGCGTTGGCCAGCGGTTCATGCGAAGGATGCGGCCTCACTGTTCCGAATCGCACTCGAGAATGCGCCCGGCGGTACTGCGTGGCATGCCGTCGGGGACGAGGGCGACCGGGTTCTGGACATCGTCACCGTGATCGGGGAGCAACTGGGACTTCCGGTGAAGTCGGTTCCACCGGAGAATTTCGGTCCCCTCGGAACGATCTTCTCCCAAGACCAGCCAGCTTCCAGTGAAAAGACGCGTGCCGCGCTCTGCTGGGAACCACAACACCCGAGCCTTCTCGAGGACCTTCGGAACCTGTGACACCGAGGCTGTAGCCCACATTCATCAACCAGCTACTGCAGGGCAGTCGCCAGGTTGAAGGGGGTCCGATCCGTGAATACTGGTTTGTCAGCGTTGTGGCCTGAGCGGGTCGCACGAGGTCGACAGAGCCTCGGCGATTCTTTCGCATCTTCGGGCCACGGTTGCCGAGGGTTTTTCAATTCTGTGGACAAAGGCCAAGCGACATAGACCGAACCGATATCGTGGAACTGTGACTTCCGCGCCCCAGAACTGTCAGACACAAACCGTCGATACAACTCTTCCCACGCCGCTCGACATCCTTCGGAAAACCTTCGGATACGAGGAATTCCGAGGGAACCAAGCGGCGATCATCGAGCACGTCACGAGCGGCGGCGATGCCGTCGTCCTGATGCCCACCGGCGGCGGGAAGTCGTTGTGCTATCAGATCCCCGCAATCGTTCGTAAAGGCACCGGCATCGTGGTCTCACCTCTGATCGCTCTGATGCAGGACCAAGTCGATGCACTGGCCGCGGTAGGGGTTCGTGCAGCGTACCTGAATTCGACGCTGGGCCCGGAAGAAGCCAAAGCCGTCGAGAACGGTCTGGTCAACGGCGAATACGACCTTGTCTACATGGCTCCGGAACGACTGGTCCAACCTCGGACGTTGAGCCTCATCGGTCGCGTCGACGTCGGACTCTTCGCCATCGATGAGGCTCATTGTGTTTCCCAGTGGGGCCATGATTTCCGAAAGGACTACCTTGGTCTCAGCCTTTTGGCCGAAAGATTTCCCGAAGTCCCTCGGATCGCCCTGACCGCCACAGCCACTGAAACAACGCACCGCGAGCTGACCCAGAACCTCAGCCTCAACCAGGCTCGGCATTTTGTGTCCAGCTTCGACCGGCCGAATATTCAGTATCGGATCACGGAGAAGAACAACGCCCGCCAACAGCTTCTGGACATGATCCGTGCAGAGCATGATGGCGATGCAGGCATCGTCTATTGCCTGTCTCGCAAACGCGTCGCGCAAACAGCCAAGTGGTTGCGAGATCAAGGTGTCGATGCAGTTGCCTACCACGCCGGGCTCAGCGAGTCGGAACGCGCACAGGGGCAACGCCGCTTTCTCCGGGAGGACGGCGTGGTGGTGGTCGCAACGATCGCCTTCGGTATGGGCATCGACAAGCCCGACGTGCGCTTCGTCGCTCACCTCGACCTGCCCAAATCGGTCGAAGGCTATTACCAAGAAACCGGTCGAGCGGGTCGAGACGGTCTCCCAGCAACTGCATGGTTGGCCTATGGCCTTCAAGACGTCGTTCAACTGCGCCGGATGATCGACGATTCGGAGGGAAGCGAAGAGTTCCGCAGAATCCAGCGAGGCCACCTGGACGCGATGCTTGCTCTGTGCGAGACCACGGATTGCCGCCGCGTTCAGATCCTGCGCTACTTCGGCCAGGATTCCGAGGCCTGCGGCAACTGCGATACCTGCCTCAACCCACCGGCTTCATGGGACGCGACCGTACCCGTGCAAAAGCTCCTTTCCGCGGTGGTGCGTCTTGATCGGGAACGCGACCAACGGTTCGGCGCCGGACAGATCATCGACATTCTGCGCGGCAAAGAAAACGAGAGATCCACCCGGTCCCGGCACGATGAATTGTCCGTATGGGGCATCGGCGCGGACATGAGCGAATCGGCATGGCGCGCGGTCGTACGCCAGCTGTTGGCCCGTGGGATCATCACCACGACGGGGGAGTACGCGACTCTGGCCCTAGCCCCCGCGTCCGGGCCGATTCTTCGGGGTGAGGACACGGTGACTCTGCGTTCGGCACCCGAAAGCACGTCAAGCCGCCGCCTGTCCGGAAGGAAAACTCGAGGAGCTTCCCTCGCAGCGACCGAGCTCGACGACCTCCAGCGTGCAACTTTCGAAGCCCTGCGCTCTTGGAGGACGGAGCAGTCCAAGGAACAACAAGTACCTGCCTACGTGATCTTCCCGGACGCCACGCTGATTGAAATTGCGCGGCTTTCGCCGCAGTCCCCAGGGGAGCTTCGTGGAGTGAGCGGGATCGGTGAGAAGAAGCTGGAACGCTACGGTGACGGGGTCCTCACCGTTGTTCGCGGCTCCTGACCGGTGGGTCGGTCCGCTGCTTCAGTCCTGGACTGGCGATGCCCCGACTGCGACGATGAGCACATGAGCGAATCACAAGTACAGACCCAGACCCACGAGAAGTTCGTCGCCGCCATCGGAATCGTCAGCGCATCGTCACACGAACTCTACGAATTCCTCCGCGACCCGCAAAACCAAGCCGCACTGGACGGGTCCGGCATGATCCGAGCGGCCAGTCACGACCCTGGTTCATCCGGCAACGCCACACAGGGGCTCCTGGAGGCAGAGGGACAGCTCTTCGTGATGGACATGCTCTGGACCGACGGCACGACCCAGTACCAGGTCGAAAACACGGTAACGCGCATTGGCGACGACGGCATCGAATGGTTGGTCGCCGACTACGGCAATGAGCCTCAGGGCTGGCGCTGGGGGTGGCGCTTCGAGAGCGTCGATGCCGGAACACG
Organism: Rothia uropygialis; assembly: GCF_004137765.1. Classification (GTDB taxonomy): domain Bacteria; phylum Actinomycetota; class Actinomycetes; order Actinomycetales; family Micrococcaceae; genus Rothia. The sequence continues at coordinate 687,366 of NZ_NOIS01000002.1, read as the reverse complement.
GGTTACCAATTACTGCGACTGGTCGGATATTACCGACCCCAAGGTCCTCGAAGACAAGGGCTTCCCGGTCGTTGACCCGGAAAAGATCGCTGTGACCGTTCGAAACCTCCAACAACGATTCGCCTAGTCCGCGTTTCCGTCTGTCTCTTTGGCGGCCGAAAGTCCTCGGGGGGGGGGGGGGGGGGGGGGGGGGGGGGGGGCTACGCGGCTGACTCCAGTTCCAGCAAGGCCGCCTTCGCGTCCAGCCCGCCGACGTAACCGCCCAGGGAACCATCCGTGCGGAGAACCCGGTGGCACGGGACGACAACGGGCAACGGGTTGGTCGCGCAGGCCGACCCGACCGCTCGCACCGCATGGGGATTCCCGACCCGTTCCGCCAAATCCTTGTAGCTGACGGTCTGTCCGAACCCAATATTCGGCAGATACTCCTGGACGGAACCGCGGAAGCCTCGGGAAAGACGCCGGTCCAATGGCAATCCGAAGCTCGTACGACGCCCCGAGAAGTATTCTTCGAGTTCCCGAGCAGCGGTGTCCAACTCGCGGGGGGACTCGATAATTCTGGGGCTGATGCTGTCTGCGAGTCGTTGGAGAACGGCATCGAAATCTTCCCGCTCAAATGCTATGCGTATCAACCCAGTATTTGTGGAGGCGAGCATCAGCGTGCCCAAGGGGGTGTCCAGCGTCCGGTAGGAAATGTCCCGGGCCTCATGTTCTGACGCCTTTTCCTCGAAGCGCCGGTGCAATTCCGCCATTTTCTTTGGACTGACCGGAAAATATTCGCGGTCCGATATCTCTGTCGATTTCATGGTGTGCCTCCCGCACGTTATTCCTGGGCTACAGGACCATCGCCGTCTCTGCTCAACATTCTGAACCGAAGCCTTCGCATCCCGGCCGACGACGCCCTGCGCACTGCCTCCGGTGTTCCCCCGATGACGCGTGCGACCTCATCGTGGGGCAGCCCGCCGAGGTGATGATAGGCCACCGCTAGTCGCTGGCGCTCCGGCAGCTCGTCCACGGCTTTCCACACCATTCGGTTGCGCTCCCGATCGATCGCGAGATCCGCGGGGTCAGGAACGGCCTCTGGGCCTACCGCCGTGTTGTATGGACTGGTCGCGTCCGGGGTGCTGGCCATAGGTTCGGCACGGCGCGCGGCAGCCCTGAGAACGTCGATCGCCTTGCGCTGCGCGACCCGAACGAGCCAAGCCTCAACGTTGGCGTCCTCTGGAAGAGCATCCCAACCCTTGAGGACCGCCACAAAAGTCTCCGCCCAAGCATCTTCCGCGTCAGGGCCCGCGCCGAGGGCAGCTCGACACACCCGCCACACGCTAGGGCCGTGCCGCCGGACAATCGCTTCGAACGGTGTTTTTTGTTTCATTACTCAGTAGTCGCGTCTCGAAGGTTGGAAGTGAGGCTGAATGCGAAAAAATTTTTGATCATCCTGCTTCCCATATATACCGCCGATTCCCAGGCTTCTTGGTACTTTTTCGTGTTGACTGTCACAACCCCCCAATCTACCGTCTACAGGGACATTGAAAGCCGCCCGAGAGCGGAAATGCTCTATGACAAAGCATCGGACAAAAATGGCACATGAACCGACGAATCGTATTCACGCAAGCCGTACTAGCGTCAGCGATCCCTCGACTGCTCCTGCACGCGTGGAGCCGGACCTGAAGACTGTTCGCAAAGCGGTGGGCGCGTCCGCGATCGGGAACGCCACGGAGTGGTTCGACTATGGGCTCTACGCGGTATCAACGGCTTACCTGAGTCAACACTTCTTCCCCGGGGACAACGGGCAACTGTGGACGCTGTCTCTTCTCGCGCTGTCCTTCATCATGCGTCCCATCGGCGGCATGGTGTGGGGTCCGATCGGTGACAAGCTCGGACGCAAGGGCGTTCTGGCCATGACGATTGTGCTCATGGCCGGCGCGACCTTCTTCATCGGAGTGCTGCCTGACGTCAACACCATCGGCGTATTCGCCCCAATTCTGCTGGCATTCCTCCGTATGGTGCAGGGCTTCTCATCCGGCGGTGAGTACGGCGGTGCCGCAACCTTCATGGCCGAGTACGCCCCGGACAAGCGGCGCGGCTTTTACGGAAGCTTTCTCGAATTCGGAACTCTTGCCGGGTTCGCGTTTGGTTCCCTGATCGTCTTGATCGGTGAGCTGGCTCTTGGCAACGAAACCATGATGGCTTGGGGCTGGCGCATTCCGTTCCTCGTCGCCGGCCCGCTCGGTCTGATCGGGTGGTACCTGCGGTCCAAACTTGCGGAGTCTCCGATCTTCGAGGAACTTGAGGACACCCAACGAGAGAGCAGTGTCGGCGGTGGCCTCCGAGACCTCTTTGCGAACCACTTCGGCCAAATGGCGATTGTGTTCGGCCTGGTGGTCGCGGTGAACGTCGTCAACTACACGTTGCTGACGTACATGCCGACGTATCTCGAGAGCACAGTGGGGATGGAAAGCTCCACAACCCTGACGGTCATGTTCATCGCCCAGTTCGCGATGATGCTCGTGATGCCGCTGGGCGGTGCGCTGTCCGACAAGGTGGGCAGAAAACCCATGTGGTTCACCTCGATGATCGCTCTCTTCGTTCTTTCGGTTCCGATGTACATGCTGATGGCCAAGGGCTTCTGGTTCGCTCTGCTGGGATTCGCTGTCCTGGGGCTCCTGTACATCCCCCAGCTGAGTACGATCTCCGCGACGTTCCCGGCCATGTTCCCGGCGCCGGTCCGGTACGCGGGATTCGCGATCTCGTACAACGTGTCCACGATGATCTTCGGTGGCACATCACCCATGGTCAACGAGGCTTTGATCGGTGCAACGGGCAACGATCTCGTCCCGGCGTTCTACATGATGGGCGCCTGCCTCATCGGTCTGATCGCTACGCTGTTCATGAAGGAGACCAAGGGAGCTTCCCTGCGGGGGACCGAGGTTCCGGAAACGGGAAAGGTTCCGGTCTTTCAACCGCTCTCCGACGCCGCGCGTTAGAGCCGCAGCTGATGCTCGGGGAACAGCACCCTCGGAACCAACCAGAGGTAGCCGATCATTCCCAGCAGCTCGATCATGGACTGCATGATCACGACCACGGCCGTCAGCTCCCAGCCTGAGGGTAGGGCCAAGGCGAGTGGCAGGACCACGAAGGAGTTCCGCGTTCCGTAGGTGAAAGCCAGCGTTCGCGCGGGCTCTTTCGGCAGTTTGAAGAGCACCGACATGCACCGGGCGAGAACGAGCGCGACAGCCAGGTACAGGACATATATCCCGCCGACGCGGGGCAGTAGGTCAAGAGAATGTACGACGGCACTCGCGTGTGACGTCATGACCAGGAGAATCACCAGCCCCAAAGCAGGTACGGGGAACCAACTGAAAGCCTCGACCCAACGTGAGGATCTATTCGCCTTAAGGCCACGACGTCGGTGGCGTCTGAGCCAGAAGTCCGTGGTTGCCGCCAAAGCGAGCGGGACCAGGATAAGCGCCGCCGCCGGCACCATATGGCGCACACCCACCGAGGCGCCGAATGCGGGATCCGCGAAGGCTCGCAGATATACCGGTAGAAGTATCAACTGGACCACCATGTTGAGCGGAGCCAGTGCTGTTGCCCTCGCCGTGTCGCCCCGCCCCATATGCGTGAAAGTGATGAACCAGTCCGTGCACGGGGCGACGAGAGTCATGAGGATGCCCAAGCGAATCGCCGGGGAACCCGGGGCCCACTGCACGAGGCCCCACGCCATGAGCGGTATTACCAGAAAGTTCCCGATCAACGACGCAATCAGGAACCCGCGGTCCCGAAACGTCTTGGGAATCGCCGCGAGTGGCACCTGAGTGAAGGTCGCGTACATCAAGAGCGCCAGCGCGGGCCATACGAGCGCTTCCGCAACCGCCGCACTATTCGGCAAGGTAGTCCCGATTCCCAGGCCCGCGGCCGCGGTGAGAAGGTATACCCAGACCTGGTTCCTCTCCAGGGAGTCCCTGAGAGAACGAGCTCTATCCATGACTGTCTTCGTTAGCCTGCTCCGCGCCGTGAGTGTGGAATTTGGCCCCTTCGCGGTTGAAAATGCTAATGACGTCTGCCGGTCGTGAGCCGGCCGCAGAGACGCTGTGCGGGATAGTTGTGTCGAATTCGGCGGCTTCCCCTGAGGCGAGGATCACCTCTTCATCGCCCAGAAGCAATCGGACCTTGCCGGAGACCACGTACAGCCATTCGAAACCGGGGTGAACCCCTTGCTCGGGTGCCGTCTTGCGCGGAGGGTATGTCATTTTGTAGGTGTGAACAGGGGAGGCCTCCGGGGCAAGGGGTACGATCAGGATGCCGTTTCGCCGGTAGGCCTGGCGACGGACCCTCGGATCCGGTGTGCGCTCCTTCACGAGCTCGTCGATGCTTATGCCGAGCTGCCGTGTGAGTGGAAGCAACAGTTCCAGACTCGATTGACGTTTTCCTGATTCCAGCCGGGAGAGTGTACTCACAGACATACCCGCCCGCTCGGCCAGCTCTTCCAAAGTCCAGTCCAGCCGCTGGCGTGCTGCCCGCAACCGCGGACCGACCTGTGACAATTGTTCGTCCACCATTCTCCTCCTTGCCATTTCTGCAAATTAGTTTGCCATAATTGATACTCGGGATCTAGCGTCTATGACATGGAAAATAATTGGGATGTCATCATTGTCGGCGGAGGAACTGCGGGCCTGAGTGCAGCGCTCATGCTGGGGAGAGCGCGCCGCCGTACTCTCGTTCTCGACGACGCGATGCCGCGCAATCGATTTGCGGCACACATGCACGGAGTACTCGGGCACGAAGGAAAAGCCCCGGCCGAACTCATCCGTGAGGGTAGGACAGAAGCGGCAGGCTACGGTGTCGCATTCGAGGATGCCCGAGTGACACAGGTCGAAAAAGGGCAGCGCGGTTACCTCGTGACCGACGCCGAAGGAACGCAGCGCACGGCCAGTGGTGTCATCGTGTCCACCGGACTCACGGACGTTCTCCCGGATATCCCGGGCCTTGCCGAGCGGTGGGGCGTCAGCGTCCTGCACTGTCCCTATTGCCACGGATGGGAATTCGGCGATCGAAGGCTCGGCCTGCTCGCGATGAGCCCCATGGATCTGCTCCGAGCCGAGCTGTTGCGGCAGTGGTCGGAGGATCTCACCGTATTCAGCGCAGGAATCCCGGATATGGATGCGGCGACTCGGAATCGTCTGGAGTCGCGAGGAATCAGCCTGGTCGACGAGCCGGTTCTCGGAATCGACGGCCCTGGGCAGAATATTTCCGTGGTTCGCACGGATCAAGGTGTTCACCCCATCGACGCCCTGTTTGCGGGTGGAAAAATGGACCCCCACGACGATTTCCTGGCACCGCTCGGACTCGAGCGTTCGGAGGGACCTATGGGTTCTTTTCTGACCGTCGATGAGTTCGGGGCCACGAGCCTGCCGGGGATCTGGGCTATCGGAAACGTCGTGAGCCCGGGCCTGACCGTTCCGGGCTGCATGGGCGCAGGCGCGCTGACCGGTGGCATGGTCAATATGTACTTGGTCGGCCAGGAGTTCGACGATGCGCTTCTTGCCCAACCCAAAAGATTTTGGGAGAACCGATACTCGTCCGAGGATAAGATCTGGTCGGGGAACCCCAATGCGACACTCGTCGACGCCATTGAGGGCCTCCCGCCCGGCCGCGCCGTGGATCTGGGGTGCGGGGAAGGGGCCGACGTGTTGTGGCTGGCCGAGCAGGGCTGGCACGCGACCGGCATCGACATTTCCGATACGGCCGTACGTCGTGCCCAAGATGCCGCCCTGGCCGCCGGTCTGCAGGACCACGCGACCTTTCTCGCCGAAGATCTCTCGGAGTGGAACCCCGAGGAGGAGTTCGATCTGGTCACGGGCAGCTTTTTGCAGTCGCCGGTAGAACTTGACCGCATCGCGATTCTTCGGAAGGCCAGCGAACTCGTCGCGCCGGGCGGGCGGATGTGCATCATTTCGCACGCGGCCCCGCCACCGTGGGCCACCGGCCATCAGCAGCATGACTTCCCGGATCCCGCGGAGGACATCCGAGCCTTGGCGCTGGGCCAGGAATGGGAGACCGACCTCCAGGAGACTCGGAAACGCGAGGTCAAGGATCCCGAGGGCAATCCGGCCATCCTGGAGGACTCGGTCATGGTGCTGCGGAAGAAGGTCTAGATCCTGTCATCCCTGGGAATGATGATCCAAGCGACCAGGTAGAAGATCGCCTGCGGCCCCGGAATGAGGAAGGACAGGAGGAAGAGGAAACGTACCCAATTGGGGCTCCAATCGAGTGCCTCGGCGATTCCGCCGCAGACGCCCGCGATGATTTTATGATTGCGTGATCTCTTAAGTGCCATGTCTCTACAGTAAAAAAGACAGCGCATTCCGCACAGTGGGGCAGGCACTACCTTTCCCGGTAGAGTTCGGTCGGACCGGGGCGTTCACCGCAATTTGAGTTTGCGGTAGCGGCTGATGGCGCCGTGTATCTCCTGCGGACGAGGCATCGCCAGATCGCCGCGCGGTCGTTCCTTTCCGGTCAGAACGTCCAGCCCGCGCTCGCGAAGTCGACGCCAAATACGTTCGACCGCCTGGTTCATCTCGAGGGTGCCGTCGAGCTCTCGGGACACAGCCTCGATGCACTGTGCGATTGCATTGGTCTGCGACGGATCGACCAGCTGCCCTAGGTAGGCGACGTCGATGTCCTCACGACCCAGCTGGATCGAACCGAGTCCCCGACCTCGTGCACTTTTCTTCTTGTCCGCAGGGTTGAGCGCCCCGGAGGTAGGCACGCGGCCCGTAGAGCAAGCGAAAATCCCTCGCTGCGGCGCGTGATCCTCATGGTTGTCTGGATCGAAATCCGAGGCGATCCTGTGCGCCCTGTCTGTGACGTCCGAAGGAACGTATGCGTTCATGGCGATCACGTGGTCCGCGACGCCGAAAAAAGCACCGGTGCCTCCGGCTACCAAAATCGTCGAGGTATCCCGTTCTTCCAAGAGCGGCCGGACGCGTTCGACGAACGGGGTGATCGGTTCCGATCCCGCAGGAATCAGTTCACGCATCGCAGGATCCCGGATCATGAAGTTGGTGGCCGAGGTGTCTTCGTCGATGAGCAACAAGGAGGTGCCGATCTCCAAGGACTCGGCGAGATTCGCCGCCTGCGACGTCGAACCCGACGCATTCGTGGTTGTGAACCGCGATGTATCCGTTCCCGACGGCAAATTGGATATGAACGGGGATATATCCACCCCCGTGACGGCGCGCCCGTCCTCGGCGCGGATGCTCATCGCGTCCGGAACGGTCAGGACCCATTCTCTGCCGTCCCCGCCGACGTGAGGGTACACGCCGCGTTCCATCGCGCGCAGGAGAGTCGATTTGCCGTGGTACCCGCCGCCCACGATCACTGTAATGCCTCGCGGGACGCCCATGCCTGTTACTGTGCGGCCGCTCGGGAGGGAGAACTCCTGACGCATTCCTTCGGGGGAACGGAACCGAACGGCGTCGCGCAACGGCAGGTCGGAATCGCCCGACGCCCGGGGCAGTACGGCGCCTTCGCCCACGAAGGAAACCAGATTGCGCTCGCGCAACTCGGACTGAACGGCCAGCTGGTCGAGGTACAGCTGGATGTGTTCTTCCAGCGCATTGACATCCAACCCGTCCAGAATTGCGGAATTCTGAAGGAGCTCAGGAAGATCGTCGGCCAGCAAATGGGCCGCGGCCCGCCCCTTAATCCGTCGGCCTCCGGCTGGTAACGCGACGTTCAGACGAACCTGAATCTCATCGCGCCTGACTACGACGCTCGTTCGTTCGAGAACCTCTTGGCCGGGCTTGGTGATGCTGATTCCTCGATACGCGCAGCCGCAAAGGGCCTTGCTTAGATTGCGCGCCACGAAATCCGCGGCAGCGATGAGCTGTTCGGGCCGGCCCTCCAGCCGCCCTGACAGGGAAGTCTTTTCAAGAGGCAGAACCGCTCGGACGGAGCTCGGTGGCGCGTACGGATCGGATTGAACGTGATCCACGACCAGGTCACATGCTCCGAAATCATAGGTGCCTTTGATGCGTTTGTAGGCACCGTATCCGTTGCCGTCCAGTCGCTGAAGGGTAGACCTGAGATCCTGCTTGGTGGGGTTCATTGAGAGCTTATTCGGGTCGGGGACATCAGTGTCTGGAAGTATAGTCGGTTCCGAATCCCGTGGAGAGGAAAAGCAAACATGACTACTCAAGTCAGCAAGCAAATTCAGCTCGCGTCGCGGCCCGAGGGGTGGCCCACGGAGGAGAACTTCTCCACCGTAACGGTCGACCTTCCGGACCTCTCCGACGGTGAGGTGCGAGTCAAGAACCAGTTCATGTCGGTGGATCCTTACATGCGGGGTCGCATGTCGGCAGGTAAGAGCTACGTCGCGCCCTTCGAAGTAGGGGAGACCATGACGGGTGGCGCCGTGGGAAAGGTCATCGAGTCCCGCAGTGATGATCTGCCCGAAGGATCCTTGGTTCTTCACCAGCTCGGCTGGCGCGACGTCGCCCAGGCGCCCGCCGATCAGTTCAACCGGGTTTCAGAGACCCCCGGTGTGCCTGCGTCTTTGTACCTGGGCATGTTGGGATTGACGGGTCTGACGGCCTACGTGGGTCTGACCCAGGTCGCGAAGTTCAAGAAAGGGGACGTCGTCTTCGTCTCGGGTGCCGCAGGTGCTGTGGGTTCTGCCGTGGGGCAGATTGCGCAGTTGCTGGGCGCTTCGAAGGTCATCGGTTCTGCCGGAAGCGACGAGAAAACCGAATTGTTGGAGAAGAAGTACGGCTACGACGTCGCCCTCAACTACAAGGCCGCTCCGATTCGCGAACAGCTTCCGAAAGCGGCTCCGGAGGGAATCGACGTATATTTCGACAATGTGGGCGGCGACCACTTGGAGGCGGCGATCGACGTCCTCAACCGATACGGCCGCGCAGCGCTGTGCGGGGCCATCAGCCAGTACAACGCGACGGAAGCGACCCCGGGGCCGGACAATATGGCTAATTTTGTCAAGCAGTCGCTGGCTTTCAAGGGCTTCATCGTGGGCGACTACATGGAGTATGCGGGTGAGTTCCAGGAGAAGATGAGCAACTGGCTTCAGGACGGGAGAATCCAGTACGACGAGACCGTCGTCGACGGCCTGGACAACGCCACCGACGCTTTCATCTCCATGATGGAAGGCGCCAACAAGGGCAAGATGGTCGTTCGTATCGAGGAGTAATGTCCTCATCGTCAAAGACCCTGGCTCCGCCGTGTCGGCGGGCCAGGGTCTTTTGTGTATGCAGTATGAGCTGACCAGATTCGTCGAGGCTTCAGCCCAGCGGTCTCATCGTGCCGGAGATGATGGTTCGGGTCGCTCCGCCGATCCACACGTCCTCGCCCTTCTTCTCAACGTGGATCATGCCACCGCGACCCAATACGGTTCCTTGACGGGCGACGTAGCTCCGAGGTGCTCGGCCTTCTCGAATCAGCCATTGTGCAATGCCTGCGTTGAGGCTCCCCGTCACGGGATCTTCGCTGCTTCCATTGCCCGACCCGAAAGCGCGGACTTCCAGGTCCGCGGGGGAACCTGGGCGGTTGAAGAATCCGGCGACACCGATCTTGAAGCCACTCGTGGCAATCTCGGTCATTCGGGGCTTCAGGGCGAGCACGTCATCAGCGGACGTGAGCACGAGGCCGACCCAACCAGGGCCGTTGTCGATCCATCGGGCGGCCTCAACCCGTGACGGGTTCGTGCCGAGAAGCTCGGTGATGGAACAAAGGGTCTTTTCATCTGCTTGTTCGTCACGTATCAGGGGCGGGGCGGCGAATGAGATCCTGTCGGCAGAGCGCCGGAGCGTGACCAGCCCCGAAGCGGATTCCTGGGTGATGGTCTCCTGGTTGGCCGGGCGTCCTCCGGCCTCGAGCCAAGCGTGAGCCGAGCCCAAGGTCGGGTGGCCCGCGAAAGGAAGCTCACGGGTCGGCGTGAATATGCGGAGACGGTAATCGGCCTCGCCGGAGGTAGGCGCCAGGAGAAAAGTGGTCTCGGACAGATTGGTCCAATTCGCGAAGGCTTGCATCTGCCGGTCGGTAAGGGCGTCGGCGTCGTGAACGACGGCGAGTGGGTTCCCCGGCAGCGGTCCGGGCGCAAAAACGTCGACCTGGTGGAACGGCAAGAACATGGACATCCCCAATTCTCCTGCGACGCCCGGACGGACCCCGCAGTGGTAAGTATCCGGTACGCGCGGTACCGTAAACGTGATGGTGAGCTGAAACTCGCCATGACAAGACTAATTGTCGGACAGGTGTCGGCAGGGCGGGAGATCCCACGATGTTTCCGGAAACGGCAAACAAGTCCGATCGGAAGATCGAGCCTCAGTCTGTTGAGCTTCGAAGCGTTCGGGGGTTGCCCATTTCGGTGACGTCCTGGGGCAACTGGGAAACGGCCCAGGGAGCGGCCCTGATTGTTCCCGCGATCGCAACGCGGGCGAGGCACTACAACGCGTTTGCGCGCTGGCTGGCCGAGCAAGGAATTGTCGCGGTCTCCTTCGACTACTCAGGATTCGGTGAATCGTTGGCCGGCAGCCTCAAGGATTCGGATGTGAACATCCTGGACTGGGCCGACGACGCTCGCACCGTCATCGATTGGATCGGGGAGCAGGGCCCCGCCCTGCCCGTAACGTGGATCGGGCACAGCCTGGGTGGGCAGCTTCTGGGGCTGGCGGGTGACCGGGGCGTAACAAAAGGTATTTTTGTGGCCAGTGGCGTCGGGTCGGGTTGGAAATCGCCGTGGCAGACCGCTGTGCCGGGCATGGCAATGTTCTTCCTTGTCGGCCCGGTGGCTCAAAAAATCTGCGGCTATTATCCGGGCCGAAAACTGAGGTTCTTTGGCAATCTTCCCTCCGGAGTCATGAGTCAATGGAGGCGATGGGTGGCTTATCCGCGTTATATCCTGGGGGAACGTCCTTGGCTGGCACCGGAGTACGCGGCCGTCGAGTCGCCTATCACGGCAATCTCCTTCACGGATGATGTGGTGATGTCCAAGTCGGCGTTGCGCATGCTGCTCTCGTTTTACTCGGGGGCCCGAAGACTGCATTTTCGGTACTCGCCCCGAGACCTCGGGGTTGACTCGATTGGTCACATGGGGCCGTTCAGAGTGGCAAGCGCTGCCATCTGGAAGACCGTCATTGCGCCGCATCTCGCCAAAAACGAAGGGTCGCCACGGATATAAATAGCAAAGCTATATAATTTGAGGTACACTAGGGCCATGTCAGACTCGCACCTGAAAAACTGCTCTTCCGGACAAGGGGTTCTCTCCTCTGCCGAATCTCGGCGCGCCACGGAATTGATCGTGGTGGCCAGCCGATTTGTTCGTGCCGCATCCCGTCACAGTGGCAGGGAGCGATCGACGATCGTTCTCCGGACTCTTTCCAACCTCAGCTTGGTGGGTCCCATGAGAATCGGCGATCTTGCCTCGGCGGAACACATCACGCAACCCACGATGACCGGCGTGCTCAAGCGTCTGGAAATCGAGGGGCTCGTGAGGCGTCAGGCGGATCCGTACGACGGTCGTGCTCAGCTCATCGAAATCACCCCATCGGGGAAGAAGGAGCTCAACGACTTCCGCAAGAAGGCGACACAGCGAATTCAGCCCGCGGTTGCGCGGCTGTCCAGCGAAGAGCGGAAAACTTTGTGGCGGGCTTCGGAGATCCTGGGGTCCATCAACAAGGATCTCGACGACTTGTAGACGCCCGTATGAGCGCCGGAGGATGTGTCTACCCCATCCGACCCGCTCGGTCTGGCGCCAGATAAACGACGTTTTATCCCGTTTGTGCCTGGCGCCCACGTTTTTACCCAGATATATAGTGAAGCAATGTGTGGTTCGGTTAGACGACGCCGCACCTATTGGAGGCAATAGCACCGCATGAGTACAAGTACACCCACCGGAACTCATCCCGTGGTGGAGAGCAGACAAAGCTCTCCTGATTCTTCACCTCAGAAAAAACAGTCGATTCTGCGTCAGCCCATCGCGGTTTGGGCCATCGCGTTCGCGTGCATGGTTTCTTTCATGGGCATCGGACTAGTCGACCCGATTCTTCCGGCCATCAGTAGCGAACTCAACGCTACGGCCGGTCAGACGATGTTGCTCTTCACGAGCTATCTCTTCATCACGGGCATCGCGATGTTCTTCACCGGTTGGGTATCCAGCCGAATCGGCATCAAGACGACTTTGCTCGTCGGGCTGGTCCTGATCATCGCCTTCGCCGCGTTCGCTGGTGCATCGGGCAGCGTTGGGGAAATCATCGGATTCCGAGCCGGTTGGGGACTCGGCAACGCCCTCTTCATCTCGACGGCACTCTCCGCGATCGTCGGTGCAGCGGCCGGCGGCAGCGGCCAGGCCGTGATGCTCTACGAGGCCGCGTTGGGGATCGGCATGGCCGTCGGACCGCTGGTCGGCGGGCTGCTTGGTTCCATTTCTTGGCGCGGGCCCTTCTTCGGTACCGCCGCGCTCATGGCCGTCGGTTTCATCGCCATCGTCTCCCTGCTCCGCAACCCGAAGAAGGACTCTGCTCAGCCGGTTGAGAAGCACGCGTTCACCGCGGGCTTCAAGGCCCTCAAGGACCCGGCCCTCCGAGTTCTGGCGTTCACCGCTCTCTTCTACAATTTCGCCTTCTTCGTCCTTCTCGCGTACAGCCCGTACCCATTGGAAGCCGCCGCGGCCAAGAACGGTACCGAATTCGGCGCTCACGAGCTGGGCTTCGTCTTCTTCGGCTGGGGCCTCGCCCTTGCGATCGCATCGGTGTTCTTGGCGCCCATGCTGACTCGTCGCTTCGGGCTTCGTCCGGTTCTGTACACCATGCTTGGCCTTTTGGCGATCACGATGGCGTGCGCGGCCATCTGGCATGAATCCGTCGTCGGACTGATCGTCTTCATTGTGATTGCGGGCCTCTTCCAAGGTGTTATGAACACTGCCCTGACTGAAACCGTCATGGAGGCTACGAGCCTTCCGCGTTCGATCGCATCGTCGACCTACTCGGGTGTTCGTTTTATCGGTGGCGCGATCGCCCCGGCCATCGCGGGGCCGGTGGCCGACGCGGTCGGTGCAGGTGCCCCGTACTGGATGGCCGTGGCGACCCTCGTCGTGTCCATCATCGTGCTGGTATTCGGCGGCCACCGCTTGGCACAGGTCTCCCGCCCGCATGAGAGTGCGGAGGCCGAGGCCGAGGCCATCACGCGGGGTACCGACTAAGTACGGCTCGGCGGCCGGCCCCTGGAGGCATATTCTGCGGTGAACCGGGTGGCTGGCCGGAGATCGGCCTCCAAGAATCGCAGTAGGCGGATTCTTGGCCGGGAATCAATGCGCGAGAGCCGGGGGCTATAGGTTGGCCCCCGGCTCTCGTTCGATCACCCCAGAAGCTCCGGCGCGAGTGCGTGCGTCGTGTACTCCGTCAATTCGCGCAGTGCCTTCTCTTCAAGGCTGCCGATGACGGCGACCGTCGTTATTCCCGCGTCTCGCGCGGCGGTGATGCCGGTCCGCGAATCCTCGAATGCGACTGCCTGTGACGGGGCCAGGCGCAGCCGTTCGAGAGCGGTGAGATAAGCCTCGGGGTGCGGCTTGGGTGCCTCAACATCCTCGAGCGCGACGACCCCGTCCAATTCCCTGAGCAGATCGGCCTGTTCGAGGACCGGAACGACGACGTCGCGGCTCGCGGCTGTCACGACCACAAGGCGTTTGCCCTGACGCCGGGCGCCTTTGACGAAATCGCGAGTAGCCGGGGCGATGGTGCTGTGTCGACGCGTGCGCTCAAGATAGAGACCGTTGAAGATCTGCAGCAGCTCGTGAGGCGTCTTCTTCAATCTTCCGGTTTCCTTGCCGAGCACCTCAAACATATATTCCTCGGTGCATCCCGCAAATTCCAAGAAATAGCGTTCCCTGCTGAGACGGATACCCAGTTCGGTTGCGGAAACCTCGCTGATCAGTTCGGCAAGCAGCTCCTCGTCGTCGGAAAGTGTGCCGTTGTAATCGAGCAGGATGGCATTCGAGCGCCGTACGAGCGCCGCAACGGAGGGGCGGATAGTGGGCGATTCGGTCATGGAGCCTCCTTCTGGGGTACGAGATGTAGGTGAGATACTAACAGCAAGAATTTCTCTTTTTGGTGCATTCTTTTGGACCTTATAAAGGTTTGAAAAGTGTCAAAATGTTATGGACACGCTCATGTTCTCGGAATACATTCTCCTGTATGTGATGTGAAGCACTGTCAGAGTGCGTGCACTCGGTGAGCCTATTGGTTCAACGAGGCTGACCATATGGAGGACGTATATGCAGGACCTGCGCCACGACCTGCTGTTCATCATTGAGCGCTTGCGGCTTGCTGGTGAACGGAAACTTCCGTCTGAACGCAACCTGGCCCAACAACTGGGCGTCTCCCGTGGGACGCTGCGAAGGGAACTGGGAGTCCTGGCCCAGGAGGGCCGCATAGTGCGAAGGACCGGGCGTGGTGGCGGTTCCTTCATCCGTGAAACGGACATCGTGGGCTATCTGGAGCCGGTTCCAGAACCGCCACTGGTGGTCACACGGTGTCTCGACCGTCCCGTCGGCGTTCCCACGATTCTCGTCGAGCAGGGTCATGAGCCCGGGACCACGGTCCTGTTCACGGAGGAGCGACCGGCGAGCTTCGAGGAGCGGGCCGGGCTGCAGACCCTGGGAGGGCAGATCGTCGTCATCCGTCGTCTAAGGTCCGCGGGCGGGACACCGTTGTCCCTCGAGGAGATGATGCTCCCGGCAGACCTTTTCCCTGGAATCCTTGATCATCAGTTGGGGTCAATCTATGCGCTCATGCGCAAGCAGTATGACGTCGTAATCGACCACGCCGAAGAGTCCATCGCCGTCGGATCCGCATCCCCCGCGGCTGCCCTTCTGCTGAACGTCGTTCCCGGTGCTGCTCTGTATGACATCCGACGTACGGCGTATGACCAGCGGGGCAGGCGCGTCGAGGTATCCCGCGATCTCTTCCGGGCAGACATCACCCGGCTGACCGTGACAAGCAAGTAAGTCCGAGCGCGAAATGTAAGAAACCAGGTTCGTGAGGACCAGGGGGGCGCCCCTCCGTGAGCGGCCCCGGCCCGCCGTATTGCCGCAGTAATAGTTTCGACAATATATCCATCCGCGAGACTCACGGTGCAAAGGAACACTGTTATGACTCACATTCCCTCCACGCACCCGCATGAAGAAGAGGCCGCGCGAGGACAATCTCCCCGCAAGAGCGTCACTGTCGGAAACCAGGCGGCGACGCCTTCCGGGACGAGGTCGGGATCCTCGCGCCAGACCAAGGCGCAGGTCCTCAGGACATGGCAACTGCGTATCTTCCTCATGTCCTGGGTCGGCTACGCGGCATACTATTTCCCGAGAAACGCGTTCTCCGCGGCCAAGGTCGGTATCCGGGACCAAGGCGGCCTTTCGAGAGAGACGCTGGGCATGCTCGACTCCGTGTACCTGGCCGCATACGCCGTCGGCCAGTTCCTCTGGGGTGCTGTGGCGGAACGCTATGGTGCTCGCGGTCATTGCCGGAGGGATGGTCCTCGCGGGCGGAGCCTCGGCCTTCATGGGCCTCGTGCCAGCGGTCTGGTTGTTTCTCCCGCTGATGATCACCCAGGGCCTGGCTCAGTCCACCGGCTGGGCCGCGTTCAGCAAGAACATCGCGTCCTTCTTTGACACCAGGGTCCGGGGACGGACCATGGGTTTGTTTGCGAGCAGCTACGCATTCGGAGGTCTCGTAGCAGTACCGGTCATGGGGTGGGTCGCCTACTCGGTGTTCGACTCCTGGCGTTGGGCGTTTCTCGTCGGCGCAGTGGTCATGGCGGTGGCCTTAGCGGCTTTTCTCCTGGTGCAGCGCAACAGCCCCCGGGATGTGGGTCTCCCCGAGATCGACGAGGAGGGTCCCTGCTGGGATGAGCCGTACGAGCAGGGCGCGCGCAGACGGACAGGGGTCAAATCACCCTCGGTGCGTTCCACAAAGACGGCTCCCAGAATCCGGGTCAGCGATCTTTGGGCCTCGGTGCGTCACGAACGCATGGTTCTCCGTCTGGGACTCGTCTACTTCATGCTCAAACCCACCCGATACGCCGTACTCCTGTGGGGCCCTGTTCTGGTGATCGACGCGATCCCTGAGCTGGACGGCATCACCGCGGTGATGGTTCCTGTCGCCTTCGGCATGGCGGGGTTCGTCGCCCCGATTGTGGCCGGCTGGGTATCCGATACCTTCTTTGGTGCCCGGCGCATACCGCCGACGGTGATCTCGCTGGTCCTTCTGGTGGTTGCCCTCCTCGCATGGCGCCCGGCGGCGAGTACGGGCTCGGTGGTCCTCGTCGCGATTCTTCTTGGCGTCGTCGGACTCACAGCATACAGCGCCGACGCGATGGTCTCCGGGGTGGCCGCCGTGGACTTCGGAACCAGCAAGCACGCGGCCGGAGCCACCGGCTTCATCAACGGGTGCGGTTCCATCGGGGCAATTCTCGGCGGTCTCTTGCCCGGTTTCTTCGGCGCCCAGACGGTGTTCTCGATCTTCGCCGCGACTGCCGGCATCGCTGTCCTGTTCCTGCTCCGATCGTGGAACACACGGCCCGTCACGCAGTGACCTCGCGCCCGACCCGGCGAGGGGCACGCGAACTGCCTCAGGTGAGGCGCACGAACTCTCGGCGGCGCCCCTCGGGTGAATACACCCGGGAAGCACCGCGTTTGTGACTCCCAACCCAATGAGTATCCACCATTCCCACCGCTTCCATGAGGGCATAGGCAGTTGTCGGACCGACGAAGCGGAAGCCTCGTTCCTTGAGGCGCTTGGATAAGGCCCGTGACTCGGTCGACTGCGTAGGAACCTCCGCGATGCTCTCGGGCACAGGGGTGACCTCGGGTGCGTGGGACCAAATCAGGGCCGGCAAGCCATCGACGATCTCCAGTTCTCCTCCGCCCCACAACGGCAGAACGAAACCGCGGGTCAACGGATCCGTGTTCGTCGCGGCCCGGAGCTTCAGAGTTGCCCGCGCGTTGCCGATGGCCGCGAGAATCTTTGGTCGGCTGCGGATGATGCTGGCATCCTCGACGAGTCGCTCGACGTCGTCGTCCGAGAAGTCGGCGACGGCTTCCGGATCGAAGGCCGCGAATGCCCTCCTGAAAGCGTCTCGGCGCGCGAGGATAGTGGCCCAAGACAGACCGGCTTGGAAACCCTCCAGGCACACTCTCTCGTAGAGGCCCGCCTCGGAGACCACGGGCAAGCCCCACTCGTGATCGTAGTAGTGGCGCATCATGGCGCTGCCGTTGGCCCATTCCGTGCGCGGGAGGGCTTCCTGAAGGACCGCTTCGGAAGCGGTGCCTTCCGGCGAGGGGTGAATCTGAGTCATCGGTCGTCCCATCCAGTCATTCTCAAAGTCATGTTGAACCGGCCTCTCTCCACGGGGCATCCCTTCGGCGCCGTGTTCGGCAGGATCTTGGGCACGCCGTGGAACATGAAACGGCTTGGTCCACCGAAAACTACCAGGTCCCCGGAGGCCAATCGGACGTCCTGGTATGGCTTGCTCTTGGTCTGTGGATTGCCCACGCGAAAAAGTGCAGTATCCCCAACACTCACGCTGACAACGGGCTCGGAAGAACGCTCGTCCTTGTCCTGATGCATGCCCATTTTGGCGCTGGGCTCGTAATAATTGATGAGGGCGACGTCGGGCTCATAGGAATCTGCCCACGCCTTGAGTTCCTGCTGCCCCAGACCCGGCCAGCTCTGTGCGGTCAATGGTGAGAAAGCGTCCTCGACGGCCATGCGACCGAGGCGGATCAGCCAATCCGGCATCGGAAGGGGAGCGGCGTCGCCGAATTCTCTGGCCCGCCGGGTCAAGCGCCCGGCTTCCCAATGCCATCCCAAAGTCGTCAGCCTGACTGACATAGGGTGGCCATTGACCAGAGGCGAATGCGGAGGGATCGGTCCGCGTCCCCACTGTTCCCATTGACCGGCGATCCACCGCTGCTGGTACGCACTCAACCAACCAGGAATGTGGACGACACCTGCAACGATTTCCCGAGGCTGCCGCTCGAAGGCGTCGTCGGAGAAGAGCCCCGTCTCGTCCTCAGTCACTGCGATCTCCTTTCGGTTGAATATCCCGATGCCGGACCCAGCGACCTGCCCGTCCCGTGGACCCACAACGACATCCCGGCCATGTGCCTGAGCCGTACAACCTGTCGGGGCCGAAATCTGTTCCCGCCTCGTACCGAGAAGATTCTGCCATTGTCTGCCGAGTGAGACCGTTTCCGAGGATCTTGCTGACGTGTCACCGGGCCGTGCCGAGACACGATACCCGGGGACGCAAAAACCCCGGGCTCCGCTCACCTCACCAGAGTGAGGGACCGGTGGCCCGGGGCTTTCGTCGGAGAACGATTACTCGGTGGACGTGTCCTCGTCGACCCAATCGAAGGAACGGGTAACGGCCTTCTTCCAAAGCCGGTACTGACGCTCGACCTCTTCATTGTCCATCTCGGGAGTCCAGCGCTTGTCCTCCTGCCAGTTCTCGACGACGTCTTCCTCGCCGTCCCAGAACCCGACGGCAATGCCGGCGGCATACGCAGCACCCAAGGCGGTGGTCTCAACCACCTTCGGCCGGATCACGGGAACCCGCAACAGATCGGCCTGGAACTGCATCAGGAACTGGTTGGCGGTCATGCCACCATCTACGCGCAGCTCCGTCAGGTCCACACCGGAATCGGCGTTCATCGCGTCAATGACCTCGCGAGTCTGGAACGCGGTCGCCTCGAGTGCCGCACGCACAATGTGTGCTTTCTTGACGTAGCGGGTCATGCCGACCAGAACGCCTCGGGCATCCGGGCGCCAATACGGGGCAAACAATCCGGAGAAGGCCGGGACGAAGTACGTCCCGCCCGAGTCCTCGACCGACGTCGCGAGCGCCTCAGAATCCGCGGCGTTGTCGATGAGCTCGAGGTTGTCACGCAACCACTGGATCAACGACCCCGAAACGGCGATGGAACCCTCGAGCGCGTACACGGGCTTCTCGTCGCCGATCTTGTACGCGACCGTGGTCAGGAGACCGTTCTCCGAAAAAACGGGCTCCTTGCCGGTGTTCATCAACATGAAGTTACCGGTGCCGTAGGTGTTCTTGGACTGGCCTTCCTTGAAGCAAGCCTGCCCGAAGGTTGCCGCCTGCTGGTCGCCGAGGATGCCAGCGATGGGAGTACCACGCAGGAAGCCACGCGCCCGACCCCGACCATAGACCTCAGCCGAGGACTTGATCTCCGGAAGCATCGACATCGGAATGCCGAAGTCCTTGGCGATGTCTTCTTCCCACTCGAGGGTCCGGATATTCATGAGCATCGTGCGCGACGCGTTGGTCACGTCCGTGATGTGAACGCCGCCTTCTGTGCCGCCGGTGAGGTTCCACAGAACCCACGAGTCGGTTGTGCCGAACAGCAGATCGCCCTTCTCGGCGCGCTCGCGTGCACCGTCGACGTTGTCCAGGATCCACTTGACCTTGGGGCCGGCGAAATAAGTGTTCAGCGAGAGGCCCACGCGGTCGTGGTACTTGTCGTAGCCTTCGTCCCCGGCCAATTCGTCACAGATCTTCTGGGTGCGGGTGTCCTGCCAGACAATCGCGTTGTAGACCGGTTCTCCGGTGTTCTTGTCCCAGACCACGGCGGTCTCGCGCTGGTTGGTGATGCCTACCGCAGCCACATCGTGGTGGTTGATCTCGACGTCGGAGAAGCAATCCGCAACGGATCTGCGGACGTTGCGCCAGATCTCCAGCGGATCGTGTTCGACCCAACCGGCTCTGGGGAAAATCTGCTCGTGTTCATACTGGCCGACCGTGATGATCTGGCCCTTTTTGTCGAAGACGATGGCCCGGGAACTCGTGGTGCCCTGGTCGATGGCGAGAATGTATTTTTTGTCAGTATTCATAGTTTTGGAGAACAGAGCTTCGTTCCTGTTTCCGTCTTTCTGGTCGGTCATTTCGCTTGCCTTTCCTGAGGGGCCGCCTCTTTGCGGCCCAATCTTCTAGAGAGCCACGAGGAGGGGGACAACGAGGGCAGCAACGAGGCCGCCGACGATCGGACCCAGCACGGGTACCCAAGAATATGCCCAATCGGAGGAGCCTTTGCCTCGGATGGGCAGAATAGCGTGGGCGATGCGGGGACCGAGGTCACGAGCAGGGTTGATGGCGTAACCTGTCGGGCCGCCGAGGGAGATGCCGATGGCCAAAACCACGAGCGCGACCGGAAGAGGACCCATCTCGCTCGGAGTTTTTTCGGAGAAAAGAATGAAGGCGATCAGCACGAAGGTCGCGACGACCTCCGTCAGGAAGTTCCAGCCATAGGAACGGATCTCAGGACCGGTCGAGAAAACCCCGAGCTTGTTGGCCGCGGGGGATTCCAAGTCGAAGTGCTTCTTGTGAGTCAGATAGACGATGATCGCGCCGATGATCGCACCCAGGAGCTGAGCGACGATGTAGACGAACACGTTGCCCGCGGTCGCCGGGATACCATCTGCCAAGTCTTTGTGGGCTGCCCAGAAGGATAATGTCACCACGGGGTTAAGATGCCCGCCCGTTGCATATGCGGCGTAGACGCCGGCGTAGACACCGAGTCCCCATCCGAAAGCAACCATGAGCCAGCCGCCTGCGTTGTTCTTGGTTCGCGGAAGGACCTGGCCGGCGACGACGCCGCAACCGAGGAGCACGAGGATCAGCGTTCCTATGAACTCGGACGTGAACATTCCGAGTGTCGTAGGAACGCCATTATCCATGAGCTGGGGTGCGATACCGAGAATCCCGGTGGATCCGTCGGCGAGTAATGATCCGGTCATTACCGCTCACTTTCCGGCACTTCGTCGTGCCTTATTGTTCTGAATCGCCGGTGTTCAGCCGGCGGGTCGGCGATTGATGGATGAAAACTAGGGCCGGGCGGTCAGCCCGAAGGGTACTTTCCGCCCGGCCAGACATGGATGGCTAGCGCGAACCCAAAACCTTGCGGGGCATGATCTCGGGGTCGGATGTGATGACGTCGGCAGCGCCGGCGTCGTCGTGTTCCTCTTCCGCGCGGGCGATGTTATGAACCCGCTGGGCATAGCTGTCCAACTCGCGTTGGCGTTCTTCCTGGCCCCAGCCGAGTTCGGCGGCCATCACATCGATGATCTCCGGTGCAGCGGCAAGACCGCGGTCTTTCTGCTCGAGGTCCAAACGGACACGGCGCATCAGAACATCCTCGAGGTGGAGCGCTCCCTCGTACCGGACGGCCAGCAGGACCTCTGCGCGCAAGAACATCGGCGCCTTGGCCAGGGGCTGACCAAGTTCCGGGTTCTCGCGGATGAGGTCGAGCAGGTCATCGATTTCCGAACCGTATCGGTCCAGAAGGCTGTCCACTCGGGCGGCCGTCCAGCCGTTTTCTTCCGCGATGTCGTTGGCGCGGGCCAGAGCAGCTCGGTAGCCCTGGGCGCCGACCAGCGGAATGTCTTCCGTGACGGAGGGACGTGCACCTGCGATGGATCCCAAGGCGAAATCGACGGCATCTTTGGCCATGACCCGATAGGTGGTCAACTTGCCCCCGGCGATCGCGGACATGCCCGGAGCCACCTCGGCCACGGTGTGCTCGCGTGACACCTTGGTGGACTGCGTCGAGCTCTCGCCCTTGACGCCGGGTTGGAGGAGCGGCCGGAGCCCGGCGTAAGTAGAGATGATGTCGTCTCTGGTCAACGGCTTCTCGAGGATTGCGTTGGCGTGATCGAGGATGTAGTCGATGTCGTCCGCAGTGGCGACCGGGCGTGCGACGTCCTGGTCATAAGGGGTGTCGGTCGTACCGATGACCCAATAGCGCTGCCACGGAATGATGAACAGGACAGACTTTTCCGTCCGAAGGAAGATGCCGGATTCGGCATTGATGCGCTCCCGCGGCACGACAATGTGAACGCCCTTGGACGCAAGCACCTGCAGTCCACGGTCCTCACCGGTCAAGGCCTCGGTTTCCTCGGTCCAGACGCCGGTTGCGTTGATGACGTGCTTCGCCTTGACCTCGTGTACCTTCTGGGTCTCCAAGTCCGTGATCTTGGCGCCGACCACGCGGCCGGTTTCCGACTTGATCACCTCCGTGACCTGCGTACGGCTGGCCGCGAGTGCCCCATAACCGGCAGCGGTTCGGATGAGATCGATGACCAGGCGGGCGTCGTCGACACGAGCGTCGTAAAAGCGGATCGCGCCGGAGAGCTCGGAATCCTTGATGTCCGGGAAGATCTGTTTGGCGCCCTTCTTGGAGTAATGCTTCTGGGTCGGGACCGTTTTGTGGCCCCGAGCCCCAGCAATGGCCATGGCGTCATACATTCCGATCCCGATTGCGGAGTAACTGCGTTCGATGACCGGCATCTTGAGCGGCCACAAAAACGGTTGTGCCTTGACGAGATGCGGGGCCAAGCTGGTCAGCAGCAAGCCGCGCTCCTTGAGGGCCTCGGCAACCAGCTTGAAATCAAGGTTCAACAGGTAGCGAAGGCCGCCGTGGACGAGTTTTGATGACCAGGCGGACGTTCCTGATGCCCAGTCGCCGGCGTCGACGACGGCGGTGCGCAGGCCACGGGTAGCGGCGTCCAGTGCGATTCCGGCTCCAGTTACCCCGCCTCCGATGACGAGGACGTCTACGCCTTCGGCGTCCGACATGTCCTCCAGCGCATTCTGGCGGGAAGCCGCGGTCAGATGAGTTGCGGCGTTTTTCATGGAGCCTCCTAGATACTGGCGGATATTTCCGGTGACGCCCGAGGCGCGGTGGCACCTATGACGTGTTAATTTCATTTCTACACATTCATGAAAGAATGATCATCACTGATGCACGAACGTGCAGATATGAGATGAGGGCATGAACAAACGTGATGACTTGGCTCACAAAGCCGCAACCATGTATTACCTCCAGGACCAGACGATGGATGCCGTGGCCAGCGAGTTCGAGGTCTCGAGGGCGACCGTCTCCCGTCTCCTGAAATATGCGCGGGAATCCGGGTTGGTGCGCATAACCCTCGCGGATGTTCCCAGTGAACGGGACGAGCTGGGCGGCCGTCTCGAGAAAATCTTTGGCATCAATGCACAAGTGGTCCCGATCAGAGGCAGTTCCTCGCCGATCAGCCAGATGGAGCAAGTCTCGCGTGTGGCCGCATCTGCTCTGGACGCGATGATGGAACCCGGAACTGTGCTCGGCATGGCGTGGGGTTCAACCGTCACGGAAATCTCCCGTCATCTGACCCCGCGAAAAGTGCCTGATTCCGTGGTGGTCCAGCTCAATGGGGCGGGCAACGCCCGTCGTTCGGGGATTCCGTACACGGGGGCGATCCTCAATTCAGTCGCGGAAGCCTTCGGCTCCCAAATTGTGCATTTTCCTGTTCCGGCGTTTTTCGACTACGCCGACACCAAACAAGCATTGTGGCGAGAGCGGAGCATCCGCAGCGTTTTGCACCTTCAATCGCAGACGGACGTCGCGGTCTTCGGCGTGGGAGCACTTGACGGTCCCGTGCCGTCACATGTCTACAGCTCGGGGTATTTCGATGACGAGGACTTTGCACTGTTGTCCGCGGAGAAAGTTGTGGGGGACATCTGCACCGTTCTTCTGCGGGAGGACGGTACGTGGCAGGACATCGAAATGAATCGTAGGGCTTCGGGGCCGACGCCGTTCGAGCTGTCGCGTATCGAAAGGCGTCTGTGCGTGGTCTCTGGACCTCACAGGGCAGGCGCGTTGTTGGGGGCGTTGCGGGCTCGTGCGGTAACAGACCTCGTTGTCGATTCCCTCACGGCTAAAATCCTTTTGGACAAGCTCGCGGGGCGGCGTCCCGGCGAATTCCGGCCCTGAACCTCTACAGGAGCTTGACCTTCGCGGCGGACTCTTCCAGGGCATGGCGTACCGCCTCGATCGCGGGGCGACGGGCCATGTCTCGGCGAGCAGATGTGAAGACATGTCTGTGAGGCAGATTGGGCAATTCGATGAGTCTGACGCGCGGCGTCGAGCCAGCCCAGGCGAAGCCAGGAAGGAGCGCCACGGCCAGTCCGCATTCCACGAGGTCGATGTGAGCTCGAACGTCGTCGAATTCGAATCGGACATGAGGTTCGAAGCCTGCGGTGCGGCAAACGTGCTCGGCCCAGCTTCTGCTCGCGTTGGACTTCGATTCCATGACCCACGGGGACCGAGCGGCATCGGCGATCGAATAGACGTCGGATTCCGGTGCGACCGCGAGCATGACTGGATCCTCGTTAAGGGGGCGAGAGTCCAGCTCAGGGAACTCTCGCACGGCATGGTGGGGGTACTGTTCCGCGACCACGAGGTCGACATCCCTCATGTGCGTGTGTTCCAAGGCCGCTTCCGGTTCGCGTTGCAAAGCCTCGACCCTCAGATCAGGGTAGCGCCCGGAGAGGGCTTCGAGCGTATCGGTGAGCAGAGCCATTGCGGCGGTCTGGAAAATGGCCAGTCGAACGGTCCCTGCGGGCGTCTGGTCCGTGGACTCCAGGGCCGTTTGCGCGAGTTCGAGCTCGTGAAGGATCTTCTCGGTATGTTCGACGAGGATCCGTGCCTTGGGAGTGAGGGTTACCGTGCGCCCTTGTTTCTGAAGCAGGTGGTGACCGCATTCGTGCTCCAAGGCAGTCAACTGCTGAGACACGGCAGAAGGCGTATAGCCCAGGACGTCGGCTGTTTCCGCAAGAGTTCCCCGAGTCGAAAGTTCCTGGAGGACACGGAGTTTTTTGACGTCCAGCATGAGCCCTCGTTCCGTGAGTAGAACTTACGGATAATCGTAAATTCCCGTAACTTTTTCTTACCTAATTCATGGTACATACTGGTGAACAAGCGCGCTATGCGCACACGTCAAAGACGACGCACGATGCCGAAGAATCCTTCGGCACGATTTCGCTTAGAGGAGGCATTCTTGTCATCGAACCCATTCGCTTCCGGCGAGTACCAAAAGATGGCCCAAGAGGCCGGAAAAATCGTCAAAGGGTGGCTGAATGCCTCCCGCGACGTTCCCGAGGACAAGGCCGCGGCTCAGTTAGCCGGCGTTCTCAAAGATCCGCACGGACTCGAATTCACTGTTGGCTTCGTTGACGAGGTCATACGTCCAGAGGACGACGCTGCGGCCGGACGCAACCTCGGCCGGCTGGCCCCCATTGTTCCCAAATTCCTCCCGCCCCATCTGCGCGCGGCTGTCAAAGCGGGCGGTGTCGTCGCCCCCAAGGTTTCTTGGCCCACGATCCCTCTGGCCAGGAAGGCCATGCGGGACATGGTCGGACACTTGATCGTGGATGCCCGGGACGAAAAGCTCGGACCGGCCATCAAGCACTTGACGGCCGGCGGAAACAAGCTCAACATCAACCTGTTGGGCGAAGCAGTCCTCGGCAACGAGGAAGCCGAGCGCCGTCTGCGGGAAACCGAGCGACTGCTGCGTCGGGACGACGTCGATTACGTCTCGATCAAGGTCTCCGCGGTCTCCGGTCCCCACTCTCCCTGGTCTTTCGATGCTGTGGTCGAGCGCGCCGTCGAACGCCTGACTCCGCTCTACGAATACGCTGCCAAATCCGGCACCCCCAAGTTCATCAATATGGACATGGAGGAGTACAAGGACCTCGACATGACGATCGAGGTCTTCACCCGGATCCTCGATCAGCCCCAGCTCAAGAACCTCGAGGCCGGGATCGTCCTGCAGGCCTATCTGCCGGACACTCTCGAAGCCATGGAGCGCTTGCAGAAGTGGGCCGCTAAACGCGTCGACAACGGCGGCGCCCGGATCAAGGTTCGCCTGGTCAAGGGAGCCAACCTGTCCCTCGAAATGGTCGAAGCCGTCGTCCACAAGTGGCCGCTGACGACATGGGATTCCAAGGAAGCCACCGACACCAACTACAAGCGCGTTCTCGATTACGCCCTCCGACCGGAGCACACCAAGAACATTCGCCTGGGCGTGGCCGGTCACAATCTGTTCGACATCGCATTCTCCTGGCTGCTGGCTCAACACCGCGGAGTCATCGACGATGTCGAGTACGAGATGCTGATTGGCATGGCCGCCCAGCAAGCCGAGGTCGTCCGCCGTGACGTCGGTCAATTGCTCCTTTACACCCCTGTCGTCCGACCGGAGGAATTCGACGTCGCCATCTCATACCTGGTCCGTCGCCTCGAGGAGAACGCCTCGAGTGAGAACTTCATGTCGGCTATCTTCGATCTGAACGACAGCCAGTTCCTGTTCGACCGGGAAAAGGCCCGCTTCGAGCGCTCCTTGGAGAAAGTCACGAGCGAGGTTCCGCCGCCGAACCGTCAGCAAAACCGTGCGGAGGAGAACGTGGACAACGTCTTCTCGCCGGGAGACTCCTTCGACAACACCCCGGATACGGATACATCGCTCGCACACAACCGGGCCTGGGGCAAGCAGATCCTGGAACGCGCCAGAAATTCGGATCTGGGCAAGAAGCTCGTTCAGGATTCCGTCCTCACGAGCGAATCACAGGTCGAGGAAGCCATCGCCCGCGCCAAGAAGGCGGGCGAGAATTGGGGTGCTCGTCCCGCTCATGAGCGCGCAGAAATCTTGCGAAAGGCCGGCCGTGTACTAGGTGCCAAACGTGCACAGTTGCTCGAGGTCATGGCCTCTGAAGCGGGCAAATTGCTTGACCAGGGGGACCCCGAGGTTTCCGAAGCCATCGACTTCGCCAACTACTATGCGGGGCTCGCCGAAGCTCTCGAGAACGTCGATGGTGCGCAGTACCACCCGTCCAAGGTCACGGTTGTGACCCCTCCGTGGAACTTCCCCGTGGCGATTCCGACCGGCTCGACCTTGGCCGCGCTCGCGTCCGGTTCCTCAGTGCTCTTCAAACCGGCCGGCGAATCGAAGAGGTGCGGGGCCGTCATCGCGGACGCTCTGTGGGAAGCGGGGGTACCGAAGGACGTCCTGCAGCTCGTGCAGTTGTCCGAACGCGATCTCGGGCGCACGCTCGTCTCCCATCCCGATATCGATCGTTTGATCCTCACGGGCGGATACGAGACGGCGGAACTGTTCCGTTCATTCCGCAAGGATCTCTCGCTTCTCGGGGAGACCTCAGGGAAGAACTCGATCATCGTCACACCGAACGCGGACTTAGACCTGGCCGCCAAAGACGTCGTCGCGTCGGCCTTCGGCCACGCGGGCCAGAAGTGTTCGGCCTGCTCGACTGTGATTCTTGTCGGCTCTGCCGCCAGTTCTAAGCGTTTCCGTAATCAGCTCGTCGACGCCGTGAAGTCGCTGCACATTGCATACCCCACGGATATTCGTTCCGAGATGGGACCCGTCATCAAGGCACCGGAGGGCAAACTGCTCCGCGGGCTGACTACCTTGGGCGAGGGCGAGCAGTGGATCATTGAGCCCAAACAACTGGACGAATCCGGCAAGCTGTGGTCTCCCGGTGTCCGTGCCGGAGTCAAGCCCGGAAGTGAATATCACATGACCGAGTACTTCGGCCCGATCCTGGGTGTCATGACGGCCAAGACGCTCGAAGAAGCCATCGAGTTGCAGAACGCTCCCGAGTACGGACTGACCGCGGGTCTCCACTCGCTCAACTCGGACGAGCTGGCGGTCTGGCTCGACCGTGTCGAGGCGGGCAACCTGTACGTCAACCGCGGAATTACCGGTGCGATCGTTCGCCGTCAGCCATTTGGCGGATGGAAGAAATCGACTGTCGGCTCGGGAACCAAGGCGGGCGGACCGAATTACCTGGTCGCCCTGGGGGATTGGACGACCAAACCGGCGACGGCAATCGCTTCTCCGTCCAATGACAATGTGAAGCAACTGCTCAACCGTGCACGGGAACCTCACGCCCTGACGCGTGAGCAGATCGAGTTCCTCTCCCGCGCCGCATCGGCCGATGCGGAGGCGTGGGGCACCGAATTCGGGGTCCGGCACGACCCGTCACAGCTCGGTATTGAGCGGAACATTCTTCGTTACGTTCCCCAAAAGGTGCACGTGCGTGCCGACGACGACGCGTCGCTCGCCGAGACCTTGCGTGTCGTTGCCGCGGGATTGGCTGCAGAAGCGCCGATCGAGTTGTCGGTCTCTCGCCAGCTACCGGTTTATGTTCGTGGCGCACTCGATTCGGCGGGCGTCAATATAACCGTGGAAACCGACGACGCATGGCGCACCGCTCTGCGCGGGATCCGGGACATCAAGCCGGCCGATCTCGACGGAACACGATTCGAGGGCTGCCGTATTCGGTACCTCGGAACTGATCCCGAATCGGTCTTCGAAGCGCTCAATGGTCGCCCGGACGTCGCCGTCTATCACGGTGAGGTCACCGAGGCCGGCCGGATCGAGATGCTTCCGTTCGTCCGCGAGCAGGCAGTGTCCATTACGGCCCACCGCTTTGGCAACCCCAACCACTTCTCCGACGGTGTGATCTAGCACCCGATATTAAGTGTCCCGTGTAATATTGATGCCGGTGCCGATTCGATTCGGCACCGGCATCATCACTGCATTCCATCACTTGTCGAGAGGCGCCTCATGAGCAATATTCCCGCCGAGCTTTCTTACACTTCCGAGCACGAATGGGTCTCGGACGCCGACTCCGAGGGTGTCGTCACCGTAGGCATCACCGATCACGCGCAGGATTCTCTGGGCGATGTTGTCTATGTCGACCTGCCGGAAAGTGGCTCAACCTTCGAAGCCGGCGAGTCCTTCGGGGAAGTGGAGTCCACCAAGTCCGTCTCAGACCTCTACATGCCGGTTTCAGGTGAGATCGTGGACGTCAATGAGGCGCTCGCTGACCAGCCCGAAAGGTTGAATTCCGATCCGTATGACGCCGGTTGGCTCGTCAGGGTCCGCCCATCCGACCCTGAGTCGCTCAAGGGCCTCCTGGATGCAGCAGCCTATGAAGGCGAAATCGCCTGAACCGGCTGAGCTCTCAGCGATTTAAGGATTAATTTTAGGTCTAGCTGGCCGACCTTTACAGGTCCGCCAGCTAGACTTTAAGTCTCAGGTCCAGGTCCAAGCTTGGTTCCTGTGCGCGGTTGTGAGGCGGCCTCGCACGAAGCACTACCGCGCAAGAATCTTGAGGTTCACAGAACGGGGCCCCCTCAGCCTCTTCTGGGCGAGCCTCGATTGGCGCTTTAATGCGCCCATGACAAAAGGGGAAATATATGACCGATCATCGTGAACCGAGCCCTGACACAACCGTGTTCGGCGTCACCTCAACGAGCGCAAGTGCTGGCCACAAGCGTCAGCTTGCCAAGGAAGAGATCGCCGCTATCAAAGCGCTGCCTTCGGAATCTGCGCTCCTGATTGCCCAAGAGGGACCGCAGCACAGTGCGCGGTTCCTTCTCGATGCAGGAATGGCGCAGTCCGGTGGAGCCGACAACGGAATTGTCGCAGGCAGGCATCCCGAAGCCGACATATTCCTGGACGACGTCACGGTGTCTCGCAGACACGCCCTGTTCCAATTCAATGCGGGTCGTTTCGACCTTACCGATGTCGGCTCCCTCAACGGGACTTACGTCAACGGGGACCGTGTGGACCACGTGACTCTCAAGAACGGCGATGAGGTGCGCATCGGAAAATTCGCCTTCATCTACTACGCGAGCGACGCTCAGTAGGGCGGCGTCGGAATGTCGACGACACCCGAACAGCAAGCCGCTGAGGAGTCTTCCGAAGAAAACTCCGCGAGGCGGGTCAAGGACAAGACTATTGGTCAGGTGCTCAGCCATCTTGAGGACTCATTTCCCGGGCTCAGCGCGTCCAAAATCCGGTTCCTCGAAGATCGTGGTCTCGTGTTTCCCCAACGGACCAATACGGGGTACCGCAAGTACTCGAGCGAAGACATCGAGCGCTTGCGTTACGTGCTGACCCTACAACGCGACCAGTATCTCCCCTTGAAAGTCATCAAGGAAAAAGTCGATGAGCTCGAACGCCAAGGCTTTCCCCGGGACGGCGAGGCATCCGCAGCCGGGGAGTCCGCTGCCCCGGATGCTTCGCCGCCGCGGGTGGAGCAGCGCCGGTATACCATCCGGGAGCTGTCACGCCACACGTCGGTGGACTTGCCGATGTTGCGGGAATTGATCAATTACGGGTTGATCGAAGAAGGACCTGACGGCACCTTCGATGAGTACGCCGCACGGGTCACGGCACTGTGTTCCCAGCTCACCGCTCATGGGCTCCAGCCCAGGCATTTGCGTCCGTTCCGGGCGGCCGCGGATCGTGAGGTCGCTTTGGTCGGGCAGACCATTGCGCCGATGGCCAGCCGTCGTGACGAGCGATCACGGGAGAAAGCTTCGGAAACCGCGCGTGAAATCTCCGCCCTGTGCACCAATCTTCACGCCACGCTGGTCGCCGACCAAGTGGAGAAGTCTTGGTAGACTAGGGCACACTCGCACGGAAACGCGCGGGACGTGTCACTGAATGAGGGATCCAGCAAGACACGGACGAATGTCTTTGATTCGCCCGGTCTGTCCCTCTAACGTCTAATTCGGACGATGACCTCACTGGTTTTAAGGAGGACCCGCGTGGGCCAGCATGGATCGCACAACGACCCGCAGCGGGATCGTCTCAAAGGCGCGCGCTCTGAGGGTCCTCGTGCGGCGGAGCCTCCGGAATTCGACGAGCAGTTGCTTCCTGGCATGGAAGGGATCGTTCCGGCACCTCCTACCGGCCGACAGGGGATGCTTTTCGACGACGACCTCGTGGCCCTCGACGAGAACATCGGATACCGAGGCCCCGTAGCCTGCAAAGCCGCGGGCATCACGTACCGTCAGCTGGATTATTGGGCTCGGACCAAACTCGTTGAACCGACGGTCCGGGGGGCCAAGGGGTCAGGTACCCAGCGCCTTTACTCCTTTCGAGATGTCCTCGTACTGAAGATCGTCAAACGTCTTCTGGACACCGGTGTGTCCCTCCAACAGATCCGGTCCTCCGTCGAGCACTTGCGTACCCGCGGCGTTGAAGACTTGGCACAGATCACGCTGATGTCGGACGGTGCGAGCGTGTACGAGTGCACCTCACCCGACGAAGTGATCGATCTCGTGCAGGCAGGCCAGGGCGTCTTCGGGATCGCCGTGGGCAGGGTCTGGCGCGAGCTCGAGAACAATCTCTCGACCATGCCCGGCGAGGACATGCGGGAACCGCTTGAGGAATCCGAAGGGGATTTTCCGGGGGACGAGCTGTCCGCACGTCGTGCGGCGCGCAATAACGTTGCCGGCTAGAATCCCTCGCAGAGCGGCCGAACCGGCGTAATAGGTCCTCACCCGGGTAGATCCGAGCCGCGAGGCTTTCTGCCCAGCGGATTTCCAGACGAGGGCCTCGTTCCCTCTTCCCTTAAGTGCGGGGCACGGAATTTTCGTCACCTACCGGAATGCATTCGTCTTCTGATCCCGCCTTGCTCCGGTGGCTGCCTCTGTAGGCTCAGCCCAGTCCGACTAGCTTGTGACGAGTCCTTCGAGAATCGTGTCGAAGGCCTCGGCCATCGCCGCGGCTTCCTCATTGGCCGTCCATGCGTGAATGGGCGAGGCGGAGCCTTGAACTTGCTGCCACACGGTGCTGTCCGCGATGGTCGGTGCGACCATAAGTTTGCCGAACATACCCTGCATCTCTTCGACGCGGTACTGATGCTCTGCGGAATCGCGTTGCGCCTTGTTCACCACGACGCTCGCCGCCTGAACTTTGAACTCGCTCTCCGACTCGAATCGCGCGATAGCGCGCATAGTCCGCTCGGTGCCGGCCACGGAGAACAGGCTCGGTTCTGCCACCGCCAGAACTTTCTGGGAGGCCGCCCAGGCAATCATGGTCAAGGTATTGAGGGTTGGCGGGCAGTCGATCAGTACCAAATCGTAGCGATTGGTGTGAGACAGAGCGTTCCGCAATCGACTCAGGTTCTTTCTGGTCGGAGGAAGGTGATCGAATGCTACCGAGCCCGAAGAACCGACGACCACGTCAAGTCGAGGGCGCCGAGCTGATGAGCGGTCCGCTTGCCATCCGGCGGGTACGCAGCTCGATTCGACAGTTTTCTTCCTGGGGGAGCGTAATACCGTGGCAGCGTCGGCCCCGTCGGAAGTGTGAGTGGAGACGGCCAAACCTGTACTGGCGTCTCCATGAGGGTCGAGGTCCACGACCAACGTGCTGAGACCCCGGGTGGCCGCGGCGGAGGCCAGGCCCAAGGTAACGGAGGTCTTTCCAACCCCGCCTTTGAGGGAGCTGATACTGACAACCTGCGTCACACAAACCTCGCGATGACTTTGAGTACGAAATGCTTCACCATCATATCGGCACCCGGGAGCAATTACTGACGCGGCAGACCGTTGCCCGTGTTCGGCGGATCCCGTGACACGTTCAGACGTCACAGAGTTTATGGCCGGCGCGTCGTTCCATTAGGTTAGAGGAATCACTTATGCCCGTAAGATACGACATACCCATGAGCTGAACAGCTCCGATCGTCGAGACAAGTCCGATTCTTGTAGAGTCACACCTTCAAGGCGGACGGAAACGGTTATCAATGTTCTCTAAGATCCTGGTCGCCAACCGTGGCGAGATCGCGATCCGCGCATACCGAGCCGCATACGAGCTCGGGGCCAAGACAGTTGGCGTGTTTCCCTACGAAGACCGTCACTCCATACATCGTCAGCAGGCCGACGAGGCCTACCCGATCGGTGAAGAAGGGCATCCCGTACGGGCCTACCTCGATGTCGAGGAAATCATCCGCGTAGCCAAGGAAGCCGGCGTCGACGCCATCTACCCAGGATACGGTTTCCTCTCGGAAAACCCTGAACTGGCCAAAGCGGCCGAACGGGAAGGCATTACGTTCATCGGCCCCCCGGCAGACGTCCTGGACCTGGCGGGGAACAAGGTCGAGGCGCTCAAAGCGGCCCGCCGCGCAGGGATTCCCGTCTTGGACTCGACCGAGCCCTCCGCGGACAAGGAAAAGCTGATCCAGGAAGCCGAAGAAATCGGCTTTCCTATATTCGTCAAAGCCGTAGCCGGAGGCGGCGGTCGCGGTATGCGTCGAGTGAATACGCGGGAAGAACTCCCGGATGCGCTATCGGCAGCAATGCGCGAGGCAGAAACTGCATTCGGGGATGCAACGGTATTCTTGGAGCAAGCGGTGCTCCGACCCCGCCACATCGAGGTCCAGATCCTGGCAGACGGCGACGGCAATACGGTCCACCTCTTCGAACGCGATTGTTCGCTGCAGCGTCGCCACCAAAAAGTCGTCGAAATCGCACCGGCACCCCACCTGGACGAAGATATCCGCCAGGCGCTGTACCGAGATGCCGTCAAGTTCGCGAAGGAACTCGGCTACGCCAATGCGGGAACCGTGGAATTCCTCGTGGATACCGTGGGCGAACGGGCTGGTCAGCACGTGTTCATTGAGATGAACCCGCGTATCCAGGTCGAGCACACCGTGACCGAGGAAATCACAGACATCGACCTTGTC
Source organism: Rothia uropygialis (assembly GCF_004137765.1). Taxonomy (GTDB): domain Bacteria; phylum Actinomycetota; class Actinomycetes; order Actinomycetales; family Micrococcaceae; genus Rothia. Next base: position 653,964 of record NZ_NOIS01000002.1, on the reverse strand, counting down.
CAGTCCCAGATGCGGATCGCTGCAGGGGAGACCCTCGAGGATCTCGGTATCAGCCAGGACACGCTTCGCATTCGCGGCGCAGCCCTGCAGTGCCGCATTACCACCGAGGATCCGACCAATGGATTCCGGCCGGATGTCGGCAAGATCAACGCGTACCGGTCCGCCGGTGGCGCTGGGGTGCGCCTGGACGGCGGCACTGTCTACGCGGGAGCCGAAATTTCGCCCCACTTCGACTCGATGCTCTGCAAGGTCACTTGTCGAGGCAAGGATTTTCAGACCGCTGTCCAGCGCGCACAACGTGCGCTTGCTGAATTCCGTATCCGCGGCGTGGCCACCAATATCCCCTTCGTGGCGGCCGTACTCGAGGACCCGGTGTTCCAAGCGGGCGATGTCTCGACCCCATTCATCGACGAGCACCCCGAGCTTCTGACCAAGAAGCATTCATCGGATCGCGGTACTCGTGCTCTGACCTACTTGGCCAACGTCACGGTCAATCAGCCCCATGGTCCGCGCATCGAAGGCATTGATCCTCGTACCAAACTTCCCCGCTTCCCTGGGGACAAGGTCGAGGAGCCATTCCGCAGTCCTTTCGACGGATCCGACCACGTTCCTCCGGAAGGTTGGCGCCAGAAGCTCCTCAAGTTGGGGCCCGAAGGATTCGCCAAGGCCCTGCGCGAGTACAAACCGCTTGCCGTGACAGACACGACTTTCCGGGACGCACATCAGTCGCTGCTGGCCACGCGTATTCGTACGCGTGACATGCTTGCCGCGGCTCCCGCCGTCGCTCACGTGACGCCAGAGTTGTTCTCCATGGAGGCTTGGGGAGGCGCTACGTACGACGTCGCCCTGCGCTTCCTCGGCGAGGATCCATGGGAACGACTTCGTCTTCTCCGCGAAGCGATGCCGAATATCCCGATCCAGATGCTTCTGCGCGGTCGCAACACCGTCGGTTACACGCCGTACCCCACGGACGTGACCGATGCCTTCGTGCAGGAAGCCGCGGCGACGGGCGTCGATATCTTCAGGATCTTCGATGCGCTCAACGACGTTTCGCAGATGGAGCCTGCCATCAAGGCGGTTCGCGAGACGGGGACCGCTGTTGCCGAGGTTGCCATGTGCTACACCGGCAATCTGCTGGACCCGGACGAGAAGATCTACACGCTGGATTACTATCTTGATCTGGCTCAGCAGATCGTGGATGCGGGAGCGCACATTCTCGCGATCAAGGACATGGCGGGACTCCTGCGCCCTGAGGCGGCTCGCCGTCTGGTTACGGCGTTGCGGGAGAAATTCGAAGACATCCCGGTCCATCTGCACACGCACGATACCGCCGGTGGTCAGCTGGCTACCTTGCTTGCGGCTTCGGAAGCTGGGGTCGACGCCGTCGACGTTGCCTGCGCGGCCATGGCCGGGACCACGAGCCAGCCTTCGGCCTCGGCGTTGGTCGCGGCCATGGCGAATACCGAGCGTGACACGGGGATATCCCTCGATGCCATCTCCTCGTTGGAGCCGTACTGGGAATCGGTCCGCTCGATCTATGCGCCTTTTGAGAAAGGACTCACGGCCCCTACCGGCCGCGTGTACCAACATGAAATCCCCGGTGGCCAGCTGACCAACCTGCGTCAGCAAGCTATTGCCCTGGGCCTCGAAGAACACTTCGAGGAGATCGAGGACATGTACACCCAGGCGAACCGGATGCTCGGCAACATCGTCAAGGTGACTCCCTCTTCCAAGGTCGTTGGCGACCTGGCCCTTCAGCTCGTGGGCATGAAGGTCGACCCTGCTCAGTTCGAGGAGAATCCGGCAAAGTTCGATATTCCCGCGTCGGTCATCAGCTTCCTCAATGGTGAGCTGGGTACCCCGCCCGCTGGGTGGCCCGAACCCTTCAGATCCAAAGCTCTCGAAGGCCGTAAAGCCGAACCTGAGGTCACCGAGTTGTCCAAGGAGGACAAGGAGGCGCTCCGCGGCGATTCTCAAACACGCCGAACGACCTTGAACCGTCTGCTGTTCCCCGGCCCGACCAAGGATTTCGAGGATGCCGTCGAGGAATTCGGCGATATCTCGGTCCTGCATACTCGCGACTATCTGTACGGAATGGTGGAGGGGCGCGAGCATGTCATCTCGCTGGGCAAGGGCGTTCGTCTGCTCGCAACTTTGCAGGCGATCTCCGAGCCCAACGAGAAGGGCTTCCGCTCGGTCATGTGCACTCTCAACGGACAGCAACGTTCGATTGAAGTGCGGGACGAATCGGTCGAGTCCGACTTCAAGGCAGCCGAGAAAGCAGATACATCGAATCCGGGACATGTGGCGGCGCCCTTCGCTGGGGCCGTGACGATCTCGGTTTCCGAAGGCGATGAGGTCAAGGAAGGGGACCAGATCGCAACCATCGAAGCCATGAAGATGGAAGCGTCGATCACTTCCCCGATTTCCGGCAAGGTGTCCCGGGTGATGTTTAACGACATCCGTCAGGTCGCCGGTGGGGATCTCGTGATCGCGGTGGAAACGAAGTAGGACCAGTAGGTCTCGCCCCAGAGAGCGAGGCACACATTCACGCGGGCCCCGGTTTCATTGGGAATGAAGCCGGGGCCCGCGGCGTTGGCAGCATTGAGAGGCCCCGACGGTCGTCATGGAATCGTGCCGCGGGCGCCAGAAAACCGGAATAAGGAGTAGACGTGGCGGATTCGGCTCAGCAGGCTCGTGAATACGATTTGATCGTCGTCGGGTCGGGCTCGGGAAACAGCCTGATCGATCACCATTGGAAAGACAAAAAGGTCGCAATCGTCGATGGTGGTGTCTTCGGCGGAACGTGCCTCAACAAGGGGTGTATCCCGACCAAGATGTTCGCCTATCCCGCGGCGACCGCGATCCACGGTCTCGACGACGACCGGCTGGGTGTGAGCATGCAGCGTACCGAGGTGCGGTGGCAAGAAATTCGGGACCGGATCTTCGGACGGATCGATTCGATCTCGCAGAGCGGCCTCGACTACCGCGAGGATGCGGAGAACGTGGATGTCTACACCGAGTTCGCGACGCTCCGTGACCCTCACACGTTGGTCACGGAATCCGGCGAGGTGATCCGAGGCCGTCAGCTCGTGCTGGCAGCCGGCTCCCGTTCCACCCTCCCGAACATTCCCGGAATAGAGCTTCCCGGCGTGCACACCTCGGACACCGTCATGCGGATCAACGAGCTGCCCCGCCGCGTCGTGATCCTGGGCGGGGGATTCGTGGCTGCGGAGTTCGCTGGAATATTCCACGGACTGGGCTCGCACGTTACTCAAGTGAATCGTTCCGAGCGACTCCTGAGGGACCACGATGCTGAGATCGCTGATCGATTCGTCCGGGAGGCATCCCGGCAGTGGGATCTTCGGCTCAATACCAACATCGCCTCGATCGAGCAATCCCAGGACGGGCTTGAGATCACGCTGGAATCACGCGGCGAGTCAGAGACCGTGCACGCCGACGTCGTCCTGGTCGCGACGGGTCGCGTCTCCAACGTGGATCGTCTTGATGCCGAAAGCGCCGGCTTCGATGTGAAAGACGGCGTTCTCTCCGTGGACGCTTACCAGCGCGTCCTTTCAGGCGGCGAACCGGTCGAGGGCGTCTGGTCGCTGGGTGACGTCAGCTCGGTCATTCAACTCAAGCACCTTGCGAATGCTCAGGAGCGAACCGTCCAGCACAATCTGCTGAATCCCGAGGATCTGCGCGCAACCGACCAACGTTACGTCCCGCACGCCGTATTCACGAACCCTCAGATCGCGGCGGTCGGTCTGAGCGAGGCCGACGCCCGCGACATCGCACGGGCCGAGGGATTCGAGGTCACGGTCAAGGTCCAAGACTTCGGCGACGTCGCGTACGGCTGGGCGATGGAGGACCAGCACGGCCTGGTCAAGCTCATTGCCCGCCGAGATACCGGCGAGCTGCTTGGCGCCCACATCATTGGTGCCGAGGCGTCCATGTTGATTCAGCCCTTGATCCAGGCGATGAGTTTCGGGCTCGCTGCCCACGAGATGGCTCGGGGCCAGTTCTGGATCCATCCCGCATTGACCGAGGTCGTGGAGAATGCTCTGCTCGGGCTGGAGGTCCCCGGGAACTGATTAGTATCGATGCCCTCGTGGACTCGGAACGTACGAAGGCGTGGAGCGCGGCTACCGGACCTGGACCAATGGCTGCGTGCCACGCCTTCTCACATGCCGATTTTCTTCCTCGAGGTTTTCAGGAAGGCTTTTTCTGCGAGTAGATCCCTTCGATGACCTCCGAATAATCCTTGAGTACCTGGGGGCGGCGGATTTTGAGGGACGGCGTCATATGCCCCGACTCTTCCGTGAAATCCTGAGGGATAATTCGGAAGGCTCGGATCGACTCCGCTCTGGAGACGTTGTTGTTGGTGCGGTCGACGAGATCTTGGATGGCCTCTTGGACCTCATCCGTGCTCGCGGCTTCCTCCACGCTGAGATTCGCGTCGAGGCCGAGTCGAGGCAGTTCTCGTTCGAGGGCCTCCTCGTCGAGGGTCACCAAAGCAGAGATGAAGGGGCGTTGATCGCCGATCACGAGACACTGCGAGACCAAAGGGGACTTGCGGATCTCGTCCTCGACGAGGCCTGGGATCACGTTCTTGCCCCCGGCCGTCACGATGATCTCTTTCTTTCGCCCGGTAATCTTCAGCATTCCTCGGTCCGTCAGCTCGCCGACGTCGCCGGTGTGGAACCAGCCGTCCTCCGTGAAACTCTCACGGTCGGCCTCGGGGTTGTTGTAATAACGTTCGATGACCCCGACCCCGCGGCACAGGATTTCGCCGTCGTCGGCGATTTTGATCTCGATTCCAGGCAACGGCGGTCCGACGGTCCCAATGTGGAAGTCTTTGACGGTTCCAACAGAAGCCGGCGCGGTGGTCTCGGTGAGTCCGTATCCTTCCAGAATCTTGATGCCGACGGCGTGGAAGAAGTGAGCCAAGTGCTGGCCCAAGGGCCCGCCGCCCGAGACCGCGTACTGGACCCTGCCGCCCATCGCCGCGCGCAGTTGGGAGAAGACCAAGCGATTGACCAACGCGTACTGGGCCTTCAGCACGGGGGAGGGCTTGGACCCCGACATGACCGTCTCCGACCATGTGACCCCTACCTTCTCGGCGATATCGAAAATCTTTCCCTTGAACGAACTTGCGTCGTGGGCCTGTGCTCGGGCTCCGTTGTAGATCTTCTCGAATACACGCGGGACCACGAGGAGGAACGTCGGGGCGAATGATTTGAGATCCTGGGTGAGATTCTTGAGATCCGGGCTGTGACCCACCACGACACCGACGTCGATGGAGAGGACATGAATATACCGAGCGAAGACGTGAGCCAGCGGCAGGAACATCAGGGTCGAGTTCTCGGAGCTCGCGACCTCAGGTATCGCTTGCTTTGCCGAGGCGCAGAGCTTCACGAAGTTGGCATGCGTGATGACGCAGCCTTTGGGTCTGCCGGTGGTTCCGGATGTGTAGATGATGGTGGCCGGGTCCTGGAGGCCATTCGCTGTTCGGGCCTTTTCAAGGATCGAATCGTCGATTTCGGATCCGAGAGCGCGCAGAGAGGACAGCGAGGACTTCTCGGAGTCTTTTGCCTCGATCCGCCACACATTCTCGACCTTCAGATCGTCATGTTGTGTGGCCCTTCGAACCGCAGCGGCGTGCTGGCGGGTTTCCACGATCACTGCCTTGGCCCCCGAATCGCCCAGATTCCACGAGACTTGAGAAGGAGAGGATGTTTCGTAGACGGGAACGGTCACGCCGCCCGCGTACATGATTGCGAAGTCTGCGACGGCCCATTCATACCGTGTGCGTGACATGATCCCGACACGATCCTGCGGTTTGATCCCCGCTGCGATCAGGCCCTTGGCCATGCTCGTGACGTCTTGTCGGAATGATCGAGCCGCTATTTCTTCCCATTCGCCTTCAGCGCGCTGAACTTTGAACAACGGCTGATCGGCCAGGTCGGGGAATTTCGACTCGAGCAGATCCGTCGTGTTGGTTCGAGGATCGAACTGCTGACGTAGTTCAACCGTGGTTTCTTTCATGACGTCCTTCCTGAAGCGTCGCGGGTTGTGACCGAATCCGGCCGAGAGGCCGAGCCAGAGGTCCGGAGGCCACAACGGGCAAAGAATTCAACTGATCCATTGAAAATTTTGGGGGCGTCGTAATCGAGCGTCGCTACGTGGTAGCTCGACGACAAAGGAACGAGGTCGGGCTCGGAGGGGAGGTGGGCCATGAGATATTCATGGCTCGCGTCCGAAACCACATGGTCCACGAGGGACCGGTATATCTGCACCGGCACGGTTACCGCTGGGAGCACCCGGCGTGTTTCCTTGAAGAGTAAGTGCAATTGGGCCGCCCCCTTCAGAGGCGCCTGAGCATATGCCCCCTCGGTGTTCCCGGGCTTCGCGATGTCATCGCCCACACCCCGGATGGTTGGAATGGCGTATGCGAGCCATCTGGCCAACGACATGCCCTTCTGCGGATCGACGACACCCGGGTTGACCAAAACAATTCCTTCGACCGAGCGACGCGCAGCCAGGTGCAGGGCGAGAGCACCGCCCATCGAAAGGCCGGCGACGGCGACTTTCTCGCAACGGGACCGGAGGTTCCAGTAGGCCTCGTCGACGGCTTGCACCCATTCTCGCCACGTCCGCGTGGACATGTCGTGGACCGTGGTTCCGTGGCCGGGCAGGAGCGGCATTTCCACGGAGAATCCCGTGTCAGCGAGGTGTTGCGCCAAGGGGCGGACGCTGTGAGGTGATCCTGTGAAACCGTGAAGAACCAGTACGCCGTCGGGTCCTCCCATCCATTGAGCCGGTGACACATCGACGTCGCCGGAGTAGCCTCGTCCCACGGGGTCTTCCGCACGACGCTTCCCGAAGTAATCTGTGATGTGGCCCATAAGCATATTGTGTCACGTCATACAGGGTCGAGGATGAATCCTGAAACGTGGGAATCGCCAAGTTGAGCGGATAGGCTCATATACGTCACGCGGCGGGAGACGGAACCTGCGGCATCTGCTCGAAAGGAAAACACCACGTGCTCTACATGTTCCTCAAGCGGTTCGTCGTCGGGCCACTGATCAACCGAGTGTTTCACCCCGAAGCCGAGGGTCTTGAGAACATCCCGCGCAAAGGTGGCGCGATTTTGGCCTCCAACCATCTTTCCTTCGCGGATTCCGTTTTCTTACCTGTCGCACTGGATCGCCAGGTGTATTTCCTGGCGAAATCCGAGTACTTCACGGGCCAGGGAATCGTTGGCCGGGCAACCGCGGCTTTCTTCAAAGGAATCAACCAGATCCCCATGGATCGGTCGGGCGGCAACAAATCGGCCAAGTCCTTGGGGCAGGCAGCTCAGACCCTCCGTGACGGAAAACTGCTGGGAATCTACCCGGAAGGGACCCGGTCCCCGGACGGCCGGTTGTACAGGTCAAAGATCGGTGTTGCGCGGTTGGCGATTCAGACCGGAGTGCCCGTCATCCCCGTGGCCATGATCAACACGGAAAAGGTCCAGCCGACCGGACACAAGCTCCCGAGGCGAACTTCCACGGACGGCCGAAGGATCGCTCCCGTCAGGACCGTCATCGGCAAACCCTTGGATTTCTCGCAGTACGAGGGACGCGAGTCCGAGCACTCGGCGCAACGGCTCGTGGCCGACCAGATCATCCAGGCGATCCAAGACCTTTCCGGCCAGGAGTATGTGGATGTGTATGCGTCCACGGTCAAAGCGGCCATGGAAAAGCAACGCGTTGCGGATGCCAAGGCTGCCGTGGCCGAAATTCTGGAGAACGCGAAGTCACGGACGCAGGCCTCGGTGGACTCGGCCAAAGCCAGCGTCGAATCCGCACGCGAGAAGATCCAGCCTGGGTTGGACTCGGCCCGGGAACGAATCCAGCCCGGGCTGGACCGCGTCGAGGAAAAGCTCAACGAAGCCCGTGCCCGCGTCGAGGAAGGCGTCAAGAGTGCACAGTACCGCCGTTCCGGCAATCCGGATTCCTCGAACGAAACCTCGGACGGAGAAACAGAGCAGTAGAGTCGGGAGGTCTCAGACGATTCGACGAACTGAGCCCGAGACCTGTCCGACAGCGGTTTCCCGGTGTCTCGATATTCGACACATATGTGCCCGGCGCGCGTGTTTTGACGAGTATCCGTAAACTGGTGCGCATGGCTGAACAGACACAATCCAATTTCGCTCAATTCCAGACCCAACCCGCCCCCGAGGCCAAGAACTACCCGGGTCTGGACGAGTGGCGTCACTTGTCTGTTGACCAGCAGCCGACCTGGGCCGAGCACCCGGATTTCAAGAAAGTCGTCTCCGAGCTTGAAACTGTCCCGCCCCTGGTTTTTGCGGGTGAGGTCGATCAGATGCGTCAACGTCTCGCCGCCGTCGCCGAAGGCAAGGCATTCTTCCTGACCGGAGGCGACTGTGCGGAGACTTTCGTAGACGCCACCGCCGACAAGATCAGCGCGCGGGTCCGGACCCTATTGCAGATGGCCGTGGTCCTGACGTACGGCGCCTCGATGCCCGTGGTCAAAATGGGCCGCATGGCCGGACAGTTTTCGAAACCACGGTCCTCGAATATGGAGACTCGTGGCGACACGACGCTTCCTTCTTTCAGAGGCGAGATGGTCAATGGTTTTGACTTCACGCCGGACTCACGGGAGCACGACCCTAACCGCATGCTGCGCGGATACCACACCTCCGCGTCGACCTTGAACCTCATCCGTGCGTTCACGACCGGAGGCTTCGCCGATTTGCGCCTGGTCCACGAGTGGAACAAGGGTTTCGTGTCGAATCCGGCGAACGCGCGATACGAATCGCTGGCACGGGAAATCGACCGGGCGATCAGATTCATGGAGGCATGCGGAGCCGATTTCGAAGCCCTCAAGGGGACCGAGTTCTACGCCGGCCACGAGGCCCTGCTCCTGGACTACGAGCGCGCTCTGACTCGTATCGACTCCCGGACTCATCTGCCCTACGACACGAGCGGTCATTTCCTGTGGGTCGGTGAGCGTACACGCGGTCTGGAGGACGCGCACGTCAATTTCCTGTCGAAGGTTCACAATCCGATCGGGGTCAAGCTCGGCCCGACTACCGACGTGGATGACACCTTGCGCCTCATCGACAAGCTCGACCCGGAGCGGCAGCCAGGGCGCCTCACGTTCATCACCCGCATGGGCGCGTCCAAGATCAGGGAGAACCTTCCGAAGATCGTTCAAGGTGTACGGGATTCTGGAGCCAAGGTCGTGTGGGTGACCGATCCGATGCACGGCAACACCATTTCAGTCCCGTCGGGGTACAAGACACGTCGGTTCAACGATGTCGTGGACGAGGTCCGTGGCTTCTTCGAGGTCCACGAGGCTTTGGGGACCGTTCCGGGCGGCATCCACGTCGAGATGACGGGCGACGACGTCGCCGAATGCTTGGGCGGTTCGGACGCTGTCGACGAGACGGCGTTTGCGGACCACTACGAAACCTTGTGCGACCCCCGCTTGAATCACATGCAGTCGCTGGAAGTTGCTTTCCTCGTCGCAGAGTACTTGTCCAAGAGGTAACGCCTTGTGCGGGCGACGCCATCGAATGGCGTCGCCCGCCTGCTTACGCTCCGGGCCCAGGCAGGGTGTCCGTCGCGATGCCGGTTCCCAGGGACAGGGCCGCCGAATGATCCGACAGGATACTCACGCCGACGAGCCAACCCAGATAAGCCACCATGCAGGCGGAGAGAATGAACACGAGGAGCCACACCCACGCCCGATAAGGTTCCGCCGAGCCCAGGACATGGGTTGGAATCCTGGGATCCCTCGGGTCCCGGGACGTCTCTGGGCCTGTGCCGTTCCCTTCGGTGTGAGCAGCTGGCCGAGACGCCCTGGTCGCTCCGGGAGAGTTCTCCGGGAGGACACGCGTCGCATCGTCGAGAGACCTTTGGGCGTGAACGCTTGTCACCTCCGGATCGGACATGTGAGTAGTCGTGGACGAGTCAGGATCGGTGGACTCGGCGTCCGTATCGTCGGGATGCAACCGCGTGGCCGAAATTCCCTCGGACGTATTCCCCGAGTTCTCTTGGTCGAACGGCGCAAGTTGAACGGGTCGCGTGTGGCTCGCGGTCTCCAGTCCGCTGAAGAGATCCGACGAATCCTCACGATATCCGGGTGGGCGGCGGTCCAGTGCTGCGTCCGTCAGGCGCCGTTGAATGTGTTCGAGTTCTCCGTGAAGGGCGGCAGCGTCCTGAGGCCTGTTCTCCGGCTCCTTGGCGCAGCACCATGAGATGATCTCGACGATTTCGGCATCCACCTCCGGGAAGCGTCGCCGAAGATCAGGCATGTCGTCATCGACGTGAGCCATGGACACCGCGTAAGGGGAGTCGCCACGGAAGGGGGGCACCCCTGTCAGCATCTCGTACAGAATGATTCCGACGGAGTAATTGTCGGCAGGTTTGCCCGCAGGCTGGCGGCGGACGAGCTCGGGTGCGATGTAATTCGCCGACCCCACGAGGCTGAGAGTCGCTGACTCCGCCTGAACATGCCGAGTCAGGCCGAAATCCGTGACCTTGACGGAGCCTTCGGGAGAGGTCAGGACATTCTCGGGCTTGACGTCGCGGTGCACCAAACCGGTTCCGTGGGCCGCGGCCAACCCCTGGGTAAGGGGGATCACGACTCTCAGGGCCTCACGCACGGTCATGGGAGACCGCCGTTTGATGAGATCGCGCAGGGTGGCCCCGTCGACGAGTTCCATGACCAGGTAAACGACCGGGTCCGGGCCGGACTCGTCAACGCCTTGGTCCCACACGGAGACGACGTGCGGATCTGCTATGGCGGCCGCAGCCTGGGCCTCGTGAACGAAACGTTCTTTCGTCTCCGGCGCAGACCCCAAGGATTCCTTGAGTACCTTGACCGCGACAGGTCGGGCCAAGCGAGTATCTCGTCCGCGGTAGACGACGCCCATACCGCCTCGAGCGATGAGGTCACCGAGGAGGTATCGGCCCTCGAGTTTTCGCCCTGTCAAGGGTCCCGGTGCAGTCCTTTTCATTGAACCGATTCTAGGGGATCGGCGTCGAATGAGGAGCTAGGGCCTTCTCTGGTTTAGCCTGGACACGTGAGTTCCAATGAAAACATTGCCAATCTGTTCGATCTCGTAGGGGAATGGACAACCATCCCAGACGTAGCCGAGACCCTGGACGTCAAGGTCACCCGAGTCCATGCCCTGATCACCGAGGGCCAGTTGATTGCCGTCCGCGACGATGACGGCGTTCGACGCGTCCCCGCGTTGTTCATGCGCGAAGACCGTGTACTGGAGTCCCTCAAGGGAACCCTGACTGTTCTGAGAGACTCGGGTTTCGACGACGAAGAAGCAATTCGGTGGCTCTACACCGAAGACGATTCACTGCCCGGCCGGCCGATCGATGCGCTGCAAGAGGGGCGTAAGACGGAAATCCGGCGACGGGCCCAGGCGCTGGCCTGGTAACCGTCTAGTCCGTACTGGGGTGATGTGAAGAACCTCAGGAAGAACGATGCAAGGCCCTGGAAGCCACGTCTTCCAGGGCCTTTGCGACCCCTGGGGACGTATCTATTTTCCGCAGGGCAGCCTGCACCTGGCGCTGTGTGGTTTGGATGATTCGTTCGGCTTCGGCCAAGGCCCCCGACTCACGGATGATATCCCGCATCCTGTTGACCGTCTCTTCGTCCAGATCGGGCCGCCCCAAGCGTTCTTCGAGGAACGCGACCTGCTCTGCCGACGCAGTTCTTTCGGCCAGAGCGACGAGTACCGTGCGTTTTCCCTCCCGGAGGTCGTCGCCAGCGGGTTTTCCCGTGACGTGCGGTTCGCCGAATACCCCTAGGACGTCGTCGCGCAATTGAAATGCTTCACCCAGAGGCAGACCGAACTCACTGAGCTGACCGATCAGTGGCTCACCGGCGCCGGCGAGGGCAGCGCCCAAAGTCAACGGATGCTCGCACGAGTATTTGGCGGATTTGTAACGGATGACGGTCGACGCACGGTGAATGGCTTCTTCTGGATCTTCGGTCCCCATGACCTCGGAAAGACCGTCGAGGTACTGGCCGGCCATGACCTCGGTGCGCATGATGTCGAAAATCCGTCGGGCCCTGCCGGCTGCGGCCTGCGGGGTACCGATTGAGGCGAAGACTGCCTCGGAGAAGGAAAGGCAGAGATCTCCGGCGACGATACCGCCCATGATCCCGAATTCTTCTCCGTTGAGGGACCAGTGTTCTTCCCGATGCATTGCCTGGAAAGAACGGTGGACGGACGGTTTCCCTCGCCGGGTGTCGGAGTGGTCGATGATGTCGTCGTGGATCAGCGCCGCAGACTGGAACAGCTCTATGGCAGCTCCGGCCAGGACGACTTCGGGAGCCGACGGACCGCCCCCTGCGGCTTGCCACCCCCAATATGCTAGAAGGGCTCTCATCCTCTTTCCGCCCGAACACAAAGCCTCGATGTGATCCACCAGTGTCACGGCTTCAGGGGATATTTCCAGCATCACGAGTCGTTGGCGGCCCAAATAATCCGAGATGGCTTCATCGACAGCCTGAATGTATTCCCGCTCGGCGGTCTCGCGGTTCACCCCGGCCGAGTCCGTGGCAGGACTCGACCCGGTAGGGGAATTCGGATCGGGGGTGTTCACGGCGGCGATTCCTGACTCCCTGGTGACGGTCTCGCGACCAGGAATAGTAGGGGGCGGAGAGTGCTTACTATTTTACGGGTTCGAGATCGGATTGGAGGAGCCATGACCGAAGTATCACCAGGTTTCGGCAGCCGTGTCATCATGCACGTTGACATGGACGCGTTTTTCGTTGGCGTCGAGTTGCTGACGCGGCCGGAGCTTGTCGGTCGGCAGGTCGTCGTGGCTGGCCAGGGTCCCCGTTCCGTGGTTCTTTCGGCCTCTTACGAAGCGCGTGCTCTGGGCGTCGGCTCCGCGATGCCCGCGGCCAGAGCTCGCCAACTTGCACCCCACGCGGTGTACATCGAGCCCTCCCACGGCGCATACCGGGAGTACTCCGAAAAGATCATGAGTATTCTTCGATCCGTGACGGATCAGGTTGAGCAGGTCAGCGTGGACGAGGCGTTCCTGGACGTCACTGGAGCTATCAGGCGTCTGGGCCGTCCGGTAGCGATCGCCCGGGATCTTCGGCATCGAATCCATGAGGCAACCGGGTTGGTCGCCTCCGTCGGGATCGCCGGAAACAAGTTCCTCGCCAAGATGGCCTCCACGGGCTCCAAACCGAATGGCTTGTGGATAGTTCCCGACGCCCGCGTGCACGATTTCCTTGACCCGCTTCCCGTCCGCAAGCTCTGGGGCGTGGGGGAGAAGACTGCTCAGAACCTGCACGAGGCTGGCTTCAATACCGTTGGGGCGGTTCGGCAAGTCTCGCTGAGCTTCTTGCAAAGGAGGCTGGGCAAAGCTGCGGGCGCGCATCTTTACGAGTTGTCCCGAGGCATCGATGATCGTCCTCTGGTAACCGAACGCGTCGAGAAATCAATGGGTGCCGAACATACGTTCAAATACGACACGGATGACGTGCGGGAGATCAAATCAGCCATGCTCCAGCTCAGCCACGACGTCGCGCGAAGGCTGCGGGCTTCGGGCAGACGCGCGTACGGTGTGGCGATCAAAGTGCGAGACGAGTCCTTTCATACGGTCAGCCGAGCCCGCGCTCTCGATCAAGGCGTCACTACGGGCCGGGAGGTCTACGACGCCGCCGTCCGGCTGTTCAACGATCTTGGCCCATTGCCGTCTCGAATGAGACTGATCGGCGTGCGGGTCGAAAGGCTCGACGCGCACGATGCCGGTCGCCAGCTTTCCCTGTGGGATTCGGTCTCGCAGGACCAGCTCGTGGCCGAAGCCGAATGGGACCAGGCCGAAACCGCAATGGACCAGATCTGGCAGAAATTCGGGCCCACGGGATTGCGGCCGGCCAGCCTTGTACGAGGCAGTATTTCACCCCGATACGACAAACGGGCACCACGTTCTGAGAAGACCAAGACGGAAGACGGGTCTGCCCGCGAGGACCAGAAAAAATCGTCATGAAATTGTCAGCGATAGGCACTATTCTTAATAGACGGATGGAACACGGTTGTCCCGGCCGTATTGACATCCCCCACCCCGGGAAGAGGAGATGACCATGCCACTGTCTGAACACGAGCAGAAGCTTCTTGAGCAGTTGGAACAGCAGCTCAATGCCGAGGATCCGGCATTCGCTCAGTCGATGGATTCAGAGGCCTCATCCCCTCGAACGTCCGGCGGCATTTCTATACGACATCTCGTCCTGGGCATCGTCATCGCCGTTGTCGGCCTGGCCGGTGTGCTGGTCGGGGTAGCTTCCAAACTGATCATCGTCGGAGTCGTAGGGTTTGTCCTTATGGGCCTGGGCGTCTACATCGCGACGACGCGAGGGAAAACCCGGAGGGGTAAGCAAAAGCCGAATTCCTCCACTGGGTCTCACTCCACATCGAACCAAGGGCAATCCACTTTGATGCAAAAACTCGAGCGGAAATGGGAAGAGCGAGGAGGATTGGGCTAACCCCCTCCACTTCGCACCCCACTTTCCACCACTCACCGCCAGGGCCGGTACCGGAATACGGTATCGGCCCTCTTTTCTGCGCTTTTTCGCGAGTTCTGGGGGATGAATCAGCATGGGCGGCGAATTCTTGGGCTCACCTCGATCCCCATGAGTTCGCGGATTGTGGGGGGAAAGTGCAACGAGACTTCAGAGTATTGGCGAGAGAGTATTGCGTGTGGAGGGAAGTGGAGTAAAGTGGGGCACGCAGGGGAGGCAAGGGTGGTTCCTTATCTCCCTTCGCATCTGAAGCAGAGGGTGCACTGAAAGTAATTAGGGGAGGCGGTGGCGAATGTTCCTCGGAACGTACTCGCCTCGCCTTGACGACAAAGGGCGTCTGATCCTGCCTGCCAAGTTCCGGGATGAGCTCTCGGAGGGCTTGGTTCTGACCAGGGGACAGGAAAGATGCCTGTACGTCTTCAGCCAAGCGGAATTCGAGCGGGTGCATGAACAAATGCGCGAGGCTCCGATTTCCTCCAAGCAGGCCCGAGACTACATTCGTGTGTTTCTCTCCGGAGCTTCGGATGAAGTTCCCGACAAGCAGGGGCGGGTGACCATCCCGTCCTCGTTGCGGGAATATGCAGGACTCGAGAAGGAGCTCGCTGTGATCGGTGCCGGGACCCGGGCCGAGATTTGGGACGCTCAGGCTTGGGATGAGTACCTGCAGGAAAAGGAATCGGAATTTTCGGAAACAGACGAAGAGGTTATTCCCGGCCTGATGTGATCTCTGGTGCGTGATCTCCAGCCGGCAGCTCGGAATCGTCCTGGCTCAACTTCCCCTGAGCCAGGCCGAATGAGGGCCGAGCTTGTTTGGATGGGGATCAGGTATCAGAGGTCGCTACCGGCGTGGAATGCCAGCGAACAATAGTCAAATGTCGGGCGTTGGTCGGACCATGGAACGGAGGCCTTGATGGACGCGGAGACCTCACCTGGGTCGCGGCCTGCGCATGAAAGACACGTTCCTGTTCTGTTGGAACGCTGCATCAGCCTCTTGGCGCCCGCTCTGCGTGGTAATCATCCCGTCGTCATTGATGCGACCTTGGGCATGGGGGGGCATACGGAATACCTGCTCGACAGATTCCCCGATCTCACGGTCTTGGGTATTGATCGAGACCCTCAAGCACACGCGCTCGCCGGGAAACGGCTCGAGCGCTTCGGCGATCGGTTCATTCCGGTCCGGGCCGTCTATGACCAAATTCCCGAAATTCTCGAGGACAACAAGCTCAACGCCGTCAACGGTTTTCTCTTCGACCTCGGCGTATCGTCACTTCAGCTCGACGAGAGGGAGCGAGGCTTTGCCTACTCGTACGATGCTCCCCTCGATATGCGCATGAATTCGAACGACGAACTGACCGCCGAGGCAATCGTTAACGAATATGACGAAGGCGACTTGCGCAAGATCTTGCGCGACTGGGGCGAAGAGAGATTTGCAGGACGTATAGCTAAATCTCTGGTTGAGGTTCGCCAGGACCACCGGATTTCCAGTACGGGCGAGCTGGTGAGCATCCTCCAGAAGTCGATTCCTATGGCCGCCCAGAGAAATTCAGGGCATCCGGCCAAGCGGACCTTTCAAGCTCTGCGCATTGAAGTTAATCATGAACTTGAAGCTCTCGAACGGGCCGTGCCACAAGCCTTGAATTCCGTATGCCTGGGCGGCCGTGTCGTAGCCATGAGCTACCACTCACTTGAGGACAAAATTGTGAAGCGAGCAATGACGGCCCTGTCCGTCTCCAAGGCTCCAAAAGGTTTTCCTGTCGAGTTGGAAGAGCATCAGCCCGAAGTCAAGATCTTGACACGCGGGGCTGAAGGCCCAACAGACGAGGAGATGGAAAGCAATCCCCGAGCGGCATCCGCCAAGTTGCGCGCCGCAGAACGTATCCGTGAACCTAGGACGGCAGCATGAGTGCAGAACCGCAGTACACAGACTCGGAAACCGAGAATGATGCACCCGCCGCCCTCCATCTGAGCGCGGTCAAAGAGCGCCGCAACCTCCGCGTCGTCGGCGATACCGAGGTCCATGAGGAAGAGCACGAGCTCGCCGAAGGCGGAGAACCTCGCCGTCGGAAACCGCTCGCGGTTCAGCCCGTGGCGCGTCGCCGCCGTCGCTTGTCCTTGGTGGTCGCCACGGTTCTGGGCGTCTGCGTCACGTTGGGTGTGGTCCTGCTGCTGAACATCTCGATGTCCTCGAACCAGTACGATTTGGTGCAATTGCGGGATGAGCAGCGTTCGTTGTCCGAGCAGAACCAGAAGACCAGCCAGGAGATCGAATATCACCAGGCTCCCCAGAACCTGGCGATTCGGGCTTCCCAGCTTGGAATGGTCTCCGCATCGGATCAGGCGCAACTGGATCTCAAGAACTCTTCGGTCTCCGGAACCCCGACTCCGGCCGAGAAAGCTCCTGCTGACAAGGAAGAAGCCAAAAAGAACGGTCAGACCAACTTGATCGATCCGCCTCTGAACAGCGAAACGGATGCAGCGAAGCAGGCGGAGAAGCAGAAGCAGGAGGCCCAGGAGAAGGATTCGGACTCATCCAAGCCTTCTCAGAGCTCGAGCTCGTCGTCGGACTCCGAGCACGAGTCCCATAACGGCCAGAACCAGGGAAATAACTAACCCTTTCGAGAGATTGGGCGTCTGCCCGTGGCAGACCCCATAGGTCGACTTGAGCAACACGGGTGAGGCAGAGGCTTTAGACTGAGGACTTCCGCCGCGGCGTTCCCCTCGGAGGAGCGCCGCGGACCGTGGAGTGAGGCGCGAGCCAACTAACCGTCGCGACGTTTCCCCCGGCCACTAGGCATTGGGGCAGGAAGAGGAGTCAGTGGATTCTACGGAGGATCGGCCGGGCGACCCTGGCCCAGAGGGTCCCCGCGATGACCGCTACATTGATGGGGCACGGGACTCTCAGTCGCCTGAGGCGCAGGGAATACTCCGTCGAAGTTTTATCGGAATTTCCGCTTTCCTGGCGATGCTGGCGCTTTTGGTGGGGCGCCTTTTCTACGTACAGGCGATTGACCCGACTGGCCGGGCGAAGAAAGCGTTGGACGACCGTCGCCGTACCCAGAAGATTCCTGCCCTGAGGGGCGAAATTCACGATGTGGACGGCAACGTCCTGGCCCGATCGATTCAGCGTTACAAGATCACGGCGGACCAGACGGCAGTAGCTCCGGTCAAACGGTACAACAAGGACAAGAAGGCCGAAGAGCTCAGCGTCCAAGACGTCGTGTACAAGCTCGCCGATATCCTCAAGAAGCCGGACAACGAGGTCAAGGACAGTCTGGATGGCGACAGCAAGTACGCCGTTATCGCCGAGGAAGTTACCCCGGACGTCTACAACGCGATCATGGACATCGGTGCCGAATTCATCTATTCCGAACCGGTGTCCAAACGCAGTTACCCGGATGGATCCATCGGTGGCTCGGTTGTGGGATTCCTCAATTCCGAAGGTGCCGCCGGCGGTATCGAGTTGCAGTTCAACTCCGACCTGACCGGGAAAGACGGCGAAAGGGTCTATGAGATCAGCGCCGACGGAATCCGAATTCCGGTCGGTGAGGACATCAACCAGCCCGCTGAGGACGGCAAGACCATCCGCCTGACCATCAATCGTGATATTCAATATTTTGCACAACAGCAGGTCAAAGCCCGTGCGGATGAGCTAGGGGCCGAGTGGGGTACCGCCGTGGTCATGCGCATCAAAGACGGTTCCCTCCTGGCCTTGGCCGATTCCTCGATGATCGATCCCAACAATTACGAAAAGGCCGATACCGGGGATTTTGCCGCCAGGGCAGTGAGCGCGGCCACGGAACCGGGCTCGACCGAGAAGATCCTGACGACTTCCGCCGTGATCGAAGAAGGACTTTCGACGCCGAAGTCCGGCTTCGACGTTCCCGCAGAACTGCACATTGAGGGCCAAACGATCACGGACGCCTTCGACCATGGACCAGAGAAACGCACTTTGGCGGGAATCATCGCTGACTCCATGAACACCGGCACCGTCCTGGCCGGCAAGCAATTGAGCAAGGACCAACGCCATGATTGGCTCAAGAAATTCGGCGTGGGAAGCCTCACGGGAATTGAGCTTCCGGGTGAGAACCGCGGCATTCTGACCAAAGCGAAGGACTGGGATGTCCGACAGCAGTACACCGTCCTGTTCGGCCAGGGAGTCTCCCAAACGCCTCTCCAGACGATGATGGCCTATCAAGCCGTGGCCAACGACGGGGTCCAGCTCAAGCCACGCATCGTGGACGCGGTGGTGGATCACCAGGGCAATGAGGACAAACGTCCAGTATCCGAGGGCAAACGGATCATCTCCGCGAAGACCGCCCAACAGGTCAAGGACATTATGGAAACCGTCATAACCGCGGGCGGCGCCAAGGAAGCCGCGGTCAAAGGATGGCGTGTCGGCGGAAAAACCGGCACGGCAGAGGCCCCCGCGGACAAGGGCGGTGGGTATGACGGTTACACGACTTCCTTCATCGGCGTCGCGCCCATAGAGGACCCTCAGTATTTGGTAGGCATCGTGCTGCAGCGTCCCCAAGGCGAGGTGACCGCGATCGGGTGCACGACCGTCTTCTCGAAGATCATGGAGAAAGTCCTGCAGTACTACAAAGTTCCCCACTCGACGTCTAAGCCTGTTGCGCTTCCGAAGTTCACGGATGGGGAACAAGGATAGGGAGCGATACTAAGCTATTGCGCGGGGATGGGCCTCATCAGATAGTTCAGTGCCCCGACAAAGATCACGACACCGAAGAACCACATCACACACTTCCAACCATGAGAGAAGGATCGCTCACATGCCCCCTGAGGATCAGTCCGTGGGCCATGAACCCGGTTCGGGCGAAAACAGCCTGAACGGTACCGCGCAGACTCTGCGTCCTCGCAATGTAGCTCCGCGGACCCTCGAAGAACTTGTTGGTGCCATCGAGCACCAGGGCCAGCGGGCCCGGATCGAAGGCACCCCCGCGGTATCAGCGGCCGGAATCAGCATGGATTCTAGGGAAGTCCAGTCTGGCGACCTCTACGTTGCGCTGCCCGGTGCCAACGCACACGGCGCAGATTTTGCCGAAGCTGCCGTCGCGCGAGGAGCCGTCGCAATCCTGACGGACGAGGACGGCTTGTCCAAGATACGGGCACTGGCCGTGACCCTGCCTGCCGTGATCGTCGAACAGGTCCGTGACGTCGTAGGTCCGCTGGCGGCGCATATTTATGCCAGCCAACCGGCATCGCCGCAAGTGCAGCGACTTTTCGCGGTCACTGGAACCAACGGCAAGACTACGACCACCTATATGATCAACTCGATCATGGCGGCTCTCGGCCATACCACGGGGCTCATCGGAACGATTGAAATACTCGCCGGGGGACAGGCCATCCCGAGCCAACTCACGACGCCGGAATCCACTCACGTTCACTCTCTGGTTTCCGTGATGAGGGAACACGGGATCACCGCAGCTTCGATGGAAGTGTCCTCTCATGCTTTGGACTACAAGCGCGTGGACGGATTGGTGTACGACGTCGCTGGGTTCACCAATCTCACGCAGGATCACCTCGACCTCCACGGGACCATGGAATCTTATGCCGCTTCCAAGGCGCAGCTTTTCAGCCCCGACCATTCGCGACGCAGCATCGTGACGATAGACGATGACTGGGGCCAATGGATGGCCAGTAGCGCCCGGCGCGAGCAGGGCGACGAGTCGGTTGTGACCCTCTGGACCGGATATGGCACCGGCGACCGGGGATCCCAGCCTGTGCCCGATGCCGATTGGAGACTCACATCCGTTGAGCCGGACGGAATCGGTCATCGCTTCGAGCTCAGGCACCGTGACGGTCGAGAGTTCAGCGCCAGAACGGGCCTGCCCGCGGACTTCAACGTGTCGAATGCCGCGTTGGCCGTGGCGATGGTCGCCGAATCGGGCGTCGATCAGAAAGCCCTTTCCGAAGTGTTGTCACACGGTGCGACCCTGACCCCTCTCGTGCCCGGCCGGATGCAGGTAATCGCGCAGAAACCCGTTGCCATCGTGGACTTCGCGCACAATGCTGACGCTCTGGAACGTGCCCTCGCCGCCGTTGACCCAGGAGAAGAGGGCCCGGGCAAAGTCATCGTCGTCTTCGGTGCAACCGGCCAGCGAGACCAGACGAAACGACCGATTATGGGCGCGGTCGCTGCACGACACGCGGACATCGTGATCGTGACGGACGACGACCCTCATAACGAAGCCCCAGGGCCTATACGTGAAGCGGTGGCCACAGGAGCCCGACAAGCCAGCAACGAGGGCGCCCGCGCCCAGTCGGTCGAAAACATCGCGCCGCGGGCCGATGCGATTGCCCGAGCCGTCGAGCTGGCCGGCCCGGCAGACGCAATTCTGGTGGCCGGTCGAGGCCATGAGGTCAGCCAAGATATCGCAGGCGTTGACAATGCTCTCGATGACCGTGAGGAATTGCGGAGTGCGCTTCGCTCTTGGGAAGCCCGTCAGGACGCCGCAGGAGGAAAACGATGATCGAATTATCAGCCCGAGAAATCGCCGACGCCGTCGGAGGGACGATTGCTGGTCTCGATGAGGCGTCCACCGACGCGGTTCTCTGCACCTCCGCGACGACAGATTCACGAGAAGTGACCCACGGGTCGTTGTTCATTGCGAAACCGGGTGAGGTGACAGATGGCCATCGATACATCGGGACCGCTCGCGAAGCCGGTTCTCCGCTGGCTCTTGCCGAGCGCCAGGTCATTGCCGAAAACGGCCAAGCGTATCCGTCCGTGATCGTCCCGAACGTGGTCGACGCCATGGGACGGTTGGCGCACGAGGTGGTTGCCCGATTGCGGGCGGAGGGCGACGTGACCGTCGTCGGGATCACCGGATCGGCGGGAAAAACCACGACCAAGGATCTGCTTCGGGGTATTTTCAGCCAGCACGGACCCACAGTGGCCCCCATCGGGTCGTACAACGGAGAAGTCGGGGTGCCTCTGACGGTATTCCGAGCGCACCGCGATACCCGCTATCTCGTGATCGAGATGGGCGCGAATCATCTGGGCAACATCCGGTACCTCTGTGACATGGTCGTTCCCGATTTTGGGGCGATCCTGAAGGTCGGAACGGCGCACGCGGGGGAATTTGGCGGGGTGGAAAACATCGCCATAACGAAGTCCGAGCTTGCCGATGGAGTTGCGGAAACAGGGGGAGTGGCCCTCAATATCGACGACGGGCGAGTCGCGCCAATGGCGTCCAAAGCTTCGGCGCCCGTGACGTACTTCGGCGTCGAGGACCGGCACGTTCGCGAAGCCGACGCACCGATCGTCGAGGCCCGACAGCTGCGTACCGATGAGACCGGATGTCCTCAGTTCCGCCTGTGCTTTCCCGATGGTACCGAGTACGAGGTCACGTCGAAGCTCATCGGCGAGCACCATGTGTACAACGCGTTGGCCGCGGCGACGCTTGCGTTCCTCGCGAAGGTTCCGACCAGCGACATTGCAAAAGGGCTGAATACGCTCGGCGCCGGAAGCCGGTACCGCATGGAACGGACAGATCGTGCGGACGGAGTAACCATCATCAACGATGCTTACAACGCGAACCCCGAATCAATGGCTGCGGCGTTGAGAACGCTCGCCCAGATGGGCCGCGATGCCCGACCCCCACGGAGAACGTGGGCTGTTCTGGGCCCGATGCTCGAGCTGGGTGAGTCTTCGACGGAAGAGCACGATAAGCTCGGGCGCGATGTTGTCCGCCTGAACATCCCAAAATTGATCGCGGTCGGGAAGGAAGCCGCACCGATCTTCAACGCCGCTCATCTGGAAGGTTCGTGGGGTGAGGAAGCGGTATGGGTCGAGACTGCCGACCAGGCCTTCGAAATCCTTCAGCGAGAACTGCGTGAGGGCGACATCGTCCTCTTCAAATCCTCCAACGGCGCTGGCTTGCGGTTCTTGGGGGATAGAGTTGCTCAGGACCATACCGGCGTCCACCGGCCCGGAAACGAATCTAGGTAGAAAGGCGCAAAGTACCGCATGATTTCCATCTTGTTGGCGGCGGCCTTTGGCCTCATCCTCTCGCTCGTCGGGACGCCGCTGTTCACCAAATTCTTGGTCAGACAACAGTACGGCCAATTCATACGCGAGGATGGCCCCACGAGTCACCAGACGAAGCGCGGGACACCGACCATGGGTGGCGTTGTGATCATCGCCGCGACCTTGGTCTCGTTCTTCTTGTCACTTGTCTTCAACGGTCTCGTCTTCGGCGGCAACCCTGTACCGTCGGTTTCCGCGCTCCTCCTGCTTTTCCTCATGGTTGGCATGGCCGGAGTGGGTTTCATCGACGATTTCAAGAAGATTGCCCGGAAACAGTCCCTTGGCCTCACGGCCAAAGGGAAGATCATTCTCCAGGGCACGGTTGGCATCGTCTTCGGCGTTCTCGCACTGACGATTCCGGATGAGAACAGCTGGACACCCGCATCCACCCACATTTCCTGGACTCGGGACATCCCTTGGCTGGATCTGTCCTTCGGTATACCGGTGCTGGGCATCATCTTGTTCGTCGTCTGGGCCAATTTGATCTCGACCGCCACGACCAATGCCGTTAACCTGACGGACGGCCTGGACGGACTCGCGACGGGCGCATCGATCCTGGTCTTCTCCGGGTACCTCATGATCTCGATGTGGCAGACGAACCACTTGTGCGAACCGCACACCCTCGGATCAGTCTGCTACGAGGTGCGCGATCCGGCGCAACTTTCGATCGTTGCCGCCGCTCTCGTGGGGGCCCTGATCGGTTTCCTGTGGTGGAACACCTCTCCGGCGACCATTTTCATGGGGGACACCGGATCCTTGGGTCTCGGTGGTGCGCTGGCCGCGTTCGCTATCCTCACCCACACCGAAATCCTTCTCGTCCTGATGGCCGGACTGTTCGTCATGATCTCCGCCTCGGTCATCATCCAGGTCGGATACTTCAAGCTCTCCGGAGGCAAACGTGTGTTCAAGATGGCGCCTCTGCAGCACCACTTCGAACTCAAAGGTTGGAAAGAGGTGACCGTGGTGGTCCGTTTCTGGATCATCGCCGGCCTCTTCGTGGCCCTTGCCCTCGGAATCTTTTACGGCGACTGGCTCATCGGCCACGGAGGTGTAACCGTATAATGCGCTCGACCCAAGAGAACCCCCTCGTTGACAATCCCCGGCTCGAATCACTGACCAGCTGGGACTCTGATTGGACCGGTCTGCGGGTCGTCGTTGCCGGGATCGGCGTTTCGGGGTTCGCCGCAGCAGATACCCTGATCGAGCTTGGTGCGCGTGTCGTCGTCGTGGACGGCAAGGACGACGAGGAAAACCGCTACAAGCAGCAGACCTTGGGGATCGTGGGCGCTGCGCGAGTCGTTTTGGGCGAAGGCTCCATGCAGACCCTGCCCGACGTCGACGGAGAACGTCCCGATCTGGTCGTCACCTCACCCGGCCTGCGCCCTGACCTGGGAATTCTCGCCCAAGCCGCGCGGGAAGGCGTGCAGATCTGGGGTGAAGTCGAACTCGCATGGCGTTTGCGCAAGCGCGAAGGGCGCAAAACCGCCGAGTGGGTATGCATTACCGGAACCAACGGGAAAACGACGACGGTCGGCATGACCGCGTCGATCCTTCAGGCTGCGGGTCTGAGAGCCATCGCCGTGGGCAACGTCGGAACTCCCATCCTGGATGCTCTGCGCGATCCGGTCGAGTACGACGTCCTCGCGGTCGAGCTGTCCAGCTACCAGCTCCATTGGTCGTATTCGGTCGCCCCCTTGGCATCGACCGTTCTCAACATCGCCGAAGACCACATCGATTGGCACGGCAGCTACGAGAACTACCAGGCGGACAAAGCCCGAGTATTCGAAAACACGCGGGTAGCCTGCGTCTACAACGCTTCGGTGCCTTTGACCGAAAAAATGGTCGAAGAAGCAGACGTCCAGGAGGGGTGCCGGGCGATTTCGTTTACGACGGACACGCCGTACCTTTCCCAGCTGGGTGTCGTGGACGGTTTGCTCGTGGACCGGGCTTTCATCGAAGAACGCCGGAGTTCTGCCGCGGAATTGGCCGGAGTGCAGGAGACTGGCGAGCTGCCGACCAAACACACCGTGGAGAACGCTTTGGCGGCGGCGGCACTCGCACGGGCCGCCGGTGTGGAGCCGGTTGCCGTACGGGACGGCCTCAGGTCCTATGAACCTGGAGCCCACCGTATCCAGCCCGTTGCCAACACGCACGGGGTGCTGTGGGTCAACGACTCCAAGGCAACCAACCCGCACGCCGCCGATGCTTCGCTGAGTTCTTTCTCGCCGGTGATCTGGATTGCGGGCGGTTTGTCCAAAGGTGTGGCCTACGACGACCTGGTGGCCAAACATGCCGATCGCCTCAAAGCCGTGGTGCTCATCGGAACGGATACGCAATCCTTGACGGAGGCTCTGAACCGTCACGCCCCGAACGTCACCGTGCTTCGCGCAGTCGAAGGGAAAGGTGTCTCCCAGGACGACGGTCGGTCGATCATGGCCCAGGCCGTCCGAATGTCGCACGGGCTCGCGAAGCCCGACGATACGGTGCTCATGGCGCCGGCGGCTGCCTCGATGGACCAATTCACGTCGTACGCCGAACGGGGAGACGCATTCATAGAGTCGGTGACCGAACTCGTGGAGCGCATCCAGAATGACGAGAGCGAAGAAGGGGACCATTTCTCATGAGCACCCCAGCCCCGGGACGCCCGCAGACTCGCCGCAAGGACACCCTGTGGACCAGAGTGGCCGAGGGCTACCGGTACGTGACAAGACCGCTTTATCGATGGGTGGCCACCGGTTCGATGTCGAGCGCCTCGATCGGGATTGCGGTGTCCTCGATCGGGCTGACGGTCCTCGGTTGCATGATGGTGTTGTCCGCATCCTCCGTGGAGCAGCTCAGCCGTGGCCTCTCGCCCTACGGGCTGTTCCTGCGCCAGGGGATCTTTGCACTCGGAGGAATCGTCGCGATGTTCGTGGCATCCCGAATCAAAATCTCTTTTTGGAAGAATCAGAGGCTCACCTATTGGCTCATGGGAATTTCCCTTGTTCTGCTGCTTCTGGTTTTGTCTCCGATGGGCAAAGAAGTCAACGGCAACCAGAACTGGCTCGCCGTGGGTGCCTTCAGCTTCCAACCCTCCGAGATCGCCAAGTTCTCGTTGATGTTGTGGGTCGTATGGTCCCTGGTCAAATCCACTCGGGTCTCCGAAAGCGCTCATGATGCCCTTTTGCCGTCGTGCCTCGGCTTCTTGGCGGTTGCAGGTTTGGTGATTATCGGCGGAGACGCCGGTACGTGCATCGTCTTTGTGCTGATTTACGCGAGCGCCCTGTGGTTCGCGCGTGCCCCGCGCAAGATTTTCACCCGATCGTTCCTCATCGGTTTGGTCGTGATGGTGTTGGTCGTCATCGCGCGCCCACACCGCTTGTCTCGCGTGATCACCTGGCTCGTGCCGTCGACCTGCACGCAAGGGCAGGAGTGCTATCAGGCCAATTCCGGTATGGCCGCGTTGGCCACAGGGTCCTGGTGGGGCGAAGGCTTGGGGCAATCACGCCAGAAATACAGCTATCTTCCGGAAGCTCACAATGACTTCATCATCGCGATTCTGGGCGAGGAACTCGGTTTCATCGGAACCTGTGTTGTCGTGGCGCTCTTCGTCGTCCTCGCGCTGTGCCTCGCGCGCATCATTCTGCGCTCGACCGACCGATTCGTCAGGTTGGCCGCTGGATGCATTCTCGCCTGGTTCATCGGCCAGGCTTTCGTGAATATCGGCATGGTGACCGGTTTGCTGCCGGTGATCGGCGTTCCTCTGCCGTTCGTCTCCTATGGAGGCACATCGCTCATGATGTCCCTGTTCACCTCGGGATTCGCGATGTCTTTGGCCAAGGCGCCCACGCACCCTGCCATCAGTTTGAAGTCCCTCGACGACGAAAACGCGGACGTAAACTAGAGATCGCTCGTTGACCCTTGCGCGGGCACACTGACCATTGACATTCCGGGAGAATCGACCATGACCAAGCCACTGTCCGTTGTTGTAGCGGGAGGCGGGACTGCGGGGCACATCTCCCCGATGCTCGCTATCGCAGACGCCATACGGGAGCTCGATCCCGAGTCTCGTATTGTGGCGGTGGGTACGGCTTCAGGCATGGAAACCCGTTTGGTCCCCGACGCCGGATACGATCTCGAGTTCGTCGACCGCGTGCCCATGCCGCGAAAGCCAACATTGGATTTGGCCAAATTGCCTTTCAGACTTCGGAAGGCCGTCAGGCAGGGAAGGGAAATCCTGCGCCGTAACCAAGCCGACGTTTTGGTCGGTGTCGGCGGTTACGTGTGCACACCAATGTACTTGGCGGCTGCGCAAGAAGGGTTGCCGATCGTGATCCACGAAGCCAACCAGCGGCCAGGCCTGGCGAATAAGGTCGGGGCCCGGCGAGCCACCGTTGTTGCAACGGCATTTGCGGGGACGCCGATTGCCAAGGGGCAGCACGTCGGGATGCCGATGCGCCGTCAGATCTCCGGATGCGACCGGGCTGCTGAACGCGAAGGTGCCCGTCAGTTGCTCTCCCTTCAAGCGGATCAGCCGACCATTATCGTCACGGGTGGCTCGCTCGGGGCCCAGAACATGAACCGGACTATTGCCGGCGTTCTCGATCGTCCTGAGTGGCGGGATTCAGCCGTCCAAATGCTTCACATTACGGGACGCGGAAAACAACTCCTTGATCCCCATGGGGCACCGCTGGAAGCTCCCGGGTACCAGCAGGTCGAATACATCGACGGAATGGAAAACGTCTACGCCGCGTGCGATCTCCTCGTTGCTCGTTCCGGTGCGGCCACCGTGAGCGAAGTTGCGGCCGTGGGCTGTCCCGCCGTATTCGTCCCACTGCCCATCGGTAACGGTGAGCAGTCTCTGAACGCGGCGGATCTCGTCGATTCAGGGGCCGGACTTATGGTGGAAGACAAGAATTTCACCGTCGAGTGGTTTTTGACCAATGTCCTTCCCACCGTCACGGACCGTGACCGGCTTCGGGAAATGTCGGAGAATGGGTATCGACACGGTATCCGCGATGCGGCCCAGCAAATGGCCCGGTTGATTGCCCAATCGGCGCGACAGGAAGGGAACGCCTAACCCATGAGTTCTGTGCATCACCGAGACGACGGGTCGAGCCTGCTGCCCGACTTCATGAACCCACCGTTCCCGCGGCGCCTCAAGACGGAGGAGCTGGGAAGAGTCCACTTCATCGGGATGGGCGGCACCGGCATGTCCGCGGTCGCTGATCTTCTGGTCTCCCGTGGGCTTGAGGTCAGTGGTTCCGATATGAAGGACAACGCCGCCTTGGCCGTGCTGCGCAAGAAAGGTGCTCGGGTCTTTGTCCCTCAGGACGCTGCCAATGTGGAAGGCGCCGACACAGTGGTCATCTCAACGGCCATCAAGGAATCTAACCCTGAACTGAGCGCTGCTCGGGCCGCCGGGTCGCGTATCCTGCACCGCTCGGATGCACTCGCCGCGTCGATGGCCGACTCCCAAACGATCGCCGTTGCGGGAACTCACGGAAAGACCACGACGAGTTCGATGATCGCCGTTATGCTCGACGGATTGAATGTGAATCCGTCGTACGCAGTCGGTTCGACCATCGCTTCTTTGGGATCGAATGCCGCCTTGGGTGCCACAGGCCCGGAGAGCTGGTTCGTCGCAGAAGCCGACGAATCAGACGGCTCCTTCGTCAAATACGAGCCGACCATCGCCGTCGTGACAAACGTCGAACCGGATCACCTGGACTTCTACGGAAGCCCTGAGGCCGTCACCGCGGCTTTCGACCGTTTTGCGGACACGATGATGCCGGACGGCGTGTTGGTCGCGTGCTGGGACGATTCCGGCGCCCGTCGTCTCGCGGAAAGTCAGCGAAAGATGGGAAAGAACGTCGTGACCTACGGTTCGGACGACGGTGCCGACGTGCTCATTAGAGATATCAGCGGCGAGGGAACGCACAGCAGTGCCGAGATCGAGTGGGATGTCCGGTTACGAGACGAAGACCTGGTCGGCAAATGCACGCTTGAACTGTCGGTGCCGGGCCAACACAACCTCCGGAACGCCTCGGCTGCTGTCTCGTGTGCCCTCGTGGGCGGATTCGATCCCTCTCGCGCGGCGCGTGCGCTCACCTCGTTCACTGGTTCTGCCCGCCGATTCGAATTCCGCGGCGAATGTCGCGGAGTCCAGGTCTACGACGATTATGCGCACCATCCCACGGAAGTAGCCGCGGCGCTGGAAGCTGCTCGGACCGTTTCCGAAGGCCACAATGTATATGCGATTTTCCAGCCCCATCTGTTTTCGCGCACCAAGGAATTCGCCGGTGAATTCGCTGAGGCATTGTCGTTGGCCGATCGTGCGTACGTCGTCGATATCTTCCCGGCGCGCGAAGAACCCCTTGAAGGAGTGACGAGCCGGCTCATCACGGAGGCGGGCTTCACCGAGGTTCGCTATGCGTCGAGCCCGGGCGAGGCGGCAGGTCGGGTCGCTTCCGCGGCGTCGAGCGGGGACATCGTCATGACCATCGGCGCGGGGGACGTGACCACCTTTGCTGAGAAGATCCTCAGTGAGTTGTCGGAAGGCGGGCCGACCGGTGCCCGGGATGCCTCGTGAGCCCCGCGCACCGGCCGCGTTTGCCGCGGCGTCAAGAAGGCAGGAAGACCTCCAAGGACCAGCAGCCGAAGGGGAAGCCCACCGGCCTGCCCCAGGGCGGGCCGGATCCGCGGAGCAAGCTTGCTGAGGCAACCGCACGAGGCGATGCAGGCCCCGACGCCCAGCGCTCGGAGGCCATCCGCAGTTCGGCCCGGGGCACGCATTCACGGCCGGCCGCCGTGCGAGTCAACGATGAGTCGAAAGTCCAGGTGCTCAGGGACTCGGACCGCGAGCACAACGATGCCGACACGAGATCGGCAGACCCCGGGCCACGGGAAGGGGAGGCTCGGACCACCAGAGGAGACCAGAAGCCGAGTCCAGACGACGATGAGGCGGACGACAATATCGTCGCTTTTCCTGGCCGTCGCCCCAAGGTCGGCGACCGAGGGGCGACGTCTCGAGAACGACGCGCTCCTGATGAGCCACGGCCGACCGGCGGAAAGCCACGAGCGTCACGGCGGAAGAAGGTCGTCGTAGGACTGGGGGCGCTATTGATCGCTGCCGTGCTGTTCTTCGGGATAGTATTCTTCTCTCCGCTGCTGGCGACCCAGAGTATCACCGTGCAAGGGGCTCATCTGACTGACAAGACATCGCTGCAGAAGTCGTTGGATTCTTTGAAGGGGAAGCCTCTGACTCGCGTGACGACGCAGGACGTGAAGGATCGCATCGGAGATGACGTTGTGGTCCAGGACGTCAGCATCGAGGCTCACCCTCCGCATGAACTCGTGGTCACGGTCCACGAACGAGCGCCAGTGGCTGTGGTCAAATCCGGCGACCAGTACGTCATGGTCGACAAGAACGGCGTTGCCATCGGTGCCAAGAAGTCGGTCGAGGAGGCCGGCGTCCCGTTGTTGGACGGTGGCCCTGATGCGGTCAAGGGCGATTCCTTCAAGTCGGCCGTCCAGGCTCTCCAGACGCTGCCGCAGTCCTTGCTGGGCCAGCTCGACAAGGTCGAAGCCGGCTCGTCCAACAACATTCGGTTGGACATGAAGGACGGGTCCGAGGTGGTTTGGGGGACCGGTGATCAGAGCGAGTACAAGGCCGAAGTCCTTATGAGTCTGGTTAAGGGTCTGAAGGACTCGGGTGGCGCATCCGTGTACGACGTCTCGAGCCCGGATCACCCGGTCACCAAGTAGTCCGGCAGAGACGGAATTGAACACTAAAGTAAAGGTTTAAGATTTATTCCGTACTTGAGAATATTCGCCGGAAATTCTTAGATTTCAGACGGCGAATAAGTGCGACACGGTATCCGGTCGTTGGTACTGTAGGTTTGGTATAGGAACCGGCTGGGTGCAGATGACGAATATTGAACCTCAACCTTCGGGTAAAGGTTTAATCAACGGATTCATGCGCTACGGCTTCACACGCTAAAACGAGGAACCCCATGGACGTAACAACTCCCCAGAATTACCTCGCCGTTATCAAGGTCGTCGGCATCGGCGGCGGCGGCGTCAACGCGGTAAACCGCATGATCGAGGTCGGGCTTCGCGGTGTTGAATTCATCGCGATCAATACCGACGCCCAGGCACTTCTGATGTCGGACGCCGACGTCAAGCTCGACGTCGGGCGCGAGATGACTCGCGGTCTCGGTGCGGGAGCCAATCCCGAGGTCGGCCGTCAGGCTGCCGAGGACCACGAGGAAGAGATCGAAGAGGTCCTCAAGGGGGCCGACATGGTCTTCGTGACGGCCGGCGAAGGCGGCGGCACCGGTACCGGTGGCGCTCCCGTCGTAGCTCGCATCGCTCGTTCGCTCGGCGCCCTGACCATCGGTGTCGTGACTCGTCCGTTTACGTTCGAGGGCCGTCGGCGCTCGAATCAGGCCGAGACCGGCATCGAGTCCTTGCGCGACGAGGTCGATACCCTCATCGTTATCCCGAACGATCGTCTGCTCTCCATCTCGGATCGCAACGTGTCCATGTTGGATGCGTTCAAGTCGGCCGACCAGGTTCTGCTGTCCGGTGTCCAGGGCATCACTGATCTGATCACTACTCCGGGCCTGATTAACCTCGACTTCGCGGACGTCAAGTCTGTAATGCAGGGAGCCGGCTCGGCGTTGATGGGTATCGGCTCGGCGCAGGGCGAGGACCGTGCTGTCAAAGCGGCCGAGTTGGCAATAGCGTCTCCGTTGCTCGAAGCCTCGATCGATGGCGCGCACGGTGTGCTGCTGTCGATTCAAGGCGGATCCGATCTCGGTCTGTTCGAGATCAACGAAGCGGCTCGCCTTGTCCAGGAGGTCGCGCACCCGGATGCCAACATCATCTTCGGTGCCGTCATTGATGACGCCCTGGGCGATGAAGCACGCGTCACGGTCATCGCTGCAGGTTTCGACTCCCTCAACCCGGAGACGAACAGCAATGACAACAACGCCGCGGCCAACCAGGCACAGAGGACTCAGCAGACCTTCGGTGGTGGCGCTTCGCAGCCGGCCAAGGTTGCCAACAACCCGCAGCGTGGGAGCAGCTCCTACTCGAGCAACTCCTTCTCCAACGGTTCGGCCTCGCAGTGGCAGGATGATTCGGATGTCCCGGCGAACGCCGGCTTCGACGTCGACCTGCCCCCGGCCGTGGGCACCGACGGCGAGTCCACCTCCAAAAAATCGGGGAAGGACTCGCTGGACGTTCCCGATTTCCTGAAGTAACTCAATACAACGCGCGTGTGAAGCCAGCGGGGCGGGACGGTCAATTCGTCCCGTCCCGTTCTCCGTTGGTGGATCCGCCGAGGGGACCTCATGAGCAACGACCGCGCTACCGAGAAAACCGAAACGGCGAAGGACCGGCTCGTGGCACCGCTTCGTCAACGCCTCCGCCTTGCCCACGGCATCTGCCTGGGATTCACTGGCGTCGAGGCCGGAAACCTGGGATTGCATGTCGAGGGGTCCTCCGACCCGCAAGACAATCGCCGTAGCCTGGAACGGGCCATGGAGGTCCCCTCCGGCAGCTTGTTGTTCCTGGAGCAGGTCCACGGAACGCACGTGACCCAAGCCGACGACGCGCCCGTAATACCGCCCGGCCTGACTCCGCGCCAAGAACGTGAGCTCGCTCCGGTGGCCGACGCGGCCGTCACCGCGACTGGCCGTCCTCTGGCGATCATGACGGCAGACTGCCTGCCCATCGTCCTGACGACCGAAAATGCCTCGACCTTCGGCGTTGCCCATGCCGGCCGCAAGGGGCTGTTGGCCGGCGTGCTGCCGAACGTGGTGGAGGCCCTTCGCGAAATGGGCATGAGGGAGATCCACGCTTGGGTGGGCCCCGCTATTTGTGGCCGGTGTTACGAGGTCCCTCGTCAGATGCTCGAGGCTTCGGCTCCCGGACATCCCGGCATCGTCGCAACGACGCGATGGAATACGCCGGGGTTGGATCTGCCGGCTGCGGCGCAAGCACAGCTTGAAGGTTTGGGAGTTGCGGTGCATCGAGAAGCCTTGAACGAGTGCACTTACGAGGACGAACAACTGTATTCTCACCGACGCGCCCCGGGGCAAGGCCGCATCGCGGGCCTCGTCTGGTCGCCGGGAACCTCAACGGGCTGGACCGCGGCTCAACTATCGTCGGAATTCCAGGACACGGAAGGATTCAGAGCTGATGGATAGTCTGGCGTACTCGCCGGAACGCTCTCGCGAGCTTGCCGACGCATATGCTCGCGTTCAAGCTGATGTTGAAAGATTGGTCGCAGAAGCGCCCGATGACGTCCGCCCGTCATCTCGGGACGTCGAGCTCATTGTGGTGACAAAATTTTTTCCGGCATCCGATGCGGCCGCGCTCTACGACGCCGGGGTGCGCTCTTTCGGGGAAAATCGTGACCAGGAGGCCTCCGCGAAGGCCTTCGAGCTCAGCCAGCACACGTCGGAGGATCCGCCGGCTTGGCACTATATAGGGCAGCTGCAGTCCAATAAGGCCAAATCCGTGGTCAAATATGCCTCGAGCGTGCAATCAATTGATCGGATCTCACTGGTCAACGCGCTGGGGAAGGCCTACCGTTCCGCCACGGAGCGGTTCGAAGCGGAGGAGGGGCCGGCACCGGCGGCGGCCTCGCGCGGTGGCCTCGAATGTTTGGTCCAAGTGGGCCTCGAGGATGCTGCGGCAACCCCGGGAGCTGGTGCCCACGGAGCCCGGGGCGGTGCCGACCCAAAAGATCTCGAAGAAATCGCGGACCGCATTGCGGCAACCGACGGGCTCGTGCTCGGCGGCCTGATGGCCGTAGCACCCCTCGGCGAGGATTCGGCGAGGGCCTTCGAGAAGCTGTGGGGACTGAGCGCCAGACTTCGGGAGACATATCCCCAGGCGTGGAAAATCTCGTCGGGGATGAGCGCCGATATGAGCGAAGCGATACGATGGGGTTCGACCAGCGTGCGCGTCGGCAGTGCGATCATGGGTCAACGCCCGCCCCACATCTGAGTATTCACTGGATTTGGCGTGTTGCCCCCTGCAATTTCCCTTGTCGATGGGAATAATGGTCCCATTGGCGGGTAGCGCCCGTCTCAACGAACGATTCTCGAGGAGTTCACATGGCCGGAACACTGCGCCAGGCAATGGTCTTTCTGGGCCTTGCCGACGACGGGTACGAGGCTCAACCCGCGGCGCAACAGCGCCGCGCTGAGACTGACACCGCGGCTCAGCCGCATGTCCACTACGAGGAACGCGCGCCGCGTGAGACCGACGGCGGTTCCGCTGCACTGGACACGCGGAGAGAAGCCCCATCTCGCCAACGTCCGGCCGAGGACCAAGATTTCCGGCAGGATGCTGGGTCTCGCGGTCCGCGCGAACGTGAGGTTCGGCAGGAGGCCGCGACGGCCCGACGCCGTCCGGAATCCTCCGCAGCTCCGGCCCGCCGAGAACTCGAACCCGCCAGGGACGAAGAGCCTGAGGACTACCGTGCTCCCGTCACCCCGATCAACCGTGCCGCGGCACAGACCGAAAGCGACAACGAATTGCGACGCATCACCACCATTCACCCGCGCTCCTACAACGATGCAAAGGTGATCGGAGAATCTTTCCGAAACAATATCCCCGTGATCATGAACGTCACGGACATGGATGTTGCGGAGGCCAAGCGACTGGTTGATTTCTCCTCAGGCTTGACGTTTGCGCTCAACGGGAGCATCGAGCGTGTGACAGAACAAGTTTTCTTGCTGACGCCGGCCAACCTCGAAGTATTGGCTTCCGAGGACGTGTCCTCCTCGGCTCCCGCGGTCGACGACTCGCTGTTCGACCAGAGCTGATCGTCATTGCCATCACTCCTGTCCGGCATAAGAAAGGTACGTCCAGTTGATCTCGGCTCTCGCCATCGTTGACTTCGTCTTGTATCTGGCGTTCCTGGTGCTGATGTTCAGGCTGATCCTGGACTGGGTGCAGACTTTCGCCCGCTTCTGGCGGCCCAAAGGTGTGGCCCTAATCTTCGCATCGACCGTCTATACCGTGACGGACCCGCCGATGCGGCTCATGCGAAAGTGGATTCCGCCGTTGCGTATCGGAACCGTCTCGTTGGACATGGGCTTCCTGGTCCTGCTGGTCGCCCTGAGCATCGTGCGTGCCATCGTCGGTTCGTCTCTCGGCTCTATGTTGATGTAGGCATGGGCCGACCACCCACCTGAATGCCATTCGATTTGGCGCTCAGCGTATATCCAGAAATTTCTCATACCGTCGCACCTGAGTCATTAGGATGTGATCCAGGTGCGTGCCAGACATTTACGGGTTTGGCTGCAGGCACAATGAGTTATGGGCGTGCTCTTTGGGAACGTCCCGTTTAGGCCTACGGTGCGACTGCTGCCGCATCGACAAGATAAGAGGTGTATTTCATGGCATTGACCCCGGAACAGGTCATCAACAAGACCTTCCAACCCACCAAATTCCGCGAGGGGTACGACCAGGAAGAGGTGGACCTCTTCCTGGATGAGGTCGTCTCCGAGCTGCGACGTCTGAACAAGGAAAATGACGATCTCCGTCAGAAGCTCGAAGAAGCCGGCATCGACCCAGAGTCCGGATCCGTCTCTTCCGCCGCTGGCTCGGTCGGTTCTCAGGACAACAAGACGTCGGCCGGCGAGACCTCGGATGCAACCTCCGTGGCGGCCCTGAACGTGGAACCGGATTCCTCCTCCGACGTCGAGCCGGAGAACCTCGATTCCGAGATCCACCCGACGAGCGAACAGGTTCCGACGGCCGCCGAGAATTCAGGCTCCGACCAGCAGGGCTCGGAAGCGCCCGCACAGGCTTCCGCCGAGACCACCTCGGAATCCTCTGTGCGAGAGAACAACGTCTCGGGCCAGTCCAACGAGTCGGCGGCCTCTGCCGCCGCCGTCATCGCAATGGCCCAGCGTCTGCACGACGACTACGTGTCTCAGGGCGAGTCCGAGAAGGCGCGCCTCATCGAGGAAGGCCAGACTACCGCGAACGCGCTGCTCAGCGAGGCGGAGGCCAAGCGCTCGGACATCCTGGCTTCTCTCGAGGAATCCAAGACGAACTTGGAGAGCGACGTAGAGACCCTGCGCAGCTTCGAGACGAAATACCGCCGCGAGCTCAAGTCCTACTTGGAGGGCAAGCTCACGGATTTGGAGAACTCTCCGCGCGTCGAGCCGACCCAGGCTCGCTGAACCGAGGGCTTCGGCCCGCATGCGTTCTGAAGGAACGGGGTCAGCAGAATCGTTCTGCTGGCCCCGTTAGCGAATTAAATCCCGGTCGGGCCTCGACGATCTAGGTTCCCCTCCCCGCCGGGCCACCACCGAAGAATCCTGAGGAGTACCACCCATCGTGAGCGACCGAGCCGTTGTTTCCTTGTCGACCGGGCGGTTTCGCGCCCACCGGGTTCTCGGCCTCGTCCTCCTGGTGGTTTTGTATGCTCTGGACCAAATAACGAAGTACGCAGTGGTCACCCACATGACGGAGGGGGAGGCTGTTCCCGTGGTCGACGGTCTGCTGTGGTGGAGGTTCATCAGGAACCCCGGCGCGGCTTTCTCGATGGGAGAGTCTGTGACCTGGATCTTCACGATCATCATGGCAATCGTGGCTGTGGTGATCCTCTATTATCTGCCGAAGGCCCGTACACGCGGCTGGATTCTCGGGCTTTTCGGCTTGCTGGCAGGAGTCCTCGGCAACCTCACGGATCGGCTTTTCCGGGAACCCGGCTTCGGTCGGGGCCATGTCGTCGATTTCATTTCCGTGCCCCATTACGCAATCTTCAACATTGCGGACTCGTGCATCTGCGTGAGCATCGTGATGCTGGCGATTCTTCTGTTCCGCGGTGTTCCGTTGGACGGCGCGACGGCATCGCGCGAGGAAGAGACCGAACGGGAGGAGACAGCGTGAGCGAATACATCATTGGGCATCACGAATGGACAGTCACTGCGGACGACGCAGGAACCCGGCTCGACGCTTTCCTCGCCGACCGGACGGGTCATTCTCGCTCGGCCGCAGCGACATGGTGTGAGGACGGGCGCGTTGAGGTCACGTCTCAGGGACGACCCATCAAGGCCGTCAAATCCCTGAAGGTTCCCGAAGGCGCGTCGATCGCAGCGGACGTCCCGGATCCGAATGATAAGGTTCGCGTGGTTCCCGAGAGCGTGGACGGCTTCCGCATCGTGTACGAAGACTCGGACATCGTCGTCGTGGACAAGCCTTCCGGGGTTGCTGCGCATCCGTCGCCGGGGTGGCACGGGCCTACGGTCGTTGGCGCGCTGTCCGCGGCCGGTGTCGGCATTTCCACGTCGGGAGCTGCCGAACGCCAGGGCA
Organism: Rothia uropygialis; assembly: GCF_004137765.1. Lineage (GTDB taxonomy): Bacteria > Actinomycetota > Actinomycetes > Actinomycetales > Micrococcaceae > Rothia. The sequence goes on along the minus strand of NZ_NOIS01000002.1, from coordinate 617,015 downwards.
TCGTGCACCGACTCGACGTCGGAACGTCCGGGCTCATGGTCTTGACCAAGAACGAGAAATCCTATTCGTCGCTCAAACGCGCGTTCAAAGAGCGGACTGTGACCAAGGTCTATCACACGATGATCCAGGGCATACCGGATCCGCTCCAGGGAACCATCGATGCTCCCATCGGGAGGCATCCGGGACACGAATGGCGATTCGCCGTCGTCGAAGACGGGCGGGACTCCGTAACCCACTACGAGGTTATTGAGGCTTACGGTCCCGCGTCGCTGGCGGAGGTTCATTTGGAGACGGGCAGAACTCACCAGATCCGCGTTCATTTCTCCGCGCTCAATCACCCCTGTTGCGGGGACTTGACGTACGGTGCGGACCCGAAGCTCTCCGCACGACTTGGGTTGACCCGGCAATGGCTTCACGCCCATCGTCTGGGATTCGACCATCCCGGTACCGGACGTTACGTCGAGTTCGAGAGCGAATACCCGCCCGATCTGAGGTTTGCCCTCGAGTCGATGCGCAGCGGGGATGCTCTGGGCTCCTAGAAGCCCTAAAATGATGAAGTGACTTCCGCGGCTAAATCCAAAGACTTTACCCATCTCCACGTCCATACCGAGTACTCGATGCTCGACGGGGCGGCGCGATTGGACGATCTGTTCGAGCATGCCCACGAGCTGGGGATGAGCTCGATGGCCACCACGGACCACGGGTTCCTCTTCGGTGCGTTCGACTTCTGGAACAAGGCGCGCAACGCAGGCATCAAGCCGATTATCGGCGTAGAAGCGTATGTGACGCCCGGTACCGCCCGGCAAGATCGCACGCGTGTGAAGTTCGCCGATGGCGGTCGCAACGACGTCTCGGGCGGCGGTGCTTATACGCACATGACCTTGCTCGCGGAGAACACCAAGGGCATGCACAACCTGTTCAGGGCATCCTCGAGGGCGTCGTTGGAGGGTCAGCTCTACAAGCCGCGCATGGACCGTGAGCTGCTCAACATGTACTCGGACGGTTTGATCGCGACCACGGGGTGCCCCTCGGGGGAGGTGCAGACGCGTCTTCGGCTGGGCCAATACAACGAGGCTCGTGACGCGGCGGCCGAATTCCGCGATATCTTCGGTAAGGAGAACTACTACTGCGAGCTCATGGATCACGGGCTCGGCATCGAGAAGCAGGTTACCAGTGACCTTCTAAGGTTGGCCAAGGACCTGCAATTGCCGCTCGTGGCAACCAATGACCTCCACTACACGCACGCGGAAGACGCCAAAGCCCACGCGGCTCTTCTGTGCGTGCAATCCGGCTCCACGATTCAGGATCCCAAGCGTTTCAAATTCGACGCCGACGAGTTCTACCTGAAATCTCCCGCGGAGATGAGGGAGTTGTTCCGTGACTTCCCGGAAGCATGCGACAACACCCTGGAAATCGCCGAACGCTGCAACGTCGAATTCGACACCAGTGCCAACTACATGCCGAACTTCCCGTGCCCGCCCGGGGAGAACGAGGAGTCTTGGTTCGTCAAGGAGGTCGAGAACGGTCTTCACTATCGTTTTCCCCACGGCGTGCCGGACGACGTCCGCAAACAGGCCGAGTACGAGGTCGGGATCATCACCCAGATGGGGTTCCCTGGCTACTTCCTCGTCGTGGCCGACTTCATCAACTGGGCCAAGAACAACGGGATCCGAGTCGGGCCAGGTCGCGGTTCGGGTGCAGGTTCAATGGTCGCGTACGCGATGCGTATCACCGAGTTGAACCCGCTCGAACACGATCTCATCTTCGAGCGCTTTCTGAACCCCGACCGCGTTTCCATGCCCGACTTCGACGTCGATTTCGATGATCGTCGTCGTTCCGAGGTCATCCACTACGTGACCGAGAAGTACGGCGAGGACAAAGTCGCCCAGATCGTCACCTACGGAACCATCAAAGCCAAACAGGCCCTCAAGGACTCTTCTCGCGTTCTGGGCTATCCCTTTTCAACGGGCGAGCGTCTGACCAAGGCGATGCCGCCGGACGTCATGGGCAAGGGCATTTCTCTTCAGGACGTCTACAACAAGGACGCCAAGCGATACGGGGAAGCCGAGGAACTGCGTGAGCTGATCGCGTCGGACGAGGACTCGCGCAAGGTTTTCGAGACCGCCGAAGGCCTGGAGGGCCTGAAACGCCAGTGGGGTGTGCACGCGGCGGGCGTGATCATGTCCAGCCACAACATCATCGACATCATTCCGATCATGCGCCGTGAACAAGACGGGCAGGTCATCACCCAATTCGACTATCCGACGTGTGAAGGCCTCGGCCTGATCAAGATGGACTTCTTGGGTCTGCGCAATCTGACCATCATTTCCGACGCGATCGAGAACATCCAGTTCAACCGAGACTTCACTCTTGATCTGGAGAGCCTGGAGACGGACGATGCCGAGTCCTACAAGTTGCTGGCCCGCGGGGACACCTTGGGTGTTTTCCAGCTCGACGGCGGCCCCATGCGTCAGTTGCTCAAGCTCATGCAGCCGGACCACTTCGAACACATTTCCGCTGTGTTGGCTCTGTACAGGCCGGGCCCGATGGGAGCCAACTCGCACACCAACTACGCCCTGCGCAAGAACGGCCTCCAGGAAGTCACCCCGATCCATGCGGAATTGGAAGAGCCGCTCGCCGAAATCCTGGACACGACGTATGGTCTGATCGTCTACCAGGAGCAGGTCATGGCCATCGCGCAGAAGGTCGCGGGATACTCGCTCGGTGAGGCGGATATTCTGCGCCGTGCAATGGGCAAGAAAAAGAAGGCCGAGCTGGATCGCCAGTACGTGACCTTCCACCAGGGGATGCTGGACAACGGTTATTCCGAAGCCGCGATCAAGGCGCTCTGGGACATTCTGCTGCCCTTCTCCGATTATGCGTTCAACAAGGCCCACACCGCAGCCTACGGATTGGTCTCGTACTGGACGGCCTATCTCAAGGCCCATTATCCGCAGGAATACATGGCGGCACTTCTGACTTCGGTGGGCGATGACAAGGACAAGCTTGCCCTGTATCTCAACGAATGCCGTCGCATGGGAATTACTGTTCTGCCGCCGGATGTCAACGAGTCCGCGCTGAATTTCACGCCTGTGGGGGACGACATCCGCTTCGGCATGGGTGCTGTCCGCAACGTCGGTGCGAACGTCGTCTCTGCCTTGGTGGAAACCCGTACCGAAAAAGGCCGCTTTACGTCCTTCCACGATTTCCTCAAGAAGGTTCCGGCGGTCTGCTGCAACAAACGAACCATTGAGTCATTGATCAAGGCGGGCGCTTTCGACGACCTGGGACATCGTCGTCGAGCCTTGTCCCTGATCCACGAGGAAGCCGTGGATTCGACGGTTTCGGTCAAACGCCAGGAGGCTGCGGGGCAATTCGACCTGTTCGGGGGAATCGGTGCGGAGGAAGAAGACCCGACCACTGAGCTCACGGTTGCGATTCCGGACGTCCCGGAGTGGGAACGCCGCGACAAACTCAATTTCGAGAGGGAAATGCTCGGCCTGTACGTCTCGGACCACCCTTTGCGGGGGCTCGATGACGTCCTGGGGCAGCTATCTGATTCATCCGTTCAGTCCTTGCTGGATGAAGAAGGGAAGCCGGACGGATCGATCGTCACCATCGCGGGCATGATCACCTCCGTCCAGCGCAAGGTCGCGAAGACCAGCGGCAACGCCTATGCGCGCATCGAACTGGAGGATAGGACGGGCTCGATGGAAGTCATGTTCTTCGGAAAGGTCTATACACCCATTTCCGGCGTGCTGACCGAGGATTTGATCTGCACGATCAAGGGTCGACTCCAACGCCGGGACGACGGAACCGTGACGATCAGCGCCATGGAGCTCAAGGTACCGGATATCGATGCGGACGGGCAGAAAGGCCCGATCGTCTTGTCCCTGCCCGAACACCGTGCCACCGAGCAGAACCTGCGTGAGCTCGAATCCATCCTTTTGAACCATCGCGGTGATGCCGAGGTTCGAATCAACCTCGCGTGCCGAACCAAGGACGTGCTGATGCGGCTCTCCCCGAGGCTGCGGGTCAATCCGAACCCAGCGCTCTACGGTGATTTGAAAGTGTTGTTCGGCTCCTCGTGCCTGGAGAAGTCATCCTCGGCGGGGTCCGAAGTCGGTGTATGACCCGCCGGTCGGGTAAGGCGGCCCGCGGGCGTTAAACTGGACCAGTGAGCATTTCAGACCCGAGTCCCAGTCAACCCTTCTCGATGCGCCTCATCGACCTGCGTGGACAGCAACTGAGTCATGCCCAGCTGCTTTCAGTCGTACCGCGTCAGACGAGTGAATTCGTGTCCTCGGCCGAGGAGACCGTCGCCTCAATCCTCGCCGACGTCAAGGATCGCGGTTGCGAAGCATTGCGTGAGTTGTCCGCACGTTTTGACGGCGTCGAGCAGGCGAACCTGCGTGTGCCCCAAAGCGCCATCGATCGTGCGGTCGAGGATCTGGATCCGTCGGTTCGCCGCGGATTGGAGACCGCGATCGAACGGACTCGGGTCTTCGCCGGCGCACAGCGCCCGGAGGACGCGAGTATCGAAGTCGCTTCCGGAGCTCGGCTGGTTCACCGGTGGACCCCTGTGAGACGAGTCGGCCTCTACGTTCCCGGGGGACTGGCGGTCTATCCGTCGTCTGTTGTCATGAATGCGGTGCCTGCGCAAGCGGCCGGCGTTGACTCGGTGGTTCTCTGTACTCCGCCCCAAAAGGAGTTCGGCGGTTTGCCGCACCCCACGACCCTCGCTGCGGCCGGGCTCCTCGGAATCGATGAGGTGTGGGCCATTGGCGGTGCCCAGGCCCTGGGTGCCATGGCCTACGGTTTTGACGACGAGGAAACTCTTGAACCGGTCGACACGATCACGGGTCCCGGCAACATCTTCGTCGCCATGGCCAAACGTCAGTTGCGTTCCGTCGTGGGAGTGGACGGCGAGGCGGGCACCACCGAAATTGCCGTGATCGCCGATGAGCAGGCGAACCCGGAATACGTTGCGGCCGATCTCTTGTCGCAGGCCGAACACGATCCTCACGCCGGGTCGATTCTCATTACAGACTCCCCGGAACTTGCGGATCAGACCGCATCTGCCCTCGAAGCGCGCGTGGCCAAGACCAAACACCACGACAGGGTCGTAACAGCACTGAGCGGCCCGCAGTCCGGCGTGATCCTGACCGAGGACGTCGATCAGAGCGTTGACGTCGCCAATGCCTACGCGCCGGAGCACTTGGAGATTCAGACCGAGCGACCAGGCGATATTGCGGCCAGAATTCGGAACGCTGGAGCGATATTCCTGGGCCCCTACAGCCCGGTGCCTTTGGGAGACTATGCTGCCGGCTCGAATCACGTTCTGCCGACGGGCGGCTCGGCCCGCCACAGCAGTGGATTGTGCACCACATCGTTCATGAAAGCCGTTCAGATCATCGAGTACTCCGCGGACGCTTTGGCTGAAGTCGGGGAGGAGGTCGTTGCACTCTCCGGTGCGGAGGACCTTCCCGCTCACGGAGAAGCGATCACCGCTCGAATCGACGATTCCGTCTCGGAGGGGGCCTCCTAATATGCATTGTCCTTATTGCCGCCATCCGGATTCCCGGGTCGTGGACTCGCGCGTTGCCGACGACGGCTCATCGATCAGGCGCCGTCGGCAATGCTCCTCGTGCGGCCGCAGATTCTCAACTCTCGAGACCACATCGGTCAATGTCATCAAACGTTCGGGTGCGACCGAACCGTTCAAGCGAGTCAAGATCATCTCCGGCGTCCGCAAAGCATGTCAAGGGCGGCCCGTCAGCGAGGACGACCTCGCATTATTGGCTCAAGAGGTCGAAGAATCCATTCGTGCCCGCGGGCTTGCGGAGATCGACGCGAACGACGTCGGGCTGGCCATTCTCGATCCGTTGCAGCGGCTTGACGAGGTCGCCTACTTACGCTTCGCGAGCGTTTACCAGGCGTTCGACGGTCTCGCGGATTTCGAAAAAGCCATAGAAAACCTCCGCACGGGTTCGGCTCCTGCGACGGCCGCATTCGAGGTCAAGCACGACTCTGAAAGCGAAACGGCCGAGAGCTCCACGGTTGCCGAAGCTGCAGAGCCCGAACCGCAGAGCAAGAGCAGAGGCAAGAAATCTGGTTCTGCCCAGGCAAAGCGCAAGGGCAAAAATGCATCCACCGCTGTTCCGGAGTCGGAAGATCCGGATCAGCCGACTTTGATCTAGACCCAGCGTTCATCTTGTGATTAGATAGGAACTGGTCGCCGGTACTTGCGGAGGGGAAGCCGTCAGGTACCGGCGTTCAACTTTTAAAAATGGTGACCCTTAGGGCCCTCCGGGGCGCCTCCCCGACTCAGGGGTTTGACCCCTAGAGCCGGGCGGTGAAAGCCTCGACCGCTTCCTTGGCGGCTAGGCCCGCCGGTATCAGCGCCGAAGATCTTGATCGTGTCGCTCACGCTCGCCGGGCTGACCGGCCGACCACAGGGCAGCACCCACAATCCCTGCGTTATTGCGCAAGGCGGCCGGAACCATCGGTGTCTTAATGCCGTCCAGATACGGCATGAATTTCTCGGGTTTCTTCGAGACCCCGCCACCGATGACGAAGAGGTCCGGGGAGAAGAGCGCTTCCACGCGGGAGAAATAGGTGTGGAGGCGTTTTCCGTAGTCTTTCCAGGACAGGTCGTCGCGTTCCCGTGCGCGGACCGAGGCACGGGATTCGGCGTCGTGTCCCTCGATTTCCAGGTGGCCCAATTCGGAGTTCGGAACGAGCACGCCATTGTGAATGATGGCCGACCCAATCCCCGTACCCAGAGTGATGACCATAATCAGTCCGCTGTTGTCCCGGCCCTGTCCGTAAATACCTTCAGCGAGACCGGCAGCGTCGGCGTCGTTGACCGCGTACACCGTGCGGCCCACCTGTTCTTCGGCCAGCTTCTTCAGTTCGGCGCCGATCCACGACTTGTCCACGTTGGCGGCCGACCACGTGACACCGTTTTTGACGATAGCCGGGAAGTCGATGCCAATTGCGCTGCCTTCCTCCGGGGCAATGTCCCGGCCCTGAAGCTCCTCAACGATCTGCCGAACCACAGGCAGAACCTTTTCCGGTGTAGCGGGGCTGGGCGTATCGATGCGGAATCGCTCGCTGACGAGGGAGCCATTGCGCAGGTCCACAATGCCTCCCTTGATTCCGGTGCCTCCGATGTCGACGCCGATCACCAACTCGTGAGGTTTGGGCTCGGGGAGGTCTTGGGACGTGCTGAGGTCCTGCTGTACAGCGACGTCGGGACGATCCGGTGACGTATGAGGCATGGATTCTCCTGCGGGGGTGCTGGATAGGGGTGTTGGCTATGGGAGGGTCAGAACGTCGACGCCGTCAGCGGTGACCACCATGGTGTGTTCGAATTGGGCGCTTCGTTTGCGGTCTTTGGTGACGACGGTCCAGTCGTCATCCCACATCTGCCAGTCGATGGTTCCGAGATTGAGCATGGGCTCGATCGTGAACACCATGCCTTCCTCGATCACGGTGTTGTAGGCCGGCGCGGCATCGTAATGGGGGACGATCAAACCGGAGTGGAATTCGCGTCCCACTCCGTGACCGGTGAAGTCGCGGACCACGCCGTAACCGAAACGCGATGCGTACTTCTCGATCACCCGACCGATGACGTTGAGCTCGCGTCCCGGTTTGACGGCCTTCATCGCACGGTTCAGCGATTCTTCGGTGCGCTCGACCAGCAGACGCGATTCTTCGTCCACCTCTCCGACCAGCAGCGTCCGGTTGGTGTCCCCGTGCATGCCGTTCTTGTAGGCGGTGACGTCAAGGTTGATGATGTCGCCTTCCTCCAGAACCGTGGAGTCCGGGATGCCGTGGCAGATGACTTCGTTCAAAGACGTGCACACGGACTTCCAGAAATTCCGGTAGCCCAGGGTCGAGGGGTAAGCGCCGTGGTCGCACATGTACTCGTGGACGACTCGGTCGATTTCATCGGTCGTACGTCCCGGAACGCAGTACTCTTCGGCGGCGACGATCGAGCCCGCGGCGATCTTCCCGGACTCGCGGATCAGTTCAACTTCTTCAGGGGTGTACAGATCCGATCCGTTGCCCTCATCCGCGGTCGCTTTGCCGACGTATTCGGGGCGCTCGATGGAAGCCGGAACCTTGCGAGTGGGGCCGATGGCGCCCGGGGTCAGGTTGCCCAAGGGAGCGCCGCCGTGTTCGGCAGGGATGTTGTGGGATGTCGTGGAAGCATTGGTACGGGACATATAGTCAACTCTAGAACACGATCGACGACGAGGAGGTCACCCCATGGGTACCAACGGAAGCGCGCACGTCCCGGAAGACCAGCAATTTTGGTTCAACACGTATACGCACACGGTCGAACAAGGCGCCCAATCGGACTATCGGCAACTTCTCGGGCCGTACAGCTCCCGCGAGGAAGCGCAAAACGCCTTGAACATAGCTAAAGAACGCAATGAAAAATGGGATGAAGACGACGCACGATGGAAGGGTGAAGCCTGATCAGACAGTGATCAAGCGCTCAGTCCTCGAAGACGTGCTCGGGAGCAGGGAAACTGCCGTCGAGCACGTCTTTTCTGTATGCACCGGCTGCATCGGCGATCACGGATCGCAGGTCTGCATACTTTTTGACGAACCGAGGTACCTTTCCTTCGGTGAGTCCCATCATGTCCTGCCACACCAGGACCTGTCCGGTCGTGGACCCGCCCGCGCCGATACCTACGGTCGGGACATCGATCCCGTCCACGACGGCTTCGACGGCCGGGCTGGCCGTCATCTCGATGAGCACCGCAAAAGCGCCGGCCTCGGCGAGGGCCCGAGCGTCCACGAGGAGTCGCTCGGCGGCGTCGTCCCGGCCCTGCACGCGAAATCCTCCCAAAGCGTTGGTCGCTTGCGGGGTGAAACCGATGTGAGCCATGACGGGGATTCCCGCCTGGACCATCGCTTCGACGTGTTCGGCGTAGTAGGCGCTGCCTTCCATCTTGACGGCGTGAGCCCCGCCTTCCTTCATGAGTCTGACCGAACTGGCGACGGCCTGTGCAGGGGACTGTTCGTAGCTCCCGAACGGCAAGTCGACGACGACCATTGCCCGGGTTGCGGCACCTGAGACGGCTCGGGTCAAAGGAATCAACTCGTCCAAAGTCACCGGGACGGTCGACTCGTAACCGTAGACGGTGTTGCCCGCCGAATCCCCGATGAGCAGAACCTCGATTCCGGCCTCGTCGAAGACCGCCGCGGTCAAGGCGTCATAACAGGTCAACATTGAGAATCGTTGCCCTCGGTCTTTGCAGCGTTGCAGATGAGTGGTTCTTACTCGTCGAACCGAGCTGAGCCAGTCGCTGGCGTCGGAATGTGTGTGGTCAGTGTCCTGGAGGTACGAAGCCATGCCGATCAGTCTACGCGCGGTCTCCTCCAACGATGTGGCAGTTTTGCATAGTTGAAGGCTCCTTTACGGCGTATTCGTGCCGCTTCGCGAATTGGTCGAGGTGCGCACGCCCTCAGGATAGAGTTGGCCTAGGTTAGCCAGCGCGGCACGTCGACCATGGAGGAGTGTCATGGACCGTCAGCAGGAATTTGTTCTTCGCACCATCGAGGAAAGAGATGTGCGTTTCGTTCGCATGTGGTTCACCGACGTCGTCGGTACCCTCAAATCCGTGGCGCTCGCGCCCGCAGAGGTCGAGACGGTGTTCGAAGAGGGGCTCGGCTTCGATGGCTCATCCATCGAAGGCCTGTCCCGGGTCCACGAATCCGATATGCTCCTTCAACCGGATCCCTCGACATTCCAGCTTCTCCCGTGGCGTGGCGAGACCGAACCGACTTCGCGCATGTTCTGTGACATCCTCACCCCGGACGGCGAACCCTCATCCGCCGACTCGCGCGGTGTGCTCAAGCGAATCCTGTCCAAGGCCGGCGACATGGGATTCACCTGCTACACCTCGCCCGAAATCGAGTTCTATCTCCTGAAGTCCCAGGAGCTCAGTGCAGAAGGCACCCCCGTTCCCGTGGACCGGGAAGGCTACTTCGACCACGTGTATGGGGGAGTCGTCCAGGATTTCCGACGTCGAGCCGTCACGATGCTCGAGGCGGTCGGCATCTCGGTTGAATTCAGCCACCATGAAGGCGGACCGGGACAGAACGAAATTGATCTACGGCACGCCGACGCGTTGCAAACCGCGGACAACATCATGACTTTCCGTTCGGTCATCAAGGAAGTCGCCTTCTCGCAGGGAATCTATGCGACGTTCATGCCCAAACCGTTCACGGAATTTCCCGGCTCCGGTATGCACACGCATTTCTCCCTCTTCGAAGGAGACACAAACGCGTTTTTCGAAGCCGGGGCCGAGTACCAGCTGTCCCAGACGGCGCGTCACTTCATTGCGGGTGTGCTGCGGCACGCCCCGGAATTCACGTCCGTGACCAACCAATTCGTGAATTCTTACAAGCGTCTGTGGGGTGGAGGAGAAGCTCCGAGCTATCTGTCCTGGGGTCACAACAACCGTTCCGCGCTGGTGCGTGTGCCTCTGTACAAGCCCAACAAGATGCAGTCGGCTCGCATCGAATACCGGGGCATCGATTCGGCCGTCAACCCATACCTAGGTTACGCGGTGATCCTTGCCGCGGGCCTCAAAGGGATAGAGAACGAATACGAGCTGTCCGAGGCAGAGGCCGAGGACGTCGCATCCATGAGCGCGGCCGAAAGGCGCAGTTTGGGGCACAGCCCCCTCCCGTCGTCCCTGCACGATGCGATCCGCCAGACCGAAGAGTCAGAATTCATGGCAGAGACCCTGGGGGAGCAGGTATTCAATCAGTTCTTGCGCAATAAGCAGGACGATTGGACGGCTTATCGCATGGAAGTGACCCCGTACGAACTCAAGTACAACCTGGGCCTTCTGTAGCACCATGGGCGAGCAGGAAAGACCCCGGGAAGGCACCGGTCACGAGGCCAAGCGGCGGCTGGCCGCGGTCGGATTCAACGATTTGAGCGGCGCCAACCGATGGCTGGAATCGGATGAACTGAGAGACGTCGATAAAGCCAAACTGCTCGAGGGCCTGGCGCTCAGCCCTTCCCCGGACATGGCGCTCAAAGCGGTCGTCCGCATGCTGACTGATGCCCCGGAGTTGAGCCAACACATTGCCCGCGGCCAGGAGGCAGCGGGTCTGTTCCGGGTGCTCGGCGCATCTGAGGCACTCGGTGAGTTCCTCATGCGCTACCCTGAGCATCTCGGCATCTTCGACGAGCCCCCTCGGCCCTTGCCTGACGTTGAAGTCTCGGACCTGAACGATCGTTACCGCCGTGCAATGCTTGAGGCCGTCGGCGCCGACCCCGAATCCGAGCAACCCATTGCACGAATTACCGGCGACGATGCGAAGCTCGCCGTCAGAACCACTTATCGTGAGTACCTGACTCGAATAGCGCTGGCGGATCTCACCTCCGAGGACCCTATAGAGGACATGCCCAAGGTCGGCGCCGCGCTCGCGGACCTGGCGGGGGCAGCTCTCGAGGGGGCGTTGGCCGTCGCCAGGGCCGAGATCTCTGAGAACGAACCCGCCGTGGCTTCCGTGGACCTGACCATTATTGCGATGGGAAAGTGCGGAGCTCGCGAGCTCAATTACATTTCCGACGTCGACGTTGTTTACGCGGTAGGACCCTCCTCGGCCGATGTCCGCGGAGATCTCGAGGAACCCGATGAGGAGGTCATGGGCCGGATTGGCACCGAACTGGTCAAGGCCCTGACGAAAGTGGTTTACGGGGTCGGCCCCGAGCCTGGCCTCTGGGAAGTCGATGCAAACCTCCGTCCGGAAGGCAAAGACGGTCCGTTGGTCAGGAGCATCGATTCACACCGGAGGTATTACGACCGGTGGGCCGAGAACTGGGAATTCCAGGCATTGCTCAAGGCACGCCCCGTCGCAGGTTCCCGGCGTCTGGGTGAAGAGTACGTTCACGCAATTGCGCCGTTCGTGTGGGAAGCATCTGGTCGGGAGAATTTTGTGGATTCCGTCCAGTCCATGCGCCGTCGGGTGACCGACAATATACCGTCGGAAGAGCGTGAGCGACAGATCAAACTGGGGCCAGGCGGGCTGAGGGACGTGGAGTTCACGGTCCAGCTTCTGCAACTGGTTCACGGCCGGACGGACGAGAGCGTCCGGATGCGATCGACCACGGCGGCACTTTCCGCGTTGCGTGACCGGTCCTATGTGGGACGCGATGCCTCGGGGAGTCTGGGCTACGAATATCGGTGGCAGCGCACGCTCGAGCACCGTATCCAACTGCTCCATCTGCGGCGTACGCACCTCATGCCGGTCAAGGAAGCCGAGCAGGCGGCCGTCGCCAGGGGAATGCGCGGGAATTCCGATCGGACTCGGTTCACCCCCGATGATCTGCTCAAACAACGGAAACGATCGCAGCGTACGGTGCGCGGGCTCCACGAACGTCTCTTCTTCCGTCCGCTGCTTGCGGCGGTTTCCAAGCTGTCCGTCGATGAGGTTGCTCTGACGCCGGAGGCGGCCCAAGACCGACTGTCAGCTTTGGGCTACCTGGACCCGCGTGGGGCCATGCGCCATATCGAAGCCCTGACAAAAGGCCTCTCACGACGCGCCGAAATCCAGCGGACCATACTGCCGGTGCTCCTCGGTTGGTTCGCCCGCGGCGTCGACCCCGACGCCGGTTTGCTGGGGTTCCGCCGAGTCTCCGAGTCACTGGGGCAAACCCAGTGGTACTTGCGCATGCTGCGTGATTCGCCCGCGGCCGCTGAGCGCCTGTGCGCGGTTCTGTCGAGTTCCCGGTTCATCACGGATCTCCTGGAAGACGAACCGGAATCGATTTCGTGGCTGGACCGGGACGAAAGGCTGCGGCCTGAGCCTTTCGAAAACTTGTGGTCCGAAATCCGTTCGAAAATTTCACGCCACCCGGACGCAATGTCAGCGATCCGGATGATTCGGCTTATTCGCCGCCGCGAGATCCTGCGCATCGCCCTGGGCGAGGCGGTTGGCGTGACCGATTTGAATGACGTGATGGAAGGGCTGGCTCACGCGGATCAAGCGACCATTTTGGGGGCCCTCCACACCGCGGAACGCGAGTTGTACCAGGAGAAGGGCGAAGAGGTCCTGACCGATGTTGCCGTGATCGGGATGGGGCGCCAAGGTGGCGCGGAGATCGGTTACGGCTCCGATGCCGACGTCATGTATGTGCATCAACCGCGGAGCGGCGCTGACCACGGCAAGGCCGTTGCTCAGGCCAACACCCTGATCAATCGGATGACCCAGTTGCTGAAGATTCCCATGAAGCCCGCGATACGTGCCGAGAAGACACTGGAAATTGATGCCGATCTTCGACCCGAGGGCAAATCCGGGCCCATGGTTCGTACCTTGGATTCATTCGCGGAGTATTACGAGCGTTGGGCTGATACCTGGGAGTACCAAGCATTGCTCCGTGCACGGCCTCTGGCAGGTTCTGCCGAAGTGGCGGAGAAATTCATCCGACTCATCAATCCTTATCGTTACCCGAAGAATGTTTCGGAGGATCAAATCCGGCAAATACAGCGTATGAAGGCGCGGGTGGAGGCCGAAAGGATGCCCCGAGGCGCTGATCCCGCGCGTCAGGTCAAACTTGGTCGTGGCGGGCTGAGCGACATCGAATGGCTCACGCAACTGATTCAGCTCGAGCACGCGCACGAGAATCCGGGACTCAAGACCACGAGCACCCTGCGAGCTCTGGAAGAGGCCGTCAAGTTGGAGATCGTCGCTGCCGAAGACGCCGCGATCCTTGAATCGGCTTGGAGGCTGGCGACACGTATCCGTGGGGGCAACGTTCTGCGAAATGGTCGTGCCTCTGATTCGTTGCCGTCTTCACGGAAGGACCTTGAAGCGATCGCCCGGTGGAGCGGATACGAACCGGGCAGCGCCGCGATCCTGGAGGAAGACTACCTGCGACTCACGCGACGCGCCCGGTCGATCTTCGAGACGTTGTTCTACGGGCATCTGGAATAGTCGCCCACGGCTTCGGGGGTCGGTGAGGTTCGGTCCGAAAGTGTGAATCGGTGTGTGGACGTCCCGGTAAGCACGAGCCGGCCGTAAGCGAATCCTTACGGCCGATTTCGTGGCAGGAGATCCTGCCAGTCTACGACTCAGAATAGGGCCGAGGGCCACCGTAGAACGGTGGCCCTCGGTTTATGCGAGGTCCGATTCGTTTGACCCGCGGACTGGGATTTTCAGAACTGGCGACCTTGGCACCAGGTCAGCCCCTGTGCCGGGGCCTCCCCGAGTGAGCAGGACGTCGTCGTAGCACCAGCCACACGGCCACGGCACCCAGCGAAAGGAACATGAGCGCTATGGTCAGGACGCTCGCGATCTGGGCACCGGTGTGTGCCAGTCCGTCTGCGTGGCCGCCCTTGTCGGTCGACTCCTGCGTAGGTGAAGCAGCGCCCTGGTCAGACGCCTCATCACCTTGTCGGCCGGAGTCTTTCGCACCTTCTTGAGCACTCCGGCTCGGCTCCGTACGGGTCGATGTGCCGTTCTGATCGTGACCGGTTGTCTGCCCGGTTCCGGTCGTCTGGCCGGTTTCGGTCGAATGATCGGCTCCTGACCCCGGGGTCGTTACAGATGCGGACGGGCCCGTGTGTGCTGAAGGCTCCTGGGACGGGGCCGTCTTCCCTTGCACGGGGTCGGGGCTTTCGGTTCGCGAATCCGAAGCCTCGTTCCCCGAATCCGTCGGCTGTTTCTCCGGGGCCGACGGCGCCACTGCGCGGGCCGTCGGTCCGGTGGAAGGCGCGGGCGGTTCCTTAACCGGTTTCTCCTTGTCCGGCGGCGTCGGGGTCTCCGCAGTGGCTTTCAGCGTGACCTGGAACGGCGAACCTGGCTTCTTGGGGTCCCCGGATCCGCCCGAGGAGTACCAGTAGGAGGAGAGGCCTGTGGTCAGCTGGAAGTCGACCATGGATTGGGGCCATGATCCCCAGTTTTCCCCGTCGGTTTTTTGGGGTGTGGCGGCCTCGGGCAGGTTGACCTTCACTCCCGCGTAGTTGGGGGAGATGGAGGTGGTGCCTCTGAGATCCAGACCGGTTCCGAGTGGGAAGGTGGCCAGTTCGACGTCCTTCCTGTCTTGGACCTGTTTCTTATGGAAGGGATCGTCCTGGGACGAACCATAGCCGGACAGGTCGCCGATCAGCCGTCCTTGACCGTGCGCATCGGTTTGCAGGCGCAGATTGTTCACCGTGAAGGGAACGAGACCGTCGTAGAAGTTGACGCTGAACGCACCTTTCCACCGGATTTCGCCGGAGCCATCCGCATTCAGATGGCCGGAGCCGTTGCTGAGTCGGATAGCCTGTTCGAGGTTGGGATCCCCGACGTGGGCTGCCCTGGACTCCCAATCCACTGATGAGGTCGCCCCATCACGTTTCTGGCGAATCACGGTCACGTCATCCTCGGAGGACTTGTAGGAGTCTTTGGTGCCGTGCGAGGTGCCTGCGGACAGGTAGTTCGCGGTGCCGAACGGAGGTTTTTCCTGGACGATTCCGCTGATGCCCCATTGGAAGGTTGCGCCCTCGACATTGATCCCTTCCGAAGGAATCTCGGTGCGGGGGTGGACGGTCAGCGTTGCCGGATCGGAATAGACAGGATCGTGGCCTTCGGCGACGGCTTTGACACGGTATTCCGTTCCGGACTTGGCCTCGGCAACATCGTTCAAGGTCAGCGTAGTCAGGCTGCCCTCGCCCTGAACATTCTCGGCCTGCACCGCTTCCCATGGACCGCCGTGGGAGCGCTCTTCCCAAGTTAACGCGGGCTCGGGAATACCTTGGGCCGTAGCCCGGAACACGGCCTTGTTACCGGAAAGAACATCCAACGAGGTCGGCTGAGCGATGAACGAAGGAGTCTGGCGAAGAGTCAGGGCCGCTTCGTCACTGACGACGGAGCCGTAGGCATTCGTCAGCACGGCCCGGTAAACCGAGTCCCGGTCTGAGGCATGTGCATTGATCTCGAGCCTACGTGTGGTGGCGCCCGGAATATCCACGAACCTGAGCTCTCCGGGTTTCTTGACCTGCCAGCGGATCGAATCGACGTCCTTGCCATTGACTGTGAAGTCAAGGTCCATGGAATCCTCGGTGCCCAAGTTCACTGATTTCGATTGCGGGCTTTCGAGTACCTGCGGTGTATACCCCTTGAGGTCAAACCGACGAACACCGGGAAGACCTGTCTCAGGATCCATGACCTGCATGATGAGGTCACCGTCTCTGGTGACGTCCAGTGTGTTGTTGTTTTCCGTGACTCGTTGAGTTTCCGGGAACGTGTATGTTTTCAAGAGTTTACTGTCCCGAACTGCATACACGTCTTGGGAGTAGAAGTCGAGAAGGTATTCAATATTCTCTCGGTTATAAAATTGGAGTGACTTTGGGGAATTTGTCTTGTCAGATATTCGGGTGGGTTTACGTGTGACATTTGCTTTGCCATCGACTATATCAATGGTAGCCAAACTGTTTCCAAACCTGTTTCCGTATAACCTTACCGATCCGTCTTTGGTCGTCTTCGCATTCTCAAAACCAGTCCGTACCTCTTGTCCGTAGAAGGTCACAGGGTCAGCAATGGTCCCGGGTATATATTCTGCCGACATCTCGGACGGGTTGATTCGCATAACGGGGACGGGAATCCCGCGACCATCGGGGAAAATATATCCGCCTTCGGCCGAGGGTAGAACGATGGAACCGTCCCGTAGTACGGCGAGGTTCCCATCGTGTGCTGGATTCGTGAGAAGTCCATTGAAAGGATCGTATTCTGTGGAATGATCTCCCAAGCCCGGGACTTCGGTTGGCGCCATAACAGGTCCGGCATGAGTCCATGCGCCTGTTCGTGGGTTTATCCATGTGAGGTGAGCCCCGTACTTGCCGTTTGGCTCCTTGACTGAGGTCAGGAACAGGAAGCTGCTCTTTGTGCCGTCCCAAGTGAGTCGCCCGAACTCGTCTCCGGGCGTCTCGGTCCGGGAAATTTCGCGGCTCTTCAGCTGGCCCTTATCCTCCTCATACTCGGTAGCGAAAGCAATGACCTCAAGGGAGGAAGCAGAATCTGATGCCTTGCGCTTGACTGCCAGCGATATCAGCGAACCGCGCGTAGGATCGATCATGTTGAGCTCTTGGGAATCCGGTGTCGATGGCACCGTGGTTTGGCCCAGCTCTCGGAGCGACGTCGCATCCAAGGCGGTTATTCTCCTGCCATCCGGCGCGGCTTCCAAGCTCATGTCGATCACATAGATCAGGTTGTGCTCCTCATCGAGCTGCACGTCCCTCTGCCCCTTTTCGAAGGTCCTCCCAACGGACGTGAACTCCTTGACCCATGCGGCGCCCGGCTCAAAATGCGGGGTCCTGGGATTGTTGAACTGCTCCTCAATCTCCGGTACACCACTCGGCCCGGTGTAGTGGAATTCGAGGTCGTCAAATCGCGTACCTCCCGGATAAAGTGCGAAGTCAGCACCGCTAGCGGTGGACAACCCGGACCAAGAGACCTGATCGTCGTGCTGGTCCAGAGACCCGGTCGACAGGTCGATTTTCGCGAGAACGATGTCCTTGTTGGTAATCATTGCTGAACCGTTGAGTCCGCCAGGATCTTCACGTGGCCACCCGGTGTAGTCGCCTCGGATGACCTGCTCTGTCTTGGAAATATCAAGGCGCAGGTTTGAGAACTCGCTATCCAGGAGGCACTCCTCCATGAGACGCGGATCAGGCTGTTCGGTATTTTTGGAACAGTAGGACTTGTATCGTGCTTTTCCTCGGAGATCGAGGTGGAGACTATTGGTGCCCGAGTCGAAGGTTCCGGAGCGGATGGGCCATGTGTACTCGCCCTGGTGGGGGCCTTCGCGGATAACTTCGACCCCATCGTCGAGGATGGCACCGGGTCCGATGTAGTTTCTCCAGGACTGTTTGATTCCCCAGATAACGTGACCTTCAGAAATGGGTGTTTGGTCCGCCCGAGCGGGGGACGCCACGAACAGTAAGCCAGAAACGGCCAGGACGAGAGACGTTAAAATGGAAATCGTCCCCGAAATTGATCTTCGTAAGTGCGAGAGTTTCAATGAAGTGTCCTTGAATTAATATAGCGTGGAAGGCGGTCCCGAGAAATCTCTCAGAACCGCCTTCCATAAAAACGCGCAATACGCTGTCACCAGTGACAGAATATCGGAAGCGTATAGTTACTTGACGCTAAACGTCGTGCTGTCGCCGGCTTGTTTTCCGATATATCCCGTCGAATGCGGAGCTACTGTAACGATCTCTGTGGAGAAATCCTCGGTGAAATCGAGCTTCTTTTTGATACCGGGGACGGGAATGTTTTTGTGAACGTTCTCTCCTTGTGAAACTAGGGTGATTTTGGTGGTGATGCGTCCGAAGGCGTCTGCGACGACGTCCTTGTAATTTGTGCAACCTGGGATGCCGCTCCAGTGAGTCTGGTACAGGCACTGGCCGACCTTGTACGTGACTCCCGGCCGCAGGCCGGACTGGTTGACGGTGATCGTGTCGCCATGGCGATAGGTCGCCTTCTGGTCGACAATCGAAATGTTGTTCAAATCGGTGGTGCTCAGCGCGTTGGCCGGTTGTGCCATGACTGCCGATCCCGCGACGAGCGCGAGGGTGCTCCCGGCCACTGCGGCCATGCGCTTGAAGGCAGAGGGTTTCATTCTCGAAACCACCTTTCGCTAGTAATCGTTCGAATCACGTTCGGTTCTCGTCAGAGTCCGACCGCGCACCCAGATCGCCTCCAAATCAGGCAAGTAAGGGTAACCTTAAGATAGGACCAGGGAAGCCTTTGCACAATAGTTGCGGGCCGGACGCCTAGAGATTTGAAATATGCCCTCATCAAACCCATGTCATGTTCTGTCACATCCGGGGTTGGTGATCTATGGCACTTCCGTCGATGCCAGCGCATACTGATCCTATGAAACGCAAAATTCTGGTTTTCGTGGCGTTGGCGATCACGATCCTGTACGGCGCCAGTTTTGGTGCCTTGCAGCCGGATGTTCCCAAGGGGTATGCGCCGATCGGTGGTGCGGTGGTTGCTCTAATGTGGATCGCCGTCGGCATGTTCGGTCACGCCCGAGATCGTCGTTCCGACGGCTCGGAAAAGGGGCACTGATCCGGAGCCCTATCGTTGGGCTAGCGTGAGGTAGGGGAGCTCCCTGCCTCCCGTCTCTTATGGATTCGGTGGACTGGCTTGCCCGTACGCTCGCTCTGTCACTGCATGCGTTGAGTGGCGCCAGAAACTTAGTTTGCCGCTCCGGCGTGGAAAGTTGTCCGACCGGTACCGGGGTCGGCTAGCCCAGGGCCAAGGCCGTGGGTGGCGCATGCGTACTAGTCCTTGCCGGGGGAGGCAACTAAACCAGATTTTCGATATGAATTTCTGCCGGTTGGCGGCAACCCTGGAAGCGATGAACTGCTGGAGGGCGGGCGTCATCGCTCCTACTGCCTTTTGCCGGGCACGTACGTACATCCGCTCGTTGACGATGGTGAGGGTATCCGGTAGGCAGCCGGATCGGCGAGACGACGACATACCCTACACATGGGGATATACACAAAAATCGGGGGTAGCGCATAATGCGCTACCCCCCCGAAATTTCAGGCATGCAAGCTTGAGCGGAAATCAGACCCCGTAGTAGAGCTGGAACTCCAACGGGTGCGGGACCAGCGAGAGCGGCTCCAACTCGTTCTCGCGCTTGTAGTCGATCCACGTCTGGATCAGGTCTTCGGTGAAGACGTCCCCGGCCAGCAAGAATTCGTGATCCTGCTCCAGGGCTTCAAGAGCCTCGTCGAGGCTAGCAGGTGCCGTCTTGATGTCCTTGGCCTCCTCAGGGGGCAGTTCGTAGAGGTCTTTGTCAATCGGCTCCGGGGGCTCGATGCGGTTACGAATACCGTCCAGGCCGGCCATGAGCTGAGCGGCGAACGCCAGATACGGATTGCACGAGGGGTCGGGTGCCCGGAATTCGAGTCGCTTCGCCTTGGGGTTGGACCCGGTGATCGGGATACGGATGCCGGCAGAGCGGTTGCCCTGCGAGTACACCATGTTGACAGGGGCTTCGTAGCCCTTCACCAAGCGCTTGTAGGAGTTGACCGTGGGGTTGGTGAACGCCAAAACCGAAGAAGAGTGCTCCAGCAACCCACCGATGTACCAACGGGCGACGTCAGAAAGGTTTGCGTAACCGCGCTCGTCGAAGAACAACGGCTCACCGCCCTTCCACAGCGACTGGTGACAATGCATACCCGAACCGTTGTCGCCGAAGACGGGCTTCGGCATGAAGGTCGCCGACTTGCCGAATGCGTCCGCGACGTTCTTGACAATGTATTTGAACTTCAGGAGATCGTCGGCGGCGAGCGTCATAGTGTTGTACTTGTAGTTGATTTCGGCCTGGCCGGGTGCCCCAACCTCGTGGTGCGCGCGCTCGACCTCCAAACCGACCTCGTCCAAAGTCACCGAAATGGCGTCTCTCAGGTCGGCTTGCTTGTCCTGAGGAGCAACGGGGAAATACCCGCCCTTGGTCAAAGTCTTGTTGCCGAGGTTTCCGTCTTCTTCCTTGCGGCCCGAATTCCAGGGCGCCTCGTCGGAATCCACGCGGTAAAAAGTGTGTTCAGGGGAAACCTGGTAGCGGACGTCCTCGAAGATGAAGAACTCTGCTTCGGAAGCGAAATTCGCGATATCGGCGATGCCGGTGGAATTGAGGTACGCTTCCGCGCGCTCTGCGACGCCGCGCGGATCACGATGGTAAGGATCGCCGGTGCGAGGATTGACGATCGAGCAGGTCAGGACCAGGGTTTTCTCCACGCGGAAGGGATCCACGAAAGCCGACTTGGGGTCGGGAATGAGCTGCATATCGGACTCGGCAATTCCCTGGAAACCCCGAATAGACGACCCATCGAAGAGCTGCCCGTTGACGAAGAAATCATCGTCGATGGATTTTGCCGGGAGGTTGAAGTGCTGCTGAACACCGGGAAGATCGGTGAACCGGATATCGATGAAGACGACATCCTCTTTCTGAATATAGTCCAGCACTTCCTGGGCATTTTCGAACATGGTCGGAGTTCTCCTTAGATTGCTCAACGCGATCACACCGGCCGTTCCCTCCTCAGGAACGCCCTTGTGCTTTCTGCTGCTTACGGTAGGCTCGCGACATTGCCCAGCTGTATCTGACATGTTTCAGCCGTGTAACAGACCCAGTCAATGTCGATCCAAACCGCAACGGCGTGATTGCTTGTTCAACCATAACCCGTATGGGAGTCCCACCTTGGATATCCTGGGTTCATGGCAACTGACCAAAACCCTTCTCGTTCTGAGAACCCGCATGGTCCGGAACGAGCGTCCCCGACGTCATCAGCTCGCCCGGATTATCCAGGCCAACGTTTTGGGAGACCCGAACGGGGCAAAGGCTCACTGGCGACCGTACCCTGGCGTATTCTGGCGCTGATTGTGGACTGGGTCATCTGTTTGGGAATCAGCCACCTGCTGCTCGGCTCGGGGGACTCTCTGGTGCATTCGCTGGCGCCTTCCATCGTATTCTGGGTCTACCAGGGGTTGCTCGTTGGTTTCATGGGGCACACTCTGGGGCACTTTGCATTCGGGATGCAGGTTCAGACCATTGGTGGGGAACCCGCCGGTTTCGCCAAGGCGTTTCTGCGCAGTCTCCTCGTCACCGTGGTTATTCCGATCCTGGTGGTCGACGAGGACGGACGTGGGCTGCAGGATCGAGCCGTCGGGACGCTCCTCGTCCGTATTCGCTGAGCCACTCACAAAAAGGCCCCCAACCTGACGGTTGGGGGCCTTTTTGCAATGAGCTGGCTTATCGGCCGCGCAGACCTTTACGGTCCGGTCGAGCCTTCATCGGATCCACACCCTTGGGCATCGGCATCCCCTTGTTCAAGGACGCCAAACGGTTATTCACCGCGTGTACCTCCTGTTGCGTGAGATTCTTGGAGTAGCCCTTCATGGTTTTGGTGATTTTCTTGAGGGGAACTTGCCCCTGACCATTTCCAGCCTTAATGACGTGAATCGGAACATTCGGGGCTACGCGATTGAGCTTCTTCTTCTCCTGGCTGATCAGCGAATTCACTCGGCTTGCGGGGCCCTCAGTGACCAGCACGACGCCGGGACGTCCCAACGCTCTGAAGACCAGATCCTGAGTCCGAGGGTTGACTGCAACGGGCTGCTCTTCCACGATCCAACCACGACGAAGAGTGGACAATGCTGCTCCCGCGGCACCCGTCTGCCCTTCGATCTGGCCGAATGCGGCCTTTTCGGCCCGTCGGGAAAGGATAATCACGCAAACCAGGACTGCTACGGGAATGCCGATGATGAGCCATGTTATCCAGTTGTGCAGAAGCACGCCCACGAGCAGGAAAATCAAAAGAGTCACCAAACCCGCCAGAAGGAGGATCCACGTGATGTTGGGATCCGACTTACGGGTCATGGTGAAGACTTGCTTCATCTGGGCGAAATAGCCGGGCTTGGAGCCCTTCTTCTTGCGCTTCTCTTCGCGCTTTTCCTCACGCGTGAGCTTGCCGTTCTTGGCAGACTGAGACGACACGATGTTTCCTCATTGCATTTGGGTATTGGTCGGCACTGTAGTGCCCCGGCATTCGGGACCATTCTACGGGAGGAGTACCCTCTCGCGAACTCGAGCACGACGCGAAGCGGCCCCGGGCCAGAAGACCCGGGGCGGCGCCGTATCGGAGCAGGGCGCAACCCTGCTGAAGTTACAGGCCTGCGGCGACTAGGGAGGAAGCCTCCTGGCGAGCGGATCCGGTGTCTTGGATGTGTTCCAGGTGCTCCGGGATCGGGCGTCCCATTTTTTCCATTGCCCGCGCCCAGAGGCGCCCGGCACGGTAGGACGAGCGAACCATCGGACCGGCCATAACACCCAGGAAACCGATTTCTTCGGCCGCTTCGGACAGAGCGACAAACTCTTCAGGCTTGACCCAACGATCGATGGGGTGGAAGAGGGGAGAAGGACGCAAATACTGTGTCAGAGTGATGATGTCCGTTCCCGCATCATGCAGATCGCAGAGAGCCTCGTAGACCTCATCATTGGTCTCTCCCATACCGAGGATCAAGTTCGACTTGGTGATCATCCCGCGTTCCTTGCCATGTGAAATGGTCTCGAGCGAACGCTCGTACGTGAATGCGGGGCGAATCTTCTTGAAGATGCGGGGCACGGTCTCGACGTTGTGCGCATAGACCTCAGGGCCGGCATCGACAATCATGTCCAAACGGTCTGGTTTGCCCTGAAAATCCGGGATCAAAATTTCGACGCCGGTGTTGGGGTTGTGCTCGTGAATGGCTTCGATGGTCTTGGCGTAATGCAGTGCCGATCCATCGGCGAGATCGTCACGAGCAACGCCGGTGACGGTTGCGTAGCGAAGATCCATCTGCTGGATCGAACGAGCCACCTTGAGGGGCTCCAATGGATCCAGCGGAGCGGGACGTCCCGTTGCGATATCGCAAAAATCGCAACGTCGCGTACACGTATCACCGGCAATCAGGAACGTGGCCTCACGGTCCTCCCAACATTCGTAAATATTGGGGCAACCGGCCTCTTCGCAAACGGTGTGCAAGCCCTGGCTGCGGGCCATCTTCTTGAGTTCTTGGTACTCGGGGCCCATCTTGGCGGTGTTCTTGAGCCACGAAGGCTTCTTCTCGATGGGGACCTCAGCGTTGCGCGCTTCTACGCGGAGAAGTTTGCGTCCTTCTGGGGCGATGGTCATGGTCTCTCCTTCGATGTCCACGGCTCGCCGCATAGCGGCCGGCGAATGGAACGATCAGGCTGAAGCCTGTTCGCCACGCGGGATGAATTGTGCGGCCAGGCGGTCGGCATTGGCCATAAGCTCCTGCTCAACACGGTCAACAACATCGGCCGGTGAAATGTTCCGGCCAAGTTGTTCACTGATGGTCGTGACAGACGCATCCGTGATGCCGCAGGGAATGAAGTTGGAAAATGAGGTCAGCTCGTTGCTGCAGTTCAGAGCGAACCCGTGCATCGTCGTGTTCCGAGAAACGCGGATGCCAATTGCCGCGATCTTCTTGTCCGGTTCTATGCCCTCGCCAAGCACCCACACGCCGGAACGTCCTTCGACCCGCTGCCCGTCGACGCCCAGATCACGTACGACCTTCATGAGGATTTCTTCCAGAATCCTTACGTACTTCACGACGTCTACCGGTTCGGGCAATTTGACGATGGGGTATCCCACGAGCATTCCTGGTCCGTGCCAGGTCAGTTTTCCCCCACGATCAATGGGGACGACATCGGTCCCATCAGTGGGGTACTCGTGCTTTTCGGTGCGTTTTCCCGCGGTGTATACCGGCAGGTGTTCCAAGAGCAGCACGGTGTTGTCCTGCTCTTGATTGCTGACGCGGTGGTGAATCTCTTCCTGAAGTGCGAGGGCTTCACGATAGTCCACGTACTCGGGCGCGAGACCGACCCGATTCATGACCAAAGACATGTGACTACCCTACCGCCGTGCGGTGACGCGTCTAAATTGCATGTCGAGAAAATCTTCAAAGTTTCCGGCTACCTGTGGATAACGTGATGATTGTCATCTCCGAGGGTGTACACCAGAGGCATGAATCAGACCGCGACCGGAGCACCGGGTATTGCCGACCCCGGTGCAATGGATCTGGACCAATATCGGCTCATCACAAAGATCGGGGCGGCCGAAGGCGCCTCCTTATGGTACGCCCGCCTTGGCGGGAAAGACTCTGACGGCTCAGCTTGGCTCGTCGGACGTCGCATCGACTCATCAGCAGGTTATGAAAAGGCCGCGCAGCTCCGTGCGGCTTCCGAGAGGATGATTCGTTTGTACGTTCCACCTCGAGGGGAGTCGGCAGCCTTGGCCATGACGTCACGCTCCTGGGCAAGCCACATTAATGCCCAGAGGAATTCCATGCGTCATCCCCATATCCTGCATACATACGAAGCGTCGGCCGCCGAGCCACTTTCGCCTTACTTGGTCACCGAATTCCCCGAGGGCGGGTGCTTGCAGAACGTTCTGTCGGTTCGGAAAAGACTCGAGCCGGGGGAGTGCGCTTCGGTGGTGGCTCACGTGGGGAGGGCGATCTCTTGGCTGCACAGTCAGGAAACGGCCTACGGTGATTTGTCCGCGTCACGGGTATTCCTGAGCCGTAACTCGGCGTCGCTGGTGGCGCCTCCTTGGCCTGATCCTTGGCGTCAGGACGGCTTCCGGAGGCCGGGTGACGGAAAAGCTCAGGACGTGCGCGCATTCGCGGAACTCATCTGGCTGTTGCTGACCGGCCGCCCGGCGGGAACCTGGGAAGACAGAATCCCTTTGCCTATGTCCTGTCCAAGCGCTACCAAATCGGTCGTCAAAGTACTCGAGGCCGCCCTGGGGCCGGACCCGTTTTCACGGCCGAACATTCAAGAGATGGCGTTGGTCATCCGTGGCGCTTGGGAGGCAACTCCGATAGACCTGCACTCTGTGGTCGACGAAGAATTCGCGGCGCGGTTGCCAGCGAGGCCCCAACCACAGAGGCCCAAGGGTGCCCAGCCGCAGGGATCCAAGGGCACATTGCGACGTAGCGCCCCGAAACGCCTGAGCACGCAGCGCACGGTCGTGCAGAACCGAGTCCACGATCTCTCTCGTCGTCATTGGAAGAGCTTGCTCACCCTTGCACTTTTGGCCCTCACCGCGGTTCAAGGAGGAAGTCGTTTGCTGCCGTCTCGGGACAGCCCCGACCCTGTGCCTTCGTCCAACGGGCCGAGCTCGTCGTCAACGGCCAGCCAATCAGAGGTCGCGGCCGCACGTCTTCCCCAGAGAGTTCCGGCAGAAGTCTCGGCGGCCCTGTCGGAGCTGTTCAAGATGCGCGATGACGCTCTGAGAGCGAGGGACAGTTCCCTCGTCTCGAACTATGCGACAGCAGGAAGCCAGGTGGAAAAAGGAGATATCCAACGTATTGCATTCATGAAGGCATCCTCCGTGGTGTGGCCGAATCTCGAGACGCGAATCGAGGATATCGAGGTTGAGTCCGAGTCGGAGGGGACCGCACAGGCGAAAGCACGCTTGGCCGTCACCGGATGGAGCCCACAGGACCCTGGGAACGCCGAAACCGGCGATGGAAGCCAGAGAATCGAGATTCTGCTGGAGTCCGCCGCCGGTTCGTGGAAGATGCGGTCCGTAGAGCCGGTGAGCGAGTGAGACTTAATTCCAGAGCGTCGCCACGGCGATGTTGATCAGAGAGAAACCACCAACCGCATGGGCGATCCCTGTGGAAACTTGTTCTCCGCGCTTGAATTTGCGCTGTCCAATGAAGGCTACGACCGCGATGACAAGGCCGATGACCAGTTTGACTCCCAACTTGATGTGGTCAACCGCGCCGCCTCCCATCTCGAGGAGCCCGAACATCAAGAGTCCCGTGACGACTTGCAGGAGAGCGGCGTAGAACTGGACCGGAACGACCCGAGGAGTCTTGAAGTATGCAACCCAGAGACCGAAGACCAGGGCGGCGCCGACGATGTGAAGGAACAGAAGAATAGACATAAGGACAGACATGAGTCCATTCTATGATTCGACGATCCATTTAGCGTCATTCTGTCAGCAAAATGTGTGGGGGCTCGCACTCAATGGCTGATGAGGCCTCACGCCATCGTGTTAAATGGCCGAAGCGGCCGTCCCGGTGGGACGGCCGCTTCGCCGGCTAGTGCGGATACGGACTTCTCTACAGTCCGACCTCGGACTCGAATTGGCCCTCTTCCAAACGCTTTTTGAGCGTCTGGAGGAAACGACCGGCATCGGCTCCGTCGACCAACCGGTGATCATACGTCAGCGAGAGGTAGCACATCTGGCGGATCGCGATCGTGTCATTGCCATCGGCGTCGGTCACGACGACAGGACGCTTGACGATCGTTCCGGTGCCCAGGATGGCGACCTGGGGCTGGTTGATGATCGGGGTGTCGAACAGGGCCCCGAACGAACCGATGTTGGTGATCGTAAACGTGCCACCGGACAGCTCGTCCGGTCCGATCTTGCCGGACTTGGTGCGCTCTCCGACGTCGGCGAGCTTTTTCGCCAGACCGGCCAAGTTCAGATCACCGGCGTTGGAGACTACGGGAACCAACAGACCGCGCTCGGTATCCACCGCAATCGCGATGTCCTCGGAGTCGTGGTACGTGATTTCCTTCGAATCCGCGTCGTAGGAGGCGTTCAGCTTCGGGTGCTGCTGCAGAGCCTCGGCAACGGCCTTGGCGAAGAAGGGCAAGAACGTGAGCTTTGCGCCCTCGCGCGACTGGAAGGACTGCTTGGCCCGGTCGCGCAACTTGGAAACCCGCGTCATATCCACTTCCGCGACCTGGGTCAGCTGAGCGGAGACGTCGAGGGACTCCTTCATGCGCTTGGCGATGGTCTGGCGAATGCGCGGAGCCTTTTCCGTCTTGCCGCGCTTCTCGGTGTCCACGGCCGGCGCCTTGGGGGCTTCCGAGGACTTCGAAGAAGCCTCTTCGGCCGGAGCACTGGACTCCTTCTGAGCCGGAGCCGAAGCCTTCTTGGCGTCGATAGAAGCCTGAACATCCTGCTTCCGGATGCGGCCGCCGACACCGGTTCCCTTGACGGTCGACAGGTCGATGCCTTCTTGCTTCGCCAGCTTGCGAACGAGGGGAGTCACGTAGACTTCGCCGGAACCCTGCGAAGAATCGGAGCCCTGTTCAGGAGCTTCTTTCTTCTGTTCCTCGGCCTTGGGTGCGGACTCTTCTGCCTTGGGAGTGGCCGTCGGCTGTTCTTCCTTGGCCTTTTCCTGGGCCGGCTCCTCGGACTTCTCAGGCTGAGGCGCCTGTTCCTGCTTGGGCTCGGACTTCTGCGCGGAGGAGTCCGAGGCGTCCGAAGGCGACGACGTCGCGGCGCCCTCATCGCCAACGATCGCCAGGACCTGACCGACTTCGGCTTCTTCGTCCTCGTCGACCTTGATTTCAAGCAACGTGCCGGCGACGGGGGAGGGGATCTCGGTGTCTACCTTGTCGGTGGAAACCTCGACCAGGGCCTCGTCAACCTCGACGGAATCGCCGACAGACTTGAGCCAGCGGGTCACCGTACCTTCGGTGACGGACTCACCCAGAGCGGGCAGCGTGACTTCCTGACCTTCTCCGCCGGCCGAACCCGAGGACTGCCCCTCTTCCTCAGAAGCCGCGGGAGCTTCTTCGGCCGGAGCCTCTTCCTGTGCTGGTTCCTCGGCCGGTGCTTCC
Source organism: Rothia uropygialis (assembly GCF_004137765.1). GTDB lineage: Bacteria > Actinomycetota > Actinomycetes > Actinomycetales > Micrococcaceae > Rothia. Next base: position 588,826 of record NZ_NOIS01000002.1, on the reverse strand, counting down.
TCAGCTTCGGCTTGGGACGCCGACTCGTCGGAGCCGGAGGAGTCCGATGCGCCCGAATCATCACCGATACGCACGAGCGGCGCGCCAACCTCGACCTCTTCGTCCTCGTCGACCAGAATTTCTTCAATGGTTCCGGCGACGGGGGAAGGGATCTCGGTATCGACCTTGTCGGTCGAAACTTCGACCAACGGCTCGTCGACCTCTACGGTGTCGCCGACGGACTTGAGCCAGCGGGTAACGGTTCCTTCAGTGACGGATTCGCCCAATGCGGGCAGTTCTACGGTTTCAGACATCGTCTCTTCCCGTTCTCCTTGTGAATAGTGCCTGTGTAAGTTCTAGCGGTGTACGGACGAACCCGGTTCTAACCGTGCAGCGGGTGACCGGCGAGGGCCATGGCGGCCTCACCCAGCGCTTCGTTCTGCGTCGGATGCGCGTGAATCAATTTGGCGACATCCTCCGGGTAGGCCTCCCAGTTGACAATCAATTGGGCTTCGCCGATTTGCTCACCGATACGTTTGCCGATGGCGTGGACGCCGACAATGGGGCCGTCCTTCTCACGTACGAACTTGATGATGCCGTTGGCTCCGAGGATCGAGCTCTTGCCGTTTCCGGCCAGGTTGTACTCGGCGACCTCAATGTTGTCCTCGCCGAACTTCTCCTTGGCCTTGGGCTCGGTGTAGCCTACCGAGGAGATCTCCGGATCCGAGAACGTGACCTTGGGTATGTTGATGTCCTCAACGATGACCGGGTTGAGACCGGCGATCTCTTCCGCGATGAAGATGCCCTGCTGGAATCCGCGATGTGCGAGCTGGAGTCCAGGAACGATGTCGCCCGCGGCATAAACGTTGCCAACACCAGTGTGCAACCGCTCGTCGGTGATCACGAAGCCACGATCCATGGTGACGCCGGCTTCTTCGAAACCCAAACCTTCGGTGTTCGGTCCGCGGCCGACAGCCACGAGCACAATGTCTGCGTCGAATTCCTTGCCATCGGTCAGTGTGACCTTGGCGCCGTCGTCGTTCTGCTCAACCTTGTCGAAGAAAGTCCCGAGGTTGTACTTGATGCCACGTTTCTTGAAGGTGCGCTCCAGGACCTTGATGATCGAGGGATCCTCGTTCGGAACCAGGTGCGGCAAGCCTTCGATGATCGTGACGTCCACACCCATCGCACGCCACATCGATGCAAACTCGGAGCCGATCACGCCGCCGCCCAGAATGATCGCGGACTTCGGGAGGTAGTCCATTTCGAGGGCCTGCGTGGATGTCAGAATGCGTCCACCGATCTCCAGGCCGAAAGTCTTGGAAACCGAGCCGGAGGCCAGAATGATGTGCTTGCCGGTGTATTCGGTGCCATTGACGTCAATGGTGTTTTCACCGGTCATCTTGCCGGCGCCATCGATGACGGTCACGCCGCGCATCTTCAGGAGCCCCTGAAGGCCTTTGAACTTGCCCGCGATGATGTTGTCCTTGTAATCGCGGATGGCACCCATATCGATGCCTTCGTACTTGACCTTGACGCCGTACTTCTCGGATTCGCGGGCTTCTTCCGCTACCTCTGCCGAGTGGAGGTAAGCCTTCGTCGGGATGCAGCCCCAGTGAAGGCATGTACCGCCGACTTTTTCCTTTTCGATGAGCCCGACGCTGAAACCGAGCTGAACCGATCGAAGCGCGGCGGCGTAGCCCGCGCTACCGCCGCCCAGAATAAGAATGTCGAAAGCATTTGCCGAATCGGCCACGTGGACGCTCCCTCGCGTTGGTTACGGGCTCTTTCGGCCCGTCGCTGATGTTCAATCGCTCCCACCTTATATCTCAGGCCGGCTCCGACTCCACTTATTGACAACTTGACACAAAGGGCGCCCTCGAGAGGCTACTCACATCTCGGGGACGCCCTTGGGCTCAGGCGGCAGTTATGACTTCCCTAGTCAGCAAGGTCTTCTATGAGGTTGACCAGCGTAGCCACGGATGCGCCCGTTCCGTTCTTCGGGACAAAGCTGTATGGGGAACCCTCGTTGTACGCGGGCCCCGCGATGTCCAGGTGGGCCCAAGGGATTTTGCGGCCATCGGATTCGCCCACGAACTCCTGCAGGAACAATCCCGCGATCAGCATGCCTCCGTTGCGCCCAGCACCGATGTTCTTCAGATCGGCGGCTTCGGTCTTCAGCTCGGACCGCATGTAATCAGGCAAGGGCATGGGCCAGAAGGGTTCGCCTGCGCGTTCCGACGCCTCAATGACGCGGCCGCGCAGATCCTCCTCGCCCATGACCGCCGCATAGCGAGAGCCCAAAGCGACCATTTGCGCGCCGGTCAGGGTGGCGACGTCCAGCATGAAGTCCGGTTCGGATTCCGAGGCGAAGGCCAGGCCGTCGGCCATCACGAGGCGGCCTTCGGCGTCCGTATTGAGGACCTCGACGGTTTTGCCGCCCCGCATGCTGAGTACGTCGTTCGGCTTCGTCGCCGACCCGGACGGCATGTTCTCGGCAATGCACAGGTAGCCGGTGACTCGGATCGGTAATTCGAGTTCGCCCGCGGCGGCCACGGCGTTCAGGACTGCTGCTGCGCCGCCCATATCGCACTTCATGGTCATCATGGATCCGCCGGGCTTGAGGGAGATCCCGCCCGAATCGAACGTGATGCCCTTGCCGATCAGGGCAACGCTCTTCTGAGCATTTTCGGGGTTGTAATCGACCTTGACGAGTCGCGGCGAACGGGCCGAGCCCTTGCCGACACCGAGGATGCCGCCGAATCCGCCCTCCTCCAGGTCTTTCTCGTCGAGAACTTCACAGGTCACGTTGTCTACGCTGCTGACCCTCTCGACGGCTCGGTCGGCGAAAGTTTGCGGATACAGGTCGTTGGGTGCCTCGTTGACCAAACGACGAGCGTTGTCGACCGCTTCGCCCAGGATGAGGGCTCTAGTGAGTACTTCGTCCGCAGCCTCGAGGCTGATCTCGCTCACGATCGCGACGTCGGAAACCGGCTCACGATCCACGACCTCCTGGGAGGTGCGACGCCCCGCGTCGAAAAATGCGCCGTACGCGGCACCCTCGGCCAGGGCAGAGACCTCAGAGACGCTGGTCGCCGGGAGGTTGAGGGCCACGGAGTCGAAATCGATGAGCTGTCGGACGGCACTGCCTGCTGCCGCGCGAAGCGCATCGAGCCTTTCGGGTCCATTCGCCGGCAGCGAACCCAGGCCGGCCAAGACGATGAGCCCGGGGTTGTCGTCCCCGTATCCGGGGAGACGATGGATCTGGTCAGCTGCTCCAGTGACGCCGAGGTCTTCCAACCCTGCTTCGATGGCGTCTGCGCTCTCCACGTCGAGAACGGAAGGCGTCAATTCGGGGCCGTCTTCGCCCTGGACGACGCCGATGACGAGGACTTGTGCTTCGATGCTTTCGGCGTCCGGACTGACGATGGAAAACGCGAGATCGGTGGACTCTGTCAAACCATGCTCCTTGCTGTGATCTGTGGATATGGAATCGTCACTGCTCACGAGGGCGCACGGTGCGCGCGGCGTCACAGCAGTGTGGGAAATACTCAGCCTGTCGGAATCGTTACACCTGTACAAGGATTTCTGTAGTTTCCCACGCTCCAGCCTAAGCGTTGCGCTTGGTGGTTAGTGAGGAATGCGGGGATAATTTCTGAAAACGAGGTGGGCCGCACTTGGGGTGGTTCACTTGGAGACAAGGTGAGGGGTTAAGCCGATGCAAGATCCGCAGAAGTTGTATTTGGGTCATCAGGGTCTGCTGAACGACCCGCGGCTCCGGGGCCTGGACCTCGTCGTGTCTCTGACGGGTTTCGCGGAAGCCGGGTTTACCGCTCAGCAAGTCTCTGAGGCGATTCTCGCGGAGCTCGACGCGGAAGAAATCGTCGAATTCGACGTCGATCAGCTTTACGATTATCGGTCGCGGCGACCCCGCGTGCGTTTCATCGAGGATCACTTCGAGGACGTCAGTCTTCCCGAACTGAAGTTGTATGCCGTCACTGATGGTTTGGGCCAACCGTTCTTGTTGCTCGCCGGACCCGAGCCTGACCTGCAGTGGCAGCGTTTCACCGAAGCAGTGACCGAGCTGGCCGAGAAGCTCCAGGTGCGTTTGGTCGCCTCGATCGCGTCGATGCCGATGCCGGTGCCTCACACTCGTCCGTTGCCTGTGACCGCGCACGGAAACCGGCACGACCTGATTCAGGGCATCTCACCGTGGAAGCCCCTGGCCGAGCTGGGGGCCTCGGCGGGGCACCTCCTGGAAGTCGAATTCAGCCGACGCGGATTCGACACGGTGGGGTACACCGTCAATGTGCCGCAGTATCTCTCGGAGGCTGAATTGCCCCAGGCCGCGGTGACGGCACTGGAACACCTCAGCGCGGCGACCAAACTGAATTTGCCGACCGACCATCTGCGGGAAGCAGGTCGTGAGGTCGAGCAGCAAATCAATGAGCAGGTCGGGAGCTCGGCGGAGGTCCAAGGTGTGGTCAACCACCTTGAAAAACGATACGACGAGACCATGACCGAAGCCGGTCCGCGCTCCTTGCTTGCACGCGACGAGTCCGAAATCCCGGATGCGGACGAGTTAGGAGCAACCATCGAACGATTCCTCGCCGAACACGAAGATGATGAGAGCGGGTCCGGCTCTTAGACCCACTTTCGATCACACTGAAGGAAAGGCCGCTTCCACAAGGAAGCGGCCTTTCTGTTTCGAGGCAAGTTGTACCCAATTCTGTTGCCGAGTGGGCGCCGACTGCGGCTGAGTACCGGGCTTTGAGGCAGGTTGATGTCATGAACAATTCACGCATGCCTCAAACCGGCCCTTCACCGATGGGCACCGGGGCAAAACGTCCGGAAGATGTTTTAGCGTACATGCCCTACGCCTTGGGGTATTGGCCGCAAGAGTCGCTCCTCCTCGCTTCGGCCTCCAAGTCCTACCTCGGACCATGTCTGCGGATCGACCTGCCGGCGAGTCTTTCAGAGGTTCCTGAATGGGCCGCAGCGCTGCCACCTGTTGCCGAGACCCTGGCCTTTCGCGCAGAGAACGAAAGGGTCTACGCGGCGGCCTTCACCGGGCACACGGGATCGTTGGAAGTTACGGTGCCGGGGGAGGGGGCCGCGGTCGAAGCGTCGAGCTACTTTGTATGCGGGAGAGCGGTGATGGCGGCATTGGCTCAGGCAATGGCGGTTTCGTCCCGACTCGGGTTGAGGGCAGAGACAGCCTGGGTCGTGGACCGAGCCCACGACCGTTGGGGAACCGTTTTGCCATTCGATGATGCGGTTGAGGCCAGTTCTACGCATCGCATTGACTCTGAGGATCCGGGGTGCTCCGCGCCGGGGGCAGTGACTGTCCCCGGCCCAGCACTGCCCGTGCTTCGAGGCGGAAACATCCGGACGATCCTCGCAAGCCCATTAGGGACCGCTTTGGTTTTCCAAGGCCATGTCGTGAGAGATGCCGGAACCGCTGTCATGGACGACCGTCGTCTACCAGGCCTTTGGGGACTGGCTACGGTGCTGGGAGCCTCGGCGGCGGAGTCGATGAGACGGCAATTCGATGAGATTGTCCGTCATGAACGAAATCACGGGTGCCCGGACGTCTACGAGGTTTCCCGCCTCATCGGGCGCCTGGCCGCTCAATTTGAGGGGCAGAAAGACGCTCGAGCGGCTGCCGCGGAGTGTACAAAGACTTTGTCTGCAGGCGAATGCGCCGCAGTGGCCGCCTGGATGGACAAACCGATCGGAATATACGTGCTCCTTACCTGTGCGGCTGACGGGCCCGGTGCCGCCCGGAGGCTGACGGACCGCGCGGCTGAGATCACTCATGCCGACACCGCTTCCGTCATGTCTGACGGAGTCGCTCTGATGACTGGGCGAAGAGAAGAAGAGATCTCCGTACCGCGCGTGCAGGCGTTGAGGGTTCTCTTGAACGCCGTCGAACAGCTCGGTACCGCCGAGGTGTCTGACTGCGCGAGCGTTGCCAACGCTTATGTGAGCTGGTTCCTCGGATTGAACACTCAAGCCGGTCGGTATCTTCAGCGGGTCCGGACACATCCCGGAAAAGCACACGCAGTCCTCCTGCACGCCGTCATGGACAACCGCCCGCTGCCGCGCTGGTTGGGCCGTGATCGGGAGGGCTGATGAACAGAAATAGGTCAGGGCGGAAAAATCTGACAGAATATTGCTTCGAAGACCCCGTCTTGCCTACGGTGCACTGCACCTCACGTGGTTCGACGAATTGACGTTCCAATCAGGGAATAAACGCGGCGCAAGCCAAGTTGTCCTGTGTGTACGGCCTTGCAAGTCCACGTGATATTCCCGTAATTTCCGGGAAACCGGGCTTGACAGGGTCATAGGTGTTTTACCCACCTGCGCACACAGGACATGGAAGAAAGGTTTTTGAGTGTCACCAGTTGCACACAAGAAGTCGGAATCCGGAGATACCCAGGTCGAGGATAAGACCACGGGTCCCGCCGGAGTAAAGAAGAGCGCCGACTCCGCGTCGTCGCCAAAAACCACTACGGCTTCCAAGAGCACGGCTCAGACCAAGACCACGGCCAAGACGGCCGCTTCTAAGTCGACCGCTAAGAAAGCTGCTCCGAAGAGGGCGGCTGCAAAGTCTGTTACCAAGAAGTCGGCGGGGGACAAGTCCACCGTTGAATCAGCGGAGTCGACGACCGCCTCCAACGATTCCAAGTCGGAAGATGTTGTCTCGCTCGTTGCGGGTCCGGTGGCCGAAGAGGAAACCGACGCCGTCGACGAACTCGAAACCGAGAAGCAAGGAGACGAGGACCCCGATCGGGAAGAGAAGAAGACTGTTGCCGCCAGGGGCAACGGTTTTGTGATCTCCACGACCGATGACGACGACGAGCCCGCGCAGCGAGTTATCGCTCCGGGAGCCACTGCCGACCCGGTCAAGGACTACCTCAAGCAAATCGGTAAAGTCTCCCTGTTGAATGCCGAGCAGGAGGTCGACCTCGCCATGCGCATTGAGGCCGGCCTGTACGCCGAGCACAAGCTCAAGGACAACAAGGACTCGCTCAGCGCCAAAGAGCGCAAAGAGTTGCGCTGGGTCATCCACGACGGAAAGCGTGCCAAGAACCACCTGCTCGAGGCCAACCTGCGCCTCGTGGTTTCCCTGGCCAAGAGGTACACCGGGCGTGGGATGCTCTTCCTGGACCTGATCCAGGAAGGAAACCTCGGTCTCATCCGCGCGGTTGAGAAGTTCGACTACTCCAAGGGCTTCAAATTCTCCACCTACGCCACCTGGTGGATCCGTCAGGCGATCACCCGAGCGATGGCCGATCAGGCTCGCACTATCCGTATCCCCGTGCACATGGTCGAGGTCATCAACAAGCTTGCCCGAGTCCAGCGGCAGATGCTGCAGGACCTTGGCCGTGAGCCTGCCCCGGAAGAACTGGCCAAGGAATTGGACATGACTCCGGAAAAGGTCGTCGAGGTTCAGAAGTACGGTCGTGAACCGATTTCGTTGCACACCCCTCTGGGCGAAGACGGCGATTCAGAATTCGGTGACCTGATCGAGGACTCCGAGGCAGTGGTGCCCGCAGATGCAGTTTCCTTCACCCTGTTGCAGGAGCAGTTGCACTCCGTCCTGGACACGCTCTCGGAACGGGAAGCGGGGGTCGTCGCCATGCGTTTCGGTATGACCGACGGTCAGCCCAAGACCCTCGACGAGATCGGTAAGGTCTACGGGGTGACCCGCGAGCGTATAAGGCAGATAGAGTCCAAGACGATGTCGAAACTTCGGCACCCGTCGCGGTCTCAGGTTCTTCGCGACTACTTGGACTAGAAACGGACACAAAAATGCCCCGGATCGCAAGTGCGATCCGGGGCATTTTCTCATCCCTGGGGATGAGGCTCGCTGAGCGAATTAAACGGAGGGAGTAGTGCTCAAACGATCGCGCTCGTCCTGCCACAAGCCGGCCATGGGGCGAAGCTTGTCTTCGTTGGTTGTCGCGTGGTGAGCACAAAACAGCAACTCGCCGCCGGTGTTCTCGAGGACAACGCGAACGTAGGCCTGGGCCCCGCAGGAATCGCAACGGTCAGTTGCGTTGAGCTCTCGAGCTTCCAATGTCGCCGTCATGATTTTCCTCCTGACGTCTACGGCCGGTCAGTTCCTCAGGTTCCACCGTTCCCGACCTGGGCGGCGGGCCGATTGCGGAATCTCTAACCGGTTTGAGTGTTCATCTATGCAAACACGCCGAACCGTCAATTTCATCCCGACATAGCATCGTTCGCTGTCGGCGTTGACCTGGACGTCATGCGGATGCCCTTAGACTGGATGTCGCCCCACAGGGCAACCACCACTTCGAGATTGTCAGGAGCCCTACCTCAGTGTCGCCGAAGAAGTCCGAGTACACAGCCCACCAGCTCTCCGTCCTAGAGGGCTTGGAAGCCGTACGCAAACGCCCCGGTATGTACATCGGGTCCACCGACTCACGCGGCTTGATGCACTGTCTCTGGGAAATCATCGACAACTCCGTCGACGAAGCATTGTCCGGCTACGGCCAATCCATCGAAATCGTCCTCAACAGGGACGGATCGGTGGAAGTAGCCGACGACGGTCGCGGAATTCCTACCGACATCGAACCTCGGACGGGTTTGGCCGGTGTCGAAGTGGTTTTCACCAAACTGCACGCCGGCGGCAAATTCGGAGGCGGGACCTACAACGCGGTCGGAGGGCTCCATGGCGTCGGTGCATCCGTCGTCAACGCCCTGTCCTCGCGGCTGGACGTGCAGGTCGACCGGGAGTCCAAGACGTACCAGATGTCTTTCCAACGGGGTATACCCGGGGTCTACCAAGACGGGGGCACCCCCAAACCGGATGTGCCGTTCACCCCCGCCGAAGGCAAAGCGGCGCTGGAGATCGTTGGAAAAGCCCGCAGGGGAGTAACCGGTACCCGAGTGCGGTACTGGGCGGACCGTCAGATCTTCACCCCTGACGCGAAGTTCGACTACGAACGACTGGTCGAGCGCGCCCGTCAGACCAGTTTCTTGGTGCCCGGGTTGCGACTCAGCATCAGGGACGAGCGCCGCCTGCCCGGAACCCCAGGCGCGGATGCTCCGCACGAAGAGGTGTTCCAACACGACGGGGGCATCTCTGAATACGTTGAATTTTTGGCCCCCGATCCTGCACTGACCGATGTATGGCGTTTCCAGGGCTCCGACAGCTTCAAAGAGACCGTTCCGGTCCTCGACTCCAACGGACACAGCCAGCTGAAAGAGGTAGAACGCGAGTGCGAGGTCGACATCGCACTCCGATGGGGCACCGGCTACGAGACCAACGTCCGCTCCTACGTGAACATCATTGCCACGCCCAAGGGCGGAACCCACGTGACCGGGTTCGAGCAGGGCCTGCTACGGACGCTGCGCAAGGAAATCACTGCCAATGCGCGCAAGCTCAAGGCCGGGACCGACAAAATCGAGAAGGACGATGCGCTCGCTGGCCTGACCGCGGTGCTCAATGTGCGCCTCGTGGAACCCCAGTTCGAAGGCCAGACCAAGGAGATCCTCGGTACACCCGCGGCTCGGGCTATTGTCAACAAGGTCCTCTCACGGGAGCTCGAGAAGGTGCTGACGTCTCGAAACCGCTCCGAAAAGCAGCAGAGCGCTGCCGTTCTCGAAAAAGTCGTCGCCGAGATGAAGTCCCGTATCTCGGCTCGTGTCCACAAGGAAACCCAGAGGCGCAAGAATGCCCTGGAAACCTCAACCATGCCCGCAAAGCTCGTGGACTGCCGTTCCAACGAAGTCGATCATTCCGAACTGTTCATCGTGGAGGGTGACTCCGCGCTCGGAACGGCGCGGCTCGCTCGGTCCTCGCAGTACCAGGCGCTTCTGCCAATCCGCGGCAAGATCTTGAACGTCCAGAAAGCATCCGTCACGGATATGCTCGCCAATGCAGAATGTGCGGCGCTTATCCAGGTCATCGGCGCCGGTTCCGGACGCAGTTTCGACATCGATGCCGCCCGTTACGGCAAGGTCGTCATGATGACAGACGCCGACGTCGACGGGGCGCATATCCGGACTCTTCTGCTGACGCTCTTCTACCGCTACATGCGCCCGCTGGTCGACGCCGGCCGAGTCTACGCGGCGGTTCCTCCGTTGCACCGGGTCGAAGTGATCAACGGCGGCGGCAAACCGAACGACATGGTCTACACGTATTCGGAGAAAGAGCTCCACGAAATCCTGACCCGTCTCGAAGCGGAAGGGAAACGCTACAAAGAGCCCATTCAGCGTTACAAGGGCCTAGGCGAAATGGACGCCGACCAACTCGCGGAAACCACCATGGATCCCCGGCACCGTTTGCTACGCAGAGTACGCATCGAAGATGCCGAAGCGGCAGAGCGTGCCTTCTCGCTGCTCATGGGATCCGAAGTCGCTCCCCGCAAGGAATTCTTGATCAGCAACGCCGACCAGCTGGATCTCGAACAGATCGACGCCTAACCACGGGAGTCCGCAGGGGATCCACCCGGAGTGGACCACGCCACTATACTCTGCGGTATGAGTAACAACGCCGAATTCTCGAATCCACCAGTCACTGTGACCGTCACCGGTGCGGCCGGTCAGATCGGTTACGCGAGTCTTTTCCGAATCGCTCACGGGGAGATGCTGGGAAAGAACCAGCCCATACGGCTTCGGCTCTTGGAAATCCCCCAGGCTCGACAAGCAGCCGAAGGAACCGCGATGGAACTGGCCGACGGTGCGTTCCCGCTTCTCGAGTCCGTCAATATCTTCGACGATGCCGAGCAAGCCTTCGAGGGCGCCAACGTCGGACTTCTGATCGGTTCGAAACCTCGGCAGAAAGGCATGGAGCGCGCAGACCTTCTGGAAGCGAATGCAGGCATCTTCTCGGTCCAGGGCGCTGCGCTGAACCGGGGCGCGGCGGACGATGTGCGCATCGTCGTCGTAGGCAACCCGGCGAATACGAATGCTCTCATCGCCGCATCTCACGCCCCGGATATCCCGACCGAACGTTTCACGGCCCTCACCAGACTGGATCACAACCGTGCGGTGGCCCAATTGGCGCAGGCGACGAATTCCCGAGTGGGGGATATCCGCCGCATGACCATCTGGGGAAATCACTCTGCAACGCAGGTGCCGGACCTCGAGTTCGCGACCGTATCCGGCCGTCCCGCCCGTGAGGTCCTTGGCGAGAACGGCCTGGGCGAAGAGTGGATCCGTGAGGACTTCATCCCTACCGTCGCTCAACGCGGGGCTGACATCATCAGGGTTCGGGGAGGTTCATCCGTCGCGTCCGCGGCGCACGCCGCCCTGTCGCACATGCGTGACTGGATCCATGGAACCAATGAGGGGAACTGGACCTCGATGGGCGTCGTCTCGGACGGATCCTATGGCGTGGATGAAGGGCTCATCAGCTCGTTCCCCGTCTCGTGCAGGTCAGGCGTGTGTGAGATTAATCATGAATTGAAATTGACTCAGGATACTCAGGAACGACTCAACACCAGTGTTTCCGAGCTTCGAGATGAACGCGAGGCAGTCCGTGCGAAAGGGTTGCTAGGACCCAAAGCATGACATTAGGGGTTTCTCATTCGAGGCGCCTTTCGGGCTGGCCAAAGGGTGGAAATCACCCTTTCTAGCCTGTCAAGAAAGCACCTGACAGAGTGTCACTGGACGCCCAGGGGCGGTTGCTACCTTATAGGTGTCCGGTCCGATCCGAACCGGTTGAGTGCGTTCAGTTGCGCGAGGAGAATCGTGGATACTGTAGAAATTGCCCGCTGGCAGTTCGGGACCACAACCGTTTACCACTTCATGATGGTGCCTCTGACCCTGGGCCTCGGGATGGTCGTTGCGATCTTCAATATCATGTGGATCAAGACGGGCAAGGAAGAGTACCTCAGACTCACGAAATTCTGGGGCAAGCTCTACCTGATCAACTTCATCATGGGCGTGGCCACGGGGCTGGTCCAAGAATTTCAATTCGGTATGGCGTGGAGCGAATACTCCCGATTCGTCGGCGACGTCTTCGGTGCTCCACTGGCCATGGAAGGCCTGCTGGCCTTCTTCATCGAGTCGACGTTCTTGGGCTTGTGGATCTTCGGATGGAAGAAGCTCAAGCCCGTGGTCCACGCGCTGTGTCTGTGTGCGGCAGTGGCGGCTTCGTGGCTCTCGGCTTTCTTCATCGTCATCGCAAACTCGTGGATGCAACACCCGGTTGGTTACGAAATCGTCAATGGCAGGCCGATTCTCAACGACATCGTCGCAGTACTGACCAACAACACCGCGATCGTTGCTATCATCCACACGCTTTTCGGCTCTCTGGCCGTCGCTGGCTCTTTCCTTCTCGGCATCGCCTGGTACAAGCTCTGGAAGCGACGGGCTAAGGGTATTGACACGGTCGACGCCGAGGGTCGAGTCGTCGTCGGCGATTCGGGTCACGGGGCCCAGGATAAGAAGGACCACACGGTGTGGTTCCGTTCCCTGCGCGTCGGAATCCTCGTCGGCCTCATCGGATTCTTGGGTACAGCGTTCAGCGGGCACATCCAGGGTCAGCTGATGTTCGAACAGCAGCCGCTCAAAATGGCCGCCGCAGAGGCGGCGTGCCACGACGGCACTGCCTTCTCCGTAATGACAATCTCCGATCTGGGATCTCAGAACTGCGACGACGTCAACACGTTGATCGAGCTCCCCGGGTTGCTGTCCTTCCTCGCTCACGACGACTTCACGACGAACATCCCGGGTATCACGACGCTGATGCCCGAGTACCAGCACATGTACGGGACCAACCTCGCCGATAAGTCGCTGTACGGGGACCGTGCAGGATCGGAGATCAGTTATCTTCCGCTGATGGAGGTCACCTACTGGGGCTTCAGAATCATGATCACCTTTGGCGGTCTGGCGGCCGCGTCCTGCGTCTTCGCGTGGTGGGTAACGCGCAAGGGCACGGTTCCACAAGCCAAGTGGCTCATGCGTCTCGCCATCTTTGGAATCTTCGCGCCCTTCGGTGCAAATATTGCCGGTTGGATCTTCACCGAAATGGGCCGCCAGCCCTTCGTCGTGGCGCCCAACCCCGATTTGCCCCTGAGTCAACGTATCTACATGTTCACTGAGGCGGCGGTATCGCCCAATGTGTCCGCGGGCGAGCTGTTGTTCTCGCTCATTGCCCTGGTTCTGATCTATGCCGTGCTCATGGTTGTGGAGGTCTTCCTGATCTCCAGATACGTCAAGACCGGCGTCGTCGCTGCTATGCCGGAACTGGTCAAACCTCACAAGGACAACGACGACGACCCCGACGACCACAAGAACGACGACGTTCTGGCTTTCGCCTACTAGGAGCGACCCATCATGTTCGAAGAATTTGTTGGCCAACCCGGCTTGCCGACCCTGTGGTTCCTGGTGGTCGGGGTCCTGCTCATCGGTTACGTCATCCTCGACGGTTTCGACTTGGGTGTCGGGATGTTGATGGGTCGGATCTTCTCCCGCAATGAGAAGGAGCGACGCCTGCTGCTCAACACCATCGGGCCCGTTTGGGACGGCAACGAGGTGTGGCTGGTGACGGGCGGCGCGGCGATCTTTGCGGCGTTCCCCATGTGGTATGCCGCCTTGTTCTCGGCCTTGTACATTCCGCTCACGTTGATTCTGCTGGCACTGATCCTACGGGCCGTCTCGATCGAGTACCGCGGCAAGCTGACCGGTCCCCGGTGGGAACCTCGATGGAACGCTCTCATGTCCGTGGCGTCGTTCTTTATCGCTTTCCTCATCGGTGCCGCTCTGGCCATCACGACGACGGGGCTCCCGCTGAACAGCAACGCCGACCGAATGGGCGGGCCTTTCGCCTGGCTGACCGTTCCTGCAGTGCTCGGTGGCCTGGGCATGGTCGGATTCAGCCTTGTGCACGGTCTGGCCTTCTTGGCGCTCAAGACCGACGGCGAGGTTCGGCATCGTGCACGGAAGATGATGGTGCGAGCGCTGCCGATTGCCCTGCTGCCCATGGCGGCCTGGGCGATTTGGCTCCAGTTCATTGGGGCGACTCCCTTGTCGCTCACGCTGCTTGTCCTGGCAGTCATCGCGGCCATCGTCTCCTGGGTCATGGCCGCCCGTGGCCGCGAAGGCGTGGCTTTCGCCGGGATCGCGGGGTTTGCGCTCTTCGGGGCTCTTGCGATCTTCATGGCCGCCTACCCCAATGTTCTCCCGACCACGCTTGCGGACGGCACGACCTTGACGATCAGTAACGCCTCATCGTCGCCGTACACCCTGAAAATCATGACGATCGTGGCCGCCATCGGTTTGCCGGTTCTTTTCCTGTACCAGGGATGGACGTACTGGGTGTTCAGGAAGCGTCTTTCGGCGGAGCACATACCCGAGGCCCACAGCGTCACGGACCTGGCCAATCATCCGAACGCGAACTGAACCAGCTCATTGAGCACACACCCCAAGAAACCGAGGACTCAGCGCCGGAGCAGTCAGCCTCCGCCGCTGGGTCCTCATGCTCGCCGGGTCATCCCTGTGCTTGGGCTCATCAGCGCCCTCAGGGCAGTCGGTTTGGTGGGATTCGCCGCGGCCGTGGGTTCATTGCTCGCGGCCCTCGCGAAGGCCGCGTTCGACGCGATCTCGCGCGGTCATGGCAGCGAGGCTTCGTCGGGCTGGGCCGATTTTGTGGGTTCCAAGTCGGCCGGCGTGGACGGACTGTTCCCGCACTGGTTGCTCGGCGGGGACGGGGGAGCATGGTCCTGGGGCGTGGTCGCGGTCGGGCTGTCATCGCTTGCGCTTCGTGCCGCCGCTGACTGGGGGTTGTCCGTCGTCTCACAGAGAGCCGCTACGGAAACGAAATCCACCATTCGGCGAGGGCTGCTCGAACGTGTCCTCTCCGCGCCTCGGGGTTCTTCCCCGGACGGGGAAACAACAGGCGACGGCGCCGTGGCAATCCTGGTATCGAGAGGCCTCGATGCCCTGGACGACTATTACGTCAAAACCATCACCGCCTTGGTCTCTACGGGCGTGATCCCAGCGATCCTGCTGGTCGTGATTCTTTGCGCCGACCCGTTGAGTGCACTGGTCCTCGTTCTCACGTTGCCGCTCGTGCCGATTTTCATGATCCTGATCGGGAAGACGACACAGAACGATACGCGAGAAGCGCAGTCTCAGCTGCTTCGACTGTCGCAACATATCGTGGAGCTTTCCCGGGGCCTGCCGGTTTTGTTCGGGCTCAAACGGGAGAAAGCACAGGCTCAAGCGCTCTCCGAACTGGGCGAGCAATACCGCCGTCGGACCATGACGACGTTGCGATCGGCTTTCCAATCTTCTCTAGCCCTCGAGCTCATTACGACGATCTCGGTCGCGTTGGTCGCCGTGTTCATCGGACTGCGACTCGTCCACGGTGAGATCGGCCTCGATACCGCGCTGCTGGTCCTCTTGCTGGCCCCGGAATGTTTCCAGCCCCTCCGCGATGTCGGAACGGCCTTCCACCAGTCACAGGACGGCGTGGAAGCCCTTCGTCGTTCCGAGGAACTCCTCGACGAGCCCGTCGGCCGATCCGTGGTGACCAAGCACGGCTTCGGTTCCGTATCCGTGGACGGGCTGACCGTCGGATACCCGGGCCGTGGTCAGGTTCTCCGGGACATTTCCTTCACACTCGCCGCCGGGACGACGACCCTCCTCACCGGCCCCTCCGGAAGCGGGAAAACCACTCTACTCAAGGTCCTGGGTGATCTGGTACGCGCTGAGCGCGTCGGACCCGACTCGAAAGGACCAACCATGAGCGGGAGTATCTCGACGCCGGGTGCGGTGGCGTGGATCGGACAGTCTCCCCATTTCCTGGCCGCGACCGCCGCCGACGAGGTAGGTCTTTACATCGATCCCGAAGACGCAGAGATCTGGCTCCAAGACTTCGAAGCCGAACGAGGTCCTGGCCAAAGCCCGAAGGCAGAAAAGCTCCGATCCAAATGGTCTCCCGTCATCTGTTCCGCTCTGCGATCAGTAGGTCTCGAGGAGCTAGAGGCCATCGCCCCAACGGCGTTGTCTGCCGGGCAAGCACGCCGTCTGGCCATCGCACGGGTACTGGCTGCCTCAAGGGTCCGGCTGTCCGATTGCTCGGATTCGGGGAACTCCAAGACTGGTCAACTGATCCTGGTCGACGAACCGACGGCTCATCTTGATGCGGAAGCGGCCGACAAAGTCACCGGCGCGTTGCAGGAACTCTCAGAGGGTGGGGCCACGATCCTGTGGGTGACTCACGATGTTTCCACAGGCCCTTCCGGTGCGGGACGAATCGTCCTGGACAGAAACGGGAGGATCACCCGACGTGAGCTCTCCTCCACATCGGATGAGAGCCTGCTCTCCCGAGTCCGCTCGGGAGGAGAGCCGGCAACGCTCCGGGTCCTGACGCGCCGACCTGACCCTGAAAAATCGATCGTTGACGGAGGCGCGGAGCGCGAAGACGTCAAAGCACACGGCATCCGGGAGACTCTGGCGACGGTGAGGCGGGCTACCGGCGTGCGCTGGCGCCAAGCACTGGGCTCCGTGGGCCTGTCCTTCCTAACGGTCGCTTTCGGAGCGTCACTCACGGCGCTATCCGGGTGGTTGATTGTCCGGGCCTCGCAACAGCCGGGAATGATGTATCTGATGGTCGCGATCGTGGGCGTCAGATTCTTCGGTCTGGGACGTGCCGTGTTCCGTTACCTCGAGCGGTTGCTCACGCACGACACCGTGTTGCGCGCCGCGAACCGTTTGCGCATGAATGCCTGGAACTCAATGGGGGAGTCAGCGCTGAGCCTCCGCTCGCTGTTGCGAGGAGGAACTTTCTTGGACCGGCTTGTCGGAGATGTCGACGAACTGCGCGACGCCATGCCGCGAGTCCTGCTACCCATCGCCACAATCGTCCCGACGATGATCGCAGCCGTAGTAGCTACGGTCTGGACCGTCCCGTCCGCCGCGTGGCTGGTTGCCGTTGCCGCGTTCGTGACCTCGGTGATCATCCCTAGGATTGTCCTCGTTGCCGACCGGCATGCGGACACCGTGAGTCGCGCATCCAGCGAGAGAACGCTGAGAGGCGCTCTCGGAGCCATGGAATCTTCCGAAGACCTCAGGGGCAATCGTCTGAGCGACGCCGTGTTGTCTGCACTTACCCGCCAAGACCGCATAGCTCTGCGAGCCTCCCGGCGATCCGCATTCGCAACCGGTCTGGGCAACGGGCTCACGCTCGCCACATGGTGGGCCACGGCGCTGGGTATTGCCGTTCTCGCGTGGGGTCCTGTGACCGACGGGGAGATCAGCGCGCCGATGGCCGCTATCCCAGTGCTCTTGTGCACGGCACTCGTCGAGCCCTCGACCCAAGCCATTGAAGCCATCCGTTCGTGGCCAACTTTTTCGCGCCTCGTAGCCAAGATCCGTCGTGGGCTGGACACCACACCTCGTGGTTCGGCGAACACGGCGAAGGAGGGCGAAGAGGCCGAATCCTCGGAGACGAGTCTGATGGGCGCGAAGGCCCTGACCCTCGACAATCTCTCGGCACGATGGCCGGGAATGGACCGCCCCGCGGTCAACGGACTGTCCGGTCAGGTCAGCCGTGGCTCAACCTTGGGGATCACAGGTCCCTCCGGCTCCGGAAAAACAACCACCCTCGCGATACTGCTCGGCTTCCTGACTCCCGAAAGCGGTGAAATCCGCGTCGATTCGGAACAGGTGACATCCCGAAGACTCCGCGGGGCCTCGGCATGGTGCCCGCAGGACGCCTACATTTTCGACTCAACCGTCCGGGGTAACCTGTCTCTCGCCCGCCCGCGGACGGCCGCTCCGTCCGATGAAGAACTCGAATCCATCATGCGCCGGGTCGGTCTGGGGCCTCTCCTCGACTCATGGGAATTCGGGTTGGAGACGCGCGTTGGAGCTGGAGGTTCAATGCTCTCCGGAGGGCAGCGGCAGCGCCTCGCGATGGCCCGAGCCCTTCTGACCGAAGCTCCATTTCTACTGGTGGACGAGCCGACCGCTCACCTCGACGAAGAAGCCGCGTTGTCTCTCATCGAGGAACTGGACCGAGCCACGCGCACTTCCGCATCGGGCACCAACGCTCCGGGTACGATAGTGATTTCGCATCGGCCCACCGATCTGGTGCATTGTCGTTCCGTCATTTCTCTCGAGGGCTGCTCGGGCCGGTAACCCGTACGTCGCGGCTGAGCCGCACGTCGGACCCCAAGCCGCTTGAGTGGACGGAAAACCGGACGAGTCACTCGAACAGCTCAAGCCCTTCGAAGGAGCACCACAGCACATGCGCAAAGCCCTCAAGCTTGCTTCGGTCCTGTTTCTGCTCCCGCCGCTTTACCTGGTGTTCGTGCTGGCAACTCCATGGTTGGTGGCCCAGGGGACGGGGATCGCCGCCCCGTGGACCACCCGGCTCGTCTTCGGTCAGGTCTTGGCTTTCCCCGTGCTGGCAGGTGGCGCAATGGGGCTCTTGTTCTTGCTGTGGGCCTTGCTCGGCTGGATATTTCGATGCATCTCGCACGAGCGCTGCACCATCAATGTGACGCCCCTGCTCGGGATCCTGCTCTCGGCCGTCTGCGTTGTCATGGCGATCAATCCGGTGTCCGGGACGCAGACGGGCCCGTCCGAGGGCGAAACCCTTTCCGTGGTGAGCTGGAACGTCCATGATGAGCTGAACGCGAATGATCTCCGCGACCTCATCGCCGACGACCCGGAAGTCGTGGTCCTGCCGGAGGCGAGTACCGGGCCGCTCGAGACTCACCTGGCTCAACTGGGCAAGAGCGAGCAATACCAAATCTTTGCAACGGAAACCAAAGCCGGGGTTTCCCCGACGACGGTCATGATCTCGAAGAACATGGGGCAATACCAGGTCCGGGATGGAGCGGAGACCACATTGGGCACATTGACCGTGGAACCGCGCGACCAGAATTCTCGAAAACCGGTCATCCTCGGTGTGCACACCGCTAGTCCTGTTCCGAATTGGATGGACTTGTGGGACTCGGATGCCGGGAACGTTCTCAACGCCGTGTGCTCTCCGCAGCACGAAGATGAACGCCCCGTCATCGCCGCGGGTGACTACAACGCCAATCCGTGGCACGGTCACATGGCGAGCATTCCCTCACGTGAGGGATGCTCGGATGCGCTTCCGTCATCGGGCGTGTCCACAGGAACCTGGCCGAGCGTTGCCCCGGCGTGGGCCAGAACTCAGATCGACCACATCGTGGTCAATGAGGCCGTCCGTGTGGAAGACGGCAAAGTCATGTCACTCGAGGGGCCCTCCGACCACGTGCCAGTGACAGCAACCCTGCGATACTAGCGGATGCACCGAAACCGGTGTGTTCGGAGTTGTCCGCCCCACCGTGTGGGAGCCTGGCCAGCGCAGTGGTCCGGTTACTAGCTTGCCGTGATGTCGACCGAATCATCGGCGTCGTCTCGCACGGAACCGTCCTCTGCACCGGATCCGAGGGCGGGTCCGATGGCATCGATCGACTGCGAGAGCTGAACCCCCGAGCCGTCCCGGGCACCGTATTCGGTCGGCAAGGACCGAGCGACGCCGGCCGATGAGACGGCCTTGGCCGGGCCCCTGCCGGCCCACGCAAGCCGGAGAACCGACTCGCCCTTGAGGAAACGGTGAGCGCGCACACCACCGGTAGCTCGCCCCTTGGACGGGTACTCACTGAACTCGGTGATCTTCGCCGATCCGGCCACAGTCCCAGGCAGTGCCTCGCCCGAATCGGAAACCGTCACGACGACCGCGGGCTCGCCCGGTGCGATGGCGCCGAAATACAGAACACGGTCTCCTTCTGCCAATTTGATTCCCGCGACCCCTCCTGCGGTACGACCCTGCGGGCGGACCTTGGCCGCGTCGAAGGAAAGAAGTTTGGCCTCGCGAGTGATGAAAACCAGGTTGTCATCATTCGACGCGTGCGTGACTCCCACCAGCTCGTCGCCGTCCTTGAGCGAAATGATGGGCCAGTCGTCCCTGTTCAACGGGTAATCCGGATTGACGCGCTTGACGACGCCTTGAGCCGTACCGAGCGCGATGATTTGATTCAGCGGCGCGAGGCCGATCAACGACTCGCCCTTCTCCAAGGTCAGGAAGTCCTTGACCCGCACACCAGTGCCGAGGTTCGGAGCGCTTCCGGAGAGCTCCAGCTGCGGTATGTCCATGACATTGACACGGACCATCCGTCCCGAGGAGAGGACGGCCCCGATCTCGCCCCGGGCAGTCGCCGGCACCAAAGAACGCAGGGCGTCGTGCTTGATCCGTTTCCCGGGGTCCTCGAAGGACTCCCTGCCGCCGGGCCCTCCTGGAGTTCGTCCGAGCTGCCCTGACGTGGAAAGCGCGACCCAACACGGGTCGTCCGCGATCTCCAGAGCAAGACCCAGCCCCTTCTTTGCAGTTTTCGCTCCCGAATCCGTGACGGCGGAGGCCAACTTCGCCAGATCGTCCGAGCCTGCCAACTCGGTGCGGCGATCCGTTCCGTAGCGTTCGGAGACCTCGGCCAACTCGTCCGAGACCACGGCGCGCAATTTGGCGTCGGATGAGAGGATCGACTCGAGCTCCTCGATTTTCGCGCGGAGCTCGTCGCGCTCGGTTTCCAACTCGATGCGGGAGAACTTAGTCAATTGGCGCAGGCGCAATTCCAGGAT
Source organism: Rothia uropygialis (assembly GCF_004137765.1). GTDB lineage: Bacteria > Actinomycetota > Actinomycetes > Actinomycetales > Micrococcaceae > Rothia. The sequence goes on along the minus strand of NZ_NOIS01000002.1, from coordinate 568,246 downwards.
GTGATTGGCCTGGGCCTCGCTGAGGTCGAAGACCATCATCAGTCGCTCACGTGCCTGAGCCGTCTGATCCGAGGAACGAATGATCTCGATGACTTCATCGATGTCCAGAATTGCAACCAGAAGGCCCTCGACCAGGTGCAACCTGTCCTTGGACTTGCCCAAGCGGAAGGCAGTTCGGCGACGAACGACGTCGATCCTGTGCCCGACGTAAACCTTCAACAGGTCCAAAAGACCCAGTGTCCGGGGCTGGCCGTCGACCAGCGCCACGTTGTTGATCCCGAACGAGTCCTCGAGCGGCGTGTACTTGTACAAGGACTGCAGGACAGCGTGGGGGTTGAACCCATTCTTGAGCTCCACGACCAGCCGCGTACCATTCTTGCGGTCCGTCAGATCCACGACGTCGGAGATGCCCGAGAGCTTCTTCGACTGGACGCCGTCCTTGATTTTCTCAATGACTTTCTCCGCGCCCACCAGATACGGCAGCTCGGTGATCACGAGGCCCTGTTTCCGGGCCGTGACCTGTTCGATGCTGACCTTGGCACGGGTCTTGAAGGATCCACGGCCCGTCGCATATGCATCCTTGATTCCGTCGAGTCCGACAATACTGCCGCCCGTCGGAAGATCCGGACCAGGGATGAACCTCATGATCTCTTCGAGGGTCGCATCCGGTTGCTCGATCAAATGCCGGGCTCCCGCAATGACTTCCCGAAGATTATGTGGGGCCATATTGGTCGCCATGCCCACGGCAATGCCCGAGGAACCGTTGACCAGCAGATTCGGGAATGCCGCAGGCAGGACGCCCGGTTGCGTGAACTGGTTGTCGTAATTGGGCACGAAATCCACGACGTCTTCGTCCAGATCGCCGGTCAGAGCGAGAGAAGCAGGTGCCATACGGGCCTCGGTGTAACGGGCGGCCGCGGGACCGTCGTCGACCGAGCCGAAATTCCCGTGCCCGTCGACCAAGGGCAAGCGCATCGCGAAAGGCTGCGCTAACCGAACCATGGCGTCGTAGATGGCGCTGTCCCCGTGAGGATGCAACTTGCCCATGACCTCTCCGACCACGCGGGCAGACTTCACGTGGCCCCGATCCGGGCGTAGTCCCATTTGGGTCATCATAAAGAGAATGCGCCGTTGCACAGGCTTGAGACCGTCCCGTGCGTCCGGAAGCGCACGGGAATAGATCACCGAATACGAGTACTCGAGGAAACTCGTTTCCATTTCGGACGACACATCGATATCGACGATGTTCTCGACGACGTCGAGCGGGAAATCCTCGGGAGTATTCGACGACTTACGGCGGGGGGCCATCTATGGATCCTCACGGTCTGACGGTTCTGGGCCTCACCAGTCTAGAACAATAGGCTCCTGTGACTTGCGCTACTAGACTGGGAGCATGGCCGAAGAGAATGTATACCCCTCCCACTGGGAAGCCGACGTGGTGTTGCGTGACGGCGCAACCGCCCACCTCCGTCCCGTTCTCCCGACCGACCAGGATGCGCTCGCCGCGATGTATTCCCGTCAGTCGGAACGAACCATCTACTTGCGGTTCTTCACCTACAAATCGTCCTTGAGCGCCAAAGAGCTCGCTCGATTCACCACCGTCGACCATCATGACCGCGTGGCTTTCGTGATCATGCTCGGAAAAGAAATGATCGGCATCGGCCGTTACGACCGAACGAACGATCCCCACGAGGCGGAAGTCGCGTTCTTCATCTCGGATGCCCACCACGGCCGGGGCATAGGATCGATTCTCCTCGAGCACCTCGCTGCAGCAGGGTTGGAGAGGGGAATCACCAAATTCTCGGCGGAAGTGCTTCCGGAGAACCGAAAAATGCTCAACGTGTTCTCGGAGGCCGGGTTCGAGGTTGCGCGGGTATTCGACGACGGCGTCGTCATGGTCAATTTCAACATCGACCCCACCGAAAAATCACGAGAGGTCATGGCGTCCCGCGAGCACCGCGCCGAAGCGAAATCCGTGTCCTCCTTGATCGCTCCCAGATCGGTCGCAATCATCGGGGCCTCCCGTGATTGGAACCAGGTCGGACACGAGATCCTCGTCAACATCGTCGAGGGCGGGTTCACGGGCCCGGTCTACGGAATCAACCCCGAGGCCTTCGAACTTGCAGGCATGAAAGCGTACCCAAGCATCGCAGACGTCCCCGAACCCGTTGACCTCGCGATCATCACCGTGCCGATCTCGGCCGTCGCGGGCGTCGTCGAGGAATGCGGCAGCGTGGGCGTACGCGGTGTGTGCATCGTCACGGGCGGATACGCCGACGACGGTGCGCGAGGGAGGGCTCGTCAACAAGCTCTCGTGCGCACTGCCCGAAGCTTCGGGATGCGAGTGATCGGGCCGGCCTCCTTGGGGCTCATCAACACGGATCCGGCCGTGAACCTCAACGCCTCCCTCGGCGAAGCCAGGCCCCAACCCGGAGATCTTGGACTCTTCAGCCAATCGGCGGCTATCGGAGTGCTGCTGTACACATCGGCACGCAGACGCCAGCTGGGGTTCTCTTCGGTCCTCTCCGCCGGGAATCGCGCCGACGTCTCCGGAAACGACATGATGCAGTACTGGGAGGACGACGGCGAAACCACCGCGTGCTGCATGTACCTCGAATCGATCGGCAATCCCCGCAAATTCTCCCGGATCGCCCGTCGCCTGGCTCGAAGCAAACCCGTCGTGGTCGCGAAGTCGGATGTTACCGGTGTCCAATTGCCTCCCGGACATACGGGCCGCACGAGTTCCGCTCCGCCGGAAGCCCTCAATGAAATGTTCCGCCAGTCCGGAGTGATCAGAGCCGAAACCTCCGAACACCTTATGGACATTGCACAGTTGCTCGTGTCCCAACCTCTGCCGCGAGGCCGGCGGGTCGCGGTTTTCTCCAACGCCTTCGCCCTCGGTCAGGTCATCGCGGACGCCTGCACGAGCCACGGCGTCGAGGCCAAGCACACCGAGCACGTGCTCGACACTGCCAGTCCCGACATCGATGCTCTGGACATGATCCGGGACTCCGTGCTCACTGCATTGCGCTCCTCCGAAGTCGACGCAGCTGTTGCCTCGTTCCTGCCTTCTCCTCAGGTCGGGCAGGACGAAATAACCGAAGTCTTGGCGGATTGTGGCGTCGAAACAGGCAAACCCGTGCTCGCCGCCTTCACCGGCGTCATGGAGCCTACCCCGTATCAGCGCGGAATTTATCCGTGCCCTCGCGAATACCGAGATGCAAGAGCCGCCGAGTCCTGCAACTACCCGGGCGTTCCTTGCTACGAGAGCCCGGGGGCCGCCATCGGTGCGCTCGCCGCGGCGATGGATTACGTGGCGTGGCGGGCCCAGGAAGACGTTTTCGTCGAGGACATCGAGGGCGTGAACGCCAAAGCGGTCGAGGAAAGGATCGAGGAGCTTAAACCCAAGATCCCGGGAGAGGGGCTGTTGGAACTGGATCCGCGTCGAACCGCCGAACTGCTGGGCGCCTACGGAATCACCGTCCTGGAATCGGTGCCCTTCGAGACCAAGAACGAGGCGTGCCAGGCCGCCGAGAAACTCGGCTACCCCGTTGCGCTCAAAGCCATCGATCCGACCATGCGACATCGGTTGGACCTTGGGGGAGTACGGCTCGGAATCGAAGACCAAGAATCGCTCGTGAGGGACATCGATCTGATGCGACGCACGCTGGCGACGTACGGGGACTTCGACCTCGAGGTCCAGAGCATGGCTCCCACGGGGCAGAACTGTGTGATTCGTGCAATGGAGGATCCTCTGCTCGGTCCGGTTGTGTCTTTCGGCATGTCGGGGGACTCGGTCAACTTGCTGGACGACTGGGCGCACCGTGTTCCGCCATTGACACAGAGGGACGTCGAAAAGCTCGTCCGATCGCCCAAGGCATCCAGAAAGCTCTTCGGCTACGATGGATTGCCTCCGGTCCGGGTGGATCTCCTCGAAGACCTCATCCGTCGGGTGGCCGAACTCAAGGACAGGCACCCGGAAATAGCTCTGGTCGAGCTCAACCCGATCATGATTTCCGGTCAGACCCTCACCGTCCTGGACTCCACCGTGAAACTGGGCAATCCGCAGCAGAGAACGGACAGCGCTCGTCGGACGATGTCACGCTCATGACGGAAGAAGGCTGCCCGGCCAGGGCATCGGTCGTAGAATAGATGAAGCGCCCTGATCTGGGCGAGGAATTACCCTGCTGAGGGGCCGGGCGGTCAACACGCCGTCAACATCGACCATCGGAAGCGAGTGCATGGCTGAGTCAGGAAACAACGGGCAGAACCTAGACCGCGATATCGTCAACGCGGGATTTTACCCTCAGTTGGTCAGCGACGTGGTGCGGGATGCCTTGGATGGGCAGATCCCATCCTCACACTTGGTTCACCTGGAGACTCACTTCGACCAGACCGAAGTTCACCGCCACGTGACCGTGGTGGCCTTGGCCGGGGAAATCGTTCAGATCACGCACGTTGATGACCAAACCTTGGACGAAGACGGAAGCCAGGTTGTCGCCCACGTCTCGACCGAGACCGTGCCCATTCGGAATCTCACGTCGGTCACACTCTCGTATGCCTACAGGCAACCGCAGAACTACACCTCTGATGCGCTGGCCGCCGAAGTCACGCTGATGATGTCCTGGACCGGAAGCCATCGCCTTGATCTTCAGCCGGCCGGTTGCTCAGACCCCCAGTGCGACGCCGACCACGGCTACACCGGCGTCGCGGCGAGGGAAGACGTCGTTCTGCGCATATCCGCCGAGGCGGACGGGCAGCAGGCAGTGCAAGATGCCAAAGAATTCGCGCGGGCACTGCGTCGGGCCAACACGGCACTGTCCGGAACCGTCCACTCCTGATGTCGGACCCCGGCATGAGCTGCACGAACCCTCGTAAGGATCTTTCGGGACAAGCGTTCCCGGCGCCACCTCGCTACGGGGAGGCCTCGATCGCCGACCTCATGACCTCGGCAGCGTCCCTGTACAGACCGGTCGCGGAATCGGAGCGGAGAACCGAATTCCCGGACTCGTTGGATCTCGGGGGGCGCCTTGCCGCAAACGGCAAGGGACGAGGGCCTTATCGTAACGTGTGTGTGGTGCTCGTGGACGGTTTGGGGAGAAGCTTGCTCTCTCGACACGGCGGACATGCGCCTCACCTCCGGAAATCCCTCGATCTGGGCGAGCTCGATTCTGCCTTGCCGTCGACGACCGCGGCATCCCTCGCCGTACTCGGAACCGGCATGCCGACGGGGCAGACGGGCATGGTCGGCTACGACGTCGTCGATCCCGACCGGGGCGTCGTCGTGAACCAGCTCTCCGGATGGGACCCAGCCGTGGATCCGTTGCATTGGCAACCCCATCCGACGGTCTTCGAGCGGCTCAACGGTCTCGGAGAAGCCGTCACCGTGTCCATGTCCGCATACGAAGACAGCGCTCTTACCCGTGCGGCACTGCGCGGGAGCCGTTTCGTGGCAGCCGGATCGACGCTTGCCCGCGTGAGCCAGGCAGCGGATATCCTCAAGACCCGGAACCCGACGTTCATGTACCTCTACTGGGGAGAATTGGATCAGACCGGCCACAAATACGGTTGCACGTCAGAGCGTTGGCTGGAAGCCCTTGAAGAACTGGACAACGGGCTCAAGAGGCTCTCGTCTCGAGTTGGCCCCGATACCTTGATTCTCCTCACGGCCGATCACGGAATGGTCGACATCCCCGAGGCGGACCGTGTGGACTATTCGAGTATTCCCGAGCTGGTGGCGGGCGTCCGGCTCACGGCTGGTGAGCCGAGAATGGTGCAACTGCATCTCGAGGATCCTTTAGACGCCGCTGTTCGTGGTCGTCTCGTTGAAGCCTGGGCTCATCATTTCGGAGATCGTGCGTGGATCCTCGACAGGGAGGAGCTGATTTCCGCCGGATACTTCGGAGACCGTATACGGCCCGAAGTCAGGCATCGCATCGGGGACATTATCGTTGCCGCCCACGGTTCGCTGGCCCTGTACGACGTGCGACGCACCAACACCGGCGCGCTCAAGATGGTCGGACAACACGGTTCGTGGACCGAGGAAGAGCGGTCGGTTCCCCTCAGGGCCTGGGTTGGTGCCGGGGGCTAAGGGGTAAGCCGTTTTGCGAGGACAAACCCGTTCCTCGAGCCCACGACGTCTCGGGACCATTGGGGACCGGACTCAACGGCCGGGGGACCCGGAGGCTCCTGGATTGTCCTCTTGCTCTGGTTGCCCGGCGTTCCCAGCTCCCTCATCGGCAGCCGTACTCCCAGTCTGCGCGGGGGCCGAAGACGGAGCCGGCGGCGTCGGTTGTGTGGGTTGCACGGGAGATTCCCGGCTCGGCTCCTGCGTCGGCTCCTGCGTCGGCGCCTGGCTCGGCTCCTGCGTGGGCGCCTGGGTCGGCTCCTGCGTGGGGTCCTCGGTCTTTTCCGACGTCGTCGGGGCAGGCTGCGTTGGTTCGGCAGAAGTGGGCGCGGGGGCTGTGGGCTCCTGAGTCGGAGGAGCCTCGGTCGGTACCACCGGCGCAGGCGCCTGCGTCACATCGCCGTAAGGGTCGGTCGGCTCGGGCTGTTGCTCGATGACCGTTGGCGTGGGCGGAGGCGCAGGACTCGACCAAGCAGGCTTTGACGAGGAACTCGAGGAGCTGGAAGAGCTCGAGGACGTGGAAGAGGAATTGCCTGAGACCTTTGAAGAGTCGTCGTCGTGGTTGATGAATGCCGCCGTAGCGCCTGCACCGATCACGGCCACCGCGAGAACCGCCGCTCCAGCCCACAAAAGCGGTTTTTTGCCGGACGAATGCGATGGGTCGGGATCGGTTTCAGAAGCAGGGCCGGAGCCTGGAACCGTCGATCCCGCGGCCGTGCCGGAATTCCTCGAAGGGGTGGAGTCTTCCTGTCGAATCCACCGGGTGGAACTCGCGCCGCTAGCCGGGGCCACTGGGCCGGTCGGTGCCGTCGTCGGATGAGCGCTTGCGGTACCTGCAACGTCAGCGGCTCCTGCGGTTCCTCCCCGTGCGGCGACGTCGCGGCCGGGCTTGCCCTGCGTTTGACGTGCCGATTCAGCGGCCTGACGTTCTCTGCGTCGTAGTTCGGCGGCCGCGGCAGCCCGGCGCCGTTCCTGTTCGCGACGCTCGCGTTTGGTTTGGGGAATCTTCGCATCGGCGAAGAGCTCGTCATTGAGGCTCTGGAGCGGTTCCGTTTCGGACGAATAAACGTTCGGTTGCTGCCCGACGTACTCGTATCCCGGAGCGAGGCCCTCAGTCTCTTCCGCGGCAGGATCATCTGTGCTCTGAACTGAGGATTCCGTGCCGTCGGTGGAACTTTTCGAGGTGGATTCTGCCTTCCCCGTCTGGGAACCTGCGGGCTGTGCTTCCGTGCTTCGCTCGCGGCTCGACGCGTCGGAGCCAGGGGCCGATGCGGCTGCGTCCTCTGCGGACGAATCCTTCGGCTCCTGATCGTTGTGGGGGAGTGCAGAATGAGTGCCGCTCCCCGGACGTGTCTTACGACGCTTTTTCCCCATGAAAACCTTTGTGCATAGCGTGCGGTATCAGGTCGTTGACTACCTGTAACACCTCAAAATACCGTTACTGCGTCCCCGTGGCGAGTCGTGCGCCGGTTTCGTCACACTTAGTCTTTGGGACGGTGTTGGCCGAAGACGATATCGTCCCAACTCGGTACCGACGGGCGACCGCCGCGTGAGCGATTGCCGCGTTGATCGCTGTCGGTCGCGGCGTCGTGCTTCGCGGTCGAGGAAGCATTGTCCTCGTCTGCGTCGGTATCGGGTTCGGGAAATTTCTCGGTCAGGCCTGTGATGTGCTGATCACTGTTCGGATCGCTCCCGGACGCGGTTCCCCGACGTGCCTCGAGCTCGTCCAGGAGCGTCTCAGTGGCAGTCGGCTCATCGGCTGCGACCGCCCGCAAATGCTTCCGCGATGGGGCCGAGGCTTGGTGCCCGGCTTCCTCGGGCGCCGGTGCTCCCGATGCGTCTGACTCATCCTGGTCCGCGGAAGAAACAGCCTCGGATCCCGTACCTGCGTCTGCCGAATCGGACGGCAAGGTTGAGTCTTCGGCGGACCCGCCGGGCGAGCAGGCCTCCGCCAAGCCTTCGTTTGTTGCGGAAACGAGGTCCTCGGCATCCTCATGCGGCTGTCCGAACAAGAACTCAGCGACGGCGTTGCCGGCGACCACGGTCTGGTTCGCGGGGTTGTACACGAACCGGGCCGGGAAATCGGCGCCGGAAGGAATCTGGGCGAGGGCCGGCTGAGAATAATTGACCGAGACTGTGACGTTCCATTGCCCGTCTTCGCGTTGCCACGAGTTCCACTGGGCATCGCCCTCTGCGAAATTCCAGTCCTCGCGCACCGCCACGACCTGGTCGTTGAGCGTCTTGCGTCCTCGAGAGCGGGGATCGAGGGACCTCACGACGACGTTGCGCGCGGCGGTGACGATGTGCGCCCGTTCGGCCAGGATCGGCCATTCGTAGCGGCGCACTCGCTCGGGCTTCCACCCGGACTCGGCGACGATTTCGTCGACAGTTGCCCCTTGACGGAACCGCGTCTGAATATCACGTGGACCGTAGTCCCCGCGCCCGCTCAGGCCGCGTGGGGCCTGAGCCCGCCGGGCCTTCACCACGGCATTGCGCAGGCCGTTGTCGATGCGAACTTGGTATCGCTGCTCGCCGTCCGCAGACTCGAGAACGAGGTGTTCGCCGTCGTCTTGGACTCCCACGAAGGTCAGCCGATCCATCAGTTCTCCTTATTGATTCCGCTCCGACGCGTTCGCGACCAGTGCTTTCGCGCCCGTTTCTCCACAAAGAATACCGCTTCGGGACCCGAGGTCGGGACACCCTGCACCTCGTCAAATCCGCTGACAGTAAAATCGGCTGGACACAACCGGGCTCAATAGTGAACAATCATCGCGATACCGGCAGGCATTGAGTTCGACGCATACTTCATAACGAGGTCAACGGGTGCACAAGCTGGTAGCAGAACCACACGATGATCGGAAGGCTACGTGGGCCTACCGAGAAATACCGACGAAAGCGTGACACACACATGGCTACCGATTACGACGCCCCGCGCAAGCAAGATGAAGAAAGCAGCTCCGATTCCATCGAGGAGCTGAAGTCGCACCGCAGCGACCAGCAGTCCAACGTGGTCGATGAGGACGAGAACGCCGCGGCCGAAAGTTTTGAACTCCCCGGTGCGGACCTGTCCCATGAGGAACTATCCGTGGTCGTGCTTCCTGCGCAGCAGGATGAATTCACCTGTGCTTCGTGCTTCTTGGTTCGTCACCGTTCCCAGATTGCTCGCGAAGAAGACGGATTGTTCTACTGCGTGGAGTGCGAGGCCTGAGACGACGGCAGCTGCGCAACGTGGGCGGCCCCATCGCAAAAAGGAGGAACTCGAGTTCCTCCTTTTTTGTGCTCTCACGGGACGCTCCGTCGCCAAGAACCATTGTGGACTTGGTGCCGCGGATGAGTCAGTGCGCCAACCAATATGCTCCTGGGCGACACGCCGACAAGGAGCTTGTCCGAATAAACGACGCTTCCCGGGACGCGTTCCCGACCGGCGTGAGGCTCCTCAGCTTCACCCCTGGGCCGAATCCTCGTCCTCGGGCTCGACGACCACCTGATTGACCGAAGGCGTGCGGTTCTCCTGCAATTCCGGGTCCGTGCCCAGAGCCAAGGCCAGCTCTTCCGGGCGGCGCGAATTGGTGAGCCAATATGGTGTGGGGTCGGCCGGGTCGACCAAGTGAATACGAGCCACGGGGGAAACCCAGGGCCGGAAATTCATATAGGCTCGGCCGTCAGCGGCGGGTCCGCAGGCAATGCGCGCGTTCTCCCCGCGGAAGATCTCGACCTCTCCCACATATTCGCGCTCAATATGCGCGCGACCAACCTGAAGGGAATCCTCGGTCACCTCGAGGACTGGCGATGAAGCGTACAGGATGAGACCCAGGGTCGCGGCGAGAACGATCGCCACCAGAATGGCGATCGGAATATTGATCGGCGCGCCCACGGCAAAGCACGCAAAGCCGAAGACCACGACACAGACCCACACACCTGGAGAAGGATAGAGCTTTTCGTGGAATTCGACGGCCGAGGAAGAGCCGAACCCGGCGTCGTCGGCGTTCGGGGAGACGGAGTCAGACATAACGTCAAGAATACGCGTCGCGGAAGGCGGGCCGGAACTCGCATGTGGCCGGAAAGCTTCATCAGGCAGCAGAGACCGTGAGTCGGGGCACCATGAGCCCGGTCCGGGGCCGCGGAATCCCACGGAAACGCGGATCTTGGCCACAGACCCGGGTGGTAACCATGCCGAACCGTTACAGTGTCTAAGGACGAGCGAGTTCCAGGCGGACCAACCGCTGAACCCACCGTTCATTTCAAACCAGCCACCGATCCAGGAAAACGTCTCATGCAATCGACCGTCGACGTCAAGATCACCCTGTTGGACCCGGAACTGCCGGCCCCCGCGTACGCGCAACACGGCGATGCCGGTGCCGATCTCCGTTCCAGCCAGGACGTCGTGCTGGCCCCGGGAGAAAGGGCCCTGGTGCCTACCGGAGTGGCCATCGCTCTGCCGGATGGGTATGTGGGCCTGGTGCATCCGCGGTCGGGACTGGCCGCGAAATTCGGCATCACGATCGTCAACGCGCCGGGAACCGTCGATTCGGGATATCGCGGCGAACTCATGGTCACTTTGCTCAATACGGACCAGAATGAGCCATATGAGGTCCACCGAGGCGACCGCATTGCGCAGCTCGTGATCCAGAAATACGAGCATGCGACTTTTGATGTGGTTGAGGAACTGCCGCTCTCGGAACGAGGCGCGGCAGGATTCGGCTCGACCGGAACTGACTAGAAAGGACTATCGTGCTGGGATTCGGCAACAAGAAGAAGGCCAGCGAGGCCGAAGAAGAAACAACCCCGCAGGAGACGGATACCGCGGAGAAAAAACCTGCGAAAGGCCGCACGGTGAAGACCGAGGACGAGAGTCGGCCTGATCGCGATCTGATCAACGCCGAGGACGACGAAGACATCGACGAGGCCGAGCAGGCGGCGACTGCGGCCGAGGAAGCAATCGCCCACGAGCCGGACCGCTCCGTCACGGGCCCGTTCGACGTCACCGAAATCGAAACCGATGACTCCTATATCGATTTGGGCGGCCTCCGGATCAAGCCGGATGAAACCGTGGACATGCGCATCGACGTAGATCAGAGAAACCAGTCAGTGGTCTCGGTAACGTTCCAGAAGAACGGAGCGATTCTGCAGGTGCAGCCGTTCGCGGCGCCCAAGAGTCGAGGACTGTGGTCCGAGATTCGCACCGAACTCGCGGCTTCCGTGCGCGAGCAGAACGGCGTCGTCGACATCCTGGACGGTGCCTTGGGCCGTCAGGTGATCGCCAAATTGCCCGCTTCCATGCCCAACGGCGACCGCGGATACCGCGTTGCGCGGTTCGTGGGCGTAGACGGCCCCCGCTGGTTCCTCCGCGGGGTGTTCTCGGGTGACGCTGCCGTCAAGAGGAGCGCCGCACGCGAAATGGAACGAATTTTCCGCGCTCTCGTGGTGGTCCGGGGCCAGGATCCGATGGCTCCGCGTGACTTGTTGCCGTTGAAGATACCCGACAACGCCGTGCGCAGGGACCCCAACGAAGACGAAAAGCGCACCCTGAGCAGCGATGTGCCGGAGCGAGGACCGGAGATCACGCAGATTGGCTAAACCCTTGCCGGTTCACGGTTCGATGGATCATTCGGACCAGGGGGCGCGGCGCATTCGGGTGCTCGTCGAGGGGCGGGTCAACGAGGTACACATCCAACCCGTCGACGCGCTGCCACAATACGAAGCCGAAGTCGATATCACCGCGAGCTATCGCACCGTTTCTTCGGATGCTCGCCACAGGCTTCCCAAAGGCTCCTTTGCCGCGCCCACTTCGGCGATTGCGATGGACATGCCGCATTTCGAGGATGCCGATGCGCCGCTCGGTCCGGGAACGCACGTGCGACTGATCTGGCACGGCCAGAGGACCGTTCCAGGGATCGGCGCCGGGACGCGACTGCGGTGCTCGGGCATGCTTGCATTCCTCGGCGGCGTCCCGGTCATTTACAATCCGCGGTACGAGATCGTATCGCGGCATCAAGAGCTTTAGACCAACTGGAGAGCATCAACACGATGGAGCAACGGGACGCAAACGGTTCGGAGCGTCGACCGGAAAACCGAGGCCATGCCGACGGCACGCCGTCCTTCGGCCAGCAGATGGCCGCGGCCTACGGAAAATCCGGGGCATTTCGGCGGGACGAGAGTGGACAGATCGATGTCATGCACGCGATCGGGGGAGTAAGAGGCCTCGTCGAAGCCGTCTTGCCGTCATTGGCCTACCTGACGTGTTTCATCATCACCTCTTCTCTGTCCACGTCGCTCGTAATCGCGATCGGCCTCGCCGTGATCATCTCGATCATCCGATTCATCACCGGAGGGCAGAAGATTCAAGCCTTTTCCGGTGCGGTCGGCGTTCTCATCTGCGCTTTCTTCGCACACGCCGGTGGGAAACCGATCGACTATTATCTTGTCGGCTTCTGGACCAACGGGGCCTATGCGGTGGGTCTGGCAATTTCGATGGCCGTCCGCTGGCCCCTGCTCGGCGTAGTCTTTGGGATGCTCCGTGGGGAGGATATGAACTGGCGACGCCAGCCCGGCAGACTTCGGGCCTATCAAATGGCCACGGGAATCCTGGTCGTGATGTTCGTGGTTCGTTTGGCGGTCCAGTTGCCCTTTTTCTTCGCCGACAACGTGACGGCACTGGGCATCAGCCGGTTGATCATGGGAATACCGCTCTACGCGTTCTGCCTGTGGCTCGCCTGGATGATGACTCGCCCCGCGGAGACCAGGTCTCAGAGCGAGACAACCTCCTAAGAAACGTCGGCCACGACCTAGAGCTCTTGGCCGTGGGCCGTTTCGTCCAGGCCGGGCTCCTCCGAGACGACGTCGTCATCGTGCTCATCCGTTGCGCTCTCGGTCTCCGCGTTGAACAAGGAGCGCAGGTCCTGCTCTCCCTGCGGCGTGGTGATGAGGAACAGTTCGTCCTCTCCCTCGAGTACGTCGTCTCCGGTCGGCGTCACGGGGATCCCGTCGCGCAGGATTGCAACAAGGGTGGTTTCTGCGGGCCACTCGACGGACTCGACGGTCCACCCGACGAATGCATGGTCCGTCGGAACCGTGTATTCGATCAGCGTCGCTCCACCGGTTTGCAGATTGAGCAGCCGGACGACGTCGCCGACTTCCACAGCCTCCTCGACCAATGCCGTCATGAGACGCGGGGTGGAGACCGCGACGTCCACACCCCATGCATCGTCGAACATCCATTCGTTCTTGGGGTTGTTGACGCGGCCCACGGTCCGCGGGACGCCGAATTCGGATCTGGCCAAGAGGGATACGACCAAATTGGTTTTGTCGTCCCCCGTCGCCGCGACGATCACGTCGGCGTTCTGGGGCTCGGCCTGACGCAGAATGGACAGCTCACAAGCGTCGCCGATCAGCCACGTTGCCCCGCGCAGATCCGACCTGCCGATGGCCTCAGGCTTTTCGTCGAGAATCGTGACGTGATGTCCGTGGCCCAGTAGCTCGAATGCGATGGACGAGCCCACGGAGCCCGCGCCCACGATCAATACCTGCACGTTATTCCTCTCCTTCGCCGCGTTGAAGCCCTGATTCTCCGGCCTCCCGCTGGCTTTCGCCCGTATCGGTTCGCTCGACGGTCGATGCGGGTTTGCCCCACGCCCGCTGGCTGAGCCGCGGTTCGAATGGTTCGTCCTCGAGCTCGGCCGGCGGCGAAGAAAGGATTCTGGCGACCGTATTCATCTCCTGGGTGCGAATCATCGCATGGACGACGTCGCCCTGCTGAAAACTCGTGTCCGAGCCGGGCAACATTCCCTCGCCGAACCTGGTGATGAATGCGATGCGCACGTCGGCCGCCTCCTCGATATCGCTCAGAGGATGCCCCGTCCAGTCCTCGTGCAGCTGCAATTCGGCCAGGACCAGACGACCTGAGGCTTCACGGTAGTCACCGGTCATCGATTGCTCGGGCAGAATTCGGCGCAGGACCTGGTCGGTGCTCCACCGGACCGCGGCGACCGTGGGAATGCCGAGTCTTTGGAAGAATTCCGCGCGGTTGGGATCATTGATGCGGGCGACGACGTGCGAGACCTTGAAAGTTTCGCGGGCTACGCGGGAGGCCAGAATGTTCGAGTTGTCGCCATTGGACACCGCAGCAAACGCATAGGCGCCATCGATGTCTGCGCGTTTGAGGGTTTCGCGGTCGAAACCGACGCCCTTGACCTTTTTGCCGGCAAAATCCTTGCGAAGACGCCTGAAAGCGCGTTCATCCTGATCAATGATGGCCACGGTGTGGCCCGCGGCCTCAAGGGAATGGGCGAGCATGACTCCGACTCGCCCGGCGCCCATAATCACGAAGTGAGGCACGGTGCAATGGCTCCTGACGTTTGCCGGGACTGTGAAAGTGCTCGATCGTCGATCCAGCGGGTCTGATCTCCAGGGTAATGCACCGCGACCCCCGTGGGGGTGTGGGGTAGCCTATGGCATTGTGCAATCACTTCCTACGAGCGCGCGGCGGGCCCTCCTCGGGGCGCCCAAAGAGACGGAGCAAATCCGTAGTCTGGCCTTGCCCAAACGCGCGGCGCTGCCGGTTTTCGGCGCGGACGGGTTCTCGGCGATTGCTTACGCTCCGGACGAGATCATCATGGTCCTGGCCCTTGCCGGTTCGGCGGGCGTGGTCATGTCACCGTGGATCGGCTTGGGCGTTGCGATCGTCCTGCTCCTGGTGATCGGCACTTACCGCTACAACATCCGCGACGTCGCCGTCTCGGGTGGCGATTATCACGTCGTCAGCGATCGTTTGGGGCCCAGAACCGGCGCGGCGGCTGGAGCCAGCCTGTTGTTCGACTTCGTCCTGACCGTGGCCGTCTCGGTCTCGTCAGCATCTTCATACCTGACAACCTTGATACCTGCCCTAGCGGGGCATCGAATGTGGGTCGCGGCCGTCTTGGTGATCCTTCTGACCTTCCTGTACATCCGCGGACTGCATTTCATGGGGCGAATCGCTCTTCTGCCTGCATTGTTGTTCATCCTGTGCCTAGGGATGGTCCTGTCCGTCGGCATCGTGGAGTCCTGGTTCGGGGTCCTCGGTCGGGCACCTAGCGCAGAGTTCTACGTCCGCCCTGAGACAGTGGAATCCAACTCTTTGACCGGGTTCGGCTTGCTGCTCCTGGTTGCCCGATCTTTCTCATCCGGCGCGGTGACGTTGACGGGAGTCGAGTCGGTCAGCAATTCGGCTCGATTCTTCCGCGCCCCCAAGGCTCGCAACGCGGCGCGGAGTCTCGTGACGATGGGGCTGTCGACGGCCGTCGCTCTGGTGGGGATCCTCTACCTGGCACGGACCAGCGGCGCGGTCGTGACACTCGAATCGACGCAACTCGTGGTGGCCGGTCACGCCATGCCGGCGGACTTTCACCAGATCCCGATTCTGGCGCAGGTGGCGCAGGCCGTGACCGGAGACAATCTGTTCTTCGACGTATTTCTGGTCAGCACCGTGCTGTTCCTCCTGCTGGCTCCGGCGGCCGCGTACGCCGGATTCCCCATCCTGGCGTCGACCATGGCCGAACAAGGGTATTTGCCCGTCCACTTCAGGGCACGAAGCAACCGTTCGTTGTACGCCAACGGGGAGATCGTGCTGGGTGCGGGCGCACTGGTCGTCACCTTGGCCTTCCGAGCGGACGTCAACGACCTCATCCAGCTTTACGTGGTGGGCGTGCTGTTCTCGATGTCTTTGACTCAGGCCGCCGTTTTCCTCAAACGCCGCAACGACATCCGGGTGGTGTTAGACACTCAACCACGTCGGCGACTCATCCGGGATCAGATCGTCACCACGATAGGCTTGGTGGCGACTGTTCTGGCTACGGTCGTGGTCCTGGTCACCAAGCTGGCTCAGGGCGCGTGGGTCACCGTCCTGGTGGTCGGCCTGGTTACGTTGGCGACTCTTGCCATCAAGAAGCACTACCGGAAAATCGACCAGGAGCTTGCCGTGAAGCAGAAGAACCCTCTCAAGGCCCTTCCGTCGCGGGTGCACGCCATGGTCGTCGTGCCTCGCCTCCGAAAGCCCGCGCTCAGGGCACTGGCGTATGCACGGGCGACCCGCCCCTCGACGATCGAAGGACTCGTACTCAACGTCGACGAGGCCGGTACCCGGAAAATCCGTGAATTGTGGGATCGTTACGAGGTACCTGTGCCCCTGACCATCCTGGCATCTCCCTTCCGTGACCCCGTGACTCCGGTGATCGAACACGTGCGAGAAGTGCGTAAGGCCTCACCGCGTGACGTCGTGATCGTCTACGTCCCGGAGTACGTTTTGGAGCACTGGTGGGACAAGTTTTTACATCACCGTTCGGGAAGCAAGATCGCGGCGGCGCTACGGAAAGAACCCGGGGTGGTCACGGCAATGGTTCCGTGGCGCCTCGGACACGAAGACGAGGAGAATCTGCCGTGATCCAACCTGGAGACGAATTCGAGGTCACGACCAACGCGATTGCGCACGGCGGTGCGAGCGTCGGCCGGCACGAGGGACAAGTGATCTTCGTCCGCGACGCCGTGCCCGGCGAACGACTGCGTGTCCGGGTGGACTCGATGGGCAAGGGCAATCGATTCGCCCATGCTCATGTCCTCGACGTGCTCGAACCCTCCTCGAACCGCAGAGACCATCCATGGCCGATGGCCGATGCGCTCGTGCACGAGCAGCCTGTCGGGGGCGCGGACTACGGGCACATCCGCCCAGAGGCGCAATTACGCCTCAAATCTCACGTCATCACGGAGCAACTGACCCGCTTGGGCGGCGTGGACCAGGATTCCCCCTTGCTCAGGCGCCTCACGGTCGAACCTCTGGACGCCGGGACCGGTGGAGGTTGGCGCACACGGGTGCACTGGGCCGTGGACGAGAAAGGCCGCTTGGGAATGCACCCGTACCACGGGTCGGAGATCATCCCGGTCAGCCAGCTGCCGTTCGCCGTTCCGGAAATCAACAACCTGCACCTGTGGGAAGGCGAATGGCGCAATATCCAGAGGGTCGACGTCGCCGCTCCGGCAACAGGTCTTCCACCCCTCATCCTCTTCACCGCCGAGGAGGGAATCGTGCCCGAGGAGATCGTCGACGACATCGACGTCGAGTTGGCGACGTGCCTCCCCGCAGGAATTGAGGCCTCGGCTGTGATTGTGCCCGCGTCCGTCCCAGGACGTCAGCAAGGTGAAAAACCGGATTCCGAACTGGTCCGGGGAGGATCCGAGGTCTACGAAGAAGTACCGTTCCCGGACGGAACGGTCGCCGCTTTCCGAGTCGGCGCGGGCGGGTTCTGGCAGAACCACAAGAATGCTCCGCAACGACTGGCTCGAATCGTCGAGGAAGCCAGCGATCTGCAAACGGGCGAGACGGCGTGGGACCTCTATGGGGGAGCAGGTCTGCTGACCGCTGCCCTCGCCGACAGGGTCGGTGAAGGCGGGACCGTGTGGAGCGTCGAAGGTTCACCCGTGACCGCCGCGGATTCCGAATTCAACTTCGGACCGGAGGGCGCTTCACGGACGCCTCGCGCACGCGAAGCGAATGTGGTGGCCACGAAAGCCGGCGTGGAACAAGCGCTGAGAAAGTGGGATTCCGGGGGCACGGGGCGGTCTCGTCGAGATTCTCGCGGCGGGCGGATACCGCAGGGACGACCGGACGTCATCGTGCTGGATCCGCCCCGCCAGGGCGCAGGACGGCGGGTTATGGAAGCGCTCGCGGAGATCCGGCCCCGACGGATTGTGTACGTCGCGTGCGACCCGGCGGCTTTGGGACGGGACACGGGCTATCTGCGTACTTCCGGCTGGGAACTGACCGACGTTCAGGGGCTGGACATGTACCCGGATACGCATCACGTGGAGACGATCGCGGTCTTCGAACCTCACCGCAACTAGACCTTTCGTCACGGGCTAAAGGTGTCGTCACATGAGAACACCGTCGAGCACAGAAGGTAGACTTCTGAAGAGAAGGCTTAGTGTCACTGTGTCTCTAAAGGTTTGCATCACACCTAACAATTGCGCTCATGCTGAGCGCGCAACCGCTAGGACTCACCTAGGGACGCGGAACTACGCCTGGAAATGACAGTGGCGAGAGGAGTCCCAAGCAATGAGCACTGTGGACAGCTTCGGTTCCAAGGGCGCGTTGGACGTCAACGGAACCGAATACGAAATTTTCCGACTCAGCAAGGTCGAGGGTGCAGAGAAGCTGCCTTTCAGCCTCAAGGTTCTGCTCGAGAACCTGCTGCGCACCGAAGACGGTGCGAACATCACCGATGAGCACATCAAGGCCCTGGCTAGCTGGGATCCCAAAGCCGAACCCGACACCGAGATCCAATTCACTCCGGCTCGCGTGATCATGCAGGACTTCACCGGCGTTCCCTGCGTCGTTGACCTCGCGACCATGCGCGAGGCCGTGAAGTCCCTCGGCGGAGATCCCACCAAGATCAACCCGCTGGCTCCTGCCGAGCTCGTGATCGACCACTCCGTGCAGATCGATTCGTTCGGCAACAAGGATGCCATCGAGCGCAATATGGACATCGAGTACCAGCGCAACGGCGAGCGTTACCAGTTCCTCCGGTGGGGACAGACTGCATTCGAGGATTTCAAGGTCGTTCCTCCCGGAATGGGCATCGTGCATCAGGTGAATATCGAATACCTGGCACGCACCGTCATGTCCCGCGAGGTCGACGGCGTCCTGCGTGCCTACCCGGACACCCTCGTCGGAACCGACTCCCACACGACCATGGTCAATGGCCTGGGCGTTCTCGGCTGGGGCGTGGGCGGCATTGAGGCCGAGGCCGCGATGCTCGGCCAGCCCGTGTCGATGCTGATCCCCAAGGTCGTCGGATTCAAGCTGACGGGCAAGATCCCCGCCGGTTCGACCGCGACCGACGTCGTACTGACGATCACCCAGATGCTCCGCGAGCAGGGTGTCGTCGGCAAGTTCGTCGAGTTCTACGGCGAGGGCGTGACAGAGGTTCCGCTGGCCAACCGTGCGACCATCGGCAACATGAGCCCCGAGTTCGGCTCGACCGCTGCGATCTTCCCGATCGATGACGTAACCCTCGAATACCTGCGCCTGACCGGTCGCAGCGAGGACCAGGTCGCCTTGGTCGAGAAGTACACCAAGGAACAGGGCCTGTGGCACGACCCCAGCGACGAGGCAGCGTACTCCGAGTACATCGAGCTGGACCTCTCCACCGTGGTTCCCTCGATCGCCGGTCCGAAGCGTCCGCAGGACCGCATTGCACTGACCAACGCCAAGAACCAGTTCCGCACTGACCTCGACAACTACGTCGATCAGAAGGAGCCCGAGTCGGGCGAAGAATCTTTCCCGGCTTCCGACGCTCCAGCCGTGGACGATTCGCCCGAGGTGACCGAGGAACAGCGTCCGCGCCGTGTTTCGGCCGCTGCTTCGGCTCATGGTCGTCACTCCCACCCGGTCGAGGTGGACATGCCGGACGGCCGTGAATTCGAGCTGGACCACGGTGCGGTTGCCATTGCATCCATCACCTCGTGCACCAACACCTCCAACCCCTCCGTCATGATGGCCGCAGGCGTGCTCGCACGTAACGCGGCCGCCAAGGGTCTCAAGGCGAAGCCGTGGGTCAAGACGTCAATTGCCCCGGGCTCCAAGGTCGTCACCGACTATTACGAGAAAGCCGGCCTGATGTCGGAGCTCGAGAGCGTCGGCTTCTACATCGTCGGTTACGGTTGCACCACGTGCATCGGCAACTCGGGCCCGCTCGAGGATGAAGTGTCCAAGGCCGTCAGCGACAACGATTTGTCGGTTACGTCGGTCCTGTCCGGCAACCGCAACTTCGAGGGCCGCATCAACCCGGACGTCAAGATGAACTACTTGGCTTCCCCGCCGCTCGTCATCGCTTACTCGCTGGCCGGGTCGATGGACTTCGACTTCGAGAACGATCCCCTGGGCCAGGACCAAGACGGCAACGATGTCTACCTCAAGGACATCTGGCCGGATCCGACCGAGGTCCAGCAGATCATTGACGCCTCGGTCTCGACCGACCAGTACAGCACCGAATACGGCACCATCTTCGACGGTGACGATCGCTGGAAGAACCTGGATACCCCCACAGGAGACACCTTCGAGTGGGACGAGAACTCGACGTACGTGCGCAAGCCACCGTATTTCGATGGCATGACCATGGAGCCGGACCTCGTGGAGGACATCGAGAATGCTCGAGTCCTGCTCAAGCTGGGGGACTCGGTCACGACCGACCACATCTCTCCGGCCGGCTCCTTCAAATCGGACACGCCCGCAGGCAAGTACCTCATCGAGAACGGCGTCGAGCGCAAGGATTTCAACTCCTACGGTTCGCGCCGCGGTAACCACGAGGTCATGATCCGCGGAACGTTCGCGAACATCCGCATCAAAAACGAGCTCCTCGACGGCGTCGAGGGCGGTTTCACCCGCGACTTCACCAAGGGCGGCGAACAAAGCACTGTTTACGATGCGGCGCAAAACTACGCGGCAGAAGGAACTCCGCTCGTGGTTTTGGGTGGCAAGGAGTACGGCACCGGTTCCTCCCGCGACTGGGCGGCAAAGGGCACCCGTTTGTTGGGTGTCAAGGCGGTCATCGCCGAATCCTTCGAGCGCATTCACCGTTCGAACCTGATCGGTATGGGCGTTCTTCCGCTTCAGTTCCCGGAGGGCGAGTCGCACGCGTCGCTCGGCCTGGACGGTACCGAGTCGTTCACCATCACCGGAGTCACCGAGATCAACGAGGGCAAGACGCCCAAGACGGTCCACGTGACGGCAACATCGGAAGAAGGCAAGAAGACCGAATTCGACGCCGACGTCCGAATCGACACCCCAGGCGAGAGGGAGTACTTCCGTAACGGCGGTATCCTCCAGTACGTCTTGAGGAACCTGGTGCGGAACAACTAAGTTCTTCACCGAGAAGGTGCGGGAGGCTCATGAGCCTCCCGCACCTTCGTCGTTTAATGCTGGTTCCTGCACACGGCAGCCACAGCGATCCGCGGGTCGTTCAAGCCTTCCGGTGCGACAACGCCGATTACCCGGCGCCTTGCCGCCTCACCACCTCACCGCGGAACCGCGTCAGCTGAGCTTGATGCGTCCGTTCTCGACCTTGACCGAGTACTCCGGAAGCGGTTTCGGCGCTGGGCCGCCCTGCACGGAACCGTCCCGAATCGAAAACTGGGACGAGTGGCACGGGCAAGAAATGGCCTGGTTCTGGACATTCAGGGAACAGCCCTGATGCGTACATGAGGAACTGAAGGCCCTGAACTCGCCCTTGCTCGGCTGGGTCACCATGGCGGTCACTCCGTCCGCGGAAGCTTTGATGGCGTCTCCTTCGGGCACCTCATCCACCGCAGCGATGTCAACCGGCTTATTCGGGTCAATATCGGCTGCCTCCGCATCGTCAGTGGACCCCGACCCGCACGCGGTGAGTACGGCCGCGGACCCGGCAAGTATTCCCGCCCCGGCAATGGCGCGGCGTCGCGAAGTTCCCTCCACAGCTGCCCGTCCCGCCGTTTCATCGGCCGAGGAGATGCGGTCGCCGTCGGTCGTCGGCTCGGCGAGGGGTTGCTGCGAACAGGGGGAGTGGTGAGACATTCTGACCTCATTCATGGATGCGGGGTGCCGTGAATCCTGAGCTCCACGGCCGAGTTCTTCTAGGAAGACCGGGCACACCAAAGCCCGGGTCTGGGCGCGGCATCGCGGAACAGGGCCAACCCCTGAACACATCGAACACCCGACCCTGACCCGGGCTCTCGGTGGTCACATGGTATGGGTCAGCGCGTCCGCTCGAAAGCTCCGACACGGTCCAGGTACCGGGTGAGACCACCATTGAAGAACGGCCAACCGGCTCCCAGGATCATGGCCAGATCTATGTCCTGCCGATCCGGTACCACGCCCTCATCCAGCATACGAGAAATCTCCGAGGCCAGCGCGCCCTCGACATTCGCCCGAATGTCCTCGACCGTTTTTCCTTCCCCCTCGCATGCCACGATGTCTTGGGCTTCGGGGCTCAGTCCGCCCTCCTGATTCGAGATGGGGGAGATCTTCGACTCGTTCAGCTTCTTGAAGTTCTCAGAGACGTGAAAACGTTCGCCCTGGTACTTGTTCAGCGACTCCAGGAGATGGACGCCGATGGGCAATCCCACCAGGTCGATCAGGGCGAAGGAATCCATGGGGAATCCCAGAGGTTGGAAAGCCTCGACGATCCGTTCGGCAGGGGCGCCTTCGTCAAGCGCGCGTCCAGCTTCGGAAAGTACGACGCCGAGCACGCGGTTGACGATGAAGCCCGACGAATCCTGCGCCCCGACCGCCGTCTTCCGAAGCTTCTTGGCCAGGGAAAAGGCTGTGGCAATCGCTTCGTCTGTCGTCGACGTCGTGCGAACGATTTCCACCAGAGGGAGCACGGCCACCGGATTAAAGAAGTGGAAACCGATGACGCGCTCGGGATGGTCGAGACCCTCAATCATCTCGCCAACCAGCAGTGAGGACGTGTTGGTAGCGAGAATGCAGTCGTCCCTCACGGATTTCTCGAGATTGGCGAACACTTCCTGCTTGACCTTGGTCTCCTCGAAGACCGCTTCGATCACGAAGTCGCAATCGGCGTATTCGGAGGTGTCCGTGGTCCCGGAGACCAGCTGGCCCAGTCGGTCGGACTGGTCCTGGGTCAGCCGACCCTTCTGGACGTTCTTGGCCAACTCGTCGGTGATCCACTTCAGGCCCTTGTCGACGCGGGCCTGCTCGACATCGCTGATGAGCACGGGCACCTGGAGACGCGTCAGGAACAGCAAGGCCAGCTGGGACGCCATGAGGCCGGCCCCGACGACGCCGACCTTCTTGATCTCAGCGGGCTCGGTCTCCGGTGGAACCATGGACGGACGCTTGGCCCTGCGCTGGACCAGTTCGAGCATCGAATAGACGCTCGCCGAGAACTGGTCGCCCCGGGCGAGAGAGTCGAGGACATCGATTTGTCGCCGACGGGAGTCGTCGCGGCTCTCGACCGGTCCCTTCCGGAAGATGTCCAGGGCGACCCAGCATGCTTCGCTGGCGCCGGACGTCTTGCGGCGGATCAGGCTGTCCGTGGCCGCGGCGACCTCGTTGAAGCGTTCGCGTAGTTCGCCGCCGTCGCCTTCCTCCGACCACAAAGGATCGTTCTGATCGGTCTCATGAGGGCGCTCAACGGACACCTGTTCGTGGATGACCTTCCCGAACCAGTCGATGGCTTCCTTGCGTGCCGCGGCCTCGTCGGCCTTCGCCTGGGTCAATTCGTCCAGAATTCCGATTTCGCGTGCTTGTTCCGAGGTGAGCATCTTGCCGTTGTTCAACGGATTCTGGAAGATCACGCGAGCGGCGTTCTCGGGACCGATGAGGCGAGGAAGGGTGAAAATGCCCGTCCAACCAGGGATCAGCCCGAGTCGGATTTCCGGGAGACCGATATTCTTGGTTCCTGGGTGTCCCACGCGGTAGTCGGCGGAAAGGGCCAATTCCAGGCCACCGCCGAGAGCGGTTCCGTTGACGCGAGCACACGTCGGGACGGGTAGTGACCGGATGGATTCCACGAAATCATGACCCATCTGCCCGACGAGGTTCAGCGGCGAATCAGGATCACTGGCCAAGGTATCGACGAGGGTCAGGTCGACGCCGGCGGCGAAAGTCGGCGCGGTTCCTTCGATCATGACTCCGTCCACCGAACCCTCGTCCGCGAGCTTTCTGACGTCGTCGATCGCATGGAGCAATTCCTGGATCGAGCGGGGGCCGAGAGTCTCGGGGCGGCGTTCGGCATCGTTGTGCAACGTCAGGACGGCGATCTTGCCGTCTTGGGGGAGACCCACGATCTCCCGGGAGACGTGACTGACTACCTCGTCAGGGCAACGATCGGTCAAAACGGAGTAGTCGGGACGTGAAGCGGTCATGGTGTTCCTCTCGAGGGAATGTTTCTCACCACGTTACCTATAGCGTGAGTCACAATCTACTCGATACTCCCGGTATCACCAGGCGTGTCTTATCGGCACGAACTATTCCTCGAAGACTTGGCCCAGGACAGGGGACACGAGCTCGATCTGCCATGCGCGGGCCCCATAGCTTTCGAGCAATTCCGGGATTTCATCGGAGGATGCGAAGGGATGGTCCCAACAGAGCCTCCGGAGATGCTCGGGCGTCAGGAGATTCTCCTGGGGGAGGCCGTACGAATCCGCGAGCTCGGCGACGGCGTCCTTGGCCGGTTTGAGGATCTCGGCCGAGTCCGGACGTTTGGAGGCCCATGCCTTGATCGGCGGCGGCGAATCGCTCGGAACGTTGTACGGAACCTCCTCCTGCCCTGTAGCCGCGTTCCGGATTGCCTGGACCCAGCGGACCGATTCACGTCGGATCAATTTGGCGTGGAAGCCGGGAATTCTTTGCAACTTCGGAACGGTCTGAGGCATCGTTTTGGCGGCCGTGATCAAAGCGGAATCCGGAAGCAGTTTCTTGGGCGCGATGTCCTTGCTCTGGGCCAGCGAATCCCGTTCATACCAGAGATTACGGAGGGCGGTGAGTTGGCGGGCGGATCGAATCTGGCGAATGCCTTTGGTCTTTCGCCAAGGATCCGGTTTGGGCTCGGGATCCGGTGCGGAACAAATGGCGTCGAATTCCTCGATGGCCCAGGAGAGCTTGCCCTGTTCGCGCAAAACCTCCGACACGGCCTCCCGAAGATCGACCAAGAGCTCAACATCCAGGGCCGCATAAACGAGCCACGGTTCCGGCAACGGCCGTTTGGACCAGTCCGCTGCGGAATGTTCTTTGGCCAGGGTATAACCGAGAAGTTCTTCGGTCATGGCTCCGAGGCCGACGCGGGGCAGACCGGCCAAACGCCCAGCCAGCTCGGTATCGAAGAGCGCATCCGGATTCATGCCCACCATTCGCAGACTCGGGATGTCCTGCGTGCTCGCGTGAATGATCCATTCCGTACCGCGGAGAGCATCGTCGATGAGCGAAAGGTCATCGAATGCTTCCGGGTCGATGAGGAAAGTGGGCGAGTCGCCCCGTTTGAGCTGCACCAAGAACGGACGTTGGCCGTAGCGAATGCCGGATGCTCGTTCGGTGTCGATGGCAACGGGGCCATCGGCCTCGCTCAGGCTCTCGGCGGCCCGCCGTAGTCCCGCGGGGGAGTCGATGACTCCGGGGACTCCACCGGCTGGTTCATTCAGCTTGACGGTAGGCGGAATCACCAGTTCAGGGGTGAGCCCGAGGTCGGACGCGACCAGATCGTCGGACTCGACGGACTGGGCTTCCGTCTCGCCGGCGCTGAGCCCTTCTCCATAAAGTATTGGTTCCGTACCGTCCTGGGTATTCGCCGAACTGTCTTTCATGGCGCAATCACGGGTAGGGAATCCATTCTTCGTGTAGGGGACGGGGCCGTAAGCACCCGCGCGGTTCATTGTGCCCGAAGGCAAGTGCACAAACAGTCTAGTTCACGGGCCGGACAGGCTCGCCTCGACCGGTTCTGGGTGCAGTCGATACGTGAGTCGTCTCAGATCCGGCCGCCCGGAAATCGGGCGACATCCTCCGGCAACGGAGGTAAGCCCGCGTAGGTGCAGACCATATCGGCCCATGCCTCGAGGTGCCGTTGCATGTCTGGCCCCCGCGGAGTCCACGATGCTCGAAGCTCGATTTCGATACGTTCACTGTCTTCTTCGAGGATCCCGAAGCCCTGGGAGAATGCGCGGGTGGCTGTTCCTCCGGCCCTGTTGTGTCGGGCTTCCTTGCGGTCGAGGGCTTCGAGGAGCCAGTCCCACGCGACAGAGGACAGCATCTGTTCGGCCGCGACGTCGGGCTCGACGGTCGCCCGGATATAGCTGACGACGCGGAAGTCGCCTTCCCAGGCCTCTGGGCACCGAGGATCGTACAGAAGCATGAACCTCCCCAGCGCAAGTTGCTGATCGTGGTTCGACGGATCCGTGACGCCCGCGCCGAGGCCCACACCATAGGGCGCGAGATGGGTCGGGGCGTCGATGCTCGAAAGCGACAATTCGGGTTGGAAGCGAGCACGCCGAAGCGAGCTCAGGGCTTCCCTGAACTGGATCGGCGCGCTTTTTTCGTCCTGACTAGCCGTCACGTAAGTCAGGCTACGGTGGTCCGCCAAAACCTTGGATAAGGCGCGCCGGTCGAGCCCGGTGTTCCGGGGACGTTACGCGTCCTCTAGGAAGCGGGCGTGAATTTCAACGACACGGAGTTCATGCAGTACCGGAGATCGGTCGGCGTTCCCAGCCCCTCGCCCTCAAAAACGTGTCCGAGATGCGAATGGCAGTTCGCGCACTGAACCTCAATGCGTTCCATCCCCAGAGCCGTGTCCTTGATGTAACGGACACGATCCTCTGCCAAGGGAGCAAAGAACGAAGGCCAACCGCACTGGGCATCGAACTTCGTGTCGGCGGTGAACAATTCGGCACCGCAGGCGCGGCACGAGTACGTTCCCGAAGAGAACTCGTCCCAGTATTCGCCGCTGAAGGGCCGTTCGGTACCGGCTTCGCGGAGCACCGAGTACTCCTCGGGCGAAAGGATTTCCTTCCACTCGACTTCGGTACGGTTCGCGGAGGTTCCATCTGCCGCGACGCTCGAGTTGGCGCCATCGGTGTTGAGAGCTGAGCGTTTGAATGGATTATTAATCATCGACATGTCCTGTGCCCCAGTACAGATGCAAAACCGGCACCCCCAGGGTCTTTTCCGCTTCGTTGGACCAATGGATATTCAGTGTGTCTTCGACGGGATGGGGCTCGGTGATGATGAGTACCTGGTCGATACCATCAGCAACTTCCTCCCGCATGGCTTGGAGAGGATCGCCTGCGACGACCCTGCCCCGGGCAGGAAAACCTGAATCGCTCAGGGTCTGCAAGGACCCTTCGAGAATCTTTTCGGCATCCGCTTCTAGCGTTGCGGGCCCCTTCTCGGCGTGAGAGACCACGTGAAATGCTTGCTCAAAGTCCAACAACGCGAGCTGGTCCAAAAATTCCAGCCACAATCTTTTGTTGAGAGCCGTCGGGACGATGACACGGACGTCGTCTTGAGGCGTTGAACCTTCCTTGGGCGCCACAATATTGATGTTGTCGATCTCTGTCTGCCCGAGTATTGCCTCGGTAACCACCAGCAAGTTGCTCATGTCCCCGATACTACTAGGGAAAACAACGGCCATTGGGAGTTGTTTGACGGGCCGAGGGGCACAATGATGAAGAAGGCACGCAGACGAAAGGCCGGTAGATTCACGTGAGAACGAGCGACTTTCGGGCGCGATTGCTGCCCACCTCATCGCGGTGGCGGCCCGGTTCTTCCCCAGCACCGGTCGAGGTCCGTCGCCCGTGGGTGTCCGGGTTGCGTACGGGCCTGGTCGCGGGTGCCGGCGCCGCTGGATTGGCCGTTGGCTTGGTGGCAACCGTAGCGGGCTTCTACGCCCGAACCATCGTGACGCCGCCAAAGCCTGGCAACGAATCGTTGCGGATCCTCGGCGTGGGTTATGGGACCGCCGAACCTGCGGCAGGGATGCCACCGTCGACGGTCACTCTGCCGGCCAATGAGGAAACCCTTGTGCCCGGACGCTACATGCTGTTCTTCGACGGGGGTCGCGGTCATGCCCTTATCGGCGACGTCGTCTCCTATTCGCCTCGACTGGAGACTGTGACCCGAAGCGTGGAGGATGTCCGCGAAGGCGACCTGTCCGTGGCCAAACGCGGGCGCTGGTCCGGCGCGATCTATGAGACCCCCGCGAGTGCGGGCTTTGACTACACCGAAGTCACCCTGGAGCTTCCGGTTGGCGAAGCGCCGGCCTGGGTGGTTCCGGCGCCGGCCCACTCGACCTGCCGGACATGGGGGATCATGATTCACGGGCGGGGTGCGGGGCGCCAGGAAACGCTGCGTTCGCTCGAATCGACCCAGGACCTGGGCATGCCGACCGTCCATATCTCGTACCGGAACGACAGGGATGCTCCGCCTTCGGAAGACGGACGGTACGGTTTGGGCTTCACCGAGTGGGAGGATGTCGAGGTCGCGATACGTTACGCGCTGGACAACGGAGCGCGCGACGTCGTGCTGTTCGGCTGGTCCATGGGCGGCGCGATCGCGCTCCAAGCGACCGACAAGTCGCAGTACCAGCACTTGATCCGGGCCCTGGTGCTCGACGGCCCGGTGGTCGATTGGTTCGAGCTGATTCGCTATCACTCGCGGATGCAGCGTCTGCCGTTGCGGGCAGGCCAACTCGTGGCCGACCTCTTGGCGGAACCGCGAGCCGCGATGATGACTGGCCTGGATACCC
This sequence comes from Rothia uropygialis, assembly GCF_004137765.1. Classification (GTDB taxonomy): domain Bacteria; phylum Actinomycetota; class Actinomycetes; order Actinomycetales; family Micrococcaceae; genus Rothia. Next base: position 539,863 of record NZ_NOIS01000002.1, on the reverse strand, counting down.
CGATTCTGCTGTCCGACCTCGACTGGCTCTCCAGAAGCGGTGAGCTCCTGACTCCGACCCTGATCATTCACTCCGTGGACGACGAATTCGTTCCGGCGAACACGTCGGTGGAACTCGCCTCGAGGAACCGGCTGGTGAGCTTGGTCCCTTTCCACAAGGCCCGGCACACCAAGGAGTGGAACGTGGATCCGGCCCGATGGAAAAAAGCGGTCACCGAGTGGCTTCCGAACTACCTGTACTACGAGAAGCAATCGACGGAGCCTGCCGAGGGGGAGTCTCCCGTGGAGCTGTCGAAGCGCCAAGCCGACTACTGAGTTGCGCCGAGAGAATTTAGTCGGCTCCGATGTCCGCGTAACGTCCCTCGGTGGCGCCCAGCAGATCGGCGGGGGACAACTCGACGTCGAGACCGCGCTTGCCGCCCGAGACCAGGACGGTGGGGTAGAAGGCGGCGCTCTCGTCCAGAAGCACAGCCACGGGGGTTTTGTGGCCCAGAGGAGAAATACCTCCGACGACGTATCCACTGCGTTTTTCCGCGACGGCCGGATCCGCCAGGGACGCCGATTTCCATCCCATGGCAGCCGCAGCGTGCTTGAGATTGAGCTTTCCAGACACCGGAACCACGGCCACCGCGAATTCCTTGTCATGCGTGATCATCAGGGTTTTGAAGACCTGACCTGCTTCGCGTCCGAGTTTTTCTGCGGCCTCGGATCCGAACGACCCCGCGGCGTCGTCGTGGTCATACGGATGCACCTCGAAAGCGATGCCGGCCTCCTGAAGGGCTGCTACCGCGGCCGTCGGGGCGGCGCCTGTCGACGGGGAATTCTTTTTCCTGGACAAGGCTAAACCTTTCTCGAGGAACTTGAGTTCTGTGTTCATGGTAGGCAACCAGTAGTCGCCATGGAGGTAGTCACTGCGTTCTTTTGCTCTCCCGATATTGAGAAACGTGTCACGATCGCCCCGCCGTGCGTGCACGGATCCGGTCGTCGGGTGCTCAATACCTCGGTGGAGGCTGAAGGCGAGGTTCTCGGCGGCTACACTCGCATTTGGGCCATGACGCTTCCGTCGTGGCTTCGCTGGGAGGTCGTCTCTGGGGAGACGGCGCCGAGCAACCGCATTCGAGAAATTGTTTAAGGAGCAAGGTGCCCGAAGCCTCCATCCGTCTGGTCGATCGTCGTCCGAGCGTGTCCGCAGAGGAACTCCTGAAGGGGTTCAAACCGTCCGAGCGTTTCGGTGAAGTCTCCTTTGACACGTACATTCCGGACCCGAACCAGCCCTCGCAGGCTCATGCCGTCGAAGCTCTGCAAGAATTCGGGCGATCGGTCGGAGGAGCAAAACAGGGCGGGGGGTTGTTATCGAGGCTCTTTGGCAAAAACGCACCGAAAAACGACAAAGCGGGCATCTATCTGGACGGTGGCTTCGGCGTCGGCAAGACCCACCTCTTGGCTTCGCTCTTTCACCAGGTTCCCGGCCCGAAAGCCTTCGGCACCTTCGTCGAATACACAAATCTGGTGGGAGCCCTGACGTTCCGTAAAACGGTCGAGGCGCTCTCCGATTACAACTTGGTGTGTATCGACGAGTTCGAACTCGACGACCCGGGGGACACGGTTCTGATGTCGCGGCTGATGCGCGAACTGTCGGATGCGGGCGTCAAGCTCGCTGCGACGTCGAATACTTTGCCCGGTTCTCTCGGCGAGGGCCGATTCGCGGCAGCCGACTTCAAGCGCGAGATCCAGGTCCTGTCCGACCAATTCGACGTTATCCGTATCGACGGCGAAGACTATCGTCACCGTGGATTGCCGGAAGCCCCACGCCCGGTGGACAACGAAGGATTCGATGACGCCGTGGTCGCCCGCTTCGGCCGAGACCACAAGGTCGCTGTCGACGATTTCGACCAGCTCATCGAACACCTCTCTCAGGTGCACCCGAGCCGTTATCGGCAGCTGATCGAAGGACTTGAGGGCATTGCCTGGCGTAACGTCAGGCCCATTACGGCTCAGGCGGTGGCTCTACGTTTCGTCGTCCTCGCCGACCGGTTGTACGACAAGGATCTGCCGATCGTCTCTTCTGGGGTTCCCTTCGACCAGGTCTTCACCGAAGAAATGATGGCCGGCGGATACCAGAAGAAATACTTCCGTGCCGTCTCACGCCTGACGGCATTGGCTCGTGAGGGAATGCTCGAAGAACCCGTCGAAAAGTAGAGGCTCTCGAGACCGGAGAAGGTGAGTCCCTCATGCTGTGGTTGATCCTCCCGGCCGTCTTGCTGGGGACAGTTTTGCAACGGATTTCGGGGACCGGTGTCGGCCTCGTGGTCGCTCCGGCCTTCGCGATTGCGCTGGGCGGTTCCAATGGTGTCTTCCTGACCAATGTCACGACCACCGTCTCTGGATTCCTCCTGACCTGCGCGCTGTGGCGCATGGTCAATTGGAAACAATGGTCGATCCTGTGCGCGAGCGCCCTGATCGGCACGGTCCCGGGCGCCGTGATCGTTCGGCTGACTCCGGGCCCGATCCTGCAACTGGTCGTAGGTCTCGTGGTGTTACTGGGGATGGTCGTAATTCTTGTTGGCAACCAGGGAAGCGAACGGTACGGCAAAGGTCTCACGGTCGCTTCCGGTGCGGCCGGCGGTCTGCTCAATGTCACGGCGGGGGTTGCGGCACCGGCGATGGTCGTCTATTCCCGGGTCACCCGATGGAAACAAGCCGAATACTCCGCGACCATGCAGCCCGTCTTCATGACACTGGGGGTCACGTCTCTGGCGGCAAAATTCTTGGCAGGGGCCGTCCAGCACGCGTCCACGCCGACGCCGTGGCTCTTCGTCGGCGTTGCCGCCATGGTCCTGTTGGGGTTAGGAATCGGCACACCGCTGGTGAAAAGGGTGCCGGCGTCGACCGCGAGGACGCTCGCGCTGATCCTGGCCGGTTCGGGGGCGGTTCTGGCGATCCTGAAAGGTGCGCTGGGGCTCTTCGGCTAGACATGTGGGTCGGCGCGATCTCTCGGGGCAGTTATTCGTGATCGGATCGCATCCGATGGGCCATCCCGTCGTCGGACGCACAAAGGCCCCGGTTCCGTAGAACCGGGGCCTTATCTGTGCGCGATACTGGGATCGAACCAGTGACCTCTTCCGTGTCAGGGAAGCGCGCTACCGCTGCGCCAATCGCGCTGGATACATATTTTATTATGTACTGCGAGGTGAGGACGGGATTCGAACCCGCGTTCACGGCTTTGCAGGCCGCTGCCTAACCACTCGACCACCTCACCATGTCCTGATCGAAGGACTCAGGGCCTATGCCCCACGATGTGAAGCAATCTGCGAGCGGTTGACGGGATTCGAACCCGCGACATCCACCTTGGCAAGGTGGTGCTCTACCAGCTGAGCTACAACCGCATGTTCAACGACCTCAAATTTTACAACCTGAGCTTCGGCGGGCTTTCCTTCAGTCCGTCGCGCTGACAGATGAATACTCTACACATCCTTGAGAGCGATGCAAAATCCGGATTGCCGCCGCACTATACCCCCGGAGTCCCGCGGAATTCCGCGGGATTTGTGTCCTCTGGCGACACAAACCCCTCTCCAAAAAATTTGTGTTGTGTGTCACCGGCAGGCTCGAGCTCTCAAATTGACTCGATTGGCCGGTGTCCCTAAACTGAATCGAGTGCTGAGCGCGATTGGCGCAGTGGTAGCGCGCTTCGTTCACACCGAAGAGGTCACTGGTTCGAACCCAGTATCGCGCACGTAGAGCGCTGGAGACAGCTCGTATCAGGCCCCCGCCGGAAGCATCCGGGCGGGGGCCTTTTGCGTGACATGGGCCCGCATGGGTCGTCTTAATGCGCGGCGAGGGGGCTTCCTAGCGGCAGACTGGCATGAGGCGGCCCGAGGGCATCGTGCACCGGCACTGTCGGCCATGCCCAGTGGAGTCTCCGCCTGATGATCTCAGGGGCCATCACAACGTAAGCGAGAAGGACGGTTTATTTCATGACCCAGCCGAGGCTTGCGACCCAGACCGAATATGGGCGCATGTATGCACGCTCGGTCGAGGGTGACCCCGAAGTACCGTCGATCACCACGGTGATCGGGCAGTACGCGCAGGACCTCGGAGGGTGGCATGGTTACATGGCGGCCAAGGCCGCTCTCGAGGACGACCGTGCCATGCGTGCCTCCCGTTCCGTGGGCCTCAAACATGCCGTGATTCGCGATGCCGCGGCCGCGGCCGAAAGGTACCGCGATCAGGCCGCCGCCCGCGGAGACCGTATCCACAATTATTGCGAAAACGTAGCCCTGCGAGTCATGGGACAGGACCACGAAGCGGACGAGGCCAGGGAACATCTGCGCCAGTACGGAGAGACCGCGTGGGCCGACCGGTTCGATGAATGGTGGGACCTGTACCGGCCGGAACCCCTGGCCGCCGAGGTCACCGTCTGGAACCAAACCGTGGGCTACGCCGGTACCCTCGACCTGGTCGCGAGGATCGGTGGGCGTGTGTGCATCATTGATTACAAGACCAAGGGGACAGACCGTAAGAACCGGGTCAAGCCTCTGGACACCAAAGTCATTATGCAATTGGTCGCCGGGGTCAAGGCCGAAGAGGCGTTGGTCGACGCGGAAACCGGAACGTGGGGACCGTGGGAATTCGGGGACGCACCCGTACTTCTGGGCGTCGCCCTGGGAGAGACCGAGGTCAAGCCTCAGCAGGCCAATCCGGACCTCCTCAAGCACAACTGGTTCAAGTTCTGCGCCCTCCGTAAAGTGTGGGAATACCACCGGTCGGTGGATCTGGCTCTCACAGAAAGTGCTCTCCAGCCCTTGATGCCGGTGGTCCCGCCGCCGCCCCGGATGCATATTCCAGAACAAGACGCCAGCTAGAGAAAAACCGAAGGAATCCGATGACCGTTCTCTCCGTCCGCACGATCGGCGATCCCGTGCTCCGGACCGTCTGTGAGCCCGTGACCGAATTCGACGCGGAACTCTCACGACTGATCGACGACATGATCGAGACGATGTTCGACGTCGACGGGGTCGGTCTCGCCGGCCCGCAGGTAGGCGTGGCACTTCGCTTGTTCACGTATGGCGTCGAAGGCCCGCAGGGCGAGGTGGGCCATGTGATCAATCCCGTCATCGAGTTGGGGGAGGAGCCTCAGGAAGGCGGTGAAGGCTGCCTTTCCGTCCCCGGGCTGAACGGGGACGCACCACGGAGGCAGTGGGCCCGGGTAACGGGCGTGGACCGGAACAACACCCCGATCGTCGTCGAAGGCGAGGGCTTGTTGGCTCGGTGCCTCCAGCACGAGACGGACCATTTGGACGGGAAACTGTACATCGACCGCCTCGTCGGCGAGGACAAGAAACGAGTCATGCGGGCGATTCGTTCCGCAGACTATGGCGAGGTCTCCGCGGGAGTGCAGCGGCGCCGTGCGAGCAACGTGTCCAGCGGATTCGGAATCGGTTCCTCTTTCGGATCCGGTTCTTCCTTCGGCGCCGCCGGAGGTGCCTGATGATGCGCGTGCTCTATGCCGGAACCCCGGATGCAGCGGTCGAACCGCTCAATGCATTGATCGACGCAGGCCTGAACGTGGTCGGCGTATTGACCAGACAAGACGCGCCCGTTGGACGGAAGCGGATCATGACTGCCTCTCCCGTCGCCAAGCGGGCCGAGGAGCTCGGGCTCCCCATTATCAAAGGGAATCGGTACGACGACTCCGTTCACGCTGCCGTTGCGGATCTGGCACCAGATGTGGCGGCCGTGGTGGCCTACGGAGCGATTCTGCCGCGTCGGGCCTTGGACCTCGTCCCTCATGGATGGGTCAACCTCCATTTCTCGACCTTGCCCGGTTGGCGCGGTGCCGCCCCTGTGCAAAGAGCACTCATGGCCGGTGAAAAGGAGTTGGGAGCCTCGACCTTCCTCATCGAAGAAGGCCTCGACACCGGTCCCGTGTACGAAACATTGGTTGAACCGGTAGGTGCGGACGACACGGCAGGGACCATGTTGACGGCTTTGGCCACCAGCGGTGGAAGACTTCTTGCCGAGACCCTCAGAAACATCGGTTCCGGGACCGCCGTCGCGACCTCGCAGATCGGTGAACCCAGTTTCGCTCCCAAATTGAATATCTCAGATGCCCGCATCGATTGGACCGGAAGTGCCTCCGACGTTGAGGCCCATGTCCGGGGAACCACGCCGGAGCCGGGCGCTTGGACGGAGCTGAAGGGGCAACGCGTGAAAATGGAAGGCCTGCACGCATTCGACCCTGGCGACATGGCCAGTAGCCGTGTTCCGGGAGCAGCCAGGTTGGAAGGAAAGAACGTCGTGGTCACGTGCGGGGAAGACGAAGTCGTCGTCGATCGCATCCAACCCGCCGGGAAAAAGATGATGAACGCGGCCGATTGGGCGCGGGGCGCAGGAAAAATCGACCAGGAGACCGTGATCTTTGAATGAGTGAAAGCAACAATCGCCGCGGTAACCGAAGCGGGCGCCCGGACACGAGGAATGCACGGCGCGATGCCCAGGGACGGGAAAGAAACCGGAAGGCCCAGGGAAAGCGCGAATTCTCGGCATCGGCACCGAGCGGACGACGCAGGGTCGCGGACCCGGATCGGCTGGTCGCGTTCGAAGTGCTGCAAGCGGTCGAAAGTCAGGACTCCTACGCCAACCTCGTGATGCCTCAAGCGATTCGCAAGCACCGCTTGGACCGGAGAGACGCCGCCTTCGCGACCGAACTGGCATACGGAACGCTCAGGGAACGCGGAACCTATGACGCCATCTTGTCGCGCTGCCTCGACAGATCCCTCGACAAGACGGATCCGAAAATCGTCACGGCCCTCCGTCTCGGGGCCCATCAGCTTCTCGGAATGCGCGTGCCGAATCACGCGGCCCTCAACCAGACCGTCGGACTCGCCCGGGGTGTGATCGGCGCCGGTCCCGCAACACTGGTCAACGCCGTGCTTCGGCGGGTCAGCGAGAAGTCTCGGGAAGACTGGATCGCGGAGCTAACGGCCGACGTCACGGACGACATCAAGCGCATGTCGATCGAAGAGTCGCATCCCGTATGGATTGTCCGCGCCTTCAGGCAGTCACTTGCGGCCCACGGTCGCGTCCCGACCGAAATCCAAGACCTTCTGGCGGCCGACAACGCGAGCCCCTCGGTTCATTTGGTTGCATTGCCAGGATTCGGCGACCTGCGCGAGGCCCTCGAGAACGACGCGAAACCCAGTGAGCTCGTCGAAGGTTCCGCGACCTACAGCCACGGCGATCTGGGGCGCTTGGAATCGGTGCGGTCCGGCACAGTCCGGGCGCAAGACGCCGGATCCCAGCTCGTCGCCCGCGCCCTGGCCGCCGTCGAGTTGGAAGGAACGGACTCGGCATGGCTCGACCTGTGCGCCGGCCCCGGTGGCAAAGCCGCACTTTTGGGCGCGCTCGCTTCGGCGCGGGGGGCGGCGTTGGTGGCCAACGAATCGTCGGAGCATCGAGCCGAATTGGTCAGGAGCGCTCTGAAACCCCTCCCGGAGAACGCGTATTCGGTTCTGACCGGTGATGGACGGGACATCCACCAGAACCTGTTGAAGGCCGACCTTCCCGAGGAGATAAGCCTCGCGGTTGAAGCGTTCGGCGAGGGCGGAGAAATCTTCGACCGTGTCATGGTCGATGCTCCGTGCTCGGGACTGGGCGCCTTGAGACGTCGGCCCGAAGCCCGGTGGCGCAAGAAACCGGGCGACATCGCGGATCTCATGTCCTTGCAGCTCGAACTGGCGAAGTCGGCGATATCGGTCACTCGTCCGGGCGGCGTCGTAGCATACGTCACTTGTTCTCCGCATCCGGCCGAAACCCAGAATGTCCTACTCGATATTCTCGAGACCGGCGACGTCGAGCTCCTCGACACCGCCTCAGCCGTTCGGGCGGTCGCCAAACCGGGCGTCCTCGACGGCGATTCCGCGCCCGGCACGAGGGTGCCAGGCATCGAACCCGCGGAAGGACAGGATGACGCGACCACGGTTCAGCTCTGGCCGCATATTCACGGAACGGACGCAATGTTCCTGGCGCTCTTGCGCAAAAAGTAGGAGCTCCACAGCCAAAGTTCCGGACCCGTTCTCGGGTCCGCGCTCGCACCCGGACGAACCACATCAGAGGGAATTACTGTCACGTGAGAACCGCATACCGCATCAAACCCCGATTCGGGGCGAGGGCCTGGTGGGCCATAATCGGCATCGCCGTGATCCTGCTCGGAGCCCCCGCCGCGCTCAACGCCGCGGTCACGGATGCGGACCCCGTGATGTCTCAGGTCGAGCTCGGTTCGGAGGACTACGGCTGGACCATAGGAATGCATGACCGAGACGGTTCCGAATTGGCGTGCGAACAGCACTTCGATGACCCTATGACCGAACGCTGGACCTGCGGCGATACCGAGATCCGTACGACGGTGGTTGAGAACGCCGAAGACCAGGATCTGGCCTTGCGCAGAATCATCCGGGGAGTCGGAGTCGGCTGGAGGGTCCTCGACCAGAATGCCCCTATAAGACACCGAGCGGAGGCCCGCCAGATTGAGGACACCGCCGCCGATGCGACGGCGATCTCGCTGGAAGGGGCAGACGAACATCGAGATCAGACCGTCATGGTCGTCGTCTCAGGACCGGATCGCATGAAGTATTCGGACCTCGTGTGGCACAACGTGACCTCGGGAGGCCGGTCATGAGCAAGATATATCCCGTTTCATTGTGGATACTGATCGGCCTCGGAAGCCTGGTCTCGGCCGCATTCGTGCTGATCTCCTCCCTCACATCACCCAGCGGGACGGCGGTCGGACTTGCCTCGGCCGTGGTCCTCTCCGCAGTCCTGATCCTTCTGTTCCGTCTCCTGCCGACCTGGCCTCGCGCCGGTTTCGGCTGGTCGGCCGCCAGTTTCCTCTGGGGCGGCAGTGTAGCCGTCAGCCTGGCCCTCGCCTCCGGGCCAGGGCTGAGCGGCTTGGTCCAGAAAATCGGATGGTATCCGTTGGACGCGTCCCTCTCGGGCGCGTATCCCGAAGAATTGGGCAAGGCACTGGGCGTTCTTCTGATCCTGTTCAGCTTTCGGAAACTCAATCGACCCTGGCACGGGCTCATGACCGGTGCGATGATCGGCCTGGGTTTCGAGGCCGTGGAAAATATTCAGTACGGTGCTATCGGCGCGATTCTGAATCCCAACGGCGACGCCATCGGTTCCCTGGAGATGTGGGGCAACCGAACTCTCTTCGGAATCGGTCTTCACGTGGTTTTCACGAGCCTTTCCGGGTGGGGGATCGGACGAGCGCTCTTCCTGCGAGACCGCACGACCGGCAAACGCTGGCTCACCGGTGCCGTCTGGGTTCTCGTGGCGTTTCTGTTGCACTTCGGGTGGAACATACAGTGGGGTGACAACCAGGTTCAGCTCATCGCGCTGATCGTCACGGCCGTGGTCGTGTACGGCGCATTCCTCTGGGTCCTGATTGTCGCTTCTCGCCAGGCACGAAGAGACCGCTTGGATCCGTCCACCGTGTCGGTGATTCTTCAGCGGGGGAGCCGAATCCCTCCGATCGTCGCGGTCCTGCCGTCCGAAAATGAGGTGCGTCCCTTCATCGAGCAAGCGATCGGGAGGTATCCGCACACGACGTTCACGTCGGAGACCCTGAGATTGGGATCGAACCTCTTGGGCGACGGCGACGACCCGCAGGCTCCCGGAGTCCACGAGGCCAATGGCATCGCCGAAGAAGACGCCTTGCGAGTTCCTGCGGGGCCGATCGGGGAAGTGTGGCTCGTGACCAGTCGGCAGTATCCCGGCCACTATGTGCTCGGCGCCTTCGTCGACGAGGAGATTGCCCGTATGGTGGCCGAAAGAATTCGGCGGTCCTCAGGGGACACGTCGGTCGAATGTGCCCCGCATGCCGTAACCCGCACCTGATGAGAGCTGCCCGGTAGGCTGGAGAGCAACCCGACCCAGGGCGGGTCCGGTAACCATACTCAGTGTTGTGCAATCAGGAGGCCCACGTGAGTCATCTCCACATCAACCCGTCGATTCTTTCCGCGGACTTCTCTCGACTGGGCGAAGAATTGCAAGCGATCGAAACCGCGGACGCGGCTCACATAGATGTCATGGACAATCATTTCGTGCCGAATCTGACCTGGGGACCGGCTGTCGTCGAACGGTTGCACGAGGTCTCACCGGTTCCTTTCGACGTTCATTTGATGATCGAGGACGCAGACCGCTGGGCGCCTCGATACGCCGAAATCGGATGCGAATCCGTAACTTTCCACGCGGAGGCGGCTATAGCCCCCATCAAGTTGGCCAGGGAACTGCGTTCTCAGGGCGCCCGGGCCGGGATGGCACTTCGCCCGGCCACACCGGTTGAGCCATATCTTGAAATGCTCGACGAACTGGACTTGTTATTGGTCATGACGGTCGAGCCAGGGTTCGGAGGACAGAAATTCCTTGACCTCACCCTGCCGAAACTGCGTCGCGCCTCGGAAGCAATCCGCGGATCCGGGGGCAGGGTGGCCCTCCAGGTCGACGGGGGAATCTCGGAAGAAACCATCGGCAGAGCCGCGGAGGCCGGCGCGGACGTTTTCGTAGCCGGATCGTCTGTTTACGGAGCGGAGGACCCGGCTGCCGCGATCGCCGGATTGCGTTCCGTTGCGTCCCGTGCCGTCGGGGATTCGACGCGGAACGCATTTATGCCATAATCAATGTCACGCAATCGTGCTCCGGGGGTCGGTGAAATTCCGAACCGGCGGTGAGAGTCCGCGACCCGCAGTCCACTCGAATGAGTCTTGGAACCTGCGGCCGAATCGGTGAAATTCCGGTACCGACAGTACAGTCTGGATAAAGGCGCACGAGCAGAACGCGGCACACGCCGAGGAACAGTCGTTCTCCTCGAAGATCGATTTTCTCGCCGGACGTGGAGTCGTTCGTTGTGTTCTCCCCGGAGCCTCCGCAGCTCGGAAGGAGAACAGTGAATATTCTGCGGTGGCTCTTCGACGCTCAGCTGACTATCGGCGGAGGTTTTATTCTCTGGCGCGAGGTTCTGGGCAACCTCTTCGGCCTCGCGTCCGCCCTCGGCGGAATGCGTCGCAAGGTTTGGGCGTGGCCCATCGGCATTGCCGGCAACCTCTTGCTCTTCACGGTATTCCTGGGGGCCGTCTTCGGCTCGCCGCACCCCGTCAACCTCCTCGGCCAAGCCGGTCGTCAAATCATGTTCATCATCGTCTCCGTCTACGGCTGGTACCAGTGGAAAGCCGCGAAATCCCAAGGCCACGCAGCCGTTTCGCCTCGGTGGGCCTCGTGGAAGGAACGACTGGTCCTGGTTGTCGCCCTGTTCGGGGGCACCGCACTGCTGACCCCGGTCTTCAGAGCGCTCGGCTCCTACGAACCCGTGTGGTCCGACGCATGGATTTTCATGGGCTCTCTCCTTGCAACATGGGGCATGGCCCGCGGCTGGGTCGAATTCTGGCTCATCTGGGTTGCGGTCGACATTGTTGGCGTACCGTTGCTTTTCTCGGTCGGCTATTACGCTTCAGGTCTGATGTATCTCTTCTACGGTTGCTTTACCTTGACTGGTTTCTTTATCTGGTGGCGCACGAGAAATCGTGAGCACAGGGTCCAGGTCGAAACCCGCTTCCCGGATCCCACCGTCGACGTCGACAAGGATTCCAAGTGATGGCCCCGGAATTCAGCACATCGGATCATCAGGCCATGACGACCGCCCTCGACGTCGCGCTGTGCGGCCCACGGGGTGCGAACCCCCTGGTCGGGGCCGTTTTGGTCGACGAAACCGGCCGGATACTTCACACCGGCCGGCATCTGGGCACCGGGACGCCGCACGCGGAAGCGGATCTGATCGCCTCGGCGCGAGCGGAAGGGACCGACATGCGGGGAACCACTCTCTACGTCACGCTGGAACCCTGCAACCACGTGGGCCGAACCGGTCCGTGCTCGCACGCAATCCTCGACTCCGGGATTCGCACGGTGGTCTACGCCGAACCCGACACCACGAGCAATGCTTCCGGAGGCGGGCAATTCCTTGCTCGTCACGGGGTTGACGTCCGGTCCGGTCTGCTCGCGGATCAAGCCCATCTCCTCAATGTCCGCTGGTGGGAGGCCCAGAGGACTGGACGCCCCTTCGTGACTGCCAAAGTGGCCGCGACCCTGGACGGATTCGTGGCGGCCCAGGACGGCACGAGCCAATGGATCACGGGTCCAGAATCCCGCGACCACGGGCACCGGATACGCAACCGTGTCGACACGGTTCTCGTCGGTACCGGTACCGTGCTTGCCGACAATCCTCGACTGACAGCGCGAACACCCGATGGCGTGCTTGTGGAGCATCAGCCGCGCCGGGCCGTTATGGGACGCAGGCACGTGCCGGAGGACGCGGCAATACATCTCGACGCTGGGTTCACCAAGCTCGACACCAGGTCCCCGCGAGAAGCCCTGGAACGCCTTGCCGGAGAAGGCGCGCGGCATGTGCTTGTCGAAGGCGGTCCCGGAATCGTCTCTGCATTCCTCGCCGAGGACCTGGTCGACGAAATGTACTGGTACACGGCCCCAATGCTCTTCGGTTCTGGACGATCCGCCGTGGGCGGCTTGGAAACCGCGACTCTGGGGGACGCCCATTCTCTGGCGGTGGACGCCGCCGGTTCCGAGGCCGACGGAACCACCTCCGGGATTCGGCTTCTCGGACAAGACACCCTCACCCACCTCACCGCCTCGCCTGCGGTCAACAGAAAGAAGTAGACATGTTCACCGGAATCATCGAGTCCTTGGGAACGGTCGAGAAGATTGAAAAGCACACGGATTCCGCGGTCCTTCACGTACGTGCCGGCCGCATCGCCGCAGATCTGCCGGAAGGGGGATCGTTGGCCGTCAACGGCGTATGCCTCACCGCGACCCGGACCGACGCCGGAACGGACCTCTTCGTCGCCGACGTCATCGGAGAAACACTCGTCCGCACGAATCTGGGTGCGTTACGGGAAGGGTCACGCGTCAATCTGGAAAGGTGCCTTCCCGCCGACGGACGCTTCGACGGCCATATCGTCCAAGGACACGTGGACGGGACGGGGACCGTAGAGTCCATCGAGGAGCATCCCGACTGGTCGGTGATTCGCGTGACCGTGCCTGCTGGCCTCGCCCCGCAGATCGCGGAGAAAGGGTCCATCGCACTGGATGGCATCTCGCTCACCGTCACCGCAGTGAGCCGTCCCGACGAGCAGCAAGCCTGGTTCGAAATCGGTGTCATCCCCACGACGCTGCGCGCTACAACTTTGGGCACGGTCCAACAAGGAGACACCGTCAACCTCGAGACCGACGCCGTGGCGAAATACCTCCTGCGAGCTCGTCAGTTCGAGACCGCGCCGGCGGAGACAGGAGTCGCTTCTTCCCCCTCGCCGCTCGGCCGAACCCAGGAGACATTCGATTCGATTGACGACGCCATCCGTGTGATTTCCAGGGGAGGACTCGCGGTCGTCGTCGACGACGAGGATCGGGAAAACGAAGGGGACCTCATCGGCGCGGCCGCTTTGGCCGACCCAGCTCGCCTCGGATTCATGGTGCGGTATTCGTCGGGCGTGGTGTGCGCTCCGATGACGACCCAGCGTGCCGACGCCCTCGAGTTGCCGCCAATGGTGGCTCACAACGAGGACCCCAAAGCCACCGCCTACACCGTCACCTGCGATGCGGCCTACGGCGTCGAAACCGGGATCAGCGCTCAGGACCGAGCCAAAACCCTCAACGTTCTGGCCGGATCGAGCTCGTCACCCGACGACCTGACCCGGCCCGGCCATATCCTTCCGCTTCGGGCGGTCGACGGTGGCGTGCGAGCCAGAGCAGGCCACACCGAAGCTGCCGTGGAACTGGCCCGGCTCGCGGGACTGCCGGAAGTCGGATACATTGCCGAGCTCATTCACGACGACGGCACGATGATGCGCTTCGACGATCTGCGGGCCTTCGCCGATCATCATGGTCTGCCGATGATCTCGATCGAGGCATTGGCCGCCCGACTGAACCAGATGGATGCCGAAAGCGTGGAGGCATAATGGCCGAGCTTCCACACGACGACGACCCCGTCGACTCATCGCGTCCCGTCGTCGTACCCACACCTCACGGGAACTTCTCGATGCGTGCCTGGTCCTTTCCGGATCAGCACGAGTTGCTCAGCGCGACCGCCGTGGACGACCAGGGTCGCGCAAGAGACGGAGAAAACCCGACACCTCTTGTCAGGATCCACTCCGAGTGCTTGACCGGCGACGTCTTCGGATCTTTCCGGTGCGACTGCGGACCCCAACTCCATCAAGGCCTCGAACAGATCTCGGCCCAAGGTGGAACGCTTATTTACGTCAAAGGTCATGAAGGCCGGGGGATCGGGCTGGTCAACAAGCTCAAGGCCTACGCTCTGCAGGATGAGGGCATGGACACCGTCGAAGCGAACCTGGCTTTGGGGTTCCTTGCTGATGCACGGGCCTATCGGCAGGCGGCCCGTGTACTCCGGGAATTGGGGATCACGCATCTGCGTCTGATCACCAACAACCCCGCAAAAGGCGAGGCGCTCGCGGAGCTCGGGCTCACGGTTCAGTCTTTGGAAGCCGACGAGGTTCCTCCCCGGCACGAGAACGCCCGTTATCTCGCGACGAAACGCGATCGGATGCACCATCGACTGGTGCTTGTTCCCCCAAACCTCGACGGGGGTGCGCCTCGGGACTCCGACGGCCTCCCCAACCAACCAACTGAAGACCTCTAAGGAGACATCATGAGCGGAATCGGATCACCCAGCACGGAGCTCGGGCAACTTCAGACCGAAGGACTGAAAGTCGCCGTAGTCGCTGCATCGTGGCATGAGCAGGTCATGAATGGCCTCCTGGACGGGGCGCAACGAGCCCTCCGCGATGCCGGCCTCGACGAGTCGGCGACACTCGTTCGCGTACCGGGGTCCTTCGAACTGCCCGTTGCCGCGCGTCGTCTTGCGGACAATCACGACGCCGTCGTGGCACTCGGCGTCGTGGTCCGGGGAGGGACCCCTCACTTCGAGTACGTGTGCGCCGCGGCGACGGAAGGCCTGACCCAGGTCAGTGTCCAGACCGGCACACCCGTGGGTTTCGGCGTTCTGACGTGCGACGACGACGAGCAGGCCCTCGACCGTGCTGGTTTGGAGCACTCGAGTGAGGACAAGGGTTACGAAGCCACGGCCGCCGCGGTGCAGACAGCGGTAACACTCGCTCATGTGTGATGGCCGCGGGGTAACCTGGGCAAGTGAAAACCTTTGAAGACCTGTTCTCTGAACTGACCACCAAAGCCACCGATCGGCCGACCGGTTCCAAGACCGTCGCCGAACTCGATTCCGGGATCCACGGGATCGGGAAGAAAGTGGTCGAGGAAGCCGCCGAGGTCTGGATGGCCGGCGAATACCAGACCGACGAGGAGCTCTCCGAGGAGATCTCTCAGCTGATTTACCATCTTCAGGTCCTGATGATCGCCCGCGGGCTCAAACCCGAAGATATTTACAAGTACCTCTGAACCAGCATCGGACCACGGGAACGATCGTTTCCGCAAGGACTTAAGGACTTTCATGTTGCGCATAGCCGTGCCCAATAAGGGCGCTCTTTCTCAGGCCGCACAGACCATGCTCTCCGAAGCCGGATATCTCCAGCGACGAGACACTCGTGAACTGGCCATCGTCGATGAGGTCAATCAGGTCGAGTTCTTCTACCTGAGGCCTCGGGACATTGCGGTCTATGTTGGGCACGGGACCCTCGATGTCGGAATCACCGGCCGGGATCTGCTTCTGGATGCGGAGGCCGATGCGGACGAGGCGCTCGGCCTCGACTTCGCTCGTTCGACCTTTCATTTCGCGGGGCCCGTGGGACAGTTCTCGTCGATCGAACAGTTGCAGGGAAAGCGGGTCGCGACAAGCTATTCCAGCCTGTTGCGCAATTACCTGGCCGAAAAGAAAATCGACGCGTCGGTCGTTCGATTGGACGGCGCGATCGAATCGTCCATTCGTCTGGGTGTAGCCGATGCCATTGCGGACGTCGTCGAAACCGGAAACACCATGCGCGCGGCGGGCCTGGAAATTTTCGGAGAACCCATCATGCGCTCAGAAGCCCTGCTCATCAAGAGACGCGGTCTCGAAGACGCTGCGGGCTTGGAGGTTCTGTCCCGCAGGATGCGCGGCGTGCTCGTCGCCAGGCAGTACGTCCTGATGGATTATGACGTGAGCGAAGAGAACCTGGCCGCGGCCACCGCGATCACCCCAGGTCTCGAGGCGCCTACGGTCTCGCCCCTGCAACGCCAGGGCTGGTACGCCGTGCGGTCGATGGTTCCCCAGCGCTCGACCAACCAACTCATGGACAGTCTCTACGAGGTCGGAGCCCGTGCCATCCTGGTGTCACCGATTGCCGCGGCCCGGCTCTGAACCGCCGCTTGTCGGAGGAGGAAAAGCAACATGACTGTAGCTGTGAGAGTGATTCCGTGCCTGGACGTCGACGCCGGACGTGTGGTCAAAGGAGTGAATTTCGAAGGGCTTCGGGACGCCGGAGACCCGGTCGAGCTGGCGAAGCGTTACGACGCCGCCGGAGCCGATGAACTGACGTTCCTGGATGTCACGGCGTCCTCGTCCGCACGCGAGACGACCTATGACATCGTGGCCCAGACAGCCGAGCAGGTCTTCATTCCGCTCACCGTCGGCGGAGGAGTCCGCACGCCCGAAGACGTGGATCGGCTCCTGCGCGCAGGAGCCGACAAGGCCTCGATCAACACCGCCGCCATCAACAATCCCGAGGTTATCGATGCCATCGCCGAACGCTTCGGAAACCAGGTGCTGGTGCTGTCGGTCGATGCCAAACGCACCGGCCAAACCTCATCCGGTTTCGAAGTGACGACCCATGGCGGACGACGGGCCACGGGGATCGACGCTCTGGACTGGGCCCGCGAAGCGGCCGAACGCGGGGTCGGGGAGATCTTGCTGAACTCCATCGATGCCGACGGCACCAGGGACGGATTCGACCTGGAGATGATCCGGGCGGTCAGGGGCGTCGTGGACCTTCCCTTGATTGCTTCGGGCGGAGCCGGCGAACCCGCGCATTTTCCGGAGGCCATACGGGCCGGGGCCGACGCGGTACTGGCCGCGTCGATCTTCCATTTCGGGCCGGACACTGCGATTCAGGACGTCAAGACCGCGATTCGAGAGGCCGGGTTCGAAGTCAGATAAGCGGGTGAGAATCCGTTCAGTATTCGACCTTGACGTCGGCGGCCTCGCGGCGGCCGAATAGATACAAAAGGATTTCAAGGGGCGTTCCCGTAATCGTGACCGGTTCGCCCGTACTCGGAGCCTTGACGACCTTTTGCACGAGCCCGCTGACTCTGGAGGCCTCGGCGGGCTTTCGGAGCGTTTCCCGTCCGAAAACTGGTGAGCCCTGATCGTCGGTGCCGACGATCGTCAGGCCGTCGGGGTAGCTCTTGGAGAACACTTTTCCCTGCGAAGACAGCGTTTTCCAGATCTTTTCGTCCTCGTGATCCACCCGGGACTCGCCACCGTTCATTTCATTCGCAGCCGGGGACCCTCGGAGCACGTCTTCTCGATGGACCACGTACTCGACGTAATTCATTCCCGCGTCCACGGTTCCGTGCATTCGGTTGGGAGCTTTCGCCTGTGCGAATTTTTCCACCGCTTCCATGTACAGGCGACCGTCGGTCAGCTTCTCGGCAAGTTGTTCGGTCTTCCTTTCGGTTCTCGCTGCCAGCGGGGACAGAACGATTCCTGCTGCGATGTCGGGCCGGGTCTCGCGGAGGAGCAAGTGCGCCACCATGTGCTCCGTGTTCCACCCTTCGCACAGTGTGGGCTTTCCCGGACCGGTCTTTTGAAGGACTTCGACGAGTTGGTTTCTGAGATCTGTGATCGCGCTCATGTCCTCATCCTAAGACCGCCGGGTGCCAAAGGGACACCACACGGTAGAGTAAAGGCTTGATGATGACTCAGTCGCGCGCCCAGGACACGGCGCTCTCCGCAGAGATCGAAGAGCGCCTCAAATACGATGCACAAGGATTGGTTGCCGCCATTGTGCAGCAGCATGATACCGGAGAAGTCCTCATGCTTGGCTGGATGGACGCCGAAGCGCTCCGTCGGAGCCTGACCAGCGGACGCGTGACTTTCTGGTCGCGGTCCCGCCAAGAATATTGGCGCAAGGGAGACACGTCCGGACACCGCCAATACGTCAAGTCCGTGGCTCTCGACTGCGACGGAGACGCACTATTGGTGCGTGTGGACCAGATCGGGGCCGCATGCCATACCGGAACCCGCACTTGCTTCGACGGGCGTGAGCTTCCTGCCGTGGTCGGAGACACGGAAGCCTGAGCCCTCAACACCAACTGTTGTAAGGACGCAACCATGACCAGTCAGCAACAAGAACTGCCGGGGCAGATTCGCCCCACGAGAGAGGAATTCCGTGAGCTCGCGGCTCAGCGTCGCGTCGTCCCGGTGAGCATCAAAGTCGTCGCCGACTCGCTGACGCCCATCGGAATCTACCGTTCGCTCGTCGCTCGGGACGGGCGGGCTAAACCTGGGACTTTTCTCCTCGAATCCGCAAATGCTGGGGCCCAGTGGTCGCGATATTCGTTCATCGGCGTCTCCTCGAGATCAACGCTGACCACCAAAGACGGTAAGCCGTTCTGGCAGGGCACGGTGCCAGAGGGCGCGAGGACAACCGGCAGCCCGGTCGATGCCATACGTGACACGTTGGAGATGCTCCACACCGAACCCTTCGAGGATTTGCCGCCCCTGACCTCGGGTCTGGTCGGGTACTTGGGCTGGGAAACGGTTCGGTACTGGGAGAAACTGCCGCACCCGCCGACCGATGACCTCAACCTGCCCGAATTCGCCCTCAACCTGGTCTCCGATATGGCGATCCATGACCACAAAGACGGGTCGGTGACCTTGGTCGCCAACGCGGTCAACTGGGACGGCACCTCCGAACGGGTGGATTGGGCCTACGACGACGCCGTCTCCCGCGTCCGCTCCATGTTGAAGCATCTGGCGGAGCCTTTGGGACGAACCACCGTGTCATACCTGTCGGACAACGACGCTCCGGCCAATCCGTTCGCGGAAGACGTCACCGAAACGTGGAGCCGTCAGCAGTACATGAACTCGATCGTCGAGGGAAAGCACGCTATCCATGACGGCGACATCTTCCAGATCGTGATTTCTCGACGATTCGAAGCCGAGACCGATGCCCTGCCCCTCGACGTGTATCGCGTCCTGAGACAGACCAACCCCTCGCCGTACATGTACCTGTACACATTCGAGGATCCGGAAGGGGAACCGTACTCGATCGTGGGGTCCTCGCCGGAGGCCCTTGTGACCGTCAGTGGTGACAGAGCAACGACGCATCCGATTGCCGGGTCGAGGCCGCGAGGAGACACGCATGCGCACGACGTCGCGCTTGCTGAAGAGCTCCTGGCGGACGAGAAAGAACGCTCGGAACACCTGATGCTCGTGGACCTCTCCCGCAACGATCTGTCCAAAATTGCTTCTCCGGGCACCGTAGCGGTGACACAATTCATGGAAATTGAGCGCTTCAGCCACATCATGCACATTTCTTCGACGGTTGAGGCCCGGATACGGGAGGACTCGAATGCCTACGACGTCCTGAAGGCCACGTTCCCGGCGGGTACGCTCTCCGGAGCGCCCAAACCACGGGCCATGCAATTGCTCGACGATTACGAACCTCATCGCCGAGGCGTCTACGGTGGCGTGGTGGGTTACTTCGATTTCGCCGGAAACATGGATATGGCGATCGCGATCCGCACCGCGCTGCTCAAGAACGGGCGTGCGTATGTACAAGCCGGGGCCGGTATCGTGGCAGATTCCGTACCGGATACCGAGGCCGATGAAACCGTCAGCAAGGCTGCTGCTCCGTTACGAGCCGTGCTTCGAGCTCGTAACCTCACGAGCCTGGCAGAGGAGGACCGAATATGAGCGAGGATCCCGCCGAAGGGTCTAAGACCACCGCCGAAGTGGCCGGGAACACCGATGAGAACACGAAGAAGGCGGGCTCCGGGCGCATCATTTTGACGAGCCTTCTGGTCCCGATCCTCGCTTTCATTACGACCCTGTTCCCGTGGATCCACGCCAATGTCTCGAGTGTCCTTTCGCAGGTCAACGTGGACGTCAAAGGAACCGATGCCGCCCCAGCGGTTTCCGCGCTCGGCCTGGTCGCCCTCGCGGGCGTTGTCGCGGTCCGGATTGCGGGCAAAATTTTGCGCGCCGTCATCTGTGCGGTCATCGCTCTGGCCGGTGCTGGCATGGCGATCGCAGCCCTGACCGCGGCGATCAACCCTCAGGACGCGGCAATGACGAAGGTCGGTGAAGCGACTGGGACCAATGGTCCCGGCGGAAGCTACGTGGTGACGGTGTGGCCGTGGCTGACCTTCGTCCTCGGACTCGCCACGGTTCTGGTCGCGGCCTGGCTCTGGTGGTCCAGCCGCCATTGGAAGACGACCTCGCGTCGGTATGAACGCGAGTCGCAACATTCGGTCCAGAAGGGTGAGAACCCTCACGCAGACGATATCGACACTTGGGATTCGCTCTCCGAGGGGGAAGATCCCACGCGGTAGCGGAAGCGAAACATCGTTTGACTGTGCGCCGGATGGCATAGAATGGCACCGTAGTGCGCGTTTGTACCGCGCTGATTGCTTCACCAAAGGAGGGCCAGTGAGCTCTGAACAACAACTCGAACTCACACCGATCGCCGTTGAGGGTCACGGCAACACGATTTCCGCATGGGCCCTGGTTGTGCTGGTCGTGGTCGGTTTGACCGTCGGTTGCGTTGCTTTTGTCGTGGGGAATACTCCGTGGGTGATCGTCGGCCTGGCCATCATCGTCGTGGGCTTTATCGTCAGCGGTGTGCTCAAGGCTGCCGGATTCGGCAAACTCGGCTCACGGACCAAGAGCCACAAGTAAGCATTGAAGTCAGACAGCGCTCCCTGATACGTCAAATCATCAGAGGGGCGCTGTTCTCTATGATCAGCGTGGCAGCATGCCACGAAGCGCAGTAGACCGGAGATCACCGCTTTCATGACAGTTTTGGACGACATCATTGCCGGAGTCCGCGAGGACCTCGAGGAGCGCCGTCGGACGGTGAGCCTCGATGAGTTGAAGGACAAAGTATCCTCGGTTTCTCCCGCCAGGGACGCCGTGTCGGCTTTGCGTGGTCCCGACCGAGAGACCGTCGAGATCATTGCGGAGGTCAAGCGTGCAAGCCCCTCCGCGGGAGATCTCTCCCGAATCGCGGAACCTGCCGAGCTTGCGCATGAATATGAAGCAGGGGGAGCGGCCGCAATTTCTGTCCTCACCGAATCGCGGCGTTTCAAAGGATCATTGGACGACCTCGACGCGGTTCGCACCGAGGTTTCCATCCCGATCCTGCGCAAGGACTTCACGGTCGATCCGTACATGATCTGGGAGGCCCGTGCACACGGCGCCGACCTCGTCCTCCTTATCGTCGCCGCCCTGAGCGACGACGAATTGCGTGATTACCTGGAACTGACCCACCGCCTCGGAATGAACGCGATCGTCGAGGCCCACACTGTCGAGGAAATCGAGCGCGCGGTGGCCGTCGGGGCTCGGATCGTCGGTGTGAATGTCCGCAATCTCAAGACGCTGGAGACGGACAAACAGCATTTCGCGAACCTTGCATCCCACCTTCCGGAGGGCCCGGTCATCGTGGCTGAATCCGGTGTGGCCGAGCCGAGTGACGTTGCAACCTACGGAAGCCAGGGTGCAGAAGTGGTCCTCGTGGGCGAAGCACTGGTCAAGCATTCCGACCCCCGGGAGGCAGTCGGCGAGTTCAAGAACCAGGGACGCAAGGCACGCGCCGCTTACCTGGGAGAAAAGGAAGCAGAACATGGCGAATAACCCAGCATCCGAACAGGACCGAGACCTGGCGGAGACATTCCTGGAGGCCCCTTACGGCTCGTTGAAGAACGCGAGCGGCCCCTATTTCGGGCAGTTCGGAGGCCAGTGGATGCCTGAGTCGCTCATCCGAGCAATGGACGAGCTCGAGGAAACTTTCGAAAAGGCCAAGGCCGATCCCGACTTCCTCGAGGAGTTCCAGAGGTTGTCCCGGGAATACTCGAACCGGCCCTCCTTGTTGACCGAGGCCGAACGGCTGAGCGAGCGCGCCGGAGTTCGTATCTTTCTCAAACGCGAGGACTTGAATCATACCGGTTCGCACAAGATCAACAACGTTTTGGGACAGGCCCTGCTGGCCAAGAAGATGGGCAAAACCCGTCTGATTGCCGAAACCGGGGCCGGCCAGCACGGAGTTGCCACGGCCACCGCGGCGGCGTATTTCGGCATGGAATGCGTCGTTTACATGGGCGAGGTCGATACCAACCGCCAAGCACTCAACGTGGCCCGCATGCAGCTGCTCGGGGCCAAGGTCATCGCGGTGCAGAACGGTTCGCGAACCTTGAAGGACGCGATCAATGAGGCATTGCGGGACTGGGTTGCCAACGTCGAGGACACTCACTACCTCCTCGGTACGGCCGCCGGTGCGCATCCTTTCCCGGCAATGGTTCGGTATTTCCACGACGCCATCGGTACCGAAGCACGTCAACAGCTTCTCGAGCGGACCGGTCGTCTCCCGGATGCGGTTGCCGCCTGCGTGGGCGGCGGATCCAACGCCATCGGAATGTTCCACGCCTTTTTGGATGATGAGTCGGTTGAGTTGTACGGGCTGGAGCCGGGTGGAGAAGGTCTGGACACGGACCGTCACGCCGCTACGATCAACTTGGGTCGACCCGGGGTCCTCCACGGTGCCCGCACGTACCTCATGCAGGACGACGACGGCCAAACCATCGAATCCCACTCGATTTCGGCCGGACTGGACTACCCGGGAGTCGGACCCGAGCACGCGTACCTTTCGGATATCGGCCGCGCATCGTATCAAGCCGTGACCGATACCGAAGCGATGGATGCCTTGCGCACGCTGTGCGAGACGGAGGGCATCATTCCGGCCATCGAGTCTGCTCACGCTCTGGCGGGAGCTCTGCGTCTGGCCGAACAGTGGAAACAGGAAGACCCGGAAGCGGCCCGCGAGAAGATCATCGCCGTATGCCTTTCCGGGCGCGGGGACAAGGACATGGATACCGCGGTCGAATGGTTCGGACTCGGTAAAGCCATCCCCAGTTCAGAAGTCAACGCCGCCAACCTCAGGAGCCAGGAATCCGGCAACGGTCAGGACGAGGCCGCGGAGGAGCAGAAATGACCGCAACATCTCCCAAGAACCCGAACCGGTATAGCGCTGTGACGAAGACGTTTCCGTTGCCCAATCCTGACTCGAAGGTACGCGCACGCATCCAGGCTTGCCGGGCAGAAGGCCGTCCGGCCCTCATCGGTTATCTTCCCGTCGGATATCCGACCGTTGAGGATTCGATTCGAGCGGGGATCGAGCTGGGGCGCAACGGCGCGGACATCATCGAATTGGGAATACCCTATTCGGACCCGGTGATGGATGGTCCGGTGATCCAGGATGCAACGGCCGAGGCCTTGAGCAACGGCTTCAAGGTCAACGACGTTTTCCGCGCCGTTCAGGAGATTACAGACCAGACGGACGCGGTAGTCGTCGTGATGACCTATTGGAATCCGGTCATGCGCAAGGGTGTCGACGAATTCGCCCGGAAGCTGGCGGAAGCAGGTGGTGCGGGCATCATTACACCGGACCTCGTACCAGACGAGGCAGGGGAATGGTTCGAAGCCAGCGAGGCCCACGGGCTGGATCGGATATTCCTGGCCGCGCCATCGTCGTCGGCCGAAAGATTGGACATGGTCGCGCACGCATCCAGCGGGTTCGTCTACGCTGTCTCCGTCATGGGGGTGACGGGCGCAAGGTCCTCGGTTTCGGACGTTGCGGAACAACTGGTTTCGGACATCCGCACGGCCGGGGCTGAGAACGTGTGCGTTGGATTGGGAGTTTCCCGACGCGAGCACGTCGAAGAAATCGGAAAGTACGCCGACGGAGTCATCGTGGGTACCGCCCTGGTACGTGCCCTGGGGGCCGGCGGTCCGGCGGCCGTCGGAACCTTGACTCGCGAATTGGCCGGCAGCAGCGACATGTCCGTATGAGACTCGTGACGCCGATCGCCTCCATCCCTTCACCGACGTGGTCGGGGTTCCACCTGGGGCCTTTGACTATTCATGCATATGCGTTGTGCATCTTGTTGGGCATCGTGATTTGCCTGTGGCTGACGTCCAAACGATGGCAGTCCCTGGGCGAGGACCCCGAGAGGATCTGGGACATCGCGATCTGGGCCATTCCGTTCGGCCTGGTCGGAGCGCGCATGTATCACGTTCTCATCACTGCCCCCGGTGACTATTTCGGCCCCGGCAGAAATCCTGTGGATGCCCTCAAGATCTGGGAGGGCGGAATCGGAATCATGGGGGCCGTGACCGTCGGTGGGCTCGGGGCGTGGATCGCGTGTCGGAGGATGGGGCTTTCTCTGGCCAAATTTGCCGACGCCGCGGCGCCGGGCATCCTCATCGCCCAAGGCATCGGGCGCTGGGGCAATTGGTTCAACCAAGAGCTGTTCGGGAAGCCGACCACGCTGCCGTGGGGTCTCGAAATCAACCCGATGAGCCATAACTTCCCGGCCCAGTATGCGCCGGGGACGCTATTCCACCCAACCTTCCTGTACGAATCACTGTGGGACATCATCGGTGGATTGATCTTGCTGTGGCTCTCCCAACGGGTTATTCGCACACGCGGGCAGGTCTTTTGGGCGTACGTCATGTACTACGGAATAGGACGCTTCCTGATCGAGCTGTTCCTGCGGATTGATGAATCCGATGTGTTCCTGGGCCTGCGCATTCACGTGTGGACCTCCGGATTCCTGGTGCTGCTCGCACTCGTGATGCTCACGGTCGTGTCCCGGCGACGACGCCGGCGAACAGAGGAGATACGCCCTTCGGAGGAATCCGACGCGCTGAGCCAGTAGGCGAAACGTGACTACCTGCGGCTGAGCCCGCGGGCAGAGGGTGTTTCTGTTGTTCTCTTCAAACCGTCACGGAAGGTTTCCTCGGATGTTTCCTCCTCCTCCTGAGGGTGACCTTCCGTGGTTGCGGGTCGAGAGGGAGGGTCGTGCGGACCGGAGTGTTCTTGGGTGGGGGTGCCTGCTCGTGAGGCGTTTTCCATCGTTAGGCGGGTGTTATACCCCCCTCCTCATGCGGGAAACCGGCACCGGACCGGGTAACCACCGCCTAACGCGGGGCCTCGCTGGGCGCCGCGGGGACTGGAGCGTCCCCAGGGAGAGTCCGTTTTCTCGGGTTCGCGACCAGAAAACGGAACCGTTTTTTCCCGTAACACATTCCAAACTGTGGATATCTATGATGCCGCCCACCCTCGGCGTGGTAGTTTTGCGAGACAACACATAGGCAAGTCGTAGTCCCTGCCCCTGCATCACAGGCGGGAACTTTTATCGATCCGGCGCCAACACACCGAGAATGCCGGTATTGTCTCGTGATTGCTGCAATGAAGCGGCCACCGTTGAATCGTTGGGCGATGCCCAGGTGAAGCGCTCGTTGCGGACACGATGAGCACCTTTCTTTTCCTTGACGGTGTCATAGCTATACCCAAATGCTTGGCCCGTTTTCCTTCAGGAACCGATTCTTCGAGCCGCTGATCGTGGTTCCGCGTATTCCGCTGCGCGAGCCCAGGAACTCAAGAGGGCCAAGGCCTACTCTTGAGTTCACGGACTGACACGAGGAGGAGAGGCTTCAAGCATGACTGGCTTCGAGATGACCCGTTCCGTCAAGGAACACGGCCACGCGCGCTCACCGTTCACCACGTTCGCGGACACCCCTGAGAAACAGGGGCTTTACGACCCGGACTTCGAGAAGGACGCCTGCGGCCTGGCGATGATCGCAAGCCTGACCGGCGACGCGACCCACGACGTCGTAGACAAGGCACTGACGGCCCTGCGCTCGCTCGAGCACAGAGGAGCCGTCGGCGCGGACGAAGGCACGGGAGACGGCGCCGGGCTTCTGACCCAGGTGCCCGATGAATTCTTCAGGCAGAACGTAGACTTCTCCCTGCCCGAGCCCGGCAAATACGCGGTCGGAACGGCATTTTTGCCGACCCACGGTGTAAACGCCGATGACCTGCAGGAAGCCTTGGCCGACATGGCAGAGGGCGAAGGGCTGCAGGTGCTTGGTTGGCGCGTGGTTCCCGTCGACGAAACCGTCGTCGGCGCTTCAGCACGCGCAGTTATGCCCTATTTTGTGCAGATGTTCGTCTCCGAGGCGGTCACGGAAGAGACTGCGGAAGCGTTCACGGGGCACATCCCGCTCGTCGACTTGGACCCCGAGCAGGAACGTCGCCAGCTGGATCAAAAGGCTTTTCGCGTGCGGAAACGCTCACAGCACAAACTGGGGATCTATTTCCCGTCGTTTTCGACGCGGACCATCACGTACAAGGGCATGCTCACGACCGCCCAGCTGGAGCCGTTCTACCCGGACCTCTCTGATCCGCTGTTCACGACTCGCCTGGCGATCGTACATTCGCGTTTCTCGACGAATACGTTCCCATCATGGCCTTTGGCACAGCCATTCCGGGCGATTGCGCACAACGGCGAGATCAACACGGTCAAAGGAAACCGCAACTGGATGCGGGCACGGCAGTCTCAACTCAAGTCCCCGGTACTGGGGCGGCATCCGGAAGAGTTGTTCCCGATCTGTTCGGTGGGAGCGTCGGATTCGCAGTCCTTCGACGAGGTCGTCGAACTCCTGATGCTTTCGGGTCGCTCGATGCCGGAAGCGATCATGATGATGATCCCGGAAGCCTGGGAGAATCACGAGACAATGGATGACGACCGGCGCGCCTTCTACCGGTACCACGCGACACTCATGGAGCCGTGGGACGGCCCCGCAGCAGTAACGTTCACGGATGGTGACCTGGTTGGTTCGGTTCTGGACCGGAACGGACTGCGCCCGGGCAGATACTGGGAGACCGACGACGGTCTGGTCATCTTCGCTTCCGAGGTGGGGGTCGTTGACTTGGGAGACACCAAAATCGTGTCCAAGGGTCGGGTTTCGCCCGGGACCATGTTCTTGGTAGACACCAAGCAGGGACGAATCGTTCCTGACCGGGAGGTCAAAGACAATATCGCCAAGCGCAATCCGTGGAAGGAATGGGCGAAGCAGAATATCTTCACGCTGGATGACCTTCCGGAACGTGAGCACCGCAACCCCTCGGCGCAATCGATCCTCGTTAGGCAGCAGATTTTCGGCTACACCCACGAGGAGCTCAAGTCCCTTCTGGGCCCCATGGCCGCCAAGGGAGCCGAGCCGATCTACGCCATGGGCACGGACACGCCTATTGCTGTCCTCGCGAAGCGGCCGCGGCTGCTCTTCGACTACTTCATCCAGTCCTTCGCTCAGGTCACGAATCCGCCTCTGGACTCCATCCGCGAAGAACTCGTGACGTCGCTGCGGAGCTCGCTGGGCCCCAACGGCAATTTGCTGCGCAACGACTACGTCCGGACACGGCAGCTCGAACTCGACTTCCCGGTGATCGACAACGATCAGTTGGACAAAATCATGCACATCGAGGACGAGGACGGTATGTCCACGGCCCTGAAGGTGCGTGGGCTGTACAACCCGGCTGGAGGAGCGGCGTCGTTGCGGTCCCGACTGTCCGAAATCTGCGAGAAGGTCTCGGCCGCCGTCAACCGCGGCGTCGAGTACGTGATCTTGTCGGATCGCAATGCAAACGCCAATTGGGCTCCGATTCCGTCGCTCCTGTTGACCGCGGCAGTTCACCATCACCTGTTGCGTTCTGCAACGCGCACGAAGGTCGGCTTGGTCGTGGAGGCCGGCGACGTGCGCGAGGTCCACCATGTCGCGGCACTCGTGGGCTTCGGCGCTTCGGCCGTGAACCCTTACCTGGCCATGGAGTCCGTGGAACACCTGGTCCGCACGGGAGATCTGAAGGATGTGACCGCCGAACAGGCGACCCGCAACCTCATCAAGGCCCTGGGCAAGGGACTGCAGAAAATCATGTCCAAAATGGGTATTTCGACCGTGAGTTCGTACTGCGGCGCTCAGACTTTCGAGGCTCTCGGGCTTTCTCAGGCGCTCGTGGACGAATACTTCACGGGCACGCACTCCCAAATGGGCGGAGTCGGGCTGAGCGTCATTTCGGATGAGGTCAAGGCGCGGCACGATCGCGCTTATCCTCAGGACGGAGTCAAAGTTCCGTACCGTGACCTGGAGACCGGGGGAGAGTACGACTGGCGTCGTGACGGAGCACCGCACCTGTTCAACCCGCACACGGTATTCAGGCTTCAGCACGCGACCAAGACTCGTCGCTACGACGTCTTCAAGTCCTACACCAAGCTCGTGGACGACCAATCCAGGGACCTGATGACTCTGCGCGGACTCCTGGACTTCAACGGGCGTCGCCAGCCGGTGCCGCTAGAAGAGGTCGAATCCGTCAGTTCCATCGTGAAGAGGTTCTCGACCGGCGCGATGTCCTATGGTTCGATCTCCCAAGAGGCCCATGAGACCCTCGCGATCGCCATGAACCGGCTCGGCGCCAAATCCAACACCGGTGAGGGCGGCGAGGACCTGGAGAGGCTGCTCGACCCCGAGCGACGTTCCGCGATCAAGCAGGTCGCTTCGGGGCGTTTCGGCGTGACGAGCCTGTATCTGACCCATGCCAAGGATATCCAGATCAAGATGGCGCAGGGTGCGAAGCCTGGAGAAGGCGGACAGCTCATGTCCGCCAAGGTCTACCCGTGGGTTGCGCGGACCCGACACGCAACACCGGGTGTTTCCCTCATTTCTCCACCCCCGCACCATGACATCTATTCGATCGAGGACCTCGCGCAGCTGATCTATGACCTCAAGCGCGCGAATCCCGAGGCTCGAGTGCACGTCAAGTTGGTCTCCGAAATCGGTATCGGGACGGTCGCCAGCGGCGTGACCAAGGCAAAGGCCGACGTTGTACTGGTTTCCGGTCACGACGGCGGTACGGGAGCGGCCCCCATGAACTCCCTCAAGCATGCCGGCGCTCCTTGGGAGCTCGGTTTGGCCGAGACGCAACAGACGCTGCTGCTCAACGGCTTGAGGGATCGGGTGGTGGTCCAGGCCGATGGCCAGATGAAGACCGGGCGGGACGTCGTCGTGGCCGCGCTTCTCGGCGCCGAGGAATACGGTTTCGCTACCGCGCCGTTGGTCGTCGAGGGTTGCATCATGATGCGCAAGTGCCACCTGGACACGTGTCCGGTGGGGGTCGCGACGCAGAATCCGAAGCTGCGGGAGCGGTTCCAAGGCAAAGCTGAACACGTCGTCAATTTCTTCGAATTCATTGCCGAGGAAGTGAGGGAATACCTCGCCGAACTGGGATTCAGAAGCCTTGACGAAGCCATTGGCCATGCCGAGGTTTTGGATACTCGCAAGGCCGTTGCGCATTGGAAGGCCGAGGGCCTGGACCTTCGCCACATCCTGCGTTCGACGGCGGACGAATACGGCAACCAAGGCATTCGCAATATGCGTCCTCAGGATCACGAGCTCGAGAAGCACATGGACAATGAGCTCATCCGTCTTTCCGAGGCGGCCTTGACCGAACGTACACCGGTGTCCATTGATCATCCGATCATCAACACCGACCGTGCGATCGGAACGATGCTCGGCAACACGGTGACCAAAACCTTTGGTCCCGATTTCCTGGACCATGACACCATTACGGTCAATTTGCACGGGCAGGCGGGACAATCGTTGGGCGCGTTCTTGCCGCAAGGTATCACCCTGAGGCTGACCGGGGACGCGAACGATTACACGGGCAAAGGGCTTTCTGGCGGACGCATCATTGTCCGGCCCGAGGCCGATGCCCTGTTCAACGCCCAGGACAACGTCATCGCCGGAAACGTGATCGGCTACGGCGCGACGAGCGGTGAGCTGTTCTTGCGCGGACAAGTGGGAGAAAGATTCCTCGTGAGGAATTCGGGCGCGACCGCTGTTGCTGAAGGAATCGGCGATCACGGGTGCGAGTACATGACCGGCGGCGTGGCTCTGATCATCGGGCAGACCGGCCGTAACTTCGGTGCGGGAATGTCCGGCGGTGTCGCGTACGTGCTGGATCTGGACCTTGCCGACGTCAACAAGGCGGCTCGGGAATCGGGCGAACTGACGTTCTCCGGTTTGGACGAGGATGACGAGAAACTCGTGACCCAACTCCTCGAAAAGCACTACGCCGAGACCGGATCCGAGGTGGCGCATACGATGCTCGCGGATCCGGAAGGTTCCATGGCACGGCTGACGCGTGTGATGCCGCGTGATTTCGCGGCCGTTCAGGACATTCGGTCACGGGCCGAAGCAGAGGGCAATGATCCGGATGGAGATCCGGTCTGGCAAGAGATTCTGGAGGTGACCGCGCATGGCTGATCCCCGCGGCTTTCTGAAGTACGAACAACGTGTGGACCGCCCCAAGCGGCCGGTTCCGGTACGCATCATGGACTGGAAAGAAGTCCAGGTTGAACAGGACTCGGCCACGCTGAAACAGCAGGCGTCCCGATGCATGGACTGCGGCGTTCCGTTCTGTCATCAAGGTTGCCCGCTAGGCAATCTGATTCCCGAGTGGAATGACCTCATGTGGCAGGGACGGACCGCCGAGGCGGTTCAGCGGATGCACGCGACCAACAATTTCCCGGAGTTCACGGGCAGGGTTTGCCCGGCACCGTGCGAGTCCTCGTGCGTGTTGGGCATCAATCAGCCGGCCGTTACGATCAAACAGATCGAGTACACGATCGGCGAGAAAGCGTTCGACGAGGGGCTCATCGAGCCTCACCTGCCGGAGCGGCTCGTGGACAAGACGGTGGCCGTGGTCGGCTCCGGGCCTGCCGGGCTCGCCGCAGCACAGCAATTGACCCAAGCCGGCTACACCGTGGCTGTCTACGAACGGGAGGACCGGATCGGGGGACTGCTTCGTTACGGGATCCCGGATTTCAAGATGGAGAAGTCCGTCCTGGACCGGCGACTGGACGTTATGCGCGCCGAGGGCACTCGTTTTCGCGCGGGCGTCGAGATCGGCAGGGACATCCCCTGGGACCAGTTGCGGCGTCGGTATGACGCCGTCGTGGTGGCTACGGGCGCGACCAAACCGCGGGATCTGCCGATTCCCGGACGCGATCTCGACGGTGTCCATTTCGCGATGGAGTACCTTGTGCAGTCCAACCGGGTTGGTGCCGGCGATGAGGTTCCGGACCAGATCAACGCCGAAGGAAAGCACGTGGTGATCCTGGGCGGCGGCGATACCGGCGCAGACTGTATCGGTACCGCGAATCGGCAGAAGGCCGCTTCGGTGACGACGTTGGCCATTGGTAAGAAGCCGCCGGAGGAACGTGCCGGGCACGAGCCGTGGCCGATGTTCCCGAACCTCTTTGAGGTCGCGAGCTCGCACGAAGAAGGCGGCGAACGCAATTACCTCGCCTCGACCATTGAATTCGTGGGCGAGAACGGCCGGGTCACCGGCATCAAGGTTGCTGAAACCGAGTACAAGGAGGACGGGAAACGGGGGTCAAAGGAAGGCACCGAGAGGATCATCCCGGCGGACCTCGTGTTCCTGGCCCTTGGGTTCACGGGGCAGGACTCCGAGGCGATCGCCGAGCAGGCCGGAGCCGAAATGGATCCTCGTTCCAATGTGGCTCGGGATGATGAGTACATGACAAACATCCCGGGCATCTTCTCGTGCGGGGACGCCGGTCGGGGCCAGTCGTTGGTGGTGTGGGCCATTGCCGAGGGCAGGGCATGCGCTGCGTCGGTCGAACGCCATCTGGTTGGCAGCACGTTGCTGCCGGAACCGGTGGCTCCCACGGATCGTCCGATCGATCTGCTGTAACGAAACCCTGGTCCTACTACGGGAGAGCCCCCGAAACCACGCCGTGGCTTCGGGGGCTTTTTCTGGATTTCCGCGGGGTCTCGTTCCGGGGACAGACGAGTCAGAGTGCTTTGACGGCTTCGACGAAGGGAGCGACGGCAGAGCGGTCGCGGTAGTCGGCCGACCCGCCGTAGCACTCGACCATTTGACGGTCGGTCACCGTTTTGTTGGGTTTGGACTTGAGGAAAGTCTTGACACCCATCATGGCCGTCTTGTGGGAGCGGGACAGTACCGAGTAGTCCATACCACCACGGAAATGCGCGGTGGGGGCACCCTGTCGATAAGCGTCTCCCAGATTCTTGGCAAGGACCCCGTCGAGCTTCTCCTTCGGCTGGGAAACGTCCCCTGAGAAGGACACGGTGAAGTACGCCAGCTTTTTCTCGCGCAGGTTTTCCGCGAATTCGTGCACACGATCCGCGCCAGTGAGCTTTCCGGCGTAATCACTGGCTCCGATGATGACGGTCTCCGCTGCTTCGACGGCGGAAGGGGTGGCCTCGTCCAAAGCTATTGCGCGCCCACCGGTGTCTTCCGCAATCCATTCGGCGTAGGAGCGAGTGTATCCGTAGTGCGATCCGTAGAGCACAAGGGTCGTGGTCATGAATTCTCCTGTATCTGCGCCTGAGTCGGACGTATATCACCCCTGCGAAGGCCCCTGGCCCATGCAGCGGAGCAAAATAGTGCTCCTTCAAGACTAACTATTCGGGCCCGGATCGCCCGGAGCGGCGTACCGGAACGCCTGTCCTAGCGTGTGGGACAGTGTGGGATTTTTGGGTTCGGTGGTCGATAACGCCGAAGGCCTCCGATGAAGTGGATTTCGGGCTCCCTACTCTATTTTGCCCTGAATATCCAGGGGTGGGAGGCGTCGTTCGTGATCTAGGTCTACATCACGGGCTCGGGACGAGTAAAGGGGACTCGGGCGAGTCACGAACCGGGCCTTACTGTTCATGTGGCTTTAAGAGAACTACAGTTAACGTCATGAGACGCGCAAAAATCGTATGTACCTTAGGACCCGCCCTTTCCAGTTACGACAAAGTCTCGGAGGCCATCTCCGCAGGACTCAACGTCGCCCGCTTGAACATGAGCCACGGCGACCACGACGTCCACACCCAGAACTATGACAACGTGCGCCGCGCCGCGGACACTCTCGGTAAGAACGTCGCGATCCTGGCCGATATCCAGGGACCGAAGATTCGCCTTGAGAGCTTCGCCGACGGTCCGGTGGATCTGGCCCAGGGTGACACGTTCAAGATCACCATTGAGGACGTTCCCGGCAATCAAGAGATGTGCGGAACGACCTACAAGGGTCTTCCGGGGGATGTTCGCCCCGGTGACGCCCTGCTGATCGACGACGGCAAGGTTCGTCTCGAAGCGACACAGGTTGACGCGACGACCGTGACCACTCGTGTCGTGGTCGGCGGCACTGTCTCGGATCACAAAGGCATCAACCTCCCGGGTGTTGCCGTGTCGGTTCCGGCACTGACGGAGAAGGATGAGCGGGACCTCCGCTGGGCGCTGAACACTGGCGTCGACATCATCGCGTTGTCCTTCGTTCGTTCGGGTGACGACATTGTGCGCGTGCACGAGATCATGGAAGAAGAAGGCCTGCACTTGCCGGTCATCGCCAAGATCGAGAAGCCGCAGGCGGTGGAGAACCTTCAGGACATCGTCGACAAGTTCGACGGCATCATGGTCGCCCGTGGTGACCTCGGCGTCGAGTACCCGCTCGAAGAGGTCCCGCTCGTGCAGAAGCGCGCGATTACGTTGGCCCGCCGTTGGGCAAAGCCGGTTATCGTCGCAACCCAGGTTCTCGAGTCGATGATCAGCAACCCGATGCCGACCCGAGCCGAGGCTTCGGACTGCGCCAACGCTATTCTCGATGGCGCCGACGCTGTGATGCTCTCGGGCGAGACCTCAGTGGGCAAGTACCCGATCATTACGATCCAGACGATGGCTCGTATTGTCGAGTCGACCGAGCAACACGGCATGGATCGTGTGCCCGCGCTTGGGTCGAGCCCGCGCACCCGCGGCGGTGCCGTGACTCTGGCGGCCGTGAATATCGCGGACCAGCTCAACGTCAACTACATCTGTACGTTCACTCAGTCGGGAGATTCGGCTCGCCGTCTGTGCCGGCTCCGCCCCTCCAAGCCGGTCCTGGCTTTCACCCCGGATCCCAAGGTCCGTGCATTCATGGCGCTTTTCTGGGGCGTGGATGCAGCCTTGCAGGAGGAGCACAGCGATACGGACAGCATGACGGAAGCCGTGGACCGGTATCTTCTGAACCGTAATTTGGTCAAGAAGGACGAATTGCTCGTTCTGACCGCCGGTTCGCCCCTGGGGGTCGCCGGTTCGACGAACATGGTCAAGGTCCACAGGGTCGGGGACGTCGACGATGATGGCGCCCGCACCCCGGAGAGCCGTGAAAAGCTGGGTCCCTACCAGCACTAAGCGCCCAACGCCTCCGATGACTCGCGCGACGGCGGGGCGGGCGATCCGTTCTCCCGCCCCGCCATCTCATCCGCGTTGCGTCACCGTGAACGGCGATTTCACGTTGAGGGCCTGATTGTGTAAAGTAATCCTGGTTCGAAGGTGACTTTGAGGGTCGCCTCGACGAAAGCCCAAGTGGCGGAATTGGCAGACGCGCCGCACTCAAAATGCGGTTCCTCACGGAGTGTGGGTTCAAGTCCCACCTTGGGCACTTCTCTTTAGTTATGCGGGCCTTACGTGGTACAAATGGTACTACGTAAGGCCCGCATTTTTTATTTAAGTTAGTCACGTCGTTAGTCACGCGCCTACTCACCGAGTGCCCGATCCATCGCTTCGGCGGCCGCTTCTGACAGCTTTGCCACCACACGCGAGTATGTGTTCATGGTCAGCTGGCTTGTTCAATGTCATCAAAAGTCTCCATCACGACACCGGGGGGGTACCACCGCGCTGGTGGCGACGAGGCTGTACAGCGCGCAAAAATCCGGCCGAGTGAAAGCTGGTGTGTTGTTGATACAGAAGCAGAACAAGGAAACGAGGACGGAGATCATCGTATTTGCCACCGTCTGCGGAGGAGGCTGCACTGCCTGCTACCGTCCCGGTGGCGGATGTGGTCGCAGAGGCTGTTGTGTCGAAGGTCAACACGAGCATGGACCGGCCCGCGACCACAAATTTGTTGGTCAGCGCGGTGTGAGGGAACCTTCCTCCGGCGTGAGCTTTTCGCCGTACAACTGATCATAGATGCCTTGTTTGGCCATGTGCATCGCCTTTGAGTACCCTTCCCCCCTTTTTTCAGCGCCGACTTGTATTCCCTCGGAACCGACCCGGCATCGCCCGACCGAGTCGATTCCTCACTCGGTGTACTGGCTTCCCTGGTCGCCTCGGGGGCTTTCTGTTTCATCAGAGAGCGGACTGATCTTGTGTCTGAGCAGATGACGGGGGGGGGGGGGGGGGGGGGGGGGGGGGAGGGAGGGAGAGAGATCGTCGGATTCTCGGACGTAGAGCCAGCCGTCGATCTTGCCGGTTTGAAGCCATTCAAAAACAATTTCAGTCACCGACGAGATGTCTGGAGCGAGGGGCCAATTTTCCCGCCGGCCCGATCTGATAGCGGCGATTGTCCGTTCGAAGAAGTACGTGCCGAGGTTCGCGGCGGCGTCTCCCAGGTTGTTCAGCGCATCCTCGGTGAGATCGTGATCTAGCTTCCGCTTTCCTTCGACCGCCAGCTCTTGGCGCGGTTGCGGGTCGCGCCATGGATCTGCGACGCGGTGGAAGTGACGACCCCGGTGGAAGCGATGGACATCGTTGCTCTTCTCTGATGCGCGAAGATTGTGATGGCTACTCTCGGCAATTTAGGCCGACCACCCGGCAATGTACAGAACAGGAATCGTTTTCTTAAAATTCTGATTGCTAAATAACTAAATTTCCGGGTAATCCAGGACACAATGCGGATCCTCTGATTATGGGGTGTCAGGGGTACGTATTCGGGGTAGGTTGCGTCCGGGAAGTCTAGAATCGGGACTCGTAGGCTTCGCTGTTGCTCATACCGTTAATATTGGGCTGTCAGTTTCCGTGTCAGAGGAAGAAAGGCGCTCGCTGGCCCATGCGGGTAAACTCCGAGGTCGGCTGCGCGTCGGCGCGCCACGGGGAGGGAAATGACGACCGCAAGGTCGATCCGCCATGCTGTTCGATTGCCCGAATACCTTCTAGCCCGTTCGCCCCTTGGGTTGTATGTCTGACCGAAACTCGATTTGGGAAATTATATGTCGGAGCCAGAGGCCAGTTTCGTGCAGGCCTCGTGCTCCGACAAACGGACCGTAGCGATATGGTGATTTGTGGAGTCGTACTTTCCTGAAATACGCCTATTTGTGGGACTAAGTAAGTGTGGTCTTTGTTTTTTTTGTGCGCACCACTCCGTCGACTTTGACCGATCTTATGGCGTGTATATTTACTGTGGCCCTGCAAAGGTTTTGAGGTCCATTGGCCACGAAATCCATCCCGGAAGTGGTCAATAAGATGCGGTTTTTTCCGTCGTACCCCCAGGTCCCGGTGTAGGTGGTGGTATAGGCTCTGAATCCATTAATTGTGGGTGCAGTGGAATCGTAAGCCGGGGTCGACCATAAACCATTGTTTCGCTGCGCTCTCCACTGAAGGCCGCCGAGGTTCGTAGGGAAGTAGAATGTTATCTTGGCGTCAGTGGCTTTGCTTTTGGCTTGAGCCTCCTCGACCCAAAATCCCCCTCTGGGGTAGTTCGCGACGTTGGAAATCCGGATGATGTTCTCGGTATTGGAGAAGCACTCACTTTTTACCTGCATATTCCCGCTGACACGTGGGGTGGATTGTGCGTTGGAAACTGCGTGACTAGGCACAAAAGCTGTTGTCGTCATTACGGGTGCTGCCCACATCGCCCCCTTCGCTAAGGCCCTTCGGGAGACTATATTTTTGGCACGTGTTTTCATGGAATCCTTCCAGCGGTATTCACCTATATTGGCGAATCTACTTTACGGGAGAAATTTCGATACTCAAAAATTTAATAGCTATACGATCAAATGCTGAATATATAGATATGCAATCAAAAGCACTCGCTGGGTCCCTGTTTTCCTCCGCGAAATCCTCCGAAGAAGGCGATGGGCCCCCCATGCCACCAGGAGAAATGCAGTAGATCAGCCTTTTGTCTCGCATGC
This sequence comes from Rothia uropygialis, assembly GCF_004137765.1. GTDB lineage: Bacteria > Actinomycetota > Actinomycetes > Actinomycetales > Micrococcaceae > Rothia. Next base: position 502,792 of record NZ_NOIS01000002.1, on the reverse strand, counting down.
GACACCGTCGCCGTCGCGGTCCAGGGCAGGTCTGTATCCGGGGGAGTCGGCGTACAGGGGAGCTGCTCCGGCAGCTCGAGCCGCCGTGCAATTCGCGTAGTAGGCGCCCTCCTGAGCGGGTGCCGCAGGTGCCGCAGGTTCCGCGGGTTCCGCGGGGGCAGCCGGTTCCGCGGGGGCAGGCGCGGCAGGTGCGGCAGGTTCTGCAGGCGCGGCAGGGGCAGGCTCACTGGTGACCGGTCCCTCGGTGACGGGCGCTGGGGCCGGTTCGTTCGTCGAGGGCGCTGGCGCCGTGGTCGGCGAGGCCTCCGGTGCAGGTTCGACCGCTGGAGGCTGGGATCGGGAAGGCAACTGTTCACCCGGGCAACCTTGCAGGAGTCCCGAAATTGCGTCCTTCTCCGCCTGCGTGACCCAGAGGTGGTAGGTGGCCTTCACCGCAACCTGCCGAGCGACGTAATCGCATCGGAACTGTTTGTTGGACGGGAGCCAGGTCGCGGCGTCGCCGTCGCTCTTGCCCTGGTTGGTGGGGCCGTCCACGGCCAGTAGATTCAGTGGATCGTTGGCCAGGTTTGTTCTGTCGGCCTTCGAAAGCTGTTGCGCACCCGTCTGCCAGGCGTTTGAGAGGCTGACCACGTGGTCGATCTGAACCGCGCTGCTCGTGGACTTGCCGGCAGTAAAAGCGATGTCCTTGCCGGTGTAAGGGTCCACCAGGCTGCCCGAGGTCACCTTGCAGTCCTTGGTGCCCGGCTTGTAGGACACGGCGGATAGGTCGCGGCGCAGGACATCGTTGCGGGTATCGCACCCATTTCGATCGGTATCCATCCAGGGGGAGCCGAATTGGTTTCTTTCATACCCGGTTTTCGGCGCCTTCCCCTTGACCGGCAGCGAGTTCAACGCTGCCATGGCGTCCCCGGCCTGAGGGCTCGATGCATTGATCGGCTCGACCGACTCCCCTTGAGGAGAATCAGAAGGCGACGGTGACGTCTCCGCGGGACCGTCTGCGGAGGCCCCCGAGCTTGGTATCGAGGACGAGGCACTCGATGAGGAGGTTACGGGCGCGGAGGCGGAACCGGAAGAGCCTGCGTTTTGTCCGCAACCACTAATGGCAATGAGCACGACAGCACCCGTCGCTACGAACTTAACGGCCCGGGAACAACGACGTGAACCGGTTGGAAAAGAAGAACCGAAGAAAGACATGAGGGAACTCCAAAGGGAAAAGTGATTGACCCTCGGATCTTAGGCTCCGACAACGCGTTTTCGGCCTCCAGACACGTTTTCTCCGCAAACAATTCAATAGTGAGTCCATGCACGAAAGCGAAGTTGGCGCAAGCTGCGAATCAGCTCTTGGCTGATCGTCAAGCGTGGTGGCAGCCACTAGGGTTGATGGTGTCCAGGTTTCCGCCGAAGGTTATTCCGACGCGGCAGCCACTGCAGTCAAGCAGAGGAGAACCAATGTCTGAGACGACTTCGATTACCGTTTCCCGCTCCATCGACGAGCCATCCGACAAGATCTTCGACCTCCTGAGCAATCCGGAGCGCCACCACGAATTCGACGGATCCGGCTACGTCGTCTCCGACGACAAAACTGACCGTATTCAGAAGACGGGCGACGTCTTCCGCATGAACATGAACGGCCCGCACATGGGCGGGGATTACAAGACGGACAATTACGTCACGGGATTCGACGAGAACAAGCTCGTGGCCTGGCAGACTGCGCCTGCCGGTGAGGAACCCCCGGGCTGGGAATGGACCTGGAGCCTCGAGTCCACGGGCTCGTCATCGGCCGACGTCTCACTGACCTATGACTGGTCCAAGATGGATCCCAAGGCGGCCGAAGAGCTGGGCATGCCCTTGGTTTCTCAGGAGCAGTTGGAAGAGTCCCTCGAGCAGCTTGCTAACGCCGTCTCCGGGGAATAGACCCTGCTGACCCAAGTTTTTGGGTAGGCTCACGAGCCCGGTGCCGCTTCGGACGAAGCGGCACCGGGCTCTGTTTTCTGCCCCGCGGCGTGAAGCAATATTCACAAGCGGCCACTTCGACGAGCACGGATTGACCAGTTGGACGTAAACTAGCGTTTGAGCAAGGACTTTAGGCCCGAGCCGCGAGGCGGCGCGGACAACTACGTGACGTCAGAGGAGAACAAGGTGACAGAGCCGACGCCCGATCAGGAGAATCTGGACCTCGAAGTGCCCGCTCCTGAACAGGAACAGGTCGAGAAGCGCAGGGTCGTCGTCGCAGAAGACGAAGCTCTGATCCGGCTCGACATCGTGGAGATTCTCAAGGACCATGGGTTCGACGTCGTTGCCGAGGCCGGCAACGGGGAAGAGGCTGTGGAGCTGACGAAAGTCCATGAGCCCGACGTGGTGCTCATGGACGTCAAAATGCCCAAGATGGACGGCATCAGCGCCGCCGAAGTGATTGCCAGGGAACGTATCGCCCCCGTGGTGCTGTTGACCGCCTTCAGTCAGAAAGAACTGGTGGATCGGGCCACGGAAGCCGGGGCAATGGCCTACGTGGTCAAGCCATTCACCGAGAATGACCTGATTCCTTCGATCGAAGTGGCAGTCAGCCGCTTTGAGCAGATCAAGGCACTCGAGAAAGAAGTCACCGGCCTCAAAGAACAATTCGAAACCCGGAAGCTGGTCGAGCGGGCCAAATCGTTGCTCACCACCAAAATGGGCCTCAGCGAACCGGAAGCATTCCGGTGGATCCAGAAGACCTCGATGGATCGCAGACTCTCGATGCGAGAAGTTGCGGAAACCATCGTTTCCCAGGTCGCTTGAGCCACCTGATCAGCGACCGCCAGTGCCGCAACCAGCTATGCCTCAAGCGCCTGTGCGATCTAGGTTCTAGCGGCGGTCGACCAACAAGTTTGTGACCCGTGCCGTCGAGAGGCGACGGCCGGCATCGTCGGTCATCACGACCTCATGAATACAGAGCGTTCGCCCGACATGGATCGGCGTGCACGTGCCGGTGACCCACCCGCTCGAAGCGGCGCGTTGGTGCGTGGCATTAATATCCACGCCCATGGGCTGTTTGCCCTCTCCTCCTGCCAAACCTGACGCGACAGAACCAAGAGTCTCCGCCAGAATCAAATGCGCCCCGCCGTGGAGCAGACCAAACGGCTGCTCATTGCCCTCAACTGGGAACCTGGCGACCATGAGGTCCGGCCCCATGGTTTCGAAGACGATCCCCAACTTCTCCGCCAAACCGCCCAAACCGTTCCGAGCGAAGCGTGAATGGTACTGTTCCGGCACTCCAGCCCTGATCAGAGAATCGGTATAAGGATTATTCGTCATCGTCTCGCTCAAACTCGTCACTGCCTGTGATTAGGATTGGTAGGTGACTTCCGCATCCGAGACAACGCCCGCCGAGGAGGCCACCGTGGCCGAGCATACCCCTGAACCCGCCGATCCCGCCGAGAACGCAGGGGAGCGCAAACGACTCCTCATGATCGACGGCCACTCCATGGCATTCCGTGCATTCTTTGCGGTCCCCGTGGATCGTTTTTCCAACTCCGCAGGGCAGCACACCAACGCAATCCACGGCTTCACGTCGATGTTGCTTACCATGGTCCGCCAGCTTCAACCCACCCACGTGGCCGTGGCCTTCGACCTGAGCGGGCCAACGTTCCGGTCCGAGGAGTACACCGAATACAAAGACGGACGCGCCGAGACCCCCGAGGAGTTCTCCGGACAGATCGAGTACATCCAAAAGGTTCTGGACACCTTGAACATCCCGTGGATCACGGTCGAAGGGTTCGAAGCCGACGACATCATCGCAACCGGCTCCAAAATGGCCGAGAACGCGGACGCCGATACCGTCGTCGTCTCGGGAGACCGGGACGCCTTCCAACTCATCTCGGAGACCACGCACGTGCTGTACCCGACCAAGGGGATCTCCGACATCCCACCGAGGACGGCCGAGGACATCGAGGAGAAATACGGCGTAGGACCGGACAGGTACCGCCACGTGGCCGCGCTGGTGGGGGAAACCGCAGACAATTTGCCGGGCGTTCCGAAGGTAGGTCCGAAAACGGCCGCCAAGTGGATCAACCAGTACGGGGATTTGCAGTCCGTGATCGACCACGCGGACGAGATCGGCGGGAAGGTCGGAGAAAACCTCCGTGCCCACCTCGAGGACGTCCGTCGCAACTTCCGACTCAACGAGCTCAAGCGCGACGTCGACCTGCCCGTGACATTCGCCCAGATGGAGCGTCGGGAGCCGGATCTCGAGGCGATGGATCAACTCTTCGACGAGCTCGAATTCAACCGTCTCCGCGAGCGGGTCCGCGTGGACCTGGTCAAGGCCGAACCGGAACCTCAGATCGAGATACCCGGGCGTCGTGACATCCTCACCTCGGACGAGCTCGCTCAGGTCGTCGCGGGGCCGGGAACGGCCGTGGCCCTGACGCTCGAGCAGGACCATCGGGCAGGCGACGTCCTGTTCCTGGCCACGCGGGAGTCCGTCGGATCCGTGCGGCTCGAACAGGCCGATGCCAACCTGAGTGAGGCTCTGTCTTCCACATTGAAAGACCGCGCGGGCGACCTGCTGGTCTCCGACCTCAAAGAGCTGATCAAAGCGTTGAGAGAGCTCGGTTACGAACTCCCCGACGCCGGTCGGGACCTCGCGCTCGAAGCCTTCGTCCTGCGCCCCGGCGCACGCGGATACAGCCCTCAGGAACTCGCCGCCGAATTCACGACCTATGACTTCGGCGCCAAACTCAAGAAGCCAACCGCCGCGGCGCTGAAAAAGGAATCCGAGGAAGCCAGGGAGAAGAACACCTCGGCAAGCCTCGATCGATTTGCCTCCGCGGCCTGGCTGATGCACGAAGCCGCAGACGCGATAGCCGAGCGCCTGGCCGAGCACGGGTGGGCCAAGAAGATCTTGGACGAGATCGAGGTTCCGTTGTCGCGCGTCCTGCTCGACATGGAAACCAACGGGATCGCGATGGACGTGCAAGAGCTGGACACGTTGCAGGGGAACTTTCAGGCTGAGATCGACACGGCGCAACGCAACGCGGACCAGGTAGTCGGAGAAGCCGTCAAGCTCTCCTCGCCCAAACAATTGCAGACGGTCCTGTTCGAGACCTTGGACCTGCCCAAGACACGGAAGATCTCTTCGGGCTACACCACGGACGCGTCGTCGCTGCAAGAACTCATGACCAAACTCGAGCCGGGCACCAAGGGCCACGACTTCATGGGGTATCTCCTGCGCTACCGCGAGTTCACCAAGCTCCAGCAATTCGTCACCGCGCTCAAGGACGCGACCACGGCCTCGAACCGCGTGCACACGACCTTCGGCCAGACCACGGCAGCCACGGGACGGCTCTCCTCGATCAATCCGAATCTCCAGAACATTCCGGTCCGGACGGCAGAGGGCAAGCGGATCCGCAATTCCTTCGTCTGCGGTGCCGAATACGAGACTCTGTTGACGGCGGACTACTCCCAGATCGAGATGCGCATCATGGCGCACCTGTCCCAGGACGAAGGCCTGATCGACGCCTATAAATCGGGAGAAGACCTCCACCGATTCGTGGGGTCGCAGGTATTCGGCGTCGCCCCGGAAGACGTCACCTCGGAAATGCGCTCGAAAGTCAAGGCCATGAGCTACGGTCTGGCCTACGGCCTGTCGAGTTACGGCCTGTCGAAGCAACTGAACATTTCCGTGGACGAGGCCCGCGGTTTGATGAGCAACTACTTCAAGCGTTTCGGTGCGGTGCGCACCTACTTGCGTGAAGTGGTCGATGAGGCCAAGAAGGTCGGCTACACGGAGACAATGTTCGGCCGCAGACGCTACCTTCCGGACTTGGATTCCTCCAACCGTCAAGTGCGGGACAATGCGGAACGTGCCGCGCTCAACGCCCCGATCCAGGGTTCGGCCGCCGATATCATCAAGATCGCGATGCTCGGTGTTGACCGGCGATTGCGCGAGGAAAAGCTTTCGACCCGAATGGTCCTTCAGATCCACGATGAACTGATCCTCGAAGTCACCGAAGGGGAGTACGAGGCGGCGGAGGCCATTCTCCGCGAGGAAATGTCCAACGCCGTCACGCTCCGCGTGCCCCTCGAGGTTCAGGTTGGCCACGGACGCTCCTGGAACGACGCCGCCCACTAGTTGATCCGTCAACCGAAGAGGAACCACATGAGTTTGAAGCCTTTTGAGATCAGAGAAGCACTCGGTCCCGATGGCAAAGCCACCGAGACCTACCGGCGTTTTCACGGGCGGGTGCAACGCGGCTTCCACGAAGACCCAGGAACGCGAGGCGTGCAAGACTACCTGGCACAGGAGTATCAGCACGAAGGTTTTGTCTACCGAGGATTCGAAGAGACTGAGCCGGCGCCCGAATGGGCCGGTACGACCCCGCGGCCCGTTTCGACGATCGTCGGTTTTCCACGGGCCATGAACGTAGGCGCTGCGACCGTTGGAACGTGGGCGATTTCGGGCGTAGGCGTTGCATCCTCGCATCGGCGCCGGGGTCTCCTGCGGACGATGATGACCGAAGAACTCCGCACTGCCCAGGGCGAAGGCTTTGCTCTCTCGGCGCTGACCGCCTCGGAAGGCGGAATCTACGGACGCTTCGGGTACGGGGTAAGCACTAGGTCCTGCGACTACGAATTGGACATACGCCGTAGCCCCCGAGTGCTGCCCAGCGCATTAGAATCGACCGGAGCGATCCGCGGCAGCATCCTCGAGGCCGAACCACTCAAAATGTTGGGGCTCGCAGAAGAGCTGGCGCAAAGGATAGCGCGGAATCGACCGGGCCAGATGAACCGGCTTCGGACCCACATCAAGAACAATCTGGGAATCGTCGATCTGCACAACGACTCGATCGAGGCGGTGCGCAACCGGGAAGCCTTCGTCTATTGCGGTGTTTCGGGCCCCGAGGGCTTCTTGGTCCTTGAGCACCAGGGGTATGAATCGGACCCTCCCAGGGCGAAGATCGTGGACTTCCAGGCCGCCACCCCTGCCGCTTCGGTCGGGCTGTGGAACCACCTGTTCACGGTGGATCTGTTGGACGTCGTCGACTTCAAAGACGCCCCGGGGATGGCACTGTCTTCGATCTTGCAGGATCCCAGGGCTGTGAGGTCCAAGGGCGAAGCCGATCTCATCTGGACTCGCATTCTGGACGTGGTCAAGGTCCTCGAGGCACGTAAATACGGCCGTGACGGCAAGATCGTCCTGCTGGTTGATGACCCACTGGGTCTGATCACCGGCGCTTATGCACTCGAAGTCCGCAACGGTGCGGCGAAGGTCACTCCGGCCGACGGCCTGGGGGCACCGGGTCGGCGTGGGGACCATGCAGTGGACGATTGTGCCCTCTCGCCCTCTGCCACCAGAGTACGTTTCCCCGCGGACCGGTTGGCCTCCGCGGTCTTCCGGGGCTGTGCTCTCGAGGCTCAGTACGGAGTGGTGCTCGGAGAAGGCGCCGAAGAAGCCGCAGAAATGTTCGCGGTCAAGAGCGAACCGTACTGCGATTTCGGTTTCTGACGGCGCCCACGGGACGGATCCTTCTCGCGGAAAGCAATCATTCGGTGAAACCTCCGAGAGGTTGCGCAGACATCGGCGTGTTTTGGGCTTTTACGCGTTGACCCGACTTGCGTCAAGCCATAGACTTAGTGGGCGCACCATGTGCGCACAGTCCAATAAATGTTCGGCTTCGTCCTTAGACCGCCGCAAGGTGGGTCGGAGTCGACCGAGTAAGTAATCTATCCACATCGGAGCCCCTACTACATGACCACCAACACCCCGCAGGTCGCGATCAACGACATCGGAACCGAAGAAGAGTTCCTCAAGGCCGTTGACGAGACCATCAAGTACTTCAACGACGGCGACCTTGTTTCTGGCGAAGTTGTCAAGGTTGACCGCGACGAAGTTCTGCTGGATATCGGGTACAAGACCGAAGGCGTCATCCCGTCCCGCGAACTTTCCATCAAGCACGACGTCGATCCCGGTGAAGTTGTTGCCGTTGGTGATGAGGTTGAGGCTCTCGTCCTGACCAAGGAGGACAAGGAAGGCCGTCTGATCTTGTCCAAGAAGCGCGCTCAGTACGAGCGCGCCTGGGGCGACATCGAGAAGATCAAGGAAGAGGACGGCGTCGTTACCGGTACCGTCATCGAGGTCGTCAAGGGCGGCCTCATCCTGGACATCGGTCTCCGTGGCTTCCTCCCCGCATCCCTCGTGGAGATGCGTCGCGTTCGCGACCTGGCTCCTTACATCGGTCAGGAGATCGAAGCCAAGATCATCGAGCTGGACAAGAACCGCAACAACGTGGTCCTTTCCCGCCGTGCATGGCTCGAGCAGACCCAGTCCGAGGTTCGCTCTTCGTTCCTCAACAAGTTGGAGAAGGGACAGGTCCGCACGGGCGTTGTCTCCTCCATCGTCAACTTCGGTGCATTCGTGGACCTGGGCGGCGTGGACGGACTCGTTCACGTTTCCGAGCTGTCCTGGAAGCACATCGACCACCCCTCAGAGGTCGTCGAGGTTGGCCAGGAAGTCACCGTCGAGGTTCTCGAGGTGGATCTGGACCGCGAGCGTGTATCGCTGTCGCTCAAGGCAACCCAGGAAGACCCGTGGCAGACCTTCGCCCGCACTCACGCGCTGGGCCAGGTCGTTCCCGGTAAGGTCACCAAGCTGGTTCCCTTCGGTGCGTTCGTTCGCGTCGAAGACGGCATCGAGGGCCTCGTGCACATCTCCGAACTGGCTGTCCGCCACGTGGATCTGGCCGAGCAGGTCGTCTCCGTCGGAGACGAGCTCTTCGTCAAGGTCATCGACATCGATCTGGACCGCCGCCGCATTTCGCTGTCCCTCAAGCAGGCCAACGAGGGCGTCGACCCCGACGGCACCGAGTTCGACCCGGCCATGTACGGTATGGCCGCGGAGTACGACGAGCAGGGCAACTACAAGTACCCCGAGGGCTTCGACCCCGAGACCAACGAATGGCTCGAGGGCTACGAGACCCAGCGTGCAACCTGGGAGCAGCAGTACGCTGACGCTCAGGCTCGTTGGGAAGCTCACAAGGAGCAGGTCCGCAAGGCCCTGGCCGAAGACGCCGACGCAGCAGCAACCGCCGCAACCGGTTCGGCTTCGTCGTCCTCGTCGTCGTCCTCCTCCTCGAACGCAGCTCCGGCTCCGTCCAGCTACTCCTCCGAGGTTCCGGCAGCCGATTCCGGCACACTGGCTTCGGACGAGGCACTGGCTGCACTGCGCGAGAAGCTCACCGGCAACAACTAAACCGGTAAAGTTCCCGTAGCGGGATTGTTGAGACGAATGGCCCCTCACCTTACGGTGAGGGGCCATTCGCGTTCCGGGGCAACAACACGCAACAACGGCAGGCGGAAGGGACGGTCTCGCCTCTGTCTATTTCATCGGGTCCGTCTTCCATGCGAGTAAGCGGTCGCTGTGCGAAGGACGTTATCTACCGGTCGACCCATTCCGTGCCGCCCCACACCAGACTCAATTCCCCTGACGATGCGGATGCGAGGAGGTTTTCGGCCCCGTGAAGGTGGGCCTCTGCGTCAGTGACCGCGATGTTCAGTGTCGCATGGGACGGGCCGTAGTCGGTTCCCAGAACCGCTACTGCCGATGCGCGAAGCTCATTTTCGAGGCGGCCGGCCTCCGCGTGGGGCATGTCGATCCGTCCCCGCCGAAGCCTCTGCCTGGAAGCGAAGTGGCCGGCGTCGAGCGCCTGCACGGTCGAGTCCGTATAAGCCCGAACCAAACCGCCTGCGCCCAATTTGATGCCGCCGAAGTACCTGACCACCACCGCGCACACGTCGGAGAGATCGGTCACCGACTCATCGTCCTGGCTGGTTCGGTGGGAAATGAGTGCCTGGAGCATTGGGATCCCCGCGGTGCCGGCAGGTTCACCGTCATCGGAGGAACGCTGGATCTCACGGTCCGCTCCGATGACGAAGGCCGAACACACGTGCCGTGCATCGTGGTACCGCCTTCTCAACGATTCGATGTACGCGCGGGCCTGCTCCTCCGATTCGACGCGGGCCACGTGTCCGATGAACTCGCTCTTCTTGACCTCCAGCGTGGTCTCGACCGGCCGGTTTCCGGACAAGACGGTGTACGTGCGGGCGCGGGTTTCGAAAGAATCGGTCACTCATCCAGTCTATTCCGGTCGATGCGGATTACCGTCTCCCGCCGGCGGATAAGGTAGGGAACGCAACTACGCGGTATGAGAGGAAGCGACCAATGACAGATTCGGTCAAGCATGTGGGCCTGACGGGCGGCATCGGTTCTGGAAAGTCGACCGTCGCGCGATTGCTGACGACCCACGGGGCGGTCTTGGTCGATGCCGATGCGATTTCACGTGAGCTCATGGTCGCCGGTTCGCCGGTTCTGGACGAGGTGGCACAAGAATTCGGCTCTGACGTCCTGGACGACTCCGGTTCACTCGATCGGGCCGGGTTGGCCCGTATCGTCTTCGGCGACGACTCCGCGCGCGAACGCTTGAACGCAATCGTGCACCCTGCGGTCCGGGCCGAATCGAAACGCCTGGTCGATGAGGCGACGAACAAAGCCGGGTTCTCGGGCGTCATCGTCCAGGACATTCCGCTTCTGGTTGAGACCGGCCAGGGGGACAAATTCGACGGCGTGATCGTGGTCGAGGCCCCAGAGCCCGTGCGGATCGAACGGTTGGTTTCGGACCGTGGAATGAACGAGGACGACGCCCGAGCACGCATCAGGTCCCAGGCGACCGACGACCAACGGCGGGCCGCAGCGACCTGGATCATCGACAACTCAGGAAGCCAGGAAGAGACGGCCGCGCAGGTGGATCGGCTGTGGCGGGAGCTGACCGACGGTTAGGATTCAGCGGCCCCGCTCGCGGAGCATCTGGTAGACCACGGAGTCGTCCTTGCGGCCGAGCCCCTCCCTTCGACCTCTCAAGTACACCTGCTCCGCCGCCGAAGCGAGCGGAACCGGCTGGTCTGCGGCCCGGGCCGCGTCGGTCACGAGCCCCATGTCCTTGACGAAAATATTCAAGGCGGACCGGGCCTCGTCGAACTCCTCATTGACCATCCGAGACCCGCGATCCTGGAACATGAAGGATTGAGCGGCCCCGCCATTGAGCACTTCGTGGCACTGGGCGACGTCGAGCCCCATCGAATCCGCGAGAGCGAGGGCTTCTCCCGCGGCGGCGATGTGCACTCCGCACAACAATTGGTTCACGACCTTGAACTTCTGGCCGTCGCCCGGCTCAGGCCCGACCACCGGGCAATTCGACCCCAGGGCGTCCAGCAGCGGCTTGATGGAAGCTACGTCTTCTTCGCTGCCGCCCACCATGATGAGAAGATCTCCCGTGCCGGCGCGGGCGACGCCGCCGGAAACGGGCGCGTCGACGATGTGTTGGGTCACCGGTTCCAGAGCCAGGGCAGCACGCTGCACAGCGGCCAGGCCGACCGTGGACATGATGAGGAGAGTGGCCCCAGGCGAAAGAACATCAGCGATGCCATCCTCGCCGAAGAGCACCGCATCCAATTGGGGCCCCGTCGCGACCATGATGACGACGACGTCCCTACCCGTGGCAGCCTCACGGGCCGAACCCGCGGTATCAACGAGGGGTGCTACCGATTCGAGCACGGCCGGATTCAGGTCGAATGCCGTCACCGCGTGGCCCGCTCGGGCCGCGACCGTGGCCATGGGGGCGCCCATCGCGCCGAGTCCAATCCAACCGATGGAGTCTTTCTGAGTCATGATGTCCGTTCTGTGATTCGTGGCGATTGTTCAGCGTGAAGCGGCCTGGAGGCGCTCGATGACGTCCGCGAGAGCCTCGCGGCTGCCCACGTTTCCGGGGAAGACCACGTACGGGCAGTCTCGAACATTCTCGGGAGCGTGTTCCGGTTTGAAGAGTGAAATCTGACCGGGGAAGAATTGGCCTGCAACCCTCGCGAGACGGATACCCAGGCCTCGATGCGCGACTTCGTGGGAGGTGATTCCTCCTTTGGCAACGATCCAGGCCGGCAGAGCATCGCGGCTTCTTTCCACGACCTCAACCACCGCGTCGGAGACGCTTCTGGCGATGTCGAGAGACTCGGCCGGATCCGAAGTCGAGATGAGTTTCCGGCTGGTGTAGACGGCGACGTCGTTATTCTTCAGGCCCTCTCGGATCGCCTGGACCGTCCGGTCCAGGTGGTGGTCCCGTCGGCCCGCATTGAGGAGCTGTTCCACATCGATTTCGATTTCGGTCAGGCTCCCGCGTCGCTGAACTTCCTCGAGCTGTTGCGTGGTGAGTCCGACGTGGGAGCCGACCACCACGAGACCGTGACGTTTTCTCTCCCCGCTCAGGGAAATATCCGAGGGCTTGAGAATGCGGGGGCCGGTTTGACCGGCGAGGGGACGCACAAATGACGGACCGCACCGTGTGACGAAGTGGCGTCCACGTGCTTCCAGCTCGGTCACGGCGTCCACGACGACCTCCATGTCCGAGTAATCGGTAGCGTTGACGACGACCCACGTCCTGTTCGAAGCTCCCGCGAGAATCTCCGAAACCTTTTCCCGTCCTCCGGAGCGGATGTCGTCGAGCGAGAGGCGGAGGACCTCGGAAGCCTTGACCGTACCGCCGGATTTTTCCTCGAGGAACTCCGTGAGGTCGGAATGGTGGTAGCCGAACGTCGCGTCCCGTGCGAAGTCGGTGTCCTCGACTCTTCGCGCAGCCCCGTCGACCATGGCGTAGTGGATATTGCCTTCCGTGAAGCGGCCGGCTTCGATCATCGCGGGGCAGAACAGGAACGCGTCGACGTCCACGCCGTGCTCGGAGAGAACGTCGGCCAGTGCATTGGGCTCTGCAATCACGTGACCCCTGAGGGTGGAGTCCGACCGGGAGACCACGTGCAGAGGCGCCTCATCACTTTGGGGCGATGCTTCCAAGAATTCACTCAGAGTCCTGCGGTTCAGCGAGACCGCCGCGTTCTCGTCCAGGGCTCGAGTATTGGTGAGCGTGAAGCACGTGGAACCTGGCTGCTCCAAAGACTCCGTGAGGATTCTGGGGTCCTGTTCGAAGGCGACGGGAACATCGTGGACGCACTGCGAACCGGTGGGGTCGTCGTCGAGAACGAGCAATCGTCGGGGCGAATTAAGCATGGTGAAACTCCTTCGGACAAGAAATCAGGCGATGGCGGAGACCACCGGCCACATGACCAGGGCGACGAAGAAGCCGACGATCGATGTTGCCGTGGTCAGGACCGTGTAGGACTTGAGTCCCGTTGCGGTGTTGACCTGGTTGTATCTAGACCACACCCAAAACAGGGAATCGTTGACGTGGGAGAGGGCCATCGAACCGATGCCGATGGTGACCGCCACGAGTGCTACCTGCAACGGAGCGAGACCGAGCGATGTTACCAGGGGCGCGACGAGCGGCGCGGTGGTCAGGGTCGCCACGGTCGCGGACCCCTGGGCAGCGCGAATCAAAGCCGACATCAACCACGCCATCACCAGGATGTGCAGACCCGTACCGGCCAGGGCATCGGCGACGGCGTCGGCGACCCCGGTTTCTTGGAGCACATGCCCGAAGGTGCCACCGGCTCCGGTGATGAGGATGACCGCGGCCACGGGAGGAAGAGACGAGTTGATGACGTCCTCGGCCTGGGTCAGCCCCCAACCTCTCCGGTAGCCGAGGACAACGGTTGCGACGACCACACCGATGACGAGAGCCATCGGAGAGGCTCCTACGAAGGAGAAGAACTGAACGACACCGTTGTCCGCAGGCAGAGTCATGGAGGTGATGGTTTGGGACATGATCAGAACCAGCGGGATCAGGATCATGAGGATCACGACCCAAGCGCGCGGCGGATTGTCGACCTTCGGGAACGACTGGGTCGATTCCTCGTCGAAATCCTCACCGGCTTCCTGTATCTCCGCTGCCGAAATGGCCGGGACGGGAGAAAATACGCGGCGGGTGATGAACGGGATCATCAGTTGCGAGGCGAACCACATGATGATGGCCGGAACCAGCCCCAGGAGGAGCACCATGCCGATATTCGCCCCCATGACCTGGGCTCCTCCCACGATCCCCGGGTGCGGAGGAAGCACCACGTGGACCGTCAGGAGGCCCATGACGGTGGGGAGGGCGTAATTGAGCATGTTGCCCTGAAGACGGCGGCCGACCGACAAGATGATCGGCATGAGGACGATGAGGGCGACATCGACGAACACGGGGATGCCGAAGATGAAAGCAGCGGCACCGAGAGCCCAGGGGGCTTTGTTCGGACCGAACTTGGCGAGCAGCATCTTGGCCAGGACATCGGCTCCGCCTGAGACTTCGATGATGCGGCCCATCATGGCACCGAGCGTCACGATGAGGGCAACCGACCCGAGGGTCGAGCCCATGCCGTCTTCCAGCATGGGGACGATCTTGTCCAGGGGGACTCCGGCGGCCAGTGCCAGGCCGACCGAGACCAGGAGCAATGCGAGGAACGGGTGGGCTTTTGCCTTGATGATGAGCGCCAAGATGACGACGACAGCGGCCAAGCCCAAAAGGACGAGAGTTACCGGGGACATGAAATCTCCATCGACTTCTACTTCCGGCCAGAGTGACGGGGGCCATCACTGGCTGTGATCAGATATCTGATAAGTGTAGCTTTTTGTGGCATACTGTCAACCAGTTCACACATGCGTCTTCCAAGGAGTCACCAGTGGTGAAAAACCTCGCCGACCACGTCAGCCGATCGATCCTGGACCGGATTGCCCAGGGCGTCGTGTCCGTGGGGGACGAATTGCCGCCCGAAGGGGTCCTGGCCGACGAACTCGACGTCTCGCGGCTGACCATTCGCGAAGCGATCAAGACCCTCGCCGGGCGAGGAGTGATCACGGTGAAACACGGCAAACGAAATCGGATTGCACCCGTCGAGAACTGGGATCTGCTGAACGTGGAGCTGATGGAACTGCGCGGTCGAATGCGCGGCGAGAGCAGAAACCTCGTGGAGCAATTGACCGAGGTCCGCGAAATCGTGGAAATCGGAGCAGCCGAACTCGCGGCCTCGAGGATCACCGACGAACAGCTGAAGCTCATGCGGAAGCAGGTCGAGATTATGGTCGAGGTCGAGAACAGCGACGGTGAACCCGATGTCGCTCGCGCCGTGGAAGCGGACATCGCATTTCACGGGGTAATCATTGAGGCCGCAGGCAACGAATATCTTGCCGCAACCTACCGTCCGCTGGAAGAGGTTCTGCGCGCGGTGCGCATGGAGACCTCGTCGACGCGGAAAGTGCGCAACGACGCGATCCATTGGCATACAGAGATTTTGAAAAAGCTGGAAAACAAAGACAAAGAGGGCTCGCGCGAGGCCATGAGGTCGCACATGCGCCAAACAATGGGAGCCGTCAGAGAGGAAACGGAATGAAGATTGTTGTGACCGGAGGCGCAGGATTCCTTGGGAGCAGGGTCATCGCGGAACTGCTGAAACGGCAGGATGCCGGGAACCTTGGGTTTCGTTTCGATCGCATCGTGTCTCTGGACTTGGCCGAGAACCTGAGCGATGACGCTCGGGTGAGCTCGGTGGTCGGGGACCTCGCCGATCCGGACTTGCTGGCCGAGATCATTGGCGAGGACACCGTTGCCGTCTATCACCTGGCCGCGGTGTTGTCGGGCGGGTCAGCAGAGAACTTCGATCTGGCTCTGCGGGTGAACCTCGACGGGACACGCGAACTGTTGGAGGCGGCCCGGAGGGCAGGCAATCGACCGCATTTCGTGTTCACGAGCTCATTGGCCGTCTTCGGCGGTCAGATGCCGGAAATCGTCGAGGATACGTGGGCAGAACAACCCGATTCTACGTACGGGGCGTTCAAAGCCATGGGGGAGCTGCTGGTCAATGAGTACTCGCGCAAGGGATTCGTGGACGGCCGGATCTGCCGTCTGCCGACCATCTCGGTCCGGCCCGGTAAGCCGAACTCTGCGGCGTCGTCCTTCGCTTCGGGAATCATTCGGGAACCATTGAACGGAATCGAGTCCGCGTGCCCGGTGCCTCATGAAACCCGGATGTGGCTCTCCTCTCCGGATGCGGCCGTATCTAACCTCATTCATGCGCTGGAGATCTCCGGGGAGGAGATCGGCGCGTGGCGCGGTATGAACATCCCCGGCATCTGTGTGACGGTCTCCGAGATGCTCGCTTCGCTCGAACGCGTCGGTGGTTCGCAGGCCAGGGCCCTGGTTGCTGATCAACCCGACCAACAGGTTATGGACATCGTGTGCTCCTGGCCGGGCGAGTTCGCGGTGGATCGTCTCCTGGAACTTGGCTTCGTCCGGGACGATAACTTCGACGACGTCGTCCGACAGTACAAGCAAGAATTCATCGACCAGAGCTGAGCTCAGGCTCTGCCCCGGAGCCGAAATGCCGAGTGCAAAACCTTGTTTGCTCTAATCCAGGACCTGGCTCCGTCATGTGGTGTCCCCATGTTCGATGCCGGACTGTGTGCCGGCCGCTGCCTTTGGCCAAGATGCTTGCCACAGGGCGGCGAATGGCCTGGGGAACTCCCAGCAAATACACTGGTGGCATGCGTGTTTTGCAGAAAATAGCCGTCCCGTCCCTGGCTGTTCTCCTACTTGCCACCGGGTGCGGTGGCTCGACAGGTTCCGGCTCTTCTGCGTCGCCGGCCCAGGAACCGGCCTCGTCGAGCGAGTCTTCCTCGACTCCGGCTGAGACTCCCTCCCCGACGGGGTCGTCGGAATCTGCGCCGGCAGGCCCGGGCTCGTTGACCGTGACTACCGGTGGTGGTGAACAGCAGTTCACTCCGAACGTGGTTCATTGTGCTTCCGGCGATGGCCGTATTCGACACCTGATGGCCAGTGTTGACAACCAGCCACCGTTGCTCAAGGTCGAGGACGAGGGCGGTTTGTTCGTGATGTACAAACCCCAGCAGCAGGGGAGGCCATATAAGGCCAAGCAGCCGGAGGGGATTCAATACACCGCTGACGGGGTAAAGGCTGATCATGCCAACGTTGGCGGTGCCACGATCAACGGTCAGGTGCACTGTACTGACGGGGTATAGAGCTGGATAACTCACTCCGGACTCATTGAGTACTTTCTTAAGCCCGTCCATTGTTGTCCCCTCCAGCCCACGAAAGGCCGGTCCCTGATCAGATACTGGCGAAGCTTCGGTGGGTTGGGGCCGGGTCCGCGCGGACCCGGCGGACCATCACTTGATGACCTTGTTCGGAGACTCGAACAACTTCTGGCCGCCGTCGATCTTCCCCACGATCAACCCTCGTGATCGATTCGTACTCGAGTCGCATCGCTCGACACCGTGGACCACTGGCTTCCGGCCGTCGTCGATCCTGACGGTGATGTACTTCTGGGCCATTGTCCGCTTTCCTTCGCTTGAGGGCGTTTCCGGTTCTCACGCGGCTAGTTACAGGGGAGGGGCGTGACTAACAAGAGAAAACTGACCTAGGAAAGGTAAGACAGCAGTCTCAGCCGGATCTATCGAACATTCTTACGAATCGGAGTAACCTTGAGCATATGAGTCTGGCACAGGAGATCAACCGCGTCGTCGCCCCATTTGAGGTCATTTCCGATTACAAGCCCGCCGGTGATCAGCCACGAGCCATCGCCGAATTGACCGAAAGGGTTGAAGGCGGCGAGAAGGACATCGTCCTCCTGGGCGCCACGGGTACCGGTAAGTCGGCGACGGCGGCCTGGCTCGTCGAGGCGGTCCAGCGGCCTACGCTGGTCATGGTCCAGAACAAGACCCTCGCGGCCCAGCTGGCTAATGAACTCCGTGAGCTCTTGCCCAATAACGCGGTCGAATACTTCGTTTCATACTACGACTACTACCAGCCCGAGGCCTACGTCCCGCAGACGGACACCTTCATCGAAAAGGACTCTTCGGTCAACGACGAGGTCGAGCGTTTGCGGCACTCCGCGACCAACGCGCTGCTGACCCGACGCGACGTCGTCGTGGTCTCCACGGTCTCCTGCATATACGGTCTGGGTACGCCTGAGGAGTATGTCAACCAGATGGTGACCCTTCGCCAGGGGGACGAAGTCGACCGCGACGATCTTCTCCGTCAGTTCGTCAACATGCAGTACGCACGCAACGACATGGACTTCCACCGCGGTACGTTCCGTGTTCGCGGAGATACCGTCGAAATCATCCCCATGTATGAGGAGAATGCGATCCGCATCGAATTCTTCGGGGACGAAATCGAGTCGATCCATACTCTTCATCCGCTCACGGGCGAGGTGCTCCGGGAAGAGAACGAGATGTACGTTTTCCCAGCCTCGCACTACGTGGCCGGTGCGGAGCGCATGGCCCGTGCGGTCGAAGACATTAACAACGAACTGGGCGAGCGTCTCAAAGAACTCGAGGACCAGAACAAGCTCGTCGAGGCGCAGCGCCTGCGGATGCGCACGACCTACGACCTCGAGATGATGGAGCAGATGGGCTTCTGCAACGGAATCGAGAACTATTCGAGGCACATCGACGGCCGAGGGGCCGGCTCCGCACCGCACTGTCTGCTGGATTATTTCCCCGACGATTTCATGCTCATCATCGACGAATCCCACGTGACCGTGCCCCAAATCGGTGGCATGTACGAGGGCGACATGTCCCGCAAACGGACACTGGTGGAGCACGGCTTTCGCTTGCCGTCCGCGATGGACAACCGTCCCCTCAAATGGGACGAATTCTTAGAGCGCATCGGCCAGACGATCTACATGTCTGCGACTCCGGGCAAGTACGAGATGTCCCAGGCGGACGGGTACGTCGAACAGATCATTCGCCCGACCGGCCTCGTGGATCCCGAAATCGTCGTCAAACCGACCAAGGGGCAGATCGACGACCTCCTGGACGAGATCAGGCAACGCGCGGACCGGGACGAACGCGTCCTGGTGACGACGCTGACCAAACGGATGGCCGAGGATCTCACGGATTACCTCGTCGAGCACGGGGTCAAGGTCCAGTACCTGCACTCCGACGTCGATACCCTCAAACGCGTCGAACTCTTGCGTTCCTTGCGCCTGGGCGAATTCGATGTCCTGGTCGGCATCAACCTTCTCCGTGAGGGCCTGGATTTGCCGGAAGTATCGCTCGTGGCGATCCTGGACGCGGACAAAGAAGGGTTCCTGCGCTCGACGACGTCGCTGATTCAGACCATCGGTCGTGCCGCCCGTAACGTGTCCGGCCAAGTCCACATGTACGCGGACAAGATCACCGATTCGATGGAGACGGCGATCGAAGAGACGAATCGTCGCCGGGAAATTCAGGTCGCGTTCAACAAGGAGCACGGAATCGATCCGACGCCCCTCCGCAAACGCATCGCGGACATCACCGATCAGATCGCCCGCGAAGAAGAGGATACCCAGGAGCTCTTGGCCAAGCGTGCCGCGGCCAACGATCACACGGCTCCGGTCAAGGGCAAAGGCAAGAAATCCAAGGGCGCCGAGGCCGATCGGGACAACGCTACGTTGGCAGCGGTCGAGAAAATCCGCAAGGACGGTCTGGCTGCGGCCCCTGCCGAGGACCTGCTGGAATTGATCGAGCAGATGAACGAGCAGATGCGCAACGCCGCGGCCGAGCTCCAATTCGAATTGGCGGCTCGATTGCGTGACGAGGTCTCCGACCTGAAGAAAGAACTGCGTCAGATGCAGCAGGCGGGCCACGCCTGATCCGGCGGCGGGGTCAAGCACGGGCGTCTTGAGGGCCGGTTCACAAACCTGGCCCTCAAGAGGCTCGTCGGAGAACGCTCGGGCGGTGCTAGTTCGCCACAGTGAAGCGTTTGCCTTGATGAGACTGGGATTCGGCCTCGTCGACGATCGCGACGGCGAAGTCCTCCGCGGATACCGAGTCCCCCGCAGGCCGGTCCAGATCGGTCTTGTAGGTACCGGTTCGCTCGCCCGGCGCGATCATCGGCGCGGGAGCCAGCATCGTCCAGTCCACACCGTGTGAGGACACGTAGTCCCGGTAGATCTCCGCGAAGGCGTCCGCTTCCGTCTTGAACTGCGCCGGGAACCCTTCCGTGTCCTTGAGCATAGTGTCCCCGTCGGCGTAGAGAGCACCGGCGCCTCCGACCACAAGGTACTTGCCCTCCGGCCCGGCCGCCAACAGATTGCGGTGGTTCGTAACGTCGTCGGCGTAGTCGCCGGTGCGGCCGCTGACCACGGTGATGACCGTGTAATCGTGGCCGGTGATGACGTCGGTGACCGCGGAGGTGTCCGCGAGATCCAGTGCGTGGGCCGACTGGGCACCTTCGACCCCCTTGCCGCTGCGCGAATACGCATCCACGGTGTGTCCCCGTTGAGCGGCTTCCGCGACGGTTCGGCTCCCGACCATTCCGGTGGCTCCGATGATTGCGATCTTCATGATTCAATCCCTTGCTGGTAGGTGTGCCGGCGGATCTTGCCGGCCGAATAACCAAAGAGTATCTTTTTGATACTGAGTACCTCAAGGAAACCATGGAAGGAAATTTTTGGCTGCGAATGTCTCGTCCTCGGAACGCGAGTTCGACATCATGGACCCACACTGCCCATCGCGGACCGTGCTCCGTCACGTAACCGATCGTTGGACACCCCTCATCGTCACCAGCCTGGGCGGTGGGCGGATGCGGTTCACGCAGTTACGGGACAACATTGGGGGAGTGACCCCAAAGGTACTGACTCAGACCCTCCGATCGATGGAGCGAGACGGCATCGTCACGCGCCATGCGAGCGGATCCGTACCTCCACGGGTCGACTACGAGCTGACGGAACTCGGCCGGAGCCTGGCCGAGCCCATCGACGCCATGCGTCGCTGGGCGGAGAGCAACGCGGAGGCCATCATCCGATCCCGGGCGCACCACGACTCCTCGGAGACGTGAGAACTCTCCGTCTCGCCCGGCCCCCCGTGCTGCTCGCGAGCGCGCTAGATGGCTACGAGGAGGTCAACGTTGCGATCCTCCCGTGTGCCCTCCGCGTGCAGACCACCGACGGAACCTGCGTCGTTCGCGCCGAGCTCCCGATGCAACGCCGCCAGGTTTTCGAGCCCACGCGTGGAGGCCGGGGACTCGGGGACCTGAGAGTCGATCATCGTCGTCCGGATGCGCACCACTGCTTCGGATACGAAGATCTGAACTCCTCGGAATTGCACCGGCCACTCCGAAATAGAGGCTGTGGAGACTTCCCAGAATCCGCCCTCGGGCGTGCGTCCGGGGCGCGGTGTCACCTTGTTGACGTGCGTGTGGCCGGAGAGCCACAAGACCACGTTCGGATAGTCATGAAGCAGCGCCTCGACATCGTCCGCCAGATGCAACGTGCCTCGCGAGTCCCCGACGCCGTAGTCGTTATTCAGCGTGGACAGTCCGTGGTGCGACGCCAGAACCACGATCCGGCCCTCGGTGGCGGACGCGTCGAGCTGGTCCCGGAGCCACCGGAACTGCGTATCGTCGATGCATCCGTCGACGTGACCGGCGGTATTGGTGGTGTCCAGTACCAGGAGCCGCACGTCGTCATTCGGATCGTGGGCGTAATAGGTCACGCCGTCGTGCAGATTGGCGTCCGTGAACCCGTGGCCGCGCGGCGAACCAGGAGAGTCGAGGTGCGCTCTGACGTAGTCAGCTTTGCTCCACACGGTTCGGCCGTCCAAAGGGTCGATGTCTTTTGTCGGTCCGCGCGTGGACCACATCGGGTCGTTGACGTACGCCGGGGTTTTGGGGCCTTCCGGGACCGACGCACCGTCGAGCTCGACCGGTTTGTGGGACCCCTTCAGGAAATCATCCAGACCAACGGGAAGTGACGCCCGTCCTTGGACCAAGCAGTCGTGGTTTCCGAAACAGGTCAACCAGGGCAGATCTAAACCGTCTGTCCCGAAAGACCTCGTTGCTTCGGACAGCGCGCCCGGAGCGTCGGGAAATCCGAATTCGGTCTTGTACCTGTCCCGGGAAGAAGGCTCCGGGTTGTAATATTGCGGATCCTCCATCCCGACCGGCGCATCCTGGAACTCCCGTGACCCTGCGGCCGGTTCGACGACGCCGCCCGTCAAGGACCGCAGGTAAGCCTCGATCTCATTGCGTTGCGACGAATCGGAATTGTCGCCGGTCGTGATCGCCAGATCCCAAACATCCGGCTGGGCTTCGGCCAGGGAATTCATCGCTCGAACCATGCCTTCGATCGCCTGGTATTGCAAGAACTCCTGAGGCCGGTAGGCGGGAGTCATTCCCTTCCAGTCGGCCTGGCCGTCCCGCTTCTGCAGGAATTCGAGTCGTGCAGGAGAAGCCAGGTCCGCCAGCTGAAAGTCTGTGAAATGAACCAGACCCAGGATCTGCGTGCCGCCGTCGGGCCATCCGGCACCGGTCGGCATCAGGTCCGTGCGCCCGGTATGCGGCTCGCCCGGGCCGGCGTGAAGACGGCGGAAGGGAGCAGCCGTGTCCGGAACGACCCGTCGCGAACTGGTGGTCGCGAATTCCTCCGACGTTCCGGTATTTTCCCGGTCAGACATGTGCTTGCTCCTTACGAGTTGATTTCTTCCAGGCCGCGGTTCTTGGTCTCGGGGGCCATGAAAACGCAGATCAGCAGTCCCGCCAACCCTACGGCCGCGAAGACCCACAGGGCCGCGTTGTTGCCCCACGCGGCGACCATATTCGGAAAGGCGACGACGCCCAGAATCGAACCGATACGGCTTACCGAGGTCGCCAATCCGGATCCCGTGGCTCGAAGCTCGGTGGGGAAGAGCTCCGTCGGGTAGACGAAGTTGAGGATCCCGCCGCCGGAATTTGCGAAGAGGACCGCGACACTGAACAGGACGATTAGGAAGATCAAGTGCGGGTTCACGGTCAGCGCCAGGACCGCAAGGGACACCGTCAGGCCGGCAAAGGACGTGATGATCAGAGGGCGCCTTCCCCATGAATCCACGAGGTTCATGCCGATGACGGATCCGACCAGCCCCAGCACGGCCACGATTCCGGAACCCACGATGACTGCGACCTGGTTGCCCTGGGTGAACGGGGCAAGGATGGTCGGGGTGTACATCGAAATCCCGTAGTAGGCCGTGGCATAGCAGAACCAGAATCCGCAGACGAACAACGTCCTGTTCCGCTGGCGACCAGTGAAGAGGCTCACCAGACGTGCCGTGCGGGCGGGGGCGTGAGCAGGGCGGGCAGCCTCGGCCTCGACCTCATTGTGACTCGGACGCACCCCGGTGACCTTCTCGACCACGTCCTTGGCGTCCTCGAACCGGCCGTGGGCGACCAACCACCGCGGAGATTCCGGGAGTGTCACACGGAAGACGAAGACGACCAGGGCGAAGACTGCGCCGATCAGGAGCATTGCTCTCCACGCGAAGTCGCCCAAAGGCAAAGTCAGGAGCCCGACGAGGTAGGCGACCACGGCCCCGACGAACCACATGGCCCCGAGAGATGTCGAGAGCTTGCCGCGTCCGTTCTTCGGCGCGAACTCGGAAACGAGGGTCGCGGAGATCGGGTAGTCGGCGCCGATGCCGATGCCCAGAAGAAAACGGAAGACGACCAACCACCAGAGGCTCGGGGAAAATGCCGTGAGGACGGCGAACAGGACGAATGCCAGGAGGTCGATGACGTACATGGCCTTCCGCCCGAACCGGTCCGTCAGGTTTCCCAGCGATACGGCACCGATAAACGAACCGATGATGGCGCTGCTGGTCAGGATGGATTTTTCGCCGGCTCCGAGACCCCATTCCCCGGCGATCATCGGCATCGCAACGGCGATGATCGTCAGATCGAAGCCATCCAGGAACACCCCGCCCGCAGAGAGGAGGGTGACTTTTCGCTGGAATCTGCGTGTTCTCGGGCTGTCGAAGCCATCGAAGTTCATCGGCGTTTCCTTTGAATCGGGGAGTGCGCTGGTTCGCACCTGACGTGGTGAATGCTAGGGGCCCGCCGGGGCCGGAAGTGGAGCCGGCATCAAAGAGGAGGTACCGGCTTCATGAATTGTTGGTGAAAGCAGGTGAGCCTCGAAGGGCTCGCACAGCGTCATCAACCCGTATAGTTGAACAAAATTTAGGGCGTGGGTCACATCATAGGTGATTCGCGTGGCGCCGAGGAAAGGGGCATCGTTGCTCTACGGACATCCATCAACCATGGCTGACAACTACCAGCTCAACGTAACGACCATGCTCCGGCATGCGGCACGGACCTTCCCGGAAACGGAAGTCGTCTACAAGGGTGCGGACGGCACATGGGAGCGTTCGAACTACGCGACCGAAATCAAGCGCGTATCCCGAATGGCGCACGCTTTGGCCGAAGCAGGGGTTCAGGCGGGCGACGTCGTCGGCGTCATGGACTGGAACTCCCGACGGCACATGGAACTGTACTTCGCCCTCCCCGGACTCGCGGCAACCCATCTTCAACTGAACCTCAAGCTCTCGCGTGAAGACTTGACGTACGTGGTGAAGCATTCGGGGGCGCAGTGGGTCGTCGTCGACGAATCCCTCCTGCCGATCGCCGAAGGAATTCAGGGGGCCGAAGACGTCAGGGGATGGATCATTCTCTCGGATCGGAGAGGGCCCGAGATATCGACGAATTTGCCGAATCCGATTTACCTCGAAGACCTCATGTCCAGTCAGCCCGAGGAGTATGCGTGGGAGGAGGTCGAGGAGACGACCGCGGCCTATGCCGGATACACGACAGGAACAACCGGACGCCCGAAAGGGATCTTCTACTCGCATCGCGCCGTCTGTCTCCACGCTTGGGCGCTCCACACGTCGCTGAGTTTCACTCATCGGGACTGTTTGATGCCGGTGACTCCCATGTTCCACGTCATGACCTGGGGATTCCTCCACGCGGCCGTTCTGGCGGGCTCGAAACTAGTGATGCCCGGACAATATGCGGCGACCGACGTCGAAGACCTCGCCGAAGCGCTCGTCCTTGAGGAGGTGACGATCTCCAACGGTTCGCCCGCGATCTGGACCCCGATTCTCGAATACTTCCGGAACCGCCCCGAAACCGTGGATCTGGAAGGGCTGCGTGTGGTCGTGGCCGGTTCCGAACCGGCGCTCGCACTCATGAAGGGCTTCCAGGAAACCGCGAACGCTGACATCGTCCATGGTTACGGTGCCTCGGAGACCTCGCCCATCGTGGCGATCAACTGGATGCGCAAGCGTTCGCTCGAAGGGCTGAGCGGCGACGAATGGTGGGATCTGAAGCGTTCGCAGGGCCTGCCGAGCGCCGGTACGGACATCAAAATCGTTGCATTGGACGGCACGGAGCTCCCGCACGACGGCGAATCCGCAGGCGAGGTCTATTACAAAGGCCCGTTCATCACGCAGGAGTACTTCAACCGTCCCGAATCTGCGGATTCATTCGCCGACGGCTGGTGGAGATCCGGTGACGTCGGGGTGATCGACGCGAACGGATACCTCAAACTGACCGATCGCTTGAAGGACGTCATCAAATCCGGCGGTGAGTGGATTTCTTCGATCGATATGGAAAACGCGATCCTGGACAATCCGCGCATTGCAGAAGCCGCGGTGATCGGGGTTCCGGACGAGAAATGGGATGAGCGCCCCGTGGCGTATGTGGTCCCACGCGCCGGAGAATCTGTCGAGGCCGATGACGTCCGGTCCACGCTGTTGGCCAGATTCGCCAAATGGCAGCTCCCGGACAAGGTCTTGGTCGTCGACGAACTTCCCAGGACCTCCGTCGGCAAGCTCAACAAGAAGAAACTTCGGGCCGATTACACCTCGTGACCTGCGCAAGAGGCGGGTGGAATAGTTCGGTACGCTCACGGTTGAGATGTAGATACGCACTGTTTCCGGTTCTCAAGGAGTCGCATGCCTGCCAACGGTTCTCCCCTCAAACACCTCGGATTCCTCCACATCGCTCCGTTCAGCCCGGAGAACCCGTCCCAGGGGTTCACCGATGCGATCGACCTTTTTCGCCACGCCGAGACCCTGGGGTTCGACTCGGGGTGGTTGCGTACACGCCACATGCAGTACGGGGTCACGGCACCCGGCGTCATGCTCGGTGCGTTGTCGCAGGCCACGGAGAGGATCGAGCTCGGAAGTGCCGTGATTCCCCTCGAATTCGAGAATCCGTACCGGTTGGCCGAGGACCTGGGGGTTGCTGATCTTCTGACCGGCGGGAGGCTCCGTCCCGGGCTGAGTGTTCACCCGCCGCGCTTCGATGACGCGGTGAACAGGACCGTATTCGGCCCGGGCTGGGAAACGGATGATTACGGGTACGAGAGAATCATGCGTCTGATCGGCTTTCTCCAAGGGGAGAAGGTCCGCGACGTCGGGCCGTATGAAGGTTTTGGCGGGAACTTCGATTCCGAGACGGTTCAGCCGCTCAGTCCGGGCTTGGTGGAGAGGCTCTCGTACGGTTCAGGGTCGTTGAAGTCCGCACGGTGGGCGGGTGAGACGGGCCTGGGCTTGTTGGTCAGCAACATCGGTTCGGCGGAGAACGGCATCCGCGATTTCGACGCCGCTCAGGCCGCTCTGATCCGTGCGTATCGAGATGCCCTGCCGGAGCAGAGACCAGGTCGGGTCGCACAAGCGCGCGTCGTCGTCCCGACCGATGAGACCTCGCCTGAACAGCGCGCTCGCTACGAAGAATACGTCCAACGTCGCACGCCTCGAACCCGAAAGGTCTTGGGGGAGAAGACGATCATAGCGGTGGACCGGATGGGAAGCACCGGAGAAATCGTCGAGCAACTGAGATCTGACCCGTCGTTCGAGGTAGCAGACGAATTCATCGTGGAGCTGCCGTTCGAGCTCGAGCCCTCGGACTGGCGGCACATCCTCGAACAGTGTGCGACGAAGATCGGCCCGGCGCTGGGTTGGGAGCCACGACTCTAGCGGAGGGACCTCAGGGTCGTAAAAACACCCAGGAGGGGGGTGACTGCTTGTGAGGCGTTTTCCGTCGTTAGGCGGGGGTATATACCCCTCCTCACGCGGGAAACCGGCACCGAATCGGGCAACTCCCTCCTAACGCGGGGTACCGCGGGGACGGGGGTTTCTCGTGCGTTTTGTCGGAAGGTCTATTTGGACAGCTGTGCGCGATCGGCGCTGTGGGAGCCCTCGATGGCTTGGAAGTGCTGCAGTTCTTCCTTTTCGGCGCGGGTCGGTTTGGCGGCGGCGTAGATTCCGGCAATGACCAGGAGCACGGCCCATACGAGTAGGAAGCCGATGGTCCAGTCAACGAACTGACCGACGGTTCCGTCGCTGGGAATGCTCCACACGAAGAATGCGGCTCCGGCGACGAAAATTGCTCCGATGATGTAGCGGCGGGCGCGGATCCAAGGAGTGCTCATGGGACTGGTGACCTTCTCTCGAAATCGGTGGGTGACCTCGCTATATAGGGTACCGAATCATTCCGGATGCGGCGTACCCGAGCCGAAAACCTGCACGGGAGCCTAGAGGATGCCTGTACAGTTGCACTCTGAGCAAGGGAGTATCCCCTCGATCTCGTGAACGTCAGCACGTCAGGCGCCGAAGCCTGGCCGGGCACGAGGCTGCGGCATCCGTGATACGG
Source organism: Rothia uropygialis (assembly GCF_004137765.1). GTDB lineage: Bacteria > Actinomycetota > Actinomycetes > Actinomycetales > Micrococcaceae > Rothia. Next base: position 475,373 of record NZ_NOIS01000002.1, on the reverse strand, counting down.
ACGCGAGCGGCGGGAGAGACTTGTGAGGTTTTCCGTGCCCACAAGGAGGCTTTGTGGAAGTTTCATCCCTTCAATGGATCGTGACGATCGTCGTGATCCTAGCCCTGCTCGCGTACGACTTCATTTTCCACGTTCGCAAACCTCACGAGCCCTCGATCAAGGAAGCCGCCCTGTGGACCTCGTTCTACGTCGCGGTCGCCCTCCTCTTCGGGCTCTTCGTCTTCTTCTGGGACGGTGGAGACTTCGCCGTTCAGTACTACGCAGGATTCGTCACGGAACAAGCATTGTCCGTGGACAATCTGTTCGTCTTCCTGATCATCATGGCCTCTTTCAAGGTCCCTCGGGCGGACCAGCAGAAAGTCTTGCTCTTCGGCATCGTCGTCGCACTGATCGCGCGGACGCTGTTCATTTTCATCGGAGCCGCGGCCATCGATCGATGGGCCGCACTGTTCTACGTCTTCGGCCTGTTCCTGATCTATACCGCGGGGAATCTGGTCAAGGACGAGGTCAAAGACGGCGGGGACAGCGACGAGGCCAATAACGTGATGGTCCGTTTGGCGAAGCGCTTCCTCAAGACAACGGACGAGTACGACGGCGACAAACTTTTCACCGTCGAAAACGGCAAGAAGGTCATGACGCCGATGCTTCTGGTCATGGTCGCCATCGGCTTGACCGACATCATGTTCGCCTTGGATTCGATCCCTGCGATCTTTGGTCTCACGCAGGAGACATACATCGTCTTCACGGCCACGGCCTTCTCGCTCATGGGTCTGCGTCAGCTGTACTTCCTCATCGACGGGCTCCTGGATCGTTTGATCTACCTGTCCTGGGGGCTTGCCGTGATTCTCGGTTTCATCGGAATCAAGTTGATGCTCCACGCGCTCCATGAGAACAACCTGCCGTTCATCAACCACGGCGAACCGGTACACGTCTTCGAGGTCACCACGGGGATCTCCTTGATTGTGATCGTGGGCGTGCTGGCCATCACGGTGCTGGCGTCGCTCTACAGCCCCAAGGGCAGGGCCTTGCGCCGGGAGGCCCGAGAGAACCCGGCGGAATGAGATCGTCCGGGAGGGGAGGCGCGGAGCACATGGACTAAGGACCTGGCCTCCCGTAGGGTTGTCTAGTGAAGCAAGGGAGTATCCCTCAAGACCGTGCACGTCAATACGTCAGGCGCAGAAGCCTGGCCGGGCACGGACCACGTCACAGGGCGGCATCGGCGGTCGGCCCACGTGGGGGAGAGACTTGTGCCGTTGAACGTACGCACAAGGAGTTCCTGTGGAGATTACCGCTATTCAGTGGGTCGTGACCCTCGTGGTCATTCTGGCCCTGTTGGCCTATGACTTCTTTTTCCACGTGCGCAAGCCGCACGAACCCACGATCAAGGAAGCGGCCGTATGGTCCGCGGTCTACGTGGGCATTGCTCTGCTCTTCGGGTTGGTGATCCTGGCCTTCGACGGTGGCCAGTTCGCCGCAGAATACTATGGCGGGTACATCACCGAGAAAGCACTGTCGGTCGACAACCTTTTCGTATTCCTGATCATCATGGCCTCGTTCCAAGTGCCCCGAGCCGATCAGCAGAAGGTGCTTCTCTTCGGCATCGTCTTCGCCCTGATCGCCCGGACGGCCTTCATCTTCGTGGGTGCGGCCGCGATCAACGCTTGGGCCTGGGTCTTCTACCTGTTCGGCATCATTCTGCTGCTGACCGCCGGGAACCTGATCAAGGGTGAGGTCGCGGACGCCGGAGACGACGACGAGGCGAACAACGTCATCGTTCGGCTCGCCAAACGCTTCATGCACACCAGCGAGAACTACGACGGCGACAAACTGTTCACCGTCGAAAACGGCAAGAAGGTCATGACGCCGATGCTGCTGGTCATGGTGGCCATCGGCGGCACCGACGTCTTATTCGCTCTTGACTCGATCCCCGCGATCTTCGGTCTCACCCAAGAGCCGTACATCGTCTTCACGGCCACGGCCTTCTCGCTCATGGGTCTGCGTCAGCTGTACTTCCTCATCGACGGTCTGCTCGATCGCCTGATCTATCTTTCGTGGGGCCTGTCCATCATTCTGGCGTTCATCGGTGTGAAGCTCATTCTGCATGCGTTGCACGAGAACAATTTGCCCTTTATCAACGACGGCGAGCCGGTACACGTGATCGAGGTCGGTATCGGAATGTCGCTGGGTGTGATCATCGGGGTCCTGGTGCTGACGGTCCTGGTTTCGTTGTACAGCCCGAAGGGTCGCGCATTGCGAATCATCAGCGGGACCGAGAAAGCCGCGAGTGACTATCTCGAATTGCCGGAGGATGCCTCGGAGAAAGAGCGTTCGGAGCTGCACGGGCGGCTCACGGAATACCAGAAGAAACTGGCGGGGCTTCCTGACCGCACAAAGGACCAGCTGATCGAGTCCGAAACCAAATTCCAGGATCTGGTGACCCGGGCTCATGGGCGGCACCAGGACCACCTGGAGAATTAGACCGACCGTTGCGGGTTCGCGTGGGCGGGACGGGATTTATCCCGTCCCGCCCACGTCGTGTCGGGGTAATAATTGCTCTGCTACGGCGAGGCATTTCTGTCGCCGCACCCCTCCTGCTTAGTCTGACTATGTTTCAGATCACGATTCGAGGAGGCGCAGTGGTTGCGCAGAGCGTCGTCGCCGACGTAGAAGAGACGAAGAAGTCCGCCCAGCGAACCGCCCAGGGCGTTTCCGACGAGGTGCTGTCCTTGAGCCACAGCATCCATGCGGAACCGGAGGTGGCTTTCGAAGAGGTCGAAACTTCACGGAAAATGGTCGATGTCCTGAAGGACCACGGATTCTCGATCGAAACTGGAGTCGCTGACCTGGAGACCGCCTTCGTCGCCAGCTACGGCAGCGGCGATCTCGTCGTCGGCATTTGCGCCGAGCTCGATGCGCTGCCCGGAGTGGGGCACGCTTGCGGGCACAACATCATCGCTTCCGCAGGTGTGCTGGCCGGTTTGTCGCTCGCTTCGGTTGCCGATCGGATCGGAATCACCGTCAAGGTTTTCGGGACCCCTGCCGAGGAATTCGGCGGAGGCAAAATCTTCATGCTGCGCGCGGGAGCATTCGACGGCGTCCACGCCGCCATGATGGTCCACCCCGGGAGCGAGGAACACGCCAGCCACCTCACACGGTCCGTCGTGGATCTGGAAGTGACGTACACCGGCCGTCCTGCTCACTCGGCCATGGCCCCCTTCCGAGGCATCAACGCTGGGGATGCCGCGACCGTGGCGCAGGTCGCCATCGGCCTGTTGCGCCAACACCTCAGGCCCGGTGAACTCGTGCACGGGATCGTGACTTCCGCGGGCGATGCGCCCAACGTGGTGCCCCACCACTCGTCGCTGCTGTACGACGCTCGCGCCAACACGATCGCAGAGCTCGAAGGCCCGGGCGGGGTCAAGGAGAAATTGATCCGCTGTTTCGAAGCCGGAGCCGTGGCCACAGGCTGCGACGTCGAAATCAAAGACGAATGGCCTGCGTTCTCGGAATTCCGCAACGACGATCCCATGGTTGCCGCCTACCGGCGCAACGCGGAAGCCCTCGGACGGGTTTTCACGGACGCCCCGATGGACCAGCGTATCCGGGAGGCCGGATCGACCGACATGGCCAACGTATCCCTCGAGATCCCGGCAATACACCCCAGCATTTACGTTGAGGCGGACGGTGCGACATGCCACCAGCCCGAATTCGCCCAATACTGCGTCAGCCCCAGCGCCGACCGGGCCGTGATCGACGGCGGTACGGCGATGTGCTGGACCGTGATCGACATGGCCACCGATCCCGATCAGCGTCAACGTCTGTTGACCGCGCGAACGGATTCCCGATGAGCGCCCCCGAACAGGCCACGGCGGAGCGTCGGCGGAAAGCATCGACCGGTCGCAAGACACTGTGGTGGTGCGTGTGTCTGGCTCCCGTGCTCGCCGCGTTCGTCCTCCAATGGCTCCCCATCCTCAACGGACCCCATTTGTTCCTCGGCTTGCCGACGATCATGTGGTGGACCTGCATCCCCGGAAGCCTGATGATCAGTCTGGTCTTAGCGATCGTGGAATTCACGCGGACGGATTCTTCCTACGAAGAACTCCTCGACCAGCAAGCCATACGGCGTGCGGAAGCACGGGAAAATCGGGGTGAGCGGTCATGAGCACCATCGCATGGGTCGCCTTGGGCGGAATCCTCGTCATCGCTCTGCTCGGTTTCATGGGTCGACGCAAACCCGATCTCGACCTCGCGGAGTGGACCGTCGGCGGGCACAAATTCGGCGTGGCCACCACCTGGCTGCTGCAAGCCGGCGAGGTCTTCACTACCTTCACTTTCCTGGGAACCGCCGGCCTCGTGGTTTCCGGAGGGGCGGCATCGTTCTACTCGATGCCCTACGTCCCGCTGGGCTATCTCGCACTGTATTTCCTGGCCCCCAAGATCTGGCGCATAACCCGCGCTCGCGGGCACCTCACGCAAGCCGATTTTCTGGAAGACGCGTATTCCTCACGCGCCCTGGGAATTCTGGTGGCGATTTCGGGCGTCGTTTTCTTGTTGCCGTATCTCCAGCTTCAGATCACGGGGCTTGGCCTGATCGTCCAGCTGGTCACGGGCAACCATTCGATGGGTGCGTGGTCGATGGTGATCGCTTTCGTCCTGGTCGTGGCATTCGTCCTGTGGTCCGGGCTGAGGGGAGTGGCGACCACCGCGTATTTCAAGGACGTACTGATGATCGTGATGCTCTTCGTCATCTGCATTGCGGTTCCCATCCACTACACCGGCGGCTTCACCAACGCTTTCGAGGTAGTTCGGGAAAAGATGCCGGAGATGCTTTCGGTCCACGGCACGCAGGAATACGGGATTTTCTGGTACATCTCCAACATGGCGATCAGCGCCATCGGTGTGGCCTTTGCGACCATGCCGCACAACTGGCCCCCGATCATGTCCGCGCGGAATTCCACGGTGCTCCGACGGAACTACTTGTGGCTTCCCTTCTACAACACCTTGATCGTGATGCCCCTGGTCGTGGGGTATGTGGCTCTGGTGGTTCTGGGAAGCAATGCGGATCCGGACAGTTCTCTGCTGGATCTGGCCTCGGGAATGTTCCCGGATTGGCTGATGGGCGTTGCGGCCGTGGCCGGAATCGCGACGGCGATGGTCCCTTCGGCCTCGTTGCTCATTGCCATCAGCACACTGGTTTCCCGGAATCTGGCGCGTGCCCGATCCGAGAAGGCTCAGTTCACGATCACGCAGATCACGGTCGTCGTGGCGACCGGTTTGGCCCTGTTCCTCTCGATCGTGATGCCGGACCTCTTGGCGAATCTCTTGCTCCTGACCTTCTCAGGTCTGGACCAGCTTGCCCCCGCGATCGCGGCCGCGTTGCTGCTCCGGAAGAAGATCGGCGCCTCGTCGATTCTGGCGGGCGCGGTCGTGGGGCTCGCGATCGTGATCGGGTACACCTTCTGGTGGACACTGCCTTGGGCCATCAGCGAAGGAATCATCGGTTTGGTAGCGAACGTCCTGGTGGTCGCGGTCTTCGAAGCCATCCGCCGGAGCACCCGCAAGACCCCTGCCGAGGCACCGATCACGAGGGTCTCGGAGGTCCTGGAAAGCTGACCCGCTTAAGTTGTCAGTCACCCTTCCTAGGATTCGAATATATATTCGAATAAAAGCTAGGAGGCGTTGTGCTCAACACTCAGGTTATGACGACGGCGGCCGGGCAGCCCCTGCGCGTGGAGATCGACGGTCATCGCTACAGGGTCGCGGCCAACCCAGTCCGGTGGTACGAGCGGCGGGCGTGGTGGACCGAGGTTGATCGCGCCCCGAAAGATTTGTGTCCGTACCTGGTGGATCGAGAGATGTGGCAGGTCCAGGTGACGGTGGACCTCCCGGTTGGGGCTCGGCGTCGTCGGGGCGCCGTGAAGGATGACGAGCTGAGGACCCTGCAACTGGAAAGAAATCGCGTCACGGGTGGATGGAACGTGGTAGAGAACCTGTAGCCTGAAACGGAGTTTTCTGTCACGTGAGGTGGTTGAGCGATGAAATTGGGGCGCGCGTACGTCGAGAGCCTGTTCGATCAGCAGACCGGGTTGTATACCTGGGTGGAGGTCGCGGGCAAGCGCTATTATCTGCGGGATGTCGGTCCCGCCAGCGTGGTGGACAGCAGCCTGTTCAGAGAAGGCTCAGACGAGGCCCGGGAGAAGTTCTATTCGAATCTCGGCCAGGGCGAATTGCCTCATGTGCGTTCGATGACCGATGTGCTGCCCATGCAACCCGGGAAGATTCTCTGCGTCGGTCTGAACTACCATGATCACGCCGAAGAAGTCGGGGCGGAATTGCCCCAATATCCCACCGTATTCACCAAATTCTCGAATTCGCTCGTGGGACCGGATGACCCCATTGCGATGCCTCCGGAGTCAACCAAAATCGATTACGAGGCCGAGCTCTGTGTGGTTGTCGGTCGGTCTGTGCGACGTGTCAACGAAGAAGACGCGCTCGGGGCCATCGCCGGATACACGCTGCTCAATGATGTCTCCGTCCGCGACTGGCAGGGCCGAACGAGCGAATGGTTCCAGGGGAAGAATTGGGACTACAGCACGCCCTTCGGGCCGCATATCGTCTCCAGGGACCAAGTTGATCCGGTTGAGGGGCTCAAGATTGAATGCCTCGTGGACGGGGAGGTCATGCAATCCGGCACCACCGCCAACATGATTTTCACTCCGGCCCAGATCGTCTCGTATCTCAGCACCTTCATGACTCTGGAGCCCGGGGACATTATCGCTTGCGGTACCCCCGCGGGTGTGGGCATGTCCAAGAAGCCCCACCGATTCTGGCTCAAGGCTGGTCACGAGGTCACAGTTCGAGTGGAAGGCATCGGGGAAATCACCAATGAGTGCGTACCCGAGCCGGAAACCGTGGAGCACTTCAAGAACAAGGCCTGGTGGGGCCCAGGTGTTGCTTCCGCATCACGGGGTGCCCACTGACCCGCGGTTGAGTCCTACGAGGAGCTCTTGGGTGGTTGACGGGTTCCGTTGCGGCCGTCGGGGGAGTCGTCGTTTTCGTCGAGGAAGCCCAGTTCCGCTTGCAGGTGCAGTTAAACGTTGACTGCGGGGTCATGCCCGAGGAAAGAGGAGTTCATCGACTGGCACGAGTGCAGAAGTTCTTGCCGGTTCGTGGCCACCTCTGCCTGCAACCGGCCCCGCGTGTCCGGAACGTAGTGGTGCGGCTAAAACACGAGAAAACGACGCCCCCCAGTCCAACAGTGGAGAGGGCGGCGTCGTTCGTTCGAGCCTAGTGTGCTTTCCGGAAGCCGCTGCTAGGAAGCGGAATCGGATGCGTCCGCGGCGTTGGAGGAACGAGTTTCGGAGGAATCTGAGGTTGCACTGCCTTCCGCTGCGCGCCCGCGTGCTTCCCGCTTCTTTGCGGAGCGCCCGATGCCGAAGCTCGCCCCGAATAGCGCGAGCAGAGCGACCAGGATGCCTACGATGATGAATGCCTTGCCGCCGATGCCGAGCCAGCCAAGGTAGAGGCCAATGACGCCGTAATCCGAATCGCCGAAGGTCGCGTTCGCGTTACCGATGTCGCCGAGTAACGGTAGGAGCAGTAAAGGAACCAGCGTGATCAGAATGCCGTTGGCAAAGGCACCCAGAACCGCACCGCGGCGTCCGCCGACGGCGTTACCGATAACGCCCGAGGCGCCACCGGTCATGAAGTGCGCGACGATACCGGGGATGATCACGGCGGTCCCGAGCATGCCCAACACCCCCATTCCGATCAGGCCTGCTACCAGCGAAGACAGGAATCCCACCATGACCGCGTTCGGCGCGAACGTGAAGGTGATGGGGACGTCCAGAGCGGGCTTGGCATCCGGCACCAATTTCTCCGAGATCCCCTTGAAAGCCGGGACGATCTCGGCCAGGATCACGCGGACGCCGGCCAGGATAATGAACACGCCGGCGGCGAACTGACCGGCCGACATGACCGCCCAGAGGATGTAGTTCTGTCCGTCCGAGATGTTGTCTTGCACGTAGCCGGGCCCGGCAAACAGCGCCACAACGATGAAGATGATGCCCATCGACAGGGCCACGACGACGGTCGAATCGCGCACGAAGCCCAAGGACTTGGGTACCTTTAGCTTCTCGGTCGAATTCTCCGGGTCACCTTTGGTGAGTCGCGCAACGAGGCCTGAGAGCGCGATGCCGAAGCCACCGGTGTGGCCCAGCGCCACGGTGTCTTTGCCGGTGACTTGCCGCATAAAGGGTTGGACGATCGCGGGCGAAACGGTGGTGATGATGGCCTCTGCAATCGAACCCCACAGGATGGCCTCCCAGGTGCTGAAGCCCGCGACGATCAGGATCACCGCGATCATGGCCGACTGGTACAGGGCCACGTGCCCGGACAGGTAGATGTACTTGAACCGCGTTATCCGAGCCAGAATGACGTTGACGACCATACCGAAGAAAAAGATCAACGCGGCGGCGGTGCCGTATTCCTGCAGCACCGGACCGACGATCGCCTCGTTATTGGGGACGATGCCTTGAACCCCGAAGACTTCGGAGAACATGTCCCCAAAGGGATCGAGAGCAGCGACGACGACGGCCGCGCCAGCCGAGAGGACCAGGAAGCCGACGAAGGTCTTGACCGTGCCCTTCATGATGTCTGCACCAGGTTTGCGTTGCAGAAGGAGCCCGACCAACGCGATCAGCGCGACAAGGATGGACGGTTCAGAGAAGATTTGGACGAGTACATGGAGCGTGCTGTTCATAATGGAATCCCTTTCACGCCTAGTCGCTTAGCGGTATGCCAAGTCGAAGGCACGTTTCCTTGACCTTTCGGTCGAGTTCGTCCTGATCAATGATCGAATCCAGGATGACGACGTCGTCGAAGCCTGAAACCGAGTTTTCGAGGTCCTTTCCAACGAAGAAGACATCGGCGTCCGTCGGACCTGCCGAGCCGAGGTCTGCGTGATCGACCTCGACGTCTTTGGCCCCGATCTTGTCGAGTGCCGCCTGGATGTTCATTTCGACCATGAAAGAGCTGCCCAAACCGGAGCTGCACATTGCCATGAATTTCATCGTGATGTCCTTTCGTAGGTGGGTTGGCCGTTTAGTTGGCCGTCAGGAGATTTAACATTTCGTGTGGATCGCTAGCGTGCGTCAGGCCGTCACGCCTGTCCTCGTCCCGCAGGATCGTCGCGAGATCACGGAGGGCTTCCTGATGCGCGGAATCGTCGGCCGCGACGAGGAAGACGACCGTGCGGACGGGGTGTGCCTCGTCGTCATTGAGGTTCACGGGCTCACGGAGAGTCAGCACCGAGAACGCGGTCTTGAGGGCACCTGCTTCGGGCCTGGCGTGGGCGAGGGTTATGCCAAAACCGAGGTCCATGTAGGTCCCGCCCGGTTCCTGAACGTTCGCGATGATCTGATCAATGTACGATTCGCGAATGGCCCCTGCCTCGAGGAGAGGCTGGCCCGCCCTGCGAATCGCATCCTGCCACGAGACGACGTCGTCGACGAGGACCCGATCGAGGGTGAGTTCTTCCTTGAGCATCAGATAATTCCTTCCGGGTTAAGACCTGCTAATGAACAGGAACTGGGGAGAAGCCTGCTTGTCGGCGTAGATCGTTTCGGTGCAGACCTCGGGCGTCTCATTGTCGGCGTAGAAAGTGATGAAGGTGCGCAATCGGGTATCGGCTGCCTGAATGCCAAGGTGCTCGGCTTCCTCCCGGGTCACGTCGGTGAGCTGGGCATTGGCCCTTCCCCAACGTGGGGTAAAACCGAATTCCTCGGAAAGGACAGCCTGCAAGGATTCTCGGGCGAAGTTATGGTCGAGGATTCCGCGGTATTTCCGAGCGCTCATCCAGCTGCGTGTCAGATGGTCGATGCGGCCTTCGACCGAGCGAACGCGATCTAGGCGAAGGAGGGGCTCTTGGGGTGAGAGGCCCAAGGAATTGGCCAGGCCACTCAGTGAGGTGGTGATTCCTTGGAAGAGGACCTTGGACGTGACTTTGATGCCCTGGCCCGTCATTTGCGCATAAAAGCCCTGGGAATCGACTATCTCGGGCGGGTGAGTTGGTGAAGTACCTTGCGCGCTCACGAAGGTTCCGCGGCCGTGTTGCCTGGTCAGGAGGCATTCATCGACGAGTTCCTCTATCGCCCGACGGATGGTCACTCGGCTGACCTCGTATTGTCGGCACAGCTCGGCTTCGGAAGGGAGTGAAGTGCCGGCGCGGAGTTGGCCGTAGTCGCGGCGAATGGCCTGTTGCACTCGCTGATACTTCTTTGCCGCGACCATCATGAAGCCTCTCCATCGACGTACTTCAATACAAGTCATCATAATGACTCGTATGGCCTTTGGATAGGGCTTTACCAAACCGGTCGGAGGTGTTCTGACGCAGCGCCTGAGAGGGGCGTGGTTTTCGTCAAGCCTTCACGGCGGGTTAATTCGGATGTTTTTCCGGTTCCTGGCGGTGTTCTTCCGTGAGCGTGGGGTGCGTCAAGCTCCAGGTTGGTGATTTCGAAGTTCTGGTCGACGCCGGAAACCAGAGCGGCGGATATTTGCATGGCGATGCTCGCTTTATGTAGGGAGTATGAGCTCGAAACCGGCCACAACCGGAAGGGACTCCAGCCTTCCGCGCGGTGGCCCGTTGTGCTCATTGACCCGCGCGTCCTGTTTTGACTTAATATTCGAATATATGTTCGATTGAGGCGTGAAGTTCCCGCACTTGATCACCTACAGCGCATACAGCGCGCACTATGGCGTCTCCGCACCCGCGGAGCTCGTCGCTGCAGCCGTGGGACACGGTGCAACTCACCTCGGACTGACCGATCGGGACGGTCTCTACGGGGCCGTCAAGCACGTTCGTGCCTGTATGGACCACGGCGTCACACCCGTCTTGGGCGTGGATCTCGCGCTCGCAGACCCCTCGGACCGGAAAATCATCGGACGCGTAGTGCTCTTGTCCGAAGGGCACGATGCCGGGGCAGGGTACGGGGATCTTTGCCGGCTCATCACTCGGGCTCACCGGAGTCGGGACCATACCGGACGCGGCACACTGGGGGACAGGCCCCGTATCACCGCTGCAGACCTTGGCCGCGCCGTCGCACTGGACGAGGGACACTTTGTGGTTCTTCTCGGACCGGAATCCGACTACGGGCGTTTGGTCGCGGCCCGCAAATACCGTTGGGCGAGGGTCAGCCTGGGCGACTGGGTGAGACTGGTCGGCGGGTCCCGGGTTCGAGTGAACCTCGTGAACCACCTGACTCGCCCGGGAGAACACCGAAGTATTTCGCACGCCGCGCGCATGTTGGGCATCGCCGCGGAATCCGGGGTAGGTGCCGTCGTCAGCAACGCGGTCCGGTACGCCACCGAGGACCAAGCCGTCACCGCGGATGTCCTCGATGCCGCCCGCGGGCTCACGGGGCTCGGGGAGGGAAGCCAACAAGCCAATGGGCAAGGGTGGCTCAAGCCCCCGCAGGACATGGGCGCAATAGCCGCAGAGATCGCCCGCGCGGCCGACGCCGGCACCACCGCCTCGGAACTGTCGGCCCTCACCGCGGAGCTGGCCCACCACTGCGCCATCGACCCGGCCATGGACATGGGCTACGGGACCCCCACCGTCCCTGAGGCGCATCTGACAGGAGTGACGCAAGCCCCCGCCGCCGAGTTAAAAGCCCGATGCGAAGCGGCCCTCGAACGCGTTTATGGTCCGGAAGCGGACCAGACAGTCCATGGCCCCGGTCTGGCCCGGAGCGACGGGGAAACCCCGAGGCAACGCCTCGACCGCGAATTGGAGACGATCCGAAACCTCGGATTCTGTTCTTATTTCCTGACCGTCGGTCACGTCTCCACCCTCATCGATTCCCTGGGAATCCGTCACGCCGCCCGTGGATCCGGCGTATCCTCCCTGGTCAACTATCTTCTGAACGTTTCCGTGGTCGATCCACTCGAATACGGTCTCGTCTTCGAACGCTTCCTCTCCGACAAGCGTTCGACCCTGCCGGACATCGACATCGACGTCGAATCCGCCCGCCGCCACGAAATCTACCGTGCCGTCTTCGAACACTACGGCGACCACAGGGTCAGCCTCATGTCCATGCACAACGGTTATCGGGCTCGCGGTGCAGTCCGCGATGCCGCTCGAGCGATCGGACTTCCCCCGGCACAAACAGATCGCATCGCCAAAACCATCTGGCGCGTTCCCGCCGGAGAACTGCGCGAACTCCTCGAAGTCAAACCCGAACTTGATGAGCTACGCCGAGAAGCCCAGGAGGATCCAGCGGTCAATCTCCTCATCGACCTCACCGAAAGACTCGACCGCCTCCCTCGTCACCTCTCCATGCACCCGTGCGGGGTCATCCTGTCCAACGCGTCGCTCCTGCGTCGAACCCCCGTGCAACCCTCAGGCATGGGCCTGCCCATGAGCCAATTCGACAAGCACGACATGGACCCCATGGGCCTCCTCAAACTCGATATTCTCGGCGTGCGCATGCAATCTTCCATGGCGTACACGCTCCAGGAAATCGAGCGCACCGAAGGGCACAAACCCAATCTCGAAGCCATCGACACCCAAGACCGAGCAACCTTCGACCTCATCCGCTCGACTCGGACCCTTGGCTGTTTTCAGATCGAATCTCCAGGCCAGCGCGAGCTCATCGGCAAGATGCAGCCCGCGAGCGTCGGCGACCTCATCATCGACATCTCGCTCTTCCGTCCAGGCCCCATGCAATCTGACATGGTTCGGCCATATCTGGAATCCCGCCACGGATTCACAACCCCCCATTACATTGAGGAAGACCTCATTCCCTACCTTAAAGAAACCGCCGGGGTGATGGTCTTCCACGAACAGATCCTCAACGTCTTCAGCGCCATGACAGGATGCAATCTTGCCTCCTCGGACGAGTTCCGTCGTCAACTCGGCGGCCCTCGCGAAGGTGAAGTCGAAGAATATTTCCGGCTCCACGCCAGGAGAAACGGTTACTCCCAGGATGTCATCGAGAAAACATGGAAAGCGCTCGCCGCATTCGGATCCTTCGGATTCTGCAAAGCCCACGGGGCCGCATTCGCGATTCCCACGTACCAATCCGCGTGGCTCAAAACTCACTACCCGGCGCATTTCATGACGGGGCTCCTCGAACACGACCCCGGAATGTACCCCCAGAGACTGATCCTCGCCGAAGCCAGACGCATGGGGATCACACTCCTGCCGCTGGACATCAACAGGTCCGGACGGAGTTACCGAGTGGAACATATAGGGCGTTCCGGACGGTGGGGGATCAGACTTCCCCTCACTCAGCTTTCGGGAATCAGCCGAGCCGAGATCGACAGGATCATCGCCCGAGCCCCTTACACCTCCGTAGCGGATCTCATCGCACGCGCCCGCCCTCACAAACCGACCCTGGACCGACTCGCAGCGGTGGGTGCCCTCGATGCCGACGTCTTTCACGGCGTACGGCACCAAAGCAGAGAATATCCCGCCCTCGATCGCGGCTCGCACCCGGACGGGGAAAGCGCCGTTCCGATCCAACTGGCGTTACCACTCGGCGCTCGCGTCGAAACGCCGTATGCGGACCGGGACACGAGCGACGTGACCTCAACGGTGCGCACCGAACTGGACCTGCTGACCTTGGACGTTTCTGCGCACCTGATGGCCGGCTATCGGGAGAGGCTCAGGTCGTGGCCGTTGACTCGGGCCGCGGACCTGATCCGGCTGCGCAACAAATCCGAAGTATGGGTCGTGGGCGTGCGAGTCTCAACCATGACACCGCCGATGAAGAACGGGAAACGAGTGGTCTTCATATCCCTCGACGACGGCACCGGCTGCGTGGATGCCGCATTCTTCGACGAAGCCCAGAGGCTCTCAGGGCCGGACCTGTTCGGTACACCCATGATGCTGATCCGGGGGATCACCCGCCGCACAGGACCTCGGGGGATTTCCTTGACCGCGGAGCAAGCATGGGACCTCACCACAGTGGTGGAAGGAAAAATACCACTGCCTTTTCCTCCCCACTCTGTGAACTTCGGGGCATGAGTCATCCCGTCCTCGTCACCGGACGCCGAACCGAAAACTAGCCCAAGGCCTTGAGATGCTCCGGCGTGACCGATGTCGAGAACTCTTCGTACTCCGGATGCTTGTGAATCCACGACTTGACGTAGGGGCACACCGGAACGATCGTGAAGCCCTCCTTGATACTCGAGTCCAGGGCACGGCGGACCAGAGCGGAGGCAAGCCCCTTGCCATTGAACTCTTCGCTGACAAAAGTGTGCGGGAAGATCCGGGTTTTCTCCTCCCCACCCTCGAAGTCCACGAATTGCGTGAAACCAGAGGCTTCACCGGAACCGTTCGTGTGAATCTCGAACGCCGGACGTCCCTCCTGGTGTCCGACGATCACCTGAGGATCGTCCACAGTAGGTACTGGCATGACATACTCCTTCTTCTCTTCGGATTCCCGGGCTGACCAGTCTCAGCCTCTGAGTTTCAAACGGGTGCGCGGTAGCTCTGGGGCAGGCAGAGGAGCAGGCGTATTCGGCGGAAAACGACCGAACTGAGGTGTATCCGTTCCATCCGGATTCTCGGGGCTTTCCGAGGGCCGGGCTTCACCGGGATCCGCGAATCCCATTTCCTGCATGTAGCGCTCGCGCCATTGGGAAATCTCTTCATGGCTGCGTCCCACGAAGTTCCACCACATGAGAATTTGCTCGTTGAGGGGCTCCCCGCCCAGAAGAAGAGCGATCCCCGGCTCCGAGCCCACGCTGATGCGCACCGATTTGTGACCGGTCGGCACAAAACCGATGGCCTCCTGCGGCACCGTGACCCCATTGAGTCTCAAAGACCCGCTCACGTGCACCAACCCGTGCTCATGATCTTCCGGGAGCTCCACCTCGAGTTCGGTGTGGGGTTCGAGCCGTATTTCGGCGCCCGTCAACGGGATAAACGTCGGGACCGGCGACGTCTGGCCGAACAGGGAACCCAGGAATACTTTGGCTTCATATCCCTGTCCGTGCACAGTCTCAGGTCGGTGAGATTCCAAACCAGGGTCGGAAAAACGTGCCGCACTCGGTAACGCGTACCAGAGTTGGAGCCCGTGCAACGTCGTCGTTCCCGCCGGGGAGAACTCGGAATGCGTGATCCCGCGCCCCGCATTCATGAGGTTCACTTCACCCGGTCGAACGGTTGCCCCATTGCCCGCCGAATCCAGATGATCGATTCTGCCTTCGAACAGCCACGAAACCGTGGCCAAGCCTGTATGGGGATGACGCGCGACCTTCATGCCTCCGGTCCGGGCGACGTCGTCCGGACCATATGAATCCACGAAGCACCATGCACCGATCAACGAGCGGGCACGCTGCGGGAGCGAACGATGCACTGTCATCGCCCGCGGCCCGCCCAAAGGAACCTCACGAGGTTCAAGGATTTCCACGACGCCGTCTTCGCACTGCTCGCGAGTCACGCCATTGCGCAAACCGGCAGAAAACTTTCCCTGAGAGGGATCGGTCGCACAAACGACCTCTTGAGGGTCTTTTTCGAGATTGCTCATCCTGGGATCACTCTTTGACTCGGGGGACGGGATGATGTGACATGATGGAAATCCGATTGGTCGCATTCATGGTGATGGCCAACCACTGAACCGCACTATACTGCGCGTCCGTGAGAGATCCAGCACTCAGTAACTGGGCGAAATCCCGATCTTCGCCCTCGGGAAGCAACGTGACGGTTTCCGCCAGATACAGAGCCGCCTTCTCCTGATCCGTATACGCCTCCGTATCCTGCCACGCAGGCAGGAGCGACAGGCGCTGCTCGCTCACCCCCGCTTTCTTTGCGCGCTGGGAATGAAGATTCAGGCAATAGGCACACCCATTGATCTGGGATACCCGAACTGAAATCAACTCGACGAGCTGACGATCCAAGCCCGCCGTGCGGGCCGATTCGGCGCTCGCTGCGCTCAGGGCGCCTATTGCCTTCCACGCCCCAGGGTCAGCCTTGTCCAGATAAAACCCTAAAGGGTCGTGAGCGAAATGGTCAGACATACTGTGCACAACCATGACGGAGTCACGATCATTCCGGGAGCTCTCACATTCTCCTGAGGCAAGAAAAGAAACAATCGGTTCAGCCTCCCGAGGCGAGAAGGTATCCACAGGAAACGAGCATCCGACCTGGCAGGCTTCCGAGTTCGAGGTAGAATCACCACGTTCCTTCCCGACGGAGAGAACATCCCCGCATGGCACGCCCCAGGTATCGGCGTGCGTCCAACAACTCGAGGAGTGAGTGTCCATGGCCGAGAACACGGCCGAAAACCTGCATATCACCGTCCACGGCGAATCCCAGCAGGTGACAACGGGCACCACCGCTGCCGATCTGTTCGCAGAAGACCCGAAGGTCGTCGTCGCCCGCATCAATGACGTCCTGAAGGATCTGAGCACGCCGCTGACCGAGGGAGACTTCGTCATCCCCGTGACGATTGACCAGCCGGAGGGCCTCGAGGTACTGCGCCATTCGGCTGCCCACGTCATGGCGCAGGCGGTACAGAGCATGCGTCCCGATGCCAAGCTCGGCATCGGACCCTACATCACGGACGGCTTCTACTTCGATTTCGACGTCGAGGAACCGTTCACGCCCGAGGACCTGAAAAAGGTCGAGAAAACGATGATGAAGATCGTCAAATCGGGTCAGACGTTCCGGCGTCGTTCGGTTACCCACGAGGAAGCCCTCGAGGAGATGAAGGACGAGCCCTACAAGCTCGAACTGTTGGGTCTTTCCCAGGGGCCCGGTTCGGGATCGGATGCCGCCGAGGGCGCCTCGGTTGAGGTGGGCGAGGGCGAGATCACCATTTACGACAACGTGGATCGCAAGGGCGAGGTCGTCTGGAAGGATCTGTGCCGCGGTCCGCACCTGCCCAACACCAAACTGATCGCCAACGGCTACGCACTGACCCGTTCGGGCGGCGCATACTGGCGCGGCTCGGAAAAGAACCCCATGCTCCAGCGCATCTACGGCACCGCATGGCCCACCAAGGAAGAGCTCACGGCCTATAAGGAGCGCATTGCCGAGGCCGAGCGCCGGGATCATCGCCGGCTGGGCGAAGAACTGGATTTGTTCTCTTTCCCCAAGACCATCGGTCCCGGCCTGCCCGTATTCCACCCCAAGGGCGGCGTGATTAAGCGCGAGATGGAGAATTACGTCCGCGACCGGCACATCGCGGAAGGTTTCCAATACGTGGGGACCCCGCACATCGCCAAAGAAGACCTGTTCTACACGTCGGGCCACCTGCCTTACTACACCGAGGGAATGTTCCCGGCGATGGAGCTGGACAACGGCAATTACCGCCTCAAGGCGATGAACTGTCCGATGCACAATGAGATCTTCCGAGCGCGCGGACGTTCCTACCGTGAATTGCCGTTGCGTTTCTTCGAATTCGGCACCGTGTATCGCGACGAGAAGTCGGGAGTTCTTCAGGGACTGACCCGCGTGCGCATGATCACTCAGGACGATTCCCACAGCTACGTGACCAAGGAACAGGCGCCCGGGGAAGTCCGCCACTTGCTGAACTTCATGTTGTCGCTGCTGACCGACTTCGGTCTGACCGATTTCTACCTCGAACTCTCCACCCGGGAGACCGAAGGAGAGAAAAAGGACAAGTTCATCGGCACGGACGAACAGTGGGAAGAAGCCACGGCCGTTTTGGAGGGCGTCGCTCGCGAGACCGGTTTGGAACTCGTTCCGGACCCGGGCGGAGCTGCATTCTACGGGCCCAAGATCTCCGTTCAGGCCAAGGACGCGATCGGCCGCACGTGGCAGATGTCCACGGTGCAGTACGACTTCAATCAACCGGCCCGATTCGGCCTCGAATACCAGGCAGCGGACGGCAGCCGTCAAGAGCCGGTCATGATCCACTCGGCGAAATTCGGTTCGATCGAGCGATTCATGGGTGTGCTGACCGAGCATTATGCGGGGGCATTCCCAGCGTGGCTCTCCCCGGTTCAGGTCATCGGTATTCCGGTCGCCGAAGCGTTCAACGATTACATGGCCGAGATCGCCCAGAAGCTCCAGACTCAAGGCATTCGCGTCGAGGTCGACTACGGGACGGACCGCTTCCCCAAGAAGATTCGTAATGCTTCCAAGGAGAAGGCTCCATTCGTCCTCATCGCAGGTGGTGAGGATGCCGAGAACAACGCGGTGTCCTTCCGATTCCGCGACGGTTCGCAGGACAACGGGGTTCCCGTCGACGACGCCGTCGCTCGCATCGTCGAGCACGTGCAGAATCGGGTCAACACCGATCCCACGTCCGACGCCGAGACCAGCGATGCCTAGACCGACGTACTGACTCGGCACAGCCGGCCCAGGAGGGTCGGGTAGGTACCCGTTATGGGTACCTGCCCGGCCCTCTTCGCGTTCGCAACTCTCCGTGCCACACCGGTAGGCAGTTTTACCCAATTTGAACAGCGTTCAAAAACTGGTTACGGTACTTCCATGCGACAACCGGAACACCGCCCATCGTGCCCGAAAGTCATCTATCGGACAGAGGACGTCAGAGGGGCCGATCTGTCCATGGAAGGCCGAGATCGTGGTTGAGTCCCAGGGGTTGCTCCCCCGGGATGCCCGCCATGTGTGGCATCCGTACGCGCCCGTCGAAGAAGAGCAGCTCTATGCGGCCCGTTCCGCCGACGGCGCACTGCTGCGGCTGGAAGACCCCCAAGGGCAAGAGCACACGGCGATCGACGCAATGGGATCGTGGTGGGCGATGGTCCACGGGCACGCGCACCCGAAGCTGATCGACGCTCTGCGGCGACAATCCGAAATCATGCCTCACGTGATGTTCGGGGGCCTCACCCACGAACCGGCCGTCCGACTGGCCGAGTGCCTTGTCGCGAATTCGCCCTCCGATCTGCAACACGTGTTCTTCTCGGACTCCGGATCGATAGCCGTGGAGATCGCCCTCAAAATGGTGATCCAGTACCAAGCCGCTACGGGACGACCGGACAAGAACCGAATGCTGACGGTTCGCGGCGGATACCATGGGGACACCTTCGCCACAATGAGCCTGTGCGATCCGGTCGACGGGATGCACCACGCTTTCAGCCCACTGGCGACGCAACATATCTTCGCCCCGCGGCCGCCCGGAGGCCACTACGACGTAGCCGACGGCTCATGGAACTGGGATGACCAAGCCCTGAACACGTGGGCCGAGGAATTCGAGTCAATCCTGGCCGATCACCGGGATCGCATCGGCGGCGTCATCCTCGAACCCGTGCTCCAAGGGGCCGGAGGCATGTACGTGTACGATCCACGAGCCCTCGCCGTTGCTCGTCACGCCTGCGATGCTCATGACTGCCTGCTCGTCCTTGACGAGATCGCTACCGGATTCGGCAGAACCGGTCGATGGACGGCATCCGAGTGGGCCGGAATCGAGCCCGACATCATGTGCTTGGGCAAGGCCCTGACCGGCGGGACCCTGACAGGGGCAGCCACCCTCACGACCATACGGGTCGCGAAAGAAGTCTCCGGAGGCAGAAACGGAATGCCGGCCGCGTTGTTGCACGGTCCGACCTTCATGGGCAACCCACTATTCTGCACGGTGTCCTTGGCGTCCCTGGAACTGCTGACAGACGAGGAGTCCGGCTGGGCGCGGCAAGTGCCTCGTCTGGAACGACTACTCGCCGACGGCCTGGCTCCGGCCAGGAAGCTGAACTCGGTCGCGGACGTGAGAGTCCTGGGTGCCGTAGGCGTCATCGAGCTGAACCGTGACGTGGATGTACGAGCCGTGACCCGGGCCGCGGTGCGACGTGGAGTCTGGATCAGACCGTTCCGTCGGCTGGTCTACGTGATGCCGCCCTACATCACCACCGACGCCCAGACGAGGCAGATCTGCCACGGACTCATCGAAGCGATTGACGAGGTCCACGGATGAGTGCCGACTGGAGCGAATGGGCCGAGAATCGGCAACGCGTCCGGACCCGCCGCAACTTGGGCCGAACGGCCGACGCGCCCCCATCGGCAAACGCGAAGGCGACGGTGATGGATTTCCGGACCAATGACTATCTGGGTTTAGGCTCACGCAGCTTGCTGGCTCGTCAGGACCCCGCGCCCGTTGGCGCGGGATCCTCCCGCGTCGTCGCCGGCACGCACCCGGCACACCGGAAACTCGAATCCGCCCTCTCGCGACTGGCGGGAGCGACGGACGCGCTCGTCTTCTCGTCGGGTTACCTGGCCAACCTTGGCATCATCGGCGCCCTGGACGCTCCGGGAACCACACTGCTGATGGACGAGCACGTGCACGCGAGCCTGCGCGACGCAGCGCGAGCGGCGACGTCCCGCCACGAATTCTTCCCTCACCAAAACCTGGCCGAACTGGCGCATGCTCTCGAGAACGCACGGCAAGCACAACCGGGCGGTCGCATCGCCGTCGTCGTGGAGTCGGTGTATTCCGTTCTGGGGGACGCGACCGACCTGGACGCGCTCGCGGGACTCTGCGCGGCCCACCGGGCTCTTCTGGTCGTCGACGAGGCCCATAGCTTCGCCACCGTTCCGGGAGGAACCCTCACCGGAAGACATGGGCTATGGGCCGAGGAGCGGAACACGGCGGCACCGATTATCGTCACGGCGTCCCTCTCCAAAGCGCTCGCGGGGCAAGGCGGAGTGATCCTCTTCGGAGGCTCGGTGACCCGAGCCACCCTGTGGCGCGACCACATGGTCAACACCGCCCGTACCTTTGTCTTCGATACCGGCTTGTCGCCGCTTGTGGCCGCGGCCGCCCTCGAGGCCTGCTCCGTCGTCGCCGAACAGAATCTAGCGGGCAGGCTCGAGGAGCGGCGTTGCCTCGCCCGGACGGTGCTCGGACGACGCTCCGCCGTCGAACGCGTGCTGGACGGCGGAGACGGGCCCATCCTGTCCCTCCGCATGCCTTCCGCGGCATCCGCACTCGCCGTGGCCCGGGAACTGGAGGAAGCCGGAATCCGAGTGGGAGTCTTTCGGCCCCCGAGCGTTCCCGACAACATCTCCCGTATCAGGTTGTCCGTTCATGCCGACCATCGGCCGGACAGGCTAGTCATCGCGCTCGAACACGTCGCTTCCTCGGTCGAACGGGCTTGGGGCATCACGGACGGTTGTCCCTTTGCCGCACGCGACGCTCGTCCACCCGAACACCGTCACCGGCAGATCCTGGTCGAGGATCCGAACGTGGTGCGAGATATTATGGGCGATCCCCGGTCATTCCTCCCGGACAACGCGTTGACGACCAACGTCCCTTTGGATCCGGCCCCTCGACGGATCCTGGCCAAGGTCGGATTCCAATTGCCTCCCGTCCTCGCCTCCGCGACAGGCGAATTGCATCGAAGGGTGCGAAGGGTGACGACCCCGTACTTCTCGGCGGCCACGGTCAGACGCAGACTTCCCGACATCCGTCGAATCTGCCGAGACAGCATCAAAGAACTGGAAGCCGACCTCGGCTCGGGGCCGGTGGACCTTTCCCGCACTATTTCCTTCGCCGTCCCCGCCCGAAGCCTGCAGATGCTCTCCGGGATGCCCGCCCCCGAATCCACCGAATTGCAACAGTGGAGTGCGGACTCCCTCGAATTGTTCTGGGGATGGCCCGAGCGGTCCCGCCAGATACGGTTGGCTCGCTCGGCGGCGGAGCTCTACGCCTGGCTCAGGAGCGCTGTCCAAGAATCGCGCGGCGGCGAAAACCTCTTCGCGAGCCTGCTCGATGCCGGAATCAGCGTCGAACGTGTTGTTTCCCTTGGATACTTCCTGGTCATTGCCGGGCAGGAAACCACCAGAATGCTGATCAGCACGGCCCTCCACCGGGCACTCGGTGATCGCTGTCTTTGGACGGAACTCGGGAACCCTGAATCCGGACCGGGAGTGGCAGACGAACTCATCCGCGAGACCCTGCGCAGGAGTTCGTCGGTTCCCACCTGGCGGCGGCAATCGGCGGTCCCGACCGATCGTCCGGGACTGCACACGGAACCCGGCGATCACCTGCTCCTCCGTCTTTCAGGCGACGCACTGCCGGACCACCGGCTGGCCTTCGGGCACGGAATCCACCGTTGCCTCGGTGCGGCACTCGCCGAACAGGAGTCCTCGCTCGTGATCCACGAGTTGGCCCGCAGCCTGCCCGGCCTGCGTCCGAGCGGTGTCGCACCATCGTGGCTGACGCTTCTGTCTTTCCAATCCCCACAACACGTCATTGCGGAGAATCCGTGATCACCCCTTCTGATCCTTGCGCCACGGGCTCCCTTCCGCAAACCTCGATCTGGGTGGTTACGGGGACCGATACAGAGGTCGGCAAAACGTGGACCACGGCGGTACTCGCGGGAGAAAACCTGAGAGAAGCGGGACGAGTTCACATCGACAAACCTGTCCAGACGGGTCTGAAGCCAGGGGAACCCGGTGACGTCGAGGAGTGCCTCGAGATGATGGGGCATCCGAAAGGGCTGACCGGCTCGGAGGGGACAAGGCTCGGCCCCGCGATGGCGCCTCGCGACGCGCTGGACTGGTCCGACTCGACCGATGTCGAGTTGCCCTCGTTGGAATCCCACCTGGCGCGCTGGAACTCGCGCCTGAGCGCTTCGACAACACTTGTGATCGAAGGCTCCGGGGGAGTCACGGTGGCCTTGACGTCTGAAGGCGAGACGGCGGTCGACGTCGTCGATACCCTGCGTCGGCGCACCGAAAGCGCAGCCGCAGGGAAGCCAAAGGTGCGCCTTGCTCTCGTCTGCCGACCCGGCCTGGGGACCCAGAATCACACCCAACTGGCCATGGAACATTTGGACCGCCGTGGAGTGCTTCCCTCATGCCTCGTAGTTTCGGGCACCTCCGCTCGGCCAGACGCCGTCGAGAGGGCCAACCTGAGGTTTCTGGTGCGTCTCGCGGCAAAATATCGGGCGAGAATGTTCACGATCCAGCGAGGGTCTCTGCGTCTCGAGGAATTCTGTGACGGCAGGCTCTAGGCATCAAGAGATCCGGCGTCGAGCGTCACGGCCTGGATCGGGTTTTGAGACGGTTGATGAAACGCTCCACGTTGTTGGCGGTGCGATCCTTGCGGTCCTCGACGGTCATGGTCTCTTCCATCTGCCGGATGCCGACGGGCCGCTTTTTGTTCACGGCGTACTCTGAGCACCCCAAATCGGAGCACAAGTACGTGCCCAAGGAGGAATAGTGTTCCTTCCTCGTCGCGGGACGTTGAGCGGAATACATCGACACGCCGCTGCCGCCATGCAGCGTCATGCAGAACTGGCACATCTGGGCCATGGGTCGGCCGCGCTGTGGCGTCCTCTGCAGAACTATGCCTTTGGGCCCATCGTCGGTCTCCGCGACCACGTAACCGCGGTGCGGGCTCTTGGCATCGATCCATCCGAGAAATGCCTGTGATTCCCACTCGATGTGGGAAAGGCCTGCGGGAAGGTGGAGCCGTTGAGCCTCACCCTGGCTGCAATTGATGAAGCTGTTTCTGATCTCGGTCTCGGAGAGGGATCGCATGATTTCCAACCTATACCCGTGCTCACCTGAATAAATGCGTCGATGTCATGAAGGCTCAATACGTAAGGAACCGCACTGGGGCGTGCGAACGACCTAAGCTGGAAACATGACGGAGGAACCTGACTACTCAACCGACGATTTCGTGTTGCCTGGGGTGCCCGATGCGTTCCAGCGCATGTGGACCCCGCACCGTCGGGCCTACGTCAGTGGAGGCCAGAAGGACTACACGGAGATTTCGTGTCCGTTCTGTGTCGCCCCGGAACGCAGCGATGAGGAATCGCTGATCGTCTACAGGGGAGAACATGTCTACGTGGTCCTGAACCTTTATCCTTACAATCCGGGGCATTTGTTGGTCTGCCCGTACCGTCACGTGGCTCAATTCGACGAAATCGATTCGGCTGAGACCGCAGAAATGTCAGCCTGCGTGCAGGCAGCCATGAGGGTTCTCCGCGAAACCTCCAACGCCGCCGGTTTCAACATGGGCATGAATCAAGGCAAAGTCGGTGGGGCCGGAATCGCGGCTCATCTCCACCAGCATGTGGTTCCTCGGTGGAACGGTGACACCAATTTCTTGCCGATCGTCGCCGGAACCAAAACCGTCACCCAGACTCTGGACCAGATTCGTCGTATCGTCGCGGACGCATGGCCGAAAGACCTGATCAACCCCAACGACCCCAAGAATTGATTGCTAGCTTGCCCATTTGGGTTTGAGGGGTTGCCAGGTGCTCAGGGCTTCAAGTAGTAGCTCAGGTTCAGATTCGACAATGAGCGAGTGTCGCAGATTCTCTCGCAGAAACCCTTCTTCGACCATGTGGTCTAGAAGCTCGATCAGGGGATTCCAAAAGCCATTGACGTTGTAGAGCGCAACGGGTTTCGAGTGCAGCCCAAGGTGCTGCCAGGTCCATGTCTCGAAGAGTTCCTCGAGCGTTCCGGCTCCGCCGGGCAAGGCCACAAAAGCGTCACCCAGCTCGGCCATCCTGTTCTTCCGTTGGTGCATGTCTCCCACGACGTCGAGGGTCGTCAGCCCCGGGTGCGCAATCTCACCTTCGACTAAAGATTGAGGCATAACCCCGTGAACTGTGCCCCCGGAATGGAGGGCGGAGTCCGCGAGAATCCCCATGAGCCCGACTTTGCCCCCGCCGTAGACGACGCCGATGCCTCGCTGTGCGAATGCAACGGCCAGCCGGCGAACCGCCTCGGTGTACACGGCGTCGTTACCGGTCGCGGAACCGGTATAGGCCGTGATCGTGCGGATAGGAAGCGCAGGCATGGGATGGGTGGAAGCTGACTCATCGATACTCATGTTTTCCACCATAGACACCTCGGACATGACGAGAAGGGGCATGACACCCACTGCTCACGAGGATTGCGAATCGTGGGATTCCATCACGGCGGTTTCCTAGAACAGAGACTCCTGAACACTCACCGGCCCGTCGTCGCCGAGGAAGAGGGCGCACGTCCTGTTTTTCAATGCGGCCGTATTGAGCAACCATCCGGCCGTGTCGGGATCGCTTTCGGTGCAACCGGAAAGAAACGGGCCGGAACCGGATACTATTCGGAAACTCCGAGGTCCGGAAGACCACGCTTCGTAGCCCTGGAGCGGCCGGGAGCGCGCTGTGCCCAGTTGCTCGTAAGCTCGCAGCATCGCGCCGCCCGGCGTCCATTGCTCCGTTACTACCCGATAGCCCGAATCGTCCCATGCAGACAGCTCATCGCGGACCGTGGCCGCGATCTGGTCGTGAATTCTTGTCAGCTCCTCCGGGTCCTCAGGGTTCAGCCATGCCTTGTACTTTGCCTGGACTCTCTTGAGCTGAGTGAGCTGAACGGTCTGCGTCACGGCGTCTTCGAGTCGTCGGACCTCCAGGCCGTCGTCGGCGAGTGCGACGTAGCTGGCCCGGGCGACCGCTTGTTGATCGAGGCGTGTGACCTTGGACCTTTCGTGCGCGGTGCCGACTTTTGATGTGCCGTCAGGAAACGTCGCGACGTACAACCAATGAGGCCGGGCGGTGTAGGCACGTGCAACCTTCGACAGTTCAGCTCCTCGGTGGGCGCGGTGAATGGGTCGAAATTTGTCCAAGTGCATGCACAGCCGGCACTGCTGTCCCTTCGTGATGCGGTTCCCCTGTGGGCAGGGGACCGTCCGGAAAAACGGCCGTGCGTCAGCGTCGAACTCACCGTGTGCGAATCCGCTGCACCAGAGACCGGCGGATTCCTCGTCGTTTGCGAGCAAACGGATATTGAAGACGCTGCCGGGAGGCAACGGCACGGTGATGACCTCGCCGCTCGGTGAATTGTCGACGAACGGCTCGACTCTGACCGCGGGTAGTCGTTCCGGCCACGAAAGATCGCGCCAGATGAAACGTGAATCGGGAAAACGTTGAGGCGCCGTCGCATGCGTCGAATTCATCACTCCATCATGGCAAATATTGCGGAAAGGCACGGGTTAGGATTGATTCCATGCCAAGACCTGTCATCTTCAGACCCGCCACCCGCCTGATCGGCCAAGGCATTCGGTACGCATCCAAGCTCCGAGGGGGAGGTTCCGCTTTCCCCGGGCTGGTCATGGAGAAGTTCGATCCCGGATTCGTCGCTCGTGAACTGTCCAAGCTGCCGCGCGGCGTTGTGGTCGTGTCAGGCACCAACGGCAAGACCACGACCACCAAAATGGCCGTCCAGCTCCTCGAGTCCCAAGGCCTCAAGGTCTTCACGAACCGCACGGGGTCGAACTTCGTCCGCGGCGTCGCGGCGGCTCTTCTGGGCGAAATGAACCTGAAGGGCACACTGGACGCGGATATTGCCGTACTCGAATTGGACGAGGCCCATGCGGTTCACTTCGTCAAGCTGATTCAGCCAAGGTATGCCTTGCTCCTCAACGTGATGCGCGATCAATTGGATCGTTTCGGCGAAATCGACACGACCCGCAAGATGCTGACCAAGGTCGCCCAGGCAACCACCGGAACCGTGGTACTCAACCGTGAGGACCCGCGTATCCGCCGTATTTCGCAGGATGTCGGAGAGGGTACCGACGTGGCCTACTACGGTCTTTCTCACTCATTGCGATCCCGGTTCCCGTCCGACGACGAAATGCGGGACAACAGGCCCGCCCAACAAGCCGAGAATCTTCCCGATGCGTCGGTGACCCTCACCTCCTTCGAGGGCACCAGCACACATGTGCTGATCGGCGACCGTGAAGTCACTACGGAGATCAACCTCTACGGCATCTACAACATCTACAACGCTGCCGCCGCGTTGGCACTGACCCTTGAGATCATGGGCGACGAGGCCGACGAGAGCGCTTTGCTGTCCGAACTGTCCAAAGTGACTCCGGCCTTCGGGCGTGGAGAGTCGGTTCGTATCGGCGACCGCACGCTTCAGCTCCTGCTCGTCAAGAACCCAGCGGGGTTCCGACTTTCCCTGGCTTCCGCGACCGGCGGCGATTACGCGACCATGATCACGATCAACGACGAATACGCCGATGGTCGGGACGTGTCCTGGCTTTGGGATGTCGACTTCGAGGCGCTGCAATCCGGCGGGGTCGACGTCGTCTCCGGAACGAGGGCGTATGACATGGCGCTGCGCCTCGAGCACGACGACGTTCCCGTGCGCGCGGTCAATACCGACCTCTCGAGCGCGCTTGACGAATTCGTCCGCGGCTCGGGGGAGCAGCCGATGCGCGTTTTCTGTACCTACACGTCCATGCTCGCCCTGCGCCGCGAGCTGGCCAAGACGACCGAGGTTGCTGATATCGGATGACCGAGAGCCTGAAAATCCTTCAATTGTACCCGCGGGATATGAATATCTACGGGGACTGGGGCAACGTGCTGTCGCTGACCAGGCGAGCTCGCCAGCATGGCCTGGCCACGGAGATCGTCGATTACAACCCCGGGGACGTTTTCCCGGAGGACTTCGACATCCTCGTCGGCGGTGGAGGCCAGGATTCCGGCCAAACCGTGATCCAGGACGACCTTCACCGCATCGCCCCAGTACTCCGCTCCAAGGCCGAGGCGGGGACCCCGATGCTGGTCATTTGCGGTCTCTATCAGCTATTCGGCAAGGAGTTCCGAACCGTCGGGGGCGAGGTCCTGGACGGAATTGGACTCTTCGACGCGCACACCGTCGGTGGGGAGGAGCGCTTGATCGGGAACATCGTGATCGAGTCGGAAGAGTTCGGCACGGTCGTCGGTTATGAGAACCACTCCGGACTCACGTTCCTGGGCCATGACGTCGAGCGTCTGGGGACGGTGACCAAGGGGGAGGGGAACAACCTGGACGACGATGGCGAAGGCGCACGAGTCCATCACGTCATCGGCAGCTATCTGCACGGGTCTCTGCTTCCCAAGAATCCCAGGATCTCCGACTACTTGATCCGCCATGCGGCGGAGGCGAAATTCGGTTCCTTCCACCCCGTTGAGATCGACGATTCTTTGGCAACCCGGGCGCGCGAGGTCGCGGCATCCAGACCTCGCTGAGCATTGAAGCGGCATCGTCCCAAGCTCACTCGTTAGGGATCCGCAAGTCCATGCGGGTGAGGTTTGCGCGCGCCGTTACAATAGGACCAGGTTTATTCGCGGCCTGATGCCCTGGTTCCGCCTTCGGCGCGAGCCCGTAGGAAACCGTGCCAGGGCCGACTCGAGGGAGAAGCTCTCCGGCCGCGCAACGAAATTGTCTACATTCCGAGGAGCACATCTATGTCGGGTCACTCCAAGTGGGCCACCACCAAACACAAGAAGGCGGCGATCGACGCCAAGCGCGCCAAAGCCTTCGCCAAGTACATCAAGGGGATTGAGGTTGCCGCCCGCATGGGTGGCGCGGATATTTCCGGTAACCCCGCTCTGGACCTGGCCATTTCCAAGGCCAAGAAGAACTCGGTTCCCAATGACAACATCGACCGCGCGGTCAAGCGCGGTGCGGGCCTCACCGGCGAGGTCGTCGAATACTCCGAGATTCTCTATGAAGCACGCGGCCCGCAGGGATCCGCTCTCTACATCGAGTGCTTGACCGACAACAAGAACCGGGCAGCGTCGGATGTCCGTGTGGCCGTGACGCGCAACGGCGGAACCATGGCGGACCCCGGTTCGGTGTCTTTCCTGTTCGAGCGCAAAGGCGTCGTGGAGGTCGCCAAGAGCGAGGGCTTGACCGAGGACGACGTCCTCATGGCCGTGCTCGACGCGGGCGCCGACGAGGTCAAGGAAGAAGACGAATTCTTCGAAGTCATCTCGGAGGCCACCGACCTTCCCGAGATTCGCAAGGCGCTGGAGGATGCCGAACTCGATTACAACAACGATGACCCTCAATGGCGCCCGACCATGACGGTGGATCTGGACGCGGAGGGTGCTCGTAAGTTCTTGCGCCTCGCCGATGCGGTGGAAGCCCTGGACGACGTCCAGAACGTCTACTCGAATGCGGATATCTCGGCCGAGGTCATGGAAGAACTCGAAGCCGACGACTAGTCGAATCGGGAACCAGGATATGGCGCACGAGCACAAGGGACCGGTGGGGGCCGTCGAATCGACGTCCTCCGCCGGTCCTCTGCGTATTCTCGGCGTGGACCCTGGCCTGACCAGATGCGGTTTCGGCATCGTCGAGATGTCGGCGAACCGGAAAGCCCACTACATCGATGCCGGGGTCGCGGGCACTCATGCGGCCGATTCTCTCGACGCCCGAGTACTGCATATCCAACGCGCGATGCAAGGCTGGATCGATACGTATCGGCCCGATGTCATGGCGATCGAACGGGTATTCGCCCAGGAATCCGTCAACACGGTGATCGGGACGGCCCACGCCTCCGGAGTGGTGATCGCGACGGCCGCAGCGGCAGGCATCCCGGTCGCGTGGCACACCCCGTCAGAGGTCAAAGCGGCGGTCACGGGCAGTGGCCGGGCCGACAAAAAATCCGTCGGACGTATGGTGACCCGGATTCTGCAACTCGAAGAAGTCCCCAAACCGGCCGACGCCGCGGACGCATTGGCCCTGGCCATCTGTCACGGTTGGCGGTCAGGGATCATCGGCACCGGCATCAACATGAGTACCGGTGTGCAGACCCATCAGGGATCGATTCCTTCAGGTGCCGCAACCGGTGCCATGACCCCCGCGCAGCGTGCCTGGAAGATGGCCGAAGAACGGTCACGGCGCGGTCGATGAGGCCGGAATCGGGCCCGTGGGCGAGCGTCCGTCGTCCACAGACTCGCCGCTGAATGTTTTTCGTAACTTTGTTCGAATAAGATGGAAGCATGATTTCTTCTCTGACCGGCACAGTGACCCACGTCGGCCTTCACGAGGCCGTGATTGAGGTCGGAGGTGTCGGAATGCTGGTTCAGGCGACTCCTGGAACCCTCGCGACCTTGCGTCTCGGTGAGCGTGCGCATGTGGAGACTTCCTTGATCGTCAAGGAAGACTCGTTGACGCTCTTTGGTTTTCGGGACGACAGCGAAAGGGAGGTTTTCACGACCATGCTTTCGGTCTCCGGAATCGGGCCTCGAATCGCATTGGCGGTGTTGTCCGTGTATACGCCCGTCGAGGTCTCGCGCGCCGTCGCATCCGGCGACGACAAGGCCTTCAGCAAAGTTTCGGGGATCGGGCCCAAGGGGGCCAGACGGATTGTTCTGGAGCTGGCGGGCAAACTCGTTCTGCCTGACGCCGAGACGGACGAGAATCCGGGGAACACACCCCCGGGGGTCTCGACCCAAGGACCGGCATGGAGGCCCCAAGTTCTGGACGCTTTGATCGGTCTCGGCTGGCATGAGAAAGACGCCACTGGAGCCGTTGACTCGTTCGCCGAAGCAGAACCGGAGGCCGATTCCATGAGCGTTGCCGAGGCACTTCGTGCGGTTCTTGCAAGCCTCGGCAGGGTCAACGGTATGGGCCACCGCTCCAAATAGCTCCGTGGAAAGGAACTTATGACACAGCAATTCCCGGAGAACGACGCGCAGAACTTACCCGGCCAGCAGCGTGCGGGCCAGGAACGGTTGGTTGACGCGGAGATCGAACCTGAGGACAAAGCCATCGAGGCGGCTTTGCGCCCCAAAGCCCTTGACGATTTCGTCGGCCAAAAGCGGGTTCGTCAGCAGCTCTCGCTCGTCCTGGAAGCATCCAAGCTCCGGGGCAAGAGTGCGGACCATGTCCTGCTGTCAGGGCCTCCTGGCCTCGGTAAAACGACCCTCGCCATGATCATCGCGGAGGAGATGGGATCGCCGCTTCGGATCAGCTCCGGACCGGCAATCCAGCATTCGGGCGATCTCGCCGCCATACTCTCCTCGCTGACTCCGGGCGAAGTTCTCTTCCTCGATGAAATCCATCGGATGTCTCGTCCCGCGGAAGAAATGCTGTACATGGCCATGGAAGACTTCCGGGTGGACATTGTGGTGGGTAAGGGTGCTGGTGCCACCTCGATTCCGCTGGAATTGCCCAGTTTCACGCTCGTCGGCGCGACTACGCGGGCGGGGCTCCTGCCCGGTCCGCTCAGGGATCGCTTCGGGTTCACCGGTCATCTGGAGTTCTACGATGTTGCGGAACTGGAACTCGTGCTCCGTCGGTCTGCTTCTCTGCTGGACCTCAAGATCACCACGGAAGGATTCCACGAAATTGCGTCGCGCTCCCGGGGAACCCCACGTATTGCCAACCGCTTGTTGCGGCGAGTTCGCGACTGGGCTCTGGTGCACGCGGTGGACGACATCGACGCTCGCACCGCGGCGACCGCATTGAACATGTACGAGGTCGACTCGAGAGGCTTGGATCGTCTCGACCGATCTGTTCTGGAATCTCTGATTCACAAATTCGGTGGGGGACCGGTGGGGCTCTCGACCTTGGCCATCGCCGTCGGCGAAGAAACGGAAACCGTGGAGACAGTGGCGGAGCCTTACCTGGTGCGGGAAGGCCTCATGGGGCGGACGCCCCGGGGCCGAGTCGCATTGCCGTCCGCGTGGGAGCACTTGGATCTGGAACCACCCGAAAAATGAGTTGAGAAGTCTTGACGGGATATTCAGACTCTTCAATTATACTTGCCTAAGTCTGCCCTCCCGTCCTCATCGGGCACCTGCACGGGGGCGGTCACGATCAATTACGTGAGGAACACATGCTACTTTCCACCATCAATCCATCCGGAAGCCTTCAGGCCGCCGAGCAAGGCGGAGCCGGTGGCTCCAACTTCCTGCTACTGGGGCTCATGCTGGTGGTGGTCATCGTTTTCCTCGTCCTGCCCATGCGGCGACAGAAGAAGGCACGCCAGCAGATGCAAGAGCGTCAGCAAGCCATGACGCCCGGGACGCGCGTCATGACCCAGTTCGGCGTGTTCGGAACGATCGTGTCGATCGACCGCGAGGCCAATCGCGCGGTCATCGAAGTTGCCCCCAAGACCGAAATCACGGTTCACTTGGGTGCCGTCACCACGGTCCTGGACCAGAACGGTCAGGTCCCCGGAACCCCTGAGGCCGCTCGGGCGGCGGCCGCACAGGGCGTCACCGACGACTCCCAGCAGGGAACCGGTGAATTCCAGAACGACTCGTCACAGTCCGGCGGCGGATTCGGCTCTTCGGCTTCGGCTGCAGAAAACGATCCGCGTTTGAACGGTGAGCCGATTCAGGACGAGCGTTCGCAGGGCTTCCGCGATGAGAGCCAGAGTGGTTACCGTGAGCAGCGTCCTGAAGGCGACGACAACTTCGGTTCGTCCCGTTAAGTTCAACCCACTTCTCGAGGTGTCCGCCGGCGGCGGGCACCTCGACTTATGATCCTCAGGAATCCTTATGGCTCGGAATAAACGAATGTCGGGTGCCCGAAAGGCCCTGCTCCTGTTGACCGCCATCGTGGTGGTCCTCGGTGGGGTCGTCGGTCTGTCGGCCACCAAGCTCGGTGGTTCCGCGGCACCCAAGCTCGCCTTGGACTTGTCCGGTGGCACGGAGATGATCCTGTCTCCCAAGGCTACCAACGGGGGCGGAGACATCAGCAAAGACCAGCTCGACCAGGCCGTGGACATTATTCGCCAGCGCGTCGACGGCGCTGGCGTCTCGGAAGCAGAGGTCAGCACTCAGTCGGGCAAGAACGTGGTCGTTTCGATGCCTGACACGCCGAGTCAGGAAACTCGCGATCTCATTCAGGCTTCGGCCCAGATGTCCTTCCGATCGGTTCTGACCGAGGGCGAGGGGGCGGCCGTGCCGCAGGACAAACGCACGGAAGAGTCCAAACTCCCTCATCCGGACGCCCAGCCGACCAACGGATCCGATTCCAACTGGATCACCCCCGAGTTGCAGAAGCAGTACGAGCAACGTGACTGCACCGCGAATCCGGGCAAAGACGACCAACTCGATCCCAAGAAAGCCGTGGTTGCCTGCTCCCAGGACGGCAAACAGAAATACATCCTTGGTCCCGTCGAGCTCAACGGCTCGGACATCAAGGATGCCAGTCATTCACAAGTCGAGTCCGGCGGGGGCGTGAGCACGGGTCAGTGGGGCGTGAACATCACGTTCAACGATCACGCGAAGAACGTCTTCAAAGACGTGACCCAGCGTCTCTACGGCTTCTACGGCCAGAACCAGAACGACCCCAAGGCGTCCTTCGCGATCATGCTCGACGGGGGAGTGTTGCAGGCTCCCCGGGCGCAGAACGTGATCTCCGACGGTCAGGCTCAGATCACCGGCAACTTCACCGAGGATGATGCCAAGAGCCTCTCCGAACAACTGAAATACGGTGCGCTGCCGATCAGCTTCAACATCGAGTCCGAGCAACAGATATCGGCGACCTTGGGCACGGACCAGTTGCAGATGGGCATTATCGCCGGAATCATCGGCCTGTTGCTCGTCTGCATCTACTCGCTGTTCCAATACCGACTACTCGGTTTCGTGACGATTGCCTCCCTGCTCGTCGCTGGGGTGGTCACCTACGAGGCCATCACACTGCTCGGTTGGGGAGTCAACTACAGACTCTCCCTCGCGGGCGTCGCGGGTCTCATCGTCGCGATCGGTCAGACGGCGGACTCGTTCATCGTCTACTTCGAACGCATCAGAGACGGTTTGAGGGAAGGGCGAAGTGTGCCCTCTGCGGTGGACCACGGGTGGATGCGTGCGCGCAGAACCATTTGGGCGTCAAAGGGCGTCAACCTCCTGGCCGCCGTCGTGTTGTACTTCGTGGCCGTGGGCAACGTGCGAGGCTTCGCCTTCACGCTCGGCCTCACGGCGATTGCCGACCTCATGGTGATCTTCTGGTTCACCCATCCGATGATGGTTCTACTCTCCAGGACCAAGTTCTTCGGGGAAGGGCACAGACTCTCCGGATTGGATGCTCACGCCCTCGGGTACGTCCCGTTGTACCGGGGTGCCGGCCGGCTCCGCGACCCCGAAGACTCACCGCGTCGAAAGCGCCGCCGGGACGAGGTCGGGGAAGAACCGGACCGTCCCCTCACCATTGCCGAAAGACGCCGTGCCGAGGCTCTGAAATCAAAGGAGCACCAGGCCGAATCCCCTGAAGAGAAGGCCGGCCAAAATCCTGAAGGAGCCGACAATGCCTAAGTTCGCAGAGTTCGGTAGCAATCTCTATACGGGCAAGACTTCCTTGCCGTTTATTCCGAAGAAGAAGCTCTGGCTCGGAATTTCCGCGGTACTGGTCATCATTGCTCTTCTGATCCCGGTCCTCACGGGTGGGTTCAAAATGGGCATCGATTTTCGGGGCGGTTCCGAGTTCACGGTTTCCGATACCAAGAACACGGACATCCAGACCGGAAAGGACGCCGTTTCGAAACACGCGGGCGCGGCCGAGACCGAGGTGACGCGCATTGCTGCCGGAACCGTTCGCGTGCAAACCGAACAGTTGAGCGATGACGACACGCTGGCCGTCAAGGAAGCCCTGCAGAAGGCCTACGACGTCAAACCGGACGATGTGACGTCCTCGTATGTCGGCCCGACGTGGGGTGCCGGCGTCACTCGTCAAGCCACCTGGGGGCTGATCGTCTTCGTCGTGCTGGCAACCATTGGCATGGCGTTGTATTTCCGCACCGTCAAGATGTCCCTCTCGGCCATCGCGGGCCTGCTCTTCACCGTCATCACCACAGCAGGTGTCTACGCGTTGGTGGGCTTCGAAGTGACTCCGTCGGCAATTATCGGATTCCTCACGATCCTTTCCTATTCGCTCTACGACTCGGTCGTAGTCTTCGACAAGATCCGCGAGAACACCAAGGGATACCGGAGCAACAGGAAGCGGACCTTTGCCGACGAGGTCAACCTGGCGGTCAACCAGACGCTGGTGAGGTCCATCAATACGTCGGTCGTCGGAATCCTGCCCGTCGGTTCGATCCTGTTCATTGGGGCCTTCCTGCTCGGCGCGGGAACCCTGCAGGATCTGTCCCTTGCCTTGTTCATCGGCATCATTATGGGGACCCTGGGAACCTTGTTCGTCTCCGCCCCCCTCTATGCTGTTTTGCGTCAAGGGGAGAAGCCGATCAAGGAACAGGCGAGGCTCGTCGAGGGCCAGGACTCCTCGGAGGACACCGCCGCCGCATCCGATGCCGGGCGCGAAGCGCGCTCTTCCGGGTCGTCGAGCTCGAGCCGGTCCGGCTCCTCGACAGCAGGTCGTTCCTCACTGGGCAACGGCAATGTCACCACGGACACCAATCCGGTACCCCGTTTGGACCCGGGCGGTGACGACAAACCCGATAACGGTGCGGTGGTCTGAGATCGCTACTGTCGAAGTGCGACGCCGGTGCGGCTGTGAAGCCGCGCCGGCGTTTCTGCGTTCGCTTAGAGAGGCCCCGGCCGTTTCGAATCGGCTCAGCGCTCCGCGAGGACTAAACTAAGTCCATTACACGGTCAGGAGGTTCATCATGGCATCATCCGATGATCAACAAAGCCACGGGACTCATAGGGTTATGTCGGCGTCAACGAGGACGCCTGAACGTCGGGCATTCCCCAAAGCTTCCGTCATCCCGGCCGAAAACGGGAACCAGCCAACGGAAGGCATCAGCGACTCGACCGCGGCTAGCAGGAGCAAACCGGTCTCGCCGGTTCTGGTTCCCTTGCTGAGAACTGTCAAAGCCAACAATCCGCAGGAGGATTTCTCCACGATCGAGCGGGCCTTCGCCGTCGCGGACAAGCACCACACCGGGCAGAAACGCAAGAGCGGCGATCCGTACATCACTCATCCGGTTGCTGTCACCACGATTCTGGCGGAATTGGGTGCCTCAGGGGCCACGCTCATTGCCGGGTTGTTGCACGACACGGTCGAGGACACGGAGTACTCCCTCGAGGAGCTCACGGCAGACTTCGGTGAAGAAGTCGCCGAACTCGTCGACGGCGTGACCAAACTGGACAAGGTCACCTACGGGGAACACGCCCAGGCCGAGACGGTCCGCAAAATGGTCATCGCCATGGCCAAGGACATCCGTGTTCTCGTCATCAAATTGGCCGACCGTCTCCACAACGCACGGACGTGGCGTTTCGTGTCCCCGCAGTCGAGTGCCCGCAAAGCGAAAGAAACCCTGGAAATCTTCGCCCCACTGGCGCACCGGTTGGGAATCAACACCATCAAATGGGAACTCGAAGATCTCTCCTTCGCGGCCCTTGAACCCCGGATCTACGACGAGATCGTCCGGATGGTCGGGGACCGGACCCCGGAACGCGAACGGCAGCTCCAGGAAATCCGCACGGGGGTGATGGACGAACTCAAGGCATCCAACATTTCGTGCGAGGTCACGGGGCGACCGAAGCATTATTACTCGATCTACCAAAAGATGATCCTTCGGGACAAAGAATTCGACGAGATCTACGATCTCCTCGCGATCCGAATCCTCGTGGATTCCGTGCGCGACTGTTATGCAGCGCTCGGTGCGATCCATGAGGTGTGGAAGCCTCTCCCCGGCAGGTTCAAGGACTACATTGCGGTTCCCAAATTCAACACGTATCAGTCGTTGCATACCGCCGTGATCGGCCCGTCCGGGCGACCCGTTGAGGTGCAGATCCGTACGCACGAGATGCACCAGAAAGCCGAATACGGCATTGCGGCCCACTGGAAATACAAAGCTGCCGCCCGCGGCGAAGCATCCTCCTCAGGGCAACGCACCGAAGACTCCGCCGACGCGTTGAAGTGGTTGCAGTCGTTGATGTCCTGGCAGTCCGAGACCAGTGACTCGTCAGAATTCCTGGATTCGCTTCGCTACGAGGTCAACGCCCAGGAAGTCTTTGTGTTCACACCAGCGGGTGACGTTCTTTCCCTGCCAGCCGGCTCGACACCGGTCGATTTTGCCTACGCGATCCACACCCAGGTCGGCGAGCACACCATCGGAGCCAGGGTGAACGGCAAGCTTGTGCCCCTGTCCTCGAAGCTCAACCACGGTGACCGTATTGAGGTCTTGACGACCAAGGCCGAGGATGCCGGCCCCAGCGAAGACTGGCTCAAATTTGTCGCGAGTCCGCGGGCGCGGACCAAAATCCGGCATTATCTGACCAAGGAACGCCGCGAAGAGGCCATTGAAAAGGGCAAGGACAACCTCACGCGGTCCATGCGCCGCCACAGCCTGCCTTTACAGAGGCTTCTGACGAGCAAACTCCTCCTGTCGGTTGCAGAGGAGCAACACAAAGACGACGTCGCCGCCCTGTACGAGGCCGTCGGAGAAGGTCAGATCAAGGCCCAGGACGTCATCGACCGACTTGTCGATCTCTTGGGCGGTTCCGGAACCGAGGAAGAAGACCTCGAGGAAGAAACCTCCATTACGACGCATGCGCGCCCCAAGTTCGCGGATTCGGGCGTAGTGGTCCAAGGTGCAGATGGCGTCTACACCAAATTGGCACGCTGCTGCACCCCCGTTCCTCCGGACGAGATCATGGGAATCGTGACCCGCGGGAATGGCATCTCGGTGCACAGAGTGGATTGTCCCAACATGCGGCAGGCACAGGATGACCCCCGGCGCATCGAGGTGCAGTGGGCACCGACCAAATCCTCGGTGTTCCTGGTGGAAATCCAGGTCGAGGCTTTGGACCGCAAGTCTTTGCTCTCGGATGTGACCAGGGTGCTGTCGGAAAGCCACGTCAATATTCTCTCGGCGAATGTTCACACCAACGTGTCCCGGCTTGCTATTTCCCGTTTCTCCTTCGAAATGGGTGATCCCAGATACCTTGACCATGTGCTCAATACTGTCCGCGGCATCGACGGCGTGTACGACGTCTACCGAATCACGGGTTCTCGTCCAACGCCAACCCAACCTGCGTCCTGAACGGCCTGCGGCGGGAATCAGGACACCGTGGGCGCCAGCTGATGCACACGCTCGATCGCTCGCCTTCGGAACTTGAGCCGTGGGACCGCAGCCAGAGCCGCGCACAGGACCGGCGGCGAACAGCCGAATGAGGGTGCTCGTATGAAGGTCGCCAAGGCGGCGTCCCCAGCGGGTGAGGCGTCGAAAGCAGCGAGGTCCACGCATGTCCGCAGGGGAGTGGTAACCAGTACGGGCCCGACCCGGTTTACCTCGAATCGCGAATAGTTCAGGTAACGGTGGTGGACGTAGCGCAGTTCCTGGGCGCCGAACTTGTGGCCATCGCTCCCGTTGACCGTGCACTCGAGATAGCGGGGCGGAGCCGCACACCCGTAGATCCAAGCCGCGGTCAGTCGGTGGAGTACGGACCGGCGCCGGCTCAAGGCTCTCAGATGGAGACCGGCCGCATATGCCCGTAACTCCGGCGATGGCGCGGAACTGCTGTAAACGCGGTGAAGAACAGGCGCAAGGAGTCCACGTGCCGCCAGCGTCTGGGCCTCGGCTTCGGTCAGATGCACTCCGGCGAGAAGCAAGCTTTGTGGGCACCCCAATTCCGCAAAGTGAACTTCCCACAGAGTCTCAGGACGGGGTGAAACGGTACGTTCGGTCGGGGAATCGCTATGCATACGACTCATCTCACCGTACGAAAAGCGCAAAAAGCACGGGTTTCGGAAATTTGTGGATAAATTCCCGAACCCGTGCTTCATGAGGCACAGGACGCCTGTGCTGCGGCTAGGAGGCTGACTCGACCTGGTCGAGCCACTTGCGGCGTGCGTCCAGAGCTTCCTGTGCCTTGGCGATCGCCGTGGAGTCTCCCTTTGCTTCCGCCGCGGCCAGCTCGTCTTCCAGCCCAGCGATGGATTGCCGGAGCTGAGCCACCATCGAGTTGGCTCTGGCCTGAGTTTCCGGGTTGGTTCTTTCCCACTCGGCCTGTTCGGCCTCGGAAATTGCGTCCTGGACCTTCTTGAGCTCGTTCTCGACGCGGCGGAGGTCACTGCGAGGAACCATGCCGGCCCGATCCCATTCATCGAGGATGGGCGCGAGTTTGGCCTTGGCGACATCCGGATCCTTGACCGGCAGAATAGCGCGCGCCCTCTCGAGCAGGGCTTCCTTGACCTTCAGGTTCTCGGCGAATTCCCGATCGGTTTCCTCGTTGGCTGCCGCGCGGGCGTTGAAGAAAACGTCCTGGGCCGCCCGGAAACGGGCCCACAGGGCGTCGTCTTCCTTGCGGGACGCACGTGGTGCCTTCTTCCACCGATCCATGAGGTCGCGGTACTTGATGGAGGTTTCGCCCCAGTCGGTCGACCCGGAAAGAGCTTCGGCCTCGGCGATCAGGCCTTCTTTGGCTTTCTTGGCCTTCGCGTTGTCTTGATCCAACTGGGAGAAGTAGGCGCGGCGATGTTTGTCGAAGGTCGTCCGTGCGTTGCGGAAGCGCTTCCACAGTTCATCTTCGACCGACTTATGAAGCCTGTTCTCCTTCTGGGCGGTCTTCCAAGCATTGAAAAGGTCGTTCATCCGGGCGCTGGAATTCTTCCAGTGAGTCTGAGCAGGGTCTTGCTCGGCGACGTCTTCGGCCGCCTTGACGATGGCTTCCCGTTCGGTGCGAGCACGCTCCTTCGCGGCCGCTGCCTCGCGTTCCTGCTCCTCCGTGAGACGGCTCGCTGCTTGTTCCAGAGCATCGAGCCGTTTCTCCAAATCGGCTATGTCGCCGACCATTCCCCGTGCAGCAACCTGTTCCTTGAGGCTGCCAATGGTTCGGGAAACCGAGGCCGCGTCGGTGCCCTGGGAGACTCGATCCTCCAACAAGGAAATCTGGGTCTCGACTTCAGCAAACTTCCTCGCGAAGTAGGCGAGGGCCTCGTCTTCGGTGGCGTCCGGGAACGCCCCTACCGGTATATTCTCTCCGCGCACTTCGACGTAGACGTGTCCGTCCTCGCCGACGGATCCAAATTTCTTCGCCTCCTCCAGGGACGGCCGCACAGGGGGAGCGGCAGGTTTGGGCGCGGTCGGGGCCCCGGGCAGGTTGGCCGGAGTGGGCATGTCGTCGGGCTTCTTCTCGGTCACCGCTGAAACTCTTTTCGTGGGAGGGCCTGTGCGGCCCTGGTGTATCGATGTGCGACGGCGCCCTGAGATTTCATGGGCACTGGACACCAATATATATGGGGCGCGCGTCACGTGAATGGGGTGTTTCGCGAGAAGATGAGGCAATTATGCCTCATCGGGGCCTTTCACCCCCGTTTTTCGGTTCGCTTGGGTCCTCGCCAAGGTTTAGTCTTAAGGATGATTGTGCGCGATGTGCGCGCCGGCATGCTCAAAACTCGAGGAGAGGCACATGGCCCGTAAGGCGTCCCTGTCAGGTTTTCCGGAATTGCTACCCCAAGAGAGGGTCGTGGAGAATCACGTGCTGGACGTCTTGAGGCATACGTTCGAACTCCACGGATTCTCCTCCGTTGAAACCCGGTCTGTGGAAACTATCGATCAGCTCCTCCAAAAGGGCGAGATCGACAAAGAGGTTTACGCGGTGTCCCGTCTCCAGGAAGATCCGGACACCAAGAAAGCGGAGAAACTCGCGCTCCACTTCGACCTGACAGTCCCTTTCGCCCGGTATGTCGTGGAGAACGCGGGATACCTGAATTTCCCGTTCATGCGGTACCAGATCCAGAAGTCCTGGCGGGGGGAGCGCCCACAGGAAGGCCGGGCCCGCGAGTTCACGCAAGCGGATATCGACGTCGTCGGAGAAGAAACGCTGCCGTTCCGATACGACGTGGAGCTCGCACTGATCGTCGTGGACGCCCTGACTCGGTTGCCCATTCCCGAATTCAAATTGCGGGTCAACAACCGCAAACTTTCCGAAGGCTTCTATCGCGGCATCGGACTGTCCGACACCGCGGGGGTCCTGCGTTCGATCGACAAGTTGGACAAGATCGGGCCCGTGGCCGTGGGTCAGCTCCTCAAGGACGAGCTCGAGGCCACGGACGAGCAAGTTCGCGCCGCGTTGAACTTGGCGTCCATCACCGCAGAAGACACCTCTTTTGCGGAGAAGGTCCGCGCTTTTGGTGTGGAGGACGAACTCCTCGACCAGGGCCTGGCCGAATTGACCGAGGTCATCGAGGAAGCGTCCAAACGCGCGCCGGGCAGGGTCATCGCAGATCTGTCGATCGCCCGCGGCCTGGACTACTACACGGGGACCGTCTACGAGACCGTACTGGTGGGGCACGAACAATTGGGTTCCATCTGCTCCGGCGGACGCTACGAGTCCCTCGCTTCGACGGGGAAGAAAACCTACCCCGGCGTAGGACTCTCGATCGGCGTGACTCGCTTGGTCTCCCGAATTCTCTCCCAGGAGCTGGCCCGCCCCACGCGCAAGGTGCCTTCCGCGGTGCTGGTTGCCCTGACCAACGACGAAGCATGGTCGGCTGCGCAGGACGTCGCCGATCACCTCCGGTCCCGAGGGATCGCGTGTGAAGTCTCGGCCAGCGCCGCGAAATTCGGCAAACAGATCAAGTACGCGGATCGCCGAGGCATACCCTTCGTGTGGTTCCTGGGGACTGACGACTCAGGCAATACGACCCACGAGGTCAAGGACATTCGTTCCGGCGAGCAGGTGGCCGTCGACCCGAGCACCTGGAATCCGCCCGAGGAAGATCTTCATCCGCGCGTCGTCGCCGGCGACGACTGAATCCCCCCCCCCCATCTTTGTGGTGCGGGGTCCGACTCTGAGCTCTGAGCGGGCCGGGTAGACTCTGCACAGAACAAGTCCGGCGGAGAACCCGCCGGCACGTCGAAAGGACCGTGAGTGCTACGCACGCATACGCTCGGTGAATTGACCGCCGAGAACATCGGAGAGACCGTAACGCTGGCTGGCTGGGTAGCCCGCCGCCGTGACCACGGCGGCGTGGCCTTCGTGGATCTGCGCGACCGGGAAGGCGTCACCCAGTGCGTGTTCCACAATGAAGCGGACTTCGATGCGTTGCGCAACGAGTACGTTCTGAAGGTCACGGGTGTGGTGTCTCGCCGCCCGGACGGAAATGACAACCCGAATCTGGTGACCGGCCAAATCGAGGTCGAGGTCAACGAGGTCGAGGTGCTGAACACCGCGGCGCCTTTGCCGTTCCAGATCGACGAGCACGTCGAAGTGGGCGAGGAAGCTCGCTTGCGCCACCGGTACCTGGATCTGCGCCGTCCGGCCCCTGCGGCGGCCATGCGTCTGCGCTCGGACGCGAGCCGGGTCGTCCGTGAGCTGTTGCATCAGGACGGTTACCTCGAGGTAGAAACTCCGACGATGACCCGGTCTACCCCGGAAGGCGCCCGTGACTTCGTCGTGCCCGCACGACTGGTTCCCGGCTCGTGGTACGCCCTGCCCCAGTCCCCGCAGTTGTTCAAGCAGCTCCTGCAGGTCGGCGGAATCGAAAAGTACTTCCAGATCGCGCGTTGTTACCGTGACGAGGACTTCCGCGCCGACCGCCAGCCGGAATTCACCCAACTGGATATCGAGGCTTCTTTCGTTGAGGAAGACGACGTCATCGACTTGGGAGAGCAGGTCGTGTCCGCTCTGTGGAAGCTGATCGACGTCGAAATCCCTCGCCCCATTCGCCGCATGACATATCGCGAAGCAATGGAGAAGTACGGGTCGGATAAACCGGACCTGCGCTTTGGCCTGGAGCTCACGGAGCTGACGGAATATTTCCAGGACACGACGTTCCGTGTTTTCAAGGCTCC
The DNA here is from genome assembly GCF_004137765.1 of Rothia uropygialis. GTDB lineage: Bacteria > Actinomycetota > Actinomycetes > Actinomycetales > Micrococcaceae > Rothia. The sequence goes on along the minus strand of NZ_NOIS01000002.1, from coordinate 432,960 downwards.
GTACGTCGGAGCGGTTGTGATGCCCGGCGGCGCTTCGCAGCCGCGCCGCACCCTCGATGCTTGGCAGGAATGGGCAAAGCAGCGTGGTGCCAAGGGCCTGGCATACGTTCTCGTCCAGGAGGACGGCAGCCTGACCGGCCCTGTCGCCAAGAACATCACCGAAGCCGAGCGCGAAGGTCTGGCTGCGGCAACGGGCGCAGAGCCCGGTGACTGCATCTTCTTCGCTGCCGGTGAGGCCAAGCCTTCTCGCGCTCTCCTGGGTGCTGCACGCGTCGAAATCGGTCACCGCACCGGACTCATCAAAGACGGCGACTGGGCTTTCGTGTGGGTCGTGGACGCCCCGATGTTCGAATCCGCGAAAGAGGCCGAGGATTCTGGCGACGTCGCCCTGGGCAACTCGGCATGGACCGCTGTGCATCACGCCTTCACCTCCCCAAAGCCGGAGTTCCTGGAGACGTTTGATCAAGATCCGGGCTCGGCTCTGGCGTACGCCTACGACATCGTGTGCAACGGCAATGAGATCGGCGGCGGTTCCATCCGTATCCACCGCCGCGACGTCCAAGAGCGCGTTTTCAAAGTCATGGGCATCTCGGAGGAGGAAGCCAACGAGAAGTTCGGGTTCCTGCTCGAGGCCTTCAAATACGGTGCGCCCCCGCACGGTGGAATCGCCTTCGGCTGGGACCGCATGGTCGCCTTGTTGGCCGGCACCGATTCCATCCGCGACGTCATCGCCTTTCCGAAGACGGGCAATGGCTTCGACCCGTTGACTGCGGCTCCCGCACCGATTACGCCGCAGCAGCGCAAAGAAACCGGCGTGGATGCCAAGCCCGAGAAGAAGGGCTCCGAGAAGTAGCCAATGGCTGGCTTTGCCAAGCCGTGGTAATGCTGTAACCCCCGGCCTTGGGCCGGGGGTTTTCCCGACCTGCGGGGGGGGGGCCGACGCCCGCCGAGCAAGGGCAAAAAAGGCTTCCTCACCGGATGAACGGCCTGATCCGTAGGCGCCGTAAGCCACGTACGGGCCGACCGTGCGGTCACGTGGAGCCGGGTACACCGAGAAGTGATGGACGGCGGTACGCCCGAATTCAGTCCTCTCTCACCTCGCGTGCGGTCTTCTGCGGACTAGCGTTCAGAACGTGACCTGCAAAAATGGACCACCACGAAATCGAGCTCACGGCCCTGGAAAATATGGCTGGGCCCTTGATGACCTCGAACGTCTCCAGAGGGCGGTCCGAAGGGTCCGCCGGATGCTCCCGCACCATCCGTCTTCCGGACGGTCACATCGACGGCGACGGTATTCGAATCAAGCAATTCTCATCCGTGAAAGTTTCTCCAGGATCCACGGTCTCCGGCGTGACGTGATTGGCACCGGCCATTGTGCTGTTCTTCGCCATTTCCCAGATTGTGATCTCCTTCGAATGGACCGGTATCGGCTTCATCCTGACGGTCAGGGGGTCCATGGTTTTGGTCAAACCGTCACGGCGAGTTTGCCCGGATATCTTTCGGCTCTTGTCGGTGCCCTTCGGTGGTCGAGGGTCGAGACGCATGTGGCACAGATGTTTCTGCCTCGTGGGGTTTGGCATCGACGTCGTGGGCCTTGGTCGGGTGGTGTTGGGTGGGGGTCACCCGGTTGAGAGGTGTTTTCCATCGTGAGGTGGGGGCTGTACCCCTCCTAATGGTGAAACCGGCACCGTATCGAGCAACCACCACCTAACGGGGGCAGACTCCCTGGAGGATCCCACGCCCCACATCTGCTGGTTCTGATCCTCATGAGGATCGGGGTCGAGACTGTCAACGGGATAGTGACCAGGAGTCGATCATGTGGGCGATATTAGCTCGCCTTCTGGTTCCGACGATGATGTATTTCGGCGTCGGCTTTGTTCGCCGAACCGTCTTTTTCGCCCTGCGGTACTTCATGGCCGCCCTCTTGGGCCGGGCCACCTTCGCCTGATCAGGGTTCCGCCCGGTGGACAAACGGTGCCCTGCACGTCCCAGTGGTCCGGGTCCAGGGCACCAGCCTTCCCGATCAGGCTTCCGGCTCATTCATCAGGCGTGAGATGTCTGTAGTAGCTCAGGCGATGCCTGATCGGTTGTCATTCGGCTTCATGGCTGGCGGCTGCACCCGGCCTGGTTTGAGGAATTTTGTTTGTCGCGGCCTTCCTGAGTTCTTCGGCCGCGGCTTCGGCTTCCTCCGGAATCAGATGCCAAGCAATACCGGCGGTCAGCTCGCCTTCTTCCTTGGGGACGATCCATCCGAGACCGACCAGGGCCGTGGTCAGGGTGTTCAGCCCATCGGCCAGAGTCTTTCCATCACTGTCGCAAATCTCTCCTGTTTCGGCACACAACCGCCACCGATGTCTCACGCAGATCTGCCGAGCCCACTGGGACTCGTTCTGCACATATTTTGGTGGGATCGTCAGGATTGTCTCTGTGACTGGTTGCGTTTCATACTGCATGGTGAGCTCCTTTGCTCTGCCGGACACAACGGCTTGACCGTCTCCGACTTCTTAGCAGGCGGGCCAGACCTTAAAGCTGTGGGACCGACGGAAGTTGTGCAAGAACTCTGAGCGCAGAACGTCCGTCGGGCCGCATGTCAGCTAGGGAAGTTTAGCTGGACTGGTTGCCGCTATGGCGGCCGCCCTTGGCCTTGTCCTCTGTGGACTGGGCCTCAGCGCCTTCCCTTCCGGCCTTATGCGGGTCGGCAGAGTTCTTGTCACCGAAGCTGCCGGTGCTCTCTTCGCCGCCCTTGTGGGCTTGTTCTTGGGTGTCCTTGCGGTTCCCGAACTGTCCCGGAGTGTTCTTGTCAGCCATAATCATGCCCTTTCCGATATGGGAGCGTTCTTCTTACAGCTGTGCGCCTCACTAACTATATAACTCCGACCGGATCGACTTTGCAAGCATTTTTCCGATTTTTGGTTTAGATCTCTTTCAAGGAAGCTGGGTGGTGGAAGACGGATTTGTCGGAAAGTGTTTGTGCATTGCTGGGGAAATACTGCGGGATACCGCGGAATACTGTGACACCCGCCCTTATCCGGCGTTGTGTTGCCGTAGATTCGCCGATTCTGATTCTCGACGCTATCGGGGATTCTGCTGTTTGGCCCTTGAAATACCACGGCATTAGCCAATTCTGATTTAATCTCCTGACTGCATAATAGAAATACAATGTGCTTTGGGTCAGAGTTAGCCACCCTCTGGTTACTATGGGGTTCGCTCCGGAGATCGGGGCGGGATAATACGGCTCACAGTTACATGTTGCGGCATCGTAGTTCCCCAATACTGTAGCTCGCCGTAGTACTGAATCATCGCCTCTCGAAACCGTCTCGGACGACGAGGCCAGAAGCAAGGCGTCGTCCGACGCTACAGTCTCAGAACGGCCGATCTCCGCTCAGTGATCGGACTCCCACATCTGTATGACCTCGTCCACGGCGTGCAACTGGGTCTGCCGGTCGTCGACCAGCTGCTCCAGCATGATGTCCTGGTAGCGCTCCCGATCATCCGCTATGGCGTCGGTTGCAATTGCCGTTCGAATATTTCGTGCGTACGCGTCCCGCACCGTTTGAGCAATGCATCCATGGGTGGAGACCCCCGCGACCACCACGCGATCAACATCCAGGTTTCTTATCCTCAAGTCCAAGTCGGTGCCGAACCAGGCGCTGTCACGGGTTTTCTCGACCCGCGTGACGCCTTGGGTGTCAAGCCCCTCGACCAGCTCTGCCGAGGGGTCGTTGTGGAAGAGATACCCCTGATCGTCGTCGAGCATGTTGAGAGTCCACGTGGATCGGTCCCGGCTGTGCTCGGTCGTGATGAGGAAAACCGGGACCCTGTTGTCCCTAGCCGCTGCTATGAGTTTGTTGGAAGACTCGACGAGATTCTTTCGGGCCAGTTTCAAGGTCTCGGACGTAAAGAACCCGGCTTGGAGATCGATCAGCAACAGTGCGTCTTTCATAGAACTTCGATTCATCGTGAGGACAGGCCGTCCCACCATTCTCACCGAGAGCTCACCCGATTGAAATCCTCGAAGGCCCAAGGGGCCGGCGTCGTGGCCGATTCGCCAGGAAGCCGCCGTCTGTTCGCTCTAGATCTCGTTCCGAGTCGAGGGCGCCCCCGAACGGTTTTGCAGGTCTGCGATCCTCTCCGCGAGTCTTTCCTTCTCATGAGAAGTCATGTGCACGCCCAATGCTTCGACAGCGGTGGCGGTATCCACGGGGTCCAGTTCTTCTCTGCGGGTGCTTTGCCCGGCAGATCGGAAGGTTCGAGCCTCTTCGGTGACGGTGACGTGGCCTTCGGCAGTGTGCCGCATCACCATAAGATGTTCCGTGAACGGTCCGAAGCCAGCGGTGGACGTGACCAGGTGGCCTGAGCGGACATCAACGGGCATCACCGGCAGTCGGTCCGTGAAGTGCTGAGGCTCGCCATCGCGCTGCAGCTCCCAAACCTCAGAAGCCGCCGAGCCGTGTTTGACCAGAGTGAAGGTGCGGTCGCCTTCGATATGCTCGCCGTTTTCGGAAATGAGCATCGGCTCGCGCAGGCTGAAACCGAAGCCTGGGTCGCACAGGTAGCTGTGATCGCCCACAGTGACGACGACGCTCAGATGCGTTCGCGAGTTGTCGGGTGAATGCACGCGTCCAAGGAAGAGGTCGACCGAGAAGCCCAATCGCTGCAGGACACCCGCGAAAAGCTGAGAATGTTCGAAGCAATAACCGCCACGATGACGCTCCACGATGGACTGCTGCACAGCATGCGCCGTCACGCCCGGATGATCACCCAGGAGCACCTGGACATTGGAAAACGGATACGTGCGAACGTGACCGCCGTAGATTCGACGCACTAGATCCAGGTCGAGAGGCGCTCGGTGTGCATCGACCACGCCGATCTGGTCCAAATATGTTTCGACATCGTAGGCCCCGATGTCCCATGGTGTTCCCGAAGTCATTTCGATCCCATGTCCCCGGTTATTTTTGCAGCTCGGACACGAGTCGAGCCACATGGCCTTCCGCATCGACACGGTATTCGGCGCGCACGATCTTTCCGGCGGTGTCGATCACGAAGGTCGATCGCAAGGGGCCAACGGAAGTCTCACCGTTGATAGTGCGCTCACCCCACGCGCCCCATTCCTGGGCAGCGGCGTGATCCGGGTCGGACAGGAGCGTGTACGGGAGGCTGTACTCCTCGGCAAAGCGGGCCAATTCCTCTGGGCTGTCCCCGGAGACCCCATAGACCCGTCCCTTGAGGGCGGCCAGGTTGTCCCGGAAGTCACAGGCCTCGCTGGTGCACCCGGGGGTGAAGGCCTTGGGGAAGAAATACACCACCACGTCGCTTCCGTGGTGGGCACCGAGGTTCACGGTGCTTCCGTCGTGGGCTGAAAGTTCGAGGGTGGGGGCGGGGTCGCCGGGAACGAGTTCGCGTGACATGTTTTCTCCTGATGATTGATGGTTTGTTTCGGTAGCCGGCTGGCGTCGATGCCTAGCGTTCGCAGCGCCGACTTAAGCGGATCCGCGGTTGATCAGTCTGCCGGTCGGGGTTTTGTAGTCTACGAGCTTGCCACCGACGAATGTCTTGCGGACCTTGCCTGAGACTACCTTGCCTTGGTAGGGGGTGATCGGGTTCTTGTGATTGAGCCTGGCGGCATCGACGACGTAACTTTCGTCTGCCGCAAAAACCGCGAAGTCTGCGTCGTAGCCCAGGGACAGGCGACCTTTGGACCGGAGACCCACACGCTCGGCCGGCCGCCGGGACATCCACTCGAGGACCTTAGCCAACGGGATCCCGCGACGACGCGCCTCGGTCCAGATCAGGGACAGACCCAACTGCAGGGACGAAACTCCACCCCACGCCACACCGAAGTCGCCATTTCCGAGATCCTTGAGCGCCAGTGTCGAAGGCGAATGGTCCGAGACGATGAAATCGATGGTCCCGTCCATAAGTCCCTCCCACAGCTTCTCCCGGTTGTCCACCTCGCGTACCGGTGGACAGCATTTGAAGGCGGTGGCGCCGTTCGGAATCTCCTCGGAGAGCAAAGTCAGATAGTGAGGGCAGGTTTCTACGGTGATATCCAAGCCATCACGCTTGGCGGAGGCGATCATGGGCAACGTGTCGGAGGACGAGACGTGCAGGACGTGCGAGCGGGCACCGGTCCAGCGGGTCCGCTCGATGACCTCCGCGATCGCGATGTTCTCCGCGCCGCGAGGCCGGGACTTCAGAAATCTGTCGTAGACGTCCCCATCCGGACTCGGAGCCCTGTCGATGGTCCGGGAGTCTTCGGCATGCACGATCATCAACGAGTCAAACGTCTTGATCTCGGCCATGTCCTTTTCCATCTCATCCGCATCGAGGTGCGGAAACTCGTCCACCCCTGAATGCAGCAGGAAGCACTTGAAGCCGAATACGCCCTCGTCGTGAAGGGTACGCAGATCCTTCTCATTTCCGGGAACGGCCCCTCCCCAGAACCCGACATCCACAAAAACGTTGCGCCGGGCGAACAACCTCTTGTATTCCAGCGCCGGAGCGTTGACCGTGGCGGGCACGGAATTCAGCGGCATGTCCACGATCGTGGTCACGCCGCCGGCGGCGGCCGCACGCGTAGCGCTCGCGAATCCTTCCCAATCGGTGCGACCGGGCTCGTTGACGTGGACGTGAGTGTCCACCAAACCCGGGATCAGCGTCTCGTCCTCCTCCAGCTCGACCACACGCGTCCCGTCGAGGTCTGCCCCCAGCGGCTCGATTGCCACAATCTTTCCGTCCTTGACCGCGACCTCTCGAGGGGCGACATGGTCGCCGCACGAGACCTGGCGGCCGCGTACCACGAGGTCGAAGCGGGACTCTCCAACGACTGTGGCAGCGTCCCGGTTCTTGTCTTCCGGTCCGATGTCGTCGACGGTGTGCTCGGACTTGTACGCACGTATCAGCTCCCGCACTCGCACAGGGTTGTTGGCCCTGTTGGCAAGTTTGATCTGCTCCGCGCGCGCGGAATCGAAGCCCGACTGACGACCGTCGGTCACGGACCGCTGGGAATTCCCCTGGGCGACGTCGTGCGGTGAGTTCTGCGGTTCTGGCTCCGAGGCGGAGTTCTCGATCTTGCTCCGAACGGTCTGGGGCGCCTTCTTGGCATTTTCTTTGGGCGTCACAGCCCACCGCCCACGATCGGACTCCGAATCCGTGCGTTCATCGGCTCCCTCCGAGCCGTTTGGCGTGGAGTCCTTGGGATGTGCGTTCATGGTGGAATCCTTCCGTGAGAGGGGACGTCGGACGCCGTCCCGACTAAAATTACTGGTCAGAGCTGATTGTCGGGGGACGGTACGGCCCGTGCCATGCCATGTTCCGTGACGAGCGTTCTCCCTACCTTGTGGAGAAACCGGGGAGCCTCGCGGATCGAGGTCAGGTCATCCGGTGCAAGTCCGGACAGGGCGTAAACCGCGTGGAATCCCGTCTCGTGCAGGATGCGCCACGGCAAAGTAGTGCGACCGCATACCGCGAGCACGGGCACGCCGTGGTCCTGACCGACCTTCAGCACCCCCAAGGGTGTCTTTCCGGCGAGACTCTGTTCGTCCAGGCTTCCTTCCCCGGTGATCAGAAAGTCGGCGTCGGCGACGGCCTCGTGGAGGGAGACCAAGTCGAGGACGACGTCGATGCCGGGCCTTCGTGTGGCTTTGAGCACTGTCAGGGCTGCGTAGCCCACGCCGCCTGCTGCACCGGCTCCTTCCGAACTCGCGGCCCGCCGCGCGGACTTGCCCAAGGCTTCCGCGAGCCTGTCACGGAAGACGCCCAGAGCGGAGTCGAGGTCCGCGACGTCCTTCTTGCTCGCGCCCTTTTGCGGACCGAAGACTGCCGCGGCCCCACGGTTTCCGGTCAGCGGGTTGTCCACGTCCGCTGCCAGTACGAACTCGGTGTCCTTGATACGCGGATGCAGGTTGGAGAGATCTATCGCCCCCAGATTCGCGAGAAACGAACCGCCGTCCGGCAGTTCATTGCCGGAGGTGTCCAGCAACCGGGCACCCAGTCCCGCGATCATGCCCGCACCGCCATCGGTGGTAGCGCTGCCGCCCACAGCCAGGACGACTCGTGTGCATCCGGAGTCCAATGCGGCGGCGATCAATTCGCCGGTGCCTCTGCTTGTGGCCTCGCGCGGCGCCAGGATCGGTTCGCCCGTGGCGTCGTGCGGCAGCGCCGCCAATCCCGACGCCAGGGACATCTCGACCACGGCGTCGCCACCACGTCTCGCCCACGCCGCGGACACGGGGTTGCCGACCGGCCCGGTCACCGTCTCCTCCTGGAGCGTGTAGCCGGACTCCACGGCGGCCTCGAGGGTCCCTTCTCCGCCGTCGGCCACGGGGAGTAGGACGAGATCGGCATCCGGCCTGGCCTCGCGGATTCCCGCTGCGACGTGCTCGGCCGCCTCGCGGGCCGTCACGCACCCCTTGAACTTGTCAGGTGCCACCACGATTCGCACCGTTACCTCCCTGAGAATTCTGGGGCGAGCCGCGGATCTGCGTGGAATCCGCGAGACACGCGGCTCACCCAATGGTGTTGGTATCGGACGGTCAGTCCATGACCGAAATGGCCGTGGGCGCGTCCGATCCGTTCTCGGCCAGCTCCTCGAACTCCGTCACGTTGTCCAGCTCGGTGCCCATGGAGATATTGGTGATCTTCTCCAAGATGGCTTCCACGACCACCGGAACCTGATGCGCTTGGGCCAGCGACTTCGCCGAGGTGAAGGCATCACGGAGCTTTTCGGGATCCGTGACGCGAATGGCCTTGCACCCGAGTCCCTCGACGACTTTAAGATGGTCCACCCCGTATCCCTGGGTCTCCGGAGAGTTGATGTTCTCGAAGGCGAGGGACACGTTCTGTTCCATCTTGAACCCGCGCTGTGACTGGCGGATGAGACCAAGATAGGAATTGTTGACAACCACGTGGACGTACGGCAGGTTGAACTGCGCGCCCACCGCAAGCTCCTCGATCATGAACTGGAAGTCGTAGTCACCGGAGAGGGCGACGACGGTCTGACCGGGTTGTCCGCGCACCACTCCCAGTGCCGCGGGGCAGGTCCAGCCCAAGGGGCCGGCCTGACCGGCATTGATCCACCGTCGCGGGCCGTAGACGTGCATGAACTGGCCACCGGCGATTTGTGAGAGCCCGATCGTCGAGACGTAGGTGACGTCCGTTCCGAAGGCCGCATTCATCTCCTGGTAGACCCGTTGGGGCTTGATGGGAGTTTCGGTGAAGTGGGTCTTGCGGTGCATCTGCCCTTTTCGGTGCGCGCACTCCTTGGCCCACACCTCGTAGTCGGGCACGGAGAACTGCTCCTTGCGGTCGCGGGCGACCTCGACGAGGACGTCCAAGGCGGCACCGGCATCCGAGGCAATGCCGAGGTCCGGGGCGAAGACGCGACCAATCTGGGTCGGGTCGATGTCCACGTGCACGAAAGTGCGTCCCTCGGTGTACTTGTCGATGGATCCTGTGTGGCGGTTGGCCCAGCGATTGCCAATTCCCAGAACGAAGTCGGACTCGAGAAAGGTCGCGTTGGCGTAGCGGTGTGACGTCTGTATCCCAACCATGCCGGCCATCAGCGGGTGGTCGTCCGGCATCGTTCCCCAACCCATGAGGGTCGGAACAACCGGTACGCTCAGCAGCTCGGAGAGCTCCACGAGCCTGTCAGAGGCATTGGCGTTGATGACCCCGCCGCCCGCGACAATCAGAGGATGATCGGAAGCGAAGAGCATGTCCAGGGCCTTCTCGGCCTGGGCGCGGGTTGCCGCCGGACGGCTGGCCTGCATGGGTTCGTACAGATCGACGTCGAATTCGATTTCCGCCTGCTGAACGTCCAGAGGAAGATCGAGCAGAACCGGGCCGGGTCGGCCCGAACGCATCAGATAGAAAGCTTTTTGGAACGCGCCGGGGACCTGCCCGGGCTCCAGGACAGTCATGGCCATCTTGGTGACCGGTTCGGCGATGGATGAAATGTCGACCGCTTGGAAGTCCTCCTTGTGCAGCTTGGCGACCGGAGCCTGACCAGTGATGCACAGAATCGGAATCGAGTCGGCCGACGCCGAATACATCCCCGTGATCATGTCCGTTCCTGCCGGCCCGGAGGTGCCGATGCAGACGCCGATGTTGCCTGGAGCCGCGCGAGTGTAACCCTCGGCCATGTGGGAGGCGCCCTCGACGTGGCGGGCCAGGGTGTGGCGGATACCGCCGTGCGCGCGCATCGCTGAATAGAGAGGGTTGATCGCCGCGCCGGGCAGACCGAACGCCTCGGTCGCGTTCTCCTTCTCGAGGATCTCCACGATGGCGTCGACCGTACGCATCTTGCTCATGATGTTCTCCTTGAATTCAGTTCAGTTCCCCGCAGCCCGCAGGCTTCGGGGCTACTTCTTGTCGCGGCCTGATAATTCGTTGACGAGTTGGAACAGCCCCGAGTGGTCCAAGCTTCCGTCGCCGCGCGCGACCAGGGCGGTGACCAATTGGGCCACGAGACCCCCGAGGGGAATGCTCACGCCAGCCTCTCGAGCCGCGGCGGTGACGATGCCCATGTCCTTGTTGTGGAGGGCCAGACGGAATCCGGGGTCGAAGTTGCGGTCCAGCATTTTCTGGCCCTTCTGATCCAAGACTTTCGAGCCCGCCAGACCGCCGCCGAGTACCTTCAGAGCGGCGTCCGTGTCCACGCCGTAGGCCTCGAGGAAGACCACAGCCTCGGCCAGCAGCTCGATGTTGCCGGCCACGATGAGCTGGTTGGCGGCCTTGACGGTCTGTCCTGACCCCGAGGGACCAACATGCACGATCGTCTTGCCGACCACGTTGAGGACCTCTTGGGCCGCCTCGAAGTCGGCCTCCTCGCCGCCGACCATGATGGACAGAACCCCGTCGATCGCGCCCTGTTCACCTCCCGAGACCGGGGCGTCCAACGGGCGCAGACCCGCCTCGCGGGCCGCGTGAGCCAGGTTGCCGGCAACATCCGGACGGATTGTCGACGCGTCGATCCATAACGCACCCTGGGCAGCATGGGCGAACACGCCGTCATCGCCTTCGACGACGCTTTGGACGTCGGGGGAGTCCGGGACCATGGTGACGACCACCTCGGCTCCCGTGACGGCCTCGGCTACGGAATCTGCGGCGGTCCCTCCGGCCTGGACCAATTTCTGGGCTTTCTCAGGGGAGCGGTTGTAGCCGACGACGTCGTGCCCCGCGTTCACGAGGTTCTTCGCCATGGGGAGACCCATGATGCCCAATCCGATGACTGCAATCTTGGTCATATCGTTCTCCTTAAAGATTCGGTTGAGAATTCGGTTGTTCAGGACCGGCGTTCGCGCGGCAACCACGCAAACGGGTCGTTGTGGGATGCCTTGTACTCCAGACCGACGACGCCGTCGTAGCCGAGTTCGGCGGAGCGTTCGATCCACCGTTCAAGGGGAAGCTCTCCCGTGCCCGGCTCGTTCCGACCCGGGTGGTCCGCGATCTGGATGTGACCGAAGTCCGCGGCGTGCTCCTCGATGACCTTCGCGACGTCGTCGCCGTTGGCGGCCAGATGGTAGAAGTCCGCGAGCAGCCTGACGTTGTCTCGCCCGACCTTCTCGATGATGGACAGCGCGTCCGCTGCCGTCTTGAGCGGGTACGCCTCGGTGCCGGAGACAGGCTCGAGCAGGACGACACCGTCAATCTGGGCCACGGCGTCCGCCGCCTGCCGCAGATTCTCGACGCCCAAGCGGTCCTGGGCGGCCGGGTTCTCGCCATCGACGCGGTTGCCGTACAACGCGTTGAAAGCTGTGCACCCGGTTTCCCGGGCAATCTTCAGGACGGGCTCGATATTGGCACGGAACTCTTCGGCCCGTGCAGGTTGGGACAGCACACCGCGCTCGCCTCCGGGCATGTCGCCCGCGTAGAAGTTCAGGCCGGTCAGCTGAACCCCAGCGGTTGCGAGGGAATCCACGAACTCTTCGACCTCGGAGTCCGAGGGCGTAGGGGTCGGGAACGGCCACCAGAACTCGGCGCGCGTGAACCCGGCGTCGGCTACGGCCTGCGGGCGATCCTTGACGGGCAGGTCAGTCAGCAAGATCGATGCGTTGACGGTGTAGCTCACGGTGTTCCTCCTGTGCGGTAGGGTCTCCGTCGAATCCAAACTTTCGGGATACGGAATCTAACTTCTGTTGTATGAAAACCCTAGGTCAGGATGTGACGTGCGTCAACCGGAAAATTTGGGCGATCTTCGCGGATTTTCTTCGGAGCGAGATCGCCGAGGACGGGCCCTTCAACGCACGACGCCGCCGTGGGACAGCACTGTGTGCTGTCCGACGACGGCGTGGGTGCGGTGCGTGGGCCCTTCGGGATGACCATCGTGAGCTCAGCGGCCCGCGTGGCCTCCCAGGGCGAGGGGCGCGTGACGGTTGACGTCCTTATACAGGAGATAACGGAAAGGCTTGGGGCCACCGGCGTAACAGGCCTGTGGACAGAACGCCCGCAACCACATGAAGTCACCCTCTTGAACCTCGACCCAGTCTTCGTTGAGTCGGTAGACGGCTTGCCCCTCGAGCACGTAGAGACCGTGTTCCATCACGTGGGTTTCCGCGAAGGGGATGATTCCGCCCGGTTGGAAGGTCACGATGGTCACGTGCATGTCATGGCGCATATCCTTGGCGTCCACGAAACGGGTCGTGGCCCAACGTCCCTCTGTGCCCGGCATCGGTGTGGGGTCGATGTCCTGCTCGTTGGTCACGAACGACGTCGGTCTCTCGATCCCCGGAACCTCCTGATACCGTTTGCGAATCCACATGAAGCGCGCCGCATCGGTGCCCCGATTGTGAATCGCCCATGTTTCGCCCGGAGAGATGAACGCGTAACCGCCCGGCTTCAGCGTGTGAGGTGCGTCGGCCAGAGTCAGCTCGAGATGGCCCTCCATGAGGAATAAAACGGCCTCGGCACCAAGGTCTTCTTCCGGCCGGTCCGATCCGCCCCCGGCAGAGACCTCCACCAGGTATTGGGAGAACGTCTCGGCAAATCCCGTGAGCGGTCGCGCAAGGACCCAGAGGCGTGTCTTGAACCAGAACGGCAGGACCGAGGCGACGATATCGCGTTGGGTACCACGAGGGATGACCGCATAGGATTCCCGGAACATGGCGCGGTCGGAAAGAAGATCGGTTTGTGGAGGATGTCCACCTCGGGTTGCCCAGTAATTGCGATCGGTCATCGTACGTCTCCTGTCTGTGGTGCCATTCCGGAAGCCGGGGAAGCCGCGGAACGGAGCGTCTCTGGATCAAGTCCGACCTCACGCAGCTCGTCCTCGCCCACCGCGCCGCAGAGGAGCCCCCGCCGTACGTAGACAGCAAGCGCTCGCGCAGTCGCCGGTTCATCCGCGACATCCGCCGCCTGGATGCCCGGGACGGACCGTCCGGCATAGGCCACGAGGCGTCGGAGGGCATCGGCGAATGCGTCTCGATAGAAGCCGTAATTGGTGAGGAAACGCGTGGGCAATTGATGCGCGTGCAAGTCCCAGCCCTGGTAGTAGCCGCGCTCGAGCGAGCGGCGGATCAGGCGCGCGTGCAGGGTCCAGGCCTGCCTACGCTGGTCGGCCTCGCCCACCGGTAATTGGTTGGTCGAGCCGTCCGAAAGATGCACTCCGGTACCGGCCACGGCCACCTGCATGACCGCTTTGGCGTAGTCGGCAGCCGGGTGTTCCAGAGACTGGAATTCGCCCGATATGCCGAGCGAAGCGGAATAGTCGTATGTGCCGTAGTGCAGAGAAGTCACGCGCCCTTCGGCAGTACGGAGCATGTCCGGGATCGGGCACCTTCCGTCCAGACCCAAGATCATGGGCGCGGTCTCCATCTGAATCTCGAAGTTCAGGCGACCAGCGGGCAGCCCCAAGGCATTCTCGAGTGCTTGGCACGCTTCGACCATGACCTGCACCTGCTCCACGCTCGATACTTTGGGCAAAGTCAACACCAGGCCGGGCGGGAGCCCGTCCGCGCTCACGCCGGCTTCCTTGAGCCCACCCGATTGCACCAACGTGGTCAGGAACAGGTCCAGGGACCGCAGCCCTCGTGCCCGGGTGGCCGACTCGAAACTCTTGAAACGGATGCCTGCGAAAGCTGGGGCGGGGGCCGAGTCGTGGTGACGATTGAACGCGAATCGTGCGACGGTCCGGGCCGCTTCTGCGGCCGCGGCATCTTCTTGCGCATCCGGTCGGTCGCCGAATCCGTCCTCCAGGTCCAGACGAAGGTCCTCGATCGGCTCAATCCGCAGCTTCGCGGTCACCCGCTCGACGACGTCGCGCGCGTCGGTCGGGTCGATTCCCACAAGTCCGGCCAGGGATTCGATCCCGCCGGCTTCCTCCGCGGCCCGAAGAGCTGCGCGACCCCACTCGGCGGGGGTTCGTTCGGTGACCAGATCGGCGGGAACATAGCACGTGTGGACGGGCTGGCGGACGCCGGAATCGCCCGGGAAGAAACGGGCCAGATCTGAGTCCGTGCCGGCGAGCAATTGATCGGCCCGCGTTGCGAAGGTCCCAGAGAGACAGCCGACCTCCTCCGTCTCCGGGTCTGGCAGGGCGGTCTGGCGGCTCACTTGATCCCTTCCATCAGCTCATAAGCGGGCAAGGTCAGGAAGTCTGGGTAGTCCTCGCGCAGGACCATGTCCTGGATCAGCTTGCCCGCTGGCACGAACCACTTCTCGTAGTTTTCGGAATCGATCTCGCCGCGCAGCACGTCGAGCTGTCGGTCCAGCGCCGTCGAGACCAGGGCCTGAGTAGCGGTGTTGCCGGTGTCCTGATAGACCACGCCGTTCTTGATTTGTTGCCAGACCTGGGACCGTGAGATTTCCGCGGTGGCGGCATCCTCCATGAGGTTGTGGATTGCCACGGCGCCGTTGCCGGAAAGCCACACGGCGATGTACCGGATCGCAACGTACAGGTTGTCGTTCAACTCCGCTTCGGTGCGCTGGTCCCCGGCGGACGGGACGTCCAACAGTTGCTCGGCGGTCACCGTGACGTCGGGCCGTAGCCGGTCCACCTGATTGGGCTTGTCGCCCAAGACGTCGTCGAATACTTCCTGGCACACCGGAACCAGGTCAGGGTGCGCGACCCATGAGCCATCGAAACCGTCCTGGGCCTCCCTGCTCTTGTCGTTGCGGACTTTCTCGAAGGCTGCCCGGTTGACCTCTTCGTCCTTGCGGGACGGGATGAAAGCCGCCATGCCACCCATCGCGAATGCGCCGCGCTTGTGGCAGGTCTGCACGAGCAGATCGGTGTACGCGCGCATCAGGGGCGCGGTCATGGTGACCGAGGAACGGTCGGCCAGGATGAATTTTTCCCCGGCGTCCCGGAAGTACTTGATGATCGAGAACAGGTAGTCCCAGCGTCCCGCGTTCAGCCCGGACGCGTGATCGCGCAATTCGTAGAGGATCTCGTCCATCTGGAACGCGGCGGGGATCGTCTCGATCAGAACCGTGGCTCGGATGGTTCCGTGGTCGAGGCCGAGGTATTCCTCGGCGAAAGTGAAAACGTCCTCCCAGAGTCGAGCCTCGAGATAGGACTCCATCTTGGGCAGGTAGTAGTACGGTCCGTGACCGTTCTCCAGCAGCTGTTGCGCGGTATGGAAGAAATGCAGGCCGAAGTCGGTCAGGGAACCGGACCCGGTCTTTCCATTGACGGTGATGTTCTTCTCCGGAAGGTGCCAGCCGCGTGGGCGAACAACGACCACGGCCCTGGGCCGGTCTTCGCGCAACGTGTATTCCTTGCCCTTCGACGAGGTGAAGCGGAGAGTACCCCGTGCCGCGTCGCGCAGGTTCGCGACCGAGTCGATCTGGTTGTACCAGCTGGGGCTCGCGGCATCCTCAAGATCCGCGAGCCACACTTTGGCTCCGGAGTTCAGCGCGTTGATGGCCATGTTGGGTGGAGACGCGGGCCCGGTCATCTCGACCCTGCGGTCGCGCAGCGCTTCCGGTGCAGGGGCCACTTTCCACTCGCCCTCGCGCACTTGACGCGTCTCCTGGGGGAAGTCCAAAGATCCCCGGGCCACGACCTTCTCTCGCTCCGTCTCGCGGGCTCCCAAGAGTTCTTCGCGGCGATCCCCGAACTTCTCGTGGAGGGCTTCGACGAATGTGAGGGCCTCATCGGTGAGGATCTCGTCCGCGACGGCCAGATTCTCCGGCGTGTTGTGAGTGATGGTCATGCTTGCCTCCTGGGCTCTCGATGTATCTGGTGGTGGCTGGGACGGGCTCGTCTCAGCGCCCTGATTCGCCCCGTGCGGTGGTTTCGACGGCATCGGCCACAGCCTGGGCCACATTGGGGTCGAAGACGCTCGGAACGATGAAGTTCGGATTCCGTTCCTCCTCGTCCACGCAGTCGGCAATGGCCTTCGCCGCCGCAACGAGCATGTTCTGAGTGATGTCCGACGCTCCTGCATCGAGCAGACCTCGGAACAGGCCGGGGAACGCGAGAACGTTGTTGATCTGGTTCGGGAAGTCGCTGCGGCCGGTTGCGACGACGGCGGCGTGCTCGGCGGCTTCGGTCGGGTCCACCTCGGGGTCCGGGTTGGCCATCGCGAAGACGATGGCACCGTCGGCCATGGTCGCGATGTCCTCGCCCGTCAGAAGGTTGGGCGCCGAGACGCCGATGAAGACGTCCGCGTCGGCCACGGCCTCCTTGAGCGACCCGCTGAATCCGTTCTTGTTGGTGTTCTCCGCGAGCCACGTTCGGTGTGGGTCCGTGTAGTCCTCGCCGGAGTGGATGGCACCGTTGCGCGAACAAGCGATCACGTTGGCAACGCCGTTGGCGAGCAGCAACTGGATGATCGCGTTTCCTGCGGCGCCGACGCCTGAGACGACGACTTTGATGTCCTCGATCTTCTTGTCGACCTCGCGCAGCGCGTTGTACAGAGCCGCCAACGTGACGATCGCGGTGCCGTGCTGATCGTCGTGGAACACGGGAATGTCCAATTCCTCGCGAAGGCGGGCTTCGATCTCGAAACAGCGCGGGGCAGCAATGTCTTCGAGGTTCACCCCGCCGTAGACGGGCGCCAAGGCCTTGACGATGCTGATGATCTCCTCGGTGTCCTTGGTGTCCAGGCATACGGGCCACGCGTCGACCTCGGCGAACGCCTTGAAGAGGGCGGCTTTGCCTTCCATAACCGGCAGGGCCGCGGCCGGACCGATGTCGCCGAGACCCAACACCGCGGTTCCGTCGGTAACCACGGCGACAGTATTGCGTTTGATCGTCAGGCTGCGCGCGTCTTCAGGATTCTCGTGGATCGCGGTGCACACCCGGGCGACGCCGGGGGTGTAGGCGCGCGACAGATCGTCACGGTTGCGGAGGGAAACGCGTGGTGTCACCTCGATCTTGCCTCCCAAATGAATCAGGAAGGTGCGGTCGGAGATGTGATGGACCGCGACGCCGTCGAGATCGTTGATGGCGTCCCGCACCTCGTCGCGGTGGGCCGCGTTGGAGACATTGCAACTGATGTCGACGATCACGTTGTCGGGACGCGACTCCACGACATCCAGAGCGGTGACCTGGGCACCTGCAGCGGAGGCGGCGGCGGTGATCTCACTGGTGGAGTTGAACGAAGCGGGTGCCTCGAGGCGGAGAACCATGGAATATCCGGGGCTGGGAGCGGGCATATCTGAATGTTTCCTTCCGTGACGTACCGGATGACTGCTCCGGCACTAAATCCGTATTGTGGAAAAACAATTCCATTAAATGAATCCTAAATGTACGATGTGACGCATGACAAGGTTTTGTTGAAATATGATTCTTAGACTGCCGACCCGGCGCCTTCCAAGCCGGAGGTTCGGCGCACCGCCACCGAGGCCGGAACCATGGCGTCAGCGCGAGTCCCGGCCAGGAGAACCACACAGTGCGCGGTAACCACCACGAGGAGGCACAATGACAGAAGGAAAGAGTACGGGCGGTGTTCAGTCCGTCGAGAGAGTTTTCGACCTGCTCAACATCATCACCAGCTCCGGAGGCGAATCCTCGCTCAGTGAGCTGGCCGGCAAAGCTGAATTGCCTCTGCCGACGATCCACCGATTGCTCCGGACCTTGGTGTACCTGGGCTACGTGCGGCAACTTCCCAATCGCAGTTATGCCCTGGGGCCCGGGCTGATCCGGCTCGGATACACCGCGAGTTTGCAATTGGGCGCGTACGCCCAGCCGGTCCTGAAGAAGCTCGTGGACCGCCTGGGGGAGTCCGCCAATATGGCGGTGCTGGACGGTCACATGGTCGTATACGTGGGGCAGGCGCAGTCCTCGCATTCGATGCGCATGTTCACGGAGGTCGGGCGCAGGGCCCACACCCACGACACCGGCGTCGGCAAGGCCATCCTGGCAACGCTGCCCGAGTCCCAGGTGATCTCGATCGTTTCGACGATGGGGATGCCGACGCCCACGAACAAGAGTCTGGGCACCATGGAGGAACTGCTCGCGGACTTGGCCAAGATCCGCGAACGGGGTTACGCGATCGATGACGAAGAGCAGGAGATCGGGGTGCGCTGCTTTTCGATGGCGTTGCCCGAGGCTCCCACGCCAACCGCGATCTCCGTATCCGGGCCAGTCTCCAGAGTGGATTGGGATTTCGGAGAGCGAGCCGTCCCACTCCTGCGGGACGCGGCCCAAGAGCTCTCGAGCCAGTTCGCACAATCTCGCTGACGGGCACTGTCCGCCAAGGCGCTGGGCGCAGGCAGACTGCCTGACACCCCGGTCGAGCCCGGTCACCAGTCAACGACGACGCGGTCCCGCATCCATGCGGGCCCGCGTCGTCGTTGTGTGGATTGTGCTCAATGGTCCTCTGAAGCGACCTCGGTGAATTTATCCATCACGGGCGCATCGACGATCTGGCCGGAAGCGGTGATGCACGGGAGTTCGTTCCCGTTCGAATCGAGGATCTTGCCGTCCTTGACGACGTCCCCCTCGTGGAGGCGGCCTCGAAGCTGTTCGAGAGCTTCGAAGGGAACGTACCTCGGAGGCGCCGAAGCGAACACGGACCCCTCACCGGCCGGTGGATTTCCGAACTTGAGTTCGTTGAACAGCAGGTTCAGCAGAACGGCGACGACGGCGGCCGAGCTGATACCCGAATGGAAAATGGTTTCGAACCAGCTCGGGAATCCGCTGTAGATGTCCGGCTTGACGACGGGCAGCAGGCCCACGCCGAGGGAAGCGGAGACGATGATCAGGTTCGAGGTGCCCTCGTACTCGACCGTGCTGAGCGTCCGGATGCCCGATGCGGCCACCGTACCGAACAGAACGATGCCTGCACCGCCCAGAATCGGTGGGGGAACCGCTGAGACCACTCGCCCCAGAATTGGTAGGAGACCGAGGACCAGCATGATTGCGCCTCCGGCCGTGACCACGAATCGCGATTTCACGCCGGTAATTGCGACCAGGCCGACGTTCTGGGCAAAGGCCGACTGCGTGAAACCGTTGAAAATGGGGGCTATGAAGGAAGCACCCACGTCGGCGCGCAGGCCGTCGCCGATCCGTCGACGGTCCACCTTGGAATCGACGATCTCGCCCACCGCAAGGATGTCGGCGGTGGTTTCGGTCAGGATCACCAACATGACTATGGTCATGGAGACGACGGCCGCTAGGTCGAACGTCGGCAGGCCGAAAGAGAAGGGTTGAGGGAAAGCAAAGATCGCGCCGTCGCCGATGGTCGAGAAGTCGGCCATGCCGAGCACGACGGCCAGGACTGTGCCCAGGACGATGCCCAGAAGGATGGACAGGCGCGATATTGCGGCACTGCCCACTTTGGAGAGCAACAGAATGATCAGAAGCGTGCCGCCCGCGAGGCACACGTTCTTGACGATCGTCGGTGCATCCCCGGTTACCTCGACCTCCGCTCCACCCATCGCCCACTGAGCCGCCGTGGGAAACAAAGACAGTCCGATGGTCGTGATCACAACGCCGGTGACTACCGGTGGGAAGAACCGGATGACGCGGGCGAAGAAGGGCGTGATCAGGAAGCCGATAAAAGCGGAGACCATGACAGCGCCGAAAACGGCCTGGATGCCTCCGTCGCCGCTCACGATCGCCGTCATGGTGGCCACGCTCGCGAACGATGTGCCCTGAACCAGGGGCAACTGGGATCCGAAGAATTTGATGCCGAAGGACTGGAGCAGGGTGGCCAGTCCGCCGATGAAGAGGCAGCACGCGACCAGCTGGGCCTGTTCGCTTCCGGACAGCCCGGCGGCGCCGCCGACGATCAGCGGCGGGGCGATGATGCCGCCGTACATCGTCAATACGTGTTGGAATCCGTAGCCGAAGCTGGGGCCGAGGCCGAGGTATTTGTCCTCTGGCCGCGGGCGTTCTTCGGCGGTGACCTTGCTCGACATGGGGATAGCCTTCCTGAGTGTCGGTCCGTGAGCGATGAGTCCCCGCCCCGTCGTTCGGGGGACAGGGGCGGGGACTTTGCTGGGGCCCGGGGTTAGCAGAAGCCGGCGATGCCGAACCAGGCGTTCTCGTCCTCGGGAGCGCCTTCGCGCTGCACGGTCGCCTCAATCAGCCCGTAGGGTCGATCGGCGGCGTGGTGGGTCTCGTTGTTGTTCTCTTCGCCGCAGAAACTCAGGTCGTAGACGAAATGATGCTTGTTGGGGCAGGAGAACTTGATCTCGTCGATCTCCGGGTGTGTTTCGATCACGGCCTTGCCCATGAGGTACAAGGTCTCCTGCAGGGCACGAGAGTAGTGATCGGTGAACTTGTCGAGGATGATGTTCTTGACATCCTCGTAGGCGGCATCGAAGTCCACTTCCGTGGTGTTGTAGCGCCAGCGGGTCGCGATATCCGTGGACAGAACGCGGTCGTCGGTCTCCTTGAGCGTGGTGAATTCGTCCTTGGGGTACCCGACGAAGCCCGACTCGGTCGACTTGAGAACCGTGAGGTCTTTGAATCCCGAGATTACGGTCTTCTTCTCGCCGTCGGTGACGACGACTGCGGTGCGGACCTCGTCCTTGTTCTGAACGAAGCAGTGGTCGTGATCATTGATCCGATTCCAGAGGTGCTCTTCGGCCGCCCAACGACCGCCGGAAACCCAGTCGAATCCGGACGTGAAGTGGTCCGAGAGCGTGTTCAGGAACTCCTCCGGACTCTTGATGTCGTGCTTCTGGGCTAACGCGAATACTGTGTTTTTCTGAGTATCGGTTGCCACGCAATGGGCATTATCGCCTTCGGTGTGTACCGCTTCGAAGTCGCCCCTCAATTGGGAGGTGACCACGAGATCGCGCAGCGTGTGACGGTCCGTGGCGCGGTTGACCCGCACCACGTGGTTCTCGGCCTTGCCGTACTGGTTCTTTCCGAGGACAACGTTGGTCATGATGTTCAGCTCCTGCTGCATTTTCGTTGGGTGTGGTGGATCGGCAATCGTCGACAAGGGGTCGGCTCCTGGTTCAACTGCCGCGGTATGTGGAATACGCGTACGGGCTGAGCAGGAGTGGCACGTGGTAGTGCCCCTGTTGCTTCTGTACCGTGAAATCCACCGCGACGAACGGGTAGAACGTCTCCAGGCCCTGCCCGGAGAAGTATGGTTCGGTCGCGAAAATGATCCGGTAATGGCCGGACTCCAGGGTCTCTGGGCCGAGGTCGTTGACTCGGCCGTCCTCGTTCGTGGTTGCTGCGGCGATCCTCTCGCCGGAGCCCTCAAGGAGCGTCACATCGATACCGGCGGCCGGGCAGCCGTAGACGGAGTCGAGGACGTGGGCGGAAATGAAGCTCATGACAGTATCCCTTCGATGCGCAGGGCGGCGATATCGCGCAGTTGCTCGGCGACTTCCGTGCGCTCAGCTTTGGGAGAGTTGTTCAGGCGCCGATGGAGTTCAGAGAGGATTTCTTCGTGCGAGCGACCGGCGGCGCGGATCAGGAACACGTGGCCGAAACGATTCTCATAGACCCGATTGCCGGCGGCGAGGGCCTCAAGGGTTGACGCCGGTGCTTCACCGAGCCCGGCCTGTTCGGACCGGGAGTGCTTGGCCTCCTCAGATTGCGTTTCGTCCCGCTCACCGATTTTCGGGTGGTGGGAGAGGGCGAGATCGATCTCGGCGTCGGTGAACGGGTGGGCGGCGTCGCGGGCGACGTCGATGGCCTCGGCCACCGAGCCATACGGGCGGCCCGCCGCGACCTCCTCGACCCACCGGGGGATACCGAGGGCCGGAGTGATGGTCGCTCGCGCGGTGACGGGGTCGATCTCATTGAACTCCGCGAGTCTCATGGTCGCCTCCTACGTTTCGCATAGTGAAACTTAGTTTCCATTCCTGAACAGTGAACTGGATCACGGGCGCGAAGTCAAGGGGGTGTGCGGTGGGGTTTTATGTCGTGCCGATGCGAACGGTGGCGGTGGATGACCGAAGTGGCAGTCTTGTGTGGCGTCTGGATGCGGAATCTGTACAAAATTGCCGCTTCCGACGGGGCGGAGAGGGGTGGCCGGTCGCGGGGTGGTGAGAGTGAGAGGGTCAGGGGGTCCAAAGCTGCTCGCGGCCTGATGGGTAACCCCTGCGGACGTTTGGAAGGTTGATCAATGCTGGGCAGCCGTATTTATACTAATCAAAGTCGAAATGACGATTCATGGGATGGAATTAATAAAACACGGCAAGGCTCATTAAATCTCTTTGAAAATTTAACTTGACGGTGGATGTGGGCGCCATTACTACCACTGATGAGGCACGCGAGAATGAGACTCAACTCAATTCGTTTCTGTTGTTTTGTCTTCGAGGAGATATTATGAGAACGAATATTCTATCTGCCGCAACGGGGGCCATGCTCGTTTTCGGGGCTGTGGCTGCCGCCCAGGCCGCCGATCATGTCGGCGGAGGCTATTGGGATCACGGAGTAAGCGGTGGAAGGGTGTTCTCAGACTATCTGCATCACGGGCGATGTCACGGTAGCACGGCGAAGGGGGGCCTTTGTGGCGAAGTCGGGCAATACACCTGCCGGACGCTGGGCTAAGGCCTCTGCGCCGTCAAGATGGTTTGCCATTGACAAGGCATATTGGAACTACTGTTAAGAGTTTCGAGATAGAGCGCCCCGATCCGAGCAGACCGCGGCGCCCCCGAATCATGAAAAACAATTTGAGGATTTCTCTAGCTTACTTACTTCTCCCCGTGGTGGCTTTCGTTTTCGTCTTCGGAGCTTTGTTCTCCATTGATTCCGAAACGACCCTGGGATTTGGTGATATCGCTTGGTTCAAGAATTCTGAAGAGGATGCAGACCCTCAGAAATTCCACGATTCGTTGACGTCAACGGCAAAACAGCGGGGGCTCAATATAGCCAAGATTGGGGCCGATCCAGAGCGTCCCGAAACCGGTCAACATTTGGAGATGGTGATTGGAAATCCCGAGCTACCGTCGGCGCACTGGCCTGATTCCGGGTATCCGGCGTTCAATCTAAGCCAGGGTGTGAGCGTTGCCGTGCGGGAACACCCCGATGCAGACCCGCTCGGATAGTACGTGATCTATGGGGACCGTGGCCGGGCCGAGGGTCTGCTCTCCGAGGTGGGCGGCCAAAACGGGTATTCGGGGATGCAATACGGAATGTTTTCTGCGGACAATGTCATGCGTTCCATGGGGCGTACCCCCTTGGTCGCCGCATTGGTTTCCAGCATCGGAATCATTCTCTTCAGCCTGTGTTCCTCGATCCTACTGGGCAGCCGTCGGTACGCCAGAAAACGCCTCTATGGGGCCAGCCCCTGGGAGCTTTTCAAGCACGATATTGCCGATATTGCTGTGCCCCTCCTGGGATCCATCGCCCTCACCACTACTCTGTCCGGGATATTTCTCAAAATATATAACGACCTTGCTTTCGCAACTCTGTTTTTCCTGCTCGGTGCGGCAATTCTTGACCTACTCGTCGTTGTATGCTTGGCCTTCACGCCGCCACCATATTCTTTTGCACCCGTCTCCCCATTTCAGATGCTCTCAAGGGAAAACAGCCAGCACGATTTGTTTACGCATCCATGGGTTTGGCCAGGGGCTTCGCGCTCATCATGATTCTTGTGACGGCCTTCGGGGCCATCGGAACAGCGCTGATTCTTCGATCCCACGCGGAATCGCGGTCCTCCTGGGAATCCAACCCTCACGCCTACTTCGTCAATATTGCTGGTGCCGATCGTAGTGAGGACGAGGAAAAACGGCTGGCGCAATGGTTCGCCGAAGAGATCAAAAAGAACAACATCATCGTCGCGCACCGGGACAACCTCATTTCCACCTCAACCAACGAACCGTGGCGATCTGAAGGCTCAGTACTGTTCGTCAATGATCAGTACATTCATCACAATGCTCAGCGTTTCCCGGATGCAGAAAAAGACGTTCGTCAGGACCCGCGCTCGATGAGGCTCATCGTCCCGGACGAGGCCGAGACAACTATCGAGAACGTAGTGGACCACCTCCCGTATGGAGTCGTCAGGCCCGAAGAACGCGATGTCCGGGTCTCCCACCACGACTCGAAGGAACCAATCTTCGACTACGGGTGGTCCCAGGGGCTCGACCGCGTCGACTCCTTCGGCTCGGTGGTGGTCTATCTGCCTCCCGAACAAATGACCAAGATCCCGGAAACGTCTCCGCGTGGGCCACGCAGGGTGATGCGCTGGTCATCGACAGGGAATCAGCGCTTACCCGGTTGAAAGAAGCCGGGGTGCAGTCCATGGTCCACAGCATCAAGAACGCGCGGATCACCCAGGCTGAGTATGCCCGAGAGGCCCGAACCGACCTCTTCCTCTCCGTGTACTCGATCTGCCTTCTGGTGGTTCTACTCTTCTTCGCGACCGTCGAATTCTCCAGAATCCATATCTCGGAACGCGATCAACGGCTCTTACGCGGCCACTTATTCGGAGAATCGTGGGTCCGAGGTTTGCGTCTTGTCCTCTGGCTCGAAGTGGTGGTTGGCGTGGTCTTCGGCTGGTGGATTCTCCACAAAGCAGCGGTGGTCTCCGAAATCGACATACTCACCGGAGCGTCATTGCACGAAAACCGCCAGTAGCACACGGGGATGCTGATCTTCGGAGCACTCCTGGTCCTGCTCAATGCTTCGCTCATGCTCACGTCCCTGAATCGCACCTATCGTCACCACATCTCCAGGAGGTCCCGAGTTGCCTGAGCCGATCGTCGTCGTCAGCGAGGGGGAGAAAGTCATTGGTTCGTCGACCATTTGGCGCGGCGTCAACCTCACGATCGAACCCGGCGAAATGGTCGCACTCGTCGGACCGTCCGGATCGGGCAAGACGACCCTGCTGAACTGTCTGGGGTGCCTCAGCGAACTGACCTCGGGTCGGCTCACCATGATGGGCCAGGACTTCTCACGCCGCGCGCCACGGAAACAAAGGCAATTCCGACGCCGACATCTCGGCTATCTCTTCCAGAACTACGCGCTGGTCGAGTCGGACACGGTACTCAAGAACCTTCAGGAGCCGTTGCGTCTGCTCCCACGCCGTGACCGGCCCGACCGAAAGGAGATATCGCGGGCGCTGGCCGACGTCGGGATCGAGGGCCGCGAGAACAGCAAGGTCTACCACCTGTCCGGCGGTGAACAGCAGCGGGTCGCGCTGGCCGGTGTGATGCTCAAACGCCCGAGCATGATCCTGGCCGACGAACCCACCGGTGCGCTCGACGCCGAGAACGGTGCGCTGGTCCTGACCAAGGTCCGGGAGATGGTCGCGTGCGGCGGGGCCGCGGTCATCGCAACGCACAACGCCGACGTCATGGATCTGTGCGACCGGACCATCGACGTCGCGCACTTTCGTCGCTGAACGTCGACGGCGCGTCGCGCCCAGACACCAGCCAAGAGCGCGCCGGGCCCACGGGACGCTCAACCCGCGGCACTCAGGGCCGGTCGATCACCTGGGCTAGGGCCGCCACCACGCTGATTGCAATGACTGCGGGCGATTTTCCGCCGATTCCGGGGATACCGATGGGGCACGTGATCCGGCCGAGGGCGGCCTCGTCGTGCCCCAGCTCCAGCAAACGCTTCCGAAAGCGTGCCCACTTGGCCGAGGAACCGATCAACCCCACCGAAGCTAGGTCATCGCGTCCCAAAACCGTATCGCACAGAATGAGGTCCTCGGAGTGGTCGTGGGACATGATCAGAATGTGGCTACCCGCGGGCAGCTCCTTCAAAACTGCTTCCGGAGCCGGAGCATGGTGCACGCGAAGTGTTGCGGAACCGTCGAGGGGCTCGAGGGATTCGGCCGCATTGACTGCGGCCTGGCGGCTGTCCGTCAGGTGCAAGCTCACGGGGAGGCGGGACAAGGCCCGGGCCACCTCGAGGCCCACGTGCCCGGCTCCGAAGATTGCAACGACTGGCGGCGCGGCGATTGGCTCGAGAAGCGCCGTCACCTTCCCGCCGCAGCACTGCTGACCGTACCGGGTGGTGGCGCGCTCGTTGAGGGAGATTTCCTCGGAACGCGGCTCGGACTCGCCAGCGCTCAGCATATGGTGCGCCTGCTCAGTCAGGGTGGCCTCGAGGTTCCCGCCGCCGATGGTGTCCCACGCGCGGCCACGGGCCACGACCATCTTCGCTCCGGCCGCACGAGGGGCGTGACCGCGCACCGACGTCAGAGTCACCAGAACCCCGGCCGCCCCTTCCTCGCGCAGCTCTTGGAGACCGGTCAGCCACTCCATCAGACGGACTCGGTTTCTGGCTGCGGAGGCTTGGCGGCCTGAGGACCCGGACCCGGTGCGCTGCCGACGTCTTCTCGATCTTCTTCGGCTCGGACGGCCTCACCCCCGGGCACCTTTCCTCTGGCCTCCTGGATTGCCCAGAACACCGCCTCTGGCGTTGAAGGGCATCCCAGGTCCACTTCGACCCCCTCCGGCCCGAATGCCTCGACCGCCGTGCGAAGGGCCTCCCGCACACTCATCGCAAGCATCAGGGGCGGCTCTCCGACGGCCTTGGAGCCGTAGACGACGCCGGTCTCGGTGGCCCGCTCGAAGAGGTGGACGTTGAACTCGCCGGGAAGTTCGGAGAAGCTCGGCAGCTTGTACGTGCTCGCTGCTTGCGTCGCGAGGCGACCCCTCCTCTCGCCGTCGGAGGTGTCCCAGCGAAGCTCCTCGAGGGTCAACCACCCCGTGCCTTGCACGAATCCGCCTTCGATCTGGCCTACGTCCACCAACGGGGACAGCGAGTCCCCGACGTCGTGCACGATATCGGTCCTGAGTACGCGGTATGCGCCGGTGAAGGCATCGACCTCGACCTCGGTCGCAGCGGCACCGTAGGCGAAGTACTTGAAGGGGGAACCGTGCATATTCGCAGAGTCCCAGTGGATTCCCTCGGTGCGGTAGTAACCGGCGGCGAAGAGCTGGACCCTTTGCAGATAGGCATCCGAGACCACCTCTTCGAAGCGCACGGGGTCCTTGCCGAGCGCCGCGACACCGTCATCCTCGAATCGAACGTCATGAGGATTGGCACCGAACTTTCCCGCGGCAACCTGTGCCAGGCGCTCCCGAATCTGCTCACACGCATTCTTCACCGCGCCGCCATTGAGATCCGCGCCGGAGCTCGCGGCCGTCGCGGAAGTATTGGGCACCTTGTCCGTGCGAGTGGGCGCCAAGCGTACCCGTTCCAGACCCACACCAAGGGTTGTTGCGGCGACCTGGCGCATTTTGGTGTGCAGACCCTGCCCCATCTCGGTGCCGCCGTGATTGATGAGCACGGAACCGTCCTTATAGACGTGTACCAAGGCTCCGGCCTGGTTGAAGGCAGCGAAGTTGAACGAAATCCCGAACTTGACAGGTGTCATGGCCAGGGACCTTTTGGTATCTGCGTGTGCGGCGTTGAATTCCGCGATTTCGGCCTTCCGGCGTACGACGTCCGCGCGTTCGGTCAGCGTCCCCCAGATCTCCGTGATCCGCTCGGCATGCCGAACCGGTTGGCCGTACGGTGTGGTGTCGCCGGGCTGATAGAAGTTGCGGCGACGAAGCTCGCCCGCGTCGAGCCCTATCAGCGGAGCGCAGCGGCCGAGAATGTTCTCGAGGACCAGCATTCCCTGGGGTCCACCGAATCCTCGGAAGGCGGTCTGGGAGGTTTTGTGCGTCTTGGCGATTCTTCCGGTGACCGACACGTTGGGGATCATGTAGGCATTGTCGATGTGGCACATGGCCCTGGAGAGTACAGGCTCCGAAAGATCCATTGCCCAGCCGCCATCGGCGGTCAGGGTGGCCTCGAGGGCCGTGAAGCGGCCCTGCTCGTCGAAACCGGCCTCCCACTCCGCGTGGAACGGGTGACGTTTTCCGGTCATGGTGATGTCCTGGGTCCTGGTCAGTCGCAGACTGACCGGCTTTCCCGTGCGCACCGTCGCGATCGCGGCGATGGCTGCGAGACCGTGTGGCTGCATTTCCTTGCCACCGAATGCTCCGCCCATGCGCAAGGATTGGACCGTGACCTCGTGGCTGGACAGCCCCAGCACGTGAGCCACGATCTCCTGGGTCTCGGACGGATGCTGGGTCGAGGAATTGACCAGGACCTGACCGCCCTCGTCCACGCGTGCATAGGATGCGTGCGTTTCCAGGTAGAAGTGTTCCTGACCGCCGAATTCGAAGGTCCCGCGGAACCGGTGCGCCGAATCGTCGAGCGCGGAGCCGGATTCGCCACGTTCCAAGAGGTGCTGCGGGCCCTGGAAACTGCCTGAACCGATCGCCTCAGGAAGGGTCACGATCGAAGACAGAGGCTCGTAGTCGATTTCCACGGCTTCCGCGCCCTGCCGGGCTGCCTCCGTGGTCTCGCCGATGACCCAGCACACGGCATGGCCGAAGTACATGACCTCGGAGGGGAAAAGAGGCTCATCGTGTTTGACGCCGGCGTCATTGAGCCCCGGCACGTCCTCGGCCGTCAGGACCTCAACGACACCCGGGACCTTGCGGGCACGTTCGGTGCGCATGGACGTGACGAGCGCGTGGGCGTGAGGGGATTGCACGGGCCAAGCATGAAGGGCGCTCTTGTCCCGGGTCGCGAGATCGTGGGTGTACAGGGCCTCGCCGGTGACGTGAAGCGCGGCGCTCTCATGGGAGACTCGCGTGCCGACGCCGGCGGGGTAAGAGCTGGCTGGGGGTTGGGCTACCGTGTTCATGATTTCGCTCCTATGTATTCGGAGGGACGGTGTTGGGCGAAGAACCTCATCATGCTCTGTTCCAGCATTTGTGATCGATAGCGCGAACTCGCGCGGTGGTCGTCCATGGGCGTGCTTTCGGCGGTCATTAGAACGGAGGCCTCGCGGGCCGTCTGCTCCGTCCAGGGCTGGTTCACCAGGGCTCGCTCGGCGGCCAGCGCACGGATGGGTGTGGCCGCGACACCACCCATTCCGATCCGAATCGAGGAAATGCGCCCCTGTTCGAGCTGCATGGAGAAGGCCGTTGCGACCGATGAAATGTCGTCGAATCGTCGTTTGGCGACCTTGTAGAAAGCCGTGGTTTCCGAGAGGGGCATCGGGATGCGGATCGCGCGAATGAACTCGCCCGGTTCCCGGACGGTCTGTCGGTACCCGGTGAAGTACTCGGAGATCGGCACGGTGCGCTCGCCCGACATCGAGAACAGCACGAGGGAAGCGTCCAGGGCCAGGAGCACGGGGGCGGAGTCGCCGATCGGCGACCCCGTGCCGAGGTTGCCGCCCAACGTCGCGCTGTTGCGCACGAGCCGTGATGCGAACTGGGGGATGAGCTGGGCAACCAGTGGAATCCGACCGTCCAGGCCGCGTTCCAGCTCCGAAAGGGTCATTGAGGCTCCGAGCTCCACGTAGTCGTCCGCGAATCGGAAGGACCGGAGCCCCTCGAGGCGATCGATGGCCAGGACCGTCTTGGGGCGAATATGCCGAATATTGGTTTCGACCCCGACATCCGTCCCACCGGCCAGGAGGACCGCATCCGGGTGGTCCGCGCACCGTTGGGCCAATTCCTCGATGCTGGAGGGGCGCAGGAACGTCGAGGTCTCGGTGTGCACTTCGGTGCGGCACGCCGGCGGAGCCGAGGACGATTGGCGCTCGAACAGGGGGTCGTCCTTGTCCGGTGTTTCCAGGGCATATGCGGCGTCCTTGATGGGGCGGTATCCGGTGCAACGGCAAAGATTTCCGGACAGGGCATGCAGATCGAAACCGTTGTCACCCATCTCTTCGGTCGCCTCGGACACGGATTCGGTAGCGCGTTCGGGCCGGTAGTACTCAGCCGCCATCGAACAGATGAAGCCGGGGGTGCAGAAGCCGCACTGGGACCCGCCGCGGTAGGCCATTTCGCGTTGTACAGGGTGAAGGTCCTCCTCGGAGCCCGGTCCGGGGCAGGTCCCGAGCCCCTCCGAGGTGATGACCTCCTGTCCGTTGCATGCGATTGCCGGTGTCAGGCACGCGTTGACGGACGTCCACCGGGACCCCCCGTCACCGTCCGGTCGAGCGATCAGGACGGCGCACGCGCCGCATTCGCCTTCTGCGCAACCTTCTTTGGCACCGGTGAGGCCCAGATTGCGGAGCCAGTCCAGCAGATTGAGGTACACAGGTACGTCGGCATCTTCTCGGGGTTGGCCGTTGACGGTGATGTGAAATGAACCCATCATCACGTCCTCCTAGTTCTTCGGATTCTCTGAACGCTCTCAGAGCGGGAAGCGCCCCAGGGCATCTTTGTCCCGCTGCCCCTGACAGGGTGCGCCACAAATGCCCCGTAGAGTGTGATGTGGCTTACCAATATTTGTATTCTGGTCATATTAGCACTCCTGATGGAATTTGGAATCCACATCGTGGAAACTTACGTGTCACCCTGCCCTCCCTTATTGGGGGTGTCGGGCACATCTCTGTGAACCTCACAAGGGGGTAGATGAGGGCGGACGCCGGGGTCCTCGACTTGGTGACACGGCGTTTCGAGCTGTGCCGGAAAAATGAATGCGCCTCGGCTTGTTCTCGGCGTTTCGTGCAAAAGGTGCGACACTCTCGACCGAAGGGGTGGTCAGCCAAGAAATCACGAACTTTCTCCTCGAGGGGCTTGTCAAGATCTGAGTGACTCAGGTTACACTAGGTCCACGATGCGGATCTTAGATACCGCATCATGAAATAAATTCCGCATTTCCGACGGACCAGGGACGGGCCGCATCGCCGCACCGGCCCCCGCGTTCGGGAAGGTTCTATACGATGACCAGCGAGAAAACCGCCAAAAGATCACCGCGGCGGACATCTGTCCCCGCCTCGTCGGATCGCCCCGAGGATACGTGGTTGCCCGCCGGCAAGCTGATCACTTTTGGTCTTCAACACGTCTTGACGATGTACGGCGGAATCATCGCGGTACCTCTGGTCATGGCCAATGCCT
Organism: Rothia uropygialis; assembly: GCF_004137765.1. GTDB lineage: Bacteria > Actinomycetota > Actinomycetes > Actinomycetales > Micrococcaceae > Rothia. Next base: position 401,727 of record NZ_NOIS01000002.1, on the reverse strand, counting down.
TGGGACTATCGGCGGGTCGGACCGCCATCATGGTCACGGCCAGCCTCTTCGTAGGCGGCCTGGCCACAATCCTGCAGAGCGTGGGAGTGCCATTTCTCGGGGCCAAACTCCCCGTGGTCCAGGGCGTCACCTTCGGCGGCGTGGCCACCATGTTGGCCATCCTGGCCACCCCAGGCAGCAACATCACTACCGTTCTAGGAGCGGTGATCGTCGCGAGCATCCTCGGATTCCTGATCGCTCCGTTCTTTGCTTCGGTCGTTCGGTTCCTGCCACCGGTCGTCACCGGAACGGTTATTGCAGGGATCGGATTGAGCCTGATTCCCGTCGCCTCGGACTGGTCCATGGGCGGCGACTCGAAGGCCTCGGACTACGGTTCCATGGCCAATGTGCTCCTCGCCTTTATTACCCTCGCGATCACGCTGTTCTTCAGCAAAGTCGGCTCAGCGGCCCTGTCCCGCCTTTCGATCCTCTTGGGGCTCGTGGTCGGCACGATCGTCGGGTTGCTCATGGGACTGACCGATTTCTCCGGCGTCGGAGAGGGGGCATGGGCGGCCCCACCGGAAGTTTTCGGATTCGGATGGCCGACTTTCGATCCCGCCGCGATCATCTCGATGGTGATCGTGATCCTCGTTGCGATGACGGAATCCGTTGCCAATCTGTTGGCGGTCGGCGAAGTGGTCGGGACACGCGTTGGCCGTCGCAGGATTGCTCGCGGCCTCCGAGCTGACATGCTGTCTTCCGCCGCCGCACCGGTTTTCGGGTCGTTCACGCAGACCGCATTTTCGCAGAATATCGGCCTGATCGCCCTGACCGGGGTCAAGAGCCGATTCGTGGTGGCCACGGGCGGAGTGATTCTGGTGGTCATGGGTCTCCTGCCGATTCTGGGCCAAGTCGTGGCCGCGGTTCCCATGCCCGTCCTGGGCGGTGCCGGGATCGTCCTGTTCGGGACCGTTGCGGGCTCGGGCATCCGCACCCTGAAGGGGGTTTCCTACGAAGGAAACATGAACCTCATCATCGTCTCCGTTTCCCTGGCCTTCGGGATGATCCCCATGGTCCAGCCGGACATCTACCACGATTTCCCGTCTTGGTTCCAAACAATTTTCTCCTCCGGAATCTCCTCGGCCGCAATCATGGCCGTGCTCCTGAATCTCGTCTTCAATGAGATCCATTTCGGAAACTCCAAGGGTGCGTCGGTCTTCGCCGCCAGGCCGGTCCGCTATCTCACGTCATCGGATATCGAGAAGCTCCAGGATGGCGACGTCGTGACCGACGGCAAGCTCGTCGACCGGGACGGCGAAGAAGTGCCTTGTGTTCCGGACTCGAGGACAACTGAGGTCCAGGAAGCGATCGCTTCCGGTGAGGTGACCGATACGAGCCAAATCAGAATGATCCTCGACGGAGACAAACCTGTAGCACGGAAGGCGCCCCGGAACTAGCAGGAGGCCGGCCCATAGCGGCCGACCGGAACCAAGACAGCACAGCGATGAACGGAGGAATTGCGCCATGAACATCACCGAAAGACACGAGGATGACACGTCCGAGGCGGCCTCCGCGGCCATCCGGATCATCACCGGCCACGTGGTAACCCCCGTTCAGGGGCCGGCGAAAGAGACCGTGGACCTCGAAAACGGCGCGATAGCGGTAAGGGAGGGTCGCATCATCGCGGTGGGCGAGGCAACGAACATCCTCGAGACATACCCGACGGGATCGATAGAGGCCTACGGCGATCGCCTGGTCGTTCCGGGTTTCGTCGACTGTCACGTCCACTACTCGCAGATGAATATGATCGCTTCGCCAGGCCTACAGCTCCTGGAATGGCTGGAGAATTACACGTTCCCCGCCGAAGGACGCTTCGCGGATCGGGCGCACTGCGCCGAAATGGCGAACTTCTTTACCGATCAGCTCATCGACCACGGGGTCACCTCGGCGTGCGCTTACTCCACGGTCCATCCGGAGTCGGCCCGCGCGCTGTTCCGATCGGCTCGAGCCAAGAATCTCCGCCTGATGACCGGGAAAGTCTGTATGGACCGCAACGCCCCCGAATACCTGCTCGACACTCCGGGGCAGGCATACGAGGAGAGCCTTGAGCTGCTGGAAGAGTGGCACGGGGTGGAACGCTTGGAATACGCACTGACTCCGCGATTCGCCCCGACGTCTTCATCCCGGCAATTGGAACTTCTCGGGAAGATCGCGGAGGACCACCCCGACGTGGTGGTCCAGACCCATCTTTCGGAGAATCCTGCGGAATGCGATTGGGTTTCCGGACTCTTCCCGGATGAAAGCGACTACACCGCCGTCTACGAACGTTTCGGTCTAGTCAGACGCCGCTCGGTATTCGGGCACGCGACTCATGTCTCCGCCAACGAACTGGAACGACTGGGATCTGCCAGGGCTTCCCTCGCGCACTGCCCCACCTCAAATTTATTTCTCGGTTCAGGCCTCTTTGAGCTCAAGAAAAATCGACGGTACGAGGGACTGCGGATCGGGTTGGGATCCGATGTCGGCGCAGGCACCAGCCTTTCGCCTCTTGCCTCGCTCAACGAGGCCTACAAGGTCAGTCGTTCCGTCGGCGAACCATTGGAATCCTTTGAGGCTCTTCGCCTGGCAACACTGGATGGGGCCGAAGCACTGGGCACTGACCATGCGGTCGGCAGCCTCGAGACCGGGAAGGAAGCGGACATCGTGGTCCTGGATCCCGAATCCAGCCCGGTTCTGCGCCAGCGAGCCGACTATGCACAGAGCACCGAGGAATTGTTGTTTGCCACGATGCTGCTCGGCGACGACCGGACCGTTCACAGCGTCTACGTCGCCGGTTCGAAATCGAGGTAATGAACTCAGTGGCGTTTACCGCCCGACCATAAACCACCGTCAAATGCTCGGGACTCCTTCTCCGCCGTGACAAGAGTTCCGTAAGGGTAAGAATTCATCGTCGCCAATCCCCACAAACAATCTCCATTTCAATTCTGGGAATGGTAGGGAAAAGAGACACCCAATGGCTGTAGTCAACCTCAAATCCGAAAAGAAACCGACGGGACGGCGTTCCGCCCTGGACCGCTATTTCGAGATCACCGCACGTGGGTCCACGGTCAAACAAGAACTCCGGGGCGGACTCGTGGCCTTCGTGGCCATGGCGTACATCGTCGTACTCAACCCCCTGATCCTCGGAGCCGCACCGGATGTTGAGGGGAGCAGCCTCGACTTCGGACAACTGACGGCCGTGACGGGACTCGTGGCGGGGTGCATCACGGTACTCTTCGGCCTCGTCGCCCGGCTGCCATTTTCTCTCGCGGCCGGATTGGGGATGAACAGTTTCCTCGCTGTCTCCGTGGTGCACGACGTGACCTGGCCAGAGGCGATGGGGCTGGTCATCATCAATGGCGTGATCATAGTATTCCTGGGGGCCACGGGCGTCCGCACTGCTATCTTCCACGCTGTTCCCGCGCCGCTGAAGAAGGCGATCACCGTGGGCATAGGTCTGTTCATCGCATTCATCGGCTTCGTCAATTCGGGTTTTGTCACTCGAACCCCGGACGGCCCACCGGTCCAACTCGGCCAGGGCGGTTCCATCACGGCGTTGCCCACGGTCATATTCGTGTTCGCTCTTCTTCTGATCGGCGTCCTGGTCGTCCGTCGAGTGCCGGGTGGGATCCTCATCGGCATGGTGGTCGCAACCGTCGTGTCGATCATCGTGCAGGCCTTTGCCCATTTGGGAACGGTGGGGGACCCGGTACACCCGGATCCTCAGGGGTGGAACCTGAGCGCTCCCGAAGTTCCCAGTCACATCGTTGCGCTGCCTGATTTCGGACTCGTCGGCGCTTTCGATCTCTTCGGCTCGATCGAAAGAATCGGCCTGCTTTCCGTGATCATGCTGGTGTTCACCTTGTTGTTCACCAACTTCTTCGATGCCATGGGCACCATGACAGGGCTCGCCGGCAACGCCGGTCTCGCGCGCTCGGACGGCACTTTTCCCAGAATCCGCCAAGCATTCATCGTCGAAGGCATCGGGGCAATAGGAGGAGGCGCCGCTTCGGCCTCTTCCAATACCGTTTTCGTGGATTCGGCCGCGGGTGTGGCCGAGGGTGCCCGCACCGGCCTCGCGGCTTGCGTGAGCGGCGGCCTGTTCCTGGTCTCCATGTTCTTCACCCCGTTGATCGAGGTGATTCCCATGGAAGCCGGTGCCGCGGCCCTCGTGGTCGTAGGGGCCATGATGGTCATCCAGATCCAAGAGATTGAGATGAACGATTTTCGCGTCTCACTTCCGGTTTTCCTGACCATCGTCTCCATGCCGCTGACCTACTCGATCGCCAATGGAATCGGCGTCGGATTCATCTCCTGGGCTGTGATCCACGTGCTGACGGGCAAAGGCCGTCAGGTGCACTGGTTGATGTGGTTGGTTTCGGCGGGATTTCTGCTCTACTTCACCCGCGACGGGATCACCGCGCTCCTCGGGGGATGAGGATCGGCTTGTACTGTGTATCCGGAGCCGATCCGGGGCGGCGGTGAATCCCGAGGTCGCGCGGATTCCCACCGGCCCGGGAAGCTGGGCTGCCGCTCACTCGGTCTCGACAGTCACCTCGCCCTCGAGGAACGAGTTCGCGAGCACCGGAATCGCAGTCCGCGTCTGACGGACGACCTGCCGCGAGAGCTCCGCATAGATGATCTCGTCACCGGCGTCGGCGGAGGCGATCAACTCTCCCTTCGGACCTGCCACGTACGAATGGCCCACTCCCGTCGGGCTGTCCTGGGCTGCGGGGGCGCCCGTGACCCTCGGATCCGCCTGACCGCACGCGAGTACGTATGCTGTCGCGTCCAATGCCCGCGCTCGACCGAGCAATTCCCATTGTTCGATCTTCCCGGGGCCCGACCCCCACGAGGCGGATACGACGATCGCGTCCGCACCCGAGCGCGCCTGCGCCGTGAAGAGGGGAGGGAACCGCACGTCGTAACAGATGGCCAACCCTATGGTGAGATCGCCGAATCCAAACGTGCGGATCGTCTGGCCGGGTGAGACGGAATCTGATTCCTTGTGCCCGAACGCGTCGAATAGATGGACCTTGTCGTAATGTGCAGCTACGGCGGTGCCCTCGGGATCCATGCCACGGGCCACGATCGTGTTCTTCACGGTGCCATTTGTTCCGGGGCGGAACATGCCGGCGATCACGGTAACCCCGTTTTCACGGGCGATCGCCTCGAGGCGTTTTGCCCAAGGGCCATCGAGTTCCTCCGCGGCAGCCGCCAGATCTGTGCCGAACGGAGTCTGCGTCGCTTCGGGGAAGACGACGAGGTCGGCGCCGTTCCTCGCCGCCGTTTCCGTGCGTTCGGCGATCGTGCGCAGGTTCGCACGGGGATCCGCCACAGAATTCATTTGCACGAGTGCTGCCTTCATTGGTCTGCTCCTTCATCGTGTTCGGGTGTGTCTTCGTCATGCGTTTTCGTTCGATGTGCTTCCGGTGTGTCCGATGCGGCGGGCACCGGGATCGTCACGGTCCGGGACCGGTAGGCTTGTGAATCATGCAGAAGTTAACGGGACCCACAGCACGCCAGAACGCCTACGATCGTCTGCGTGATCTCGTTCTGACCGACCCGTCCGTGCAAGGGACTTTTCTCAACGAGGGAGATCTGGTCGACAAGTTCGGGCTCTCCCGCACTCCGATACGCGAGGCGCTCATCATGCTTGCCTCCGATGGGCTCGTCGAACTCATTACCCACCGCGGGGCCTACGTGCGTCCAAGCGATGACCGGGCGATCCGGGAGACGATGGAAATGCGTGCCCTCATTGAGCTCGAGGCGGCCCGCCAGGTTCTTGCCTCCGGTCGAGTGCCCCTGGAAACCATGTCCGACCTCCTGGAACAACAGGCCAATCTTCAGGTCTCCTCGGAGACGGTCCCCGACTTCATCTCGATAGACCAGCGGTTTCATGCGGCGATGGTTGATGCTCCGGGGAACAGAGTGATGTCGGATTTCTACACCCGCCTCCGGGTGATGCACGTGCGATTCGGCATCGCGGCGACGTGGACCAGCTCGCAGCGTCCTGCCGAAGTGCTCGAAGAACACACCCGGATCCTCGAGGCCTTGCGTGCTGGCGACGCAGCAGGGACCGAGGCCGCGATCCGGCACCACATTGAACGAACGCAGTGCCTCCTGCTCCACGGCACCCCGATCCCGTGAGATTTCCGCCAGGTCGGCGTGCAGGACCTTGGCTTGGATCTCAGGCATCGGCCGTGCTCGCCTGTACTTTCTCGAGATGATCGAGATCCTCCTGGACGTTGTTGTCGCGTCCGAGCATTAGCCCGATGATCGTCAGGACACACGTTCCGGCCAGGTAAACGGCAACCCACACCCACGTGTCCGTCGTGTCGAGGAGCAGCGTGAACATCATCGGCGCGATCGCTCCACCGAGCACACCGGCGATGGTGTAGGCAAGCGATGAGCCGGTGTATCGCAATCGCGGTGAGAACTGCTCGACGACGAATGCCGCCTGGGGGCCGTACATGAGTGAGTGGAAGAAAAGTCCGATGGGAATTCCGATGTACATCCACAGTGCGCTGCCGGTCTGCAATTGGGAGAAGAAGACGAACGTCCACACGACCGTGCCGAGGGCCGAAATTCCGTAGAGGAGACGCCGGTTGATCAGGTCGGAGACGTATCCGGCCAGCGGGATGCACACGATCTGGAAGGCGGACCCGAACATCACTGCGCCGAGGACGGTCGCTCGGTCCAGTCCGAGGACGAGGGTGCCGTACGTGAGGGTGAAGACGGTGAACAGCGCGTACGTGACGTCGGGGCCGATGCGGGAGAGAACGGCCGCAATCAGAGGCCGCAGCTCGTCCCTGAAGAGTTCGGAAATGGGTTTCTCCGCACGTTGCCCGGACTTTTCCACAGCCTTGAAGACAGGGGTGTCCTCGAGCTTGAGGCGGATCCACAGCCCGAAGAGGACGAGCACAGCGGAAATGAGGAAAGCCACCCGCCATCCCCACGCGAAGAACGCCTCCTCGGACAAGAGCAGGGTGAGGCCCGCGAAAACACCGTTCGCGAGGAGGTTTCCGGCCGGTGGGCCGATCTGCGCGGCGGAGGACCAGAAACCGCGGTAGCGAGGGTCGCCGTATTCGCTGGAAAGCAGGACGGCGCCACCCCATTCGCCCCCGACGCCCACTCCCTGCGCAAATCGCAGGAGCACGAGGACGAGCGGGGCGAAGAACGAGATGCTTTGGTACGTAGGCAGCAGCCCAATGAGGAATGTCGAGGTACCGATCAGGACCAGAGTCCACACGAGGACCTTCTTGCGCCCGACCTTGTCACCCAGACGCCCGAAGACGATACCGCCGAGTGGGCGGGATACGTACCCGACGGCGTAGGTCGAGAAGGCGAGGAGAACGCCGACCATCGGATCGCCCGTGGGGAAGAAGAGTACCGGAAGTACGATCGCGGCGGCCGCCGAATAGATCGCGAAGTCATACCACTCGAGCGTCGTGCCACTGAGACTCGCGGCGAATGCCTTGACGAGGTCTTTCTTGGTGACAGGTGGACGGGCAATGGTCGATGTGCTCATGACTGCCTTTCGAGTCGATGCTATGTGACGCTTCACACGTGATGATTGCGTCAACGTTATACTGGTTGTATACAATGAAACAACCCCGTCCGATCGGCCGCGGTAACCCGAGAAGGAAGTAGGCCTCCAATGCTCACATTCGAACTCCCCGAGGGGTCGAGCACCGACGTCGAAGTCACCCGCCTGTTCAACGCGGGGTACGCCGGACGCGATCAGTCTTCCGTCCAAGCGCACATCGATGAACTCGCCGAACTGGGCGTCCCGGGTCCCACAGTTATCCCTGCGCTATACCCGGTCTCGCCGTACCTCGCGCAGCAGACGGAAACCGTCGCGGTGCAGCGCGGAAAGTCCTCCGGTGAGGCCGAATGGGCCATCGTTGTGACGGATGGGGGAGTGCTCATCACCGCCGCATGCGACCAGACCGACCGCGACCTGGAGACTTACGGGGTGGCGTGGAGCAAGAACGCCTCGCCGGATGTTCTTGCGAGGAAGGCTTGGCGCCTCGACGACATCGCGGACCACATCGACGACATCCGGATCGAGGCATGGGTCGCCGACTCCTCGGGCGAGGAGACTCGGATTCAGGACGGCAGCTTCGCTGAGCTCCTTCCTCCGGAGCACTGGCTCGAGCAGCTTCGGGAAAAGGGATATGCCCAGCCCGGCACTGTCCTCATTTCAGGCACGATCCCCATGGCCCCCGACGTCGACCAGTTCGCACCGAAGTGGCGCGTACGACTCACGGACCCGACCAATGGCAACACAATCGAACTCGCATATGCGGTCGAGCCGATGCCCGAGCCTGTCGGCTGAGGACCTCGCAGCGAACGAACTGGAACGACTGCCCCAAACACTTGTTCAGGAGAACCGATGATCCACGTTCTTGATGCGGATGCGTTCGCCGCATACGGGAAGATTCTGGACTGCTCATTCCAGGCCGACGATGCCGTACGGATTCACACCAGATAGGGGTTGGCCGCGTCCACGTCCCGTCCGGGCCTTTCGGGGAATCCGCCGACACCGTCGTAGGCGGCCTTCACGATGCGCAATGAATTCATCGCCTCGTCGGGGTCGATCCAGAATTCCTCGCCGGCCTCGAAACCCTCGTAGAAATCCTTGATGAGTTCGACGTGGGAGGACCCCCAATATGCTTTGGCCCGATCCGAAGGGAGGCGCTCCTTGACCACCTTGTCCGGTGCGCCTTCCCCCGTAATCAACAGTTCGGTTCCGGACCGCATCTGGCCCCGCTCCATGACGACGTCCATGGTCACGGGAAGATTCGCGGGGGCCGCATTGGTCGCCATGAGGACGCTCCGCACGCCGGACTCATGAGTCAGGGTCAAGGCCGCGGTGTCCTCGACCTCGATGATCTTGTTCAAGGCATCGGTGCCGACCCGCCCGCGTACAGCGACCACGGGCCCCATAATCCATTGGAGCAAATCCACCGTATGGATTGCTTGGTTGATCAGTAGTCCGCCACCGCTGCCGGACCAGGTTCCACGCCACGGTTTGTCTGTGTAGTACTCGGGCGGTCGGTGCCACGCGACGGTCGCCACAGCTCCTTGGACCGCGCCGAATTCGCCGGCTTCCACGACCTGCTTCATGGCCTGTGCCGAGAGATTGTAACGATTTTGGAAGCACACGCCCACGCGCGGACGACGCCCGCCGCGGCCGAGCTTCGGATTCCTGGCGGCCTCAGCAATCCTCTCGGCACTGGCCAAATCGGAACTGAGCGGTTTCTCGGTCAGCACGTCGCACCCGGCTCGCAATCCCTCGAGAATCGCGGGCTCGTGCTGCCCATGGGGCGTCGTGACGTGCACGACGTCGGGGGCGAACCTCTGGAGTGCGTCATCGACGGATTGGGCGGTCGGCACCCCAAGTTCGAGTTCGGCCGCCCTCCTCCGTTCCGGGTTGACGTCGCACACGCCAACGATCCGGGCGTTGGGCATGGATGTGAGCGCCTCGGCGTGCACAGCGCTCACGGAACCGTAACCGACGATCAAGGCACCGAGAGTCACTGGTATGGGATCCCCTTCTCCTTGAGCAGACTCGTGAACGCCGCGTGCGCCTCGGTGAACAATTCGGGTCCGGAGAAGCCTCCGAGCTCGTGCGTTGCGGACAGATGAGGTTCGAGTGAGAAGAACCCGTCGAATCCGTCCGCGACCAAGGCGTCGAGGGTCTCACGCAGTTCGCCGTCGCCTTCGCCGGTCACGACCACTTCGCCGTCGGACAGGCGCGCGTCCTTGACTTGGATGTACTCAAGGTACGGGCGGATCTGGGCATAGCCCTCGGAGTAGGGGCGCAGACCGCACTGCACGAAGTTCGCGGAGTCCCACGCCGCCCGGAGTCGCGAGGAGTCGACGCTCTCTAGGATGTCCGCGCACCGGCGAGGGATGTCGCCGTAGATCTTCTTTTCGTTTTCGTGCAGGAAGGTCAGGTCGCCTTCCTCGGCGACGTCGGCAAGTGCCCGCATGCGTTCGATGACCTCGTCCCGATGGCTGTCCGGATCCTCGCCGTCGGGCATGAAGAAGGAAAAGATGCGCACGAAGGGCGCGCCGAAGACGTGAGCGACGTCGACCGCTTGCTGAGCACGCTCGAGGTGGGGATCGATGGGGTCGTGGATTCCGATCTTGCCGATGGGTGAGCCGATGCTTGAAACCTTGAGGCCGTGACGATCGAGGATTTCCACCGCCCGCTCGAGCTGCTGATCGTCAAGGTCCAGAACATTGGTGTCCCACGCGCTGCGGAACTCGATGTATTCGAGCCCCAAGGACCGTGCATGGGCGCACTGAGTTTCGAAATCGGGGGAGATTTCGTCGGCAAATCCGGACAGGGTCCACATGTACTTCTCCTCGTTGAATGACGTCTTCCGGTCTCCAGCCTGGCTTAACCGGGAATACGCGGCAACGGGTTGCCATTTGTTGCCTGGATCACAGGTCTGACGTGGGAAGTGGTGACGACAACAAGTGGCAACCACTAGTTCGGGGAGGCGGCCGGCCCCAGGATGTAGGAAAGCAACGGCCACATGTGGCTTGCGACACTTTTTGACAGCGAAGGATGACGACGATGTCACACCCATCCGTTTCCGAGACCAAAGCGGCCACCCCCACGGCCCCCTCGAAAGGCGCAACCCAAAAGCTCCCGCTCCGGTCCTTCCTGGGCTATGCGGCCGGCGACGCGGGCAACAACCTCGCGTTCAACATGGTCAGCACGTTCCTGCTGCTCTATTACACGGACGTCGTCGGGATCCCGGCCGGATACGCCGCCCCGATCTTCCTGATTGTCCGCATCTGGGACGGGATCGGGGACATCGTCGTCGGGCGTTGGGTGGACAAGACAGTCAGCCGATGGGGCAAATTCCGTCCCTGGATCCTCTGGTCCTGCCTGCCGCTTATGCTGACCTCGGTATGGGTCTTCTCGCTTCCGGAAGCTGACAGCCTCACGATGAAGCTGTTCTGGGCATATCTGTCCTATGGAATCATGATGATGTTCTATTCCATGGTCAACATCCCATACGGGTCGCTCGCCTCGGCGATGACGCAGGCGCCCGTCGAGCGTGCAAAGCTTGCGACCTTCCGAACCATCGGTTCCCAGGTCGCGGTCATGTTGATTGCTGTCGTCGTGGCCCCGCTCGTTCAACGCTTCAGCGCGGCGAACCTGTACCAGGACAAGGTGTCCGCGCTGGGTGGTGAGGACAACTCAACGGATGCGCAGCTGTCCGCGGCCAAGGCCGCCGCGGCTCACGACGCGACCACGGGCCTGCAGGGATCCCTGACCACGATTACCCTGATCTTCGTGGTGTTAGGCGTCGCCCTGTACGTCTTCACGTTCCTGACTGCCAAGGAACGTGTGGTGCGCCCTCCGGAGGATCAGGTCAGCTTGAAGCAGGCCGTGGTTGTACTGGCCAAGAACAAAGCGCTGATTTGGCTGTCCATTGGTTCGATCATCGTCCTGACCTCCCACGTATCGCTGCAGACGATGGGCATTTACTTCGCCCGCGACGTCATGGGCAATGCCGGCTTGTTCTCGATTCTCACGATCATCCAGACCGCGTCGATCTTTGTTGCCGCGCCGTTCATCGGACGCGCCGTGGCGCGGTACGGCAAACGCTTCGTCTACCTGTCCGGAGCCGTCGCTTTCATGCTCGGAGGGATCCTGGTGTTCCTGTGCCCGCCGTCCATGCCCTGGCTGGCGTGCGTCGCATTCTTCTTCCTAGGCCTTGGCATCGGGTTGCTCAACACACTGATGTGGGCCATGGAAGCGGACACCGTCGAGTACGGCGAGTGGAAGACCGGTCGCCGCACCGAGGGCACCACATACGCTGTCTTCTCGTTCGTGCGGAAACTGGGCCAGGCATTCGGTGGTGCTGCCGCGGCGGGGCTGATCGGCTTGACCGGATACGTCGGAGGCGCCGCGGTTCAGTCCGATCACGCGGTCTTGGGCATCCGTCTGACCGCAGGGATTCTGCCGGCAGTACTGTGTTTGATCGCTTTCTTCGTGATGCTTCGCTATCCGTTGACCGATACGTTGTTCAACCGGATCGTGGAGGAGAACGAGACGCGCAAACAGATCAAACTCGCGATGTCCCACGGACGAGCCATTGTTCCGCCCGACACGGACACTCCGCGGGGCGCGCAGTCGGGAACCCATAATGACGGCGAACCGGTCCCGGAAACGACATCACAGCAGACCGAGAAATAGAAAGAGGACACACATGAGACCCACGGGAACCCAAGACACGGTTCGCCTCGGTATCATCGGGTACGGCGCGCAAGGCTCCACGTATGCGACATTCATTGCCGAAGGTCGCGTGCCGCACATGCGAGTCGGCGCGATCTGCGACACGAACCCCGAGCGCCGCGCACAGGCCGAGCGAGATCACCCCGGGGTCACGACTTTCTCGAGCTATTCCGACGTCCTGGCATCGGAGAAAATCGACGCCGTGGTCACGTGCGTACCGCATTACCTCCACCCGGAGATGGGGATCGAGGCCCTCCGCAACGGGACACCCGTGCTGGTCGAGAAGCCAGCGGGCGTCTACACGAAGCAGGTGGCCGAGCTGAACCAGGTCGCAAAGCAGACCCCCGACGTCCCGTTCGCGATCATGTTCAATCAGCGCAACAATCCGCTGTATCGCAAGATCAAAGACATCATCGATGCGGGGGACATCGGCACCCTGCGTCGCACTAACTGGATCATCACCACATGGTGGCGCCCCCAGGGCTACTATGACCAGTCCGCGTGGCGGGCCACCTGGGGCGGCGAGGGCGGCGGCGTCCTGGTCAATCAGGCACCGCACCAGCTCGATCTGCTGCAGTGGATGTGCGGGGTGCCTCGTTCGGTCTTCGCCAAGGCCGCTTTCGGTTTCCGACGGAACATACCGGTCGAGGACGAGGTGACCGCCGTTCTGGACTACGGCAATGGCGCAACCGGTGTCTTCATCACCGCGACGCACGATCTGGTGGGCACCGACCGTCTCGAAATCCTGGGCGACAAAGGCAAGATCGTGGTGGACGGCTCGAAGAAGGCGCACATCTACCGCCTGCGCGACGACGAGCAGGAGATCTCCAAAGGACTCGATATGGAGGCGGTGAGAGGACTGTTCCAGGGTTCGATCGATCCGCACGACTTCTACGAGGAGGAGGACCTCGAGTTCGAGTCGGTGTGGGGAGAACAGCACACCGGTGTACTGGAGAACTTCGCGCTCCACGTGCTGGACGGGACGCCGCTTCTCGCGCCGGGCTCGGACGGGATCAATGGGGTCCGGCTCGCCAACGCGATCCACCTGTCCGCGTGGAAAGGGGAAGAGGTGCCCCTGGATTTCGATACCGAAGAGCACTTGGACCTGCTGAATCAGCACATCGCCGAAGAAGGGACATACCCTCAGCGCTAATCGGGCTGCCCCTCGCGGGCACCGGGCGCAGCCCACACGCCGCCAAGGGCCTGCTGATGACCATCGGCAGGCCCTTTTTCCGGACAGCCGTGTCAGGGCTCAAACATCAGTAACCGATCGAGCGAAGGTATTCCCTGGAATCGGCGAGGCAATCGAAAGGATCGCGTCCGTAGAGTTCGTCCTGCTCAACGAAGAAGTGTTCCGCGCCGGCATCGAGCGCCGCCGGCAGGAGCTCCGGCCAGTTCATATTGCCGGCACCCACTTCCGCGAATTGGGGAAGAAGAGCGAATCTGCGCATGAACTCTGCGTGGGCCTCGGGCGTTTTGTCGTCGAGGAGCGCCATATTCTCCGCAGGCAGAGGGACCACCCGATAATCCTTGACATGAATGAGCTTGCAAACGCCCGAGTACTCCTTGAGCATGTCCAGCGGGTTCATGCCGCCGCGCTGCACCCAATGAAGGTCCACCTCGAATCGCACGGTCGGGGCGAGACGCCGAACGATGTCGAAGATGCGCTCGCCGTCGAACTGGGCCAGATCCACGTGGTGGTTGTGGTAACAAAGCGTGATGCCTTCGGCCGCCAGACGCTGCCCCGCTTCCTCGCACTCGCGCCCCCACGCTTCACAGGCCTCCTTGGATGCCATGGCATCGAACGGCATCATCCCGATGCGGACGAATGAGACGCCGAGTCGGCGGCAGTCCGAGACGACCTTTCCGAAATCGGTGTCCAGAGCGTCGCCGGTAGCCGTTGCGGTTTTCTTGAGCGCTACCGAGAGGGCGCCTACCCTGAGGTCGAGTTCGGAGGCACCGCGCTCGAGATCCTTGGTATTCGTGTCGTTCATCGGGATCTGAGAGACCTCGACCGACTCGTATCCGAGATGCTTGATTCTCTCCAGGACACGGAACATGCCCTCCTCGGCAACTCGGTCCTTGAGCATCATCATCTGAACACCCAGCGTCGTCATCTTCGCTCCTCACGTTCCGGTGCCCGCGGCGGTGCGGGTTCGGCTTCAGGTCTACCGGCGGGGTGTAGCGCAGGTCACGCGATTGCCGCGGGTTGCCGCGGCCTGAAGATCGATCCGCGACCCCGTCCCAGTTGCGCTCGCCGTCGTGGCACCGCGGGCTCATCGTCGCTGATGCACGGGGACCACGATCAACCGTGGGCTCAAGTCTTTCCTCGGAGCTACGTGGAGGCCGGCTTCAAGGCCTCAGGCCCCGGCCGCCCATCCACGTGCTCGCCATTGCTGTTCCTAGCTCCTGACGTGCTCGCCGTCCCACGCCTTCGTATAGAAGTCCTTGGAACGCGTCGTGAGCAGCTCTTTGTATTCCTGACCGGTGAGGGCCTGAGCTGAGTCTTGGGGAATATTGTCCGTGAATCCGGAGACGCCCAGCCCTGCCGAATGGTTCTGCACTTGCAAGCCGGCGGCCTCGAGCATCGTCGGATACATATTGAGCTGGTCCATACCGGGACGTAACTGCCGATTCCTGTCTTCACCCGGAACCCACACACGATTGAAGATGCTGCGGTTGTTGTTCTTGTCCAGCTCCTTGTGGAACGAATCACTGGATGCCATGTGCTTGAGGTGGTCTCCCTGGATAACGACGGCGGTGTCGTCCAGATAGCCTTTTTCCTCCATGTAGTTCACATAGTCGACAACTTTTTCCATGGAACACTGGTAGACCGATGTCAGCTTTTTATTCGTGTCCACCTGACAATAGTCGTATACCGTGGTGGGCTCGTGGGTGTCCAAAGTCAGCGTCGAAAGATTGAATGGCTGTCCGGTCTCCTCGGACTCGGCGTGCAACTGGTCGATCTCGTCCTTGGCGTGGTCCAAGAGCCTCTCGTCGCTCAGACCCCAATCCTCCCGGAAGTTCTTCTCCGGCTCACCGGCTGCTTTCCAATCTGCCAGGTCCTTGATTTCGTCGAAACCGTGGTTTTGCAAGAACGTGTCCTTGCTGGCGAACTCGCCGCCTGCTCCGCCCATGAACACGTTCTTGTACCCCTGTTGTTTGAGTACATCACCCAAGCACGTCGTGCCGTTGAGATAGGAGCCGATGCCGTCCGGAGGAGCGGTGTTCCCGCCGCCGTACCACGGTGAACTGGTTCCCTTGAGCGGGATACCGCACTGCGTCGAGACCATCCCGGCCATGGTCCAGCCTCCGCCTTCGTACTGCTGGTAATTATCGACGCTCTGCCAATCCGCCGTCCGGTCTTCGAGAGGGGCGTATGGATCCTTCTCGAACAGGTTTTCGTCGCCCAGCGTCTGTTCTCCGGATTCGATATAGATATTCACGATATTGCGCTTATGCGTGGAGTCGGTGATCATCGGCTCGGCGTAGTAGTCCCCGACATCCATGTCGGAACTCGCCGCGCGGACGAAATCGGCCAGACCCACGCTGCTCGAAAACACCGATGCTCCGGAAACAATCAGGATCAGGACCAGGCTCGCGGAGACTACCCGGGTCATGCGACGCGTCAACCGTGGACGCGGATCCCATGAACCAAGCCGCCTTTTCCGGGTACCGAGGAGATGGACAAGCGCAATGGCAAGAGTAATGACCACGGGGAGAACGACGAAGCCGAAGAACCCCAGCCATTCCATGGCGAAACCGCGCGATAAGTCGACCTCCTTGACACTCATCGCCATCTGCCGAACAGTGACTTCACCCCAGAACCAATGGATTCCGAGGCCAGCAACGAGCAGGACGAGCCCGAACCAGACCACGAGATAGAAGAGGACCATTCCCAGGATGGCGCCGATTCGTCGGCTCGGTTTCGAATAATTGCTGGGCACAGTCACTCCTCGGCTTCAATCGCCCGCATTGGTCTCGTCCCGCGTCTAAACGGACTCACACGATCGCCCAGCCTAGCGAATTTTGAAAGGAATACGATGTGTCATGCGGGGGCGAAGACCCAGAGCCTCTCCGGATCCCAGGCACGCCGCGGGCGGGGCGGTCCGACATCCGCGCTTAACCTTTCGTTTCCTGGGGCATAGCCTGGGGTCAGGGGCCCGAGTCAAAGTTGATTCGGTGCTCATCACAAGCCGGGAGGGCAGGATAGTGTCTCAGAACGTCACCCAGAAACTCATCGCGAATCATCTCGTCGAAGGGGAGATGAAGCCAGGCGAGGAGATCGCCCTGAAAGTTGACCAGACCCTTACCCAGGACGCCACGGGCACCATGGTGATGCTCGAATTGGAGGCCATGGGCCTGGAACGCATCCAGACCGAGCTGTCGGTGCAGTACGTGGACCACAACCTGTTGCAGACCGACGAGAAGAACCCTGATGACCATCTGTTCCTGCAGTCCGCGGCTCAGCGTTTCGGCCTGTGGTTCTCCAAGGCCGGTAACGGGGTCTCGCATCCGGTGCACCAGTCCCGTTTCGGCCGGCCTGGTGCCACCATGATCGGTTCCGACTCGCATACGTGCGCTGCGGGCGCTCTGGGGATGCTCGCGGTGGGGGTCGGCGGCCTGGAGGTCGCGATGGCAATGGCCGGTCAGCCCCTCTACGTGACCATGCCCGAGGTCTGGGGCGTGGAGTTGATCGGCGAGCTTCCCGACTGGGTCTCTGCCAAGGACGTGATCCTGGAGATGTTGCGTCGTCACGGTGTGAAGGGCGGTGTGGGCCGCGTGATCGAGTACCACGGGCCAGGCCTTGCCGGACTCACCGCCATGGACCGGCACGTGATCGCGAATATGGGGGCCGAACTCGGAGCCACCACGAGCGTGTTCCCGGCCGATGACGCTGTGCAGGAATACCTCGCCGCGGTCGGCCGCGCCGACGACTACCAGCGGATCGTGGCCGACGACGACGCAACGTACGATGTCGAGGAGCACATCGACCTGTCCTCCTTGGAACCGCTCATCGCCAAGCCTTCTTCTCCGGGCAACGTCGTTCCGGTGGCCGAGGTCGCAGACGAAGACGCGTTCCAGGTCGTCGTCGGATCCTCCGCTAATCCCGGGCTCCGGGATTTCGCGGTATTCGCGGAGATCCTGGCGGGTCAACAAACAGACTCGCAGGTTTCGGTTGATGCCAACCCCACCTCACGTGAGGTGCTGGCGGATCTGATCGCCGGTGGCTGGCTGACTTCTCTCGTTGCCTCGGGGGCGCGTATCCACCAGTCAGGCTGCATGGGATGCATCGGTATGGGTCAGGCTCCTGCGAGTGGCCGCAATTCGTTGCGCACCATGCCGCGCAATTTCCCGGGCCGGTCGGGCACGGAGGAGGACGCGGTGTGGTTGTGTTCCCCGGAGACGGCGGCCGCCGCTGCCTTGACCGGCAAAATCACCGACCCACGAACCCTGGCCGAGAGTCACGGCATTGAATATCCGAGACCGGAGATGCCCGAGAGGTACAGCGCCAACACGGACATGCTGCTGCCTCCACTGGACAAGGACGAGGCGCTCCAGGTCGAACTGGTGAAGGGTCCAAACATCTCCTCGTTGCCGGAATTCGAGCCGCTTGAAGATCGACTCGAGGCTCCGGCACTTTTGGTCATGGAAGACGACGTCTCGACGGACGAGATCATGCCTGCCGGTTCGCGCGTTCTGCCATACCGCAGCAATATCCCCAAGATCGCGGAGTTCAGTTTCACCCGGATAGACCCCACGTATCCGGAAAGGGCGGCCCAGGCCGATGGAGATCACGTGGTGATCGCAGGAGACAACTACGGCCAGGGTTCGTCCCGCGAGCATGCCGTGATTGCCCCTCGCTATTTGGGGCTGCGTGCCGTGATTGCCAAGTCCTTCGCGCGTATCCACTGGCAAAACCTTGCCAACTTCGGCATCCTGGCTTTGGAATTCGACGACCCGGCGGACTACGAGGCCGCTTCACAAGACGACGTTGTGGTGCTAGAAGGGCTTCACGACGCCCTTTCAACCGGCCGCGACATCACGGCCACTATCGGCGGTCGCAAGACGTTGCTGCACCATAGGCTCTCGGATCGCCAGGTAGAGATGGTGCTGGCCGGTGGGCGAATCCCGTTGACCGCGCAGGCCGTCTAGGTCTGCTAGCCCATGACGGATTCCGCGCCGGGCGTCCGGCGCGGAATCGGCCTGTGGTTCAGGGCCTGCCTCCGACCGGGACTTCGTCGAGGGCGTAGCGTCTCTGAGCTTATATCTCTTGGCCGGTGCCCCGGGCGATGAGTGAGGTGAACTCGGCCTGGGGCATCATGTTCCCACCGGTGAGCCAGGCCAGGTGAGTGCCGTTCTCGACCTGGGACCGGGTGATGCCGCGAATGCCGAGAGTCGAATCGTCCAGGGCAGCGAAACGAGTTGCACCCACGATGCCGGCACATGCGGAGGGCTCAACACGCAGGCCCTCGGCGTGGTGGGCGGCGGCGAGGGTCCGGATCAAAGGCTCGTCGTCGACGGTCACGAACCCCGTGATCTCGGAGCCTATGGCCTGGCCCACCAACCCGGAAGGACGCTGCACGGCGAGCCCATCCGCCTCGGTGGATCCGTCCAGCCCAATGTCCTCGACATGGACCCCGTCATCAAGGCCGGTCAGGCGCCCCAGAAACACCGCGGGCGCGTGGGTGGGCTCAACGAAGATGCAGTGTACGTTCTCGCCGAATTCCTGTTTGAGCCCGTAGGTGATTCCACCCGGTGCTCCTCCGACCCCGCAGGGCAAGTACACGAACAACGGTCTGTCCGCTGTCACGTGGACGGCGGCAGTGCGCAGTTGACCGGCTACCCGTGCGCCCGCGACGGCATATCCCAAGAAGAGGTCCAGGGACCTCTCGTCGTCGATGAAAAAAGCGGTGGGTTCCAGCTCGGCCGTCTCGCGTGCTTCGGTCACGGCCACGCTGAAGTTGCCCGCGTGTTCTACAACCTCAGCCCCCGCTTCGCGCAGTTTTGTCTTCTTCCAGGTCTTGGCGTCGGCGGACATGTGCACGGACACGCTGAACCCTAGGGTCCGACCCATGAGCCCTATGGATAGCCCCAGGTTGCCCGTGGATCCGACCACCAAGCGGTATCCGGAAACGATCTCGCGAATGTGGGGGTCCATGAATTGAAGGGCGCCGTCGCTCATCGGAAGACCGTGTCTTTGCAGCACACGGTGGCCCAGAGCAAAGACTTCGTGGATGCCCCCGCGAGACTTGACCGAAGCGGTTACGGGCAACTCGTTGTCGCACTTGACCCACAAATTCCCTGGGATTCTTGAGCCGAGAATCGGATGCAATGCCTCCTGCAAGTCACCGACGCTGAGAAGCCTCGACTCGATGATTCCGTTCCACGCTTTGGTCTCCGGAAACATCTCCCGGACCAGAGGCGCATACCAGCGAAAGCGCTCGGCGGCCTCGGCCAAGTCAGTCCGGGAAGGGACGGTTGCGGGGACCGGCGACGGGGCCGGTGCTGCGGTACTCCCGAAAGGTTCGGTGGCTTCGCCCGCCTGTTCTGGGCGCCGGATGGTTTCCGGCGGTTGGATCCATGCGGTTGCGGTTCCGGTCCGCAAGGCGTTCAGTACGCCACGCTCACCCGATTGCAGTTGGCTGTCGTCAAACATCGGATCCCTTTACGAATTCGCGGTTGGTCTGCTGCCTCGAGTATGTCAGGTGACGTTCGGCCGCCCCTGCATCCTTCTCGGGCATGGCGGCCCGGGTGGAAGCTGAACGCGGACGGTCTCAACGATTTCGGAAGATCCTACGGAACGACTCGGTCTACGATCACGGGAGCAGGACGATCGTGCCAACATGGTCCCGAGGACGGCGTTTCTCCTGGGTCTGGGGTCTCGTCCAGCGGATACGTCGCAGCGATCACCGGATTGATCTGCCCTTGACGAGCAATCGTCATCAAGAGGTCGAAATCGGTGCGAGTGTGCATGCTGGAGCCGATGATCCGGATGCTATCAAGGTTGAGACGACGCACGTCGAAATCGACTTCATGACCGTCCAGTGCGCCAGGCGCCCCGGCTCACAGCTCCGACTCGGCCGCGGTGACCTCGTAGTCGGAGGCGCCGGACAACTCTCGCCCCACCACGTACCCGAAAGTCAACGCCGGGCCCAAATTGGTGCCGCCCGCCGGGTAGAAACCGCCCATGATCGAGGCGCGGTCGTTGCCGGCGGTGTAGAGACCCGGGATGTCCGCACCGTCTTCGTCCAGGACCTTCCCACGCCCATCAGCTGCGATACCGTCGAAAGTCCCGAAGCTTCCCGGGACGACTTTGACCGCGTAGAACGGTCCCTTCTCGATCGGCGCCAGGCTTGGGTTGGGCTGGACCTTAGGGTCTCCACCGTACCGATTGAATTCTGTCTTTCCGCGGTGGAACTCGGGGTCTTCACCACGGCGGGCCGCACGGTTGAAAGCCCCGACCGTCTCATCGAGATTGACCGGGTCGATCCCGCATTTCTGCGCGAGCTCTTCGAGGGTTTTTGCCCGGATCAGATAGCCGCTACGGAGGTATGGGGTCAGCGGAATGGGCCGTGGTTTGGCCATCCCAAGCGGGTATTTCCGGACGAATCGTGAATCCGCGATCTGCCAGGACTGTACCGCCTCCCCTTCGGGGACGGTCTTGAACATGGCATCCACGTAGTCGTAATAGCCGTTCGCCTCGTTGACGAACCTCTTGCCGTTTCGCAGTACGCCGATCGACCCGGGTTTGGCTCGGTCCATGATGTGGGGGAATATGCCCGTGGTTCCGTTGGCGTAGGGAACGAGCGAGACGGGACACCATGCGGCCGGAGAGGCGACGTTTTTGGCAAAGGCCGCCCCTACGCTTTGTGCCAGCCTCAGGCCGTCCCCGGTGCAGGTCTCCGGCGCAAGGGTGTGGTGTTCGTGGCCTGAGGGCGTACCGGGGAACAGTTCTTTGCGGAGTTCGACGTTCCGTGGGAATCCGCCAGTGGCCAGGACGACGCCGGAGCCTGCCTCGATCGTGAATTCTCCGTCGGGCCCTCGGAGCTTCGCGCCGTTGATACGGCCGTCCTCGGTCATCAGCATCAGGCCCTCGGTGTTGACCAGGTACTCGACTCCCAGGTCCGCGCCGGATTGGGCGAGTCGTCCGATTAATGCGGTTCCATTCACTAATTGCATGTTTCGGCGGTGAGCGAGAAGATCCCACATGTGGGGGAGTACCCGCTTGGCCGAGTGGAGCCACCCTTGTGGGCTGAATTGGGAGGCGGCCAAGAACTGGGAAAGGTCCGGGCCGGCCATGATGCCCATGCCGAGGAAGGATGTTTCATATTTTTGGTGCCGCAATTTCTTCAGCAAATTGGGGTCAATGTTACGCGCATTCCACGGTTTGGGGCCGACCGAACGGTGCCCGGTGCCTGCTTCGGGCAGATTTCCGTAAATGTCTTTGATCTTCGCCCCGGGAGTCCATTGGAGCTGGGTCTTCTTCTCGAAGAATTCCACCATGCGCGGAGCGGCCTCAATGAATGCGTCGATGTTGTCCGACTGGTAATAACGGCCGATCACGCTTCTGAGATAGGTGCGGAATTGCTCCGGGTCCTCGATGAGGCCGTCGCGTTTGGCGAAATGTGTGCCGGGCGTCCATGCCCACCCGCCGGACCAGGATGTCGCGCCTCCCATCACGGCATCTTTCTCGGCAACGATGACCTTCATTCCGTGATACGCGGCAGTGACTGCGGCAGCGAGGCCGCCGGCGCCGGAACCGATCACCAGGACGTCGCAGGACAGGTTCGGGGGTGTACAGGACATGAGTCGTCTCCTTAGACGTCTAGAGGTTGGATCGTGGAGAGGGGCAGGCCTTAGACGCTCGGGCTTTCGGGCGAGGCGAGGATTGCGGTCGTGCTGTCGTGCAGAAGGCGAACCCACTCCCGTGCGCCGTGCTGCCGGACGTAGGCGTCTGAACAGGACTCCACGCTGATGGGAAGGTCCGGGGGGAGGTGAGCCAAATAGTCTTGCAGTGGGAACTCCCCGTGCCCTGGAGCGAGACGGTCCGACCGGGATTCCGCGACGAGCCCGTTGCGGTCCGAAGGCCCTGCCATAGGTCCGTCGACGAGCTGGATTCCGCCGATGAGGTCGTAGACGGCATCGAGCTCGTCGAGGGTCGCCCCGAATCGGGTCAAGTGGAGGGTGTCCACGAGGATCTTGGCTCCCGTCTCCCTGGCGAGGCAAGCGGCACCGGGCAGAGAGTTGACCGCTTGGTAGCTGATCGGTTCCACAGTGACCGTGAGGCCGCGCTGCCGGGCGTAGCCAACCATGCCGGTCAGAGAGTCGCGCAACCGATTCTGTTCCGTGTCCGCGGCGGCCACGGTGAAGGTTTGGGCCGCCAATCCGGCAGCGTGGTCCAGTGCTCGTTCCCAGTGGTCTTGTTGATTCGGGCTTCCATCGAGCAACAGAAATTCGGTATCCAGAATGCGCAGTCCGGTTTCGGACAGCGCAGTGAGTACTCGGCGTCGCAATGGGGAGCCGGGGCTGAGATCGTAGAAGGGTTCCGCTTCCGTGACTTTCTGGACCCGGATGCCGACAACGTCGAACCCCGCGTCTGCGGCCAAGTGAATCAGTTCGTCCGGGGGAGTCGTCAGGGAGGAGAGCGCCGCCAATCCGAGTGTTCGGCGAGAGTTTGTCGGTGAGGTCATCATGATCTTTCCACGGGGTTGGCGGTTGAATGGACATCGTCGGGAACCCGGACGCGGGTTGTGATCGGTTCCTCGCTCAATCGGACGGGCGCGCCGGTGCGGGCAGACTCGTAGATCGCCAACAAGATCTTCAAAGCCCGGATCGAATCGGATCCGGTAATCGCGGGTTTCCTCGTTTGCCGCAGGGCGTCGACGAAATCCTCCAGCTGGGAACGATGATGGGGAATCAGGTGATCGTTAATGGCAGAAAGGGATGCGTTGGGTGGCACGTTCGCCGGGTGTGTGAGAACACTGGTGATCGAATCGCCCTCTCCCCAGATGTCCACGCGGCCGTCGGTGCCCTCTGGAAATTCGGTCAGCTGCGCGGTGGAGCCGTTGCTCCCCGTAACGCGCACTTGGGCACCCAGCGCGGGAGAGGCGGCGGTGCTCGCCTGAATCGTGGCCATGGCCCCTGAGGCGAACACGAGGGTCGCGACGGCCGAATCCTCGACTTCGATATTCGTTCCGTGCTTGTATGTGTTCACTCGCCCGAAAACTTCTTGAACATCCCCCATGAACCACTGCAGCAGATCGATGTAGTGGATCGCTTGGGTCATCAGGACCCCGCCGCCATCCGTGCGCCAGGTGCCTCGCCAGTCGTCCTGGGAATAGTAGTCGGGGTCACGATGCAACATGACCGAGCAGTGGCCGAGCACTGGGTCGCGAAGCGGCCCGTCGTCGAGGGCGGTCCGGATCTGCTGCGCCGCCGGCCAGAACCTGCGTTGGAAAAGTACGGTGAATTCTACGCCCGCATCTTCGCATGCTGCGACCATGCGGGAGGCTGCGGTTACATCGATGGAAATCGGCTTCTCGCACACCACGTTCACGCCGTGGTCCGCAGCCGCCAGGACCAAAGCTTCATGCGTCGGGTGCGGGGTGCAGATCGAGACGACGTCGAGGTCCTGCTCCCAGAACCGGTCGATGTCCGTCGCACTCACCGGGATCCCATAAGCCGTTGCGATCCTCTCTGCGGCTTCAGGATTCAGATCGGTGACGGCGACAACCCGGACGTGTGTCATTGATTGATACGACTCGATATGGTTCCGGCTGATCATCCCGCAACCGATGATCCCTACCCTCAGTTCGCGCTGTTCCATAGGTCCTTTCCTCGAGGTGGTTGCACGGAGCTGGCCTCTTCTGCGAACGCCAGTGTCAGCGGTTTTGACCGTCATTCACGCGCTTTCTCCCTGCGTGGGAACGCCCGTGGGCCGGTCGCAACGTCGAGGTTCGGCCTGCGGCATCCTGAGCCGCGACCCAGCCGAAAGTCATTCCGGCTCCCACCTGGGTACCGGCGCCCGGATATTCGGAGCTGAATACGGATTGGGCATCGTTGCCGACGGCATACAGGCCGGGGATGAGATCCCACGACTCGTCCAGGACCTGTGCCTTTTCTGTGATGGACGCACCGAACGACGTTGCCAAGGGGGTCGGAACCACGCGAATTGCGTAGTAAGGAGCCGTGGAGACCGGCCCAATATTCGGATTGGGCTCGTGCTCGGGATCTCCGGCCGCGCGGCCAAATAGCGACTCGCCCTTGTGAAAGTCCTCGTCCTTGCCCATTTCCGCGAAACCGTTGTACCGTTCGACGGTCTTCTCCAGAGAACCGGCAGGGACACCGATGCTCTCGGCCAGTTCCCTGAGAGTCGCTCCTTGACGCAGATACCCTGAATTGACGTACTTCTTCAAGGCGATACGGGGTAGGTGCGGCATCGTGATCATGCCCAGGCCATAGGTGGCCAGGGCCTTCGAGTCCACGATGAGCCAGGCAGGAACGCTCTCATGTGCGTACATTGCACGGACGAACCGGTGATACGACGTCGATTCGTCCACGAACCTTTGTCCCCTCGCGTTCACGGCCATGACTCCCGGCTTCCCGCGGTCCCAAATGTGGGGAAACACGGCCGTTGAACCGTTCTTGCGCGTGCCGACCGAGGAAGGAAACCACAGTGCATTTTCCCGGTTGTCATTGCCCAACCGCGCCCCGATCGACGTCGCAAGCTTCAGGGTGTCTCCTGTCGCACCTTCGTTGGCCCGCGAGAACTGTGGTGTCGGGTCCGGCATGTATTTCTCGCGCATCTGTGGGTTCTGCGAAAATCCACCACCAGCGAGTACGACGCCATGCGTCGCCCGGACCGCGATCTCTCGTCCCTCGTACTGAACACAGAGCCCGACGACACTGCCGCCTTCTTCGGGACCTTCGCGAAACAACCGCGTGACACGGGCGTCGAGCCACACCGCCCCGTCCATCTCGAGGAGTCGGTTGTAAAGGCCTGCGACCAGCGCGTTGCCCATGACCAGACGGGTCCCGCGGGGGTAATGCAGGCGGTCCACGGCCCACCGCATGCCCAATCTGAGTGCCGTGAACACGGCCTTGACCGTGGCCCCGGCCTTCTTGGAAAACAATCCCAACAGGGTGTTGACCTCGGGGCGTCGCACCATGAGTTCCCCGTTCATCAGGGAAAATTCGGGCACGGGACGGCGCACGCGGCGGAAGTTCTCCCGTCCCAAGCGACGTCCATCGAAGGGTTTGGGCTCCAGTGCGCGTCCGGTCATGCCGGACTCGAGCAGTTCGGAGTGGTAGTCGACGACGTTTGGCGAGTGCAGGAATCCGACCCCCAGTTTTTCCATGTATTTGAGCATCTTGGGCCCATTGTCCAGGTAGGCCTGGCGCATCGATTTATCCGACTTGTCTCCGACTAACTGGTCCAGATAGTGCTCGGCCTTCTCCGAGTCGTCGGTGATTCCGGCGGCAACTTGAAACCTGTTGTTCGGGACCCAGCAGGTTCCGGCCGAGTATGCCGTCGTACCCCCGATGTAATCGGTTTTCTCGACCGCCAGGACTTTGAGTCTTTCGCAGGCTCCCGTGACGGCCGCGGACAACCCGGCGGCCCCGGTCCCCAGGACCACCAGGTCGTATTCCTCGTCCCACACCTCCGGAACTTTTCCTTCTTCGAGCTGGTCCACGGCTATAGCCTCCATGATCTTTGGGTTGCGGTGGTGCTTTGTTCGACTAGGGGATGTCGGAGCCGGCGTCGCTGGGTCGTGAGCGTCTGTTCGGCGGAATGAATGGTCGGTCGGCTGAGGGCGCGAGCGTTCGGGGCGAGAGCCTTGTGGCGTGGCTCGGAAATGTGGATCGGGGATCTCAGCGAGGCTCAAGCGCGGTGTCGGCCGAGTTCCGAGGTCGGGGTCCGGTACGTTTCCGTGCTAAAGGCAGCACAGGCTCCGGAGATGGCGATGCAGATCGCAGAGAAGAGGGCTACGCCGAACCAATTGTGGTGCGGGCCCGAGATGGACTCAGCGATCGCGGGGGTGAATCCGGCCAGGAGAAGACCGATCATGAGGCAGATCGCCATGCCGGAGTAGCGCACGTTGGTGGGGAACTGTTCGGGGAAGTATGCGGGATAGACCGCGTTGCTCATCGAGTAGCCGCCGGCGATCAGCAGGGTTCCGACAATCCAAACCCACCAAATATTAGCCGTGACGCTTCCGGCAAGGATCCAGAAGAAAGCGAAGACCAGAATCACCTGGGCGATGATTCCAGCGATGAATACCGGCTTTCTGCCGATCTTGTCCGAGAGCATGCCCCATAGTGGCAGCGCGAAAACGGCAATGAGGTTGGCGACGCTGACGAAGGTCAGCATGTCCTGCCTGGGGATACCGGCCACGTTGGAGCCGTAAGCGAGGGCAAAGACATTGATGATGGTGTTGACCATCGTGAAAAGGGTCATTCCCGTAACCAGCAGAAGGGTCTTCGGATGGCGGTGGAATAGTTCGAATGCAGGAACCTTGACGACCAGGTCGAGCTCTTTGGTCTCTGTGAATTCCTCGGGCTCATCAAGGGTTCGGCGCAATACTAAAGCTATTGCCGTGACCAACGCGGAAAGCAGGAATGGCACGCGCCAGCCCCAGCTCATCAAAGATTCCTCGGGCAGGGCCTGCAACGGAATGAAAACCGCTGAAGACAGGACGATTCCGAAGGTGACTCCGGAAAGTGTCCAACTCGAGAAGAATCCCCGGCGATGGTCGGGTGCGTGCTCCATGGTCAGCGAGGCCGAGCCGGGGGACTCACCACCGGCGGACAGTCCCTGGGCCAGTCGCAGAACAACCACAATGATCGGGGCCCAGATACCGATGGATGCATACGTGGGGACCAGTCCGATCACGAATGTGGAGGCACCCATCAGGATGAGCACCATGATCAAGACTTTCTTGCGACCGATGACATCGCCCAGATGGCCCCAGAGCAGCGCGCCGAGCGGTCGGGTGATGTAAGCCACGCCGATGGTCGCCAAGGAGAACAACTGTCCGGTGGTTCCGCCTCCTGGGAAGTACAAGTCTTGAAGGTACAGAGCTGCCGCCGTCGCGAAAATGAAGAAGTCGTAGTACTCCAGGGCGCTTCCGGCGAATCCTGAAATGGCCGCGGTGCGGGCATTTCGGCGCCTTTTCTCACTGTATATCTTGCTCGGATTCAACGACTCCGTCGTCATCGTGGTCTCCTTCTCGCCCTGGTTGGGGTACACCGGAAGTTCTCAGATGAACGACCTGACTAGGTGTGACATGCGATACCTTACGAGAGTATGTAGAGAGATTGTTAAAATCCAAGACTTAATGACACTCGGACTATGTGGGTCCGGAACATAATTACTGGAGTATCTGCTCGGGGAAGACCGTGTCCAGGACAGTGAGGAATGCCTGAAGCGGTTCGGACTCGTTGTCCTCGGACCATACGACTCCGTGTCTGAACGGCACAGGATCACCCTCGAGCTCGATCCATTTTGCTGCCTCGGGCAGGATCGGTAGAACCTCAGAGGGCAAGATCGTGATGCCGACCCCGGCGGCCACCATGGACACGATGAGGAACGGATCGCTGACGGCTTGTGCTATTTGGGGTTGGAATCCGGCCGCGTGGCATATTTGTAGGGCAGCAACGGTCATCGAGGAGTTACCGTCGACCGGGCCCATGACGAAAGACTCTCCACGCAATTGTTGGATCGGAACCGCGTCCCGATACGCGAGCGGATGATCCGTCGGCACAACCACCCCCAAGTGGTGGCGAGAGATTTCGCGAGCCCGTAATGGCGGGGCAACGTCGCCGATGATGCCTAAGAAGCTGGCGTCCAAGTCTCCGTTGCGTACTTGGCGCATGCCGTCAAAGGTGCGGATTCCGCCGACGAGGTTGAGCTCGACACCAGGAAAATCTTCTCTCAGGGCTCGAGTGATGCGGGGGAGAGTGTCGTGATTGTGCATCCCTGAGAACCCAAGGGTAAATCGTCCCGTGGGTACGCCTTCCGCGCTGCGGGCCGCGTCCATAGCGTTATTCAAGCTTCGCAGGATTCGGTATGCGTACGGAAGCAACGCCTGCCCCGGAGCCGTCAGCTCCACGGTCCGAGTGCTCCGCTTGAAAAGCGGTGAGCCGACGTCTTTCTCCAGTTTGCGAATAACTTGGCTCAGCGGAGACTGCGCCACGTGCAATCTCTCCGCGGCTCGTCCAAAGTGAAGCTCCTCCGCGACCGCGACAAACGCTTCCAGCCACCGCAGTTCCATTATCTGGCCCCTCCGAAGATTATGTGCCGATATGTACACAGTATCGGACTCATTATTAATTAATGAGCGAAAGGTATTGTCCTGTCTTGTTTTCTCCCCGGAGGATGTTCGTTGAAGGGCGGCGGCCTTAACGGCCGTCACCTTGATCATCGGGTCGGTGTCCGAGGCTGTGCTTCGAGCTGATTCAACGCATATTTTCTCCTAATGAATTGAGGAATCAACATGGGACTTTTCGCAGTCTGCTACCGCTACGCCGAGGGATCCGAAGCCGGTCGTGCGGAGCATCGGGAAGAGCATCTGGCATTCCTGCAGGAGCAGTTCGACGCCGGGCGCCTGGTGGTTTCCGGGCCGACCGACGTCGATGGTGGCGACAAAGGCGCGCTCCTGATCATCCGGGCGGACTCCGCGGTTGCAGTCGAGGAGGTCATGGATCAGGAGCCGTTCGAGCAGCGCGGCTATGTTGCACGCACCATCCGGACTTGGACCCCCAAATTCGGTGCGGACCGCCTCGCATCGAGCAAGGATGCCTCATGACCACCGAGACCATGCGTGCGGTTCGGACCGTTGCGGCGCGCACTCTTGATTATGTGACGGTCCCCCTCCCGGCCGTGTCCTCCGGAGAAGCGCTCGTGCACATCGAGCACGTCACATTGTGCGGGACCGATCTTCATATCTTCGAGGACGACTACGCCTCTGAGCTGCCCCTTGTCCAGGGCCACGAGATTTCCGGAACGGTGGCCGAGGTGGCTCCGGGCGTCGAGACCGTTGAGGTCGGGGATCGCGTGGCAGTGGACCCGTTGATCGCCTGCGGTCAGTGCCAGGCGTGCCGATCGGGTCACGACAACGTATGCCCCTATCTGACCGTTTTCGGTTGTTACCGTGACGGCGGACTCGTCGAGTATCTTTCCGTCGCCGCCGCGCGCTTGCACCGTATTCCGGAAGGAATGCCGACGGAACTGGGGTCCGTCGCGGAGCCGACCGCGATCTCTCTCGAGGCGGTCGCCAGAGGACAAGCGATCGAGGGGGAATCTGCCCTTGTCCTGGGTGCGGGGCCTATCGGGCTGTTGGCGACATTGGCATTGCACGACCTGGGGGTTACGGTCATCACCGCGGACACAATCCCCGATCGCTTAGAGTTCGCACGAGAATTCGGCGCCGATGGGACACTGCTGATCGACCCCGAGCAACAATTTCCCGTGGCCGATCTCGCTTCGGCTCTGGAAAGCTCCGCTCCGGACGGTCCGCAGCTCGTCATCGAAGCGACGGGCGTACCGTCGTCACTGGGCAATGCGATCAACGTGGTCGCACCCGCCGGGCGTGTAGTCCAGGTGGGCATCTCCACCCGTCCCGCGGATTTCCCTCTGAACCTCCTCCCGTTCAAGGAAATATCCCTTCTGGGCAGTCGCAACAGTCGTGGGCTCATCCCGAGAGCCCTGGACCTGATCTCCCGATACCCCGAGACGGTGGACGCGTTGATCACTCACCGATTCGATCTTCGGGACTTGAACCAAGCCTTTGAAACCATGCGTGACACGAGTCGTCGTATCGGAAAGATTCTCATCGACATGCCGACGAAAGAGGCTTCATGATCACCTCACCCATGAGTGACCTGCCGGATCGGACAGACATCGTCGTCATCGGTTCCGGCGCGGCCGGTCTGACCGCCGCGACGAGAGCGGCTGACGGCACCCACGACGTCGTTGTCCTCGAAAAGGCCCACCACCTCGGTGGTACGACCGCCGTTGGGGGAGGCGTCCTGTGGGCCCCTGCAAATTCCCTCGGGGTGAAAGCCGGTTACGAGGATTCTCGTGAGGACGCGATCGAGTATCTGACTGCGGCTACGGGCGCGAAGATTGGTCGAAAAGACGTCGAGTGGTACGTGGATTGTTCTGCGGAGGCCGTCGACTGGTTGGTCGAGAA
The DNA here is from genome assembly GCF_004137765.1 of Rothia uropygialis. GTDB lineage: Bacteria > Actinomycetota > Actinomycetes > Actinomycetales > Micrococcaceae > Rothia. The sequence goes on along the minus strand of NZ_NOIS01000002.1, from coordinate 371,244 downwards.
GACCCGTGTAAGTCTTACCCCGTTGGCGCGTCCCGATTACCACCTCGAGTTCGAGGGGGCGACCCGGGGCGGGCGAAGCCTGGACAATGACGCCTTTGACGTCGGTTCCGTGGACGGCCTGCGGGAGGCCTTGCGACCGTCAAGCTACTTCCCGTTGCTGACCATGGCGGAACGGGACGGTCTTGACGGTGCGGCCCCCGATGCCGATCTTCTCCATCGACGCTCTGAACAAGGGGTGCGAACCATGGGAGGTGCCCTTGCGGGCAGTTTGCTGGTCTCTGCCCTGGACCGCGGCGTCACGGTCTTTGCGAATGCACGCATGACAGACCTCGAACAGACCGAACACGGTCGGTGGCTCGTGACGGTGGGGAACCAAAGCATTGAGGCCGAGATCGTCGTGATGGCTTCCGGGGGGTTCGAGTGGAATCTTGAGCTCCAGAATGCGTTCTTGCCTCACCCCATCGTGCCGATCTCCGCGCCGTCGAACGAGGGAGACGGTCTGCTGCAGAGCCTCCGTATCGGTGCGGCCGTGGCGTCCATGACGACGTATTGGGGTGTCCCCGTGATTGCCCCTCCGGACCAGACCTATGACGGGAGGCCGTCAGGGAGGATGGGCAATGTGGAAATGACGCTGCCCGGTTCGATCACCGTCGGAAATGACGGGCGAAGATTTGTCAACGAGGCACTGAATTACCACGACGCGTCGTTGGTGATGGGATCCATCGATCAACACCGACTCGAGCCGAAAGGGCAGCCGGCGTGGCTGATTTTCGATCAGCGCTACATGGAGCACTATCCTGTGGCCGGTTCGCCCCCGGGCAAACCTGCCGAATGGATGATTGCGGCCTCGTCCCTGGCGGAATTGGCAGAACGGATCGGTGTGGAACCGGAAAATCTGGTCGACGAGGTGGAGGCTTTCAACTCTGATGCGTCTTCGGGTATCGATCGCGCATTCGGCCGAGGTTCCTCCGCCGAGGACCGTTTCCTCGGAGACTCGGCCGTCACCCCGAATCCCTGCCTTGCGCCCCTTGCCGAACCACCCTACTTTGCGGTGCCGGTTCACTGTGGCGCCTTGGGAACATCCGGTGGCTTGGCGACCGACCACCACGGGCGGGTCATAAGGTTCGACGGGTCAGTGATCCGGGGGCTCTACGCTGCGGGGAACGTATCTGCGACGGTGTTTGCGGGAGCATATCCCGCCGGTGGTTCGACTCTTGGTCCGGCGATAACACGCGGATTCGCTGCGGGGAAACACATTGCGTGTTCCCTCCAGGGCCCGAAAACGTCGCTGTGAGACTGTGCCTAACGCCTGCGGAACGAATCGGCCGGTCGATGACGCCGTGAGAGTAGCGGCCGAGGGATAAGACAGCTCCTTGCCGGTCCTCGGCTTGGTACAGTGACAACCTATGGAGGTATACCACCTGCGCTACTTCGTCGCAGTAGCCGAGAACCTGAGTTTCTCGGGCGCAGCCAAATCCCTTCACATGGCTACCTCCCCATTGAGCCAAAGGATCAAAGATCTTGAGCGCGAGCTCGGCCTCCAGTTATTCGAACGGGATTCGAGAAACGTTTCGCTCACCTCGCACGGTCGCGCGCTTTTGCCTATGGCTCGCCAAACCCTCATGGACTTCGACACCCTCGGAACGCGTCTCAAGCAGCTCGACGAAACTGCGGTCCCACGCTTCTCGATAGGAGTGCCTCCGTGGCTGCATCCCAAGGTCGACCGAGCGCTTTCGGAGTTCGCTTTCGAAAACAGTCACGAATTCACCATTGAACGATGGCCGGGTGGTAGCAACGACCTGGTTCGTGCGGTCCAATCGAAGGTTTTGGGGTTCGCACTGGTCCATCTTCCCGCCCAAGGTCCGGGTGTCACGTGTGAGCAAATATTTAGCGAAGATGTGGGTCTCCTGCTCCCGTCACATCGGTTTTCCAAAAGGCAATCGATCAGCATTTCAGAATTGTCCGGAATGGTTTTCGTGAAACCACCGATGTCCTTGTCTCCAACGTATTTCGAACAAATTGCCGTGCGTTTGACGGCCGCCGGTCTGGTGGACCACGTGACTCTTTCCTCCGGAGATTATTCGAGTCCGGCCGAATTGGTTGCCAACGGCAATGCTTGCGCGTTGACGACACTGGATCATAATGCTCACGGAGACATGATCAGGCAAGGTTTGGTGACCGCACTGCCGTTCAACGATTTTGCGCCGAAGTTGGCGACCGGTTTAGTGATGAATACTTCGTCGGAGAGTCCTGAGAACCCGTTTCACGATTTGGTCGACGCAGCCCGAAATCATTTCCGCACCTCGATCCGATAAACCCCAACTTCGGTTGATATCGACCTGCGTTACCTGTGGCCGGACCGTGATCGCTGTGGTCATAATACTATTCTCCCATTGGTGATATTTAAACCTCCGCGACTGTCACCAAGAGCGTTAGAGTCATTCCATGAGTTGTGAAGGGGAGACAGTGGAAAAGCAGTTCTCGAATAATTCGAATAACACCAATTTGGGCCCTCTTTCGGGAGTTCGTGTTATTGATATGGCGACAGTCGTGATGGGCCCCTATGCGGCGCAAATTCTCGGCGATCTGGGTGCAGATGTTATCAAAATCGAATCGCCACGAGATAGCGCCCGCAATGGCCTCTATGCCCGAACCCCGGGAATGGGACCCTTGCACTTGAACGTCAACCGAAATAAACGCAGTATCAACCTGGATCTGAAATCCGAGGACGGTCACGAGGCCGCTATGGGGTTGTTGAAGTCCGCCGATATTCTGATCACTAACATGCGCATCTCTGCTCTATCCCGTTTGGGACTTGACTATGAAGCGATCAAGGATGCGGTTCCTCATCTCGTCTATGTCCATGCACAGGGTTTTCGTTCCGATTCGGATCGTGCGAATCTGGCCGCATACGATGAGACGATTCAGGCGGCGTCCGGAATATTGGACGTCTCCAACCGCGCGGACGATATCCAGAAACCGGTTATTCTGCCGACGATCATCGCAGACAAGGTATCGGGCCTCACGATGGTCTACAGCGCCCTGGCGGCGTTGTACAACCGCAATAATGGTGGCCCAGGACAGCTCGTGGAAGTGCCCATGGCCGATACGATGATTGCCTTTACTCTCGTTGAGCACCTTCAGGGCAAGTCTTTCGATCCAGCATTGAGCGACACGGGTTTCCCGCTGTCGCTGAACAAGGGACATTACGCTCGCACGACGCGAGATGGCCGTCTGGCCGTCGTGTTGCCTTACACCGGTCAGAACTTCAAAGACGTGTTTGCCGCCGCGGGTAGGGACGACTGGGCCACCGACCCTCTGCTCGACGAGACCCCTTTTAGCCCCAGGGAGCATGGTCAGTTGATGAACTCGCGACTCGACGAGTGCATCTCGGCCCTGAGTCTGGAGGAGTGGTCTGCGGTGTGCTCTGAGAACAATGTCCCGTTCGGTCCCGTGCTCAATCTGGACGACGCCGCGGAGGACGAATACGTCCGTTCCGGTCATCTCCTTGATGCCGCGGAGCACCCCACCGAAGGCCCGACCAAGGTCGTCGGTATTCCGATGCGGTTCTCGGAAACGCCAGCTTCCGTGCGTCGTCTTGCCCCCGTTCAGGGAGCGGACACAGAAGCCGTTCTGGCGGAATTGTCGCAACAGACCGCTACTTTGCATACAGTCGACATCACATCGGAAGGAAGTGAAGTCGCATGAAGCAAGCTGTAGAAACGCAAGCAAGAGACTCCGTTCTGGTCATCACTCTGAATCGACCGGAGAAGAAAAATGCCGTCAACGCGGACCTCGCCCGCGGGCTACGGGCCGCGGTTGAGAAGCTGGAAACCGATCCGGTGTTGCGAGTCGGCATTATCACGGGTGCCGCAGGGACCTTCTGCGCTGGAATGGATCTCAAGGCTGCAGCTGATCATGAACCGGTCAGCCTTCCCGAACATGGATTTGCGGGGTTCGTGCAAACTGTCACTGCAAAGCCGATCATTGCCGCGGTGGAAGGCTACGCACTGGGCGGTGGTCTGGAGGTTGCCTTGAACTGCGACCTGATCGTCGCCTCCACCACGGCAACTCTTGGCCTGCCCGAAGTCAAGCGCGGGCTGATCCCGGGAGGCGGTGGGGCGATTCGGTTGCCTCAGCGCATTCCTCGCCATCTGGCGATGGAGCTGCTGTTGACTGGGGCGACCTTCAGCGCCCAGCGAGCTTCGGAACTCGGCTTGGTCAACCGCCTTGCAGACGAAGGGCACGCACTGGAAGCTGCACTCGAGCTTGCGTCAACCATCTGCTCCAATGCTCCGCTCGCACTTGAAGCGGTCAAAGACGTCGTCCGTTTGGCGGACAACTCCTCGGAGGCTGAGGCTTTCGCCAACCAGACCGAGATCGTCGAAAGGCTGAAGCAATCGGAGGATTTTGCCGAAGGCATCGCCGCGTTTTCCGAGCGTCGGGAGCCTCGGTGGAAGGGCCGCTGACAGTCTGAGAACTGCGGAGACCGAACAGCAGTTTCTACTCCCCTGGGGGTGCCAGCGCATTCCGTCTTGCCCTCACCGGAGTCTCGTGGGAAAAGAGCGGCCCCCGGATTTTCCGAGGCAACAGCAATGGAGACTGCGACACGCAGGACAACCGACGGGTCCAAACCCGTCCCGTACAGCGGTGAAGCACAACGGGACACCCGACCGATGTCATCGGAGGGGTCCGAGAGCATCAATGAAAAGGACAAGTCATGTCTAAGCCCGCAAACACAACATCAGACTTCCTCGACTATGCGTCGCTGCTCAGCGAGCAGGAGCAGACCGAGCTGGAGGGAATCCGGCGCTATTTGGCCACTGAGATCAAACCTCTCGCCGAGCAAGCGTGGGATGCCGGGCAGTTCCCGCAGGGACTGTTCCAGAAGTTGTCACCGCTCGGAGTCGCCGAAGGACGCTACCCGGAATACAGCACGGTCCCTGCGCAGCCTCGCAGCGAACTGCTTGCGGGTTTCATCAGAATCGAGATGAACAAGACCGACCCGTCATTCGCCGTGGCCGCGGGAGTCCATACGGGTCTGGCTATGGGGTCCATTGCGGGCGGGGGCAACGAGGAACAGCGCCAGCGGTGGCTGCCTGACATGGTGGCCATGTCGAGCATCGGCGCTTTTGCCTTGACCGAGCCCGAGGGAGGCTCCGACGTAGCCGGGGGGATGCGTACGACCGCATCCCGGAAAGGCAACGAGTGGGTTCTCAACGGCGCAAAACGGTGGATTGGCAACGGTACCTTCGCGGATCTCGTGGTGGTCTATGCTCGAGATACCGAAGACGACCAGGTCAAAGCCTTCGTCGTCGAAAAAGGCACCGAAGGATTCCAGGCAGAGAAGATTCAGGGGAAAATTTCTTTGCGAACCGTGGAAAATGCCGATCTGACACTATCGGATGTGCGTGTTCCCGAGGCAAACCGTCTTCAGAACATCAACAGTTTCCGAGACGTAGCGAAAATCCTGCGCGCGACCAGAGGGGATGTGGCATGGCAAGCCACCGGCGTCGCCATGCGCGCCTACGAGGTAGCCAGGAATTACGCAACCACCCGAGTCCAGTTCGGCAAACCGATCGGTGGTTTCCAGATGATTCAAGACTTGCTGGTCAAAATGCTGAGCAACGTCACCGCGATGCTCGGGATGGTCATCCGCATGGGACAACTGGCCGAGAACGGTGAGGACACGGCTGCGCAGGCGGCCCTCGCCAAAGCGTTCTGCACCACAAGGATGCGGGAGACAGTGGCGTGGGGTCGCGAACTGTTCGGAGGCAATGGCATCGTGCTCGAGTACGAAATCGCCAAGCTCTTCTCGGACGCAGAGGCCATCTATTCATTCGAGGGGTCACGGGAGATGAACACCTTGATCGTTGGCAAGAGCATCACGGGCTTGTCTGCCTTTGCCTAAACAAAGCCTCTGACCAATGCTGTCGGGGCGCAGGCAGCCGCAAGCCCCGGAATGAATTCACGAGCTTTCTGAGGGACCGGGGGATCCGTGTCACCGGCTTGGTGCCGTTGGCCAGCCAATGGCCAACGGCACCAATTATGCTCCCCTGCGTGCCGTTGTTATTTCAACGCGGTGCGACGCAGCCGGGTGTTGACGAATTCGCCCATTCCCCAGCGGCCAAGTTCACGGCCGAACCCTGAGCGTTTCACACCTCCGAAGGGCAGCCCGGGAAGGGTCGTGCCATGTTCATTGATGTAGGCCATCCCAACCTCCAACCTGTCTGCCACCTGCTGGGCACGCTCGATATCAGGGCTCCACACCGAACCGCTGAGCCCGAAACCGACATCATTGGCCAGTTCGACTGCTTCATCGACGGAATCGACACCGTAGACCACAGCCACGGGGCCGAAGATTTCTTCAGAATAGGCGTCCATGTCTTTGGTGACGCCGGTCAGTACCGCAGGCCGCATGAAGGCCCCGGGTCCATCGACCGGTTGACCGCCGGTATGCAGTGTCGCGCCCTGCTCGACTGCCTTCCTGACCTGGGCCACAACATTGTCCCGTGCCACAACGGAAGACAGCGGTCCGACCTGCACCTCGGAATCGGTGGGGTCCCCAATCCGCGCCTCGCTAAAAGCGGCGGTGACTTTGGAGACGAAGGAATCCAGGTGGGCATTCGGCACGATCATTCGTTTGGGAGAATTACAGGCCTGTCCGGTATTGGAAAGCCGCGCCTTCGCGGCTTTCCTTGCGACCCGGTCGATATCGGCGTCATCCAGGACGATCAGAGGATCCGAACCGCCGAGTTCGAGCACAACCTTCTTCAGGTTCCGACCAGCGGTCTCGGCCACAGAGGAACCGGCCCGTTCGCTGCCGGTCAATGAGATGCCACGCACCCGTGGATCGGCGATCATGTCAGCGATGTGTTCCTTGGAAGCGAAGACATTGATGTAAGCGTCGTCAGGTACGCCCGCCGTGTGGAGAATTTCGGCCATCACTTCCGAGGAAGCCGCGCAGATCTCGGCGTGCTTCAGAATAATGGTATTGCCAGCCATCAGGTTGGGGGCGGCGAACCTGGCGGCTTGGTAGTAAGGATAGTTCCACGGCATCACGCCTATGAGCGAACCGATCGGCTGAGTCTGGACCAGCGATTCGGCGGCGCCCTGAGGATCGAGTTGTTCTTGTTGCAGCAGCTGCGGGCCGTTCTCGGCATACCAGCGGAAAATCGCACCTGCCAATTCCGCCTCGCCTATTGCTTCTTGCAAGGGTTTTCCCATTTCGGCAGCGATCAGCCGCCCCAGCTCTTCCTTCCGGGCATCATAGGCGTCAGCGGCCTGGGTCAGGATCGACGCTCGCTGATCCGCCGGCGTCGCCCTCCAACCAGCGAATGCGTTGGCCGACCGGTCGAGCACTTGCTCGACACCCGTCTCATCCAGCGAGGGAAATTCGCGTTCGGTTACTCCGGTGGTCGGGTTGGTTGTCGTATAAGTAGACATAAAACAACCCTACGCCCCTTGCGAAGGGGGAGACACCCTCGAAACTGCCAACTGGGATGCAGCACCCGCCTCGTCCGGCCTAAACGATCTTCGAAGTAGCCGGCAGGGCGCTAGAAGCCCCCATGTGCGTGTGGAACCCTGATCGAGGTTGCGATAGTTCCTGGGGCGGGACCCCCCGAGGTTTCTGCGATCTTCCGGCGGGTGTGTTTTTCCCGGCCGTTCCTTCTACGGTTTCAGAACTTGCCCCACTCTGCGGGCGTACTCCTCCTTGATGAGATCAAGGTGGGTCCAGGAGTCCAATGACGCGACCCCTGGCAGTGCTCTGAGATCCTCAATGACTTCGAGAACTTTACTCGACACATGGCTGTTGGCGGTTGCAATGAAGTCGTAGTTGCCATAGGTGCGTGCTGCGAAGTCAATATTCGGTGCGGTGCGCAGATGTTCGCGGATGTCGTCGATGTTGCCGCGGGCGGAGATCCCAAGGCCGATGGAGAACCGACTCCGAGAAATTCCGCCCGGCTGGATGGCGGAGATGCGGATGACGCCGGCATCGAGGAGTTTTGCGACGCGTTCGCGAACCGACGAGGGGGAGAGGTGGACTGCTTCGGACAACACGGCGTAGCTGGTTCGGCCATCCTGTTGCAGTATTGCGATGATATTGAAGTCGATGGGGTCCGGGGAGATCTCCTTGCGGGTCTTGGCTACGAAGAACCCTTTGACGACTTCGGCATACGTGGAGATGCGGATGGAACGGACGGAAGGGATCGCTCGCACCTCGTCGAGCAGCATTTCCATTTCCTCGTGGTTCCCGTGCCGGGATTCGAAGACTATGGGACGCTCTCCACTGACCATGGACACGAGTACCGTGTCGGCCAATTGTGCCAGTTTGGATGCCACCGGTCTGGCGGCGCCGTCGATGTCGACCATCGCGTGGATCAGCACTTGTCGACCGGCATGGCCAGGGTCAACCGCCGCTACGATCTTGAGACCGTCTTCGTCCACCAGACGGCGGATACGCTGAGAAACCAGATCTCGTGATGCAGCCAGGATCTGTGACAGTTCGTGGATGCTTGCCCGGCCGTTCTCCTGCAGTGCCCGAATGAGAGCGGCATCCAGGTCCCTGTAATCCTTGCCATCTCGGCGATTGGCCCGCGACGACTTTGCCAATATGTCCTCCGTTACATTTTTGTTCAATAAAAACTGATTATGCTCAACACTAGCCGCAAAAATTTGGTAGAGCCCTGGGATTATCCGTCGGTCGTCACTAAAGTGCACGAAATGTTTCTCATTTCCGCGGCAGATACCTGTTTTGCGCCATGATGCAGCGTGTTCCCATTGTGCGAAATCACCTATATTCAGTGGGGCAATTACAGGACGTCTGTAACCCACACTTGAGCAAGGGAGCTCGACATGTCGTCCACGAATCTGGGCCGGGAGAAGACGCACAAAAAGGCGTTACGATCAGGTTTCGCTGCCGCCGTCGGCACCACAGTCGAATGGTATGACTTCTATGTGTACGCCACAGCGGCGGCCATTGTCTTTCCACAGCTGTTTTTCCCGGAAGTCGACAGGTCTCTGGGAACTCTGGCGTCGTTCGGAACGTACGCGGTTGCCTTCTTCATGCGGCCCATCGGCGGTGTTCTCTTCGGCCACATCGGAGACAAGATCGGCCGCAAGCCCGCACTGACAATTACTCTCTTGGTCATGGGCGTGGCCACCGTGCTCGTCGGCTGTTTACCCAGTTATGCCATGGCAGGGATGCTCGGTCCGATACTTCTCATCGTGTTGAGGATGTTCCAAGGACTGGCCGTTGGGGGCGAATGGGGTGGCGCCAGCCTTATGGCCGTCGAGACCGCGCCCGAGAAATGGAAGACCTTCTACGGAGGTTTCACCCAGCTCGGCAACCCGTTCGGTGCTCTCTTGTCCTCCGGAGCCTTCTGGGTGCTCGCAGCCATGGGCGACGATGTGCTCATGACCTGGGGCTGGAGGATCCCTTTCCTGTTCTCCTTGGTGCTTATCGGCGTCGGCATCTGGGTACGACTCCGAGTCGAAGAGACTCCTGTTTTCGAAGACAAGGTCGAAGGGGCCGAGCAATCGACACCGATTCTTTACGCGCTGAGGTTCAACTGGTGGCCGATTCTGCTCGGCTTCGGGATCGTTGCCATGTCATCCGGTGGCTACGTCGTGGCGACAAGTTTCGTTCAGAATTACGCCACCGACCCTGAAGTGGGTGTCAGTGCTCAGGTCATCCTCGCTGCCATGACGGTTGCGTCCTTCATCGAAGCCATCGTCACCCTGCCTTTGGCCTGGCTAGGAGACAAATGGGGCGGTAAAACGATCATGTATTTGGGCATCGGGCTGTCATTCCTGACTATGATTCCGCTCATTCTGGCCATCGAGGGCCGGAACGTTGTGCTCATCTTCCTCCTGGTCGCGCTCGTCCGACTGACCCTGTCCGGTGCGTGGGCGCCCTTGTCGACTTTGATGGCCCAGATGTTCAAGCCCCAGGCAAGGTACACGTCGATGTCATTGGCCTATGGCGTCGGCGCGGCGGTTTGGGGTGGTCTCTCGCCCGCGATTGCAAGCGGACTGCTGGCGGCCACTGACAGCATCTGGTCGGTCGTCGCCTTCTTCGGACTCCTTTCGCTCGTTGCCTGGTTGGGCACAGCGTTCGCACCCCAGTATTCCGATTCAGAGGGCGTCAGCAGGACCTCCACCAATTCGACCTTTCAACCCATAGGAGAGAAATGATGCGCAGGCTCGCCACATTCGACGATCGCAATTCTGAACCGACGATCATCACGGCCGGAAACATTCACACCATCGACGGTGACAAGCCGAAGGCCGAAGCCATGTTCATCGTGGGGGGCCGAATCGAAGCGGTCGGAACCCTGGCCGAGGTCGAGCAGGCCGCGGCAGGATACGAACCAGTCCGCGTCGAGCGCCCAGAAGCGACGATCGTCCCCGGATTTGTTGATGCGCACGCACATCCCCTCATGTACGGACAGTTGCTGACGTGGATTGACATCACTCCCGGCAACGCCGGGTCGATTCCCGAAATCATAGAGCTCATGCGTCGGGGCGCAGAAAAGTTGCCCGCAGGGGTGCCGATCCGTGGGTTCGGATACGAACAACGGAACCTCGTCGAACGTCGGCACCCCACCAAGGAGGAACTCGACAAGATCGCCACGGACCGTGAGGTTTACATCATGAATGCCTCAGGGCACGGGGGAGTCGTGAACTCTTTCACCTTCGAGAAATTCGGGATCACCAAGGACACCCCCAACCCCGAGGGCGGAGAGTTCTTCCATAATTCGGACGGCGAACTGACCGGGGAGCTCTCCGATGCGGCGTGCAACGTGCTCACGGGCCTGCACGGGGTCAAAATAGGCCATCATGGGCCCAATTTCCATCTTGGCGACGAACCGGCCGAGCATCAGCGGCAGCTCGACTTGGTACAGCGTGAATTCCTCGCGGGCGGAGTCACCGCGCTTGGAGACGCACAGGTGTCCAAACGGGAATTTGCTGCCTACCTCGAGATGGTTGATCGGGGCGCCCTGGAGATTCGTGTGTCCGTGTACTTCCTCTCCCACCTTCTCGATCAGGTCATCGAGCTCGGCCTGACCGGGCCTTTCGGGAATGCCTTCCTGTCCGTAGCGGGCATCAAGCTCTATGCCGACGGCACCCTGGGTGGTTGGACCGCATATTTCCCGGAAGGGTACGTGGGCGATCCCTGCCGCACGGGTCAGCTTTATCATGACCCGCGCGAATACAGTGAATTGGTGTCCAAGGCGCACTCCAACGGATTGCAGACGGCCACGCATGCGCAATCGCCGACGGCGATCACCATGGTCGTTGATGCCATCGAACAGGCTCTGACAGATCACCCGGACCCCGATGCACGGCACAGGATCGAACACTGCGGACTGCCCACTCCGGAAGACATCACCAGGATGTCCGAACTCGGTATCCGCCCCGTCAACCAGACGCAGCACTATTACAACTGGGGAGAGGGCGTCGAACAGGCGATCGGCACCCCCGGCGAGCGGTTCAACCCACTGGGCGAATTCCTCGCAGCCAATGTCCCAACGACTATTTCCTCCGACGCCCCTGTTGCAGAACCCCGTCCGCTCGAGGCGATCCAGGCCGCGGTCACTCGAGTGACGCGACGGGGCGCAAAACTCGGTCCCGACTCCCTGAGGATCACGGCAGTCGAAGCGTTGAAGGCACATACTCTCGAAGGGGCAAAGAGCCTGGGACGCGATGACGAGTTCGGAACGCTCACCCCCGGGAAGCGCGCCGACTTCGTCATTCTCGGCGACGACCCGTTGCTCGTCGATCCGACGGAGATAGCAGGAATCCCCGTGCTCGAGACCTGGGTTGACGGTCGGTGCCGTCATCAGTCGGAAGAGGCCTGAACGATGAAGACGCAGAAGAGGACCACCGGTTGGGCCGTCATGGAGATGCTGAGAGGTTACGGCATTGACACCGTCTTCGGCATTCCCGGGACCCACAACCTCGAGTTCTACCGTCCGCTGACCGACTTGGGCATTCGAGCGGTCACGACCCGACACGAGCAAGGGGCCGGATACGCCGCCGACGGGTGGTCATTGCAGAGCGGACTTCCCGGAGTCGTACTCACGACCAGCGGACCGGGCCTGCTCAACGCGCTTTCGGCCGCAGGCACGGCCTTCTGCGAATCCAGGCCGATGATCATCCTGTCACCGGGACAACCGCGTGGAGCCAAGTTCGCCGATGCAGGAACTTTGCACGAGACCAAGGATCAATTGGGTGCCGCCTCAGCGGTCGTTGAATGGGCGCGTCGCGTCACGACGGCCGAAGAAGCGATACGTGCCGTCCACGACGCCTTCGAGCTGTTCGCCACTTCCCGGCCCCGGCCGGTCTACATCGAAATCCCTCTCGACCTTCTCGACGAGGTCGCCGAGGTCGAACCGACGGTTCTCCGGCCCCTGGTATTCGACCCCGTGCCTTCTCCCGACGCCGAGGCCATTGCCGAGGCGGCACGAAGGCTGACCACGGCCGCGTCCCCGACTATTTTGGCCGGAGGCGGCGCCCGCTCTGCCTCCTCCGAGGTGCGGCACCTTGCTGAGCGTTTGGGAGCCCCCGTGGTCACAACGCTCAACGGCAAAGGCGTGCTGGACGAGACGCACCCGCTCTCTCTGGGCTCCAACCTGCGTTTGCCATCGATCCGCGAGTACGTCAGGTCGGCAGACGTGCTGCTGGTCATCGGGTCGAAGCTCGGAGACGCCGAACTCTGGGTTGATCGTCTTGACGCAACCGGTTTCGTCATCCGGGTCGATATCCTCGAATCGCAGATCAACAAGAACCAGCGGGCGGATCTCGGCCTCGTCGGTCATGCCCCCACCGTGATGGGCGCCCTTGTCCAGGAGCTCGGATACGGCGAGGCAAGGAGCCCGGAGCCCACGGTCGTCGAGCTCTTGAACGCTGCTCTCGACGATTGCTGGAAATTGTCCGTGCAGAACACTCAGCTGTCCGAGGACATCGTTTCTGCGCTGCCGGATGATGCGATTCTGGCAACCGACTCCTCTCGGATCGCCTACGGTGGCCTGCTCAATGTCTTCTCCGCGTCGAGACCGAACTCGACTCCGTACATGGGGACCTTCGCGACTCTCGGTTATGGACTGCCCGCCGCTCTCGGTGCACGGATCGCCGCTCCCGAAAGGGCGACTTTCGCCGTGATCGGAGATGGTGCGCTGATGTTCTCCGTGCAGGAATTCATCACGGTGGTCGAACAAGACCAGGACGTCACCGTGATCGTTGTCGACAACGGCGGCTACGGGGAGATCAGGCAGAATGAGGCGGATCTCGGCATGGCTCCGATCGGTGTTGACCTCGTTCAACCCGATTGGGTGGGGTTGGCTGCTGCTTTCGGAGGCGCGGGATCTCGTGTGAGGACGCAGGCAGAGCTGGCGGCTGCAATAGATTCCGCAGTGGCCGCCGGAGGTCTGCAGGTGATCCACATTGAGGTTGCCATGTACACCCACGAGGAGGATCTGTGACCACGATGAATCCGATTCCACTGGTTGCGGTCTACACCGATGTCGAGGACACGGACATCACGCCGGGCATCGCACTGCTCGAAGAGGCCGGATTTGAGGTCCGGGTACTCGGAACGCGAGACCCTGAAGCGATCGTCAGTGGTGGGCAGGGTGCCGAAGTCCTGCTACCCGGCTACTCAGAGATCACTCGAGACATGATCGAAAGGCTGCCGGATCTGAAGCTCATCTCGCTGATGTCTATGGGAACCGACAACGTGGATGTCGAGGCAGCGACCGAACACGGGATCTGGGTAACCAATGTTCCTGGTGCAGCCACGGAAGAAGTCGCCACACATGCTCTGTCCATCCTCCTGGCCGGCCTGCGTCAGCTACCGTTTTACACGCGCTCGGCCAATCCAGTGGACTGGAACGATCGGGCGCCAGTAGCGCCGCGTCGGTTGAGCGAGCTGACGCTCGGGGTGCTCGGCCTCGGCCGGATCGGGAAGAAATTGGCGCACTTGGCGTCCCCACTGTTCGCTGAGGTCATCGGATACGACCCGTACTTGCCGAACACTGCGGAGGTTCAGTCGGATATCGAACGGCTCGGGATCCGCAGGTGCGAACTGGCAGACGTGCAAACCCAAGCCGATGTGCTCTGCCTCCATCTTCCTCTGAGCCAGACCACTCAGACCATGATCGATGCGGATTTCATCGCGCGAATGCCGGATAAGTCCTTCCTCGTCAACGTTTCCAGGGGAGGCCTCATCGATCACTCGGCGCTTGCCTCCGCACTCGAATCCGGGCATCTGGCCGGCGCAGCGCTCGATGTACTCGATGAAGAGCCTCCTACTGACGAGCATCCGCTCGTGGGTCGAAGCGAGGTCATCATCACTGCGCATATCGCCTACTACTCCGATCGAACGCTCCTTGACTATGTGCGAATTCAGGCTCAGAACGCCATCAGCTTTGTACGGACCTGCCAACCCGATTCACCTGTAAATGCCCCGAAGCCCCAGGGTTTTCCTCCACACGACTGAAACATTCGAAAGAAGACTCAATGTCACCCATGCATTCCGCTGCCAAGGAGACCGCTCGTACCTGGATCGACGAGCACCTCGACGAACTCCTCGAATGGCACACGCACATCTGGGAACTGGCCGAGCCTGCATGGCGCGAATACAGGTCCCAGCGTTGGTACGTCGAGCTCCTACAGGATGAAGGCTTCGAGGTCGAGGACGGATCGGCAGGAATGCCGACGGCATTTTCGGCGGTGTGGTCAAACGGAGAAGGTCCGACGCTCCTGACGTACGCCGAATACGATGCCGTGCCGGGAAACAACCAGGCTGCCGGGACAACGGAGGCTCCGCGCGAGGGTCTGAGCCGTTTTTCTCCTGGACACACGGACCCGCATTCGGCCTTAGGGATCTCTACGCTGGCAGGATTGTTGGCCACCAAACACGCCATGGAGGTTTATCAGATCCACGGAACTCTGAAATACACGGGCGAGCCGGCAGAGAAAATGCACGGTTCGAAGGTCGTCCACGGTCTACGGGGCTACTACGACGACGTTGACGCCATCGTCTCGTTCCACCCCTTCTACATGCTTCCCCTGTGCAACACCGCTCGATGGGACACCCACTGCGGGGCCTACTACTCCAAGGTCTACAGTTTCGTCTGCGATCACCCCGAAACCTGGCAGACCTCGACGGCGGATCCGAACTCGCCCATTCCCGCGTCACACTCCGCAGCTCGGGCGCCGGGAGCAAATGTGGCGCTGTCACAGATGTACACCGCGTCCCGGACCATGCTCGATTCGATGCTTCCGGCCACCGGTGGCTGGAGCTTCTCCGATGCGATCCTCAGCGATGGGCAGGCCACAGCGGACAATCTGCCTCAGCGAGTAGCACGACTCCAGTTCTCCTGGCGCACACCCGACGTCGATATGGCCGAACATATCCTTGCGGTGCTCGACCGCAATGCAGCGGCGGCGGCGACAATGGCCCATTGCGACCTGGAGGAGAGGTGGGTCGCAAGAAGCCGCCCAGGACGAAAGAATCATGTCCTGGCGCAGGCGCTGTACGAGAACCTCGAACAGGTCGGTCCTCCCTCATACGGTCCCGAAGCGGTCGCGGTGGCACAAAGGATTCAGGAGAGCCTGGGCCACGAACCTACGGATCGTCCGTTTCTCGACAAGACCGAACAGCTCATCGAACCGGCCGAGGCGGAACGGTTGCTTCGCGAGCAGATGCCGGCTTGGCAACGGAATTGGACGAGCGATGACTACGTCGAAATGTCGCATTACGCCCCGCTTGTGCGTTTTTATGTTTCTCGCCCGACCCTCGCAACAGCGAAAGACGGGCACCAACACCCGTCGTGGGTGATGAACGCTCTGGGTGGGATCCCCGAGACGATCGCCCCGACGATTGTCACTGCGGGAAAGACCGTTGCCGGTACATTCCTCGATCTGTTCGATCGGCCGGAAGTCCTCGAAGCGGCGAAAGCTGAATTCGACCGACGAACTGAAGAGAAACCGATGCCCGCATTGCTGCCGAAAGAATTCGAGGCGCCGATCGAACTTCCCTGGCCGGACTATCAGGTGCGCGCAAATGCCCGACAATGGTGAGTCGTGTGGGAATCGGGAACCCCCTGACCGGTCGCCGGGAGCTGGTGTCGCTTTTCGGCTGCCGGCCCGTCATCGATAAGAATCACAGCTCGGCCGGCAAGCGTGACCGGCCGGCGTGTCGGCGATTCCGGTATTGCTCCATGTCTTGACCTCCCGATGGCCGCGGTAACGATGCGCCGCGGACCCGGCGAATTGACGCCGTCGGGGTTGCCTTGTTGACACCCGAGTCAGGGCCGACGGGTTTGCACCGGGCTACCGGGGAGGCAACGGGTGCCCGTCGATTTGGATGGTTCCCGAGGGACACTGGATCTCTGCGAGCCGTGTGGCGGTCCACTCACTCTGTGGCGGGTCAGGGTTCACAAGTTTCACGAATCCGTCGTATTCTTCTGGGTTCTGGAATACGTTCGGTGCTACAAGTCCGCAGTTTCCTGATGCGACACACATTTCCGCATGGACGGTAACTTTCATGGTAATCCTCCGTTTCGGCCCTCAGAGGATACTGTATCTCCGCGGGATTTACATTGATCGTTTTTCAACCTCGGTATTGCTGCACCAAGGGACAGACGTAAGGGTCCCTGTTTTTTAGTCCAACTTGGTTCAAATACGACACGACGGTTACTGCCGCCTCGGGCAGGGTTCTTTGTTCGTAAGGGATGTCGTATTGGTGGCAGTATTTGCGGACTATTCTTTGTAACGCGGGAAGGCTGGTCCGCGGTGCGGCGGGAAATAAGTGATGTTCGATCTGGTATTGGAGACCACCCATCAGAATTCGTACCAGCAGCCCGTCATGGATATTGCGGGACATGACCACCTGCCGACGGAGAAAATCGATGCGAGTTCCCGATGGAACAGTGGGCATCCCGATGTGGTTGAGTGCGAAGGCACCTCCCAAAAGGAGACCGAAGGAGCCAACTTGGACACCGATAAAGGCGACCGCCATACCTACAGGCAGCATGGTGAACAACAGTGTCAAATATGCGATGTGCCGAACGAGGATGAGGCTTATTTCCACGATCCGGTGGGCCACTGAAGGGGGAGAGAAGAGCATTTTGAGAGATTGGACGTGCAGGTTGAATCCCTCGAGAAGCAACAGTGGCACGAAGTAGACGCCTTGACGTGCGGCCAGCTTGGCACTCAGCCCGGTCCTTCGTTGACTGGCTTCGGGAGTAAACGTCAGTACCGTCGATTCGACGTCGGGATCCTTGCCCTCCTGATTGGGATGAGCGTGGTGGGTGTTGTGCTTGTTCATCCACCAGCCGTAGCTCATGCCCATGAGCGTCCCGGACAGGATTCGAGAAACCCATTCGTTCCATGCACGGGATGCAAAGACCTCTCGATGGGCGGCCTCATGAGAGAGAAAGCCTATCTGGGCCAACACGGCTCCGATCAGGGCGGCGGTGATCATCTGATACCAGGTCGCACCCAGGACGATCACGACGGCCAACAGTGCCAACAAGACTGCTACACATCCTAGGATCATTGACCAATAGAAAGTGTACTGTCGGCGGATCAAGCCTGCCTTATGGACTTCTTCACTCAGCTTCCGGAAGGCTCTGGCGTACTGGTCCGTGTTCATCGAGCTCTCCTTTGCGCCCTGATGCTGCGATCAACTCCCCCTTTGACTCATCGGGGAAAAACACATCGCTACTTCCTTAAGACTAGCAATAAAACAATTTGCCGCTAGCTGCCCGGCGTCATGATCAGATGGGCCCGGACATATTTCTTTCGCTTCCCTACCCGGATACAAGGTGTGAAGTGAATAAACCGTGATTGTCACGACCTGAGGAATCCACCCCGTGTCGCTGATAATTCACCCTCGGCCGCGATATCGCTTGATGAGGCAAAGGGCCGCGTAGATTACTAAGCCTATGACCATGATGGCCGCGCCTCTCAGCCAAACTTCACCTGTCTGCTGAGAGACCAGGACCAGGCAGGAGATCACGGCCAGGACCGGTACGAGAGTCCATGCACGGAAATGCTGGTGTGGAACTTCTTCGCGTCTCAGGACCAATACCGCGACGTTGGTACTGAGAAAGACGAGCAAGAGCAATATGACCACGGTCTCTGCCAGGATGGCCACGGAACCTGTCACCGTCAGGCCAATGGCGCACACTGTCGTCACGAGAATGGCAATCCATGGAGTTCGCCTGTGTGGAAGCACTCTTGCCAAAGGGGATGGCAGGATCCCTTGCCGAGCCATTCCATATGCCAGGCGACTGGCCATGATCATGGTCAGCAAAGATCCGTTTGCCACAGCGACTAGCGCAATCAGACTGAAGATCCAGGCAGGAATGGGCACGCCTGTCGCGCCCATCACAGTACTCAGCGGCCCCGAGGACTGCGCCAACGTATCCGAATCCACTGCAACGGACGCGGCAGTGCCGACGAGCGCGTACATCACGCCCGCCGTGATGAGAGCGCCGAAAAGGGCGCGCGGGTAAACCTTGCTGGGATGTCGGACTTCCTCAATGATGTTCGCTGAGGTCTCAAATCCCACGAATGAGTAATAGGACAGGATGGCCGCCCCCAGCACAGCCGGAATAGGCCGGACATCATCCGCAAAAGAAGTCGCCCGAGTGAGATCGCCCCCGTGGTTCCCCACGAGAACGCCTACGCATGCGATGACGAGCAGCAAACCACTGAACTCGATCATGGTCATGATCACATTGGACCGCAAAGATTCCTTGATTCCACGCATATTGAGCGCTGCCACCAAACAAAGAAATATAATTGCGCCCACTACTGGATCGATATGCACGAACGACCCGAGGTAATCCCCGGCGAAAGCAAGAGCCAAAGCCGCGGCGCTGACGACGCCAGCGGCCAGCATGGCAAAACCAACTAGATACGAAACCAACGGAGAGTTGAATGCTCTCTCGGCGAAGACGGCTGAGCCGCCGGCACGGGGATACTTGGTCACGAGTTCCGCGTACGAGGCCGCGGTCAGCAGAGCCAAAAGCAGGGCGACCGTCATCGGAATCCACGTAACGCCGCCGACTTGGCCAGCGATTTGGCCGACCAAGGCGTAAATGCCAGCCCCCAAGACGTCGCCGAGAATAAAGACGTAGAGCAGGAATCCGGTCACATTTCGTTTGAGACTTCTCGTGGCCGGGTCACTGGATGGAAGCCGGGCTGCGGCGGACCTGGCGGCACCCGGACTGTCTTGCGGATGCTTCGTCATGATGCTCCTTTGAAGGTCCTCTTGAGGATCAGAGTACTCCGGGGCCCGCCCTTCTATCCCGCATGCCCTCCCGGCGTCGTCGCAAGCCGTTTGAGGCTGCTCCGGGCGTGGGTGAGCTCTTCGACCAGACGGTGGCCGTCGATCTGCATGGAGCCGTAAACGGGCCACTGATGCGGGTCGTTCAGTTGCTGGTGCCTGGCTCGTTCAGCGATGGCGCTGTAGGCCGTGCGTGCTCGGCCGACAGCGGCGTCGAGGTGCTCGATATGCTCGGTGTCCTCGGGGCGGCGCAGTCCTTCCAGCACGCCAACGGCTTCGCCTACGTCGGGTAGGAACTGGCTGTAGTCGATGCAGAATCGGTTGTGCTGGGTTTTCGATCGATCCTCCGTATCGCGGATGGGATCAGCCCCGGGGTAGCACGGACGCCGTGGCCTACCTTTGCGGCCCGTTGGGCTTCATGCAGGACGTTCATGCGCAGCTGATCGATGTCGGCGTATCCGGTCCTAGGATCCGTTAGGAAATCTTTGGCGCGGATCAGTGGATGATCCACGATAGGGAGCTCGCGTCGGTGTGATCCGGTCTGCCCTGATTTGGGTGGTCGGGCTGTCCGCACCGTTCGCGCTGAGGGGCATCCGCCAACGGTGCCAGGGCAGTGACGAAGCTCGGCCGGCTTTGCCAGGCCGGGCCGCGAGACCCGAGACGTCACAGCGTGGCTGACGTTCAAAGTTGTGGTGCTGAATGTCGGTCGCAGTGCCGCCGGGCCATCTTCGCAGGGATTAAGAATTCGACGACCCGGTCACTTCAAAACCAGAGGCTTGGGCCAGTACTTCGAGCGCCGTCGAGGCGAGAAACTTGACGCGTTCGGCGGACAACCGACGTCGGTGTGCCAAGTAGATCCGAAGTTCCCGTAGCTCAGGTGATGCCCTATGACGCACAATGCCTGGCGTCTCTTCTGCCGAGGTCATGCAATGCGGTATGATGCCCGCCCCGATGCCGTCACGGACCAGCCTCATCGTCACCGGAATACTGTCGCAGGTGTTGGTCTCTGACCAGCCGTCTTGAGAGGAGAGCCAGTCGGCCACGATGGTGCTGATCGCAGATGGTCGAGGGTTGAGCAGGGTCTGATAAACGGCAAGATCCTCCGGTGTCACCACCTCAGGGAGCCCGATGTGCCCGTTGCTGATGATTTCGAGTCCCGTTGTAGCAAGCTCGAGGAGCACACAGTCCGCGGTCGGGTCGGGATCACTGACGAACGCGGCATCGAGTTCACCCCGTTCGAGAGCTTTCACCAAGAAGGTGCTTGCCCGGACCGTAAGATTCGTTTTGAGTCTCGGGTGCTCAGATTCCAGGGCCTGCAGGACTCCAGGAAGACCTGTCATGGAGAAAAGTTCAGAGCTGCCGATGCGGAGCAACCCCGTCCACGGTTGTTTGTCTTCGAGATAACCGTTGAGCGAGTCAATGGCCTGGAGTGCACGTTCGGCATAGGAGAGAAGCGAAACGCCTTCTGTACTCAACACCACGGTGCTTCCGTGCCGGTCGAACAAGGTCGCACCTGCCAGTTTTTCAAGTTCACGGACCCGTAACGATACTGCCGGTTGAGATATGTCGAGAGCCTCAGCAGCGGAACTAAAGGTTCCAAGTCTGCAAATCATGACGAACGTACGCAGCAACGGTATCGAAATGCTTCCCATAAGCTGATCTTATATAGATTGTGTACCTATGCTGATAGGTGTTCGCGCTCACGATATTTATCGTGAAAAATATGCCTCAGTCACAAACACCTCTCTGTATCGCGTCAGCTCCCGGCCAACCAACCGGAATCGACTGCCACGCGCACGTCGTACGTCGAGATGCCCCCTTATCAGCTCTCCGTCACTCCAGCCCAACGGTAGACGCCTCGGCAGAAGACCTGCTTGCGAATATGGATCGCAACAATATTTCCCATGCCGTCCTGACTGCACCGAGCTTTTACGGGAATGACAATTCACTGCTTCTGGAGGCGGTGGCGCAAGGCAATGGTCGATTCTTGGGCACTGCACAAGTGGCTCCGGGAACCAGCGGAAGCGAACTCATCGAATTGGCCTCGCAGGGGGTCTCCGGGCTTCGGCTGAACTGGTGGCAGCTGCCTGATCGGCCGGATCCTGCAGATGCCGAGTATCAGCGGCTCTTTCGCAATGCGGCAAAGTTGGGGATGCATATCGAAGTCTTGATTGAACCAGAGCATTTATCCCAAGTCGGACAAGCAGTCCTTGATGCGGGTGCGGACCTAGTGATTGACCATTTCGGTCTCATCCATGACCTCTCGACGCCTTGTGGAAGCGTCGTAGCCGAGTTTCTGGCTACGGGGCGCACGTGGGTGAAACTCTCAGCCCCGTATCGACTGGCCATCAGTGACCACGCTCTCCAACTGGCTAGGCAACTTCAGGAAGAGAGAGGGGACAGGATCCTGTGGGGCAGCGATTGGCCATGGATCAGTCATGAAAACGAGGGACTCCGGTACGACGAGCTGTTGGGGCAGCTGGGCGTCTGGTTCCCCCAATCTGAGCACCAGCGCCAGGTTCTCGTTGAGAATCCTGCGACGTTGTTTGCGGATTTTCTCCAAAACACAGTCAAGGGAGTCTGAGTTTGATGACAATGAACAGCCCGCAGACATACGGAACGGCCGAGAGACTCGACCGGCTGCCACACTCACGGCATATAACGTTGATCGTCTTTCTGATCTCCCTGGGTACGTTCTGGGATGCCTACATGCTGTATTCCATCGGTCCCATCTCGTCGACTTTTCTGTCGTCACTCGGGGACGAACAGCTGGCCACCAGAGCGCCCACGGCCCTGTTCTTCGGAACGTTCCTCGGCGCGATCATATTCGGCCGGCTGGCTGACCGAATTGGACGACGCAACGCGTTTACCCTCAACCTCAGCATCCTCGCGGTCGGCAACATCTTCGCGGTTCTGTCACCTAACGGTGTCATCCTGATTATCGCCCTGATCATTGCGGGCCTGGGCACGGGTGCGGAGATCCCCTTGTCGTCGACCTATACACAAGAATTCATGCCTGCGGGTCGGCGCGGTAAGGCAACTGCGCTCATGCTTGCCTTTGGGTTCCTCGGTGGCACTGTCGGCGGATTCGTTGCTCGTTTCATTGGGCCGGCAGAGAATTTGCCACTGTCTGGGTTTAGGATCGCCCTGCTGATCGGTGCAGCAGGGGCATTGGTGACGATCTTTATTCGCCGGCGCGTCCCCGAATCGCCGCGCTGGTTGGACCGGAAGGAGCGCTACGCAGAGGCGGACGCGATTCTTTCGGGGATGGAACAACGCGTCATGGCTGAACGGAATCTTTCCGAATTGCCCGAGCCCCAACCGGCCCCGCCGATGGACTCCACGCTGCAGAAATCGAGTAAAACTATTGATCTGTTGCGTCCGGCGTACCTCCGGCGAACCCTTTGCGTGTGGATCATCGAACTCTTTCAGGGATTCGGTGCTTACGGTTTCACGACGTTCGTCCCCGTCATCCTGACTGCCAAGGGATACTCGATTGTTGATGCTCTCGGATATACGGCCCTGATCCAGATTTCTTATCCGATCGGTTGCCTGGTCGCTTCGCAAATAACCGACAGGATAAACCGTAAGTGGGGTATGACTCTCTTCTACACGCTCAACATGCTCTGTGGCGTAGCTTTCTACTTTTCCGACACGGTACCCATGATCCTGCTCTTCGGGTTCCTGACGGAAATGCTGGTTTTCATCGATGGACCAATGCTCCACACTTATGAGGTGGAGATTTATCCCACCCACTTGCGTGGACTGGGAGCCGGCACAAGTTTTGGGCTGAGCCGGCTAGGAGGTTTCCTCGCCCCGCTCGCAGCCGGAGGAATTCTTGCTTTGGCCGGGCAAAATGGAGCTACCTACCTCATTGTCACTGCCGCGGGAAGCTGGTTGGTCTGCGCAGCTACCGCAGCGGTTCTGGGTATTAGGACCAAAGACGTGAGCCTGGAGAGACTCGAATCTTCGCTCAAGCGCATTTCATGAAGCATCTTGGCTTCGCCCCGGCTTATACGAAGGACCTGGCTGTCTGGAAGGCCCCGTAGACCACACTGTTCAGCTGCAACAGACCGAGGATTTGGCTGTTGTCTTCAACGATCCAGAAGAACCCGCGTGATGCTTCTCGATCGCACAGGCTTGTGCGATCGCTGTTTTCTCCCGTGGATCGGTGTAGAACGAGTCCGCTCGTACCGATGAACCGGTACGCATGTGTTCGCGATTGCGCGTGTAGAAAGCTGCTAAAGAGGTGGCGTCGGATTCCTGATGCGAGCGACGTGTGAGTCTGCTGGTACGCGGCGGTCGCAACCCGTCGTTCCGAACCGTCGCGAAGAGTCACGTGTCCACAGCAGGGGTTTCTCCTTGGGTACGGTGGGATTCGTTCTGACATGGGTGCTGACTGCACTGGCGTTCAGGCCAGTATTCGGTTTGCTCCAGTTCTTTTGTCCGCTCGAAAGGGAGAAAAATGGTAGTAGAACCTGACGCTCAGACAGCTCGTACTATGAGCCCGGAGAGCGCTCGAGCGACTTTCCATGCCGGACTCAACCGGACAACCTCCGGCTGGGCCGATGGATGGGTGCAATGCAATCTGTTGTCGGTTGAAAAGAATACCGCGCGTGATCTGATGATCTTTGCGCAACGGAACCCGAAAGCCTGCCCGCTCTTGGATGTGCTGGAACCAGGTCAGTACTCCAGCTCGAGGTTTCGGGGCGATGTCAGGACCGATCTGCCGGGCTATGTCATTTACGAGGACGGGAAACCTCCCGTAGCGTCCAACAACGGCAAGGATTTTTGGAAGGACGAGTTCTATACCTTCTTGATCGGTTGCTCTTTCACCTTCGAAAATGCATTTCGTAGGCTGGGTGTTCCGGTGCGCCACGATGAAGACGGCCGAACGGTTCCGATGTACCGAACAAACATCGATTGCGCCGCCGCGGGCCGACTGAGTGGACCCCTGGTGGTCACCCTTCGTTACATGCCCGCGGCCTTGGTGGCTGACGCGGTCCGAATCAGCTCCCGTTACCCCTCTTCTCACGGCGCGCCAGTTCACGTGGGGGACCCAGCAGAATTAGGTATCGAAGATGTCAGCAAGCCCGACTGGGGCGACCCGCCGGTGAAGAAGGCGGGGGATGTGCCGATGTTCTGGGCCTGCGGTGTGACACCACAGGCCGTGGTCATGAGTAGCAATATCGAATACGCAATCGCACATGAACCGGGGCGAATGGCCATCATGGATATTGCCGAGGAGTCTGTACAAGCGCCCTGAGCGCAGTCAATCGCAGCTTGTCCGGTGGGGCTTGTTCTGCGGTCTGGAGGACCATCCAACGATCCGGGGAGCTACCCGGCCCCTGGGTTCGTTGAGGGAGAAGCATCTACCTCTCCAGACGAGGGTCGGG
Source organism: Rothia uropygialis (assembly GCF_004137765.1). Classification (GTDB taxonomy): domain Bacteria; phylum Actinomycetota; class Actinomycetes; order Actinomycetales; family Micrococcaceae; genus Rothia. The sequence goes on along the minus strand of NZ_NOIS01000002.1, from coordinate 346,542 downwards.
TATACCTGCCTACAAGACCAGGAGACAGGGGAAACGATCCGATGCCAGATACGCATTCGTACGATGTGACCATCACATGGACCGGCAATCTGGGTCCGGGCACAGACTCTTACACGAGCTTCAACCGTGATCATCGCGTTGAATCCGCAGGTCTGCCTCCTATAGAGGGATCAGCCGACCCGGCATTTCGGGGTGACCCGGATCGGTGGAACCCGGAGCAATTGCTTGTGGCATCGCTGTCGCAGTGTCACATGCTCTGGTACCTGCACCTCGCAGCTTCGGCAGGCGTGGCCGTCATCGCATACCGGGATCGCGCCGAGGGCGTCATGGTTATGGGTCCTGACGGATCGGGCCGGTTCGAGAGGGTGATCCTGAACCCACGGGTCACGATCTCTATGGAGAGCGACCCGGACAAAGCTCTGGCCTTGCACGGTAGCGTCGGACAGTATTGCTTCATTGCACGGTCGGTGAATTTCCCAGTGGAGCACAAGCCGGAGATCGCATGGGATTGAACCAGGCCAGGATGTCTTCGAGGTGTTGCATTATCGACCGGCTCGGTGCGGCAATGTGGCGCCGGGGAAGCTCCCTTGGCCTCTGTTTCATATGTTCGTGCGATCAGTTGGCCTTGATCATCGCGCAACGCTGGGAGCCATCGATGCCAGGCAGTCCGGCCTCAAACCGGGAAATGCGCAAGAGCTCGGGCCCCATGTTGGCCCCAGCGAGGACTTGGTAGCCGAGACGCGCATAGTACGGGAGGTTCCAGGGAACAGTCGTGAAGGTCGTCAGGGTTGTACCAGAGCAACCACGGTCCCGTCCCCAAGACTCCACGAATTCGATCATCTGTCGTCCGTACCGGTGTCCGGCGTGAACCGGGTCGACGGACACCTGGGCGACGTGGGCGTTAGCATCGACCAGGTCGGCAGCAACGTAGCCGACTACTTGGCCGTCCACCTCGGCGACCCAGAGGTGATGCACGTAAATAGCTTCACGAAGTTCCCCGGCCTCTGGTCTGTGATCAGCGACCTCCGGCATCCCCACCGAGCGGAAAGCCTGGCCGGCGTCGACCTCGATTGCGATGATCCGCGGTATGTCACTCTCCGCGGCTTCACGGATCCTACATTTGAGCATACGGCCATTTTTGCAGGTCACCCCGGCTTCATGCGCCAGGTTCGGTACACCCAATCCGGATTGAAAGCATAGGCGTTGACGAGCGCGTTGACCCGAGATTCCTCTTGGCGCTCGACGCCGTTGATGCGACCGGACAGCTACCTGCGGGCGCGACGGCGCGTCACTTCCGGCCTCTGTTGAGTTGACGGCTGGTCGGAGTATTGTTGCTGGCGAAACTTGCGCCGAGGCTAAACGGCCGCAGGTTGCAGTCGATTGGAGATGGGCAGAATGACGGCGGATTCTAACAAGAGCATCAATGCGACCAGTGGCCATGGGAAGGCCGTGGGTGTCTCGATTGCCGCCGCAGTTGGCGGCTTTCTTTTTGGCTTCGACTCCTCGGTCATCAACGGCGCCGTCGACGCGCTGAGCTCCCACTTCGAATTGGGCTCCTTTCTCTCGGGGTTTGTCGTCTCGATCGCGTTGCTGGGCTGCGCCGTCGGCGCCTGGTATGCCGGGCGGCTGGCGGACAGTTGGGGTCGCCGTAACGTGATGTTGCTGGGCGCCGCCATGTTCATCGTCAGTTCGGTCGGATCGGGCTTGGCTTTCTCCGTGGTCGACCTGTTGATCTGGCGTGTGATCGGTGGCCTGGGAATCGGTATCGCCTCGGTGATCGCGCCGGCGTATATCTCCGAGGTGGCGCCGGCCAAGGGCCGTGGTGCTCTCGGGTCCTTGCAACAGTTGGCGATCACGATCGGCCAGTTAGTCGTACTCAGCTCCAACAAGGGTCTCGCCGGTGCCGCCGGCGGTTCATCGCAGGACTTGTGGCTGAATATCCCGGCATGGCGGTGGATGTTCTTGGTCGGTGTTATCCCGGCTGTCGTCTACGGCGTCTTGGCTATGTCGATACCCGAATCGCCGCGTTTCCTCGTCTTGCGTGGTCGTTACGACCAGGCCGCGAGCGTCCTGAAACGAGTGTCAGGGGAATCCGACCCGGACGCCAAAGTCGAGGAAATTCGTCAAACGCTCCAGAAAGAACACAAGAGCACATTCAACGACATTCGTGGCAATAGATTCGGTCTTCAGCCGCTGGTATGGGTTGGAATCATCATCGCGGCGTTCCAGCAGCTCGTCGGTATCAACGCGATCTTCTACTATTCCACGACCCTGTGGAAGTCCGTCGGGTTCAGTGAATCCGACTCCTTTACGACGTCGGTCATTACTGCGGGGATCAACGTCGTCATGACCGTGATCGCGATGCTGCTCGTGGACCGGATCGGCCGCCGGCGACTGCTGACCATCGGATCAATCGGGATGTTCCTGTCGCTGTTGCTCACCGCGATCTCCTTCTCCCAACAACTCGGCAGCGGCGACAACGTTTCGCTGCCCGGCGCATACGGACCACTCGCGCTGATCGGGGCGAACGCCTTCGTCGTATTCTTCGCCCTCTCCTGGGGCCCGGTCATGTGGATCCTGTTGGCTGAAATGTTCCCCAACAGAATGCGTGCCATGGCCCTGGCCATCGGCACCACCTCGAACTGGATCTTCAACTTCATCGTCACGTTCGCTTTCGAACCCATGACGCAACGAGTCGGTCTGTCTTGGCTTTACGGAGCGTTCGCCTTCTTCGCGCTGGCCTCGTTCTTCTTCGTCCTGCGATTCGTGCCCGAGACCAAACAACAAGAACTCGAAACCATGACGGGACAAACACACCAGCGGCCCACGACTCCGCATGCCTAAGGTTGTGCTTCAACTGCGGCATCACTGACCGAGGGGCAGCAGACGTTGATGAGGCCGCTGGGCAGTGCCGATAGTATGCCCGGGAGCATATAGACGGTTGAAGCTGGGTAAGCGGATCCGGGGGAGCATACCGTAATGACCATAGCTGGCGTCTCGATGGGCTTTAAACGTCTCGAACACCCGGGCCCTGATCCCAGCCGAGGGTATTGGTGAACGTCAAAATCGAGATTCTCGCCTTTTCTCCGCCTCGTCCTCATCCAAAGTTGGATGTGGTTCGTCCTCGGGGACCGGCGCCGCCTCGTGGCCGGCCCGTGAACATATGGGCGCATGGTGCCTGATGGCCTCTTCGGAGCCGAACCGCGAGGCCTGACTTTTCCCAACGATTCGCGGCCGAACGCTGCGCGATGATCAGCATCGATTATCGCCTGGCACCGGCCCAGCCTCATCCTGCTCAGGCTCATGATCTTCCTGAGGCGAGCCGTTTTCCTTCGATTGCACCTTGCGGGTTTGACCCTTGATCCAGAACGAATCCCTGTACCTGCGCTAGGCACAGGCAGCGACCGCATCATCATTGATCGAAAGTGACTTCTGCGATGACTACCGCTTCCGCCATCGCCCGCTAGTATCACTCCAGATCCGGAAGAGACCATAGAAAGGCGTCACAGTCTGGTCCCGGTTCTGGACTCGGTTCCCGGAGAACCCGTCCCTTATGTCCTGGCCGCGGGGAGGGGAACCATCTCCAGCCGGGTCCCTACCATCTGACCGTCATGTCCCGTGCCATCGGAATCGACCATGATGAGCTGGAAGCCTGCGGGTTCACCTTTTACAAGCGGAGCTACCTCTCCGAGCTCGGGCCGCGGATCGACCGTTTGCCGCGGGACAAGCGGGTATTTTCCTTGGAAGACGGTGAAGGGGACCGGTTGGAGCAGTTTGGGCAGATCAACAGTTTCGTGTGCCGCCCGAGGCACACGGACAATCAGTTCCTGGTCGTGCAGACCCGGGGATCCAAGTCGCCATATATTCCCCGGCACTTCCATCGACTTCACCCCGAGACCTTCATCTGTCTGGATGGTCACCTCACATTGAACATCAACGAGCGAGAAGTTGTTCTTTCTCGCGGAGATTATGTGTGTCCGTCAGCCGAAACGATCCACTCCTTTGCTTTCACGGGGCACAACACTCAGATGCTAGGTGTGTTGACCACCGGGGTATTCGAAAAGTTCTTTGGCTACATGAACAGCGCCACGGATGCCCGAGTCCAGCTGGAGAACGGGGGGCGAGCCGGAATTCCCCGCTGAGGCATTCGTCAAGGTTCAGGCGGAGCTCGACGTCGAGGCCGTGGGTCCTGCGGAGGGTTGACGCAGGGGTCGCGATCCTTCGCGCCGAGATCGGCTGACTGCCGCCAGCGTTGTGCCTCGTGCTCGACCGAAGAAAGCAAAACCGCATTATTGCGCCACTAAGGGGGCGTGGGTTCCCCACAACGTCTCTCTGCCCATCAGACAGCGGACGCCGGCGTGTCCGGCCAGCCGGTGTACTGCTCAGCCAAGAACGCCTTGCCGTGCTGTGAATCGACGACGGCGCGCAGTTCTCCCAGCCGCCGGGCCGCATTGAACTCATTCTCGTCCGGCTCCTGGTGCAACATACCAGTCATCCAATACGAGAAATTCTGCGCCTTCCAGACCCTTGCCAGGGCCGTGTCCGAGTAGTCCGCGAGGAGGCGCTCGTCCTCGTCGCGAACCGCAGCAGCCAGGGCCGGGGCGAGGACACGTACATCCGCCAGTGCCAGATTGAGGCCCTTAGCTCCGGTCGGAGGGACGGTGTGGGCGGCGTCGCCAGCGAGGAAAAGATGCTCGTGATGCATGGGATCGCACACGAAGGAACGGAATTTCAGCACGGTCTTGTCGAAAATGGGACCGGTCTTCAACCGCAAACCGTCCGGGCCCTCCACACGCTTCTGAAGCTCGGCCCAAATATCCTCCTCACTCCAGGAATTCGGATCCGTTTCAGGATCGCATTGAAAATACATGCGCTGAACATCGGCACTGCGTTGCGAGATCAACGCGAAACCGTGCGGAGACCGTGCATAAATGAGTTCGGGGGCACTCGGGGGAGCCTCGGTAAGGATTCCGAACCAAGCGAACGGATACTCACTCACGTAATGCCGGCGGAGTCCTTCCGGAATCGATGCGCGACAAACCGACCGGGAGCCGTCCGCGCCGACGACGTACCGGGAGCGAATCTCGTGGGGTGTTCCGCCTTCGTCGACGAAATACACCCCGGGGCTATCAGACTCGATGTCCATGGGCCGAGCCTCGGTCACGTTATAGCGGACGTCCATCCCGTGTCGATGGGCTGCCGTGGCGAGATCGTGGAAGAGCTCATTCTGCGGGTACAACCAAACCGATTCTCCCACCAATGCTTGGAAATCCACACGATGGGACTGCCCACCGAAGCGCAGATCAATGCCGTCATGTCTGTGACCCTCCGAAAGAACACGTGAATTGAGATCCTCGTGGGAGAGCATCTCGACGGAGCCATGCTCAAGAATCCCGGCTCGGTGGGTTCGGCGGATTTTCTCTTCGAGCCGGGAATCCACGTTAACCGTGGACAGCCCCTCACGACGCAGCAGGTGGGCGAGCATCAGACCTGCCGGGCCCGCCCCGATAATTGCCACGTCCACCGAACGATCACTCATGACTTTCCCTCCTGAATTTGTGCCAGCTCACACCGAGCCCGTTCGAATCCCTAACCAGTGTTCGCATCCCGTACATCTGGTCGAGGAGAAATTGCGTCGCTGGCGCGGGCCGCGGACCGGCCACGGTTGCCTCACTCCTGCGATACGCTCCTGTCCGCCCGTTTCTTGGGGTTACACCGCGCCCGAGACCACAACCTGTTGAGGGGCCTTCCGTCCTGGATCCCTCGACCGGAAGGAGGCACACTGAGCCCGGTCAAGGATGTGAACTATCGAACAAACTCGCGAGTTTCAGCATTCCCGGTTCGATCCGGTCATGGTGAATGGATGCAAAGCCGATCCTTAGATAGCAATTGTCGGCCTGGGGACCAGTGAAATATTTTTCGCCGGAATCGAATAAAATTCCTTGCTTTTTGGCTCGGTGTTGCAGTTCTCCAGTGTCTACGCGATCGGGGGCTTTGAGCCAGAGGCCGGTGCCACCTGGTGGGAGCAATTGCCTGTGTGGGAAGACTTCGCGAGCGATCTTGGTTGCTGTGTTCCATCGAGTATTTAAAGCTCGCCTATAGGACTGCAATGACGCCTTGAAATCGCCACTTTGATACATCAGGGCCACGGCCCGTTGAATCTGTCCAGGCGGTTGCCTGTGTTGGTACCGCCTGATCCTTCGCAAGATGGTGATGAGAGGCTCCGGCCCAACCAAAAAGCCGATACGGATTCCCGGTGCCAGAACCTTGGACATGGTGCCAAGATAGATGGTCCGGCCGTTGGGGTCCAAAGCGGCCATGGCAGGGGAGGGCTGCCCCTCATAACGCAGTTCCGAGTCGTAATCGTCTTCGATAATGATGAAGTTGTGCCGGACGGCATCGGCAATAAAGTCAAGGCGACGTTTGGCCGTCAACGTGACGTTGGTGGGATGCTGGTGACTCGGCGTGAGGTAGACCAATTTCGCATGCGAATACGACTTCTGCGGAACGGCCCCCTCGGCGTCCACGGGGAGGGAACCAAGCCTGGCGCCCGCCCGCGAAAAGACGTGGCGGGCATCCACATATCCTGGGCTTTCCACCAACGCGGCATCGCCCGGATGCAAAAGGCATTCGCTGAGTAACTGTAGCCCCTGTTGGCTTCCCAAGGTCACGAGCACATTTTCCGGTTCAACAAAAATTCCCCGTGCCGGCAAAATCTGCTGACAGATGTTTTCCAACAGCAACGGGTCGTCCACGAGGACGTCGTCCAAACTGGCGTGACGGTGTTCGTCATCGCTCAAGGAGGCCTTGAGCGCCCGTAGCCAAGCGGCTGTGGGGAAGTAGATGGGGTCATGTTGACCGGTGACGAAGGGGTAGTCGTACGTCCACCAACGCGGTTCCCTGTCCAACTCGGGCAGAGGCGGGGCTGCCGTGGACGCCAGCTGAACCCAGTCGACCTCCCGCGGGGTGCCATGAAGGCCTGAATCGTCGTCGTGGTCAACGGCAATAGGGCTGATGTGGTGGCTGACAAAATACCCGGAACGTGGTTTGGCCACAATGAACCCGTCCTCGAGCAGACCGCTGTATGCAACTTGGACGGTGGTTCTGGAAATGCCGAATATCTCTGCGATCTGGCGGCCCGAGGGAATCCTCGTTCCGGTGGGCCAAATACCAGAAGCGATGAAACCCTCCACCGTCCGTCGGACACGGAGGTGCAATGGCGTGCCCGGCGGGGCTTGAACCAACGCAAGGTCCTTCGGCATCTGTTGCCGTGTTCTAGCCATGTGTCGAGAGTAACAGGCCGGTCCTCATTCTGGCATGGTAGATGATCTGCATTCTGGCCCTTGTCCAGGCCAGCAAGCGCCAGAATAATGTGACTCGGTCCACTTCAAAGGAGAAGCAATGATTCCCAGGATGGCGAGTGTGGTCATCTCCCTGATTGCACCAACCGTAATTGTGACGGTCGGAATTCTAGTGCTCGGAGGATCGAGCGTCACGGTCTTTGGCATACCGTTGGTTCTGCTGTTCATGTTTGTGATGTTCCCGGTGATGAGCCTCGCAATGTGGATCAGCTGGCACCTCTTCGACAAGCACGCGGACTACCAGCTTGACGAACTTGAAGACCCGGTCTCGGAGGTGTCTTCATGACGATTGTCATGTTTGTGGTGGTGCTACTGCTCGCCGTGGCAATCGGCCTGTATTCCCGCGTCGGAGCCGGCAAGTCGACCGCGGACTTCATGGTGGGTGGCAGAAGCTTCGGCTCCGTGATGGTGTTCATCATGGTCGTGGGAGAGGTCTACTCCATCGGTACAATCATCGGCTTTCCGGGTGGCGTATACGCCAACGGCGTTGGTTTCGCGGTGTGGTTCATGGGCTACATCCTCTTGGGATATCCCATCGGTTATTTTCTGTTGCCTTTGTTGTGGAAAGCCGGACGCAAGTACAACGCCATGACCTTGCCGGACATCTTCCGGGGGCATTTCAAATCCCGCCCATTGGAGCTAACGTCCGCCCTGATCGCCGTAATTTTCCTGGTGCCTTGGGCCCAATTGCAGCTGACAGGCCTGGAGGTTGCTCTCAACGGCCTTGGCCTGGGCTTAACGCCTCTGGCTACGGTGCTTATCGGGGTAGGTATATCCCTGGTCTTCGTTCTCCTGTCGGGAATCAGGGCCCCTGCCTTCGTCAGTTTCCTGAAGGATTTCGCTTTGATTGCCGTAATTCTGGTGGTCGCCGGTTTCGTGCTGTACAAGGTCCCCAACGTTGCCACCATTGTTGCCGACGCCAACGTTGGTTCAGCTCACACCACCATCCCGGCCGGGGTCCCGATGGTCAGCACCATCTCGACTCTCTTGTTCCAAACCTTGGGTTTCTACATGTTCCCGTTCGTGATCCAGGCGGTCCTCAGCGGCAAGTCTCCCATTAGTATCAGGCGCACCCAGATTGCGATGCCGCTCTATATGCTCATGTACCCGTTCATCCTGCTGACCTCTTTCTTCGCAATTTCCGCGGTGCCCGGTCTGACCGGGGCGGACACCAATCTTGCCTTCATCGAGGTGGCACGCCAGCTATTGCCCGATTGGCTGGTGGGTTTGGTCGCAGGTGGAGCGGCGCTGTGCGCGATCGTGGTTCTTGCGGCCTCGGCACTGGTCATCGGTACTCTGTTCTCCAGGAATGTTCTTCCACATGTCAGCGAAGCCAAACAAAAGCCACTGACGCAGGTGGTGATCTTCGTTTACCTGGCAGTCTCGATTGTGTTGACCCTCGTAGTGCCTACCATCATGGGGACATTGATCAACACTTCTTACTACGGGCTGACCCAGTTCATCGTTCCCGTCGTTCTGATGATTTTCCCGACGCGGGTCCGGCCAGGCGTGATGGCCATCGGACTAGCTGTGGGCGCTCTGGCATCCATCGGGATCTACCTCTCGGGGGCCACATTGGGCGGGCTCAACATCGGCGTTCCAGCCCTCGCGGCGAACTTGCTGGTGCTCGTCATCGGCAGACTGGTGGCTCCGGCTGCAACTGCCTCCCCGTCCCTTGCCGCACGGCGGCGAACTCTGCCTTCCGATGCAAGTGATAAGACCAACAAAGTGGGAGCTTCCTAAATGTCAGCTACTATCTTCGCCAACGGGGCTATTCGAGTGGATGCTTGGAGCGATCCCGTAGAAGCTCTTGCCGTAAATCAAGGAAAAGTCATCGGCGCAGGGCCGCTGGAGGAAGTCGAGGCCAAAGCCGGGTCAGCTCCGCGGCGAGTGAATCTCGACGGCGCCACCGTGGTCCCGGGGCTGATCGAGTCCCACGTTCACCCCGTATTCTTCGGACTGACCAGAAACTGGACTGATTGCCGCAGCCCCCTCAACGGTTCCATCGCTGATATTCAGGGGGCTTTGCGAGGAGATCTGGCGACCGTGCCCGCCGGCAAGTGGCTTCGTGGCTGGGGTTATGACGACACCATGCTGATGGAAAACCGCCATCCTCATCGAGATGACCTGGATGCCGTCAGTCGTGAGGTTCCCCTGGTTGTCTCTCACATCTCGGGGCACTTCGTTGTAGCGAATTCCCTCGCGCTCGAGCTCGCCGGCATCCACGAAGATCGGGGAGATCCCGCGAATGGGCACTTTGTTCGAGATGAAGCCGGGAGATTGACCGGCCTGTTATGGGAGATGGGGGCAGTGCACGCGGTCCTTGACGCTATGCCACAGACGTCCGCAACCGATGTTGAAGAGGCGGCCCGCTACGCGGCTGACATCGGTATTGAACGCGGCATGACATCCATTCACGACCTCGGCGTCGGCATCATGGCCGGAGACCTGGAGATTCAGGCGTGGCGGAAGCTGGCCGCAGATTCCAAGATCCCGCTCAGAGTGACCGGCTATGTGAGAGCTGACCTCGCACAGGGGTATGTGGCAAGCGCGCCAGACCTGTTCACTCGGCCCGCCTCGGGAAAATATCGGGTAGCCGGTGCCAAGTTCTGGTCGGACGGTTCGATCCAGGGGCTTTCGGGCGCACTGAAAGAGCCATATTCGTGTCATGATTCCGAGTGTGGAGAACTGCTGTATTCCCCCGAAGAATTGGTCGAACTCCTGCGTCGCGTTGACGGTGCAGGAGGCCAATGCGCGGTCCACGCCAACGGCGATCGTGCTATTTCTGCGGTGGCAGGGGCCTTCGCTGCCTTGCGCGGGAGCTCGGATCAGAGCGATCCGAGGCACCGGGTGGAGCATCTGCAAATGGCATCGGATGAGGATATCTCGTCGCTGGTCGCGTCGGGCTCGGTCGCTTCCATTTTCGCCAATCACATCTACTACTGGGGCGACCGTCATCGCGATCGTTTCATTGGGGCCGAACGTGCTGCCAGGATCAATCCCACGCGGGACGCTCGAAACGGCGGCCTCCACTTCGGCATGCATTCGGATTGCCCGATAACACCGATGGACGCTTTGGCTACCTTTCGCACGGCGGTGACAAGGCAGACCAGTGGCGGCTCTGTCCTGGGCGCGGCGCAGCGAATTGACCAACGTGCAGCATTGCACGCCCTGACTGCGGACAGTGCGTACCTGACCCACGATGAGGATCACTTGGGTACGCTGACAACCGGTATGGACGCCGACCTGACCATCCTCGACCAAGACATCGTGGGCCTGGATATAGAACAAACCCAGGGCGTCTCAGCCGTAGCAACGGTGGTAGGCGGAGAATTCGTTTACAACAATGGCCAGTTCTAAAGACAATGATCTGATCATCCGGTCCATTGTTGTCACTGACCGCGTTCCCCCAGCCTGATCACTGTGGACTTCGACCCAAGGCAGAAAAGGCTTCGCAGTGGAATGCGGCGCGTGTCTTGTGAGGAGACCCACCGCGGGAAAATCAGGACTATCTTCTACGTCGCAAGTGTCTCGAGCGCGAGTACGGTTGCGGGGGATTCGCGTACCGAGCCTCTACTCGTCAGTCTTCTCGCCAACGTAGGCTTCCATGGTCGAGCGAAGCTCAGAGATGAATTCTTCGAGTTTCACTAGCACGTCTTCCGGATATTTGCTCATCACGTCGTCGATCCGCGCACCGAGAGGGTCGAAGAAATCGTCGGTGGCCTTCTGTATTTCGGCGGTCGAATGCAGAGTGACAATGCGGCGGTCGGAGTGCTCGTGAGAGCGGATCACGTAACCGGCCGTTTCGAGTCGATTGAGCAGCGATGATGTTGCTCCCGCGGTCAAACCGACTCGTTCCCTGAGACGAGCGGGGGAGAGCGGGGTTCCGCGTTCCTCGGCAGCAAGAATTTCGATGACGGCGGACGCATCCGTGTGGTGCAAGCCAAGACTGGCCGCAAATCGGCGTCCTACCTCACCGTATGTGCTCCCGTAGCCGCGGAGCACCTCGATCATGCGTTCACGTTGTTGCACCACGCTCTGGCGCGCCTTATTACCCAAACTTACCTTCTTCGTCCGAGAGCTTCATTTGACAAGCTATCATCGCGCCAAATAGTTTCACAGTGAAACTATTTGGCGGTGTAAGTATATATGGAGGTTTCGATGGTGGCAGTATCGGCAACGGCTCGGCGTTGGTTAGGCCTGATAGCCCTGGCCCTGGGGGTCGCATTGATCGTCGTGGACACTACGGTCGTGAACGTGATCATCCCACCCATGATTGAGGATCTGGGGATTAATTCGGCGCAGGCCCAATGGGTCCAGGAGTCCTATGCCATCGTGTTCGCCGCTCTTCTGCTCGTCGTCGGACGTATCGCTGACCTGCGTGGGGCACGGTTCATATTCGTCACCGGCGTCATCGCCTTTGGCGTCACCAGTCTGCTCGCGGCCATGGCGCCCACCGGAGAAATTCTGATACTCGCCAGGTTCTTGCAGGGGGTTGGCGCGGCCATGATTCTTCCGACCACGTTGTCTTTGCTCAATTACATGTTCACCGGCAAAGCACGCGGCCAAGCCTTCGCCGTATGGGGCGCGACGATCGGTGCAGCCACCGCTCTCGGGCCGGTCCTCGGCGGATGGCTGTCCGAACATGCCTCGTGGCGGTGGGCTTTCGGTATCAATATTCCCCTGACGATGCTGATACTCCTGCTCGCCCTGGTTTTCATCCGCCGTTCCCCGCACACTTCGGGTCGCGTGGATGGGGCTGGCGCTCTGCTGTCCGTCGCGGGGCTGGGCCTGCTCGCCTTCGGGATTATCGAGGGTCGTGTCTACGGCTGGATCACGAGCCAGCACGAATTCTCACTTTTCGGGCTCACCTGGGACAAAGGGCTTTCACCAGCTTTCGTCGCCCTTATTGTGGGTGCAGTGGTCATGGCGGCGTTCGTGTGGCGACAAGTCGTCCTCAGCCGCGGCGGCCACGCTGACCAGCCCCTCATGGACGTCAGGCTGTTTTCCATCGCTTCATTCCGTAACGGCAACATCGCAACCGTGATCATCGGCCTGGGGGAGTACGGGATCATTGCCGTCATGCCTCTCTGGCTGCAGTTCACCCTCGACTATTCGTCGCTCCAAGCTGGACTCGCGCTCGTCCCGATTGCCGTCGGAAGCTTCGTTGCCAGTGGCGTGACCTTTCCTCTTGCGCGCAGAATTTCGGCTCTGGCATTCGTGCGAATCGGCCTCGCCGTAGAAATTATTGGGCTCGCCGGTCTTGGCACGGTCGCGACAACCACCGATTCGCCCTGGTGGCTGATTGCATTCGTGCTGTTCATTTATGGCGCCGGAGTCGGATTTGCGACTGCTCAAGTTACCAACGTAGTGCTCGCCGATGTCCCCGAACAAGAAGGGGGACAAAGCTCGGCGATCCAGAGTACATTCCGTCAACTTGGCTCAGCCCTGGGCATCGCTGCCCTCACCACCGTGTTCTTCTCGGCCATCAGTGCGCAGCTGAAAGCTACCCTGGTCGATGCCGGCATGTCCACTCAAGATGGGGATAAATTCTCCAGCGCCGTCACAGACAGCGGCGGAGCGGCAATTGCGCCGTTGGCCCAGAACCCGGCCACTGCTTACGTCGCTGATGCGGCCCAAGACGCGATGACCCACGGGCTTGCCCTCGGTTCCTGGCTCGCGGCAGCATTCCTGATTTTGGGCGTCGTCGCAACATTCTTCATTCCGAATAAAACTGTTTCACGTGATAGGCCCGAGGGATCGGAATGAGGATTATCGTGACGACTTTGTTGTAGTAAACTATTCGGTTCCGTCCTAGGCCTCATTCGTATTTTCCATAATTGACCAGGAAATAATTCTGATAGCGAGGATACGCGGCTGTGAGGCGTTTGTCAGGGACGGTAGAGCGAGGGTATGACGTACGTCAGCCTCACCTTCGCGTAACTATTTGAAAGCTATACAAAATTAGCTTGATGAGAAAGTAACCGTTATCCCAGGACTGTTTTCCCTAGTCCGAAAAGTCGGGGAATTAACTGGCCGGGCTGTTGCTGGCCCCGAAGTAGTGGTTGTATTTCCCCTTGATAGGTCCGGTCGCTTGTGCTAATTGCCGTTACGGATCCGTTACGTCGGTTTGAATTGGTTTCCAAAAGAAGTCGGGCCTCGATACGTATTGCATTCCTAGTCATTGAAATGGAGGTCCGTGGACGGTCCTGCCGAATCGGGCGGCCCGGTGACAACATTCTGGCTCAGGGATTCGCATTCGGCTGGAACCAGGGCGTGCAACCGGAGTCTCCGGCGGTCTAGGGCGGACGGATATGCTCTCGTCCGTCTTAGAACGGCGCCGATTTGTTTCATGGTTCACGGACAGACCGGGACACAGTGCTAACGTCGAATACGTGCAGTTGAATTCCACAGAACATCAAGGATCCGTCACCGGCACTCTGAGCATTCCAGTGTCCAAGTACCATGTGCACCGCGCGCTGGTTCTGGCCGGACTAGCCGATGGCGTCAGTATCCTGCACGGTGTCTCGCACACCAGGCAGGCCGAATGGACTATCGCATGTTTGCGGGCCCTGGGAGTAGGAATCACCGTCACGAAAGACGCGTATATCGTCAACGGGACGGGTGGGCGCTTTCGCAGCGTGCCGATTCGGGAACGAGGATCGGACGGTGGTGAGGGCCTGCTCGATGTCGGTGCCTCGGGTACAACCCTGTACTTCCTCACCGGCCTGGCTTGCTTGTCCGATAGCCCGATAACCCTGACGGGCATGAAGTATTTCCGGCGACGCCCCATCAAGGCCCTCCTCGACTCTCTCCAGCAAATGGGCGTCGAGCTCTCTTCCGAGGATGACTGCCCGCCGATCACCGTCCAGCCCGGTCGTCCCCGAGGGGGCGACATCGAGATTGCAGGGACCCTCTCCCAGTGGATCTCCGGGCTGTTGCTCCTGGCTCCCTTCGCCGAGACGGACACAACGATTCACGTGACCGGCGGCAAGCTCAACGAGGGATCCTATGTGGACCTGACTTTGCGCCTGATGCGCCATTGGGGCCTGGAGGTCGAGGTCAGTGAGGACGAGCTGACTTACCGGATTCCTGCGGGGCAGACCCCGAAGGCTCGGGACTACACGATCCCGGCGGACATCGGATCGGCGGCTTTCGGGATCGCGGCTGCTGCGTTGCACCCGGCCGACGTCCTGCTCGAAGGGCTCACCGCCGCCACCTCCGCCGAAGCGGACCACCCGGAGGCCGAGTTCCTCGACATCGTTACCGAAATGGGCGTTCCTCTGACCAGGGATCCTGAGACCGGATGGGTGCGTATCCGCCATGACGGCCTGACCCTCCAGCCTTTCGATCTCGACGCGACGACCTTCCCCGACCTCGTCCCCGTTCTTTCCGATCTTGCATGCTTTGCCCATGGCACGAGCCATCTGCGCAACGTCGGCCATGCTCGGCTCAAGGAGTCAGACCGGGTTGCCGCGATGCTCCAGGTCAACCGGCTTGGCGGACACGCTGAGCAGGAAGCTACCGCCTTGCACATCACCGGCATCGAGAGCGGCAGGGGGACCGGAGCCGCGCTGTCGAGCTTCAACGACCACCGTGTGCTCATGGCCCTGGCTGTGGCCGCCACGAGGTGTCAGGGGGTCACCAGCCTGACCTATCCGCATGCGTATCGGACCTCATATCCGGAGTTTCTCGACGCGATGGAGAGCATCGGTCTGAGCATCGGGGTCGGCTCGGACTCGCGTCGCGAGAAGCACTCCGAACCCGCACTCGAGTCCGCTCCCCGGCATCCGGAGGAGGACGTGCCCCACGAGGATGCTGTGTTCCCTCGCTTGGTGCGAGAACGCGCGGCGCGCAGCCCCGAGGAGGCCGCGGTGATCGAGGTTGCCGAGGGTGAAACCGCCTCCACCACGACGTGGAGCGAGCTTCAGGACGAAGCCGACCGGATCTCGCAGATGCTCATCGAATTGGGCACAATCCGTGGTGACGCGATCGCAGTGCAGTTGCCCAATTGGCGCGAGTTCGTGGCCGTGTCACTGGGCGCCATGCAGATCGGCGCAGTCGTCACCCCGATCATGCCGGTCTTCGGCCCGCGGGAAGTTTGCATGACCCTGGTCCGCTCGAAGGCCAAGATCCTTTTCCTGCCCGACCTCTTCCGTGGCCGCCGTGCCGCTCTCGAGCTGCTGGCCGTGGCTGACGAGGCCGAGGCCACGGGGCGCAAGCTTGCGCTCGAGAACATCGTGGTCGTTCAGGCCGCGGCCCGCGACGGCGAGGAGAACAAGGGTCTGTCGCCGATTCCCGAAGAAGCGGCAGCCCGTTGGAACGCTTCCGCTTGGACCTGGCGCTATTACGACCGGGCTCTGGCTTCGGTGACTCCGGAGCTGGGGGCCATCGCCGACCGCATGCCCAGCGAGGAGGACATCTGCCAGCTGCTGTTTACCTCCGGTACCACGGGCGAGCCCAAGGGCGTTCAGCATCCGTATCGCACTTTGGGTCAGGCCACTTCCATGCACGTTGCCCGCTCGGGTCTCGGCTCGGGGGACCGGATCTTTGTGCCGAGCCCGCTGGCTCACCAGACCGGCTTCCTCTATGGGATGTTGTTGGCCTTCCGGCTTGGCGTCGCGCAGGTGATCCAGCCGATCTGGTCGGGGGAGAAGGCCCTGGATCAGGCCTTCGAGCAGGCTAAGGTCTCCTTCGTCCAGGCCGCGACCCCGTTCCTGATGGACCTCGTCGGGCTCGTGGAGTCCGGGCAGAGGGAAGCACCCGAAAGCCTGACGACCTTTGTTGCGACGGGGGCCGCGGTTCCGCGCGAACTGGCCCAGCGGGCCACGACGGTGCTGGAGACCTCCGTGCTCGGGGCCTTCGGCACCACGGAGACCTGCCTGGCCACGTTGTCGGGCCCGGACGACGTCCCGGAGAGCATGTGGGGTACCGACGGACGGGCCCTTCCGGGGATCACCCTGCGCATCGTCGACGATGAAGGGCATGAGGTTCCGGCAGGCGTTGAGGGAAACTTCGAGTTCGCCTCGCCGACCCTGTTCGGCGGCTATCTTGAGCGTTCGGACCTCACCGCGGAGGTATTCACGGACGATGACTTCTACAGGACGGGCGATCTCGCCGTCATCGACGAGAACGGGTACCTCAAGGTCACTGGCCGTGTCAAAGACATCATCAACCGCGGAGGGGAGAAGATCCCGGTCAGCGAGATCGAGAATCTGCTCTTCCGGCACCCCTTGGTGGCGGACGTGGCCCTGGTGGCGATGCCGGATCCGCGGCTCGGTGAACGCGGCTGCGCCTACCTGGTTGACGCCCAGAAGGACCGGACCCTCGACCTGCCCGGCATTCAGGAGTACCTCTCCGCTGCTGGCGTGTCCAAGTACTACTGGCCCGAGCGCGTCGAGCACATTGACGAAATGCCGCGCAACGCCTCGGGGAAGATTCAGAAGAACATTTTGCGCGAGGCCGCCGCGGCCCTCGCCGCCGACGGCCGCGATGGCCGGAAAGAGAGCTGATATCAGCATGGTCGACAACAACAGCCAGAGCCTTGGCGAGCTCCTGGACGAGGTGCGAGCTTGGGTCTCCGGACCGGGTGAGGAATGGGCCGAACGCATCGAAGACACCGGCACAGTACCGGATGAGCTCGTGACCGAGCTCCGCGACCGTGGATGGTTGTCCCTCGCGGCCCCGCAGGAACTCGGTGGGGCAGGGATGTCCTTCTCGGATTACCTCCAGGTTCTGGAAGTGATTTCCAAGTCCCACGCTTCGATCCGGATGCTCGTGCACGTGAACAACGGGACGTGGCGGGCGATGGCCCCATACGCCTCACAGGAGCTGCGGGAGGAGGTCCTCATTCCCGCGGTCAAGGCGGACAAGCGCGTTGCCTTCACCCTGACCGAGCATGACCGCGGCTCGGGAGCCGATATCGGCACGACGGTTCGCCGCGAAGGCGACGAATACGTCATGAACGGCGAGAAGCACCTGATCACCTTCGGAGTGAAGGCCGATTACCTGCTGATCACCGCACGCCTCGAGGGAACTTCCGGCAAGGAGGGACTCGTGAGCTTCACGATGCCCAACCATCTGCCCGGCGCGGAGGTCATTGACGACTCCGACACGATGGGTGTCCGAGGAACCGATCACGCGATCCTGCGTTTCAACGAGACCCGATTCCCGGCCCGTTACCGCATCGGCGAGGAGGGGCAGGGCCTCGAGATTGCACTCGGCGGATTTCTGACTCCCAGCCGGGTCGGCGTAGCTATGAGCTGCGTCGGGCTGGCCGAACGTGCCCAGGAACTGGCCATCGAATACGCGAACGAGCGTGTGACGTTCGGTAAACCACTGGCCAAGCGCCAGGCGATTCAGTTCATGCTCTCTGAGAACTATGCGCGTCTGGCCGCGGCCAAAGCGCTCGTGATGCAGGCGGCTCGCGCCTACGAGGCTGGCGCTCCGGACGCCGGCGAGCTCTCCTCCGCTGCGAAACTCACCGCCGTGGACATGCTCACTTTCGTGACCGACAACGCCCTGCAGGTCCATGGAGGTCGCGGATACTGGAAGAAGAACCCCATTGAACGCGTTTACCGGGACGCCCGTGCCCAGCGTTTCGAAGAAGGAACCAACGAGATTCAGAAGCAGGTAATCTCCCGAGGTGTTCTCTCGGGAACCGTATCTACCGAAGGAGGACAGTGGTGAGCGAATCTCCTCGCGTCATCGTCATTACCGGGGCCAGCCGAGGCATCGGCAGATTGCTGGCCCAGCGGTTGGGGGCCCAGGGCGCTCATCTGGTCATCAACTACAAGGCCAATTCGGAACTGGCCGAGGAGTCCCTCGCGGCCGTGCGCGAAGCGGGCGGTGGCGGGATCACGGTCCAGGCGGACGTCGAGTCCCCTGAGGGCGTCGACGAGCTCTTCGCCGCGGTTGATGCGGCTTATGACCATGTGGACGCCTTCGTGGCCAATGCCGCGGCCTCTGCATTCAAGCCGGTCAAAGATCTGAAAGTTCACCACCTGGATCGAAGCTATGCGATGAACGTCCGCAGTTTCGTGCTCGGCGCGCAGCGCGCCGCCGAGCGCATGCGTGACGGCGGAAAGATCGTCTACATGTCCAGCTACGGTTCGCATTCGGCCTTCCCGACGTACGCGGCCCTCGGCGCGGCGAAGGCCATGGGCGAACAGTACATGCGCTACATGGCCGTCGAGTTCGGCCCGCGCAATATCACCGTCAACGCCGTCAACGGCGGTCTGATCGACACGGATTCCCTGGACTTTTTCTACAACAAGGTCCCAGGCATGGCGGATATGGATTCCGTGGTGGAGAAGCTGCCGTTGGGGCGTCCGGCCACCGCTGAGGACATGGCCCAGGCGGCGCTGTTTCTGCTTTCGGAGCAGGCCGGGTACATCACGGGCCAGGTGCTCAACGTCGACGGCGGCCTGTCCGTCATCGCCCCGCCTTACTGGGCCGACACCAAGGAGCCCTTGCGCGAGGCGGTGTTCGGGCAGGAGTGAGCGCTCCCTTTCCCCGTATCGCAACACCCCTTGGCCTCGGGAGCCTGAGGCTTCCGCATCGCATTGTGATGGGCTCCATGCACACGGGCCGCGAACATGATGCAACCGCCCTGGGCGCGTTCTATGCAGAGCGCGCCCGGGGCGGGGCGGGACTGATGGTCACGGGCGGGCTCGCGGTCAACCAGGCCGGATCCGGTGGCGAGGACTACGTAGTGCTCACCGATCCGGCCGTGACCGAGAACCTCGCGGAGGCGGTCAGGGCCGTTCACGCCGAGAACGGGCTGATTGCCGCCCAGCTCTTCCACGCCGGGCGCTATGCCGTCGGTGACTGGGCCGTCGCGCCCTCACCGGTCCCGTGGCGGGCGGCGGGCGGTATTGTTCCCGCAGAGCTCGACGAGGCCGGGATTCGCTCTACGATTGATGATTTTGCCGCCGCGGCCGCCGCGGCCCGAGATGCTGGCTTCGACGCGGTGGAAATCATGGCTTCCGAGGGGTACCTGCTCAACCAATTTCTGTCCCCGTTGACCAACCTCCGAGAAGATGCCTGGGGCGGAGATTCCCAGGCCCGGATGCGTTTTCCGCTAGCAGTCGTGCGGGCCGTGCGGGAGGCGGTGGGCCCGGACACGCCGGTGATCGTCCGTCTTTCCGTTGAAGACCTGATGCCGGGATCCACGGTTCCCGCGGAGACCGACGCTTTTGCCCTGGCGGTGGCTGAAGAGGGCCCCGATGCGCTGAGCATGGGGGTGGGGTGGCACGAGTCCCGGGTCCCGACTGTCCAGTCCTCGATCCCGCACGGTGCGTGGGTCGCGTATGGGGAACGCGTCGCCGACGTCGTTCATGCCGTTCATCCGGATCTGCCTTTCATCGCTTCCAACCGCATCGTGGATTTGACCGAAGCCGAAGAGATTTTGGCCCGTGGTCGCGTCGATGCCGTGGCGATGGCCCGGCCTTTCCTCGCGGATGCGGACCTGATGGCCCGTTCCTTGGCCGGAGACGCCAGCTTGGTCAACCGCTGCATTGGGTGCAATCAGGCCTGCATCGACCGTTCGATGTCCTTCACTGCCGTATCCTGCCTGGTCAATCCGCGAGCGGGGCAGGAATCGGGCTTCCCGCTGGAGCTCTCGCCCGAGCCTCGTTCCATGGCTGTGGTAGGGGGCGGTCCGGCAGGACTGGCCGCGGCCGAGGACCTGGTTCTCCGTGGTCATCGTGTGACTGTCTTCGAGAGTTCCGCTGCATTGGGCGGTCAGTTCAAGCTCGCCGCCCGGGTTCCCGGCAAGGAGGATTACGGGGTCATGGTCGCGGCTGCCGAGGAGCGGCTCAGGCGGGAGGGCGTTCGTATTGAGCTCGAGCATGCCCCGGATGCGCGCGAGCTCACCGGTTTCGACGGTGTCGTGCTCGCAACCGGCGTCAGGTCTCGCAGTATCGATCTGCCCGGGGCCGACCAACCACATGTCATAGGTTATGAGAAGGCCCTGCGCGATGGGGTTGCCCCGGGCCCTGTGGCGATCATCGGCGGAGGCGGCATCGGCGTGGACGTGGCCGCCTCCCTGGTGGAGACCGCGTATCCCGCCTGGAGGTGGGTCGGCTTCGCGCAACGGTTCGACGTCGAGCCGACGGTTCTTTCCCCCACGAGCGCTCTCGCCGAGCGACGCGGCACCCCACGGCCTGCTCCCAGGCCTGGCCAGCAGGTGACCCTCATGCGCCGTTCCGGACGTTTCGGCCAGGGGACAGGCAAGACGACCCGTTGGGTCAATGTCGGGGTGCTCCGTGACGCCGGGGTCTCGATGATCAAAGATCTCGACTACGTGGGCATCACGGACGATGCCGTCGAAATCTCCCGCGAAGGAAGGATCGAACGGATCCCCGCGACCACCGTGGTCGTCTGCGCGGGCCAGGAGTCCTCTGACCCGCTCTCAACACAGCTCGGGGCCACGGGCGTTGCCTTTGAAGTGGTCGGTGGGGCGCGGGAAGCGCGCGCCGTGGATGCCGTGCGGGCAACGAGCGAGGGCCTGGCAGCGGCTCGCCGTCTCACCGCGATTTAAGGGATCGATCCTCGACCTCCTCTTAATAGGTGATGCGGATGCCCGCTCGTCACCGACAGGACTTCATAGGGAATACCTTCCGGGACTCGTCGTAGCTTGCTAGAGTTGTCCTTCCCTAGTGACCTTGACGCACAGCATCTTCGATGCGGCTAGGGGAGTGAGGGCCGGTATTAGTTCACGATTGGTCCTCGCGGCAGAAGGGGTGAATGAGGATGATTACTGTTCCGCCGCTCATCGCAGCGGTTGTCCTTCTGCTGGTACGTGCCGTGCTTGCCGTGGCGTTTTTTCGTGAGTTCTGGGTTAAGGCCAAGGACGTCCCTGGCTTCGCGAAAAACGATGGTCTCAACGTTCCGGCAGCGTGGTTCGTCACCGTCGCCGAACTCGCTGCGGCGCTCTCCTTCACGACCGGTGTTCTGGCTCAGTGGGCCGGAACCGGTGTGATCCTGCTGATGATCATCACGACGAGCCTGCACGTTTTCAAGTGGCACAGCACATACTGGGCCTCGTCCGGTGGCCCGGAGTACGACTTGCTCTTGTTGAGTTTGGCGGCAGTCGTTCTGGCATTCGGTGCCGGACCCATCGCCGTACCGACCCTGTTCGGATACTGACAGGAACACGGGGCGGGTCTGATGGGGCCGGTGATCTACAATCGTTGGCGCTCATTTCGGGGGACCGGCCCTAAACTGGTTGCCTGCCGAACACAGCGGTTACGTCATGTCGCCTGACGGGGTTCAGGGGAGTGGACTCCGAGCGACTTGGCTCAGAGTTGTTGGGTGTAGGTTTTGATCTCCTGGAACTCCGCGAGCGCTCCGAGTCCATTGAGACGCCCCAATCCGGACTGTTTGAACCCTCCCTCTTCGAAGGAGTCCGTCACCACCGCCCATGTGTTGGTCCATATAGTGCCGGCTTTGATGCGCCGCCCCACGCGCGATGGGCGGTCCACGTCCCGAGTCCAAATGCTTGCCGCGAGTCCGTACTCAGTGGCATTGGCCTTCGACACAGCCTCGTCGTCGGAGCTGAAGGTCTCGAAGGTTGCAACTGGACCGAAAACCTCTTCTTGAACGATTCCCGCACCGACATCGGCCACGGCAAGCAGGCTCGGAGAATAGAAAGCGGTATCTCCTTGCTGCCCTCCCCGTCTGAGAGCCGTCGCCGAACCATTGTCGATGGCCGTCTGTACGGTTCGGTCTACGCGTGAGGCGTTGGCAGCGTCGATCATGGGTCCCATGTCGACACCGTTCTCGTCACCTGCTCCCACCGTGACCGCATCCAGCGCGGCAACCAGTCGTTTGCTGAGTTCCTCGGCGCGTGACTCATGGACCAGAATTCGGCTTCCGGCCATACAGAACTGTCCTGTGAAAGTGGTGATGCCCTGGACGAGCACGGGAACGGCAGCATCAAGGTCCGCGTCGGAAAAAATCATCATGGGAGTCTTTCCGCCCAGCTCCAAAGACAGCTTTTTCAAGTGTGGCGCTGAGTTGGCCATGATGGTTCGCCCTACTTTGGCGCTGCCCGTGTAGCTGACCGCAGCCACGTGCGGCGAAGTAGTCAGCAGTTCGGCCAAATGGTTGCCGGATTCAGTCACGGAGTTGATGACCCCCCGTGGCAAGTCACTTGTGTCCGCGAATAGTTGGTGCAGAAGCCCATTGACCATAGCCGTTTGAGGCGGGAGCTTCATGGCCACGGTGCAACCAGCGGCCAGCGCCGGGGCGAAGGACCGAATAGAGAGCACTATGGGGGAGTTCCAGGGCACTATGACTCCAGCGATACCCACGGGCTCGGCGACGCTGCGCTGGATGAGACCGGGCGCAGTCTCCGATGCGTGTCCGGTTTCGGTGAGGGCGGCGGCCGCGTAATAGCGCAGTTTGGGCACGGACACAGAGAGCTCGAATCGGGCTTGCTCCAGAGTCTTTCCGTTGTCTCGGGAAAGTGCTCGAATGAATTCGTCGGAACGGGCTTCGAGCAGGTCTGCCATGTTCATGAGAACGCGGCTTCGTACCTGCCTGTTGCTTGCCCAGTCGGTCGTCTCGAAAGCCCCTCGGGCAGCATCGACCGCGGCTCGGGCGTCCCCGGCGGTACCGTCGGAAAATTCGCCGAGGCTCTTGCCTGTGGCGGGGTTGAAGGCCTGCTCGAACATTTCGGATTCTGTCAGTTCTCCATCGATGTACTGTCGGGCTGCGGTTGTCATCGGTGTCCTTTCGAAGTTTGGTCTGGTCGCGGTCCTGGGGAAATACCATGGGTCGTAGTTGGGACCTCTGTCTGGCCCGGTACGGTTTTGTCTCTGCGGATTCGAGTTTATTGAGGCGATTCCAGGGATGAGCGAGCAGGTTGTCTATTGCGGAAGTCGGACAATGGGTTTGATGACCGTGCCGTTGGCGGAGTCCACGAACCCCTGGTTGATGTCGTCGAATTCGTAGTATTTAACCAGTCTGTCAAAAGGAAAGTCGCCTCGTTTCCAGAGCTGAACCAGACGAGGAATGAACACCTGGGGGACGGAGCTGCCTTCGATGATTGTCTTGAAAGTCCATCCCTTGACCAAGGAGTCGCCGATTTCAAATGGGACTTCTGTGCCTGATGTCGTAGATGCCACGGTGGCCAAGGTGCCACGTTTGGCCAATGCCTGAGCAGCCCGCGTGAGGAGGACGGGTATGCCCGTCGTATCGATCGCAAAGTTGATGCCTTCGCCGCCGGTGATCTTCATCAGGCCATCGACGACGGCATCGATTTCTCGGGAGTTGATGGTGTGAGTCGCACCGAGCTCCATCGCCGTCTCCAGCCGGGAATCGTGAATGTCCAGGGCGACGATTGTGGTACATCCGGATATCTTCGCGGCCATGATGGCGGCACTGCCGACGGCGCCGGTCCCGAAGACGGCCAACGTGGTGCCGGGCGCCGGACGCAGTTCGTTCAGGACGGCTCCGGCGCCGGTGTTGAACCCGCAACCCAGGGGCCCCACGAGTTCAAGAGGAACGTCCTTGTCGAGGACTATGAGGCTTTCTTGGACGACATTGGCATGAGTCGCGAAGGATGACTGGCCGAAGAAGTGTGAGGATAGTTGTTCACCGTTCTTCGACAGAGCGGTGGAACCATCGCGCCGCCTTCCGCCGAAGTCCTCGGCGAATACGTTCTCACAGTAGGCCGGATTCCCTGAGCGGCATTGATTGCATGTACCGCAATAGGCTGGGCCGAGAGCGACGTGGTCTCCGACCTTTACATTCGTCACGGCTTCGCCGACAGCTTCGACGATACCGGCGCCCTCATGACCGAGGACGGCAGGCAGGGGTGTCGGATAGACACCGTCTCGGACCACGGCATCTGTATGGCAGATACCTGCTGCGACTATACGGACCCGCGCCTCATTGGGCTTGAGCTCGTCCAGTTCGATGCCGTCCTCGACGACGAGGGGCTGTTTGTGGTCGCGAACAACGGCTGCAGTAATCTGCATAGTGGTTGGCCTTTCAGAGAGGACGTTCTGGGTTCCAACCGTTGACTGCGAGGTTGGTGGGATCTGCGTCCTTGATCCCCTTGCACGTGCAATACAGATCCTTTGACGGTGCAAGCGGACGGATCGGTATAGGGCGAACCTGCCGCAAGCGGGAGGTCTGATGGAATGCCAAGCGAGCCCCCATGCACCGTGGCTTAGACCTATTGCGTATTCGAGCGTTTCTCGGCGAGAGTCTGAACACCAGAACCCCAGTGCGTCAACGGAAATTCGTTCACGGTGACACGCACGTTCTCAGCCGGTGCGTCGAGCGATGTCGATACTGCCTCCGTGACGGAACGAATGAGCTCTCGGATTTGTTCGGGCGAGCGCCCCTCGGCAATCGATAGTTGTGCTAGCGGCATGTGAATCCTTTCCGGGGTTTGATTCTGGCTCGGTTGCTCAGCGTGCGCCGAACAGTACCTTGGCCTCATCGGCGATGTACCTATTGGGTGTACGGTAAGCGGTCGGTCCCGCGACCGGAGTCCCGTAGGTATCGAATTCGGCTGGGAGGTCCGCTCCATACCAGATGATCGCGTGGTCTAGGGAGTCTAGTCCCCATAAAACCGGCTCGTAGGTCGGATCGGTAATCTCAGGACCTAACTGGCCTACGAGTTCAATTCGGTTGCCGCCCGGCTCGAATACATAAACGAATTTGGAGCGGCTGATGGCATGCCAGGCGGGCCCGGCTTCGAACTCGATCCCTGCGTCCGTCATCACGTCGCAAGCGTCTTCGAGGTGTTGCTGGACGCCGTAGAGGAATGCTACGTGATGCAGGCGTCCACCGCCTCCGACCGCGTCTTTGACGAGCGCTACGTCGTGGGTGCGCGTCCACGCGCGTAGCCAGGCACCGGCCTCTCCGTCCTCAAGCACAATATGTTCACTGAGTTTGAAGCCCAAAACCTCCGAGTAGAAGTTCTTATTGGCTGTGACATCCTTCGAAAGGATGTTCAGATGGTCCAACCCCCGCACGGGCACACCATTGAGCGGACGTCGTTGGGGCCGATTGAGCACGACGCTCTTCTGGTCTTCGGCTGCCTGAAAGTAATCGACTTCGAAGTTGATTCTCTGTCCGGCGCCGTCAGGTGTGGTGAATTCGTAGGCTGGTCCCATGCCCACTTCTCCTTCAACCCATCCTCGGCCGAGTCCGGACGCCTCGATCGCGCTCACACGCCGCTCGAGAGCGGGCTGAGAAGAAGCTCGCCAACCGGCAAAGCCCATTCCGGGCTGGTCACGCTCCGTGATTTTCAGCGAATGCTTGTAGGGGTCCTCGTAGCCTCGCATGTAGACGGACCGGCCGTCGCGGCCGGTTTCCACCATTCCGAGCAGGTCGCGGAAGAACCACACCGTCTCATCCACACAAGGCGAATAGAGCTCGAATGAGGCCATTTCGGCAACGTCAAATATGGGTTCTGGAAATTCTGGGGTGTTCAAGGCGGATCTCCTTTGATCGACCGCGTTGTCAGTGTCATTCACCGGTGATGTGAATCGAACCGAGATGAGTGAATTGGGCTGTGATGGCTGACCCGGCCCTGACCGGAACTGCGTCCGTGAGCCCGCCGGTCAGCACAATCGCTCCCGCAGGAATCTTTTGGCCACGCTTGCCCAGGGAATTCGCCGCAAGGGCGAGTGCCTCCGCCGGATGGCCTTGTACGGCTGCGCCGGTGGCCGTGGCCGTCACGTGACCGTCAACGGACAATGAGACAGCCTCGAGTGCGAGGTCCAGATCCGTCGGGGAAACGCGGACCGGTCCCAGGCTGAACAACGCGGAGGACGCATTGTCAGCAACGACGTCAGGCAGGGCGAAGCTGAAGTCGCGATAGCGGCTATCGATGACTTCGAATCCCGCGTAGACGCTTTCCACGGCATTGAGTGCCGTTGCGGAGGTGATACCGGGGCCCGACAGATCCTCGCCCATGACGAATACGATCTCAGGTTCGACACGGGGGTGGATCAGTTTGTCCAGCGGAACTGGCTGATCGGCGGCGAGCATGTAGGCATCTGTAAGGGTTGCGGTCAGCGGCGAGTCGATTCCCATGCGCTGCTGTTTGGCCCGGCTGGTCAGGCCCAGTTTGACGCCTACAACGTGCTCGCCGTTCTCCACACGCTGAGCAATCAACGCATCCTGAACCTCGTATGCCGTGTCGATGTCCAGCTCCGGCCATTCGTCGGTGATCCGGCCCCGGGATTGCCGGTTGGATTCCGCTGCCAGCAATTCCTTTACTGCATCCTCGATGCTTGCAATGCTCATGCCGATACCTCCTGCAAATCGCGCTCCTTGACCAGCTCAAGGGCAATGTCAATGATCATGTCTTCCTGTCCGCCGACGAAATGTGCCTCGCCTACTCGTTTGAGCACTTCGTGCGCGGGAACGTTGTATCGTTCGGCCGCGCGCTTGGCATGGAGCAAGAAAGAGTTGTATACGCCGTAGCGACCTTGAACGATCGCATCCCTGTCGATCTTGGGGAACTCAGGGACGATAGGGCGCAGCGTGTCTTCGGCGGCGGAGAGAATCTTTTCCATGTCTACGCCGGTGGGGATTCCGAGGGCGTCGAAAGTTGAAACCAATGCTTCGGTGGGAGTATTACCGGCGCCCGCTCCCAGTGAGCGTAAGGTTCCGTCGATTCGTCGTGCCCCGTTTTCGTAGGCCACGATTGAATTGGCGACACCGAGAGTCAGGTTCATGTGCCCGTGGAAACCGACCTGTGCGTCATCACCGAGTTCCTCAACTAGGGCACTTACGCGGTCGCGCACGCCCTCCGGCAGAAGCGCACCCGCGGAGTCCACGACGTAAACACATTGGCACCCGGCATCGGCCATAATGCGTGCCTGTTTCGCAAGCTGCTCCGGCTCAGTCATGTGCGAAAGCATCAAGAATCCGGCGGTCTCCAAGCCCAGCTCGCGCGCGGCCTTGAAATGCTGGATGCTCACATCGGCCTCGGTGGAGTGAGTTGCCACACGCACGTAGCCGATTCCCGCGTCCACGGCTTCACGCAGGTTATCGATGGTGCCGAGGCCCGGCAGGATGAGAGCGGCAATTTTGGCATTGTGGGCTCTTTCGACGGCCACTCTGATCAGGTCAATGTCGCGGACCTTGCTGAATCCATAGTTGAAGCTGGAGCCGGCCAATCCGTCACCGTGCGTGACCTCTATGACCGAGACGCCGGCGTCGTCGAGCGCCCCGACGATGTTCCGAACGTTCTCCCCACTGAAAGTGTGAGCCACGGCGTGTGAACCATCGCGCAAGGTTGTGTCGGTGATCTTCACGCCGTCCTTTTTCGTGTTCATGCCACGGCCTCCTTCGCGGTTTTCGCGAGTACGATTTCTTCGGCCGTGCGGTTTGCCGCGGCCGTCATGATGTCCAGGTTTCCGGCCCACTCGGGGAGAAAATCGCCATTGCCCGTGATTTCGAGAAAAACACCAACACGGGCTTGACCGTTCCAG
Source organism: Rothia uropygialis (assembly GCF_004137765.1). Classification (GTDB taxonomy): domain Bacteria; phylum Actinomycetota; class Actinomycetes; order Actinomycetales; family Micrococcaceae; genus Rothia. Next base: position 318,713 of record NZ_NOIS01000002.1, on the reverse strand, counting down.
GCCTCTTGGGGATCGTCGAATTGAGGTTCGGCCTTGAGTTTGTAACCCGGTACGTATTCCTGGACGGTCGATACCTTCTGGTAAATGGCTTTGGTGATCGCGTTCCGGTCAGCATCGGGGTCAATAGCCACGAACACGGTGTCGCGCATGACCAGCGGAGGATCCACCGGGTTGAGCACAATAATTGCCTTACCGCGCTGTGCGCCGCCGACGCTTTCGATGGCCTGTGAGGTCGTCTCCGTGAATTCATCAATATTGGCGCGCGTACCTGGGCCTGCCGATCGCGAAGAGATTGAGGCGATGATCTCCGCGTACGGAACGTCCGTAACCTCGTGCACGGCAGCCACGATGGGAATGGTTGCTTGGCCGCCACAAGTAATCATGTTGATATTCGGCGCACCAAGGTGTTCTTGCAGATTCACGGCCGGGCTGACGAAAGGACCGACAGCTGCCGGCGTCAGGTCGATGGCTTGGATGCCGGCCTCAGCATATCGAGGAGCATTTGCTGCATGCGCACCCGCGGTCGTTGCTTCGAAGACGACGTCCGGCAACACATCCTGCTTCAGCATCCAGTCCACGCCTTCCGCCGAAGCAGTCACGCCGAGCTTGCGGGCCCGTTCCAAACCTGCCGAACTTGGGTCGACACCGATCATGTACAGCACATCGAAAATTCCGCGACGTTTGAGCTTGATGAGCAGATCCGTTCCGATGTTTCCGGGGCCTACAATCGCCGCGGTGGGTTTGCGAAGGTTCACAGTTTCTTCCATGGGATTGTCCTTTTCTACTGGGAGGCCGGAGAGAACGCGGCGGTGACGGAACCTAAACCAGCGAAGTCGGCTGAGATGACGTCGCATTCGGCGACTGAAATCATGTTTGTGAACGCCCCGGACATCACCACGGACCCTGCCTCCAGAGTTGTGCCGAGGGAGCCCAAGGTGTTGGCAAGCCACGTCACGGAAGCCAACGGGTTGCCGAGGACAGCGGCCCCTGCGCCGGTCTCCACGATTGCACCGTTCTTGCGAACTACCGACCCGACGAGTCCGAAGTCGCGATTGCGTATATCCACCGGAATCGAGCCGAGGACGACCGCGGCAGAGGATGCGTTGTCCGCGATCGTGTCCGAAATCGTGATGTTCCAGTCTTCAATCCGTGAATCAACGATTTCCAGAGCTGCTATTGCATAATCGACAGCTCCGATGACCTCGGCCACGGTGTTGCAGTTGCCTGAGAGTGGCTTATTGAGAACGAAGGCGATCTCCGGCTCGATGCGAGGGGAGATGAACTTGTGGGAGTCGAGCTCCGCCCCGCTGAGGTGGAACCGGTCCCCGAAGAGACGGCCGAAATCGGGCTGGTCAACCCCGAGCTGTTGTTGCACCCCCGTCGAGGTCAATCCCACTTTGTAACCGGCTATACGACGGCCTTGGGCAACCCAGTGATCGATTTGGTGCTGCTGGATCGCGTAAGCGTCGTGCTGGGAGAGTCCTGGGAATGACCGTGTGAGAGGGGCTATGGGGTCTCCGCTCTGCTCCGCGCGGAGCAGGGACTGCGCCAGTTCTTGGTGATTTGGTTCGGACATCGGTGGCCTTTTCGAGATGTATGCGACAGTGCGTTGTTGACACGCTCACGCATATCAACCGAATATGGCAAGAATGAGTTCCACTGAGCGAAACGCTCCTGCTTCGATGATTGGTCGGGTCGACCAAATCCTGAATGCTTTCCAGCTTTGGGGTCCTCTGATGTCTCCTGGAGATATCCGTCGTGTGACCGGACTGCCCAAGGCGACCGTGTCGCGGATCGTCTCGGAGCTCGTGGAGCACAGAATTCTCGAGTATTCCGGAAGGCAGCTTCGTCTCGGGATTCGTCTCTTTGAATTGGGCGTTATGGCGGTCGGTCCACGGGATCTCAATCGTCTGGCCGCGCACCGCATGGCCCACCTCCGAGCGGCTACGGGACAAACGGTCCATCTGGCCGCCCTCGACGGGCGCGAGGTTGTCTACGTACAGATCCTGCGTAGTTCGACCAGCCCGCCGCTGCCTTCACGGGTGGGAGGCAGACTGCCGGCGTATGCGACGGGTGTCGGGAAGGCATTGCTCGCGTGGTTGCCTGACGCCGAAATCGAGAACAGTCTGCCGGATAAGTTGGAAGCCTTGGGGCCGAACACCATTACTTCACGGTCGCGACTTTTGGTCGAGCTGGACCGGATACGCAAAGCGGGCGTCGCCTATGAGAGACAAGAATCCAGTGATGACCTCGCTTGCGCCGCGGCCGCGATCATGGGTTATGACAACCGGCCCATCGCAGCCATTTCGATTACTGTCCACATTGGCTCCGTCTCACTGGATACTCTGGGCCCGGCCGTTGCCACAACGGCAGAGACGATTTCCGCGGATGCAAAGCGATTCCGGATCAGTCGGTGAGATGGACGGGAGCCAGAACCGTGTCTTCGCCCGACGCTAATTACTGTGGGTTTGGGCATACACAGGTTCTCAGAAGCCGCGCCGCAATAGTGCACTGAGTTGAGCAAGGCCGGTCGAGCGCCCATCCATGCTCCAACACCTTGTCTAAACTGGCCGCATGCGAATAATCCTGCAGAGAGTCGAACGCGCGAGTGTCACGGTTTCAGATGTGGTGGTGGGAGAAATCCAAGAGCCTGGTCTCCTCGCCCTCGTTGGAATCACTCACGATGACGCAGACGCCGAGATCGCCAAGCTCGCGGAGAGGACCTGGAATCTCAGGCTTCTGGACGGGGAGAAATCCTGCGCCGATGAGGCGGCTCCGATTCTGGCGGTCAGCCAATTCACCCTCTACGGAGATGTCAGGAAGGGGCGGCGCCCATCGTGGTCCAAGGCGGCCCCGGGGCCCGTATCCGAACCGCTCTTCAATCAGTACGTCTCGGCCCTTCGGGGAATGGGTGCCCGGGTTGAGACCGGCCGGTTCGGTGCGGACATGAAGGTGGAACTCGTCAACGATGGTCCGTTCACCGTGGTTCTGGACAGTGAGGATCTTCTCTGATCCAGCCTCGACTCCGCTCGGATAGGCTGGGCCTGTGACGCAATCACTATTCGACACTCCCGACGATTCCTCGCCGAACGATCCAGTACGCGGTCGTTCAGCCGGCCCCAAAAGCCCTCTGGCGGTCCGGATGCGGCCGCGCTCGGTGGAGGAAATAGTCGGTCAACAGCATGCCCTCAAGCCTGGGTCGCCTTTGCGGGTTCTGGCAGGGGAGGACGCCGGACCGGCGGGTCCCTCGTCCGTCATACTGTGGGGGCCTCCGGGGACGGGGAAAACGACGATCGCGCACGTGATCGCGAGAGGTTCGTCCCGCAAATTCGTTGAACTCTCCGCCGTGACCGCGGGCGTCAAAGACGTCCGTGCGGTCATGGATCAGGCGTTGAATGATCGGGACATCCGAGGAATCACCACCGTACTATTTTTGGACGAGATCCATCGGTTCACCAAGGCTCAGCAGGATGCACTGCTGCCGGGCGTCGAAAACCGGTGGGTCGTGCTGGTTGCGGCGACCACGGAGAATCCTTCCTTTTCGGTGATCTCTCCGCTGTTGTCCCGCTCAATACTGGTGACCCTCAAGCCTTTGGAGGACGAGGACATCGGCGACCTGTTGGATCGTGCGGTTTCGGCCGAGCGGGGATTGCGCGACCAAGTCGTCCTTTCGGAGGCGGCCCGCAAGCATTTGGTGGAGTTGTGCGGGGGAGACGCCCGGCGGGCACTGACCGCCCTCGAAGCGGCGGCGGCCGTCGCTTATGGTGAATCCCAGGACCAGGAAGCCCCTGTTGAGATCACGGGCAAGCATACGGAAGAGGCCCTCGACACAGCGGCCTTGCGTTATGACAAAGGCGGGGATCAGCATTACGACGTGATTTCGGCTTTCATTAAGTCGATCAGGGGATCCGACGTCGACGCCGCGCTTCACTACCTTGCCCGCATGATCGAGGCGGGGGAGGATCCGCGTTTCATCGCTCGTCGGTTGGTGGTTCACGCGAGTGAGGATATCGGAATGGCGGATCCTACGGCGCTCCAGACGGCCGTGGCCGCGGCCCAGGCGGTCCAGCTCATCGGGTTGCCCGAGGCGAGAATCAACCTGGCCCAGGCGGTGATCCACCTGGCTACCGCGCCGAAATCCAATGCGGTCATCACCGGAATCTCGGAAGCAATAGCGGATGTTCGTGGAGGAAAAGCCGGTGCGGTGCCTCCGCATGTGAGGGATGCCCACTACGCGGGGGCGACACGTCACGGTCACGGCGAAGGCTACGTGTACCCCCATGATGTGCCGAACGCCGTGGCGCCCCAGCAATACGCGCCGGATGAGCTCCGGGGACGAGAATACTATCGGCCCACCGAATATGGAGCCGAAAAGCCATTACGGCAACGACTAGGAATAATACGAAGAATCCTCGGTGGATTCCGGTCCAGTTAGTTAGCTAAACAAATTTAGAGTAAAGCTAACCGGTTTCCGGGAGGGCAGTCGAATGTTTTTGTGACGTGTCCCGGTGAGAAAATTTTTTCATAACTATCTTGTGGAAGAGTATTCGCAAGTCAACTAAAAGATTGTCTTAGACACGCCCGCCCCGGAGGCCCTATCAGTGCATTCTGATGTGCACTGAAAGAGTTGCATTCTAGTACCATGATTTCCCATAGCCCGAAGTTCACTTTCTATTGTGTGACTAGCCCGGGGTTATGCCTTGTTGATTGTCGGACGCCTCGTCCGCCTGACTCGAAAGCAGAGTATGACTCACAACATCTCTCGTCGCACCCTCGCCAAGGGTGCCGCCTGGTCCGCCCCTATGCTCGCGGCATCCGCCACCGTGCCCGCGTTCGCGGCGTCGCAGCCCCCCTCACCTGCACCCATCTCGACCGATCCGTGTTTGACACCGGAGGAGGTCCAATCGGGCAACTGCGCCCGTGCGGTCCACGCCTTCAACAATTTTTTGGGTGTTAGGACTTACACACTCGCTTTTGGAGGCTTAGCTAACGCAAACCTTCAGTACAGCGTCAGTGCAGCGGCGAAGTGCTGGCCGTGGGCTCAGCTTATGTCGTTCAAAACCTACGATGGCGGTTCGAATAACCACCAGGTTCCCCGGCCCTCCGTTGTGCTGCCGCGAGAAGGAGGGAGGTCGTTTACGGGCCGTGCAACCCTGGGGAGTGTGGCGTCGTGGGGCGTCAAAGACGGTGTGCCCCTGAGTGCCAATATTCAATGGGACAAGTCAACCCATACGGACAAATTGGATTGGAAGGATGCCCAGGTCACCATTCCCCTTCAGGCCGCTTGGAGCAATGTTGGTTATGGCAGCCACGTCTGCTTTTTCGACTTGAAGTTCGAGCTGAGCGGTGGTTATACGGGCTTTTATGGAACCCGTAGGCGTATGAATAATATTCGCTTTGTCCTTCACGGTCAGTGAGGCGCACGCCGATTCTTAAAGACCGGGCGCGGCGCATGCGAGCCACGTGTGACGCACCCGGCCCCTGGGTTCTGGTCCATGCGCCGCCTTTCGGCTAGACTGGATCGTTGGCTGGCAAGCTCCCCAAAACGCACCTGCGGGTGATCACCGGGGTAGTTGTAGCGAGGGTTGCGGCTGACCCAGAGCTCTCCACCGTGCGAACCGTGCACGGAATCATGGAGGCCAGTTACACCAGAACAAATGATCGTGGGCCACCGCGCCCAACGATCAACCGCATGAAAGGCACAACGTGGCAACTACCACTAAGAGCAAGCGCGCCCGTAACTTGGTGCGCAAGTCTCGTGCCCTCGGAATCCCGCTGACTCCGAAGGCCGAGAAGTACTTCGAGCGTCGTCCCTACGGTCCCGGCCAGCACGGCCGTGCCCGCAAGAAGGCCGACTCCGACTACGCCGTTCGTCTGCGCGAGAAGCAGCGTCTCCGCGCGCAGTACAACATCCGCGAGGCTCAGATGCGTCGCGCATACGCCGAGGCCAAGCGCGTCGAGGGTCAGACCGGTGAAAACCTGGTCCAGATGCTCGAAACGCGTCTGGACGCCCTGGTCCTCCGTGCAGGCTTCGCCCGCACGATCTCCCAGGCACGCCAGATGGTCGTTCACCGCCACATCATGGTGGACGGCGTCCGCGTGGACCGTCCGTCTTTCCGCGTGAAGGAAGGCCAGCTCATTCACGTTCACCCCCGCTCCGAGAAAATGGATCCGTTCCAGATTGCCGCCACCGGCGCCAACCAGGACGTCCTTCCGGACACTCCGGCGTACCTGAACGTGGAGATCGACAAACTTCACGCAAAGCTTGAGCGTATGCCCAAGCGCAGCGAAGTTCCCGTGACCTGCGAGGAACAGCTCGTGGTCGAGTACTACGCCCGCATGGTGTAAGTTTTCTCGCCTAGCTCTGATGGCCCGGGCATATGCCCGGGCCATCACGGCTTTAACGGTCCCCATGCCGTAAACTGGCACAGGTCCCGGTGAAAGCCCCTCTCAGGAGCCGGGAACCAGAAGATTCCATCAGAGGAGACGGGTGCATTCATGACGGGCGGAGCAATCGCAGGGCTAATCGCGGCCGCAGTATTTGCCATCCTTGTGGCGCTGCTCGCGATGCCCATCATCAAGCTCGGCAAAGTCTTCGACGAAGTCCGGGAGACGGTACGGCAGATCAACGCCGGAACCGGTCCCCTCATCGAGGAGGTCACGCGCACAGTGACCACAACCAATTCACAATTGTCCAAAGTGGACGGCATCACCGACAACGTCTCGGACGCCTCCGCCAACGTCTCTGCGCTCTCGAGCCTCGTCGCCTCGACCGTGGGCCAGCCGCTCATCAAAATGGCGTCATTCTCCTACGGAGTCCGCAAGGCCTTCCGTGGGGAGGGCGCAGAAGAGAAAGACGCGGCTAGCAGCGACCAGGCGCCCACCGGAGAAACAGGGCACGCGGGTGCCCACCAGAGCCCAGGAGAAGACGGATGAGCTGGTTATCCAAAGCCGGTCTGTTGCTCGCCGGTGCCGCAGCCGGTTACGTCGCGTCCAAACGTGGCGGACAGATCGTTCACACCGCCCAAGAACTAGTGGTGAGGGATCCCATGCAGGTCAGCAAGCGTGACGGCGGCCAAGGCACCGCGGACAAGATCTGGTCCTCGCCCGTCATGACTCCCGTACGGAATGGCGCGCTCAAGGCCTTGAAATTCGCGGCCACCGTGAAACAGGGAATGGCTGAACGAGAAGAACAGCTCACCGAAAAGTACGCGAACCAAAAGAAGGACATCCGTCCCGGTTCCCTGGACACTTGGGGCCGCCCCCGGACCGCGGATTCGGACTCGCGAAGCGGTGAGAGCCTGCCAGGGGAGCGAGGACCCTCAGAGGTCATCGAGCACGCCGCGCCCGATGCATCGGGCAGCCCCGCTCGGGACTCGGATCTGCCCCCGGACTTTTTCCTCGACTCCGGAAACGACCCCCAGAATTCCCGTTAGCGCGCAACGCAACCGCGCCCACGGACAGAAAACGCTCAAACAGGCACTCAGGACGAAGGACTTATAGCCGATATGCTCTCCCAGGAAATCAAGCAGCGCTGGATCGAATTCTTCGAAGAGCGCGGACACACTGTGGTCCCCTCTGCTTCCTTGGTCTCGAACGAAGCCGGAGCGATGTTCACGATCGCCGGCATGGTCCCGTTCATCCCCTACTTTCTCGGCCGGGAGAAGGCACCGTACAGCCGTGCGACTTCCGTGCAGAAATGCATCCGCACGCTCGATATCGACGAGGTCGGCAAGACCGCGCGTCACGGAACGTTCTTCCAGATGGCCGGCAACTTCTCCTTCGGCGACTACTTCAAGGACGAGGCGATTCCCTTCGCCTACACCCTGCTGACCACCCCGCAGTCCGAGGGTGGATTCGGCCTGGACCCCGATCGCCTCTGGGTGACCGTGTACGAAGGCGACCAAGAGGCCTTCGACATCTGGACCCGCAAGGTCGGATTCCCGGAAGAACGCATCCAACGCATGAACATGCAGGAAAACTACTGGTCAACCGGCCAGCCCGGGCCGGCCGGCCCCGACTCGGAAATCTTCTACGACCGAGGCCCGGCCTACGGCAAAGAAGGCGGCCCCGCCGCCGACGACGACCGCTACATTGAAATCTGGAACCTCGTGTTCATGCAGTTCCAGCGCGGCGAGGGCATCGGCAAGGACGACTTCGAAATCCTCGGTGAGCTTCCGAAGAAGAACATCGATACCGGTATGGGACTCGAGCGCCTTGCGATGCTGCTGCAAGGAGTCGAGAACTTCTACGAGACCGACCAGGTCCGCCCGGTTCTCGACGCCGCATCCGAACTCTCCGGGAAGAAATACTTCGGTTCCGAGTCCTCCGCGGACGAAGGCTACGAAGACGATGTGCGCCTGCGCGTCGTCGCCGACCATATTCGATCATCACTCATGCTGATCTCCGACGGCGTCACGCCGTCGAATGAGGGGCGTGGGTACATCCTGCGGCGCCTGCTGCGTCGAGCCATTCGGGCCATGCGCCTTCTCGGCGTGACCGAACCGTGCTTGCCCGTGCTGTTCCCCGCCTCCCGGGACGCGATGAAGGGCGCCTATCCCGAGGTCGCCGACGACTTCGACCGGATCTCGCGCATCGCCTACGCGGAAGAGCGTGCGTTCCTTCACACGATCGAGTCAGGCACTACGCGCCTGAACGAAGCGGTCCAGCACGCCAAGACCGGCGGGGGATCGGTGAGCGGAGAAGAAGCTTTCGCTCTTCATGACACCTACGGTTTCCCGATCGACCTGACCCTCGAAATGGCCAGCGAAGCCGGCGTGTCCGTGGACGAGAAAGCATTCCGCTCCCTCATGGAAGAGCAGCGCCACCGGGCCCAGGCCGATGCGAAGGCCAAGAAGGGCTCCCACGCGGACCTCGGCGCCTTCCGGCAGCTGGTCGACGAGCGCGGTTCCGTTTTCACCGGTTACACCCAGCTCAGCGGCGAAAGCACCATTCGCGCAATCCTTCAGAACGGTGTGACCGTGCCTGCCGCTTCCAAGGGCGAGACGGTGGAAATCGTGCTCGACGAGACCCCTTTCTACGCCGAAGCCGGTGGCCAGGCCGCAGATACGGGCCTCATCAGCGGAAACGGCTATTCCGTGCGCGTTCACGATGTTCAGCAGCCCGTTCGTGGTCTCAGCGTCCACCAGGGCGAAGTTATTGAGGGGGAGGTCGTCGCAGGCTCGGAGGCAAGGGCTCAGGTGGATGTCCAGCGGCGCAAGGATGCGGAGAAGGCCCACTCCGGAACCCACGTCGTTCACGCTGCCCTCCGCCGTGTCCTCGGACCGGAGGCCGTCCAGCGCGGCTCCTTCAACAAAGAGGGCTACCTGCGCTTCGACTTCGCCTGGACCGAATCCCTCTCGGAGACTGTCCGTGAAGAGGTCGAAGGCCTGTCCAATACCGCGATCCGTGACAATTACGAGGTCATCACTCGTGAGATGCCCCTCGCCGAGGCCAAAGCCATGGGGGCCATCGGCCTGTTCGGAGAGAAGTACGGTGACGTCGTACGAGTCGTCGAAATGAACGGCGACTTCTCCCGCGAGCTGTGCGGCGGTACGCACGTGTCAAGCTCCGCGGAGATCGGTTCCCTTTCGCTGCTCTCGGAGCAGTCCGTGGGCTCCGGGAACCGCCGCGTCGAGGCTCTGGTCGGTCTGGACTCCTTCAACCACCTGGCCGCCGAGCGCACGCTCGTCAACCAACTGACCGATCTGTTGAAGGTCCAGAACTCCACGGACCTGCCCGAGAAAATCAACTCGACCCTGAACCGCCTCAAGTCTGTGGAGAAGGAACTGGAAAAGCTGCGCAAGGAAAAGCTCCAGGCGGAAGCCGGGCGTTTGGTCGAATCCGCAGAGCTCATAGGCGGCGTCCGTCTGCTGGCCCACAATGCTGGGGACCTGGCCGCTGACGACGTGCGGAACCTGGCCACCGACCTGCGCCATCGCTTGGGCGAAGACGCGGCCGCCGTCGTCGTCGCAGGCACCAATAACGGCAGGCCCGTGGTGGTTGTCGCAACCAACCAGGCCGCACGGGATCTGGGTGTCAAGGCCGGTGCGCTTGTCCGCACCGCTGCCGGCGTCCTCGGCGGCGGCGGAGGAGGCAAGGACGACCTCGCTCAGGGCGGCGGGCAGGACCCGGCCAAGATCGACGAGGCCTTCACGAGTGTCAAAAGCCAGGTTGCCCAGGCCGGCAAGTAAGGAACCTGTGTTCACACGAGGAGTGCGCATGGGGGTCGACGTGGGCAACGCCCGCGTCGGCCTCGCTCTGTGCGACCCGGACGGCATCCTTGCGACGCCTCTGCAGACGTTGAAGCGCAATGCCAACACCAATTCGGATCGCCGCGTCTTGAGAAAATTGATAGGCGTGCATAATGTTACGGAAGTATTCGTGGGCCATCCACGCACCATGAGCGGCGGATCGAGCCCGTCGACGCAGATGGCGGAAGACTATGCCGAGGGGCTCGTCGCCGAGCTGGCCGACGAGGGCAGAGGCGATATACCGGTGTGGTTGGTGGACGAAAGACTCACGACAGTCTCCGCCCATCGGTCGCTCCACGAGGCTGGCGTGTCCTCTCGGGACTTCAAGTCCATGGTCGACCAGGTTGCAGCGGCTAATATTCTTCAACAGGCGGTCGACGCGCTCAAAGCCGATCGGTCCGTCGCCGGATATTGTGTTAACCCAGAGCCACGCGGCGAGTCTCCCGAGCCGTTACCCGATGACGTCGAAAAGAATGGAGAACCTTCGTGAGCGAAGATTCATCACGAAAAAACCGTGGAGAGTCTTCGGGTGATGACAATGAGTCCTTTCACGGGCTTTTCTCCCCGACAGAAGCCGAGCGACGCGCCGGCATCGAGGGTCTCCGCATCGAGCAGGAGAGTCTGACTCCTGACCAGATTCGCAGGCGTTACGCACGCCGCCGCCAAGTTCTGGTCTCGGCCACGATCATCTTTGTGATTGCTCTGGTGGCGTCGCTTGCCATCGTCGGGCCTAAAACCGGTCTTTTCGAGGTGAAGGACTATCACGGTGACGGCAACGGCAAGAACGTCAGCATCACCGTGAGCGAGGGCGATACCAACGGAACCGTTGGCCAGCGGCTCGAGCAGAAAGACGTCATCGCGAACGCGGACAAGTTCGTCGAAGTCATGGAAGACAAAGGCTCTGGCAAGTTCATTCAGCCCGGAACTTTTGAATTGCAGCAGCACATGAGCTCCGAATCCGCGATGAACTCGCTGACCGGCAGCGGCAGCGCCAAGCATTACGTCGCGATCAACCAGAACCAGCGCAAGGACGAGACGTTCGACGCGCTGGCCAAGGGCACGGGGATCAGCGTCGACAAATTCAAGACGCTCGACAAGGACCCGGGCAAGTTCGGCATCCCGAGTCAATTCGACTCGTTGGAAGGCTTCCTGCACCCCGGCGAGTACCGCTTTGCCCCGGATGCCTCGGCCGAGGATGTCATCCAGGAAATGGTCGACAAGACCAAGAAGGATCTCAAGGACGCCGGGGTCGAGGGAGACGACGAGGTGTTCCACACCGTCACGGTCGCGTCGATTCTCGAATTCGAGGCCAAACCGCGCGACTACAAGGGTGTGGCCGGTGCCATCGACAACCGAGTCAACAACGTCGACGGGGAGACACAGGGCTTCCTCCAGTCCGACGCAACCGTTGCGTACGGGCTGGGGGAGAAGACCTACCAGATCAGCAACGAGCAGAAACAGGATGCGTCGAATAGATACAACACCTTCGCGAACAAGGGCCTGCCCGTAGGGCCCATCGGTTCCCCGGCCGCGGAGGCCATCAAGGCTGCTGCCCACCCGGACCACAATGATTACTACTACTGGGTGACGGTGGACCTGGATACCGGCGAGACGAAATTCGCGAAAACCTACGAAGAGCACGAGAAGAACGTCGAGGAATACGACAACTGGTGCTCCGAGCACGAGGGCAAATGCGTCTGATCGAAACCCCGGACGCCCCCTGGGCCGCGGTCCTGGGGCATCCGGTAGCCCACAGCTTGTCACCGGTGATGCACCGGGCCGCGTATCGGGTGCTCGGCTCCGAGATCGAATACACGGCGGCCGACATCGAGGAAGAAACCCTCGCCGATGTGGTGGAGCCAGCGCTGAGGGACGGCAATTGGCGCGGCTTCTCCATCACCATGCCGCTGAAATCGGCGGCGTGCCGCTTCGCCGGACGGTTGACCGAATTCGCACAGACGGTAGGAGTGATCAACACTCTGGCGCCCGTCGGGGGAGCGGACGCTCAGGTGGTGGGGCACAACACCGACGTCTCAGGAATCGTCAACGCGCTGCTGCGAACCGGGGCGTGTACGAGTCAGGAACCGAAGGCAGCGATCATCGGCGGCGGTGGTACCGCGACCGCAGCGGTCGCGGCTCTCCACGTACTGGGAGCGGCTCGTTGCACGGTATTCGTCCGGGATCGTGCCCGGGCGGGTCGCGTCGTCGACGTTGCCGGGAGGCTGGGAATGGAACTGGACTTCCGGCCCCTGGAAGAGGCTGCTGCCGGTTTGTCCGGATTCGACCTCGTGGTCTCCACATTGCCGGCCCACGCCTTCGACGTGTATGCCCAGTCGATTCAAGGCGATCTGAGCCGGACCGCGGTCTTGGACGTCTCCTACGATCCGTGGCCATCCGATCTCGCTCAGGCCATCAGCGCTTGCGGCGGGACGCCGGTCTCGGGACGTGAAATGCTCTTGTACCAAGCCGTCGACCAGATCAAACTATTTACCGGGCAAAGCCTTTTCGAAGCCTTGCCGAGCCAGGAGGCAGTGCTCTCGGCCATGGCCGAGGCTCTCGGCCTCACGCCGCGGACCGATGAGCCGCGCCTGGTCTGCGACGACAAACTGCTTCGGCCCAGAAACTAAGGGCCGCCACGACGCCGTTGCGCCGGGGCCCCAAGGCCGGGCCCCAAACGATCACCGAAAGATGAGGTAACACCGTGACATTGCGTTGGCTGACCGCCGGAGAGTCCCATGGAGAGGCTCTCGTCGGAATCATTGAGGGCGTTCCCGCGGGCGTCGAGCTCACCTCGGAGGACATCCGCCGTGCCCTGGCCCGGCGCCGCCTCGGATACGGTCGCGGTGCCCGCATGAAATTCGAGGAGGACCGCGTCAGGATCTTGGGGGGCGTTCGGCACGGGCTGACCCAGGGCGGCCCCGTGGCGATCGAAATCGCCAATACGGAGTGGCCGAAGTGGACCGACGTGATGTCCTCGGATCCCGTGGATCCGGACGTGCTCGAGGGACGGGCCCGTAACGCCCCGTTGACGCGCCCCCGCCCCGGTCACGCGGATTTCACGGGAATGCAGAAATACGGTTTTTCGGAAGCCCGTCCCGTCTTGGAGCGCGCCAGCGCGCGAGAGACAGCGACACGAGTCGCGCTCGGTGTGGTCGCCTCCCAGATTCTCAAAGCTTTGGGAGCCGGGCTGGTCAGCCACACCACGGCTATCGGGTCGGTTTCGGCGCCGGAAGATGCCCAACGTCCGGTGCCTCGTGACGTCGACGCGCTCGACGCCGACCCCCTTCGGTGCTTCGACGCGTCCACCTCCGAAGCGATGGTCGCCGAGGTGGACGCCGCGCACAAGGACGGCGAAACGCTCGGCGGCGTCGTGGAGGTCCTCGCCTACGGGCTCGTGCCGGGTCTGGGATCCTACGTTCATTGGGACCGCCGTCTCGACTCCCGCTTGGCAGGCGCCCTCATGGGAATTCAGGCGATCAAGGGAGTCGAAGTGGGGGACGGTTTCCTGACGGCCGCCCGCCGAGGGACGGAAGCGCATGATGAAATCACCCAGGACGAGCATGGTCGGGTTCAGCGCACCTCGAACCGGGCGGGCGGCATTGAAGGTGGGATGAGCATCGGCGACGCCCTTCGGGTGCGTGCCGGAATGAAACCCATTGCGACGGTGCCCCGGGCATTGAAGACCGTGGACACGTCCTCCGGAGAAGCCACCACGGCCCATCACCAGCGGTCTGACGTATGCGCGGTACCGGCCGCAGGAGTTGTGGCCGAGGCGATGGTGGCCCTCGTTCTTGCGGATGCCTACACCGAGAAGTTCGGTGGGGATTCGATCGAGGAGACACGGAGAAACGTTGATGCCTACCTCGCCTCGATTCCCGAAGAACTGGATTTCGCCCCGAATACCGAAGGATGGGATTCATGAGCTCCGGAGAACAAGGACCCGTGATCCTGATCGGGCCGATGGCCGCGGGCAAGTCCTTCCTGGCCCTGCACCTGTCCAAATTCTTCGGCTACGGATTCGTCGATGTCGACCAATTGATCGTCGAACGCCACGGCGTCATCGCCGAACTGTTCGTCGAATACGGCGAGAAGTATTTCCGGGACATAGAAGCCGATACCATCGAAATGCTTCTTCGCTCTCCGGACCATCGGAACTCCGTGATCTCCATCGGCGGCGGCGCCCCCATGACCGAGCGGGTACAGAAGATCCTCGACGGACATACCGTGGTGTATGTGCTGGTGGACGATGAAACCGTGCGGCCCCGTATCGAGGGGAACACCACACGGCCGATGCTCCAGCCGGATCCGATTGCGCGGTGGCACGAGCTCTTCGAGGCACGCCGCGAGACTTATGAGAGGCTCGCGACGATCGTCCTCGACGGACGGGGCGACCGGGAGATCTCATCGATGGCGGACGAACTCCACCGAAGCATCCAACAGATACGGTCCGCCTGAACGCGGACAAACGGCAACGGGACAGCACTGCTCCCGACGCAGCAGACCAGGAGGATCACATGGCCGACGGGCCCTCAGACGCAACGCGCATTCCGGTCACCGGAACGCAACCCTCGGAGAACTACGACGTTCATGTGGGTCATGATCTGCTCGGGAAGCTCCCCGAAATCCTCGGCCCTCGCGTGCGCCGAATCCTCGTGATCCATCCGCGGGCACTACGCTCGACGGGTGAGCTGGTCATGAACGATCTCAAGGCGGCCGGTCTTGAATCCTTCAGCGCCGAGATCCCGGATGCCGAAGAAGGCAAGCACGTCCAGGTCGCAGCATTCTGCTGGCAGGTGCTCGGCCAGAACGACTTCACGCGTTCCGACGCGATCATCTCCGTGGGCGGAGGCGCCGTGAGCGATGTCGCCGGATTTGTGGCGGCCACCTGGCTCAGGGGCGTGCGCGTCGTCCACATCCCCACAACGCTGCTCGGAATGGTCGACGCGGCCGTGGGCGGCAAAACCGGCATCAATACCGCCGAAGGGAAGAACCTCGTGGGCTCATTCCACCCTCCGGCGGCCGTCCTATGCGATATCGGAACGTTGAGGACCCTTCCGGTCAACGAACTGGTCACCGGACTCGCCGAAGTGATCAAGTGCGGCTTCATCGCCGATCCGGAGATCCTCGACCTGATCGAGGCGCAGCCGGAAAAGATCCGTGATTCGCAGTCTGCCGTGATCCGGGAACTCATCGAGCGATCCATACGCGTCAAAGCCGAGGTCGTCTCCACGGATCTCAAGGAATCCGGGCGAAGGGAATTCCTGAATTACGGACACACCCTGGGCCACGCGATCGAACTGAACGAACGTTACCAATGGCGCCACGGTGCCGCGGTTGCGGTCGGAATGATGTTCGCGGCCGAACTTGCGAGCACCGCTGGCAACTTGGAGGAAAGCGTCGTCGAGCGCACGCGTTCCATCCTGGAGATGGTCGGGTTGCCGACGACGTACCGGGGCGACCAGTGGAAGAAATTGCTCGACGGTATGCACAGGGACAAGAAGGCCCGCGGAAACCTGTTGAGATTCGTGGTTTTGGACAAGATTGCCTCCCCGCGAATCATGGAAGTTCCGGACGAGTCCATCCTCTTCGCGACGTATCAGGAGATCGCTTCCTGAATCGCCTCTCACAAGGGCGTTACAATAATTACCGATTCATTTTCATGGTGCACGCGATTCGCAGCGTGCCATCGAAAAATCTGCCAAAAGGAGTGTTCGTGGCAACGACCAACGACATCAAGAACGGAACCATCCTCAAGCTGGACGGAAATCTCTGGGGCGTCATCGAGTTCCAACACGTCAAGCCGGGTAAGGGCGGTGCGTTCGTGCGCACCAAGTTGCGCAACGTCAACAGCGGCAAAGTAGTCGACAAGACTTTCAACGCCGGTTCCAAGGTCGACGTCACCACCGTGGATCGCTCGGAGTACCAGTACCTGTACCAGGACGGCTCCGACTATGTCTTTATGGACAACAAGACTTTCGACCAGATTTACGTCCCCGGCTCTGTCGTTGGCGATGCCGCCAACTTCATGCTCGAGAACCAGAACGTGACGTTGGCTCTGCACGACGGCGCTCCCTTGTACATCGAATTGCCCCCGTCGGTAGTCCTCGAGATCACCTACACCGAGCCGGGTCTGCAGGGCGACCGCTCGACCGGAGGCAACAAGCCCGCGACCCTCGAGACCGGCGCGACCATCCAGGTCCCGCTGTTTGTCGAGCAGGGGACCAAGGTCAAGGTCGACACCCGTTCCGGCGATTACCTGGGTCGCGTCAACGAGTGAATTCGAGGACGAAGGCGCGCGTTCGCGCCCTGGAAGTTTTGTTCGAGTCCGAGGAACGCCAACAGGACACCCTCGAGGTGCTCCGTCGTCGGCGTCTCCACACGGCCGCGATCATTTCGGAGTATTCCGAGCGGATCGTCCGCGGGGTAGTCGACCATGATGAAGAGATCCGGGAGTTCGTGGAAACGTACTCCAAGGGATGGACCATGGACCGCATGCCGTCCGTGGATCGGGCGATCCTGCGCTTGGGGGCATGGGAATTGCTCTACAACGACGACGTCCCGGATGCCGTAGCAGTTTCGGAGGCGACCGGCCTGGCCAGGACGCACTCAACCGACGACTCGCCGCGGTTCATCAACGGTCTGCTGGGCAGATTGCAGAAGGTCAAGCCGACCCTGTTGACGGAATAGGAAGCCAACGACGCCGCTGGGCAGCCTGCCTGGCGGCGTCTTTCGCATGTTTGACGAACGTTCGGCCTGGCGAGGACGATATGACTCCGCGGCGGTGTTGGAGAGCCCGATCGCAGGGCCCAACCGCCGAATGCATGTGGCTAAGGCCTGTTGCATGGTGTCCAGGGCCTGGCCGTACGATGCCGCGGCGGACCGCCGAAGACACATTTCGGTCCCGCGGATCGTGCCGGCGTGACCCTGTGATACTTTTGGCCCAGATGAGAACATCTTGCTGACCTTTAAATTCCGTCCTGTGAGGCGGGGAAGGAGGCAAACGCGATGACCGAAAACTCACGCAGTGGCGGCAATGCCCGAAATCGGGTATCCGAACACGCACGCGTCATTCTGGATTCTGCGGATGTCAACCGGGTGCTGACCCGTATCGCCCACGAGATCGTCGAAGCCAACAAGGGCACGAAGGATCTCGTTCTCTTGGGCATTCCTCGGCGGGGCTTTCCGCTCGCCGAACGTATTGCCCAAAAAATCGCCGCGACCGAACCGGGATTCGACCCCAGCTCTTCGTTGGGGCAACTCGACGTCACGATGTATCGGGACGACCTGCGCCGCAACACGTCCCGGACACCGCAACCGACCAGGATTCCCGCCGGCGGCATCGACGGCAAGAACGTGGTGCTCGTGGACGACGTCCTCTACTCGGGGCGCACGATCCGTGCCGCGCTGGATGCGTTGGGAGACTTCGGGCGGCCAGCGGTGGTCAGATTGGCCGTGTTGGCCGACAGAGGGCACCGCCAGTTGCCGATTCGTGCGGACCACGTCGGCAAGAACCTGCCGACCTCCCAGGACGAGTCCGTTCGCGTCTTCCTCCGTGAAACGGATGAACCGGTTGCCGTGCATACAGCGGACGCCGACCGGAATCTGGACGACTGCGTCCTCCTGGACCCGGCCCAGGCACCGGCGACCGAAGAAGCGAGCCACGCATGAGACATCTTCTCGATACCAAAAACTTGAGCCTCGACGAAGCGGTCCAGATTCTCGACACCGCCGACAGCATGGCCGAGGTCGGGAACCGCGAAGTCAAGAAATTGCCTGCGCTGCGCGGGCGGACCGTGGTCAACCTGTTCTTCGAGGATTCCACGCGAACTCGGATCTCCTTCGAGACCGCGGAAAAACGGCTGTCGGCCGACGTCATCAACTTCGCGGCCAAGGGGTCTTCGGTCTCCAAGGGAGAATCCCTCAAGGACACCGCGCAGACCCTGGAGGCCATCAACGCTGATGCCATTGTGATCCGTCACCCTTCTTCCGGAGCTCCCGCGAGGTTGGCGACGAGCGGCTGGATTTCTTCACCCGTCATCAACGCGGGGGACGGAACGCACGCCCACCCGACGCAGGCCCTTCTGGACGCCATGACCCTGCGGCAGCACCGGTCTCGACTCACCGGGGAGGAAACCCGAGGGTCGGATCTGGAGGGGATGAACGTCGCAATCGTGGGGGATGTCCTCCATTCACGCGTCGCCCGATCCAACGTGTGGTTGCTTGCGCTGCTCGGAGCACGCGTCACCTTGGTCTCGCCCCCGACCTTGCTTCCCGTCGGCATCCAGGACTGGCCGGTCGAGGTGCAGTACAGCCTCGACGAGGCCATGAAACAAGACCTGGACGCGATCATGATGCTGCGCATACAGCGCGAAAGAATGCATGCGGCTTTCTTCCCTTCCTCGGAGGAATACGCGCGACTCTGGGGTCTGACCCCTGAGCGACTCGCCCTGCTCGATGCGCAGGGGGCCGAAACCGCGATTCTCCACCCGGGGCCCATGAACCGTGGCCTCGAAATCAGCGCCGCAGCGGCCGACTCACCGAGATCCCTGGTCCTGGACCAGGTC
Organism: Rothia uropygialis; assembly: GCF_004137765.1. Lineage (GTDB taxonomy): Bacteria > Actinomycetota > Actinomycetes > Actinomycetales > Micrococcaceae > Rothia. The sequence continues at coordinate 299,896 of NZ_NOIS01000002.1, read as the reverse complement.
ACCAACGGTGTCTCGGTCCGCATGTCCGTTCTCTACCACCTGATGACCGGTCCGCAGGACCAGCTCCAGACCTCCGCACTGTAAAGGACCCCATGAGCACTCAGAAATATCTCATCCGCGGTGCGCGCCTGCTCGGCGAAGAAACCGCCGATCTCCTCATCGACGACGGCACAATAGCCCGGATCGGGGAGAACCTGGCCGGGCACGATGCCGACGTCATCGACGCCGACGGTCTGATCGCCCTGCCCGGACTGGTGGATGTCCACACTCACCTCCGGGAACCGGGCCGCGAGGACGCCGAAACCGTGGAAACCGGCACGCGCGCGGCCGCGGCCGGCGGATACACCGCAGTGTGCGCCATGGCGAATTCGAATCCCGTGGCCGACACCGCCGGTCTGGTCGAACAGGTTTGGGAACTCGGCCGTCAATCCGGCTGGGTGGACGTCCACCCGGTCGGAGCCGTGACGGTCGGTCTCAACGGTGAACGACTCTCCGAAATCGGCGCCATGGCCGATTCGCGGGCGCAGGTTCGCATGTTCTCCGACGACGGCAAGTGCGTCCACAACGCCGTGCTGATGCGGCGAGCCCTCGAGTACGTCAAGACGTTCGACGGTGTCGTCGCCCAGCACGCTCAGGAACCTCTCCTGACCGAGGGGGCTCAGATGAACGAGGGCAGCGTCTCGGCCGACCTCGGGCTGACCGGTTGGCCCGCCGTCGCCGAAGAAGCCATTATTGCCCGGGATGTTCTCTTGGCTCAGCACGTGGGCTCTCGCGTGCATATCTGCCATCTCTCGACCAAGGGCTCCGTGGAGATCATCCGTTGGGCCAAGGACCGCGGGGTCGATGTGACCGCCGAGGTCACCCCGCACCACTTGCTCCTCACGGACGAGTCGGTTCGCACCTACGATCCGCTCTACAAAGTCAATCCTCCGCTGAGAACACGGGAGGATGTCGAAGCCCTGCGCAATGCCGTGGCCGACGGAACCATCGACGTGATCGGTACCGACCATGCGCCCCATCCCACCGAAGCCAAGGAATGCGAGTGGGCATGCGCCGCCATGGGCATGACGGGATTGGAAACGGCGCTGTCGATCGTCCAGCAGACCCTCGTGGATACCGGAAAAATCCAATGGGCCGACGTCGCACGCATCATGTCCACCCGACCCGCCAAGATCGCACGCATCCAGGACCAAGGGCGCCCTTTGGCACCGGGCGAACCCGCGAACATCGTCCTGGTCGACCCCGAGGCACGCCGCATCGTCGAGCCGGACAAGCACCAGTCCAAGGGCCGCAATTCGCCGTACCGCTCGATGGAGGTCCCGGGAGCGGTCCGAGCGACCTTCTTCAAAGGCCATCCGACCGTTGTGGACGGCCATATCAATTCGCCGCGGGCGCTCGTCGCTCCGGCAGACTAGGAACACATGTCCTTCAATCATTTGCTGACCCTTATCTCCTCCGTGGTGCTGGCGGTCCTGGTGGTACTGCTGATCACGTGGGGGTGGAGGTCGCGGGCGAATCGTCAGTCGGGCATCGCGGACATCCCGGAGGTGCCGCGAGAACTCGACGGCGCAACGGCCGAATTCGCGTGCGACGTGCAATACGTGTGCACCACTACCGCGGGAGACTGGCTGGACAGGATCGCGGTACACGGTCTCGGCATGAAGTCCAACGGAAACGCCCTCGTGTACCCGAGCGGGTTGATTGTGACCCGCGACGGAGCGCGAGACCTCTGGATTCCCCGAGAAGACATCGAGGTCCTGCGCCGTGAATCGGGAATGGCCGGAAAATTCGTCGAGAAGAACGGCCTGGCAGTGATTTCGTGGCGATTGGGCGACCGATTGGTCGATACGGGTCTCCGAACCCGAGCCGCGGCCCATACGCCCGAGCTCATGGACCGACTGCGTGGCATCGCTCCGCAAGCCCAAACCGAGCTTCCGGCAACCCATAACACCCAGGCCTCCGAGCCTAAGCAGGATTCGTCGGATGCGTCCGCCGATCAGAAGAGGAAGTGAACTTATGACCAACGTAGGCAAGGCACCGGAACGGGCGCTCCTGGTCCTCGAAGACGGCACGATTTTCCGCGGTCGTTCTTACGGCGCCGTGGGGCAGACCCTGGGTGAAGCGGTTTTCTCGACCGGAATGACCGGTTACCAGGAGACGCTGACGGACCCCTCGTACGCGGGACAGATCGTGGTCCAGACTGCACCGCATATCGGCAATACCGGTGTCAACGCCGAAGACGCCGAATCCCGTCGCATCTGGGTCAACGGATACGTGGTCCGGGATGCGGCTCGAGTGCCTTCCAACTGGCGGTCGGAGCGCTCACTGGACGATGAGCTCGTCGAGCAGGGCGTGGTGGGGATCCAAGGGATCGATACCCGGGCGCTGACACGCCATCTGCGAAGCGCCGGCGCCATGCGATCCGGCATCTTCAGCGGAGAGTCAGCCGGCGTGCCCGAGCAGGAATTGCTCGAGCGCGTCAAGAATTCGTCCGAGATGAAGGGGCAACAGCTGGCGGACCAGGTCACGGTGGCCTCCCAGTACACGATCGAGCCTCGGGACCACGGATGGACCCAGGAACCCCTCGGTACACTCGTCGCCGTGGATCTCGGCATCAAATCGATGACGCCGCGGCGCTTCGCGGAGCGGGGCATTCGCGTGCACGTCGTTCCCGCGGACAGCACCGTGGAGCAGATCAGTGAATTGAACCCTGATGGGGCATTCTTCTCCAACGGCCCGGGAGATCCGGAGACGGCCGTTCAACAGGTCGAGGTGCTGCGCGGAATACTGCGGGCGGGCATCCCGTTCTTCGGAATCTGCTTCGGGAACCAGCTGCTCGGCCGTGCTCTCGGATTCGGAACCTACAAACTGCCCTTCGGGCACCGCGGCATCAACCAACCCGTGCTGGACCGCTCGACCGGTCGTGTCGAAATCACGGCCCAGAATCACGGTTTCGCCGTGGATGCCCCCTTGGACGGGCCGGTCACGGCCCCGGAATCGGAGTTCGGGCGTGTGGAGGTCTCGCACGTCGGCCTGAACGACAACGTCGTGGAAGGCCTCCGATGCCTCGATATCCCGGCTTTCTCCGTGCAGTATCACCCGGAAGCAGCTGCCGGGCCGCACGATGCCGCCTACTTGTTCGACCGTTTCATCGAACTCATGACAGCAACCGACTCCGCCGCCCGCCAGAAAGCAGGAAAGTAACTTTATGCCTCGTCGTCAAGATCTCAAGAGCGTCCTGGTTATCGGCTCGGGCCCCATCGTCATTGGCCAGGCGGCCGAATTCGACTACTCGGGAACCCAGGCCCTGCGAGTGCTCAAGGAAGAGGGGATTCGAGTCATCCTGGTCAACTCGAATCCCGCGACCATCATGACGGATCCGGAATTCGCGGATGCCACTTATATCGAACCGATTACTCCGGACACGATCGAACGCATCATCGACCGTGAGCGTCCCGACGCGATTCTGCCGACCCTGGGCGGCCAGACCGCGTTGAACGCCGCGATCGCTCTCGATGATCGCGGAATCCTGGCCAAGTACGATGTCGAGTTGATCGGCGCGAATATCGCCGCGATCAACCTCGGTGAGGACCGTGAGGCCTTCAAAGGCGTCGTCGAACGGTGTGGCGCGGAATCGGCCAAGTCGATCATCGTCCACTCCATGGACGAGGCCTTGGCCGCGGCGGACAAACTGGGTTACCCGATGGTAGTCCGGCCTTCCTTCACCATGGGCGGGCTCGGCTCGGGCATGGCCTACAACGAGGAAGACCTGCACCGCATTGCGGGGGCCGGTATCCAGTACAGCCCCACGTCCGAGGTCCTCCTCGAGGAGTCGATCCTCGGGTGGAAGGAATACGAGCTCGAGATGATGAGGGACAAGAACGACAACGTCGTTGTCGTCTGTTCCATCGAGAATTTCGATCCGGTAGGCGTTCACACGGGAGACTCGATCACCGTGGCGCCGGCCCTGACACTGACGGACCATGAATACCAAAAGATGCGCGACGTGGCGATCGCTGTGATTCGCGAGGTGGGCGTGGACACGGGTGGTTGTAACATCCAGTTCGCCGTGGACCCGGCAACCGGCCGCGTCGTGGTCATCGAGATGAACCCGCGTGTATCGCGGTCCTCGGCATTGGCGTCGAAGGCCACCGGCTTCCCTATTGCCAAAATCGCCACGAAACTCTCCCTGGGATACACCCTGGACGAGATCCCCAACGACATCACCCGGAAAACGCCGGCTTCCTTCGAGCCAACCCTGGACTACGTCGTCGTCAAGGTTCCGCGATTCGCTTTCGAGAAGTTCCCTGCGGCTGATCCCACGCTGACGACCACCATGAAATCCGTGGGTGAGGCCATGGCTTTGGGACGCAACTTCACCGAAGCATTGCAGAAGGCCATGCGTTCTCTCGAGCAGAAGGGCAGCACGTTCTCCTTCGCCCGGGACGAGCTCGCGCCATCGGAGCTGCGCGAACTCATCGAAGCGACCAAAACCCCGACGACGGAACGTCTCCACCAGGTCCGGCGTGCGCTGGCGGCCGGAGCCTCGATCCAGGACCTGTATGAGGCGACCGGAATCGATCCCTGGTACCTGGATCAGCTTCAGCTCATCAACGAGGTCGCACACCAGGTCCGCGAGGACAAGAACCTGAGCCGAGAAACCCTTGAGCTGGCCAAGCGCCACGGATTCTCCGATGCACAGATCGCAGAACTGGCGGACAGCCGTGAAGACATTGTGCGCGGGGTCCGTCATGCGCTGGGGGTGCGCCCGGTCTTCAAGACCGTGGATACGTGCGCCGCGGAGTTCGAGGCATTTACCCCGTATCATTATTCTTCCTACGACCAGGAGGACGAGGTCGCGCCCCACGAGGGCAAATCGATCATGATTCTGGGGTCCGGGCCCAACCGTATCGGTCAGGGCATCGAATTCGACTATTCGTGTGTCCACGCGTCCATGGTTCTGCGGGAGGCCGGATACGAAACGGTCATGGTCAACTGCAACCCGGAGACTGTCTCGACGGATTACGACGTCTCGACGCGCTTGTACTTCGAACCGTTGACCCTCGAAGACGTCCTCGAGGTCATCGATTCGGAACGCCGTACCGGCGGTCTGATGGGAGTTTTCGTTCAGCTCGGTGGCCAGACGCCTCTCAAGCTCGCGCGCGAGCTCAAGGAAGCAGGGGTCCCGATTCTCGGTACGTCCCCGGAAGCGATCGATTTGGCTGAGGACCGCGGCGAATTCTCGCAGGTTCTCGAACAGGCCGGGCTGACCAGTCCCAAGAACGGAACGGCCTCGACGTTCACCGACGCCAAGGTCATTGCAGATGACATCGGGTACCCGGTTCTGGTCCGCCCTTCGTACGTTCTGGGCGGACGCGGCATGGAGATCGTGTACGACGAGGAAAACCTCGCTCGCTATTTGTCCAACGCGACCGAGGTTTCACCGTCACAGCCTGCCCTGATCGACAAATTCTTGGAAGACGCAATCGAAATCGACGTCGACGCACTCTTCGACGGCAATGATCTGTACATGGGCGGAATCATGGAGCACATCGAGGAAGCCGGCATCCACTCCGGCGACTCGTCCTGCACCTTGCCCCCGATCACGTTGAGCCCTGCCGTCCTGGACCAGGTTCGTCAGGCCACGCTGGGCATTGCCCAAGGCGTCGGCGTGAAGGGCCTGATCAATATCCAGTTCGCGGTCGCTTCGAACGTCCTCTACGTGATCGAGGCGAATCCTCGCGCATCGCGGACAGTTCCGTTTGTCTCCAAGGCCACGGGCGTTCAATTGGCCAAGGCCGCGGCGCTGATCGGCACGGGGGAGACAATTCAGTCCCTCAAGGCGTCGGGGCATTTGCCGAAGCACATGGACGGGGCCAACCTTCCGGAAGAAACCGCGATAGCCGTCAAGGAAGCGGTCCTACCGTTCAACCGGTTCCGTACGCACTCTGGTGCCGCTGTTGACTCCCTGTTGGGGCCCGAAATGCGTTCGACCGGTGAGGTGATGGGCTTGCACAAGTTCTTCGACACCGCATTCGCGAAGGCCCAGGCGGCGGTCGGAAACATCCTTCCGACCGAAGGCCGCGTCTTCGTGACCGTTGCGGATCGAGACAAGCGCGCGGCGATCGTCTACGTCAAGATGCTCAAAGAGCTCGGGTTCGAAATCATCACCACCGGCGGTACGGCCCAGGTCATGCGTCGCAATGGCGTGGATTGCACCGTGGTTCCCAAACTGCGCGACGCGAAGGAAGGCGAACGGACCATCGTCGATATGATCACCGACGGTGAGATCGCCTTGATCTTCAATACACCGTCGGGGGCGGGTTCCGCTCGAGGCGATGGATACGAAATCCGCGCCGCGGCGACTAGCATCGGCTGCCCGCTCATGACTACCATCTCTGAATTCGGCGCGACGATCCAGTCCATCGACGCTCAGCGCCGCCACACGTGGGACGTGATGAGCTTGCAGGACCATGAGGCCACGCTCGCCGCCGCCACGGACGTCGAGGGAGCGAGAGCATGACGGCAAAAGATCGTCCTGCCGGGGATCGGTTGTACCGTGCGATGCGGGACAAGGGTCCGCTCTGTGTCGGGATCGATCCGCACCCCGCGCTTCTTGCCGCGTGGGACCTCCCGGACGACGCCGCCGGATGCGAATCCTTTGCTCTGACGGTCATGGAGGCCGTCGGGGGAGAGGTGGCATCGGTCAAACCGCAGGTTGCATTGTTCGAAAGACACGGGTCGGCCGGTCTGCGAGTCCTGGAACGGGTCGTGGCCGAGGGCAGGGCCTCCGGAACCCAAGTCATCTGTGATGCCAAACGCGGCGACATCGGCTCTACCATGGCCGCTTACGCCGACGCGTGGCTGGGTGGGACATCGCCGTTGGCGGGGGATTCGGTGACCTTGAGCCCTTATCTGGGATTCGGGTCGTTGGTTCCGGCGCTGGATGCTGCGGACGCACATCGACGAGGCACTTTCGTCCTCGCGCTGACCTCCAACCCGGAGGGCGCGGACGTCCAGCACCGAGGCCAGGAAGTATCGGTGGCCAAGTCCATCGTGGCGCAGGCCGCCGAGGAGAATCGACGTCGTGAGGCCGAGTTCGCGGGTCCCTGCGGATTGGTCGTCGGCGCCACGGTCGGGCCGGCACTGGAGACCTTGGGGATTTCGCTCGCGGAATTCAACGGGCTCATCCTGGCTCCGGGGTACGGGGCGCAGGGTGCCACGGAATCCGATTTGGCGAAGGTTTTCGAAGGGGCCACCGACCGGGTCGTCGTGGCTTCTTCCCGGGGAGTGCTCCAGTACGGGCCCGACGCGGACGCCTTGGCCGGTGAGGCCCGACGCTGCAATGAGGCCTTGATGACCGCCTTAGGTCATTAACCAAAGCCGATCTGAACGTGCGGCCTTTATTGCACAACGCAACGGCCCGGGCACAATTGATTGATATCCGTCTATTGTTCCTAGGGTCGAACTTTTACGGACCCATTGGGCGAACGGTCAAGCATGCGGAGGCGCCGAGTTCGCCGGAATACCGAGGATCCGGGGCCAAACTGCAGCTACGTCATCTCAGAGAGCGGATAATCTGGCCAATGTTGAGTCGTGGCGCCTTTTTGATTGGTTTAATAGCCTACTCTGAGGTAATTTTGGGTCCATATCCACGAGGAGTTAATGGGGAACTAGCAATCTAACCTCGTGTGCCCATGAGAGGAGTAACTATGGCTCTGCGCCCTCTGACCGACGAAGAAAGGGCTGCCGCGCGTGAGAAAGCGAGACAGTCACGTCAGATCCGTGCCGACGCGAAGTTGGCCTTGAAGAACCGAGAGATCACCATCAAGGAGTTTCTCGAGAGAGCGGATGCGGATGAGGCTTTGCAACGCATCCGTGTCGAGGATATGTTGAAATCCATCCCGAGCATCGGAGAAATACGCGCGGCGGCAATCATGAGGGAACTCAGGATCGCTCCGAGTCGACGCCTCCGAGGCTTGGGCGCCCATCAGCGCAGAAATCTCATCGAACACCTCGAAGGGTAATCCAGTGACGCAGACCCAGTCCCCGCAATTGACCGTTTTAGCCGGACCGACAGCCGTGGGCAAGGGGACGGTCTCTGCGTACATCAGGGATCACTATCCGGAGGTGTGGCTCTCGGTATCCGCAACCACCAGGGATCCTCGGCCGGGTGAACAAGACGGCGTTCACTACTACTTCGTGTCGGATGAAGAATTCGACTCGATGATTGAAAATCGTCAGATGCTGGAGTGGGCAAAGGTCCACAACAATCACCGGTACGGAACCATGAAGACCATGGTCGAGGATGCCCTGGCGGCCGGCCGCCACGTGCTGCTGGAAATTGATCTGCAAGGCGCGCGCCAGGTACGGAACGCCATGCCGGAAGCCCAGATGATTTTCTTGGCTCCGCCGAGTTGGGAAGAACTGGTCCGCCGACTTCGCACACGCGGCACCGAGACCGATACGGAACAGCACGTTCGTCTCGAAACGGCCAAGGAAGAGCTCGGTGCCGAGCCCGAATTCGACCAGACCGTCATCAATGAGACGGTCGAACAAGCAGCAGGGGAGCTCGTGGAAATCATGGGCATTGCTCGGCGCTCTGCCGAGGTCTAGGCCGCGCGTCCAGTCACGGCCCGAGCCGACGGCCACGTGAGCTGGCGGACAATCGGTCCCCAAAAGTAGATGAGACGTGCTTTCGACCCCTCGCGGTTGTAGCATGGTGTATTAGGTTTGCCCGGTAGGTCATTTACGACGATCGCCGGAAGGACGCCTGGCCGGCTAGGCCGGCGGTTTTTATCAACGTCACGGGAGAATTTCTTGGCACTTTCCGAACATGAAGGCATCATCGACCCCTCGGTGGACTCGCTCCTCAAGAAGGCCGATTCGAAGTATGGCCTGGTCCTTTTCGGTGCCCGTCGTGCGCGCCAGATCAACGCTTACTACTCCCAGCTGCAGGAGGGGCTCTTCGAACACGTGGGCCCGCTCGTTGACACCGCAGTGAATGAGAAGTCCCTCTCCATCGCCATGCGAGAGATCGAAGAAGACCTCCTCGAGTCCCATCCGGTCGAGGGTGGTCGTTACAACGAGAACGGCCAACTGATCCATGATGACGAGCCCGTAGCCGATTTCTTCGGGTCGGATATTTTTGCCAACGATGTCGAGTCCGCCGATACGTTCGTCGCATTCAGCGAGGAGACGACCGAGGAAACCGGTTCGGAAAGCGAATCCGAATAATCTGACGTGCGTCTTCGGAGGCGAAGACATCGCATCGGACGGACCGCTAGACTGGATTCGTGCGAATTATTTTAGGTATAGGTGGAGGCATCGCGGCTTACAAGGCCGCGATGCTTCTGCGTTTGTTGAGCGAAGACGGCCGGGAGGTCGTCGCGATGCCGACTTTGTCTGCCCTCGAATTCGTCGGAGCCCCGACATGGGAGGCGCTGTCGGGACGTCCGGTCCGGACCTCCGTATTCGAGGATGTCGAAGCCGTCAACCACGTCCGGCAAGCCGAAGAAGCCGACCTGATCGTCGTCGCACCGGCAACAGCTGACCTCATGTCGCGAGTTGCGACCGGTCGGGGTGACGATCTGTTGACGGCCACGATTCTGACGGCCACGTGTCCCGTTGTTTTCGCTCCCGCGATGCACACCCAGATGTGGGAGAATCCGGCAACTCGTCGCAACGTGCAATTGTTGCGCGGTTACGGGTACACGGTAATCGACCCCGCGGTAGGTCGGCTCACGGGACGTGACAGCGGAGCCGGTCGACTCCCGGAACCTGAAGAAATCTATCGCCGTTCCCTGAAGGCCTACGATGACGCGAAGGCGAACCGAGCCGGGGCCGTGGACCTCAGCGGAAAGAAGTTCGTGGTCACCGCGGGTGGTACTCGAGAGGCTCTGGACCCTGTTCGTTACCTCGGTAACCGGTCGTCAGGAAAACAAGGGATCGCCATCGCGCAGGCTGCCGCCGACCAAGGTGCCCAAGTGCACCTCATCCTGGCTCACACCGAAGTGCCCGATCCCGAACAAACCGAGAGGTTCGGTATCACTCGAGTCTCCTCCGCCCGGGAACTACAGGTTTCCACGCAGCGGGCCACTATCGAAGACGGGGCCGACGTCCTCGTCATGGCGGCCGCCGTCGCCGATTTTCGCCCACGGGAAACCTCCGGATCCAAGATCAAGAAAGATCCGGACCGTGACGACGCCCCGGCGTTGGAGCTCGTGCGCAATCCGGACATTCTCAAGGACTTGGTCCGGGCCAAGAAAGAAGGCCAACATCATGCCCTCTTGGTCGGGTTCGCGGCTGAGACCGGCTCGGCCGATCAGAGCGTTGCCGAACTCGGACGGGCAAAGTTGGCGTCCAAAGGGTGCGATGTGCTCGTCGTCAACGAAGTAGGGACCGACCTCGTCTTCGGCAAGGACGAGACCGCGGCAACCATTCTTGTCCGCGGCGAAGATCCCGACCCCGAGGAGGCCGAGGTCAGGGGGACGAAATCGGACCTTGCACGACGCCTTGTGACGCGGGTGGCGTCACACTTCAACATTCCGCCAGAGCAGGCCCAAGCCGCGAACAAACTAGTAGAGTAGCCGCGTGACTTCCAACGATAATCAGCATCTCCGTCTCTTCACCTCAGAGTCCGTAACTGAGGGGCATCCCGACAAAATCTGCGACCAGATTTCCGACTCGATCCTTGATGCTCTACTGACCGACGATCCGGCGGCGAATGTAGCTGTGGAGACCATGGTGACCACAGGGCAGGTCATGGTTGCCGGCGAGGTGACCACCACCGCTTACGTCGAGATCCCCAAGATCGTGCGAGACACCATTCTGGAGATCGGGTACGACTCGTCGACGCGTGGATTCGACGGGGATTTCTGCGGAGTCTCCGTATCGATCGGCGAGCAGTCACCGGACATCAACTCGGGCGTGTACACATCGTTGGAGCAGCGCACCGGAGTCGCCGAAGATGCTCTGGATCTTCAGGGCGCCGGCGACCAAGGGCTCATGTTCGGTTATGCGACCAACGAGACGAAAGCTCTGATGCCCGCGCCGATCTGGATCGCGCACCGTCTGTCCGAGCGGCTCACCAAGGTCCGCAAGGACGGGGTTCTGCCCGGTCTTCGCCCGGACGGCAAAACCCAGGTCACGCTGGGTTATGACGGTCATACGCCCGTATCCGTGGATACGGTTGTGCTCTCGACCCAGCACGGCGAGAAGTACTCCCTGGACAGCCTCAAGGATGAGGTCCAAAGGTTCGTCATCGACCCCGTTCTCGAAGATCTCGACCTGGACACCAGCACGGCAGATTTCATCATCAACCCGGCGGGTCAGTTCGTTCAGGGCGGGCCCGTGGGCGACGCCGGATTGACCGGACGCAAGATCATCGTGGACACGTACGGGGGAATGTCGCGCCACGGCGGGGGTGCGTTTTCCGGCAAGGACCCGTCCAAGGTGGACCGGTCTGCGGCTTATGCAATGCGCTGGATCGCCAAGAACGTGGTCGCGGCGGGGTTGGCGGACCGCGTCGAGGTCCAAGTCGCCTACGCCATCGGTCGGGCGCGTCCCGTCGGCTTGTACGTCGAGACCTTCGGAACCCATCACGAGGACCCGGTCCGGATCGAGAAAGCCATCAATGAGGTCTTCGACTTGCGGCCTCTGGCCATCATCAACGACTTGGACCTGCGTCGCCCAATCTACGCCAAAACCGCAGCACACGGTCACTTCGGCCGTGACGAGCCTGAGTTCACATGGGAAAGGACCGACCGCGTCGATGCTCTGAGGTCTGCCCTGTAAATATGGAAGACCATCCGGAGGGAGTCCTTCCGGGGCTGGAAGGATGGGAACAAGACACGAGAGCCAATGCTCGAGAAATGGGCGGAGTCATTCTGGCCACGGATCGGCCCGTGGCCCGCGTTGCGATCGATACTCGCGTGCCGCACCTGGACAGACTCTTTGACTATTCGGTGCCGTCCCACCTGAGCGACACGGCCCAGCCCGGCACTCGTGTACGCATCAAGTTCCACGGACGCGAGACCGTGGCCTGGCTTATCGAGAGGTGCCAGCAGAGCGAATCTCATGTTTCTCTCCAGCCTCTCCGCGAGGTCGTCTCCCCGGTCCGCGCGCTGGCCCCAGAGATGTGGGAACTCATTCAGGCTGTCGCGAGCCGGTACGCAGGACTGAACTCGGATGTTTTGCGCCTGGCTGTGCCTCCCCGTGCAGTCAGACCCGAGAAGAAGTTCGAACGGGATGTTTTGGGGATCGAACCGCAGAAGAAGACCTCCCACGGCAACGACGAGCAGAAACCGGATACACAGGTCTGCGTTCCTGCACAGATCCCCGGACCCGCCTGGGGGACGGAAGACGACGACGAGACCGGCCAGGGATGGGCCCTGTACGCCGGCGGGACCCGGATGCTGCAGCAGCTTGCCGAGCCTTCGGGCGATCCGGTTCGACGAGTCGTCGCCGTAGCACCTTCCGCATCCCATGACTGGGCCGCGCTGACGGCCCGGGCATGCGCGGCCACTCTGTCCTCGGGGAAACGCGCCGTCGTCGTCGTACCGGACAATCCCGCGCTGGACCGGTTGGAGAGTGCACTGAATCGGCTCGTGGACGCGGACAAGATCGCTCGCCTGAGCAACGGTTCCGGGCTCATGGCCCGGTACAGCTCATTCCTCAAGGCCCTTTCCGGCCAGGCCTGGGTGGTTATCGGCACTAGGTCGGCGGCATTCGCACCGGTTCCGGACCTCGGCCTTCTCGCCTGCTTCGACGATGGGGACGAGAACCTCGTCGAGCGTCAGGCCCCCTACTGCAACGCGCGAGACGTACTGCTTCTGCGCGCACAGCTCCAGGAATGCTCGGCGATCTTCCTGGGCTACGCGGTCACGCCGGAGGGCGAGCGCCTGGTGCAGACGCGGTGGGCTCTACCCGTGGCGCCGAAGCGCGACGATCTCAGGTCGCACTCGCCGTTGATTCGGGCGACCTCGGATTCTTTCACACGAGAGCGGGATCCCATGGCGGCACTCGCCAGAATCCCTCACCTCGCGTATCAGGTCGCCCGGGAAGCGCTGAGCCACGGCCCTGTGCTCATTCAGGTGGCTCGTACCGGATACGCCCCGTCGCTGGCTTGCCAAAGGTGCAGGGCCTCCGCGCGCTGCCCGCATTGCATGGGTCCGCTGAGCCTGGACAAGGATTCACGTTCTCAGGCGGTGTGCCGGTGGTGCCACCGAGGCGTCTCCGAGTGGAGTTGTTCCGAATGCGGACACGGTCGATGGCGGCTGACCACGGTGGGGGCTCTGCGCACGGCAGAAGAACTGGGCCGTGCTTTCCCACAGGTGCCGGTGGTGAATTCGAGCGGAGAAAACGTCAAGGATTCGGTCAGCGACCAGCCGGCTCTGGTCGTGGCAACCCCGGGAGCCGAACCTCGCGCCGTCGGGGGGTACAGGGCCGCTCTCCTTCTGGACGGCGACCGAATGCTGGCCCGTGATTCACTTCGGGTCTCCGAACAAGTGCTCAGACGCTGGATGAACGCGTGTTCGTTGGTGACCTCTCGGGACAATGGCGGCCAAGTGATCTGCACGGCCGAGGACTCTGCGGCACTTGCGGCGTTGGTCAGGTGGGACCCTGCGGGATTTGCCGCTCGCGAGTTGGCGGAGCGCCACGAGCTCGGTCTTCCCCCTGCTGTCCGTACGGCCGCTATTACGGGTCCACGGATCGCGGTCGAAGAATTCGTCCGGGCACTTGATTTGCCGACCGTGGGTACGCCCCCGGCCCTGCGTCTCATCGACCCTGTTCCGACGAGCGACGACGACGAGGACGACGAATACCGGGCCATTATTTTCATGGCATACGGGATCGCCTCGCGGGTCACGGAACTGCTGAGGGGCACAAGGGCGGCATTCTCGGCGTCCCGCAAATACGAATCTGTCCAAATCCGTTGCGACGCCCTCGACGTATTCTGATAGCTTCCGGAACGCCCGTTACTGGTGCTTCAGGTTCATCGCGAGATCGACGAGACGGCGGGCGGAGATATTCCAGCTGTATCGGGCGGCATCCTCCAGGGAACCGGCAACGGCCGCACGATAGGTCTCGGGATCCTCGAGCGCACGAACCGACTCGGCGAACTCGTGTTCTTTCGAAAAGTCGATGTGGTGCGCGTTGGGCGCGATTTCCCGAAAAATGGGAATGTCCGAGACGATGCGGGCTGTACCTTCTGCGGCCGCTTCGGCCACCGGTAGCCCGTACCCTTCGGCCGAGCTCGCCGTCACGAGTGCGGTACATGTGGTGAGCATCTCCGAATATTCCTCATCGGAAACACCGTCGTGGAAAATGACGCGTGATCCCTTGGGGACCAGGTTCTCGAGTTCGACCCGCCGCCGGGGATCATAGCGGGACAAGAGGTGGAGCTCGTAGTCGGGAAGGAGCTCCATGCCCCGGATCAGAAGGTCCACACCCTTGTAGGGCATCGCCGAGCCCATGTAGAGCAGGGTCTTGCGTCGCTTCCGAATACCGGCGACCGCCTGCTGGACCGACGGCCGCACGCCTTCTGGCGGCGCATTCGGTATGACGGTTACCGGTTTTCTCGTCAGCGCGTGTTCCACGATGAGTCGGGCCGTCGTCTCACTGACGGTCGCGACGGCGTCGGCTCTATTGAGAAGCAGCCGCTGTGGGACATATGACCGGTGGAAGAGGCGCCATCCCCATCGTACCGGCGCAGGAAGGAACGCCGGTGGCTCCGGGTGGTCGTAGTAGATCAGGTCGTGCAGCGTCAGGATCAAACGGTATTTGCGGCCCCAGGAACCCATGGTCTGCATGGGGGAGAACACGACGTCCGGACGGTACCGGTTGACGGCCAGAGCACTGAGCGGCTCGAGAGGACCGGTCGGGGAGAAGCCCCTCACATGGGGCAGGTCAGGCAGCTGAGTCAAGGTCGACTCGTCGCTGACGAGCATGGCCACGTGCAGACCGGGGTATTCATTGGATTCGGCGCAGCGAGCAAGGCTGTGCAGAAGGCTCGCCGTGTAACGACTGATCCCGTCGTGGGTCGACCGAACGTAGCGGGCATCGACGAGCAGTTTCACGTCGGTTTCTTCCCCGGAATCCTGGTTCATCTGCTGAATTCCTTCGCGTTCTCGGTTCGACCGTCGTGAGCACCGACGGGTTTGAGTTCTTCGGCGAATCCGTCGATCATTGCGGCGGCCCTGCGTGGAGTCTCGTAGTGGATCAGATGCCCGACGTCGGGTATCACGTCAAGACGGGCGTCACCGAACAGGTCCGCGAGTTTCTCCTGGCCCGGAATCGAACCCAGGTCATCCTTCTCGGCTGCTACGAGCAACGTCGGTACGGTTACGTCGGGGGCCGAGTCCAGGACCGTGTCCCGGATCGAGGACTCATAGGCCTCGAGGACGACCGCACGGGAAGCGAAGCTGCCGAAGTACGCATCGTGCTGCCCGTTGATGAAACGACGGAGCGTGCGGTCAGGGGTTTTCATCATGAGGATCGAAGAAACACGAGTTACCACGGAAGAACGCACCAGTGCGTTGCCGAGCGGTTCGGGCAGCGCGGTGCACACCCGATAAAAGAGCGAGGCCGCGAGGGACGGTATCTTGGCCGACGAGTCCAAAGCTGGCTCGCAGATGGGGTTGATCAGAGCGAGGCCCATGACGCGGGGGAGACCCAAGGCCGCAACCTTGGCGGCAATCACGGAGCCGAAAGAATGCCCCACGAGGATCACCGGTCGATCGCCCCAGCGCGTGAGAAGATCGGCCACCGCGAGCGCGTAGGCCCCGGCAGTATGTCTCTGGCTCGTGAGAGCTTCCGATCTGCCAAATCCGGGCAAATCGGGGACCACGACATCCCACCGCGCGGACAGCGCTTCCGCAATCAGCGCGAGCCCGTGGTGGTCTCCCCGGAAACCATGCACGAGGACCAGAACGGGGTCGAATCGTCGTTGTTCCTGATCAACCCGAGAATAGGTCCAATAGCGCATCCGGGCGCCGTCATGATGAAAGCTGTCCTCCCGCGGAAACCGGCCCCCAGCCGGCGCCTCCTCGAAAACCGACGTGGAGGATATTGTCTGGGAACGGCGCACAATGGGCTCCTGGGGGTTGAAAAGGATAACCTCGGGTGAGGTTCGGGCAACCGATCTTCACCTTACAAGCGAATCAGGTCTCGACGCGCCAACGCGTTAGACTGAATGCATCCCTGATGAGATGTCCTAACGGGGGCGCGCCCTGGCCACGGACTGACACCACTCACAAGCGCAAAGGAAACACTGTGCCGCAAACGGTTGGAGAGAATCCCTCACGAGACGCCGCCGAGGAGAAATCCTACGATTTCGCCTCGATGGAGGCCACGTGGGCGGACTACTGGGAGCGTGAGAATGTCTTCGCTCCGCTCGACGACGGTTCTAAAGAGCGCAAATACGTTTTGGACATGTTCCCGTACCCGTCTGGTGACCTTCACATGGGTCACGCGGAAGCCTTCGCGATGGGCGACGTCGTCACGCGCTACTGGATGCAGAAAGGCTATGACGTTCTCCACCCCATCGGGTGGGACTCCTTCGGGCTGCCCGCGGAGAATGCGGCGATCAAGAACAACACGCATCCCGCGGAGTGGACCTACAAGAACATCGAAACCCAGGCCGCGTCGTTCAAGAGGTACGGAATTGCCGTGGACTGGTCCCGGCGCCTGCACACCTCGGATCCCGAGTACTACCGCTGGACGCAGTGGCTTTTCGAACAGTTCTACAGCAAGGGCCTGGCGTACCGGAAGGACTCTCCCGTCAATTGGTGCCCCAAGGACCAAACCGTGTTGGCCAATGAACAAGTCATCAACGGCGCGTGCGAACGATGCGGAACCCAGGTCACCAAGAAGTCCCTCAACCAGTGGTACTTCAAGATCACCGAGTACGCGCAGGAGCTCCTGGACGACATGGAGCAGTTGGAGGGCAACTGGCCGGATCGTGTCCTGGCCATGCAACGCAACTGGATTGGACGCTCGGAAGGCGCTCAGGTGCGTTTTTCGGTCAAATCCTCCGGCGACAAGCCCGCCGACGAGCTCTCAGTTTTCACCACGCGTCCGGACACCCTCTATGGCAACACATTCTTCGTTGTGGCCGCGGATTCCCAACTCGCTTTGGATCTGGTCACCGAGGAGCACGCATCGGCTCTGAATGCATACCGTGAAGAAGTCAAGTCTTTCTCCGACATCGAGCGTCAGTCGAGCGATCGTCCGAAAACTGGCGTGTTCATCGGCCGGTACGCGATCAATCCGTTGACTCGTGAGGAACTTCCGATCTGGGCATCGGATTATGTCCTCGCCGATTACGGCACCGGTGCCATCATGGCCGTGCCGGCACATGATCAGCGGGACCTCGACTTCGCACGTACCTTCGACCTCCCGGTACGGGTCGTCGTGGAGACGGGCGAAGCCGACCCGAACGAGACAGGACAAGCCACCGGAGGCAGCGGAACCCTTGTCAACTCGGGTCCTTTGGACGGCCTGTCGAAGGAAGACGCGATTTCGCACGCGATCGAATTGCTCGAAGCAGAGGGAGACGGCGAAGGCCAGACGATCTTCCGCCTCCGTGATTGGCTCTTGTCACGTCAGCGGTTCTGGGGCGCCCCGATCCCGATCATTCACTGCCCGGCATGCGGTGAAGTCCCCGTTCCCGAAGACCAGTTGCCGGTACGTCTGCCGTCGGATCTCAAGGGCGAAGACCTTGCACCCAAAGGTCAGTCGCCTCTGGCGGCCGCGACCGATTGGGTCAATGTCGAGTGCCCGAACTGTTCCGGACCCGCCCAGCGGGACACCGACACGATGGACACTTTCGTGGATTCCTCGTGGTACTTCTTACGCTTCGCCTCGCCGAACCTTGATACGGCGGCTTTCGACCCCGAAGAGCTCCGCAAGTGGGAGCCTGTGGACCAGTACGTGGGCGGTGTCGAACACGCAATTCTGCACTTGTTGTATTCGCGGTTCTTCGTCAAGGTGATCCGGGACCTCGGGTATTTGGACTACGACGAGCCGTTCCGGGCACTGCTGAACCAAGGGCAGGTGCTCAACCAGGGCAAAGCCATGTCCAAGTCCTTGGGCAACGGCGTCGACTTAGGCGAACAGCTCAACGAATACGGCGTCGACGCGGTCCGCACCACCATGGTTTTCGCCTCTCCGCCGGAGGACGACGTCGACTGGGCAGACGTATCACCCGGTGGCGCGGGCAAATTCTTGGCCCGTGCGTGGCGACTGGGACAGGATGTCTCTGCAACCACACACGACGTTGCTCCTGGGGACGACGCTCTCCGACGAGTAACTCATAAAATAATTCACGATGCCGAACAGGCTTTGGAATCGCACAAATTCAATGTCGTCGTCGCCAAGACCATGGAATTGGTCAACGCGACTCGCAAGGCGATCGATTCCGGTCCCGGAGCTTCGGACCCGGCGGTTGTCGAAGCGACCGAAGCAGTTGCTGTGCTGCTATCCCTGTACGCCCCGTATACCGCGGAAGATTTGTGGCACCAACTCGGTCATGAGAATCCTGTGCTGACCGCAGGGTGGCCGGAGGTCGATCCCGCGCTGCTCGTCGAGGACACCGTGACCGCGATAGTCCAGATCAAGGGCAAGGTGCGTGCGCGCCTCGAGGTGTCCAAGGACATCACTGCGGATGCGCTCGAGGAGCTCGCGCTCGGAGACGAGGCGGTCAAGAAGCACCTGGCCGACGCACCGATTCGCAAGGTCATCGTTCGGCAGCCGAAACTCGTCAACATCGTGGTCTAAGGTTTTACCATGACGTCAGGACGCGAGCGCCGCACCCGAGTTGCCGTTGTCACGGATTCGGCGGCGGGGCTCGCCCCTTGCGTGACCAAGGAATGGGTCCAGGCCGGAGGTTTCGCCTGCATTTCATTGCCCTTGATGATCGGCGACCAGATCTACACGGACAACGACGATCCCGGTGTCCAAGAGCGATTGGTCGTTGCGACGGCCGAAGGCCGAAGAATGACGACGTCGCGGCCTTCACCTGGTGCTTTCGCCTCTGTTTACGAGAGCCTCGCGACCCAAGGGTACGAACATATCGTCTCGGTTCATCTCTCTGCCGAGTTGTCCGGAACCGTCGACTCCGCACGGGCCAGCGCCCGGCAAGCCTCCGTTCCCGTATCGGTGATCGATTCTCGAAGTGCGGCGATGGGCCAAGGGTTCGCGGTCGCGGCGGCCCGAGATGCGGCGAGGGCCGGGGCCGGTCCGGCCGAAGTCGAGAAGGCGGCTCTTCACGCTTGCGAAATTGCGCACATGCTTTTCTACGTCCCGAATCTCGATGCGCTGGCCAAAAGCGGGAGAATACCCAAAAGTCTGGCCGTCGTCGGACAAATGTTCCAGATACGACCTATCGCGACCATTGCCGACGGCAAGCTCAAGTACTTGGAACGTCCGCGCCAAGAAGCGGCGGCCATCAAGCGGATGGTTGAGCTGGTCCTGGACGAGGCGGAGCGAACCATAGCCGAGGACACACGGATTTCGGGTCGCCCTACTGGGCGGGCCGTCGTCGCGATCCAGGATTTCTATGGCCGGCCTCTGGCCGAGCTGCTTTCCGAAAGGGTCCGGACCCGGTTCGGAGAGGCAGCTCAGGTGATGCGCTCGACCGTGCCCCCGGTTCTGGCGGTCCACGCGGGGCTCGGGCCCGTATGCGCCGTGAGCGTTCCCTCCAGCCTGGTCCCGGGGCTCTCGCCCACAGGGCGGTAAATTTCCCGCTCACGGTGGGGCCTTCCACAGTCCCCGCGTTTCCAACGTGGTGAGCCGAAGGCAGACGTACTCTCAGTCCGTACGATGTGCGCATGCAACACCATAAAGGGGCCAGAAAGCGGAACACATATGATGAAGGCGGCACCGTTCTTCGACGTCGAACGCTCACGGCACGCCGTATAGGCTCTCCTGAAGCTCGGGAAAGACTCAACGCGATGATCGCTCGATCATGTGATCGTCGAACCGCCGAGGGAGAGCCCGCTGAGGATGAGGCCGGCTCGTCTACTGTGGGCCCGGAGGTTGCCGAAGCGGAGGCAGCGGGCGCGCACCATGTTGCGCGGACGCGGTTTTCTCCTTCGCCGCGAGCTCTCGCAGGTGCCTTCGTCCTGGTGGCTCTGGGAATTCTGGTTGCGTTGCTCGTCTTTCCCCGTGCCGGGGCACCTGGTCAGGTTTCGGTCATGGTTTCGGGAACGGCATCTCCTCTTGACCCGGACCGGATTTCCGCCGCCGACGCGGATGGTCAGTTGTCCAAAGGGCAGGCTGCCGAGCGCGACGGCGGTGACAGCGCAGGCTCGGTCACGGTTCATGTGGTGGGTGCCGTTGCCCGGCCCGGTCTGGTCCGCGTGCCTGAGGGATCCCTGACCAATGACGCTGTCCAAGCCGCGGGCGGGCCTGCACCGGATGCGGCCCTTGATTCTCTGAATCTCGCGGAGCCGGTCCGTACCGGACAGCAGATCAAGGTCTTGTCACATGACGAGGCGGAACATCTGGCGAGCGGCACCGAGAGGGGATCCGATTCGGAGGCTTCTTCGGGCGGCCCCGGGGCGAATGGCTCCGCCGCGAAAAGTGGTCCGACCGCATCGGGGAAGATCGACCTGAACCGAGCAACCGTCAACGATCTGCAGACGCTGCCCAAGGTAGGGCCTAAGCTCGCCCAGCGGATTGTGGATTGGCGGAGCGAACACGGACCGTTCCGTTCCACATCCGATCTCGACGCGGTGCCGGGTATAGGTCCGGCGCTGATGCAGGCCTTGGAACCGCTGGTGACCGTGTGAAGACGGGCCCGCATCTGGATTTTCGGTTGCTTCCGGCAGCCATTGGGGCATGGGCAACGGCCCTCTGGGCGGAGAGCCATCATCCGGTCCACGCCACGTGCAGCGTGGCGGTCTTGTGCGCCGGTTTGGTTTCCGGAGCGGGTGCCCTTGTGCGCGAGAGAGGACATCGTGGGCCCGCGGGCCGGGTGTCTGCGGTTCTAGCCGGAACATGCAGCGTCTGCCTGGCCGCGGGCGCGGTCCTCTGGTTCGCTGTTCCTTCGTCTCAGGATATGATCCGAACTTTGAGAGAAGCCGCCGACCGCGATCTCGTAGTCCGGTGCGTCGTCATCCCGGTTTCCGAGGAACGGTTCGTGGAGACGAGTTTCTCGACGAGTCGTGTGAACGAAGCGAACCTTGTGGCCGTAGAGGGACAGAACGCAGTGGTGCACGGATTGGAAAAGGTCACGGTGTTCAGACCCGTGACGGGTCGGGATTCTGAGAAAGAAAACCGTAGCTTCGGAACGTCGCCGTCCGCCCAGGGCGTGATCGCTCGAATAAACATGGCGGAAGACGGCCGATTCCGGCTCCGCATTCTTGCCGAGGATGGACTGATACGTGGCGACTCTCCCGTGGACCATTCACCCAAAGGGTGGGCTGGTCGGTTGCGGAAGGCAATGTCGGACCGTACCGAGAGGCTACTGGCTTCCGACGCCGCCGCACTGACCACAGGTATGTCTTATGGGGACGATGCGGGTCTTTCAGAAGGGTCTCGGCAGGCGCTCAGAACCGCCGGACTGACTCATCTCACGGCCGTGTCCGGTTCGAATGTGGGTCTCGTTTTCATGATCGGTGTTCACACTGTCCGCTGGACCAAGTCTCCACGGTGTCTCACGATTCTTGCGGGTATCGGCGCCGTGTGGGGATACGTGAGCCTTGTGGGGATGGACCCCTCGATTCTTCGGGCCGCCTCGATGGGAATCATCGGAGGGACCGCGATGATCCTGGGTAGAGCGGGCACAGCCGGTTCAGCATTGTGGGCCACCATCGTGGGGCTGTTGTGCGCTGATCACCAGATGGCCACGAACGTCGGATTTGTGCTCTCCGTTCTCGCAACCGCTGGAATTCTCGTCCAAGGTCCGCCGTTGTGCCGTGTGTTTGCCGGGTTCTTGCCTCGTCTAATTGCAGACCTCGCGGCCATGACGGTTGTCGCTACTCTGTGGTGCGCGCCCATTCTGGTGTGTTTATCCGGATACTGGAGCATCTACACCGTGGTCGCGAATCTCGCCGTGGCTCCTGTTGTCCCCGCAACCACCTTGTGCGGAATTCTGGCGACTAGCCT
This sequence comes from Rothia uropygialis, assembly GCF_004137765.1. GTDB lineage: Bacteria > Actinomycetota > Actinomycetes > Actinomycetales > Micrococcaceae > Rothia. The sequence continues at coordinate 277,783 of NZ_NOIS01000002.1, read as the reverse complement.
GCCCATGGTCCCCGGTTTGGCCGACTGTCTCGTGACGTGCGCCGGGGTGGGGGCCTGCTGGATCGACATCGTAGCCAGGACGATCTCCTCCTGGCCGGTTTCCCGAATCCAAATCGGATCCGGCCTGTTCGCGATAGCCGCATCCGCTGCATTGAGTGTCTTTTGCGTCATCCTGACCTTTCGCCTGGATCCGGCCGGGGGAACTAGTATGGAGGATGACCTGGGGGAGGTTCGCGCGCTTGCTTGTGAATCGACCTCGTGACTTTTCACCACCCGCATTGCACCACCGTTCGCCTCATGGAGAAACCCTGTGCCCCCACGTAGATCAGCCCGCGATTCCTCGGGCGGCCCGAATTGGCGCGAAGTCGAGCCCGCGCCTGTCGTCCTGCTCTATGGGCCCGAAGAGTACTTCGCGTCCCAGGCGAGGCGGCGGCTCGTGGCGGCGGTACGCGAAGGCCGCGGCGAGGTTGAGGTCCACGAGCTTTCCGGGAAGGACTACACCCCCGGTTCTCTGGCCATGGCCACGAGTCCTTCGCTCTTCGGAGACGCTCGTGTCGTCGTGGTCAGCGAACTCGAGAAGATGAACGACGAGTTCCTCGCCGAGGCTATCCCGTACGTCGAGTCTCCTGACCCGGAGTCAGTCGTGATTCTCCACCACGGGGGAGGCAACCGCGGGAAGAGATTGATCGACGCTGTGAGGAAGTCTCGAGCTCCCGTGGTCGAGTGCAAACCCCTCAAAACGGACCGGGACAAGACGGATTTCGTGTACCAGACTTTCCGGGCCGATCAGCGTCGCATCGAGCCCGATGCGGCCCGCATGCTCATTGCCGCGGCCGGCAGCGATGTCTCCGAGCTCGCCGCGGCCAGCCACCAACTGATAGCGGACGGGCCTGCTACCGTCACGGATCAAGTCGTGGAGAAATACTACGGCGGACGAGTTGAGGTGACTGCTTTCAAGGTCGCGGATGCCGCGGTCAGCGGCAACAGCGGTTTCGCCCTTCGGTCCCTGAGACAGGCGCTGGATTCGGGAGTCGACCCGGTCCCTTTGGTCGGAGCCATTGCCGCTCGTGTCCGGCACATAGCGCAGGTCCACGGCCGGAGGGAAACCCCGAATACCCTGGCCAAATCGCTGGGACTGGCCCCGTGGCAGATCGAACAAGCACAACGCGACTCACGGCGGTTCAGTTCGGAAGCACTGAGCCAAGTGATCAGGAGCCTCGCCGCAGCGGATGCCCAAGTCAAGGGTGAGGCCCAAGATCCGGTTTATGCCTTGGAACGGGCGGTCCTGGCGCTGTCCACGGCAGGCTCCAGGTAGGGCGAAGCGCCTGGTCGGAGAAAACGAAAGGCCCCTCCGAATGGAGGGGCCTTTCGACTCACTTCTCTAGCTGCAGACTAAGACAGAGCGTTGACACGCTTGCTGAGACTCGACTTCTTGTTAGCAGCGTTGTTCTTGTGAAGAACTCCCTTGCTAACAGCCTTGTCGAACTTTTTGCCGACGAAGCGAAGAGCTTCTTGAGCCTCTTCCTTGTTGCCGGCTTCAACAGCAGCATTGACTTTGCGGACGGCGGTACGCAACTCCGACTTGTAAGCGTTGTTGCGTAGGCGCGCCTTCTCGTTAGTCAGGATGCGCTTCTTCTGAGACTTGATGTTAGCCACGTAAAAACTTTCTGTTTTGTCTAATAGGTCAGTGAGGGCAAACGAGCCGGATCTTGACTGAGCGGCGTGGGGATACCTATGGCAATCCGGCCCGCAGTGCCCGATGACCATCGGACACACAACTATCGAGTTTATCAGAGCCGAATGACTCGGGCCAGGGTGGACACGCAATGAGCTGGACCACGCAGCATCTGCCGCGGCAGTCGAGCACAAAGTACATGCCGGAATCCCGGAAACGCGTTCTACGGGCGGGAATTCACCGCGGAGACCACCAGATCGAACGTCCGACGGTCCAGGGAAGCCCCCTCGCGTCGCACATTGTCCGGATCCACCCTGATGATGCGGTCGAGTTTGATCTCCGACGGGCGTGATTGTGGATCCCACGGTCCGGAACCGATGTCCACGTATCGGTCATCGTGCTCGTGGGTGTTGTTGTGGTCTTTGCTGGTCAGCATCAACCCCAAGAGGTCCTCTCCATCGCGGCCCACCAGAAGAACCGGACGGTCTTTGCCTTTTGAATAGTCTTCTTCGAACGGGACCCAGGTCCAGACTATTTCCCCGGGATCCGGGCGGCCATTCGGATTCGGCGCGTAGTCAGCTCTTAAGCGACCGCGATAGTCTCCCTTGTAGCCCGACGCATCGCGTGAGGCCCGGTTCCCTGTAGCGGGACCTGATGGCGTTCTGTTTGAAGCATTCTGCGCTTTTCGAACCTGGCGAAAGACACGCCTCGTCAGCCGGAAAATGCGGTTGATCGTGTACCCGTCGACATTCATGTCCTCCAGCTTAGGCGAGAACTTCGCGCCCCACGCGAAAACGTGGGAAACTTGGTCATTGACCGGCACACGTGTGCGTACACCCAGGAAAGGAAGTCTTCCGTGGCACCTCAGGCGAGTCAGGCCCCACGGCCCGCCGCAACCGATCCGAGCATCCTTCGGAACTTTTGCATCATCGCCCACATCGACCACGGCAAGTCGACTCTCGCTGACCGTATGCTCCAGGCGACTGGGGTCGTCACGCCTCGTCAGATGAAGGCCCAGTACCTGGACAGAATGGACATCGAGCGCGAACGCGGAATTACCATCAAGTCCCAGGCCGTCCGAATGCCCTGGGAACTGGACGGGTCGTCCTACGCGCTCAACATGATCGATACGCCCGGACACGTCGACTTCACCTACGAGGTTTCTCGCTCCCTGGCAGCGTGCGAAGGCGCATTGCTCCTGGTGGACGCGGCCCAGGGGATCGAGGCCCAAACATTGGCCAACCTTTACCTGGCCATGGAAAACGATCTAGCGATCATTCCGGTCCTGAACAAAATCGACTTGCCCGCAGCGCAGCCTGACAAATATGCCGAGGAAATCGCGAACCTCATCGGTGGCCAGCCCGAGGACGTCCTGAGGGTCTCTGGCAAAACCGGAGAAGGCGTTGAGGATCTTCTGGACAGAATTGTCCGGGAGATCCCGGCTCCTCAGGGGGATCCGGAGGCTCCGGCACGTGCCATGATCTTTGACTCCGTGTACGACTCGTACAGGGGAGTTGTCACCTACGTGCGCGTCGTCGATGGCAAGCTCGCACCGCGCCAACGCATTGCCATGATGTCGACGGGCGCCGAACACGAACTCCTGGAAATCGGCGTGATATCTCCCGAACCGAAGCCGACCGAAGGCCTCGGGGTCGGGGAGGTCGGTTACCTCATCACGGGAGTCAAGGACGTTCGCCAGTCACGCGTCGGGGATACCGTCACGGATGGCCGGAAACCCGCACAAGAATCACTCGGTGGGTACGAAGATCCCAAACCGATGGTCTTCTCGGGGTTGTTTCCCATCGACGGATCGGACTACCCCGTACTCCGTGACGCGCTGGACAAGCTCAAACTCAACGACGCCGCCCTCGTTTACGAGCCGGAGACGTCGGCCGCCCTGGGATTCGGTTTCCGTTGCGGGTTCCTCGGGCTTCTCCACCTGGAAATCATTCGTGAACGCTTGGAACGAGAGTTCAACCTTGACCTGATCTCCACGGCACCCAACGTCATCTACGACGTCGTCGCGGAGGACGGTTCCTACCTGCGCGTCACGAGCCCCAGCGAATTCCCCGAAGGGAAACTGGAGACCATCGCGGAACCCATGGTCGCGATCACGATCATCTCGCCGAGCGAATTCGTCGGCGCCATCATGGAATTGTGTCAATCCAGACGCGGCCAGATCGGCGGAATGGACTATCTGTCGCAGGAACGTGTGGAGCTGCGCTACCGATTGCCACTCGCCGAAATCGTGTTCGACTTCTTCGACCACCTCAAGTCCCGGACCCGTGGCTACGCTTCCCTGGACTGGAAGTTGGACGGTCAGCAGGAATCGGACCTGGTGAAGGTGGACATTCTTCTCCAAGGCGAGCGTGTTGACGCCTTCTCGGCGATTACGCACCGGGACAAGGCCTATTCCTACGGCGTGTCCATGGCCTCGAAGCTTAAGGAACTCATTCCCAGGCAACAGTTCGAGGTTCCGATTCAGGCGGCCATCGGATCGCGCATCATTGCCCGAGAAAACATCCGAGCCATCCGCAAGGACGTTTTGTCCAAGTGCTACGGCGGCGACATTTCCCGCAAACGGAAATTGCTGGAAAAGCAGAAGGAGGGCAAGAAACGCATGAAGACGATCGGTCGTGTGGAAGTGCCCCAAGAAGCCTTCGTCGCAGCTCTCAGCTCCTCCGACGAGGCCAAGGACAAACCGAAAAAGTGAGTCCTGCTCAGCCAACCGGCGATCCGGCCCCTCGCGACGGCCTCCTGCCGCCGTCCGTCCTGCGGCAAGCCGAAGGACGGACGTTGAGCCTCTATGTCCACGTGCCGTACTGTTCCGTTCGCTGTGGATACTGCGATTTCAATACCTACGCCAAAGAAGACTTCGGCGAGGGCGTGGGCCGTCTGACGTATGCGCAAGATGCCCTGCGAGAGCTGTATTTTGCTCGCGAGGTTTTGCAGGCCTCGGGGGTGAAGCAGCGCCCTCTTCACTCCGTATTTTTCGGTGGGGGCACCCCGACGCGTATTCCGACCGACGACCTGGTTGAGATCCTCCGAACTGCCGTCGAAACGTTTGGCTTGGCGCCCGGAGCCGAAGTCACTACGGAAGCGAATCCGGATTCGGTCGAGCGGGAAGACCTCGTTGCCCTCAAGCAAGCGGGTTTCACACGAGTTTCCTTCGGGATGCAGTCCGCGGTTCCACGGGTTCTCGGGATCCTGGACCGAACCCATGAGCCGTCCAACGTGCCCATAGTGGTTCGGTGGGCGCGGGAAATCGGTTTGGAAGTATCCGTGGATCTGATCTCCGGCGCCCCCGGGGAGACACTCGAGGAGTGGCGGACTTCCGTCGAGGCCGCGATCAGCTATGAACCGGACCACATTTCCGCTTATTCCCTGATCGTTGAGCCGGGCACCAAGTTGGCGGCGCAGATCGCGAGAGGCGTCTACACGGCGGTCGACGACGACCAGCAAGCAGATATGTATCTCCTGGCCAGCAGTTTATTCGAGGAAGCCGGATACGGTTGGTACGAAGTGTCGAACTGGTCTCGATCCGTCGAAACACGGTCCAGCCACAATCTGGCTTACTGGCGCAATCAGGACTGGTGGGGGATCGGCCCGGGAGCGCATTCCCACGTCAACGGGACGCGCTGGTGGAATGTGAAACATCCGCTGCCTTACGCGCAACGAGTGCGAGCCCAAGATTCACCGGCGGCGGCTCGGGAGATCCTCGACGAGGACACTCGCTATATGGAAAATGTGATGCTGGCGGCCAGAATCCGCGACGGTTTGCCGTTGTCGAGTCTGAGGACTGACGGTCGTGAACGAACCTCGTGGCTGGCAGATCAAGGACTCATCGACCAGGCAGCCCTCGACGGCGGCACCGTACTTCTGACGCTCCAAGGACGTCTTCTGGGCGACGCGGTCGTGCGTGATCTGACGGCCTGAGACTTGTCGGTGGCGTTCAGCGCCGCCGGCGGCGGGAGAACCAATCGAAGGCGCGCGTGTTGTAGTGGTACTGGTACGGATTGCCCCGGTTCACCCTGATTCCCGCAATGAGCGAGGAAACCGCCAGGTAAACCCATACAGCGGCCGCGATCAGCCCAAAGATCCAGCCGATCCCGGGAACCACCGAGAGCGCGACGCTCACCACGACGACCACCGACGGCAGCAACGTGAAATTCAGGGCCTCGCGAGCCTCTTGAGCGGTGAAGCGGCCACGTGCCCGCAAGGTTGCGTAGATGATCGCGGCCGGAACGCAACCTACGACACCGCCGAAGTGGGCCATCGTGGCCATCGAACGATCGTCTTTGACGCTAAGAGGCTCCGGAGTCGCGGACACACCTTCGAACGGGGGTCTCTTATCGGTGGAAGTGGTCGTCAAAACCTCGCCTTTTCTTTCGGGCAGACATGAAAGCGTCAAGGACGCGATTCCAAATATTACCGATTAGTTGAACCAAACGGGTACGTGCTTACCGTTACACTGCCACGGATTGCGGTTCGGTGCCAAGGCTCTGGGGCCGAGGCAGGCCTTTACGCGGCGCCGGGCGTCGCCGTCAGAAAATCGATGATGTGTTCAACCGGGCCCAGAATTCCCGGGTCCAAGTCCGCATAGGTATTGACGCTGGCAAGGATCTTCTTCCACGCCACCGCTCGCTGTGCAGGCGTTTCGTGAGGCCATCCGATTCTCCGGAGGATTCCGGTTTTCCAGTCTTCACCGCGAGGGACCTGGGGCCATTCGCGGAGGCCCACGGCCTTCGGCTTCACGGACTCCCACACGTCCACATACGGATGACCGACGAACAATACGTTGCCTCGGGAACCCGGTACCTTCATGGCCTGCTCGGCAAGTCTTGATTCTTTGCTGCCCGTGACCAAATGGTCCGCGAGGATTCCCAATCTCCGCTCGGGACCGGGCTCGAATTCTCGGATGATGTCGGAGACATGGTCCAAGCCATGCATCGGTTCGACGACGATGCCCTCGATGCGAAGGTCATCTCCCCACACCTTCTCGATCAACTCCGCGTCGTGCAGGCCTTCGACCAGCATGCGCGATGCCCGCGCTTTTCTGGCCTTGGCTCCCGGGACCGCGAGCGAACCCGAACGCGTACGTTGGGGCTTCGATGACGTTCGCGCACGGGGAGGCACGAGGTGCACGGGCTCGCCTTCGTACAGGAACCCATGTCCCAGAGGGAAAGACCGGACAGATCCATGGCGGTCCTCGAGCCCGACCACGCGTTGGCCGCCGATCGACTGCAAGCTCACCGCCGCGCCCACCCACCCGGATTGGACCTCCTCGATGACCATGTCCTTTCGGACTTCCAGGTCACGGGGCTCGGGGGGCTGGTTGCTCAATCCGGCGCTGCCCAGTTCCTGCGGGCCCCATCCGTAGCGATCCATGCAACTTCCTGTTCTGTGGTCCAAAAATTTCCAAGATGCGGGCGCGCAGCCCGTCGCCAATATAGCCTCTCCGCCGAGAGCTGAGCATCCTGCGGTGCGTTTTTCGACAGCCGACATGCGGCGTAGACTTAGCAGTCGGACCGGGGGAGTGCCAATTGGCTCCTACCACGAACCATCTACAGTCAGGATTTTGCGAGGAGGGCGAGACCGTGAACAAGCCACGCCGGCTCGATGTCCTGAGCGCGATCGTCGAGGACTACGTGCACTCGCGTGAGCCCGTCGGTTCAAAAGCCTTGGTCGACCGCCACAAACTCGGTGTCTCCAGCGCGACCGTCCGTAATGACATGGCCGCCCTGGAAGATGCCGGAATGATCATGGCCCCCCACGCAAGTGCAGGTCGAATACCCACGGACAAGGGGTACCGCGCATTCGTGGATCAGATCGCATCGATCAAGCCGCTGTCCGTCGCGGAACGTCGGGCGATCACGAGTTTCTTGGACTCCTCAGACGATGTCGATCAGATGATGGAAAAGACTGTCCGTCTGCTATCCCAATTGACGCGGCAGGTTGCACTTGTCCAGTACCCGACCCGGACCGGGGCGAAAGTCCGGCATCTTGAACTGGTGACCATGGCTCCGCGATTCGTTCTGGTTGTCATGATCACGACTCGAGGCGGAGTCGGCCAGCGCGTCGTCGAGATCCCTGAGGAACTCTCGGAAGAGACGTTGAAAGGAATTCGTCGCAGCTTCCTCGACGCGATCCTGGACCGCCCCGTGGGGGATTTGGAGGCTTCGCTGGTGCCCGCGATCGCAGAATGTGAGCCAGCGCATCGTGCTTCGGCCAGGATTCTTGCCGGAATGGTGACTATCCTGGGTCGAGGCGAGCAGGAAGAACGCCTGCTCATGGCGGGTACTTCCTATCTCGCGGAGTCCACGGACGACTTCAACCGCAGCATCGCACCCATCCTCGACGTACTGGAAGAGCAAGTCGTCATGTTGCGGTTGCTTTCCGAAATCGGTGAGGACGCCAGGGGCGTCTCCGTCCGGATCGGGCGGGAGAATTCGGACACCCCGCTGTCTGACGCATCCGTGATTGCGACGGGGTACGGGCCGCAGCTCGCCTCGAAATTGGGCATCGTCGGGCCGACACGAATGGATTATCCAGGCACCATGTCCGCGGTGAGGGCCGTCGCGCGGTACCTCTCCCGCATCTTGAACGAATAAATCCGCGCACACAGCCGTTGACGAATTGGAACCCAGGCGGTTTCCGACCGCAGATCAAGGAACATCAGTGAGCGACCACTACCAGACTCTCGGCGTCTCGCGAGACGCCAGTCCAGAAGAAATCAAGAAAGCGTACCGCAAGAAGGCGCGCACCTTGCATCCGGATGTGAACCCTTCGCCCGAGGCGGCGGAGGAATTCAAGCGTGTCTCCCACGCCCACGACATCCTCTCGGACCCGGACAAGCGCCGCGTGTATGACACCACGGGGAACGAGAACGGCAATAACACCGGTTATGGCGGCGGTTTCCCCGGCAGCGGCTTCGGCTTCTCGGATATCTTCGAAACGTTCTTCCAGGGCGCCGGCGGACCTCGCGGCCCGGAAAGCCGTGTGCGTCAAGGCCAGGACGCCCTCATCAACGTACGGGTCAACCTGCGGGACGCCGTGTTCGGCACAGAAAAAGAAGTCACCGTGGATACCGCCGTGACCTGCTCCCTGTGCGAGGGGAAAGGAACCGAGAAGGGCACCGAGCCCGAAACCTGCGACGTCTGCCACGGGCAAGGTCATATTCAGCGTCAGGTCCAGTCCATTCTTGGCAATGTCGTCACCACGGCCGAGTGCCCCAGTTGCCGAGGCTTCGGCACGGTCATCAAGCACCCGTGCCCCGAATGCTACGGCGAGGGCCGAGTGCGTCAGCGCAAGCCGCTGACCCTCAAGATCCCGGCTGGCGTTTCGACCGGTACGAGAATTCGACTCAGCGGCGAAGGCGAAGCCGGAACCGGGGGTGGACCGAACGGGGACCTCTACGTCGAGCTCCGCGTGAACCCGGACGAAACCTTTACGCGCGAAGGGGATGACCTCCACGCCACCATGACGGTGCCCATGACCGCGGCAGCGTTGGGCACCACCATTAGCCTGGAAACCTTCGACGGCACACAGGACGTCACGGTCAAACCCGGAACCCAGACCGGTCAGACGACCACGCTTCGGGACCTGGGCGTCACCAAGCTCCGCGGTACCGGACGCGGCAACATCGTTGTTCATTTTGAGGTCGAAACGCCTTCGAAGATCAACGACGAGCAACGGGAACTGTTGCGCAAGCTTGCCGAGCTCCGGGGAGAGGACGACGTCGTCGGCGAGACGATGCAGAACACGGGACTCGGATTCTTCTCGCGCCTGCGGGACCGCTTCCAGGACTGACCGGCTTCCATGACACACCCCGTTTTCTACGTCGAACCGCAAGACATCGGATCCTTGACCCCCGGGGAGTCTTACGAATTAGTGGGTTCGGAGGGGCACCACGCCAAGACCGTGAAACGACTCGGCGTGGGAGAACCCCTCGACCTGGTTGATGGACGCGGTCATCGCGTCTGCGGTGTCGTCGGAGAAATCCTTCCTGATGGTCTGGCCGTGTCCGTCGTGTCAGGGCCGCTCGAAGACCCATCCAGTTCGGTCGTGTTGGTCCAGGCGCTTGCCAAGGGCGACCGCGACCTCATGGCAGTCGAAATGGCCACCGAACTGGGCGCCAGCGCGATCATCCCGTGGCAGGCCGAGCGAAGCATTGTGCGATGGAAGGCCGACCGCGCGGCGAAAGCCCACGCGAAATGGGTCAAGACGGTATCGGCGGCGGCCAAGCAGGCCAGGCGCTCTTTGGTCCCTCACGTCGGTGAATTGCTCGCGACCTCCCAGGTCTCCCGGCTCATGGAGCAAGGGGACCGGATGGTCGTGCTCCATGAGGAAGCCGCGGTGAGCCTCGTGGAGTACCTTGATTCGGCCCAGACGGCGAATAATGGCGCTGATTCCGGCCGCACCTTCGTCGTTGTGGGCCCGGAAGGCGGGATATCCCCTCACGAGGTCGAGACACTGGAGCAAGCAGGTGCTCAGTGCGCGGTACTGGGCACGGATGTCCTGAGGAGCTCGACGGCGGGGGCAGCGGCGATCGCGGTCATCAACGCGATGATCGGACCCTGGCGCTGAGAGCCCCTAGTCTCTGATCTTGAACTGGTGGTCATCGTAGAGGCTGACATCCTGGTCCGATACGGCCAGCCCCGGGTCGCGAAGATCCTTCGTACGGATATAGATACGGATCGTGTAATCACCGGGGGAGAGTGTTTTGCTGAATTGAATCTCCTGGAGACCGGATTCGCTGCCGGAGAGTTCTTCGTCGCCGGCCGCTACTTCGGAACCGTTCTTGCGGATGTCCCAGTACACCCTGGAAGCCACATTGGTAGCAACCATTTTCACACTGAGGTTCGATGTCGACACCACGTCTTGTTCCGGGTCGATGATCCAGAGAGGGGCCGCGACGGCGTCGTCTCGGACCATCGGCTGCCCCAACGTCTGCTGCCCGAAGCGGTACCCTCGGTGCCCATCGACCAGGATGATGACCTTCATCGTCGGTCCCGCATTGGCTATGCCGCCCGCAGCCGCGGCGGCCGTCGCCGTGTAAATCAGTTGTTGGACCGCGAGATTTGCTTCGTCGCCGGACAATGAATGGTCAAAGATGTCGGATGAAACGTTGAGCGTCAAAGTCCCATCCGTGGACATCGACGATCCTACGGACTGCGCGGGCTTCCACGGATTGTGATAGTCCGGGTCGCTGGGCTGGACTCTCGTCAGCATGGACACCGCGGTCGCCACCACGTCGCCCGACGATGCGGCATCGTCCGCCTGGTAATCCCTGTACTCACGGTACAAGTACGAAGATTTACCGGTATTTCCGAGCCAGTACAGCGGAACCTTCCGGTCGGATTGCGAAGGAGAGGAGGTCGGCTTGGGCGACTCTTCGGATTCGCTCGCTTTGTTGGCGGCGTCCAACAGACCACATCCACTGAGCACACTGGGAAGAACGCACAAGACCACGACCGCTCCCGCGACCGGGCGCCACGTGCGTGAGATCATGTTCTGAGTCCTCCAGGTCAGTTCGCGCCATGACGGCCTTGCGTTCCGTGCACCCAGTCTAAAGCGTTGACGTGAGTTTCAACTCGCTGAAGCGTGAGTGACATGGGCTTCGTGCGCATTCGGCAAAGTCTCGTGGTGCGCTCGCAACAACAACGGTAGTCTTGAACAATAACTGGATCCTCAGGAACATAGGGGTCCAACGCCCCTGAAGGAGAGGTAATTCCGCATTTGATGACCGCATCCACGCCTGGTCTTTCACGTCCGTTGTCCGTTTCGAGGACATACACATTTCGAAGCCGCGAGTCCATGGTCGAGGTCCTTGGGCCTCAGGATTCATCATTGCTCATCATCGAGCAGGCGTTCTCGGATGTTTCCCTAGGCGTCAAAGGCCTCGACGTCGTGGTGACCGGGCCGTCGGCTCAGGTTGAGTTGGTCATCAGGCTCTTCGAGGAACTCGAGGTCCTGGCCTCTCAAGACAGTGTCATCAGCGCCGAAGTCGTGAAGCGCTTGGTGGACCTGCTGATCAAGAATATGGCTTCCGCAACTCCGACGATGACGCAGAACATACTGTCGTCTCGTGGCCGGAAAATCAGGCCCAAAACGGTCAATCAGTCCTCATATGTGGACGCGATCGACAACAACACCGTGATTTTCGGTATCGGGCCCGCCGGTACCGGCAAAACGTATCTTGCCATGGCCAAAGCGGTACAGGCGCTTCAGGCCAAAGAGGTCAACCGCATCATTCTGACCCGCCCCGCCGTAGAAGCGGGGGAGAGCTTGGGCTTCCTTCCGGGCAGCCTCAACGAAAAAATCGATCCTTACCTGCGGCCTTTGTACGACGCGCTTCACGACATGATGGACCCCGAATCGATCCCGCGGCTGATGGAGGCCGGGACCATTGAGGTAGCCCCTCTGGCGTACATGCGCGGTCGTACCCTGAACGATGCGTTTGTGATCTTGGACGAAGCCCAGAACACCACGGTCGAGCAAATGAAAATGTTCCTGACTCGTCTGGGGTTCGGCTCCAAGATGGTGGTTACAGGGGACGTGACGCAGGTTGATCTTCCGACCGGATCTACGTCCGGTCTGCGGCAGGTTCGTAAGATTCTGAACGACATCGAGGAAATACACTTTTCCCAGCTCGAAGCCGTCGACGTGGTGCGGCATCAGCTGGTGAGTGACATCGTCACGGCCTACGGGAAATGGGAGGACGAGCAACAGGTCTCCTCCCGACCACGTGCGGCCCGGCGTCGGGCCGAGGGTGATGGCGAGTGAGCTTCTCCACTGAGTCCCTTGGAGAGCAGAGTCTCCCCTTCGTCGATATCGAAAGCTCTGAAGCTAGTACAGGCCCCGAAGAACAGGCTTTTGGAGCGGTCAATGTGGCCCAATTGCGCAAACTTGTAGCTTTCGCTTTTGAGTTGCTCCATGTTTCTTTTCAGACGGAGCTATCAGTAACTGTCATCGGAGAAGCCGAGATGGAGCGGCTTCACATTGAGTGGATGGACCTCGAAGGTCCCACGGATGTGATGTCCTTCCCTATGGACGAGATGCGCCCGGGAACTGCGGACGAACTCGCTGAGGGAACTCTTGGCGATATCGCCCTGTGTCCCACGGTCGCGGCCCGGCAGGCCGAGTCCGCTGGACACTCAACCGCTGATGAGCTGTGTCTGCTTTTGCTCCATGGAATCCTGCATTGCCTTGGGTACGATCACGCCACGACCGAGCAGGAACGAGAAATGTTTTCTCTGCAACGGAATATCCTGGAAAAATTTCTGGGCCACCCCGCGCCCGTGGAAACGAGGCATTAGCACGGTATGATCACGGCGCTCCTTGCCATTGCGACCCTAATTCTGCTGGGCGTGGCATTTCTTCTGACGGCTGTAGAATCGGCGTTTACCTATTTGCCACGTCACGAAGCGGAGAAAGCTTCCCAGGCCGACGCGCGCCGAAGTCTCAAAAAGGTCCTCGAGGACCCCCGGCCGTATATGCATGCCCTGAGATTCGCTCGCATTCTTTGCGAATCCCTCGTCTCGGTCGTCCTCACTATTCTCTTTCTGCGATTCATACCCTGGGTATGGCTTTCGGCGCTGATTGCCGTCGTCATCGCGACTTTGCTGGGGTTCGTGGTCATTGGTGTCTCACCGCGTCACGTCGGACGATCGCATCCATTGGCCGTCGTCTCCAGGACCTCCGGTTTTCTCCGCGCGATCACCGCCGTATTGGGACCTGTGCCACGGTGGCTCATGCGTGGCGGCTCGGCTTTTGCTCAGCCCACGGACGAGAACGCCGGGTTCTTCACGGAAGAAGAACTCCGCGAGTTCGTGGATCGGGCCAGTGGCACGGATGTGATCGAAGACAGCGAGGCGGCGATGCTGCACTCGATTTTCGAGCTGGACGACACCCGCATTCGAGCGGTGATGGTTCCGCGAACCGACACAGTGACGTTCGACCTCGATGATTCGGTGGACAACGCCCTCAATCTGTTCTTGCGATCCGGATATTCGCGCATCCCCGTCATAGGCGAGGACTTCGATGACGTTCGCGGCTTCTTGTACCTCAAGGATGTCGCCGAGGCGATTCTGATCCGTGATCACCGGGGCAGTGCCCCCGTTGTCTCGGATCTTTTGCGTCCGGCACGCTTCGTTCCTGAATTGCAGAAAGTCTCCGAGCTGCTGCCCCAAATGCAGCGGGAGGGCACGCACGTGGCAATCGTGGTTGATGAGTACGGTGGTACGGCGGGGCTGGTCACCCTCGAAGACCTCATTGAGGAGCTCGTCGGTGAGATTGTCGACGAGTACGATACGGCCGAGCCGGAAGCGACTGCCGAAGGCGACGCCTACCGAGTATCGGCACGCATGAGCGTCGGCGACCTCGGCGAGCTATTCGACCTTGATCTGGAAGACGACGATGTCGATTCCGTCGGCGGTCTTCTAGCAAAGGCTCTCGGCCGCGTTCCGATCGTTGGTTCCACGGCGGAGATCTACGGGATTCGGCTCAAAGCCGTTAAGCTCGAGGGGCGCCGGAACCGGGTCGGCACGGTCCTCGCATGGCAGGAACCGCCGCAGGAAGAACTTGACGGGCAGGAGCCCTCGGAGGAATGAACATGGATTTTGCAACCGTACCCGAGGATTTCGTCGCCGGATTCGCGGTCCTGGTCGGGCGCCCGAACGCCGGAAAATCGACGTTGACGAATGCGTTGGTCGGCCAGAAGGTGGCGATCACGTCCAACCGCCCCCAGACGACGCGACACACCATCCGAGGCATTGTCCATCGCGATCATTCCCAACTGATTCTGATCGATACCCCAGGACTGCATCGGCCGCGCACGCTCCTCGGTGAGCGGCTCAACGATCTCGTTGCGGAGACGCTCGCGGAGGTTGACGTCATCGGATTCTGCGTACCTGCCGACGAAAAGATCGGGCCGGGAGATCGCTACATTGCGTCGCAGCTGGCCGCGGCGGGGAAAAAGCCAATCGTCGCCATTGTTACCAAAGCCGACAAAGTCCCGGCGGACCGTCTCGCGGAACAACTCGTTGCCGTCACAGATCTGGGCAATGAAATCATGACCTCCGAGCGACGCGCCCGTGAAGAGCGGGCACGGCGTCGACAGGGCCGGGGCAAAGGGCCCCAGGGCAGAAAATCCGACCCACCGGCCCTCTTCGCCAAGGGCTCGGGCAACTCCGAAAACGTCCCGACGGGTCCGGTCGATGACGGCCAGGGCGGCTGGGCTGACATCATTCCGGTTTCGGCTGTCAAAGATTTTCAGGTCGAGTCCGTTGCGAGCTTACTGAGCTCGTATTTGCCCGATTCCCCACCACTTTATCCTGACGGCGACCTGACCGATGAGCCCGAGGCAGTTATGGTCGGAGAACTCGTTCGTGAGGCGGCCCTAGAAGGTGTCCGCGACGAGTTGCCGCACTCGGTGGCCGTGACCGTCGAGGAGATGAATGATCGCGAGGACCGGCCCGAGGACGATCCGATGATCGACGTCCACGTGAACCTGTATGTCGAACGGGACTCGCAGAAAGCCATCATTATCGGAAAGCGCGGATCCAGGTTGCGGGATATCGGAACCAAGGCTCGGCAGGGGATAGAACCGTTGCTCGGAGCCAAAGTCTATTTGAGCATTCACGTGAAGGTTGCCAAGGACTGGCAACGTGATCCCCGAGCCCTAGGCCGCTTGGGATTCTAGACGGTATCCGGGGAAGAATAGAGGAAATTCACGGTCTGACGTGAGGAAACTTCTCAGCCTCGGGCCGTAAAGTACTTAAAGGTTTTTCGCCGTCCGTTCGAGAGGAATATTTGTGCCGCAGTCGCCCGAGACTTCGAATGAAGCGCCTTCGCCGCGCCTCAATGCCCGGGGCCGTCACTACAAGAACCGCGCGAGGAAATCCAAGCGTGGGCTCTGGCTCTCGCTGTGCTGTGTCGGTCTTCTGCTCGTCGTCATGGGCGCCGGAGGATTCGCCGCGATGCGTTTGCGGTCCAACGTCGAGACGGACGCGCTTAATCTCGGGTCCGGCCTCGACGGTGGAAAAGAACTGGCGGACGGTCCCCTCGATATCCTCGTCATCGGCTCCGACACCAGGACGGGCAACAACGCCAATTACGGCGATGCTTCGGACGAGGGTTCCGGTGCTCGTTCGGACGTCATGATGTTGATGCAAATCAGCGAGGACCACAAGAAGGTCAACGTGGTGTCTTTCCCCCGTGACTTGATGGTCGACATCCCGCAGTGCCAAGGGGCGGACGGAAAGAAGTACCCCGCCGAACAAGACACCCAGATCAACGAGTCACTCACCAACGGCGGTCCGGGCTGCACCGTAGCGACCATCAACCAGATGACCGGTATCAACGTAGATCACTTCATGCTCGTCGACTTCAACGCCGTGAAACAGTTGAGCACCGTTGTGGGAGGTGTGAACGTCTGCGTCAACAAACCAATCAAAGACGAATACTCGGGACTGGACATTCCATCGGGCAATTCCGAGGTGGAGGGCGAACAAGCCCTGGCCTTCCTCCGCTCACGTCACGGTTTCGGCGACGGATCGGACACCAGCCGAATCCAGGCCCAGCAGGGCTTCCTGGCTTCGTTGATGCGGAAGGTCAAGGAACAAGGGACCTTGTCCAATCCCGGCAAAATGTACGGTATCGCGGAGGCTGTCACGCAGAACGTTACCGTCGACAAGGGCTTCACCGACCCGGCCACGTTCGTGGACATCGGCAAAATCCTCTCCGGCGTTGACCTGTCCGACATTGTTTTTGCCACGGCTCCCACAGAGCCCTACGTCAATGACGAGAACAAGTTGCAGCTCTCCGACGATGCGGAGAAGGTCTTCGAAACGCTGCGCAAGGACGGATCATTGGCAGGTGGGCAGGACCAGTCTTCCGAGTCTCCGTCGAGTTCCGCATCCGAGCCGGAAATCGACCGGTCTGTACCCGTGTACATGTCCAATGCATCGGGCACCGAGAATCGTGGCAAGGATCTGAGCGGCAAGGTCGAGGAACTCGGGTACAGCGGCGTGACGTACCAGGATTTGGCCCAGGTCTCGGAGACCACCACAATCCAGTACGGCCCTGGCTATCAGCAGCAGGCTCAGGAGATCGCAAATAAGTTCGGCCTGGGGTCGGATCAAGTGGTCGAAAGCGCCGCGGTCGCCGGGATCGACGTCAGTGTGGGCAAGGACTTCGCAAGCGGAGACACGGTCAAGAAGGAAGGCTCTTCCTCGATCGTCGGCGGCGCGAATGGCCAGACCGCAGATCAGCAGACCTGCCAGAAGGCATTCGCTTACTGATAGTGGCCGCCGCCTCGAATCTGGCGGATTCGTTGAGGTCGGCTATGGGCGTCGCATCCCATAATGTGGACAGACCGTGACCTGTCACGCAGGGATGCGACGCGAGTGGTACGTTGAATATCGTGAATCAATCATCCGTGATCCTCCTGCTTAGTTGCCGCAGCGAGGCCTCGTTTTCCGACTAGGCCGACACCTCGCTGCGGAGAACAGTTGCGCCGGCCGCAACCTGACACAACGTCTTGAGAGGCACTCACGATGACTCACCCGCAGAAATCCTCCGGAATGCCGATTCACAAATATCGTCCTTACCACGAGGAAATTTCGGTCAATCTTCCCGACCGCACTTGGCCGGATAAGGTCATGACGCATGCACCGCGTTGGTGCGCCGTCGATCTCCGCGACGGAAACCAGGCCTTGGTGGACCCGATGGACACGGATCGCAAACTGGCGATGTTCAAGCTCCTGGTCTCGATGGGTTACAAAGAGATCGAGGTTGGTTTCCCCTCGGCGTCCCAGACCGATTTCAATTTCGTACGCACCCTGATCGAGGACCATTACATCCCCGACGACGTCACGATCCAGGTTTTGGTCCAGTGTCGGGAGCACCTCATCGAGCGGACCTACGAGGCCATCGAGGGTGCACCCTCGGCGATCATCCATTTCTACAATTCGACGTCGGTTCTGCAACGTCGCGTTGTCTTCAAACAGGATCAGGACGGCATCATGGATATCGCCCTGAACGGTGCGCGCCTCTGCACCAAGTACGAAGAGCAGATGAGCACTGCTGTGCCTCTCACGTACCAGTATTCTCCGGAGTCCTACACGGGCACCGAGGTCGAGTACGCCGCACGCGTTGCCAACGCGGTTACCCACGAACTGGGCATCGGAGACGACCGCCAGGTCATCATCAATTTGCCCGCGACCGTCGAGATGGCAACGCCCAACGTCTATGCCGACTCGATCGAGTGGATGAGTCGTCATCTGGACAATCGGGACAACGTCATTCTTTCCTTGCACCCTCACAATGATCGGGGCACGGGCATTGCCGCTGCTGAACTCGGTTTTCTGGCCGGTGCAGATCGTATCGAAGGTTGTCTGTTCGGCAACGGAGAGCGGACCGGAAACGTCGACCTGGTGACCCTGGGGCTCAACATGTTCACCCAGGGCATCGACCCGCAGATCGACTTCTCAAATATCGACGAAATCCGGCAAACGGTCGAGTACTGCAACCAAATCAAGGTCCACGAGCGCTCTCCCTACGGTGGCGACTTGGTGTTCACGGCATTCTCCGGATCCCACCAGGACGCCATCAAGAAGGGCTTCGAGGCCATGGAGGTCGATGCGAAGTCCCAGAACAAGGATGTCGAGGAGATGGAGTGGGCCGTTCCTTACCTGCCCATCGATCCGATGGATCTCGGCAGGAACTACGAAGCGGTCATCCGCGTGAACTCCCAGTCCGGCAAGGGCGGCGTCGCCTACTTGTTGAAGCAGCAGAAGGGCCTGGACATGCCCAAACGTGCACAGGTGGAGTTCTCGAGCGTCGTCCAGAATCGCACGGACAGCGAAGGTGGCGAAATCACGAGCGTGGCCCTCTGGGACATCTTCAAGGACGAGTACCTGCCGGCTGAAGAGGACCACGGTGAGCGCCGTTGGGGCAAATTCCGAATTGCCGCGATGACCACCGAGGCCACGGATACGGGAGACACAACCCTGAGGCTCAAGCTGGATATCAACGGTCGTGAGATCGACCGTTCTGCCGTCGGCAACGGACCTATTGACGCGTTGACCCGAGTTCTGGCCCATGAGGGTGTCGACGTTCGAGTCCTGGACTACTCCGAGCATGCAATGTCGGCGGGCGAGAACGCTCATGCGGCCAGCTATGTCGAGGCGGCGGTCGGCGATCGTGTCCTCTGGGGAGTCGGCATCGACGCCAACACCACCCGAGCAGGCTTGAAAGCTCTGATCTCTGCCGTCAACCGCGCATTGCGGTAACCTAGTTCGCCTGACGACGCCGCCCGCCACTTGCGCGGGCGGCGTCGTATTTTTCTCCTACCGACCGTGGGATAATGGGCGAGTGCCAACGACAACCGCCGCCTCCAGGACGTATCGCGAGACTGTGATCGTCCTTGGAACGTACCCACTTGGGGAGTCGGACCGGATCATTGTAGGTCTGTCCACTGGGCACGGGGTGATACGTGCTGTGGCCAAGGGCGTGCGCCGAAGCAACTCGAAGCTCGGCGCACGGTTAGAACCCTTCATGATCACTGATGTTTCTCTGGTCCACGGCCGGAATCTGGATATCGTAACTCAGGCCGTAACCCGAAAGGCCTACGCCGCTCCCATCGTGGCCGATTACGTCGCGTACACGAGCGCTTCGGCTGTAGCGGAGGTTTCGGAGTACGTGTCTCAGGGAGACCCTAAGTCCGCACGGGAACTCTTCACCTTGACGGCAGGCGCCCTCTCTTCCTTGGCTCGTCAGACCCATCCACCTCAAGACGTCTTGAACTCGTTCCTGGCCCGATCCATGCGGATAGCCGGCTGGTACATCGCAACGGAAGCCTGTGTTCGGTGCGGGACTACCGAGAGCTTGACCTCGTGGTCGATGTCCGGTGGGGGCGTAATATGCGCCGCTTGTGCCCAGGCCGGGGATCGCCCGTTGAGCACGGACATGATGACTTACCTGCGCGCGGTTGCCACGGGACACTGGGACCTTCTGCGGGACGTTGAAGATCACACCGCCGGGGACCGCGTCGGAGTGCTCCTCAGACGTTATGTACAGTGGCACGTGGAGCGCGAGTTCCGCTCATTTGCCTTGCTCGAAAGGACCTTATGACCATCCAAGCCCCCTTTCCTCATCCGTCGGGAACACGCCCGCCGTCCATCCCTCAGAAGTTCGTGCCGCGTCACGTAGCCGTGGTCATGGACGGTAACGGACGTTGGGCGAATGAGCGCGGGTTGCCCCGCAATGAGGGCCACAAAGCGGGGGAGCAGGCGCTCTTGGATGTGGTCGCCGGAGCCATTGAAATGGGTATTTCCGTCGTGAGCGCTTACGCCTTCTCGACCGAGAACTGGAAGCGGTCCCTGGATGAGGTCAATTTCTTGATGAGGTTCTGCGGCGACGTCTTGGAGCGCCAGCTCGATACGCTGAATTCTTGGGGCGTTCGTATCCGTTGGGCTGGAAGACGCCCTCGCTTGTGGAAGTCAGTTATTCGCCAGTTGGAGACCTGTGAGCGGGAGACTGCGAACAACACCGTGTGCACGCTGGTCATGTGCGTGAATTACGGTGGTCGTGCAGAAATCGCCGATGCCGCGGCCGCCATCGCTGCCGATGCTGCAGCCGGAGCCCTCAAACCCGGCCAGATCAACGAAAAAACGTTCGCTCGGTATTTGGACGAACCAGATCTTCCGGATGTGGACATGTTCTTGCGAACCTCTGGGGAACAACGCTTCTCCAATTTCCTTCTCTGGCAGAGCGCTTATGCTGAGATGATCTTCATGAATATTCTTTGGCCGGACGTGGATCGCCTCGTTCTCTGGGACGCCGTCGAAGAATACGCCCAACGCGACCGCAGATACGGGGGAGCGGTGGACTCGGTACATAAACCTGCTGTTTAATTTTAGGTCCTAACCCTCAACCTCAAATTTATGTTCAAAAAACGAAGGCCTAGGAGAATCCGTGGTCAGGTTCTATCCGACATTTTTCAAGATCGTCTTCTCCGGTATGGACGCGGAGAGAGCGCACGCGATCGGTTTCGCAGCAATCAAGGCATGCCGACAATCGGGAGTCTCCAAGGTCCTCCGTGTGTTGACGGCCCCGGACAAATCTCTGCGCACGGAAGCGCTCGGCCGCGTCTTCCCTTCTCCCTTCGGCTTGGCGGCCGGTTTCGACAAAGGCGCCACGGGGATCAACGCGCTGACGGACTTGGGCTTCGGTCACGTGGAGGTGGGAACGGTCACCGGCCAACCGCAGTCCGGCAACCCCAAGCCCCGATTGCACCGACTCGTCCGGGATCACGCGGTGATCAATCGCATGGGATTCAACAATGACGGCGCCGACCAGATCGGACCGCGTTTGGCTTCCGCCCATGCCGACCTGTGGCACGACTACAAGGAACGCACCCGCCCGATCGTCGGTGTGAATATCGGCAAAACTAAGGTCGTGCCCGTCGAGGAGGCGATCGAGGACTACGTGCACAGCACGCGGACGCTGGCTCCCCAGGCCGACTACCTCGCCGTCAACGTGAGCTCACCCAACACGCCCGGGCTTCGGGATCTGCAGCACATCGACGCACTCCGGCCACTGCTTGGTGCAGTCGTACGCGAAGCGGAACTGGCCGCGCGTCGGCACGTTCCGGTACTGGTGAAAATCGCTCCCGACCTTTCTGATGCTGAGGTCGCGGCGATCGCCGATCTGGCGGTTGAGTTGGAGCTCGACGGCATCATCGCCACCAACACCACGATTCGGCGCGAAGGTTTGGGCCTTCAATCTTCTCCGGCCGATATCGAAGAATGCGGGGCGGGGGGCCTATCCGGTGAACCGCTACGGAAACGATCGCTAGAAGTTCTCTCGGCTGTTCGGGCTCGTGTCGGGGCAGACATGACCATCATTTCGGTCGGGGGAGTCACCTCGGCCGGGGACGTGGAAGAGCGTCTGCAATGCGGAGCCAATCTGGTCCAGGGCTACACCGCTTTCCTGTACGAAGGCCCGTTCTGGGCTGCCCGGATCAACCGTGGCCTGAAGAAAATGAGGCGCCTACGCCGCTGACTTCGGAGCGCCGGCGTCAACGCTTGAGGGCGGCCGGCCATCCTAGGGGATGACCGGCCGCCCTCACTTCAGTAAAGTACCGCACAGGGTTTAGGAGGGGAATTCCCCTCGCTTGACCTGCGGCTTGGGCATCCGCAAACGACGGATCATCATGACCCGGTTGAATACATACATTCCGGATCCCGCCTCGGCGGAACCGAATTTCTCGATCACAAGTTTCTTGAGTTTCCTCCACAGGATGAAGAAGTCCAGGAGCCAGATCGCAATGAAGATCCACATGACGTAGATCGTGAACTGCTGGATGTGGAGCGGCATCACCAAGCCGAGAACGAAGATGACGAGCAAAATGACGATGAAGTAGTCACCGATATTGAACCTGGCATCGACATAATCCCGGATGAAACGACGCTGGTGGCCGCGGTCGCGAACAGGCAAGTAACGATCATCGCCCGTCTGCATCGCCTGGTTCTGCCGTACTCGCGCTTCCCTGGCGGCCTCGCGTTCCTTCTGCTTGGCCATCTTGCGATCATCAGGCACGAGGGGACGCTTGCGGGCGGCCTCCCTTTCTTTACGAGTTGGAGTGGGGCGGCCCTTGCCTTGAGCCCTTGCGGCCTCTGAAGAGTTCATCGAGTCCGACGACTCTTCCGTGGCAACGCTTTCAGCTGAGGATTTCTTCTTGCTTCCGAACACCCCTCCAGGATACTTGATGGCGCGCCCTGTTACCTTCCACCGCGCCAGAAGCATAAGGTGGCGGCTATGACGAACAACGATGTAACTAGCGCCAATGACGGTCGAAACGTAGAACCTTCGATTAAGGTTGAGATTAAAGCTCGTGTCGAGCAGACATTCCAGAACACTCTGGCAACTCTCAAGGAGCTCGTATCGATCCCCTCGGTAGCATGGGAAAGTCACGATCTGTCCCGGGTGCGCGAAAGCGCCGGACGGGTCGCGGAGCTCGCCCGCGAGTCCGGTTTCGACGACGTCGAAATCCTCACTGCCGACAAGCCTGATGGGGGCCAGGGCATGCCGGCCGTCGTCGCCCGAAAGCACCCTCGCGCTGGATACCCGACAGTTCTTCTTTATGCCCACCATGACGTTCAACCGGTTGGCGACGTAGCGGACTGGAATACGGATCCTTGGGTCGCAACCGAGGTCGGCGACCGCCTTTACGGACGCGGCGCTGCAGACGACAAAGCCGGTTTGATGACTCACCTTGCATCGGTCGATGCGCTTCACAGCGTTCTGGGCAACGAACTTGGAATAGGCATTACTTTGTTCATCGAAGGCGAGGAAGAGGCCGGCTCACCGAGCTTCGGGAACTTCCTCGCCACCTATCAAGACAAACTTCAGGCGGACGCAATCGTGGTCGCGGATTCTTCCAACTGGCGCGCCGGAGTTCCCGCGCTGACCACGAGCCTTCGCGGTGTCATCTCAGGAACCGTCACGGTGAGGACCCTGGACCATGCCCTTCACTCGGGAATGTTCGGAGGTCCCTTGGTTGATGCGAATACGGCCATGGTGCGTCTCCTGGCATCCTTGCACGATGACGCGGGGTCCGTAGCGGTCGACGGCCTGGTTCGTGGCCCGGATCCTGAGCTCGACTACTCGGAAGCAGATTTCCGCACCGATGCCGGTGCGCTCGAAAATTTCCGCCTCACCGGTACGGGTAGCATCTCATCACGGCTGTGGAATCAGCCGGCGCTGTCCATCATCGGGATGGACATCACGTCGGTCGACCAATCCTCCAACACCATGGCCTCCACAGCCCGGGCTCGAGTCAGTCTTCGCCTCGCGCCGGGGCAGGATCCTCATGAGGCCCATCGGCTTCTGGAAGAACACCTGACGCGGAACGCACCCTGGGGGTCAACAGTCGAATACGACGGCGGCGAAGCCGGTCAGCCTTTCGAATCGGATGTGAGCAGCGGTCCGGCTCGGGCTGTGCTGGAGTCGATGAAGGACGCGTGGAATACCGAGCCCGTTCTGATGGGAATGGGCGGATCGATTCCGTTCGTAGCATCGTTGACGCAGATGTTCCCTGATGCGGCGATCCTCATCACGGGCATCGAGGACCCGGACACCCGCGCACACAGCGCCAACGAGTCTCTCTTCATTCCAGATTTCCAGCGTGCCATAGAATCCGAAGCATTCTTCATGGTCCGCATGAATCATTCTCGCTGATGATGCCCCACACGCCCGGTCCAAGGTGCGTGCCGAGCCTCCAGCATGGGCAAAGGTTCGGCCCGCCGAGGAATAACGAGAGCGGTAATAGGGTTACACTGACGCGAGAGCAATAGCTAGGCTTGAGGCGAGCAGAAAGGCAGGTCGCGATATGACTGTTGCACCCGAAATGAAGACCGAGATGCCGACTCACGGCGTGACTCTCACCGAAGGAGCAGCCGAGAAGGTACGCACCCTTCTGGAACAGGAGGGGCGAACAGACTTGCGACTTCGTGTTGCGGTTCAGCCCGGTGGTTGCTCAGGTTTGATCTACCAGTTGTACTTTGACGAGCGTGTTCTCGATGGAGACGCTCTACGCGAGTTTGACGGCGTCGAGGTCATTGTTGACCGGATGAGCACTCCTTACCTGGAAGGCTCGACGATCGACTTCGAAGACACCATTCAGAAACAGGGCTTCTCGATTGACAATCCCAATGCGCAGGGTTCCTGCGCCTGTGGTGATTCTTTCAACTAAGTGATATAGATCGCGTCCAGACGGTGCGTAATATGGCCCGGTCATTCCCGCTTTGGGGAGGACCGGGCCATAGTCTTGTTAAGGTCGAAAATACGGGCTCCAACTCGGCCTTGGCAGATATGTCGGAGCTGAATCTGCTCCGACTTTCGGGGTACTGTGGTGACACAGTGTCAGCGGAAATCCGCAGGGACGAGTAAGCTCGTACTAAGACCAGAACGCTGTCGCACGAGCACATGGGAAACGGTGTATCGGCTCAGCGTTCATCACACGCACGGAAATTAGAGGAAGGGCAGTCTGTGAGTTCGCAGAAACGAACCGGTAGCAGTCGCGCCAAAGGCATTGTCGCCATCGGCGCGACAGCGGCCGCCACGCTGCTGTTGACGGGTTGTTCGGATAGCGCTGAGGTCGGCTTCTTGCCGACCAAGCGCGGCACCACCGACAACGTCGACACGATCATGGATCTTTGGATCGGCTCCTGGATCGCTGCACTCGCAGTCGGTCTGGTGACCTGGGGTCTGATGCTCTGGTGCATCATCGCCTATCGTCGCCGCAAGGGAGAAACCGGCTACCCGCGCCAGCTGGGATATCACCTTCCTCTCGAGATCATGTACACGATCATCCCGATCGTTTTGATCGTGAGCCTCTTCGCGTTCTCCGACAAAGCAGAGCGTTCGGTCGACAGTCGTTGGGATCATCCGGGAGTCACAGTTGAGGTCTATGGCAAGCAGTGGGCTTGGGACTTCAATTACCTGGACAGCGATACTTACACCTCAGGCACGCAAGCTCGTCTCGACGGCCAGCCTGGCCGGGAGGACAAGCTTCCGACCCTCTACCTGCCGGAGAACACCGAAGTTGAGCTCCAGCTCAAGTCCCGCGACGTGAACCACTCATTCTGGGTGCCCGCATTCCTGCAAAAGATCGACACCATCCCCGGTCAGACCAACTACATGGACTTCAAGACGGGTGGCCCCGGTGATTACCAGGGCAAATGCGCCGAACTCTGCGGTGAGTACCACTCAGAAATGCTCTTCAACGTAAAGGTCGTCTCCCAGGACGACTATGACAAGCACATGCAGGACCTCAAGAACCAGGGCAACAACGGACGCCTCGGCGATGAGTACAACCGCAATCCCAACATGAACGAATCGAAGTAGGGGAGTACCGGTGTCTACATTCGAGTATTCAGCTGAAGAAACAACGGTTGCGCAACGCACCGTTCCCCGGTCCCGGGGACGGATCGTCGTCAGCTGGTTGACTTCTACCGACCACAAGACCATCGGATACATGTATCTGATCGCGTCCTTCATCTTCTTCTTGCTGGCCGGCATCATGGCCCTCGTGATGCGCCTTGAGCTATTCGAGCCCGGCATGCAGATCCTGGAGACCAAAGAGCAGTTCAACCAGCTGTTCACCATGCACGGCACCCTGATGTTGCTGATGTTTGGTACCCCCATGTTCATCGGCTTCGCCAACGTGATCGTGCCCCTGCAGATCGGTGCTCCCGATGTCGCTTTCCCGCGGCTTAACGCGCTTGCCTTCTGGTTCTTCCTGTTCGGCTCCCTTGTCGCAATTTCCGGGTTCATCACCCCGCAGGGCGCGGCATCCTTCGGTTGGTTCGCCTATGCTCCGTTGAACTCCACCACGTACAGTCCGAGCGTGGGCGGCGATCTATGGGTCTTCGGCCTTGCCTTGCAGGGCTTCGGCACCATCATGGGTGGCGTCAACTTCTTGACGACTATCCTCTGCATGCGCGCTCCGGGCATGACCATGTGGCGCATGCCGATTTTCACCTGGACCACGTTGATTACGGCGATCCTCCTCATCATGATCTTCCCGCCCCTGGCAGCCGCGCTGTTTGCCTTGGGTATGGATCGTAGGCTGGGCGGTCATATCTTCGACGCCGAAAATGGTGGTGCGATCCTGTGGCAGCACCTCTTCTGGTTCTTCGGGCACCCCGAGGTCTACGTTTTGGCCTTACCATTCTTCGGAATCGTCTCTGAGATCATTCCGGTGTTCTCACGCAAACCGATTTTCGGGTACAAGGGACTCGTCTACGCGACGATCGCCATTGCTGCGCTGTCCGTGACTGTGTGGGCCCACCACATGTACGTCACCGGTGCTGTTATGCTTCCGTTCTTCTCGTTCATGACGATGATGATCGGTGTCCCCACTGGCGTGAAGTTCTTCAACTGGATCGGCACGATGTGGCAGGGATCCATTACCTTCGAGACGCCACTCTTGTGGGTCTTCGGATTCCTGTTGACCTTCTTGTTCGGCGGTGTGACCGGGATCATCCTGGCCACCCCTCCGCTGGATTTCCATCTTTCGGATTCGTACTTCGTGGTCGCGCACTTCCACTACACGGTCTTCGGAACGGTCGTGTTCTGCATGTTCGGTGGTATCTACTTCTGGTGGCCCAAGTTCACCGGCAAGATGCTCAACGAACGACTGGGCAAAATCCACTTCTGGCTGCTGTTCATCGGCTTCCACACGACCTTCCTGATCCAGCACTGGCTGGGTGTGGACGGAATGCCGCGTCGTTATGCTGACTACATGCCAGAGGACGGTTTCACCTGGATGAACCAGTTCTCGACCGTCGGCGCCATGATTCTGGCGGTGTCGATGCTGCCGTTCTTCTGGAATGTCTACATCACGACCCGCAACGGCAAGAAGGTTGAAGTCGATGACCCGTGGGGCTTTGGAAGCTCCCTGGAATGGGCGACATCCTGCCCGCCGCCGCGTCACAACTTCACGGCCCTGCCGCGAATCCGCTCGGAACGGCCTGCACTTGATCTGCACCATCCCGAGTTGTCCACCAACCACGACGTCGCGTCGGCTGCCCGCAAGGCCGCCACGGTCAACTCCTAGGAGGCAAGCAGATGCGCGAAAATGGCATCCTTTTTTGGGCTTTGTTCATCTTCCTGATCCCGGTGACTCTCGTCTACGGGTTCATGACAGGATTTACCGAATGGGTCGGATTCCCGGCCCTCCTGTTGACCGCGTTGATGTCGGCGTTCTTGGGCTTCTTCTTCAGCTTCACTTCGAAGAAGCATCCCAACCAGCCCTCGGATAACTTGGACGGTGAAATCGTCGATGCCGCAGGCGATTACGGCTTCTATTCGCCTTGGAGCTGGTGGCCTCTCCTCATCGCCATCGCAGCGGCAATCGGTGTTGTGGCCATGGCTATCGGTTGGTGGCTCCTCATGCTCGCGTTCCCGCTTGCCATGATTGGTCTGGTCGGTTGGGTCTACGAATACAGCCGCGGAAGCCACGCTCACTAGATCGCGAGCGTCACACCCCAGCGATAGAAGGGCCCCAATCCTCTCCTTGAGGATTGGGGCCCTTCTTCTCTTCCCAAGGCATGCAGCGAACCGGTCGAATCGTCCACAACCGATGTACCTTCGGCCCCGGGCTCTTCTGGCCCGATCGGCCCTCATCGTTCCTACAAGTCGTAGGATCCAATGTGAGTGGCCTCAACGCCACGACCAGAGCAGCTCCAAGGACCCGCAGGTGAGGTCCGATATGCTCCTCCGCACCGCCAGCAAACCTACCTTTGCTCAGTAGGGGTATTGACCTGAAACGGTGGGTGCACGAGCAAATTGCTACACAACAACACCCCACCACGCACGACCGAGGCCATGAGGGAGCCCGACAAAAAGTTGCGTGGCAGCCGAGTCCCGTCGTGCATCCGTCTTGGGCTTCAAACGTCCCGCAGCCAATGCAACGGGAATAGCGGGGTAGGAAGGCTTCACCGCCACGTCGGACGTGATTTCTTCCACCCTCGTGCGGACATAACTGGGGTATTTTTCGTTTCGAATGAGCGGCATCGTTGCGTTCCTCCACCGCTTGCTGAGCCTCCAGGACCAAACTGGTCTCAACGGCAGGTTCTCGGACATCTCTCAACGCCAAACCGGAGCCGCGCCTGGTCGACGAGATCGTGTGCTGGCCATGACGCTTCTGTCGGCAATGTGTACCTTTGATCCGCTACGTCCTCTACAGAGGGACGATACGCACTGACGCCTTGACTCTGTTGCAACGTCAACTGGGAATGCGGTGCTCAGGATTGAGAATAACGGGCCGGCAATTGACCGGTCGATATACGTGATGCCTATGTTCGTAAACCTCGTGGTGAGCGGCCTTGAGGCGGCCGAAACGCACTACGGCGCCGCGGGATTCGTGACCCTTGCTCTACCATCCCGGTCCCGGTGGTGTGCCTTCGCTCGTGCATCTGCGCCGCGAGAAGTACCAAGACATTCTCATGGCCCAGGGCGCTGCGGCACACGGATCAGTATCTGCATCGTTCACTGCGGGGGACGTAAACCTGGAGGAGGTCGGCGACCGCCTGGGGGCGGTGCAGAGGTCACGGGGCCGCTAGATACTCCGTGGTTCTCGACTGATCTCACATTCATGGACAGGGATGGAAACGCGATTACTCTAACGACTCCGCGTACGGGCGATCAGGCGGTCGATCATGCTTGGGCGAGCGATCACATCAAGGGTGAATATGATCTTCCAGCGGCAGCCGAACAGAACGGGAAACCTGACTAGCGAGAGCAATATGGCGGAATGGCCGATCAGAGACCCTGCCAAGGCGGCTGGGATCGCCAGTCGAACGCTATGACACGACGAGCAGGTAGGCCTCATCTACCCGTCACGGGTCGCAAGCAACGGATATCGGTTCTATGGGGACGCCGAGATTTCACGGCTCTACCGCGTTTTATCTCTGCGCGTTCGACCTCCCCTCGCAGCTATTTACCTCGCGCTTGACGACGAGAGCTCTCCCGCTGAAGCAGCCGAGACTCAACTGGACCTCATGGAAGAGCAGCGTGACCGAATCAACGAACAGGTCGCTGTCGTCCGACACACTCTCGGAACAGTAAAGAATGGCCGTTCCATGACGATTAAGGATATCTTTGCTGGGGCCGACCACAGCCAATATGAAACTGAAGTGCGCACGGGGTGGGGCGACAAAGCATGGGAACGAAGCGGTGCGACACAACAGCTGAAGTCAGAAGGCGATCCGACGACTAACCAAGCGGCTTCGTGAATGCCGCGATTCGTGAGGCCGCGGCCAAGCGCAAACACCGTCCAACGATATGTTCCAGAGTCTGATTGCCGAGCCCCACCGATGGGTCGGGTGACCAGTGGGGCGGACGTGTCCCTGACCGCAACGCATACACCGGCCTGTCTGAACTCTATGTCGCCGCCACACGTTTCGCCGCCGCGTACGCGGGACAAGAGAATACCCGGATCACTCGGGAAGCGATGCGGATTTGGATCTGCGCCAACCCTCCATGTGTCGATGATGACGGTCCACCGGATCAACGCAAGAATAGGAATGGCATGACGGATTCGTCATCTGGGACCTGTGCACCAAAAACTACCCGTCGGCAGGACCTCACGGTGGAGGCATGGGCACAGCTCCCCAAATGCACCCAAAAGCCCGGGCCGCCTACAACGGGATCACATGGCCCACAGGACCATGAACCTGCCAAACGGGAAATACGTTTACCTGAACCCGACTGGAAGGCGGTGCCCCGCCTTCTGCACACGTCGGGAGCGCACCGAAATCCGCCTCCTCTTCCACAAGGAGACCCGTGGTTGTCACATTGCGCCGTGACAGCTCATGACTGTCCGCAGAAGGCGCGGGGGTTCCGGCCGGTAGAGGAGAGAACATAACTGAGCTGAGCCAACGCGGATCGTACCGAGGGAGTCTACGGTCTACGCGCTGTCCAGAAAACCGGTTCACCATAATCATCGCAGGGGAGACGGCAGGACCCCTGTGCAGCGAAAAGCCCCGGTCCCTCACATTCGAGGGGCCGGGGCTTTCGACTCAGTGACAGATCAGGCTAGTGGTCACCGGTTTCCAACTCGTGGTGCTCATGCGCGGCCTCCAGCTCTGCCGGCGAGACCGGGGCGACCCGGTCTTCGAAGAACAGGCGGGATATCCGGCCACGAATCTTCTCGCTTCCGGTAACCTTACCCTTCTTATTGGGCTCGGCAGGCCGCACCTGCGGCGCGTTGAAGTTCACCAGGCGATACCGATCATATTCGTTGAGGGGTTCGTGAACCTCAATGAACTCACCGTGAGGCAACTGAACAACACGTCCGGTTTCGATGCCGTGCAGCACGAGTTCCCGGTCCTTCCGCTGCAAGGCCAAGCAGATTCGTCGGGTGATCTCGAATGCGATGAACGGGCCAAAGAAGAAGAAGAAACGGAGTATGTACGCCACGTCGTTGAGAGCCACATGGAAGTGCGTCGCAATCAAGTCCGAGCTGGCGGCCATCATCATGATGGAATACCAGGTCACTCCAGCAACGCCGGCACCGGTACGGAACGGAGCGTTGCGCGGGCGATCCAGAATGTGGTGTTCGCGATTGTCTTTCGTGACCCAGCGTTCGAGCCAGGGCCAGGTGAAGAACAATCCGAGCAAAATCGCAGCGGGGACCATGGGCAGGAGAACGGCAAGGACCCAGGTTCCGCCGGCTTGCACCTGCCAATGCCAAGGCCATGCCCCAGGCATCAGACGGAGCGCACCATCGACCCAGCCGATGTACCAGTCAGGCTGGGTGCCAGCCTGCACAGGGGAGGGATCGTAGGGGCCATAGTTCCAGATCGCGTTGATCGTGACCGTACCGGCCATGATGGCAATGATTCCGAAGACGATGAAGAAGAAGCCGCCGGCCTTGGCAGCGTAGACCGGGCCCACGGGGAAACCGACCACGTTCTTTTCGGTTCGTCCCGGACCGGGGTACTGCGTGTGTTTGTGGACAACCACCATGAACAGGTGGATCGCAACCGTCAACAAGATCAATGCAGGAATGATCATGATGTGAAGTGTGTACAGACGTCCGATGACAGAATGACCCGGGAACTCTCCACCGAAGAAGAAGAGGGACAGGTGAGTGCCAACCAAGGGGATGGCTTTCATCACGCCGTCGATAATCCTGAGGCCGTTGCCCGAAAGAACGTCGTCTGGAAGCGAATAGCCTGTGAAGCCTGCCGCCATGGACAGGACGAAGAGCATCCCGCCCACGACCCAGTTGAGCTCACGCGGCCGCCGGAACGCGCCGGTGAAGAAAACGCGCATCATGTGCACGGCAATGGCCACGACGAACATCAGCGCAGCCCAGTGATGGACCTGACGCATGAATAGGCCGCCACGGATATCGAAGGAGATGTGCAGCGTGGATGCGTAGGCAGCCGACATTTCGACGCCCTTCATCGGCACATAGCTACCGTCATAGACCTTGGAGGTCATGGAAGGGTCGAAGAAGAACGTCAGATACGTGCCGGAAAGAATCAGAATGACGAGGCTATAGAGAGCCACCTCGCCGAACATGAATGTCCAGTGGTCAGGGAAGATCTTACGACCGAACTCGCGGACAATGCCGGACATACCGACACGGGTATCGACAAAATTAGCGATGCGCCCCGGTGTTGTCGAGGCCTGGTATTCGTTTACAGCATTAGACATGTTTAGGCCTCACTCGCCATCTCTTGCTTCTGCTTGCCGCGCTCCCAGTACGCCGGGCCGACCGGCTCGTGGAAATCGCTGCGGGCAACGAGGTAACCCTCTGAATCGACTGTGATCGGCAGCTGGGGCAGCGCGTGGGCTGCGGGTCCGAACACGACCGCGCATTCGTTGGCGGCGTCAAACGTGGACTGGTGGCAAGGGCACAGCAGGTGATGGGTGCGCTGCTCGTAGAGAGCAATGGGGCAACCAACGTGGGTGCAGACCTTGGAATAAGCGATGATGCCGTCGACGTTCCAGTCTTCGCGATCCTTTGAAACGTGGAGCTCCTCGGGGTCCATACGCATCAGCAGAACAACGGCCTTGGCCTTCTCCTCGAGGTACCCGTCCTCGTGTGAGATATCCAAGATATTTTCCGGCAGAACGTGGTAGGCCGAACCCATGGTGACGTCCGCAGCCTTAATAGGCGTCCCGGAAGGATCGCGCACCAGACGAATACCCTTGTCCCACAGCGTGTGCGAGAGAACCTTCGTGTTGATCGGCCCCAGCTCGCGGAAAAGGGTGACGAATGTGAGGGGCGCAAGAATGATCGCCCCGATCATCGTGTTGCGAAGCAGGGGACGACGCTTGATGCCGGACTCGTCGATAATGGTTTCGACGATCTCTTGAGCCTCCGCTCGGGATTCTTCCGAGCTGATCTCGTGACGCATCTCGACCATCTCGTGGTCGGGCATCAGAGTTCTGGCCCACTGGACGATCCCGATGCCGATGCCAAACATCGTGCAAGCAATACCCAATCCGAGCAGCAGATTCTGCAGACGCAGATTGCTGGTCGGGTCCGGGTTATTGACGTTGTACATGTCGCCGCTGGCTTTGATCGCGAAGAACCCGATCCAGAACACGAACGCTCCGACGATGGAGAGAACGAAGAGCCAGGAAACCTGGTGCTCAGCGCGCTTCGCGCGCTTGGGATCCAGGTCGGTCAGGCGCGGTTCGTGATGCGGCAGACCCGGATCCGGGAACTGTTCCTGGTTCTGGTCTCCTGAGGTAGCAACGGCGCCGGAACGCTCCGGTGCTCCGTCACGATGGTTGCCCATGTGATCCTCTAACTTCCTTGGTACGAGCTGCTGGTAGGTGTGTGATGCTCGAGCGAGCTTACGCGGACCGCGAGGTCAGCCAAACGGTGAAACCGATGACAAGACCCAAGCCGATGGTCCAGATGAACAATCCCTCCGAAACCGGGCCGAGTGAGCCAAGGGCCAACCCACCGGGGGAGCCGTTGGTTTCCTGCGCCTTCAGATAGGTAATGACATCTCGCTTTTCATCGGGGGTGATATTGGCATCGTTGAAGACGGGCATGTTCTGCGGGCCGGTCTCCATGGCCTCATAAATGTGCTGCTCTGAAACACCCATGAGAGTCGGAGCGAACTTGCCCCGCGTCAACGCACCGCCCGAACCGGCTGCGTTGTGGCACATTGCACAGTTGGCGAGGAACACCTTGGCGCCGTTGGCTGCATCGCCCTTGCTGGTGTCCAGCGACTCCTCATCGGGGACACCAGGACCAGCGCCGAGCGAGGCGACGTAGGAAGAAAGCTGCTTGGTCTGGTCTTCGTTGAACTGGCCGGGCTTGAGCTGAGCCTGAGTTCCCTGCATCTGCATGGGCATACGCCCGGTGCCGACCTGAAAGTCGACTGCGGCGGCACCGACGCCGACCAGCGAGGGTCCGTTCTCGGTTCCCTCAGCATTAGTTCCGTGACAGGTAGCGCAGTTCGACTGGAACAGCTTCTGTCCAGCGGCGATGTCATCGGCCGTATAGCTCTGATTGGAGTCGGCCTTGGCCTGATTGGTGGCGGAGGCAACTGCATAGAGGCCGCCAGTCAGGACGAGGGCGACAGCCAAAAGAATGATGGCCGCCAGCGGATGACGCCGCTTCTGGGAAAGTGCCTTCACGTCAAGAGTTCCTTTGTCTGTGTGTGATTGATGTGTGGGCGGGCGATCCTCGTGTCTACTTCACGAAGTAAACAACGATGAACAGCACAATCCAGACGACGTCAACGAAGTGCCAGTAGTAAGACACCACGATTGCTGAAGTCGCCTCATAGTGGCCGAATCGTTTTGCGACGTACGCGCGTCCGATGATGAAGAGGAATGCAATCAGGCCAGCGGTCACGTGCAAGGCGTGGAAGCCTGTCGTGATGTAGAACGCTGAACCGTAAGCACTCGCCGCGATGGACACGCCTTCTGAGACGAGGGTCGCGTACTCCATTGCCTGGACACTGACGAAGACGGCGCCCATGACGAAGGTCAGCAGGAACCACTCCGTCATGCCCCATTTGCCGACCTGCCAAATGGACCCGGTGCGGCGAGCCTTGAGCTGTTCGGCCTTGAACACGCCGAACTGGCAGGTCACTGAACTCAAGACGAGCACGATCGTGTTCGCCAGAGCCAGTGGCACTTCGAGATGATGAGTGTTTTCCGCCCACACGTCAGGCGCTGTGGCGCGCAGGGTGAAGTACATGGCGAACAGTCCGGCAAAGAACATCAGCTCACTCGCCAACCAGACCACCGTGCCTACGGACACGATGTTGGGACGATTGAGCGTCGGTTGTGTCGACTTACTGGGAGTATGGGTTGCAGTTGTCACATAGACATTATGTCTGTAAAACTCTCGCCGAACCAACAGCAAGGCCCACTGGGGCTCCCGGCGTGTCACGTGTCGCTCACCAAAACCCCCGCCGATCCGCGGTTTTCCAGGGCAGATAAGACTTCTTGGCTTTTAAAGTCACGTAATGGTGGGACGATCACCACAATTATTCGACCAGGTGGCTTACAGCCAGCAGTCAGGTTACGGGTCTAGGGGTCACAGAGTGGAGGGGTTTATCGCTTAGGGTTGCCCTATGAGCAACACCCAAGATCCCACGAACCAGCCCACCTGGAAGAGCCTCATCAACGCGATTGAGCGTCACGAAGACCTGACTTACGATGAGGCCGCTTGGGCCATGCGGGAGATGATGAGCGGTGCCGCAGATCCGGTTCACGTCGCCGCTTTCCTGGTGGGCCTCCATACCAAAGGGGAGACCGCCGAGGAGTTGCACGGCCTTTCGGAGCAGATGCTGGACATGGCAGAGCCTTATAACGGACCTCGTGATGCCGTTGACATCGTGGGCACCGGAGGGGACCAGCACAACACGGTGAATATCTCCACCATGGCTTCGCTGGTTATGGCGGGCGCCGGGGTCAAGGTGGTCAAGCACGGAAACCGGGCTTCGTCCTCCTCGACAGGATCTGCTGATGCCCTCGAGCGACTGGGACTGCCTCTTGATGCACCTGCCGACCGGGTCGAAGCGTCCGTGGGCGAAGTAGGCATTTCGTTCCTCTTCGCGAATACGTACCACCCGGCCATGCGATACATAGGTCCGATTCGACGGACCCTCGGAGTCCCTACCGTCTTCAATTATCTGGGCCCTCTCGCCAATCCTGCACGCGTGGCTTCTTCGGTGATCGGCGTATCAAGTACGCGCATCGCACCCCTCATGGCGGACGTCTTCGCACGTCGCGGAAACCATGCCCTCGTGTTCACCGGTCCATTGAATTTGGATGAGCTCAGTCTGATCGGGCCCACTCAGATGTGGGAGGCTCATGACGGAACACTGGAAGAGAGCGTCATCGAAGTTGCAGACATCAACCTGCCCTCCAACACCCTCGCTGACATCACTGGCAAGGACCCGGAATTCAATGCGGACGTCATCCGCCGACTCGTGGCAGGGGAGAGCGGCCCAATCCGCGACACGGTGGTTCTGAACGCCGCAGCCGGACTGGTGGCCGCCTCCGACGACGCTACGTCACCGCTGATCGAACGAATTAATCACGCAATAGCTCGCGCCCAGGAATCAATCGATTCGGGGCGTGCCGAAAAGGTCTTGACGGAATGGATTGAATTCCTCAAGTATTAACCTTAAAGTATAGGTTAAGGTTAGGAGACTTCGGGGGAGTTCCCTTGGCCTGAGGACCCTAGTGACGAGTTGCCGCCCTTCTCACCAAAAGCTTCACCAGCAACCTGTAGCCGATGAGAAATACGGCGTTGACAATGGTCGCAACGACAATGAAGGACCAATGCGTTCCTTGGCCGACTATGGCCCTCAGGATCATTCCCACGACAACCGTAGACAGCCACACGGTAATTCCGGTCGGAAAAATCGCCTGAGGAGCTCGCCACGCGCGGAGGGTCAGCCAACCAATGGCTGCACCCGCCAGAAATGGCCAAGCGGTGGAAAACGTGCCTGCGAGGCTCTCGCCATGAGAGCTTCTACCGATGCCCGCAAAGACAATGATGAGGACGATGTCCGCCACGAGGAACGGCCATGCCGAGACCTTGCGCGGAAGCGGGCGGTTTGAGGCATTCTTGCGATCGACGCTGGCATTCTGAGTCATGCTTCGAATCTAGTCGAGGAGCGGCCATGCGATCCACGAAGGGCAGTGGTCAAGTCGTTAACTTTACATAATGTAGATTATCGGCGTTATGGGTATATTCAGCCGACCGGGGATTCCTTGGCCCTATAGAACTTTGCGGGCACCATGGTGAATACAACCTATGGAAGGAACCTCACTCGTGCTGACCTGGATCGCAGAAAATCCGTTTGCGGTGTGGCTGATAGCCGTCATCGTGCTCGCAGTGATCGAAATGCTATCTCTCGATTTCTTTTGCCTCATGCTTTCCGGCGGCAGTCTCGCCGCAACGATCACGGCTTTGATAACTCGCAGCTGGACCATTCAAGTCGTGGTATTCGCTGTGGCATCTGTTCTGCTGATCTTCGTCGTGAGGCCCATTATCGTGCGACGTTTGGGTCGCAACGCGCCCCAGAGCTTGAGCAATGTGGACCGGCTCCTCGGCCAACGGGTTGAGGTTCTCGAGACGATCACCAATGCCTCGGGGCTGATTCGCCTCGAAGGTGACCATTGGACAGCACGTATGGTTAACCACAAGGGATCTATTCCCGCGGGCTCGTTTGCCGTTGTACGCAGTATTGATGGTGCCACGGCCATGGTCGAGGCAGCGGACTCGCCCAGTAACGACCGAGAATCCTAGAAGGCCCGTCCGACCCAAGAACCACCGAGGAAGGTGCAGAAAATGACAGCACTTATTGTTGTGCTGGTACTCCTGATCCTGTTCGTGGTGATCGCGCTGTTCAAGGCTGTGCGTATCATCCCTCAGGCCAAGGCCGGTATCGTCGAAAGACTCGGAAAATACCAGACCACCCTGAACCCCGGGCTGCATTTCGTGGTCCCCTTCATTGACCGCGTCCTTCCGCTCATTGACTTGCGCGAACAAGTCGTGTCGTTCCCGTCGCAGTCCGTCATCACTGAGGACAACCTCGTCGTAGGCATCGATACCGTCGTGTACTTCCAGGTCACGGATCCTCGGGCAGCAACCTACGAGATCACCAACTACATTCACGCCGTCGACGAGCTGACGAGCGCAACGTTGCGCAACGTCGTCGGTGGGCTGAATCTCGAGGAAGCTCTGACTTCGCGAGACCAGATCAACGCCGAGCTCCGGGGTGTTCTGGACAGCACGACCGGTCGCTGGGGCCTGCGGGTTTCACGCGTGGACATCAAGGAGATCCAGCCGCCCGTCTCGATTCAGGACTCGATGGAAAAGCAGATGCGCGCCGAACGTGATCGTCGTGCGGCAATTCTTACTGCGGAAGGCGCCAAGCAGTCGTCAATTCTCACGGCCGAGGGCGAGCGTCAGGCATCCATTCTTTCGGCCGAAGGTGACGCCAAAGCGGCCATCTTGCGTGCCGATGGCGAGGCCCAGGCCATCCACAAGGTCTTTTCCGCCATTCACAAGGCAAATCCGACGCAGAAGCTGTTGAGCTACCAATACCTGCAAACCCTGCCCAAACTGGCAGAGGGCGATTCCAACAAGCTGTGGTTCGTGCCGACCGAGCTCGGTGACGCATTACGAGGAATCGGAAAGGCTTTTGGAGACGGCCAGGGTGTCGACCCCATGAACCCGTTCACACCGAACGCCGCGGAGGAAGAGCCCGCCCCTGATGTTGCTGACGATGACGGTCCGATCGTCGATACGCCGGACCTGAAGGTT
Source organism: Rothia uropygialis (assembly GCF_004137765.1). GTDB lineage: Bacteria > Actinomycetota > Actinomycetes > Actinomycetales > Micrococcaceae > Rothia. Next base: position 239,768 of record NZ_NOIS01000002.1, on the reverse strand, counting down.
ACTGAAGAGGACCTCAAGCCCAACATCAATCAGACCAGTGTGGATCCCGACGAATTCGAAATGCCTCCGTCGAGCATCGATCCCGATGAGCCACTTCAAGGTGACTCGGATTTGTCCGAGCAGGCAGAAGAGGCATCGCCCGGGGACGCGACTAACGACAACGGAGGCACCTACGGGATTCCTGGTCAGAAGTAACAGGAGCTGAGTCCCTAGTGGCTCTCCCCTGGCCTTTTCGACGCCGCACGCACACCACAACCGGGTGCGTGCGGCGTGGTCAGGTTCGAGCTTCGACGAGTCTCGCCAACGCCGGTGACGGATTTCGAGTCCGGCTACTGAGGATGAGAGCATAGGTGGGAATAATTGTGAGTGCGTTGGCGCTGAATCATATGTCGTGACCGCGCTTTCACCTGGGAAGGAATAAATCAATGAGTGATCGTAGCCTTCGAGGCATGCGCCTCGGCTCGCAGTCCATGGAATCCGAGCAGGGCGTCCAGCCAGCTCCGCGTCAGCGCGTCGAATACCGCACCGAGGACGGTGAGCAGGTTTTCGTGACCTTCGCCGCCGAGGCTGAGATTCCGTCCACGTGGACCGCAAAATCGGGCAAGGAAGCCGTTCTGATGGACGGATCCAAGCCTGAGGGCGGCAACGAAAAGCCGGTTCGCACGCACTGGGACATGCTCCTCGAACGCCGCTCGATGGAAGAGCTGGAAGAGACGCTCCAGAAGCGCATCGACTATTACCGGGAACGCCACGAGCTTCCAGCGGAGCAGGAAAGCTAGTCAACAGCGCGCCCGACGGGCTCGCGGAATGATGTTCCGGGAAAAAGGACCGGGGCAACACCATGTGAGGTGTTGCCCCGGTCCTTTTTGGATTCTTCCTCAAATCTAGAGGTTCGAGCGCAAAGCCCTCGCCTTATTGCTCAGGGTCTTGGCGCGGGCCCCGAGACCCCAGCGCGCAACCTTGAACATGGACTCGAGGATGACGCCCGAATCCATCTTGGAATCCCCCAGTTCACGCTCGACAAACGTGATCGGCACTTCCGTGATGACCAGTCCGGCCAGTTCAGTCCGCCAGCCCAAATCGATCTGGAAGCAGTATCCGACGGACTCGATGGTATCGAGATCGATGCGTTCAAGGGTTCCGCGACGAAACGCTCTGTATCCGGCCGTGATGTCCTTGACACTGGTTCCGAGGATCGTCTGAGCGTAAAAATTTGCGCCCCGGGACAGGAACTGGCGATGCCATGGCCAGTTGATGGTCTGCCCGCCGGGAACATAACGAGAACCAATGGCCAGATCGGCGCCGTTCTCCACAGCTTCCAGGAGCCGGCCCAATTGCTCGGGCTGGTGCGAAGAATCTGCGTCCATTTCGACGAGGACTTCGTAATCCCGGTCCAGGCCCCATTTGAACCCTGCGATATACGCCGCACCGAGTCCGCCTTTGCCCTTGCGGTGCAGCACATGGATCTTGCTGTCGTGCGCTGCCAACTCGTCGGCCAAATCTCCAGTGCCGTCCGGGCTGTTGTCGTCCACGATGAGGACGTGCACTTCCGGTTGCGCAGCTCGCAGTCGCTTGATCACCACGGGGAGAGCCTCGAGCTCGTTGTACGTGGGTATCACTGTCAGGGTCTTTAGTTCCACTGTGAATGCTCCTGCGGAGATCTTGAAGTCACTCAGGTTGTCCTCATGACGCTTATCGATTTAATAGTACCGGCGCTACCCTATCCCAACTCTTTCGGGATTTCTCGAGCGCGGCAGTGACGCGGCCCTCGCCCCTACAACACGTATTCAAGGGTGCCAACCCTTGCGATTTCGGCCTGCGGGTACGTCTCCCCAGCCAGCTCTGGAAGCAATGGAGTACGAGCACGAGGATCGGTGCTCCAAGCTGCTATTCGCGAATCCGCGGTTTGAACCATGAGAGCTTCCGCACGCCACCCCACGAAGTCGGCATTGGAATCCGGGACAATCTGCCCGCCGAAGGGACCGCCGACGCGGAAAAGCCTTCTGAGCCCTCGCGTCTGGGCCGTGAATGTCGCCCGAGTCGGCAGGCCTGTCTCATCCGAGAGCAACCGGAGTCCCTGGGTAGCCCATGCCCACGGGTTGATAAGCGGGTCCTCTTGCGTCGCCTCTTCGGCAGGGACGAGGCCGACTGCTGTGCCTGCGCGCAATTCGGCGCGTATCACGTCGATCCACCCTTGGTCCTCGAGACTCGCCTCGACCAATAGACCGGCCTCGGAATGCGAATGTTTTGTGTCCGAGGCATGACGGACTTCGACCCCCGCCGGCAAGTCATGTCCGAAGTCTTCCGCGAATGAATGAAAAGCCAGGTCCTCGTCTTCTTCCCCCACGATACAGGCGGTGTAGCCGGCAGAAACCAAGGCCGCGGTTTCGTCCTCGGCGGGGACGTCTCCCCCGCCGCGAGCAACGAAACCGGGCACGAGAACGAGCCCGTCCAGGTCCACGGTCGTGACCTTGTTATCAGTCAGGGAGTCGGCACCGGCCTCTTCGCCCACCCAAACCACGCGGTCCTCTTGGACGAGCACAGCCGTCGCGAACGGGTCCGCAGGACTGTACACGGATCCGTTCCGATACATGACGGTCTCCTGACCGCGATTCCGAGTCGAGATTCTCATACCTCTTCCGATTCTTCGTAGTCGATGCCCCAGGAGTCATTCTCGGTACCCACGGGCGTGTCCAATTCGTGAATGATGACCCCGCGTTTGATCAAGTTGATCGCTGCTTCGCATCCGGTACGCCACGTCGGATCGTCAACAGCGTGTCCCAGCTGGTCCAAGGCGTCGATCACCTGCTTCGTGGCTCGAACGAAGTCTCCCGCAACAAGGCCTGAACCCTCCAGGCTCTTCGAGAGAGACTCACCCCTCGCCCACCGATAAATGGACCACATGAGGCCGACATCGGGAACCGGGGTCTCCGGCAGACGATGATGTCGCTCACGTCCGGTCAACTCCGTCCACAAACCATGGAGTCTTGTCACCTTGTCTTCCAACTCGGCCGGGTAAGTCCTCAGGAACACGGTTTCATCGCGCTTGCCGGAGAACACCAATGGGGAGACGGCCGCACACAATGCCGCGGGATCCAAACCTTCGAAGTAGCCGTCCCGCAACGCGAGGGATACCAGCAAGTCGCGCTCACCATATATTTTTCGCAACGACTCGCCTCGGGAAAGGAGCCGAGGTTCGCCGCCGGCGTCGGGGGCCACATAGTCGTAATCCGCCAAGAGCTCGAGGATATTGGCAAACCTCTTTGCAATCGTATTGGTCCGCGAGTCGATCTGCTGCCGAAGCGAATCGGTCTCCTTCTTCAACTTCACCCAGCGGTTGAACCATCGGGCGTGGTCTTCCCTGTCCGAACAGCCATGACAAGGATGAGATTCCATAGCGCGACGCAGATCGCCGATTTCTTGCTTTTCTCGGTTCGGGGCTTCGAAGTCAGGTGTCCGCGGAGGCCTGACGGTTCGCGGAGGCTTTCCCTCGTCAAGGGCAGATTGGACCCGAGCAGACATATCACGGCGGTCCTGCGGCGTCCGGCCCGTGAAGTGCTTGGGGACCTTGACCTTCGAAACAGGTTGAATGGGCCCATCAAAGTCGGACGGGCCGATCACACGCAAATGCGCGGAAGTCGTCACCACCCCGATTCGTGTCTCGAAGCCGCCTTGGGGCTTCCCCACCACCACGGCCGGTCCCGAGTTGCGCCCACGAGGAATATCGACGACGTCTCCCGGCATCAAGAGCTGCATCGTGGATTCGACTGCGGATCGGCTGACCCGTTTGCGATCCCGAGAGTACCGCTTTTCGGTTTGATTCAACTTGTACTTCAAATTGGCGTATTCGACGTAGTCCCCGAGGTGGCATGTCATGGACTCTTCGTACCCGGCGAGGGCTTTCTCTTGTTTGCGCACTTTAGACGCCAGGCTCACGACCGACTTGTCCGCTTGGAACTGAGCAAACGATGATTCCAGAATGCTCATGGCCCGATCGACACCGAACTGGTCCAGAAGGTTGACCGACATGTTGTACGTCGGCTTGAAGCTCGAGTAGAGAGGATAGGTTCGCCGAGAAGCCAGGCCGGCGATGGCCTTCGCATCCATTCCGTCGTTCCACAGGACAACGGCATGTCCTTCGACGTCGATCCCCCGCCGCCCGGCCCGGCCGGTCAACTGGGTGTATTCACCGGGGGTGATGTCCACGTGTTGTTCGCCGTTGAACTTGGAGAGCTTTTCGATCACGACGCTTCGTGCAGGCATATTGATGCCCAGCGCAAGCGTCTCGGTCGCGAACACGACTTTGACGAGTCCCTGCGTGAACAAATGCTCCACGATTTCCTTGAAGAGCGGAAGCATGCCCGCGTGGTGGGAAGCGATGCCCCTCGAAAGGCCCTCACGCCAGTCATCGAACCCCAGGACCCTCAGGTCCTTGAGATCGACGTTGGCCGTCGCTTCAGCGATATATGCCCGGATCAGCTGGGCCTGCCGCTGATCGGTAAGCCGGATATCCGCGTCTATACACTGCAGGACGGCGTCGTCGCAGGCGGCCCTGGAAAAGATGAAGTAGATCGCTGGCAGGAGCCCGTCTTCGTCGAGCGAATGCAAGACAACGGGACGAGGGGCGCGACGCACACCCGGCGAGCCGGAGCGTCCTTTTCCGTGCCCCTTTCCCGGACGTCGACCGCGACGCGGCGGAGCACCACGGCGAGACGTGGCCTTGAGGAGCTCCGAATTGACCTTGATCTTCTCAGTACCGCTTCGGCGCACGATGTCCGCGGCCTTGGAGATCGTCGTGTTGTCCGCAAAGAGATCGTAAAGCCTGTGCCCGGCCATGACATGCTGCCACAGGGGTACGGGCCGATGTTCCGAAACCACCACTTCGGTAGACCCGCGGACGGTATCCAGCCACTGGCCAAATTCTTCGGCATTGGAGATGGTCGCCGACAAGGACACAACAGCGACCGACTCGGGGAGGTGGATCATGACCTCTTCCCAGACAGCGCCGCGGAATCGATCGGCGAGATAGTGAACCTCATCCATGACGACGAAGCCGAGCTTGTCCAGGGTCGAGGATTGCGCATACAACATGTTTCGCAAGACCTCGGTCGTCATGACCATGATCGGCGCCTCGGAATTGACGGAGATGTCCCCCGTCAGCAGACCGACGTTCTCCGAACCGTAGATGCGACCCAAGTCGTGGAATTTCTGATTCGACAGGGCTTTGATCGGCGTGGTGTAGAAAGCTTTCTTGCCTTGGCGCTGGGCCAAGAACACCGCGAATTCGCCGACAACGGTTTTGCCTGCACCCGTCGGAGCGGCAACCAGAACACCGTCCCCTTCCTGAAGGACTTCGCAGGCTTCCCGCTGGAATTCGTCGAGGGGGAATTCCAACGTGCTCTCGAAGAGGCCCAAGGGACTCTTGAGGTACTCATTGCGGGCCTTAGCCGCTTGATACTTATCGGCGTAACTGGGCATGGGACCAGCCTAGCCGCTGCGGCCGAACGCAGACTGTCGATTCAGCTCTGCGCCGTACTGAAGGATTCGAGGACACGAGCCCCGCGTTTTACCGGCCCAACCCTTCTAATTGGTCGCTCCGCGTGGCTTCGTCGGCTTCCGTGCTGTAAGTTTCCGCCAATTTCGCGCGCTTCTTGTCCCGCCGCTTGTCGTTGTACATGCAGATGGCAATGGCCAAGAAGAAGAGGATGAGGAGGGGCGCCATGAGGTAGAACATCGTCATGACATCCGTGCCGGGGGCGGTCATTGCGGCCAACAACGCAACGATCACCACGACCCAGCGCCACGACTTCAGGATGGTACGGCCACGAATCAGGCCCATCATGTTGACGCCGACCAGAGCGACCGGGATGACGAATGAAATACCGAAGGAAAGGATCAGCTTCACCACGAAGGAAATGTACGTCTTCGCCTCGATGAAGTTGGACTCCCCCTCGGGCGTGAACGCCGTCAGGGTCTTGACGGCAGCGGGCATACACAGCCAAGCGATCCAGATGCCCAAGAGGAAGAGCGGTACAGATACGCACAAGAAACTCGCGGCGTAGAGTTTTTCCCTCTTGTGCAGGGCCGGCATGATGTAGGCCCACAACTGGTAGAGCCATACCGGTGATGCCAGGACCAAGCCGATGGCGAGCGAGACCTGGACCATGATGTCGAAGGCTGACGCGACACCATTGAAATTGATGGTCGCGTTCCGCCCGTGATCACGCGCAATATCGGCTATGGGGCTGGTAATGGCGCCCATGACCGGGTAATAGAAAAAGAATCCGGCAACAGCACCGATCACGGTTGCTATGGCGGCCTTGATGAGCCGATTGCGGAACTCTCTCAAGTGCTCCCGCAACGCCATCTGCGCCTGGGGGTTGCCTTTCCGGCTGTACTTAGTTGCCATGCTTCGGTCCGTGTCCTCGAGTCAGCAATAATTCCGGCCGCTCAAGGCAGCCCTGCGAGTCAGCACGGGCAGGCCCTGGCGGCCGAAGAAACAGCGGCTAATTCTTTGTCTTGCCCTGATCGCGGACGTCTGACCCCCCAGCCGCACCGTCGGCACTGTGTGAGCCGCTGCTGTTGCCGTTGTCGACAACCTCACCATTGACGACATGTTTCTTGTTGGACGCCTCGTCCTTGTCGTCCTTCATTTCCTTGACCTCGGACTTGAAGATCCTCATCGACTGCCCGAGGCTGCGGGCCATGCCCGGAAGCTTCGGAGCACCGAAGAGCAACAGAATGATCACCAGCAGGACCAAGAGGTAAATAGGATGGTCAAAGAGCCTACCGAACATGAGTTCTTCCTTTCTTGTCGCCTCGTATCAGATCCCTGATGTTCTGGGGTTGACCGAGGCGGTCACGCCGCGCGATGCGCTGGGCGACTTTGCGTTGTTGTCGCGTCGAGCGTTCGCGAAGATAATCCTCGCGAGCTTGGTGGATGGGGATGAGAATTCCCGGCACCGGCGCCTTCCGGATGCCCGTGGCCACGGAACTCGCTGATTTGTCCCACCGATTGGTCATATCTTCCCCGAGTGTGCCGACCTCGTTGAGAGCGCCGAAAAACCGTCGAACGGTTCGCCAGGCCAACCAACCTAGAATCGCCGCAGATACCAGGACGAGCACCGTCCACAAAAGTATCCAAAACCACCAAGGCATAATCTCATTATAAGCATCGATAACGATTCCCTGACCCCGAATTCCGGTCGATCTCGTCACCTGAAGTCTCCGACGTCGATCCCACGGCGTCGTGCGGCGTCTGCCCAGTCGGTCCGCCACGATATCGACTGCCACAAGGCCATCGATCCGGCGTGATGGAGCATGAGTCGATACAAGCCGAACCAATCGATCACCGAGACTTCGAGCAGCTGCCCCGATGCTTGTTGGCCGTCGGGCTCTGCGTGACGCGGCACGTCCGCGTGCCCGACTACCTCTCCGCCCAGCGCCGCTGCCAACGCCCTCGCCCGATCGGCAACCCACACGGTGGTCCGGGACGGCTCTGAACGCTCTTTGAGTTCACCGCCGAGGGAGAGTTGCGTTGCCGAGGCGTGCAACGGGCGGACGCCGCGAATCGCTTCCATCCGGTAGGTCCGTACCTGACGGTGCTCCAGGCTCTCCGCACTCAGGTACCAGGAATTACCGCTCGAGTACACGTCCAGCGGTAGCACTTTTCGTTCGGTTGCAGACGCCTGCCCCCGTGACCTGTAAGTCATCGAGACCGCTTGCCGCTCGCTTGCTGCTTGCCGGAGACCGTCAACGATTTCAGCAAGATGCGGTTCCAGGCGAATCGAGAACTGATCCACCGATACCCCGGCACCGTCGGCCATCCGAACCAGTTTGCGGGAGATATCGGAGGCGGTTTGGGCGTGCTGATGAGATATCTGCCCGAGCATCTGAACGGCCAGGAGAAGACGAATGATTTGGTCCGGAGCGAGGTTGAGCGGTTGCTCCAGTTCTTCTGGCAATTGCACGTAGACTTCGTCCTCATAAGCGTCGATCCGCAGATACGCGCTGCCAAGAAGCTCCTCGCCGGCGTTGGCAATTGCTTGAAGGTCCTGGCGGACCTGACCGGCCGACACTCCGAGATGACGAGCGATTTCACGGGTTCCACAGCCTGGATGACTGCCCAGAAAGGAGGCGAGGTCCACGAGGCGCACGAAGCGGCGATCATTGGACTCCCGGTTTCTGGCGCGTTTGGGTTCTTCGATGTGCGCCGTGTCGCTGGAAACCAAGGCCGAGACGTCGTCCTGAAGACTCATTGCAGTCGCGACCGCCCGTTCGACCGCCTGCCGGATACCCTCGGCATCCAGGCGCTGCGCCGGAGGAATGCCAAGAGCGACCCCGGACCCCAATTCGGCGAGGCATCGGACCAGTTCATGCACATCCGGAACGTTTGCCTCGGCACTCATCAGCGTCGAACCGTTTCCGGTATGGACGGCCTCGGGGCGGATCCTTACGCCTGTCCCCGCTTCGGACCAATCCAGAACCACGGGCAAAGCTCCGGAAGGAAAATCCAGTTGTACCGACGGCGCCGGAGCCTCGGAGACACTCTCGAGCGCCTTGCTCATCGAAAACTCACGGGGTGCTCTCGGTAGGTTGCTGTCCTTTGTGGAGATACCGGTCATACGGGACAGTCGAAAATTCCGGAAGGCCCTTCGGCCGGCGTCCCACCCGCTGACGTACCAATGACCGAACCGTTGTCCGACGCCCCAGGGCCGGAGGCGCCGTGGTTCCGAAACCAGTGACGTCGACGCCCGGTAGTCGAACGTCATCTCGGCGCCCTGCGCCAAGGCACCAAGAATGGTTTCCAACTGCTCTCCCCCGGAGCTGAGCCGCGGCGAGAGATGCTCGAGCCCCCCGGAGCCAACGACGTCATTTTCACCGTAGCCCAGACGCCGGACCGCCTGCTCGACGTCGCGCGCATAGCTAGGATCCGACCAGAGCCGCGCGGCGATACCCAGGGTCAGGCGCTCGGCGGGGGTGAACTCGTCATTCGTGAGCCACAGATTCTTGCGCTCAATCTGATAGACGGTCTCGCCGAGGTCTTGGGTTGTCGCCAGGTGCATGCCGAGGCTGCGCAAGGCCGCCTTGTCCCGCTCGAAGGTGCGCTCGAATGCTGCATCCGACCCGGCACGCCGATACGCTTCGATGCCCTCACGGATCCGATCCTTGGTGACCGGTCGTTCACGCGAGAGCAAAAAGCTGTAGAGAGCGAATAGACGCTCAGGGACCGTGGCTGGCATCCGAGCTACCTACGGTCGAGAGGTTCAGTCACCGTGCGCATCCTTCAGCGTGCGTCAACGAGATCGACGACGAAGACCAGCGCCTGATCCGGGCCGATCACGCTGCCCGCACCCCTTTTTCCGTAAGCCAGGTCGGACGGGATTTCGAGCCTCCGACGGCCGCCGACCTTCATGCCGATCAAGCCTTCATCCCATCCCTGAATCACTTGTCCGACGCCGGCTTGGAATGCCAATGGCTCTCCGCGATTCCACGAGGCGTCGAATTCCTCGCCGTCTTCAAAGGTCACGCCGACGTAATGGCACTGCACTTGGTCCCCTCGTTCAACTGCGCGCCCGGAGCCTTGGATGATGTCGGTGATGCGCAGTTCCTCCGGAACCGGCCCTTCGGGGAAGTCGACTTCAGGCTTTGTTCGGTCAAGATTTCGCTGTCCAAATGACATGGTTTTCCTCTCGGAAGTTCAAGCTGGTGCTGGAATCGCGTGATCCGGTTTCTGGGTCCCGCGTGGGTTGTTCCTATTGTTGGGTGTTGCCTTGCTGGGCCCCCGCCCCGTCTTGCGAACTCTGTGGCGGGTCGGCCTTGGACGTGCCCAGAATGTCGACCACGAAGACCAGAGGCCCCGCCGGTTGCTGGGAATCCGACCCTAGCTGTTCCTGTGTTCCATAAGCCTTGTCCGTGGGGACCTCGAGCAATACTCGGTCACCGACCTTCTTGCCCTTCAGGCCCTCGGACCAGCCCTTGATGACCTGATCCATTTGGAAACCGGTGGGATCCTTGGTCCAGTTGGAATCGAATTGCTGACCGTCGGACCATTTCACGCCCGAGTAATGGACGTAGACTTTTTGATCGTCCTTGATCTCATCGCCCTTGCCGTTGATGAGGTTCTGTGCCGTGATGCTCTTGGGCTCGTCCTGGCCTTCCGGGATCTTGATTTCGGGCCCGCTGTCCTTCATCGTGACGTTCGGCAAGCCCTCCTGCGGGGGCACAGCATCCCCCTCAGCCGACTTGGGCAATTTCTTGGACACCGTGTAGACCTCGACGGCGCTGGCATCCTCGGAGCTGCCTGAGGCCCCACCCGAAGCGTTGTCACTCGGTTTCTTCGCGTAGGCGAAGCTGGTGCCTACCTTGGTGTCCTTGAGAATGTCGTAGACCTTGGGCAGTTTCTCCTTGAGCTGGTCATTGACCGTAATGGTGATCGGAGAACCCGAGTAGGTATCGCCTTCGCTCTTCTGATCGGCGCCGTTGAAGACGGCAGCATCCACCAAGACGGTGTCGCCTTCATGGACCTCGTCGCCATCACCGTCCTTGAGAATCCGAGTCTCGTCGTCATTGACCGACAAAGGAGTATCAAAGGAGACTGAGGGGGCCTTGCCCGAACCCTGGTCCTTGAAATCCACGGAATCCAGGTCCTTGCCTCCCCCGCAGCCTGCCAAGGCAAGGGTGAGAACGACGGCCGCGGCCGAAAGTTTAAGAGTTTTGCGCACTTCTGTGTTCCTCGCTGTCTTGAGTGGGCGGTGCGTGCATCCTTTGTCGAGATACCGCACCGACTCTATTACAGGCACCCGTGGGCACCGGATACGGATCAGATCAAAGGCGGCATAGCCGGTTGGGCACGGCGCGTCGCACCCCGCATGACGCGAATGGACTGTTCGATGTCCTCATCGGTCGTAGCGAAGGGATCCTGGCATACATGCGACAACGCCAACTGTTGGTTGATTTTGTAATGAACCCAGTCAACCGTGTAATCGAGGCCTGCCCCGCGCGCGGCTGCGATGAAGCGTCCTCGCAATGCTGCTCTTGTTCGGGGAGGCTCGGACTGCGCTTTGGTCACGGAATTCTCGTCGACCCAACGTCGTGCAAGCCCCTTGCGTTCAAGAAGGTAATACACGCCGCGATCTCTTTTGATGTCGTGATAAGCAAGGTCGAGCTGAGCAATTCGTGCATGGGAATAGTCGGTTCCGAGCTTGTCCGCGGTGCGGTCAAGGATCTTCTTCTTGATAGCCCAGTCAATCTCCGTATCAATCGACGAGGTGTCCTGGTTTTCGATCGCATCCAGCGTTCTTTCCCACAGATCCAGGATGTATTCGGTCTCCGGTCGGGACGAGCCGGCGTCATCGATATATTTCGATGCTGCCTCCAGGTAGTGCCATTGAAGTTCCAGACCGGACATGCGTCGTCCGTCCTTCAACTCGACCGGCGTACGTCCGGTCATGTCATGGGACAACGCGCGCAACGCTTGGCCGGTATTGGCCAGTTCGAGGTCGTCGAGCCCTCGATGGTCCTCGATCATTCGAAGAATGATGTCTGTCATACCGGCTCTGGCCAACGTCGTCGTCTCCGACATGTTCGAATCCCCGACGATCACATGGAGACGGCGGTAAAGGGAGGCATCTGCGTGCGGCTCGTCGCGGGTATTGATCAGTGGACGAGAACGGGTCGTGGCCGACGACGCCGCTTCCCACACGTAATCGGCGCGCTGGGAGAAGGAATAGGTGGCCTCCCCGTCCCCCGGCGCACCGTTGGCCTGAGGCGGGCCGGTCGGATGGACCCGTCCTGCGCCCACGACGAGTTGTCTGCTCACCAGGAAAGGGACGAGAAAACGAACAAGTCGGGAGAACTCTGCTTTGCGGGACAAAAGGTAGTTCTCGTGAGAACCGAACGAATTTCCGGCAGAATCGGCGTTGTTCTTGAACAGATGCAGTTTGCCCTTGATACCTTGCTGGTTGAGCACGTCTTCGGCTTGAACCGCGAGTTTTTCGAAAAGCCGTTCACCGGCTTTGTCCTGACGGACCAGGTCCGTGAGACCAGAGCACTCGGCTGTCGCGTATTCGGGGTGCGAACCGACGTCAAGATACAACCGGGACCCGTTCTCCAGGAATACGTTCGAAGAGCGGCCCCACTCCACCACCGGCCGAAACAACTTGCGAGCCGCTTCTTCAGGGCCCAGATGGCCCAAGCCGCTCATCGAGTACCGAATACCGAATTCAGTTTCGATACCGAAGATTCTTTGTTGCATGAAGCCTACTGTCCGCCCTTCTGGACGAAACCGCGCACGTAGTCCTCCGCGTTCTCCTCGAGAACGCTGTCGATCTCATCCAGAATGTCATCAGTCTCGCTGACCAGTCCTTGATTGACGGGCTGCTGATTCTGAATCAGTTCCTGCTCCTGCTCGTTGCTCTGTTCCTTCTGCGTCTCTTGAGACGATTCGCGGAATTGCGCCATGTCAAAGGTTCCTTTCGGGTCACGGAATTCTACGGAGGCCGATTTTACTCAAGGCCTGATGAGCGTTTTCGCTTGATTCGAGCGCCCTTTGCACTTGGTCTTTGGTGCAGTCTGCGGGCTCGTCCATGAGCCACCGGTGAGTTCGATCCGTGGTGGGATCAGTCACGGACAAGACTTCCCACCCCGCGGCCGAGACCTGATGCGGCCAGCGAGCGGTCAATTTGCCGCGGAGGTAGGCTCGCGTGTCCTCCGGCGGGCTGGTCACGGCCTCGTCGACGTGTTCGGAATCAACCAGCGTCTTAATACGGCCGAGGGCGACCAGCTTGGAATACAAGCTCTTTTCCGGTCTGAGGTCGGCGTATTGAAGGTCCAAGGCCTGGATTTTGGGGTGGTCCACTCCGATTCCCCTCCCCTCGTACTGTCGTATCAACGCCAATTTCGCGACCCAGTCCAACCGGTCTGCGAGGGACATGGGATTCGTTTCAAGCGCTTCCAGGACCTCGAACCATATTCGGAACGTCGCTGCGGATCTCTCCGAACGCCACCCTTCCCTGTCGGCCAGGTTCTGGGCGGCTTCCGCATAGGACCGTTGGATCTGAACCGCGCTCATGCGCCGACCGTCACGAAGTTCCAGCAGTGTGGTCAGTTCCAGGTCGTGGCTGACTAGTTTCATGGCCTCGACAGGTCGCGCAAGTTGGAGATCGGGCAACGCTCTGTGTTCGATCAATGTCAGTACGGCGGCTGCGCTGGCGAGCTTAAGCAGAATCGATGTGTGGGCAAGGTTGGAATCACCCGTGATCACATGAAGCCGACGGTACCTTTCGGGATCCGCGTGCGGCTCGTCCCGCGTATTGACGATGGGACGCCGGATTGTGGTTTCCAAGCCGATCTCCCGTTCGAAGAAATCGGCACGCTGGCTGATTTGGTAGCCCGGGCGCACGCTGTCCGCCCCGATGCCGGCTCTTCCCGCTCCCGTCATGACTTGACGGGTGGCAAGGTACGGGATGAACTCTCGGGCCAGGACCTGAAAATCCTGGCTCCGAGGAACGAGATAGTTCTCGTGGGCACCATAGGAGACCGACTTATTGTCCGTGTTGTTCTTGTACAGATGGATCGCTTCGGGCCACGTACTGGCGTATCTCTGAGCGACGGACCCCGCCGCGGCCGCGGCGATCTTGTCTCCCGCGAGGTCCCATATCGTGGCGGCCCACGGATCAGTCGTTTCGGGCGCTGAATACTCGGGATGCGCGTGATCCACGTAGAGCCGGGCCCCGTTGGGCAGTATGCGGTTCATGACGGCCCTGTCCCAGAAGGCCGGACTGAGCATGTCCGGCGATTCCTCGTACAGCTCCCGAGCCACGTCTTCACTGGTCAACACGTGACCTTGATGAGTCAATTGACTCGGATGCGCTTCGGAAGCACCCATGTGGAAACCGCGAGCGTCCTCGAGAGGACTTTCCGACTCGTAGTCCCAGCCTGCGTCGGCCGCCGCATTCGGATAGCTGTCCACCACGAGGGTAGAGAGCACCGATTCATTCGCCGCCGGTTTGGCTGGACAGATCACTCCGAATTCGGTTTCGGTCCCCATGATTCGGTCGAAGATCACGAAGCGGCCCTCTCGTCCTCGCGCGCTCGGGTCGCCGATTCCGGCGGTTCGATGCCCGCAAGGGGCACGGAATAACCGATATAGCTCAGCCAGTCCTCGATGTCCCCACGGGAAGCTGAATCACGCTGTTGTTCGAATTCGTCCCGAGCGCTTTCTCTCAGATGCTCGGAGGTCAAACCCTTGTATCCATGGTCCAAGTAGTTCTTGATGGCGAGCTTCTTGGCTCGATCCACGATATTCCGAATGAGCGCACCCGAGAGGAAATCGGACCAGTACGTTTGAATTCGACGGCCATCCGTCAGGACCGCATCAAGGTAACGGTGTTCCTCGTCACGAGTGAAAACGTCCGCAACGAGATCTTGGATCATCGACGCAACAGTGGCCGTTCGATCGCCATCGTGCTGTGCCACTTCGTGTTCACCCAGCGGCAGGTCGGGATGGATGTAAAGGCCGAAGATCTCCCCTGTACCGCGGTAGTCGGGACGGTCGATCCGGACTTTGACGTCCAGTCGACCGGGACGAAGGACGGCCGGATCAATCATGTCCTCACGGTTGGTTGCCCCGATGACAATCACGTTGTCCAAGGATTCGACGCCATCGATCTCGGCCAGCAGCTGCGGAACGATGGTGGTCTCGACGTCCGAGGACTTTCCGGCACCGCGCGTGCGGAACAGGGATTCCATCTCATCGAAGAAGATGACCACGGGATTGCCCGCCGTGGCTTTGTCTCGGGCCCTGGAGAAGATCGCGCGAATCTGACGTTCCGTCTCTCCCACGAATTTGTCCAGCAGCTCGGGGCCCTTGATATTGAGGAAGTAACCCCTGAGTTTGCCTTCCGGTTGTTCGCTGCTCATGCGATCCGCCAGCGCCTTGGCTACCGCTTTGGCGATCAAGGTTTTGCCGTTTCCCGGCGGGCCGTACAGCAGGATCCCTTTGGGGGGCTTGAGATCGTGTTCCCGATAAAGCTCGGGGTGCAGGAAAGGCAGTTCGACGGCGTCGCGGATCTGCTCGATCTGGGTCGAGAGCCCGCCGATGTTCTCGTAAGAAACGTCCGGTGTTTCTTCGAGAACCAGCTCTTCGGCCTCCGTCTTCGGCACCAAGGTCAATGCGACGCCGCTGCTGGAATCATAGGCGACGGCATCGCCGATCTTGATGTCGTGATTCGCGAGTTGACCGGAGCGCAGCACCACGATCTGAGTATTGGCGCCGGTTCCCAGAACCAGACGATCGGATCCGATGAGTTCGCGAACACTCGCGATCTCACCGGTCTGCCGATATCCGACACATGCGCAGGCACCCACGGTTTCGGTCAGCAGGACCGTCATGCCTACCTGGACATCGTCGATATTCAGCACCGGGCTGACCGGTACTCGGACTGTCCGTCCGCCCATGACGACGTCGAGGCTCGCTTGAGTCGTCACGAGCGGCGGGGCTTCTTCCGTCAATGAAGCTGCCGAAAGATTCCGTTTGTTCACCCTGAGAACCTGAGCCTGGTTCATCGGGGCCTCGAGGTCCTGGGAGATGACTTGCTTGAGGCGCTGAATATCTCCCCGCGCGGTCTGGAGGGCGTGCACGAGCTTCTCGTTACGCGCGTTGGTGTCCTTGAGCTGCTTATTGAGCTCTATCCGCTGGTCGCGCAGCGTGTTCACCTGTCGCAACGTCATCTCGAAATCTCGCGGGTTAATTGTTGAGTCAGACTCGGCCATGGCTTAAGCATGGCACTGAGGCAAGGCTACTCTCCACTCGGGTCCGCATCGTGGCCGCTTTCGGCTGAACGTTCCGCAAGATTCTGGGCATCTCGAGCGGCACGCCGAAGCTTCCGATCGGATACATTTCTTTCACCCAGCGCCATCGGAGTCCACGCATTCATGTCTTCCTCGGTGAAGTCCGTCTTCGACGAGCGCCGTTTCGGGGCCAACCTCTGGGAGCCATCCGCTAGACGGCGGGCAGAGATCAGGAATCCGGTGTGCGCGACCATACGGTGGTCCGGTCTGACCGCGAGACCTTCGACGTGCCAACCGCGAACCATGGTTTCGAACGATTCGGGCTCCGTAAAGCGACCATCGGCCCGAATGGCCTCGGCTACACGCGACAACTGCGTCACGGTCGCCACGTAACACATCATGACGCCGCCGGGAACCAGAGCGGTAGCGACCGTAGAAACGCACTCCCATGGTGCAAGCATGTCCAGGACCGCGCGATCGACGGTGCCCGGAGATTCGTATTCACCCCATTGTCCCGCCAAATCGCCCAGGGTCAATTCCCAGGCCGGGTGGGCGCCTCCGAACATGGTTTCCACGTTTCCTTGAGCGATCTGAGCGAACTCTTCTCGCCGTTCGAAAGAGCGCAGATGTCCGGTATCGCCGATCGCGCGGAGAAGAGAAATGCTGAGCGCTCCCGATCCGACACCCGCCTCGATGACTCGGGCCCCCGGGAAGACGTCGGCCATGGTGATGATCTGTCCCGCGTCTTTGGGGTAGACCACGGCGGCGCCCCTGGGCATCGAAAGGACAAAATCTTTGAGCAATGGCCGTAGAGCCTGGTACTGGACACCGGCCGAGTTGGCGATCACAGTGCCCTCCGGTCGGCCTATCAGATCGTCATGTGCCAGAACGCCTCGGTGAGTGTGGAATTCCCCGCCGTCCACCAGGGTAATGGTGTTCATACGGCGACGTTCGTCCGTCAGCTGGACGCGTTCTCCGGGCCTGAACGGGCCTCGCCGGTTCTGAGCGCCGGTAGCCATTTCTCCGTGGTGTTCCGAGGTACCTGAGGCCATGAAAGTGCGGCTC
Organism: Rothia uropygialis; assembly: GCF_004137765.1. Classification (GTDB taxonomy): domain Bacteria; phylum Actinomycetota; class Actinomycetes; order Actinomycetales; family Micrococcaceae; genus Rothia. The sequence continues at coordinate 222,911 of NZ_NOIS01000002.1, read as the reverse complement.
CTTCAAATGGGGGGTGAGGAATTGAAGATCGAGCAACATTCTCTCACGCTTGGTTCCGACCGATGTCGCCTCTCGCGGCCACGGAGCTCTACTGCTGACCTGGCTGCACTCTTTTGACGGCGTCGATGACGTCGGACTCGAACAGGACAGCGCTCAGACCGTTCCATGAGGCCACGGGCCAGATTCTTCCGGGAAGCTGAGCAATGTGGGAGACAAGTGCCTGCCCGTTGAGTCCGGACGGTACGGGACGGTCCCAGGCAACAGCGACCATCAGGGTCTCGGCCGTGGCCGAAGTGTCCCCGGCGGCGTCGGCGGCCATCATCGCTTGACCGTCCACGACTCCGAGCCCCCGACCGTCCTGATCAGTTACGGCGAAGACACCTCTGGCATCGGGCAGGGGCGGAAACTCGCTGAGCGGCAGGGATGCGGCGACGGGCGTGGTGGGACGGGCGAGAGCCGCAACCGACAAACTCCCCACTGCTTTCCGTACCTTGATACTGCGGTAGGCCTGCATGGATCCGGTCATCACGATGAATGCGACCATGAACGTCAGGACGAGAATTCCGACGCTGTGCCAGGCCCCGGAAAGTACAAGCCACACAAGAAGTCCGGCGGCCGTCAGGAACCCGAAAATCGCCGCTGTGCGGGTCCCTGCGTCCCGCTTGCCCGTCATTTTCCACACGATGGCTTCGACGGCGTAACCACCGTCGAGCGGAATGCCCGGGAGTAGGTTGAACACCCCGACGAATCCATTGGATGTGGTGAGAAGGTAGAGCACGAGGGCGGGCCAACCGCTGACTCCGGTCCAGGCCATCGCGGCCCAACCGATACCGGCGAGAATCAGATTCGCGACGGGCCCGGCCAGAGATACCAGGGCGGATCGGCCTGCGTCCGAACGCGCCGACTGAAAAGTCGTGTGTCCGCCCATCAGAGTCAGGTTGATGCCACCGACGGACCAGCCGAACGACTTCGCCGTCAGAGCATGGCTCAGTTCGTGGATCAGAACCGAAGCCGCAAGGAGAACGGCAAAAGCCAGGGCAGCCAGGTAAGCTCCGGGGCCCAGCCAAGAGAAACGATTCGTAAGGTAGCTTCCGTAGCCGAAAACAATCAGAAGCGTGAGAACGAACCAGGAGCGAGAAAGTCGCACGGGTATTCCCGCAATTCGCCCGATGAAGAGCCCTTCAGCTGAATTCATGGTTCTCAGACAGCTACGCCGAGACGGGCACGAATCACATCCGACACGGCCTCCGGATCACCGGACGGCTCCCCGGCCAGTGCCTTCGAAGCCCAGTCGTCAACGGCCCGTAGCGCGGTCGGTGCATCCAAATCCTGCGACAAGGCCTGGCGTACTTCATCGACCAACCGGTCACTCGGGCCGGTGTCTTCTGGAGCGGTTGAACCGGATGTTCGAAGCGCTTTTCGCCAGGACTCGAGTCGTCGAGTGGCCTCGGACAAGAGTTCGTCGCTCCAGGACCAGTCGGATCGATAGTGGTTGGCCAGGATAGCCACACGAATTGCTGCGGGGTCGACGCCCTGCTCGCGCAATGTCGAAACGAGCACCAAATTGCCTTTGGACTTGCTCATCTTTTCGCCGTCGAGCCCAACCATTCCGGTATGAGCGTAATGCTCGGCCATGAGATCGCCCGTCATTGCGAATGCGTGTCCGGCACCCATCTCGTGATGGGGGAAACGCAAGTCATTACCGCCTCCTTGCACCGTATATGGCATGCCGAGATAGCGTTCGGCGATCACGGTGCATTCGATATGCCAACCGGGTCTTCCCGGTCCGAGGGATCCACCGTTCCATTGTGGTTCGCCTTCACGGTGCGCACGCCACAGCAAGGCGTCGAACGGATCATATTTGCCGGGCCGTTGAGGGTCTCCCCCGCGTTCGGCGAAGAGCGGAGCCATCTCACGTTCCGAATAATTGGAAACATATCCAAGGAACCACCGGGCGGGGTCGTTCTGCGTGTCTGCGGCCTTCCGCACGCTGAAGTAGACGTCTCCGCCAGGGTGCTCGTTGCCTTCGTCGTCGACGTAGCCTTCGACTCGATACGCCAAATCGTCGGCGAGCATTTGTTCGACCCACGGAACGATCCAGTCGACCGATTCAGTGGCGCCGATGTAATGCTGCGGAGGGATCACCTCGAGCGCTTCCATGTCCGCACGGAAAAGGTCGGTCTGGCCTTCCGCCAAGGCCTCCCATTCGACTCCGGTCTGTTCGGCCCGTTCGAGCAGCGGATCGTCGACGTCGGTCACGTTCTGCACGTAGTTCACCTCAAAACCCGCGTCACGCCACGCACGGTTCAAGAGGTCGAAAGCAACGTAGGTTGCGGCGTGACCCATATGAGTTGCGTCGTAGGGAGTGATCCCACACACGTACAAGGATGCCGAGGAGCGCTCTCGAGGCAGCTGAACTATCTCGTTGAGACGGGAGTCGAAGATCGACGGCACTGGAGCGTGATCGTCGAGCGCTGGAATGTTGGGGGCGGACCAGGCGCGCATAGGTACCTTTCGAGTGAAGACGTGTGTGGTGGTGCGAGCTTATTAGGCTGCGATGACGCCGGTTCCCAGCAGGATGAAGACGGCGGTGCCGGCCGCGATGCGGTACCAGACGAAAACGTTGTAGCTGTGGGAGGAGATGAACTTCAGCAACCAGCCGATCATGACGTAGCCCACCGCAAAGGCGATGACTGTTGCGAGCAGAGTCGGCCCGAAAGAATAGAAGTCATCGAAGCCATCCGAAAGCGACTTCGCCAACTTGTACAGGCCGGACAAAAAGACAGCCGGGATGGCCAGCAAGAAGGAATACCGTGTGGCAGCCTCACGGGTGTATCCCATGAAGAGGCCCGTCATAATGGTTCCACCCGAACGGGAAACGCCGGGTATCAAGGCCAGTGCCTGGCCCAGGCCGTAGAAAATACCGTGCTTGACCGTGAGGTCTTTGACCTCGAGCTGTTCTCTGCCGATGCGATCCGCAATCGCCAGGAATACGCCGAAGACGATCAGCATCGTCGCGGTAATCCACAGACTACGGAATTCGGTGTCGATGTAATCCTGCAGAAGCAACCCTAGGACACCGATCGGAATGGACCCGATGATGATGAACCAGCCCATTCGGGCATCTGGATCAGACTTCTCGACCTTGCCGAAGAGTGAACCGAACCATCTCGAGATAATGCGGACAATGTCCCGCCAGAAGAACAGGAGAACCGCTACCTCCGTGCCCAACTGGGTCACGGCCGTAAATGCGGAGCCCGGATCCTGCGTATTGGGGAGCAACTGCCCAACAATGCTGATGTGTGCCGATGACGAGATCGGGATGAACTCTGTGAGGCCTTGTACTAGGCCGAGGATAATTGCTTGAAACCATGCCACGGTTCGACTCTACATAAAGGCACGGCGCACCCGCTCCAGGCAGTCCCGGTTGTGTGAGAAGTTACAGCCAACTCCGGGGAGCTACACAGGGCTACCGGTCTCATTGAATCGATCTATCTGAGATCTTCGCCTTCGACATCGTCCAGATCTTCGTCGAGGTCGTCGTCTTCGTTCTCTTCGAGGTCTTCATAGTCCTCGTCGAAGCTGTCCTCCTCGTCCTCATCATCTTCGTCTTCGACGAATACTTCGAGAGGAGTGACCTCGTTGAAGGCAACGTAGATGGCGTCTTCGTAGACTTCGAACGCATCCGCGATGCCCAAATAGGCGTTTTCGACGGCGGTGTCCTGCTCGCCGCGCTTGGCGGCCAGGGCAGTGAGGTGTTCTTCGAATGCCTGGATGAGCGAGTTGAGCGCGACGCGCGGATCGGTAGTCATACCTCTAAACTATCCGACTTTCCCCCGCGTGGAAACACCGGCGCCCGGGCTCGGGAGGGCCGCGGGCTGACCCGCCCGACGCGCCCGGGCGTCGCTTCGGTATTGAGTCTCACATCATCCGTGCAGCTGAGAGCTGAAACCGAGACTGCGCAGCGAGGACTCCAATGTTTCAGCCGATCGTTGTAGAAGTTCGATTTCCAGCTCGTCCATGGGCACTTGCAGAGGCCTTTGGGCTCCGCCGTAACCGACCAAGGTGGGGACCGAAAGGGCGATACCGGAAACACCGTAGTAGCCGTCCAGAACCGTTGAGACCGGCAACACCGAATTCTGGCCTGTGAGAACGGCCTCGGCGATACGTGCACCCGAGAGGCCTATCGCATAATTGGTTGACCCCTTTCCCTGGATGACGAGGTAGGCCGCACGCATGGCCTGTTCCGCCAACGCGGATTTTTTCTCTTCGGAGAACAGCCGTTCCCCAGAGGTCGTGGTCCACTCATCGATGGGAACCTGCCCGATATTCGCCTGGGACCACAACGGGAATTCGGAATCTCCGTGCTCGCCGACAATCATCGCGTGCACGCTACTGGTGGATACTTCGGCCGCGCGACCGACCATCCACCGCAAACGGGAGGAGTCAAGTACGGTCCCGGACGAGAACACCCGCTCCCGAGGCAGACCCGTGATCTGTTGAGCGACCACTGTGAGCACGTCACAGGGGTTCGTCACGAACATGTAGACCGCTTCGGGCGAGACCTTCATGAGCTGCGGCAAGAGGCTCTCCAGGATTCTGACGTTTGCGCCGGCCAATTCGAGCCGTGGTTGTCCTGGCGCCTGACGCGCACCCGCGGTCACAATAATCATGTCGCAGTCGCGAAGTATTTCTAGGTCTCCCCCGCCAACCACCGGTGTTCCTCCGGCGAACATCGAACCATGAGCGATATCGAGCGCTTCCGCTTCAGCGCGCTCGGCGGCGACATCGTAGAGAACTACTTCGCTGGCCGAATTTCGTATCACGGATGCATACGCCATCGCGCTGCCGACGCCACCAGCACCGACGATGCCGAGCCTGGTGCGTGCCATTTCCGATGCGGATCCCATGATGGATTTCCTTTCGCCACTCCGGTCCTTTCTCCCTGGAACCGGATCCGCTTCCAGTATCCCACGCAAATCGATTCTTTGGGTGGCTTTATGTTGGATTGCGAGGGTTTTTTAGGGCAGCGGATCTCATGGGTCCCGGGTTGCCCATCAAGCCCAAAAGGTGGACTCGACCTAATGGGAGCCAACTCCTAGGGGATCTTCTCCTCGTGAACGAGCGCAGACCATGTGGAAGTACCCCTAGGCCACGTCAGCTTTCGGTCCGGGACTTGCGAATGGTTGTGATTATCCTCGCCCTCACTCATGCCGGAGTGAAACTCTGCTGAGCAGTCGGACCATTTAAAACGAATTGGGCCGTGACATCACTGTGATGTCACGGCCCAACATTGTTGTGCGCGAGGGGGGACTTGAACCCCCACCCTCTAATACGAGGACTAGCACCTCAAGCTAGCGCGTCTGCCTATTCCGCCACCCGCGCAGGTGACCTCGGAAGCTTGCTTCCGGGCAACGAGTAATAACTTACTTGATGCTCAGGGTGGGCGCAAATCCTTGAGGCCAGCCGGGACGGTGACGCTCGACACAGGCGCTCGGCTCGGGGTCAGTCCTGGTCCGGCCGAGATTCTGGGCCTCGCCACGAGAAATCGAAGTTCTTGCGGTTCTTCTGGCCTATACCGCGCAAGACGACCTCTGAACGAGTCCCACGATCCAGGTCGCGCCATATACCAATCTTGGTCGGCAGGAAGACGGGAGAGCCGAACTCTACGCTCCAGGAGCAGGGTGCGGCCGGGTCTCGAGTCGCCTGAGTCAGAGCCCGAGAAGCGCAGTACATGCCGTGAGCGATGGCGCCCTTCATTCCGAAGATCTTGGCCGTGGCGTTGCTGAGATGGATCGGGTTGGCGTCACCTGACGCTTTCGCGTAGGAACGCCCAGTCTCCGCGGGCAGGCGCCAGATTCCGATCAGAGTGAATCCGTCGCGCGGGTCGGGCCGTTGCTCCCGATCCTTCGACTTGTCGGAAGTCGAGGTATCGTTTTTCCGGTTGTTCGACGCGGGTGCTTCCTTGGACAGGTAGACAGACTCGTCCGTGAACGCCAATTCACCGGACTCATCCCAAATCTCGGCAAGAATGGTGACGGTCGTGCCGCGAAGGTGTTTTCCGAATTCCTTGACTTGCACCCTGATTTTGGCAGTCGAGTCCACCGCGACCGCCCGATGGTGGACGACAGAATTTTTCAGGTGGATCAGGCCGAGCAGGCGCAGAGGAAAAGATTTCTTCGTCATCAGCTCAGTCGCCAACGGGAACGTCACGGCGTGTAGGTATCCCCCGTGCGCGTGGCCTGTAGCGCTGGCTCCAACCACCTCGCAGAATTTCCGGTTATCGGCCGAGCCCAATCTGATACGGTGCTCGATCACAGGTAACGCGGACGGGCTGGGCGGCACTGCTCGAGGAGACGATGTCTCGGAACCGTGCCCTGGTCGCCGCTTCTCCACGGCGGCCCCCAGCTCCTTTCCCAGTATGTTCAGGTACATACCTGCGGGGCCGGCCTTGTCTCGGAGAGACTTCGAATTCAACGCGGGCACGTCGCGGCCTACGAACTGCTTCGCTGAAATGCGTGGAAGTTTCATTACGCCCCCACCATGGACTGTCCGCAGACACGCAAAGTTTGACCGTTGATGCCGGCCGCCGCATTTGACGCCAGGAAACCGACCGCCTGCGCTACGTCTTCGGGCTTTCCGCCCTGTTGCATAGAATTGAGCCTTCGAGCGACTTCACGGGTCACAGTCGGCATTGCCTTGGTCATCTCGGTTTCGATGAATCCGGGTGCCACGGCATTGATCGTGCCGCCGGCCTGGGCGAAATCGACTGCCAGAGCAGAGACCATGCCAATGATTCCAGCCTTCGAGGCCCCATAGTTGGTCTGTCCCCGGTTGCCGGCGATACCGCTCGTCGATGCCAGGGACACGACGCGCGGATTAGGTCCCAAGGCGCCCGAGTCCAGCAGTTGGCGATTCATGGCCAGTTGTGAAGCCAGATTGACGGTCAGGACTGATCCCCATTTGGCTTCGTCCATATTGGCCAGCATCTTGTCGCGGGTGATCCCGGCGTTATGAATCACGATGTCGAGGCGACCGAAGTGCTTCTTGGCGGCCTCCGCAATCCTTGCACCGGCATCGTCCTGGGTAATATCCAGCTGGAGGGCTAGACCACCAATACTGTTGGCGACCTTGGACAGCGACTCCCCCGCGGCCGGGACGTCGACCAGGATAATGTGTGCACCGTCATCGTGGAGTCGACGCACGATCGCCTCACCAATGCCGCGAGCCGCGCCCGTGACCACGGCGACCTGTCCACTGACGGGTACATCGGTGTCGACCGTATGTGGCTTCGCTGGTTCAACTTTCATAGGCTGACCGCTGACGTATGCCGAACGCGCGGAAAGGAGAAAGCGAAGTGGCCCCTCGACGCTCTCGTCATGGGGTCGAAGTTCTGGCGAGAGGTTCAATTGATTGCACGTTGCCCCCTTGCGCATCTCGTGGGCCAAGGACCGCATGAACCCGATCACGGCCGCTTGAGTAGCTGTGATCTCCGCAGCGTTCGGGGACTCGATGCCTTCCGTCGATCGACCGAGGACGATCACGCGGCCCGAGCTGCCTAGGCTTCGCAAGGCAGCGCCGACCGTCAAGGCACCTTTTTGCAGGTCACCAGGCTTCTCTGCCTCGGTGAAATCAGCGATGATCGCACCGTAACGGGTGTTCGTTTCCGGATGTCGGCGAACTTCCAAGCCCCAATTGAGCAATTTGTCGGCCAACCCATCGGCGCTCTGACCTCCAACGACAAGAACCTTGCGGTCTTTCAGCAAGTCCTGATGGGGCTCGTAGCGTCGAAGCTCCACAGGCTGAGGCAGACCCAACGCCCCTGCCACCTTCTTGCCCACGGACGAGTTCACAATCTGGGCGTATGAATCCTTCATCATTTGGCTGTCTCCTCGCAGAATTCTTTGGTTTGCTACTTGGCAGGCTGATCCGCTTCGAGGATCATGGTTACGCCGAGACCTCCGGCAGCGCACACCGAGATCAGTCCGCGCTGGGATTTGCCTGTCTCGTGGGCAGACTCGTGCAGTTGCTTGGCGAGTGTCGCGACAATGCGTCCCCCCGTCGCGGCAAAAGGGTGCCCGGCGGCCAGAGAAGATCCATTCACGTTGAGCTTGCTCCGATCGATCGATCCCACGGCGGAGTCGCGGCCCAATTTCTCGTGAGCGAACTCTTCGGATTCCCAAGCCTTGAGATGGCACAGGACCGTCGAAGCGAATGCCTCATGTATCTCGTAGTAGTCGAAATCGGCCAGTTCAAGATTGTTCCGTTCAAGCAACTTCGGTACGGCGTATGCCGGGGCCATGAGAAGCCCTTCTTCGCCATTGACGAAGTCGACCGCAGCCGCCTGAGCATCGACGATGCGTGCGAGCGGCGTGAGCTGACGCTCCGCGGCCCACTCCGGGCTTCCTAGGAGAACCGCCGAGGCGCCATCCGTCAGCGGCGTGGAATTTCCGGCCGTCATGGTCGCTTCTTCGGGCAGGCTGCGCCCGAAGGCCGGATTCAATTTCCCCAATTTCTCAAGACTCGAATCCGCACGAAGGTTGTTGTCCTTGCCGAGACCACGGAAACCCGTCAGGAGATCGTCGAAGAACCCCCGCTCGTACGCGGCGGCCAGGTTCTTGTGACTGGTCAGAGCCAACTCATCCTGGTCTTCACGCGAAATGCCCCAGGAGGCCGTGGTGATCGCCTGGTGTTCACCCATCGACAGCCCTGTACGGGGTTCCCCGGTGCTCGGGGCGGAAGGTTTGATGTCCGCCGGACGGATCTTGGATACGGCAGCCAAGCGCTGTTTCAACGTTTTGGCCCGAGACAGCTCCAAGAGCCCGCGACGAAGCCCCTCGGAGACGACGATCGGCGCGTCGGAGGCGGAATCGACACCGCCGGCAACCGCGGAGTCCATCTGGCCGAGCCTGATCTTATTGCTCAGACCCCAAACGGTCTCCAAGCCCGTTGCACAGGCCTGCTGGACGTCATAGGCCGGCGTCGACGAGGCGAACGCAGAGCCGAGCACGGCCTCACGGGTCAGATTGAAATCCTTCGAATGTTTGAGGACGGCTCCAGCGGCGACCTCACCCACCTGCTGACCCGCGAGTCCGTAACGAGCCGCCAGCCCGTCGAAGGCTGTGGTGAGCATATCGAGGTTGCTTGCCGAGGCGTAGGCCCCATTGGAACGCGCGAAAGGAATTCGGTTGCCGCCGAGTACGTAGGCCTGAGACATGGATCCTCCGGATCGTAGATGCAGGGCGATCGTGCCGCGACGGGCCGAATGGCTCGTCATCGTGCTCCGGTTGGATGCCACGCGGCATCGCCCTTGTGACTGGGGTTACAAAATACAAGAGTACCTGATACTCTGCGTATCGTGAATACCAAAGAGAGCCTTGATGAGCGGAAAGATGATTCCGCTCCGGTAACTTCCCTGGACGGCAGGGTCACACGGTGGGACACACATCGGCGTGTCCGCCGCCGGCAGCTCCTACGCGAAGCCAGAAAGGCGATCCACAAGCTCGGGCCTCAGGCCTCGATGGAAGAGATTGCGCAGCATTCGGGAACCTCCAAGTCGGTGTTCTACCGATACTTCACGGACAAAGCGGGACTCAGCCAGGCGCTCGGAGAATTCCTCCTAGCCGGAATCGAGCCGAAGATCGCGGAGGCAGCCCGCGGCGGCTCCACGCCCCAGGATGTTGTCCAACGCATGATCGATGTTTACTTGACAATGGTCCAGCGATCGCCCGCCATTCATGAATTCGTCACGACTCAGGCGGGATTGGGTTGGACGCGGGCGGATGACGACGAGAATCCCACCGCTTCCCTGGGCCATTTCGCAGACCACATGGCGACCCTGCTTCTCGGCTCCCTGCGTTCCATACCCAACGGGCTGGACACGACATCCATCGAAGACGAGTTGGTTTTGGACTACTGGGCCCGCGCGGTCGTCGGAATGGTCAACTCGGTGACCGACAAGTGGAGCCGCTCCAACGCGCTGGGCGAGGGACCTCCACGAGAAATCGTCGTCGAGAAACTGACCCAATGGATTCTCATGCCGCTCCAGGACTCTCGATGAAACCCACTCATCCAATCCACGAACCCACATTCAGCCCCAAGACCACAGGAGGAACCATGCCCCTCAACGAAAACGTCACGACCGCCGGCAATGACACTGACAACCTCTCGGAGCACCGCGCACCTCAGAAGGGTTCTCCCGCGCCCCTCTCACAGGGACCGACCGAAGAAGTTCAGACCGTGCAGGATCCGCAGGCCGCCGGCGCAATAGACGTCGCGGCGATCCATGACGAGCTCATGGGCAAGTGGAAGGATATCCGTCAGTACACGCGGGACATCATCGAAGATCCGGAACTTCACAAGATCGACACCGACTCGTACCAGGACCAGCGCAAGCGCGTCTCACGGCAACTCGAGGTCCTTGTCAACAAAGGGGTTGTTCACCGCGCTTACCCAAAGTACGTCGGCGGCCAAGAAAACCCGGGCGGCAACATCGCTGGATTCGAGGAATTGGTCGCCGCGGACCCGTCTCTGCAGATCAAGGCCGGGGTCCAGTGGGGATTGTTCGGAGCTGCGGTTCATCAGCTCGGCTCGGAAGAGCATCATCGGAAATGGCTTCCGGACATCATGTCCTTGAAGACACCCGGTGTTTTCGCGATGACGGAGATCGGCCACGGATCTGACGTCGCCTCGGTCGGTACGACAGCGACCTTCGACGCCGAAAGCGGCGAATTCGTCATCAACACGCCTTTCAAAGCCGCATGGAAGGACTACCTCGGCAACGCGGCCCAGGACGGCAAGGCAGCGGTGGTTTTCGCACAACTCATCACTCGCGGAGTGAACCATGGTGTGCACGCGTTCTACGTCCCCATTCGGGATGAGGAGGGCTATAACCTGCCGGGAATCACCTCGGAGGACGACGGCCGCAAAGGCGGGTTGAATGGCGTGGACAACGGCAGGCTCGCGTTTGACCACGTCAGGATCCCCCGGACCAATCTGCTCAACCGGTACGGCGAGGTCGCCGAAGACGGTACATACTCCTCCCCCATCGATTCGCCAGGTCGCCGCTTCTTCACAACCCTTGGCACTTTGGTTCAGGGCCGTGTCTCGCTGGACGGCTCGGCGATCAACGCGGCGAAGATAGGTCTGAGCATTGCGATTCGATACGCCTACGAACGCCGCCAATTTTCCGCGGGCGGGGATGCGGAAGCCACACTCATGAGCTATCAGCTGCATCGCCGCCGACTCCTGCCGTTGTTGGCCACGACCTACGCACAGGCCTTCGCGCACCACGATCTGTTGGAGACTTTCGACGAAGTGTTCTCAGGACGCCAAGACACCCCTGAGAACCGCGCCGAACTCGAGACCTTGGCGGCGGCGTTGAAGCCGATGTCGACGTGGAACGCGCTGGAAACCCTCCAGGAGTGCAGGGAAGCCTGCGGAGGATCCGGGTTCATGACGAAGAACCGGTTCACCTCCCTGTACCAGGACCTCGACGTCTACGCGACCTTCGAAGGTGACAACCACGTTCTGCTCCAGCTCGTTGCCAAACGTCTGCTCGGCGATTATTCGAAGGAATTCGCCGCACTCGATTTCGGGACCATCACCAAATACGTGTCGTCCCGCGCCGAGGATCTCGCGGTCAATCGGACAGGATTGCGCCGCGCCGCACAAATACTTCAGGACACGGGAGGCCAGCGGAAGTCTGCTAAGGCACTCAAAGATCCAAAGCTGCAGAGGGATCTCCTGGGCGACAGGGTCCACACCTTGGTCGCAGAGGCTGCGGACGCGTTACGTCCGGCAAAGAAGATGCGCCCCGAGGACGCAACCCAAGTTTTCAACACGCAACAGGTCAAATTGATCGAGGCGGCTAGATCGCACGCGGAACTGCTTCAGTGGGAGGCCATGACGGAGTCCCTGACCAAACTCGAGGGCAAGACTGCGGAAGTTATGACATCTCTGCGAGATCTCTTCGGGATGACCCTGATCGAGAAGAACCTGGGTTGGTACATTTCCTACGGCCTGGTTTCCACGCAGCGCGGACGCGCCCTGGGCGAATACATCAACCACTTGCTCGAGAAGATCGAACCATTTTCGTTGCAGTTGGTCGAGGCTTTCGGCTTCAAACAGGTGCATTTGCGAGCCGAAATCTCGAGCGGAATCGAGGCCGTACGCCAGTCCGATGCCTCGGAGTACTTCCGGAAGCTCAGGGCTTCGTCCGATGCGCCCGTGGATGAAAAGACCTTGAACAAAATGAAGCACAAACAGAAGGCTCAGCATTCTTCGAAGAAAAAGCGCTGAACCGGAACTTCACGAGGTTGAAGCGGACCGTCTTTCTGCTGAGGCGGTCCGCTTTTCTTCCGCGGCCGAGGCCGAGGGAATGACGTGAAACACTTTTGACGCCTATAATTTGATGGTGCGCAACGACAACCTCACTGATGAAGAAGCCCTCTCGCGATCCCAATTGCTCGACGTCGAGCAATACGAGGTCCACGTGGATCTCACCTATGCCGCGGACCCCAGTATGCCCGCGTTTCCGACCACGACAACCGTAACCTTCCGGGCCGACGTCCCGACGTCCGGTGAAGCCGAAACGTTCATCGAATACATCCACCACAGCGTCGACTCCGTTGAATTGAACGGACAGAAACTGCGGATCTCGGACGTCGTCCAAGGCAGCCGTATTCTTTTGCCCCGCCTGGCCCCTACCAATCGCCTGGTCATTCACGGACGGTCTTTGTACTCCCGCTCCGGCGAAGGGCTCCACCGTTTCATCGATCCCGAAGACGGCCGCACTTATCTTTACACTCAATACGAGCCCAGCGACTGCCGACGCGTTTTCCCAACTTTCGAACAGCCCGACCTGAAGGCAGTTTTTCGATTTTCCGTAACGGCGCCAAGCGATTGGGAAGTCGCTTCGAATACCGAGATCGTGTCCACCCAGGAAGACCCGGTCCTTGAGGGCTTCAGCAAGAGGATTTTCGCCCCAACGCGTCGAATGTCCACGTACATCACCACATTGCTCGCAGGGCAATATCACGCGGTCAGCAAGCTGTACCGGCCCTCGATAGAGAATTCTGCGGTCGCCCCCATGACTCTGTATTGCCGGCAGTCGATGGCCCAATACATGGAATCGGAAGCGATCTTCGATCTCGTCGCCAAAGGACTGGACTACTTCCAGGAGCTGTTCGCCTATCCCTACCCCTGGGGAAAGTACGACCAGGCCTTCGTACCCGAATACAACCTCGGTGCGATGGAGAATCCCGGACTCGTGACGTTCACGGAGTCTTATCTTTTCCCCGGCGGTTCGACTCTGGCCCAGCGGGAAGGACGAGCGAACGTCATCATGCACGAGATGTCGCACATGTGGTTCGGTGACCTCGTGACCATGCGCTGGTGGTCCGATCTGTGGCTCAAGGAGTCGTTCGCCGAATTCATGGGCGCCCTCGCGGCCGAAGTAGTCGGTGGCTTCAACGAATCGTGGGTTACTTTTGCCCACCGTCGCAAGGACTGGGCCTACGCTCAAGACCTTTACTCGACGACCCACCCCATAGTGGCCGATATCCCTGACGTCGAAGCTGCCAAGCAGAATTTCGATGGCATCACCTACGCGAAGGGCGCATCGGTCCTCAAACAATTGGTTGCATACGTCGGCTTTGATCGTTTTGTCACCGCGGCCAGGTCGTATTTCGTCCGACACGAATTCGGGACGGCCGAGCTATCCGATTTTCTTTGCGCCCTCGAAGAATCGTGCGGCAGGGATCTCGGCCAATGGTCTCGGGCCTGGCTCGAGTCTCAAGGCGTTACCTCCTTGAAGTACGACGCGGATCGCGGCGTCCTTGAGCAGAGTCTTCCGGACTCGGTCTCTCCGGGCCTCGGCCGCCCCCACGTCCTGAACGTGGCCTCATTCGTCCTCGAGAACGGGGCTCTCAAGAAGAAACAAGGGCAGGAGGCCGAGATCCCGTCCGGTCGCGATGGACTTGCTCTGGAACTCACCGACTTCGGTCACGAGCGGGACGACGCAATCGTACTGGTCAATCAGGACGATCAGACCTACGCGCTGACCTCGTTCAATCCCGCAGAGATCGGGCTCGCCGTGAACTACGGGCACACGCTCGCTGAGCCAATTGACCGAGCCGTTCTCGGCAGCGCACTCTGGAACATGGTCCGCGCCGGCGAACTCGACCCTCGGATCTACACGAATCACGTGGCCGTAGGCCTCGGCGTCGAGACCTCGGCAACTCTCCTGGATACCATGCTGGTTCACGCAGAATCCGCGCTTTTCCACTATATGTCCCCGGACGGTCGCAGCGAATGCCTGCACAAGTTCTCCACCGCGGTGGCCGAGCAACTTCCGTTGTGCGAGCCAGGCAGCGATCGACAAAGTATCCTGACGCGCCACGGGCTGCGTCTCGCGAGAGAAGATGCGCACCTTCTGGGCTTTGCGCAAGAACTCGTCGAATCCGCCGAGCAGAACCCTGGTGACGACAAATGGAACGGCTTGGAACTGAGCGACGAACTCGTGTGGTCGGCACGTACCGCGCTCGCGGCCAGAGGAGTCGTGTCACGTGAATATCTCGACCGCGCCCTCGATTCCCACCGGAGCCAACATGCCGCCATCGGTGCGGCCCGTTCGAAAGCCGCGCTTCCTCATGTCGAGGAAAAGCAGCGGGCCTGGACCAGCATTTTCACCGACGAGCTGTCCAACGACATCCTGTCGGCAACGGCAGCAGGTATTCGGACGGGAACACCGGCTTTGCGCGACGGCCTCGCCGCCGATTACTTCGAACGGCTGGGGAACGTGTGGGAGAAGCACTCGATCGGAATGGCCACGAGAATTGTCAAAGGACTGTACCCGGGGCTGGACGACGACGTCGACCCACAGGTCGAGACGGAGACTTGGCTTTCAGAAAATCCCGGCGCGCCACGGGCATTGCGTCGAGAGCTGACCGAAAGGCTCGAGGACGCCAAGAGGGCGGCTCGGATCCGTTCATTATGGGACTGAAGGTCCTCAGGCGGGCCACGCCAAAACGTACGTTGCGCCTGTTGCGGGCAACACGATCCCGCATCTCACGAGGCAATACCGGTGCCACGGCGCGAAGTTGTGAGATTCTAGTAAAACCTGCTTCGGGTATTGAGGGACATTAGAGGAGTATCGCCGTGACTGAATACGCGCTCAATGATCGTGGATCCTTGGAGCTTGTCACCGAGGACTACTACGACGCCGAGATCTTGCGGATGTTCGACGGTCGTCGCTTGGATCGAGAGCAGGTCTTGGATGCCGTGGCCCATTTGGTGCCGGAACCGGACAATCCGTTGTTCCCCGACAGCGTCGCCGTCTGGGTCGATGGGCACAAGGTTGCTCGTATGACTCCGGAAGACTCCGAGCGATATTGGAAGCCTCTGGCCCGGATCGTGGTCTCCGGCTACATCCCGGTAGCTCCGATTCGATATTGGGCGACGCAACGCAGGGAGAACGGTCATTCCCGCCTCGAGACCAAAGCCGTACTTTCCGTCTCGCGCCCCGAGTTGCTCTTCCCCATCAACTCTTCACCCGTACGCGCCGCTCTCCTCCCCCAAGGTCCGAGCGTCAAAGTGCTCGACGAGAACGACTATGCCGAGTACTTGCACGATGTCCTGCCTGTTTCAGGGGAAGGGCGTGTGATTCTGACACTCGAGGCGAATCGTCACAAGATGGTCGACGGCCATGAGGTCGACGTGGTGGACGTCCTCCATGATCGACGCGTCGTCGGACGTCTCAGCACGCAGATGTCGGAGCAACTGGCTCCGGTGGTGCGCTACGTCTTCGAGAACAACAAGTTGACCGCCGTGTGGGGGACCATCCGTGGCAGCTCCTACGAATTGTCGTTGACCGTACAGGCCGTGCGGGCCGACGACATTCCCCGTTCTTGGTATCTTGACCTGCCGAATTCTGTTCCGCAGCTCAAGCCGCGGCAAGAGACCTATGAACTCGACCCTGCGTACGTTCCGACTGAGGCAGAAGCAAACCCTGATCTCACGCGCCCTCCCAAGCCTGGCGAGGAGCCCTACCGTGCATATCCATTGACGCACGGCAGCACTGCCGCAAGCGGAAGCCGTTCTTCGAGGCATGGCGATTATCGGACAGCGATTGGCTTGGGCATACTCGGGGTACTCCTTGTGGTCCTCGGTATCGTTTTCGTCTTCTTCAAACCAGTCCTTGGTGTTCTGGGCATTCTGATCGGGGCGTCCATCGCGTTCTTCGGGCTCTACATCGGCCGTATTCAGGGTCCCGCGCGGCTCGAGGACTTCACCTATGATGAGCCTTACTCCGACGCTGAGCAGGTCCCCGAGGACGACGAATCCGAAGGCCCGCATGACCAAGCCGTCGAGGCTCCGTATCCAGATGCCGAGGGCACTTTCGACGAATACTCTCCCGTGGACTCGCCAGAGGCAGATGGTCCCGAACAAGACCTCGAGGCCGAAACCGCTGAGGAATACGACGTGGAGGACGTCACGGACGAGAATCGCGGTCACGGACGTCATCTGGACGCGGCTCGCTACTTCCATGATCAGACGAGCCTGGATTCCTCGGACGGTTATGAAACCATCGGCCATGAGTCGTCTTCCGCGCCTCAACGCGAGTACAGGGACTGATTGATTTCCATGCTCGAGCGGGCCCGCTCTCGTACCGATCGTTTTCTCCAGATCGGCGAGGTCTTCGTCAAACACGGTCTGGGCTTCCTCGTCGAGGGTCTGGGCTCGCCTCTGGCCAGCTCATTGCGACGGGTGCGCCGGTTGGACCCACAGTCTCGTCACACTCAGCCCGAGCATCTTCGTATGGCCTTGGAGGAACTTGGCCCCACGTTCATCAAAGTCGGCCAGTTGATTTCGACGCGGCAAGATCTTCTGCCACCGGCCTATACCGATGAGCTCGCCAAACTTCAAGACGATTCGACTCAGGTTCCTTTTGAACGTCTGATCAAAACGCTTGCCGGCCAGCCTGAAGAAGCGATGCTGGGCCAGTTCGATTCCCTCGACGAAGAACCCCTGGCCAGCGGTTCCATCGGACAAGTGCACGCCGGAGTCCTCCACGGCGAAAAGGTAGTGGTCAAATTCCGGAAGCCCGGAGTCCTCGAGGACGTCGAGCAGGATTTGGACATCATCGCCGACATCGCCGCGTTGCTGAGCCGCTACGTGCCGATCGCCAAGCAGTACGACGTCGTCGAGCTCAGCCGACAATTCGCCCGAACGTTACGCGAGGAGCTCAATTACACGGTCGAAGCCGCCCATTGTGATCGGTTCGCAAGTTTTTTCGAGGACGATCCCGAACTGCATATACCCAAGATCTACTGGGAAGCCACGACCTCGCGCATCCTGACCCAAGAACGTGTAGGCGGCATCAAGATCAGCGACGTCGAGCAGCTAGAGGCCCAGGGGGTCGACCGGCATCGCTTGGCGGTGAACGCAACCGGGGCCATGTGCCGCATGGTCTTCGAATTCGGACTCTTCCACGCGGACCCGCATCCTGGGAACCTTTTCGTACGCCCTGACGGAACGATCAACCTCATCGACTTCGGTATGTGCGGAGAGCTCAGCGAAGAATTCCGTGACAATATGCTGCCGCTCTTCATCGGCGTAACCACCGAGAACCCACGTCAATGCAGCAGAGCCATCGTTCGCCTCACGGATTCACATGGCCGTAACGTCACGCCCCAAGAGCTTGAACCTGAGCTGTCACGTCTCATCCGTCAATACGCCGGCCAGAGTCTCGAGGACCTGAATATCGGTCGCGTTCTGGCCGACGTGATGGGAATGCTGCACCGCCACCAGCTGAGCCTCCCGCCCGAAGCGGCGTTGCTGATTCGGATGATCGCTACGGCCGAATCGCTGGGCGAACTGATCGACCCCGATTTCGATTTCATCGCGGTCTTGTCTCCGTATGCATCGGCCTTCGTGACCAGCAGGATTTCCGTGGATGCGCTGGCCAAGCGTCTGTCCAAGCTGACGCGCGAAGCCGTCGAATTCGGCATCGAGGTGCCCAGCTCTTTCCGCAAGATCATGGGCGTCGTCGAAAACGGCGGTTTCGATGTGCACCTGCGCGCCGACGAGCTCGAAGAGCTGATCGATCGTGTGGAGGTTGCTGGGAACAGGCTCGTCGCCGGGGCCGTTCTCGCGGCAGTGATCAACGGTTCCGCGAAAATTATTTCCTATCAGCCGGACCGCTTCAAGAATTGGCGGACAATGCTGATCGGCGGCAGTGCCGGCAGTGCGGGCCTCTTAGGAGGATACCTGCTAAGCACCGTAAAACTGCGGCTCCGCAACCCCAAACGTCGCCGGAGTGTGCGGAGCCGCTAGAGATCATCCGATCAGTCGGTTTCGGCTGTCTTGGCGAAATCCTCCATCGTGCCGTTTTCCATCGCCTTGCTCAAGTTGTCGATCGCGTTCTGGTCGACGTTGACGATGGATTGGCCATCCGGTGACCAACCTGTTCCCGAGTTCGGGAGTGTCATCATCTTCATGTTGCGGAGCCCGCTGGGCCCGATCTTCGTGGCGATCTTGGCGGCTCGAGAAGCGGTCATCGAATCGTCGACCTGCATATATGGCGAGAACTCTTTGACGAGGTCATTGACCTTGGCGGGATTGGCCAGCGTCTGCGGGTCCCCGATTTTCTTCAGGACTCCGCGCATATAAGCCCGTTGGTCCCGGACGCGCTGGTAGTCACCGTCGGTGAAGCTGTATCGCTCGCGCACGAACGTGAGGGCACGGTCGCCGTTCATCTTCTGCGGCCCCTGCTCGAAGGTCTCTCCATGGCCATTCGTGAACCCGACCGGCACATCGACAGTCACGCCTCCCAATGCGTTGGTGAGGTCCCTGAATCCTTCGAAGTTGATTCCGACGACGTTGTCGATGCGCGTGTTGAGCAGATTTTCAATGGTTTTGACCTCGAGCGGAATCCCACCCTCGTCCAGTGCCGCGTTGATCTTTGCCTGACCGTGTCCGGGAATATCGACCCACGTATCGCGCATGATCGATATGACGTAGGCCTGTCCCCCGTCTGCCGGGACGTGAAGGAGCATGATCGTGTCGGCACGTTCGCCGGAGACCTTGGCCTCGTCGTCTTCTCCCTTTCGGGAGTCGCTTCCCAGCATCAGAACGTTGTAGGAACCGGTTTCGGAAGGACGATCATCGTCGTCGGTCGGCATGGCGTTATTGAACTTTTGTGTTCCGGCGTCGAAATTATGCGCCAGATTGGCAAAATATGCGCCGATGGCGATCACAGCGACGAGCAGTAGCGTCCCTGCGATCCCCAAGGCGATCAGCCCCTTGCGGTGCTTTTTCCGGCGACGAGGCGTAGGAGGTTGTTCGTCGTTGTCCATGAGGTCGTTCGAGAGCGACATGGGGCTGACTCCGTCGGGTTGAAGGCAATCTGGCTTTCAGATTCCGTTTGATTTTACAGTGCACATACAAAAAGGTGCCGGGAATCGAGCATGATTCCCGGCACCCCTTCGTGGAATGAGGCCCTACTTGCTGGCCTTGCCGAAGTTCTTGAAGCGAGCGTTGAAGCGCTCGACGCGACCGGCGGAGTCCATGATGCGCTGCTTGCCCGTGTAGAACGGGTGGGACTCGGAAGAGATCTCGACCTCGATCAGCGGGTACTCGTTGCCGTCTTCCCAGGTCTCGGTCTTGGAGCTGGTAGCGGTCGAACGGGTCAGGAAGGTCTTGCCGGACGCGAGGTCGCGGAAAAGAACCGGGTGGTAATCCGGGTGAATATCGGTCTGCATAGTGTGTGCCTCTTCTGTGGACTGGATTTTGCCAGGCCTCGGGTCTTGGGATTTTAGGATTCGTTAGTCGCTTTGGGCGCCAACAAACTATGTCGCCGAAGACCGACGACCTGCTTACGCTACCACGCCCCGCCATAACGAGGAAGGAATACGACGCGATTCTTGTGTGGCATGCGTCTAGTCATCTGCCGTCTCCTCCCGGTTCGTCGCGTAGAACGCGACGGCCGATGCCGCCGCAACATTCAAAGAATCGACTCCGTGTCCCATGGGGATCATGACCGTCTCTCTGGCGCCCTCAATGGTTTTCCGCGCCAATCCGTCCCCTTCCGTCCCCAGTATCAAGGCCAGTCTTTCCGGATTGCGGGCGGCGAGGTCGTCTATGGTGATCGAATTCTCCGTCAACGCGAGTGCCGCCGTCGTGAACCCGTGATGATGCAAGACATCGATGTCTTCCGGCCAATTCTCCAGGCGCGCCCACGGGACCTGGAACACTGTTCCCATCGAGACTCGAATGGACCTCCGGTACAACGGGTCGGCGCAACGTGGCGTGACCAGGACCGCGTCCACCCCCAGAGCGGCGGCCGACCGGAAAACGGCGCCCACGTTGGTGTGGTCGACGATGTCTTCCAGAACCGCGATACGTCGAGCGTCTTGGACGACGTCTTCCAACGGTCTAGGCTCGGGTCGCCGCATGACAGCCAGCGCGCCACGGTGAAGGTGGAAACCAGTCAGCTGCTCGAGGACATCGTCCTCGGCCACGTAGGCCGACACATCGGGGTGATCGCGCAACACGTCCTCGAGGTCCACGGCCCATTTGTCCGATGTCAGAAATGACAGCGGCTCATGGCCGGCCTCGAGCGCCCGGCGGAGCACCTTGGAGGATTCCGCGATGTACACACCCCATGCGGATTCCCGCGACGTGCGCATCCGCACGTCCGTCAGGCCCTTGTAGAATCGCAGGTCCCTGAGCACCCGGTCTTCGGCCCGACCGTCCGAGGCGGACAGCTGTTCTCTCGTCACACGAACCACATTCGGAATCGCACTGACGCGTTCTCGTCGTAGAGCGAGGTCTTCAGCGGTGTATTGAGGATTCTTCATAACGTCCTGCAGATAGGGCGGTGGGTCTTCAGTCGAAGAACACCATCTTGATGATCGCGGCCAGACCCAGGATCACGATGATGGTACGCAACGCGACGGGTTTGAGGCGGCGACCGATCTTTGCCCCCGCGAAGGAGCCAATCATCGAGCTGATCGCGATGAGCAAGACGACCCACCAATCGATGCGGTCGAACGCGAAGAGCAAGTACGAGATACCGGCGATGAGATTGACGGCGGCCACCAACACGGTCTTGATCGCATTGGACCCCTGCAATGAAGCCATGAGGAATACCCCGAGGAT
The DNA here is from genome assembly GCF_004137765.1 of Rothia uropygialis. Lineage (GTDB taxonomy): Bacteria > Actinomycetota > Actinomycetes > Actinomycetales > Micrococcaceae > Rothia. The sequence continues at coordinate 201,749 of NZ_NOIS01000002.1, read as the reverse complement.
CCCGAGGAGCAGAACACCTTGAGCGGCCACGAAGTAGCCGCCGTAGATTCCTGCGAAGAAGACCAGGGCGTAGAGGGTCAAAGGCTGGTGCTCATCGTCGCGGGAAGCCGTTCCGGATCGTTCCTGTCTTTTGCGAACGGCCGCTTGCAACTTCGGCTGAAAAATGACAAATAGAAGCGCCACGGCGATCAAAACAGGGCTGATGGATTCGAAGACACTCTCCGGCAGGTGGAGAAGGAGATACGCACCGATGATTCCTCCGACGAGGGAACACGGCAGGAGCTTCCACAGTGTCTTGCCCAGCCCGCGGAGTTCTGTGCGATATCCCCATGCCCCGGTGAAGTTACCGGCGATCAGCCCCATGGCGTTGGAGATGGTAGCCGTCACCGGCGGAACACCCATGGATACCAGGACCGGGAAAGTCACCAAGGTTCCGGAACCGACGATGGTGTTGATCGCACCTGCCCACAGTCCGGCAACCAGGATGATGCATACTTCGAGCAGCGTCATGAGCGAGCAGAAAAGGCCGCGTATCGCCCGTCGATGTTGGTCAGCTTCAATGGCGTCTCGTAAGCTGCGGAAAGATTCTCGCTGGTCAGAACCTCATCAATGGGGCCTTGAGCGACCACCCGTCCGTGGTTGAGCAACAACATGTGGGTCAGTCCCTCCGGCAACTCCTCAATATGGTGTGTCACCAGAATCGTCGTGGGGGCATCAGGGTCGCGTGCCAAATCGGTCAGACGCGACACGAGGTCTTCCCGACCCGCGATATCCATTCCCGCACCGGGCTCGTCGAGAATCATGAGCTCGGGGTCCGTCATGAGCGCCCGCGCCGTCAGGACGCGCTTTCGTTCCCCGTCTGAAAGGGAGCCGAAAGTCCGATCGGCCAATGGGGCAACGCCCCATTGATCCAGCAATTCCGCGGCTCTCTCGTGGTCCATCCGGTCATATCCCTCACGCCAGCGGCCGGTGACCCCGTACGCAGCCGTCACCACGACGTCACGCACGCTCTCTCCGTTGGGGATCTGTTGAGCGATGGCTCCGGAGGTCAAACCAATACGAGGCCTGAGCTCGAATACGTCAACGGCTCCCAAGATTTCATCGAGAATATCGACCATTCCCGTCGTGGGGTGGAGCCGAGCCGCACAAACGCTCATCAACGTGGACTTTCCTGCGCCGTTCGGGCCGAGAACCGCCCAACGTTCGCCTTCGTTGACGGTCCATGTGATTCCATCAATCAATCGGTTTCCCGCTCCGCGGACCACCGAGACGTCGACCAACTCCAAAACAGCACTCATAGTCACGACTTTAAGGCACTCAAGGGGGCTCGGGCTACCTGTGACGCTTTCACCGGCGCGTCATGGCAATCCCTGGGATGTGCGACGGTACCTCCATATGATGGAGACCATGAGCAAAACTCTCCGCGTCGTCGCGACCACACAGCACATCCAGACCGACGATCACCGGTCGCTGTACGCGTTCATCGAGCGCACCGGCGCCAGAATCAAGAACGCCCTTCCCCTGACATCGGCCGCGTTGTCGGAGATGCCCAGGGACGGCAAGAGGCTCCCCCAGGCCGGCGGCCACATGTACACCACCGTGTTGGTCGACGTCGCGTGGAAGAATGACATGAAGGAGCTGCGCCAAACTCTCAGGCCCAATCCCCTGCAGCAGGCAGTCCCCGGCTACGACATCAACGTCGTGGATCCTGCACTGTCACGTGCCGAGAAGCTGATGCTGATCCTGGACGCGGATTCGACGCTGCTCTGTCAGGAAGCCATCGACGAGTTGGCCGCCCGGGCCGGTGTCCGCCACGAGGTCGCCGAAGTCACCGAACGAGCGATGCGGGGAGAACTGGACTTCACTGAATCCTTGAAACACCGAGTATCCACGCTGAAGGGCCAGCCGGTCTCGGTTCTCGCTGCCGTCTCGCGCTCGCTCACGCTCACGCCGGGGGCCAAACAGCTGGTCGACGCTTTTCACGCGCGAGACTTCCCGGTCTGCGTCGTCTCAGGCGGGTTCATCCAGGTTTTGGAGCCTATTGCCCGCCAGCTGGACCTCGAATTCGCCCGGGCGAACCGGCTGGAGATCGAGAGCGAGCAGCTCACGGGAAGCTGCGTAGGCACCGTCGTGGACGCGCATGTCAAACAGCATTCGCTCCAAGAATGGGCCAAGTCGTGCGGAGTGAAAACCAACAATGTGATCGCCGTGGGTGACGGAGCCAATGACCGCCTGATGCTCGACGCGGCCGGCCTCGGCGTTGCGTTCAACGCGAAAGATGCTTTGCGCCAGGGCGCCGACGCGCAGATCAATATTCATCGGCTCGACGCCGTTCGTCATTTCGTGAATCTCTAGTCGGTTCGAGCGTGGGACGGAAAGGGGCGGCCCCGGAATCGGTTCGATTCCGAGGCCGCCCAAATGCGCGGTGACGTCATGGCTCAGTCCAAGAAACCCTGCGCCCCACCGACGAGTTCTACGTGTCCGGTTTCGACGTCGGCGGTCACCATCTTGGCAACCTCCTGGGCGAATTCTTCGACCGAGTACAGTTTGCCCGCCTCATTACGTCGTTCCTCCAGGGTTCCCGGGCGCGCCCGATTGAGGAGAGTCGCGGTAACGGTTCCTTCGATCATGTCCCCGGATACGACGACCAGCTCGATGCCTTTTTCCGTGAGAGCCGGGATCTCGGCCGTCAGAGCGTCTTCGCCGGCGCGCTTCGAGCGAGCTACCGCCTCGTATTCGGGCATCGTCTGGACGTCCTTGATGAAGTGGGCCTGGTGGGAGGTCACGTAGACCACCCGCGATCCTGGCTTCATGGCCTCTGCCGCGGTCCGCAGAAGATCCAACTGGGCGTCCCGGTTCAGGCGAAGGGCGTAGTCCTCCCCTAGATCGGTTTCCATCCCGCCCGACGCGTTGAGAACAAGGACATCGAGGCCACCGAAGGATTCCACGGCCGTATTGACAAGATTCTGCACGTCAGCATGTTCAGTGATGTCCGCACCGACGGCGACGGCACGCCCGCCGGCTTCCTCGATCTGCTTCACGACTTTGTTGGCTCGGGGAGCCTTCTGCCGGTAATTGACGACGACGCCAGCTCCCTCACCGGCCAGGATCTTGGCGGTGTCCGCTCCGACCCCGCGGGAGGAACCCGTTACGATAGCGGACTTATTGTCCAACTTTCCCATGTTGTCCTTTCATCTGAGTGCAACGCAGACCGTTGCCAGTTCTCGTTCATTCCGACCACGCAGAGGGGCCGGGTGCCGGTTGTCAGTGACCCATGCCGATGCCACCATCGACCGGGATCACTGCGCCGGTGATGTAGGCGGCTTCGTCGCTCGTGATCCAACGGACCACACGCGCAACCTCTTCGGGCTGTCCAAAACGGTGAGCAGGGATCGCATCCAGATACTTCGCTTGGGTCTCTTCCGGAAGCACCGCGGTCATGTCCGTGTCGATGAACCCAGGGGCCACGACGTTGGCCGTGATGTTCCGTGAGCCAAGCTCGCGGCTGAGCGAACGGGCAATACCGACCAGCCCGGCCTTGGACGCCGAATAGTTGATCTGGCCGGGAGATCCGTAGAGTCCAACCACCGAGGAGATCAGCACGACGCGGCCGAATTTCTTGCGAAGAAAGCCCTTGGCAGCTCGCTGAACGACGCGGTAGGCACCTGTGAGGTTCGTATCGATAACGTCCGTGAAATCTTCCTCCTTCATGCGAAGCAGGAGCGTGTCGCGGGTGACACCTGCGTTGGCGACCAAGACCTCGACGGGACCGTATTCGGCCTCAATTTCCTTGAACGCCCGGTCCACGGACGCGGAATCCGTAACATCAGCCCGCACCGCGAAGAAGCCCTCCGGAGCATCACCCGACCGATAGGTGATACAGACGTTATGTCCTTGGTCACGATAGGCCTCGGCGATGCTTCGACCTATGCCCCTGTTCCCGCCCGTCACCAAGACGGTGCGAGGTTGAAGGCCTTTCTCGGAACCGCCGGTAGTGTTCTCTGCTGTCATGGTGTCCTTCCGGAGTTTGACCAGCTGAATAGCTAATGTCCGCCTAAAGTATTCAATCAGCCATCCTAGCGGAGGGGCCCGACGGGACGTCGCATGCGAAGCGCGATCGCCAGCCGGATCGCGTCAACAAAGTCTTGACCGGGGTGGAACAATAGGTAGTCGAAAGGTCTTCGCACCACAGAATTCGAGAGGAGGGACGCACTATGGCTCGACGCGGTCAACCTCATGTCCCTCAAGAAGAAGCGGAGGACCTCCACACCATCACGGAGGCCCAGGCCCCGCACAGCGAGGGCATCGATCATCGGATGAAACGGTACGCGCTTCAGATGGGCCTGCGTATTGTCTGCCTCATCATCGCTGTGATCTTCGACGGATGGATACGCTGGGTCGCCGTGGTCGGGGTCGCCGTACTCCCCTGGGTCGCCGTGGTTTTGGCCAATGGCAACGACAGAGCGGAGGTCAAGGACGTCTCCTACGTACCCGGCGCGACTCCCAGAGAGTTGATCCCGGGCAGGGACTACGACAAGGAGCGGGAGTCCCCCTCCGGGGACGAGTCGGACAAGCCACCGCGTGATCGGCCCGTAAGCGAGGAGGCCCCGATCTACGAGGACGAAGTCATCGAAGGGGAATACCGTCCCGGCCACGATTCACGGTGAAGCTGATTCCCGCGCACTTTGAGCACTCGACGACAAGGAGCCACGAGTGAACCTCGACGATCTCTTGGGTACCACACGGGAGCCCGAACGTGCACTGTGCTCACGCAAGGGTTGCTCGAAACCGGCCGCTTTCCGGGTCGAATGGAACAACCCCAAAATTCACACGCCTGATAGGCGTAAAGTATGGCTGGCGTGCCCGGAGCACCGTGACTGGCTCGCGGATTTCCTGAAGGCACGTGGCTTCTTGAAGGACGTCGTGCCATTCGAGGATGCCCAAGACTGACTAGGCCCCCATACGGGCCACCGTGAGAGAGATCCTACGTGTACAAATTCCTACTGTCCGGCAAATGGATCGGTGCGTTTGCCCTGTGCATTCTGTTCTCCCTGATCTGCGTTTACCTTGCGGGCTGGCAAATGGATCGCAAGGAAGCTCTCGACTACCGCAACAGCCGGATCAGCCAGAACTACAACGCGGAGCCAGAGTCCTTTGACGAGGCGGGAAAATACTTCTCTGACTACAGTTCTGACAAACAGTGGACCCCGATTTCCATGAACGGCACCTACCACCCTGAGGATCAGAAGCTCGTCCGCAACCGGCCTCACGACGGCAGCGTAGGTTTCGAAGTCCTCGTACCGTTCACCACAACCGACGGTCATACGGTACTTATCGACCGTGGCTGGGTCGGGGCGGGAGATTCGAATGCAGCACCGGCTTCCGCCGTCCCGCCTCCGCCCGCTGGTGAGGTGGAGGTGACGGCCCGGTTGCAGGCAGGCGAAGCAGACACGGGCAAGGACGCTCCGGAAGGCCAAATCGCCTCGATCAACCTCAAGTCATTCGGAGAACAGCTTTCCTATCCGATGGCGGAATCAGGATACGGAATCATGTCCTCGGAAGATCCAGCTCCTGCAACGTCGCCGAGTCGTCTCAGCGAACCGGAGCAGGACGCCGGCCCCAACCTTTCGTATTCGATGCAGTGGTACGCCTTCGCGATCCTGGTTTACGTGGCATATGCCTGGTGCGCACGCCAAAAGGTCAGAAACGATCGCCTCGATGCCCAGTTGGCGGCCGAACTCGAGGTCTATTACGGGACTTTCTACGACGAAGAAGGCCGATACATCGGCGACGTCGACGAGTCCATCATCCTGCGCCAAATGGAAATGATGGACGACATGCCGTCGCATATGAAGGCCATTGTCCGGCCCAAACCTCAGAAAAAGCGCAAACGTGTGACCGACGAAGAGTTGGAAGACGCCTACCTGGATGCGGCGGAGGAGCAGCGTTCCCGGAAATAGAAAGAGCGCGGAACTGTCGTTCCGCGCTCTCCTCCCTGACCTGGTTCACATCATGCGAGCGTAATCAGATCTTGATAATCCTTGTTCCAGTGATCTTCGATGCCGTCCGGAAGCATCAGAACCCGTTCCGGATCCAGAGCTTCGACCGCGCCTTCATCGTGCGAGACCATGACGATCGCGCCCTCGTAGTTCTTGAGCGCATTGAGGATTTCCTCGCGGCTAGCCGGGTCGAGGTTGTTCGTCGGCTCGTCGAGCAAGAGAACATTCGCACTCGAGGCGACCAGGGTAGCCAACGCCAACCTCGTTTTTTCGCCGCCGGACAATACGCTGGCAGGCTTGTTGACGTCGTCGCCTTGGAAAAGGAATGAACCCAGAATAGTCCTGACCTGGGTGTCCTGAAGATCCGGAGCGGCGGAGCGCATATTCTCCAGAACTGAACGATCGCCCTCGAGGGTGTCGTGCTCCTGAGCAAAATATCCAAGCTTCAGCCCGTGCCCCGGCTCGACCTGGCCCGAATCCGACTCGGTCACGCCAGCCAGCATACGCAGCAGGGTCGTCTTGCCCGCGCCGTTGAGTCCCAGCACCACCACGCGCGAACCGCGGTCGATCGCCAGATCCACGTCGGTGAAGATCTCCAGCGAACCGTAGGATTTCGAAAGCCCGCTCGCTCGCAGAGGGGTCTTGCCGCACGGTGCCGGTGCTGGGAACCGAATGGCCGCGACCTTGTCATGGGCTTGCTCGGGCTCGACTTCACGCATGAGGCGCTCGGCGCGCTTGATCATCTGCTGTGCCGCTACGGCCTTGGTGGCCTTGGCACGCATCTTGTTGGCCTGCTCCATCAAGGAATTGGCTTTCTTCTCAGCGTTGGCCCGCTCACGCTTACGACGGTGTTCATCCTGCTCGCGCTGCTGCAGGTAGTGTTTCCAGTCCATGTTGTAGACATCGACAACGCATCGCATGGCGTCGAGGTAGAGAACCTTGTTGACCACGAGCTCCATGAGTTCGACGTCGTGGCTGATGACGAGTAGACCACCTTGATAGCTGCGGAGGAATTCGCGGAGCCACTCAACCGAATCCGCATCCAAGTGGTTGGTCGGCTCGTCCAGCAGCATCGTGTCAGCGTCCGAGAACAGAATCCTGGCAAGCTCGACGCGGCGTCGTTGACCACCGGAGAGCGTACGGAGGGGCTGGGCCAAAAGCCGGTCCGGCAAGTTGAGGTTGTGCGTGATGGTGGCAGCTTCCGACTCGGCAGCATAACCCCCACCGGAGATGAACTCGGCTTCCAAGCGGTCATAGGACCTCATGCCCTTGGCCTGCACGGCGGCGTCCTCCGAAGCCATCTGCTCTTGTGCCTGACGCATCCGCCCGACGACGCCGGCGAGACCGCGGGCCGAGAAGATTCGGTCCTGGGCGGTCTGATCCATGTCCTCGACCTTGGGGTCCTGAGGGAGGTATCCAATACTGCCGGTCCGTGACACTTCCCCGCTCGCGGGCAGTTCCTGGCCTGCCAAAACCTTGGTCATGGTGGTCTTGCCTGCACCATTGCGCCCTACCAGGCCGATTTTGTCGCCTTTGTTCACACGGAAATTCACCTCGTCCATGAGCAGACGGGCGCCGGCGCGCAGTTCGAGGTTGGAAACGGTAATCAATGGAGTGCAAGAGCCTTTCAACTATTCGGCGGAGCGTGAGACCGGGGCATTGGTTCCCGACGTGCCTGGTGCTCAATCACGCATCCTTTCCATCCTACGGGACAGGGTTGTCTGAGCGGACACTTGGTCACCGTGAGACTGGGAACTCTCTTTTCCGGCCCGGACAAGTTAACCCCGCGTTGTCATCCGCTTTACGGCGAGGCAGGTTCCGAGTCATCGAATACACCTACGTTAAAACTATGGCATGTGTCACGTCAGCCTCATCGATCTATCGCATCCAGGAGAAAACTTGGCTCCTCAAGGCCGTAAACTACTGACCCTTCTCGACTTCACCTCCGGTCGCTCGCACCGTACTTGCGTTTACAAGTGCGGTAACGCATGCGCCAAACCGGTGTCGAATACCTCTAACAACGAATATTTCCGCGACGTCGTACGCCAGCAGTTCGACCGTCGGTCCTTGCTGAAGGGCATCGGCGCTGCCGCGATGACGGCTGGTGGCGCCGGTCTGCTCGCGGCTTGCGGTCAGGACCCAGCCTCCGGGGCCGCCGGTGGTGGCCCGGCCGAGAGCTCGGCCGGGGCGGGAGCGAAAACGCCGGAAGGCTTGCGTTTTGAGATGGTTGCCCCCAATACAGAGGACGCTCTCATTGTCCCGGAAGGATATGTGAGCGACGTGGTCATCAGATGGGGCGACCCGGTGGTCCCCGGGGCGCCCCCATGGGATCTGAACCATCAGTCCCCGGAGTCCGCAGCCCAACAATTCGGATTCAACTGCGATTTCGCCGAACTTATTCCGATTGAAGGTCAGGAGCGTCGCTTTTTGCTGGTGAGCAATCACGAGTACACCACACCCCAGCAAATGTTCCCCGCGTATGACCCCGAGGCGCCCACCCGAGAGCAGGTTCGAACGGAATGGGAATCGCATGGTCTGAGCATTGTCGAGGTGGAGGGCAACGACCGGGACGGCAGGCTCAAGCCCGTCATGGGCAAGTACAACCGGCGTATCACCGGGACGACAGAGTTCCGTTTGGTCGGCCCCGCCGCGGGATCGGACTTGCTCAAGACTTCGATGGATCCGACAGGTACGAGGGTCCGAGGCACTCTCAACAATTGCTCCGGCAGCGTCACACCGTGGGGAACCGTCCTCTCGGGAGAGGAAAACGTCGACCAGTACTTTGCTGGCGGCGGAGACGTCGAAGACGAGAGCACCAAAGAACGTTACAAGCGTTACGGGATGGAAGATTCTCAATCGGCTCGCCGTTGGGAAGATTTCGACGACCGATTCGACATCCGAAAAGAGCCGAACGAACCACACCGTTTCAACTACATCATCGAGGTCGACCCCTGGGACCCCACGTCCACACCGATCAAACACACCGCACTAGGACGCTTCAAACACGAGGCGGCTACGATCCACGTGAGTGAGGACGGGACGATCGTGGCTTATTCGGGCGACGACTCCCGCTTCGAATACATCTACAAATTCGTTTCATCACGCGTTATCGTCCCGGGGAATTCTGATCATGCCCGTCAGGAAAACATGCGTGCTCTGGACGAGGGAACTCTGTACGCTGCCCGGTTCAATGGAAACTCCGCGGACTTCGTCGAAGGTGAGCTGCCGGAAGACGGCGATTACGACGGGGGCGGCCAATGGCTCAAATTGGCGACCTGCACCGCCGACGGGGAAGTCGAATCGCATGTGGACGGTATGGAGGGCGAAGATGTACTCGTCTTCACTCGCCTCGCAGCCGACCAGGCCGGAGCCACCAAGATGGATCGTCCGGAGGACATCCAGCCCAGTCCCAAAACAGGCAAGGTCTACGCGGCCTTGACCAACAATTCCTACCGTGGCGCCAATCGCCCCGGCAAGGACGACGCTCCCACTGCCGAGTACGCTCCCGTCAAGGAAAACAAGAACGGCATGATCCTGGAGATGGACGATAACCACAAGGGCGAGCAGTTCTCTTGGAAGCTGTTGCTGGTGTGCGGCGACCCGAAGGATGCCGAAACCTATTTCGGAGGGTTCGACAAATCCAGCGTCTCGCCCATCTCCTGTCCTGACAATGTCGCCTTTGATCCGCACGGCAACTTGTGGATCTCGACAGACGGAAACGCGCTCAAATCCAATGATGGCTTGTTCGCGGTGTCCCTCGAGGGGGAAACCCGGGGGCTGACCAAGCAGTTCCTCACGGTCCCCGAAGGAGCCGAGACCTGCGGACCGGTCATCCAGGACAAGCGTGTTCTGGTCAATGTGCAGCATCCGGGTGAAGACGAAGAAGCCACCGTCGAGTCGACAACGTCGCACTGGCCAGACGGTGGGACGTCCGTCGCGCGCCCATCAACGGCGATCGTGTGGAAGAAGGACTACGGTCGCATCGGAACCTGAGGCCGGTGGCCCGGCCCGCAAGGGGATACACGAGGTGGAACGTCTGCGCAAGCATGAGCCGGCGGGTCGCGAGGTAGCTCCACCTCGACAGAGCCGTCGACTCGCGGTCCTCGCGATGCGCATCAGGGCCGGTGCCTGCCTGGAATCAAGCTGGCACCGGCCCTGATCTTCGCCGGAAACGAATCCCCTAGATATTGAATCCGAGGGCGCGCATCTGGTCGCGACCTTCTTCGGTGATGCGTTCGGGTCCCCACGGCGGCATCCAAACCCAGTTCACATGCCATTCGTCGACCAAGGGCTCCAAGTTCTGGGCCACTTGCTCCTCGATGACGTCCTGAAGCGGGCAGGCCGCAGTGGTCAGGGTCATGTCCATGATCAGACCGCCTTGGTCGTCCCAACGCGTTCCGTACAGCAGCCCGAGGTCCACGATATTGACGCCAAGCTCGGGATCGATAACGTTCGCGAGAGCGTCCTCGATTTCCTGTTCAGTGGGTTGCCCTTCCGGTGCTTCGGTTGCGGCTTCACTCATGCTTTTGCTCCCTGAAGGTAGCCGATGTAGCCCTCTTCCTCCAGTCGTTCGGCCAGCTCTGGGCCGCCCTGGTCGGCGACGTGACCGTCGACGAACACATGGACGAAGTCGGGCTTGATGTAGCGCAAAATGCGGGTGTAGTGGGTAATGAGCACGACACCGAGATCGTTGGCCTCGTGGGCGCGGTTGACGCCCTCGGAGACGACCTGCAGCGCGTCAATGTCCAGGCCTGAGTCGGTCTCATCGAGGATCCCGAATTTGGGCTGGAGAAGTTCGAGCTGAAGGATCTCATGGCGCTTCTTCTCGCCGCCGGAGAAACCTTCGTTGACGTTACGCGACACGAAGTCCGGATCGATCTTGAGCTGGTTCATTGCGCCCTTGACGTCCTTGGTCCAGGTGCGCAGCGCCGGGGCCTCCCCGGAGACCGCGGTCTTCGCGGAGCGCAAGAAGTTGGACATCGTCACGCCGGGGATCTCGACCGGGTACTGCATGGCCAGGAACAGGCCAGCGCGAGCTCGCTCGTCCACGGACATCTGGGTGACGTCCTCGCCATCGAGCAAGATCTCGCCAGAATCGACCTTGTACTTGGGGTGCCCTGCAATTGTCGACGCCAAGGTCGACTTGCCCGAGCCGTTGGGCCCCATGATCGCGTGGATCTCGCCCGACTTGATCGTCAGGTTGACGCCTTTGAGAATCGGCTTTGTGTTTTCGTCATCGAGGATGACGGATACGTGCAGATCCTTGATCTCAAGAGTGGACATTGTTCTCCTCTGAAGGTTGTGAAGTTCTTCCGTAGCCAAACGGCATTAGTTGTTGCTGATCGCCAGCTCGTCCTCGAGGGCATCCATCAGGGAATCCTCGAGCTCGGATACGCGGATCTGCTGAATGATTTCGTAGAGGAAGCCACGCACGACCAGACGGCGGGCCTGCTTCTCCGGAATACCGCGAGCCATGAGGTACCAGAGGTGCTCGTCGTCAAGTTGACCGGTCGTCGAGGCGTGACCTGCACCCTCGATGATGCCGGTTTCGATTTCGAGGTTGGGAACCGAGTCCGCGCGGGCACCGTCGGTCAGCACGAGGTTCTGATTTTTCTCGTAGCTGTCCGTTCCTTCTGCGGACTTCTGAATGAGCACGTCACCGACCCACACGGTATGCGCCTTCTCTCCCTGCAACGCGCCCTTGTACAGGACGTTGGAGGTATTGCGTGGAGCGTTGTGATCCACGAACGAGCGATGCTCGAGGTGCTGACCCGAGTCGGCGAAGTACAAACCGAAGAGCTGCGCGTTCGCGCCTTCGTCTGCAAAGCGCACATTCGAGTTCAGTCGAACGACGTCACCGCCCAACGTCACGTTGATGTGCTTGTAGTGAGCGTCTTTGCCGACCTCGGCATCATGTTGCCCGACATGCAAAGTGTCGTTGTTCCAGCGCTGCAGCGAGATGACGGTCAGCGTGGCACCCTGGCCAACGATGACCTCGACGTTCCCGTTGTGCACGGCCGAACCCGTGTGTTCGATCACGACTGTGCTGTGCGAGTTCGCCCCGGCCTCTACCACCAGGTGGTTGTTCGAACGCGCCGATGCGGACTGTCCCTCGATGCGAACCGTTACCGGCTCTCGCCGCTCCTCGTTGTCTGGAACGCGAACGTGCAAGGCTTCAGGAGCGTTGGCGGAACCGACGACCGCCGCGCGGTCCGAGGGCTGCAGTACGGTGTCTCGCGGTCCCTCTCCTTGAGCCAGTTTCCCGGCGAGCCACGATTTCGGCCCGTCGAACGAAACCTTCGCTGCCGGAGCTCCGTCGACCTCTTCGCTGGCCGCATCCTCGAACAGGCGCGCGATCTTCTTGATCGGGGTGAAGCGCCATTCTTCCTCACGCCCGTTGGGCAACGAGAAATCCGCGACGTCGAAGCTCCACGGGCGCTCCGCCCGGGAATGCATGACCTGGGATCCCGTATCTCCCGCGTTAGCGGACTTCCGGGCCCGGATGGTGTCATCCGTTGCGAGGTCCGGGGAAAGCTTTTCGCCTTCCTGGTCCATTCCCGGAATGGCCGGACGTGCTTCGCCGACATGAACGCCGTCGACATTCTCGGGAACCTCGGTCTGCTCCTGTTTGATCTGATCAGTCATGTTTTAGCCTACGGATCCTTCCATCTGGAGTTCGATAAGACGGTTCAACTCGAGCGCGTACTCCATCGGCAGTTCGCGGGCAATCGGCTCGACGAAGCCACGAACGATCATGGCCATCGCCTCGTCTTCGGGCAGACCGCGCTGTTGCAGGTAGAACAGCTGTTCCTCGGACACACGCGAAACCGTCGCCTCGTGTCCCAACGTCACCTCGTCCTCGCGGATATCGATGTAGGGATACGTGTCCGATCGCGAAATCGTGTCGACGAGCAGAGCGTCACAGACCACGTTGTTCTTCGAGTGCTTGGCACCCTCTCTGACCTGGACGAGCCCTCGGTACGCGGCACGTCCGCCGCCGCGAGCCACCGACTTGGAGACGATGGAGCTGGAGGTGTTCGGGGCGATGTGAACCATCTTCGAACCGGTGTCCTGATGCTGTCCTTCGCCCGCGAAGGCAATGGACAGCGTCTCGCCCTTGGCGTGCTCTCCGACCATGTAAACGGCCGGGTATTTCTGTGTGACCTTGGAGCCGATGTTGCCATCGATCCATTCCATGGTCGCGCCCTCGTGAGCAATGGCGCGCTTGGTCACCAGGTTGTAGACGTTATTCGACCAGTTCTGAATGGTCGTGTAGCGAACGCGAGCGTTCTTCTTGCACACGATCTCAACAACCGCCGAGTGCAACGAATCCGACTTGTAAATCGGAGCCGTGCAACCCTCGATGTAGTGAACGTAAGAGTCCTCATCGGCAATGATCAGGGTGCGCTCGAACTGACCCATGTTCTCCGTATTGATACGGAAATAGGCCTGCAACGGGATCTCAACGTGGACTCCCGGCGGAACGTAGACGAATGAACCGCCCGACCATACGGCCGTGTTGAGGGCGGCGAACTTATTGTCGCCCACGGGAATGACAGTACCGAAATACTCCTCGAAGAACTCGGGGTGTTCCTTGAGCGCGGTGTCCGTGTCCATGAAGATCACGCCTTGGCGTTCAAGGTCTTCACGGATCTGGTGGTAGACGACCTCGGACTCGTACTGAGCAGCGACACCGGCAACCAAGCGATTCCGCTCGGCTTCAGGGATGCCCAGCTTCTCGTACGTGTTGCGGATGTCTTCCGGCAAGTCCTCCCAGGACTCAGCCTGGCGCTCCGTCGAACGGACGAAGTATTTGATGTTGTCGAAGTCGATACCGGTGAGGTCTGCACCCCACGTCGGCATGGGCTTGCGATCGAAGAACTTCAGGGCCTTGAGCCTGAGGTTCAGCATCCATTCCGGTTCGCTCTTCTTGTTCGAGATGTCGCGAACGACGTCCTCGTTCAGACCGCGTTTGGCAGATTGGCCGGCGTCGTCGGAGTCATACCAACCGTATTGGTACGTTCCGATGCCTTCGAGTTCCGGGTTCCTCTCCAGAACGTCGGAAATGACATTTCCGTCGGCATTGCGCTCAACTTGTTCAGTCATTGAGACCTTTCCTTACTGAGTGTCGCTTCCCCGAGAGGCAGCGGTGGCTTGATGTGTCCCGCGAGCCAACGGGATGTGTGTGGTGCAGACGTGGGCTCCCCCGGCCATGGTGGAAAGTCTTCGGACATCGACCCCCAGAAGGGAGGCGATGACGCGAGTCTCTTCATCACAGAACTCGGGAAATTCTTGGGCAAGATCACGCACGGGGCAATGACCTTGGCACAACTGGATGCTGGACAGCAGATGCTCAGGCAGTTCGACCGTCTTGGCCGCTTTCCCCATGGCCATCACGGAGGTGCTGGCCACGAATCCATCACGGGTCATGGCATCACCGAGAGCCTTGGCACGGTCGGAGATATCCGGACCGGCGGCATCGACGATGGGGCGGTAACGCCGTTCCATCTCCTTGAACCGCTGGTGCGCGAAGTGCTCCAGGGCTTCATGCCCCAAAGCTCCGCGGATCGTTTTCAGCGAATCGATCGCGATATCAAGGTAGTCGTTGCCGAGCCGGGCATGCCCCTGCGGGGCAATGACATAACGGCGGGCGGGCCTGCCCGCGCCGCCACCTTGCTTGCGAACCATGGTTATTTCGATGAGTTGGTCTTTTTCGAGTGCTTCGAGATGACGCCGGATCGCGGCAGGTGTAAGACCGAGGTTCCGGCCAAGGTCTGCCGCGGACACGGGACCGTGTGCCAGCACTCCTTGGAGGACCCGATCCCGGGTCCTTTCCTCAGTCTCGGCACCTCCCTGCGGGGAGGCGCCCTGGGCTTGGGCTTTTTCCTTCACGAAATACACAACTAAATTATGTCCTAATTTATTCCGGTCCTTCTAGTAAGGGCGGCCTTGCCGCAAGCCAGTAGCGGCCTGCATCACAATGCACCCGGGTGGCCGAGCCACATCGTAGACTGTGAAAGTGCCACATTTAGAAGACCACCGACGGCGATCCCCCTCCTCGGTGACCGATTCCGCCCTTCTGATCGACGATCTGCGCAAGGAATTCCCTGCACCTCGTAGTGCCCGCGTCCAGCCGTCCTCGAACTCTGTGAGTCCGACCACATTTCGGGCCGTCGATGGGATCAGTCTACGTGCGGCCCATGGCAAAGTCACGGCACTTCTGGGAGCCAACGGCGCGGGCAAGTCGACTACTCTCGCCTGCGCACAGGGGCTCCAGAAAGCCACCGCAGGGACGGTCCGCCTTCTGGGCGAAGACCCTTGGTCCGCGGGTCCGGCGCTCAGGGCGCGGGTCGGCATTATGCTTCAGGACGGTGGGCTCCCCCAGGCTATCCGGCCCATTCCGCTTCTTCGGCACGTCGCATCGATGTACAGGCGTCCTGCGGATCTGGATTCCTTGGTATCGCGGCTGGGAATCGACTCGTTCAACCGAACCAATATCCGCCGTCTGTCCGGTGGGCAGAAGCAACGTGTCGCATTGGCTGCGGCCCTGGTGGGAAAACCCGAGGTCCTCTTCCTTGACGAGCCTTCCGCGGGCTTGGATCCTCAATCCCGTCGCGTCGTCTTCGATCTCATCCGGGAAGTCAAGGACGCCGGGACCTGCATCGTACTGACCACCCACCTCATGGACGATGCCCAGCGCCTCGCTGACTACGTGTACATCGTCGATGAAGGCCGCAACGTGATCGAGGGGCAAGTCGAGGAGCTGCTCTACAACGGTCAGGACCATCAGACTCTGCGGTTCTCGATCTCGCGTACCGGTCTTGAACTGTGCGATCTATTTCCCGGCCCCCTCTCGGAAGGTCTCACGGTCAAGGAAGAACATGCGGGTTCGTACGAAGTCTCCGGCGCAATTCGCCCCCAGCACCTGTCACACCTCGCAGATAGATGGGCAGCGGACGAGGAGCTGCCCACGAGCCTCGAACTGAAGCCCCGCAGTCTAGAAGACCTGTTCCTCGACATATCCGGGAGGACCCTCCGATGAGCCAAGATGCCACCATGGCGGACTCGCAGAGCACCGCATGGAATGCCCCAGAATCCTCACCACGCGAGCCTGCATCGGCCTGGATGCGGATCCTAGCGCAGGGGCGGTACGAGACCATCTCGATGCTCAAGAACGGCGAACAGCTCATGCTCCTGATTCTGTTCCCCCTCATGGCCCTCTTCGGACTGGCGTTCACCGGTTTTCTGGATACCTGGGCCGAGTATTTCGGCGGCTCCCGGGTCGATGTCGCGATGCCCGGCGTACTCGCGTTGTGTGCGATGTCGACGGCGCTCTCCGGTCAGGGGATCGCCACTGGATTCGACCGACGCTATGGGGTGCTCCGATTCCTCTCGACGACGCCGCTCGGTCGTGGCGGACTCATCGCGGGAAAAGGAGTTGCCGTTCTTTCGGTCGTGGCCATTCAGTACGTTGTGATGGGCGTGGTCGGCCTCGTTCTCGGATGGAACCCCAGCATTCCCGGCTTCCTTTTGTCTCTTCCTACCCTGGTTGTAGGTGCCGCCGCTTTCACGGCCCTAGGCCTTCTGGTAGCCGGCGTGGTCCGTGCCGAGGCGACCCTCGCCGTGGTCAACACAGTCTGGGTCGTTTTGGCCACCGTGGGAGGTTCTCTGATCCCGGCCCATCAATTCCCGGGCGCCGCTTCATGGCTCATCGAGTTGCTTCCTTCTGGCGCATTGGGCGCCGCGCTTCGCTCTGACATGCTCACCCATCACATTGCTTGGTGGCCGCACTTGGTTCTGATGGTGTGGATTCTCGTCGCGGGACTCGCCGCGAAACGGTGGTTCAAGTGGTCATGACCACTCTCGCCGCGTTCGCATCCGGCGGGGCGGAAAGCGAATAATGAGAAGGGCATTGCACATCCGAAATCATCGCCAGCTATTTGAGGTTCAACCATGACCACGAGATCCCTCCCGACCCGAGGTTCTTTCATTGACCGTTTCATTCCCCTGAATGTCAACGTCTGGGTACGTCTTCTGGGAATTGCATCGATATTGGTGAACTTCCTGCTCGTGCTGACGGGTGGCCTGGTGCGCCTGACCGGATCTGGCTTGGGATGCCCCACGTGGCCTCGTTGCACGTCGGAGACCTGGACGAACGTCCCCGCCATGGGGATCCATGGATTCATCGAATTCGGGAACAGGACCCTCACCGGCGCGGTCGGCATCGTGGCCCTGTTGACTTTCATTTCCGTGTGGCGACTGCGTGGGCGCTACACGGACCTGTTCTACATCGCCCTGGCCCTCGGCCTCGGAGTCATTGTGCAGGCGGTTGTCGGCGGGGTCTCCGTTTGGCTGCGACTCAATCCTTGGATGGTCGGTGTGCACTTCATGCTCTCAGGTGTCATGGTCGCCATGGCCGCAATCTTCTACGCCCGCGTCCGTCGGTATTCGATGCGCCACGTGATCGAGACCGAACGTTTGAGCGACCGCCCGGGTCCGGACAATCTGCAGAGGTTCCTTGGCCTTGTGGTCGCTCTCGTCACCACCATCGCCGTCTATATGGGAACCTTGGTCACCGGTACCGGCCCCCACTCCGGCGACACCGACAGTGCCCGTCACGCGTTCAATCCGGAGATGGTCACCCGATTCCACACCATTCCGGTCTGGATACTATTGGTGCTCATCCTCGCTATCCTATTTCTTGCGAAGCGCAAGAATTGGGCCCCTGCCGTCTCCAAGAGCGCTTGGACCATCGTGATCGTCATGCTTTTCCAGGGCGCGATCGGTTACACACAGTACTTCACGGGCTCACCAGGGGTATTGGTGTGGTTCCACCTGATCGGTGCCGGGCTGTTGATCTGGTCCGTTACCTGCTTGTTCGAGCGCATGGTTGTGCTCGGGACTCCGACGCTCAGGGACCTCGCGGAAAGCCGCGTGGAGATCGCTGAGGCCAACGGCATCGTCTAGGAGCCGAGCAATATTCCACCGCAGGGCCCGCGTGCGCCTCAGGTCTTCCTGGAGCGCATGCGGGCCCTACCTTAACATCGTGGGTGTCGAGCGGACCCTGCTGACCTCGTTGCGCAGGGCCTTGGTCCCTGACGAAGAAGCCGCACCGCTTGGTACGCAAGCGATGCGGCTTTTTGGGTCCAGCTGAGGCGCTGATTCCTCGCGCAATGGGTTAGAGGACTGGGCCTCCGACGAACGGGTCAATGGCCAGTGCGACGAAAACCAACGTCAAATACGTGATGGAGGCATGGAATACCACCATTGCCGTGCGTGATGTAGCCTCTTCGGCAAGCGCTTGCTGGTGCAACTGGTGACACTTCCAGATGAACCAGGCACCGGAAACCAACGCGGTGAGACCGTACACCCAGCCGGCACCGCCGACCGGGATCAGCATCAACGAGCAGATCACGGTGGCCCATGCGTACAGGACGACTTGAACCGAAACGGCCTTTGCCGAGGCAATCGCGCCCAACATAGGAATTCCGGCCCGCTGGTAGTCCTCAGCGTATTTCATGGACAAGGGCCAGTAATGCGGCGGTGTCCACAGGAAGATGATGACGAACAGCACGAGGGACGAGAAGCTGAGCTTGTTCTCGACGGCTGCCCACGCGATGAAGACCGGCATGCACCCGGCGATGCCGCCCCACACGATGTTCTGAGCGGTGCGACGCTTCAGAATCATTGAGTAGAAGACGACGTAAAGCAGGATCGCCGCGAGGCCGAGCGCACCAGCCAAGGGGTTGACCAGCAGCGTCAAGTAAACAACGGAAACTATCGAGAGCCCCCACGCGAAGGTCAACCCTTGACGGTCGGTGATCTCTCCGGTGACCAGGGGCCGCCGTTCCGTGCGTTTCATGAGGCGGTCGGCCTCTCGGTCAATGTAACAGTTGAAGGCGCCGGCACCTCCGGCCGCCATCGCCCCACCGATCATCGTGTTGAGGATGAGCCACAGGTTGGGCAAACCACCCGCTGCGAAGATCATGGTCGGGGCCGTGGTCACCAGGAGAAGTTCGATGACTTGCGGTTTGGTCAACAGGAAGAAACCTTTGAGCTTTCGCCCAAGGCCTATTTTGCCGCTGCCGGACGGACCGTGATCGAGCGGACTGGCGCTGGACCTCCCCGGAAGCGACGCAACGCGGGAATCAGAGCCCGGCGCGGCGGCAGCAGTAGGTGTGCGCGCGGCGGGCGATGTGTCGCTAAAACTTTGGCGCTTCACTCATCGACCCTTCATGATTGACTCCGCTGACCGGCAATGAACCGGATCCCGCGGCGCGAGCGGTACAACGAGTGGTCCGCGGGGTTGAAAGCAACTCTCATCATATAACGGACCCATGTTCCCTCCCTAGAGGAAGCCGTGATATTTCCGTCTCGTCTGCCGATTGTGAACCTGTCTTCCGCTGTCGGCTCACACCGCTGACCTCAAAGGGCCCAGTCAATTATGGTTGTAGAAAGAAGTGGCGGGACCGAGATCACGCTCGACGTGATGGTTATCGCCGATGTCTGCGGAGAAAGGGGCATTTCGTGCCGAATCTGAATGGGAAGCTCGAATGGACGGAAAAGGACCAGCGAGCGGTCGATACCGTCCGTGTATTGGCAGCGGACGCCGTGGAGAAGGTCGGCAACGGGCATCCGGGTACGGCCATGAGCCTCGCACCCTTGGCCTATCTCCTTCATCAGAAGGTCATGCGTCATGACCCGACGGACGATCGTTGGGCCGGACGGGACAGGTTCGTGCTCTCCCCCGGGCATTCGTCACTGACCCTTTATATTCAGCTTTTCCTGTCCGGCTACGGCCTGGAACTCAAAGACCTTGAAGCTCTCCGCACGTGGGGCTCGCTGACTCCCGGCCACCCCGAATACAAGCACACCAAGGGCGTCGAAATCACAACGGGTCCCTTGGGCCAGGGCCTGGCCTCTTCCGTCGGCTTCGCCTATGCGCAACGTCGCATGCGCGGGCTCTTCGATCCCGAGGCCCCTGAAGGCGCAAGCCCCTTCGATCACACCATCTACACGATTGCCTCCGACGGCGATCTGGAGGAGGGCGTCACTTCGGAAGCGTCCTCACTCGCCGGGCACCAGCAGTTGGGCAATCTCATTGTCTTCTACGACCAGAACCAGATCTCGATCGAGGACGACACCGACGTTGCGTTCACCGAAGACGTCGCTCAGCGCTACGAGGCCTACGGTTGGGACGTTCGTTCCGTCGATTGGACCAATGGCGGCAGCGGTTACGCCGAGAACGTCGAGGAGCTCTTCGACCAGATTCGCGAGGCCAAGAAGGTCACCGACAAGCCGACCCTGATCGCTCTGAAGACCATCATTGGCTGGCCTGCTCCCAATAAACAGAACACCGGAGGCATCCACGGTTCCGCCTTGGGCGGCGACGAGGTCAAGGCCGTCAAGGAAATCCTCGACTTCGATCCTGAGAAGTCGTTCCAGATCAAGGACGACATCCTTGCACATACGCGTGAAGTCAAGGAACGTGCTCGCCGCGAACGCGAAGAATGGGAGAAATCCTTCCGCGAATGGCAGGAAGAGAACCCGCAAGCGGCCAAGTTGTACAAGCGCTTGTCCGAGGGCGGGCTGCCCGAGGACTACAAGGAGTCCTTCCCTGTCTTCGAGGCCGGAGCCTCTTTGGCGACCCGCGCTGCGAGCGGCAAGGTCATCAACGCGATCGCTGAAACCTTCCCCGAGCTCTGGGGCGGTTCGGCCGACCTGGCCGGCTCCAACAACACCACGATCGAATCCGCAGACTCCTTCAACCCGTCGAGTCGTTCGACCAAAAAGTTCACCGCGAATCCTTACGGTAGGGTCCTGCACTTCGGGATTCGAGAGCACGCTGCCGCGGCCATCGTCAACGGCATCGTTCTTTCCTCCCCCACCCGCGCCTTCAGCGGAACCTTCCTGATCTTCAGCGACTATCAGCGACCTGCAATCCGTCTGTCGGCCCTGATGGGAGTGCCCTCGATCTACGTGTGGACCCACGACTCGATCGGTCTCGGCGAGGACGGTCCGACTCACCAGCCGGTCGAGCAGCTTTCGACCTTGCGTGCCATCCCGAACCTCGACGTCGTCCGGCCCGCGGATGCCAACGAGACGTCCGTCGCTTGGCGCACGATCCTGGAGCAGAAGGAACGTCCTGCCGGGCTGGCTCTGACCCGTCAAGGCTTGCCGACGCTGCCCCGTGTGGACATCCACCCCGATGCTGACGGCGAGAAATTTGCCTCGGCAGAGGGTGCCGCACGTGGTGGGTACGTTCTTGCAGACACGGAATCGACCCCCGACGTCGTCCTGATCGCGACAGGCTCGGAGGTTGAGCTCGCGCTGGAGGCCCGCAAAGCCCTCGGCCAAGAGGGCGTGGCTGCTCGAGTAGTCTCAATGCCCTGCCGCGAATGGTTCGACCGCCAGGATGCCGGGTACCGCGAATCCGTGATCCCCGCCAGCGTGACCGCGCGCGTTTCCGTTGAAGCCGGATCCGCAATGTCGTGGAACGATCTGATCGGCACCGCCGGACGCGCCGTCGCTCTCGATCATTTCGGTGCTTCGGCCGACTACAAGACGCTATACAAGGAATTTGGAATCACGTCAGAAGCCGTCGTCGAGGCGGCCAAGGAGTCCATTCACGCTTCGAAGGCCTGACCCGCGGTACCGGGGCCGCTCACTTGGACGAGCGGCCCCGGTGCTTTTGGCCAACGCCCTTCAACGTCACGAGGAGAAAATCATGTCAACATCAACTCAGAAACTATCCGACGCCGGCGTCTCGATCTGGCTGGACGATCTGTCCCGCGAACGGCTCGGCACGGGCAACCTTGATGAGCTCATCGAGAACCGCAACGTGGTCGGTGTGACCACCAACCCCACGATTTTCGCGCAGGCTCTCTCCAAGGGAGACGCATATGACGCCCAGGTGAGTGAGCTCGCCCAGGCCGGTGCCGATGTCGAGGACGCCGTTTTCACGGTTACTACCGACGATGTCCGCGATGCGTGCGATGTCTTCGCAACCATTTACGATTCGTCGCAGGGCGTGGACGGCCGCGTTTCGATCGAGGTCGATCCGCGGTTGGCCCACAAGGCCGATGAGACGGTCGCCATGGCGAAGCGTCTTCACGAGTCCGTGGGCCGGGAGAACGTCATGATCAAGATTCCGGCGACGGAAGCCGGTCTCGAACCCATCTCGGCCACCATCGCCGAAGGAATCAGTGTCAACGTGACCCTGATTTTCTCCCTTGAGCGCTACCGTGCGGTGATCAACGCATTCATGATCGGGCTCGAGCGTGCTCTCGAGAACGGTCACGATCTCAGCAAGATCCATTCGGTTGCGTCGTTCTTCGTTTCCCGGGTGGACGCTGAGGTGGACGGTCAATTGGAGAAGATCGGTACCGATGAAGCGCTTCAATTGAAGGGCAAGGCCGGTCTCGCCAATGCGCGTCTCGCCTACCAGGTTTACGAGGAAGCATTCTCTACCGAGCGCTGGAAGCGCCTTGAGGAAGCGGGAGCGAAGCCGCAGCGACCGTTGTGGGCCTCTACGGGCACCAAGGATCCGAATTACCCGGACACGATGTACGTGACCGGACTGGTCGTTGCGAACACGGTCAATACCATGCCCGAGAAAACCCTTGAGGCTACCGCCGATCACGCCGAGATCACGGGCGACACCGTCTCCGGGACGTACGACCAGGCCGAAGCAGACATCAATGCTTTGGAGAAGATCGGTGTCTCCTACAACGAGGTCGTCGAGAAGCTCGAGACCGAAGGCATCAAGAAGTTCGAGGATTCCTGGGAAGAATTGCTCGAGACCGTCTCGAAGGCTCTCGGCAAGTAGGGCGATCCCGTGGAGGGCCTGGGAGCAGGCCCTCCACGGTCCCTCCCGATCGGTGATGATTCACCGATTCACTTTTCGAACAAAGGATTGGTGTGTCCGCTCCACAAGAATCAAACCCCCTGCGTGATCCCCAAGACCGAAGGCTCACGCGGGTAGCCGGCCCGTCTGCTCTGGTTCTCTTCGGGGTCACGGGTGACCTGGCCCGCAAGAAACTTCTCCCCGCGATTTATGATTTGATGAACCGCGGCCTCCTCCCTCCCCGTTTCGCCCTCGTCGGATTCGGCCGTCGCGATTGGTCCGATGACGATTTCCGTGGCCAAGTTCGCGAATCGGTCGAAGCGCATGCGAGAACCCCGTTCCGCGAGGACGTGTGGAACCAGTTGACCGCCGGAATCCGTTTCGTCCAAGGCGCGTTCGACGATGCGGATGCCTTCCGGCGCCTCAAAGAGACTCTGGAGGAATTGGACAAAACGCGCGGAACCCGCGGCAACCATGCTTTCTACCTCTCCATTCCGCCAAACGCCTTCGAAGCGGTCTGCGCCCAGCTCGCTGAGAACGGCCTGGCTGAGCACGATCAAGCCGACGGCTGGCGCCGCGTCGTCATCGAGAAGCCCTTCGGCCACAATCTGGAGTCCGCTCGCGAACTCAATGAGATCGTAGAAAGCGTTTTCCCCGCGGACTCGGTCTTCCGCATCGACCATTACCTCGGCAAGGAAACGGTGCAGAACATCCTGGCGCTCCGCTTCGCCAATGAGATGTTCGAGCCGCTATGGAACTCCAACTACGTGGACCACGTGCAGATCACGATGGCCGAGGACATCGGTATCGGCTCGCGTGCGGGTTACTACGAGGGTGTTGGAGCGGCACGCGACGTCATCCAGAACCACCTGTTGCAGCTTTTGGCTCTGACCGCAATGGAAGAGCCGATCCGCTTCGACGCGGAATACCTACGCGACGAGAAAGCAAAGGTACTGGCAGCTGTGACGCTTCCCGAGGACGTGGAGGGCTATTCATCCCTCGGGCAGTACGCGGCAGGTTTCCAAGGCGGCGAGGAGGTCAAAGGCTTCAAGGAAGAACAGGACATTCCTGCGAATTCCCGAACTGAAACCTTCGCGGCCATCAAACTGGATATCAATAACCGGCGTTGGGCCGGGGTGCCTTTCTACCTGCGCGCCGGCAAACGTCTTGGACGCCGCGTCACCGAAATCGCGGTCGTTTTCAAGCGCTCGCCCAATCTCTTGTTCCGGGAGAATTCGTACGAAGAATTCGGGCAGAACGCAATCGTGATTCGTATCCAGCCCGATGAGGGCGTGACGATCCGATTCGCTTCCAAGGTGCCGGGTACGCAGATGGAACTGCGCGACGTCAGCATGGACTTCGGCTACGGTCATTCCTTCACAGAATCCAGCCCGGAGGCCTACGAGCGCCTGATTCTGGATGTCCTTCTCGGCGAACCGCCGCTGTTCCCCCGGCACGAAGAAGTTGAGCTCTCGTGGAAGATCCTGGATCCCTTTGAGAAGTACTGGGCTGAGAGCGGGATCAAGCCGGAGGAATACGCCCCAGGCTCGTGGGGTCCGGAATCCGCGCATCGACTACTGGCCCGCGACGGGCGCGCCTGGAGGAGGCCATAATGATCCGCACTCTCAAAGACACCACCAGTTCAGAGGTCGACAAGGCCCTCGCGCTGATGCGCGAGGAGACCGGCATTCGCACGCTCGGACGCGTGCTGACGCTCGTCATCATGGCCGACATGGGCCACTCGGAGAAGGCGATCGACGCCGCCATCACTGCCAGTCACGAGCACCCGTGCCGCATCATCGTCCACATCACGCAAGACCCGGATGCCAAGAACCGCTTGGACGCGGAAGTCAGCATGGGCGGAGACGCGGGAGCGAGCGAGATCGTCGTGCTACGCGGGTGGGGAGAATCGGCGCACCCGAGCGAATCTTTGATCGCCGCTCTTCTGCTTCCCGATGCTCCCATCGTCGCTTGGTGGCCTCACTCCCTACCCGAGTGCCCCGCCGAGCATTCGATAGGAAAGATCGCTCACCGACGAATCACTGATTCCGCTCGAGCCGAGGTTCCATGGGACTCACTGAATAATCTGCGCAAACGGTATTCGCCCGGTGACACGGACTTGGCCTGGACCCGACTCACATTGTGGCGCATCCAGCTCGCCGCAGTCATGGACGATCCGAAGAAGCACACGGTCAACAAGGTCATTGTCGAGGGATCCGAGAAATCGCCGTCAGTCCTTCTGCTGGGCACTTGGCTCGGTTACCGGCTCGATGCACGAGTCGAGATTCGGGAAAGCCCGCAACCCCGCGGCCTCTATAGGGTCACCTTGTGTCGAGAAGATGGCGAAGTCACGATCTATCGTCCGGGCCGCAATATTGCGACGCTGTCCATCCCTAAGAGCGCAGATCAGCAGCTGGCTCTGCCGGTTCGTTCACTGGCGGAGTGTCTTGCAGAGGAACTCAGACGGTTGGATCCGGACGAGGTCTTCGGCGAAGTGCTCAACGAGGCGCTGAGCCGCTCGGAAGTCACCCTGACACAGGGGGTTGCTCCGATCCCCGCCGGAGATCCGTCGCGTTACACGGAGGTTTACGATGCCTAATCCTCGCCCCCTCGCCATTGAGTACCCGACGAAAGATCTGGTGGCCGAGGCGGCAGCCGCGAGATTGCTCCTGTACCTCGGCGACCAGACGACCCAGGGCAGGGACGTCCACATCAGCATCACAGGTGGTTCTCTGGGCACGGGAATTTGGGAAGCCGTGAGCCAGAACAATCTCGCCGGAACCGTCGACTGGGCTTCGGTCCATATCTGGTGGTCAGACGAGAGATTCCTGCCATCCGGCGATCCTGAGCGCAATGCGCAGCAGGTTTTCGACGCCTTCTTCGAGCACGGTCCTGTTCCCGAGTCGAACCTGCACGTCATGGGAGCGGCAGAAGAGTATGCCGACCAGTATGAGGCGGCTCAGGCCTACACGGATGAGCTTTCTCGTTATGCAGAGGAAGGCCACAGCTCCCCCCGTTTCGCGTTGTCGCTTTTGGGGATGGGACCTGACGGGCACATTGCATCGTTGTTTCCCGGCAAGGAAGAAATCCACCTGGAGCACGAGGGCGTCGTTGGCGTGGCGAACTCCCCCAAGCCGCCGCCGGAACGGATCAGCATGACACGATCCATGATCAATAATTCTGATCGTATTTGGTTCCTTGTGGCGGGTTCGGACAAAAGGGACGCGTTCGAACGAGTATGGGCTGCTCGGGACCAAAAGCCCGACCGAGATGGCCTGGCCGAAACTCCCGCGTCAGGGGCACGCGGTCTGTCGGAAACCCTGTACTTGATCTCTTCGGATTCGCTCCCGCAGGGCTGAGGCTGACACACATCAAAGGGGCCCGGCCGCCATCTCTGGAGATGGCGGCCGGGCCCCTTTGTCGTCTTCAGCCGTGCGGCAAACCGACCTAGATGGCAGTAAAGCGCAAGAAGAGAGCGTATCCGATAATCGCAAGCACCCAAATGATGGCCGTGGTGACCGTCAATCGGACGAGGTTCTTCGAAGCGACCCCGGATGAATTCAACGAGCTAGTCATGCCTCCGCCGAACATATCGGAGAGGCCGCCGCCCTTGCCTTTGTTTAGCAAGACAAAGAAGACCGTCAAGATGCTGGTCAGCGCGATGATCCCAAGCAGGATCCAACGTACAATATCCACTTCGACCTTTCGGTGCCTACGTTAGGACGCTTGGTGTCTCCGATTGAGGAGCCAAACGATTTCTTTTTCCGACCCGACTATACGCCATGCGTCAAGGACACGCCGAGTCCGGGACGGGCGAGACAAGTTAGACTGAGTCGTGCGCGCCCGAGTGCCCGCGTCACGTCCCCGGTCCTATTCCGAGACGACGTGCTTCTCAAAACGCGCGATGTTAGCGAATTCCTCAGCTTTCAAAGAAGCGCCACCAACCAGTACCCCGTCGACGTCCTTTTCTGACAGCGTGGCCGCCGCATTGGCGGCCTTGACAGAGCCTCCGTACAGGATCCGCACCGCAGAAGCAGTGTCCGCATTGTACAGCTTTTCCAACTCCGCGCGGATGGCTGCCGACATCTCCTGGGCGTCCTCCGGACCAGCGACCTCACCGGTGCCAATGGCCCACACCGGTTCGTACGCTACGACTACGGACTTCGCGTTCTCCGCTGACAATCCCTTGAGGGAACCCCGGAGCTGCTCCAGCGTGTAGTTCACGTGGTTACCGGCCTGACGCTCGTCGAGACCCTCGCCCACGCAGAGAATGGGGGTAAGACCGTGCCGGTATGCGGCCTCGACCTTTTTGGAGCACAGCTCGTCGTCCTCGTGGTGAATTGTCCGTCGTTCAGAGTGGCCGACCAGAACGTATTCGCAATCCAGCTTTTTGAGGAACGCTCCGGAGATGTCGCCGGTGTAGGCGCCGGAATCCTGGTCCGAAAGATCCTGGGCACCGTACCCAATCTTGAGCTTGTCCCCGTTGACGAGCGACTGCACCGATCGGAGATCCGTGGCCGGCGGGAAAACCGCGACTTCGACCCGGTCGTAGTCGAAGTTGGCATCGTCGAGAGTCCACGCAAGTTTTTGCACGAGTGCAACACCCTCAGCGTGGTCCATATTCATTTTCCAGTTTCCGGCGATCAGCGGTGTGCGGTCGAAGGAACCGTTGGTTTGTGTCGTCAAGATCGTGTCCTTTCCGTGGGGCATCGTCCGTGATGCCAGGAAACGGGCTCAGCCCCGTGGAGGTGTCGCAGAGCCCGTGGAGTGAAAAGAGGCGGACCGACCACATCATGGCCGGTCCGCCTAAGATCGGTTAGGCTCCGAGAGCTTCGAGTCCGGGCAGCTCTTTGCCCTCGATGAACTCGAGGGAAGCGCCACCGCCGGTGGAAATATGCCCGAAGTCCTCGTCCTTGAAACCGAGGTTGCGTACAGCAGAAGCAGAGTCCCCGCCGCCGATGACGCTCATTGCGTCCGAGTCGGCGAGAGCTTGAGCGACCGTTGTGGTGCCGCCGGCGAAGGCTTCCATCTCGAAGACCCCCACCGGCCCGTTCCAAAATACGGTTCTGGCCGTCTTGATGTATTCGGCGAAGACTTTCTGTGTCTCCGGGCCGATGTCCAGGCCCAAGCCCTCCGCACCGATCTCGCCCTCTTCAAGAGATTCAATAGGACGGATCTCGTTCTGTGCGTCGGCGGCGAAGGCCGAAGCCCACACCACGTCAGTGGCCAAGACGAACTCCGTGCCTTCGGCCGAACCGCGTTCGAGGTACTTCTTGACGTTCTCGATCTGATCCTTTTCCAGGAGCGATTTGCCAACCTTGTAGCCTTGGGCAGCCGCGAAGGTATAACCCATGCCACCGCCGATCAACAAGGCGTCGGCCTTTCCGATCAGGTTGTCGATAACGGCAAGTTTGTCGGAAACCTTCGACCCTCCCATGACTACCACGAAGGGCCGAGCCGGGTTCTTGATCAATGTCGACAGAACGTTCAGTTCCGTCTTGACCAAATCACCCATATAGGCCGGAAGTTTCTTGGCGACATCATAGACCGACGTGTGCTTACGGTGAACAGCACCGAATGCGTCGTCAACGTACGCGCCGTTTTGCCCGGCAAGAGAAACGAGCTCGTCCGCAAATGCGGCCCGCTCTGCATCGTCCTTGCTTGTCTCGCGGGGATCGAAACGCACGTTCTCGAGAACCAGAACGTCACCGTTCTTCTGTTCCTCGGCCTTGGCATGAGCATCGTCGCCTACAACGTCGTGTGCCGTTGTGACTTGGAAGTCCGCCAGTTCCGCCAGCCTCGCGGCCGCAGGAGCGAGCGAGTACTGCGGGTCAACCTGGCCTTTGGGGCGGCCGAGGTGAGCCATCACGATCACCCGAGCGCCCGCTTTGGACAATTTCTTCAGAACCGGCAATGACGCTTTGATTCGACCATCGTCGGTCACCGTGGTGCCGTCGAGGGGCACGTTCAGATCCGAACGGACCAGAACGTGCCTGCCCTCGACACCATCGGCAATCAGCTCATCGAGAGCATGTGCCATGGTGATTTTCTCCAAACCTCGTTGTAGGGAAAGTGAACCAATCCCTATCTTAGAGCTCTGCAGCCAGCTTGTTCACGAACTTCACGGTGCGGGACGTGAAACCCCACTCGTTGTCGTACCAGGCGAAGACCTTGACCTGACCGTTGAGAACGGAGGTGAGCTCGGCATCGAACACGGTGGAGATTTCTTCGCCGACGATGTCCGTGGAGACGATGGGATCCTCGGTGTACTTGATGATTCCCTTGTAGTCGCCTTCTGCTGCTTCCTTCACAGCCGCGTTGATTTCTTCCGCGGTCACGTCCTTCTCGAGAGACAGGGAAAGGTCAACAATCGAACCAGTGATGGTAGGAACGCGGAAGGCCATGCCGTCCAGCTTTCCAGCAACCGGTTCGTAGACCTTGCCCACGGTGCGAGCGGCACCAGTCGAGGTCGGGATCATGTTGACGGCCGCGGCGCGAGCACGACGCAGATCCTTGTGCGGGGCGTCCTGCAAACGCTGGTCAGCTGTGTAGGAGTGGATAGTGGTCATGAGTCCGGCCTTGATACCGAAGTTCTGATCCAGAACCTTGGCCAGCGGAGCCAAGCAGTTGGTGGTGCAGGAAGCATTCGACACAACATGCTGGGTGGCGTTGTCGTAGGTGTCATCGTTCACACCCATGACGAAGGTGCCGTCCAGGTTGGTGCCGGGAGCGGAGATGACGACCTTCTTGGCGCCGGCTTCGAGGTGAGCCTTGGCCTTCTCACCATCGGTGAACAAACCGGTCGATTCCAGAACGATGTCGATACCGAGATCCTTCCACGGAAGGTCGGCAGGGTTCTTTTCGGAAAGGACCTCGAGCTTCTTGCCGTCGACGAAGATGCTTCCGTCCTTGACCTCAACCTCAGCCTTCAGCGGTCCGAGGATGGAGTCGTACTTGAGGAGGTGAGCAAGGGTCTCAGGGCTGGTCAAGTCGTTGACAGCGACGATCTCGATGTTCTCGCCCTGCTCACGGACGGCGCGGAAGAAGTTGCGGCCGATACGACCAAAACCATTGATACCAATACGTACAGTCACTTGTGATCAAACTCCTCAGTTTGAGTGTTTATCGTTGAGGGCGGCTCCGTATGGAGTCCATCCCGCCGAACTGACGCGCCACCGAATTTCCACGGCTCGTGGAACTACTGGTCTACGCGTTCCGTTCGGTTCTGTTATTAGTTTACGTGATTTTGTGTGTGTTTGGGTGTGTTTTGCGGAAAATTTTCCAAACGCACCCACGCCTTCGCACCAAATATCAATCGTCGGGACACGCAAAAGGCCCGAGATGACGCTTCATCGCGGGCCTTTTCGTGCTCTTTTGTGGGAATGTGTGGCTAATTTGCGCTATCAGCTGACCGGACCGTGAGTTCGGATGTGAGTTTCTTCGGAATCGCTGACCCGAACGGATTAGCGAGAGCTCCCCTGGGGCGCAGTATCTGTACCCGGAATTCCTTCGGCCGATGCTTGTTTGTCTGCCATGGCCAGGAGACGGCGGATACGGCCGGCAATTGCGTCCTTGGTCAGGGGCGGATCGGCGAGACGACCGAGTTCGTCGAGGCTCGCGTGCCGGTGCGCCAGCCTGAGCTGACCGGCGTAGTGAAGATGTTCCGGAACGTCATCACCCAGTATTTCCAATGCCCGTTCGACTCGGGCACCCGCCGCGACGGCTGCCTGGGCCGAACGCCTAAGGTTGGCATCGTCAAAATTGGCCAATCGGTTGGCCGTGGCCCGTACTTCTCGGTGTGTTCTCCGGTCCTGCCACTGCGAGAGAACATCGCTGGCACCCATGCGGCGCAGTAGCTGCCCGATGGTTTCACCGTCACGTACCACCACGCGGTCCGCGCCCCGGACTTCCCTCGCCTTCGCGAAAATATCGAGGCGACGTGCCGAGCCGACGAGAGCCAGGGCCGCCTCCGGACCGGGACACGTAAATTCCATCGCGGAGGATCGTCCGGGCTCGGTCAGGGAACCATGGGCAAGGAATGCTCCACGCATGACGGCTTCTGAATCGGCCAAGGAACCGTTGACGACAGTGGGTGGCAGACCGCGAACAGGCCGGCCACGTGTGTCCAACAACCCTGTCTGGCGTGCGAGAGCCTCGCCTCCGCGCTGGACGCGAAGCATGTAATGCCCGCCCCGCTTCAAGGCCCCGCCCGAAACCGTCATCAATTCGCAGCGATGTCCGTAGAGTTCCTCGATCGCGGTCTGGATGCGCTGCGCGGTTGCACGGTGATCCAACTCGGCTTCGATGACGATCTGGCCTGAAACGAGGTGCAGTCCGCCTGCAAATCGCAACACGGTCGCCACCTCGGCCCGGCGGGTCGAGGACTTGGGGACCTCGAGCTTCGCCAATTCGTCTTTTACGAGAGCCGTCAGGGCCATTCAGTATTCCTCCAGGCTGGATGTTTTGGAGCGCTGACCACGCCCTCGCAGGGGCTTTGGGTCACTACGCGAGATTACACGCTCGGCGCGTCAGGTTCCACGCCAAAGGAGTTGTCCGGAACCCGCATGGCCTCTTGGTAGGCGGCCGCGAGTCTCAGAGGGTTGTGCAGGTTTTCCCTTCGCCGAGTCCGCAGGCGGTTCCACACCAGTTTTGCATTTCTTTCGGAGACGGCCTGCTCGAACAGTTGTTTCTCTTGAACAGAACTGGGATCCGCGATGACAGCGTCGATACTGAGTTGGGGGGCGTATCTTTCGAGAGCTTCGAGGTGACCGGTAGCCCCCAGACCCGCGGTTTCCTTCTCTTCGAGGCCCAGATTCATGGATACGCAGACCTTCGCAGAAGTCTCGCACAGCGCTTTTCGACTCTCGCGCAGTAGCAGGTGCGGAATCACAGAAGTAAACCAGGATCCCGGCCCCAAAATCACCCAGTCGGCATCCATGATGGCTTTAACCGATTCTTCGCAGACTCGTGCGTCGAGAGGTTCCAGGCTTAAATTCTCCACGCGTTCGGCCTTCGCTAGCTTGGCCTGCCCGACCAGGCGCTCCCGGAGGCCGTCGCCAGTAATGGCGTCCCCCGAGATCACGAGTGGATCCAATGCCATCGGCAATACCCGCCCTCGTGCTTCGAGAAGACGTGAGGCCCACTCCAAACCAGCTACCGGGTCCCCCAACAGTTGCCACAGGCTGACGAGCAGAAGGTTGCCCATCGCGTGCCCGTCGATCTCTCGTGGGGCGTCGGGCAGTGCCGAGAATCGATGCTGGATCGCTTCTCGCCACAGATGACCCCATTCCGAATCATCGCAGAGCGCAGACAACGCCATACGCAGGTCGCCCGGTGGCAAAACGTTGAATTGTTCCCTCAGCCGACCCGAGGAGCCTCCATCGTCGGCCACCGTCACGACGGCAGTGATATGCGGAGTGACGAGGCGCAGAGCACTCAACGAGGCGTACAGACCGTGCCCACCACCCATGGCAACTACCTTGGGTGAATGCCGAGAACCTGGAATTCTCCGGTCGGGACGGTGACGAGAACGTGTCATTGCGGGCTCCTATTCGCGACCCAAATCGCGGTGTTGGACGTTGGCTGTCACGTTGTCCAGTGCTCCGAGTCGGCGGGCAATTTCTTCACTGACGGCCACTGAACGATGCTTGCCGCCCGTGCAACCGATTGCGATGGTCGCATAATGCTTATTCTCGGTGCGGTACCCGTCGATCACGGGTGTCAAAGAGTCTACGTACAAGTCCACGAATCTTTTCGCTCCGTCGTTGCCCAGGACGAATTGGCGCACGGGCTCGTCTTGCCCGGTGTGCGGCCTCAAATCGGGTATCCAATGGGGGTTAGGGATGAAGCGGACGTCAGCAACGAAATTCGCGTCAGCGGGAACACCGTATTTGAATCCGAAACTCATGACCGTGATGTTGACGACCGATGGTCCTTCCATCGAATACGTCTGTGAGATCACGTGGGAGAGCTCGTGGACGTTGTAGCCTGTTGTATCCAGCACGACGTCCGCACGCTTCTTCAGATCCGAGAGCAAGTCACGTTCGGCCTGGATACCGTCCAGAATGCGTCCATTTCCTTGCAGCGGGTGCGGACGGCGTTGTGCCTCGTATCGGGCGATAATGGCCGCGTCCGAAGCGTCCAGGAACAGCATGGTGAATTCCACCGGCGCATTTTGCAGCACGTCCAGAGCTTCTTTGAAATCCGCGAAGAGAGCCTTGCCGCGAATATCGATGATGACGGCCAGTTTGGGCATCGACTGCGGAGCACGAGCAACGAGATCCACGAGTGGCCCCAGCAAGTTCGGCGGAATATTGTCCACGACGTACCAACCCGCGTCTTCGAGGGTGTGGGCCGCCGTTGAACGACCAGCGCCAGAGATACCGGTAATGACAAGCATTTCCGTCTGCTCAGGCTTCTCAGGCGTCAA
The DNA here is from genome assembly GCF_004137765.1 of Rothia uropygialis. Lineage (GTDB taxonomy): Bacteria > Actinomycetota > Actinomycetes > Actinomycetales > Micrococcaceae > Rothia. Next base: position 168,475 of record NZ_NOIS01000002.1, on the reverse strand, counting down.
GTCCTCAGGATTGAACGATGGATTCTCTTGGGTCACTGGAGAGCTCCCGGAGTCGCGACGAATCAAAAATGCCCGCTCGTGGGTGCGCTCGAACACGCCCCCAAGCGAAGCGAGGTACGAGTCCAGACTACCCGGATGCCTCGCCATTTTCCCCGGATTCACCGGAATCTGTGGACAAGTGGTCGCTTATTTTCTCGGCGAGCTTGGGGCCCACCCCTTTGACCCGCGTCAGGTCCTCGGCAGTGGCTTCCCGTATCGCTTTGAGCGACCCGAATTCCGCAATCAGAGCTTCTCGTTTTGACTTGCCTAGGCCTTCGACCCCGTCCAAGGCAGAGACAAGCATGGCCTTGCCGCGTTTGGTGCGGTGGAACGTGATGGCAAAACGGTGGGCTTCGTCGCGAAGTCTTTGCAGCAAGAACAACCCGTGAGAAGACCTCGGCAAGATCACCGGGAATTCGTCCTCCGGAACCCAAATCTCCTCGAGTCTTTTGGCCAGCCCTACGACGTAGACATCGGTGATCCCAAGATCATCGAGGGCCTGCTGGGCCGCGGCCACCTGCGGCGGTCCGCCGTCGACAACCACCAGATTGGGCGGGTACGCAAACTTCGCCGGCTCTTTCTCGGTCGAGATGTCCACCTCGCCCGAAGCCTGAGGCGAATGCCGACGCGCTTCCTGATCCGCAAGGTGCCGCTTGAAACGTCGCGATATGACATCGTACATCGAGGCCGTATCGTCTCGTGCGGCATCTCCGCGAATCGAGAATTTCCGGTAATCCGATTTGCGAGGAAGGCCGTCTTCGAAAACCACCATCGAAGCCACGACATTGGTGCCCTGGACGTGCGAGATGTCGTAGCACTCGATACGCATGAGCGGATCGGGCAGGTCGAGTGCTTCCTGCAACTCCTGCAACGACGCACTGCGTGTGGTGAGGTCTCCGGCCCGCCGGGACTTGTGCAAGGTCAGTGCTTGCTTCGCGTTGTCCGCCACGGTCCCCATCAACTGGACACGCTCTCCGCGTTGGGGCACCGAGATGGTCACTTTGCTTCCTCTGAGGCCGGACAACCACTCCTGAAGTTGCTCGGCGTTTTCCGGCATGACCGGGACTAGGACATTCCGGGGAATTTCGTTGAGATTGAGCTCCGCGTCGTCCGGCGCACTCGCCATGGTCACGGCCGACTCGCCGTAGACCTGTTGCAGCAGCTGTTCAACCATTTCGGGAGCTGACAGGTCTTCGACTCTCTCCACAATCCACCCGCGCTGACCCCGGATTCGGCCGCCGCGGACGTGGAAAACCTGGGCTGCGGCTTCGAGCTCGTCCTCGTGGAACGCAAACAGGTCAGCATCCACGGAATCGGACAGCACGACGGCGTTTCGTTCGAAGGCCTTGCGAAGCGCTTCGATGTCGTCCCGCAATTTCGCAGCGTGCTCAAACTCCATGTTTTCCGCGGATTTCTGCATGTCCGCGGCGAGTTTCTTGATGTATTTCTCGGAATCCCCCGCCATGAATTTGCACAACTGGTCCGCCAAATCCTTGTGGTCTTCTTCGCTGATGCGACCGACGCAAGGGGCCGAACACTTATCGATGTAACCTAACAAGCAGGGCCTGTCCGCAAGCTCGGCTCGTTTGAAAACGGCTCGGGTGCAGGTTCGGACGGGAAATACCCTCAGCAATGAGTCCAAGGTCTCTCGGATTGCCCAGGCCTGTGAAAACGGGCCGAAGTATCGCGTGCCCTTTTTCTTGGACCCGCGCATAACTTGGGCACGGGGAAAACGGTCCCCCATGGAGACGGCGAGATAAGGATAGGATTTGTCGTCCCGGTACATGATGTTGAATCGCGGCGTGTACTGCTTGATCCACGTGTACTCCAGCTGGAGCGATTCCATTTCGGAACCGACAACAGTCCACTCGACACTCTCCCCGGTATGCACCATGGCATAGGTCTTGGGCGGGAGCTGTTGGGGACGTTGGAAATAGGAGTTCAGGCGGTTCCGTAAATTTTTGGCCTTTCCGACGTAAATCACGCGTCCGAACTCGTCCCGGAAGCGATACACACCCGGTTGGGTCGGGATCTCGCCCGAGGCAGGCCTATAATTTGCCGGGTTTGCCATCTACTCTATTTCCTCCTTCTCCTCCACTCAGTCGGTGGTTCCCGCGTCCTTCTCGAGCGACGGCGATGTGTTGTACTCGTTCTTGCGGGATTGTCCGGAGAGCTGGGCGATATGGTCCATGATGATGTCCGTTGTTTCGCGTCGTTGCTTGCCCGTCTGCTGATCTCCGAGCTTGTCGAAGTACAAGGGCTTTCCCACGCGAACGGTGAATCGGACCGGACGGATCATCCGAGATCCCGAGGGCTGCAGCTTGTCCGTGCCGATGAGCCCTACCGGGACCACGGGCGCTCCGGTTTTGTGGGCGAGCCAAGCCACCCCGATCCGTCCGCGGTACAGAAACCCGTCCCTGGAGCGTGTTCCCTCGGGGTAGATTCCGAAAACCTGTCCCTGGTCCAGACGCTCCAGACCTTTTTCCAGTGCTTTGAGTCGCCCTGTCTGATCCGATCGGTTCACTGGAATGATGTCTATCAATTCGAACAGTGCCTTCATGGCTTTTCCCCTGATACCCGGCGAATTGACATATTCTGCCTTGGCCAGAAAGGCTACTCTGCGTGGCATCAATGCGGATATGATCACGCTGTCCAAAAACGCTTTGTGGTTCGAGGCCACAATCACCGGACCGGATTTCGGAAAATCCTCGAGCCCTGTCACTCGGGCCCTGAACCCGATCTTCATTAACCCGGTGACGGTGGTTTGTGCCAAGTGGTACAGCTTCACGGATTGCTCCCCTCACAAAGAATCGTCGAGATTACTGTACCCGTTTCCACGACGATGCACGGTCGTCGAAATGATGTGCCGATGCGAGCTGGTTCACTATGCGTGGACCAGCGCTTCGAGGCCGGTTTCTTGGGCAATGGCCGCCCGCAATTGCGCGGCGTCGTCCACCACAGTGATGGCACCCGCGCTGGCTAGTTCATCGTCGGATGCGAATCCCCAGGAAACGCCGATGCACGGAATCCCGTGGGACGTTGCCCCCGCGACGTCGTATTCACGGTCTCCGATCATGACCGCTCGCTCCGGGTCTGTCTTGCCGTACTCGGGATTTTGCTCAACACGCTGGTCGAGTAGAAGAAAGGCCCGGTCGATGACCCCAGCCTTGTCGGAAGGAAGATGCATCGTGGCTGGTTTGAGCTCGTCGCGGGCTCCCGAGACCACGTCGAAGTACCGAGCGATGTCAAAGTCGTCCAACAGCTTCTCGGTAGTAGGAAGGGGCTTTTGGGTCGCAACGCCGATCGCCGCAGGGAGCCGGGACAGGTCTTGAAGCAACTCCAGCATTCCGGGATACAGTTTGGAAGAGACCCGAGCTCGCTCCAAGTAGCCTCCTCGGTAGGTCGCAAGGATTTCCCGGTGATATTTTTCCGGAATGTCCGTGTACCTGCCCAACGACTGCTCAGTCGACGGCCCCACGAATTTGCGGAGGATCTCCGGGGCAGGCCGTTCGAAACCGTGAGCAGCGATCGCATCGGATAGACCTTCCGTGATCGCACCCGCCGGATCGAGCAGTGTTCCGTCCAAGTCGAAGAGGACTGTGGCAGTCGCACGCGTACTCATCGCTCACCCAGAATTTCGGCCAGGAAATAGCCTGTATGGCTGTTTTCGATACCGGCCACTTGCTCCGGTGTCCCTTCCGCAACGACCTGTCCCCCACCGGATCCACCCTCCGGACCCATGTCCACGATCCAATCTGCAGACTTGATGACATCCAAATTGTGTTCGATCGTCAGAACCGTATTGCCCTTCTCGACCAGCCCTTGGAGAACATGAAGTAGCTTGCTGATGTCCTCGAAGTGCAGGCCGGTGGTCGGTTCGTCGAGCACGTAGATCGTGCGCCCGTTCGAACGCTTCTGAAGTTCTGAGGCCAATTTGACGCGCTGCGCCTCGCCACCGGAGAGCGTCGGTGCAGGCTGTCCGAGCCGAATGTACCCAAGCCCCACGTCGACGAGAGTATTCAAGTGACGGGCGATGGGAGTGAAGGCCGAGAAGAATTCCGCGGCTTCTTCGACGGGCATGTCCAGGACGTCCGCGATGGTCTTGCCCTTGTACCGGATCTCCAAGGTTTCCCGGTTGTAGCGGGCTCCGTGACAGACTTCGCACGGCACAAAAACATCCGGCAGGAAGTTCATCTCGATCTTCAGTGTCCCGTCGCCGTGACAGGCCTCGCAACGGCCGCCTTTGACGTTAAACGAGAATCGCCCGGGAAGATAACCCCTGACTTTCGCTTCATTCGTCTCGGCGAACAGCTTTCGGATGTGATCGAACACGCCGGTGTACGTTGCAGCGTTGGAGCGCGGCATACGGCCGATAGGGCTCTGGTCCACATGAACGATCTTGTCCAGGTATTCCAACCCCTCGACACGCTGGTGTCGGCCCGGAACCTGCTTCGCTCCGTTGAGCTGATTGGCCAGGGATGTGTAGAGAATGTCGTTGACGAGGGTCGATTTTCCCGAACCGGAGACGCCGGTAATGGCTGTGAACACCCCGAGCGGAAATGAGACGTCGATCCCCCGGAGGTTGTTCTCCTTGGCTCCGACGACCTTGATCATACGTTTCTTGTCGATTTTCCTGCGCTTGGTTGGCAGCAGTATTTCACGACGTCGGTCGAGGTATGCACCCGTCAATGACCGTTGATTCGACAGCAACTCCTCGTAGGGGCCCGAGTGGACGATCTCCCCGCCGTGCTCCCCGGCCCCGGGGCCGACGTCGACGACCCAGTCGGATTCCTTGATCGTGTCCTCGTCATGTTCGACGACGATCAGGGTGTTGCCGAGGTCTCTCAATTTGGTCAGGGTTTCGATCAGACGCCGGTTGTCCCGCTGGTGAAGGCCAATAGACGGTTCGTCGAGTACGTACAGCACACCCACCAGTCCTGAACCTATTTGTGTCGCCAGGCGTATGCGCTGAGCTTCACCGCCCGAAAGGGTGGCCGCTGCACGCTCCAGATTCAGGTAGTCGAGGCCCACGTCCAAGAGGAATTGAAGACGCGCGTGTATCTCCTTGAGCACCTGGTCGGCGATTTTCGTCTCTCGTTCGGTCAGCTCGAGTCCCTGCATGAACTTTTGTGCGTCGGTCATGGACATGGACGTGACCTCGGAAATTGAGGCGCCACCGACCGTGACGGCCAGCATGGTCGGGTTGAGCCGTGCCCCGTTGCAGGCTGGGCAAGCGACCTGCCGCATGTACTGCTCATAGCGGTCCTTGGCCCAGTCCGACTCAGTTTCTTCGTGCTTGCGCTTGATGTAGGCGTACACGCCTTCAAATCCGGAGGTATATCGGCGTTCACGACCGAACCTGTTCCGGTAGGAGACCTCGACCTTGAAGTCCTTGCCGTCCAAGACGGCGTTGCGCGCCTTCTTGGAGAGGTCTTTCCACGGCGTGTTGAGGTCGAAACCGACTTCCTTGCCCAAACCGGCAAGGAGCCGAAGCCAGTACTCCGTGGTGGACTTGCCTTGGGACCAAGCGGCGATGGCGCCCTCGCCCAGGCTCTTCTCTGGGTCAGGTATGACCAGGCCCTCATCGACTTCGAGGCGAGACCCGATGCCGTCGCACTCAGAACACGCACCGAATGGGCTGTTGAATGAGAATGCCCTGGGCTCGATCTCCGTGGTCTCGATCGGATGTTCGTTGGGGCAGGCAAGATTCTCGCTGAAAGTTCTTTGGCTGTCCTCTGATTCGTCGTCGACGAAGTCCACGACCACGCGCCCGTCCGCGAGGCCGAGGGCGGTCTCGATCGAATCCGTCAGCCGTTGGTGGATTGATTCCTTGATGACCAAGCGATCCACCACCACAGAGATCGTGTGCTTGTACTGCTTCTTGAGTTTGGGGGCTTCGGAGAGCTGAACCTGCTCACCGTCGATGATGGCTCGCGAATAACCCTGTTGGGTCAAGGAAGTGAAGAGATCGGCGAACTCGCCCTTGCGCGAGCGAACCATCGGTGCAAGAACTTGCACACGAGTCCGCTCGGGATAGGCCATCAACTGGTCGACGATCGCCTGCGGGGTCTGCTTCTCGATGGGCTCACCGCAGATCGGGCAATGCGGATGACCGATCCGAGCCCACAAGAGGCGCATGTAGTCGTAGATCTCGGTGATCGTTCCGACCGTGGACCGCGGATTCTTGGACGTGGATTTCTGATCGATGGACACTGCCGGCGACAGGCCTTCGATGAAGTCCACGTCAGGCTTGTCGACCTGTCCCAAAAACATTCGCGCATAGGCTGAGAGGGACTCCACGTATCGACGTTGCCCTTCGGCGAAAATGGTGTCGAAAGCCAGGGACGATTTCCCCGAGCCCGAAAGTCCGGTGAACACGATCATTGCGTTACGCGGGATATCCAGATCCACATTCTTGAGGTTGTTCTCCCGGGCGCCCTTCACAAGGATACGGGTGAGGTCTTGTGGGGTACCGGGTTCGTGTCCCTGAATGTGCTGCGTGGTCATGAACTGCCTGTCTGCGTGGTTGCTAACGATCGGGAGTCCGCATCCGAACGCGGGCCCTTCCATTCGAAGATTTATTCTAACGAACCTGTGACTTTTCGGGGGCGGAATCGGCCCAGGGTGAACGTCACCCTCGCGCGGGTTGCGCGCGAGAGCCGGATACGACCTACACTCGAGAGCATGATGGCAATCGCTACCGAAAAGATCGATCTGAGTGACGTCACCATCCGTTATATCAGCGTCTCCGAGATGGACAACAAGGTCTACCTGGTGACCTGCAAGCAAACGGGTACTCAGCTCCTGATCGATGCGGCGGATGACCCCGACGCAATATCACGGCTCGTGGCCGCCGGCGCTCACGACGTCGACGCCGAGTGTGCCTGCTGCGGAAACGTGCAGTTGATCGTCACCACCCACTCGCACTGGGACCACGTCCGGGCCCTGCCCGAGATCAAGTCTCGGTCCGAGGCACTGACCGCATGTGGAGCCGAGGACGAGTCCGACATCAACGTGCCGATGGACATTACGTTCGAAGACGGTGACACCGCCGATCTGGAGGGGTTCTCGTTGGATGTGATCGGACTGTCAGGGCACACACCAGGCTCCATAGCATTGGCTTACACTCCGGAGGAAGGTCCCACCTACATCTTCACCGGTGATTCCTTGTTCCCCGGCGGCGTCGGAAAGACGGGTTCCCCCGGAGCATTCGAATCGCTCCTCCACGACGTGACGACCAAAATTTTCGACGTCTACGATGACGAGACCGTGATCCTGCCCGGCCACGGCGATTCGACCACTCTGGGAGCCGAACGGCCTCACCTAGAGGAATGGGCCGAACGCGGCTGGTAGTACAACCTATCCATGAGTGAGACCTCCGTTCCGGTCAAGGCGTAGACTTCCCGGCGCGGGGGTCTGTCACATGTGGAGGAGCCAGGTCAGAAGAGCCCCTGCATGTTCCCGGCGTCGTCGAATCCGATGCGTTCCGCAGCGGGGTGGTTCGAAAGCCCCGGCATAGTCCGCATGGTTCCGCAGATGGCGTAGACATAACCCGCACCTGCGGCGAGGCGAACTTCCCTCACCGGAAGCCTCCAACCGCTAGGGGCGCCTTTGAGCCCCGGATCGGAAGAAATCGACAGGTGCGTCTTGGCGATGACGACGGGAAGATCGCCGAAACCCAGTTTTTCGTATCGGCCGAGCTGTTTTGCCGCGGCCGCACTCAGGTCTACACCGTCGGCGCCATAGATATTTGTGGCCACTTTCTCGATCTTGTCAAGGATGGGTTCATTCACGTCGTAGGTGAACTGCAGCTCTCCCGGTTCCTCGCAGGCCCGGACGACCGAGTCAGCAAGGTCCGTGGCCCCGGCTCCTCCCAAGGCAACACCCTGGTGAATGGCGGCCTCCGCGCCGGCTTCCCGGGCTATATCGCGGATGACCTGATGTTCGGAATCGTGATCCGTGGGGAAAGCGTTAATGGCCACCACGGGCGAGACCCCGAAGGACCGCACAATATCCAGGTGCTTGCGAAGATTCGGAGCTCCGGCAAGAACGTCCTCCGGGCTCTCCTCCAGCATCTCTGCCGGCAGCGGTCGGCCAGGCACGATGTTGTAACGGCCGGAATGGGACTTGAGCGACCGCACGGTGACCACCAGCACCGCCGCATCCGGCCGAAGGCCGCTGGTGCGGCACTTGACGTTGAAGAATCGTTCCGCTCCCATGTCAGCGCCAAAGCCGGCTTCGGTAATAACGTAATCCGAATGTTCCAGGCCCACGTAGTCCGCCAGGATCGATGAGTTCCCCGTCGCGATGTTCCCGAACGGCCCCGCATGAATCAGGGCAGGACTGTGCTCCAGTGTCTGCATGAGGTTCGGTTTGATCGCATCGGCCAGTATCACAGCCATCGCACCATCCGCTTTGAGGTCTCGAGCAGTAACGGGCTCGCCATCGTGATTGAAACCGACGACGATTCGGGCCAAGCGGTCTTGAAGGTCGTCGATTCCCTTGGCCAATGACAGAATAACCATGACCTCGCTGGCCGAGGTGATGTCGAAGCCCGTCTGCCGGGTCACTCCGTCCGCCCGTTCCCCGAGCCCGATGACGACCTTGCGCAGCGCCCGGTCGTTGACGTCGAGGACCCGACGCCACGTAATGGTTCGCTCGTCGATGTGAAGGTCGTTGCCAAAGTGCAAGTGGTTGTCCAGGATGGCCGCAAGCATATTGTGGGCCGCTGTCACCGCGTGGAAATCCCCGGTCAGGTGGAGGTTGAGTTTCTCCATCGGAACGATTTGGGAATATCCGCCGCCGGCAGCACCGCCTTTGATTCCGAAGGTCGGGCCCATCGATGGCTGACGGAGGGCAAGCATCGCGTTTCGTCCGGTGGCGGACATCCCCTGAGCCAGCGAAACGCTGGTGGCGGTTTTCCCCTCACCGAGCGGCGTGGGGGTAACCGCCGTCACGACCACGTATTTCCCCCGCCGCCGACTTGCGTCCGGCGTCGAATCGAGCTCGATTTTGGCAACGTGCTTGCCATAGGGTTCGAGTCGGTCTTCTGGGATTCCCGCGCGTGCGGCAACGTCCGCGATGGGTTCAAGTGTAGCGGCCTGGGCGATCTCGAGGTCGGTGGGAAAGGCTTCGCTCATGCGTGACTCCTGGTTTCGTGGATGACGGCATTCATTATCCCGCGGCAGAACCGGAACTGACGAAGTTTTCCACACCGCATGTCCTGGCGGCCTTAGACCTCCTTAGGGCCCGGTATCATGGCGAGCAATGAAACTTCTCGAAGCCCTGGACCCTCGATTCGCCGAACCGGACCACCACTATTTCCGCGGGGACTACGCCTCGAACCCTCTGAGCCACGAAGAGATCTACGAAGGCTTCTCCGAGTGGATTGCGTCGCGGGACATGGAGCTTTACCCGGCGCAGGAGGAAGCAGTTCTTGAGATTGCCGGAGGAGCGAATGTCATCCTCGCGACTCCGACGGGATCCGGCAAATCGACGGTCGCGGTTGCTGCCCACTTTGCCGGTCTGGCGCAGGGTCAGCGTTCTTACTACACCGCTCCGATCAAGGCGCTGGTTTCTGAGAAGTTCTTTGACCTGTGCGCGATCTTCGGCGCGGAAAACGTCGGCATGATCACCGGCGACTCTTCCGTCAATGCGCAGGCCCCGATCGTGTGCTGCACAGCAGAGATACTGGCCAATGTTGTGCTGCGCGAAGGCGACGGAGCCGACGTGACACAGGTGATCATGGACGAGTTCCACTTCTATTCCGATCCACAACGCGGGTGGGCTTGGCAAGTCCCTCTCCTTGAACTTCCTCAGGCCCAGTTCCTCCTGATGAGCGCTACCCTCGGGGACGTCTCCCGATTCGAGCGCGAGCTCTCGGACCTGACGGGCCGCGAAACCGCTTATGTCACCAGCTCGGAGAGGCCGATTCCTCTTCATTATTACTATTCCGAAGAACCGGTCCATGAGGCGATCGAGGAATTGGTCGCCACGGGGCAGGCGCCCGTCTACGTGGTTCACTTCTCCCAGCTGCAGGCAATGGACCAAGCCCAGGCGCTCATGAGCCTCAATATTCTCAGCAAAGACGAGAAAGAGCGGATCTCCGAGTCGATTGCAGGTTTCCGGTTCTCCTCCGGGTTCGGCAAGGTCCTCAACAAAATGGTCCGCCACGGCGTCGGCGTGCACCATGCGGGCATGCTGCCCAAATATCGCAGACTCGTCGAACAGCTCGCCCAGACCGGTCTCCTCAAGGTCATCTGCGGCACCGATACACTGGGCGTCGGCATCAACGTTCCGATCCGCACCGTGTTGATCACGGCCCTATCGAAGTTCGACGGAGAACGAACACGCCGCCTCAAGGCTCGTGAATTCCATCAGATCGCCGGTCGCGCGGGTCGCGCCGGATATGACACGGCCGGCACCGTGGTCGTACAGGCGCCCGAGCACGACATCGAAAACGCCAAGATCACGGAAAAGGCCAGGCAGAAATTCGACGGTGATGAAAAGAAGATCGCGCAATCGACTCGAGGGAAGAAGAAAAAGGCACCCCAGGGTTTTGTGGCCTGGTCCCGGAAGACCTTCGATCAGCTCGTGCAAGCTGTTCCCGAGCCGTTGACCTCGACCTTTACCGTGACTCACTCGATGCTTCTGAATCTTCTCGAGCGTCCTGGTGACCCGTTCGCTGCGGCCAGGAAACTGTTGACCGAGAACCATGAGCCCAGACCCCGCCAGCTTCAATTGATCCGGAAGGCACTGGGGATCTATCGCGAGCTCTTGGCTGCGGGAGTCGTCGAACGGCTGGATCAACCCGATCAAGACGGCCGAACCGTCCGGTTGACGGTCCAGCTCCAAGAGAACTTCGCACTGAACCAGCCGCTGTCCCCCTTCGCTCTCGCAGCTCTCTCGCTTCTCGACAAGGAAGACCCCAATTACGCCCTTGACGCGGTATCCGTGATCGAAGCGACCCTCGAGAAACCCCGCCAGGTGCTCAACGCCCAAGAGAAGAAGACCCGTGGGGAAGCTATAGCCGCGATGAAGGCCGAGGGTCTGGACTACACCGAGCGGATGAACGCGGTGGACAACATCACATATCCGCAGCCGCTCGCCGAAATGTTGGAGGAAGCCTTCGAAACGTATCGTTCCGGTGCACCGTGGATTGCCGAATTCGAGTTGGCACCCAAGTCGATCGTTAGGGACATGTACGAACGGGCGATGGGTTTCGGCGATTACGTGCAGTATTACCAGCTGTCACGGTCCGAAGGTATCCTCCTCAGATATCTCTCCGATGCCTACCGTGCTCTGCGCCAGACGGTTCCGGTCTCGGCTCTTACCGAAGAGCTCGAGGACCTCGTCTCGTGGCTCGGCGAATTGATCCGACAGACCGACAATTCCCTGATCGACGAGTGGGAGAAGATGACCTCGGGCGAGGACGTCGAACCCACGCAGGATTCCCTCGAAGATTTGGTAGCCGAGTCCGCGCCCAAGCTGACCGACAACAAGCGGGCTTTCACGATCATGATCCGCAACGCGATGTTCCGGCGGGTCGAACTGTTCGCTGAGGAAAAGGAAAAGCTCCTCGGAGAACTGGATGCCGACCATGGTTGGGATGCGAACCGCTGGGCGGATGCGATGGATGAGTACTTCGACGAGTACGACGACATCTTCACCGACGCCGAAGCCCGTTCGCCACGCCACCTGACCCTGGACACGTCCGACCCAGAGGTTTGGACGGTACGGCAGGTCTTTTCCGATCCCCAGGACAACTTCGACTTCGGTATCACCGCGAAGGTCGACCTCTTGTCCTCGGATGACGTCGGGGCACCAGTGATCCGCGTTGACCACGTGGGAGCTCTGAAGGATGCGCCTCGGGACTGAATCCGTGGATCTAGAATGGGGCCATGTCTCATCCCGGAACTTCCCCCGTCCCTCACTCCTCCGGCCCGACCCACCGCATTGGTGATCTGGAGCTGACCGAACATCGCTTCTGCGTCCCGTTGACGCACGCTTGGTCATGGGGGCACGAGACCGAGTACAGCGACGTGGATCATCACGGCTTCGATGGTCTGTCGATCGATCTCTTCGCCCGCGTCGTGACGCATCGTGGTGCCGAGAGTTTTGGCGAGCCGGAGGCGCGCCCGTATTTGGTCTATCTCCAGGGCGGCCCCGGCATGGCCTCACCGCGGCCCATGACGGACTCCGGTTGGGTCCGGCACATGGCGAAGGCGTATCGGGTGGTCCTCCTGGACCAGCGCGGCACGGGTCTTTCCACCCCGATCTCGGCGGGCGGCCTGGCTCGTCTTGGCTCCCCCGAAAAACAGGCCGCCTACCTCGAGCACTTCCGGGCGGACTCGATCGTGGCCGACGCCGAATGCGTGCGGGCGACCTTGACAGCGAATGAGTCGGAAAAACGGTGGGCCAGCCTCGGACAGAGTTTCGGCGGATTCATCACGTTGACGTATTTGTCCTACGCGCCAAATTCGCTCCTTCATTCATGGATGACCGCCGGACTGGCACCCATCAACAGTTCACCCGCAGAGACGTACCGCTCGACTTTCGACCGCGTGGCAGAGCGGAATGCCCAATACTACGAGTGGTACCCCGAGGACCGGGCCCGCGGCGTGAGGATCGCGTCCTTCCTCGAGGCCCACGACGTCCGGTTGGCCTCCGGTGAGCGTCTCACGGCTCACCGGTTTCAAATGCTCGGTCATCACCTCGGTGGAAATTCGCGCGTCCACGGCTTGCATTACCTTCTCGAGTCGGCCTTCTCAGAAGGACCGGAACGACTCTCGGAGAGATTCTTGACCGACGTCGGAAACGCCGTGTCCTTTGCGGGCCAGCCGTTGTATGCACTCATGCATGAAGCAATATATTGTGACGGGCCAGGGGTGTCCAGCGACTGGTCGGCGGACCGGGTCCGCTCCTCCCGCCCGGATTATTCCGAAGAAGCCGATCCGCTGCTCTTCACAGGAGAGATGATTCATCCCTGGTACTTCGTCGAAGATCCTGCCCTTTCGCCCGTGAGTGAAGCGGCAGAGTTGTTGGCCCGCAAGAGTGATTGGGGAAACCTGTACGACATGGACCAGTTCGCTCGCAATACCGTGCCGGTAGCCGCCAGCGCCTACCGGCACGACGTCTATGTGGACTTCGACCATGCGATGGAAACGGCGTCGAGCGTTGCGAATCTGCGCACGTGGACATCGAATTCAATGCACCACGATGCGCTCGGGCACAATACGGAAGAGGTTTTGGCCAATTTGGGCCGCATTCTCGTGGAGGAGGGTGCGCTCGAAGAAAGCCCTGTTCCATTCACCGATCGCAAGACCGTCTGAGAGTTCTCAACAGGACGTCACCACACGATTTGTCGGCTCGTATTTCTTGGAGTCATCCCGTAAATGCAATCTGACAGCTAGGCTAGTAACTGACACGACCCACGGTCACACGGCGTGACCGGACGGAAAGACTCGGGAGGTTATCGTGAGCGGCACGATCACACTTATCGGAAAAACGTGGGCCAACACCCGCCCCCTGAAGGTCACGACGCGACCGGTCACGGCCGAGGACTCGGACGGCCTCGCCAAGCTCTTTTTCACCTCGTACGACGACCAGGACGTCATCGGCAGCCAAGCCGAGGCCCTGGAAATCATCCATAAGGTTTTCGCCGGGGAATACGGCAACCTCATCGAATCCGCTTCACCGGTGGTCGTCGACGACTCGGGCCGACTCGTGGCCGCTGCCCTGGTACTGGATTCCCGGGTCGGCAACGACGTCCCGAATGCCCCGTACGTGTTCGAATTGTTCACGGCCGCCTCGCGCCGGCGCGAAGGGTTTGCGGAACAGCTGCTGCGCATCGCAATCGATGAACTCTATCGTCAAGGACACGAAGAAGTTGCACTGCGCATTGCGGAAGACAATTCTGCCGCTCTGGCCCTGTACCTCACGCTGGACTTCAAGCGGTGGGTCCCGGAGGATGACTCCGAGCTCTAGCATCGTGTGAGCCGACGGGCCGGACTAGATCAGTCGGGAAACCGGCTCTGTCAGTTCCGGCCCGTTGTTCGCAACCGAGCCCACCTCCCGGCCGACTTCGGTCAGCACCCACTCCGCCGCGACGTCGTAGGCATTGTCCCGGAGCCGCGCCACTGCCTCCTGGGGAGCGTGGACACCACGCAACCAGGTCGTCAATTCGTCCTCCTCCCCCGTGTATCGCAAGGGTATGGGGAGACGGTCGTGAAGACGGCTCAGTTCAGCCAACGTTTGGTTGTCCCGGATCTGGGCGTCATCAGGCGAGGAGGTGGTGAGAATGGTGGTCGAGAGAAGCCATTGCCCCTCGTTCTCCCCCGACGGGATCTTCCACCACTCGTAGAGTCCGGCGAAGTAGATGCTGTCCTTCGGGTTCTCCGGGTGGACAAAGTACGGCGTTTTGGTCGTCTTGCCTTTGGACGAGCCATCATCAACATGTGTTTTGGCCCATTCGTAGTACCCGTTGGCGGGGACAGCGCATCGTTGAGCCTTGACGGCGTGGCGGAAAGTCGGTTTTTCGACCACGGTCTCCGAACGGGCGTTGAATGCTCGCGACGAGAAAGACTCGTCCTTGGCCCACCGCGGCAGGAGACCCCAACGAGCCGAATGGAGTTCACGGGTCCAAGACCCCTGGTCCTGGTGATCGACCAGTATCGGCACGGTCTGCGTCGGTGCCACGTTGTAGTTTCCCACGGCTTCGGTCAGTTCCACGCCGCCCAGCAGGTCGCCTACGGCTCTCGCAATCACGTATCGTCCGCACATCGCCTATTCCACTCCTCGTACTCGTCAAACACCGCATCTTCGACATCATCCCACTGAACTTCGGGCACGGTCATCGACAGGGCTCCGACCGTTTGCGGATCCATGGGGATTCCGAGGGCTTGATATACCTCGTCGAGGACCGAGCGCAATGGTTCCGGTCGCCTGATGACGATTCCCGCCGAGAACCACCACCCGCCGGCGACTACCCGTTGCGCGGTGCCAATCAATTTGACTCGCTCTCCGCTCGCGAGGACCCCGTGAACGCTAAATTCCCCCGCGCAATACTCGCCCGTCAGCTCACCGATTCCGGCTCTCACCCCGAGGCCTTCGAGAGCGCGCACGTAGAGGCCGCCAAAGTCCCGGTACCGCCTCTTGTTCCCGCTCGTCGCATCGGCGTCATGAGCGAGGTGGTCCACGATCATGCAATCCTCGTGGTATGCCGCGGCACGTCCCCCAACCTTCCGTACCCATGGGGTGAAACCATGTTTTTCGCAGGCGGACAGTGCCTCATCGAAGCCGGGATTGAGTTCGTCCCGTCGGCCGAAACCAACGACGCGGTTCGGTCGCGAGATCCGGAGGAGAGATTCTTCCTGCCCCGCAGCAATCCGACGCAATCGGCTCAAAGTTGACTCGTAGTCCTCGACGACGGAATCGAGGTGACGTTCAAACAGCATGTTCTGCTCCGCTCTGGAATCCGACTCTACGAGGTTACCGTTTTCCGATGACGTCTTCGTTGCCGGGAATCGGGATGGGTCCGATACTCTTGGTTCTGCTATATCTCCAGGTCAGGAGCGTATCCTCGTGGCATCTTCGTCCGCACCCCCTTCACATCGCGTCACCGTGATGTCCGCGCTGCGCAGCCCGCGCCGCGGCATCACCGAAGTTCTCGCGGGCGTCGTCACTTCCTTGGCGCTTATCCCGGAAGCGACCGCATTCGCGATTGTCACCGGCTTGGATCCACGCACCGGACTCTTCGGCGCCGTGATCATCGCACTCGTGACCTCAGTGTTGGGCGGCCGCCCGGCTATGGTGTCGGCGGCTGCGGGCTCGGTGGCCCTGGTCGCTGCCCCGCTCATCATGAGCCACGGCCTCCAGTACTACCTGACGGCTGTCATCATGTCGGGGGTCTTCCAGAT
Source organism: Rothia uropygialis (assembly GCF_004137765.1). Taxonomy (GTDB): domain Bacteria; phylum Actinomycetota; class Actinomycetes; order Actinomycetales; family Micrococcaceae; genus Rothia. The sequence goes on along the minus strand of NZ_NOIS01000002.1, from coordinate 152,519 downwards.
TCTCTTGGCCGCATTGGGCGCGGCCAAGTTGATGCGTTTCATCCCGCGGTCCGTGATGAAGGGGTTCGTCAATGCCCTGGCTATCCTCATCTTCAGCTCACAGTTGCCCGAGCTGATGGGGGTCCCTTGGCTCGTGTTTCCTCTTGTGGCTCTGGGACTCCTGATCGTCTTCGTCCTCCCCCGGTTGACCACCGTGGTGCCTGCTCCACTGGTTGCCATCGTGGCGGTCACGGGGGCCGCTCTCCTTGCGGGAGGCGGCGTCCCGACCGTCGGGCAGAAAGGGGCCCTCCCCGATGCATTGCCTACCCTTGGCTTGCCCGACGTCTCCTGGACCGTCGATACGTTCACCACAGTGGCCCCCGTGGCCTTCGCCATGGCGGTCGTCGGCCTGATCGAATCATTGTTGACGGCTAAGCTCGTCGACGATCTGACGGATACGCATTCGTACAAGACGCGAGAGTCGTGGGCCCTCGGTGTCGCGAACGTGATCTCAGGGATGTTCGGATGCTCGGCCGGGTGCGCGATGATCGGCCAGACCATGATCAACGTGAAAGCGGGCGCGCGTACACGGCTCTCCTCCACTGTCGCAGCGTTGTCCGTGCTTGTTCTGATCCTGAGCCTCCATGGGGTTCTGGCGATCATTCCGATGGCCGCGCTCGTTGCCGTGATGATCTACGTTGCTTTCACGACCTTCGATTGGCATTCGATCAGCCCGCGTTTGCTCAAACGAATGCCCCTCGCGGAAACCCTGATCATGATCCTCACGGTCCTGGTGACGGTACTGACCAACAATTTGGCTCTCGGCGTCGGTGTGGGCGTCATCGCCGCAATGATCGCTTTTGCTCGACGAGTCGCGCACGTTGTGAACGTGGATCGGACGCTCATGTCCAACGCTGAGGGAAGACCCGTGAGTGTGAGGTACACGATCCACGGGACGCTGTTCTTCGCGTCATCGAACGATCTCTACTACTCGTTCCGATATGCGGACGATCCGCAGGAGATCGTCCTGGACTTCGGTGACGCCCAGATATGGGATGCTTCCACGGTGGCCGCGGTCGATTCGATAACCCACCGCTACGAAAGAGACGGGCATGAGGTCCAGGTGGTTGGCCTGGACCCCACGTCCGCGCACCTACATGGACGGCTGAGCGGCAATCTCTGACCGTGGTTGCGGCTTGTTCTAGGAGACCTCGGCACCTTTGTAGAAGGCTGCGGTGCGTTCGGCCTGCGCGCGGGCGGTCTCCTCATCCGTTCCGGCTTTGACCTGTGCCTGTTCCCAGGCTTTCGACGTCGCGTCGATGAAGCGGTGGCCTTGCTCGGACCCTTCGAGTTCACTCATCCGCTGACGGACTGTGGCGGCGCGGCCGTTGAGGAATGCGTGAAGAGCAAGGAAGGCGCCGTCCCAGCCGACGCCGGTCGCACCGGCACCGTATTTGTCCCAGTGATCATTGGCGGCAACACGGTGTCTCAGGGTCAGTGAGGAGCCGGCCGCGGTTTGAGTGATGGAGATCTGCAATTCCCCGACCTCGCCGCCGTTTTCCCACGTCAATTGAAGCAGTCGCGGAGGATCGAAGATTTGGATTGTTCCTTCGGTCCCCGTTTTCTCGGTCTTGAACCGACGATCTTCCTTCGAGGTCAGGTTTACCGGCTCAAGCCAGACGGCTAGGTTCTCCGGTTCCGTCAGCGCCGCCCAGACTTCTTGGGGAGGGTTGGTGAAGGTTTGTTCCACCACGATGACGTGGTGGTTTTCCTTGTTGCCGACCTGTCGGTAGACACGTTCTAGTTGCAACTCCGCCGGGTGCTGGGGCTTGGTCGACCGAGCGAAGGGATCCTTGCGCTCCTCGGCCTGCTCGTCCTGGGGTTCCGAAACAGGTGCTGCGGTATGTGCCACGGTGAGACTCCTAACCTCGATGTGCTTCCCTTCGAGAATACGGCGCGATGGCGCTCATCGCGACTCCGACGCTGGGCCGTATTAGGGGTCGCCGCAGGCGCCCAGGCGACGACGGCACACGGAAGCCATAGATCTCAAGCTGTCGATCGCCCGCGGAGCGGTTATCGGCCGAAAAGGGGAATTAACCCCGACTTCGAACGGTCACCGCTTCCGCGGCTTGCGACGGGAAAGACCCCGCACGGCGGCAAGGCCGTGAGTGGTCATCTTTAGAAGTCCCAGTCCTCGTCTTCGGTGTTCACGGCCTTGCCGATCACGTACGAGGAACCGGATCCGGAGAAGAAGTCGTGGTTCTCGTCCGCATTGGGCGAGAGCGCCGAGAGGATCGCCGGGGATACATCCGTCACCGACGACGGGAACATAGCCTCGTAACCCAAATTCATGAGTGCCTTGTTCGCGTTGTAGTGAAGGAACTTCTTGACGTCCTCGGAAAGACCGACGCCGTCGTAGAGCGAGTGGGTGTAGGCGACCTCGTTCTCGTACAGTTCGTACAGCAGATCGAAGGTGTAATCCTTGAGCTCCTGGCGACGCTCGACGCTTTCCTTCTCCAGCCCGCGCTGGTACTTGTATCCGATGTAGTAGCCGTGCACGGCCTCGTCGCGAATGATGAGGCGGATCAGGTCCGCGGTGTTGGTCAGCTTGGCGTGGCTTGACCAGTACATCGGCAGGTAGAAACCCGAATAGAACAAGAAGGACTCCAGCAGCGTGGAGGCCACCTTCTTCTTGAGCGGGTCGTCTCCCTGGTAGTAGTCCATGACGATATTGGCCTTCTTCTGCAGGAACTCGTTCTCACGGGACCAGCGGAAGACCTCGTCGATCTCTTTCGTCGAGCATAAGGTCGAGAAGATCGAGGAGTAGGACTTGGCGTGCACGGACTCCATGAAGGCGATGTTGGTGTACACGGCTTCCTCGTGCGGGGTCAACGCGTCCGGCAGGAGGGCGACGGCGCCCACGGTGCCCTGGATCGTGTCCAGCAGGGTCAAACCGGTGAAGACCCGCATGGTGAGCTGCTTTTCCTCGTCATTCAACGTCGCCCAGGACTGGACGTCGTTGGACAGCGGGACCTTTTCCGGGAGCCAGAAGTTACCGGTCAACCGGTCCCAGACCTCGAGGTCCTTCTCGTCGGGTATGCGGTTCCAGTTGATGGCCTCGACGTTGTGGACCAGTTCGACCTTTTCGCTCATCATGACGGGCATGACTCCTTTTGCGCTCGCGGCGCCTCGTCGCGTGGAATTCGGGATGTATAGGGGCGGCGCCCTCGGAGAATGGGACGCCAGGGCCTGACGAGGGCCGGTGGTACGTGCACCGGCCCTCGATTGGCACTACAGCATGCAGGAAACGCAGCCTTCGACCTCGGTGCCTTCCAAAGCCAGCTGACGCAAGCGCACATAGTAGATCGTCTTGATCCCCTTGCGCCACGCATAGATCTGGGCCTTGTTGATCTCGCGCGTCGTCGCTGTGTCCGGGAAGAACAACGTCAGGGACAGTCCCTGGTCCACGTGCTGGGTGGCAGCGGCGTAGGTATCGATGATCTTCTCGTAGCCGATTTCGTAGGCATCCTGGAAGTACTCCAGGTTGTCATTGTCCAGGTATGGGGCCGGGTAATAGACACGACCCAGCTTGCCTTCCTTGCGGATCTCGATCTTGGAAGCAATCGGGTGGATCGAGGAGGTCGAGCCGTTGATGTAGGAGATCGAACCGGTCGGCGGGACAGCCTGCAGGTTCTGGTTGTAGATACCGTGTTCCATCACGCTGGCCTTGAGGTCCTCCCAGTCCGACTGGGTCGGAATGTGGACCTCGGAGAACATCTCACGCACCCGGGGAGTCTGGGGCTCCCACGTCTGCTTGATGTACTTCTCGAAGAATTCCCCCGAAGCATAATCCGACTTCTCGAAGCCCGCGAAAGTCTCGCCGCGTTCGATCGCCAACTTGTTGGAAGCACGCAAGGCGTGGAATAGCACCGTGTAGAAATAGATGTTCGTGAAGTCGATGCCTTCTTCGGACCCATAGAACACACGTTCACGGGCCAAGTACCCGTGAAGGTTCATCTGACCCAGGCCGATCGCATGGGACATCGCATTTCCCCGCGCAATCGAGGGAACCGATTCGATATCCGACATATCCGACACGGCCGTCAGACCCCGGATCGCGGTCTCAATGGACTGGCCGAAATCCGGGGAATCCATGGTACGGGCAACGTTCAACGAACCGAGGTTGCACGAAATGTCCTTGCCGATGGTCTCGTAGTCCAGCCCCGGCTGGTATTCAGAGGGCTGGGATACCTGGAGGATTTCGGAGCACAGATTCGACATGATGACTTTGCCGTCAATCGGGTTGGCCCGGTTCACGGTGTCCTCGAACATCACGTACGGGTAGCCCGACTCGAACTGAATCTCCGCGAGGGTCTGGAAGAACTCGCGAGCGTTGATCTTCTTCTTTTGGATGCGCGAGTCATCGACCATCTCGTAGTACTTCTCGGTGACGTTGATGTCCGAGAAAGGCATACCGTAGACGCGTTCCACGTCGTACGGAGAGAACAGGTACATCTCTTCGTTGCGCTTCGCCAGTTCGAAAGTGATATCCGGGATCACGACGCCGAGCGAGAGGGTCTTGATGCGGATCTTCTCGTCCGCGTTCTCGCGCTTGGTATCGAGGAACCGGTAGATATCCGGGTGGTGCGCGTGCAGGTATACCGCACCCGCGCCCTGACGCGCACCCAACTGATTCGCATAGGAGAACGAGTCCTCGAGCAACTTCATCACGGGGATCACACCGGAGGACTGGTTCTCGATCTTTTTGATCGGGGCACCGGACTCACGCAGGTTGGTGAGAGCGAAAGCGACGCCACCGCCTCGCTTCGACAGCTGGAGAGCCGAGTTGATCGAACGACCGATCGACTCCATGTTGTCTTCGATGCGCAGCAGGAAGCAGGAGACCAACTCGCCGCGCTGCTTCTTGCCGGCGTTGAGGAAGGTCGGCGTGGCCGGCTGGAATCGACCCGAGATGATCTCCTCGACCAAGTTGGTGGCCAGCTCCTCGTCACCGCGTGCCAGGGAAAGAGCCACCATGACCACCCGGTCCTCGAAGCGCTCGAGGTACCGCTGACCGTCGAAGGTCTTGAGGGTGTAGGAGGTGTAGAACTTGAACGCCCCCAGGAAGGTCGGGAACCTGAACTTCTTGGAATAGGCAAGCTTGGACAGAGACCTGATGAAGTCCATCGAGTACTGTTCCAGAACCTGGGGCTCGTAGTACTGGTGCTCGACCAAGTACTTGAGCTTCTCCTCGAGGTCGTGGAAGAACACGGTGTTGTTGTTGACATGTTGCAAGAAGTACTGGCGGGCCGCCTGCCGGTCGGCGTCGAACTGGATCTGGCCGTCCGAGTCGTACAGGTTCAACATCGCGTTGAGCTCGTGGTAGCCCAACCCCTTGTACTTCTCCGGGATGGTGGGGTCGTCGTGACCGCGTTCGGCGTTCACTCCGGGTGCGGGAAGTTTTGTGTCCAAAACGCTTTCAATCCTTCGTTGACGCGGGCAACATCATCGCTGGTGCCCATGAGCTCGAATTTGTACAGGACGGGGACCTGACATTTCACCGCTATCTTGTCTGCCGCGATGCAGTACAGCTCCCCGAAGTTGGTGTTCCCGGCCCCGATGACACCGAGCAACATTTCTCGGTTTTTCGGTTCTCTGAGGAACTTCATGACTTGCGGAGGGACGGCCCCGCCCGAGCGGGGACGACCGTAGGTCGGAACGCACAGCACGAAGGGAGTGTCCATGCGGACAGTGTCTTCTGCGGTGCGCAGAGGAAGTCGAATCGATTCGACATTCAACTTCTCGACGAATTTGTGCGTGTTGCCGGAGACGGAGGAGAAGTAGACGAGCACGGGCTCGTTTGCCGACACCGGTTTGCCGCGTTGATCTTCAAGCACGGTTTCCATGTAGGGCGCCCCCAAAAAGCTTGTGATCTGATGCGTGGTTTTCACATCACTGGGCCTAGTCGAATGATGCCCCGCTGACATATTTAACGCCCGTGGGCCGCGGAAATGTTCCGCTGCTCGGCACCGGACGTGCCCAAACGCCTCCACACGGAGGTGGACGCGTTGTGGCGCTCGCTCAGGAGGCGAGAGCGGCTTCGAGGGTGCCGATCTTGTCCGGGCGGAACCCCGACCAGTGATCGTTCTCGGTCTCGACGACCGGGGCCTGCATGTAACCGAGGCCTTTGATGTGTTCGAGTGCTTGAGCGTCCTCGGTCACGTCGACGACGTCGTAGGAGATCCCACGCTTGTCCAGGGCGCGGTAGGTCGCGTTGCACTGGACGCAGGCAGGCTTGGTGTAAACGGTGATGGACATGCAATCTCCTCTTGCAGTGGTGTGGCAACCTCTGTTCCCATCCACGGTTTCGCTATGGAGAACCGTGGAGTGGGAGCCGGTTGAAGGGCTCGGCTCAATACTACATCTAGTGTTGCGCGGAAAAAGGCCCCACAACATATTAGGTTTTTCACCAAATGGGTTATCCCCAGCCTGTGCAAATGACACCGGTGTAGTTGTACCGCGGAAACACGCGGACGAAGCTTTCCAGAACGCGTTCTGACCACAAATTGTCCACAGACACGAGGGCGGAAAATTTTTCGTCGTGCCCGGATTGAACGTGTCGCGAAGAGAAACCTAGAGCAATCCCGAGTGCTTGAGCTTGTCCGAAAGGGTGCCGCCGTCGTTGGCTTCCATCCAGAGCGATCCCGCGGCGATTTCCCGTGCCCGATCGTCTCCCCAAACCCGCCCGGAAGCGAGAACCGTCTCCCCCACGGATAGATTGCGGATCACGATCGCCGCCACGTTCTCCGGGTAACGGAGGGCGAACCCGTTGTAGATATCAGGGTCACGCTGGCCGTCGTCGCCCACCAGGATCCACTTCATATCCGGGAACTCCTTGGCGAGACGTTTGAGCGAATCGACCTTGTGGGCAGCGCCGGAACGGAACCAGCGCGTTCGGGTCGGCCCCCAATCGGTGAGCAACAAGGTGCCTTCCGGATACGCATTTCTCGACAGGAAGCGACGAAGAGTAGGTGCCACGTTCCACGCGCCCGTCGACAGGTACATGACCGGCGACTGCGGGTGGGCACGGTGGATGCGTTCAAGCAGAACGGGCATACCCGGCGTGGGCATTCGAGCATGTTCGGACAGGACAAAAGAGTTCCATGCCGCGAGAAGCGGTCGCGGAAGCGCCGTGACCATGATCGTGTCGTCGACGTCGCAGATGATCCCTATCTTCTCGTCATCCGGAACCACGTAAATGCTAGACGAGACAGTCCTTGATCCCGCGGTACTCATTCTGACCTCGTGTATTCCGGGAGGCAGCTCAATATCGAGCTGCACGTCGAGGACGCCGCCACGATCCGCGGAAACCTGGAAATGCCGATCCGCGATCACGACATCGATCTCAGCGTTGGAGATGGGTACGGAAGTGAATGACCGCCACCCGCGGGCCGGGCTGGTTGCCCGCTGGTCCCCCGCAAAGGATTCGATGATGTCGGAGAACAACATGGTTTTGTACAGCGCCCTGCCGAGGACACGGACCCAACTGGTCGTTCCGTATCCGACAAAAGCAACAATGACAGGTTCGTTGCCGGCTTTGACCGCGGACTTGGCGCGTCGCTCGTGAATACGGTCTGCGACCCGATACGCGATATTCACGGCCTCGCGCCCTACCGAGGGCGATCGGCGCTTCTGAGGGACGAATCGTCGGGCCAGAGGCCGGGAGTCAGGCATGGGTCCAGTTTGTCATATGACCCGTGCGCCCGGGCGAGTACGTGGCCCCTGAATGTGGCGAACGGAACCACTTACAACGCCTGCCCTTGGGCTTCATCGGAGACCTGGTCGGAGGGCTGTCGCACTATGTTTCTGGGCCGGCCGGCATGATCTACGGCTCGGGGTAGGTCACCACCGGAGAACGGTTCAGGGTCGGTTTCTCCGCGTCCATCATCAACGTCCAGATCTGGACGGTTATCGGCTCCGCATGAACGTTCGTGATCGGAATGTGGAATTGGCGGTACCGATTCACGGACCATGTCGAGGCTTGCAGACTGATTCCGTACGATGGTTGACATGTCCGTCACGTCATTGACCGAAAGCACGCAGAACTACCTCAAGACCATCTGGTCGCTCAACGAGTGGTCCGACGAACCCGTCACGGCTTCCGCGATCTCCGCGGCAACCGGGTTACGGTTATCCTCGGTCTCTGACGCGGTTCGCAAACTCACCAACCAAGGCTTCCTCAAGCACGCTCCGTACGGAGCCGTGGACTTGACGGAGCAAGGCCGTCAACATGCCGTCGCCATGGTGAGGCGCCACAGACTGTTGGAAACTTTCCTCGTGGAGACTCTGGGGTACACCTGGGATCAAGTCCACGATGAGGCGGAAGTCCTCGAGCACTCCGTCTCGGATTTCATGATTGAGCGAGTTGCCGAACTCTTGGGTCATCCGGAGCGGGACCCCCACGGTGATCCGATCCCTTCGGCGGATGGCACGATCAAGTCGCCTTCGGCCACTCGACTGACAGACGTACAACCTGGTCAGTCGGTCCAGGTAGAGCGGATTTCCGACTCGGATCCACAACTGCTCCAGTATTTTTCGGCCCAGGGCCTTGCCGTCGGCACAAAGCTCAACACTTCTGCCGGCGCCCCCTTCTCGGGTGCGCTCGACGTGTCCGTGGACGGCGATGGGGCCTCGCTGAGTTTGGGCCGCGAGGCCACCGACGCCATCTTCGTCTCGGAAGACTCCTAGTAGCTTCCCGGTACCGTCATCCGGTTCGATCTGCCCCGAGTCGGCGGCCTCGCGCGACGAGGAGCCGTGCCAGCTGGCCATTCCGGGGAGCCAGAAGATAGACGATGAGGAACAGAACCCCTTGGCACAGGACAACCGTTCCTCCCGTGGAAGTATCCGCGAAATAACTCGTGTAGATTCCCACCAGCGAGCACAAGGAGGACAGCACGGGTGCAACCACAAGCATCCGTGACATTCTTTCGGTCAACAAACGGGCAGTCGCTCCGGGTATGATCAGCATCCCGACCACGAGGACCACGCCCACGGCCTGAAGCGCGACCACGCAGGTCAATGCCAGAACGCCAAGCAACGTCGCACCCAAAATGCGCGGGTTGAGGCCAATATTTCTGGCGTGGCCAGGGTCGAACGCATAGAGGCTCAGGTCGCGTCTCTTGAAAATCAGCACCGCCAAGCACACGCCGGCGAGCGCAGCGACCTGTCCGAGGTCCGAAGGCGATACACCCAACAGGTTCCCGAAAATGATGTGGTTGAGGTCGACTTGGGAGGGCGTCACGGAGACCAGGACGAGTCCCAGCGCGAAGAGAGTCGTGAAGACTATCCCTATGGATGCGTCCTCCTTGATGCGTGTGGTCTCCTTGACGCCTCCGATCAGGGCCACCGCGAGCAGCCCGAAGATCGCCGCGCCAAGGGCGAATGGCAGCCCCAGCGCATAGGAGAGCACGACGCCGGGCAGTACCGCGTGCGAGACAGCATCGCCCAGTAATGACCATCCCGTGAGTATCAGCCAACATGACAGCACCGCGCAGAGGATCGAGGCCAAGAGCGTTGCCGAGATGGCCCGGACCATGAATTCGAATTCGAACGGTTCGAGGAGAATGTGGACGAGGTTCATTCCTCACCTCCGAACGCCAACGCCAATTTCTCGGGTTTCAGCACGTCGAAGGCCTCACCTCTGTAGACGACACGACGTCGCAGGAGGATGGCTTCGTCGGCCCACTGGGCTATGTTGTCGATCTCGTGCACGGTGATGAGTACGGTGATTCCATTATGGGCCAAATCGCGCAGGACCTCCGTCATGGTCTGAGCGGAGACCCGGTCCACCCCGGCAAACGGCTCGTCGAGGAGAAGGACTTGGGCGTTCTGAGCGAGTGCTCGCGCGAGGAAGGTTCTTTTCTTCTGGCCTCCGGAGAGGCGACCGATCTGTCGTTGCGCAAATTCGGTCAGGCCCACGCGGTCCAGCGAACGATGGACAGCTTCCTTGTCCCGGGAGCGGGGGCGCCGGGAGGGTCCCATTGCTCCGTATCTGCCCATCATGACGACGTCGTGGACGCTGACGGGGAAATCCCAGTCGACGGCTTCGGCCTGGGGCATATAGCCTAACAAGCCTGATTTCTGGGCTTGTTTGACCGTGCGGCTAAGGATTTTCACGGACCCCGCCGTAGGGCTGAGGGCACCGGAGATCGCGTTGAAGAGCGTGGACTTGCCCGACCCGTTCATGCCGAGGAGGGCACATACCGTTCCTTTCTGAACGGTGAAGGTCACGTCTTCTAGCGCCCGGTACTTTCCGTAGTCGACGTTGATCCCGTTGACTTCGATGGCTGGTACTTCCGCCGAACCGCTCAATGGTTTGCCTCGTGTTTCCGACCGGTGAGTCCGTCGGAAATCACGCGGGCGTCGTATCGCAGCAATTCGAGGTATGTGGGGACTGGCCCGTTCTTGTCGGACAGCGAATCGACGTAGAGCGTTCCGCCGAATTGCGCGTCCGTGCTGCCGACGACCTGTTGCATGGTGCTGTCGGAGACCGTTGATTCGCAAAACGCAGCGGGTATCTGGTTGTCTCTGACTTCGCGTGTGATGTTGGAGACGCGCTGTGCCGACGGTTCTGCATCGGAGTTGACCGCCCACAAGTACTGCTCTTTGAGGCCGGCATCGCGAGCGAGATAGGAGAATGCGCCTTCACAGGTGAGCAGGGTCCGACGGTTCTCCGGAATTGCGTGAAGAGTGGAGGTCAGTTGGCCGTGAATATCTTTCAGCTGTTCTTTGTAGGCCGAGGCGTTCTTCTCGAAGTCCTCCCGATGCTCGGGGTCGAGCTCCGAGAGGGCCTTCTGGATATTGTCGGTGTACTTTTCGGCGGCTACCGGACTCATCCATGCGTGTGGATTCGGCTTCCCCTCGGCTTCGCCCTCGCCGATGGCTATGGGTTCGACCCCATCGGAGACCGTCGCTTTGGTCGCGTTGGAATCCTGCGTGAACTTGTCGAACCAAGCTTCAAGGTTCATCCCGTTCTCGAGGATGAGATCGGCCTTCGAAGCTTTCTTGATGTCTTCGGGGGTCGGCTCGTATTCGTGGATCTCGGCTCCGGGCTTGGTAATCGATTCCACCTGGACATGGTCACCTGCGATGGCTTGTGTCATATCGGCCAACACCGTGAACGTCGTGAGGGCTACCGGTTTCTTGTCGGCACCGACTGCCTTGCTGTCCTGTCCCCCGGCGCATGACGCGATCACGGGTACGACTACCAGGACCGCCGGGATTTTCAGCAGTCGGGACAGCTTGCGTCGACGACGAGGCGCGGGGACTACAGGGTGGGTTTGGTCGGGTGACTGCTCTCGATGCATCTTGGCTTCCTTGCCTCAGTACGGGTGCGGGCGAGAGCGGGTGGGCGTGTCCATGAGTAGGAGCTGGATCATCTTCAAGGAGTACCCCTCGGGGTGCCCACCCGCCTGTCAACATCATATGTTCGACTGAGCGAACTTTCCACTACCACTATGCCGTACTTGGTGAAAACATCATGCATCAACTGTCGATTCGTGGAAGTCGAAATCAACCATGCCCCCCTCATCGGGGGGGTCGTCCCACGCGCGTTGAGGCTTCAGGAATATTGCGGCCGAAGGATTCGACGCCCGCCGTAGTCGCGGACTTCTCGACGGCGCGCAGGGCATGGTCGTAGCTGTAGTCGCTGATCCACAGCTTGGTGTTAATGAAGACGTCGGACCGATCGACGTCCGATTGTCTGATACCTCGCCGGACTTCACATTCAATGAACATGTGAGGCAGCGGTGTCTATGAGTCGATAACCGACACACAAGCATTCTCGACGGTTGCAGCGGTGGTTTCGGATGGTGCGTGGAAGACGCCGAGCCCCAGCGCTGGCATCTCGATGCCAATATTGAAGGGCATGCTATTGCTCATGCTTCGAGCAGAGATACGTCTCCATGAGGTGAAAATGGAGCTGCCAGTAGGCATATCGGACGGCAGGCTCGATAACCCGAGGCCAGGCCATACACAAAAACCCCGCCCGTGAATCCACGAGCGGGGCTGTTGATATTCGTCTTGCGATATTCGTCTTAGTGGAGCTGAGGGGACTCGAACCCCTGACCCCCTGCATGCCATGCAGATGCGCTACCAGCTGCGCCACAGCCCCAAGAACTTCTATAGCTTAGCAGAGCTCGTCGCCGGATGCGGAATCCGGGCGACGAGCCAGCCGGCCTCAGTTCAGGTGCACTACCTCGAACTCGAGCAATCCCTCGGAGTTCGAAACCGTGGACTTGGGGTCCCTCGGTTGGCGTTGCGAGGCCCACGCCTGAAAACTCGCCTCGTCGGCCCACCGCGTCACCACGAAGTATTCCTTCTGTTCGCCGGCGGGACGGAGAAGTTCGAATCCTTCGAAACCTGGGGCGGAATCCACGGAATGCTTGCGCTCGGCGAATCGACGCTCGAGTTCCTCATGGGCCCCGGAAGGAACGGACAATTTGTTGATTTTGACGACGGTCATTGTCGGCCTCCTTGTACGTTGATACGGCCATTTTAGGCGGATCAAACATGCCCGCTCTGGTCGTCTCCGGCCGCAACGGGCCATGAATGAAGCCCGTAAGCGTCGGAGTCGCGGACTATTAAAAAACCATCCCCCGATAACCTTTTCGGTCATCGGGGGATGGTATCCACGGGTGGAGCTGAGGGGACTCGAACCCCTGACCCTCTGCATGCCATGCAGATGCGCTACCAGCTGCGCCACAGCCCCATGCTTCTCATTGAGAATCCATGATTTTTGTTGCCGGCCTCGGCAACTCCTCTACTATACGAACACCATGGGGTGGGGCGCAAACCGACGGAACGTGATGTACCCCACCCTTAATAGGACTTCGTTTAGGAGCGAGGCTCAGGTGCAAGCTCACTCGCATCCGGGAGGGCCTCGACCTCGTCGAGCTCGCTCTCAACACCCAACGGGATGCGGGGAGCTTCAGCCCAAAGCCGGTCCAGGGCGTAGAACGCACGCTCTTCCTCGTGCTGAACGTGCACGACGATGTCGCCGAAGTCGAGAAGCACCCAGCGTCCACCGGATTTTCCTTCCCGACGCAGCGGTTTGATATCGAGCTGCTCGCGCAATTGGTCCTCGACCTCGTCGACGATCGCATCGACTAGCCTCTCGTTCGAGGCCGAAGCTATCAGAAAGCCGTCGATCAGGCCCATGATCTCGGAAACGTCATATGCGTTGAGTTGGGTAGCCTGTTTGGACTCTGCGGCACGAGCCGCGAGTTTGATGGCATCGACTGATTCTTGTGTTGCGGTCATGGTGTCCTTTCGGGACGATTGTGCGGCCTCGTCAGATGAGGAAGATGATTCCCAACACCACGGCCACAATGAGAAGTAGAAGAACAACGGTGATCAAAGCAATCCGCCCACCGGATTTGGGAGCCTTACGATCCATTCCGGACAGATCCAGCCCGTGAGCATCCATCGCCCGCACGGGCTTGACGTCGGCGGGCTCCGACTCGGGTGTAACCGTCGATTGGCTCGGCTCCGCCACATCGGACTCGCCCTGTGCACGAGACAACGGCTTCTCGCCCGAAGAAGACTCCGCGTTCCCGGCCTCGGTCACATGGGAGCCGCCGATCCCCGGCTCGTCCTGCGAAGCACCCGAAGATTCGGCCGCCTGTGAGGATTCCGTCTGATCCGGAGCAGCCTCGGCTGGCGACGCAACCGCTCCCTCACCGGAGACGGAGCCTTGGGAAACCGAAGAACTTGCCGGCCCCAGAACCACGGGGACCCCCATGGTTACCGGACCCAGAATGTGTTCGTCGTAGTCGCGCTTGATATCTGTACTACTGAAACCGGAAAGGTGCGCAGGGTTGATCGACAGGCTGGGTGTGTCCGCGACGGTGCCTGACTCCCCCAGGATGTGCCGTTGCACGGCGTTGAGGACATCCTCTTCCTGGAACTGGACCGCGGAGGCATCCGCGGCGATCAAGGTCTCGAATTCGGCGTCCTCGCTGAGCTCCACGAACTCGCCGTCTTCGTTCAAAGCCCCGGCCAAAGCCTCGAATCGGCGCTGAATCTCGAGAACCTCTGGCGGCGGCTCGTGGACAGGAACAATCGGAACGCCCTGGGTGTGGAGAGGCGGTTCTCCCCTGACCTCAGACAGGTGCTGACGCCGGTAGCGGGCAAGGCGACGCGGACCATACGCCTCCGGTGCCGGAGGGACCTTCGTTCCGTCCTCCGCCACGTACACCTTTTCCGGTTCCGAATAAATATCGGTGGTGGTGGGAAGATTGCTACTCAGCTGAAACTCCTTGACGTGTCCGCTCGTCGCACATGCTAATGCGCTCCTCTCGAGTCTACCGGGGTTGTCACGGCATCGTGGTCCCCCGGCAGGCGATCAGGATTCCGACGGCTGTTGTCGTCACCGGAATCCTCGAGCGGATCATACAGGTTGTACTTGTTGATGTACTGGACGACTCCGTCCGGCACGAGATACCACACGGGTTTTCCTGCTGCGGACCGTCGTCGGACGTCGGTAGAAGAGATCGCCATGGCTGGTACTTCCAGAAGCCCGACGCCATCCCCATGATACGGCGCGGACAGCTCGTGGCCGGGCCTCGTCACTCCTACGAAGTAGGCGAGGTCCCACATTTCTGCGGCATCTTTCCATGAGAGAACCTGCGCCATCGCGTCCGCCCCGGTGATGAAGAACAGGTCGGCAGTGGGGCGAATCTCACGCAAATCGCGGAGAGTGTCGATCGTGTAGGTCGGCCCGGGGCGATCGATATCGACTCGCGAAACAGTGAACCGCGGATTGGATGCCGTCGCGACCACGGTCATGAGATACCGATGTTCCGCGGAGGAAACTTGTTTGTCCGCTTTCTGCCAAGGTTGGCCCGTGGGCACAAATACGACTTCGTCGAGATCGAAGACGGATGCGACCTCACTCGCGGCCACAAGGTGCCCGTGGTGAATCGGATCGAACGTTCCGCCCATGACGCCGAGGCGCGTGCGCCCCGGGCGGCGAGGGGGAACGGTCAGGCCGTCAGCGGTGGTGGCTTTGAGCTGAGGATTCATGGAACACAGAACCGGGACCGCACGCTGCGGAACGCCTGCGCGGGCCCCGGTCTCCCTATGACCGTCGTCTAACGGTGATGCTTTTCGTTGTACTCGGTCATTGCGTCTTGTTCATCCGGTGAGATCTCGGCGGGATTGGACAAGCCATCGCGACGGACCCCACGGCCCGAGAAGGAAACAACGACCAACAACATGAGCAGGAAGACGCAGAAGAAGATCACGGCAACCAACCAATGGGGAATACCGAGGTCGTAGCCGGCGCTTTCTTCCGCGACGGTTGCGGAGGCCAGGATGGCTGAGTTGAGCATGTGCCTATTGATCCCTTCCGGCGTGTCGCCCAGGGCGACCGCCGCTTATTTCCAGTGCGATGAAGTCACCCCTAGTTTAGCCCCTTGTGTGGCCTTCTCCTCGCACAACCCATTGTGAGGAAGTCAATTGGGCCAACCCCATCGGCCCGCGAGCATGGAGCTTCTGCGTCGAAATTCCGACTTCTGCCCCGAGGCCCAGCTCGCCCCCGTCGGTAAACCGGGTGGATGCATTGACCATCACGGTCGCCGAATCGATGCGAGCGACGAACTCGTCAGCCTTTCGGAGATCATTGGTAATGATGAGTTCCGTGTGACCGGTCGAGTACCGCTGAATATGATCCAGGGCCTCGTCCATCGACTCCACGACCCGAACCGACATCTCCAAGGCGAGACTTTCTGAGTCCCAGTCGCCGTCTTGTGCCGCGACGACCTGCTCGGAATATCCGCCGGCAAGTTCTGCAGCGGCTTCGTCGACGTGCAAGCGGACTTCGGCATCGAGCAGGCCTTTGAGGACGGCCTCAGCCGCCGGGGCATCTTTCTGGATCAGCAGGGTCTCGGCCGAGTTGCACGCAGAGGGACGATGAATCTTGGAGTTCACGACCAACGGAACAGCATTTTCCTCGGTCGCCGTCGTGTCAAGGTAAATGTGCACATTGCCCTCGCCGGTTTCGATCACCGGGACGCGCGCGTTATTCACGACGGACTGGATGAGATTTCCGCCGCCTCGGGGAATCAGCACATCGACTTTGCCGCGCGCGAGCATCAAAGCGTTGGCTCCGTCGCGACCGTACTCGTCGACCGATTGGACGCAATCCACGGGCAGGCCCGCGGAGTCGAGGGCATCGCGGATTACGCCGACCAGGGCTCTGTTGGTTTCAAGCGCAGCGGAACCGCCCCGCAACATGGCAGCGTTTCCGGATTTGAGGGCCAGGCCAGCAATATCGACCGTGACGTTCGGGCGAGCCTCGTAGATGGCTCCTACGACGCCGAGAGGCACCCGAACCCGGGAAACCCGAAGCCCGTTGGGCAGGATCTGGCCGTCCAGGATCTCCCCGATCGGATCGACCTGCGAGGCCAAGCTCTTGAGCGCCTCGATCAAACCGTCGATGCGGTCGTCGTTGAGCGTCAACCGGTCAACCAGGTTCTCGGCGAGACCTTTCTCCGCACCACGGGCGACGTCGGCCTCATTCGAGCGAAGGATGACTTCGCGTTGGGCATCGATCGCCTCGGCGATACGGAGCAACGCCCTATCTTTCCGACTTCGGTCCGCGGTGGCCAGCGTGCGTGAGGCCGCGCGGGCGTCATCGGCCATCGCATTGACCGCAGACTGGATGTCGTCCGGAACGGAAAATGTGGACTCTCGTGCCTGTACGTTTTGGCTCATGACCCCAACCTTAGCGGGAGCGTCGTCGGGATTCAGCCGCTTTCACTCTGAGTAAAAGCCACTGCCTTCCCCAACGGCGCCCCGTTGCCTTGCCTTCACGGGCGGAGCGCCGCCGCCAGAGATTCAATACTTACGGCGTAAAAGAGCGAGATTGTCGACATGGACCAGCACGCCGTCGAATCCCTCCCCGAGCTCGTCGAGGGCGTCATCGGTATGTTTGCCTGCCGTCTTGGCGCAATCCTCGCTCGAGTAAGCGGCGATACCATGGGCGATAGTCTTCCCGTTCGGCGCCTTGAGCGCGATGGCTTCTCCCGGCCGGAATATGCCTTCTACTTTGGTAACACCGGCGGCGAGCAGCGACGTGCGGCGACGAATGGCCTTGACGGCGCCGTCGTCCAGGGTGAGAGCACCCTTGGTCTTGGCCAATTGGGCCAACCACACCAGTCGAACCGAGCGTCTTCCGCCCGTCGGTTTGAACCAAGTGCCGACGTCCTGGCCTTCGAGAGCCGCTGCGGCGTTGGCCGTGGAGGTTACCAGCGCCGGGATTCCGGAGCTGGAGGCGATCTTGGCTGCCTCAACCTTGGTGACCATGCCACCGGATCCGACGCCGGCTCGACCGATCGTGCCGATTTCCACGCCTTCGAGGTCCTTCTCCGGATCCGTCACTTCCGGAATCCGCTCTCCGCCTTCCGCGGGGTGCTTGGTGTAGAGAGCATCCACGTCCGACAAGAGCAACAAAGCGTCCGCTTTGATGGTGTGGGCAACCAACGCGGCAATGCGGTCGTTATCCCCGAATTTCAGCTCGTGGGTCGCGACGGCGTCGTTTTCGTTGACGATCGGAAGCACGTTGAGGTCCAACAGGCGTTCCAACTGCCGGTGGGCGTTGTGGTAACGGTTGCG
The DNA here is from genome assembly GCF_004137765.1 of Rothia uropygialis. Taxonomy (GTDB): domain Bacteria; phylum Actinomycetota; class Actinomycetes; order Actinomycetales; family Micrococcaceae; genus Rothia. The sequence continues at coordinate 134,864 of NZ_NOIS01000002.1, read as the reverse complement.
GTGCATGAGGTCCTCGGCCGTGACCAGGACCTGCGAAATCGTGACGTCGTACCTGGTGAAGAGCTCGGTGTACCGGGTCATGATCAGTGACTGCCCCACCGAGGCCGCCGCCTGCTGTGTGGCGAGGTCCTTGGGACGGCGGCTCAACCCCAGGGGGGCCAGACCCGCTGCGATGGCGCCCGAGGACACGAACACCACCTCGACATTGCGCGCATGTGCTTTGGCCAAGACATCCGTAATGGTCGCGACGGCCAACTCGTCCAACGAGTTGGCTATCGAGGTCAGAGACGATGAGCCGACCTTGACAACCACGCGCCGCGCCTTGGGAATGTCCGACCTGCTCTCAATGGGGCTGATTCGGTTCTTCCCGCGGTTTTCTGCGGAACGCTGTACCTCAGTCCTCTTGAGTTTGCCTCTAGCCTTGCTCATGCCCTGATTCGTCTCCTTGCGTGTCGCTCGTCCCGGCCGCCGACTCCCGCGCTTTGCGTTCCCGCCTTTGTTCCACGGATTCGGTCCATTTGCCCGCGAGGCGCTCGGATTCCAGCTCGTCACGAGCCGCAGCTCGTGCGTCCTTTCGCTGCTGGTAGTCCTCGCGCTTCTCAGCACGCGTGGGCCGAATGAGTTCTTCGAGACGGACGTCGGACCCGCGCGGACTCGTCAGATTCTCCGCACCGGTCACCATAGTCGGCTCCCAATCGAAGATCACTGCGTCCGCCTCTGATCCGATGACCACGGCGTCGCCGGGTTTGGCGCCCTGTTTGAATAATTCGTCTTCCACACCGAGCTTAGCGAGACGATCGGCCAAGAACCCCACTGCTTCATCATTTGAGAAATCGGTTTGCTTGATCCAACGCTCCGGCTTCTCACCCAGCACACGGAAGAGAGGCTCCAAATTTCGTTCTTCATGACGGATCGTGAACTCGGATTCTTTCTTCCGGCGGTAGCCTCGGGGCCGGATGACGGCCGGGGCCGGCTCCTCAACCTCCGCTTCGGCTTGGTGGGCGCGAGCTTCTTCGACAAGCTCTGCCATGGCGAAAGTCAGTTCGCGCAACCCCTCGTGCGAGGCCGTGGAAATCTCGACGACGCGCAGTCCGCGTTCCTCAAGATCGTTCCTCACGAACTCGGCCAATTCACGAGCTTCCGGAACATCGATCTTGTTCAGAACCGCGATGTGAGGCCTTTCAACCAGCGGAGTTGAGGTTCCCGCGGAGGGATCCACCTCATACCGAGAAAGTTCCTGGTTGATGGTCTCGAAATCGCTGATGGGATCCCTGCGGGGTTCAAGGGTCGCGCAGTCGATCACGTGCACGATCGCGGCGCAGCGTTCAACGTGTCGCAGGAAGCGGTGGCCCAACCCTTTCCCGTCTGAGGCACCCTCGATCAGGCCGGGTACATCGGCCACCGTGAAACGGGTGTCCCCCGCTTCCACGACGCCCAGATTGGGCACCAACGTGGTGAACGGGTAGTCGGCGATTTTGGGGCGTGCAGCACTGATCGCAGCGATCAGCGAGGACTTGCCGGCAGACGGGTAGCCGACCAAGGCGACGTCGGCTATCGACTTCAGCTCGAGGACGATGTCCCGCGTCTCGCCGTCCGTACCGAGGAGAGCAAATCCGGGAGCCTTGCGCTTGACGGACGCCAGCGCGGCATTTCCGCTGCCACCTATTCCGCCGTGCGCTGCGATGAATTCATCGCCCTCACGCACGAGATCCGCCAGGACCTCGCCGTCTTTCGTCTTGACGACGGTCCCCTGCGGCACGGAAAGGACAAGATCCTCGCCGTGGCGACCGTGGTTGAGAGCGCCCCGCCCGATGTCTCCCTTGGGAGCCGTCTGATGCGGGGAGTGATGGTATTCCAGCAATGTGGTCGATTGCCCGTCGACCCGGAGAATAACGTTGCCGCCGTGACCACCGTTGCCACCGTCGGGTCCGCCCAAAGGCTTGAACTTTTCTCGGCGCACGGACACGCAGCCATCGCCGCCCGCCCCGCCGCTGGCGTGCAAAACGACCCTGTCCACAAAATTCGCCACACAAACTCCTCGAACTGACACGTGCGCTTTGGGTGATTCTAACGATTTTAAACGAGAAAAGAGGGCGTGCGCTGCGAATGAGCACATGCCCTCTCATCTCTGCCGGTCAAAACGGCCGGCAGTGAAGCAACGAGTGAATTACTCGGCCGCTTCCAAAATGTTGACGACCTTACGACCCCGTCGACGGCCGAATTCGACCTGGCCAGCGGCCAGAGCGAAGAGCGTGTCGTCTCCCCCGCGGCCGACGTTGTCGCCCGGGTGGAAGTGGGTGCCGCGCTGGCGGACGATGATCTCGCCGGCGTTGACGGCCTGGCCGCCAAAGCGCTTCACACCCAGGTACTGGGGGTTCGAGTCGCGACCGTTACGGGTTGAGCTTGCACCTTTTTTATGTGCCATACCTGCCTACCTTCGGTTAAAATTTTCTGACGGAAAACCGTGTTGACGGTTACTAGGCGTTGATGCCGGTGATCTTGACCTTGGTCAGATCAGCACGGAAGCCCTGGCGCTTTTTGTAACCGGTCTTGTTCTTGTACTTCTGGATAACGATCTTCGGACCACGCAGGTCCTCGACCTTCTCTGCAGTGACCTTTGCGGATGCCAAGCTCTTGGCATCTGCAGTGACCGACTCGCCGTCGACCAGCATCAGCACGGGCAGCTCAATGGTGCTGCCGGCCTCGCCGGCGACGCGGTCAAGGGTCACGAGGTCTCCGACGGAAACCTTTTCTTGGCGGCCGCCAGCGCGGACAATCGCGTACACCACTTGGGAACTCACTTCTCTCGACGTTATATGTACAAAGTTTCTAGGGAGGGCGCCTGCTCAGACGACCCCTCACTGAGACGGAGGGTCGGCCTTCTCGCTTCCAGCGGCATAAACCGCGGGCATTGCGCTCTCATGCTCATCTCCCGTCTCAGCCCGCTTCGAACGGCCCGGACCATAACGCCCGTCATGAGGTGGCAATGAGCACCGACTAACAAGCCTACGGTACCGCACGAAGACGGGCAAGTGGAGGTGATGCGTGTCGCCGCCGTTCATGGGCGACCCGCATCACATTCCTCTACTCCGGTCGCCGGATTTCGGAAGCCTTGACTCCGACGCCCAACATCGGGACGTCCTCATTCGACGACGAAGGCTCGGCGGCAGCCGAATACGAGGCGGTGGACACGGAGCCGCCCTGGGCCTTTCCGCTCTCACCTGCTTGGATCGTGCCCCCGACTCCCGTGCTCGAGGCCGCACGCCGGCTCCGTCGCTTCTTCGGTTGAGTGGCCACGGCCTGGGGCGCGGCGGCGGCCTTCTCAGCAACAGGTTCCGGCGTATTCGACGGCTGTCCTGGCGTCGCAACGCCGGTCAGATTCTGATCATTCTCCGGCTCCACAACCGCCCGTGACGTCTTGCGCCGCGGAGTATCTCGCTGCTGCGGCTTGTCGGAACGCTGTTGATCAGCCTGTTTGCCCTGATTCGATTCCTGCGCAGGCTTCTTACGACGTCCGCCGCGGCCCCCGGGCCTCATATCCTCAAGCGCCTCGAGTGCCGCACGACGCGCAGCTTCTGCGCCTTCTCGACCCGAGCGGTTCCGAGCAGCATCACGGCGTCCGCGCCTGACCGGACGAACTTCACGGGCCTGCTGGTCCTCTTCCGAACGGTCCGCCTCGGAGACCGACTCCTCCGAACTGTCGAGATTGCTTGAGTCCCCCTTGTTTTCGAAGGCTGCCGCGAGAGAATCGAGGCTGAACGAGCCTTGCTCACCGTAGGACTCTTGTTCCTCGTCCGCCTTGGAGCCCTGAGGCAAGCTGACGACCTCACCCTGAATCGTCAGGACGGCGTCCGGCTCCCCCTCGGCTACACCCTTCTGGTGGCCGCCCGAACGCTCCTGGCCGGAAGGGCTGTCGGAGGTCTGGGCCTCGTTGGACCCGGCCAAAGGATTGCGGTCCTTGTTCCGCTTGCGGCGCTTACGCTTCTTCGCGGACTTCGATTCGCCCGATTCGGGTGTGTGCTGTCCGCGGTTGCGGGAATCCTCACCGGTTTCGGAGGTTTCCGAGTCTTCCTGATGAGAGGAAGCTGCCGCTATATTGGCCAGAGCATTGCGCGCGGCCTCGGCCTTCGCCTCGTCCTGCTTCGAGTGCTCGTCATGATTTCGCTGTTTGCCGCGGTCCTTGTTGCGCTTGCGGTCGTTGCGACCGTTGTGCTCTGTTCCGGCTCCGCCGGCGCGACCCTTGAGCGGCTGGTCGTGGACGATGACACCCCGACCTGCGCAGTGCTCGCACGTCTCGGAGAAGACCTCCAGGAGGCCCGTGCCCATGCGCTTGCGAGTCATCTGGACCAAACCAAGCGAGGTCACCTCGGCGACCTGGTGCTTGGTTCGATCCCGTCCGAGGCATTCGATGAGTCGACGCAGGACAAGATCGCGGTTCGATTCCAGAACCATGTCGATGAAGTCGATGACGATGATTCCGCCGATGTCGCGCAGGCGCAGTTGACGGACGATCTCTTCGGCCGCCTCCAGGTTGTTCTTGGTCACGGTTTCTTCCAAGTTTCCGCCGGAACCGGTGAACTTTCCCGTGTTGACGTCGATGACGGTCATTGCTTCGGTGCGATCAATCACCAAGGAGCCTCCGGAGGGCAAGAAAACCTTGCGATCCAATGCCTTGGAAAGACCTTCTTCAATGCGGTAATGGTCGAAGAGGTCTTCCTCGCCATCCCACTTCTTGAGTCGGTCGATCAGATCCGGTGCCACATAGGTCACGTACGCCTCAATGCTGTCCCACGCTTGGTCGCCCTGAACGACCATGGCGGAGAAATCTTCGTTAAAGACGTCGCGAACCGTCTTGATGGTCAGGTCCGGCTCTTGGTAAAGCATCTCCGGAGCCAAGGTCTTCTTGGACTTGGACTTCGATTCGATGTCTTCCCACTGCGCGCGCAGTCGGTTGATGTCGTGGGCCAGCTCTTCTTCGGCAGCGCCCTCCGCGGCCGTGCGGACTATGACTCCCGCCCCGTCCGGCAGTTTGTCCTTGAGGATCTTCTTGAGACGGGCTCGCTCGGTATCCGGCAATTTGCGGGAGATGCCCGTCATGGACCCGCCCGGGACGTAGACCAGAAAACGGCCGGGGAGGGAGACCTGGGAAGTCAAGCGGGCGCCCTTGTGACCGATGGGATCCTTGGTGACTTGCACCAAAACCGAGTCGCCTGACTTGAGCGCATTCTCGATCTTTCGAGGCTGGCCATCGAGTCCGGAAGCATCCCAATTGACCTCGCCGGCGTACAAGACCGCATTGCGCCCGCGACCGATGTCGACGAACGCGGCTTCCATGGACGGAAGAACGTTCTGGACCTTGCCTACGTAAACGTTACCGATGAGCGAGTCCTGCTGGGTTTTGGACACGAAGTGCTCCGCCAGGACACCGTCTTCCAGAACGCCGATTTGGATCCGATCGTCTTTCTGACGAACGATCATCTGGCGTTCGACCGATTCGCGACGGGCCAGGAATTCCGCTTCAGTGATCACATGACGACGCCGTCCTGAAGCGCGGGAATCGCGGCGACGCTGACGCTTCGCTTCGAGCCGCGTCGAACCCTTGACCGAAGTGACCTTGTTCGAGGCCGCTCCCTCGGTCAGACGCGGGGTCCGGACCTTGGTCACGGTGTTGGGCGGGTCGTCGTCGTTCCCTCCCGTCAGTTCGAGATCTTCGCCGCCCCGGCGTCGACGTCGACGGCGGCGGGAAACGACTTCGCCGTCTTCGGCCGAGTCGTCTTCCTCCGGCTCTTCGTCGTCCTCGTCGGAGTCCTCGTGCTTTTTCTTGGTCAAGGCTGCGGCCTTGATTTCGTCGAGGTCCGGGGCGTGAAAAAGAAGAGAGGTCGGAGACAACGCAGCGACCGGAGTGCTCGGTTCTTCTTCCTGCCCCTGATGGGGTTCTTGTCCCTGCTCCGAAATATCGGGTTCGCCCGGCTGGGAAGCCTCGGGTGTTCCGGGCTGTTGGCGCTCGACGTCGGTTTCGGCGGTCTCCTGCGACTTCGCTTCGGGGGCGTTGGTGGGTTCGTCCACTTCGGCCCCGCCTTCTGCGGCGGTGCCTTCGTTCTGCATGCTCATGTTTAGTTAGTACTCCTATGGAGCCGATCCCGAGCCGCACCCGCGATCTGGCCGTTCATGTCGGTCCTGCCGCGATCTACGCGACGACCGGAAGTCGTTCTCTACCCGGGTGGGGCTCATCGAGCCTGCGCTGTGGGGATGCCGGCGAAGGGCTCCACACGGGCCAATGGATCCGCCGAGCTTCGCATCCCGCTGAAGTCTTGTGCAAAGGTGGTCTTCGCTTCGTTGTCCGAAGCGGTGCACGGCACCTGTCGGCGTCACATTGGGCTTTGAGCCGCGTGCGGCGCGACTCTCACCTCTCTCAGTATCGCACAGCCAAGCCTTGGCTCGCTGTTCATTGAATTGCCAGCGACCTTTGAGACGAATTCGTAACGCCTCAAGTACCACATTCATGTCGCCTCGATAGGATGAATTCGTACGTGCACAGAAGGATACTGTGCGGAACCGACCCCAAGGAATGACCAGTGAGCACATCCAGCGTCGATCCCGCGCCAAGGCGTCGCGCGAAACCCTCATCCTCGAGGACCACCGATGCCCGTGAGAAACCATTTGCTTGGCTTCTGGTTACCACAGGCGCTATTGGATTCATAGCCTCCGCGGCGTTGGTCTTCGAAAGGCTCCAGGTATTTCTCGACGCCGGCCACAAGTCCAGTTGCGACATCAATGCACTTCTCAACTGCGGAACCGTGATGCGCACGCCGCAGGCCGAGCTCTTCGGATTCCCCAACCCTTTCATCGGGATCGTGGCCTACGCCGTCATCCTCACCATCGGCGTGGGAGTCTTCGCAGGAGCTCGGTTCGCACGCTGGTACTGGATCTGCGTCGAAGTGGGAGTGCTCCTGGGGTCACTCTTCACATTTTGGCTGTGGTACGAGACCACTTTCCAGATTGATGCTCTGTGCCTGTACTGCATGATCGTTTGGATCGTTCAGACCGCGTTGGCGGTCAACCTCACGATGCGGAATGTCCGGACAGGGGTGATTCCCGTATCGCCGCGCTTGGCCGAGTCGCTGCCGGGATGGTCCTGGTTCCTCGTCATTATGATTCTGCTGGTTCTCTTCGGAATCATTTTCATCCGGTTCTTCTCTAATATTCTGACTTTGATTTGAGTCAGCCTCTCGACGACGACGCCCCCGGCAGATGGATCTGCCGGGGGCGTCGTCGTCAATGCCGAAGGGCGTCATGCCCGGGCGTGTCTAGCCGAACCAAATGCTGATCTCGCGTTCGGCGGACTCGGGCGAGTCCGAACCGTGGACCAAGTTCTTCTGCACTTTCTCTCCCCAGTCCCGGCTGAGATCGCCACGGATGGTTCCGGGGGCCGCAGCGGTGGGATCCGACGGCCCCATCAGGGTCCGAACGGACTCGATGACGCGGTCGCCTTCGACCACTGCCGCCACAACGGGACCGGACATCATGAATTCGAGGAGAGGCTCGTAGAAAGGCTTACCCTTGTGTTCCTCGTAATGCTGCTCGAGGATCTCACGGGTGGGCGTGAGCTGCTGAAGCTCAACAATCTTGTAGCCCTTGGTTTCGATGCGGGACAGGATGGCGCCGATAAGATTGCGCTCGACTCCATCGGGCTTGACCAGGACCAGCGAACGTTCGGACATCAATGAACTCCTAAATATGGGGTAAGTCTCCGTTACCGATCCTAACGGGGCTGAAGAGGCGCGTTGTCATGACCCCGATCTCATTCAAGACGGAAGTACCGAAAGTTATGGTTCCGGCAAGCAACGAATGCGGGTGCAGGCTCTCGAGGAGACGGTCCCGCGATGCGATCCGCAGGCGACCGGCCATTTCGGCGGAGAGATCGTAGTTCAAATGATCGCTCTGGAGGGGAACGAAGAAATGTTCGATGCCCCGGTCCTCGAGCCACCGGGCCATCCCCTCAATGTCTTTGGTCGTGGGAACCGACCAGTACACTGTCGATACCTCGCCCCAGCGCTCCTCTGCCCGTTCGAGCGCGGCCCCCAGACCGGAAGGATCGATGCACGCGTCGAGGCAGAACTCGGCCCCGTTCCGAGTCACATAAAACTGCCCGCGACCCGGACGGTCCAATTCAACCGTGCCCGAATACGGTTCCCGTCCCAGGGCCGTCGCGGCGTACGAGGCCAGTTCACATCCCAAATTCTGATTCTGACTCAGGAAATCTCCGGCCGGAATCTCGTGCGGTTCGACAGCGCGAATCGCGCACAGGGAGCGCATGACGTCGGCCGCGACACTGTCCTGCGGAACGGTGAAAACAACGTCGTGAGGTCGGATCAGACCGAACTTCTCTCGCGCAACATCGGCCAGAGTAGGTCCGAATACATCCAGATGTTCGGGAAATACGCTCGTAAAACCTACCGCCAAGCGATCGAGAACTGAGATTTCGTCGTGCGCGCCGCCCATCCCGGCTTCATGGACAATCACATCCGCTCCGTTCGCCTGGAGCATCGCATGGCCCATGACAGTGAACAGACCGGTCGGCGACAGGTATCCGTCGGGCTCAATGTGAACACGACGAACGGCGTCTTCGGTTCGCCCGAGCCACCGATTGTACTCGTGTACTCCGACCACCATCCCGTCCAGGCTGAACCGGTCAAGATTCGACAGAATACCCGGGGAGGTAACCAACCCGGTCCGCAAACCTGCGGCACTCAGGTACGCCGCGGCGGTCGCCGCCGTCTGGCCTTTGCCCTTGGACCCTGTGACGAGCACGGTAGGTGTGCCCTGCGTACCGCCAAGGGCCTCGAGCACGGACCGGGCGGCGGCGACGTTGCGACGAACACCAGGCCTTTTCCGCCCCCAGGATCCGAAGATCGCCCCTGATTCAAGCACCTGATCGATCTGCTCGGGGGCAGGTTCTCCGGCCTCGCCGCCAACCCATGGGGTCATCCGGTCAGGCCCGCCCGTGGGTGCGCTCCCACTCCTGCTCGGCTTCCCAGCGCTCCTTCTTCTCTCTGTCGATCTTGGTGCCCGTGACCATGGAGTACCACCATGCCGCGAGGAAGCAGAGACCGACGATGAACATCGCGGGAAGCAGGAATCCGGTGGCGACCAAGAGCAATTGGAGGATCCAGCCCATCGCGTACCCCCACGACTTCCTCAGGACCGCACAGTTGTAGACGAATGCCGCAGCCAGGACTATTCCCCCGACCATCACCGTGATCTTGGTTCCGGTGCCGGAGTGCAGGTGCTGAAGACCGAAATACGCCAATGTCCCGAAGAACACGACGAAGGCCTCCAGCAGAAGCACCGTCGAGGCGAACATGACCTTGACCGAGCCGGGCTTCTTGACCTGGCCGGGACGCCACTCGCGTTGTGCCTTTGTCAGGCGTGCCATGTGATCCTCCTACCGTCCGAGAAGTACGCGTGCTTCGCCGACAACGGTGATTGACCCCGTGATCAGCACGGCGGCGTCGAGCTCTTCACGGGTTGCGGCATCCGAAATCGCCGCAACCGATGCATCGTCAATGCGTTGATGAATCTCGATCGCGTCGTCGTCAAAACCTGCGGTCAACGCGAGATCGGCGAGTTCCTCGGCGGGAATGGCCCGCGGGGACGTCGACGCCGTCACGTACAACCGCGTTTCGAAATCCGTGGACTCCGCGTACTTCTCCCGCATGATCTCGAGCATTCCCAACGCGTCCTTGTCCTTCAGGATTCCTACGACGAGGTTCAGTTGCCTGATGTCGAAGGATTCACGAACCGCTGCGGCGGAAGCGACTATCCCATGAGGGTTGTGGGCTGCATCCAGCACCACGACCGGAGCAGTTCGGACGATCTCGAGTCGGCCGGGAGAGGTGACCTCTTCGAAAGCCGTACGGACGAGATCAATGGACAGCTCTTTCTCCCCGCCTCCCAACAACGCTTCGACGGCGGCTATCGCCAGGGACGCGTTCTCGGCCTGGTGCTCTCCGAACAGTGGGAGGGCCACATCGGGGTAACGAGCAGCCAACCCCTGTATCGTCACGACTTGGCCGCCGACCCCCGGGGTCCTTTCCGTGACACCGAATTCGACGCCTTCGAAACGGAATTCGGCGCCGCGGTCTCGGGCTCGGCCGAGGAGAATCTCCGCCACCGAAGGCCGTTGGGCGGCCGAAACCAGGAAGCCCTCGGCTTTGATAATGCCGGCCTTCTCCGAGGCGATGTCCTCGACCGTGTCTCCCAGCATGTGAGTGTGGTCCAGATCGATAGGAGTCACCACGGAAACCTGCGCGTCCGCAACGTTCGTGGCATCCCATTCGCCACCGAGGCCGACTTCCAGCACCATGATGTCCACCGGGGCGTCGGCAAAGATCGCGAACGCCAAAGCCGTCATCGCTTCGAACTCGGTCAGGGGCACATCGCCCTGATCCGCCAAACGCTGATCTACAAGCTCCAGGGACGGACGAATTTCGTCCCACACCCGTACGAACGTGCGATCATCGACGGGTTCGCCGTCCACGCAAATACGTTCGTTGACGCGCTCAAGATGCGGCGAGGTGTACCTGCCGGGGCGCAGATCATGGGCCATCAGAAGTCGTTCCACAAGGCGGGCCGTCGACGTCTTTCCATTGGTCCCGGTGATGTGGATGACCGGGGCACAATGTGCGGGATCTCCCAGGAAGTCCATGGCCATCCGCATCGCATCCAGCCGCGGAGCCATCTGAGTCTCCGGGGCTCTTCCTTTGAGCTCCGCGAAGATCGATTCGACCGAAAAGGCATCGTCTCTCGTCTCCCCCGAATCCTCCGACGTCGGCGAGGCCGCATCGGCGTCCTCGTCCAGGTCGATCTCTTCTGCTTCCTCGATGTCCTCCGGCCCCAACGGGCTCAGCTCCTCCGGAAGGTCATCGGAAGGATCCTGGGATTCGTCATCGTTGAATGGTTGCTCGCTCATGCATCACTCTTTACGGTTTCGTCCGCTACCGTTTCCACGGTCACGGACCGTTTCGGGTCTTCTTCCAAAACCAGTTCGGTCGTCAGCGTCTCCCCCGCGACCAGTTTTTCATTCTCACGCAGGGCCTGGACGACCTCGGCCGAGTCGCGAACGACGGTCCGAATCCGGTCGGAAACCTGAAGGCCTGCGTCTTTCCTCGCCTGCTGAATCACACGAACCATGTCGCGAGCGGTTCCTTCCGCCTGCAGGTCAGGCGTCAGCCGAGTGTCGAGCACGATGAAACCACCGTCGATCACTGACACTGCCTGGTCCGCGTCGTTGCCTTCGGCGACCACGGTTTCCAGTTCGTACTCGCCTTCCTGCAGAGCGAGGCCGGATTCCAATGTCTCGCTGCCCACGACGACGGTGCCATCCTGCTCGACCTTCCAGTCCCCGGACTTAGCAGCCTTGATTGCGACCTGGACCTGTTTTCCCAAACGAGGGCCCGCAGCCCGAGCGTTGACTTTAAGACTGCGCGAAATGCCGTACGACTCGGCCGAAACCTCCCCGGACTCCAATACGACGACCTTCTTGATATTCAGTTCGGAGGCGATGATGCTGGCGAACGTGCCGGCCAGCTCCTTGCCCCTGGGAACTGCGACCGTCATGGTTGCCAAGGGCTGACGAACCCGAAGGTTCTCGGCCTTCCGCAGAGCCGATCCGGCCGAGCAGATGGCCCTGGTGGTCTCCATCAGGTCGATCAGGTCGTGCTCCTGGGCCAGGACCCCCTCCTTCGGCCAGTCCGTGAGGTGTACGGAACGGCCTCCGGTCAGCCCACGCCAGATCTCTTCGGCCTCCATCGGCAGCAAAGGTGCTGCGATACGGCACGCGGTCTCCAAGCATGTGTACAGAACGTCGAATGCCGCGATGTCTTCGTCGAAGAAGCGTTCGCGTGAGCGGCGCACATACCAGTTGGTCAAGGCGTCCGCGTAGACGCGGAGGTGCTCGCACGCGCTCCAGACGTCGTACCGTTCGAAATCCGCCGTGGTTTCTTCGATGAGCTGCCGCGTCTTCGCCAAGATGAAACGATCCATCACGTTCTCGCACGAATACCGGAAGCGGGCGTCATAGCCACGACCGTCGAAAGCCGCATTCGAGTACAACGTGAAGAAGTGATACGCGTTCCACAGAGGCAGCATGACCTGTCGAACGCCCTCGCGAATTCCCCGCTCGGTGACGATCAGATTGCCGCCCCGAAGGATCGGCGAGGACATCAGGAACCAGCGCATCGCGTCGGAACCGTCTCGGTCCAAGACCTCGGTCACATCAGGGTAGTTCTGCAGTGACTTGGACATTTTCTGTCCGTCAGAGCCGAGAACGATGCCATGGGAGATCACGTTGGTGAATGCCGGTCGGTCGAAGAGCGCCGTAGCGAGGATGTGCAGAGTGTAGAACCATCCACGGGTCTGACCGATGTACTCGACGATGAAATCGGCCGGGTAATGGTTCTCGAACCATTCCTTGTTCTCGAAAGGATAGTGAACCTGCGCGTACGGCATCGATCCGGAATCGAACCACACGTCGAGCACGTCAGGTACGCGACGCATTGTCGATTTCCCGGTCGGGTCATCAGGGTTCGGTCGGGTCAGCTCGTCGATGAACGGGCGGTGCAGATCCGGCTCCCCCTTATGGTTGAGCGGCATCCTGCCGAAGTCGGCCTCCAACTCGGCGAGTGAACCGTAGACGTCCGTCCGCGGATAATTCGGATCGTCCGAAACCCATACCGGGATCGGTGAACCCCAATACCGGTTTCGGGAAATCGACCAGTCGCGAGCGTTTTCCAGCCACTTGCCGAACTGACCGTGCTTGACGTTTTCGGGGATCCAATTGATGTCTTCGTTGAGCTCGACCATCCGGTCCTTGAACTCGGTGACGGAGACGTACCATGAGGTGATGGCGCGGTAGATCAGAGGATTCCGGCACCGCCAGCAGTGCGGATACGAGTGAACATACGATTTCTCCCGCACCAGCACGGCCTTGGAACGCAGGTGCCTGACGATCGGCGTATTGGATTCGAAGACCTGCAATCCGACGATGTCTTCGAGCTCGGTACCCGTGAAGAGGGGCAGCACTTTGGCTCCCTCATCGATCGTCAGGACGACGGGGATTCCGTAACGTTCGCAGGTTGCTTGGTCGTCTTCACCGTAGGCCGGGGCCTGATGGACGATGCCGGTGCCGTCCGTGGTCGTGACGTAATCGGCCAATAGGATCTGCCACGCATTTTCGGTCCGGTACTTCTCAGTGTCGGCGAAAGTATTGAAAACCGGTTCGTAGCGGATCCCTTCCAGGTCCTTGCCCTGGTAGTGGGCTTCGACGGCACCTTGTGCCGCTTCGACGTCCTCATAACCCAGATCCTGTGCGTAATCGGCCAGACGCTCGGTCGCGAGCAAGAAACGGCTCGCGTCCGTGTCGGTTCCGTTGGGGCCGGCCGGAACGACGACGTAGTCAATCTTGGGTCCAACCGCAAGGGCGAGGTTGGCGGGGATCGTCCAGGGTGTAGTGGTCCAGCCGATGGCCGCGACTCCGGCGAGATCGTGGCTGATCTCGGATCCACCGTCTTTGAGCGTGAACGCGACCGTCACCGTGGGATCTTGACGGTCCTTGTAGACGTCGTCGTCCATGCGCAGCTCATGGTTGGACAAAGGAGTCTCGTCCTTCCAACAGTATGGAAGGACCCGGAACCCCTGGTACGTCAGACCCTTGTCATGCAGGCGTTTGAAAGCCCAGATGACCGATTCCATGTACTCGACGTTCAGCGTCTTGTAATCGTTCTCGAAATCCACCCAGCGCGCTTGACGGGTGACGTACTTCTCCCACTCGTCGGTGTATTTGAGGACGGAAGAGCGGCACGCATCGTTGAATTTGTCGATGCCCATCTCTTCAATCTGCTGCTTGTCGGTCATTCCGAGCTGCTTCATCGCTTCAAGCTCGGCCGGCAGACCGTGAGTGTCCCAGCCGAAGCGCCGGTCGACTTTGTTCCCGCGCTGGGTCTGATAGCGGGCGACGAGGTCCTTGACGTAACCGGTCAACAAGTGGCCGTAATGCGGCAACCCATTGGCGAAAGGAGGACCGTCGTAGAACACGAATTCCTCGGTAGAACCCTGACCGCGGTCACGCTGCTCAATGCTCTGAGCGAAGGTGCCGTCCTCGCGCCAATACTCGAGGACGCCCTCTTCCAGGGCGGGGAAAGAAGGGGAGGCCGGTACGGCGCCCGAAGAGTTGCTGGTGGCCTTGGGATAGTGAGTGCTCACGCGGTCATCCTGGATCTCGAAATGGAACATTCGGTTGCGTCAGGACGCCGAAACGACGCGGTACCACCTCACTTGCCGAGCAACTGGGACTGCCCGCGGTGGCCGTGGAAAGGCCACCGCGGGAGTGTCTCAGCGGACTCGGCCGCTTCATGACGGCTGTCTCGGGCCTACCCGTCCGGGTCTAATAAGGCTGTATCTATTCCGTGAATTCCCGCGCCGCAACGCATAGGTGGGACATCACAGGTACTGCCCGTTCTTCCGGATTGCTCGCCGGTGATGGCCGGGTCTTCGCACTACCCATCAGTCTAAGCAGTAGGGACATCCCTGTCTAACCCCTGACGGTGATTAAAATCGGGCCGCGGCATGAGCGCCGGGCGGGTGGCTCGATACCCGATACGACCATGCGGACCACCGTTGCCCGCACCATATCGAGGAGGATTGCGGAGCTATCGGTTTCACGGTCCTAGACTCGACGTATGACGATTTCTCAGCAACGCAAAAGTGCAAGTCGGTCCGCTCTCGTCCACGGGGCATTCTTGGCCACGGCGGGGACCATGCACTTCCTCCGCCCCGCGGTATTCGAAAGGCTGGTTCCTCCCCGTCTCCCCGGCTCGGCGCGGACATGGACCCTTGGGTCGGGCGTCGTGGAGCTGGGCGTCTCGGCCTTGCTGCTGAACCCCCGCACTCGTCGCGTCGGAGGGCAAGCAGCCACGGCCCTGTACCTGGGGGTGTGGCCCGGGAACTTCAAGATGGCCTGGGACTACCGCAACGAGGAACCTGGCCGCAAGGCTCGAGCTTTCGGCAGGCTCCCGCTCCAGCTACCGCTGATCGCCTCAGCGCTCAAAATTGCTCGGCACTCGCGCTGACCCGATTCGTCGACCATCCTTTTCAGACGAATTCAGGGGCTAAGCGGACGACGTCGCCCACAACGATCACCGCAGGCGCCCGAACCCCGCGTTCCCGTGCAACTTTTCCGATCGTCGACAGAGTTCCAAAGGTCGTGCGCTGTTCAGGGGTCCACCCGCGTTCGATCACGGCAACCGGTGTCGAACTCGGCCTTCCCGCATCGATCAGGCGGCTTGCTGTCTCGGAAAGTCGCGTGACTCCCATGAGCAGTACCAAGGTGTGTTCGGCACCCCCAGGCACTGCGGCAATGTGCTGATGTCCGGTGATCACTGAGAATCCGGTCGCTACGCCTCGATGCGTCACGGGTATCCCCGCGGCCGCCGGAACGGAAATCGCCGAGGTCACGCCTGGAACGACCTCAGTTTCGATTCCGTGAGCAGCGCAATATTCGACTTCCTCGCCGCCACGGCCGAGCACGAACGGGTCGCCACCTTTCAAACGTACGACGCGCAGCCCATTTCGTGCTTCCCGGACGAGGATCTGGTTGATGTCCTCCTGAGGAACCGGATGGTGGCCGGCCTTCTTACCGACCTCGATCACCTGGGCATCCTCTCGGATCCTTGTCAGGACCTCACGCGGTCCGAGTCGGTCCGCGACCACGACGTCCGCCATTGCGACGAGGAACCGCCCCCGAACCGTCAGCAGGTCCATGTCGCCGGGACCGCCCCCGACCAGCGCAACGGTCCCGGGCACCTGGTCTGCCGCGAGTGCGGCTGACTCCGAGCCTGGGCGGACGGGTGCCTCACCAGCGTCGAGAGCAGCAGACACCCACGAGGAGACGGCCTTGGCACGTCGGGGGTCCCCGCCCGCGTTGACCGCAACCGTGACTCCCTGGGCTTTCGCAACACTCGGAACCCACGCGGTCCCGGCGTGGGGATCCCCGCCTTTGACGCAGAAAACCCGTCGTCGCTCGGCTTCCTCTGCCACCTCGTCCTGTGTGAACGGATCTGACGTGTGGGCAAGAACCAGCCAAACCCGATCGAGGTCGGAGTTCTGGAAGCCTCGCTCGTGCCACACGAGTTCTCCGCGATGACTTTGCTCTCGTATCTCCTGGCTGACGCTTGGGGCGACGACAATAACGCGAGCTCCGTCGGACACGAGTGCACGTATGCGACGCGTCGCGACGGGACCGCCACCGACGACGAGCACCTCGCGCCCGCGCAATTGCACGCCAAGTGGGTAGGTCATGAGCTCGTGTCGTTACCCTTCGGCCGTCAGCCAGTCGTCGTGTGAAGCATCCGTCTCGGGGTGGTCCGGTGCAGCAATGCCTGCTCCCAGGGTGTCCCCCGATTGAGGATCAATGACCAGGAATGCTCCCGTTTGACGGTGCGATTCGTAGTCTTCCACCGGCAACGCTGACGCGGTCCTGAGCCTGACCGAACCGATATCATTGAGGTCGAGCGACTCCGACGGGATATCCGTCAGATTCGTAAGGTCCAGTCGCCCCCGCACCTCCTCGATCACCGCTTTGACGGTGGCTGTGCCGTGTTTGACAAGAACCTTGGACCCGGCAACCAACGGCTTGCTCGCCAACCAGGCAACCCGCGCCCCGAATTCTCGGTGAGCGGTCGGCACTTCCTCGGCGTCCGTCAACATGGATCCCCGTGTCAGGTCCAGCTGGTCATTGATTTCGAGCACGACCGACTGAGGAGAACGAGCCGAACCGATTCGCTCCGACCCGCTCCAGATAGCGGTCACGCGTGTCGTCCCGCCGGTCGCCGCGACGGAGATCCGGTCGCCTACGTTGATGGACCCGGCCGCAATCTGGCCCGCGTATCCCCGGAAGTCGCGGAACTCGTCCTCGCCCAAACCTTGGGCCAAGGAGCCCTGAGGCCGGATGACGGTCTGCACGGCCATGCGGAAGGGCTCAGCCGTCTGGAGGCTGCGGTCTCGATCCGGCAATTCTTCCAGGAGGCCCAAAAGGGTCTCACCGGTGTGCCACGGGGTCTTTGCGGAGGGGCTCACCACGTTGTCGCCCTTGAGGGCGGACACGGGCACAGTCAATACCGTGTCCATGCCAAGCTCCGTCGCGACCTGACGGATCTCCTCGACGATTCCTCGGTACGCGGCCTCGTCGTAATCGACGAGGTCGATTTTGTTGACCGCGACAATCACGTGCGGCACCCGCAGCAAACGGGCAACTGCCAGGTGCCGCCTGGTCTGTTCGAGGACCCCGTTCCGTGCGTCGACCAGCAGAACCACCGCGTCGGCCGTCGATGCTCCAGTGACGGTGTTCTTGGTGTATTCCACGTGGCCCGGGCAATCCGCGAGAATGAAATTTCGCGTATCGGTCGCGAAGTACCGATAAGCGACGTCGATGGTAATCCCTTGTTCGCGCTCGGCCCTCAACCCGTCGGTCAGCAGCGCGAGATCAATTTCTTCTCCGGAGGCCCCGAAACCGCGTTCAGCCGATGTGCGGGCCACGGCTTCCAACTGGTCGGCCAGAATCGCCTTGGAATCGAAGAGAAGCCGCCCGACCAGCGTCGATTTTCCGTCATCGACGGACCCTGCTGTCGCGAACCGGAAGAGTGTCCGAGTATTCGTGCTCGAAGCCGCGAGCGTATCGGTGATGGTCATTTAGAAATACCCGTCCTTCTTGCGGTCCTCCATGGCCGCTTCGGAAATGCGATCGTCGGCTCGCGTGGCACCGCGCTCGGTAAGAGTCGAGATCGCGACTTCTTGGACCACATCGGAGGCGGTCGCCGCCGTCGATTCGACGGCGCCCGTGCATGACATGTCACCGACGGTGCGATATCGAACCACACGAGGCACAACCTCCTCGTGCGGTTCCGGCTGCGATACTTCCCCGACGGCCCGAATCATGCCGTCGCGCAGGAAAGTTTCGCGTTCGTGCGCGTAGTACAGGCTCGGGATCTCGATGCCTTCGCGCTCGATATAACGCCACACGTCCAGTTCGGTCCAGTTGGACAGCGGAAACGCCCGAACGTGCTGTCCCGGTGTGTGGCGGCCGTTGTACAGGTTCCAGAGCTCGGGCCGCTGGCTACGAGGATCCCATTGGCCGAAGTCGTCGCGGAGACTCAGCACGCGCTCCTTGGCCCTGGCCTTGTCCTCGTCCCGGCGGCCCCCACCGAAGACCACGTCGTAGGCGTTGTGGGAGATCGTGTCGAGGAGGGGAACCGTCTGCAACGGATTGCGCGTTCCGTCGGCTCGTTCTTCAAGTTCTCCCCTGTCGATGTACTCCTGCACGGATCCGACCACGAGCCGTGTTCCGAGCCTTTCGACCGCACGGTCGCGAAAATCCAGCACCTCGGGAAAATTGTGTCCGGTATCGATGTGGACCAGCGGAAAGGGGATCCTGGCCGGAAAGAAAGCTTTAGCGGCGAGGTGGGTCATGACCACAGAGTCCTTGCCACCGGAAAACAGCATTGCGGGTCGGTCGAACTCCGCGACCACCTCACGGATGATGTGCACGGCCTCCGACTCCAAAATGTCCAGGTCCGTCAGATTCTGACCCGTGGGCTGGCTCTCGAGGTAGGTTTCGGCCACACGGGCCGTCCCGGATGTGATGTCAGTGCTCATGACGTCAGTCGCTCTTTCGGTCCTTGTGGTCACAGGTGGATCCCGCATTTTGTCTTGGATTGGCCGGCCCAACGACCGGCGCGCGGATCCTCGCCTTCTGCTACTCGGCGCGTGCACGGCTGGCACCCGATCGAGGGGTACCCGTTAGTCAGGAGCATATTCACCGGCACTTTGTGCTCGTTGGCGTAATCGACCAATTCGTCGAAGGACCAAGGAGCCAAGGGGTTCACCTTGATGAGACCGTGCGTATCGTCCCACGTGACCAAAGGCGTGTTCGTCCGGGTGGGAGCTTCTTCCCTGCGCACCCCGGTGAACCACACTTTGTAGCCCTCGAGCGCCTTGTTGAGGGGCTCGACCTTACGCATACGGCAGCACGCGGTCGGATCCGAGCCGAACAGATCCTTGCCATAGGTTCTGTCCTGTTCCTCAACCGTGAGCTCGGGCTTGAGGTCGACGATGTTGACGTCCAAGCTTTCCTGAACCATGTCGCGTGTTCCCATGGTTTCCGCAAAGTGATACCCGGTGTCGAGGAAGAGCACGTCCACACCCGGCACTTGGTCTGCGACCAGCGCCGGCAGGACGGCATCTGCCATCGAGCAAGCCACGGCGATATCAGCGGTGTCGAAGTTTTCCGCAACCCAAGAGATGACCTCCTGGGCCGAGGACTCCCATTCAAGACCTTCCTCGCCGCTGCGGGCAAGTGCCCGAAGTTCGGTGTCCGTGGTGGGGGTCATACCAACTCCTCTTCATCGGCGTTCTTGGCCCAGCGAGCAAAGGTTTCCCCTTCTTCGCGTGAGGCTATGTACCGTCGGATCAGCTTCTCGACATATTCGGCGACGTCGTCGGAAGCGACTTTCAAGCCCCGGACGGTTCGCCCGAGCTCGCCCGCGGCGTCATTTCGGTAATTGGCGAGTCCTCCGCCGAGGTGCACCTGGAACCCCGAGGTCTGTCCGCCTTCCCCGTCAGGGATGATCTGGCCCTTGAGCCCTATATCGGCGGTTTGAATACGAGCGCACGAGTTGGGGCAACCGTTGACGTAGAGACTCAGCTGTTCGGGAAGTTGGTCCCGTACGTCGGCGAGCCTCTCTTCCAGTTCCCCGACGACCCTCGTCGCGGTGTCCTTGGTCTCGACGATGGCCAGCTTGCAGAACTCGATACCTGTGCACGCCATAGTGTCCCGCCGAAAGACGGATGGTGCCGCCGTCAGCCCGAGTTCATCGGTCTTCTCGACGAAGGAGTCGACCGATTCCTCGGGAATGTCCAGAACCACCAGCTTCTGATACGGCGTCGTGCGCAGTCTGGCCGAACCATGCTGTTCCATCAGATCCGCCAAGGCATTGAGCGTCGCGCCATTGACTCTGCCCACCATAGGATTCAGGCCGACATAGTATTTGCCGTCTTTCTGCGGGTGAACACCCACGTGATCGCCGGAGTGATCCGGAGCGATCGGCTCCGGGCCGTCGGCCAGCGAGTAGCCCAGGTATTCGTCCTCGAGGACTTGTCGGAATTTCTCCGGGCCCCAATCTGCCATGAGGAATTTCAATCGAGCGCGGTTCCGCAGTCGGCGGTATCCGTAATCGCGGAAAATCCGGATGACGCCGTGCCACACCTCGGGCGCCTGCTCCGGGGTCACGAAGGCCCCAAGCCTTTTGGCGAGCATCGCGTTGGTCGAAAGCCCACCCCCGACCCACAGGTCGAAGCCCGCCCCGTACTCGGGGTGTTCGACCCCGACCAGGGAGATGTCGTTGATTTCGTGCACGACGTCCTGGCTGGGGTGCCCGGAGATCGCCGTCTTGAATTTCCGGGGCAGATTGGCCAATTCGGGATCGCCGATGAATCGACTCTTGATGTCTTCGATCACCGGTGTCGGATCCAGAATCTCGTCGGCCGCAACGCCTGCCAAGGGAGATCCCAGGATCACGCGTGAGACGTCACCACAGGCTTCCGTGGTCGACAGTCCTACGTTCTCGAGTCGGCGCCAGATTTCGGGGACGTTCTCGACCTCGATCCAATGCAGCTGTATGTTCTGCCGGTCGGACACGTCCGCGGTGCCGCGTGCGAATTCTTCCGAGATTCCCGCAACGGTTCGCAGCTGCTCGAGGCTGAGCTGGCCGCCGTCGAGCCTGATGCGCATCATGAAGTAGCGATCTTCGAGTTCACGGGTATCGAGCTTGGCCGTGCGTCCCCCGTCGATGCCTGGGCGTCGTTGAGTGTAAAGGCCCCACCAGCGGAATCGACCGTGCAGGTCGTCATCGGTGATCGCATCGAAGCCCTCGTGGGCGTACCGCTCTTCAATGCGCTGCCGTACGTTGAGTCCACTGTCCTCGAGCTTGAACTCCTCGTTGTGGTTCATCGGCTCAGTGCCGTCAATCTTCCACTGAGCGTTCGGCTTTTTGGCGCGCGGTTTTGCGGACGCGGCGCCTCGTTGGTTATCCCGTGTGTCTGCAACCATGCATGGAACTCTAGGAAGACTGGGCGACCAGCAAAAGCCCGAACTCAACACGCATCAACACAACGTCTTTCGGAGTCACACTCGGCCTCTGCCGCTGGCGAAATGCCTGCATGCCGGCACAAGGCGGCCTGCAGGGCTTCCGGGGGGGGGCAACATCGTGCGCCTTGTCCGGATGCTGTTGGGTGGGGGTTGCCGGATTAATTCGTCAAGCCGCACGAACCACGACCGGTGGAGCCCGCCCCGGTAGAAGGCCCCGCCTCTGATTTTTGCGAACAGCAGATCCGTGCCACGGCCGGCCAGGGCGGTCACGGCTTGGGTGTGGCGTTTGCCTTCATCCGGTTTCCGACCCTCCTATCCCGGGGGACCTTGTGATGGCTGCGAGTACTAAGAGGAGCAGTGCCCGTTTCAGGGCCTTGTTCCCACGCCGGGATGGTGGCCCTCTCGGATCGAGCCATCAGACGGGGGGGGGGGACGATCAGCCTCGCCGATCCCCGACATGGGTTGCCACCGAGGGCTCGAGGCTTCGTTCACGCGCCGTCCGCCTGAAGCAACCGATGAAAGCACTCCGCTGCACGGGAGAGCGCAACCTCCGAAACAAGCCCCAGAGAATACGGGTCATCCGTTCTGAGCAGAGTATCGGTCACATTGTCTGCATTAGTATGCATCAAGCGGTCCTGAAACGTCCCCGGAGCAAGAATGTAAGAGGAGACGAATACGCGTGGGGCGCCTTGACGTCTGCATTCGTCGACTGCTTCCGAGACCGTGGGGCTGGCCGCAGCCCCGAATCCCAGGCGAACCGGCGACTGAAGGACCTTTTCGAGGTAAGAGGCCTGCGTTTCCGCGTCAGTCTTTCCAGCGGCAACCGATGACCCCACGACCCCCATGACGACGGCCTCGCCCCGCCGCCAGCCGGTCTCTTCGAGCCGTCGTGCCTGGAGTCGCGCCAAACGAACCGAAGGACCCAACGGGTCGGCCACGACGATCTGATGATCGACTGCTTCGGGGCCTCCGGACCCGTCTTGACCGAACCGCCGGGCCGCATTCTTGAGGTCGACCCGCGTATGGAATCCGGTTGACAACAGAAGCGGAATGATTATTCCCGAACGATCGATGGCGAGTCCGGCGACCACGTCGCCGACCTCGGGATTCTGAACGTCGACCGAAGCCCCATGTACTTCCTGCGGCACTCTGCGATTGATCGAATCGACCAGAGCTTCAACCGTTCTTTGCCCGAGTTCATTTCGCGTACCGTGCCCGCTGGCCACGAGATGGAGGTTTTCAAGGATTCCAAGATCCATGGGGGGAATTCCTAAGACTCGCGAATCACTTTGTACTGAGCCGCCTGAGCAACCGGGCGCATGGTGATCTGGTCCAAATTGATATGGTGCGGAAGCGTCACCGAAAACGTGACGACTCGCGCCACGTCTCCAGCGGTGAGAGGCTCTTTCACTCCCGTGTACACGTTGTCCGCGGCGGCCTGGCTGCCGCCGAGCCGCTTGACGGAGAATTCTTCGGTCCGGACCATTCCCGGACAGATTTCGACGACCCGGATGTTGTTTTCGGCCTCTTCGAGTCGCAGAGCCTGCGTCATACCTCGTTCCCCGAATTTCGCGGCGTTGTATCCGCCGCCGCCTTCGTATCCTGCTTCCGCAGCGGTCGACGTCAGGTTCATCACGGTGCCTTGACCGTTCGCCCGTAACGCGGGTAGAAACGCCTGAGTCATGTTGAGGGTTCCGATGACGTTGAGATCGAACATTTGTTTCCAGTCCCCGGGATTTCCGCTTGCCACGGGGTCGACACCGATAGCGGCGCCCGAAATATTGAGCAGAGCGTCGACGGTTCCCTGCTCTTCGATGACCCTTTCGGCAAGCTCCTCTACGGCTTCCCTGTCCGTGACATCCAATGAGTGAGGGATGACACCCGTCTCCTTTGCCAGCTCCTCGAGTCGCTCGAGCCTGCGGGCCACGGCGTAAATCGTCCAGCCTTGCTCCGCAAGTTGGCGAGCCGTTTCTCTTCCGATTCCCGAGCTCGCTCCGGACACGACCGCGATCTTTGTCGCTTTGGTTTGTCGGGGTGAGTTGTCTGTGATCTGCTGCGTCATGCTTCAAGACTACAAACGGATCCACGTCTTCGATAGCAAAATCTCTGTTTGTCTTGACATTACGACAAATTCAGAGACACAGTGCGACCTCACGCGTAGGGTCATCGCATGGGCTGTTTCCGCGAAGCCGTGACAGAATGTCGGCATGGCTGAATTCGACCAGGGCACAGACACGCCCACCACAGTGACCGTTCCCGACAAGCCCGGACTCGAGGGGCTCGAGGAGAAGTACTCGCAGTTCTGGCGCTCCGCCGGGACTTACGCATTCAACGAGGACACCGAGCGGGCCTCCGTCTACTCCATCGACACCCCTCCTCCTACGGCCTCCGGTTCATTGCACGTGGGCCACATGTTCTCCTATACCCAGACTGACGTCATCGCCCGCTATCAGCGGATGACGGGCAAGAACGTTTTCTATCCCCTCGGCTGGGACGACAACGGCCTACCGACGGAACGACGCGTCCAGAATTACTACGGCGTGCGATGCGACCCCACGAAGCCCTACATCGAGGATTATCGGCCGCCCGAGAAACCCGCGAAGAACCAACGCGACTGGGACGTGGTCTCACGCCAGAATTTCATCGAGCTGTGCGAAGAGCTCGCCGTCGAAGACGAAAAAGTCTTCGAACACCTCTTCATGACTTTGGGCCTCTCCGTCGACTGGGACCGGACCTATCGGACCATCGACGATCACTCCCGAAAAGTTTCCCAGCTGGCTTTCATCAAAGACCTCCAGGCCGGAAACGCGTACATGGCCGAGGCGCCGACCATGTGGGATGTATCCTTCCGTACTGCCGTCGCGCAGGCCGAGCTCGAGGACAAAGAACGCGATGGCGCCTACCACCGCGTGTCTTTCCATCGTCCCGATGGTGGCAAGGTTTGGATCGAAACCACCCGCCCCGAACTGCTCCCCTCGTGCGTGGCATTGGTAGCCCATCCCGATGACGACCGCTACAAGGACCTCTACGGAACCACAGTGACCTCACCGCTGTTCGGCGTCGAGGTTCCCGTCAAAGCTCATGAGCTCGCCCAGCCCGACAAAGGCTCGGGCATCGCCATGATCTGCACCTTCGGCGACACCACGGACGTCACCTGGTGGCGCGAGCTCCAGCTGGACACGCGTGCGCTGATCGGCCGCGACGGTCGCTTCAGCAGGGAAACCCCGGAGTGGATTACCGACAGCGCAGGGCGCGAACGGTACGAACGCTTGGCCGGTGCCACGGTTTTCTCAGCCCAGAAGGCCGTTGTCGAAATGCTCGCCGAATCCGGCGAGATGGAGGGTGAGCCGAAGAAGATCACGCACCCAGTCAAGTTCTACGAGAAGGGCGACAAGCCGCTCGAGATCGTGACCTCGCGCCAGTGGTACATCCGCAATGGCGGACGGGACGCTGATCGACGTCAAGACCTCATCCGGCGCGGGCGCGAAATCCAGTGGCATCCCACCTTTATGCGGTCGCGTTACGAGAACTGGGTCGAAGGCCTCAACGGAGACTGGCTCATCTCGCGGCAGCGCTTTTTTGGGGTCCCGTTCCCTCTTTGGTACTCCGTCGACGAGGCCGGCGAGCCGGATTACGACAATCCGATCCTCCCGGACGAGAACCAGTTGCCGGTCGATCCCGCGGCGCAGGCTCCGAAGGGATTCGACGAGTCCCAGCGGAACCAGCCGGGTGGATTCACTGCCGATCCGGATGTCCTCGACACATGGGCGACGTCCTCTTTGACGCCACAAATAGCAACAGGCTGGGCCGTGAATCCGGGTCTGCACGAGAAAACATTCCCGATGGACCTGCGTCCCCAGGGCCACGACATCATCCGAACCTGGCTGTTCAGCTCCGTGGTGCGTGCCGAGACCCTGGCGTCGACGGTCCCGTGGACCAATACCGCATTGTCGGGTTGGATCCTTGACCCGGATCGCAAGAAAATGTCCAAGTCCAAGGGCAACGTCGTTGTTCCGGACGAGGTTTTGACCAAGCACGGGGCGGATGCCGTCAGGTATTGGGCCGCTTCCGCGCGTCTGGGCGCAGACACCGCCTACGACGAAGGGCAGATGAAGATCGGTCGTCGCCTGGCCATCAAACTGCTCAATGCATCCAAGTTCGTCCTGATGCAAGGGGTCGACGAGTCATCCATCATAGGCCGGGGAGCAACTGCCGACGTCGTGACGAACGGTTTGGACCATTCATTGCTCGCCCAGCTGGCCACCGTCGTCAATGCCGCGACCGAAGCATTCGACAAATACGAGTACGCGCGCGCACTGCAGATGACCGAGTCATTCTTCTGGACGTTCACGGACGACTACGTCGAATTGGTCAAGGATCGTGCCTATGGCGCCAGAGGGGAGGCCGAGCAGGCGTCCGTGCACGCGGCACTCGCAACCACGCTCGATGCGCTCCTTCGCCTCTTCGCGCCGTTCCTCCCGTTCGCTACAGAGGAAGTCTGGTCCTGGTGGCGGGAAGGCTCTGTCCACCGCGCATCCTGGCCGACGACTCAAGGCTGGGCCGAAACGGCCCAGTCCGGAGACCCCGAAGTGCTGACTGTAGTCGGCCGGGCTCTGTCTGGTCTTCGCAAGTCGAAGTCCGAGGCAAAGGTCAAGCAGCGCACGGAGGTTTCTTCCGCAACCATTTCTGCTCCGACCGAACAGATCGCTCAATTGCGGGCGGGGCTGGAGGATCTCAAAGCCGCTGGCAACGCCAGAGAGATCGAGCTGGCCGCATCGGTTGGCGACATCGGAGTTTCAGACGTCGAGCTGGTGCCGGGCGAATAGTCTGACAGCAGAGAGTCTTCCGTGACAGGCCGCAGTGTCCGGAAGCTCTGATCGAGAAAGGCTCGGCCCCGCATTCTTCGGACCGCGGGGCCGAGTCCGTACGACCCGAGGCAAAGGACCCTAATGAGAGACGATCCGAATTATCCCGTTTACCAGGGAGACACGGAAAAGTCCGGAGAACCCCGTATCAAGCAACAGTTTTCGGACAGCCGAAGGCTGGTCGACGGCTTGTCCGACAAGATCTATTTCGTCTTCGCGGGTCTTGCATCTCTCTGGTTGGCGGTTGTGTCCTTGACCGAAGCGGTGCACCTGAGTTGGTGGTCCGTCCTCTTCATCTTGATCTTCTGGGGCCTGGCCTCCTACCTGACGCTCCCACGGATGCACCGGATCCTGACCAATATTTACGTGCCCGACTACTTCTTCGGCCGTACGCAGACCGGCGACGGTCTCCTCGGGGACCCCGTTAATCTTTCCTTCAAGGCTGAGGAGGACGACATCCACGAGGCGATGACCAACGCCGGCTGGACCAAGGCTGAAAATGTGTCCCTGAAGAGCTCCTGGCGGATCGTCGTCTCGTCCTTGCGCAAGAGCTCCTATCCAGAGGCCCCTGTCAGTCCGCTGATGCTCTTCGGTCGGAAACAGGACTTTGCCTACCAGCAGGAAGTCGGCGGCAACCCCAGCAAGCGTCACCATGTGCGCTTCTGGAAGACCCCTAAAGGTTGGAAGCTTCCCGGAGGTTTGGAAGTCGACTGGTTGGCCGCGGCGACCTACGACCACGCTGTGGGTTTGTCCCTCTTCACTTTCCAAGTAACCCACAAGGTCGATCCGGACACCGATCAGGAGCGCGACTACGTCGTCTCCACGCTCGAATACAAGAACCCGGGCGTCAGCCACGAGACGCTGAATGACTTCATGGGCGGCTACAACTCTCGTAACGGCGGCGGGGATCACATCAATACGGACGGGAACCTGCCGATCGTCGACCTCGACGAGGTCGTCCCCGGTGATCACGAGACCGAACAGGCAAAAGACCCCGACCACAAGCACCGAAACCTATCCGAACTCGCCAAGAAAGCCCCGCCGGATGTCTGGATCGCGGCCGGGCTGGTGTCTTTGGTGGCCCTTCTGCAACTCGGCCGAAGCCTTGTCCGAATCTTCAGCCCCGGGGTCATTGGGGAGGCCGACAACGACCTCTCGGTCTCCGCACGCAATTTCGTCAACGATACGGGCAACGATCTGTGGAACTATGCCCTGACTATCGTGACGATCGGCGTGACTCTCGTCGCCCTCTTCCAGGTCTTGTTGGCGATCAACGTTGTCCGGGGGCATCATAGGGCCCGCCAGATCAACTTGGCCTTTCTAGGGGCAAGCTTCATCGTGGTCGCGATTCAGATCGTGACCGATACCGCGGACTCGAGCAACGTCTACGCCGTATTCGTGCTCATGGCCAGTCAGGTTTTCGCGATGCTTTCGTACACGTCGGACGAAGCCGTCAATTACACCTGGGCCAGCTCACAAGAAAAGCGCCGGGCCAAAGAGGCCCGGCGCAATTCCGGTCGAAGGTCCTCTGGGGGCTCCCCAAATCGCTCGAGGACGAAAGCCGAATCAGCCTCGGAGCAGTCTCCCGGAAACCATGTCAGCGATTCCGGTCGGTCCCAGAATTCCGAGAAGGTCTAGTCAAAAATCGGCCCGTTCGTGCGAGACCGTTTGAGTTCGAAGAATCCGGGATAGGAAGCAAGGGCGAGCGTTCCATCCCAGACTTTGGCCGCGTCCTCGCCCTTGGGGGCCGGTGACATCACCGGTCCGAAGAAAGCGGTGCCGTCAACCGAGATGATCGGAACCCCGACGTCGTCGCCGACCAGCTCGAGGGCCCGTGCGTTGGATCGACGGAGTTGCTCGTCGTAGGTGTCCTTCTCGGCATATTCCGCAAGTTCGGGCGGCAGCCCCGTTACCTCGAGAGCTTTCTCGATCGCCTCACGGAATCGACGCCGGTTGTCTGACTCATCGGACTTCTCCGGATGAAGGGCCGTACCCACCGCGTCGTAAAAGGGCTTGACCTTCTCCTGGCCCTGCTCCTCACGAACCGCCATCGCGACGCGGGCGGGGCCCCACGAAGCGTCGATGTTCTTCCGGTAACCGGCGTCCAGGTCTTTGCCTTCATTGAGTACTGCGAGGCTGAAGGGGTTCCACGTCACCTCGACGTCACGGAGCTCCTCGACTTCGCTCATCCAACGCGAGGTCATCCATGCCCACGGGCAAATCGGGTCAAACCAAAATTCGATATTCTGTGTCACTGGTAATCCCACTCCTTGGAAATGAAAATCTGTGAACGGTTCCAGTGGGTGTAACGCAGCGCTCAAAGGATTTATGCCCGGCCGTGATGCGCCAAGTCTCGGGATTCAGAATCCGTGGTTTCGCGAACCACTTTCTTGTTCTCGGACAAGCGCCCC
This sequence comes from Rothia uropygialis, assembly GCF_004137765.1. GTDB lineage: Bacteria > Actinomycetota > Actinomycetes > Actinomycetales > Micrococcaceae > Rothia. Next base: position 106,389 of record NZ_NOIS01000002.1, on the reverse strand, counting down.
TTGCGGAGCCGGTACAGGTCAATCGCGTAGGTCGCCGCTGACAGCAGTATCAAAACCAGTGATATCCACCCGTAGGTCGGCTTGACCGACGACTGGTAACTCAAACTGACCGCGTTGGTGCCCACGAGAATTCCCAGAATGAGCCACCCATAGGCCACTGCACACGAGGTCACGATGAAGCCCGCCGTTATGGAATCACGCGTCCGCGGTTCCGGCTCGATTCCGCAACGAACCGCTACCGCGTACATCGACAAACGGACGATCCCCACGATCGCCAGAACGAGAAAAAAGCCGACGGTCTGGTCAGGAAGACTCAAGATCCTCTGGTCCACCATGACGGTGACCGCGAAAAGTCCCGTAATTCCCCAAAAGGAGGAAACGGCTATTCGCAAGATTCGGTGCATGTCATCTCCTGTGTGGTTCGTACCGTCGCCGGACCTAGCCAAACACGCGCATAAGCACCACTCAAGCTGAGGAGAAAATCTTGATGAAACCGTTATCGAAATGCGGTGATCGCACGTCACGGAGACCGAATCGTGATCTTTTGACGTGCCATATCACTGAATTTTCAAAGGTGAAACCAATGTTTAAGATGCATCCTTCTTCTCGGCATCCAACATGTCTCGAGTGACGATCTGGGGTTCGGAGCCGTGCCGAATCACCTCACTCGTGATGATGACCTGCGCGACGTCCTCACGTGAAGGAATATCGAACATGACTGACTGGAGGAGGTCTTCCAGGATGGAGCGGAGCCCACGAGCGCCTGTCCCCCGTTCCATGGCCAGTTCCGCGATCGCACGAATCGCGTCGTCTTCGAATTCCAACTCGACGTCGTCCAGAGCGAACATCCGCTTGTACTGTTTGATCAAAGCGTTCCGCGGCTCCGTCAGAACACGGCCCAGCGTCTCGACATCGAGGCTGGACAGGCTCGTAAGAACGGGAAGGCGGCCGATGAATTCGGGAATCAAACCGAACTTCAGCAGATCTTCCGGAAGGAGCTTCTGCAAGATGTCGGTTTCCTTGGAAGCCTGCTCTATGGGAGCGCCGAAACCGATCCCCTTTTTGCCGACCCTTGAACCCACGATGTCCTCGAGGCCAGCGAACGCACCGGCGACGATGAAGAGCACGTTCGTCGTATCGATTTGCAGGAATTCCTGTTGGGGATGTTTGCGTCCCCCCTGCGGGGGAACCGCGGCCACGGTGCCTTCGAGGATTTTGAGGAGTGCTTGTTGAACTCCTTCGCCGGATACGTCCCTCGTGATCGACGGATTCTCGGATTTGCGCGAGATCTTGTCGATCTCGTCGATGTAGATGATCCCCGTTTCCGCTTTCTTGACGTCATAGTCGGCGGACTGGATCAACTTCAACAAGATGTTCTCGACGTCCTCGCCGACGTAACCGGCTTCCGTCAGGCTCGTGGCATCGGCCATCGCAAAGGGGACGTTGAGTTTCTTAGCCAGGGTTTGGGCCAAGTAGGTCTTGCCGGAGCCCGTCGGTCCGACCAGAAGAATGTTCGATTTGGCCAAATCGACATCCTCGCCACCCGTGGCAAGCAATGATTGGCCGCTCTGCGGCTGCCCCGAGTCCTTCGCCTGAATGCGCTTGTAGTGATTGTATACGGCCACTGAAAGCGCCTTCTTGGCAGGTTCCTGACCGATCACGAATTCTTGCAGATATTCGAAGATCTCCCGGGGGCGAGGCAATTCCATCGACGTGATCTCGGAGACTTCGGCAAGCTCTTCTTCGATGATTTCATTGCACAACTCGATGCATTCGTCGCAGATGTACACGCCAGGTCCCGCGATGAGCTTGCGCACCTGTTTCTGTGACTTTCCGCAGAAAGAACATTTAAGCAGGTCCGTGCTCTCACCGATTCTCGACATGCTGGCTCCTCATTTCTGAAGGTCTTGCGTGGAAGCCACGTGACGGGTATCCGTACATCATGGATGGCTCGCACTCACTAGGCTACAGGTTGACAACGTCCTGGGCATTATTCGCGTCACTTCAGGGCCTCGAAAACCGGCTCATGACCACCGCGTTCTTACACCTGAGAGGACCGGGTGGTCATGCCGGGAGCGTGGACGGGACAATCCCGACAGACGACGACGCCGTCCAGTTCGTTAGTGCCGAACCGGACGGCGTCCCTTGAGAACCAGCCGAGGTCAGTCCTGGGTATTGATCTGCGGCTTGTTGATCTTACGAGATTCGAGGACCTGGTCGATGAGTCCGTACTCGTGTGCGTCCTTGGCGGTTAGGATCTTGTCCCGCTCGATGTCCTTGTTGATCGTCTTCGAATCCTTGCCCGAGTGCAGAGCGAGGGTATCCTCCAACCAGGTGCGCATCCGCATGACTTCGTTGGCGTGGATCTCGATATCCGACGCCTGGCCACCTTGCTGGCCTGCCAATGCAGGCTGGTGAATCAGGACCCTGGCATTCGGCAGTGCCAGACGCTTGCCCGGAGTACCCGCGGCCAACAGGACCGAGGCGGCCGAAGCTGCCTGGCCCAGGCAGACGGTCTGGATCTCGGGTCGGATGTACTGCATCGTGTCGTAAATCGCCGTCATCGCCGTGAATGAACCACCGGGCGAATTGATGTACATCGTAATGTCACGGTCCGGATCCTGGGCTTCGAGCACGAGCAACTGAGCCATGATGTCGTCGGCGCTCGCATCGTCAACCTGGACGCCCAGGAAAATGATGCGGTCTTCGAAAAGCTTCGCGTAGGGGTCCTGGCGCTTGTAACCGTAAGGAGTCCGCTCTTCGAAGCTCGGAAGAACGTATCGGTTGGAAGGCATCTCGACGCCGGTTGCTGCGGCGCCCTGAGCCTGCGGTGAATTGAAGTTCATGTGTCTGTTTCTCCTGAAAAGTCTGTGCCTTGATCGCCTTGGGCCCGCGGCCCCGCGGTCTTACTTCTCGTCCTTGAGCGTTCCGCCGCCACCGGAGACCGAACCGGCACTCTGGGCGATGTGATCGAAGAACCCGTATTCGAGCCCTTCATCCGCGGTGAACCAGTTGTCGCGGTCGTTGTCTTCCAGGATCTGCTCCACGGACTTGCCGGTTTGCTCCGCCGTCAATTCTGAAAGACGACGCTTCATCGACAGAATCAACTCGGCCTGGGTGCGAATATCCGAAGCAGTACCGCCGATACCACCGGAAGGCTGGTGCATGAGGATCCGTGCGTTGGGGGTCGCATAGCGCTTTCCTCGAGTGCCGGAGGAAAGAAGGAACTGACCCATTGATGCGGCCATACCTGTCGCGATGGTCACCACATCGTTCGGGATCAGCTGCATGGTGTCATAAATCGCCATCCCTGCCGTGATCGAGCCACCCGGGGAGTTGATGTAGAGGTAGATATCCGCTTTGGGGTCTTCCGCCGACAAGAGAAGCATCTGCGAGCAGATCAGATTCGCGTTGTCGTCACGCACCTCGGAACCCAACCAAATGATGCGTTCCTTGAGCAAGCGGTTGTAGACGTGCTCGTCCTGGCCGTTGCCCGTCTCGCGACTCATGACGGGCTGATTATTCGCCGCGCCCTGTCGGGTACCCGCGTCGTATGGAAGGTTATGAGCCATAATGCTTCTGACCTCTCTCGATGTCTTGGAGTTACTCCGAACCCTGACATTTCAGGGCCGGGTCACTTGTTCTGCCTTCGAGACTAGTAGGCGAATTCTCTCCTCGCCCGGCTGAGCACCATGAGTTCGCTGATGGCGTGCCGAGCCCACCCCGTCGGGCCACGTTTTCGCTCATAGCACCACTCACGTTGCGTTCCTGCGGTCATATTGCAGGAACGGCGAAAGGGACGACGACCGGTTCCCCGGTCGTCGCCCCTTTCACTGTGCTCGTTGCGCTCGAGCGCGAGCGAATCACCTATGCTTCGGTGGACTCGACGTCCTTCTCGGCCTCGACGGTCTCCCCATCGCCCTGCGGCTTGATGTACGAGGACAGGTCGACCGAGTTGCCTTCGGTGTCCACGACCTCGGCCTTTCCCAGAACGCTGGCAAGCGCCTTGGACCGACGGACCTCGCCGACCATCATTCCGGCCTGACCGGAAGAATCCAGCATTTGCGCGAACTGGTTGGGATCCATGCCGTACTGCGAGGACATCGAGATGATGTAGTCGATCAGTTCGGACTGTTCGACGCCGACTTCTTCCTTGTCCGCGATGGCATCCAGAATGACTTCGTTCCGGAAGGCACGTTCGGTGTTCTCGCGAACCTCGGCACGGTGCTCTTCGGAGTCGTGGTCTGCTTCGGCGTTCGGATTATTGAAGTGCTGTTCGATCTGGTCTTCGATGACCTTCTCGGGCACCGGAACCTCGATGAGCTCGACCAACTTGTCCAAAACCTTGTCGCGAGCGGTATTTCCCTGCTCCACGATCTTGGCCTGGGCAGCCTGGTTCTTGAGGTCTTCCTTCAGTTCGTCGATCGTGTCGAATTCCGAAGCGAGCTGCGCGAAGTCGTCGTCGGCCTCGGGCAATTCGCGTTCCTTGACCGCGGTGACCTTGACCTTGACGGTAGCTTCCTCGCCCGAGTGCTCTCCGCCGGCCAACTTGGTCTCGAAGGTGGCGTCCTCGCCAGCGGACAAACCGGTGATGGCTTCGTCGAGGCCATCAAGCATGGTGCCCGCACCCACCTGGTAGGAAAGGTCATTCGCCGCGTCGACTTCCTCGTCACCGATCGTCGCGTTGAGGTCCAGCGTCACGAAATCGTCCTGAGCGGCGGGGCGCTCAACTGACTTGAGGGTCCCGAAACGACCGCGCAGCTCGTCGAGGGCCTTCTGCTCGTCCTCGGCAGTGACCTCCACGGCGTCGACCTCGACCTTGATGTCGGAGTACTCGGGGAGCTCGACCTCCGGGCGAACGACAACCTCGATCGAGACAGACACATCCGCCTCGCGGTCCTGTTCCTCCGGCTTGTTCTGAACGGCAACCTCAGGCTGAGCCAAAGGAGTCAATTCGTTCTCGGACAAAGCCTCCTGGTAAAAGCCGTTGAGGCCTTCGTTCAGTGCGTTCTCCACAACAAAGTCAAACCCGACGCGCTGCTCGATGAGCTGGTTGGGGATCTTGCCCTTACGGAAGCCAGGCATCTGGATCTGCTCGGCCAGTTCCTTGTAAGTCTTGGTGAGAAACGGCTTGAATTCCTCGAAAGGAACATCAACCTGGATCTTTGCCAGGGTCGGATTCAGTTTCTCGACGGCGGTCTTCACTTCCGTTGATCTCCTACGATTCGGGGTCAGGAACCGTCCCGCTGTCTGCGGGACAGTATGTCGAATACCTCTGATTTTCACGTGTCAGAGTCACATCGTGACCTCACGAATACTGAGCCACTAGGGCCGGCACTCGTCGGTCCAAATGTTCCAACGTCGGGGCGACAGGACTCGAACCTGCGATCTCCTGCTCCCAAAGCAGGCGCGCTAGCCACTGCGCTACGCCCCGTAAGGCATACGCTAGTTTATGCGGGAATGCCCCAATGTGCGAATCTTTCCCGCGACACGGTCCGTGATCGATTTGACGAACGGTCCAAAGGTGCGGTTATATTGTCGAGGCCCACCCCGGGGATGTAGCTCAATGGTAGAGCCTCAGTCTTCCAAACTGATTACGCGGGTTCGATTCCCGTCATCCCCTCTCTGGTCAATCCGCCTCCGAAAACTCGGAGGCGGATTTGTTTTTAAGGCCAAGCAGCTCAACATCGCTTTCGGCAAGCTGAGGCGCCTCCAGTCCCTCGGCTCATCAGGTGTGAGTCGACGAGTCAGGCTTGACAGACCGCGCACCAATAGAGCTTCCGACCTGACATTTCCTCCATCACGATGTTTTCTCTTCCGCATACCCGGCACGTGTGACCGGCCCGTGCATAGACATAATTCGCGTGGGTCGGCCATGCCTCAGCCGACGAGATGCCCGGTCGATGTTCGGGCGCCGTCGTGACGATGCGTCCCAATTCGACGCCCGCCCGCATGAGTTTGACGTTGTCACGCCACAGCATCGCCTTGGTCTCCTCCGAGAGCTGATGGGAAATGGCGTACGGATTGAGACCGGCCCGGAACAACGATTCGGCACGAAAGATGTTCCCTATGCCCGCGATGACTTTCTGATCCATCAGCACCGCCCCGATGGGCCGCGACGTGTTGGAACAGGCACGGAAGAAAGGCTCAGGGTCAGCTCCGGGGTCGAGCGGGTCAGGACCCAGAGTCTTGCGGAGCTCCACGACGCCGGTTGGTTCCAGAACCCGGCACGTCGTCGCCCCTACCAAGTCAGCCCACCCGTTGCCGGATTCCAGCCGAACTCGCGTCGTGGGTTTTGGCGCAGGAGGCCCTGAATATTCGGAAGTCGGATCGTCAGGTGCCCCGACGGTCTCACTTTCACCCATTTTTCGCGGAGCCCCGATGGAGGAGGCAGCACGGAATCCGGCGTCCCCACCGAAGGTCCACGCCCCGTACATTCCCAAATGCACGTTGAGCGTCAACTGGTTGTCGAACTCCAGAAAGAAATGCTTGCCGTGCGCATACGACTCGACAGCCGTGGCACCATCCAGTAATGCGGCCCCCTGCGCAAACCTTCCCTGAGGGCTCGAGGCCCTCAGAGACTGCCCCACGAATGCATCATGGAATCGCTGGGCGACACGATGTATCGAATGCCCCTCAGGCACGCCCTCTCCCCCTGGCGTTGACGAATTGCGTACGCCGAGAATCGAATTCAGTCATCGGTATCGAGGTGTTTGCCCTCAATGTGACCGGTGTTTTCGAACTCTTCCATCTGACCGATCCGGCGGACGTGTCGTTCTTCGCCGGGAAAACTCTGGGCCAAGAAGACCTTGATGATGTCCAGGGCTTCTTCTTTCTCGTGCTGTCGGCCTCCGACGGCGACGACGTGTGCATTATTGTGCTCACGAGCAAGTGCCGCGGTTTCATGGTTCCATGCCAACGCCGCGCGGATCCCCGGAACCTTGTTGGCCGCCATTTGCTCGCCGTTGCCGGAACCACCGAGAACGATACCCAGGGAATCGACTCCGTTTTCCCGGTCCTTCCGTACCCCGAGAGCCGCATTGATGCAGAAGGCCGGATAATCGTCCTGCGGATCGTACCCCTGTGGGCCGTGATCGACCATGTCGTAACCAAGTTTAGTGAGTGATTCGATGAGGTAGCGACTCAGGTCGAGCCCTGCATGGTCAGTGGCAATATGAACGCGCACGTCTTACCCCGTCCTCGTAGATTAAGTGATGAAATCGTGTGGCGCGTCCAAGCCTACCGGCTCCTGTAATAACCTGAGAGGCAGACCGAATTCTCATTGAAAGGTGGCCCACATGCCGGGACTCAATCTGACGCGCCAGGAAGCAACCGAACGCGCCGAGGTCGTGACAAAGGTTCGTGCCTACCGCGTCGACCTGGACCTGACCGCTTCGGAGACATATTTTCCCTCGACCACCACCGTTGAATTCGAAGCCGTACCGGGTTCTTCGACCTTTATCGATGCCATTACGGAACGGGTCCACTCCGTGACCCTGAACGGTCAAGAGCTGGATCCGGCGAAGGTCTCGGACGGTGTCCGAATCGTTCTGCCGGACCTGGCGGAGAACAACCAGCTGACCGTCGTCGCCGACGCCGCTTACACGAATACGGGCGAGGGTCTTCACCGTTTCGTGGACCCCGTCGACGGAGAAGTGTATTTGTACTCCCAGTTCGAGGTTCCGGATTCCCGCCGCGTATTCGCCGTCTTCGAACAGCCCGACTTGAAGGCAGAATTCACGTTCACCGTCAAGGCCCCCAAAGCCTGGGACGTGATTTCGAATCAGCCGGTGGCCCAACGTGAGGAAGGTTCCGAGGCCGACATATGGTCCTTCGAAACCACTCCCCGTATTTCCTCCTACATCACGGCGCTCGTGGCGGGGCCGTATTCGAAGGTGTCCGATGCCCTGACCACCGCCGACGGCCGGACCATCTCTCTGGATATCTATGCGCGCAGGTCCTTGATCGAGTACCTAGACCATGAAGAGATCTTCACGCTGACCAAACAAGGCTTCGAGTTCTACGAGCGTCAGTTCGGGGTTCCCTATCCGTTCGACAAGTACGATCAGCTCTTCGTCCCCGAATTCAACGCCGGGGCCATGGAAAACGCTGGGTGCGTCACGATCCTCGAGGACTACATTTTCCGTTCAAAGACCACCGACGCCATGATCGAACGGCGAGCCATCACGGTTCTGCACGAGCTGGCACACATGTGGTTCGGCGATCTGGTGACCATGAAGTGGTGGAACGACCTGTGGCTCAACGAATCGTTCGCGGAGTTCATGTCGCACCTGAGCGCCGCGGAAAACACCCGATTCACGCACGCCTGGACAACATTCTCCGCGATGGAGAAGACATGGGCGTACCGCCAGGATCAGTTGCCTTCTACCCACCCGATCGTCGCGGACATCAAGGACCTTCATGACGTCCAGGTGAATTTCGACGGCATCACGTATGCCAAGGGCGCCTCTGTACTTCGCCAACTAGTCGCATGGGTCGGCCAGGAGGAATTCATGAAGGCCCTGAATGCGTACTTCTCCAAACATTCATGGGCAAACGCGACGCTGGCCGATCTTATGGTCGAGCTGGAGGCCACGTCCGGCCGGGAATTGAAATCCTGGTCCCGAGCCTGGCTGGAGACCGCAGGCGTCAATACGTTGACACCGTCGATCGAGGTCAACGAGGACGGAATGATCACCCATTTGGAGGTCATCCAGACCGCACCCAACGAGTACCCGACGCTCCGCCCGCACCGCATGACAGCTGGCTTCTACGATTTCATCGACGGGAAGTTGGTTCGGGTGCACGGCGTCGAGTTCGACGTCGACGGCGAGCGGACGGAAATTCCGGATACGGCGGGGCGCCAGCGTCCAGCACTCATACTGCTCAACGACCAAGACCTCGCCTATGCCAAGGTTCGTCTCGACGACGCCTCATTCGACACCGCCAGGACTCATCTTCGAGACTTCGAAGAGTCCCTGCCGCGAGCAGTCGTCTGGGGTGCGGCGTGGAACGGCACGCGTGACGGGCAGATTCCGGCACGGCACTTCGTCGACTTGTTGTTGGGCAATATCGGGGCCGAGACGGATTCCACCACGATCCTGACGCAGCTTCGCAATCTCGCGACGACCCTGCGCATGTATGTCCGGCCCGATGCCCAGGAAGAGACTCGGGAGAAGGCGGCGTCCAAGCTGTGGGAAATCTCCCAGTCGGCTCCCGAGGGTTCCGATCAACAATTGCAGTTCGTCCAGGCCTTCGCCTCCCATGCGACGAGCGACGAACAGCTCGACACCGTCGAATCGCTATTGGCCGGTTCGACCCGATTGCCCGGGCTGGCCATCGACAAAGACCTCGCGTGGAAGCTTCTGACGGCGCTCGTGGCCGCTGGCCGCAAGGGTCTTTCTGATATCGACTCCGCCGCCGAATCGGACAAGACCTCGACCGGGGCCCAGCGTGCCGCCCAGGCACGGGCGGCAATACCGACGCACGAAGCCAAGGAGAAAGTTTGGGAGCTTGTGGTCGAAAGCCACGATCTTCCGAACGTCATCCAACGCTCCGCAATCGCAGGATTCAACACGACCACAAGGGACTCGTTGATCAGGCCCTTCGTGTCCCGGTACTTCGCGTCGATCGAAAAACTGTGGGGGGAGCTGTCCCACGAAATCTCGCAGCAGATCGTCACCGGTCTCTTTCCCCAGATCGTCGACCGCGATGTTCTCGACGCTGCGGAAGAATTCCTGGTTCAGTTGGGCGAGGGCAAAGATTCCCTCAGGCGCCAGGTCATGGAAGGGCGGGACTCCATCGAACGCGCGCTGCGCGTCCAGTCAGCCGATGTGATTTCCTAAGCCGTCTTGGGGCTTCTCGGCAGCCGGGCTCGTCAGTAGAATGTTTTTTCTATGACGAGTCCGGCTTCTTCTGCACCCAGTCCGTACGAACAGATCGGCGGGCACGACGCTTTCCACAAGCTGACCACGGAATTCTACGACCGTGTGGCCGCGGATCCGGACTTTCGGGCGCTATACCCCGAAGAAGATCTGGAGCCCGCGCGCGAACGGCTCGAGATGTTCCTGGAACAATATTTCGGCGGCCCCACGACTTATAGTCGACGCAGGGGACACCCACGTTTGAGGATGCGTCACGCGCCGTTCGAAATCGACTCATGGGCACGGGAAACTTGGTTGAAGTTCATGCGCGAATCGCTCGACACCTTGAATCTTCCACCCATGATCGATGGCATGATGTGGGATTATTTCGACCGAGCGGCCAGAGCCATGACCAATACTCCTGGCTAGCCGAGTGTCGTCTCGGCCGAGTGCTCCGAACTACAGGTTGCTCCCCGGGCGGGAGAGTATATGGCCGCTTTCATTGGATATGCGGTGCCATGGCCCGTACGTGTAGACCTCGAAGCCCTTGTTCGATTCGTTGAATCCCAACACGGTAGCCCCGAATGCCGCACCCGAGACCATGCCGAACGACGTCGCCGTCCCCCATATTCGGGCCCGAACGGTGCTGACGACGGCTCCACCGGGGTTCGAGGGCAATGCTTGTTCGACTGCAGACATTCCGTCACGCGCTATGGTCTCTACGTTTTCCGAGTCCAGATGTCCTTGACGTATCCAGCCGGAGGACGGAGGCGCTATTCCGGACCACGGTGCGTGGACCGTCGTCGGCGGGATCTCGATCGTACCGTCCGTTTTGGCGATCCGAGCAAGCCGATCAAGCACCGCCGCAGCTTCGACCGTGACATCTATCTCTGACGGTTCCGACAAATGCAGAGCGCGCATCCCGAGAACAGTCGGAACCTGTTCGAGAAGAGTTTCCGCGCTCATGACGGGGACCCATACGGCCACGACGGATCCATGGGCTTGAAACCTCACGGCCGACGATGAATCAATGGACCTGACCCGGGACAACAGGGTCGCAAGGTCCTTGGCTTGGCGGAGGTCGGCGAATTGTAGGGGTGCTGACGAGGACGGTATGGGCATGGTTTCACGATCGACGGGGACTTTTGTATCCATTATGTCCTGCCTCGCCCGCGCCGACATCGTCGGGACCTTAGCTTTGCCCCTTATGACACAGGATTCGACTCGCTCTAAGATCGATGGGTGAGTACTTTCCACGATTCCCAGGTTCCTGCGGAGGATTTCGATCCGACCCGCTCTCTGCTGAGCATGCTCGATCTCGAGCCGAATACCCCGTTGCGCACCACGGAGGATATATTCGTCGGCTACACCGTCAGTCCGGAAACGCCACGGGTTTTCGGCGGTCAGGTATTCGCTCAGTCCGTCATGGCAGCCAGCCGAACGGTGGATCGCGACCGACCAATTCATTCGATGCACGGATACTTCCTGCGCCCGGGAGATGTCACCAAACCCATCACCTTCGGCGTAGAGCGCATGCGGGACGGAAGGTCATTCTCAGCTCGCCGTATTCACGCTTATCAAGACGGGAAGGTCATTCTCTCGTCCATCGCGTCATTCCAAACACACGCACCGGGGATTGAACATCAGGAGCCGATGCCGACCGACATCCCAGAGCCCGAGAGTCTGCGCAGTCCCAAGGAGCTCTGGGGGCACCTGGACCACCCCCTGGCCCGCCGCGTGGTCCACGGTCGGCCTTTCGAGATTCGCTACATTACGGACCCGATCTATTTGAAGCCTTCCGAGTCCCGGGAACCGGTCAATGCGGTGTGGTTCAAAACCCACGGGGCTTTGCCCGATGACCCGCTAATTCATCGCGCGGCGATCGCTTACGCCTCGGATTACACCCCCATGGATCCGATCCTCCGGGGACATGGAAAAACGTGGCAGGACCCGGGTCTGACCATGGCGTCTCTGGACCACGCGATTTGGTGGCACCGTCAGGCACGAGCCGACGAGTGGCTGCTGTATGTCCAGAACTCCCCCAATGCGTCGAATTCACGCGGGCTGTCCTGCGGCCGAATTTTCGACAGGGAAGGCCTTCTGGTCGCCACGACCACTCAGGAGGCCATGGTCCGCGTCCGTGAAGACGACGCGGATTCGTGATGCGAGGTCACGTCTTGTGGGCCTGGACCGGTTGACGACAACGGCCGCTCCCCTTTTGAGGGGAGCGGCCGTTGTCGTCAACAGACCTTCTAGTCGCGCGTGAGTCGACGATGAGTCAGCCGATGGGGTCGGGCAGCCTCGGGACCCAACCTTTCGACCTTGTTTTCTTCATACGATTCGAAGTTGCCTTCGAACCAATACCATTTGTCCGGTTCTTCCTCGGTGCCTTCCCAGGCCAGGATGTGGGTGGCCACGCGGTCGAGGAACCAACGGTCGTGAGAGACGACCACGGCGCAACCCGGGAAATCAAGGAGTGCGTTCTCGAGCGATGCAAGAGTTTCCACGTCGAGGTCGTTGGTCGGCTCGTCGAGGAGGAGCAGGTTTCCGCCCTGTTTGAGCGTCAACGCGAGGTTCAGTCGGTTGCGCTCACCACCGGAGAGGACGCCCGCTTTCTTCTGCTGGTCCGGCCCTTTGAACCCGAAGGCCGAAACGTAAGCTCGCGAAGGCATTTCGACTTGACCGACCTGAATGTAGTCGAGTCCGTCGGAGACGACTTCCCAGAGCGATTTTTCGGAATCGATGTTGGCTCGGTTCTGATCGACGTAGGCGATTTTGACGGAGTCGCCGATTTTCAGGTTACCGCTGTCCAAGGACTCCAGACCGACGATCGTCTTGAACAGTGTGGATTTACCGACACCGTTCGGCCCGATCACGCCTACGATCCCGTTGCGCGGCAACGAGAACGACAGGTCCTTGATGAGGCTTCTGTCCCCGAAGCCCTTTTGCAGGTCCTCAGCTTCGATGACCACATTGCCCAGCCGGGGTCCCGGAGGGATCTGGATTTCCTCGAAGTCGAGTTTGCGGGTTTTCTCGGCTTCCGCCGCCATCTCTTCGTAACGCGCGAGGCGAGCCTTCGATTTGGTTTGACGCCCCTTGGAACTGGAACGAACCCAGTCGAGTTCGTCCGCCAGGCGTTTGGCGAGCTTGGCGTCCTTCCTGCCCTGAACCTCCATGCGCTTGCGCTTGGTCTCGAGGTAGGTGGAGTAATTGCCTTCGTATCCATACAGGCGTCCGCGCTCCACCTCGCAGATCCACTCGGCAACGTGGTCCAAGAAGTAGCGATCGTGGGTTACTGCGAGGACGGCACCCTCGTAGGACGAAAGATGCTGTTCGAGCCAGAGCACGGACTCGGCATCCAGGTGGTTGGTGGGCTCGTCGAGCAGGAGAAGATCCGGCTTCTGCAAAAGGAGTTTGCACAATGCAACACGACGGCGCTCGCCGCCGGAGAGCTTACTGACCTCTGCGTCGCCGGGCGGGCAACGCAAGGCGTCCATGGCCTGTTCCAGTTGGCTATCCAGGTCCCAGGCGTTGGCGGCGTCGATATCGCCCTGCAACTTGCCCATTTCTTCCATGAGCGCGTCGAAATCGGCATCCGGGTTGGCCATCTCTTCCGAGATCTGGTTGTAGCGATCAAGTTTTTCCTTGATCTCTCCAACGCCTTCCTCCACGTTGCCAAGAACGGTCTTTTCCTCGTTGAGGGGCGGCTCCTGCAACAGGATGCCCACGGAGTAACCGGGACTCAGCCGTGCTTCACCGTTGGACGGTTCATCCAGACCAGCCATGATCTTGAGGATGGTGGACTTACCGGCGCCATTGGGGCCGACGACGCCGATTTTGGCGCCTGGGTAGAACGACATGGTGACGTCGTCCAGGATGACCTTGTCGCCCACCTTCTTGCGGGCTTTAGACATCGTGTAAATAAATTCAGCCATATGGACAAGGCTACTATGTTTGCCTAGTCCGTGTAGGCATGCCCGATCATGCAGCGTCCCGTGCTGAGAGCAGGCGCGCCGACGGCGGTCACCGTCCTATCAGCCCGAACATCGACCATCACGCATTGCTCGTGGATTTTGACCGCGGCGTCCACGTTGCCCACGTCCAGCCCTGTAGGCGTACTGTCCTGTCCGCTCTCCACATCGTCACTGCTTCGGCCGCTCCGTACGATTGCGTCGCGAACACGAGCTTCGGTCACGTCGCCCTCGGACAATGCGGCCTCAACGACTTCCTTGATCTTGGCTGCATCTTCTTGAACCTGGTCATCGGAGCTTGTCGGGCCGGATATTTCTCCAACTGGAGTCCGCGGCTCCACCCCTGCCGTGGAACAGCCGGAAATACCACCGATCAATCCCAAAGCGACTAGCACGATCGGCCATTGTCCTCGTGATGATCTTTGGCCCTTGCCCACATAACCCCCGCTCGCATCCACATGGCAACGAAACGCCGACGTACGACGTCGACGTCATGATACTTCCATCGTCTTTCTCATACCGAGTGCCCCCATCCGGACTGTCGAACACTACGAAGAAACGAACAGTTGGCGTTGGACACTCGCGGGCCGGGAGGTAGACCCGTTGTCTTGCTCAGCCTCAGCACCACCTGTCCCGCCGCATGTCAGCCGTCCCGGGGTTGTCGCGGCGATTTCGGCGGACTCGTGAGATTTTGGGAGGCTGTCCCATGAGCCGCATCCCTTGCCTGAGGCGTCCGACGTGATCTGCTCGTCCCTGCTCCGGCCGCCTCCGGCGCGCACGAATGTCGAACTGCCGAAAGCCAAATCGTGGCCGACAGACCGTGCTTCGATGTCCACGCTCGTCCGTCTCTCCCGATGCACTGTTTCCCAATTCCTGATTTTGAGTTTTCCCTGTACCAGTAGGGGCTGGCCAACGTCCACGCTGGCGGCAACGTTGGTGCCCAACGAACGGAACGAATTCACGGTGAACCAGTTGGTGTGGCCGACGGTCCAATCGCCTGTTTTGCCGTCGAACCAACGTGCCGTGGATGCCAGACGAAATGAGCACACCGCGGTCCCATTCGGGAGCCTCCGCAAATCCGGTTTCGTGGCGACAAAGCCGCGAATAGTCACGTAGTCAGTCATATCGAGTCCTCCAGTCCATTCCGTTCGCGTCGCGAGCTACGCGATCGCATGTCCTGGGAAGAGCTTGCCTCGGAAACTCGCCGCGCCTCCGGGCCGTTCTTCAATAAGGCGCGTGTTTGTGGATAACTCGCCCACGTTAACGCCGGTTTGCTCTGTTGGGGAGGAACTCATGTGACGCTCGGGCCAAGACACCCGATTTCCATATTGAACAATAGCCGGATGCATTTCGACTCATAACCAAACAACCTGTTCTCATTTTAGGAATTTCGGACCCATATTGCTGTTCTATAACCTCTTATCGAAGCCGTTCGACCCCGATCCGGAGAAGGAGTGCCCCATTGACCCAGCCCGTTGTGAGCGAGACAAACCCGAGCGTGGAGGTAGGTCATCCGCAGAGCCATGTCAGTTCAAGGGACACCCGGCCCCAGCAAGCCCCACGGCAGATAGTCCTGGTACGCCCGCATCGATTCACGCCCAACCCCCTTACCGAGCTGGACAACCGCTTCCAAAGCCGACCGACCCAGGACCCACGCCAAGTAGCACGCGTTGCATTCGAGGAAGTCACTAGTCTTGCCGAGAAACTAGAGAAACTAGGCCTCGGCGTCGCTGTCTTCGAGGACCTGACGAACGAGACTCCGGACAGCGTCTTCCCCAACAACTGGTTCAGCACGCATGATGACGGAACCGTCGTCCTCTACCCCATGCATGCCCCCAACAGGCGCGCCGAACGGCGCGAGGACGTCCTGGCCCACCTCCGAAAAAGCGGAGTAGTTCGACGCGTCGTCGATTACAGCACCGCCGAATCCGAGGGCCAGTATTTGGAGGGAACCGGCGCCATGGTCCTCGATCATGTCCATCGGCTTGCCTACGTGTGCCGCTCCCAGAGGGCCTCGAGTCACTTGCTCGCCAGGTTCTGCTCGGATTTGGGTTTTCAACCAGTGGTCTTCGACGCCTTCGATTCCCGAGGCGTACCCGTCTACCACACCAACGTCTTGATGTCCGTCGGAACCCATGTAACCCTCATCGGAGCAACTATGATTCGCGATCCCAGGCAGCGAGCCAGGGTTCTCGACAGTCTACGATCCACAGGCCGTCAGGTTATAGAGCTCGAAGAATCCCAGATCCAGAGATTTGCAGGCAACTGCTTGGAAGTATCTGCCGTCGGCGGCCCGACGCTCGTCCTCTCCGCGACGGCCGCCTCGAGCCTGACCCCGCAACAACGCCGGGCGATCTCCGTCCACGCGCATCTCGAGCCGGTCGATGTATCAATGATCGAGTCGGCAGGTGGTTCGGTTCGTTGCATGATGGCGGGCAACCATTTGCCTCCACGACAGTCAAAGCCCTAGTCGCCGAGATATGACGTTTCAACCAGTGGTGTGCGTTCCCGCAAATTTACTCAAATTTCCTAGCTGACAAGGGAAAACAGGTGCCTATACTCGGCTCATGAACGAATTTCCAGAATCCATCCCCCAGAATGGACCGATCTTCCCCTACAAGGTCGGCGATACCTTTGCCGGTGCAACCATCACCTCGGCGTTGAAGCGCGGAGGGCACGTCGCCATCGAACTCGAAGACGGCCGACAAGGGACCTACACCGACCAGTCGAAAATGCGCGACGCATGGAAGCTGGTCTCCGAGAACCGAGCCAGCGGCTCATGAACCTGCCCAAGCAGTCCACCTGGCACCGGTTAATGAAAATAGAACCCCGTCCCAGGGGTCGCATGGCCCGGTATTGTGGGGTTCTTGGTGCCCCAGGAGGGAGGCGAAACCCCGACCAAGAGATTCTAGCTGGCGTAATTCCGATGGGTATCGCTTAGTGTGCAACCGTTGCGATCAGAGGTGATGAGCGAACAATTTCATCGAATATAGTTTCGTTTGATGCGACTAAGTATCACTGTTTCTGTTGGGTAACATCACGTTCCAACCGAGCGGTTAATCGCAGGAAACAGGATATCGTCCGGGCTCATACTCACTCAACGAATAGGCGTTCCATGACACGGAAACCCTCGACCGGTGCCGGGCAACCCTCGCGATTTGGGAGGGTTGAGGCATTCGAAAAACTGCCCAATTTGGGACTTTTCGTCCGAAACTAATTTTCCAGACGAGCTGCGCACGGCAGAGCACAAGCGGGGTACGCAGATTCTCGATACCTCCTGGGTACGATGAATCCGGGCCAGTTCCGGACATCAACCGGGGCGACAGCACAGAAATTGAATACACCTCTAGTAGGCGGTCCATACTTTACCTCCGCCCGCCAGTTTCCGGTGCCGGCTCAGCACCCCAACTCCGATGAGGTAAATCCTCCGAACCTGTCCAGGAGTCCAGGACTGCGTACCAGCACGCTGATTCACCACATGCTACGGGTTAGCCACCGACCGGGCCGTCGCGGAGATAATGACCTGCCGTAATCCCTCCACCGGCACGCCCAGCCAGTACTGCGAATTCCAGTGCCATTTTCACTGAACCACGCGCTCAGTACCAACATGTGCGCTGATGTGCCTCGGCGGTCTTCCTCGCTCCCCGAATACTTCTCAGACTTGCGGACGATCACTTCATCGGGCACAGCCCTTCGATCCATAGTGAACGACTCCCCCGACAGGTCGGGCACACATCCGTTCTCATAGCCTTAGCGTTACAGTAAGGACAAAACTCAGCACTAGATCAACATCAATCCCGCACCACAAGGTCATGCCGTGACCTAGGCCGCTCATCTCCAGCCACAGGCATATCAGACTGCATGAGACGTATAGCACGGATCCTCAGAACCTCTCCGGATTTCAAATATAGATTTGATAACGATTCCGGAAATGGCTTGCCTCACTCTCCAGTACCATGCTTACCGTTAGTCGTGCTCGTAGACGAGCACTACAGCAGAAAACCAACTCGATCGACGCTAAGGGCTAAAGAACTATGCCCCACGTACGCTCCCAGCCTCTCATCGCCTCAATGGTAGTCTCCAGCCTCGCACTCTCAACCGTCAGCATCGGCCCGGCCCTGGCCGTTGCCAACGGGCCACCACCGGCCACAGAACAGAGTCAAGAGAATGGACCGACCCAAGGGATAAGCGAAGAGCAGTTCCAACATCTCTATCAGACGCTCGATAAGCTGCCAGAAGATATCAAAAACGCAGCCCCAAAAACATACCCGAATTACGAGCAGCGCCTAGATGAAGAACTCAGGAAAATTGACCCATCCCTTTCCACCTCGGCACAAGGATCACCCAACGGAGCTAGCACATACATCAACTGGGTATCCTGTGGTGCCGCAGTAGCAGGGGCCGTCGCCCAGTATGGCATCCCATTCGGTCAGGCCATCAGCTGGCTCAAAGAGGCCGTTAGCATCTACAAAAACGAGATACCCCCAAGAGCGCACGGAGGAAGCCTTACCGAATCTCCCGTGCCGCCAGTCACTACTCATTATCCGAGGTAAACCAAATGACCGACCAACAATTCACTCCCCCAGGGATTGGATACGCGCTCTCAGGCTCAACTTTGACTGGCGTGCTAACCAGCATCCCGGTCTTCATTGTAAGCCTCATCCTCAACCAGATCGTCTTGAGCCGCCCATATCAGATCGGTTCCTTAGTGGTCCTGGCATTGCTCATTGGCCTAATCGGTAGCTACCTACAAGTCTTCCTGAACCGTCCACTTCAGCACAGACAGCAAAAGACACTTCCTCACGGACCAGCGGTTACCCTAAACGCTCTCCTGGCACCAGCAATAGCAGGTGCGGTCTTCGCTCCGATTTTTGGCGGGGCCTTTTCGCTGGCTCTTTTCGGGCTAATGAGTGGAATTATCGGGTTCATGCCCGACCTTCTCCTAACCAAGCCTTGGAAGGAAGACATTTCCGAACAAGAGCTGAATCGCAGAACCCGAGAATTCGGCGACATGACACGACGGCGAGTCAAAGAATACAAAGATGCACTGCAAGAGCAACAGCGGCAAAAGAGCCGCGGCAAAAACGGAGACCCCTGGGACCAGGCAGACAGGCAGGGCTGGTGGGAATAACGTCATCTCTTTCTGATAGCTGGCAAACCGGCTCCTGGCGCTCATTATACGAGAGGCGCATCAAAGAGGCATCCGAGAGCCAAGAACATCTCCGAGGTCGTCATCGCCCACAAGACCCAGAAATAGCCGTGGGAGAAAGGGAGATCCGACGCGATGGTCACCGTTCGCGACCTCTACGCGCTGCACCTTGCTATCGACTGGATCGTGCCGTTGTTGTTGGGGTCCTCGTTGCGTTACCAGGACACTTCGTCGGCTGGCCGCCAGCTGCACCCACTCGCCTAGCGCTTTACGGCGCGGTTGCCGGATTTGCGGGCCTGATACTGACTGCTAACATCTTTGCCTGCACCATGTCTTGCGAATCAACCAACTTTATAATCACGGTGATCCGCAAGAAATCTTCAGGGTTGATCACTCGTAGCTGGGCATTCATCTTTGCTCTACTGCTTGTGTCAGGGGCTTCCGCTGCGGCCGTCTTCTTGTGGACGCTTTTGCCCCACGTCTTGCTCCAGTTGTGGCTTGTGCTCTATTGGTTTCTAACCTTCATGCCGGAGCGCGGGCAGTGTCCTGGTTGTTACTTACTTTAAGGACTAGCGAAGGCAGTTCTGGGGCTGCGTCTCCAATCGAGCGGCACGTGGTGCCAGACCCCACTCGGAATCAGAACACGAGTTCCTAAATTGTCAGTCCCTTCAACTAACAGTGGAAGACAAGTTCGATCCTTGGTTTGAAACAACACTCCCTGACATCCGCATATACCTCGCCCCCCCCTGAGGGGCCGCTCCGCCTGCATCGACGGCGCCCACCTCTGGCTCGCCACCAGGCTCACCTACACCGAAGCCAGATGTTCACTCACCCATGAGCTGATCCACGTCCTACGCGGCCTTTGCTGCAACCAGAACGGGCGCATCGAAGAAATGGTTCACGAACGCACAGCCCGGCTACTGATCGCCCTTTCGGCAATCCTCGCCCGTACCCAATCCTAGAGACACCCGGGCGACATCGCCGAAGACCTCGACATCACCCTGGCCCTCCTCACCGATCGGATGACTACCCCCACCGGGGCGGAGCGTGCCCAGCTGCGGGAGGCGACCCTGCCCCACGTCGTTGCCTGAAAGGACCCCTCATGCCTACACGTAACACCCGCCGGGATAACGGTGAAGGGTCCAAACCCATCCAACGCGCCGACGGCCGCTGACAAATCAGCATCCGCGTCTCCAACACGACCACCGGCAAACCGATCCGTAAAACCTTTACCAAAAAGACCCGCGCCGAACTCGTCAACGCCGCCAAAAAAATATCGCAACGGGCTCATCCAAGGCGTCCTCGCCGACCCGGAGCGCACCACCCTAGACGCATGGTGCACCCACTGGATCCAGAACATCGCCCGGCCCGGCAAAGAAACAACCTGGTACTCCTACCGCAACACGCTCAACAAATGGGTGATCGGATCCCGCGAAGGCAAGGTCACCCTCGAGAAGCTGCCCCCGTCCACATTGAGAGGATCCAGGCTCGGATGCGTGATGGCGGCCGGGCCGAGGCGACGATCCTGAACATGCACCGGCGGATCCTGTCTAAAGCGCTCTCCAATGCCGTAGACCGAGGCCCCTCGGCCCCAACCCCGCGCTACGTGCTGCCACACCCAAAGCAGCCTCATTCAACCCACAAGTTATCTCCCCGGCCAAAGCACGCGAACTCATCCAGGCCACCGACAAGGACCCGTTGTGCGGCTCGTCATGGATCATTGCATTAGCGTTCGGACTCCGTCAGGGAGAGAGGCTTGGCCTGTGTGGGGACGACCTCGACGTGGATTCCAAGACGCTGCATATTCGTCGTTCGCTGACGAGACTGCCGTGGAAGCACGGCCCGGAGTGTGGGTGCCGCCAGGGTGTCCGCCCGGACCGGACTGGAGGCGGATATGTGATGACCGAACCGAAGACGACGCGGTCGCGTCAATCGTGGCGGGTTCCGGACCAGATCACGGCCGCATTGGCGTCCCAGCGTCAGCTGCAGGAACAGTGGCAAAAAGAGGACGGGCCCGAGAATTGGGTTGGTTCTACTGATTACCACGGGAAGTTGTGGGATCTAATTTTCACGCAGCGTGATGGTCGGCCGGTGAGTAATAAGACCGATCGGGCCGCGTGGAAGGCTTTTACGGCTGCGCACGGGGTTGAGGGCATGCGGGTTCATGATGCTCGGCATACCTCCGCGACGGTATTGCTCGAGTTGGGGATCCCGGCGCGTGTGGTGATGGACATGATGGGCTGGTCACAGATGGGCATGTTGACTCGCTATCAGCATGTTTTAGACGAGGTGAAAGATTCCGTCTCGGAACGGGTGGCAGGCGCCCTCTGGGGTGAGGAAAACCACCCGGAGGCTGACCCGGATCCGGAAGTCGTCGGTGGTGTCTTTGGATGCTTTCAGTGCCCGTCGTCAGGGCTGATCTGCAGGTTTCGGGCACGAAAAAGGACCCCGCTGGGATGTGCTCCCGGCGGGGTCCTTGTGTTAATGGCGTGCAGCTTGTTCCGAAAACCTTTTGCGTATCTTTGTTTGTATCAGGCTGTTCGCTGCTTTTCTGCGGTTTTGGTGGTGCCCCAGGAGGGAGTCGAACCCCCGACCAAGAGATTAGAAGGCTCCTGCTCTATCCACTGAGCTACTGAGGCGTGGCCAAGTCGACCTCGTCTAGATTACCGCGCGAAGCCGTGGCTCTCCACTCCGCGGTGCTAAACGATTGCGCTGCCCCTGCGTTCCCGCCGAAAAACGCGCCGGGTGGAGGGATCGATGAACATGATGTACAGCCCGTACATCAGGGCAACAACGGCCGCGACAAGACGACCCATGTTGACGTCCAAGCTCAAATACGGGAAGACATCCAATTGATCGGACACGGCCCACATCATAAAAAAGAGCGTGGTCAAAAGGAAGAAATCGACGTGCCAATCCGAGCGGATTCCAGTGGCAGCAAAAAATGGGATCAGCCAAACCACGTACCAGGCCTGAATCATGGGGTTGAGCATCACGACAAGCGTCAATGCGATCGTGATGCGACGGATCAATTTCTCGTCCCGTCCCACGAATGCGAGAACCGCGGCGCCGAGCACGCCCACCATTTGTCCGATCTTCTGCACGAAGGACTGGAGGTCCCCACCGGGTAAGCCGACGGAGTCGCCCCACAAGCGAACCAAGAAGCTGAACAGCCCGACCGGGGCATACCAGATCCAGACGCCTCCCGTCGTCGAGAGCGCTCCCACCCAATCGAAGCCGAACCCATTCGCAAGGCCCATGAGCCAAAGTTCCAGGAGCGCGATACCCGCGGTAAGGAACCAATAGACGAATTTCCTGGGCCAAGAAGCACCGCGGCCCGCCCAGAGCAGGCCGATGAAGGGCAGGATCAGCAACGCTATCGGCTTGACCGCAACCGCGACGGTCGTGAGCGTGATTCCGCCCAGTCCGCCAGCGGTATTCCTCCATCGAGCAGAGACATATACCGCGGCCATCATCAGACCGATCATCAAGGCATCATTGTGTGCGGAGACCACGAAATGCACCAAGAACATCGGGTTCGCCAAGCACAGCCAGCAGGCCCTCGTCGGATTGACACCGTGGAGCTTGGCGAGTTTGGGAAGAAAATAGGCGATGAGCGCCACACCGACGAGCGCCACCCCTCGGAATAGATAGAAAGCGACGTCCGGAGAATCACCGGCGACTTGTACTACTAATCCTTCTATCCATAGAAAGACGGGACCATATGGCGGGGGCGACTGGCTCCACAACTGGTCTGCGCCGTTTTGCAGGAAGTTGTTGACCGATGAGACTCCGGCCTCATACGGGTTCAGACCCGACTGGTAGAGACGACCTTGAGCGAAATAAGAGTAAACATCGCGGC
The DNA here is from genome assembly GCF_004137765.1 of Rothia uropygialis. Taxonomy (GTDB): domain Bacteria; phylum Actinomycetota; class Actinomycetes; order Actinomycetales; family Micrococcaceae; genus Rothia. The sequence continues at coordinate 83,544 of NZ_NOIS01000002.1, read as the reverse complement.
TGAACAGCGGGAATGCGACCATCAACGGGATAGACCACGAGATGATCGCCGCAGTAACCCATTTCTTGGCCGATTTCTGCGCCCAATCGACCTTCTGGCTCAAACGCATCCATTCGCGCGTCAGCGCCATGGCCCCGATGGAGGTGACGACGATGCACAGAACCACCGCGCCGTCGGTATACCTCAGCGAAATAATCCACGACTGAAGCCGAAGTGAGGATATGGGCGCGAGCCACCCGATACCGAATGATCCGAACATCAGCAGGAGGGAACCAATCGTTCCCATAATGATGGTGCGGAGCGGGCTTCGTTGCACGAACCGGGGTTCCCTGGTGCGTCGCCTCCGAAGCATCGCGCTGTGGCTCAAGCTTCCCCCTGCAGATATCTCGTGGCCTGAAGTCCGCCAGAACTCGGGCGAGACTCTGTTCGATTTTACAGACACAGAAGGGAACGCGCCGACCCTTAGGCGAGGGAGGGGCCGCGAGGTAGGTTTGAGGGGTGTCTAAAACGAATGAACGAATAGTATGGATCGACTGCGAGATGACCGGCTTGGATCTGGAGCGCGACGCCTTGATTGAGGTCGCGGTCCTGATCACGGACGCAGAATTGAACATTCTGGACGACGGACTGGACGTACTGATCAAACCAAGGCCTGAAGCCCTGGCTCAGATGAATGACTTCGTGAGGAACATGCACACCACATCAGGTCTTCTCGACGAACTCGACGAAGGCCTGTCCATGTCCGAGGCCGAAGACTTGGTTCTGGCGCACATCAAGAAATATGTGCCGGAAGCCGGAAAAGCCCAATTGGGCGGAAATTCGATAGGAACCGACAAAACGTTCCTGACGCGGGACATGCCGCGCGTCATCGAGCATCTGCACTACCGAGTTGTCGACGTCTCGACGGTCAAGGAGCTCTCCCGCCGCTGGTACCCACGGGCTTACTACCAGGCCCCGGCCAAAACAGGGAATCACCGCGCCCTGGGAGACATCAAGGATTCGATCGTCGAGCTTCAGTACTATCGCAAAGCCGTGTTCGTACCCCAACCGGGTCCGAGCTCCGACGAGGCACGGGAAATCTCGCGACGTTTCTCCTCTGCTTCCTCCGACGGAAATTCGGGCGAATAGCCCACGGACCCTACGACTCGTGACGCTTCTCACTCCAGTGACGTGGCGTCGAGTTGGCTCCGTCGATGGCGCTCATGTAAGCTCTAATTCGTTGTCCGATAGCAGGTTCTCAGCCGCGAAGGACATCCTATCTTGGTGGGCGTAGCTCAGTCGGCAGAGCGCCTGGTTGTGGTCCAGGAGGTCGCGGGTTCAACCCCCGTCGCTCACCCCAAATGTGCGAGGTGTGAACCCTTGACAGAGGAACCATCCTCGGTCGGGGTTCGCACCTCGTTCTCGTTGCGGGCGTTCTGCGCCCAGGTGAGCGCGTCGGCTTGGACCTCGCGGCTGGTCAGCGCGTCGAACGGCCGGGCGTAGTCGGCCCGCACTTCCCCTTCTTCCTCGATGTAGATCTTGGTGAAGAACGCCTCGTTGCACAGGCGCCGGTTCGCGTCGTCGCAGCGGGCGTAGATGTCGGCGGCGTGCTCCAACAGGTGCAGCGAGTCGTCCAGGTTGTTGCGGGCGTCGGCGTACTCATCGTGGTGGGCCTCGATCCGGTTCTTGATCGTCTCCAACCCGGCGGTGATGCGTTCCTGCTCCTTCTTGAGCAGGTCCAGCGGGATCGCTCCGGCGTAGTGGGCGTGCAGCAGCTTGCTCTGCTCGTCCTCCAACCGCGCCCGTTCCTTGGTCAGGTCTGCCAGAGCGTCGGATTCGGAGGCCATGAGCTCATCGAACTCACTGTGCAGTTGCTCGGCCACGGCCTGACGAGTCGCGGCGCTGATCTGCACGGTCTCGTAGTGGCGTTCGACCAGGCGCTCGACTTCCTCGATGAGCATCGCTTGGCGGGAGCAGCCGCCCCGGCCGGCGTGCTTGTTCGCGCACATGAAGTAGGGGTAGATGTTGCCGTGGCGGTTCTTGGCGTTGCAGACCAGCAGGCGTGATCCGCACTGGCCGCAGAACACGGTGCCCTTCAGGTAGTGGTCATGCACCTGCGAGGCATCCGCGGCGCTGCGGTGGGTCTGCAGGACGGTCTGCACCTGGTACCAGACCTCCGGCGGCACCAGCGGCTGATGGGTGCCCTTGTAGGTCACGCCCTGATAGCGGACGTCGCCCTTGTAGTAGGGGTTAGTCAGCATCCGGTGGATCGAGGACTTCCCGATCGAGCGTGAGGGCCGGCGCGGTGTCGGGGGGGTGTGCGCAGGCCGCGGGCGGTGAGCTCGGCATGCAGCTGGCTGGTGGTCCATTCCCCGGAGGCGTAGACCATGAACGCCCACGCCACGAGCTTGCCCCGTTCGGGGTCGATCTCCACGGTGCGGATCTCGCGCCCGTACTCATCGCGGACGCCGACGTTGCGATACCCCAAGGGGGCTTTGCCGATCGTGCCACCGTGGGCGGCCTTCTGCGAGAGGCCCTTGACGGTCTCGGTGGCCAGGTTGCGGGAGTAGAACTCCGCGATCGTGGACATGATGCCGTGCAGCAGCATCCCCGAGGGGGTCTCATCGATGTTCTCCGTCGCTGAGACCAGCATCGCCCCCGCATCGCGCAGGGCGAGGTGGATGGTCACGTCATCGGCGCGGTTCCTGGCCAGCCGGTCGACCTTGTGCACGATGCAGTAGTTCACCCGATGCGTGGCGACGTACTTGATCATCTTCATCAGCTCGGGCCGGTCGGCTTTGCGGGCGGACTCTCCGGCGTCGACGAACTCGGCCACGATCGTGGCGCCCATCTGCTCGGCTTTGCGCTGGTTGGCCTCTCGCTGGGCGGGATCAAGTAGCCCTCGTCGGTGCCGCCCTTCTCGGCCTGCTCTTTGGTCGAGACCCGCAGATACGACACCGCGACCGCCCCACCGGGCGCGTTCGGCGCGACCAGGCTGTTCGGCGCCAAGGAGTCATCCTCAAGGATCGTCATCGCTCTTCTCCTACAGTCGGTGATCCTGACTCCCGGCAGGAGGAGACGACTGCGGATGTTGAGTGGAGAAGATGAGCCCAGTAGGGCCGTTGAGACGAGACCGTGAGGGTCAAGTAGAAATTTCCCCCACCCCGGAGGGTGAGGTTCAGTATCACAACACCCGCCTCCCGGCGGGACACTCTCATTCTACGTCAGCGAGCTGGCCGGCGTCTGGCGGCGACCTGACCGCGCCGGTGGCTTTTCGGTCGGCGGTCCGGACTGGCTCAGCGACAAGCGCATCAGCAGCTCGGTCAGCTTCTGGTAGTCAGCGGACTCGCGCAGCTCGGATCGCACGGACAGTCGCCGTTCTTCCTGACGGCGCCGGTTGGTCTTCTTGACGTAAGCACCCATCAGCCGAGCACCTCCCCGGTGCCCGGGTCGACGCCGGTGTAGAAAGCGTCTTCGGCGCTCCGACGGGTCTCGACCTGTTCGGCGACGTAGTCCACGAAGTCACGATCACGGTCGGACGCCGTGACCGCGCACCGGGCACAGGGCATCACCGTGGACACCGCGCACGTCCTGGTCCAAGCGGCGACCACGCGGGAGAACTTTTACGTCGCGATGACCCGCGGCAGAGACTCCAATCGGGCGTGGGTGATCCTCGACCGCCCCGACGACGCCCACACCGCCCCGCACCCCTCTGACAACGAGGAGGCCACCGGCCGCAGCGTCCTGTACGGAGTGGTGCAGCACTCCGGTGCCGAGCTGTCGGCGCACGAGACCATCACCGCCGAGCAAGACCACTGGGGCTCGATCACCCAGCTCGCCGCGGAATACGAAACCGTCGCGTCCGCCGACCAGCACGACCGGTGGGCCACCCTCATCCGCACCAGCGGGCTCACCACCGAGCAGGCCGACGCGGCTCTCGACTCGGAGGCATTCGGAGCGCTCACGGCCGAGCTGCGGCGGGCCGAAGCCAACCATCACGACGTGGATGCCCTGCTTCCGAGGCTGGTCGCCGCCCGTGGGGTTGAGGACGCCGACGATATCGCCAAGGTCATGCACTATCGGGTTGCCCGCGCCACCGCCCGACCCGCCGGGTCCGGACGCACCCGCAAACCCCCGGTACTGATCGCCGGACTGATCCCACAAGCCGCTGGGGCCATGAGTCCGGAGATGCGCCAAGCACTCACCGAGCGGCGCGATCTGATCGAACAGCGAGCCGACGCCGCCCTCGACACCGCCCTCATCGAACAGCAGCCCTGGACTGGCACGCTGGGCGATCCGCCGGACGACGAGGCCAGGTGGGCACGGTGGCGGCAGTCGGCCCGCACGATCGCCGCCTACCGTGACCGTTACAGCATCAGCGACGACACACCGCTCGGCCCGCAACCGGAATCCGCAGCGCAGAAGATCGGCCACGCCAGCGCTCCGCACGCGCTCGACCAAGCCGCCCGATTGACAACTGGCGACGCGCCGCTTCAAGCACCCCGCCATGGGCCGGACCGACAAGTGCCGAAACTCTAGCGGCGCGTCGCCACCACTCTGAAAGGACCGACCTCACTGACGGCTCTCGGTGATAGCCTAACGTTAGAACCCGCAAGAGGAGTGTGCGAGAAGATGGCGGAAGAACACGAAGTTCTCACGACGGAGGAGGCTGCAGCGCTGCTGCGCGTGAGCACCAAGACCGTGCTCGCGCTCGCCGGCGAAGGCTCCCTGCCCGGCGAGAAGGTCGGACGAGCCTGGCGCTTCCTCCGTAGCGACGTTCTCGCAGTCGTACGAGGCAGCAAGGACACAGCGAAGAGTGTGGAGAACTGAGTGACAGCACGAGATACCGTCCGCACGCCCCTTACCGATCAAAACGCTATCGCTGAGCGGGGGACGTCATGATCGACATGTCCATGTGGGAGGAGCTGGTCGTCGACGTTCTCAACGACGTCAAACTCGACCCCCGCAACGTCCGACTCGACATTCCCGAAGGTGTCCCGGAATCCGACATCGTCCAGGACTTGTTCACCAACGAAAAGGCACTGAGCCTCGTCGAAGGTATCGCCAAGGTCGGCCTGTTGACACATGAAGTCCCCATCGTCCTGGAGCGTGACGGTCAACTGATCGTGGTTGAGGGCAATCGCCGCGTCGCTGCACTGAAAGCTATCCAGAACCCGTATCTCGCACCCGATCACCAAGCGCGCATCGGAAAGCTCGCGCAGTCAGTGCCCGATCGCGCCGCGATCCGTCGTATCACCGTCAAGAGAGCACCTTCCCAGGACGACGCCGACCAACTCGTCGCAGCGCTTCACACCAGCAATCAGCGCGTGGCGTGGGGTCCGGCGAGGCAGGCCGCGTTCTTCCAGGCGCAACTCGACGCCGGCAAATCGCCGGAAGGGCTGATCGCCCAGTATCCAACAATCGACGTCCGGAAGTTCATCACACGGAGCAAGATTCTCGAACTGTTCCGCAACGTTACCTACGACGACCCGTCACTGGGCGACTACGCACGCAAACGCCGCTTCCCAGTGTCGACCCTTGCGCGCCTCTATGAGAATGAGAAGTTCCTCGACCTCGTTGGAATTCACATCCAGAACGGCACGGGAGAGGTCTCCCTCATCTCAAGCGCCGGCTTGTTCAAGCGAGTCGCGACGAAGATCGTGAGGGACATCCGCGACGGCGTGATCAACACGCGTACCCTCAACAAGTCCTCAAGCGACCGTTACGTCGAGTACATGGACGACCTGCGCGACTTGCTTGACGAGCATAGAGATGACGAATCATCCAATGGCGAGTCGGCCAGCACAAATTCCGACACGTCGGATTCTTCGGCGAAGGCGAGTAAGCGTTCGGATTTCGGCGGTCAGGGCGAGGGATCGCAGGCTCGTGACGGCGCAGATGGCGACTCGCGTGAACCTAACGATGCTGGACGGGATAAGCCGAAGCCGCTTCCGCGGAAAAGGAACTATCTCAACACCGACAACCTGACGGTCCCCCCGTCGTTCCCGGCTTCAATACACGAGATAGTGAAGGAACTGTCAGCGATCAACGTCCAGCGCTTCCCGAACGCGACGCTTGACTTGCTCCGCACCTTCTTGGAGAAGACGATTAAGGCCCACGCCGAGATGCTTGGCGAGGAGATCAAAAAGAGTTCAAATGAGCAGGGCTTCGTGTACCTCTCGAACTGCCTCGTGTGGCTCGAACAGCACTTCAAGTCGACCGGACAGACCGCATTGATCCAGCCCGTTCAGAAGATCCGAGGTGGACGTCACGGCTTTGTCGGCTCTAAAGCACACCTCGATGCCACCAATCACAATCATCACATTTTTGCTACACCCGACGACGTTCGTGAATGCTGGGCGACCATCGAAGGAGTCATGAAGGCGGTCCTCAAACCATGACCCAAACAGCGACATCTGCACGTAAACGAGTGACCATCTCGCCGCTCCGGTACCCAGGCGGGAAGGGCCTGCTTTACTCGCGCCTGCGGACGATTATCCGGGAAAACAAGCTCACCTCAAGCGTATACGTCGAACCATACGCAGGAGGTGCGGGCGCGGCTCTCGCCCTGCTCGTGTCTGGCCAGGTCGAACGGATCGCTATCAACGACCTAGACCCTGCCGTGTTCGCGTTCTGGAACGCAGTCGTCACTCAGCCCGACGAATTCACCGCGCTAGTCAATAGCGTCGAACTTTCCGTCGATGAGTGGGAACGACAGCGTGAGGTCTATTTGACCTCCGCCCGCGACAACCACCTCCCGCTCGGATTCGCAACGTTCTATCTCAATCGGACCAACCGCTCAGGCATCCTGAACGGCGGTCCCATCGGTGGTAAAGACCAGACGGGCAACTACAAGATCGACGCTCGCTTCAACCGCGAAGGCCTAGCCGAGCGCATCCGACTGATCGCGCTCCACGCAGACCGCATAGCCGTGACCAACGAGGATGGTCTGCGCGTCATCGGCCGGTACTCGGACCGCGACGACGCCTTCATCTACGCCGATCCGCCCTACTTCGAGAAGGCAGGATCGCTCTATCTCAACGCCTTCCAAGACTCCGACCACCGCGCTCTAGCTGACTGCCTCAAAGGCGTGCGGCGAGCAAAATGGATTCTCACCTACGACAACGTGCCTCAGGTCGCAGAACTCTACTCGGATCTGCGCAGGAGACTATTCGCACTAAACTACTCGGCTCACCGCGTGATGAAAGCCAGCGAAATCATGGTGTTCTCGCCGGAACTGTCTATTCCCGAGGAGCTTGAATCTGCGCATGCCGACCTCGTGCAGGTGGCAGACGCCGCTATAGGAGGAACACACTGATGGCGCGGCTAGACAAAGCATCACCGGACACGCTCTCTCTCGACCTCGCGAACCCGCGTATCCCCGACGCGAAGTTCACCGACGAAGACGAGGCAATCGCCTACCTCTATACACAGGCCGATCTGGGCGAGCTGATCCAGTCGATCGGCAACTCAGGGTGGCTCGACTTTGAGCCCCTCATCGTCGAGGAATCAACCCGTACCGTCGTCGAGGGCAACCGCCGCCTCGCGGCCCTGCGCATCATTGCGAACCCCCGCTTCCAGCAGCAGTTCAAAGTCACACTGCCGCAACCTCTCCACGCGAACGCCATACCGACCGAGATCCAGGTCAACTACGTCAGTAGCCGTAAAGAAGCACGCGACTTTATCGGGTTCAAGCACGTCAACGGTGCCTTCAAATGGGACTCCTACGCGAAGGCGCGATTCGCACATTCATGGCTCCAAGACGGAGACGACATCGACGAAGTCAGTCGCAGGCTGGGCGACGGGCACAACACCGTCAGCAGACTCGTCAATGGCGTCGTTGTGCTAGAGCAAGCGGAGAACGCCAAACTCTTCGACCGCGAACTCCGTTCTAAGAAATCCTTCTACTTCTCCCACCTCTACACCGCGCTCTCGACAGCGAACGTCCGTCAGTTCCTAGGCCTGCCTGAGAGTGACAACTCAGTGCTTCCACCCGCGCCAGTGCCACCATCGCACCGAGCGCATCTACGTGACCTCCTGTCATGGCTCTACGGTCAAGAAGACGAACCAGCGCTAATCAGGAGCCAGAATCCCGATCTCGGACGACTCATCAACGTGCTCGGCAGCGAGCGGGCAATCCGAGTGCTCGAATCCAACCGAGACCTCGACCGCGCCTTCGACGTCGTAGAAGACAAGGCAAAGGCGTTCGAGAAGGCGTTCTACCAACTCGCCAGCTCTGCCGAAGACGTCTCCCGGATTATCGCTCGCTACGATCCGAAGTCCGATCTGGTCGATGACGCGGAAGCAACTCTTCGCGTGGTGACCATCGTGGTCAACGCCATGAAAGAGGCGCACCTCGGAAGCCGCTCTTCTGATGAGAGTTAATGCGCCTCTTGAGCGCTCAACGAGGAGCGTAGCGGCCGACTGGGTGGAGCTACATGCCCTGCTGGACGCGTCGGTCGCGAACGAGCAAAGCCTGATCCGAAGCCAAACCGTTCAACAGGAACCCGACCATGGAAGCCTGCTGACTGACATCGACGCTGAGTTGGTCGACGAGGAAATTCTGGAACCCGACAACGACGAGCTCTCGGAACGCGTCTACGAGGAACTCGCGTATCGTGAACGGGTGCTCGGCGCTCGTTACCCGTTCGAACTTGTTTCGGAGTACGGAAAATGGGCGCTACGGCGTCGCGAAGCGGAGAGCGAATCTGAGGCCGCAGCACACGACTGCTACATCTGCTGCCTCCTGATCTCTGCGATCCACTCCGAGCTACTGCCGACAAAGAGTGACCACGAAGTGTTCAAGACAAGTGCGAGAGCTTTGCAAGTCGAGTCGTATTTGACGGCAGCCGAGGTGCTTGGCGGCCGCGCGTACTGGTTCGGCTTCCCACGGCCAGACGGCTCGGGAATGCTCGAAGCGATCCAGGACCTCGCGTCGACGATGGGCACTGCCGTGGCGCCAGAAGTACGGCCGCTGGGTCTCTCTGCCAATGCTGCGGACGGTACCGTTGACATCGTCGCCTGGCGTCCGTTCCTCGACGGGCAGGCAGCCTCGATCGTCGCTTACGGGCAAGTGGCTTCGGGCCGGAACTGGACCGCTAAGCCCATAAAGTCCTTCATTGATGGCAATTTTCTTCCCTGGTTCGACAAGACGCCATCGCACAAGCACATCGAGATGCTCTTCGTACCGTTCCCGCAGCACCATGAGCAGTCCGAGGAGAAGAAGCTGGACTTCCGCACCGTCGCCTCGGAGAAGGCCCGACTCCGTGAGAACGACTACGGGGTAGTGATTGACCGACTTCGTCTGACCGAGCTGATGGCACTTTCGAAGGTCAGCGGAAGGTACGACAAGCAGGAGTATGAGCAGCACGAAGACTACGTCCGGGCCTGGGCGGCAGAAGCGTTGTCCTACGCCGAGGGGAGAGCCGCGGCAGCCTGAGCGGCTGCCGGACCGCCAACGTGGCGAAGCGAACCGATCAAGTGGCCAAGAGTCAGCGCAAGACGCGATACCCAGAGCAGTCTCCCGAAACGCGAAACCGAAGGCACGGGCGACAACACGGCCGGTTCTGGCACTGGGGGGGTTCCGTTTGTCACACGGCGGGCGTATGGTCAGAAGTGAGGCAGAAACCCCTCCTCATGTAGCCCCGGCTCCGGGGCTGTCCGTCGGACACTCCACACGTACTGCCTCTCCCACAGTTACGTGTTTGGAGGCACATCATGTTCCGACTCGTCTGGATCGCCAGCATCCACGTCGCCGGCTTCTTACGCCGCTGGATGCCCACCAACGTGCTGCTCGACAAGATCCGCACGCGCTCCGGGCTCAAGTATGGGGTTCTGGCCATGCTACTCGCGATTCCCTACCTCTACGTCGCCAGCCTGCTCGCCGTCATCGTTCGTGACGGGGGTCCCGGCTGGCTCAACCTCTTCGTGCTCCTGGCCTTCTGGTCGGCCCTGAAGATGCTCTGGATCGGCCCGATCAGCCTTGTTACGCTCGCCAAGGTCCACTGGCACGAGCACACCGAGCGGCGAACGCCCGAGCCCTCGCCCGGCTTCGCGCAGGTTCCGGCGATGGCAGGAGGTGCGTCATGACCAAGGCGATCATCTACCTGCGCAGCGCCACCGTGAACTGTGACCAGGTCCGCCAGCAGGAGGCCGACTGCCGTGCCTACCTGCGTGAGCGCGACCTGGGCGACGTCGGCACAGTCACCGACACCGGACACCCGCAGGACGGGCTCACCACCCTCATCGACACGGCCGTCAAGGTCGGGGCCACCGAGGTGGTCGTCACCGACATCTCCCGTCTGGGCCGCCGGACGCTGGCCGCGACGCGCAACTTCGACGCGCTCGCCGAAGCGGGACTGACCCTCCACGCCGCCAGCGGCACCCTCAGTGGACCCGTCCTCGATGAGTGCATCCGCGACATGATGTACGAGTTCACCGTCGCGGACGCCCGCCGCATCCACGGCGACACCGAGTCCGGGGGCTGATACCCGGTCCACTCCACGAGTCGGCGCCCGCCTCCATTTCGGAGGCGGGCGCCGACTTCTCTTTGCGATCGTGACGGGCGGCGAGCACCTGGCTGCTATGAGGCCGCCTGCAGTTCCGCGCCGCCACCGGCGACTTCGCTGGACGTCCGCGAGTCCGACGGCTCGGCATCGACTAGCCCCGCTTCCACCAGGCACGTGCGAACCGACCTACGACCAACCCCGAGGCGACGGGCGATCGCACGCATCGACACTCCCGCACGGAACAGACGAACCGCCTCGGCACACTCATCCACATCAAGACCCGGACGACGCCGAAGCGTGCTCCGCCGACTCAGATGCGCAGACACCGTGGCCCGATGGATGCCGTACTTCTTCGCCAGACCCACAACGCTCATGCCAGCGTTGTAGTCCTCGATCAGACGGTCCACCTCAGAGGGCGTCAGAAAGGTTTGAGTCGTCTCGATTCTCCGGACTAACGAACCACGGGTATCCCTCACAGGAGGCGTTGACGGCCGCTTCGGCCCCTCGTACATCCCCCGAGAACACCGTGTTACCAGCGTTCTCGCCCTGCGGGGAATGTTGCTAAACGTGCTACGAAGTGACCCCAAGTACGAGGCCCGAATGTTGCCGCAGGATCCCCTGCACGCAAGCATTCGGGCCTCGTTTTTGTCTACGGGGAAGGACCTTGCCCGGTCTCACTCCCCCTCGTCTGCACGACCGATTCCCCTGGCTTCCAACGCATCCCCGACCTGGTCCGCGTGCTGGAGCGTCAACACCAGAACCGGCATGACCCAAGCCCAAGGAGCAATCCGAACCCCTCGCGCTTTCTGGGCATCCCTAACTTCGCGAATGATCGCGCCCAATTGGTTGACTGAGGTCAAGGTCAATGCCATGGCCAATCCAATCCGTTCCGGGTCGAGACCTACACGGCGAAAAGGACCCAGCACGCGTTCACAGGTTTCGATCATGCCTTGAACGGGAGTTGTGCGCGTGACCACCTGAGCCAGCATGATCACCGAAATCACCCGGACCGTATTACGGACCGCTTCCAAAGGCTCAAGGAAAACGGCCTGAGTTGCGGCGAGAAAGGCAACCACCACGACAAGTCCTCTGAGATCGCGCAGAAACAGCCCTATACCCAAGCCTGCGAGCGCGTAGCCCGCGGGCGCTATGGCAATACATGCGCTGACGGTCCACCAGGTCACGGGGGCCAAGGAGAGCGCCAGAGCGAAGAGCGCAAAGAGCAACAGCTTGACCCCCGCCGGGAGCCGGTGGACGAGGCTGTGCCCCGGGTAGTAGAGCGAGATCATGTCAGGACCCGTTCGTAGGATTCAATGACTTCGGCCGGTTCGCCTTGTGCTGCGAGTTTTCCGTTGGCGATGAGGATTGCCTGGTCGCAGCGACGGGCGAGGTCCAGGTCGTGAGTGACCAAGAGAACTTGTGGGGCTGCCGGTTCGAGGAGCCGGCGTGCGATGATCCTGCGGTGCCGTGCATCCAAGAGGCTTGTGGGTTCGTCGGCAATGACAAGCTCCGGTTCCCCCACCAGAACCGAGCACAGAGCGAGGCGCTGCATCTGGCCGCTGGAGAGAGCGTGGCAGGGCCGCTCGGCGAGGTCCTCGAGTTCGTGCAGTCGGATGGCCTCCTCGACCTTGGCCGCGGTCTCTTCCCGAGTGAGCCTGCGTCCGCGCAACGTGAGAGCTATGTCTTCGCGAACCGTGGGCATGATTGTTTGGGCTCCCGGATTGGCGAAGACAAAGCCCACTGCGCGCCGTAGGCGTTTGACGTTCTTGACCGAATCGATCCCGTTCACCGTCACGCGTCCGGAGGAGGGACGTACAAGGCCCGCTATCGCCTTGGTTAGGGTCGACTTGCCGGAGCCGTTCTCGCCGATGATCGCGATGCGAGGCGCCTCGAGAGTTGTGGTGACTCCGTCCAGCAAGACGGTGCGCCCCTCGGGTCCGTCCGCCTCGACGCGCAGGTTCTCAATGCTGATGCTCATTCCACGTACTCCAGAATCATTGTTGCGCCCATGCCTCCGCCAATGGCGCAGGTTGTCAGCCCCCGGGAGCCGGGTCCTTCATGTCTGAGTCGGTGCAGGAGCCTCACAAGACCCACTGCCCCGGATGCGCCCCATGGATGGCCCAAAGCGAGAGCACCGCCCCATGTGTTGACTCGTGGGTCGATCTCTCCATGATGGGCTATCCCTAGACCGTCGAGTACCGCAAGAGATTGTGCCGCGAATGCCTCGACGACCTCGATGGCCTGAAGATCGTCAATCCTCAGACCTGCCCTGTTCAAGGCTTGCCGGGTTGATGCTACCGGTACAATCCCGGGAAGCGCCGGGTCTCCCCCGGTCGTTGTCGACGCCAGGATCTTCCAGTGGGGGCCGGTAACCCTGCCCAGGGTCGTCACGACGACGCCCGCTGCACCGTCCGAAATGCGCGCGGTGGTGCCTGGGGTGACCGTGGCACCCGGTTTGTCGCAGACAGGGGAAAAGCGTCGGAGGGCGTTGTTCCCGAGGCGGCGCGGACCGTCGTCAATAATCGTTGTCCTGGCCGGGCCCCGGGCCACGGAGACCGTCTCTGCTCGGAGGAAAGACTTTGCTCCTAAGGAAAGCTCGTGACTGCGTTCGGCAAAGGATTCTTGGCTTTCGCGTGAGATGCCCTTCAGTCGGGCCAGCTCGTCGGCGGCTTCGATCATGTCCGGATCGGGGAATCCTTGGGGCGCAAAACGCGCCCGTGCAAACGGAACGCCGTGATGCGAACGTGTCGGGGCGGTCGATGCGGATTCGGCTCCGCCGGCGAACATGGTCGCTCCCGTGGCCGCGACGTGGTGCATGGCCTGTTGAACGGCGACCAAACCCGAACCGCACTGAGCGTCGATGCCCCAACCTATGCACTCGGCACCGAAGCCCGCCGCCAATGCCGTATTCCGTCCGAGGTTTCCCCCTGGGCCGGTGCAATTGCCGAGCACCACACCGACTGGGCGCTGGCCGGTTGTCGTTTCCAATTCCGCCATGACCATGGCGGCCAATTCTTCGACGCCGTAGTTCGCGAGCGCGCGTGATCGACCGGTGATGGGGGTCCGGAGCCCGGCTGTTATGGCAATGTTCTGCATGGGATTCCTTGTAATGGCCGTTCGCAGGGCTGTGGATTTCCGGCTAACGGTGTGTTGAGCGAAGCTCCTGGAATTCTTCGGGCGAGAGTCGCCGGATTTTGCCGACCCCTGTTCGAGGCAGGCATTCGCATGTTTTCCATAGCCTGGGAAGCTGAGCTGGGGTCAGATGACGCCGGGCCATGTCTTGAATGGCCGCCAACGGTGGCGGGCTCTCTATCCGGTTTGTCTCGATGGCCGCGGCCACCAGATGCCCGGCACGCCCGTTGGGGATGCCGAGTACGAGGGAGGCGGATACTCCCGGCATCGAGTTGAGCACATCTTCGACCTCGGCGGGGATAACGGTGGCTCCCGCTGTGAGAATGGCGTCATCGACACGACCGTGGAGTACCAGCAGACCATCGTTGAGGCTTGCCCTGTCTCCGACTGTTGCCCATGGCCCGTCGGTTCTGAGGCCACCACCGGTGCCCAGCACGGCAAGTGCGCGTTGACTTGTCCGGACCCAGAGGATGCCGTCCCGGATTTCAAGGTCTACGCCGGGGAAGGCACGGAGACCATCCCCGGCGTCGACGGCCACCAGGGACAGCTCGGCTGCGCCAAAGTAGCTCACGATGTGCAGTCCGTGGTCTTCGGCTCGAGCCCTCAGCGGCGCAGGCAGTCTGTCTCCTCCGACGATCACGGACTTCAGAGCCGTCGGGTGGCCGGTGTCGAGGAGTTCGACTACGTCTCGCAGGTGCCACGGGGTGCCGTGCATGACCGTCGTCTCGGCGATGTCGCCGGGCGTGATTCGGTGTGTCTTCGGAACCTGGAAGCGGAACCCCGTGAACTCCGCGTGGGAGACGGCATAGGTACTCATGGAGGAGACCGGGTGGACGGGGATCAGCATGACGTCGTCGGAACCGATGTTCGCTAAACGATTCAGACCCGGATACGAGATGTCCCAGGAGTGTTGGGTTCTTACGACGATGCGCGGTTCCCCCGTAGTTCCGGACGTCAGGGCCGCCCACGCTGCCTGGCTAGGAACTCTTGCTTCGGAAACCCGCTTGACCAAAGATTTCCATCGAGCTTCGCTCCAGCGCTCGTCACCGACGAGAGGGACGCCTCCCTCGCGCCGGATGGACAGCGCTTCTCGCAGCACGTGTCCGTGGTCCCGCCCCTTCACAACGCGGATACGACGCGTGGAATCGTCGCCCTCCGTCGGTGTCACTTTTGGAATGCTCTCGGGTAGGCCTTCCAGAGCCCCATGGTCACGAGCGTGGCGATGACAACCTTGATGAGGTCGCCGGGGAGGAAAAGCAGCGATGCCGTAGCGGTCTGGCTCAAGGACATTCCGGTCACGGCGGCCTGTACTGGTATTCCCACTGCGTAGAGCGCGATCATGCCTCCGAGGATGCAGCCAAGAGATACTTTGACCCATGTGAGGCGCCCGTTGCCTGCCCGCACGACGACGCCGACCACGGCCGCTCCCAAGATCCACGCGACAAGGTAGCCGGCACTTGGTCCGACGAATGCGCCCAAGCCGCCACGCCCTCCAGAGAGCAGTGGCAGCCCCAAGGCAACGAGCGCCAAGAACAGCGTCATGGACAATGCGCCCCGCCATGGCCCGAGAACGGCTCCAGCAAGCATGACGCCCAACGTTTGTGCCGTGATCGGGACCAACCCGGGAAGCGGGATGTTTCCTGGCATTCCCAGGACCGCGACCAGCGCCGCGAATACCGCAATGTAGGCGATTGAATGCGCAGCCGAGGCGGGTGCCGCAGGAGTGGCCGTCGGGGTGTCACGGGTTACTGAACTCACTGTCTGCTCCATTTCTTTCACGAACGCCGTGGACCCGAGGGATCGTGAAGGGCCAGTCGAATCCGCCTATCGGATTTTGAACAGTGTTCAGGTTAGTCGAGAAGTGCACGATTCGCCGCATTGACGTCTTATGGTCTGGTCAGCTTTCGGACTCGAGCATGAACGGATCGCCCGTAGGCGAGGTCGCGTCCTTGTTTTCCACGGTCACGCCGAATGCCGCTACGTCATGAAGGTCCTGGTCCGTCATGGTGGTCATTTCGCCGCCCGATGCCGGGTCGGAGGAGCCTCCGGAATTGAGGGCTCCGTTGCCGATGACCTGATGATCTTTGTCCATGAGCCACATCATGTAGACCTTGCCCTCGGGCAGTTTCGGGAGATCATTCGTCGCAACTCCCGCCATGTTGTGCGAGGCCGAATACATCACGGAAATATTCGCGCCATTCATATTTCCCTTGGCCAGTGAGAGATCGGAGGCCGCGGAGAGCTGGCCCATAACCGACGTCGACGAACTCGACTGGGCTTGCGCCGCGGAGAGTTCGGATCGGGTCGCATCCAGCTGACGCTTCTGATCCATGCCCCAGACCCCTGCGAAGACTGCCAGTCCAGCACAGGCGGCGGCCACGACACCGGAGGCAACATTCCAGCGGATGCGGGCTTTAAGGCGGCTCGGAGGCAGTTGGTTGACAGACTTTCCGTCGGACGGACCCGAAGAGTCACGCTCCGAACCGAGCGGGAATGCTCTCGACAGGGAGTCTTCCTCGACCGTGGCCACTCCTCTGGTTGCGTGCCGAGGGACGCGGTTCAACTGCGGTGTCGTCTGAATCTGTCGCATCACCCGTTCCTTGAGGGCCGCGGGAGGCTGTTCCTCCGGGATCGACTGGCCCAGGGCGGCGCCAACCTGGCTCCATTGATCCGCCAGTTCTTTCTGCTCCTGAGAGGCCTCGGCCTCGAATCTTTTCTGTTCCTCGGGCTCCAGGGCGTCGAGCGCATATGCAGCGACGGTGTCCTCCAAAGGGTTTTCAATTCGCTTCATATTCGCCTCCCAACTCGGAGCGTAACCGCATCAATCCCTGTCTCATTCTCGTTTTCACCGTGCCCAGCGGTATCTCCAACATTTTGGCGATCTTGCTCTGGGACAAGCCGCCGAAGTACGCCAATGTCATCACCTCTACCTGGGTTTGCGGTACACGCGAGAGGGCAGCGTGAACGGATTCGCTGTCGAGGCTCTGCTGGACGGTGGACTCGACGTGCTCATATGTTTCCCTGAACTCGGTTTTCCCCGTCCGCATCTCGCGATCCCAGGCCGCCTGGGACGCGCGGACCCTGTCTACCGCGCGGCGATGGGCGATCACGGTCACCCATGACCCCACCGAGCCCCGGGAAGGATCGTATTGAGGAGCTTTCTGCCACACCTCGAGGAAGACTTCCTGAGTGACTTCTTCGGCGTGGGAACGGTTGCGCAGAATGCGCTGGACGAGACCGTAAATCCGAGGAACCAACAGGTCGTACAAGCGCTCAAAACAATTCTGGTTGCCCCTCGAGGCACAACCCATCAAGGCTTCGAGCAGATCGTGCTCGCTTTCCGAGGCCCTGACGGCTTCCGCCACTTCAGGATCTCGGGGCTCTTCGTCCGTGGCACGGAAGCTTCGGGCCATAATCACCATTGTCATTCCGCCGGCCTGTAGACCGGACTCGAAACCGCCCTCTTTTCCGGGGTGGTCTTGCGCTGAGTAATCACACGTCAGATGATCCGACGGTGAGATGAACACCGCAACGCCCGCTGCACGAGGGGGGTCGTCGAAGGTCACATCGTGTTTTCTCCCGTCATTCTAGTCTTTATTCGATTCGCTTTTCCGAAAGTGAAGTCTCGACCCGCGGACAAGCGAGCTTCGACGAATGCTCGGAGGTTGCCGAACATTACACGAAGTATTCGGAGCCGCCCGGCCATCGGTTTTCGTCCGACCATACGGGAGCCCGGTTGCACCCGACCGAAGAGCCAATCGACAGAAAGCTCGATACGGTGTGGGTAGACACCAACATTTGACCCGCACTGGAGACCTCATGTCTGTACGCCCCATTGTGATTACCGGCGAACCCGTCCTGCACGCACCGACACAATCAGTCACCGTCTTCGATGACGATCTGCGCACGCTTGTGGCTGACATGTACGAGACCATGGACCTCGCTCATGGAGTCGGTCTTGCAGCGACACAGGTCGGCATCCCGTGGAGGCTTTTCACTTTCTCCTATGTAAACGACGACGATGCGCCCGACCGTGGGGTACTCATCAATCCCCGTCTTACGCTCGGCAAAATTTCCGAGGTGGAGCCGGACAAGGAAGAAGAAGCCGAGGGTTGCCTTTCGGTACCGGGCCTCTCCTTCCCGCTGAAACGTGCCGATTGGGTTCGAGTCAACGCCCAGGACGAATTCGGAGCAGCCATCGAGTTCGAGGCCAATGGGTGGTTCGCGCGAGTTATGCAACACGAGACCGATCACCTGGACGGCAAGCTCTACGTCGATCGTCTCAACGACCGATGGGGAAAGCGCGCCAAGAAAGCCATCAAGAAGGAAGGCTGGGGGGTCGCCGGCCTGACGTGGATGCCCGGGGTCGACGAGGACCCCTTCGGCCATTCCGAAGATTAAACTTATAGTCTAACTTAATCTTGAAACTTCGCGCTTTACCTAGTCAGCGCCGAGAACCAAGGTCAGGTACTGCCCCGAACTTGCGTCGCTTTCAATTTCAACCTTCCATTGAGATTCAAGTATGTCGACAAGGTCCGGGACGCTCTCAGGAACCGTCGCGGATTCGAGGAGGGCTCGGGCGACTTTCCCGCGGAAATATTTGGCCATATGCGAGACAACCTGACGTTTGCCATCAAGTTCCCGTACGACCCGAATCGTGACCGTCCTCTCTGAGGGTGCCTTCCACACCGCTGCATAGCTCGACGATCTGCAATCGATCACCAGGTGGCCTCGGCTGTATTCGTCCAGAACCGGCTTGAGCTCCGATCTCCACCACGCCGCGAGGGAGCCCTTGGGCGCGACCCTAGATCCCATGGACAAGCGATAGGCAGGTATCACGTCTTCTGGTCGCACCGCTCCCCACAACGCCGAGATGACCACCACGGACCGTCGAGCGCGCTCCTTGGCATCCGTCGAGAGGCTCGGATAGTCCAAGGCATCGAAAAGCACCCCGGTGTAGACATCTAGCGCCGGTGCGCTGGCTTCGTGAGCCAGACGAGTATTCCGTTGGACCTCCGTGGTCAAGCTGGGACCCGTTTTGAGGAGGTCGGCGGCGTCGTCACGGGAGCTGACCTCAATCAGCCTCTCGAGCATGGCTTCGCGGGCCTCTGTGAGTTCGGGAAAGCTCAGTGCCGAAAGGTCGACGCTCGGACCTGCATCGGGAGCGGTCTTGGACTCTGAGGGAGGAAGCAAAATCAACATCCCTTCCAGTGTAGAGTTGTCCGACGGACGGGTCGGCCGGGCGATCGCGCGGCGTGTATCACGCCTCGAGGAAAGTCCGGGCTCCGCAGGGCAGAATGGTGGATAACGTCCACTCGGGGCAACCCGCAGGCCAGTGCCACAGAAAGCAGACCGCCCGCTTCGGCGGGTCAGGGTGAAACGGTGGTGTAAGAGACCACCAGTTCCCGCGGTGACGCGGGAAGCTCGGTAAACCCCATTCGGAGCAAGGCCAGACAGAGTGCGTTACGAGGGCTGCTCGCCCCAAGCATTCGGGTAGGCCGCTTGATCCCTTGAGCAATCAAGGGGCTAGATGGATGATCGCCACTGCGCAAGGGAAACCGAGCGCCAGCACAAAACCCGGCTTACAGGCCGGCCCGTCCCTCAACACTGACAAGCCTGTTGTCTATCGGCCCGAGGCCCGCCGTTCCCGCGCGTAGCCGATCGCGTCCGGTTCCGTCGACGCGGATGACGGAGCCGATTCCGGGTGAATCGTGAAATCCCAGGGGTCAGTATTGAGACTGCTCAATAGCGTTTCGACCTCATACCCTTGCTCGGCCAGCCTGTTCCGGAGCATCCGTGCGCCATGAGCGAGCCACAGTTCTTCGCTCGCGAAATGGGAACAGTCGACAAGGTACGGCTTTCCGCCGGCCAACAAGGCGCGTTCACGGGCTTCTGACGCCGGATGGTGCCGAAGATCCGCAGTGACGTATACGTCGGCGTCTGCGCTCCGGACCTCGTCGAACAGCGAATCTCCCGCGCCACCGCACACCGCAACGCGGCGCACGACGCCGTCCCTCGGACCTGCGATTCGGAGTCCCCCAGCGGTCGGCAGCAGCGTGGAGGACAGTCTCTGGCCCAACCTCTCGAGCGTGATTTCCTCCGGGAGGTCACCTACCCGGCCGATCCCCGTCTCAGACTCAGGGTCACCCAACGGAACCGAGGTGTCGATCCCACAGGCTGTGATCAGCGCATCAGAGACGCCTCCTGCCATACTGTCCGCGTTCGTGTGGGACGCCAAAAGCCCGCAGCCAGCTTCGATCAAGGTATGCAACACGGCGCCTTTGTCGCTCGATGCCGGCAGAAATTGGGCGCCGCGGAGCAACAACGGGTGGTGGGTCAGGAGCAATTGGCATTCGGCCCCGACCGCTT
Organism: Rothia uropygialis; assembly: GCF_004137765.1. GTDB lineage: Bacteria > Actinomycetota > Actinomycetes > Actinomycetales > Micrococcaceae > Rothia. The sequence goes on along the minus strand of NZ_NOIS01000002.1, from coordinate 63,556 downwards.
CCCGCGCAGTGGCTTGGACGGCATCTACCGCGAACATAATTCTTCGGACGAGCTGGTCTCCTCGTCCGCTCACCAGACCACTCGCGTCCCACCCTTCGGAAAGCGATACTGGCCAGAGCTCATGAGCTGAGCGGACGACGTCGTTCAAGCGAGGAGTCTTCATGGATCCAGTCTAAGGATTGCCGTAGTCATTGCCACGGCTCCCCCAACAGCGAACCCCGGTGACGTCGCGGCTCCGGGAGGACCAGAATGGAGCGCATGAAAGAATTCACCGTAGCCGCCGGATGTTTCTGGTGCTTGGATGCCGTTTACCAACGAACTCGCGGAGTGGAGTCCTCGGTCTGCGGATACACCGGAGGTCATACGTCCCACCCGACCTACGAAGAGGTCTGCAGCGGCCGCTCCGGTCATGCCGAGGCGATACAAGTCCGATTCGACGAAAACGTGGTTCCGGAAGACGTCATCATGGACATGTTCTTCACGACCCACGACCCCACCAGCTTGAACCGGCAAGGGTACGACGTCGGCACTCAGTACCGTTCGGCCCTGTTCTACAAGGACGAAGCAGAGAAGAGATTCTTCCAGAGCCAGATCGACCGGGCTCAACAGCTCTTCGACCGGCCGATCGTCACGACTTTGGAGCCGCTGGAAACTTTCCACCCGGCCGAAGACATTCATCAGGACTTCGAGCGCGAGAACCCCAACAACGGGTACTGCCAAGTGATCATTGATCCCAAACTCCGCCGAGCCAGGGAATATTACAAGATGTGGCTCGTAGCCGCCTAAGGCGGCACGCACGGACTACCGTAGTGAGCAGTACGGGACCTTTCTCGTTTACGCCGTTTTACAGCTCTAGAAAGGCGACAACATGGCTAAAATTCTCGACAACGTCACCGAGGCCATTGGGGCGACTCCATTGGTCAAGCTCAACCAGCTGGACAAGGACCTGCCCGGCAACGTAGCGGTCAAACTTGAGTTCTACAACCCCGCAAATTCCGTCAAGGACCGCATCGGCAAGGCCATCATCGATGCCGCCGAGAAGTCGGGCCAGCTTCGTCCGGGTGGCACCATCGTCGAGGGCACTTCCGGCAACACCGGCATTGCCTTGGCCATGGTCGGTGCCGCACGGGGGTACAAGGTTGTTCTGACCATGCCCGAGACCATGTCGACTGAACGTCGCGTGATGTTACGCGCCTACGGCGCCGAAATTGTCCTGACCCCCGGTGCCGAAGGTATGCGCGGGGCCGTTGACAAGGCCGCCGAGATCGTGGAGAACTCCGACAACGCCGTCCTGGCCCGTCAGTTCGAAAACGAAGCGAATCCCCAGGTTCACTACGACACGACCGGACCCGAGATCTGGGATGCCACCGATGGCGAGGTCGACCTGTTCGTTGCGGGCATTGGCACCGGCGGAACCATCTCCGGCGCGGGCAAATACCTCAAGGAGCAGAACCCGGATATCAAGATTGTTGCGGTAGAACCGTCCGATTCCCCGCTTCTGACCGAAGGCAAGGCCGGCCCTCACAAGATCCAAGGCCTCGGCGCCAATTTCCTCCCCGAGACGCTGGATCGCGAGATCTACGACTCCGTTACCGACGTCAACCTTGACGACGCTGTCCGCGTTGCCCGACAGCTCGGTGCAGAAGAAGGCATTCTCGGCGGCATCTCTTCCGGGGCCAACGTCTGGGCCGCATTGGAAGAGGCGAAGAAGTCCGAGAACGAAGGCAAACTCATCGTGACCGTGGTGTGCGACTTCGCGGAGCGTTACATTTCGACCGTCCTGTACGAAGACATCCGCGGCTGATCACCGCTCACGTTTCAGTACGCAGCCTGTGCCCACGCGAGAATTCGTGTGGGCACAGTTCTGATTTCGGCCTCCTTCCCCGATTGCGGGAATAGGGCCGGCGCATCAGCGGTTGAAACCCAACGAAGCATCTGCATCACACCTGTACCTCGCCGGCAGCCGAGTGCCCTAGCCTGCTCTGCGCCTGCTCCCCACGATGAAAGCGACACCGTGAGTTTCCTCAGCCGTCTCAGGGAAGACCTGACCACAGCACGCACGCACGACCCCGCAGCGCGAGGGGACCTTGAAATTGTCCTCAATTACTCGGGGCTTCACGCCATTTGGATCCACCGGGTGACTCACCGGCTGTGGCAGAAGAATGAACTTCGCACCCTGGCCCGCACCCTCTCGCAGCTCACCCGGTGGCTCACCGGGATCGAAATCCATCCGGGGGCAACGATCGGTCGACGCTTCTTCATTGACCACGGTATGGGCGTCGTGATCGGCGAAACCACCGAGATCGGAGACGACGTCATGCTCTACCACGGAGTGACCCTTGGCGGCCGTTCCCTGGAGAAGGTCAAGAGGCATCCCACACTCGGGAATCGCGTCACGGTCGGGGCGGGCGCCAAAGTTCTTGGACCGATTGTGATCGGAGACGATTCCGCGGTCGGAGCCAACGCCGTCGTCGTGCACGACGCCCCCGCTTCATCGATCGTCACCGGAATTCCGGCCGAGGCACGTCCCCGGACCCCGGAGAAGAAAGCGCCGTTAGTCGATCCGGTGACCTACATCGACCCGGCCATGTGGATCTAAAGTCTGCTTCTGTTGACGAAAACGCCCGCTCGCGATTCACAGCGAGCGGGCGTCTTCGTCAATGACCGGGGCGAACTACTTGGTCTGCCGGCCCACGGGAGCAGGAGCCTTCTCGCCCGCGCTGCTGACCTCTGAACGGTCCTCGGACCACAACGTGTGGAAGGTTCCGTCTTCGTCGACGCGTTGATACGTGTGAGCGCCGAAAAAGTCCCGTTGTCCCTGGATCAAGGCGGCGGGAAGACGGTCCCGACGGAGGCCGTCGTAATAGGACAGTGACGAGGCGAAGACCGGGACGGGAACGCCCAGGGCCGTAGCCTTGCTGACCACACGACGCCAGGACGGGAGCAGATCTTCGAGGGTGCTCAGGAACCCGGGAGCGAGCAACATGTTGACCGGCGCGTTGTCTCCCTTGTACGCCTCCATGATCTCCGCAAGCAGTTCGGCACGGATGATGCAACCGTTCCTCCACAGCGACGCGATGGTGTCCAGCTTGAGGTCCCAGCCGAATTCTTCGCCTGCGGAAGAGAGCATGTCCAAGCCCTGGGCGTAGGAAACGAGCTTGGAAGCGTACAAAGCCTTGCGCACATCTTCGACGAACTCGGGATCGCCCTTGGCGACCCCAGTTGCTGCGATCAGGCCCGCGGGCAACTTCTCCTGCGCTTCTTCGCGCGCAGCGGGATTGGATGAAGACAGTGCACGCGCGAAGACTGATTCAGCGATCCCCGACACGGGGGAACCGAGATCCAGAGCAGACTGAACGGTCCAACGACCTGTTCCCTTCTGTCCCGCCTGGTCGACGATGACGTCCACGAGCGGTTTACCGGTCTTCTCGTCCACCTGGGACAGCACCTCTGAGGTGATCTCGATCAGGTACGAATTCAGATCGGTCTTGTTCCATTCCTGGAAGACCTCGGCCTGCTCCTGGGGCTCGAGACCGGCAACGGAGCGGAGGAGATCAAAGGCCTCCCCGATAACCTGCATATCGGCATATTCGATGCCGTTGTGCACCATCTTGACGAAATGACCGGCGCCATCTGTATCGATCCACGCGCAGCACGGGGCGCCGTCGTCAGCTTTGGCTGAAATCTTTTCGAGCATCGGACCGAGAGACTTATAGGACTGCTTGGAGCCACCCGGCATGATAGACGGTCCGTTGAGAGCTCCTTCTTCGCCACCGGAGACTCCGACACCGACGAAGTGCAGGCCGTGTTCGGCGCACTCCTTCTCGCGTCGGATCGTGTCCTTGAAGTAGGAGTTTCCGCCGTCGATGATGATGTCGTCCTCGTCCAACAACGGGATCAAGGATTCGATCACGGCGTCAACCGGCGCACCGGCCTTGACCATGATGAGGATCCGCCTTGGGCGCTCCAGAGAGTCGACCAATTCCTGCAGGGTTTCGGTCCGGATGAACTGACCGTCCTCGCCGTGTTTGGCCAACAGTTCGTCGGTCTTGGCTGTGGTGCGGTTGTGCAACGCAACGGTGTAACCGTTGCGGGCCAGGTTGCGCGCCAGATTGGCGCCCATAACCGCCAGACCAGTCACACCGATCTGCGCCTTGCCGGAATTTGCCTCGGACTTTTGGGGAGAAGTGCTTTCAACTGCCATGAGTCCAGATTACGCGCAAAACGTTGCTGACGAGCAGGGGCACCCCGAAAACTGCTTCGGGATCGCACACGGCGTACACATGACCGGAACATGACGACGCGGTGGGGGCACCGTGAGCTGATCTTCCCCTACAGCAACGCAGAAGGCCGGCTCCTTGAGTGAAAGGAACCGGCCTCGTGCTGTCGGTGGGTCCTACCGGGATCGAACCGATGACATCCACGGTGTAAACGTGGCGCTCTACCAGCTGAGCTAAAGACCCTTGACAATCGAGTGGGCCACTTTTACAGCGGCCAGCACCCGATCTGATTGATTACAGTACATGAACCGATGAATCGGTGTTAATTCGAGAGGGACCTCAACGCCGTGGCGTTGGACACACCCGCTCGACGCTCAGAACCGAGTCGTTACCAGTCGTGTCGCGGACCACTCATCACTGACCTGCACGCTCGTGGTGAGCTTGAGGCCAGCCGTCGGCGCCGCTTCCTGGATATCGGCGGGTGGCACATGTCCGTCCCGGCCCGCTTTGGGGGTCATGACCCAGACAACGCCGCCCTCGTCCAGGGTGGTCAGCGAGTCGACAAGGGCGTCCACGAGGTCACCTTCGCCATCTCTCCACCAGAAGAGAACAGCGTCCACAACTTCCTGGTCTTCTTCGTCGAGGAGCTCGGATCCGGTGACGTCTTCCAGATCGTCCCGCAGGGCGAAATCGACGTCCTCGTCATATCCGAACTCTTGGATGAGGTCCCCATCCTTGAAACCAAGCAGGACAGCCGGACGATCTCCGGCGGTCTTGGTCTCGCTCACGTATTTTCCTCCTGAATGTTGGATCGCTCCGGACATGCCCCGGACCGAGCTTTGCGATGGTTACATCGCAATCGCGTTGACTCTAAGCCAACACTGGATTGCCTACACTATCAAGTAGAACCGGACAGTGGGTGATCCCGAACACTGTTGAAATTCTAGTTTCCCAATTCTACGGGGATCGGAGGGTCATTTTGCCCTCCAAGCCGGGGCCGATCGGCGTCAAAAGTCATCCTGGACGGAACAGTTGTGACACCATAGGACTAAAGCCCAGGTGGGTCGAGTGTGCCTGCCGTTATCATCCCGTCACGGGATGTGAGCTTTCTCCTCACATCGACAAAGAGAGGTTCAACGTGGCTCCCTCAGAGACGAATGACCACATCCTCAGTGCCCTCACCCTGGGCCTGTCGGATCAGGACCACGAAGAGACGTCAGAATGGATCGAGGCATTCGATGCCTTGGTCGAGGCACAGGGCACGGAACGTGCGCAGTTCATCATTCGACGCCTTCTCCAGCGTGCTGGTGCCAAGAGCATCCAGGTCCCGACCGTCACCACCACGGACTACGTCAATACGATCCCAGTGGATCAGGAACCCGAATTCCCCGGCGACGAGGAAATCGAGCGCCGGTACCGTGCCCTCATGCGTTGGAACGCTGCGGTCATGGTCCACCGCGCGCAGCGCCCCGAAATCGGGGTAGGTGGTCACATCTCCAGTTACGCGGGTGTCGCCACACTGTACGAAGTCGGCTTGAACCACTTCTTCCGCGGCCAGGATCACCCGGGCGGCGGAGATCAGATCTATTTCCAGGGGCACTCCTCGCCCGGCAATTATGCGCGCGCATACCTCGAAGGCCGTCTGACCGAAGAACAGCTCGACGGGTTCCGACAGGAAAAGACCAAAGGCGAAAACGGCCTACCGTCCTACCCGCACCCCCGGTGCAAGGACGATTTCTGGCAGTTCCCAACCGTTTCGATGGGCTTGGGACCGCTCAACGCGATTCACCAGGCCCAGTTCAATAAGTACCTTGACAACCGCGGCATCAAGGACACCTCGCAGCAGCACGTCTGGGCTTTCCTGGGCGACGGCGAGATGGACGAGCCGGAGTCACGCGGCGCTCTTCAGCTCGCCGCCAATGACAAACTCGACAATCTGACCTTCGTCGTCAACTGCAACCTCCAGCGCCTCGACGGCCCGGTGCGCGGCAACGGCAAGATCGTTCAGGAACTCGAAGCCTTCTTCCGTGGCGCAGGCTGGCACGTCATCAAGGTCCTGTGGGGCCGCGAGTGGGACGAGCTGCTGGACAAGGACGAGAACGGTGAGCTCGTTCGCATCATGAACGAGACCTTGGACGGCGATTACCAGACCTACAAGGCCGAATCCGGTGGATTCATTCGCGAGCACTTCTTCGGCCGCTCCCCCGAGACCAAAGAGATGGTTTCGGACATGTCCGACGAAGACATCTGGGCGCTCAAGCGTGGCGCGCACGACTACCGCAAGGTGTACGCGGCCTACAAGCAGGCCATGGAAACCAAGGGGCGGCCGACCGTCATCCTCGCACAGGGCGTGAAAGGCTACGGCCTCGGAAGTCACTTCGAGGGACGCAACGCAACGCACCAGATGAAGAAGCTGACGCTCGAAGACCTCAAGGTCTTCCGTGACCGTCTGCGCATTCCGATCTCCGATGAGGAACTCGAAAAGGATCTCTACGGAGCCCCGTACTACCATCCGGGCAAGGACTCGCCCGAGATCAAGTACATGCTCGAGCGTCGCAAGGAGCTCGGCGGATTCATCCCGTACCGTGACGGCTCGCAGCGCGAGCTCGTCTTGCCTTCGGAGAAGGCCTACTCGGTCGCGAAGAAGGGCTCCGGAAAGCAGATGGCCGCCACAACCATGGCGTTCGTCCGCCTGCTCAAGGACCTCATGCGAGAGAAGGAATTCGGCAAGCACGTTGTGCCGATCATTCCCGATGAGGCCCGCACATTCGGCATGGATTCGTTCTTCCCGACATCCAAGATCTACAACCCGAACGGGCAGAACTACCTCTCCGTGGACCGCGAGTTGATGCTGGCCTACAAGGAATCCGCGCAGGGGCAGCTTCTTCACGTGGGCATCAACGAGGCCGGGGCAACCGCCGCATTCACTGCGGTCGGCTCTTCGTACTCGACCCACGGCATCCCCATGGTTCCGGTCTACATCTTCTACTCGATGTTCGGATTCCAACGCTCAGGCGACGCCTTCTGGGCCGCTGCCGACCAGCTCTCCCGCGGGTTCATCGTGGGCGCGACCGCTGGTCGCACGACCTTGACCGGCGAGGGACTGCAGCACATGGACGGGCACTCGCCCATTCTGGCCTCGACCAACCCGGCAGTCCGCCACTTCGATCCGGCGTATGGCTACGAGATCGCGCACATCGTCAAGCGCGGCCTCGAGCACATGTACGGTACCGGCGACGAAGACCACAACGTCATGTACTACCTGACGGTGTACAACGAGCCGATCGTTCAGCCTGCTGAGCCGGAGGACGTCGACGTCGAGGGCATCGTCAAGGGCATCTACTTGCTCAAGCCCGCCGAGGTCGACGGCCCCCGGGCCCAATTGCTCGCATCCGGCGTGGGTGTTCCGTGGGCGCTTGAGGCGCAGGAGATCCTCGCGAAGGACTGGAACGTTTCCGCCGATGTGTGGTCCGTGACGTCCTGGAACGAGTTGCGTCGTGATGGTCTTGCGGCCGAACGGGAATCGATGCTCAACCCGGACGCACCGGAACGTGTACCGTTCGTGACCCAACAGCTCGAAGGAGCTGTGGGCCCGATCGTCGCGTCGTCCGACTTCGTCTCCGAGGTTCCGGACCAGATTCGCCAGTTCGTTCCGAACGAATTTGCCAGCCTGGGGGCCGACGGTTTCGGGTTCTCCGACACCCGTGCCGGTGCCCGCCGCTTCTTCCACATCGATGCGCACTCGATGGTGGTCCGTGCCCTAGAGATGCTTGCACGACGTGGCGAGGTGGACGCGGACGCGCCCTCCAAGGCGATCGAAAAATACGATTTGTTGGACGTCAATGCGGGAACCAGCGGCAATGCCGGTGGCGACTCGTAGTCGATGAAATCGGCGCTGTGGCCGGCTCCTGTGATGGGATCCGGCCACAGCGTTTTTTACTATGACGTGACTGATTCGAAGGATTCTGGAAAGCTGGACATCGTGTTAGCAATACTTTGCCCTGGACAGGGCTCACAAAAACCGGGTTTTTTGGCCCCGTGGCTAGAGTTGGACGGCGTTTCCGAAAGGCTCTCGACCCTCGGAAACGCAGCGGGCCTCGATCTCATCCACTATGGCACCGAAGCTGACGAGGAGACCATCAAGGACACCGCGATCGCGCAACCGTTGATCGTTGCGGCGGGAATCGTCGTCGGCGAGCTTCTCGGGGAACGTATCGGTGAAAGGCGTGTTCTGTGGGCAGGCCACTCGGTCGGTGAAGTCACCGCCGCAGCGCTCTCCGGCGTCATGACGCCCGAGGACGCGATGCGTTTCATCAAGGTTCGCGGCGACGGAATGGCGAGGGCCTCCGCAGCCGAGCCTTCAGGAATGGCGGCTGTCCTGGGCGGCCAGGAAGAAGACGTCCGGGCGGCCATTGAGGAAGCCGGTCTGACCGCAGCCAATGCGAACGGCCCCGGCCAGATCGTGGCGGCCGGATCAGAAGACAAACTTCAGGCCTTTGCGGAGAACCCACCTGCAAAAACGCGCGTGATTCCGCTGAAGGTTGCCGGCGCGTTCCATACTTCCTACATGCGCCCGGCGGTCGGCGACCTGCAGGAGATCGCCCACGAGCTGCCGACGCACGAACCCGTCACGACCCTTCTGTCCAACAAGGACGGCAAACCGGTCACCTCGGGTGCGGCGGCCCTCCAGGGCTTGGTCGATCAAGTGACCCGCCCGGTCCGTTGGGACCTGTGCATGCAGACCATGCTCGACGAAGGAGTCGACCATATCCTCGAACTCGCTCCGGCCGGAACGCTCGTCGGTTTGGCCAAACGGGGCATGAAGGGGATTTCCGCTACTGCGCTCAACTCGCCCGACCAACTCGACGACGCCGTCACCGAGTAAAGCCAGCCCAGCGAGGAAAAGAGACCAGCGTGGTGACTCTCAAAACCAAACCCGTTCAGAAGTCGGCCAAGATCCTCGGCCTCGGTGCCGCCCGGCCGGACGTCGTCGTGACCAATGATGATGTGTGCCAGTGGATCGACTCTTCCGACGAATGGATCCGGTCACGGACCGGTATCAATACGCGGCGTCGGGCCGATGCCGACACGTCCGCCTTCGACCTCGCGGTCGAGGCCGCCAGGGAAGCCTTGGACAGCTCAGGCGTCACGGCGGAACAGATCGATGGCGTCATCGTCTCGACGGTCTCGCACCCTTACGCGACGCCCTCGATGGCCGCCAAACTTGCGGACGAAATCGGTGTCACTCCTGCCCCCGCATATGACATTTCGGCGGCCTGCGCCGGATATTGTTACGGAATCGCCCAAGCCGACTCGCTCGTCAGGGCGGGTACGGCCAGGAATGTGCTCGTCGTCGGCGTAGAGAAGCTCTCCGACTTCATCGACAATTCCGAGCGCTCCATTTCGTTCTTGTTGGGCGATGGCGCCGGCGCGGTCGTCATCGGCGCTTCCGATGAGCCAGGGATCGGCCCTACGGTGTGGGGCTCCGACGGATCCAAGTGGGAAACCATCAATATGACCCACTCCATGCTCGAGCTGCGCAATCGCGACTGGGTCAACAATCCGGTTGAAGAGGGCGAGAAGGTGTGGCCTACTCTGTACCAGGACGGTCCGACCGTATTCCGGTGGGCCGCGTGGGAGATGGCGAAGATTGCCCAACAGGCTCTCGACGAAGCAGGCCTCGAGGCCGAAGACCTGGGCGCTTTCATTCCGCACCAGGCGAATATGCGCATCATCGATCAGATGATCAAGACACTGAAATTGCCTGAGAACGTGGTGGTTGCTCGCGATATCGCGGATTCCGGCAATACCTCCGCGGCATCGATTCCTCTGGCCACCCACCGGCTGCTTCAGGAAAACCCAGAGTTGTCAGGACGTCCCGCGCTCCAGATCGGCTTCGGCGCCGGACTGGTCTATGCAGCGCAGGTCGTCATCCTCCCATAGCCCCCGAGCCGGAGCCACTGGCTGCGTCCCGGATCGATGAGACGTAAAACCCAGCACGTCAGGCAGAGATATCTACCGGCGCGTCGGGCCTCGAAACGATACAGTAAATAACGGATAAAGCCCGTGGACGCGGGACCCCGCGGCTCCGCGGAGCCGCATGCATCCCACGCGACGCGCGAACGTCGCGTGATCACGAATCAAAGGAGTACACACCATGGCTGACAAGAACGAGATCCTCTCCGGCCTGGCCGAGATCGTCAACGAAGAGACGGGCGTCGAGACCGCCGACGTTCAGCTCGAGAAGTCCTTCACCGAGGACCTGGACATCGATTCGATCTCGATGATGACCATCGTCGTCAACGCCGAAGAGAAATTCGGAGTGACCATTCCGGACGAAGAGGTCAAGAACTTGACCACTGTGGGCGACGCAGTCGATTTCATCGCCAACGCTTCCTAGAAGTTGTTGGGTACGGGCGCGGCGCCTCGGGTGCCGCGCCCTGGCTTCTCCCCAAGTGTTACCCCCGCCCACGGATAGGTCGTCCGGTGCGGACCATGCCCCGAATCCGCGGGCGGAGATAAGAAAGACGTGAGATGAGTCAGAAAGTAGTAGTCACTGGCCTTGGGGCGTTCAGTCCCATTGGCGGGACCGTATCCGAGACGTGGGAGAACGCCCTTCAGGGTGTCTCCGGCATCAAGGCCATCACCGAGGACTGGGTTTCGCAGTACGATCTGCCCGTTTACATCGCGGGTCGAGTCAGCCAGTCAGTTGAAGATTCCGAATTCATTTCCAAAGTCGAGTCCAAGCGCCTTGACCCATCGGGCCAGTTCGCTGTCATCGCCGCACGGCAGGCATGGCAGGACGCCAGTTTCAGCGCTTCGGACGCTGAAGAAGCCGAAGAGCTCGACCCCGAGCGACTCGCGGTCTCCTTCGGAACCGGAATCGGGGGCGTGTGGACCTTGCTGAACAGCTGGGACACTCTTCGGGAACGTGGTCCCCGGCGCATTCTGCCAATGACGGTCCCGATGCTGATGCCGAACGGATCCTCAGCAGCCATCGCACTGAATCACAAGGCGCGCGCGGCGGCACAGACCGTGGTTTCGGCATGTGCTTCCAGCACCGAGTCCTTGCACGTCGCGCTAGATCTTATTCGCAGCGGCAAGGCCGACGTCGTCATCTCGGGAGGTACCGAATCGGCGATCCACCCCATGACTTTGGCGTCCTTCGCGAAGATGCAGGCTTTGTCCAAGCGCAACGACGATCCCGAACGCGCATCGCGCCCCTACGACGTCGACCGTGACGGGTTCGTGATGGGCGAAGGGGCGGCCGCACTGATTCTGGAGTCGGAGGAACACGCCAAGGCCCGTGGTGCCCGCGTTTATGCCGAACTGGCAGGTACCGGTGTTTCCTCGGACGCCTATCACATCACCGCGAATGATCCCGAAGGTTCCGGAGCGGCGCGCAGTATCGACGAAGCGTTGAAGGCCGGAGAAATCGATCCGGAGGACGTGGTGCACGTCAACGCTCACGCGACGTCGACCCCGGTGGGCGATCCCGCCGAAGCGACCGCTCTGCATGTGGCATTGGGCTCTCACACGGACCACGTTGCGGTTTCCGCGACCAAATCCATGACGGGACACCTTCTGGGTGCTGCCGGAGCTCTCGAAGCGGTCATGACCGTTATGGCGCTGAAGGACCGGAAGGCGCCTGCAACCATCAACCTGGAGAACAAGGATCCCGAGATCGACCTGGATGTCGTGACGGACGCTCGTGACTTGCCGGCAGGAGAGATCGTGGCGTTGTCCACGTCATTCGGATTCGGCGGACACAACTCGGTTGCCGCATTCCGCACGGTGGACTGACCTAACGGCCCAACGCCGGCCCTAGGTGGGGCGGCGCTTTCAAATTAATACGACGACGCCCGGACAGGATCGCCTGTCCGGGCGTCGTCGTCCCTTGATGCGTTGCGGCGCGGGAAGTCTGAAGGTTGTGGAGCCGAGGGCTACCGTGAGACCGGGTCTCAGCCGACCCGGTGGAGGTATCTGACGTTCGAAGGCTCGGTCGCGCAGGCACGCAACGGTTCGAGTTCGGTATCCCATGCTTCACCGAGTGCCAACGAGAACTGGCGCAGGAGCGCTGTGGCGTCTCCGCGAGCGGCCTCGTAGGCATAGCGCACGCGATCTTCGGTGATGACGGTGTTCCCTGTTGAATCAATCATCGCGTAGAAGATACCGAGTTCCGGCGTGTAAGCCCACCGTCCTGCGTCGGCTCCGGGGCTGGCTTCTTCGAAGACTTCGAAGCGGATGTTCTTCAGGCGGCGAAGCGCCGAAGCGATCAGAGCGCCGGTGCCTTGAGGCCCCTCCCATTCGAGGGTCGTCCGGACCTGATCCACGGTAGCGGTCTGGTCACACCATTGAAGATCCGTTGACTGACCAGCCACGGATTCTAGCGCCCAACGAATATGAGGGCACAACGCTTTCGGGGCTGCATGTACGTGCAAAACCCCCTGAGTCGGAATCGTGCTCACGGTAGCTCCCCTGTAATCGACAGATACGTCTTCCCCTACGATCTGTCAGTGGTTCGCTCTGATGAGTCGTTCCTCAACGGTCACCATTGTGCCCGATCATGGTGCGGAGCACAAAGCCTCCTCGCAGATGAACGGTGAATTCCCAGGCTCGGTGTTCATGACGGCCAGTGGGCCTCATTTACGCCCGGGGGTGAGCCCTGCGGTAAGTCTTGGCGAGCCGGTCGACCGAGACATGGGTGTAGATCTGGGTTGTTGCAAGAGTTGAATGGCCCAACATTTCCTGTACTGCACGTATATCCGCGCCCCCGTCGACCATGTGAGTCGCCGCGGTGTGTCGGAAGACGTGTGCCCCCGACGCGCCGGTACTCGTGGCCCGTGCCAGGATCTCGTTCAAGTCCTCCCGAATCTGGCGTTGCCCCGCACGGGTTCCCCTCGTGCCTACGAACAGAGCGCTTTGAGCACCCTTGACCCATTGCGTCCGACCGGACTCCAACCAGGTCTCGACCGCTTTCATCGCGGGCAGCCCGAGGGGCACCGTTCGTTGTTTGTCGCCCTTGCCGACCACGGTGATTGTTCTGCGCTCCGCGTTGATACTCGAAAGGCCCAGTCCGCACAGTTCCGAAATTCGCAGACCCGCGCTGTAGAGCAATTCGACCACGGCGATCGTACGGAGGACATGAGGGTTTCCCGGGCTTTGCTTGAGATCATTTTCGAGAAGGGACAGGATTTCCTTCATGTCCTGCCCGCTGAGGACCTTGGGAAGGGATCTTCGGCCTTGGGGTGATTTGAGACGGGCCGCCGGGTTGTTCGTGACGATGCCTCGGCCTTCCGCCCAGGCGAAGAAGGAGCGAACGCTGGAGGCTTTTCGAGCCATGGTGCTTCGAGCTTCCTCACGTTGGTACCCCTCTGCGAGCCAGTTGCGAAGCTCCTCGAGCTCGATCTGCCCGAGCGAATCCGCACCGGCCTGTTGAACCGACAGGAACAGGTCTTTCAGATCCGATGAATAGGCCCGAACCGTTTCAGGACTGCGGGCTTTCTCGTACAAGAGGTAATTCTCGAATCCGCCCAAAGCTTGTGCGAATTCCTCTCCGAGCTCGCGTGTGCGCGGACTCGCTTCCCGTTTTTTCACGACGCTGTTTCCCCCAAAGAGGCCTCGGGGAAAGATTCTGCCCACATGGCGACACGCTTCAAGAGCGCTCCAAGTCGAAACCTTTGCGGGACGATCGCTGTCAGACCCGCATCCAGGAGCGGCTGTGCGGTGACCGATCCGACGGCGAAAAGGCCCGTCGTGCCGTCCGCCGAAAGGCGGCGCAAAGCCTCTCGCTCCTGAACAGAGACGTGGCGCATCCACGCCTCGGCTCCCCCTGCTGAGGTAAACAGCACGCCGACCCGTTCGCCCGTGGTCGCGTCGATGATGCTTCGGCGGAGGGCATCGGAATCTTCGGATTCCGTGTACTTGTACGTGACGACGGGCGTGACCTCGGCTCCCAGGGAGCGTACGACATCGTCGAGACCGTCGGCACCCATGCCGTGGTGCTGGACGACGGCCTTTGTTCCGGTGAGGTCCTCCCCCTCAAGATAACTCGCCACGTCCTCCGCCGTTTCCTTCTGGGATACCCACTCCACGTTCAGCCCCTCGGCGAGGATCGCTCCGTTGGCTTTGGCGCCCCGAGCCAAAAAACGTGCCCCACGCAGGGCGCCCAGGAGAGGCTCTTTGAGGCCGGTCTGATCTGCAGCGGCCAGCCACCCTCTCAACCCCACACCCGTGGTCACAATGACCAGATCGGGCGGGGACTCGATGATTCTCCGGGTAATTCCCGGTAGGTTCTGGTCTTCCAAGACGGGAGTGGTGATGATCGACGGGCAGTGAAAGACCTGAATGCCTTTACGGCTGAGGGAGGACTCGATGTCGTCGGCGCGTCGCTGCGCCGTGACGTGAATACGCACCGGCTGATCGCGGCTGCTTTCGGACATGTCGCCATTCTCCTCGCCAGTTGGTGGAATTGAACCCAGGGGGCTTGAACTACTGTACCCACCCGCTACGGGATCCATGACGTGGCCTTGTACCGACCGCACGCTCATAATTGAACCCGCGCGCATCTCCACAGCCCTCCCAGGTTCTCCGCCATCCCCTTACTCTCCAACTGTGCCAGGGCAGGTATGACGTCCCGAATGTCGAGGCCTGCTGCCGCGCATAGTCTTTCCGGCCGCAGGGGTTTCCCGATGGGCAACGCATCCCGAACCAATTGTTGTACTTGGGTCAGGTCGCAATGCGTGTCGCTCGCACCGGAGGCGACGAAAGCCGGCGCCTCAGCGCGAGGAGGACAAACCGGTGGCGCTCCCCCACCGCCTGCCGGAGACGAGGAAGCAGGTAACAATTGCCTGACATCCTCGGTTGTGGTCGCGATGCAGGCGGGCGTCTCTTTCAGCAACCGGTGGCATCCAGCCGATTGGGCACTGAAAACTGAGCCCGGAACGGTTGCGACGGTACGCCCCAAGTCCAAGGCATGATGAGCAGTATTGAGGGCTCCGGAACGCCATCTTGCCTCGACCACCAGGACCAGGGCCGACATGGCCGCTATCAATCGGTTGCGTTGCAGGAAGCGATGTCTCATCGGGCTGCAACCGGGATTGACCTCCGTCAGCACGAGGCCACTCACAGCTATGTCGCGCAAGAGACCTTCGTGCGCCCGCGGATAGGGCCGATCTATTCCGCAGGCCAGAAAAGCCACGGTACTGGGACGGTTGGTGGCCATCGTCATCGCGGCTTTGTGAGCCGCCGCGTCAATCCCGAATGCTGCCCCAGAAAGAATCCCGTATCCTTCCGCAGCGAGATCACCCGCGAGATGCGACGTGATGGAATTGCCGTACGGAGTGGAGTCGCGGCAGCCCACGAACGCGACGTTCGATTCGGCCGGACGGTTCAGCCCGGTCCGGTCACCGAGCCCCCACAGGCCTATGGGCTGCAGAGGACCGAGATTCCGCAGATCCTCCGGCCAGTCATCGTCTTCCGGGGTTGCCAGCCACGCGCCGTGCCTGTTCATGGTACGCTCCAACATCTCGGGATCTTCGAGCAGAGATCGGCTGGCCCAACGGCGTCTCGCATTGAGAAAATTGTTCCCCGTGACGGAGCTCATTCTTTCGGGTGAGCTCGCCTCGATCGAGGCGAGTTCCTCGTCCGTCAGTCCTCTCTTCTCTGCCACGACCTGGTAAGCATGATCGGCACCTAGGCTCTCGATCAGTGTCATGCCAGCCGAATCTTGCGGTTCGAAAATATGCATCAGCTGTATTCGCGCGTTCCGCGTTTGCCTGTCCTGATGTCGTGTTTTCGACCGTGCTGTATTCCCTTCTGCATGGCACCCAGGTGTCCGGTCATGCATGGTTCTTTTTTCCTCTCTCGAATACGCCGTTTAGAACTTCACCCCGGAACCGATCCGGAGCCCGATTGCCGCATCAATGTCCTGGATTCGTGGGGACCCCACGCCGGCCAGATCGGCGAGACTCCACGCGACACGCTGGATACGGTCGCATCCGCGAAGGGTTACGTCTCCTCGATCCAGCAAACGAGTCAGGGATCCTAAGACCTTCGGCGACAGTCTGAGCTGATGACGAAGATGCCTCCCGCGCAGTTGCGCGTTGGTTGAAATCCCGAGCGGTTCAAGTCGCTCACGGGCCGCTTGTCGAGCCCTGACAACCCGAGCAAGGACCTCCGCAGACCTCTCGGCCGGCCGACGGGCAGCGACATCCGCTGAGGACAATTTGGGGATCCTGATATGCATGTCGATCCGATCCGCAAAAGGTCCCGAAATCTTCGACAGATACGTTCGACGTTCCCGCGACGAACACGTGCACTGATCCGCCATCCCACTGGATCGGCCGCAGGGACACGGATTGGCTGCAACGACGAGTTGGAACTTCGCGGGATAATGAGCGCTCGCCCTGGCCCGATCTATCGTGACCCATCCGGATTCCAATGGTTGCCTCAGTGCATCGAGGACACCCCGCCTGAATTCAGGAGCTTCGTCGAGGAAGAGTACTCCGTGGTGAGCACGAGAAATCGCGCCAGGCTGAGGAATCCCGGTGCCACCGCCCACGATCGCCGCCGCCGTGGCAGTGTGGTGAGGAGCCTCCCACGGAGGATCCACGATCAGGTGATTCACGCGCGACTTCCGCGAACCAATCGAGTGCACGGCAGTGACTTCTTGCGAGGCCTCGGCGTCCAGCCGCGGGAGGATACCGGGCAACCGCTCTGCCAGCATGGTTTTTCCCGCACCCGGTGGGCCGACCATGGACACGTGGTGACCGCCGGCCGCGGCGATCTCCAGGGCCCAACGGCCCTCCTCCTGGCCGAGCACATCGGAAAGATCCGGGGTCACGCGGTCCTCCACGGCAGGTTCCCTTGGAATCCGTCGGGCGGGTGGTCGCACAAGTTTGGACGGTTCGGCCCCCGACCATTCCAAAACGTCAGCTAACGCTTCGAAACCGTGAACCCGGGCACCAGGAACGAGCTCCGCTTCCGCACGATTCTCCGATGCGACCACCACACGTGGATACCCCGCCGCTACCGCGGCGTTGACCGCGGGAAAAACCCCGGGCACGGGACGCAGAGAACCGTCCAATCCCAGCTCGGCCAAGAACACGTATTCCTCCGTCGGACGAGCGTACCCCGAGGCTTGGACTGTTGCCATCACGATGGCCAGATCAAATGCAGACCCGGTCTTCGGCAAGGTCGCAGGCGTCAGACTCACCGTGATTTTTCGAGGGACCAAAGGCAGACCGGAGTTCTTGGCAGCAGAACGGATACGTTCCCTGGACTCCATAAGCGCGGTATCGGGAAGGCCCAACAAGACAAATGCCGGCAAAGTCTGACCGATATCGGCCTCAACCTCAATCATGTGCCCACTCAGCCCTAACAGAGCCACCGAAAAGGTACGCGCAAACCCCATCAGATCACCCCTTCCCTGTGCTCCAAAGTGAAACACCGCGGGCCACCCACCACGGAAACAGCATCGACACGAAGACCACCCGGAGAGATCCCCGTTTCGCGAGCCCACAAACGTCCCAACAGGCAGAGCCTTTTGATCTTAACCGGACCAATGGCCTCGAGAGGATGGCCGAATTCCAGCGACGAACGCGTTTTAACCTCACAGATCACCAAACACCCACGATCCGACGCCACAATGTCCAATTCGCCCCGGACAGAAGTCTCACGCGGATCAGGACGCCAGTTCCTGTCCACAATTCTCCAACCACGAATTTCCAAGACGGCCGCAGCCAGGTCCTCGCCCCACCGACCGATATTCGCCCGTTCGTCCATGTCATACCCCCCACAGAAAGGATGCGACATCAAGACCTCGGCGGATCCTCAACTCGGGGCAGAATCACACAACTGTGGACAAGTCACACACATTCATGGCAGTCAGACTCCGGTGGACGATCCAACACGATCGCCACGAGACACCAATCGCGACTCGATCATTTGCGCTCGAGAAACATCAGCATCATCAACGGTGACTAGTTCAGCCGAATCGTTCGCACAGGACAGACAGTTTGTTCCGCCTCGCAAAAGTTGGTCAGACAACGTCCCCGACCATCACCGACCCACTATTCGAACTGGTCCAGTTGTTCAAGAAACGCATCGCGGTTCTTTGGAGAAAGACGTCACCCGACGAGTTCAACAAGCGTGGGTCGGTTGAGTTCCCAGCCCGCCTCGCCGAGGTGCGGAAGTTACGCCCCGGCTCATCCGGAATCCACCAAACCATCAACAGTCCCCTACGATCGTACGCAACGGCTCAAAAGGAATTTCCCGGCGCGTGACCCGAACACTTGCCCTTCCTGAGGGCGATCGAAGGTTCTTTCAGGAATTCAACGACCAATACAGCCCCATAACCGTTTAACCGTGATAGCCCGATCAAAGACCGTTGAGGCCATAGTCCGGGCTGTAGTCGCCGACTTTGTCATCGATGACCCAATCGACGCGAGCCGAGCATGCAGAAACTCGACGATTCGACCCTCGGCCGGCAAGATACCGTGGCCCGGTAGACCTCCATGGTGACCGAGATCCCGATGGTGGCCTGACATGATGCCGGCCTCGCTACCCACACGGGTCAAAGCCGCAATCATCTGGGCGCCTTGCCCACGGTTCATACTGTTCGTCGAGCGCGCCGGTGGCGAAAAAACTGAGACTCAATATAACAATCTGGTTATCTTGGGGTCATGATAGGCGTGGGCGACGTTTTTGTTGAGCGGTCGCAACCTAGCCGAAATTCTCCACTACCGAGGGGGCAACGCGATGAAAATCGTTGTAGCAGGGGCAACCGGCACGCTGGGCAACCGTGTTATGGATGAGGTCCTGACTATGGGACACGACCCGGAGCCCGTGAGCCGAAGCTCTGGCGTGGACCTCATGACAGGTCACGGGCTCGCGGACAAACTGCTCGGAGCTTCGGCCGTAATCGACGTGTCAGCGACCAGCAAAATTAGCACCAAGGCATCAATCAACTATTTCACGAACGCGACGCGCAATCTGATCGAAGCTGAACGCGCGGCCGGGGTGCCACACCACGTAGGGATCTCAATCATCGGTGCTGCCCAGGTCAACGCCAACTACTACGCGGGCAAAGCCGCTCAGGAAGAGTTGCTGCTGGCCGAGGCCAGAGGGTGGTCGTTGCTGCGCACGACACAATTTCACGAATTCGCGAAACAACTCGTCGGGCACAGCAAAGTCGGCCCCCTTCACCTCATCCCCACGATGCGGTCACAGCCGATAGCGGCCGACGAAGTCGCGACCGAGCTCGTCAAAATCGCCCTGGGCGATCCATGCGGGCTCGCTCCGGACCTCGCCGGTCCGCGTGAAGAGAATATGGCCGAGCTCGTGCGGCAATATCTCAAGGCAACCGGCCAGGCCCGACGCGTGATTCAAGTTCCGCTACCTGGGGCCTGGGGCCGCGGCATGCGCGATGGCACGTTGTTGCCACCTGCCGAAACGCGTCGCGGCCAACAAACGTTCGACGAGTGGCTCGCCCAGCAGAAAGATTAGTCTTTTCCGAGCTATTCAACACGTGCCGATTCAGGCCTCATTGATGACAACGCCGCGCCGGCCTATAGCACCCGATGCCGCTGCTAAACCGATCATGGGAAACGACCCACACGGTTGTCCCAGCTTTCCGCGAGAGGGGTCTGCACTAGGATGGCTCCGACAGCTTACCGCCCATCTCGATGGGCTCCACACGTGCTGACCGAGGTCTGGGAATCTCTCTCATCAACCCCGGCTGCCCCAGGCCGCCCGCAATTGCTCCGGCGTCACGCCCAAAGACCACGAGAGACGATGCAGCGCACACGGACCATGTGTGCCCAGGGCCGCACGATGAGACGAAGAACCATAACCTTTGTTCTCCTCCCAACCGTAGGCGGGATACTTCAGCGCCAGCGACTGCATCACCGAATCACGCTCGACCTTGGCGACCACACTCGCCGCGGCAATGCTCGCACACCGGTAATCACCCTTGACCTGCATTGTCACTGGCAATTCCTTCACGACGGCGCCGTCCATGCGCTCACTCACGGGATCCGGCTCCGTCAGTGACAGCAGATCCGCCACACGAGTCAACCAATCGTGTTTACCGTCCAGCAGTACGGCCGAAGAATTCATACGGTCATCGCCAACAGCGAGGGCCAAGTTGTTCATTGCGCGCAAACCCGCGAGCCGCAACGCCTGCGTCATACCGAGCGCGTCGACTTCCTCGGGTGAAGACGACCCGGTCTCAACATGGATCCACGACCTGATAGCAGGGAGCATCGCTTCACGCCGCGGGGCGCTGAGCGCCTTGCTGTCCGTCAGGCCCGGGACTTCGAGCACCGCATCGGCAGGGACCCACGAGGCACCAACGGTCACGGGGCCGGCCAGTGACCCGCGCCCGACCTCGTCCATCCCGATGACGCCGAGGTGCCCTTGACCGAACAGACGTCGTTCAACGCTGAGGTCGGCGCCCTCAGCGTCAGCGGTCGTCTTGTTCGCGGCCGTCACTGGCCACCGTGGCTCGCCTCGGAACTGGGGATGTCCTTGAAGACATCGTCCGGGGTGGACAGCCACGTCCAACGGCTCACGGGCCACGCGATCGTGAATGCTCGTCCCTCGATGTCCTTCTTCTTCACGAATTCATTGCCCTCTTGGATGTGGTAACGAGAGTCGGCCGAGGCATTACGGTGATCACCCATGACGAAGTACTCACCCTCCGGTACCGTTACATCGAACGGGAAATCCGAGGGTTGTGCTCCCGGATAGAGATACGATGACTCGTCAATGGGCTTTCCGTTGACCTCGACCTTGCCGTCGGAAGAGCAGCAGCTGACATGGTCACCGCCTTGCCCGATGACTCGCTTGATGAGGTAATTCTGTGACGAGTCCGGAAGCACCCCAACGAAGGACAGCGCTTCGCGCACAGGATTGGTGCTCGCAGGGTTCTGGTTCTCCGGGATCCAGTGCTGCGTGTCCTTGAAGACCACGATGTCGCCGCGTTTGGGGTCATTGAAGTAGTTTCCCGCGACGTTGACGAAAATTCTGTCATTGAGCTCCAACGTGTTTTCCATGGACCCCGAAGGGATGTAGAAACCGCGAATCAGGAACGTTTTGACGATGAAAGCGATGATCAGCGCATAGACGATGACCAGCAGAACTTCCTTGATCTTGGGCCACAGGCCCTGGGGCTCTTCTTTTCCCTTCCTGTCCCGTGCTGCAGGGGAGGAAGGTTGCACCGAGTCCGCGGATCCATCCGCGGGCTCACCGGATGCGGAATGCTGGCCAGGTGTCATAGAGGTGTCCTTCTCTCACTTGCTATGGTCTGGGTTTAGTCTACTGACCGCCCTGGGGCTCAGCGATCAATTTGGGATATCCGGTTCAAGGGCCAGATCACCGCCACGGGCCGCCCAATGATCTTGTCAGTCTTGATCAGACCGCCACCCGGGGCGGCAATCAAAGACCTGGAATCGTTGGAATCCGAGCGGTTGTCGCCCATGACCCACATCCTGCCATCAGGCACGACGACGTCGAATCTCGTCTCGGATGGTGCGTCGCCCTGCATAATGTAAGGCTCATCCTTGGCCTGCCCGTTGACGGTGATTCGGCCGTCGGCAGCGCAACAGTGCACGTGATCACCCGGTACACCGATCACTCTCTTGACGTACACGCCTTGACGAGTTCCGACACCCAGCCAAGAGCCGATTTCGCCAATAGTCTGCGTTAGCTTATTGTCGCCGGATTCGTAAGGAGCAAGAGATCCGGTTCCATCAAAGACAACGATGTCGCCGCGATGCGGATGATCGCTGCCTGGGCGCCATACTGCGACACGATCATGTTCCTGGAGGTTCGGCTCCATGGAAGCGGACGGAATGTAGAAGACCTCGAGAAGCAAGCCTCGGACGAGGACCGTTATCAGGACGGCTATGACCAGGGCCACCACGACCAAGCGCCGGCTCCCCCAGGGGAGCCGGCGCTTCGAGTCTGCGGCCGTAGCAACGGCCTGCGACGAGTTCGTCAAGAACCTTATGCGTTGTCGCGCTTCTCGCGGATACGCGCGGCCTTGCCGTGGCGGTCACGCATGTAGTAGAGCTTGGCGCGACGAACGTCACCGCGGCTCTGAACCTCGATCTTGTCGAAGATCGGGGAATGAACCGGGAACGTGCGCTCCACGCCTACACCGAAGGAGACCTTGCGAACGGTGAAGGTCTCGCGAACGCCCGCACCCTGTCGGCCAACCACGTAACCGCGGAAGACCTGGACACGGGAGCGATTGCCCTCGATGATGTTCACGTGAACGTCCACGGTGTCACCCGGGCCGAAGTCCGGGATGTCCGTGCGGAGGTTCTTCTGGTCAATGAAATCCAGAGTCTGCATGACGATATTCTCCTCAATCGATGCCGCAGGCCACCGACTGATTGATACGACGGAGGCTTCCGGGGTTGACCGAAAATGCTTCCGAAGTGATGTACCAGCCAAGACATGATTGGTGTCCTGGTGCCGTCTTCCGTCAGGTCGCTCTTCCCCCTGCGGCAGGGGCGTGCCCGGAGACGGCGCAATTTTATATTTTGCCACAGTCCAGAGGCGAGTTCCACAGACACAGTCCGTGGCCGCGGTTATTCCGTATCGCTCTCGTCACGTTCGACCGCCAAGGCCTCGAGAACCGCGCGGTCTTCCCGGTCCCACCCGGTGGCAGGCAAGGATTCGATCAGGTCCGGGCGCCGCCGTAGGGTCCGTTCCAGTTGCCAGTCCCGTCGCGCTCGAGCAATGGCCGCGTGATTTCCGGACAGAAGAACCTCTGGGACCTCCCGGTCACGCCACACGGCCGGCTTGGTGTAGACCGGATATTCCAAAAGACCGGCAGCGTGGGACTCTTCGACCAGGGATTCGGGATTGCCGATCACACCCGGAAGCAAACGCGCCGTGGCCTCGATCATGGCCATGACCGCGACCTCTCCCCCGTTGAGAACATAGTCCCCGAGGCTCACGGGCATGACTCGAAATCTCTCACCTGCCCACTCGAGAACGCGCTCATCGATACCTTCGTATCGACCGCACGCGAAGACTACGTGCTCTTCTCTCGCAAAGTCTTCGGCCATGCGCTGCGTAAAGACCGATCCGGCAGGAGAAGGGACCACCAGCAACGGGCGCGGATCCGTGCCGTCGCCCGAGACGGCATCGTCGGAAGCATCTGGAAACAGAGTCGACGCCTCCAGCACGGCTTCGAACGCCCGCGCCCATGGTTCGGCCTTCATGACCATGCCGGCACCACCACCATAAGGGGTGTCGTCCACCGTGCGGTGCCGATCCGTCGTGAACTCCCGGAGGTCGCGGACAGACAGGTGCAACAGACCGGAACGACGAGCCTTGCCGATAAGGGACAGCTCCAGAGGTTGCAGGTACTCGGGGAATATCGACAGAACATCGTAACGAGGATTCATTCGGATTCGCCTTCGGCCTCGTCGGGGCCCTCATCGGCGAGGTTCAGCTCAAGGAGACCGGGAGGAGGGCACACCACGACGAAGCCGTCCTCGAGATCCACTTCCGGCACGATTTCTTCGACGAACGGAATGAGCGCCTCGCTGCCGTCGTCGAGCTCGACGACCAGCAAATCCTGTGTGGGTCCCGTCGTCAAAGCGGAAACCTGGCCGATGCGGTTGGTCAGCTCGGTGACCTCCGGCGAGGGTACGGAATAAACATCCAGGCCCTTGAGCTCGTGTTCGTAATACCCCGCCGTATCTTCGGCTTCCTCGCTGTCCATCATGAGTTTGTGGTTGCGCAGGGTTTCCGCATCGTTCCGGGACCTGACCTCGTCGAATCCGAGAATCATGACGCTCTTGTTCCATCGGACGGAGTTGATCGTCAGGCGCCCACTCGGAGCCAAAGCGGTCGACGGCTCGATCTCGATTGCGGACCCTTTGACCAGGCGTGTCGAAGGATCGTCCGTGTACAGCTGCACCGTGACTTCCCCTTTGATCCCGTGAGGCTTACCGATTCTTGCGACCTGAACCTGCACCGCGTCTTTCTCCTTCCTGATGAGCAGCGAACGGCCCATGCCGTACACCGGAAATATAACAGGCCCGCTTCCACCACAGGGGCGGAAACGGGCCTGTTAGCGCGGCGAAATGCCGCAAAGCATGCTATCGACGCCGATCGGTATCGATCACGTCGACCCTAACCTGCTCACCGTCAGCCAGGGCACCGATCACGGTACGAACAGACTTGGCGGTTCGGCCACCACGTCCGATGACGCGTCCGAGATCTTCCGGATTGACCCGGACCTCGAGGGTTTGACCCCGTCGGCCCGAACGCGAACGAACTTCGACGTCTTCGGGATGATCAACGATCCCCTGCACGAGGTGCTCCAGAGCTTCGGAAAGCATAATTACTCAGCAGACTCTTCGCCGGTCTCGGCCTCATCGGCCTTTTTCGCGGAAGACTCAGAAGCCTCGGCCTTCTCTTCACTCTTGGGAGTGATGGCCTCGGGAATGACCACGGAATCCTTCTCCGGGACCTGGAACTCGGGCTTGGCCTCGACCGGCTTGACGGTCGATTCAGCGTTGCCCTCGCCCTTGAACTTGGCCCAGTCACCGGTCAATTTGAGCAGTGCCAGAACCTGTTCGGTCGGCTGAGCGCCGACGGACAGCCAGTACTGAGCACGCTCGGAATTGAGCTCAACCAGTGAAGGGTTCTCGGTCGGCTGGTAGATGCCGATCTCCTCGATTGCGCGGCCATCTCGCTTGGTGCGGGAATCGGCAACGACAATACGGTAGCGGGGATCGCGGATCTTACCCAGACGCTTCAGACGAATCTTTACAGCCACTTGTGTGGACTCTCCTGTATCTATACAAGGTCGGTTCCTGGTACGTCAGCTACCCGTGGGGCGGGGTTGTCAGTCAGGAACCTGCGGACCAAATGCTGCGCGGTGAGAGGGGCCGCGCACATCGAGTACCTGTCAAGTATGCCAGAGGCAACCACGCTTGACCAGCAGGAGGAATCCGGGACGGACGTCGGGTGCGTCACGCGATGGACGACCGGAGCTTCACGAAGGCTGGGCCAACCCCGTCCGGTAGGCAAAGATGACAGCCTGGACGCGATCTCTGCTACGGGTTTTCGCGAAAATCCGTGACACGTGAGTCTTGACGGTTGCCAACCCGAGGAAGAGATCGTCGGCAATCTCGGTGTTCGACTTCCCCTGGGCCATCAAGATCAGCACTTCCTTTTCTCGCTGCGAAAGGGCTTCGAACGCCAGAAGATCCTCCGGACACAGGGTTCGGCGCGCCGCCTCCTCCGCGGGAGGATCGTATCCAGCTCCGGAGCCCGAGGACTCGTCCACGATGCGTTGGATCAGGGGCAAGGTCACTTCCGGACTCAGCAGGGCCTGTCCGCCGGCCACGGCTTCTATCGCCGTCACCAACTCTTCCGCGCTTGCAGTCTTCAAGAGAAAACCGCTCGCCCCGGCCTCCAGGGCGCCAAAGAGGTAGTCCGAGCGATCGAAGGTCGTGAGCATGATGACCTTCCCGAGGCCCTCCTGGACTACATATCGGGTCGCCGTGAGCCCACTCATTCCTGGCATCTGGATATCCATGAGGACGACGTCTACGGGTTGCTCGCGCAATCGCTCCAACGCGGACTGCGCGTTGGCCGCTTCTCCCACCACCTCGATCCCCGGCTCGACGGACAGCACAAGAGAAAATCCCGAACGGACGACGGTTTGGTCGTCGACGAGGAATATTCGCAACGGTTGGATCATGCCGGTTCCTTTTCGGCGGACGGTTGAGCATTATGAAGTGGGACCGTGAACCGGGTCTTCCAGCCAGGCCATGGGGTCAGCGGACCGTAGACGGCTTTACCGCCCAGAACAGAGGCGCGTTCTTCCACCCCGCGCAGGCCCGAGCCCGTGCTGGGGGCCACGCCGCGGTCCTCGGGACGTACAGGGTTGCCACGATCGGCCACCTCGACCTCGAGCTCGTTGGCAGTCCACGACGCCCGTAACAGAACTTGGGCCTCGGTCGCATCGGAGTGCTTGAGCACGTTGGTCAGTGATTCCTGGACCATACGATAAACCCCGTGGTGAAGAACCGCCGAGAGATGCGGCCCCTGGCCGTCAAGGGATTTCCCGTCCTCAGCAGATACGGATAGCCGGACCCTCAACCCCATTGATTCGAAACTTTTCACGAGTTGAGGAAGATCCTGGATCGTCTTGCTCTCGCCGGACGCAGTTCCGAGGTACTCGTCGCGGTCGTCGGATTCGCGCAGCAATCTGAGCACGGTTTGCAGTTCCCCAATGCCCTCGCGCGTACTCGTCTCGATGGCTTCCAAAGAATCCCTCACGAGCTTCGACTGGGCCTCGTCGAGGCGCACCGTCGTGCCGTCGTGGCCGGCGGCAAGAATGCGACGCGTGCCTCCGGCTTGAAGTCCCACACCGGTGAAATGGTGTCCGATCGAGTCGTGGAGGTCACGGGCCAGGCGGATGCGTTCTTCCGCGACTGCATTCTGGGCGAGACGATGGGACTGGCTTCTGATGGTCCGTGCCTGGCCCTCCAGGCGATAACGCCGCAGCGCCGCCCGCCACGACGCACGGCCGACGGCCGCCGCACCACACACGTAAGCAAGGTTGATGGCGGTCGAGTAGACCGCATAGGCCAGAACGGGATCGAAGGGTCCCGCGGGTTCCGCGCCGTTTTCTCGCAGGTCATGGAGGATGTTCTCAGAGCCAACCCATGTCAGTATCAGCCACGAGGTGAAACTGACCGCCACGGCCAGATTGACGAGCCATACGGCACGCCGATGCCGAGACCAAGCCGTCGCGGTGTAGATCGCCGTGAAGTAACTGGCTTGGAAGACCACGGACACGGAAACGGTGGTCGCGATGTAGAACATGGGAACGAATACCGCGCTCGAGACGATGAGCGTGATCAGAGGAAAACGACGACGGAGGACCAGACACAACGGCGTAACCCCCGCGCCGATATAGGCGGTCGTGGTCGGGCGATCGTCTCCTATGCCTCCTCCGAAACTCTGCATGAGCGCAAGGGTCAAAACGCTTGCGCAAACAAGCAGGAGCGCGAGAATAACATCGTTGCGTTGTTGCGACGAGCTGGGCCGCGGTCGTTTCCAATCCGGGCTCCGGTCGTCATCGAGCCAGCGTCGAAGTGTCCAGACTTTCATGTTGGGCGGAGCCACCGCGGTGCCTACTTCTTGCGTCGAAGAATCCAGGCCCCGAGACCCACTCCCGCCGCGGTGGCGATGGCCCAGCCGCCGCGTTTGACGGAATTGCTCAGACGCAAGGCGACCTCCAGATCCGACTTCGGGTCCGAACTTTGGCCGGAGCCGTCGTCCGCCGGATCGAATTTCTCGTATCCGGGCTGATCGGACATGGATTTACGGCCGTCGATGATCTTGGCGGGCAAGTCGGACAGGCCCAGGAGCTGCAGGACAGATTCCGGAGCGTACCGCCCGTTGTCGTCGGCGGCGTACTTTTCGAGGCGTCGTGAGCCGACAGGATCGAGCCCGAAGGCTTCCGTCAGGTTGTCGACGGCTCGGGTCCGAGCCGCGTCGCGGACCTCGATCTCTTCCTGTCCCGCGATCTCCGACTGAAGTGCCCCAGCGGGCGAATCGGAGGGATAGGTGAAAACCGCCCCGCGGACCGGACCCCACGAAAGGGTGATGGGCTCTCCGCGGGTCGGGCAGAATGTCGCGGCCCGGTGCTCTCCGTCCGTGTCCAGGACGACCGCACGCCGAGGCAATTCGTCGACGAGGCTGAGCAGGTCTTCATAATATTCACAGGTCACGACGACCCAGCGCTCTCCTGATGAGGCAACCTCGAACCAGCCTTCAGGGCGTATCGAGCGGATGGCTTGCCGAAGAGTCCGCGACGATGCCTCGAACATTCCGACTGCGCTTGGCGTGTGGGTTATACCGTCGCCGGTCTGCCAGGACGCGTATTCCAGTCCCGGGAAGGCCAGGATCGTTTCCATGAACTCCCCCAATTCCCCGCCCAGACTCAGCTGACCGTGTTCATCTGCTCGGGCCACGTGAGTAATCTCCCCGCGAATATGAACAGGCACCATGAGTCGCAGGTTGTGATCGCCGGTCGTGTACAACGCGGGAACGGACTGTTCGCGAATGAGCTTCAGAATCCGCTCGCGCTCGGCATCTGCTCCGGCGCCGGTCACAACGACGCCGCCTTCCGGGGTCTCGGTCAGTCGTCGATGAAGATCCAAGCGCACGGGGACCCACTGCCAGGAGATTCCGTCCTGGTTCGGGGTCCGGTCAGTGCGATGGTCGTCGGTCACGTTGCGCCTGTCCTTACGTATCGTTGATGCTTTTCACGGTACCCGCGATTCCGGACCGGTGGCCCGAGAATCCGAGCTTAATTCCATTGGTTCGAGCTGAGTTCGATGACGGCCTCGGTTCCTCGAACCGAATGCGCTTGCCGCAGTCGTTCGGAGAAACCGCCGCTGAGATAGGAATCTAACGCGTTGAATTCAACGAACTTGTATTCCGTCAACTCTTCTTCTTGCAGTTCAATGGGTGCGTCGGAGGAGACGACGCCGCCATCATAGATGAAATATGCCGAATCTCCCCAGTCGCCCATGTTCAGACCGTGGAAGAGAAGAAGCATTCTGCCCCAGGGAAGTTCCAGGCCCACTTCCTCGAGAACTTCCCGGAAACATCCTTCCTGCGGAGATTCGCCTGCTTCAACCGTGCCCCCGGGCAAAGACCAGCCGTCTTTGTAATTCGGCTTGACGATCAGCAATCGATCCAACTCGTCCGTGATCAGTGCACCGGCGGCAAGGCGCCGACGCGGAAGCGAGGCGACGAACGCGCGGAAGTCTTCATCGGACAAGTACGTATCAGCCATATTTACAGGTCTACTTGTCCCCGAGGAATTTCTCAAAGCCCTTGGGCAAATTCATGGAGTCCATGTCGAAATCCTCTTGTTTCCCGAAACTCGAGCCGTTCTTCTGAGCAGGCTTCTGCGCCTGACCCTTGAGCTCTGCCTCGCGCTTGGCTGGGTTCCCCGAACGTCCCTTTTTCGCGTTCTTGCCCTTGACGGCCTTGCGGTTCTTCTTGGGGCCACCCGATCCGCCCATACCGGGCATACCACCCGGCATCCCGGGAACACCCTGGCCGGAAGCCATGCGCTTCATGAGTTTTTGGGCCTGAGAGAACCGTTCCATGAGCTGATTGACTTCGGAAACGGTCACGCCGGAACCGCGCGCAATACGGGCACGGCGGGAACCGTTGATGATCTTGGGCGCAACTCTTTCATGCGGAGTCATCGACCGGACGATGGCCTCGACCCGATCAATTTCGCGGTCGTCGAAATTCTCCAGCTGCTGACGCATCTGGGCAGCGCCCGGCATCATCATCAGCATCTTTTTCATCGATCCCATTTTGCGGATCTGCTGCATCTGGGACAGGAAGTCTTCGAACGTGAAGTCCTCACGATCCTGGAACTTCTTGGCCATTCTGTCGGCCTCGGCCTTGTCCCAACTGGCTTCCGCCTGTTCGATCAAGGTCAGCACGTCGCCCATGTCCAGGATGCGGCTGGCCATGCGATCCGGGTGGAACTGCTCGATGTCCCCGACGTTCTCGCCGGTCGAGGCGAACATGATGGGCTTGCCGGTCACTGAGGCAACCGACAGGGCAGCGCCGCCTCGAGCATCGCCGTCGAGCTTGGACAGCACCACACCGGTGAAGTCCACGCCCTCGTTGAAGGCGAGCGCGGTATTGACCGCGTCCTGTCCGATCATCGCGTCGATGACGAAAAGGACTTCATTCGGCACGATCGCGTCGCGAATGTCGCGCGCCTGCTTCATGAGTTCCTGGTCCACGCCGAGTCGGCCAGCGGTATCGACAATGACGACATCGTGCAGCTTGGCGCGCGCGGTCGTCACGCCGTCGCGGGCCACCTGGACCGGGTCCCCCGTGGGGTCGTCGAACTCGCTCGTGGTGCCGGGGTGCGGAGCAAAGACCGGGACGCCTGCGCGTTCGCCCACGACCTTGAGCTGCGTGACCGCGTTGGGGCGTTGGAGGTCGGAGGCAACGAGCATGGGCTTGTGACCTTGGGCGGTGAGCCATTTGCCGAGCTTTCCGGCGAAAGTGGTCTTGCCGGAGCCTTGGAGACCGGCCAGCATGATGATCGTCGGACCGGTCTTGGCCATGTTGATGCGACGGGTCTCGCCACCGAGAATACCCTGAAGCTCTTCGTTGACGATCTTGACGACCTGTTGAGCGGGGTTGAGAGCTTCCGAGACTTCGCTGCCGGTTGCTCGCTCCTTGATCGAGGCCGCGAATGCGCGCACCACCGGTACCGCGACGTCGGCATCAAGAAGGGCACGCCGGATTTCGCGGACGGTGGCATCGACGTCGGCTTCGGAGAGGCGGCCTTTGCCGCGCAGGTTCTTGAAGGTCGATGCTAGGCGGTCGGACAGAGAATTGAACACGTGAAGTGGTCTACTTTCGGTGCAGTCGTTTCGGTGCTGTGGTCTCCGGGAGCGGTGTCCGCGGGACACCGCCGGCCTCGGTTGGTCGGTCGGCTTACAAGACTAGCACCGGTCTCCTCGCCCCGCGGCATAGTTTCCACACCGCGAACTGTCCGTCCGCCTAGCCGCCGCAGTGTTTCAGATCGCTTGCTCCCCACGTTCTCCCGTGCGGACTCGAACGATCTCTTCGATGGATTGGATCCAGACTTTCCCGTCCCCCGCGGTCCCGGTATTGGCCGAGGACACGATGACCTCAACGACGTCGATGGCTTGCTGCTCCGTCGCCAGGATTTCCAGCCTGACCTTGGGCAAAAGATCCACGGTGTATTCGGCGCCGCGATAGACCTCGGTGTGGCCCTTTTGTCGGCCGTATCCTGCGGTTTCGGAGACGGTCATGCCGTGTATCCCGAATGCTTCGAGTGCTTCCTTGACGGATTCGTATTGCTCCGGGCGGACAGTTGCCGTGACGAGTTTCATGTGTGCCTTTCAGTAGATGCCCTGGCGGCATGAGATGGTGCTTCGGCAGCGACGGCTGGTCAGCCGCGAACCCCAATCTGCCCGGACGTTCCGGAAACAAAGGCGTATGCCGTCTCGGCGTGGGATGCCAGGTCAATGCCTTGAACTTCCTCTTCTTCACTGACCCGGAAGCCAATGGTCTTCTTCAGGACTATGGCGATCACGAAGGTCATGATCGCCGTGTAGGCGACGGTGATGACGGTAGCGACCACTTGGGCGATGAGTTGGTCTACACCGCCCCCGTAGAACCAACCCGCATTTCCGGTCGACGGTGTTGCAATGAACCCGAGGGAGACGGTGCCGATGATTCCGGCGACGAGGTGAACTCCTACGACGTCCAATGAGTCGTCGTAGCCGAAGCGGTACTTCAGCCCGACCGCCAGAGCGCATGCCATTCCCGCGATGAATCCGAGCACAATCGTCCAACCGGGATCGACATTCGCACATGCCGGAGTGATGGCCACGAGCCCGGCAACGATCCCGGATGCGGAACCGAGCGACGTCGCATGACCGTCCCTCAGACGCTCCACGAGCAGCCACCCGAGCATTGCGGCTGCGGGGCATACCAGGGTGTTGATCCATATCAATCCGGCCTGAGTGGAATCGGCCGCTGCGCCCGCGTTGAAACCGAACCACCCGAACCAGAGCAACGCCGCACCCAGCATGACGAAGGGCAGGTTATGCGGTCGCTGGTTGGGGTCCTTCCCGAATCCTCGGCGTACGCCAAGGATGAGGCACAGGACAAGGCCCGCGACGCCGGCGTTGATGTGAACCACCAGTCCCCCGGCGAAGTCGATCGCCTCACCCAGAACGGAACCGATCGCTCCGTCCGCGGTGAAGAGTCCGCCGTCGGCCCAGACCATGAAGGCCAAGGGCGCGTAGACGAGGGTGATCCAGAGAGGAACGAATACACACCAGGTTCCGAATTTTGCTCGGTCAGCGATCGCACCCGAGATGAGGGCGACCGTGATGATCGCGAAAGTCGCGGAGAATCCAGCGGCCATGAGTTCCCCGGAGTCCAGTGAGGCGCCGAGCCCGAAATCCGTGAACGGGTTGCCGACGATGCCCGGGATCATGTTCTTCCCGCTGGACATCGAGGCTCCCCACAGAACCCAGACGACACCCACCAGCCCGATGGAGATGAAGCTCATCATCATCATGTTGAGCGCTGCTTTGACCCGGGTCATGCCTCCGTAGAAGAACGCAAGGCCCGGCGTCATCAGCAGGACGAGTGCGGCGGCGATAACGGTCCACACGTCGTTTGCTGTCAATTGGTCCACGGCCGTTTCCCTTTCGCGAGTGGGATCCAGGATGCGGATCCTCGGCTGATTGGTACAAGAATCAGTGTCCACTCGTTGTGTTTCGGCTTCCTTCACGCCGAGTTTCGAAGGTGTAACGGCAGGGTCCCGGAGGTTTCCAGCTCATTTCATCGTGTTTCGCGCAGATGACGAAAGGCCCGGCCGATGCCGCACGTTTGCGGTTCCGCCGGGCCATCGCACCGTCACGAGGTGACGACGTGACTGTTTTTCAGTCGATGAGCGCTTCGACGAAGCCCTCAGGATCGAAGGGCGCCAAATCGTCCGGCCCCTCCCCGAGACCGACAAGTTTGACAGGCACACCAAGCTCGTTCTGGATCGCCACGACGATTCCGCCCTTGGCGGTACCGTCCAATTTGGTCAGTACGATCCCGGTGATATTCACGACCTCGGCGAAGACTTTCGCTTGGACCATCCCGTTCTGACCGGTCGTGGCGTCAATCACAAGCAGGACCTCGGTAACAGGCGACACCTTTTCGACGACGCGCTTGACCTTTCCGAGCTGGTCCATGAGCCCTGCCTTGTTCTGCAAGCGCCCCGCGGTATCGACCATCAGCGTATCGACGCCGCGCTTCTTGGCCTCGCTGGCCGATTCGAAGGCCACCGAGGCAGGGTCCGCGCCCTCGGTCTGCGAGCGGACGGTGTCGACGCCGACGCGTTTCCCCCAGGTCTCGAGCTGGTCTGCCGCGGCAGCACGGAACGTATCGGCTGCCCCGAGTAATAGGGTCTTCTCCTCGGCGACCATCACACGGGCGAGCTTGCCGACTGTCGTGGTTTTGCCGACGCCGTTGACGCCGACGACGAGGACCACGCCGGGGTTGTCCCCACTGCCGTCGAGGCCGAGCTCACGGTCCATGGTGGGGTCGACGATTTTAAGCAATTCCTCGCGCAACATGGTTTTGACGCGGGACGGATCATCCGTGCCTTCGATGCGGACACGGGTTTGCAGGGCTTCGACCAACCGCTGCGACGGTTCCGAGCCGAGATCGGCCATGAGGAGGGTTTCCTCGATTTCGTCCCAGACGTCCTGGTCGATTTTCTCACTCGACAACAAGGCGAGCAGGCCTTTGCCGAGCATCGAGTTGGATCGGGCCAGACGGGCGCGAAGCCTTTGGAGCCGTCCGGCGACCGGTGCGGGAGTCTCGTACTGCGGCCGGGCTTCTTCCTCGACGGGAGGTGCCGCGTCGTCCTTGTCCCGGGTTTCGGGGTAGCCGCCCCTGGGCGCCTTCGGGCCCTTGAGAAACACGAAAGCCAGGCCGCCGAGGACCACGACGCCGGCCAAAATGTACAGGATCAGGATCAGTGTGTCGTTCACGTTTCCAGCTTGCCACATGCCGCCGCATCCAGGCAGCGGCTTGTGGACGGTTTCCCGTTCGCCCGGAGATTCCGCTACGGGTAAGGTGCTTTCCGTGACTGCCGAACCTCCCGAAAGCGAACCCCATATTGATGGGCCCACCGGTGGCGAGAGCATCCGCGAAAGTGCCAGACGATCTTTGCCCCGCCCTCCGGTGCCTACCGACCTGAAGGTGTTGGTCGTCGCCGCGTTCGTGATCGCCGCTGGGTACGGGGTCGTGGCTCCCGTTCTGCCCCAATTTGCGACATCATTCGGTGTAGGAGCCGCAGCAGCCGGAGCCGTCATGTCGGCTTTCGCCCTCATGCGGGTCGCCTGGGCACCTGCCGCGGGGCCCATCATGTCCCGTATCGGTGAGCGCCGAACCTATCTGACAGGGCTGGCCGTCGTCGCATTGTCCTCTGCCGTCACCGCTTTCGCTCCGAACTATGCGATGTTGGTGATACTGAGAGGGCTCGGCGGCATCGGTTCAGTCATGTTCTCCGTCTCCGCGATGGGCCTGATCGCGCGACTCGCCCCTCCGACCATTCGAGCTAAGGTCTCGGGGTACTACGCGACCTCGTTCATGCTCGGAAGCATCATGGGTCCCGTCATCGGCAGCCTGACGGCCACGTGGGGTCTCAGGGCGCCCTTCATCATCTACGCCCTCGCGCTGTTTCTGGCCATCGTGGTCGCCGCGTGGAAACTACGCCCCGCGGAAGCCACCACGGACACCGGTTCCATCCTGCTGCCCATGAAATTCTCCGAAGCCCTGTCCATCGGCAGCTATCGCTCGCTGCTCCTCACAAGCTTCGCCCATGGCTGGGCCAATCTCGGTGCGCGAGTCGCCATCATTCCTCTGTTGGCGACCGGGCTGGCGGCTTCGGTGGGGGCACCGACCCAAGGCTTCGGATCCGGGGCGAGTATTGCCGGTATCGCATTGGGTATCTTCGCGGGAGGATCGGCGCTGGCCCAGATCGTCTTCGGCGGGCTATCCGACCGGTGGGGACGCAAGCCGCTGCTGGTCCTCGGCCTGTCCCTCTCGGCGGTTCTCACCGCGATCGTCGGTCTTTCTCAAGGGCCGTGGGTCTTTTGGATCCTGTGCCTCATGGCAGGGCTCAGCACCGGCTTGTACACCCCGTCCATGCAAGCGACCCTGACTGACGTCGTGGGATCGCGCCGATCGGGTGGAAACGTCATGTCCACGTATCAGGCGTGCGCCGACGTGGGGCAGATCATCGCACCCGTGATACTCGGCGCAGTCGTGGACCGAGTGGGCTTCGGGCCGGCTTTCGGAATCTCCGGTGCGCTTCTCGGAATCGCAGCGCTCGTCTTCTTCCTGACCCCGCGCACGTCATTCCCGAAATCCGGCTGAGAACCGCACCCCCGTCGGCGACGATCACCTCAAGTCGGCGAGTTTTTGCGAAATCACCTGGGTGATGCCGTCGCCGCGCATCGAGACGCCGTACAGGGCATCGGCGATCTCCATAGTTCGTTTCTGGTGGGTGATGATGATCAGCTGAGAACTGACCTGCAGCTCTTTGAGGATCGTCAGAAGCCGCCCCAGATTACGATCGTCCAGAGCCGCCTCGACCTCGTCCATCACATAGAACGGCGACGGCCGAGCCTTGAAGATCGCAACCAACATCGCTATTGCTGTCAACGAGCGCTCGCCGCCCGAGAGCAGAGACAACCTTTTGACCTTTTTGCCGGCCGGCTTGGCGTGAACCTCGATGCCCGTCGTCAGCATGTCGCTCGGATCGGTCAAGACTAGTTTTCCCTCGCCACCCGGGAAAAGCGTTGAGAAGACGCGGACGAACTGCTCCTGGGTGTCGTGGAAGGCCTGGGTGAAAACCTGCCTCACGTGATCGTCCACGTCCCGAATGATCTCTTCGAGATCCGCGCGCGAGGCTTTGAGGTCCTCGAGCTGCTGCACCAAGTACGTGTGGCGCTCCTCCAGGGCCGCGAATTCCTCGAGTGCCAGAGGGTTGACCTTGCCCAGCGCTTTGAGGTCATTACGAGCCTTGGTCAGGCGCTTTTCCTGAACTTCTCGGACAAAGGGTTCCTCCCCCTCCACCTCGCCTGCATCGTCCAGCACGGGAATCGGAAGGTGCGGTCCGTAATCCGAGACGAGCGTTTCCGCCGTGAGGCTCAGCTCGTCGAGAATCGTCTCCCTGAGAGACTCGAGTTTGGCCTCCCGGGTCGCTCGCTCGAGTTCTCCCGAATGCACCTTGGAGCGCGTCGAATCCAACTCGTCGCGGATCTTCTTCTCTTCTTCGCGCCCTTCGGCCAGGCGAGACTCGATTCCGGCCCTACGCGTCTGGACTCGTTCGCGCTCATCCTGGGAGACATTCAGGGAAGCTTCAATGCGTTCCCGCACGGTACCGATCATCGCCAGAACACGGCTCGTCGCCGCGTATTTTGCCTTCCTCTGCTTCTCCTGCCGTTCGACTTCGGCATGTGCGGCCCGTTCGGAAGCCACCGTGCGCAACGCGGCGTCGTACCTCTGCTTCAACTGGTCAATCTGCCCCTGAGCACCACGCAGGCCGAGCAGGGCCTCGGTCTCCCGCGATCTCGCTGCCTTGGCCTCGTCCGCGGCCTCATTGCGCATTTTCTCGGCCCGTTCCAGGGCCTGACCGCCATCGTGGTCCTGAAGTTCCAATGCGGCCGAGACAGCGCCCACGGCCTGTTTGAGGCGGTCGGCGACCTCCGGTTCCCTTGCTTTGAGCTCGTTCAACCGGCGAAGGGCCTGTTCGGCTTCCTCTTCGGTCGAGGAAACCAAGGTCCTCGCTCTCGACAGAGCGGCAGCGCTCGCAGTGGATTCCCGGCTGATGCGCGCGAATTCTTCGCGAGCAGCGCGCGCCTCATCGTGAACCCTACGGTGTTCTTCGGTGGCTTCACGATGTGCTCGCTCGGCAGACGCATACACGCGGCCGAGCTCGTCGACGCGCGCCTGCGCCGCTTCGATGCGCGCGGAGATCTCAAGCCCCGATGCGCCCTCGGCGCTTCCCCCGCGAGCTTGCTGCTCCTCGACCACGGTTCCGTCCGAAGCAACGATCCGCCAGGCTTCAGGGACAACGCCATGCTCCGCGTCATCGATAAACCGCTCACGCAGCTGTGCGGCCGACCTCGCGTCGGGGACAAGCGCACACCGGCGCAAGAGTGAGCGTGCCTCGTCCGCGAGTCGCCCCCCGGCAACGGCCCGAGGTGCCCAGGTCACGTCGACGACACCGTCGGACTTCAGCGTCCGGAGGTAATCCCCGAATGC
Source organism: Rothia uropygialis (assembly GCF_004137765.1). Taxonomy (GTDB): domain Bacteria; phylum Actinomycetota; class Actinomycetes; order Actinomycetales; family Micrococcaceae; genus Rothia. The sequence continues at coordinate 26,429 of NZ_NOIS01000002.1, read as the reverse complement.
CTCAAGACCTTTTGTCCCAACGTTGCCCACCTGGCTGGTTGCGCCCAGCATCAGGCTCACGACGCCGAGGTCGGCAGCGCGCGCTTCATCCAAGATGGTCCCGAAATCCTCTGTCTCCGTAAGGGCCAGCCCTTCGGCCACCGGACCCAGGGCGGTCGATACGGCCGCCGCGTATTCGGGATCCACCGCAAGCTGCTCGCGAACTCGCGTGGTCTGTTCACGGAACCTTTCGAGGATCGCCTCCGTAGCGTCCGCCGCCGGCATGGACTCTTTCAGGGCCTCTACGCGAGCCCGGGCGGCGTCGTGCTCGCGACGGACCGAATTCAGTTCCGCCGTCGCGGCGTCCAGGGTCGTTTGACTCCGTTCGGTCGCGGCGTGGGCGGCATCCGATGCTTCCGAGGCCTTCGAGGTGTCTTCCTCAGTGGGCCCGGAAACTTCGGTTTGTCTCTCCAAGTCGATGCGGTAATCCTCGAGGCGCTGACGAATCGCCTCGACTTCGCGTTCCTGTTCTTCGCGTCGAGCGGTCAGCGTCTCGTGTTCGGATCTCGCCGTAGCCATCTTGCCCCGAAGCGAAGCGATGTTCTCCCGTTGCTCGGCGGCCGCGGCGAGAAGGTTCGCATGGTGCTCTTCAGCAGTTCGAGCTTCTTCTTCCCGGTCCAGACGGAGTTTTCCGGATTCTTCATGCCTCGCGCGCGCTTCGTTCAGGGCCACATCCGCTGCCTCAAGGTCGGAGGCGATCCGATCCGCGTTCTCTTGGAGCCGCTCGGGGTCGCGCAGATGCGCACGCCCCACGGGCGTCGATTGGGTTCTCAACCGCTCCTGCGCGAGTTGGGTCAAAGAGTCGAAACGTTCCCGGAGCTGGGACAACGCGTACCAGGTATCTCGTGCCCGGGTCACCTCTGGGCTCACGAGCGAGGCTTCCGCCTCCAATCCGGCGATCCTCTGAGACACGTCCTCGTGCGCAGCCTCCCGGGCCTTGAGCTGCTCCTGGATCTTCTGGAGCTCATCCGCATCCGTGTCGAGCGCGGTGGAGGCCTGAACCCAGTCGTCCGCATAGATACGGGCCCTCGCATCGCGGACATCGTGCTGGATCCTCTGCGCTCGTCGCGCGACCTTGGCTTGCCGTCCCAGCGGGGTCAGTTGACGCCCTATTTCACCCGTCAGATCTTCGAGACGGGAAACGTTCGTTTCCATTGACGCGAGTTTGCGAAGAGTCTTCTCCTTGCGGCGTCGGTGTTTGAGAACGCCCGAGGCTTCTTCGATGAAACCTCGCCGTTCTTCCGGGGTAGCGTGAAGGATTCGGTCAAGCTGCCCTTGCCCCACGATGACGTGCATTTCCCTACCCAGACCCGAGTCCGAGAGCAGCTCCTGGATATCGAGAAGACGACAGGAGTTCCCGTTGATCGCGTACTCGGAGCCACCGGTGCGGAACAGCGTTCGCGAGATCGTGACTTCGGAATACTCAATGGGCAGAGCGCCATCGGCGTTGTCGATCGTCAGAGAGACATGGGCTCGACCGAGCGGGGCCCGACCGGAGGTACCGGCGAAGATGACATCTTCCATTTTTCCGCCGCGCAACGACTTCGCGCCCTGTTCCCCCATGACCCAGGACAGGGCGTCCACGACGTTTGATTTCCCCGAACCGTTCGGTCCGACGACTGCGGTGACGCCGGGCTCGAATTCGAAGGAAGTTGCTGATGCGAAAGATTTGAATCCCTTGACCGTCAACGTCTTGAGGTGCACGCCGCCTCTTTTCCTTCCGGGCTGTCCTTCTCGGCCTCGACTTGGGCCGGCCGCATATCCCGGCCACGACCGTCCACTCTATCGCGAGGTCCAAGGCCGTCGTTGGAATGGCGCCGAGGGTCCAAACAGACGGAGGAGATTTATGTCAAGGGTGAAATCGCCAGTCATCCGCAAAGCTGGTTGTAGAGTAGTACCTCGAGTGCCACTCACGTAGTTCTCGAATCAGACCCGTTCACTTCCGGATAAAGGCTCGTTTAATTGACCGCTAACTCGTCTATCCACCACCGTAATTCAGCACTTCTTTCAGTGACCAAGGTGGAGGCCGAAGAGGTTCTGCCCTCCTCATATTTCGACGAGCAGCTGGCCGGAACGTACAAACGGCTCAAAATGCCCAAGGGTCTCCTCGAACGCCTTGCCGGCATCAGCGAACGACGCGCCTGGTCGGAAGACAGCTCATTCGAGCACGGCGCCGCACAAGCCGGACGCGCAGCCCTGGAACAGGCCGGAATCACACCGGAACACATCGGTCTCTTCATCAATACTTCGGTGACTCGCGACAATTTCGAGCCGGCCGTAGCTGTCGGAATTCACCACGAGATCGGCCTCCCCCGGCATGCGCTGAACTTCGACATGACCAACGCGTGCCTCGGCTTCGTGAACGGTCTCACAGTTGCCTCCTCGATGATCGATGCAGGAGCCATAGAATACGCGTTGATTGTGTGCGGTGAGGACCCTTCTCCGTGGCACGAGACTGCCCTGAATATGCTCAATCGTGCCGATTCGACACGCGACGACGTTTTGGCTCAGTTCGCGACCCTGACCCTCGGTTCGGGTGCCGCGGCTGCCGTTGTAGGACGGGCGGACCGTCATCCGGAGGGCCACCAGATTCTTGGGTCCATCTCGCGCGCAGGCACCGAGCACAAGGACTTGTGCATAGGCGGCGAGGCCGGACAAGGCATGAGTACGGACGCCACAGGGCTTCTTAAATACGGTCTGGAGCTCGTGACCGATGCCTGGGACCGCGCCCACGAAGACGGCTGGGACTGGACCGACATGGATTCCTACATCACCCACCAGATCTCGACGTCCCATACCAACGCCATCATCGACGCCGTCGGTATCGATCGTGACCGTATCCCTGTGACGTTCCCCTACTGGGGCAATGTCGCGGCAGCCGCCCTGCCGATGACGTTGGCCCTCGAGGCCGAACGTTTGAAGCCTGGCCAACGCGTCCTCTGCATGGGCGTCGGGTCCGGATTGAACACCGCCCTCATGGAAATCGCCTGGTAGCAACCGCCAACGCACAGAAGAGGTACTCATGGCCGCCGCGAATCGGACATCTCGCCCCACGCCACAGCCCGGGCCGATCCCTTTGAAGCGCTGGCCTGGAGTGGCCAGGGACGCGAGCAGAACGTTGCGTGTCGAATCGAGCGCTGCCGTGGATTCGGGAACGTACCGGACCTGGCACTTCCTCGACAACGCTCCCGAACTCGAACGGGCCGGCCTCGAACCCGTAGGCACCGTGCTCTGCGTCCACGGGAATCCGACCTGGTCCTATCTTTGGCGCGACGTCGTCGCGGCCGGCTCCGACGCCGGTAGTCGCCCGTGGCGCGTTGTCGCGATCGACCACCTGGACATGGGCTACTCGGATAGGACCGGGACGGAACGAAGTCTTCAAGACCGCATACGGGACCTGGGCGACTTCACCCGGGCCCTGGGCATCGACGAGAACCCCGGTCCCGAGGGCGTCGTGACGCTGAGCCACGATTGGGGCGGCCTCATTTCCCAAGGCTGGGGCGTCGAGCATCCCGAGCTGCATCGGGGCCGGATTTTCACCAACACGGCTCTCTACCAGCCAGAGGGCGAAAGGATCCCCGGCGCACTGCGCCTCGCACTGCATCCGGCCGTACACAGCCGCGGAACCCAGTCCACGACCGCTTTCTTGGACGTGACACTCTCACTGCACCGCGGCGAATGGGATCCAGAGACCAAGAAGGCATACCGGTCTCCGTATCAGTCGGCCGAGGATCGCGACGGCATCCGAAACTTTGTCGCGGACATCCCGTTGGACCCGCAGCATCGCGCCTACCCGGAGATGCAACGAATCGCCCGTGCCGTAGCCGATGACGACCTTCCGTGCCTAGTGCTGTGGGGCCCCGCCGATCCCGTGTTCAAACAGCGCTACCTGGACGACATCCTTTCCCGGAACCCCGAAGCGACATTGCATCGCTTCGACAAAGCCGGTCACCTGGTCGCTGAAGACGAGGACATTGCGTCCGTCCTGTTCGCTTGGCTCGATGAAGCTTTGCTGGGGGCGCCCAAAGTGGTCGAACGCCATCGGGTCGTCCGAGAGAAGGACCGAAAGTCCTCTCCCCTGGCACTGGACTACAGGCCCATGATTTCCGAGTTGGACGAAAGGCGCGCCGACGATTCTCCGGCCGTCGTGGACATGGGTCCCGTCAACCATGGAGCGAGGCCCAAGGCCACGGGCAAACACGCCACGGCTGCATTGGCAACCATACGAAGGCAACTTTCCTGGCGTGAACTCGCCGAGAAGGTCGACCATACGGCGGAAGTCCTCCGGGATCTCGGCGTTCAAGCCGGAACCCGCGTTAACCTCATGGTTCCGCCAGGCTCCCGGCTCACGACGTTGATCTATGCGTGCCTCAAAATAGGCGCGGTCATCGTCGTCGCCGACACCGGCCTGGGCATGAAGGGTCTGACCCGGGCGGTGCGGGGCGCATCCCCGGAGTTCCTGGTGGGCATCCCACAGGCAATGCTTGCGGCCAAGGCTGCGGGGTGGCCTGGTCGCCGCATTCTGGCCGGGACTGCTCATTCATCGACCCTTAAACTGCTCGGCGCCGAGGCGGGCATCGACTCTCATTTTGTCCGTGAGCCTCAACCCACGACGCCGTGGAACGCGCCTCAGCCGGACAACGTCGCGGCAATTCTCTACACGTCGGGGTCCACCGGCCCCGCCAAGGGAGTGGCCTATACACACCGGCAGCTGTCCTCGATGCGGGATGCCATCCAGAACACGTACAGTCTCTCGGAAGGGGCGGGTCTCGTTGCCGGTTTTGCTCCGTTCGCGCTCCTCGGGCCGGCACTGGGCGCAACATCGGTCACGCCCGACATGGACGTGACCCAGCCCAAGACCTTGACGGCCAAGGCACTGGCTCAGGCGGTCGAAGCAATCGAAGCCACCGTGGTTTTCGCGAGCCCGGCGGCCCTCATGAATGTCGTGGCGACGCGGGAGGACATGAGCGGCGACGAGCGCGAGGCCATGCGGCGAGTGGGCCGCCTGCTCTCGGCCGGGGCCCCGATTACGATCCCGCTGCTGGAGTCCATGGCGGAGATCTGCCCCAACGCCAAGCTGCATACCCCGTACGGCATGACCGAGTGTCTGCCGCTGACGGACATAAACCTGGACCAGATTCGCGAGGCCGAGAAGGACTCGGATCCGCAAGACGGCGTCGAAGGCGCGGGATCCGGTGTTTGCGTCGGGACCCCGGTATACGGCGCACGTGTACAGGTCGTTCCGCTCGACGAACAGGGCAACCCGACCGGCGAGCCCACGCACGCTCAGAATGTTACCGGCGAGATCATCGCCGCGGCTCCGCACGCCAAGGACCACTACGATCGCTTGTGGTGGACGGAACGGGCGTCGGACACCATCCCTGGCTGGCACCGGACCGGCGACGTCGGGCATTTCGACGCGAGCGGGCGCCTCTGGGTCGAAGGGCGCCTCACTCACCTTCTGTCGACGGAGGAGGGACTCTTGACCCCGGTTGCGGGCGAGACGGCGGCCGAAAAGATATCGGGCGTGCGTCGCGCCGCCGTCGTCGGAGTCGGGCCCTGGGGGGCTCAGGTTCCGGTGGTCGTGGTCGAGAGAGAATCCGCGGCGGCCCGGGGAGGCTCCCGGTCGGTCAAGGACGGCCCGGCTCCCCGTGCATTGGCACGCGCGGTCCGCGCCTCTGTGGAGTCCGCTACCGGCGTTCGTGTCGCCGCTGTCCTGCAGGTTCGCGAACATCCGACGGATATTCGGCATAACTCCAAAATCGACCGGCCACGCTTGGCCACGTGGGCATCTTCGGTGCTCTCCGGGGGAAAAGTGAGGAAACCATGAACCAGAATGCACGTTGGAACGCGCCCGACCCGCGATACCGTCGGGACATTCTGCCGGACAGCTCATTGCGGGCTTCCAAGGAACGAACCGTCGTCGTCACGGGCGCAAGCGGACTGCTGGGCTCACGCGTGGCCATCAAGCTCATCGAACGCGGTTACACCGTCCGGTGTTTTCAGCGACGGGATGCGGCGGCCGTGCGTGAATCCCTGCAGGAAAAGGGCCTCGAAAGGTTCGACCAGCATCGCGGGTCCATCACCAATGCGGACCACGTCGCCCGGGCCCTGGACGGTGCCGACGCCGTGATTCACCTCGCCGCCAAGGTTTCCGTCACAGGCCCTTGGGAAGAATACGTCGAGACCAATGTGACGGGCACCCGACTTCTTCTGGAAGCTGCACGCTCGGCTGGGATCCAAAAATTCGTCTACATTTCCTCGCCTTCTGTCTCCCACGCAGGTTCGGCTTTCATGGGTCAAGGCAACGAACCGGCCGATCCAGGGAATGCCCGCGGCAATTACGCCCGTTCTAAGGCTTACGCGGAGAAGCTTGCCCTAGATTACGATGCGGAAGACTTCCTTGTGGGTGTGGTCCGCCCGCACTTGGTCTGGGGACCCGGCGACACCCAACTCGTCGAGCGCGTGATCGAACGCGCCGCCCGCGGAGGCATCCCTCTTCTGGACGCGGGTGCCGCCCTGATCGATTCGACCTACGTCGACAACGCAGCCGAAGCTATTGTTCGCGATTACAAACGGCTCAAATCGGTGCATGGCAAACCCTTGGTCGTGAGCAACGGCGAGCCGAGAACTGTGGGTGAACTCATGACCATGATGTGCGAGGCCGCAGGTGTCCAACCGCCGCAACGCACGGTACCGGCGTCCCTGGCCAAACTCGCCGGCGGGGTCGTGGAGAAGATTTGGCAGAAGCGCCCCGGTCACGACGAACCGCCCATGACTCGTTTCCTGGCGGAGCAGCTGTCGACCTCACACTGGTTCGACCAGCGCGAAACCCACGAATTGCTCGACTGGCGACCCGAAGTCTCCATCGACGAGGGCATGGAATGCCTCCGCCGGTATTACCGTCCCCGCAATAGCGAGAACACCGCTTCTTTGCGTCCGCTCGTCTGAGCCTCGGGCACGAGACGGAGCTTTGTCAGGCTCTTTTGAAGCCTCGAGGGGTCCGCTGGCATGTGGGGCACCGGTAGGAGGACCGGTTCATGAAAGCCTCTCGGACAATCACGGTCTCGGTCCCCTCGGCAGCGCACCGCAGGCAAGGTTTGCCCTGGCGTCCGTATACGTTGAGACCCCGTTCGAAGTGGCCCGACTCGACAAGTTTGTGACGTTTGTGTGTAGTCAGTCGAGTCATGAGTCGACTGGCTATCCATTTAGGATTCGACTCGCAGTCGGAGTCCGCCTGCGACTCACGCGTTGAACATCAGGTTACAAAACATGAATCTAAGCGTCTATGACCGTCCTTGAGACCACCACTCGAGAGGACACTTGCTGGGCCTCGTCTAGGCCAGAGCGCCACGGCCCCTGGGCTTCTTCCGCTTCGCCTCGCGCTCGAGAAGGCGCGGTAGGGAGAACTCGCGGGCGGCGACCTCCTGTCCGGCCGTCAGTGGCGGTGCCGACGCACGGACTATACAGACATATTCCGTCTGAGCAGTCCATCCGAATACATCGTTCAGGTCAGAGACTCGATTCAACGCCTTGATGCAAGATGGTCCGGTTCCCGCATCCGCGCATCCTCTTGCCTGCCCCGGGTGCACGGTGAAGAACCTGGTAATGCGCCACGCTGCGATACTCGCAGTGATAAGGGCAAACAAGGCGATCACCACATTCACATCGCCTTCACAGCGGCGCACCGATCAACCTCAATCATCGCAGAACATGGAGTAGGAAAGACGCCGTGATGCGGGTACTCCTACACCTCCGAAAACGTTCCGAAAATGATGAAGGCATGAAGATCGCAGTTGGCCTCCTGGCCGCCATCCGGCGCTCCTCGGAGCTGAGCAAGCACTCAGCAGAGGTCTTCGCCCATGCCGAGAACCACCCCGTCACAGTGACCCGCTGCGACGGCGAGTCCCTGCTGCTCATGTCTCAGCGCGAGGCCGAGCTCCTGGGCATCGCCTCCACGCTCATCTCGGTGACCCTCGAGGACGGCCCCCTGACCGAGCGCATGGCCTGCCGCTACCCATGGCAGTACGCGCTGAGGGCCCAGGACCGGGAAGAGTGCGCCCGGGATCTCATCCACGCTGCACGAGTAACATTCTCCACCCAGCAGCCGCACCTGATGATCGCCCAATTCACCAGCTGGCGCGAGACTGCCACCGCGATCGCCGCGGGCCTGGGATCGCAGCGGGTCGAGTGGCTCAACGACAACGACTCTGTTAGTACCGCCGATCGTCCGACGCCGCTGACCAGATCCGGATAGCCCTTGGTCCCCCGACCGGTGAAGAGGTCGGAGTATGAGCTCAAGCACGCTACGAAGCACTCCGAGAACGGCTGGAGCGACCTCGTGGCCACCATCGGGGATCACATGAGCGATACTTGGGTCCTCCCGACCCGCACTCCCCTGACGACGACTCCGACTACCTACCCTCTCGAGGGATCTCTGGGTGTGAACACCCGGGACGGCCTGGCCTTTCAGCGCTGGCAGCACCAGCCCACCGCGACGAGCGCTGCACACCTCTGGTTCTACGTCGACGACGGTGTCGATTAACTCGGGTAAGTATACACAGCACACTCTCACGAGACCGAGTTGCCCGGCTTGGGAATCCTTTACCCCGCGAGTTATGCGACTGCTCGCCGACGCGCTGACCGGCACGCCGCTGCGCGAGATCAACGCGCTCTTCGACGACCGGGGCGTCGCGCTCGCTCCGCCGCAGGCGCGCGAGAACGACGAGAGAGTTCGGCGCGAGCGAATGCGCCGGTACCTCGGGACCCTGGACCCAGGCAACGCCGCCGCGCCCAGCGGCTGACCGCCGTCTTCAGCGACACACTCCAGAAGATCATCCGGGACACCTCAGCCGGCTGGGGCAACAATGACGCCCTGCACGACAAATGGGTCCGGATCCTGGCCGAGGACGGCTTCGACGTCGAGGAGACCACCGGCACCGTGCGCATCGGCCGGGCCGGGGCTCGGCTGACCGAGCAGGCGCTCAACGCCCTCCCCGATCCGCAGTCCATTCAAGATCACCTGCACCGTCTCGCCGACAGCGTCGACCCGGACCCTCGGCTCGCCGTGAGCACCGCCAAGGCCCTGATCGAGTCGACTGCCAAGTGCGTGCTCACTGCCCGAGAGCTGACCTACACACGCGCCGCCAAAGTGCCCGCCCTGGTCAACGCCGCCCAGGACTCGCTCGGCCTCACCCCGAAGTCAGTCAGTGACGAGGACCGCGCGCTCTGCCAGGCTCTGCAGTCGTTGATCACGCTCACTCAGAGCGTGACCGAGCTCAGGAACAGCGTCGGCATCGACCACGGAGCCGAGGAGGTGCCCAGATGGGTGCGTTCGCGGCATGCCCGCCTGGTCGTCGGCGCGGCCCAGGTCTGGTGCCAGCTCATGCTCGAGACGCGCGCCGATCCGGGTGCGCCCTGGCGGCGATAGAACCGCCACTTTTCCATCACTGGCACCGTCACGTGAATGGGAGAATCACTTCATGTCTGGATTCTCCCCGCCGGACGGCTTCTACGCCAGAACGTACGTTCCCGACATCAGCGTCGTCCCGCTCGGCGAGCGTCCTCGACCACGTAACCGCCGTCGGGGACGAAGCGGAGACGACCTACCTCGAGGTCAAGAGCTCGCTCGACATGAGCAGCAAGGCAGCCGCGACCGGTTTGTTGCCAAACCGCACTTGACCGTCACCTTTCACGGCTGCGAGTTGCTCCATCACCTCGAGCCGGACGACGCGGACTTCGAGAAGACGGTCGAGCCAGTGGTGCGAAGGCAGCCTCTACCCGGGCCATCCTTTGATCCGTCCGCGTTGCGCTTTTTTCCGCGAGGCTACCCGGTCGCGTGGGAGAACCGCGGCGAGGACGCCGAGGTTGCCCTCACCCAGGAGTCGTTCCGTCCGAACGTGCCGTGGACGAGCGACCAGGATGACTTCGTGATCGTCGCCAGGGACCCCGGAGCCAGTTCGGTGGAGGTCTCCTGGGTCCTCACTGAGGACGGCAACGACGACGGCGTCACCGGCGAGTTCCGAGTCCCGACTGACGAGCTCGTGGACGCCGCCGAGCTGTTCAAGGTGGTGTTCTTCAAGGAGCGTTGAGGACGCCCGCCGCGTGGCGCTCGTGCTCCTGCCCCGGAGAGACAGGCTTTCGGTACTGCAGTCCCCGAATTATCGGGGCCCTCGTGTCCTGAGAACGAGATGTCCGCGAGAGGCAATGATTGCGAAGAGGTGCACTACTAGTTCCTCCCGCGCCAACGTTCTGGTTCCTAGATTCGAACCGTGCAGTCAAGCAGAGAGAACACACCCCGGCCCCATTGGGCGCAGCAGCCGCCCTCACCCCGAGCGCCACGAGGTCGGAGGCGCATCCTTCCGGATCTCCCCCGCCCAGCGGCCTTCATCGCCGCGTCGGCGGCGTTGATCGGGATCTTCTTCTCCTCGGGGATCCCGATCCCGCTGTACAACACGTTCCGCGTCGAAGACGGGATCACCGACAGCGACTTGGCGCTGACGACGGTCGCCTACCTGGGTGTGACCGCGCTCTCCCTGCTGGTCTTCGGGCGGGTATCGAATCACTTCGGCCGGCGGCCGGTCGTGATCGCGGCGGTTCTCTTCGCCGTCGCGGGCTGCTTGGTGCTGTCGCAGGTGCACTCGCTACCGGTACTCATCCTCGGTCGTGTGTTGCAGGGGCTGGCGTGTGGCACGGCGTCGACGGCGGCTGGGGCGATGGTGATCGACCTTGCCCCGAGGACCCGGGTGCAGTGGCTTCCTGCGGTGATCACAAGCAGCGCGCCTCCGTTCGCGATCCCGCTAGGGGCCCTGGTCTCGGGGTCGCTCGTCGACCTCGGCCCGAGCCCGCGGCTGCTCGGATTCACGCTGACAGCCGCGCTGCTTCTGCTCCTGGGTGTCGCAGTGTTGCTCTGCCCCGAGACGGTCGCTCGGCGGCCAGGTCTGATGCGCTCGCTCGTCCCGCGCGTGCACGTCCCGGCCGGCGCGCGAAGGGCACTGCTGGCCACGGGGTTCGCGCTGCTGGCCACGTGGTCGTTCTCCGGGTTCTACCAGGCTTTCGCGCCGGGGCTGACGGCAGACTACCTCGGCACGAGAGACGCGCTGATGATCGCGGTGGTGTTTTCCTCGATCGTAGTGCTCAGCCCGCTCGGTGGCAGCCTCGCGGGAAGGCTTCGCCCGGCGTCGGCCATGCGCCTCGGGCTGATCGTGTTCGTGACCGCGGTTGCGCTGATCATCATCGCGCTGCACGAGGCGGCCATCGTGCCGTTCCTACTCTGCAGTGCCTGCGCGGGCATTGCCCAGGGCGCATCGAACAGCGGAGGGATGCGCGTCGTGTTCGCCCACGTCGCACCGCAGGAGCGGGCGGGGACGCTCGCCACGCTCTACCTCATCTCCTATGGCGGCGCGGCGCTTCCAGGACTCGTGGCCGGCCAGCTCTCCACTGCCTTGACACTGCCCAATGTCGGGACCTGCTACGCGGTTCTGGTCGCCGCTGCGGCGACTGCGGCCCTGGTCATCAGCTACGGGCGGCGTCAGGAGGCGGCTCTGGGCGTCGAGGGCCGGATCGGCAAATGACCCAGGGTAGCCAGGTATCCGCTCTGTTGGATGTAATGACGGTTCCTCCCTCATTCATGCCCGTGGCCGTAGCGTCGATCTCGAGGGGACGATCCCGGTCCCGCATCGAACCTCAGGAGGCATCACATGACGGAGCAGAAGAGCCGAGCGCAGCAACTGGTGGGCGACGTCGCCCCGAAGCTGGCGGAGCTGACCGACGAGGTCTTGTTCGGCGACGTGTGGGCCCGCCCCGGGCTGTCGCCGCGGGACCGGAGCCTGATCACTGTGGCCGCGCTGACCGCGCTCGGGCGGGACGCCCAGCTCAAATCGCATCTCAACCTCGCGCTGGACAACGGCGTGACCGAGGACGAGCTCGCCGAGGTCGCAACCCATCTCGCGTTTTACGCCGGCTGGCCCGCCGGGATGACCGCGGCGACGACGCTGAAGCAGGTGCTCGATGCCCGCTGAGGACACGGGCCCGATGAGGCTACTGCCGTCAGCTGCGGCGTCGAAGTCCCCCGCGGAACGCTTCATCGGCAACGTCTGGGTCAACGCCATCACCGGCGGCTCGGGCCCCGGCACGGCCACGCTGGCGGCGGTGCGGTTCTCCCCCAGCGCACGGTCAGCCTGGCGCTGCCACGAGAACGGACAGACGCTGCGCGTGACCGAAGGGACCGGCATCGTCCAGTCCCGGGACGGGCAGACGATCGTCATTCGCCCCGGCGACACTGTCGAGACGCCGCCGGGCGTGTGGCACTGGCACGGCGCGCTGCCGGACTCCTTCATGTCCCACCTCGCCGTCTCTGTCGCCGGCAGCGAGGTCGAATGGGGCGAGCACGTCAGCGACGACGACTACGCCGCGACCACGGCCGAGCAGACCCGGCGATGACCGAGGACAGCGCCGCCCGCGGAGCCGCTGGCGGTCACCGCGCAGGGCGACTTCGCCATCGAATGACCACGAGATCGCCGAGAAGAGCCTCGACTGAAGTATGAAGGAGAATGCAATGAGCGATGTCGACATCATGAACGACGCGGGTCCCGTGCACGACTGGCGGGACAACCCGTTCGGCCTGGTCTACAAGTACCCGATCACCGAGAACGTGCCGGGCAAGGTGGGCATCCATCCGGTCACCTACCTGCTGCACGGGCTGAAGATCGCCGCGAACGTATACACCCCGCCCGGCTACGACCCGGCAGGCTCGTACCCAGCGATCCCGTCGCGCACCCCAACGGCGATACCAAGGAACAGGTCGCCGGCCGGTACGCGCAGCGCCTCGCCGAACAGGGCTACATCACCATCGCCGCCGACGCCGCCTACCAAGATCACAGCGAAGGGGCACCCCGCAACACGGACAAGCCGTACTTCCGCACCGACGACATCCACGGCATGGCTGATTTCCTGGCCAGCTTTCCCGGATTCCCCGGCGTGGACGCGAACCGGATCGCTGCCCTCGGCATCTGCGGAGGCAGCGGAGACACCCTCAATGCGGTCAAGTCCGAGAAGCGGTTCAAGAGCGTGGCGACCGTGAGCATGTTCAACTTCGGCCTCGTGCGCCGTCGCGGCCTGCAGGACTCCCTGGTCGACATCATCCAGGACCGGCTGCGCCAGGCCTCGCAGGCAAGCACTGACGGGGCCATCGGCGAGACGACCGTCACCTACGCTGGCGACGCCGACCTCACCGATGAGCAGATCGCCGCCCAGCCATTTCCGCTCTACCGGCAGGGCTACGTCTACTACTGGAAGACCCACGCCTGCCCCGGATCGAGCTTCAAGTACACGATGGCGAGTCTGTTTGATCTGATGCGCTTCGACGCCACCGACCAGCTCGAGCTGATCGACGTGCCGCTGCTGATGATCGCCGGCAGCACCGCTGACACCCGCTACATGAGTGACAACGCGCTGGAGAAGGCTACCGGAACCGACGACAAGGAGTTGTTCCTCCTCGACGGCGCGCAGCACGTCCAGACCTACTGGGTAGACCAGTCCGTCGACCAAGCGATCGAGAAGCTAACGGAGTTCTACGCCCGCACGGTCTGACGGCCCAACGCACGAGAAGAGGGAACCCGCGAGCGGCCTGCGCGCGAGGTCCTTCACCCGGGCGAAACATCGACGAAGGAGGAATGACCATGACGACCTGGTTCATCACGGGAGCATCGAGCGGCCTCGGCGCGGCGCTCGCACGGGCGGTCCTCGCCCACGGCGACAGCGCCGCGATCACCGCGCGGAGCACGAACAGTCTGCAGGGACTGATCGAGGCCCACCCGGACAGAGCATTGGCGCTGCCACTAGACGTTACTGCCCACGACCAGATGACCGCCGCTGTCGACGCCGCCACGGCCCGATTCGGCCATATCGACGTACTGGTCAACAATGCCGGTCACGGGTTCCGGTCCGCGGTCGAGGAGGCCTCCGAGGACGAGGCGGACGAGGTCTTCGCGACGAACTTCTTCGGCCCGGTCGCGCTGATCAAGCAGGTGCTTCCCGAGATGCGCCGGCGAAGGTCGGGCACGATTGTGAACGTGTCCTCGATCGGCGCACCGGTCTCCAACCCTGGCTCCGGCTACTACACCGCGGCGAAAGCCGCTCTGGAAGGGATGTCCGATGCGCTGCGCCGAGAGGTCACACCCCTGGGCATACGGGTGATGGTGGTCGAGCCCGGCGCGTTCCGCACCGACTTCGGCGGACGCTCCCTAGCCCAGTCCCACGCCGTCATCAACGACTACGCCGACACGGCCGGTAAGCGGCGCAAGGAGAATGACCGCACCCACGGCACCCAGCCGGGCGACCCAGACCGAGCCGCGCAGGTGCTCCGCGCCACGGTCAGCGACGAGGGCCTCCCGTTCCGGCTGCTACTGGGGACCGACGCCGTCCGGATCGTCCGCGGCGAGTACCAGGACCGCATCGACGAGGTCGACGCGTGGGAGCACGTCAGCACCACCACCGACTTCCCCGCCGGAAACGACGAATGACCATGCGCAGAAGACGTCCGTGCTGAGAGGGTGGCCCGGTCACGTGGACGGGTCCCCCTCGAAGGGGCGCGGTCTCTTGCGGGGACCCCCCGCGCAGGGCATCGCATCCCAGGGTGGTGGTTGTCGTCCAGGTGTGTAATGACAATTACTTCTTCGGAGTCAGGAAGGTCCATATCGTGGAAGCATGCGAAGCCCTGTCCTGAGCCGAGCCGCCCTGGCGACCGCCGCCCTCGTGGCGCTCGCGCCACTGACCGACTGCGCCGGCACCGAGCCAGCTCCCGCGCCGTCTGGGCAGACGTCGACGCGAACCGCGCCCTCGGCGGACTACGAGGACGGCACCTACAAAGCCATGGGCGAGTACGGCGGCGAGCCGTCTTACCTCGACGTCACCATCACGCTGGAAGACAACGCCATCACCGAGGTGACGGTCGAGCCCCAGGACGAAAACGAGACCTCCCGCGGCTACCAGGAGCGCTTCACCGCTGCCGTGCCAGCTGCCGTGGTCGGCAAGGGCCTGGACGAGGCCGAGGTCGGCAAGCTCGCCGACGCGAGCACCTGCCCCGACGGCTTCAACGACGCCCTCGCCCAGATCCGCGGTCAGGCCAAGGCCTGAGACCTGACCTGTCCATCCGCCACCGGCGAGAGAGAAACCCGACGATGACGAAGCCCCACACCCGACGAGTGTTCCTGTCCCTGGCGGCGGCCTCGACCGCGACCGCCGGCCTGGCCGGCTGCTCCCTGCTCGGGGTCCAGTGCGACGAGGGGGGGGTCAGGCCGCCGCCCCGCAGGAGGAGATGCCCACCGCCGACGGCGCGCGCACCCTGGCCGCCTACTTCTCCGTTCCCGAGACCGATGACCCCGAGGGCATGACCACCGACGAGGAGAACAGCGGCCACGTCGTCGGCGGAAAGGTCTACGGCAACACCCAGTACGTCGCGATGCTGATGGCCGACCGACTCGGTGCGAACCAGTTCCGCATCGAGACCGCCGAAAAGCTCCCTCTGGACCACCAGACGCTCATCGACCGCGCCGTCAGCTGGCAGGACTCCGACGCCCGCCCCGATCTGAAGGCGAAAATCGAGAACCTCGACGACTACGACACCGTCATCGTCGGCTACCCGATCTGGGAGTACGACATGCCGATGCCGCTCTACACGTTCTTCGAGGACCACGACTTCGCCGGGAAGAACGTCTACGTCTACACCACCCACGACGTCAGCGGCCTGTCCGGGACGCTGGAAAAGGTCACCGAGATGCTGCCGGACGCGACGGTCAGCCAGGACGCATTCGACATCTCCCGCAACGACATGGACGACTCCGAGGCCCGGGTCGGCGAGTGGCTCGACGGGCTCGGGGTCTGACCCTCCTCGGGCCGAGGCTAGGCTCCTCCTGCTACATCAGCCGTTCCTGGTGGATCCGGCGGCGGGTGACGCCCATGCGGCGCAGGAGGCGCTGGTAGGCCAGGACGGCGGGGCTGGAGCCGACGATGAAGAACGCGCCCGTGCGCAGCTCCTCGTTGGTGAGCTCCTGCTCGAGGTCCGCGCGGCGGAACCTGCCGACGCTGGTGGTGACCTGCATCTTCCCGCCCGACGCCGCCCGGTACTGGTCGAGGAGGTCGCGGTAGTAGAGGTCGTCGGGAGTGCGCACCGACCACAGCAGATGGATCCTCCGCCTCGGGTGGTGGGCGGCGGCGAGGCTGAGCAGCGGCGCGACGCCGGCCCCCATCCCGATCAGGACGAGGGGTGCATCAGCCGCGTGGGCGGCCACCGCCGCGTCGAAGCGGCCGAACGGTCCCTCCAGCCGAGCCCGGGTTCCCGCGGCGACGTCGCCGAGCCGGGTGGTCCAGTCGCCGTGCTGGCGGATCGTGAAGGTGAGCGTGCCCTGGTCGTCGTCGGTGACGGAGAACGGGTGCCGCTCCCGACTGACCGCAGAGGTCCCCTGTAGGCTGAGGAAGAAGAAGTCTCCCGCCCGCCCGGAGGGATTCTCGCGGTCGAGCTCGATCGGGACCATCCGGGGCGACGCGCCGTGGGCCTCGTTGGCGACAACGGTGCCTTGCAGGAAAGCTCCCGGCGCGACCCATTTCTTCCAAACGTAGACGGCGAGGACGGCGACCGTGTAGAGGTCGAAGAGGATCATGAATCCCGCGAACTGGTTCATCCGCGTCAGAACGTGCACGTGCAGCCAGATCAGCAGCGCCACCACGATGTTGAGCCGGTGCAGCCAGATTGACAGTTGGTGCCGGAACACGATCCGCTCGAGGACCGCCTGGCCTGTAGCAGGAGCCGGGACCGGTCGACGAGCCAGCCGCTGAGGAAAAACACTGCCAGGCACAGGGTCGCGATCGACAGGTAGAGACCCCAGTCGCCGAGCATGTGCGCCAGCCCGTTGCTGGTGTACGAGTTCTGGTGGTGGATGAACGCCAACACCAGCGCGCCGAGGCCGAGGACGCCGTGCAGCCGGTACACCTGGGGCAGGCCCACGGGCCGATCCAGCCAGCGGGGCCGGACGCTGAGCAGGATCGCCAGCAACCACCAGGAGTCGGCGATCAGCGCGAACTGCACCAGCTGCATCAGATTCACCGGCTCGGTCACGACGGCCTCGTAGACCAGCATCAGCGGCATCGGGAAGATCACGGCGACCGCCCACAGGGCGATGATCCGCAGGGCGTTCACGACGCCTGCCAGACGTCGACAATGATCAACGCTGCCATTACCAGTACGGCGATGGCGATTAGCGCGGACAGCTTGAGCTTGGTGCTCACGGTCCTCCTCGGGGGTCGTCGGATCGATCGGCGGCCCCGAAGGGGACGAACGGGGTGGGGTCAGAAGCGGC
This sequence comes from Rothia uropygialis, assembly GCF_004137765.1. Classification (GTDB taxonomy): domain Bacteria; phylum Actinomycetota; class Actinomycetes; order Actinomycetales; family Micrococcaceae; genus Rothia. Next base: position 9,036 of record NZ_NOIS01000002.1, on the reverse strand, counting down.
CGCGAACCGTGTCGAGGTCGGCCAGGAAGTCCTGGGGCTCAGCGTCCAGGGGCAGGTTGTCCCGATCCAGTGGGCCGTCCAGCTCGACGTCGGGCTGCAGTCCGGCGAACAGCGGATCGAGGTCCGCCTGCGCCTCGCCCTTCTCGGCGACGAGCTCGAAGGTCTTGCGGTCGGCGGCGTCGGAGTTCAAGGATGCGATGAGGGCCTGGGCGATCTGGGCGCGGGAGACCACGCCGTCGGAGGCGTTCCCGGCCCAGTGGGTGTCGCCCTGCCGCATGACCAGGTGCTGCTCGTCGGGCTCGTTGTAGTCGAACCAGCCGGGGCGCACGATCGTGTAGGGATGGCCGCTGGCGCGCACCAGACGCTCCGCCCGTCGCTTCCAGTCGTGGCCTGTCGTGGGCTTCGTAACCCCGAGCGCCGTCATCATCGCGATCCGCGCCGGGGCCTTCAGCGCTTCCAGCATGGCCTTGACGGGTCGGTAGTTGGCCTGCTCAGCGTCAGCGTCGCTGTAGGTGCCCTGGGTGAACACGATGGCGCTCACGCGGTCGAGGGCGTGGGCGAGGACGTCAGGGTCGGGCGGGTCGCCGACGACGACGCGTGTGCCTTCGGGAAACAAGGAGTCCTGGTCCGCGCGGCGCACCAGGGCACGGGTCTCGTGGCCCGCCTCGAGCGCCTGGGCGACGGCGTGGCGTCCGATGCTGCCGCTGGCCCCGATGATGAGGACCGCGCCGTTCGAGTCGATCGAGGTTGTTGTGTCTGCGTCTGCTTCGTGAACCATGCCTACGACGCTATGCGGGCCCGACGGGGTGGAGAAGGAACTGCTGGTACACCCATAGCCGGTTGCCGTCCGGGGCATCCTCGGTGACTCCGGTGCTACTGCTCGGATGCCTGTTCGCGGATCTTGGTCATGGCGTCGTTGAAGCCGTCGCCACAGCTGCTGGAGCCGGCGAGCTTGCCGACCTCCACGTCGTCGACGCTCTTGCCGACGACTTCGTCGGGAAGCGCCGCGGCGAACTTCTCCTGGTAGCCGCGGGAGGTGGCGTTGTTGTCCGGCATCAGCTCGGAGTCCACATCGGTGATGAGGCCGTCGTCGAGGGTGACGGTGAAGGTCATGTACGAGGGCGCGCCGCCGTAGAAGCCCTTCGCCGTGTAGGTCCCGTCCTCGTACTCGATGCCGTCAGTGCTCGGTGCGTCAGAGGAGGGGCTGTTGCTCGACGACGGTGGTGAGGATGCGTCGGCGCTGTCGTTCTCGCCGCTGCTGCATCCCGTCAGCGGCAACAGTGCGGCGAAAGTCGCTGCGGCCCCGACGGCCGCGCGGGTCAGGACATGGCTCTTCATGGTTCGTCTCCTCGGGTCGGAAGGGTTGGGCGGGTCAGAGGAACAGTTCTCCGGGGAAGTCGTCGGACCACTGGACGCGGCCGTCGGCGAGCATCCGCACCCAGGAGAAGTCGAACGAGGACAGTGCGTCGGGATCGGCGACGAACAGAGCCGTCGCCAGCCCGTCGGCCGTCGCCGCATCGGCGGCCCTGGTCCAGGTCGCGACGACGTCGGTCACCGGCTTGCCGGTGCGTCCGTCGAGGACGTGGTGCAGGTCCTCGCCCCAGGCGCGGCGGGTGGTGGCCGAGGCGCCCAGCGCGCCGTCGTGCAGCGGGCAGGTGCCGATCACGCGGCCGGGCAGGGTGGGGTGCTCCAGCCCGACAGCGACCGGTTCGGGGCCGCGGTGCCGCAGGTCGCCGCTGCCGTCGACCACGAAGACGTCGATGCCTGCCTCCAGGAGCAGCTGGGCGATGAGGTCGACGAGGTGTCCCTTGCCGGCCGCTCCGACGTCGATCACCAGTGGACGGGCGGTGACGATCTCGGTCCCGTCGCGTCGGACGTCACGTGCCCAGGAGTTCGGGACCCTGGCGGCCAGGCCTGCATGGTCAGGGGTCAGAGTGTAGGTGGCGTCGTAGCCGAGCAGCTCCAGGTCGCGCCCGACCAGCGGATCTACTGCCCCGTCGGTCGCCGCGGCGAGACGGTCGTACAGGTCGAGCAGCGCCGCGTCGCGGTCGGGGAAGGCGAACCGTCCCCCGCCCGGCGCGTGCGCGATCTCGGTGACCAGCGAGTCCGGGCGGAACCGGGACCACGCCCGGTCGAAGTCCTCGCACAGGTCGGCGATCTCGGCCCGCAGCCGGTCGGGCAGCGTGAGCTTGGTGTCGATCTGCCAGTCGGTGCCGATCGCCGCGAAGCGATGCACGGCACCGGGGGTGGTCGTATCGCTCGTCGGCATCGCCGCGTCCGGCACGGAGCCGATTGCTCAGGCTTCGGGGATGTCGCGGCCGAATGCTTCCACCGTGACGGATGCCGGGTCCGGGCCGCCGCGCTCCCCGGTGTCGAGGGCGTCGATCTTCGCGAGCTCGTCGGCGGTGAGCTCGAAGCCGAAGACGTCGAAGTTCGCAGCGATGCGCTCGGGCTTGACCGACTTCGGGATCGCCGAGCGGCCCTCCTGCAGATGCCAGCGCAGCATCACCTGCGCCGGGGTCCTGCCGTGAGCCTGGGCGATCTCGCCGATGACCGGGTCGTTGAACGTCGAGCGGCTGGAGTCGCCGCGGTAGCTGGTGATCCCGCCAATCGGCGACCACGCCTGGGTGACGATGCCGTGCTCAGCATTCGCCTTCTGCACGTCGGGCTGGGAGAAGTACGGGTGGCCCTCGACCTGGTTCACCGCCGGGACGACGTCGGTCTTCTCCAGCAGATCAGCCAGCACGTCCGGCATGAAGTTGCTGACGCCGATCGCGCGGACCTTCCCATCGGCCAGGAGCTTCTCCAGCGCCATGTACGCGCCGACGGTCTTATCGAAATCGGCAGTCAGCGGCTGATGCAGCATGAGCAGGTCGATCTGCTCGACGCCGAGCTTGCCGGCAGACTTCTCGAAGGCGTGCAGGGCCTCCTCGTAGCCGTAGTCGGAGATCCACAGCTTGGTCTGGACGAAGACCTCGGATCGGTCGATGCCCGAGGCCCGGATGCCTTCTCCGACCTCGCGCTCGTTGAAGTACGACGCGGCGGTGTCGATCAGCCGGTAGCCGACGCGCAGCGCCTCGGCGACGGAGGCGACGGTCTCCTCGGGCGGTGTCTGGAAGACGCCGAAGCCCAGTGCGGGCATCTCGACGCCGTTGTTCAGTGCGATATTCGTTGTCATGACCTCCACGCTAGATCCGCCGGCGGCGGTGAGGGAGGAACTGTCAGTTCACCTCTCCCCCTCGCTCGCCGTCTCAGGGGGTGTGCTAATCGGTGTCGGCGGGGCCTGAGGCGGCGAGGTTGCCCAGCAACTGGAGCCGCTCGTGGGTGGAACTGCCGGGCTCCGCGGTGTGGGCAAACAGGAACCAGTCGGGGTCGGCGGGCATGTCGAGGGCCTCGTAGTCCAGCTCGAGGTCACCCACGAGGGGGTGGTGGATGCGCTTGACGCCGAGGCGGGGGAAGCGGACGCCGTGCCTGCCCCACCGGGTGCAGAACTCCTCGCTGCGGGTCACCAGCTCCCCGACCAGATCGGTCAGCGCCTTGTCGCGCGGGCACTGCCCGGCATAGCTGCGCAGCGTCGCGACGACCTCGTCGGCCACCCGGTCCCAGTCGGGGAAGAACTCCTCCGCGGCCGGGTTGAAGAAGACGAACCGCGCCGTGTTCGACCCATTCGCCGCATCGTCGATGATTGGCGCGTACAGGGCGCGGCCGAGCGGGTTCGTCGCGACGATCGTGCTCCGGCGGTCGCGGATCCACGCCGGCGCACCGGTGATCGCGTCCAGCAGCCGCTGCAGGCTCGGCCGGACCGACGGGTCCGCGGAGCGCCTGCGCCGTGGCGGACGAGTGCTCGCGGCCCGGGCGAGGTCGTGCAGGTGCGCGGCCTCGGCCTCGTCCAGCCACAGGACATCGGCCAGGGCGTCCAGCACCTCCGGTGAGACGCCGGAGAGGTCCCCGCGCTCCATCCGGGCGTAGTACTCCACGCTCACCCGAGTCAGGGCGGCCACTTCCTCGCGGCGCAGGCCCGGCACCCGGCGGCGTCCGCCGCCGATCAGGCCGACCTGCTCCGGCGCGATGCGATCCCTGCGGCCGCGCAGGAACTCTGCGACCTCGGCTCGATGATCCATGCGTGCCAGCGTAGGGTCGGGCACGTCGGCAAGGGAGGTACTGGCAGTTGGTGGATCGACTCTGCGGCGGTCGCGGGTCAGCGCCGGGCGCTGTCGTTGCGGACGAGATGGTCGGGGATCGCGACGCTGCCTAGCAGCTTCAGCCGCTCCTCGGTCGGCGATCCCGGCTCGGCGGTGAAGGCGAACATGAACCAGTCGGGGTTCGCGGGGAACTCCATCGCCTCGTAGGACAGTTCGAGGTCACCCACGAGCGGGTGGTGGATGCGCTTGAGCCCAGCGCGGTGGTGGCGCACGTCGTGCTTGGACCAGCGGTGCCGGAAGGCGTCGGACCGGGTGACGAGCTCGCCGATCAGGCCGGTGAGCTTCTTGTCGTGGGGATTCTGCCCAGCATAGGTGCGCAGGGTGGCGACCATGTCATCGGCGTTGGCCTCCCAGTCGGGGAAGAACACCCTGGACGCGGGGCTGAGGAACGTGAACCGGGCGGTGTTGCCCTGAGTGGAGGCGTCCTCGAGCATCGGCGCGTACAGCGCCCGGCCCAGCGGGTTGGCGGCCACGAAGTCCAGACGCCGGTCCCGCACCCACATCGGCGCGCCGGTCACCGCGTCCAGGAATCGCTGCAGCTGCGGCTTCACCCGCTGCTCGACCGGCGTGCTGCGCCGACTCCGCGGCGGCGTCGGGCCCGCGGCCCTGGCGAGGTCGGCCAGATGGTCAGTCTCGGCCTCGTCCAGCTGCAACGCCCGGGCCAAGGCGTCGAGGACCTCCAGGGACACGCCCCGCAGGTCGCCGCGCTCCATCCGCGCGTAGTACTCCACGCTCACGCCGGTGAGCATGGCCAACTCCTCCCGACGCAGGCCGGGGACCCGGCGGCGTCCGCCGCCGATGATGCCCGCCTGCTCGGGTGTGATCCGGTCCCTGCGGGTGCGCAGGAAGTCGGTCACCTCCTCCTGATGATCCATCCTTCAACGATAAACCCGGACAGCGGGGCGAGGGAGGAACTGCCAGTCCACCCCTCGCCCCGCCGTCAGCTGTACCGAGAAAGACCCGTCTCAGGCGTGGGTTTCGTGGCCGCTGCCGCGCGCTCCCGCCACGCTCAGCTGCGCCGAGCGATCGTCGATCTCGGCGACCTCTTCCGCGGTCAGGACCACATCCGCGGCGGCGCTGTTCTCCGCGACCCGCTCGGGGCGGCGACTGCCGGGGATCGGCACGATGCCGGGCCCCTTGGCCAGCAGCCAGGCGAGGGCGACCTGCCCCGGCGTGACGTTCTTCCGGGCGGCGACCTCGACGACCAGGTCGGCCACCGGCTGGTTCGCGGCCAGCGCCTCCGGAGTGAACCGCGGGAACCGGGAGCGGATGTCCTTCTCCGCGAACGACTCTCCATGGGAGACCGTGCCGGTCAGGAAGCCCTGCCCCAGCGGCGACCAGGGCACCAGCCCGATGCCCAGCTCGACGCAGGCGGGCAGCACCTCGGCCTCGACATCGCGGGCCCAGATCGAGTACTCGTTCTGCACCGCGGCCACCGGCAGCACGGCGTGCGCGCGACGGATCGTCGCAGCACTCGCCTCCGACAGACCGAAGTGGACAATCTTGCCCTCGGCCACGAGGTCCTTGACGGTGCCCGCGACGTCCTCGATCGGCACCTGCGGGTCGACCCGGTGCTGGTAGTACACGTCGATGCGGTCAGTGCGCAGACGCTGCAGCGACCCCTCGACGGCGCGGCGGATGTTCTCCGGCCGGCTGTCCAGGCCCGTGCGCGCCGTGCCCTCGTAGCCGAAGCCGAACTTGGTGGCGACCACGACCTGGTCGCGGATCGGCTCCAGCGCCTCGCCCACGAGGGTCTCGTTGGCAAACGGACCGTAGGCCTCGGCGGTATCGAAGAACGTCACCCCCTGCTCGTGGGCCCCGCGGATCAGGGATACCCCGTGGGCGGTGTCGACGGGCTCGCCGTAGTTCGCGCTGAGGCCCATGCAGCCCAGGCCGATCGCCGAGACCTCCAGCGGGCCGAGAGAACGCTTCTCCATGCGGTGTCCTTCCTTCTGCTTCAGGTGGAGCCCATCACGCTAGTGCGGTCGCCGCTGCGAAGGGAGGAACTGCCAGTACACCCAAGAGCAGACCCTCCCGCCCGCGTGTGAGCCGCGGTCAGATGGATGCATGGCCAAAACCGCAACACCTACAGCAGCCGCCCCGAGCACGGGGCTGCGCACCGGCGTGATCCTCGCGATTGTGCTCGTCTCCTACTTCATGATCGTGCTCGACAACTCGATCATCTTCACCGGGCTCCCGCAGATCCAGGCCAGCCTGGACCTGTCGCCGGGCGGTCTGGCCTGGGCGCAGAACGCCTACACCCTCGTCTTCGGCGGGCTGCTCCTTCTCGGCGCGCGGATGGGCGACATCATCGGCCGTCGCCGCGTGTTCATCATCGGCCTCGTACTCTTCGGCGTCGCCTCGTTCCTCGTCGGCACCGCGCAGACCGAGGGGTGGATCATCGCCGCCCGCGCCTTCCAAGGCATCGGCGCGGCGATCGTCGCGCCCTCGTCGCTCGCGCTCATCACCGCGATCTTCCCCGCCGGTCCTGAACGCACCCGCGCCACCGCCGCCTACGGCACCACCGCCGGCCTAGGCGCGAGCCTCGGCCTCGTCGTCGGCGGCGCATTAGCCTCGTGGGTGTCGTGGCGGGCCGGATTCTTCATCAACGTGCCCATCGCCGCCATCATGATCGCCCTCGCCCTGAAGCACCTCCCCGCGTTCGAGACGATCAAGGGCCGCTTCGACCTGCTCGGCGCGCTTACCTCCACCCTCGGCATGGGAGCCCTTGTCTACGGCATCATCAACGCCGGCGAACACAGCTGGGCCGACCCGCCGACCGTCTGGCCAATCGTGATCGGGGCCCTCATGCTCGCCGTGTTCGTAGTCAACGAGTGGAGGGCCAAGCAGCCGATCATGCCGCTGCGCCTCTTCGCCTCCGCCGAGAGATCGGGCGCGGCGATCGCGCGGCTGCTGTTCGCCGGGACGATGATCGCGTTTTTCTTCTTCACCACCCAGTTCTTCCAGGGCGTCTACGGGTGGGCCCCGCTGCAGGCCGGCCTCGGGTTCCTGCCCATGAGCCTGGTCCAGTTCGGCTCATCCCTGCTCGTCTCCCGCCTCACCCGCCGCTTCGGCAACGCACCCCTCGTCGTGGCCGGTCTCGCGCTCGTCCTGGCCGGCATGGCCTGGATCAGCCGAATCACCTCCGAGGTGCCCTTCGTCCTCGGCGCGGTCGGGCCGCTGATCCTGCTCGGCCTCGGCCAGGGCCTGGCCTTCGGCCCCCTCACCTCCGCAGGGGTCGCCGGGGCTCGTACCGAGGACGCCGGAGCGGCGTCCGGGCTCGTGAACACCGCCCACCAGCTCGGCTCCACCCTGGGCGTCGCCGTCCTCACCGCCGCCGCGGCCGGAGCGGCCACTCTTCAACAGCGCGTCGTCGACTCCTACACCGGTGGCGCGGTCATGCTCGCCGTCGCCGTCCTCGCCGCCCTGGCCCTGATAGTCCCCGCCGAGATTCGCAGCAGGAAGCCTCAGCGCACACCGTGACCGAGACGACCCGAAGAGCCCTCATCGGAGCCGCTGGTCTGGGGGGGGGCGATCGGGGTCCTTGCCGCCTGCACCGCACCCAACACTCAGCAGAGTCCCACCGCCACGCCAACGCCGAAAGGAACCCCCGGACTTGACACCCGCCCGAGAACCGACCACCGGATCGCAGACGCTGCTCGTCTACTTCTCCCGCCCCGGCGAGAACTATTGGGAGGGCGGACGGCGCGACCTCGACGTCGGCAACACGAAGGTAATCGCGCAGAACATCCGGGACCGGATCGACTGCGACGCCTTCGAGATCCTCGCCGCCGATCCCTACCCCGCCGCCTACGACCCCACCGTCGCCCGCAACGTACGTGAGCAGGACGCCGACGCGCGCCCGGCGATCGACGGCGAACTACCCGACTTGACCGGCTACAGCACGGTCCTGCTGGGCAGCCCAGTCTGGAACAGCCGCACCCCGATGATCATGTCCACCTTCATCGAGGCCGTCGACCTGGCGGAAAAGCGCGTCCTGCCGTTCGTCACGTACGCCGTGTCCGGTATGGCCGGAATCGACCAGGACTACCGCGACGCCCTGCCCGCCAGCAACGTCGCCAACGGCCTGGCCATCCGCGGTGAGGAAGCATCCGACGCAGCCGACGCCGTCGACGCTTGGGTGCGTAGCAACGGCCTGCTGTAGGACCTCTTCCCCGGAAAGGGGGAACTGTCAGTGCCTTCCTCCACACGCACACCACTGGTGCTATGGATGAAGACAGGGCAGGCCGTACAACGGCAGTCAGCACTGCCGGGCATCAATCAACGAGTAAAAGGAAACATTCACCATGAACGACACGTCCAGCACCAGCCGCGTCGCGGTCATCACCGGCGCATCCTCCGGCATCGGAGCCGCCACCGCCCGGGCCCTCGCCACCGGCGGGTACCAGGTCGCCCTCCTCGCGCGTCGGGCCGACCGCATCGAGGCCCTCGCCGCCGAACTCGGAGGCGGCTCCATCGCCATCCAGGCCGACGTCACCGACCGCGACTCCCTCCTGACAGCCGCTCAGCGCGTGCAGGACGAACTGGGAGGTGCCGACGTCCTGGTCAACAACGCCGGGACCATGCTGCTCGGGCCCTTCTCATCCGCCCAGCACGCCGACTACCGGGCAATGGTCGAGGCCAACCTGCTGGGCGCGATCACAGCCACCGAGGTCTTCCTCGACCAGCTCAAGGACGGTGGCGGCGACCTGATCAACATCTCCTCCGTCGCCGGACGCACCGCCCGCGCCACCAATGGCGTCTACGCCGCCACCAAATGGGGCGTCAACGGCTGGTCAGAATCCCTGCGCCAGGAGCTGCTGCCCGACATCCG
>NZ_NOIS01000001.1 GCF_004137765.1 Rothia uropygialis | reverse complement strand
GGCGTCTACGCCGCCACCAAATGGGGCGTCAACGGCTGGTCAGAATCCCTGCGCCAGGAGCTGCTGCCCGACATCCGCGTCACGCTCATCGAACCTGGCGTCGTCGACACCGAACTGCCCACCCACATCACCCACGAGGCCACCCGCGAGGCCGTGCAGAAGGGCTACGACGCCGCCACCGTCAAGCCAGACGAGGTCGCCGAGATCATTGCCTTCGTCCTTGCCCGGCCGCGGCACCTGGCCATCAACGAGGTCCTGCTCCGCCCCACCGACCAACCCGGCTAAGGCCAGCTACCTTGCTGGCCAGGGCGCGTTTTCTTACCCAGGAAAGAGCCGTCCAGACATTCGGCTGCACAGTACGACACATGAGGGAGTGACTGATGAGGGCAGTAGGCCTCAAGAAATTCGGCGGCCCGGAGGTGCTAGAAGTACTCGAACTTCCACCACCGCAGGCCGGACCGGGGCAGGTTCGGGTCCGGGTCCACGCTGCGGCGGTGAATCCGACCGACACGCTGATCCGCTCGGGTGCGCCGATCGTCGTCGCCGCCGGCCGACAGCCGGACACGCCGCCTTATGTCCCGGGCATGGATGCCGCGGGCGTCATCGACCAGGTCGGACCAGGAGTGGACAACCGGCTGCAGACTGGACTCCAGGTAGTGACGATGGTTGTGCCCCATGGAAGCCATGGAGCGTATGCAGAGCAAATCGTGGTCCCTGCCGAATCGGTCGTGCGTGCTCCGACAGGTGCGGACCCGACTGCAGCAGCGACGCTACTGATGAACGGCGTGACCGCCCGCTTGGCCGTCGACGCTGTCGCGCTGGACCCGGGGAACACGCTCGCAGTGACCGGAGCCGCTGGAACCTTGGGAAGCTACGTGATCCCCTTGGCAAAGCGCGACGGCCTGCGAGTCATTGCCGATGCCAAGGACTCCGACGTACAGCTCGTACGCGGCTTTGGCGCTGATGACGTGGTGGAGCGCGGACCGGGAGTTGCGTCTCGTTTTCTCTCTCTCGAGCCAGGCGGCATTCTCGGATTGGTCGACGCAGCGCTCCTAAATGAGAAGGTACTTCCGGCGCTGGCTAACGGTGGCCGCATGGCAACCGTGCGCGAGTGGGATGGGGAGCCCGGCCGCGACATCAAGGTGCTCCCGATCCGTGCTCGCACCTCCTCTACTGATACCCCAACACTTGAGAAGCTGGTGGGATTGGCGGAGGAAGGTGTTCTGTCGCTACGTGTCGCGCAAGTGTTCCCCGCCGCACAGGCCGTAGAGGCTCATCGACTCATCGAGGCTGGAGGCTTGCGGGGACGCGTAGTGCTCGACTTCCGCTGAGACCGCGTGACGTGCCCATAAATGCCTCCGCCGATGTGCCCGGTAGGCGCGGGAGCGGGCCAGCCACCGGGTGTAGCCCTCGAGGACAGCGAGGAGGGCGAAGTCTCACCCCGGGGCTGGCACTCGTGGGGGCGACGTTGACGGCGACCATCGCGTGCAGTTGCCGGTGTTCGGGGGCGATGACGTCGCCGTGCAAGCCGAATCCGGCGCACTTGACTAGCGAGTTCACGGTGATGCCGCGGCGATCAAGCACGGCGACGAGCGAGCTGGCCGCACCGGGGTCCGGCCTCCGCGACCGTCACGCTGGCTCCCTGCTCGACCGTGACCTGTCGGGCGAGCTCGGCCAGGCAGCCCTCGCTGCGGGCCACGAGGATGGGCGAACTCCGCCCTGAGCTCACGCCGATCGCGAGGGCGGTGGTGCCATAATCGACGGGTAGCGTCTTGCGGGTGATCGGGGCGCTCCGAAGTCGTCGAGACTCGCCTGCAGGAGCGAGGCCTACTTCGCGGCCCGCTTGGCCGAGTCGCTCGTGTACTGGTCCCAGAACCACTTCATGCCGTCTCGGGTCAGTTAGTAGCCCTCGGCGAGCTGGATGTAGAACGCGGTGTCGAAGTCGGCATTGGTGGCCGGGAAGAGAAGGCCCTGGGTCTTGAGAACTCGAGTCCGCCAGGGTCCTAGCTACTGCGCGACAATCAAAGTAGAGGGCGTTTCTGATTCCGTCTTAGCGGAGTCATGTTGTCGAGGGAAGACGGCGTCTACGCCGCCACCAAATGGGGCGTCAACGGCTGGTCAGAATCCCTGCGCCAGGAGCTGCTGCCCGACATCCGCGTCACGCTCATCGAACCTGGCGTCGTCGACACCGAACTGCCCACCCACATCACCCACGAGGCCACCCGCGAGGCCGTGCAGAAGGGCTACGACGCCGCCACCGTCAAGCCAGACGAGGTCGCCGAGATCATTGCCTTCGTCCTTGCCCGGCCGCGGCACCTGGCCATCAACGAGGTCCTGCTCCGCCCCACCGACCAACTCGGCTGAGCGGGGTTCCACCATCGGTGAAGGAGGAACTGCCAGTGCCTCCCTCACCGACGAACCGATGCCTAGACTTGGCACAAACGCAGAGCACCACCGCCCACAGCCGGCAATAGAAGGAGTGGACCATGGAAAACCGCACGCTCGGCCGCGACGGCCTTGAGGTATCCGCGATCGGATTCGGCTGCATGGGCCTCAGCCACGGCTACGGCAAACCCGTCGACGACGCCCATGGCATCAAGGTCATCCGCAGCGCCGTCGACCTCGGCATCACCTTCTTCGACACCGCCCAGATCTACGGTCCCTTCGTCAACGAGGAACTCGTCGGCAAAGCCCTCGCCCCCGTCCGCGACCAGGTCGCCATCTCCACCAAGTTCGGCTTCGACTTCGACGGCGACCGTGACTCCGGTCTGAACAGCACCCCCGACGACATCCGCAAGACCGTCGACGCATCGCTGTCCCGCCTCGGCGTGGACAAAATCGACCTGCTCTACCAGCACCGCGTTGACCCCGACGTTCCGATCGAGGACGTCGCAGGCACCGTCAAGGAGCTCGTCGAGGCGGGCAAGGTTGCCCACTTCGGCCTCTCCGAAGCCGGGGTTTCAACCATTCGCCGGGCCCATTCCGTTCTGCCGGTCGCCGCGCTGCAGAGCGAGTACTCCCTGTGGTGGCGCGAGCCCGAAGCCGAGATCCTTCCCACCCTCGCGGAGCTGGGCATCGGCCTAGTCCCTTTCAGCCCGCTTGGCAAAGGGCTGCTCACCGGCACTGTCGACGCCTCCACGCCGTTCGCCGAAGGAGACCTTCGCGGCAACCTGCCCCGTTACAGCGAAGAAGCCCTGAAGGACGGAGCGCAGGTCGTGGACCTGCTCGCGGCCATCGCCCAGCGCAGGCAGGCGACTCCGGCCCAGGTCGCGCTGGCCTGGCTGCTCGCCCAGCAGTCCTGGATCATCCCCATCCCCGGTACCACCAAGATCCACCGCCTCGAGGAAAACACGGCCGCGGCGTCGATCGCTCTTACCCGCGGCGAACTGGAGCAGCTCACCGCCGCCTCCGCCCTCATCGACACGGATGTCGCCCGCTACCCCGACAACATGCAGAGCTGGATCGACCGCTGAGCTCAGGAACCGAGAGGCCAAACGCACCAGAGCACCGCAGGCTATAGCGCGTCGGTACACGTTGCCGTGGAACTGTGCTAAGGGGTGTTGTCAACGGAAACGATGGCCCAACCGTCTCCGGAGTAGGCAATTTCAGCCCAGGAGCCAGTGTCTGCCCGCAGCTCGACACCGGTATCAATCCTGGTCAGAATGGGGCGGATGACCGCATCGTGAGTGACGACCGCGATGACAGCTAAGCCGTGCCCCTGAGCAAGCATGTTAAGTCCCCCGCATGCACGGTCGAGAACGCGATCCTGCGCCTCAACGCCGGGGGCGTTGTCGACTCTTCCCCATTGCTTGATCACGTCAGTCTTGATGTGTCCGGTCCATGACGCATAGTCGCGATCGGTGAATGCCGGGTCAATCGTGTGGTTGACGCTATTGACCTTCGCAATGATTTCGCCCGTTGCTACGGCACGGCTGAGTGGGCTAGAAATCACTCGCTCAATTCCGCGCGAACGCAGGGAGTGCGCGGTTGCACGTGCCTGCTCGATTCCGTCTGCATTGAGTTCCGGGTCAGCGAGGCCTCGGAGGCGGCCCTCGGCGTTGAGAGCGGTTTGCCCGTGACGGACAAGCAGGACGTGAGTGGAAATGTTGCTCATGGTGGTGCTCCGTTCGGCGAGGTGGGAGTAGATCAATGAGCCGTAGGAAGAAGGCCCCTCGTTCTTTGGAACTCATGGTTGTAGTCGTTCTTTGGGTGGTAGTGGATCATTGTTGCTGCCAATGATTGTCGCGGGGTGGAAGAGTCATAAGAGGGTTCCTACCCCCAGGCCAAGCCCTGCGGCACTCGTGGCACAGATGAGTGTGCCGAGCCCGTTGGACAAGCCGATCAACCATCTGCGTTCTTGGAGGAGGCGGATTGTTTCGAAGCTGGCGGTGGAGAATGTGGTGTATCCGCCGAGGAATCCCGATCCGACGACCAAATGCCATGCCTCTGGCATCAGGTGAGCGGTCGCGAGACCAGTGAGCAGACCGAGAAGCAGAGATCCAGTGACATTGATGGTGATCGTACCCCAAGGCATAATTCCCTGAGATCGAGAACGGATGATGCCATCGAGCATCAGTCTCAGCGCGGCACCAACACCACCGGCGACCGAAAGCAGGACGAATGTGAGTGCTGTCATGTCAATCTGCCTCGCTGACTGGCCGGTGGGTAGCTGCTGCGACGGCGATGCCACCCCAGGTCGCGACGGCACCGACTAAGACCGTGGCGATCGCGTAAGAGATCCCAGCACCAGGTTCCCCACTGCCGATGAGGCTCGCGCTGTCGGCGGCGACGGCACTGTAGGTGGTGAATCCTCCGATGAACCCGGTGCCGACCAAGAGCCGCAGAGTCCGCCTCCGTCCCTGGTCGGAGCCGCGACGAGCCAGCGCGTCGAGAACGACGCCGAGCAGGAAGGCACCCACGAAATTGATACCGAAGGTCGCGTACGGGATGCCGTTGAATGGTGGAAAGGCCCGGCTCAGCCCTTCACGGGCACTAGTGCCAAGCGTTCCGCCGACGAACACGACGACCAGAGAGATCGGGTGTAGGTGAATGACACGGGTATCGCCGCCTCGTGACTGATCGACGTCGAGGTCCAGGTCGTCCGGAAGATGGTTGCCGTCTGTGGACGTGGGGTCGTTCATACGAGTCCGTAAGGGATATCGGGATGGTCGAGGGCGATCTCCGCGAGACGGTTGTACTTCGCGACCCTTTCGCCGCGGGCCGGCGCACCGGACTTGATCTGGCCGACACCGGTGCCGACGACGAGGTCAGCGATGAAGGAGTCACTCGTCTCGCCGGAACGGTGAGAGACCATACACGCCATGCCCGACTCGCGAGCGGCAGCGACTGCCTCCAGAGTCTGGGTGACGGTTCCGACCTGATTTGGCTTGATCAGTACCGCGTTCGAATAGTCGTGTGCGGCACCTTCACGAATCAGATCTCGGTCGGTGACGTAGAGGTCGTCTCCAACGAGCTGGATTCGACCGGATGCGGCCTGGTACATCGCGACCCAGCCGTCGGGATCCTCTTCGGAGAAACCGTCTTCGATACTGCGGATCGGATACGAAGCGATAAGATCACAGTAATAGTCAACGAGCTGGCGGCGGCCTATGTCGAGTCCGTTGACGTGGTATTTTTCGGCACCGAGATAGAAGCTGTTCGCGGCAGGATCAAGGGCGATCGCGACGTCTTCTACACCCGGCGTGTATCCGGCAGTGGTGATAGCCTCGGTCAGGAGATCGAGCGCAGCGCGGGGGTCTTCGATCTGCGGGGCGAATCCGCCCTCGTCTCCCAGACCGGCGCTACCGAAACGGTGGCGTATGAGATCGGCGAGGGCGCGATAGATCTCTGCCCCGATCTCGATTGCGTGCTCTTCGTTGTCCGCCCCGACAGGAGCGATCATGAATTCCTGGAAGTCGAGTATGTTCGCCGCATGTGCTCCACCGTTGAGGACGTTGAAATGGGGTACAGGAAGTCGCTGTGTCGAACCGGATTGCCAGGCGATCCATTGGTGCAGTTCGAGGCCCGCACTGTGGGCGAAAGCCCGGGCAGCCGTGATCGATATTGCAACAACGGCATTCGCGCCCAACCTGGAATAGCCGGAGGTGCCATCGAGTTCACGCAGCGCACGGTCAAATTCGGTGATGGTCTCCCACCTGCGGCCAGTGACCAACTCGGCAATGTCGTTGTTGATACCGGCCACGGCAGCGCGCACTCCACGACCGGAGTAGGCATCATCGTGATCGCGCAGTTCGATGGCCTCGTGCTTACCCGTGGACGCTCCCGCCGGAGCGGAGGCGACCAGGCATGTGCCATCGTCAAGTCGGGCGCGCACTTCTACAGTGGGCCAGCCGCGCGAATCGAGTATCGTGCGACCTGTCAACTCGGTAAACGTGATGGGGGCGGCGGTTTCAGACATGTCAGGTTCCTCCCTCGCGGGCAATGGTCACCGCGGCGGCTTTCGCGGCGGTCTGGTCGAGATAATAACCGCCACGCATCAGCGGTCGGCTCTCTTCGTCGATTTCGTAAAGCAAAGGGTAGCCAGTTGGGACATTGAGGTCTCGGACTTCCCTTTCATCGAGTTGATCGATAACGGTGCATAGAGCACGTAGAGAGTTTCCGTGCGCCTTGATCAGGATGGCCTCATCCTGTTTCAGGACTGGTTCGATGCGTTCGTGCCAGACATCGGTGACGCGCACAATCACGTCATGCAGTGACTCAGTCAGTCCCAGAGCGTCCGGGACGTGATCGAGTGCGCCTCGTTGTGTCCGTGACATTGCCGGAGGTTCGACGTGGAGCGAACGTCGCCAAGTGCGGAATCTCTCCTCGCCGTATTCATCCAGAACTTCGTGTTTGCTGCAGCCAGTCAACGCGCCGTAGTTGCGTTCAGCCAGCCGCCAATCATCGGTGATGCAATCAGGCCGTTGAGGCATGACAGTCGCAAGGATCTCGGCAGTCTGCCGTGCGCACAGCAGCGGAGAGTACAACCAGATGTCCGGCGACAGCTGGGCAGCGGTGAGAAGCTCGGCTGCATGCATTGCCTCATTGCGTCCAGCATCAGTCAATTCAGTGTCGAGCAACCCGGTGAACAGTCCGGCGGCGTTGGTCTGGCTTTGGCCGTGACGCAGCAGAATGAGTGTGCCACTCATCTACTCATCGCTTTCCCATGGCAGGTCGCTGTCGACGGTCACCGGATTCAGCGGAACCACGACGACTGGTCGATGCTGGTGATGGGCCAGTTGAACGGCAACGGAGCCGTTGAAGAATTCGCGCATTGTGCCTTTGAAGCCTGTCTCGCGGGTACCGACGACGATCATTGCCGCGTCCAGTTCGTCTGCGACCCTGGCAAGTTCGACCGAGGGTCCACCCGCGAGTGCACGTACGGACCACTCGATCGGACTGTTCTCCATGACGGCTTCTATCGAAGCCCGTAGATCAGGGTCAAAACGTTGAACGTCATAGTCGTCGGTGAGGTCGGGGTCGATGGGCATGGTGACGACCGTGCCGTCGGGGTTGTTGACCGTATAGTGGGAACTGTCGACGGAGACGCAGACAAGGTCCGCGTCAAACTGTTCGGCAAATGTTGCCGCCTGGGCGAGAACGGCTCGTTGCCCGGCGACGATGCCAATGATGATGTGGGTTTTGTCGTGGTCCATGGTTTCTGCTCCTTCGAGTGGACTCATCCGAGACTGTTGATGGCAAACACACTGGTGGTAATTCCGGTGGTGCTGACGATGAAACGGGTAATGAAATGGGCGATCGCCCACCGCCACGGGTCGGGAGGATCAAGTTCACGACCGCCGAGGTATCCGAAACCAGCGCTGGCTCCGGCGTATGTGGTGAGTGCGGACCCCAGAATTGGGCCGATTGAAACAGGATCGAGGGCAGTGGCGAATGAGATTCCCAGCAGGTTGGCGAGAGCGAAGACGGCTACGAGTTCCAGAATCCAGACTTTCGTACGACGGGGGTCCGTTCCGCCGAGTCGCGACACGAGTATTCGGAGAAGACCTCCGCATAGGATTCCTGCCAGGAGCGTGATGAGACCCGCGGATCCCAGATCGGCGACGGCTGCTGCCGCGATATGACTTATCACCGGGGTCTCCTACCGTCGGGCGCACGAATGCTGTCGAGGTAGGGACTGTTGTCGGGAATTCCGAGGTTGGGTACGGCGAGCCCCACCGCCGTGACGTCGCAACGTCTGTATACATCTTGCCACAACTCTGCGAATATGCGACAGATCACTTCCGAAAACTGACCTTTCGGTCGGATTCCCGGCCCCGTTCGTCGATGAGTTGCCTGCGTCTTCGAGCTGCCACGTCGCGGTCTTCGTCGGTGGCGTCGGTGATATCGAGAAAAATTTGTTCGAGGACGGGGCACCGGACGTGCAAAGTGTGTGTGATTCGTCCCGAAGCGGCTTCGACTTCGCCGGAATCGAACCCGCCGGCTAAGCCGACGCGAACAGCCAGGAGCACTGCATCAGGACCCATGCGCATGGTCAGCAGTTCGAGGATCATGTCGACTTCTTCTCGAGCATCCAAGGCGAGATAGATGTCGCGGACGAGTGCGGGATCGGCGGCTTGACCGATGATCAGGGCTTCGGAGCGATGTCCCAGCCGAATTGCGGCGTATCCGAGTAGTACGGCAATCAACAGCGACGCGATGCCTTCATAGCGACCGTCGCCGGTGAACTGGTGGGCCCCAAGACCGCCGGCGGCGAGGATGACACCGGCAACAGCCGTGGAATCCTCGGTGAGAACGGTCGAGAGCGCTGGGTCGCGTTCAGCACCGAATAGTCGTCGTAGCCGTGATGGTCTGGGTTCGACTTGGATCCAGGACTGCCTGGTTGCGCGTACCAAGGAGATCCCGTCGGCGGCGCAAGAGATCGCCAGGACCGTATAGGCCAGGGCGAACAAGTCAGTGTGTGCGATGCCGCTGACGAGGGTGGCAATGGCCTGGTAGAGCCAGAAACAGGCACCGGTGACGGAGATGCCCATGGCTGCGAGCATCACGTAGAAGTAGCGGGCTTTGCCATAACCGAAGGGATGGGCAGCGTACGCATCGCGTTGCGAACCGGCGACGGCAATGAGTAGGAACACCTCATTGAGAGTGTCGGCAGCCGAGTGAGCAGCTTCCGATAACGACGCGGGGAAACGGGTGAGAATCCCGGCGATGATCTTCACAGTCACGATGACCACGTTCGCCGCTAATGCGATGCGCACGCTCCTGCGAGTGGTCTGATCCTGGTCGGAGGTGTCGCTATTCGAGGTCGGCATAGCGCGTTCCGAACGTACGATCGAAGCGGTCAAGGCCGTGATTGGTGAGAAGTGGTGGGCCAGGCTCCAACACGAAGCTGCGCCGGCCGGTACCGGCCCGCGAGGCGCGCAGGAATACTGCTGACAGTGAGTCGTCATCGGCGACGGCATGGGCGAAGTCGTAGAGGTGGGTGACCGAGCGTACCTGGACGCCGGCATGAACCAGGGCACTGGTCACTTCCATGACGATCTGGGACCCCTCGGCCTCGTTGGTGGAGGCAAACGATTCGCTGCACAGCAGCAGATCACCCGAGCCGATGTCGGCGACGATCTGTTCCATACGGTCGAGTTCCTCGTCGAGTTTGCCGTGGGTGAGTCCGGTGTCTTCTTCGCGTGCCCAGTGAGTCAAGATCCGGCCGACCGGGACGGCGGCGAACTGCTCGGACGGGGTTCTCATCCCGGCCTGCATCATCAGTTGAGCGGTTGCGAGTGCTCGCAGCAGCGTGGATTTCCCGCCGAGATTGGCCCCAGTGATCACCAACAGGCTTCCCGTGCGGATGCCGACGGTGTTGCCGACCGGTGCCGTTGCGGTGCGCAGTGCCAAGCACCGGTCCGGTAACCCGCCAACGGGTACCCCGACGTCCCATCAGAGTCGTCGGGGAAGAAGAACAGAAAGGAAGCGCAGTGGACACCACAGCACCTGTCGTCGCAGATGCGGACATCGAACTCGAAGTCGGGGGGGGATGACCTGCGCCTCGTGCGCGAACCGCATCGAGGGCAAGCTCAACAAGCTCGACGGCGTGACCGCCAGCGTCAACTACGCCACCGAGAAGGCCAAGGTCACCGCGCCCGACGGCTACGACCCGGCGCTGCTCATCGCCGAGGTAGAGAAGACCGGCTACACCGCCGCGCTCCCGGAGCCCGAGGACGCGAAACCCGCCGAACAGACTACCGTGGAGGACGAAGGCCTAGACCCCCAGCTGACCTCGCTCAAGCACCGGCTGATCGGCTCGGTCGTGCTCACCATCCCGGTGATCGCGCTGGCAATGATCCCGGCCCTGCAGTTCACCTACTGGCAGTGGGCCTCTCGCCCTGGCCGCTCCGGTCATCGTCTGGGCGGCCTGGCCATTCCACAAGGCGGCCTGGACCAACCTCAAGCACGGCACGGCGACGATGGACACGCTGATCTCCATGGGCACCTCGGCGGCGTTCCTGTGGTCGCTGTAGGCACTCTTCTTCGGCACCGCCGGTATGCCGGGGATGACGCATGCGTTCGAGCTCTCCGTGGCGCCGTCGGACGGGGCGGGCAACATTTACCTCGAGGTCGGCGCGGGCGTGACGATGTTCATCCTCGCCGGCCGCTACTTCGAGAAGGGCGCCAAGCGCCAGGCCGGTGCCGCACTGCGGGCCCTGCTCGAGCTCGGCGCAAAGGAGGTCGCCGTCCTCCGCGACGGCATCGAAGTCAAGATCCCCACCTCCGAACTGGCCGTCGGCGACGAGTTCGTCGTCCACCCCGGCGAGAAGATCGCCACCGACGGAATAGTGGTCTCGGGCACCTCCGCCGTGGACACCTCGATGCTCACCGGCGAATCCGTGCCCGTCGAGGTCGCAGGCGGCGATCCGGTGACGGGCGCGACGGTCAAAGCCGGTGGACGGCTCGTGGTCCGCGCCACCCGCGTTAGGTCCAACACGCAATTGGCGCAGATGGCCAAGCTCGTCGAGGACGCCCAGACCGGCAAGGCCGCCGTCCAGCGCCTGGCCGACCGGATCTCCGGAGTCTTCGTGCCCATCGTCATCGTCATCGCCGTCGCCACCCTCGGGGCCTGGCAGGGATCCGGATTCCCGGTCACCGCGGCCTTCACCGCGGCAGTCGCTGTCCTCGTGATCGCCTGCCCCCTGCGCACTCGGATTGGGGACCCCGACAGCACTGCTGGTCGGCACCGCTGTCCTGGTCGGCCGCGAATCGCTGCTGGCCGACTGGTCCCAGCACCTCTCCCCGAAGTCGCAGCCGCCAAGGCCGAGGCCGAAAGGCAAGGGCAAGACCGTCGTCGTCATCGGCTGGGACGGGAAGGCCCGCGGGATCCTCATCGTCGCCGATGCGATCAACCCCACCAGCGCCGACGCGATCGTCGGTCTGAAGGCGCTCGGCCTGACACCGGTGCTGCTGACCGGTGACAACGAGGCCGTGGCCCGGCGAATCGCCGCCGAGGTCGGCATCGACGAGGTCATCGCCGAGGTCCTGCCCAAAGACAAGGTCGATGTCGTCACCCGCCTCCAGCGCGAGTGCAAGGTCGTGGCGATGGTCCGCGACGGCGTCAACGACGCTCCCGCCCTCGCACAGGCCGACTTGGGACTCACGATGGGCACCGGCACCGACGTCGCCATCGAGGCCTCCGACATCACCCTGGTCCGCGGCGACCTGCGGGCCGCCGTCGACGCGATCCGCCCGTCGCGTAAGACCCTGTCGACGATCAAAACCAACCTGTTCTGGGCCTTTGCCTACAACGTCGCGGCTATCCCGGTCGCGGCCCTGGGCATGCTCAACCCCATGCTCGCCGGCACGGCGATGGCATTCTCATCCGTCTTCGTCATCGGCAACAGCCTGCGCCTGCGCGGATTCCGCGGCACCGTCAAGCAGTGACGCCACTCACCCACCATCCGAAGAAGCGAACGAAAGGCATTTGGAGAATGATGACGAACGAAACCCCGACCGCCGCCGACTGCTGCAGCACCGCCAGCCCTACGAACCCGGCCGCTGTCGCCGATGGCCGCGAGAACCTTCTCGCCGGCGACGACGACATGACCACCTGCCCCGTCATGGTCGGCAGCCCGGTCAGCGAGACCGACGCCGAGGCAAAGGGCCTGTTCCGCGACTTCGAGGGCCAGCGCTACTGGTTCTGCTGCGCCGGCTGCGGCCCGACCTTCGACTCCGACCCCGCCACCTATGCAGCCAACATGGCCTGATTCCAACCGCCGGGGCCGCGCAACGGCCCTAGCGAGCCCGCGGTCACGCCCCTGACCAATGCCCCTGCCAGCGACACACTGGCATTCGACTCATACCCCGGTGGGGTATAACGTAGACACGACGAACTTACCCAGCAGAACGAGAAGGAGCCCACGTGAAGAAGCGATTGACGACAACTGTGGCCGCAGGAGCCCTCGGCGCAGCCCTGGTACTGACCGGCTGCAGCACTGGCGGAGACCAAGGCCAGTCGACGGGCCAGCACGAGGGACACGAGACGAGCAGTCCGGCAGCCAGTGACGACGGGATGGAACATCCGATGGACGGCGGCTCCGCGCCGGCAGGCATCAAAGACGCTCCTTCCCCCAAGTACCCCGTGGGCACCGACGTGACGCTGACCGCCGACCACATGGAAGGCATGGACGGCGCGAAGGCCACGATCGCCGGGGCCTACGAGACCTACACCTACGCCGTGAACTTCACGCCCACCACCGGCGGAGACCCCGTCAAGGACCACAAGTGGGTCGTGCAGGAGGAGCTCAAGGACGCCGGCGACCAGCGACTGGCCGACGGCGCCGAGGTCACGCTGCTCGCCAAGCACATGGAGGGCATGGACGGCGCGAAGGCCACCATCGCTTCCTCTACCGACCAGACCGTCTACATGGTCGACTACGAGGCCGACGGTATGACGATGACCAACCACAAGTGGGTCGTCGAGAGCGAGATCCAGCCGGCCTCCTGAGCCGGCCGCAAGAGGGAGGAAGACGATGACGGATCCGAACGCACACCACCACGCCGCCCCCACCGAGGAGGGGCCGCACGACGGCCACCACACGGCCGCGACGCCGGAGCATGACCATGGGGCCGGCACGCACGCGGGGCACGAGGACCACTCGATAGACCACGGAGACCATTCCGGTCACGATGGCCATGCCGGTCACGGGGACCACGTGGGCCAGTTCCGGCGGCTGTTCTGGATCAACCTCGTCACCGCCGTCCCCGTCGTCGGCTTCTCCCCCATGTTCGGCATACTCATGGGCTATTCGGTGTCCGGGTGGGCGACCTGGATCGCGCCGGTCCTCGGCACCGTCATGTACGTCTGGGGCGGCCGGCCGTTCCTCACTGGCGGCTGGAGCGAGCTGAAGAGTCGCAAACCGGGAATGATGCTCTTGATCAGCCTCGGAATCACTGTGGCCTTCCTCGCCTCCTGGGCCGCGACCATCGGGCTCGTCCACCACGAGCTCGAGTTCTGGTGGGAACTGGCGCTGCTGATCGTCATCATGCTGCTGGGCCACTGGATCGAGATGCGCTCCCTGGCCCAGACCACCTCGGCCCTGGATTCCCTGGCCGCGCTGCTGCCCGACGAGGCCGAGCGGGTCGAGGGCGACGAGGTCGTGGGGGTCGACCCCGCCGACCTGCGCGTCGGCGACATCGTCATCGTCCGCCCCGGCGGCAGCGTCCCTGCCGACGGCACGATCATCGACGGCCACGCCGACATGGACGAGTCCATGATTACCGGCGAGTCCCGGCCGGTCTCCAGGGGCGAGGGCGACCCGGTCACCGCCGGCACCGTGGCCACCGACTCCGGCCTGCGGGTCGAGATCACCGCCACCGGCGACGACACCGCCCTGGCAGGCATCAACCGGCTCGTCGCCGAAGCGCAGGGCTCCACCTCGCGGGCCCAGCGCATCGCCGACCGCGCCGCCGCCTGGCTGTTCTGGTTCGCCCTCGGAGCCGCCGTGATCACCGCCGCCATCTGGACCCTGACCGGGAACCCCGACGACGCGGTCGTGCGCACTGTCACCGTGCTCGTCATCGCCTGCCCCCACGCCCTCGGGCTCGCGATCCCGCTCGTAGTCTCCATCGCCACCGAGCGCGCCGCCCGCGGCGGCGTCCTGGTCAAGGACCGCCTGGCACTGGAGTCGATGCGCCTGGTCGACGCGGTGCTCTTCGACAAGACCGGCACACTAACCCGGGGCGAGCCGACTGTCACCGGCGTCGAGCCGGTCGGCGACCTGGACGAGAACTCCGTCCTCGCCTTGGCAACCGCCGCGGAGGTCGACAGCGAGCACCCGCTCGCTCGGGCCATCGTCGCAGCTGCACAAAAGCGCGACCTACGGATCGAACACGCAACCGGCTTCACGTCCTCCCCGGCGGTCGGGGTCACCGCGACCGTAGACGGACAGAAGATCCGCGTCGGCGGACCCCAGATGCTCGAGGAGTCCGGACAGCCCGAGACAGCCACCGCCGACGAATGGCGGACCGAAGGCGCGATCATCCTGCACGTCCTCCAGGACGGCAAGGTCATCGGCGGTCTCAAACTTGCCGACAAAGTCCGGGCCGAATCCCGCGACGCCGTCAACGCCCTCCATAGTCTCGGAGTCGAGGTCGTCATGATCACCGGCGACGCCGAGGCCGTCGCGAACGAGGTCGGCCGCGAGCTCGGCATCGACCGCGTCTTCGCCGGCGTCCGCCCCGAGGACAAGTCCGCGAAGGTCGCCCAGCTACAGCACGAGGGCAAGAAGGTAGCGATGGTCGGCGACGGCGTCAACGACGCCCCCGCCCTTGCCCAAGCCGACGTCGGCATCGCGATCGGTGCCGGCACCGACGTCGCCATCGCCTCAGCCGGGGTCATCCTCGCCAGCTCCGACCCCCGCAGCGTGCTCTCCGTCATCGAGCTCTCCCGCGCCGCGTATCGGAAAATGAAGCAGAATCTGTGGTGGGCCGCCGGATACAACCTGCTGTCCGTCCCTTTGGCAGCAGGTGTGCTCGCCCCCGTCGGCTTCGTGCTGCCGATGTCGGTCGGAGCGATCCTGATGTCGCTGTCCACCGTGGTCGTCGCGCTCAACGCCCAGCTGCTGCGGCGCATCGACCTCAGACCCGAAGCCAGCACCCGCTCCGTCCTGGAGCGCCAGAAGTGAAGGACGAACCCATGACCGACGAGACCGAGACCACAGCAGCCGAGACCCACCAGCACGGCTATATCAGCGACAAGGACCGCTACCTGCGGCGCATGAGCCGCATCGAGGGCCAGGCCCGCGGCATCTCCAAGATGATCGACGAGGAGAAATACTGCATCGACATCCTCACCCAGGTCAGCGCCCTGAACCGGGCCCTGCAGGGAGTGGCCAAGGGGCTCCTCGACGACCACCTCATGCACTGCGTCCTCGACGCCGCCAAGCTCGGAGACGACGAGGCCGAAGTCAAACTCCAAGAGGCCAGCGAGGCCATCAGCCGGCTCATGCGCTCGTGACGACGTGTGATTGCGCCAGCGTAGGGCCCGACCGTTGGACCATGACGGATTCACCGACGATGCTGCCTGCACCGTATCTCTGTGCCGCCGGGCCAAATCCGCAGAGGCCAGCGCATCAGTCGCGCACGGCCCACCAGAATGATCCATGACGGCATGAACAGCACTCCTGGCTGGCATCGGTCTCGGTCGCGAGGCCGGGCCCGGCACTATGAACACCATCTACTCGAGGCAAGAACGAGTCACGCCAACTCCCTTCACCACATCCGCCCACCCTTCGACAAGCCGCTTGAAGCATTTCGCGGTCATCGCCGCGATGACCATCAGCGCCATTCTGCTGCTCAGTGGTTGCGCCGGCGTTGCTCCAGACGCCTCCCCTTCCGCACAATCTCAGCCAACACTTTTATCTGAGCATGACTTGGACGGGCTCGACACACGAGAAGTCATTGACCGACTGGACACAATGCGAGTCGCACAACGTCCGGCCGAGCTGATGGCGTCAGTCCAGC
The DNA here is from genome assembly GCF_004137765.1 of Rothia uropygialis. Taxonomy (GTDB): domain Bacteria; phylum Actinomycetota; class Actinomycetes; order Actinomycetales; family Micrococcaceae; genus Rothia. The sequence goes on along the minus strand of NZ_NOIS01000001.1, from coordinate 770,470 downwards.
CTGACCGCCTTGCCCTGGCCGACGAGCAGCAGAGAACGAAGGCGACGCTGTCGATGCCCGACGATGAGTTCTACGTCTCCGTCGCCCCTTACATCCGACAGACCCATGAATGCTCATTACACAGCCTCACCACCTGTCAAGGAGAACTACGGAACACCGACATCGAGGTCACCGTGATCGACACCGCAACCAACAAGACCGTGCTCGATGAGACGCTCACGACCTGCGACAACGGATTCGTCGGGCTCTGGCTGCCCCGCGGCATCGACGCGACCCTCGTAATCACCGCCGACGGACGCAGCGGCACCCAAGCCATCTCGACCCGATCGGACGACCCCACCTGCTTAACCACCCTTCAACTGACCTGAGGCCCAGTCGCTGAGGACCTCAGAGCCGGGCGGGCGGTACCATTGGGATCCCGTGCCGCCGGTGGATCACGTTGAGTAATTTACGATCGCGTACCTGCCGCGCGGAATAGCTGGAGACCGCAGCGAGACTGGCGGTCAAGTACCGCGCGGAACGGCTTTCATCGGCCATCGGGGCTCTCTCCGGTCGGTGGCGGCCTCCTGCATCCGAAAACTTCCTCTACCGAGGCACGCAACATCAGGACACCGCGGAGATCTTTTGGGCCCTCGTCGTGCCGGCGAAGAAGCTCATGGCCAGCTGGCTCGCCTGCGTTTCGCGTGGCCAGATAGCCGACGCAGGCTGGGCTGGTTGTGGTCCATCTCTGGGGACAGGCGGACGCACGGTGCACACCAGACGATGACGGGCCCAACACGCGACTGCTCTCAGACCTGGCGTCGCTCTTGCCCATCAAACACCGACACTGCACGATCCGGGTCCGTTATCAGATCGATCAGGCTGCTCGTCCGGTGCACCCACTTCACCGGGTCGTCCCCCTCAGCGAAGACTGCTGCCGACTCGAACTGGCTCCTGAGGTTGGCCGGCAATCGCCTGGCCAAAGCAGCTCCGAACTCCCGGCCCAGAGCTACCCGCGGTGAAGAAGGCGGCAAGAACCTGCCCAGCTTCCCGGTCGCCGGGATCAACGTGTCGGAAGCGCTCTCGGGGGCGATGACGGCCTCCCTCACCCAGTCGCCGTCCCAGGCAGTGGGCAGTGCAACAGCAACTTTCTGCACGTCCGCGATCGCTTCCCGGCCCAGCGCGAGCATGAGCCCGCCGTGGTCCTCGTGGTAGTTCAGGTAGCGTGAGACACTGATTCCCGGAGGACAGACCCCGTCGAGAACAACTTCGCCAAGTCAGTTGCTTGGGTCGATGAGCCAGCCCTCTCGGACGACGACCGAAGGCTTCAGATGCACTCGGTACAGGTAGAACTGCTCACCGCGGTCGGCCTGGTCCCGCATTGGTCGGAGCATGTGTGTACCGCATCCTCGTACGTGCCAACGTGGAGCGCTTTCGCGTGCTGGCGCGCAGTCCACGCGGCGACCCGCTCACTCTTTCCATAGCTCCATTATCCCGGTGCTCTGCATTAGCGAAGGCGTTTACAGTCTCGCCCGATCAGCTCAGGCGCAGTCCAGCGGTCATGTCTCATCCATGACCTAGCGTTGCGGCTGACAGACGGGGCAAAAATGGCTCGATCGGTTCATGAACTTCTCTCGCACGATCGAAGTTGCGCAGCGCGCGCACGGAAGTCCAGCGAGCCCGTAGACACTCAGGCTGCGGGAAAAGTATCCACTGCTGCCCACCACGTCCACATAGAGCGAATCAAACGAGGTCCCGCCCTGTGCCAGAGCTGCGGCCATGACTTCTCGCGCCGCATCGATCACCGCCGAGATCCTCGGCTTAGTCATCGATGATGCCACGGTTTCGCCGTGCACCTTGGCCGCCCAGAGCGCTTCGTCGGCATAGATATTCCCAACGCCAGACAGCACCGTCTGGTCCAGCAACGCGCGCTTGATCCCGGTACGCCTGGTCTTGATTCGCGCGACTACCGTCGCTTGATCGAACTGCGGATCGAACGGATCCCGTGCGATATGGACAATCGGCGACGGCAACTCGGCCCCGCCCTCGTCGTACATTAGATGACCAAAAGTGCGTTGATCGTCAAAGCGCAGGTCGCTCCCACCATCGGTGAAGGTGAACCGCGCCCGCTCGTGCGCAGCGATCGGTGTATCCGGCGAGGTGATGAGCATCTGCCCGCTCATCCCCAGATGGATGAGCAGCGCGTCCTGATCATCCAGGATCAACCAGAGGTACTTGCCACGGCGCGCACTCCCCGTGATCGTCGCACCGACCATCCGTGCCGCTAGATCGTCAGGCCCAGCTATATGTCGACGCGCGGCCCGCGAATGCCGAATCACGGCCGAGGCGATCGTCCGGCCACGGACGTGATCGTCGAGCCCTCGGCGCACGACCTCAACTTCGGGGAGTTCAGGCATGGCCCACCACCTCCAGTCCCCCGACGACAGACCGGCTGCGATCTGTCACTTCACCGGCCACCGACCCTCGATCTCGCCCATACACCTTCAATTCCCGCGTGGCAGTACCAAGCGCTAAGCATTGACGTACAGTCGGTCGAACCATTGGGTGGGGTGAGAACTCGCGAGCTCTGATCATCAGCGATGCTTCGACGAAGGTTTCCGCTGGCAAACCAGGCAAAAATGGCTCGAGCGGTTCATGAACTTCGCCCGTGCGATCAGGGCCCCGCAGCGCTTGCACGGCTCTCCTTCACGCCCATAGACATTGAGGTCCGCTCGTGAAGTTCCGGACTCGACAAGTTTGTGACGTTTGTGTGTGATCAGTCGAGTCATGAGTCGACTAGTGAATCAATTGGGAGTCGACTCGCATTCGGAGTCCGACTGGGTCGGATGCGTTGCATCCGCCTCCCGCTGCTACTCGTATCTGAGCTGGAGGCGAGGACTTCTACCAATCACCGTAACCGACTTCCGGGCCCTGCTCAGGGCAACGTAGAGCTGCCTTGGATCGGTGAAGTTCTGGACATTCGCGATAATCACGTGGTCGAACTCCAGCCCTTTCACTAGCAGGGTCCTGGAGGCAATTCGCCTGCGCTCGCCTCGCCCACCGTGTCGTAGCCGGTCACGGACGACCGCCAACGCCTCCTTCGGGGACGTCCCATCTTCGAGGCCTCTCGTGACTGCCTGAAAGGTGTCATCCCAGGCTTCTTGCCTGTAGAGAATCAGCCCAGGAGTTGAACGGATTGCGGCAGCCGATATGCAGAGTTGCCCGTATGTCGGCCGAGTGATGAGGTCATCGATGGCAGCCTGCACTGGCAACAACCCCTTCCGCTTTAAGTCGGAAATGCTCCTCCCCTTCTCAAGCCTTCCTTGCACCGTGCGGTCCAGCCCAGTCAATCCAACGAAACAGCTCTTTGCCATGCGAGCAAGCCACCATGCCAACAATGAGTCCTCCTCGTCAGGAAGGTCTTCGAGCTTCTTTGCCATGAACCGGCCCGCGACGTCCTCCATCACAGCGTAGGAGCCACCAAGTCGGCTGGCATGTTTAGCTACTTGGTCCGGCAGCTTGTCGAGTAGGACGACCGAATCCCCGGTGTTCGAGAAACCGTACGCCGCCGTATTGACGGCCTGCACAGCAGTCTTGAAATCGCACTGTCTCCATTCAAGTCCAACAACAGAGTGTGCCGAAAAGTCGAACGAGCCTCCATCAAATAGGGAAGGCCGGATGTCGAGCAGCCACTGCCCCAGGGCGACGTTATGGTTGCGCCAGCGCTGAGGCACGTGCGGAACGACTTTGGGCTTGTATCGAGGCGTTACATCAGTGTCCCAATCCATCAGGGGTCGCTTCTTGTCGAAGCCGAAAATGGCTTGCAGTCGGTCGCCCAGGAGGACCGTTCGAGGCACGGCATTGGAGATTTCGACAATCAGGTCGTGCTGGTCGACCGTGCAGTCCTGGTACTCATCCACAAAGATGTAGCCAAAGCTCACGGCGTGAACTTGGCGAACTGCGGAAGTCTTCGCCACCAGAACCGCACCTTCGACGTACTCCCGAGAGTTGTTCCAGTTAGGAAAAGCAGGGACGTTGATTCCAGCGATACCCGGATACGATCGTGAAAGCGTGAAACCCCAGCTCGTGATCGTCTCGACCCACACGTCGCTCGATGGGACGCCAAATCGCCTTAAGCGTCTGCGGATCGCATCCACACCGGCGTTCGTGTGCGTCAGGACGAGCGACCGCTCACCTCGCTCGGCAGCGGTGGCGACGCACGCCGCCAGGAGCTCAGTCTTACCAGTCCCTGCGGGCATCTCCAGCGAACATGGCGCTTCGGCAACGACCTCGGCAGCCAACCTGCTCAGCTCACCGCTATCCATTAGTATCTGCTGATTCCTCAGACTCGGAGACCGACGATGTTCCGTACACGAACGTCTTGATCTGTTCGAGCCTGGTGACCACGGCTTCGAGGTTCGGCGAGGCGCGCCGTGCCAGTAGCCATTCCCCGAGCGCACGACCGGAGTCAACGTCCTTGAACCAGCCACGCTTGCTCGCCGCGAGCGATACAACGGCGCGAGCATCCTCGATGCTTTGGAACGCGAGCCAGTCCGTCACCGTCAGGTTCCTGACCTGAACTCGACTTCGGCTATTGATGTCATCGAGGACCGTGCTTTCGGCACCACGATGCTGCACCCCGAGTGAGATGAAGTCCTGAAGTTCGTCAGTGTCGAGCTGTGAGCACACCTGAGACTCGATGCAACGGTCTTCTTCCCAGCGAATAACAGTTGCGCCCGCCCGCTTGGCTTTCGTCACATGCGGGTCGGCAGTGCGAACGTCGTTGTCGATCAAGGCAATTACCGAACACCCGAGCGGAGCCATGGCCTCCGCTCGATTGGCGGCTTTCTCTCCACCGTTGCCGTCCTGGATAGCCAATCCTTCGCCAGCCGTGGTCGTAAGCCCTGCTTCGCTGCGCTCCCGGTCCCAAACGTCGAAGCAAGCAGCCAGGAGGCCATGCTCAGTCTTGCCCTCCCCGATCACCACCTTGCGAGCCAGCAGAGACGACGGAGCGGCCCGCCGGAGCGCCATCATCACCCCGTCCGCACCGCCGAGGGAGGTGATCGTGACTTCGCCGTCCGATGTCTGGACCACCGACAGGCTCTCGATCGGAGCCTGCTCGACCACCGCCGGCGAGTGCGTAGTGACGAAAACCTGCGAGTAAGGATCACTGTTTAGATAGTTGAGCAGTCGAACGGCCCGATGCGGTTCAAGTCCGCTCTCCAGTTCATCGATCACAGCGATCGACCGCTCGCCGGCTGCCATCTGCTGCACAGCCAGGCTCACCAAGCGACGACTACCGAGGCCATAGGCCATGAGCGGAACGACATCTTCGTACAGAGCAAGGTTGGCCCCCATACCGGAACGTGAGACATCTAGGCCAGCCCTAACAGCATTGAAGTTACTACTCCCGACCTCGTTGGCGTGGTGTTGCACCTCTTTCACCAGTTCGTTCAAGGCGGTGCTGTCATGCCCAACGAGCGCCTCACGGGCGGCCCGCTCGGCGGCCGACAGGGCGTCCCGCGCCGCGCCGTCCTTGGCCGACATACGTCCGAGAGCGGAAGAACGCGTCCAGCGCAACTGTGCATCAGTTCGGTCATCAACCCGAAAAGTAGAGAACTCGCGCCGCTGGCTGGATGTAATTCTGCGCCCTTCGCCGTCCACTCGGACGACCTCCCACCGCGGCTCGAGCGACTCATCCACGGTCAGACGGACCACAAGGCATGGCTCACAACCTTCCTCCGGCTCCTGATGAATCTGGCCATTCTCCGCAAGCCCGCTCTGCCAAAAGCCAAAGGTGTTGTCCTTGAGCAACGGAGCGGGAACATCAGTCAGAAAGGCTGTGATCCTAATCGGATCCGAGGGGTCGACTCCGTAAAAATCGACATCAGAGAACGAGACGCTCCAGCGGTCACCCAGCAACAAATATATCGCCTCAAGGATCGAGGACTTTCCGCTGTCTCCCGGACCGATAAGGGTGATCAGGCGTTGGCCGACCGGCAGTATCCAGTCAAGCTTCTTGATGCCACGAAAATTCTCGATGCTGAATTGACGGATTCTCATAGCCGCAACCTGGTCTCCCCCACGCCCGTCACCGAAGCAAATTGTTTGCTGTTCCTAGGTCTCCAACACAACCATAGCCTTGCGGTCGGACATTACTGTCGTGCTATGCCGGACACGTTGAAGACCACCCTACCGATCCTGGGCATCAGCGTCGCTGGCCGTCCTTGAGACAATCACCCATAGACGACAGTCGTGGCCCACTCTAGATCGTTGTGCCAGCTATCCTGCCATTCCTCCGCTTCGCTTCACGTTCCAAGAGGTGCTCGAGGTAGACGTTGCGGATGGCAACCTTCTGCTCGACCGTCAACGGCGGTGCCGACGCACGGATCCTTCGGACGTGTTCCTCGTGAGCAGTCCATCCGAACGCATCGTTCAGATCAGAAACTCGGATCAAGGTCTTGATGACTGAGCGTCCGTCGCGGCCGCTAACCTCGTCAATGCGTGCTGGAAGGCTCCCCTGCCGTATGAGTCGCCAGATGCTCTGGGTACTGCAGTGGTGGCGTTTCGCTGCAGCGGCAACATCGAGCCATTCACCTTCGGGCATTAGGCCTCCTCTAATCTCTTGAACATCCGGCCGCGAATTCAATTGCTGCTACGACCTGAACACACGGATGTGACTCATAGTCCGTGGACTCATCGTCAGCGTAGCGGAATCGTTTGATACATGAACAACCTGGCGCACCGAATCGCCTTCGGGGAGCGCCTACGCGACCTACGGCAGCAACGCGGCTGGTCTTCTCAGGAGGACTTCGCACATCATGTCGGACTCGACCGCACCTACATCAGCGGGCTGGAACGCGGACGTCGCAACCCAACACTTGACGTCATCGTTAAGCTCGCCCGCGGGCTCGAAGTGACTGCCTCGGATCTCCTCAAGACCGTCGGGTAGAAGCTCGCCGGTTACCGCGCGCCTCAGGACGCGGCGCTCGGTAGATCGATCGTGGGGATAGTGCAGTACGTCCATCCTCCGATGTTCGACCTCTGAACTCGATTCGTGCACTCGGCTAATCCGCGGTACAGGTGCACGATCTCATCGACGGGGAACGGAGTCAGGCCCCGAATGCTGATGAAGACCTGCGTCCTCTACATCAGGGGTGATGGGTGTGCGCGATGCACACGGTGAATTGTTCTAGCCGACCGATGCGACACAAGTTCATCTAGCCGCATGTCCCGTGGTCGGCAACACCGGCGACCGCGGCCAGGGTTGATGCGATCAACGTTGGAATTGGCAAAAAGCCGATGCGACCGCGCGGAAGACGAACATGTCGTCGATAGCTGCGAATTAGGGATGCTGGCGCGCATCCTTGGCCATCTTCGGAAGCTCACTCCGGAGTCCTTTGTACGAGTACGGCAGGCTCGTCGACTTCAGGCCAGTCAAGACTGGGAGCAACGTCTCCTGACGCTTGATGACCTTCGACTTCGCGGTGAGCAAATACAGCTCCGTTCGATCAGCGGCGGGAAGATTCAACCGCTCAAATAGACGCCTCCTCGTCTCCTGCGCGACAACGAGATCTATCTCCATCGTGTAACGGAAGCAGAAGAACCCGACTTCGCGGAGGCTGGCCATCGCCTGCTGATGATTGCCTACGAGCTGCCCGACCACCTTGCTGTAATCCGCGGCTTCTGGGAAAAGAATCGATAGCAGCGAGTCAGCTTTGGCCTCGGCTCTGTACTGCGGGTATCCTCTCGAGTCGAGACTAGTCTTGCGCTCCCCGTTCTTGTACGGGAGGAAGTAGTCCTTGTCGACAACAAACGCGCTCGCGATGCCCAGTTCGCGCAGGATGTGGAACATGTGGGGTATCTGAGCCACGCCGTCGAGCGCGACCACACTCATCCCTAACTCGACTGGGTCGGTCCCGGCATCCTGCAACAGAGTCAGGATCACCGCGGAATCGACGGGGCTCTCTGTCACAGTCACGAAGTCGGCGAAAATGAACTCGGAGTTCCGCCGCCGGTGGAACTTGTAGTACGCGTCGCGATCCAACTTGTGCTGCGTGAAGAAGCTGGACGGAATCTGCCGGATCTGTGCTTCCAGCCCACGAGACTTACCCTTGATCCGACGGCACAGGACAACCTGCTCGTGGTCGAGGGAATCAACGACCGTCGGCGAGTGCGTGGTGAACAAGACTTGAAGCCCCAGGCCCATGATCCTGTTAATGAGTGCCCGCTGAGCCTGCGGATGCAGGTTCTGTTCGGGTTCTTCCATACCGAGAACGAACGTCTTGCTTTGCAGCTCGGCGAGGTACGCGTACAGCGCGAAGATAGCCATGCTCTGGGTCCCACTTCCGCTGTCTGCCAGCGGGATTGACTGTCCTCCTTCGTTGACGCTTAGCGCAAGATTTGTCAGGAGCAACTTGTAATCAGGCTGAGACGAGTAACTCAGTGCGAAGCTGAACGGACCGTCTGCAGGCGCAACCTTACGGAGTTGCTTCTCGAAACCGGACAAGGAGTTCTTCTGCAGTTGACCGCCGAGCTTCGCCACCTGTGGGCTAACACGGTCCCGCTGCCTATTCGACGTAACCCACTCGTCGACCGCACGCTCCAGGAGCCCGGTTGCGGGGTCGTGTGCAACGGCGTGGTCGCGACGAGTAGGAATCAACGCGTAGGCAACTTGCTTTCGAAGTGCTTCATGGAATCCCGGCGCGGCGGACTGCCACTTGCCGCCCACGAACACGTTCCACACAGGCTGTTTGCGGAACTTGAGCTGGGCACGCAACTTGTCGGCCCCTGACTCCACCCGCAGGAGAGCAGTATCGCTCGCCAGGCCCTCGATCGTCACCTCAATCACCGACTGCGCCGTGCGGCTGTACGCGTGGCTCCCGTTCTCGAAGTCCGCCTTCTCATCGTCAAAGTTGAAGAACGCGTTGAGCGCCCGAAGAATCGACGACTTTCCCGAGCCGTTCTGCCCGACGAGCGCAACCGTATCGCCGAGTTCTATGTCGGCGGAGCTGATAGCCCGGAATTTCTCGATCTTGAGCCGCGTGATTCGAACGTTCCCGGGCAGCTCTAAACGATCAGGCGATATTGCATCGGTCAACCGACGTCACGCCCCTACAAGCTGAAGTAACGAATCGTACGAGTCGACAACGTCGTACTTCACCGCCTCGTTCCCGGCCTTCGCGCTGAGCGAGGCGAAAAATTCGCGGGCGCATTCGATCTTGGCGTTCTCCACGCCCTTAAGCTGAAGGGTCGACATCGATCCTTTGGTCTCAGCGATGAAGTAGACATGCTTGATCTGACTCACATCGTCACGGAAGGCGATCGCCCAATCAGGATTGTAGTCACCAACAGGGGTAGGGATGAAGAAACCGCGCGGCAGTTTCGAGTAGACGACAACCTCGTCGCTGACGTCGAGCTTCTCGACGAACGACCGCTCGACCTTGGAATCTGTAACAACGTACTCGTAGACGCTCTTCTTCAGCTTGTCGCCCGCCTTAGAGAGGTCTTGGGCGGTCTGGCTCTCGGTGAAGATCGAGGAGTCATACTTATGGTCGAGCGGATCGTAGCTGAGGTGCTCGACGATGACGGTCGCCTTCTGCTCGTTTATGAGCCGGGCGGCCTCGGTGATGAACTGCTCGGGATTCTGCTTGAAATTCGCAAACGTGCCAGGATTGATGCCGGTGAGGATCGCCGCACAGGTTCGGCGTGTGAGTTGCGTTTTCTCGGCAACCTCCCCGAGCAAGTCATACTTCACCATCGAACCCGCGGACACGGCCGAGTGCTCAACCTTGGTCTCGGACACTTTGAAGCCGGTGCCCTCTTCGAGTTGCTCGACCTCGAGATCGACAATCTGTTTTCCGGTCTCGACGAGGTACTGCATGACGGTGACGTTGAGCGACGTGTCGAGCACGCGGATGCAGTTGGTGATCAGCTCGGCCGAGTCGAACTCGACCTGGTAGACGACCTTATGGTTGATGCGCCCCCACAGCTCCTGGAATTCTCGCTTATTGAAGTTCGACTCGTTGAATGGGATCTTTTTCGGCTTGCGGCCGTCGGTCGGCATGGGCATGTCGAGGTAGAGCGCATCCACGAGTGGCCAGACGAAGTCGATGACCGGTTTGAGCACCTCGGCCGCTGGCGCGGCGATCGTGCCGTCTGCGCGAGCGTCCTTGTACGCCTGGGTGACGAAGCCGTCGTCGTCAACGTAGTCGTGGCGGATCAGGTGGTTGTAGAGCGCCTGTGCGAGCGCCTTCTCCACCACATTTGTGGAGCCATCCGCGAGCTTGATTTGCTTGCCGGTGAAGTAGTCGACGCTCGCCTTGCGCGGACGGGACGACAGCGACTCCATGATCTCCTTCTGCAGAGCAGTGACGAACTCTGTGTAGGACTCGTCGGTCACGACGGTCAATTCGTTGATGTCATGCACGGTGACCGGGTTGTCCATCCGCTCGCCGTGCTGGTCAACCGATAGGCGCAAGCCACGGCCGATCTCCTGCCGTCTAGTCGTGGTGCTGTCGCTCTTCTTGAGCATCCCCATCACGAATACGTTCGGGTTGTCCCAGCCCTCCCGCAGCGCTGAGTGCGACCAAATGAACCGAAGGGGCTCCTCGAACGACAGCAGCCGCTCCTTGTCCTTGAGGATCAGGTCGTAGGCATCGACGTCGTCCGACTGGCCGGAGAAGTCACCGCGCGCGGCGATCTTCCCGTCGATCGAGCGTCCGGTCTTCTTGTCGATCGAAAAGTAGCCCTCGTGCGTAGACCGCACCGGGATCGCCTCGATGTGCTTGCGATACCGCTCGGCGGCCTCGTCGAGGTCGAGCTGCCCAAGGTAGTCGGTGAGCACCGACTCGTACTCCTCCTCGAACGCCCGGGCATACTCGCCCAGGGTGTCCTCGCGGTCGTAGTCGCGGTACTTGGCAACCTCATCAATGAAGAACAACGAGAGCGTCTTGATGCCCTGCGCGAACAGCTCGCGCTCCTTGTCGAGGTGGGCGCGAATGACCTCGCGAATCTGGATGCGACGTTTCTGATCCTCCGTCACATCCTCGGTGACTTCACCGGCGCTGATGATGTCGCCGTTGCTCAACTCGATGATGTCTCGGTTCGCATCGACATCTCGGATGAGCAAGCCCTTGTAGGCCTCGATACCGCCGGATATGTCATGCAGGTTCGTGCCCTGGCTCAGCCGCTTCATCTGCCGCTTGATCCCCTGCGCGGTCTGCACCTGCAACTCGACGCGCGCCTTCGGGAAATCTGCACCCTTGCCGACCTCCAGCCCGTCAACGTACAGGTAGGCGGTGTTGCCGGCCAAGTGCTTGACCGTGATGCCGCGCACCGCGATCTTCTTGACCAGCTTCTGGTTGTACGCATCTACCGCATCGAGGCGGTGCACCTTGGTACGCTCAGTCTTGTGGGTCGCTGAGTAGCGCAGCGCGAAAAGCGCCCTGAAGAGACCGAGCGCCTTGAGCGTCTTGGACGCGTTCTTCCCTGTTCCCTCTACCTTCTGAGGCTCGTCAATGATGAGGATGGGACGGTTCGACGCGATCACGTCAATCGGCTTCCGCGACTGGAAGTTATCAAGCTCTCGGAAAATCCGCCGAGCTGCTTCAGATGCTCGCTTACCCTCAGCTGCCTTCTGCTCCGCGTCAGCGGCGGCGTTGAACGCCTGCGTATTGATGATCATGACCTGGACACCGGAGTCGGACGAGAACCGCTCCAACTCGTGAAGGCGCGCGGAGTCGTAAATGAAGGTCCGCGGCTTCGTGCCGTAGTGCTGCTGGAAGTGCTCGGCCGTGATGTCGAACGACTTCTTCACGCCCTCGCGGATCGCAATCGACGGGACGACGACGATGTACTTCGACCAGCCGTATCGCTTGTTGAGCTCCATGATCGTCTTGATGTAGACGTAGGTCTTCCCCGTACCTGTCTCCATCTCGATGTCGATGTTGATCGGTGCCGCAGGTGACTTGACCATGTCCTTCGACAGGTGTAGACCGCGAGCAGCCTGAACCTTCTGAACATTCTCCAAGAGCTGCGGCGGCGTCAGCGCGATCTCGGCGTTGCGCAGGCCCGCGTCCTCCAGCAGGCTCGTGGCCGCGTCCTTGCCGGGGTCGATGCGGTACTTCACCCCGTCGGCATAGGGCTGCTCTGTGAACACATCGACTACTGCATCGACGGCCTCGGTTTGGTACGGCTGAACTTTGAATTTGAGCTTCATCGGGTCAGATCGCCCTCATCTCGGTCGCGGGCGATACCTCGCGGAAGATCTGCTCAGCGTTGATGCGCGCGGCATCGCTCGCAAACCCTGCGTCGAGAAACACGGCACGGAGTGGGTGGCGTCTGGCGATCTCCTGCACGACGGCGTCGGTGACCTCGCCCGAAAGGCTTGCAATCAGAGCGTCGTCGGCGACCGAAAAAATTCGCTGGCCGGCGACCTCCTCTACCGCAATCGGCTCGGCGAGATCGAGCCCCCAATCGAGGAGTACCTGGAAGAGAAGGTCTTCGTCGGTGCGATCGGGCTTTACACTGCCGATTGCTTCGACCAGTGCGTACTGCACAAGATCGTCTGCGGTCACGCGTGTGTCAGCCATGTTAGTCGTAGCAATGTGAAGCGACCGAAAGCCGACGTCGAGGTCGGAGCCCAGGAGTCCTCCCTCCTGCGTCACCTGCGCACCTGCACGGCGTAGGCGCTCGCGTGCGATGTCGGCAATGGAGTCGTAGTCAGGGTGGTCAACCGCCTCGCCCAACTGGACAAGGATATATCGGCGACGCCCACCGTCTGCCGCGTTGAGATCCATCACGGCGTGGCCAGTCGAGCCGGAGCCGGCGAAGAAATCGAGGATGACTGCGTCCGGGTTGTCTCGAGTGATCGCGCCGAACCAACGTGCCAGGACAGCGGTGTCCTTCGGGTAGTCGAAGACATCGGCGCGCAGCAAGTCATCGAGCTTCTTGGTGCCCGGCATGCGTGACTGTGTGAAGGTTGGGTACGGAACACGATTGCTTTGCTCCGCAAGGAACTTCTTAATGCGCGGCGACGTTGTCTCATCAGGCCCGAAGAGGACTCGGCCCTGAGCGATTAGTTCGTCCATCGTATCCCGCGAGTAGCGCCAGCCATTTCTCGGCGTCCGAACGGTCTTTCCGCTTTCCGGATGCGTCATCTCGTACATGAGGTTGGGGCGCGGGTTTGGGCTCGTGATGTCGGTAGCTTGGAAGACGCGACCTTCGTCGTCGATCTGGTCGTACCGGAACACGGCTGGCTCCAAGTCAGCCTTGATCGCCCTCACTCCACTGCGAAATATTGTGGTAGCCCTCGCGGGGTCCCCTCCTGACTGCTGCCACGCCCGGCGAGCGACCGCCTCAACTTCGTCGATCCCAGGCTTGGGCTCTTTCCAGCGAGTATCGAGAGAACGGAGCAGACGCTCGTTTTTAGCATAGATGAGCATGTAGTCCACGCCACCCGCTGTGTAGCGCGCGTCGTTCTTCCCAGTGCCTTGCCACGTCACATTCGCGATGAAGTTCTCCGACCCGAGGACCTGGTCGAGGAGCAGGCGGAGGTTCGCATGCTCCTGGTCGCCGATCGAGGCGATGATGACCCCGTCGTCGGTCAGCAGGCCACGCGCCAGCTTCAGCCGGGAGTACATCATGCTCAGCCAGTCGGAGTGGAAGCGGCCGTTCGCCTCAGTGTTCGCGACGAAGCGGTCCCCCGACTCTGACTTCTGGCCGGAGCGGGCGAGGTAGTTGACGTTCGACTCGGCGAAGTCGTCCTCGTAGACGAAGTCGTTACCAGTGTTGTAGGGCGGGTCGATGTAGATGAGTTTGACCTTGCCGAGGTACGGCTCCTGGAGCAGCTTAAGGGCGTCAAGGTTGTCGCCCTCGATGAACAGATTCTGCGTCGTGTCGAAGTCAACCGACTCCTCACGCACCGGGCGTAGCGTCTTAGCGATCGGAGCGTTGGCGGCGAAGGCGGCGGCGCGCTTGCCGGGCCAATCGAGATGGTAGCGCTCCTGAGGGCCCTCAACGATGTGATCGGAGAGCTCTTGGCGAAGCAGGTCGAAGTCGACGGCGCGGACGGGGTCGCCGTCGGGGCCGATGGTCTCGGTAACGGCTGTAGGAAACAATTCCTCGATCGCGTCAACGTTGCGCTGGGTGAGGCCTGGCGAGTGCATCTTGTGCTTGTCCACGATCATTCCTTGTTGCTCGGTACTGAGTTGGTCAGCTCGGTGAGCATTGTGGCGCGTTCCTTGAGCTGGCTGCGGAGTTCAAACTTGCGTTTGAGCTGTGGTTCGGTGCGCAGCTTCTTCTCCAGCGCGGCGATCTCGCGCTCGAGCTTTCGGGCGCGGTCCAGTCTGTTGGTCGCCTCCGAAACTGTCTCCCCGGCCCGCATTTCCAACGGCAACAGGGCACCGAAGATCGCTTCATAGAGGCTCGGCAAATCGAGTGCGGTAGGCAATTGTCGGCGCGTCGAGCCTGCGGGCTGCCAGTCAGTAGTGAAGTACGTGCCGATTGTCGGGGTTTTGCTGTGGAGCGACTTGTGAGCAGCGACGGTGCGCACCCGGTCGCCGCTCGCCACTTCGAAGATCATCGGGAAGTGCACGGTCTTGTCGATGGCCGTAAGCACGTCGCCGGAGACATCCGCCCCCTTGGTCTCGACCACAAAGACCTGAATCTCGGGCACGGCCGTCGTACCACGCAGTCGGATGGTGTCGTCGGCAAGCTTGTAGGCCCATGTGATGCTCTGGATGTCATCGACGAATTTCTCGCGCAAGGCTGTGCGGACATTGCCGTGCTCGTAAAACTTTGACTTTGGCACCGCACGTCCGAACGCTGCGTTCGGAGGCCAACGAAACAGGACGGACTTAGCCATTGGCGGGCTCCTCGACAACTGCAAGAAAGGCGATTAGCTCGAAGTCGTCGAGCCCGGCGATGGCCTGCACGAGGGCGGTGGTGTGGCCCGGGCTGAAGAGACTGTCGACGTCACGTTCTTCGGTGACATCGATCATGGAGCGGATCGCCTCGGTGAGCAGGTGACTGTACTGGCCCATCTCGACCCCGTCACGGGTGGCATCATTGAAAACGCGGCACACTTCCCACGCGGGTACGTCGCGGGTGCGGCATCCTGCACGGATCAAGTCGAGCAGCTGCTTGGCCTCGGTATGATCCCCGATCATCCGACCCTCCTCGTCGAGGTAGACGAGATAGTGCGGATGTAGCCGGTTACCACGATTGAGGTGCTCGTCGGAGTTGATGTTTCTCAGCACGAACAATGCTCCGGGCTTCAGGCCTTTGCCACGGTCAGCGGGTACGACCGCATGCAGGCCCTTTGGAGTGCCGGCCAGGTCCCCGTACTCCTTGATGTAGCCGAGCAGATCCATGCGAAAGTCGTTTAGGCCGAGGTCGGTGATCGAGACCCCGGTACGGACGTCTTCGAGTTCGATGACCTCGTCCTGGAGTTTGCGGAGCTGCTCTTTGCGGAACGCAGCGTCACTGGCATCAGGGTCAAGGATGTTGTCGTCGCCGGTGCCGCCAAGGTTGGCGGCGACCATGCGGTTCTCAACGCGCTCCTTCAGGTTGATATATTCGTCAAGTGAGATGTCGGGCCAGAAGTTCACAAGCTGAACGCGCTCGTTGGTCGAGCCGATGCGATCGATGCGACCGAAGCGCTGGATGATCCGCACTGGGTTCCAGTGGATGTCATAGTTGACCAGGTAATCGCAGTCTTGGAGGTTCTGGCCCTCGCTTATACAGTCGGTGCCGATCAGTACGTCGATCTCGAAGTTCTCTTTCGGCATCACTATGTGGCGCTGCTTTGAGCGCGGCGAGAACAGGGTCAGAGTCTGTTGGAATCCATAGCCCTTACCGACCGTGGTGGAAGGGTTTCCCTGCCCGGTGACGAGGGCGGTATCGTAACCGCGTTTTTTGAGGGCCGGGGCGAGGTTTTTGTAGAGGTACTCGGCGGTATCAGCGAAAGCGGAGAAGATCAGTACCTTGCAATTATCAGGATTCAACGGCTGGGCGAACTTGCCCGCGATCAGGTCGCGCAGCGCGCCGAGTTTAGAGTCGCGCTCGGGGGTGATTCCGCTAATCGAGGCGAGGAGCTGCTGGATAACCTTGCTGTCGTTCACGAGTTCGCGACTCCATGACTCGATATCCATGTCGGCCAGGTCGATCTGCACCTTACGGCCGACCGTGCCGCTGGCGGGGAACTCAAAGTCGTCATCGTCGGCGTCGATATCAGTGATCACTGAGACGACGTCGGCGATGTTCGCCGCGTGGTTGTCGACGGCTTCCATCGCCTCGGCGACTGTGCCTTCCAACCGGCTCAGGGTGAGCCGGAACGCCTCGACGCTGGACTCCAAACGCTTAAGCAAGTTCACCGTCATGAGCTTGCGGATACCCTGCTCGCGGCTGCCAGCACCCAGGTTCGCTGTTTCCCCGCCCATGTAGTTCTGGCCCGAGCCCGCGCCGTAGAGCTGCTCATACTTGTCTCGGCGGCTTGGGAACACATACGCCAGCGGCGTGTACACGGCAAGACTGAGGAGCTGGAGTTGCTCGAATATCTCGTTGAATGTCGGCGCATCCTCCAGATCGGTCAGGGGTGGGCTCAGTGACTCGGGCTTCAGCCGTTCGGGGAACGCACCGATATCGGTGGTGTCGTAGAATGCCTGAATATGCTTGCGCGAGCGGGCGATCGTAACCGCGTCGAGCAACTCGAAGAAGTCGAAGTCCAGCCGGGTGAGGATTGCGTCAGTCGTGCGGTCCTCAGCAGGCAGTTCACTCCACTCGTTGAAGACGCGCTGGGCCTGCCGGAAGATCTCCTCGATTGAAGTCTGTATATTCAGCTTCTCGGTGAGCTGTGCCGAGTCGCCCTCATAAGCCAAGGCAAGCTGGTTACGCAGGTCGTTGAAGCGGTTGTTCACCGGCGTCGCCGAGAGCATCAGCACCTTGGTTTTCACGCCCTCACGAATGACCTTGCGCATGAGGCGCTGGTAGCGGGTCTCGCGCTCCTGGACGTAGTCGGCGTTCCGGAAGTTGTGCGACTCGTCGATGATGACCAGGTCGTAGTTGCCCCAGTTGATCAGGTCCAGGCGCTTACCCAACGACTCGCCGCGGTCGCGCGAAAGGTCGGTGTGGGCGAGTACGTCGTAGTTAAAGCGGTCCTTGGCGAATATGTTCGTCGTGTAGTTCGAGTTGTAGTTCGTCCAGTTATCAGCGAGTTTCTTCGGTGCAAGCACGAGCACGGACTTGTTGCGCAGCTCGTAGTACTTGATCACTGCCAACGCCGTGAACGTCTTACCCAAGCCTACGCTGTCGGCGAGGATACAGCCGTTGTAGGTTTCCAGCTTGTTGATCGCGCCCGTCGCTGCGTCCTTCTGGAAGTTGTACAACCCTTTCCAGACCTCGGTGTCTTGGTATCCGGTCAGGTCGTTGGGTAGGACATCCTCACTGATGTCATCGAGGAACTCGCTGAATAGGTTGTAGAGGATCAGGAAGTACACCCGTTGCGGGGAGTTTTCCGCATACACACTGGCGATATGGTCACTCACCACCTCAGTCACATCATCGAGCTGGTCAGGACTATGCCAGATCTGGTCGAAGAGCTGGATGTACTGCTGCGCGAACGACGTGTCGTCGATCTTGTGCACCATGTTTGACACCGCTGGCCCCCGCTCATAACCGAGATCGGCCGTAGTGAAGCCCTGTAGCGGCGCGTAAGTGGAGGTGTCATCGACGACGGCAAACGACTGCATCGGCGCACCCGTGTGGTTCGACCGGAACGTTACCTTCTGCTGCACCCACTCCGCACATTCCCGTGCAATGGCGCGCTGGGTGAGCTTATTGCGCAGGCGAATCTCGAACTCGGTGCCATACAACGCAGAATCCCGACTCTTGTCGTTCGGGATGAAAAACTGCCGTTCCTCCGGCGCAGATTTGTCAGTCGCCTTCGTCGTCGTAAACGACGGCGCGGTAAAGACGAACTCCAATTCCTTGATGGACTGAAGCTCATTCTTCAGCGCCTCGAACGCGAAGATTGAGAACGTCGACGCAGCGATGCGAAGCTTCGACCCGGGCTTGATCGACGCCTTGAGATCGTCGCCAAGGAGTTCGTTGAGGTTGTCAATTATGTGCATAGGTCAGTTCACTCAGCTTCTTCCTCGCTCGAAGCGCCACCGCGCACCCACTCGTCGACCTCGCTGACCTGGAACTTCCAGAGACGTCCCACTTTGTGCGCGGGCATCCGTTTGTCCGCGATCAAGACGTAAATCGTCTCCTTGGTGATGCCCAGGTGAGTGGCAATATCGTCGGCTGACAGCCATGGCTCACTCACGAGGACACTGTCTTCCTGAGATCGAGCGAGGTCATAATTTGGATCCTATCAGCCGTAGTACCCTGATTTTGGTCGGTCTCTCCTGGATTGCGCCCATTCAACTGGGTTCTGACCCCGCAACCCCGCCTGCGAAGAATGAGGAACGTCTTGGCGGTAGTTGCGTGGCGTACCCGACGAGGCCGAAGCCCAGTCTCCGACCAGGGGCTACCCACGACGATTCGATCCGCTGACGTCAACGTCGCTCAACGTAAGTAGCGAGCGAGATTCTTCCCAATATGCAATCACGTTGATCGAGTCGAGACTGCAATCCGCCCCTGGATATCCCTCCAGCGAGAGCCGCTCCGAGTGAGCTGAGAATCAACGTTTCCGCCGGCAGGACGAGCAAACGTGGCGCGACCCGCTGGACCACACTAGCTGCGCTCCACGTAGATATTCGAGATCGAGGCGGTGTCCTACGGGACTACCACGCGCGACGAATCGTTCAAGGGCACCACCGCCCCACTCATGAGCGTCGCCGCATTGGTCGCCGAAATCGTCACCCATCCGGAGAAGCACGTGCGGGTGACCTTCGGCGTGAACAAGCCGGCCCCGATGGCGACCGACCGGTTTAGTAGAAGCCGCCCCATTCAGGTAGCCCGGTCTTTCGCACACACTGCAGGCCTTGGCTCCACGGCACCACTGCCACGGAGGAGATGACCGAGGTCCTCAACCACACGAGGTTCTATGTGGGCTGGCCGAGGCCTGGTCACGTGACGCATAGCTGGGAAGGTCTACGCGGACTGAGCAGGAGTCGTTCATTCCGTGCTAACCTAAGATCACTACATCCCCCACGCCTCTCCACGATGCGCACTTGGGGGATTTTCTTTGCCCAAGTCCTGGAGAAGCTCGGGCATGGCAGCGGGCTCATTCTCAAATCGTGCGGCACTCTCGTCGATCGAGCTCGGCCAGCACGCGGCCCGGGTCCGCGATCAGATCGAACAGGCCGTTCGCGCGGCGCGCCCACTTCACCGGGTCCTCCCCCTCAGCGAACGCCACGGCCGACTCGAACTGACGCCGCAGGTTGACCGGTAGGTTCCCGGCGAGAACCACCCCGAGCTCACGTCCAAGCTCGGCTTGCGGCGACGAAGGACGCATGAACCTGCCCAGCTTCCCCGTCGCCGGGATCAGCACGTCGGAAACGCTTTCGAGGGCGGTGACAGCCTCGCTCGACCAGTCACTTTCGCTGGCCTCGGGCAGTGGAACCGCGACCTGCTGCACGGTAGCGATCGCACCACGTCCAAGAGCTAGCGAGAGCCCTCCGGGGTCCTCGTGGTAGTTCAAGTAACGGGCGACGTCTATATCCTCAGGGCAGACCTCGTCGAGGACGACGTCGCCGAGCCAGTTGCTCGGGTCAATGAGCCAGCCCTCCCGAACTACGACCGAGGATTTCAGGTGCACTCGGTACAGGTAGAACTGGCGACCGTGGTCGGCCTGGTCGCGCATCCGCCGCAGCATGTTGTGTACCGCGGCCTCGTACGTGCCAACGTGGAGCGCTTTCGCGTGCTGGCGCGCAGTCCACGCGGCGACCCGCTCGTCGCCGCCCATCATCAGGCGAGTCTCAGACGTCAGGTCCGCCGCCGGGTCGAAGTCCCTCGCCGGCCAGTCCGGCTGGGTGCTCGTGTGGTACCAGGAGAGCTGAGCGACCCGGTCGTCGTCGAGCGCCAGATCGCCAGGATCCACCGTCACCCGGGGCGCTTCCTCGTTCTCACAGGTCAGGCCGCAGCCGGGGCACTTCTCTCTGCTCTGCTCCCAGCGGTCGATCCAGTCCAGGTCGACGACGAACCTGTGACCGCAGCCGCCGCACAACATGTGCCGTTCGCGCGAGAAGTCGATGGGTCGTTCCATGGCTCCATTATCCCGGTGCTCTGAGCTAGAGAGGGCGATTACAGTCGCACCCGATCAGCTCGCGCGCAGTTCAGCGGTCATGTCTCGCCCATGACCTAGCGTCGCAACTGACAGTTGGGGCAGAAGTGGCTGGATCGGTTCATGAACTTCGCCCGTACGATCGGGCTACCGCAGCGCGGGCAGGGAAGCCCCGCAAGCCCATAGACTTTCAAGCTGCGGGAAAAGTATCCACTGCTGCCCGCCACGTCGACATAAAGCTCATCGAACGAGGTTCCGCCTTGGGCGAGTGCAGCCGCCATGACTTCTCGCGCCGCATCGATCGCGGCCGAGATCCTCGGCTCGGTCAGCGAGGACGCCGCTGTCTCGCCGTGCACCTCGGCAGTCCAGAGCGCTTCGTCGGCGTAGATGTTCCCGACGCCAGACAGCACCGTCTGATCCAGTAACGCGCGTTTGATCCCGGTGCGTCTGGTCTTGATCCGCGCAACCGCCGCGGCTCGATCGAACTGCGGGTCGAAAGGATCCCGCGCGATATGGACAATCGACGACGGCAACACCGCTCCGCCCTCGTCGAACATCAGATGACCAAAAGTGCGCTGATCCTCGAAGCGCGGATCACTGCCGCCATCGGTGAAGGTAAACCGTGCCCGCTCGTGCGGGGCGACAGCCACATCAGGCGACGTGATGAGCATCTGACCGCTCATCCCCAGATGCATGAGCAGCGCGTCCCGATTATCCAGGATCAGCCAGACGTACTTGCCACGACGCCCAGTCCCCGTGATCGTCGCACCGACCATCCGCGCTGCGAGATCCTCAGGGCCAGCCGTATGCCGATGCGCGGCCCGCGGGTGTCGAATGACGGCGGTGGCAATCGTCCGGCCACGGACGTGATCGTCAAGTCCTCGACGCACAACCTCGACTTCAGGGAGCTCAGGCATTCTCCACTGCTCGCTTCGTCCTTACTCCAACGCGATGGATGCCCGACCAGCATCACCCAATCGCGACACCGACTCTGGCCATATTGAGTCAACGTCATGCAACGTAAGAAGTAAGCTACTTCCCACAATCTGACATTGACGTACAACCTGTCGAACCAATGACATCCCGACAGTGGGCACGAGCCACGGACGCGAAGCGCCCGAACTCAACGTTTCCGCTGGCAGCGCGGGCAAAAGTGGCTAGAGCGACCGCCAATTTTTTCACGTAGAATTGGAGTTCCGCAGTGCCTGCACGGCTGTCCAGAACGCCCATAGACGTTCAATGCATAACGTCCCGACTCGCCGTTGACGTTGACGTACAACGCGTCGAAACTGGTTCCGCCTTCGGCCAATGCCTCGGTCATGACGACCGTGCACGCGGTGAGCAGTTCTTGGGCCTGGGTTTTTGTCAGGGATCGTGCCTGTTTCGCGTAGTGAAGCCTTGCCCGCCACAGCGCCTCGTCCGCATAGATATTGCCGATCCCGGAAATCGTGTTCTGGTCCAGTAGCACGCGTTTGATTCCGCTGGATGTGGCTCTCAGACGCCGCCGGAACGATGCTTGGTCGAAATGGGGGTCCAGAGGGTCTCGGCCGATGTGAGCCACCGTCGAGGGAATCTCGGGGAGCCCGAGAACGCTCGTCGAAGCGGCGGGAACGGGGGTGCCGGACTCATCGGTCACGTCCACGACCGGATCGAGGTACATGCCGCCGAAAATGCGCTGATCCACGAACCTCAGTTCGAGGATCTCGCCGTCGGCTCGCCTGAGCGCCCAGCGTATTCGCAAATGACGTTCGAGCGGAGCCATCGATGGTTTGAGGAGCGTCTGTCCGCTCATTCCGAGGTGAACGACCACGGCCCTGGTCTCGCAGAGCAAGTCCTCGTGCTCCCGGCTTTCCGATCCACGCGACAGCCTCAACCACATGTACTTGCCGCGTCGGCAGACGTCGCGGATAGTTCCGCCGACCAGCGAGTCGGGAAAACTGTCGACGGATCCGGTGTGGCGACGCAGGGAACGTGCGTCGAGCACATCGACCGCTTCGATTCGCGCACCGAGGAGGTGCCGGGCAAGTCCCGACCGAACGACCTCTACTTCGGGAAGCTCAGGCACTTTCCGATGCGTCCGCGCGGAGCCGAGTCGTCGGCGCGTCTTCTTGGGATGTGAGGTAACGGTAAGCGGCTTCGGCCGCGGCCCGCTCCGCATGCTTCTTCGCAGACCCGCTGCCTACCCCGTAGACTTTGTCACTGATTTCCAATTGAGCTTCGAAGACTCGGGCGTGGTCCGGGCCTGTACCGGTCACGACGTACTGGATGTCACCCATATCGAGTTCGGCAGCCAATTCCTGGATCTCTGTCTTCCAATCACGTCCGGCTCCAAGGACGAACGCGTCATCGAGCAGAGCCCCGGTCAAACGCAGGACGAGGTCCCTGGCGCATCCGTCACCGCATGAAATGAAGGTCGCTCCGAAGAGAGCTTCCATCGTGTCGGCCAGAATCGAGTCCTTGTCGTCTCCATGAGTCAGCAATTCGCCCCGCCCGAGCCGGATATGGGGGCCCAAGTCGAGGGAGCGTGCGATGGCGGCAAGGGAGCGTTCGGACACGACGGCGGCGCGTCGCTTGGCCAATTCGCCTTCAGAAAGATCTGGAAAACGGTTGTACAGCTCGGTGGTCACCGCCAGGCCGAGTACGGAATCGCCCAGGAATTCGAGCCGCTCATTGTGCGGGAGCGGCCCGTTCTCGTAAGCAAATGATCGATGTGTGAGCGCAAGCTGAAGCGTCTCGGCGTCTATGTCGACACCGAGACGCTTCAGGAGCTCTCCGTTTTTCACGGTAGTCATAAGGACGTCTTAGACGTCAGCCACCTTGCGGCCCTTGTACTCGAGGTACAGCGGGGTGCCGGCGGAATCGGTGACGACCTTCGCCTGGTGGGGAAGGCTGTACGTCACCTTGCCGTTTTCAACGGTCTTGACCAGCTGAGGCGCGGTTGCCTTCCACTGGGAGCGACGTGCGCGCGTATTGGCACGGGACATTTTCCGCTTGGGAACAGCCACGGCTATCTCTCTTCTCTCGTCTCGGTTGTCTCGTTTGCGGTCTCCGCACCGAGCAGCCCGGTTAGGGCCGACCAGCGAGGATCCAGAACCTCGTGGTGATGATCGGGATTCTCGTCCAGGCGCACTCCGCATTCGGAGCACAGCCCCTGACAATCTTCCCGACACACGGGCTGGAACGGCAGTTGCGTTATGACCGCATCCCGCAGAACCGGCTCGAGATCGATCGAATCGTCCTCGACGCGGTACTGCTCGTCTGCTTCGTCTTGCGACGGGCCTTCAGGTGCAGGTTCAAAAACATACAGCTCTTGAATGTCAGCCGAAACCGGATAATCGATGGGGTCCAGGCACCGGCTGCACTCTCCATGAACTTCCACGGAGGCAACACCACTAACCAAGATACCATCATGCACCGATTCGAGGCGGAGGTTGAGCATGATTTCCGAACCTTCGGGCGCTCCGATGAGAGCATTCCCGAGGTCTTTGGGCGCGGCCACGGTCTCATCGAGAGTATCCATGGTCCCGGGGCGCTTGGCCAGGTCCCTGACCGTAAACCTCAGGGACGATGAATTGTCATGCTTGATGATGAACTCCTGAATCCGACGTGATGACCGACTGATCAGCCTACTCAGGACTGGCTGAGCCCACAAGCCTCAAGCAACGTGTAGCTAACGGCTGTGCTTAACATCATAAGCCAGCACGGGTCGTGGGCTCCCCGAGGTCGTCGAGAAGCTATTCGTCGAGGCGTCGCGCGACCGAACGGGGCACAAAACTGCGAATGTCTCCGTTGAAGGACGAAACTTCTTTGATGATCGACGAGGACAGGTGACCGTTCTTGGGGTCTGCCGCGAGGAACACCGTCTCGACGCCGCTGATATTGCGGTTCATCGTGGCCATGGGTGCCTCGTATTCGAAATCTTTGGAGTCGCGCAGCCCCTTGACGATGGCCGTCGCGCCTTTTGTCCGAGCAAAATCAGCCAGAAGACCATCGGACATCGGTTCGACCGTGACCCCGTCGAGCCACCCGAAAACTTCACCGACCATATCGAGGCGTTCCTCGAGGCTGAAGCGGTATTTCTTGGCGGGATTATTGGACACGGCAACGATCACTCCGCCTGAAAAGATTTTGGTGGCGCGCGTGATGACTTCGACGTGTCCGTTGTGAATGGGGTCGAATGAACCCGGGCAAACGGCAAGACTCATGCCACCAAAGTATCAGGAGCCGTCAGGGGGACGCTCCACGCCAACCTGTCATTGATCATGGCGCCGTGTCGGATGAAACATGTGATCCTGCCTACGATATAGGCATGCCTGTTCACCAGACTCCCCTGACCAGTACGTATTCGACTTCTTGCGGCGCTCGCTCCGCCGTAGCCCCTCCGTGGAAACGGCTCGCCGAATCCGCGGGCTTGATGGACCCGAATGGTCGCCTGTCCTCGACGATCTTCGAGGAAATGAGCGCGCTTGCAGTCACATATGACGCCATCAACTTGGGGCAAGGCTTCCCCGACACCGACGGCCCTGATGTCCTCGCGGCCGCACTGGATCGTGCCGTGAGTGACGGCAAGAACCAGTACTCAACCATCGCAGGGGCACCGGAACTACGCGCGGAACTGGCCGAGCACGAGTCGCTGCACGGACGGCGTCGTCCCGATGCCGATTCGGAAATCACCATTACTGCCGGTGCGACCGAAGCGTTGACCGCCTCGATGCTCGCTTTCCTCTCCCCCGGCGACGAGATCATTCTTTTCGAGCCGTTCTACGACCTTTACCCTGCTATCGCCGGTCTGACGGGCGCTGAAATCGTGACCGTCCCTCTGCTTCCGCCGACCTTCGACCCGGATCCCGAACGACTTCGCGCAGCCTTTACGGAGCGTACGTGCATGGTCGTCGTCAACGACCCACACAATCCCACGGGTAAGGTATTCGATCCCAAGACGATGTCTCTGATAGCGGAACTCGCCGCCGAAAAAGATGCCATCATCCTCACGGACTCGGTTTACGAACACTTGGCATTTGATCGAGAGACCGTGGACCCGGCCTCCCTGGAGACCGGCCGCGACCGCACGATTCGTGTTTCCTCGGCTTCCAAGACTTTTTCTATTACGGGGTGGCGGGTCGGTTGGGCGGTCGCACCGCCCGAGCTGACCCGCGGTCTCCGGGTAACCAAGGGGTATCTGTCCCACTCGGCAGCGGCTCCCGCGCAATGGGCTGTAGCCCAAACCATGCGCTGGGCGCGTCAGACCGATTTCTACGCGGAGTTGAAGGACCAGTACCTGAATCAGAGACAAACGCTCCTTGAGGGTTTGACCGGCGGGGCGTTCAACCCCGTCAAGCCCGAAGGGACTTTCTTCGCCGTGGCCTCGACGGAGAATGTACCCGCTTCATGGGGCAAGGACGGCATCGAGATAGCTGAGACACTTCCTGCAAACGCAGGGGTCGCTGTCGTGCCTTTGCAGGCGTTCGCCACACCGCAGAACCGGCATTTGTACGCGGATTGGGTGCGCTTCGCATTCTGCAAACGACCGGATGTGCTCCGGGAAGCCACGGAGAAATTGGGGACTGCGGGTTTGTGACCATCTCCTAGCCTAGGTCACTCAGTTCACGGTGATGCTCAGGCCTCCGGTTCCGCGAACCATAGGGAGGTCTCACCGTACGTTCGATGGCCGAAACGTCGAAGGCTTGTCCCCCACTCGGGCTCGAGACTTCGGGTCGAACGCTCCACGACGACGACGGCATCGCCGGCCAGCGAGGGAGCCATGACCTCGAGCAGGGTCTTCAGTTCAGCCTCCGACATGGCGTAGGGAGGGTCGACAAAGACCAGGTCCCAGGGACCTTCGCCTCGTTTCAAATACGTGGCGGCCGACGAACTGACGACCTGGATACGAGCGGGAACCCCGGATTTCTCGAGTGTCCGCCGGTTGCGTGTACAGGCCTCGAGAGCGGCATGGTCGCGATCTACGAGGGTCACGGCCGCGGCACCGCGGCTCGCGGCCTCAAGACCAAGTGCGCCGGAGCCTGCGAAAATGTCCAGAACGTGAGCATCACGCACCACGTCGTAGGTTTCCAGACGAGAGAACAGGGCCTCTTTGACACGGTCGGTTGTCGGACGTGTGTTCTGCCCTTTGACGGATGCCAAACGGCTTCCGCCAGCCACCCCGGCAATAATGCGGCTCATAGCGTGATTCCTCCATCGCTTCGCCGAGTTACCAGGGTGCCTTGCCCTGGAGCCCGACCTTCAAGTGTGAATTACCCTCGATACAAGTACTCGGTGCTCGCTTGGTCCCCGACTTCCCGTACGGCGCGCAACAGATCCGGAGCCCCGGTCAGATCCGGGTCCCGCTCCACGAGAGCTCTCGCATCCGAACGGGCCTGCTCGATGATCTTCGCGTGACGAAGCACGGAGAGATTTTTCAGAGCGGATCGATGGCCAGACTGACTGTCGCCGAGGATGTCGCCTTCTCTGCGTTGTTCCAGGTCGAGAGTGGACAATTCGAAACCGTCGCGCGTCGAGGCCACAGCCTGCAATCGCGGCATAGAGGGCCCATCGGAATTTTGCTCTGTAACCAACAAACACGTCCCCTCGAGTCCTCCACGGCCGATTCGCCCTCGCAATTGGTGGAGGGTCGAAATGCCGAGCCTGTCCGCATCCATGATGATCATGAGGCTTGCATTGGGGATGTCGACTCCGACCTCGATGACGGTGGTTGCGACCAAGATGTCCACTTTTCCATCGGCCATGCGGTTCATGACTTCGGCCTTCTCTGCTCCGTCCATGCGCCCATGGAGCGTGGCCAGGCGAGTTCCCGCCAGGGCAGGCGAGGAGGCCAGCTTGCGGTTCAGGCCTTCTACGGACTGCAATGGCGAATCCGGCACGTCTTGTCCCCCGGTGGGTGTCGATGTCGGGGCGTCGTCGCCGATCGTGGGGACCACGACGAATACCTGACGACCCGCGTCGACCTCTTCCCTCGCCCGTTGCCACAAGCGACCTTCCCAAGCTGGGTGGTCCGCGAGTGAAACAACGTGGGTCGAAACCTCTTGGCGTCCGGCGGGAAGTTCGTCGAGGACGGATACGTCCAAGTCGCCGAAGACTGTCATGGCGACCGAACGCGGGATCGGCGTCGCTGTCATCACAAGCCGATGAACCGGTTCCCCGTCGGTGCCGGCCAGGGAGTGACGTTGCCGCACGCCGAACCGGTGCTGCTCGTCCACGACGACCAGTCCCAGTGAAGCGAACGAGACTCTCTCCCCCAGAAGCGCGTGTGTACCGATCACGATTCCGGCCGCGCCGCTGGCTATGTCCAGCAAGGCTTGTCTCTTCGCACCCGCCGACATGGATGAGGTCAGCACCACGACGCCGACGTCCCCGGCGAGCGGGCCGAGGGTATCAAGGATTGAGCGAAAATGCTGAGTCGCCAATACCTCGGTCGGCGCCAACATGGCGGACTGGCCCCCAGCATCAACGACCTGCAGCATGGCTCGCAGGGCAACGAGAGTCTTGCCCGATCCGACGTCTCCCTGGAGAAGTCTGTTCATTGGGCTCTCTCTGGAGATGTCCGCGGCTATTTCCTCGCCGACGCGGCACTGCCCGTCCGTCAGCCTGAAGGGAAGGTTCGTGTCGAAGGCCTCGCGCACGCCTGCAGGTCGCGCCGGGTACGGGCTCGTGCGTTGAGCGTCGAGAACGGAGGCCCTTCTCGCCAGAACTGTCTGGAGCACCAGGGCCTCTCGATACCTGAAATATCGAAGAGCCTTGTGCGGTTCTTCATCGTCACGCGGCCGATGGATGGCCTCGTAGGCTTGGGGTGCAGTCATGAGCCGGTGCCGCAAGCGGAGATCCTCGGGTACCGGATCTGCGCACTGCCGCAGATCAACTTTGTCCAAGACCGTCGCGACGGACGCCGCAATCCTGTCAGTGGTGTATTTGGCGGTGGCAGGGTAAACGGGCAAAGGTGCGACCAATGGGTCCGGTTCATCCCCAGACACCCCGGCTTGGCCGGTGTCGGTCAGAACGGCGTAGTGCGGATTGGTCAAGGTCAGTTGTCCCCTGAACTCGTTGACCTTCCCGGAGAACATGACGTGGTCCCCCACCGCCAAGTCTTTGGATGCCGTCCACGCGTTAAAGAAGGACAAGGTCATGACGTTGCCGGGAGCTGGGCTGTCCGGAGGAACCATGCCCGAAGCGGCCAACCCGTCTAAGCGACCACCGAGTCCGTTGTCCACGCGCCCCGTCTCCGTTCCTTCCGGGGCGAGCTGATCGGTCACTGTCACTTCCGCAATCGAGCCTCGTCGGGTGTGCAGCCTCCGTGTGCTCACGGACAGGATCCGAGAGATGATCGAAACGTCCTGACCGAGCGTCAGGTCCGCGAACCGAGTCAGTTCGCCCCGCGGGAGGTAGCGTCGCGGAAAGTACTCCATCAGTTGGCCCACGGTTTCGAGCTCAAGGTGCCGAGCAATGGCCTCTGCTGTTTTCGGATGCAGAACCGAGCGAAGGGATCGTTCTTCCGGCAGCTCGGGCTTTTCGCCCATGATCTAGTTTTCCTTCGCAGACAGGGGCTCGGTCATGATGTCGACGGGTTTCCCATAAGGGCTCAGGATCGACATGGCTTCCGATACTTCCCGGACGTGCACGTGCACTTTCCACCGAATTTTCTCGGTGGTCGCTTGCGATACCGCGGACATGATCACCGAGTCGCCGGCTTCCGAGAGTTCGTGACGGACCTGGGCCGCAGAAAGCGCGTCCAATTCGATGCTGCACATGAACTCGACGCCTTCCTCCCCGATCTCCGCTCGGTCCGCGATGGAGGGCTCCGCAGCGCTTTTCCTGACTGGCTCCGCGATCTGGGGAACCAACAATTCCGCGTAGGGCCGCTCGTCTGCGCCCGGGTATTCTTCTCCGCGCACGACGTGGGCCAGGACGTCCACGATGATCAACATTCCGAGAGCACCTGCGTCCACCCGCCCGGTGTCCCGGAGTACCTCGAGTTGTGTGCTGGTCCTCCGTACGGATTTGTGCCCAACCCCGACCAGGTGCTCGATCATATTGCACAAGTTCTTATTCGAGTCATCGGCGTCTTCCCAGGCTCCCGCGGCGCGGGTGATGTCATTGACGAAAGACAGGATTGTTCCTTCGACGGGGTCGTGGAGAGCGCCGAGAACCCGAGTACGGGCGTGCTCGAGCGCCCGGGCGAACCCGAAAGCCGTGAGCCGGGATTCGTCCCGAAGCGGCCCGGCGCAACCTGCCAGCACAACGGCGAAGAGGGTTCCGGAGTTTCCTTTGGCCTCCTCGAGGCAATGGCGTCCGCAAATCTCGAAGAGTTCGCCGACCAATGACGTGTTTACCATTTCGGCGGCCTGGGCACCCGCGCGCACGGTAATCGCCATATTGGTCCCGGTATCCGCGTCGGCTACGGGGAAAACGTTGAGGGCGTTGAGCTCATTCTGGTGCTGGTCGAGCGCATCTGCTGCTACCGACAGCCAACGGCGCATAAAAACGGCGCTAGATCCAGTCCTTTGCTGCAAAATGATCCCATCCCTTGTTTTCTCGGGTCCTCCCGTCCACACTGACCTGTGGCTCCCGATCGTCTGATTCTCGACACGAGCCTATCGCAATCACCCCATCCGGAAGTCGAGCTGTGGATGGGAGGCAGGCAAGAATTCCATGATCTTCTCCACCAGCGAGAGCCCAATCCAGCGGGCTCTTTCCGACGAGGTCAGCGGCCTTCTGCAACGGCGCGCACAGCGTCCCCAGCGCCTGCGTGTCCAACTCGATCCCTACGCCGGAAGCCCGGGCTATGCGGCCGGCATCCATCACGAGGCCATCGGAAACGTCGATCATGGCCGTGGCCCCGGCGGCGGACAATTCACGGGAGAGGGCCAGAGGCGGCAGAGGCCGCAACTGGCAGGCTGCCAAGGCTGCAAGAGAATCCGAAGGTGCAGCCCACGGCAGGTCCCCGGTCGCGTCGTCGGTAAATGCAAGCGGAGGCTCACCGTTTTCGTGCAGGAGCACGTCCAGCCCAGCGGCCGCACGCCCTACCGTGCCAGCCAGAACCACGAGATCCCCCGGACGAGCACCCGACCGCAATACCGCGGGCAAAGCCGTGCTGACGAGGCCCGGTCCAGGAACAATCTTTTCCGTTCCTGGACCGACCAGTCCGAATGCCGCGACGCTGGCCGAGAGCTCAGTGCCAGACCCGACGTCGCCGCCGCCCACGGTGCAGCCCGAGGCGCCGAGCCTCCGGATGGCCGCACAATAGCCGAGAGCCATCTGGCGGACCATCTCGAGGGGCGTTTGTGGCGGGAGGCTCAGACTGATCACGAGCCCAGTGGGCACGGCCCCCATCGCCGCGACGTCCGCGAGATTCTGAGCGGCGGATTTCCACCCCAGGTCAAAGCCGTCGACGTCGTATCCGCATGGGTACGACATGAGATAGTCCTGACCCTGGGTTTGCGTATCGATGGTGACCACGGTACGACCGCGGGATTGATCGTAGATAGCGCAATCGTCGCCAGGCCCGAGCAGAAGACGGGACGTACCATCGCGAACCATCGCGTGGTTGTGGGCATCGAAGATCTCGAGCATCGGGCGTAGAAGCTGTTCCTCGTTGACGTCCGATACCGTGTGCCGCCGGGTCACGGCTTACTGCTCGTGCTTCTTGTGAGACAGAGTCTTGGAGGTACGCGCCAACACCGTACCCACCCCGCCGAGGGCAAGGGCAGTGAAAACGAGAAGCGGGATCGGGCCACGCAGTGCCGTGAGGTTACGGTGGCTGCCAGCCTCTTGGTGTTCCCCAGAAGTGCTCGCCTGATGGCCGACGTCGTTGACTCCGGCATTGGCGTCCGAGTCCACCGGATCGGCCGCTGGAGCGTCGGATTCCTTACTGTTCAGGTAATGACTGACCCAACTGGATATACCCGTCACGTCGCCTACGGATCTGCCGGCATTTGCCGCTGCGGCGTCGTCACCACCGGAACCTTGTCCTGTGGATCTCGTGCCGCCGTCGCTGGTCTGAGGCGCACCTGCCTGACCATTGGATCCAGCGGGCGCCTGTGTTGCGTCGCCTCCCGATGCCGGCCTTTCGCTCGGCGAGGGGTCCGAACCGGCATTTCCTGGTACCGTACCCTTGCTTCCATCACTTCCTGAATCTCCGACGGCTCCTCCCGGTTGGGGAGGTACCACGTCTTGACCCGGATCCGGCGCAGGCTGAGCGTCCGGGAGAGCAGGCTCTGGCGCCTGAGTCGGCTCCTGGGCTGGCTCCTGTGGAGGCTCCTCCGTCGGATTCTGAGCGGGCTGTCTACTCGGGCTTTGAGTCGGCTGCTCTGTCGGCTCTTCGCTGGGGTCGGCCGTCGGCTGCTCTGTCGGCTCTTCGCTGGGGTCGGCCGTCGGCTGCTCTGTCGGCTCTTCGCTGGGGTCGGCCGTCGGCTGCTCTGTCGGCTCGTCGCTGGGGTCGGCCGTCGGCTGGCCCGTGGGTTCCTGAGTGGGGGTGCCAGTAGGCTCCGAGGGGGTCGGCGGCACGGACTCCGAAGAACTACTCGTTGAGTCGTCCGTGGCTGAGTTGCCGTCGGGTTGACCTGATGAGGATTGGGTGACGGTCGGGGCCGCCGGTCCCGTCGAAATGCTGGGAGTGTCCGTCACATTTTCGGCAGCCGCGGCGGACACCGTCGTGAGACCAGCCACACCGATGACGGCGGCGCATGCCGCGCAGCGATACACCAATCGCTGTCTTGCGCGGTCTTTCTCGTCCGGCATGTGGCTGCTACGAATGATTCCTACCTCTTCGAGATGCTCTGGTCAGTCGGGCGGCCCATGAACGAGAGCCTTTGTCCTGCGACGATACCCGCTTAAATTGAATGTCAGATCGCTGGGGTATCCTCGAGGATGTGAATTCACATCGTCTTGCCCGCCTCAGAACATTCAGTTTAGGACGCTCCGTTGCAAAGGTACAGAATGGCTGGTCAGCGCGAAAGGTGTGGGCTTGTGGCCTAGCCGCTTCGGTCCTGGTGGTCAGTGGATGCTCGTCCGCGGTGACGGTGGACGCGGCCCCTGATGCCACGAATCCGGATTGCGCCAGAGCGCTCGTCGCAATGCCGGACACCCTTGCCGGGCAGGACAAGCGGGAGACGACGGCCCAGGCCACTGCGGCGTGGGGCGATCCCGCGACGATCATCCTCAAGTGCGGGGCACGCGTCAAGGAGCCGGTCCAGGATCCGTGTGTCCGGGTCAACGACGTCGATTGGACCCTGCGGCAAGATGGAGGGGCCAAAGAGTCCTCCGAACCGAGTGAGTCTTCGAGCTCGACCTCGGGCACGAGCGTCGACCAGGGTCAGTCTCTTGACGGAACGGGAACGTGGACAGCCACGTCCTTCGGACGTTCCCCGGCCATCCAGGTGACGTTCGACGCTGCCAAGGTCAATTCCTCGACATTGCTGGTGGATCTGCAATCGGCTGTGAACCGCATCCATCAGACCAAGGAATGCACAGACGTCTCTGACAATCTGGACTTGTCCAAGAATTGACCGGTCCGGTGCCGGGATCCGAGGATCACGGTGACACCTCGTGGCTGCGGTCAGCGCAGCCCCGGGACCCTGTCCAGAGCCAAGCGGATGAGGCGATCCACGAGCTGACCGTAATCGATCCCGGATTCTGCCCACATCATCCCGTACATTGAAATCGGGGTGAAGCCCGGCATCGTGTTGACCTCGTTGATGATCACGCGCCCGTCGTCCGTATAGAAGAAATCGCAACGGGACAGGCCCTCTCCGTCAAGGGCCAGGAAAGCCTGAACCGCTTTTTCTCGGATGGATGCCTGGACTTCTTGCGGCAGATCGGCCGGGCAACGCAGCTCGGACGAGGCGGTCTCGACGTATTTGGCCTCGAAGTCGTAGAAGGCGTGATCCTCTCCGACCATTTCGATTTCGCCCGGGTGGGATGCTTGCGGAAGCTCGTGACGGAATCCGTCCAAGACCGCGCACTCAATCTCACGGCCGCTGATCTCTTCCTCGACGACGATCTTGGGGTCCAAAGCCTGCGCCTGGTCGATGGCTTCCTCGAGATCCGCCCAGTCTGCGACACGAGTAATGCCGCAGGAGGATCCGGCCCGAGCCGGTTTGACGAAGATAGGGAGAGCCAATTCCTTGATCTTTCGCAAGCTGGCCTGCCGGTCGTTGACCCAATCGCGGGCCGAAATCACCCGATAAGGACCTACTTCCAGGCCAGCCGATTCGAAGGCGACCTTCATGAAATGTTTGTCCATACCGACCGCGGACGACGTCACGCCCGCACCGACGTACCGGAGATTGGCCAATTCGAGCAGTCCTTGGACCGTTCCGTCCTCGCCGAAGGGGCCGTGAAGCAGAGGGAAAACGACATCCAGATGAGGGCCCTCGCCGAAGGTGCCGTCGTCGTACTTGAGGTACATTCCTTGGCTGGAATCGCCCATCGGCAGCGAGACGCGAGGGCCTTCCCCGGAGAAGCGGGGAAGCACCACGCCATCCATTAATTTGTTGAGTTCTGCTTCGCTGCTCAGGTGCCAGGTCCCCTCGGGTGTGATGCCGATCAGAACTGGTTCGTACTTCTCGTGGTCGAGGACCCCAAGGACCCCCTTGGCGGTGATGAGTGAGATCGAGTGCTCGGAAGAGACTCCCCCGAACAAGATCCCAACGGTGGTACGACCGGTCGATGCAATGGTGGTCATGGGCTCTCTCTCACGAAATTCTTGGGTTGATGTTCTCTGGTGACCCGGATGAGTCAGTGCCCCGGAGCGCTGGTTCCTTCGGGGCCCCCGTGCGGAGTCTCCGCCTTGAGCTGACGTCCCAGCAGCATCGGCTGGAGCTGGTCAACGGTGACTTGCGAAGCCAAGACCGCCGAGACCGCCTCGGCGATCGGCATTTCGACGCCGTTGCGACGAGCCAGCTCCAAGACCACCGGAGCGGACTTGATGCCCTCAGCAGTCTGGGTCATGCGAGCCGTGACTTCCTCTTCACTCAAGCCCAGGGCCAGAAGCTTTCCGGCCGTGTGATTTCGAGAAAGAGGTGATGAACAGGTTGCCACGAGGTCGCCCATTCCCGCTAGTC
Source organism: Rothia uropygialis (assembly GCF_004137765.1). Lineage (GTDB taxonomy): Bacteria > Actinomycetota > Actinomycetes > Actinomycetales > Micrococcaceae > Rothia. The sequence goes on along the minus strand of NZ_NOIS01000001.1, from coordinate 736,189 downwards.
CTGCGAGTGTCTCCGGTCGTCCTCCGAGGGCCATGGCCAACCGCGTGGTCTCGGCGAGACCACGCGTCATGATGGATGCTTTGGAGTTGTCCCCATAGTCGCGCCCTTCGCATATGCCTACGCACAAGGCGATCACATTCTTGACGAGTCCACCGATTTCCACGCCGACGACGTCGGCCGAGGTGTACGGGCGGAAATAGGACGTGGCGCACACCCTGCTGACCAGCCCGGCTGCATATTCGGACGGCGATGCGACGACGGAGGCCGTGGGCTGGTTCTGGATGATTTCCTTGGCCAGGTTGGGGCCCGAGACGACGGCGATGCGATCCGCTCCGCCCGGGAACACCTCGGCGATGACTTCGGACATTCTCAGGCCCGTACCTCGTTCCAGACCTTTCGCCAAGGACACGAGTACCGCATCGGTGGGGACGAGGACGGCCATGGATTTCAGCTGCTCTCGCAGGACCTGAGCCGGCAGCGCCAACACGACGACGTCAGCACCGTCGAGCGCCTCGCGAGGATCCGCGGTGTATGCAAGATCCTCGGGCAAACGGACATTCGGGAAATATCGGTCGTTGACACCGGTTTTGGCCATGGCCTGCATCGCGGACTCATCGCGTCCCCACAGGACAGTCTCCCAGCCGGGCTCCTGCTCCGATTCCGTGCGAGCTGCATCGGCGGCGATTTTGGCAAAAGCGGTACCCCAACTGCCCGCTCCCAAAACCGCCACCTTGCGTGGCGTCGGAACGGTTGACGGAACGCTAGGGGCCTGGGCGGTATCGCTCACGATGTTCCTTCCGGTCTTCTGCCGCGTCGTTCGTCGCCGCGGAGTCTGGCTGATCTCGGGTCAATCCTCGTTCGACGAGGTTCGACCGACCCTCTTCCTCAGGTGGGGGTCCCACCGTCCATCCGGGGCCTTCTCACCGCGAAGGCCCTCGACAAGGGTCGTCAGAGCATCCATCATGCGGTCGGTGGCTTCGGAGAGTGCCTTTTGGCTGACGTGTTCGGTGCGATCCTCTCCCCGGAGATCGGACAGGTCCAGCGGATCGCCCACCACAACGTGTACTCGTTTTCTGGGGAAGGGACGCGGACGCGTGGCCTTGGGTGCCAGGAATTCCTGGTCTCCCCAATGCGCGATCGGAATGACCGGTGCACCCGTGGCTAATGCGAGACGAGCCGCGCCCGAACGACCCACCATCGGCCAGAGTTCCGGATCCTTGGTCAAGGTGCCTTCCGGATAGATCAGCACGGCTCCGCCGGCGTCGACCACCGCCCGTGCGCTTTCCAACGACTTGCGTGCTTCCATGGAACCGCGGAATACGGGGATCTGAGCGGTGCGGCTCAGAACAGTCCCAAGGACAGGGACGCGGAACAGGGATTCCTTGGCGAGGAAACGCGGAATGGTTCCGGACATGTAAACGGGGTAGGCCACCGACATAGGGTCCACTTCCGTTACATGATTCGCGATGACGATGTACCCGTCATCCCGTTTGAGTTTCTCGACCCCGGTCCATGTCTTGGCCATGGCAAGATCCAGGACGTGCCGTACCACGAAGGCAACGCAGTGGAACAGGATGTTTCCGCCACGGCTCGGCGTCGTGGTCTTGATGGGTCGGTTCTTCCTCGTCTTTTTCCCCTGCGTTGCCCGGTCCTCGCCTGCCATTGCTACTTGGCCGCCATGTTTTCGAGGTCGAATTTAGCTCCCAGGCCCTCGAGCTTGTCGACGAACCGCTCGTAGCCACGGTTGATGAGCTCGACTCCTGTAACGTGCGATTCCCCCTCACCGGCAAGCGCCGCGATGAGGTGGCTGAAGCCTCCTCGGAGGTCGGGGATGTTGATGTCTGCGCCGTGCAACGGAGTCGGTCCGGAGATGACCGCTGAGTGAAGGAAGTTACGCTGACCGAAGCGGCAAGGCACCGACCCCAGGCACTCCCGGTGCAGCTGGATCGAGGCGCCCATTCGATTCAGCGCACCGGTGAATCCGAATCGGTTCTCGTACACGGTTTCGTGGACGATCGATACACCATCCGCCTGCGTCAAGGCGACCACGAGCGGTTGCTGCCAGTCGGTCATGAAACCCGGGTGAACGTTGGTCTCGACAATGAGCGAGTTGAGCTTTCCGCCGGGATGGTAAAAACGGATGCCCTCATCCGTGATGTCGAGGCCGCCGCCGATTTTCCGGAAGGTATTGAGGTAAGCCATCATGTCTGCTTGCTGGGCTCCACGGACGAAGATGTCTCCGCCAGTAGCCAGCGCCGCCGAACCCCACGAGGCTGCTTCGATCCGGTCCGGCAGAGCACGATGGTTGTATCCGCTGAGGTTGGGCACTCCTTCGATGTGGATCACCCGGTCGGTCTGGACCGTGATGATCGCACCCATCTTCTGGAGGATCGCAATGAGGTCCATGATCTCGGGTTCGGTGGCCGCTCCACGCAGCTCAGTGTTGCCTTCGGCGCGCGTTGCTGTCAGCAGGACCTGCTCGGTCGCCCCGACGGACGGGTACGGCAGGTCGATTTTGGCGCCCTTGAGCCCCTTGGGTGCAGTCATCCGGATACCGGAGGGCAACTTGTTGACCTCGGCGCCGAAGTTCCGAAGCACTTCGAGGTGGTAATCGATGGGACGGTCACCGATTTTGCAGCCGCCCAGATCGGGGATGAAGGCTTCGCCGATCGCGTGCAACAAGGGGCCGCACAGGAGAATCGGAATGCGGGAATCGCCGGCGTGGGCATCGATGTCCGCGTGTCGTGCGACGGACACGTTGGTCGGGTCGAGGCTCAAGTCGCCGTTTTTCGGGTCCTTGGTCACCGTGACGCCGTGCAAGGACAACAGGTCCGTGACAACGTTGACGTCCTTGATCTCGGGAACGCTGCGCAATACCGACGGAGTTGCACCGAGCAGGGCCGCGACCATGGCCTTGGGGACAAGGTTCTTCGCTCCACGGACCGATACTTCTCCGCGAAGCGGCTCGCCGCCCTCAATGTGCAATGCGCCGATCATAAAGTTCCAATCCTCGTGTGTTCAGGCCCGGTGGGCCCCAGTGATTCCGGCGTGTCCGCAGGTGACACGCATTCTTGAGCTATTTTACGGTACCAACCCCGGGACAGATTCCGGCCTTCCGCCGGACTGCAGCGAACACAATACCGGACCGACTTGTTCCTGCTTAACGTCGACGGGCCGCGCCCCATGCACCGTAGGTGTGTCATGGGCGCGGCCTCTCAGTGGATGCCTCGTCGAGGTCAGGACTTCGCCGGTAGCGTACGTGGTTTAAACGCAGGCCTCGTTTCTTCGAAACGAGTGATCTGGTCCTCTTGCTGCAGGGTCAAGGAAATATCGTCGAGTCCGTTCATGAGGCGCCAGCGGGTGTACTCGTCGATCTGGAACGGTACTGTCAGCGAACCGCACGTCACGTTCTTGCTCTCCAGGTCCACGGTCACTTCGATCCCCGGATTTTCCTCGATGGACTTCCAGATCAACTCGATGTCCTGCTGGTCCAACTGGGCTGCGACAAGGCCTTGCTTACCCGAATTGCCACGGAAGATATCAGCGAAGCGGGCCGACAGGACGACCCGGAACCCGTAATCCTTCAGTGCCCATACGGCGTGTTCGCGTGACGAGCCTGTACCGAAGTCCGGCCCGGCTACCAGGACGGACGCATTCCGAAAGGGCTCCTGGTTGAGGACGAACTCGGGATCCTTGCGCCATGCCGCGAACAAGGCGTCATCGAAACCGGTTTTGGTAATGCGTTTCAGATATACCGCGGGAATGATCTGATCAGTGTCTACGTTCGAGGCGCGTAACGGCGCCGCGACTCCGGTATGAGTCGTAATTGGTTCCATCATCTTCTCCTAAATGTCCAGCAGATCGGAGGGTGAGCTCAGGGTTCCTTTGACCGCGGTCGCCGCAGCGACCAATGGCGATACCAAGTGGGTACGTCCGCCCTTGCCTTGACGGCCTTCGAAATTCCGGTTCGACGTCGAAGCGCACCGCTCTCCGGGCTTCAACTGGTCCGGGTTCATGCCTAGGCACATCGAACAACCGGCAAAACGCCACTCGGCTCCGAATTCCTTGAATATCTGGTCCAGTCCCTCTTCTTCGGCCTGCAACCTCACCCGAGCCGAGCCTGGAACCACCATCATCCGCACGTTTTCAGCTTTGCTGCGACCTTCGATGATGGCCGCAGCGGCCCGAAGGTCTTCGATACGCGAATTGGTGCAGGAGCCCAGGAACACGGTGTCGACCGGAATGGCTTTCATCGGGGTTCCGGCTTTCAGATCCATGTATTGCAGCGCCTTGGCCGCCGAGGCCTTGGACCCCTCGTCCGGTGCGTCCTCAGGATCGGGAACGCACTCGGACAGCGGGACGCCTTGGCCTGGATTGGTTCCCCAGGTGACGAATGGCTCGAGCTCATCGCCGTCGATGACGACTTCGCGGTCGAATTTCGCATCTTCGTCAGTTCGCAAAGATTTCCAGTACTCGACCGCCTGGTCCCATTCCTCGCCTTGGGGCGCATGGGGTCGGCCCTGAACGTAGTCGAAGGTCGTCTGGTCGGGAGCGACCATGCCTGCACGCGCCCCGGCTTCGATGGACATATTGCAGATGGTCATGCGGCCTTCCATCGACAGCTCCTCGATGGCGCTTCCCCGGTACTCCAGGACGTATCCCTGGCCCCCGCCCGTGCCTATCTTCGCGATCACGGCAAGAATGATGTCCTTTGCCGTCACGCCCGGTTTCAGGTGACCGTTGACGGTGATCGCCATCGTCTTGAAGGGTGCCAACGACACGGTCTGCGTCGCCATGACGTGTTCGACCTCGCTGGTTCCGATGCCCAGGGCCAACGCCCCGAATGCGCCGTGGGTCGAGGTATGAGAGTCGCCGCAGACCACGGTCATCCCAGGCTGGGTGAGACCGAGCTGCGGTCCGACGACGTGCACGATCCCCTGTTCCGCGTCACCGAGGGAGTGAATGCGCACGCCGAATTCTTCGGCGTTGGCGCGCAAGGTTTCGATCTGCTGACGCGACGTCTGATCCGCGATCCTGGAGAAAATATCTTCCGTAGGAGTGTTGTGGTCTTCCGTGGCGATCGTGAGGTCGGGTCGCCGCAGTTTCCGCCCGGCAAGACGCAGTCCTTCAAAGGCTTGGGGCGAGGTCACCTCGTGCACAAGGTGAAGATCGATGTAAATGAGATCGGGCTTGCCGTCTTGCCCCGATACGACTCGATGGTCTGCCCAGACCTTTTCGGCCAAGGTCATTGGGCGATCCGGTGAATCCGCCATGGTGTCCTCCGAAGTCCTGTGTGTTTGCGGAATTCATTGTGCCGAGGATTCGCCGGGGCTTCCACAACGTGGACTTGCATTCCAGCATTTGAGACTCCACCATGGTGGGTATGAGCGAAACCCCTGATCCAACACCGACCACAAGCCCGGCCGCAAGAGATACAGATGGAATCCTCGGCGGCATGGGTACGGCCAATCCCATGTCGGTCAGGGTTCACCCCAGCGGCGTAGGCGTTCTGGACAAGGCCACCCACATTCTGGATTGCCTGGAAGCGGGTCCGGCAAGTCTCTCCCAGCTCGTGGAGGCTACCGGACTCGCGCGCCCCACCGCCCATCGCTTGGCCGTCGCCCTGGCCCATCACCGCCTGGTGGCCCGCGATGTCCAAGGCCGATTCGTCCTGGGGCCGAGGCTCGGTGAGCTTGCTTCGGCCGCGGGCGAAGATCGCTTGATTGCCGCGGCCGGCCCCGTGCTCAACCAGTTGCGCAACCTCACCGGAGAGTCAGCGCAGGTCTATCGACGGCAGGGCGAGTGGCGTATCTGTGTCGCTTCCGCCGAGCGCCCGATCGGCTTGAGGGACACCATTCCGGTGGGCACGCAGCTGTCCATGAAGGCGGGATCTGCCGCACAGGTGCTCATCGCCTGGGAGGATCACAATCGCCTTCTTGAAGGGTTACGCCAGGCTCGCTTCTCGGCCACCGTGTTGTCAGCGGTCCGCCGCCGGGGCTGGGCGCAATCGGTTGGTGAACGGGAACGGGGCATCGCCTCGGTTTCGGCACCGGTGCGCAATCCCTCTGGGAAAGTTATCGCTGCCGTCTCAATATCCGGACCCATCGAGCGGTTGACCCGCCAGCCGGGCCGTTTGCACGCCGACGTCGTCAGCCAGGCGGCACGTCAACTCACGGAAGCCTTGCGCGCACCTCAGTGAGGCATTGAAACGCCGTACCTTCACGGGAGAGCCCAGGAAGCTCGTTCAGGGCCTTCCGGGCCCCGGCGTAAGCCCCTGCATGCCTGCCCATAGTCACGGCGCGGGGGCTGCAGCACTCCTGACAACTGTTCATTGACCCCAAGCCCTCCAGAACTCACTCGCATCCTATGGCGCCCGGGCGGTGGTCTTGGTTGAGGAATTGCAAATTTCTTGCCACCGCGCCGGGAGAGCCGCTGGGTGAGATCCATGTGAATCACATGGTCTGAGCACTTCTGGAGGGCAAACGCCCAGACCGTGACATCGACACGCGCAACGAGCCCCTTAGGTTGTCTCGCCATTTGATTTTCAAGCTCCGCAGAGGCTCCTCCTGGATGATGCCCAATCCGGTCTCCACGCCCTATGAGGGGTGCGGCCCGATAATGCGCGGAGACCTGGACCGAACCATTCGCGCATTCGAGTCTCCACGGTGTCATCCAGACATATCCCGTACCGCCTCAGGCAGCTTACACACCGAGGTCACGCCACGGCCACATTTTTTGGTACCTGAAAGGAATGCCCCTGACGTGTCCTTGTCAGCGGGCGCCATTGGGATTGGGGCATTAAAAGCAAAAAGTCCGGCACCGAAATGCCGGACTTTTTGTAGCCTGTGACCCCAACCGGATTCGAACCGGTGTTGCCGCCGTGAGAGGGCGGAGTACTAGGCCGCTATACGATGGGGCCAAATGTCTTTTGCAGAGAATTACTTCCCCGCAATGACGACTCGATTTAGTTTACACATAACTGCGCATAGTTCCAAATCGAGATTTGTGAATTGCACCACTTGGAATAAATCCCAAAGGTACATTCGCTGGGATACCAGGACTCGAACCTAGAACGACGGTACCAGAAACCGCTGTGTTGCCAATTACACCATATCCCACTATGTCGTGAAGTTTTGACCCTCCAGCCGCATCTCCGCAACGAATAAATACTCTACAGCCCCACCCTGCCCCATGCAACCTGAAGTGGCGTGGTCTCCGCCACCCTACCGCACCAGAGACCAGACCCTGGAAGAAGCCCTGTCAGGGCTCTAAGGCCCCTTTCCCTCTCCGGCCCCCACGCAGGCTTCTGCCGAGGTGGCAGGAGCCTGCGTCGGAGGCGTTGTAGGGCTCAGGCCTCTGAGGCCGTCGCTAAGACCTGTCGAAGCGACTCAATGCGGGCCAAGGAGGACTCGCGGCCAAGGATTTCGAGCGACTCAAAAAGTGGCGGGGAGATCCGCGCCCCCGAAACCGCAATACGGACAGGCCCGAAGGCGAGGCGCGGCTTGATCCCCAAGCCGTCGACGATGGCGGTCCGAAGGGTTTCCTGGATCGATGCCGCATCCCACGACTCGAGGTCGGTCAGGGCCGTGTGCGCGGCCTCCAAGACCTCGGGCGCGGAGTCCTTGAGCTGCTTGCGCGCGTCGTCGGCGATCTCGATTTCATCGTCAGTACGGAACAGGAATCCAAGGAGTCCCGGAGCTTCACCCAACAGTTGCATACGTTCCTGAACTAGTGGGGCCGCCTCACGGAGAATCTGCCGTTCGCGCTCGCTCAGGGCGTCGTCCACGATTCCTGCGTCTCTCAAGTAGGGCAGGAGACGGTTTTCGAAGTCCTGGGGTTCCAGCATTCGAATGTGCTGACCGTTGATCGCTTCCGCCTTTTTGACGTCGAACCGAGCCGGATTGGCCAGAACGTCGTGAACGTCGAAGTTTTCGATCAGCTGGTCGACGGTGAAGATATCCTCGTCCGCCGAAAGAGACCAACCCAACAAAGAAAGGTAATTGATCAGGCCTTCTTTGATGAATCCTTCGTCGCGCAGCAAGAAGAGATTCGATTCCGGGTCTCGCTTGGACAACTTCTTATTGCCCTGCCCCATGACATAGGGAAGATGGCCGAATTCGGGAATGAATTCGGCGACTCCTACACCCACCAATGCGCGATACAGCGCAATCTGGCGGGGGGTCGAGGAAAGTAGATCTTCGCCTCGCAGCACGTGGGTAATTTTCATCAGAGCGTCGTCGACAGGGTTGACCAGCGTATACAACGGGCTTCCGTCGGCCCGGACCACGACGTAGTCGGGAACTGAGCCGGCTTTGAACGTGATTTCACCACGGACCACATCATTGAATGTGATGTCTTCATCCGGCATCCGCAACCGGAGCACCGGCTTGCGTCCCTCGGCTCGGAATGCAGATATCTGCTCTTCCGTCAGATTCCGATCGAAGTTGTCATAGCCGAGTTTGGGGTCTTCGCCCTTGGCACGATGCCGCTCTTCGACCTCCTGCGGGGTCGAGAAATCTTCATAGAGGTATCCCCCGTCGATCAGCTTCTGGATAACATCTCGATAGATCTCACCCCGCTGGGACTGGCGGTACGGCTCGTGAGGGCCCCCCACCCCGACGCCTTCATCCCACTCAATGCCCAACCAGTGAAGGGATTCGAGCACTTGGTTGAAGGACTCCTCCGAATCCCGCTTGGCGTCCGTATCCTCGATTCGGAAAACGAGCTTGCCTCCGGTGTGCCGAGCGTGGGCCCAGTTGAAGAGCGCCGTTCGGACCATCCCCACGTGGGGCGTGCCAGTAGGTGAAGGGCAAAAGCGCACGCGCACGGGACGGTCTTCGCTCACGGTCGGCTTGATAGCTTCGGTTGTCATAATGCTTGGCTACTCATCGCTTTCGTTTTCTGTAGTAAGCGGGGGAACTCCCCCGCCATTCGCGTCTTACTAGGCCCGTCGCATCCGGTTGACGAGCGCTCCGATGCCACCGACCTCGATCTCGACTTCTTGTCCGTCTTCGACCAGACCGACTCCGGCGGGTGTCCCTGTCAGAATCACGTCCCCCGGCAACAAAGTGAAGGCGTCAGAAATGCGGGAGACCAGTTCGGGCACGCCGAAGATCATGTCCCGCGTCGTTCCCTCCTGCTTGAGCTCGCCATCCACCCACGACTTGATAGGCAGGTCGTCGGTATCCAGCTCGGTCTCGATCCACGGTCCCAAAGGACATGAACCGTCGAAACCTTTCGCTCTTGCCCATTGCAGATCCGTCTTCTGGAGATCCCGCGCAGTCAGGTCATTGCCGCAGGTGTATCCGAAAACTACCTCGGGCACGCGCTCGATCGGGACCGATTTGCACATGCGACCGATCACTACGGCCAATTCGGCCTCGTAGGAAACCTCTTCGCTGAAATCGGGAAGGGTCACGGGATCACCGGGGCCGACAACCGAAGTATTCGGCTTCAGAAAGAACTGCGGCGATGTCGGCGCCTGGTTGCCGAGTTCACTTGCATGTTCGCTCCAATTTCGGGCAACACCGACGACTTTGGAGCGGGGAATGATGGGTGCGACCAGACGAACGTCCGCAATCGGGTACGTCTTTTCGGTCGGGTTGATTCCTGTGTAGAACGGGTCGCCAGCCAGAACGGTCAGGGTTTCCTGGCCGTCCTCACCGTCGACGCGTCCGTAAAACAGCTGGTCCTCGGCAGTAAATCGTGCAATGCGCATACGTCCAGGTTAGCGCGTACGCGACGCACCGTGGCCACTCCTCCACCGGCATGAAGCACCGGTTGGTTGCGACGGCCGCTCGCATCTGACTCCAGTGCCGGAACGTCGGGTCAGATCACCCGCGTCATCCACCCGAAGCGATCCTCGACTCGTCCGGTCTGAATGCCAGTCAGCTGGGTGCGCAGCCATTGAGTCACTTCACCGTTCGTCTGGCTCGCGGCTGGAATCTCACCGTCTTCGTAGAGCAAGCGGCCCATCGGAGCGATGACCGCTGCCGTGCCACAAGCAAAGATTTCGGTGATTTCGTCCTGTGCGATCCCCGCCTGCCACTCGTCGACCGTGATCGTCTTTTCGACCACCTTCATTCCGTTCTCCTGCGCCAGCTCGACGATCGACTTGCGCGTGACACCCTCCAGAATGGTGCCGGTCAACTTCGGCGTGACCAGAGTCCCATCCTTGAGGACGAAGAAGACATTCATGCCGCCGAGTTCCTCAACCGTGTGATCTCGATGCTCGTCGGTGAACATGACCTGCTTACAGCCCTTGGCTTCCCCTTCGAGCTGCGGAAGAAGACTCGCCGCGTAGTTTCCGCCGCACTTTGCTGCTCCCGTGCCGCCCTGGCCCGCGCGGGCATAATTCTGAGACCACCAAATGTCCACGGGCTCGGGGCTGCCGAAATAATTGGCCGCGGGCGACGCGATGACCTCGAACAGAGCCTCACGAGTGGGGCGAACCCCCAAGAATTTCTCGGTCGCAATCATGAAAGGCCGGATGTACAGGGAGGTGCCTTCCCCCTCAGGAATCCACCGAGAGTCTTTCTCGACCAGAGCATGAACCGCGTCAATGAAAATCTCGGTCGGAAGCTCGGGCAACGCGAGTCGCTTCGCCGAGCGACGGAAACGCTCGGCATTTGCCTCCGGACGGAAAAGCCACACGGAACCGTCTTGATGCCGATACGCCTTCAACCCTTCAAAGACTTCCTGCCCATAGTGGAAAACCGACGTGGCCGGATCGAGACTCAGAGGCGCGTAGGGCTCAATTCGAGCATGGTCCCATTCACCACCGGTCGAATAATCCCCCGTCCACTCGACCTTGGCGACGTGATCGGTCGTGAACTCGCCGAACCCGGGAGCGGCCAGAATTTCGGCAAGCCGCTCGGAAGAGGTCGGATACTGGTTCTCGGTGATGGTGAATGAGGAAGTTCTCAAGGTGGGCTCCGTTTCGAGCGAGTGTGCTGGTGTTCTGTTGTCCCCGACGGTCACCGCATCTTTGCGGTATCCGTCGCGTCCGGCGGTGGGGCGCTCAGGAGATTCCGGCGAGGATGGCTTGTCCGATGTCCACCGTCGTTCGTCGCTCGGAACCGTTATCCCTCATATCGGCCTCGACTGCGTCTTCGATGTTACCCGCCGCACGTTCATGACCAAGATGGCGCAGCAAAAGAGCGCTCGCGAGTATGGCTGCGCGAGGATCGGCAATACCTTGCCCTGCGATGTCCGGAGCCGAACCGTGTACCGGCTCGAACATGGACGGTGCCGTGAACTCGGCGTTGATATTTCCGCATGCGGCATAGCCAATGCCGCCCGAAATAGCACCAGCCTGGTCGGTCAGGATGTCGCCGAATAGATTGTCCGTCACGATGACGTCGAACCGTGAGGGATTCGTGGTCATGTAGATCGTTGCGGCGTCGACGTGAATGTAATCGGTGGAGACCTGTGGGTACTGCCCTGCAATACGGTCGAAGATCCGCCGGTAGAGGCCCCCGGCGTGAACCAGGACGTTGTGCTTATGGACCAAGGTGACGTGCTGGCGTTCGCGGGAGGCGGCAAGGTCGAAAGCATAACGGATCAGGCGTTCGACTCCGTGAGCGGTGTTCACGGAAACTTCGGTCGCGATCTCGTGCTCGGTGTCCTGCCGGACCGTGCCGCCGTTCCCGACGTACGGACCTTCGGTTCCTTCTCGGACGACGACGAAATCTATGTCGCCGGGATTGCTCAGGGGAGACACTGCGCCTGGGTAGAGACGCGACGGGCGCAGGTTGATGAAATGATCGAAGGCAAAACGCAGCTTCAAAAGAATTTCGCGCTCGATGAGGCCGGACGGGACCTTCCTCGAGCGGGGGTCGGCCCCGACGGCGCCGAAGAGAATCGCGTCGTGCTCACGCAGGGACGCGAGTTTGTCCTCGGTCAACGTCTGCCCTGTTTTGAGCCACGCTTCGGCACCGAGCTCGTAAGGTGTCGGCGAGACCTCGATTCCTTCGCGCCGGGCCGCGGTGGTCAGAACGGCAAGGGCCTGTTCGGTGACTTCGGGGCCTATACCGTCACCTGGGATGACGGCCAAATCGATATTGCGGGATTCCGTGCTGTCGGTCATAGGAATAAGCTAGCTCCGCCGAGGGCGACGTGACCACATAGTAGGACGGCTTCTCACCATGTGAACCAGACGTTACGTCTCCATGGTTCAGACACCGCGGACCAGGAGCGTTGCAACACCCGCCCAGGCTGCGGCCCAGAGGAACGAGGCGAAAGTTCCCAGGATGAACCGTTCGACAGCATCGGGCTTCTTGAGCTCGGTGAATCTGCCCAGGGCCTTGAGGGCCGCCAGAACGGTCAGGCCCGTCGGCCATCCCGCCAGGAGGGTTACCGCGACGCCGACACGTTCCAGAACTCCGATCCACAGACCGCCATGAAGGGAAGAATCGCGCTCGGGATCTTCGATGATCTGTTCGGCGGCGTCGGTGTCTCGTTTGCCCGAACGGTAGATTCGTCCGCTGCGCAGGGACAGTTGCAGAACAGCGGCCGTTACCGGGGACCCGGTCATTGCCGCCGACGCTGTGCCAAATACTACGGACAGGACTGCCACGAGCGGTTCGGAACGGGCCGAATACCCCTGGATGGCCCCACCGGTCGCCAGAAGGGCCGCCGCCGCCAGAAGTAGCACGAACGCAATGGTCCATATACGACGCGTCCGGATGCTGACTGCCGGGACCCTGAAGCAGGCAAAGGCCCCGAGAAGAGCGGAAATGACCATGATCAGAAGGGCTATTTGGCTCATGAGGCCCACTCCTTCTCCCCGGGACGACCGGGAGCATCGAGATACTCTGCCCAGCGGGTCATTTCTCGCTTGAGGTCTTCGAGTTCACGATACATACCTGCGGCCAACCGGCCGGATACCGCCTGTTGACTGATTTTCAACTGTGCGGCTATTTCCGCCTGCGTCTTGCCGGTGAGAGCCCACTCGTACGCTTCTCGCGTGGTGTCGCGGCGTTTCCCCCAAACCGCGATGACGGTCCGCAGACCCGCCTGAATTCCCGCGCCCAAGGGTGAATCCGAGCTGAAACCGAAGTGGTGCGCACCCGATTTCTTGGCCTCGTCGACGGCGTGGCGAGCGTTGATGTACGCCGTTCCTCGCCCCTCTCTGGCACTCCTCGGCAGAGGCTCTTCGATACGCCCCTGTCCCAAACCACAGTGCCATTCACCGCCCGAGGCCAGGCTCAGAGCACAGTCGATCGCCGCGCCGGCGTTGTCGAACACCGCTTGAGCCTCGTCTCCGGCTGTCCGGTCAAAGGGCAATACGGCCTCGCCCGAGACGGAAACCAACTGGGGCACGGCGTCGGGCCTTTTTCTGGAACCCACTTGATCGACAGTCAGAACGAACATGCTTCGATCCTTGCACCCCATCGGTCAACTTACAAGGTTAGAATCCGGTTCCTATGACTACCGGATTCTAACCTTGTATTAGCAATAACAAAGGCGGTCGTTGTCTTCTACTCGCTGGGCGCCTCGAAACGAGGGAAAATCCCCTGCGGGGCCGGCAACGCGGTCCCTGCTACGATGCGCTGCGGTAACGCCGCGAAGAGCCGTTGGTCTCCTTCGGGCTGCCCCAGCTGGTCCAACAGTTTGGCCATCGAACCGGGCATGATCGGTTGGATCAGGATAGCCACGATGCGAAGGCACTCAAGGGTCACGTACAAGACCGTTTCCATCCGTGTTTGGTCGGTCTTGCGCAGCTTCCACGGCTCCTGCGCCGTGAAATAGCGATTCACATCGGCGATGACCTTCCAGATCCGATCCAAGGCCCGATGATAGTCCAAGCTCTCGAAATCCTGCCGCACCGAAACGTACAGTGCATCGGCTGACTCCAGGATGGCCCGGTCCTGCGCGGTGAATTCATCGGGGCTCGGGACAGCCGCCTCGCAGTTCTTCGCGACCATGGACAGCGAACGCTGTGCCAGGTTGCCGAGATCATTCGACAGGTCGGAATTGATGCGTGAGACGATCGCGGGAGCACTGTACGAGCCGTCCTGACCGAAGGTCACTTCACGGAGCAGGAAGAAGCGCAGGGGGTCGACGCCGAAGCTCTCGACCAATTGCTCCGGATCGAGTACATTGCCCACGGACTTGGACATCTTGGCCCCGTCGACGAGTAAGAATCCGTGTGCGAAGACCTTTCGCGGCAAGTCCAGCCCAGCCGACCACAAGAATGCCGGCCAGTATATGGTGTGGAAACGCGTGATGTCCTTGCCGATGACGTGGAAATCGGCAGGCCAATACTTTCGGAAGAGTTCGCTGTCGGTATCCGGGAAACCGAGCCCGGTGATGTAATTGGTGAGGGCGTCGACCCACACATACATGATGTGCTTTTCGTTTCCCGGAACGGGAATCCCCCAGTCGAAGGTGGTTCGAGAAATCGAGAGATCCCTTAACCCGGACTTGACGAACGAAGCGACCTCATTGCGACGGTATTCCGGGTACGCAAACTCCTCTGATGCATAAAGGTCCAAGAGTCGGTCTTGGTACTTGGAGAGCCGGAAGAAGTAGGACTCCTCTTCGGTCCACTCGACCTCGGTGTCGGTAGGAATCGCATACCTGACTCCATCCTCCCGAACTTCGGTCTCGTCTTCTCCGTAGAAGGCCTCATCGCGTACGGAGTACCAGCCTTCGTATTTGTCGAGGTAGATATCTCCGTTGGCTTCCATGCGACGCCACATCTCCTGGCACGAGGCCACATGATCCGGGTCCGTGGTGCGTATGAAACGGTCATAGCTGATACCCAGGAGATCGTCCATCGCTTTGATTTTGGCCGAGTTCTGATCGGCCAGATCCTTGGCGCTGATGCCCTGTTTTTCGGCCGAGGTCTGCATCTTCTGACCGTGTTCATCCGTGCCCGTCATGAACCGGACGTCGTATCCGTCCAGGCGTTTGAATCGTGCCATGACGTCGGTCGCAATGTGCTCATACGCGTGACCGATGTGGGGATCGCCGTTCGGGTAGACGATCGCTGTGGTGATGTAGAAAGGCTCGGCTGAAGTGGAAGTCATGGCTCCTACTCTATAAGGAGAACTCGAGGCTTATCGGCCCCGGTTCGGTGGACTGTGGATACTGCATTTTCCGGTTTCATCGAACACGACGCCGCCCGCTCACCACGGTGAGCAGACGGCGTCGCGATGAGAATTCGACTGTACTCAGTCCGTGAGGGAGACGAACGCCGTACGGTCGGCCTCGATCGTCGACTTGATCGAAGAGACCATCTCGGGGGAAGCCGGGGAGTCAAGGGCCAGAACGGACAGCGCCCGCTGTTCCTTGGCTTGGCTCTCCCCACGCGAAACCTGCATTCCGGCGATGTTGATACTCGCGGTTCCGAGCAGCGTACCCATTGAGGCGATGACGCCGGGGCGGTCGCGGTAATCGAGAATGAGCATGTGGTCCGTCAGCCCGACCTCGAAATCGAAACCATTGACCCCGGTCAGCTTCTCGACCAGCTTGGGCCCTGTCACGGTACCGGACACGGAGACCTGGGTCCCATCGGCAAGGATGGCCGACAAGGTGGTCTCGTTGCGGAAGCCCTCGACTTCGGTGGTCGTGACCAGAGTCGTTTCGACCTCACGCTGCTCCGCAATCATGGGAGCGTTGACGTAAGAAACTTTCTCGGAGACCACATCGGTGAACACGCCCTTGAGTGCGGCGAGCTTCAGCGAGGACACGTCTTTGTCCGCGATTTCTCCGGCGACCTTGACCTCCACGCTCGTCAGGGGCGAATCGTGGGTCAACGCGGTCAGGACTCGGCCCAATTTCTCCGCCAACGGAATTCCCGGGCGCACGTCTGAGTCGATGGGTCCGCCGGCGACGTTCACGGCATCCGGGACCAGTTCGCCTTCGAGGGCGAGTTTGACCGATTTGGCAACCGATACTCCCGCTTTCTCCTGGGCTTCGACAGTCGAAGCGCCCAGGTGCGGAGTGGTAACGACATTGTCCATGCCCACGAAGCCTACGCCCTCCGGAGGCTCGGAGACGTATACGTCAATTGCTGCGCCCGCGATTTTGCCCGCCCGAAGCGCCTCGGCGAGGTCGTCCTCGTCGATCAGCCCTCCGCGGGCCACATTGACGACAAAGGCGGACGGCTTCATGAGATCAAATGCCGCGGCATCCACCATGCCGATCGTGTCCGGTGTCTTCGGCATGTGAATCGTGATGATGTCGGCTTCCCGGAACAACGTGTCCAGGTCCACCATCTGCGCACCGAGCGACGCCGCACGCGAGCTCGTGACGAACGGGTCATAGGCCAGAATTTCCGTACCGAAGCCCCGAAGCCGTTCTGCGACCAAACCACCGATGCGTCCCAGACCGATGATGCCGACCTTCTTCTCAAAGAGTTCGACGCCGGTGTACTGGGAGCGCCTCCATTGCCCGTCTCGCATGGAGGCGTCGGCCGCCGAAATGTTGCGGGACAGACCGAGAATGTGGCCGACCGTCAGCTCAGCCGCGGAAATGATGTTCGAGGTCGGCGCGTTGACGACCATGACGCCGGCCGCAGTGGCCGCGGCGATGTCGACGTTATCGAGGCCGACTCCAGCGCGAGCAACGACCTTCAGGCGACGGGCCGCTTCCAAGGCTTCCGCATCCAGCCGGGTCGCGGAACGAATCATGATCGCGTCCACGTCGGCTATATCGCGCAGCAACGATTCGCGGTCGGCGCCATTGGTCTTGCGAATTTCGAAGCCTTCGCCGAGGGCGTCGACCGTCGCGGGTGAGAGTTCCTCGGCCAGAAGGACAACAGGCGTTTCAGTCAAAGTCGGATTCCTTTGGAGATTGTTCGGTGCCAGAAATAGGGGAAATGAAAGACAAAAGGGGAACGGCCGGTCATCCGTTGCAGCGGATGACCGGCCGTTGGAGAACCGTCATCAGGTTCCGACGTTTAGCGGGCTGCCGAGCCGTCCGTGTAGTCGGCGTCGGAAGACTTCCAGGAGAACAGCTTGCGCAGCTCCTGGCCGGTCTTCTCGATCGGGTGGGACGCGCCCTTCTCGCGGAGTTCCTGGAACTCCTTGCCGCCGTTGGCCTGGTCGTCCATGAAGCGATGAGCGAAGGTTCCGTCCTGAATGTCCGAAAGAACGGCCTTCATGTGATCCTTGACCTCGGGGGTGATGATCCGGGGGCCGGAAACGTAGTCGCCATACTCCGCGGTATCGGAGCAGGACCAACGCTGCTTGGTGATTCCGCCCTCGTTGATCAGGTCGACGATCAGCTTGAGCTCGTGGCACACCTCGAAGTACGCGATTTCGGGCTGGTAACCGGCCTCGGTCAGCGTCTCGAATCCGTACTGGATCAACTGCGAGACGCCGCCGCACAAAACAGCCTGCTCGCCGAAGAGATCGGACTCCGTCTCCTCGGTGAAGGTCGTCTTGATGACGCCGGCGCGGCTCGCACCGAGACCCTTGGCGTAGGCCAGAGCGAGCTCGAGAGCCTTGCCGGATGCGTCCACCTCGACGGCAACCAAGGCCGGAACGCCGCGGCCCGCTTCGAATTCGCGGCGCACGGTGTGGCCGGGGCCCTTCGGCGCAACCATCGCAACGTCGACGCCGTCGATCGGCTGGATGTAGTCGAACCGAATATTGAACCCGTGGGCGAAGAACAGGGCATCGCCGGGCTCAAGGTTCGGCTCGATCGATTCCTTGTAGATCTTCGCCTGGACCTGGTCCGGGGTCAGGATCATGATGACGTCGGCTTCTTCGACGGCTTCCGCGACGGTCAGGACGCGAAGGCCTTCAGCTTCGGCCTTGGCCCGCGAGGACGAGCCCTCGGCGAGGCCGATACGAACGTCGATGCCCGAATCCCGAAGGTTCAGCGCGTGTGCGTGACCCTGGGATCCATAACCGATGATGGCGACGGAACGGTCCTGGATCGCCGCGAGGTTTGCGTCGTCGTCGTAAAAGATTTCAGCCATGGGATTGAGAACTCCTCTATCTTCCCCGCGGGCTCTTGCCCACGGTTGATGGTCTTCGTGGCCCGGCCACTAGGTTTTAAGCCTAGCCTGCCGGGTCACGGTGCGCCGGAATGTACCGATGCATGACAGGTTTATGAACGCTCCGCGAGACCAGTGAACTCGCCGAGACAACTAATTGCGGAGGGCCCTCTCGCTCATCGAGCGCACTCCGCGCCCGATGCCGAGGGTTCCGGCACGAACGATTTCTCGTATGCCGAAGGGTTCCAGCACCTCCAAAAGGGCCCGGAGTTTGTCCGGGGCCCCCGTGGCCTCGATGACGACCGACTCGGTGGAGACGTCGACGATCGAAGCGCGAAAAAGGTCTGCGGCCTGCGTGACTTGGATCCGGGTTCCGGCATCCGCGCGGACCTTGATCATGATGTGATCGCGTTGCACCGAGGTCTCCGATGGCAATTCCACGATCTTCAGAACATGAATCAACTTGTTGAGTTGCTTGGTTACCTGCTCGAGCAGAACCCCGTCCGCGTCAACCACCACAGTAATTCGGGAGATTCCCGGGACTTCGGTGGCACCCACGGCGAGGGAGTCAATATTGAATTGCCGCCTTGCGAACAATCCGGATACCCGGGCGAGCACGCCCGGTGTGTCTTCGACCAGGACAGACAGCGTGTGACGAGTCATTGTTATTCCTCTCCGTTCCAGTCGGGCGACGTGTCTCTGGCGATCTGGATCGCGTCGTTGGACACTCCCGCCGGGACCATCGGCCAAACCATGGCATCCGGACTGACAGTGAAATCGACCAGCACGGGCCGATCGTTGATCTCCAGCGCTTTTCGGATGGTTTCGTCGACGTCTTCGTCGCTCGTGCAACGGAACGCGGCACACCCGTAGGCCTCCGCCAACTTGACGAAGTCCGGGATCCTCCGGGAGTCGTGGCCCGTGTCGAGGTGGGTGTTGGAGTAACGGCCGTCGTAGAACAGCGTCTGCCACTGCCGCACCATGCCCAGCGAGGAATTGTTGATCACGGCAATCTTGATGGGGATGTCGTTCAGGACGCAGGTCGCCAATTCTTGGTTGGTCATTTGGAAGCAGCCGTCCCCGTCGATCGCCCACACAACGCGGTCCGGATCACCGACCTTCGCCCCCATTGCTGCGGGGACGCTATAACCCATCGTGCCGAGGCCCGCCGAGTTCAGCCATTGGCGCGGCCGCTCGTACCCGATGAACTGCGCGGACCACATCTGATGCTGTCCGACCCCAGAGACGTAGATCGCCTCAGGCCCGGTCAACTGACCGATCCGCTGGATGACGTGCTGAGGCGAGCCCAAGCCGTCGTCCGTGGGGACGTATCCGAGGGGGTACTCGTCCTTGATCCGATTCAGCATGGCCCACCAGCCGCCGAGGTCGCTTCGTCCGTCTTCGCGCTGAATCTCCTCGACGCATTCGACCAATTCTGGGATGACGGACTTCAGGTCCCCCACAATCGGCACGTCCGCGACACGGATCTTCGAGATCTCCGCGGGATCGACGTCGACGTGGACGATCTTTGCATTCGGGGCGAAGGAGTCGACGACGCCGGTGACCCGGTCGTCGAACCGCGCGCCCAGAGCAATGATCAGGTCCGCTTTTTGCATCGACGTGACAGCCGGGACGGATCCGTGCATACCCGGCATCCCCAGGTGGTGCGGATCCGAATCGGGGAATGCGCCGCGCGCCGTAAGAGTCGTGACCACGGGCGCATCGGTCACACGGACCAGTTCGGCGAGTTCCTGTGAGGCGCCTGCACGGAGGGTTCCGCCGCCGACGTACAGAACGGGTTGTCCGGCAGCATTCAGCAACCTCGCTGCTTCTCGGACCTGCTTGTTGTGCCCCCGGACAACGGGGTGATACCCGCGCAGCTGCATGTCCACCGGCCAGGTGAAGGACATCAGGCCCTGCTGGGCGTCTTTGGTGATGTCCACGAGCACGGGGCCGGGACGGCCGGTCGAGGCCAGATGAAAGGCTTCCATGATCATCCGCGGAACGTCCTCAGGACGGGTCGCCATGTAGGAGTGCTTCGTAACGGGCATCGTCATACCGACGATGTCTGCTTCTTGGAAAGCGTCCGTTCCCAAAACTTTGGACGAGACCTGCCCCGTGATCGCAACCATAGGGACCGAGTCCATATGGGCATCGGCCAGAGCGGTGATCAGATTGGTGGCGCCCGGACCGCTCGTGGCGATGCAGACTCCGACCTTTCCGGTGGCCAGAGCATATCCTTCGGCTGCGTGCCCGGCGCCCTGCTCATGACGAACGAGAATATGATTGATGATCTCGGAATCCAGTAACGGATCATACGTGGGCAGAATCGCCCCGCCGGGAAGACCGAAAACATCGGTGACTCCAAGTTTTTCCAGCGTGCGAATGACCGCTTCCGAACCCGTAATTCTTGGGGCGCTGCTCTGCGACCCTGAAGTCGAGGCGGCAACCGTGGCCGGCGTCGCCGACGATTCGTTGCTCATGTGATCGTCCTTCTGCTTCTGCTGTGTGCTGCGTTGCGGCGGTGTCTGTGGTTCCGCCTGGTGCTCGTTCGTTTCCGGTGGGATTCGACCTGACACGAAAAAACCCCTCGACCTAGATGTCGGTGAGGGGTCTGCGCGGTACGAGGTTTTCTCGTTCTAGGCCAGGTTTGCCGCGCGACCCGCAATAATAAGCGAGACGCGTACACCGGTAAGAACGAGAGACTCGTGATGTGCCATGAACTCATAATCCGGGTCGGGGCGTGAAAGGGTCAAAAACGTTTCAGAATGTGAAATCCACACCACAGATTCCGTTCGCACCCGTTCTCGACGGGAGAGGCATCGCATGTCAGGAGTGAGATGATGTGCGTCATACCATTCGGTAACGGGCCGGGCCTGGATAGACTTTAGGCATGTCCCCCGAAACGGAGTCCCCCCTGAACCTGGCGGAACGGTTGCACACCGTCTTCGACAGTCAGGTCATGAATTACGGCGCATACAACTTGGTCTACGCGACCGGCCGCGCTACATACAATGAGCCTTCCGCCGTTGACCACCAAGTCACTCCGCAACAACATTTCATCCTCGGTTATCGCCGTTATCCCTCCGAGGTGATCGTGGCGCCCTTCGACCCCCAGGTTTTGGCTTCTTTGGGCCTTCCGATCGCCATCGACAATACGAACCTCGTGGATGCCACAAGCACGACTCATGGGGAACTCGCCCTCGAGACGACCTCCGGGTCTTCCTTCGACCTGAATGTGCTCCCTCTCGTGGAGATCGAAACCGCGTACGGCGCGGAAGTCCTCGAACAGGAAGCCGATGCCGATGACTTCTTGTCCTACATTCAGGACCTCGTCTCGGTCTGAGGTCTCCTGCGTCACAGTGGTGGGTTTCAACTTGCACGGGGTGATGGCCCTGCGTATAGTTTCTTTTCGTTGCCGACGCGCTGGGGCCTGGAGTCCCCACGCGGAATGGTATGCGCCTCTAGCTCAATTGGCAGAGCAATTGACTCTTAATCAATGGGTTCCGGGTTCAAGTCCCGGGGGGCGCACGGAAGCTTTGCTTCTCACCCATCAGCGGTAAGCGCCTCTAGCTCAATTGGCAGAGCAATTGACTCTTAATCAATGGGTTCCGGGTTCAAGTCCCGGGGGGCGCACAGATCAAGACCCGGCCCTTTCGAGGGCCGGGTCTTTTGCTGTCCAGTGCTGTCCGGGATCTTTCCGCAGGTGGAAAGATGAGTCCCCGAGACCGTTGGTCCGAACGGCTAGTCCGCGGTCGGCTCGACGGAAGGGTCCGTCGTGGGACGCTGAGAGGCCACGCCTTCAGCAACCCAACGAGCCTCCTCCGGAAGGCTGTCAATGGTTTCCTTTACGATCTTGAGCGGCATCGTGTCGGTATCCGAGAGATCCATGATGACTTGTTCGAGTGCCTCTCGCAGCTCGCCGTGCTCGAGAACGCCGGTACCCGCAAGCGCTTCTTCGATCTCCGTGGCTTCGTGCAAGGCCCGTCTTCCCTTTTCCGTGATCACCATCAGGTAGCTTCGACGGTCCAAGTCGCTTCGCTGCCTCGCAATGTGACCGTATGCTTCGAGGCGCGTCAGCGTTTTGCCCATGGTTTGTGCCTGCACGCCGACCTTGTGGGCTACCTGGGCCTGGGTCAGGCTGCCTTCCCGACTGATCACGTCCAGGGCCATGACACCGGCATGGGTCAGGCCTAGGGACTGCAACTGTCGATTCCAATTGTGCTCGAGCATCCTTGCTGCGGTGGACATCAATCGACTGATCGACCATTCCTGGAGATGAGGCATGGCTGAAATTATAAGCACCCCAATCTGGACGGGGCGGAAGGGCGTAGCGATATTACGCCCGTACAATGGCCGGACAGGATATGTATTCAGCTGTACAACGGTCGGTGACCCATTTTTCTCGGGCGCCGCCCCCGCGATGATTGGGAGTTCTCATATGACAGACGCCATGCGACTTTCCACCGGTGACGCCGCACCTGCCTTCACGTTGAAGGATGCCGAGGGGAAGGAAATCTCCCTCAAGGATTTTTCGGGCTCGAAGGTGGTCGTCTACTTCTATCCCAAGGCGTCGACACCGGGGTGCACGACACAAGCGTGCGACTTCCGGGACAATCTGGCTTCCCTCGAGTCCCATGGGTACCAGGTGATCGGCATATCGCCAGACAAACCTGAGGCCTTGCAGAAATTCGCCGGCGACCAGTCCCTGACTTTTCCGCTCCTCTCGGACCCGAATCACGACGTCGCGGAAGCGTACGGGGCATGGGGCGAAAAGAAGAACTACGGCAAAGTTTCCGTCGGCCTGATTCGATCGACCATCGTGGTGGACGAATCCGGCACAGTAGAAACCGCTCAGTATAATGTCCGCGCCAAGGGTCACGTCGCCAAACTCCGCCGGGACCTGGGGATCGACGCTTAGAATCGCTGCCGGTTCATGCTTCATCTTCGTCGCACGCGTGTCGGTCAGGGTGCGGCAACACGCCGCCGGGATCGCCTGCGCACTGATGTAGACTGTGCCAGTCGCCGAAGTGACTGGCATGCGCGAGTGGTGGAATTGGCAGACACGCAGGATTTAGGTTCCTGTGCCGTGTAGGCGTGCGGGTTCAAGTCCCGCCTCGCGCACCATTTCTCCGGGCCTTTGACGTGTTCCATGAACGAGTATCGGGCCGGAGCCCCTGAAAGAGTTTCGCACCGTCGTGGGATGTGACCCAAGACGGCAGCCCATCGAGGAGTTGACACGTGGCAACGACCCGCCGCAGGTTCCTGACCGGTTCGCTGGGAGTCGCTGCCTTGGCACTGGCAGGTTGCGGGCGTCAGTCCCCCGATGCCCCGGGAGCGAGCGGCTCGGATGCTTCGTCGGAGACCACATTCGTTTTCGGTAACGCCGCGGCCGCCCCGACCCTGGATCCGTCTCTCACCTCGAATCTCGAAACCTCGCGAATCGCCGCTCAAATACTCGAGCCTCTGGTTAAAGCAGATCAGGATACCGGCAAACCGATACCGGGGCTGGCAACTGATTGGACAGTCTCCGACGACGGACTGACGTATACGTTCACCTTGCGTCAGGGCGTCACTTTCCATGACGGAACCAAGCTGACCGCGGATGCCGTCTGCCGGAATTTTCAACGCTGGTCCGAGAACACGAAGACCGAGCAGGTCAATCAGACCGCGTATCAAGCCATTTTCCGGTCGACCAAAGCGGATGGGACATCCCGCCCGTCTATTTATCGTTCGTGCACCGCCCCGAGCGAGAGGACGGTCAAGCTCAGTATCTCGACCCCGTACCCCTCGATCGTCAAGGCTCTGACTCAACCGGCATTCGGGATCGGTGCGCCCAGTGCATTCGACGACAACTCGTATGCTTCGCATCCCGTCGGCACGGGGCCGTTCGAGCTGTCGGACTGGGACGGGCAAACGGCCGAACTATCGCGTTTCTCCGGCTACTGGGGCGAAGCAGCCCACATCAGCAAGCTCAAATTCGTGACAGTCTCGAGTACGCAAAAGCGGTATTACGAGATTCTCATGGGCAATATCGATGCCTACGATCAGATCGGCATCGACGACTTCGTGAACCTTGCGCGTCGTGGCTACCAAATTCAGCAGCGTGATCCGTACTCGGTTGCCTACGTCAGCATGAATCAGCAGTCCAGCGCCCTGTCGGACGTCAAAGTCCGGCGCGCCGCAGCCCACGCGATCACGCGTTCCGAAATCGCCAATACCTACTATCCCGATGGCACGAAGGTTGCGAATGATTTCGTGCCGGAACTCTTCAAGGTCAGCGGCTCGGATACGCAATCCGCCTATCGACAGGACCAAGGCCTCGCAAAGAAACTTCTCGAGGAGTCCGAGTACAACGGAGAAGAGTTGCAGTTCTTCTATCCGACGGATGTTTCCCTGGCGTACGTACAGAGTCCGGAGGCGGTCTTCGCGAAGATCGCCGGCGATCTGACCTCGGTCGGCTTCAATATCAAACCGGTGCCGATCACCTGGAGCGACGATTACCTGACCAAAATCAACGAGTCCAATCCCCAGCGCGCCTTTGCTCTGACGGGTTACATGGGTGCCTTCCGCGACCCGGACGACTTCTTGTCGCCCCTGTTCAGGCAAGAGAACCCACAATTCGGTTTCTCGAACAGCGAGCTTTTCGAACAGGTCCGCAAGGCCTCGTCCATGTCAGATGGGGAGGATCGGAACGATCTGTACAAGAAAATCAACGAGTCCGTAGCAGACCTCATGCCCGCTGTTCCCCTGGCGTTCCCGATTTCTGCGGTAGCGCTGAATTCAAGAGTTCTGTCCTATCCGTTGACGGCAACGGGCGTTGCAAATTTCGCGCGAATCGAACTGCGAGATCAGAAATGACGGTCTCCGAGTCATTTCGCCAGCGATACGACGTCGGGGTTCGACCCGTACGAGCGCGCGAGATAACCTGAGAGGGAGAATGCGTCCGCGACATCCGGCCGGACGCCACCCGCCCCGCGAATCCTCGGCGGGAACCCAACCGCGCATCAACGCGGAAACCATCACAGGAGATATCCATAGTGACACAGACTCACACGACCGACGTCGTCCTGGTGGGCGGCGGCATCATGAGCGCGACCCTCGGCGTTTTGTTGAACGAACTCGAGCCGAATTGGGACATTACCTTGTTCGAGCGCCTCGATCGCGTCGGCGCTGAGAGTTCCAACGCTTGGAATAACGCTGGTACCGGCCACTCGGCCCTCTGCGAGCTCAATTACTCTCCCATGAGCTCCGACGGAACCGTGGATCCCTCCAAGGCTTTGAACATCAACGAGCAGTTCCAAACCAGCCGCCAGTTCTGGTCCACGCTCGTCGAAGACGGCAAGATTACGGATTCTTCTTTTATCAATTCCGTCCCGCATATGTCCCTGGTATTCGGTAAGGACCACAGCGAATATCTGAAGACTCGGTACAAGTCCCTGAGCGCCCAAAAGCTCTTCGAGCGTATGGAATTCTCGCAGGATCCTTCGAAGATTGCTGAATGGGCGCCGCTGACCATGAAGGGACGCGATCCTGGTGAAACGGTCGCGGCGAATTATTCACGTGAGGGAACCGACGTCGACTTCGGAAACCTCGCCCGCCAATTCACCGAACATCTCGAATCCAAGGGCGCGGACATCCGATTCGGTCATGAGGTCCAGGATCTCCGTCAGGAATCGGACGGCTCGTGGAGCCTGCGTGTTCGTAATCGACTCAATTCCGAAGACGACCTGTTGGTCCGCGCGAAGTTCGTATTTCTCGGTGCCGGCGGTGGCGCCTTGCCGTTGCTTCAGAAGTCCGGAATTCCGGAAGGCAAAGGGTTCGGCGGATTCCCGGTCTCCGGTCTGTTCTTGCGCAATTCCAAGCAGGAAACGGCCTCACAGCACAATGCGAAGGTATACGGCCAAGCCTCGGTGGGCGCGCCCCCCATGTCGGTACCCCACCTCGACACCCGGTGGGTCGACGGAAATCGTTCCTTGTTGTTCGGGCCGTATGCCGGGTTCAAGACCAATTTCCTGAAGCAAGGTTCCTTGCTGGACCTGTTCAAGTCGGTCAAGCCGGACAACCTCTACCCGATGACTCGGGCCGGCCTGGACAACCTCGGGCTCGTGAAATACCTCCTGACCGAGCTCACCAAGAATCATCAGGCGAAGATCGACGCGTTGCAGGAGTACTACCCGGACGCGGATGGCAGCGAATGGGACCTCATCACGGCGGGCCAGCGCGTCCAGGTCATGCGCAAGGACGCCAAGAAGGGAGGCGTCCTCCAGTTCGGCACCGAGCTCATCACGAAGGGTGACGGGTCGATCGCCGCGCTCCTTGGCGCCTCCCCCGGTGCGTCCACGGCCGTACCCATCATGCTGAACCTCGTGAAGAAGTGCTTCCCTGATCGATTCGACGCGTGGTCCCCTCGGATCAAGGAACTTGTCCCTGCTTATGGCCACAAGCTCAACGACGAGCCCGAACTCGCCGACGAGATCATGGGGCATACCGCCAAGGTTCTCGGCATCAACAACTGATGCGCTGACGAACGGGTTGTGGTCATGACGGTGCCCGTTGCCTCATTCGAGGCAACGGGCACTTTTGCACGTAGCGGAACCGAACCGTGCGGACGCCGAAACAAGAATTCGGCAACATTCTCCCCAGCGGCGTGGGACACAGTCTGATTTCGGGTACGTTATAGGCAGGCAACATGCGTTGCCCACACCCTGCACCGCGCGATTGAGTCGTGCCCAAGAAACCACGGGATCGTTATTGATGGAGCTATCCGAACAAACAATCCACAAGTCAGAACATACGTCGAAAGCGGCACATCAGGGCAAGGCCAAAAAGCTTTCCCAGATCAGCAAGCCCGGCTGGGGCTACGTGTTCAAGAGAACGATCAATTCGTTCACGGGCAATGGAGGTACGGACCTCGCGGCCTCGTTGACTTATTTTGCCGTGCTGTCGTTGTTCCCCGGTTTATTGGCGGTCGTCTCGCTGCTCGGAGTTTTCGGAGAAGGCGAAACCACAACACAAGCAATTCTGGACTTCGTGCGCCCGTACGCTCCGGAAGAGCTGATGACCCTGATCAGGGAGCCCGTCTCCCAGCTGACCAGTTCGACGGGGGCGGGAATCATCGCCCTGATCACCGGTATCGTTGGTGCCCTCTGGACGGCCTCCGGTTACGTTGGAGGCTTCGGGCGAGCTCTGAACCGCATCTACGGTGTGTTCGAGGGACGTCCCATCTGGAAATTGCGTCCCATCAATTTGGTCGTGACTTTCTTCATGGTCTTGATCGTGGTCGTCATGATGATGGTGATCCTGCTTTCCGGCAGTGTTCTGCACGCTGCGGGCGATTGGATTGGACTCGGTGACACTGCGGTCGCGGTGTGGAGCTGGGCGCGTTGGGTCGTGCTGCTGATCCTGGCCGTAGCGCTCATCGCTTTGCTCTACTACGCGACGCCGAATGTCAAACAACCCAAGCTCCATTGGCTGAGTCCGGGAGCGGCTTTTTCCCTCATTGCGATGGCCGTTGCCGGTGCGGCCTTCGGTTTCTACGTTTCAAATTTCGGCAGTTACAACGCAACGTATGGAACCATCGGCGGCGTCATCGTGATGCTGTTGTTCATATGGATTATGAACAACGTATTGCTCTTCGGCGCGGTTCTGGATTCCGAGCTCGAAAGAGCCCGTGAACTCGAGGCGGGCATCCGGGCCGAGGATTATCTGCAGCTTCCGCCTCGCGACACGCGCCAGGCCCACAAACAAGTCGAAGCTCGTCAGAAATTCATCGACGAGGGACGCAAATTGCGCCTTCAGAACGATCGTTTGGACTACTCGGACTAGGACCCGCCGTGCCCGAACTTCGCTGGACCCGCGTCACCGGCCTTGACGCCGAGGACGCGGGTTTTCCGCCTCTGGTCGCGATCCACGGATTCGCGACAACGGTCACGCAGTGTTGGTTGGCCACTGGCTGGCTGCGTCGACTTGGCAGCTCAAGGAACCTCATTTTCATCCATGTGCCGTGGCATGCCGACGAGTCAGTCACTGATGCTCTGAATCGCCTCGACGCCCGGCGGCAGGTCACTCACGGCAGTATTGAGCTCGAAGACTCGACGCGGCATCCGCTGGGCCCGCTCGATGTTCTTGATGCGCTGTCCGAAGCTGTTCGACAGGCTCTCATCGCCAGTCCTCAGGACGCAGGTTGGTCACGAGCGACTTCGGTAGACCTCCTCGGATATTCTCTCGGTGCCAGGCTCGCGTGGGATTTTGCGGTGGAAGAACCGTCCTTGATACGGCGGGTGGCATTCGGTGGGCTCCCCGCCCATGACGGCTTGGCGGAGGTCTGCCGTGATCTGGGCGCCGGATCCTTCGCAAGCGGTACCCTGCCGTCGTCGGCCGCCGTCGAAATCGAACAGTTCGTCCACGACTCTGTCCTGGACAGGTCTGGATTGATGCTGTGTGCCGAGCGGTTGAGTTCGCCGCCTTTCGCCCCGTCTTTCGAAAACGCCCCGAAACAACCCGCACTTCTGGTGACAGGCCAGGATGATCGGGTCGCCGGGGATTCGGCGGATCTTCTGCGCTACCTCGACGGCGAGACTCGCTTCATACAGTTACCGGGCCGCACACACGTCAATGCTCTGACCTCCAGGGAATTTGCCCGTGCCGTCGTCAGACACCTTGGCGAAGATTAAGCCGAGAAGTGAGCTGACAGACTTGGGTCCAACACATTGTGGTTGACTGATATTAACGGTGGCACCTGACAAGTGGCACACCGCGACCCAGCCCACTCACTGCTCTCCAAGGAGGCTCTCATGCAGAAGGTCAAGGCCGTTATTTCTCGGGAAAAGGACGCACCGGTCGAAGTCACCACGATCAGCGTTCCCGATCCCGGTCCGGGCGAAGCCCTCGTCAAAATTCTGACCTGCGGGGTCTGCCAGACGGACCTTCATTACAAGCGCGGCGGCGTGGGAGACAACTTCCCGTACTTGCTAGGACATGAGGCTTCAGGGGTCGTGGAAGCGACCGGCGATGGAGTCACCGAGGTCGAGCCCGGCGACCATGTGATCCTCAATTGGCGCGCTGTGTGCGGCGAATGCCGTGCGTGCCGCAGGGGCCAGCCCCAGTATTGTTTCGACACCCACAATGCCGAACAGAAAATGACCCTCGAGGACGGCACCGAACTCGAGGCGGCGCTCGGAATTGGGGCATTTGCCGAGAAGACTCTTGTGGCGGCCGGCCAGTGCACCAAGATCGAGGGAGATCTGGACACGGATCAGTATGCCGCCGTCGGTCTCTTGGGCTGCGGCATTACCGCGGGCATCGGGGCCGCGATCAACACGGGGCAGGTCGCACGCGGCGAATCCGTTGCCGTGATTGGTTGCGGAGGCGTTGGAACGGCGGCGATTGCGGGTTCCGCGCTGGCGGGGGCGACAAAAATCATTGCCGTGGACATTGATGACGAAAAACTGAAGACGGCCCGCAGCCTGGGTGCCACCGACACGGTCAACTCCTCATTGCATGACGCAGTAGAGGCCATCCGTGAATTGACCGGTGGGTTCGGCGCGGATCTCGTGATCGATGCCGTGGGCATTGCCAAAACCTTCGAGCAGGCGTTCCAGGCCCGCGATCTGGCCGGACGAGTGGTCCTGGTAGGGGTGCCCGACCCGGAGACCACGCTGGAATTGCCCCTCGACGAGGTATTTTCACGCGGCGGCTCCATCAAGTCAGCTTGGTACGGCGATACTCTTCCGTCGAGGGACTTCCCCATGCTCGTCGACCAGTACCTCTTGGGTCGTCTGGATTTGGATGCATTCGTCTCCGAAAAGATCGGCTTGGAAGACATCGAACCCGCATTTGACAAGATGCAGCAAGGAAAAGTTTTGCGATCAGTCGTCGAAGTATCGGAGGCCTAGAAATGGCGCAGAGCACTGTCCAGCACGTAGAAACCAGTGGAACCTTCAGCCTCGACGGCGGAACCTGGGATGTAGACAATAACGTATGGGTCGTGGGCGATGCGCAAGGCTGCGTCGTCATCGACCCGGCCCACGATGTGGATGCCGTCGCAGAACTGGTCGGTTCTCGAACGGTCGAGAAGATCCTCCTGACACACGCTCACGATGACCATGCGGGGCTCGCGGTCGAAGCTGCCGAGCGATTCGGCGCGCCTGTGTTCTTGCACGCGGACGAGCAACCTCTGTGGAAGCTCACCCACGGCGAGCCGGCGCCGCCCTTCCAACGGTTGACGGACGGATATGAGATTTCCATCGGAGACGCGACCCTGAAAGTCATTCACACGCCCGGGCATTCGCCCGGTTCGGTGTGTTTCTATTCGGAAGATCTTCAGTGGAACGCAGACTCGCCGGTTCTGTTTTCCGGCGACACCCTGTTCCAGGGTGGTCCCGGTGCAACGGGACGGTCGTACAGTGATTTCCCCACGATCATCGCCTCAATCAGTGATCGGCTCCTCGTGCTGCCCGAAGAAACGGTTGTACTCACGGGTCACGGACCGTCCACGACGATCGGTGGAGAAGCCCCTCACCGCCAGGAATGGATCGACCGAGGCGAATAGGAAGAGAACCTCTTCGGCGGCAGCATCAGCCGCTCGCGCTGTGCTTGCCGCCGAGGATGTCCGATTCGAAATTCCTACGCCACAGGTAACCGTAGGTGTGGCCCAGGACGAGGTACACCGCGGCGCTGAGGACCGGCAGCAGAAGGGCCGTATTGTATCCCTGAGAGTCCCCAAGGACCGTGCCCCACACGAGTCCGAGGGCAGTGCCTCCCAAGAGGGCTGCGAAGGTTGACGTCATCACGAGGTCCAAGGCATCTCCAGGCGTAATGGCCGTGGCCACGGAATCCGTGATGATCAAGGCGATGCCGACGACGAAGCCCAAGAAGATCAGGGCTATTGCCATGGTTGGGATCGATCCGGGCATCGAGGCGGGAAGCGCGACCAGCGTCAACGCGCAGCCCCAGAAGAGCCACGCGCCCCAGGTCCACGTACGGACTTGGAGCAGGTTGGCCGCGATCGCCGCGACCAAAGAGCTGAGCCCAAGCACCGCGTAAAGCAGCCCCACTCCTTCGACGGAATCGAAATTCTGGCTCAGACTCACGAGCGAGGACTGCATGGACCCCAAGAGCAGACCGAGAGTGCCCATGCCGATGACGGGCAACCACATGAGTTTCCGACGAATTGCATTGTCCTTTGCCTCTTCCGGGCTCACATTCTCCGGTCTGGGCAATGGGGCCTCCGCGTGGCGCAGCCGAGTGAGAGCGAAAGCGGTCACTGTGATTATGTTGATGGCCGCAACGAGCAGGAGTGCCGCGTGCGCGTGCCACAACAGCGACGCCACGCCGGTGACCGCGGCGCCCAAGGCAATCGCGACGACGTCGGCCACGGATTCGAAAGCCAAAGACGAGCTGAGAAGCTTCCGGTCCGCCAGCCGGTGGGATTCGTCCGCCCACCGTATTCGGGCAAGAGCGGCTACCGGGGCGGACGTCGCTCCCGTCAGGATGCACGCCACCAGCAGGCCGGGGACGGAGCCCTGGGACGATTCGTGCATCTTGACGGATTCGCTGATGAGCCACAGGATCGAGGCAACGTTCGACAATACGCAGAAAAGAAGTACGAGTCTCTGGCCGAGCTTTTCGGCAATGGCTCCGTAAATGGGGACGACCACTGCGATGCTGAGCGCGACGGCACCGGCGGCGAATCCGCCGAGCAGAATCTCATCCGTCCAGGACACGATCATGATCAAGGTTCCCAGCGGCAGCATAGCCACGGGGAGTCGAGCGATGACGGAAACGGCAAGATACCCCAAGCCGGCCAGTCCGGTGAGGACTCGCAAACGGTCCATCGTGCTTTCAGAGCGGCGACCTCTGCGTCCAGCGTCCTCGTGCTCTTTCGACTGCTCGTCGGCCGGACGACGCTCTGAGACAACAGACGACGGGTCGGTCTGTGACGGATTGATCATGCTGTCTTCGACTCCAATGACGAACCGCTGGGGGAACTTTTGATTCTCACGTGCTGGGGAATTCTCGTTTTCATGTCCGCGACGTGGCTGACGAGTCCGATGACTCGGCCGTTTTCTCGTAAACCGTCGATAGCATCCATGACGCCGTCCAATGTGTCTTCGTCCAGGGAACCGAATCCTTCATCAACAAAAAGTGTATCCACCTCTATGCCCCCAGCGCGCGCCTGGACAACGTCGGCCAGCCCCAGAGCCAGACACAGCGAGGCCATGAAGGTCTCTCCCCCGGACAACGACGTGGTCGGACGGGCCTCTGAAGTCCATGCATCGAAGATCTCCAGGCCGAGACCGGATTTTCGGTTCTTTCCTGCAGCCGCGTCAGTGTGCTGGATGCTGAACCTACCGTTGGTCATCTCGCGCAGCCGCACCGTGGCCGCGTCCGCAATTTCCTCCAGCGCAGCCGCCAGGACAAACGTCGTCAATGACATACGCTGTTGATTTTCTCCGCCGATTCCGGAGGCGACATCGGCTAGGTCCTTGAGCCTCCTCGATTTCTCCGCGACCTCTCGTACACGGTCCTGCAGGGTTTCGTCCTGCACGGTGACACGTTTGATCGAGCTCAGACCTTCGCGGAAGACCGTTTCGCGAGAGAGCGCTTCTTCATGCTCGCTCGTCTTGGCCTCGGCTTGCCGCCTGGCCTCGTCGAGTCCTTCCGGCTCGGGGCGAGTCTCACCGTCCCTTATGCGCCCCAGAAGTGCCTGATGCCAAGGCGCGTTCCACGCTTCGTCGAGCCTCGCTCTTTCTTCCTCGTCGCGGCGCACCTCCTGCCGCAAGGCTTCCAGCGCCTGGGGTTCAACCAGGTTTTTCTCAACGGCCTCGAGGTTTTCGAATCCGCTGTCGGAAAGAGCCTGCTCAAAACTCTGCTGGAGTGCTCGAGCGTTCTCGCGCAGTGCCTCCACATGACCTCGGTGTTGAGCCGTTGCCGACCGGTTGTCACGCAATTGTTCGATCCTGCGCTGGATCGTGACCAGCTGGTGCCGGGGCGGGACATCCTTCAAAGCTTTGAGGGCTTGATCGTAACGACCGTCGAGTTCTTTGATCCGTGAGTCAAGGACTCCGACCTCGAGCTCGACAGAACGCATCCGCGACTCGGTTTCCCGGATTGCCTCCGTGATGGATTCTTGTTGCCGCTCAACGAGCTCGAAACGCCGTTGCTTCTGAACCAGTGCTTGATGTTGCCAGGTCGCGGTACTGACCGCGGATTCGGCATCGGTCACGTTCTCCATGGCTCCCTGGCTGCGAAGCTCTGCTTCGACCCGCTTCAGCTCCGCCGTTTGGGCAAAGGTTTCCTTGGCACGTTCTTCAGCTCTTTTCCGTTCCGCGGCGGCCTGCTCGAGGATCTCTTCCGAGACGAGCGGGTCATCCGAGGAAGCGTGCGTTGGGGCCGGTGATGGGTGCTCCTTCGAGCCGCAGACCGGGCAGGGCCGGTCGTCCTGCAGCTCATCGGCCAGCACTCTGACCGCTTGTTCGAATCTGCGGCTCATGAGGTCGTCGACGCGATGCGAAGCTCTTTGCCGCTGTTTCTCGGCCTGCTCGGCTTCCTCGGCAACCGTCCTAATACTGTCCCGGACGGTTACGATGCGGCGCGTCAGTTCCAGAACTTTCGAGGACTCTGCCAGTACTGCGGAAGCCTCCGGCAAGTATTTCAACTCCAATGCGAGCTCGTCTTGTTCCTGGGACAAAGCTTCCTTCGATTGCTCGATGGTCTCGAGCCGAGAGGCGGCTTCGGAAGCCTGTTTCCGGAGTTCTTCGCGTCTTTCGAGCGGGGCCTGACGGGATGCCTCGAGATCGTCGACTTCCCCAACACGCCTCAGCAGCTCGTGGACTCGCTCACGGCGCCGGTCAAGAAGCGCTCCGTACTTTTCTTCGTCGACGTCGCCTTCGCCTGACCAATACGCCTTTTCGAGCCTTCTTTCTTCAGCAGTCTCGACGTCCACCGATGCTGGTCCAGCAAGTAATGCCCGCGAGCGCGACCGCAGCTCATCGAGGTCCTCTTTCTTCTCTGCCAGAGACTTTTCGCCGAGTGAAAATCTCCTCCGCGCCTCCTCTACGGGGACGGCACGTTCCGCGGCTTCAACTCGTCGACGACGGGCAGCAACGCGCTCCTCCGATTCGCTGACGGTTTGTCGCCTCTCCACGAGGCGGTCGTGTTCGGCCCACTCTCCTAGCCCACGTTCCAAAGCATCCGCGCGCCGATTCATTGCGGTCGATTCCGCGCTCAGATGTTTTCGGATCCGGGAGGCTTCCTGTGCCGCCTGCTCGAGACGACTTGCCGCGCCCTGCATATCGATCACCTCGACGTCGCCCGCGCTGTCCAGAAGTCCGTCAGTCGGAATTTCCAGACGCTTCAGAACAGAAGCGACTTCGACGTGGCCTCGTCTGACGTCTGTCGTCAAGGATTTTAGTTCTTCGGATGCGGAGTCGGATCTGTCCTTGAGCACGTCCCGTATTGCTGAGTACAGCTCGACGGGGAAAAGCCGGCGCAACAGTTTTTCTCTCTCGTCCGAGGTCGCGGAGAGGAACCGGGCGAACTGTCCTTGGGGCAGCATCACGACTTGAGCGAATTGTTCACGGCTCAGGCCGAAGATCTCGTTGATGATCTTGCCGGCCTCGTCGTGACGAACGGACAGGACTTCCCATTCGGAGTCCGCGTCGGGGGCATAGCTTTCAACGGGGCATCGAGAGAGGGTGACTTGCGCGTTCTGGGTCACCCATCCGCTTTTCGCTCGTTGGGAGGGACGAGACCACTCGGGAGAGCGCCGTATTCTGTACCGTTGGTTGCCGACAGTGAGTTCCAACTCGACATAGGGCGCCGTCCCCGGCCGGGCGAAATCCGAGTACAGGCCCTTTGAGTTCTCCGGGCGCGTCGTGGAACCGTAGAGGGCAAAGCAGATGGCGTCGAAGATCGTGGATTTTCCGGCACCGGTCGGCCCGCTCAATAAGAAGATGCCGGCGCTGTTCAGCGGTTGGAAATCGATCTTTTCTTTCCCCGGGAATGGTCCGAACGCGCACAGCTCGAGATGGTGGATCCTCATGCCTCGGCCCCCGCGGCTGGGGACGCATCCGCGTCGGAGGCTGCTCTGCGTTTCACGGCCTGACCCACGGCGGAGACGATCTCTGCCCGCTCGCTCGGGTCCAGCTCCCGGCCGCGGACCTGATCGTAGAAGGCCGCGCACGCTTCCACGGGCGATTGGGCCCTGGCCATGCGGGAAGAGTACGAATCCTCATTCGTGGGGGCGAGGTTCGCGAATTTGAGCTCCAGTGCTTCCGGAAAACGAGTCCTGAGCCGTTCCATCGGGTGGGCCGGGCGTCTTCGGTCGGTCACCGTGATCTGGCACAGGCACGACTCTGCCCAGGAATACTCGGGCGAGGACATGAGCTCTTCGAATTCACCCGTGAGGCGGGCCAACTCCAGCGTGTGCTCCCACTCGTGGCCTTCGATCTTCAGAGCGTCTTCGGAGGTCTCCACGAGCCAGAATCCTTTGGTGTGGCGCGCTTCGGAGAAGGAGAAGGCCAGGGGCGACCCGCTGTACCTGACGTTGCCGCGCACAATCTGTCTCCCGTGTAAGTGCCCGAGTGCCGCGTAGTCGAAGCCGTCGAAAATGTTGGCGGAAACCACGCCCAGGTTGCCCGTGTCCAGGATTCGTTCCGAATCGGAGGCCTCGGCGCCGCTCGCGAAACAATGAGCCATGACGATGGCGTGTTGATTCGAGCGCCGCTGTCGATCCGTAGCCGCTTCGGCCACGGCCGCGCCCAGCACCTCATGGTGAGTGGGGTTCGAGCCGAGCTCGGCAGCAGCGGACCGTGGATCGAGGTACGGAATACCGTAGACCAAGGTGCCGTCCACCAGCGTCACGGGGCGTCGGATGTCGTCAATCCGCGTCCGGAAATGGACTCCTGCGGACTCCAACAACTGTGACGCAAAGCCGAGACGTGCTGCGGAATCGTGATTTCCGCTCGTCACGACGACTTCGACGTCTCGGGCCCTGAGCCTGGTCAGCAGACGCGAAAACTGTTCGATGACGTCAGTACGGGGCGAAGCCTGGTCGTAGACGTCTCCCGAAATCAGCACCGCCCCCACCTCCAGGTTTTCGCAGATCGAAGCCAACTCGTTACACCACAATTCATGGTCACGGAACAGGGACCGTCCGTGAAAGGAGCGTCCGAGGTGAAGATCCGAAGTATGAAGGATTCTCATAGTTTCAACCTATCCCGCCTGACCGACAAGTAAGGACCGCACGGCACCCCGGTCCTCGCAGATAGAATGACCCGTATGTCCGACATAGCCAGCCTGCCTCCTTCGTTCACTCCGCTGGATCCCGCGTACGAGGAAACCGTACGTCGCCTCACCACGATTGCCACGACCGTCGCTCCGGCGCTGTCCATCGGAACCCTGGCCGCGTTGGAGGGAATGAGCGACGTTGTCGAGTGGGCCTCTCGCGGGCAGTCGGCCGATGAGACGGCCTCAATCTGGCTCCAGAATTTCCGGTGGGCTCGAACACTCGGCCTCACGATCTCCGACGACGCTCCGGTTCCGCCCAGAACAAGGTGGGAAGACCTGGTCCTCGACGACCAACCTCGGTTCTCACCTCGGCTGTCCGAAATCGACCCGATCAGCGCCGAGGCGCTGATCCTCGGCCATATGCAATATCCGGCTCGGCACGCGTTCCCCGAGGCGAGTTCGGCGGCTTTTCTGCCGAGACTGACCCCCTTGGCCTTTTATCCGCAGGACTCGGCGCCGCACCTCGGCCAGCTCGCGGCAAACGTCACGTCCCTCACCCACGGTTCGCCCGAAGCACTAGCCTCCGGCATCGCTTGGGTTTTCTTGCTCCGGTATTGCCTCTCACCCGAGGCCTCGGACGGCAGTTCGGACACGGAACGAGTTCTCGGCGCATGCAGAAGAATAGCCGGATTTCTCCCTCCTTCGGACGGAAATGACACGGAGGTTCCCCGGGGGCTTCGCGCGCAATACGCGGCCACGGGCAGCTCACCACGCAGCCTCCGGGGGATTTTTGCCTCCGCCCCGCTGACCACGGGCGTTCTGAGGTCATACGCGGGAAATACCGGCGCGTCTCCTGCTGGGACTCCCGCTTGCGTTTCGGCACTGGCCAGCGCAATCGGCAACGCAGCGGGCTCCTGGAAGCAGGGCTCGACTCAGGTCTCCTCGCGCCTCGGGCTTGTGTTACGGGAAGCAATACGCTTGGGGAGCACCGGTGCTCTGCCCGCACCCGCTGTCCCCCGGGCGCTGGATTCCTGTCTCGAACGATGGATCGGCGCGATGCACGATTGGAGCCGGCTGGTTCCGTCCGGGTAAGCTCCCGGACTATCATCCCGGAAGCTGGGTCTTGTGGTCATCGAACCAGGCGTCGGTTCGCTCGAGCGATTGCCGGGTGATGGCCCCGCCGCCGCCATTGACTACGGCGTACCCGACGGACTGGAGCGGCATGAGGCGATGCACAGTCTTGCCTCGTTCGGCCCAGTCCTTGCCCACACACTTGGTGATAACGTCCCAACCGTACCAATTTGCGGCGGCGGCGATGTCCCACGACGGGTCGCCCATTGCCGCGTGATCCCAATCGATGACTCCGGTCATCTTGTCCTTGATCCACAAAATATTGTGGCCTGAAAAATCCGAGTGGATAATTCGGGGCTCAACGGGGTCCATCGCCAGGACGTCATCGATCAGGCGGTGAGCAATCCGCCGATTTCCCGGGAAGAGCAACGGGACGACGCGCTCCCGCAAGGTCTTTTCCCAATCGTCGCTGCCCCAATGCTGGTGGGCCGGCTCCAGATAAGGTTCGAGCGGCACCGGGTCCATTCCTCCGATGGCACGCAGCGCTCGGCCGAGAGGCCGAGCGGGCGCCGGCCCGATGTCGCGTGCCTCGCCAGGGATCCAGCTCAACCCAACCGCGGTGAATCCGGATCGGGAGATCACGCGCGTCAGCGGGCGCGGAACGGCGAAAGGCAGGTCGTCCGGAAGCGCACGCAGTAGTTGTGTCCGTCTGCTCATGGATTCACCAGCGCTGAGGGTCTTGGCAACCCGCACGCTGAGGCGATGGCCCGCATTGACGACGATGTGGGCAGAGCCGTTGGAGTGGACGTCCCATTCTTCGGGACCCACGGTCACACCGGCCTGATCCAATACGGCCTTGATGAGGGGGAAGTATCGCATCTGGGCGAATCTGGACATGCGGGACAAGGATAATTACCTCTGTGCGAGATCCGATGAAAGAGCTGCATGGATGTGCGGGACCAGAGCCGTGAAGGCTCGGGCCCGATGGCTGATGGAGTTTTTGATCTCGGACGAGATCTGGGCCGCGGACAGTCCGGCGTCTTTTCCCATCAGCTCGCTGGGAGCGAATATAGGGTCATAACCGAAGCCGTTCGTTCCGGTTATCCGGTGCAGCAAGCGACCGGGCATCTGCCCGTGCTCGACGGCTTGGAATCCGTCGGGTCCGGCCACGCTAGCGGCGCAGTGGAAATGAGCACCACGGTGCTCATCCGAAATGTCGCTCAGCTGGGCCAGGAGGAGTTCGACGTTCGCGGCATCATCCCCGTGAGTTCCCGACCACCTGGCCGAGAAGATCCCGGGCGCTCCGTTCAAAACGTCGACGCACAATCCCGAGTCGTCCGCGACGGCCACCAGTCCGGTGGCCTCGGCAACGGCGTGGGCCTTCAACAGCGAGTTCTCAGAAAAGGTTGTTCCGGTCTCAGCAACATCCGGTGCCTCCACGGCGCCCGCATCGACGACTTGCGTGTCCACGTCGAGCCCATCGATGCGGTCCCGGAGGATCTCCCGAAGCTCGACCAATTTGCCCGCGTTGTGGCTCGCCAAGACGACGAGCGGCGCACCCTGCTTGGTCGAGGTCATGCTGTTTCTTCCAAAGTCTTCTGCTGAATCGCGGCCAATTCCGAGGTTCCGGTCAGTGCCAAATCGAGCAGAAGGTTGAGCTCGTCCCGGTCGAAGGGCGTGCCTTCTGCCGTTCCTTGGACCTCCACGAAGGAACCGGAGCCAGTCACGACGACGTTCATATCAGTCTCCGCACGGACGTCCTCGACATAAGGAAGATCGAGCATCGGGGTGCCGTCAATGATTCCCACGGAGACAGCGGATACCGAATCGGTCAACGGGGACTTCCGTCGGTTGATGATGCCTTCGCGCTGGGCCCACGCAATTGCTTCGGCGAGCGCAACGTAGGCGCCCGTGATGGCCGCGGTGCGAGTGCCGCCGTCAGCTTGCAGGACATCGCAATCCAGAACCACGGTATTTTCACCCAGGGCCTTGGTATCAATGACCGCGCGCAGTGAGCGGCCGATCAGTCGCGAGATTTCATGCGTCCGGCCGCCGATTTTGCCTTTGACGGATTCGCGCGCCGAACGCGTATTCGTGGCCCGGGGCAGCATTGCGTATTCTGCGGTGACCCATCCTTTGCCTTCACCCTTGAGCCAGCGCGGCACGCCCTCGGTCAAGGATGCTGTGCACAGTACCCGAGTATTTCCGAACTCGATGAGCGCCGAACCTTCGGCATTCTGAGACCAACCTCGCGTGATGGATATGGGCCTCAGCTCGTCGACGGCTCGCCCGTCTGCTCTCGTAGCGGCATTGTTCGGGGAAGTCTGAGAAGTCATGCCTTCACCATACCGCCGGAGACGCTGAATAGCTCACGATGACTCAAGCCCTCAGTGACCGTTTCCCCGCTTAGGACGGACCCACCGTGTAGTCGGACAGTGGCGTTACGATCTCCGCCGGTCCGTGGAAGAACTCACGGGCCTCCGCCAGAACGGTCTCCTTGTCGTTCCACACGGGAAGATGCGTCAGCAGAAGCCGACGGGCATTGGCCTCTCGCGCAGTCTGACCGGCTCTGGCACCGGTGAGATGGATGCCGCGCAAGTTGTCGTCGCGCCCCTCCATATAAGCGGCCTCGCAGAGAAATAGGTCCGCGTCCCGCGCCGCACGAGTGAGTCCGTCGCAAGCATCGGAATCCCCGGAATAGGCCAGGACAACGTCGCGGTGGGAACCGTGCTCGGTCACACGCAGGGCAAAGGGATCCTGAATAGGGTGAACCACGCGGAAAGGTTCGACGGTCAAGGGGCCGATATCCACCGGTAGGTTCTCGGTCCATTCGTTGAATCGGAACTGATCCTTGAGACCCGGCTCCGGCGGCATACTGTGCGTGCGTGCGAGATATTCGTCGGTTCCTGGAGGGCACCACACATCGATGGGACCCGTCGACCATCCACGCGGGTCCCATCGCGCGGCAATATAGAGCCCGGCGAGGTCAACGCAATGATCGGGATGAAGGTGGCTCACGAGCACGGCATCGATCGTGCTGAGCTCGATGTGGCGCTGGATCTCTCCGAGGGCACCGCTTCCCATGTCCAGGAGCACTCTCCAGGTCTTCCCCGAAGTGTCCACGGAAGACACCAGGTAACAGGACGCAGGGGATTCCGGACCGGCGAATGATCCGGTGCAACCGATGATTTTCAGTTCCATGATGTTCCTCTTGATCCTTCGGGGATCTCGTAGTTAGCGGGAATCGCTCCTCGGGAGCTCTGATGGGGGCGTGGAATCCTCTGCTCCGCTGGGAGCGACGTTCACTCGAGCATGGTTCTGATGCTCGGGTGAGACGACGGCGAGCGAAGCAGTGGGATAGGACTCGGCGATGCTCGTCGAATGTCGGACCCCGGTCACCGCTGGCCCCAGGAATCGTTGAGCTATGTGTTGGAAGGCCTCGGGGTCTCCCGTGGACACGAATTCGTGTCCCGGAGGGGTCGCTTCCGTGCGGAGAAGGTCTTGATTGGTCAACGCCCGGAACAGGTCTTTGGCGGTCTCCTCGGACGAGGTCACTAAAGTCACTCCATGGCCGAGTACATAGGAGATGACGCCGGTGAGAAGAGGATAATGAGTGCATCCCAAAACGACGGTGTCCACGCCCGCCTCCTGGAGCGGAACAAGATGACGCTCAACCGTTTCCAACAGTTCCTGTCCGGTTGTGATGCCCCGCTCGACGAACTCCACGAATTCAGGACACGCTTCGGACCAGATCTGAAGGTGAGGCGCGGCGGCGAAGGTGTCTTCGTAGGCTCGGGAGGAGATCGTCGCCGCGGTACCCAAAACACCGATTTTTCCGTTGCGCGTTGCCGCCACGGCCCGCCGAACGGCCGGCTGAATCACTTCGACCACGGGGATCCCGTACTTCCGCGTGTAGCGCTCCCGGGCGTCGCGCAGTACCGCGGCGGAGGCCGTGTTACAGGCGATGACGAGGGCTTTGACCCCTGAATCGACCAGATCGTCCATGACCCGCAGAGCGTTGGCCCGCACTTGGGCAATCGACAGGGGGCCGTACGGCCCGTTGGCGGTGTCCCCCACGTAAATGATTTTCTCGTGAGGCAGCTGGTCCATGATCGCTCTGGCGACCGTGAGCCCCCCGACCCCGGAATCGAAGACCCCAATGGGCGCACCGGGGGTAGGAGACGCAGGTACGGTGCTCCCCCACGCGGTGAGGGTCGAGGATTCAACGGAATGATGTTGGCTGTTCATGTTGCTTTCGAGGGTAGCGGTAAGTGACCTGATCAAGTGCATCGAGGAGGCTTTCCACCGGGCAATGCGTCGAACTTCACCCTGGTCGGACCGCAGAGGATCCGCAGGCCAACGCGCGGAATCAGGGTACTTTG
Source organism: Rothia uropygialis (assembly GCF_004137765.1). Lineage (GTDB taxonomy): Bacteria > Actinomycetota > Actinomycetes > Actinomycetales > Micrococcaceae > Rothia. The sequence goes on along the minus strand of NZ_NOIS01000001.1, from coordinate 694,549 downwards.
GACGTCAGTCGAGGTCTGAGAGCATCGCCTCGACCAAGGAGTCCTGCAACCAGGAGACGAACTGGTAAACCAGCGACATGTAGGACTCCACATCGTGCGCCTGCGACCAGTCACTATACGAGGCCACCCGTTGTGCATCATCCTCCGATTCGATGCCAAGACGGGTCGCCAAGACGAGTCGGACATCGTTGAGGGCCGAGGCGAAAGCCATGGAATGTTCGCGGTCCAGATGCAATTTGGGTGATTCGCAATCCATGGCCGCCATGCGGAGGTTGCCGATTTTCGCTTCGCGCACGGACCGTTGGGTCAGCCGGCGGAATTCAGCGGCCTCTTCGTCATCGTCACTGGCCTGCGGCAGGAGGCGGGCCAGCGCGGGGTCCTCCGGCACGTCCACATCGCCTGAAATGCCTACCATTTTCGCGAGAGGGTCCTCGTCCTCGGGCGTCTCGGGTTCGAGAGTCGTGATGACGTCCTGGAACAGCTTGATGAGCAGTTCGCGCTCAGGCCCTTCGAGGCCGCCGCTAATGCCTTTGCGCCCGTTTCGGAATTCTTTGGCCATCGTCTTATCCGCCGTCCTTTTCGAATGTCGCCCACAGGCCGTAGCCGTGCATTGCGCTGGTGTGCCTTTCCGCTTCTTCCCGGCCACCGGTGAAGACGACTGCTTTGCCGTCGTGGTGAACGGCCATCATGAGCGAACGGGCTTTCGGCTCCGAATAGTGGAAGTGCGCCCGAAAGACGTAGGTCACATAGCTCATGAGGTTGACCGGGTCATTCCAGACGATCACTCGCCACGGGGTGTCTTCCGCGGGTCGCTCAAGAAGCCCCACGTCGCTGGACGGGGCTGATTCTGGGGACGTCTCCGGGGCAGATTCACTGGCCACGGGCAGATTCTGTGCAGACTGGCTGACCATAATGGACAATCTTAGACGTTTCGGGTCACCCGCGTCTGCCACATTTGTTCCGATGTTGCGCCTGGGTAGGCTTAAGGGGTGAGACCAGACTCCCCCGCGCTCCTGACGGACCATTACGAACTGACGATGTTGCAAGCCGCCATTCGTGCCGGTATGCATGAAAGACGTTGCGTCTTCGAAACCTTCACGCGCCGTTTGCCGGCCGGCCGACGGTACGGAATCCTCGCGGGAACGGGACGTTTCCTCGAGGCGCTCGAGAAATTCACCTTCGACGACCAACAATTGGCCTTTCTCGAGGAGCAACGGGTCGTCGACGGACCGACCCTCGATTACCTCTCCGATTTCCGTTTCTCCGGTTCCATCCGCGGATACCGAGAGGGCGAAGCGTTCTTCCCGCATTCGCCGGTCCTCCAGGTCGAAGCGCCATTCGCCGAAGCATGTGTGTTGGAGACGCTGCTCCTGTCCATCCTGAATTTTGACTCCGCCGTCGCGTCTGCTGCTTCCCGCATGACCGGAGCTGCAGGAGACAGGCCCTGCCTCGAAATGGGCTCTCGCCGCGCCCATGAGGAAGCCGCGGTCTCGGCCGCCCGCGCGGCTGCAATCGCCGGGTTCGCCGGAACCTCCAATCTGGAAGCCGGGCGTCGTTACGGAATCAACACCATCGGGACGTCTGCCCACGCGTTCACGCTCTTATTTAACGACGAGGTATCGGCCTTCCGTGCCCAATTGGATTCCTTGGGACTGGACACGACACTCTTGGTAGATACCTACGATGTCGAACAGGCCGTGAGGACGGCCGTCGATTTGGCGGGCACCGAGCTCGGTGCGGTCCGGTTGGACTCCGGCGACCTGGTGGCGCAGGCCTTCGCCGTCCGGGATCTTCTCGACACGCTGGGCAATCGGGACACCAAGATCACCGTGACCTCCGACCTGGACGAATACGCGATCGCCGGTCTCGCCGCGGCGCCAGTTGACTCGTACGGCGTAGGAACACGCCTGGTCACTGGATCGGGTGCCCCGACCTCCTCGATGGTCTACAAAATGGTCGCGCGCCAGGACGCCAACGGTGACTTGGCGTCCGTGGCGAAACGGTCGCAGGGCAAAGGCTCGATCGGCGGCGCGAAGCACGCCGGTCGTCGTCGTGATCGCAAGGGTACGGCAATCGCAGAAGCCATCGCCCTGGACCCTGCCTTGCTCGAAGCCGACGATTTCCGCCCGCTGATGCACACGCTCGTGGCCGACGGCGAAGTGTTGCCGGGCGCCACCGGCCCAGACGGCGTCCGCGCAGCGACCGAACGCCACAGGCAATCGACCCAAGAATTGCCTCGGGCAATTCGCAGGCTCTCGGAAGGCGAACCAGCACTTCCCACGGAGTTCCTCGACCACTAATCTTGACCCCCAGAATATGGCGGCGCCACCACGGTCGTGCGTCTGCCTTCTCTTCCGCGGAAGGACCAGTATGACAAGAGCACTCATCATCGTCGATGTTCAGAACGATTTCTGTGCAGGCGGGCCGCTCGAAACCCGGCGTGGTTCCGAAGTCGCCTCCCTGATCTCCGGATATCTGCAGACCCACCACGCCGCATACGACGTCGTGGTCACGACGCAGGATTGGCATATCGATCCAGGCGCCCATTTCAGTGACAAGCCCGACTTCAAGGACTCCTGGCCGGTGCATTGCATCGCGGACACGGCAGGTTCCGCGCTGCATCCGGACCTTGAGACGGACTACGTCGAGGCGTATTTCCGCAAAGGTGAGTACGAAGCCGCCTATTCCGGATTCGAGGGGCTTTTGGCCCCTGAGGAATCCGTGATGACCGGCGAGCACGAACCCGGCCAGATGCCGGAGGACACGCTCAAAGTTTCGCTCGACGACTGGCTCCAGGAACAAGACGTGACCGACGTGGACATCGTCGGCATCGCGACCGATTACTGTGTGCGGGCCACTGCCCTGGACGCGGTGGACGCGGGGTACGAGACGAGGGTCCTGGTCGACTTGACCGCCCCCGTGGCGGAGGATTCCGCGGAAGCAGCCATTGAGGAGCTCGAAGATGCCGGCGTCGACGTGATCGATTCTTCTAGCGTCGGCCGATGAACCAGTTCTGCAATTTGTCGATGCGTGCCTGTATCTGCTCCGCGGTGGCCTGAGCGACGGGAGGACCGCCGCACTCGCGCCGTAACGCGTTGTGGACCGAGCCGTGAGGTTCGCCCGTGCGGGCGGCCCAGGCGGAGACGTTCTTCGCCAACTTCTGACGCAGGTCTTTGAGCTGTCGGTGATCCGGCACCGACGATTGTGCGGGCCGTGGAGCACTTCCGGTGGACTGCTGATGACGTTGCTTCAGAAGGGTTCCGACCTGATCAGCATCCAAGAGACCAGGTATCCCGAGGAAGTCCTGGTCGTCCGAGCCCACTTGATAGCCGTGATAGTCTTCGCCGTCGTAGAGAACCCCGTGGAACGACGCCTGTGATCCGATGGCCTCGAACTTTCCGGAGGCCAGACGGGAACTCGCTTTCTCCTCCTGGTTTGCCTCCTCGATCAGGTGGTCGTCGAGGCCTTCGTCGGCGGCGATGATTTGTTCTTCGTCCGGAGTATCCTTCAGGTCCAGCGCGTGGTCCCTTTCCGCCTCCATCTCTTGGGCCAGGTACATCAGGACCGGGACCGACGGCAAGAAGACGGACGCGGTCTCGCCACGTTTGCGGGCACGCACAAAACGTCCGATCGCCTGCGCAAAAAAGAGCGGGGTCGAGGTCGACGTCGCGTACACGCCCACGGCCAGACGAGGCACGTCCACTCCCTCCGAGACCATGCGCACGGCGACCATCCATCGATCCTCGGATTCCGAGAATCGATCGATCTGGTCCGAGGCGGTCTTGTCGTCCGAGAGCACCACAGTTGGTCTGGACCCGGTGATCTTCTCGAGTCTCGAGGCGTATGCGCGTGCGTCTTCGTGATTGGACGCTATGACCAGGCCCCCGGCGTCGGGAACGGTTCGGCGGACTTCGGTCAATCGGCTGTCCGCTGCCGCCAGGACTGAAGGAATCCATTCGCCTCGGGGGTCCAGCGCAGTGCGCCAGGCCTGAGCCGTGATGTCCTTGGTGAAGCCTTCGCCCAGATCGGCAGCCATTTCCTCACCCGAACTGGTCCGCCAATGCATCTTGCCGGAATAGGCCATGAAGATCACGGGCCTGACCACGTGGTCCGCCAAGGCCGGGCCGTATCCGTAGGAATAGTCCGATTGCGAGCGCAGCAGCCCGTCCTGGTCTCTCTCGTACGTGACGAACGGGATCTGGGACGAATCCGAACGGAACGGGGTACCGGTCAGCGCGAGCCGACGGTGCGCGGGGTCGAAGGCTTCTTTTAATCCATCACCCCAGGACAAGGAGTCACCGGCGTGGTGGATTTCGTCCAGGATGACCAAGGTCCGCGCGTTCTCGGTGCGCGCCCTGTGGAGAAGCGGTTTGTTGGCCACCTGAGCATATGTCAACGCAACACCCAAATAGCCTTGGGCGTGGTGCCCGTCGGAGTTCTTGAAGTTGGGGTCGATCGCGATACCGACTCGGGCCGCGGCATCGGCCCACTGGGACTTCAGATGGTCGGTGGGGGCGACGACGGTGATCCTCGAAATCGTCCCTCGGTCGAGAAGTTGTTTGGCCACGCGCAACGCAAAAGTGGTCTTGCCCGCACCGGGAGTCGCGACGGTCATGAAATCGCGCGGCTCGGTTTCAAAGTATTTTTCCAGCGCCTCGGCCTGCCACGCACGCAGTTTCGGAGCCGTGCCCCAGGCGGCGCGATCAGGATAAGCCGGGGGAAGGTCGGCGGCTGCACCACCGAACAATGAAGGCTGGGAGAGGTCTTCGGGCACTGGTGTCTGGTCACTCCTGAAGATGATCGAGGAACTCTGGCCGTGATGTTCGCACCACGGCAAAGACGCCGCGCACTGCGACGGCGTCTTGCTCATGTTGCCGCTCCGCGCGGCCCGGGGAACGGTCAGAGAAGCGGCTGCCGCTTCTTCTGCCCCTATTCGTCGTTGTTTTTGTCGTCGTCCTTGCCGCCGCGCATGGATTCATAGATCTCTTTGCACTCAGGGCACACGGGGAATTTCTCGGGGTCGCGTCCGGGTGTCCAGACTTTACCGCACAAGGCGATGACCGGGTCGCCCGAAAGAGCTGACTCCATGATCTTTTCTTTGCGTACGTAGTGGGCAAAGCGCTCGTGATCTCCGGGCTCGGCGAACTGCCGAGTTTCTTCACGCTCGATGGTCGCGGTGCCGCCACCAGGGGTGGTGCCGTAACCGGTGTCATCGAGAGGTTCGGACGAGTCGAATACGTCGAGTGGTCGGTCAAACATCATGGGGACATTCTACGCCTGTGCCGCAGACGTTCTGAATCGATGAGGTCGTTCATCACGTCCGGGGCACTTTAGCGTCAACCGCGCTGGGCTATTGGAAACGCACCAGGTCCTGGTACAGCTCGGGAGCGCGACGCTCATACCAGCGTCCACCGATTCCGACGCCCAGCCAGAGCACCAAGGATCCGTAGATCGGTCCGACGATAAGGATGATCCAGTCAATGACTGCGTTTCCGGTAACGACCGAGACAATCAGGAGGATCCACACCGGCAGAGCCATCGCCACGATCAAGAGGCTTCCGACCATCTGAACCAGGGCGTTGGCAAGGCCCGCATTGTTCTTCCGAGACTTCCAGGGGCTCTCCCCCGGTGCTGCGACCGGGAGCGCATACCGTACCGATACGCATGCGCCCACGCCGAGACCGGCCAGAAGCAGACACAACCCCAAACCGAGGTTGGCCGGGATCCCTCCCGGATTGCCTTGGAGCAGCATGGCGATGACCGAGACCAGGACCACGACCGGCACGAAGATGACGGACATTCCGATGGATCGGCCCCACCGATCTTGAAAGCCGGTGATCGGTGACGTGAGGTGGAGAGCAAATGCGGTGTTGTCGTACGAGACCGAATAGGTGCTCTGCCACGCCAGCATCCAGCCGACCAAAGGGGCGACGATAGTCAACGAGGCGCCACCGTTGGACATCCCCGTAAACCAGAACACCACCAGAAAACCGGGTGCAACCAGCAGGTTCAGATTGAGGCGCGGGTCCTTGAGGTAATACGTGGCCGTTCTCGCGGCGATCCCACCCGCCTGCGTCGTGGGGAATCGCGAGAAGAGCCCCAGCCATTGGCCGGCTTTGGTTTTCCCGCCGGATGCGCCCGATGCGTTGCCCACGTGGCTGGTTTGGTAGGCGATGACCTTGTGCCAAAGCAACAATCCGCCGGCCGTATAGACAGCCGTGACCACCAATCGCAGGACCAGAACCAACCAGGCGCGCTGGGCGACGTCGCCCGGAATCGCCCACGCTGCACCGAAGGGCGTCCACCCGACGACCGAGGAGACAGCGCTGATCCAGGTGGGTGAGAACAGTCCTTCGGTCAGCGTTCCGACCAAGGGTCCGGCGCACAAGAGCGCCAGGAAGAAGACGGCACCGATCCCTTCGGCCAGGAAACGTTTCTGGCGTATGGCCATCCCGAGCGCGCTCATGAGCCGTGAGCAGATCATGAGGAGCATAAAACCAATGGCACCCGAGACGAGGGCCGCTGCCACCGTAAGCGGTGACGTCCAGCTGACCGCAGGAAAGAATGCCCCCACCAGCGTCATCATTCCGAAGATGCTGATGAATGAACCGAGTAGTTGCCCACCCAATATCTCTTGCGGTTTGAGCGGATAGGGCGCCAAGAGATCAGGGTCGAGCGTCGAGTCCTGGCCGGTGGCGACGACGGGCACGATGCACCACAGCAATGTCACCACGGTGCCGAGGATCACCGCGCTACCTTGAGCGGTCGAGGCCTCGCCACCACGTTGGACCATGAAGATCGCGAAGACCATGAAGAGTCCGAACAGCGCGTAAATGCCGCCGATGACTGTTCCCGCGAGCGCCCAGCCACTTCGTTTCAGGGACGCAACGAAGTAGGCCCATTTGAGGCTTAGGAGGTTCCCAACCATGAGATCCCCTCCGATTCGACGCGGCCGCCGACCAACTCGACGAACTTGTCTTCCAGGCTCGAGCTTCCACGGACCTCGTCGACCGTGCCTGAGGCGAGAATATGGCCTTCGTCCATGATCGCCACGTGATCGCACATGCGTTGGACGAGGTCCATGACGTGACTCGAGACAACGACCGTACCGCCGTGACGCACGAATCCGGCGAGTATGTCTCGAATATTCGACGCGGACACCGGGTCCACGGATTCGAAAGGTTCGTCGAGCACCAGGACCTCGGGCGCGTGAACCATTGCCGAAGCGAGGGCGACCTTCTTGCGCATGCCCGCGGAATAGTCGGTCACCGTCTTGTTGGAGGCGTCGGTCAGATCCATCGCGCGCAGCAGGTCGTCCGTCCGTTCGAGGACGGTCTCCTTGTCGAGTCCGTGCAGGAGACCCGCATAGGTGATGAGTTGGCGGCCGGTCAGGCGGTCGAAGAGGTGAACCCCGTCCGGCAGAACGCCCACGAGCTTCTTCGCATCACGAGGCCTTTCCCAAACGTCCACCCCACGGATGGACACGGCACCCCCTGTGGGCCGCAGCAGACCCGTCGCCATGGACAGCGTGGTCGTCTTCCCTGCACCGTTGCGGCCGACGAGTCCGTACATCGTGCCGGAAGGAATGTCCAGGTCGATACCGTGGACGACTTCCCGGTTCCCGAACACCCTGGTCAAGTTCCCGATCGATATCGCTTGTCGGACGGTGCCAGGCTGGGCCTGCGCGATACCGGGATCGGTATTGGTCGGGACCTGCCGGTCTTGGGCTGAGGGAGCATCGTCTCCGAAACGAGGAGGTTCGCCCGGTCCGGCGGAAGACCCTGGTTGAGGGTTTTCTGGGTAGTTCTCATCGCTTTTCATAGCTAAATCACATCACACTCCCATGGCGGCGTCATCAACCCTGGGGCGGACTCCGTTCGAGGAGGGCACCGAGCCGGCAATGCCCGGAGGGCCATCAGCCAGGTGCTGGTGGCCCTCCGGGCGTGGCGGAGAGAATCCGGAGTGGCATTTGCCTAGAACAAGGCCCTCATGAGGGCCCCACGAGCCTTGACCACGCGCTCGTCCTCGGCCCCGACCACCTCGAAAAGGTCAAGCAGACGCTCCCGCACGGTGTCCTTCGTCTGTGCATCGGAACGCTGGATCAGCCGAATCAAACGGTTGAAAGCATCCTCGACATGACCGCCCGTGACGTCGAGATCCGCAACGGTCAGTTGCGCTTCGATGTCCTCCGGGTTGGAGGCCGCGGCTTCCCGGGCCTGTGCCAGATCCTGGTTTTCGACGCGTGCGAGGAGCTCGACGCGCGCCAATCCGATTTTTGCGTCGTGATCCGCAGGCTTGTCGCGAAGCGCTTCCCGGTATGCGTCGGCTGCGGTCGCGTAGTCCCCCTGCTCCATCGCGTCCTGGGCCTTCTGATGAAGTGGAGGAAGAGGAGCAGGCTCGGTGCTCTCAGGCACAGCGGCCACCGGCTCGAAGGTACCGGTGAGCTGGGCCTGTTGGGCCAGTTGAAGAACCTGACCCAAAAGCGCCTGAACCTGGTCGGCGGGAACCGGCGAATCGTACATCGGTGCCGGACGCCCGCCCAGCATGGCGACGACGGTCAGCGAACTCTGGGCTTGGAAAGCCTGCGCGATTTCGGGAGCCTGATCGATGTCGACCGCAGCCAGCAGGAGACGGCCACCGGCCTGGTTGATGAATTGTTCGAGTTGACGAACGGAATCCACCGCCTGCTGGTCCGCACCGCGATAGAGGGCGAAGATGACCGGTCCCTGACCGGAGAGTTGGGCTACTTCCTGGAACTGCTCCGTCGTGGTGACGTCTCGGCGGTAGGTCTGGGCCCCGCCCGCGGTGGGCTGACCGGTCGCCCGCTGCGTATCCGCGCCGCTCATCTGCGACAGATCCGGTGCGGAACGGACCGATGCCGGAATGTTTTCTTCGGGCTGCGGCTCTTGAGGTTCGGCGTTACCGAATGTTCCTGAGGTCATGGCGTCATTCCTTTCCCGCTCGGGGGTCCCGAGGTGAAGCAACTTATTTCCTTTATCATCTCAAACACGCGGGAAGGGCCCCAACCGCGTCCGCCCTCCGGGTAATCTCGACTGGGGAGGACCTTCATCGCAGAGAGGAAACGCATGCCAGGTAACAAGCGCCGGGTGAGGACCCCGGTTGATCGTGCCGTGGGCCGTTTGCGTTCCTTGATCGGCAAGAAAGGGTCGTCTACTCCCTTCCCCGGAGCCAAACCGCGTCCGAAGTTCGAATTGCCCGACGTCGTAGATCTTCCGGAAGACGGCCTTCAAGGGGACTCCTGCAAGCTCTCTCCGGCTGTGAGCGAAGTGAACCAGAGCGGCCTCGGGCCGTCGGGATCGGCGGTTGCCAACGGCGATTCCCGGCCATCACCCGGCGAGTATTCATCTGCCGATGCAGATACCTCACCCAACCGGCTCGATCCGCGCCCTGACTACGCATCGGCCGCACGGACTCCGGTTCAGTTCGGGTTCCTGGTGACCGTGGGGGTCGGACTCGCCCTGCTGGTCTATTACCTGGCTGTCAATGTCGGCGCCCTCGGAGGATGGATCACCGGGGCGATGTTCATCGCCCTCGGCCTCGACCCGATTGTGCGCTGGTTCGAGTCGAAGGGTCTGCCGCGCATCCTTGGCGTGGCCATAGTACTCTTGGCCTTCGCAGGGATCATCGTGCTGATGGCGACCGTGGTCATTCCGAGCATCGCCCGCCAGGCCCTGGGATTCATCAATGGGTTTCCGCAGACTTTCGACGACTTCCTGTCATCGCGATTCATGGAAGAACTCGACGAACAATTCGGGATTCGCGACAAGGTCGAGAACGAGGCGGGCCACTTTTTCCAAACGGCCTTCAGCGACTCGAGCCTCGTCGGCAACTTCCTCAATAATCTGATTAATGCAGGGTCGACGATTGCCCAGGTGGTCACTGGCACGCTGATCGTGATGTTCTTGGCCCTCTACTTCGTGACGTCCCTGCCCTCGATCAAGGCTTGGGGCATTCGCCTTGCACCGCGTTCAAAGCGTGCACGAGTGGCCGAATTGACCGAGAAAGTCACTCAATCCGTGGGCAACTACGTCATGGGACAGGCCGTGGTCGCACTTCTCAATGCCATCTTCGCGCTGATCCTCATGTCACTCGTCGGGGTCCCGTTCCCGTTGTTGTGCGCCTTCGTCGTACTGCTCTTGGCGTTTATACCGTTAGTCGGGGGCGTGGCCGCCGGGATCCTGGTTACCTTCATAGCTCTTCTTCAAGGATGGCAATCCGCGGCCGTGTATGCGATCTGCTATTTCGCGTACTTGCAGATCGAGGCGTATTTCATCTCTCCGCGCATCATGAAGAAAGCCGTTGCGGTTCCCGGGTCCGTGGCCGTGATCGCCGTTGCAGGCGGTGGCGCGCTCTGGGGCGTCCTGGGAGCCATCATTGCCATCCCGGTCGCCGCGTCGGCGCTCCTGCTGGTCAGAGAGATTTTCATTCCGCGCCAAGACCGGCGGTGACTCGCTCGTCGATCACTTTTGGGGTTCGGTACCGATGGCGCCTTCCCATACGGTTTTGAGATGCACTCGTTGCCCCGCGATCTTCGAAACGATCTCGTCGTGGGCCCGACGCACGTACTTTTCCCCTACCCACAGGTGCTTGGCCCCGTCGATACCGATCACGTCGGCCTGCGGAATGACGGAAAATCTTTCCCGTGCCTCCGCTGGTTGCAGATAGTCGTCCTTTTCTGGGACCAACACGGTCAGCGGAAGACCGCTCCGGGCCCAGGACCTCAGGTCTTCTACCGTTGCGCGGTGCAGTGGAGGCGACAACAGGATCGCCCCGCTCACGGAGGAACTCACGGGCTCGTGGGAACCGTATTTGAGGGCGAGTTCGGTTCCGAAGGACCAGCCGATGATCCAAACATTCGGCAGTCCACGGTCTTTGAGGAAATTGAGGGCCGCAAGCACGTCGGCTTTCTCGCCCACCCCTTCCTCGAATTCGCCGTCACTGGTGCCGCGAGGCGAGGAAGTCCCCCGTGTGTTGAATCGTAGGACTCCCATATGGGCCAGGGCGGGAAGCCGATAGGAGGCTTTTTTGTACACGTGAGAATCCATGTATCCGCCGTGGGTGGGCAGTGGGTGCAGACACAGCAGTGTCGCAGCCGGGTCGGCCCCCTCGGGCAGTGCCAGCTCCCCTACCAGCGTTTTTCCGTCCTCGGTTCTGATTTCGATGTTCTCCCGGCGCGCGGGAAGAACCGTTGCCGAGCCGATCTCGGTGGGGCCATTGGTCGTAGAATCCGTTTGCGCAGGTTGTGAAGTCGCCATGGCCACAATTCTAGGGGCGAGTACTCTTCGGGGGCGCCTTCGCGGCCCCCGAAGGAGGTATTCGGGCCTTCATGTATTCAGTGGATGTCCCAGCATCTGCTGTGCCAGTGCCGACGCTCCTCGATGGCCCGTTGCTCACCGAAGATATGGTCGTTTCTCCACACCACGTAATGAGCCGAACCCACCGCGATACGTCGGCCACACCCCGGGCACGTGTACGTCTTCCTCGCTCCCGACGCCGGGACGTAGCGCACGTACCATTCCCCTCCGGAGTCCCGTTCGATACGAGGCTGGGGCTCAAGGGCTCGCGATATATCTCCTCCGGTCAGGTCCGAGAACTTCTGCCACTTGCTGGGACCCGCTTTGCCGTGGCCCGATTGGGCCCTTCGTGGTGTTCGCCGAGATCCTGCCATGCCATTTATTCTGGCACAGGCGCGACTGCGCCTCACGCGTATGCCCGGTAGAGTGATGCGAGTGCGTCTAGTGATAGCTGATTGTTCCGTAGATTATGAAGGCCGACTCAAGGCTCATCTTCCGCTGGCTACCCGCCTGCTCATGGTCAAGGCCGACGGTTCCGTTCTCGTTCATTCGGACGGAGGGTCGTACAAGCCGTTGAACTGGATGTCTCCCCCAGCAACCATTCGTATCGAATCCGCCGAGGACCACGGATTCGAGGACGACGCCATCGAGAGGTGGATCGTCCAGGCGGCCAAATCCGATGATCGCCTCATCGTTCGCATCTTCGCGAAGCACCACGAGTCGGATCACCAGTTGGGCGTGGACCCCGGTCTCATCAAGGACGGGGTCGAGGCGGATCTGCAGCGCCTGCTCGCGGAACAGATCGAAACGCTCGGCGAGGGATACAGCCTAATCCGCCGTGAGTTCCCGACGGCCATCGGGCCGGTTGATATTTTGGCCCGGGACGCGACGGGGCACACTGTAGCGATTGAGCTCAAGCGTCGAGGCGACATCGACGGCGTCGAGCAGTTGACGCGGTACCTCGAGCAGCTCAATCGCGACCCGGTTCTCGCCCCCGTCCGTGGTATCTTCGCCGCACAGTTGATCAAGCCGCAGGCCAAGACCCTCGCGGCCGATCGCGGAATCTCGTGCGTGACCCTGGACTACGATGCCATGCGCGGCGTCGACGACGCGGACGGCCGCCTCTTCTAGAACCCGGATTTTCCCGCACCACGGTGAGGCGCTGTCCTTTTCCGAGAAGAGACAGCGGCCCATGCCCGAGTCGGAAGTCCGTGGGGTATTTCTCGACGGCCGCCGTCCGAAGGGACGGAAGAGTGCCCTATCCATCCCACATTGGGAAGGCCCGGCACTGAATCAGTGCCGGGCCTTCCCTTCGATCGCTGAGGATCGATCGTTCACACGATGTTAGAACTCAGAGCTACTCGTGGCCGCTATCACGACGGTGTCGTTGGATACCGTGAGGAATCCTTCTTGCAACCGAGCCGTTTTGCGCTCTCCGTCCACCGGGTCGATGACCAATTCCCCGTCATCCGCGAGGAGGGCGAGGGTGGGCGCGTGGCCGGCCAGCACACCGATATCACCGGCGGCCGTCCGGGCGCGCACGTACTTGGCCTCGCCCTGCCACACGACGGCTTCGCGAGAAACCACTTCTACCTTCAGGACGGATGCCATGATCAGTTACCGCCCTGTTCCTTCAGCTCGGCCCACTTGCGCTCGACGTCGTCCAGGCCGCCAACGTTGTAGAAGGCCTGCTCGGGCACGTGGTCCAGATCGCCGTCGCAAATCGCGGTGAAGCCCTCGATCGTTTCCTTGATGTTGACGGTCGAACCCTCGACACCGGTGAACTGCTTCGCGGTGTAGGTGTTCTGGGAAAGGAATTGCTCGATACGGCGGGCACGCGAGACAACGACCTTCTGTTCCTCGGAGAGCTCGTCGACGCCGAGGATCGCGATGATGTCCTGAAGCTCCTTGTTCTCCTGGAGAATCGACTTCACGCGAATCGCGGTGTCGTAATGAGCCTGGCCGATGTACTGCGGATCCAGGATTCGCGACGTCGAGGACAGCGGATCCACGGCCGGGTACAGACCGCGCGAAGCGATATCGCGGGAAAGCTCGGTCGTAGCGTCCAAGTGAGCGAACGTGGTGGCAGGGGCCGGGTCGGTGTAGTCGTCGGCGGGCACGTAAATGGCCTGCATGGACGTAATCGAGTGACCACGGGTCGAGGTAATGCGCTCCTGCAGAACACCCATCTCGTCGGCCAAGGTGGGCTGGTAGCCCACGGCCGAGGGCATACGGCCCAGCAGGGTCGAAACCTCGGAACCAGCCTGCGTGAAGCGGAAGATGTTGTCGATGAACAGCAGAACGTCTTGGTTCTGGACGTCACGGAAGTACTCGGCCATGGTCAGGCCGGACAGCGCGACGCGCAGACGCGTTCCCGGGGGCTCATCCATCTGGCCGAACACGAGTGCGGTGTCTTTGAGAACCCCGGCTTCTTCCATCTCGACCCAGAGGTCATTACCCTCACGAGTACGCTCGCCGACACCCGCGAACACCGAGGTGCCGCCGAAGTTGCGGGCGACACGGGTGATCATTTCCTGGATCAGAACGGTCTTGCCGACGCCGGCGCCACCGAACAGACCGATCTTGCCGCCCCGAATGTAAGGGGTCAGAAGATCGATGACCTTGATGCCGGTCTCCAGCATCTGGGTCGAACCTTCGAGCTGCGCGAAATTCGGAGCTTTGCGGTGGATGGGCCAGTATTCGCTGGCCTCGATCTGGTCGTCGTCGACGTCGAGGGAGTTACCCAAAACGTTGAAGATGTGGCCTTTGACGCCGTCGCCCACGGGGACCGAGATGGCATCGCCGGTGTCCTGGACCGGCGTGCCGCGGACGAGTCCATCGGTCTGCTGCAGGGAGATGGCACGGACCAAGCTGTCGCCCAGATGCTGAGCAACCTCGAAGGTGATCTTCTTGGTCTGTCCGCCGATGGTCAGTTCGGTGGTCAGAGCGTTGTAAATATCCGGGATCTGGTTGGCCGGGAACTCGACGTCGACCACAGGGCCGATCACGCGAGCTACGCGTCCAACGCCGCCCTGGACCGACGCGGAGGTCGATTCGTTCATGGTGGCAGTCATTCTTTCACTTACCTCTTCGCAGAGAATCTCTGTACGTAGTGTCTGTACGTGGGGGTGGTTAGGAGGCGGCGAGGGAATCGGCGCCAGCGACGATCTCGCTGAGCTCCTGGGTGATCTCGGCCTGGCGTGCGTTGTTCATCAAGCGGGTGTACTTCTTGACAAGGTCGTCAGCGTTGTCGCCGGCGGACTTCATCGCCCGTTGGCGCGCGGCCAGTTCGCTCGCTGCCGCCTGGAGGAGGCAGGAGAAGATACGTGTCTCGATGTACCGCGGCAACAATTCATCGAGCACCTCTTCGGCGCTCGGCTCGAATTCGAAGGATGCGGCATTGTCGAACTCGTCATCCCGGAACTCCTCACCGGGCAGAATTTCCTCGCCCAATTCCTTGGAGTCCACCACGGTCAGTGGCAACAGCCTTAGGATCTTGGCCTCCTGAGAGACCATCGATTGGAATTCGGTGTACACGATGTGAAGGTCGTCGACCCCGCCCTCTTCGAACGCCGTGGAGTAACGATCGAGCAGAACCTCACCGATTTCGCGTGCGGTCTCGACATCGGGGTTGTCGGTATTGCCCGACCACACCTTTTCGAAGGACCGTTCACGAAAATCGAAGTACTGCTTGGCCTTGCGACCCACGAGGTACAGCTCGACTTCGCGGCCGTCGCGGCGCAACCGTTCGATCAGACTCTCGGCCTTCTTCAGCACATTCGCCGAATACGACCCGGCGAGTCCTCGGTCGCTCGTCAAGATCAACACGGCGGAGCGTCGGGATTCCGATCCGTCACTGATGAGCGGATGCGAGATCGACGTCTGCGTGGCCACCGCACTCACGGCCCTGGTCAGGGCGTTCGCGTAGGGACCCGTTTCATTGGAGCGCTTGCGGGCACGATTGATTCGGGAGGTCGCGATCATCTCCATCGCCTTGAAGATCTTCTTCATGGACGACGTCGAAGCAATCTTCTGGCGGTAAACCCTAATTTGGGCTCCCATAGAGCTTCCTTTCAGCCCGGACGATGCACGGCCCTCGCGAGCCGCGCATCCTCAGGTCTTATCGCTTGACGATCTGTTCCTGATCGACTTCCGAATCGTTCACGGGGGTGTGCTCCTCGTGACCGGCGCGGACCGCACCGGCACCATCGTTCTGACCGGCCATGAAGTCGCGCTTGACGTTGTCGATCGCGGTCTTCAGCTCGGCCAGGGTATCGTCCTCGAGCTTGCCGCTGTCGCGGATCGCCCCCAGGACGTTGGTCTGGCGACGAAGATGGTCGATGAAACGCTTCTCGAACTCGAGCACGTCGGAGACCTCGACCTCGTCCATGTAGCCATTGGTACCGGCCCAGATCGAAACGACCTGCTCTTCGACCGGATACGGGGTGTACTGCGGCTGACGGAGCAATTCCATGAGTCGCGCACCGCGCACCAGCTGGCGACGAGAAGTCTCGTCCAGGTCGGAGGCGAACATTGCGAAGGCCTGCATCGAGCGGTACTGAGCAAGGTCCAGCTTGAGTGTGCCGGAAACCTTCTTCATGGCCTTGATCTGTGCCGAACCGCCCACACGCGAAACCGAAACACCGACGTCGACAGCCGGGCGCTGGTTGGAGTTGAAGAGATCCGACTGCAGGAAGATCTGGCCGTCCGTAATCGAGATGACGTTGGTCGGAATGAACGCAGAGACGTCATTCGCCTTGGTCTCGATGATCGGCAACCCGGTCATCGAGCCTGCACCGAGCTCGTCGGAGAGCTTGGCACAACGCTCCAACAGACGGGAGTGCAGGTAGAAGACGTCACCCGGGTAGGCTTCGCGTCCCGGCGGGCGGCGCAGCAAGAGCGACACCGCACGGTAAGCCTCGGCCTGCTTGGACAGGTCATCAAAGACGATGAGGACGTGCTTGCCCCCGTACATCCAGTGCTGGCCGATTGCGGAGCCCGCGTAGGGGGCCAGGTACTTGAAGCCGGCAGCATCCGATGCGGGCGAGGCCACGATGGTCGTGTACTCGAGGGCACCGTTCTCTTCGAGCGTCTGGCGGACCGAGGCGATGGTCGAGGCCTTCTGCCCCACGGCAACGTAGATGCAGCGAACCTGCTTGTTGACGTCGCCCGACTCCCAGTTGTCCTTCTGGTTCAGGATCGCGTCGACACCGATCGCGGTCTTGCCGGTCTGGCGGTCGCCGATGATGAGCTGACGCTGCCCACGGCCGATCGGGATCATGGCGTCGATCGCCTTGAGACCGGTCTGGAGAGGCTCGTGGACCGACTTGCGCTGAGTCACGCCCGGGGCCTGAAGCTCCAGAGCGCGGCGTCCCTCGGACTCAACCGGTCCGAGATCGTCGATCGGCTGGCCCAAGGGGTCGACCACGCGACCCAAGAAAGCGTCGCCCACGGGCACGGAAAGTACTTCCCCGGTCCGGTGAACTTCTTGTCCTTCTTCAATGCCGGCGAATTCGCCCAGTACGATCGCGCCGATGTCACGGGTGTCAAGGCTCTGGGCCAGGCCCAGAGTGCCATCTTCGAAACGAAGAAGTTCGTTCGCCATGACCGAGGGCAGACCCTCGATACGAGCGATACCGTCACCTGCACTGCTGACGCGTCCGACTTCGACACGCTGTGCGTCGCCGGGTTCGTACGATGCCGCGAACTCGTCGAGCGCGCTGCGGACATCATCGGCATTGATGGTCAAATCGGCCATCTTGTGTCCCTGCTCTCCTAGATTGGTGGTCCCATTGCTTCTGGAACCGAGTGTACGTGTATGGGTGGGTCGCACCGTGAATTCTTCGATCCCTCACGGGCGACCCAGCTGTGTATCAGACTGAATCGCCGTGGAAGGCCCTCACGAGGAAGACACCGAGCGGTCGAGATTCGAGATCCGGGACGAGACGGTTCCGTCGATGACTTCGTCGCCGACCTGAACCTTGAGACCGCCCATCACCTCGGGATCGACCGTGACGTCGAGTGTCATGTCCCGTTCGTAGACCGCGGAAATGGCTTTCTCGAGCCGCGCGAGCCGTTGCTCGTCCAACGGGGCGCTCGTCGTGACTTTGGCGATGAAACGCTGCGAGAGCGCAACCAGGGTCTCGGCGAACTTCTCGGCCAAATCGGCGGGCTGAACACCGCGGGGATGCTCCACGACCTGGTTGATCAGGAGGCGGCCTTCCTCCGTCCGCGCTGCACTGATTCGAGCTGCAAGTTGCTTCTTCGCGGCGTTGTCAGCCCGTTGATCAGTCAACGCAGTCTGGACCTTGGGGTCAGCCTGCACCGTCTTCGAAAATCTCAACAAGTCCTCGATGACGGTCGACAAGGTGTCCTGGCCGGCGCGATTTTCCGCCGCAAATGCGGCAGCCAGTACCCCGAGGTGCTCAAGAGCATCTGCGAGATCCCGTTCTGCCGACCAGCGAGAGGCCGCCGCACGAGCCACGGTTTCGCGTACGGCCGGGTAAACCTTGCCTTCCAATACGCTCGAAGCCACCTTGCCGCGCTGTTCGGGTTCGCGGGAAGGATCCGTCAGGCCACGGCGCAGAGCACCGTTGTGATCGATCAATTCCGCAACCGAAAACAGCTCTTCGCTCATCGAGGCGTTGGCCTCGCTGGAAAAGCGCTGTTCGAACAGCTGGCTCAGCTTCTTGAGTGATTCAGTCGATACTCCTGCCATTACTTGGTTGCACCTGCACTTCGCTGCTGGGATGCTTCAAGGTCGGCGAGGAAGCGGTCCACCACGCGGTTGGAGCGATCGTCGTCATTCAGCGACTCCCCAACGATCTTGCTGGCGAGCTCGGTGGCCAGAGTGCCCACCTCGGTACGCAAGGAAACCAGTGCGGCCGAACGCTCGGCCTGAATGGTTTTCTGTGCATTCTCGGTGATCCTGGCAGCCTCGGCTGCGGCACGCTCTTTGTGCTCGGCGACGATTTGTTCGCCTTCCACGCGAGCGTCCTCGCGGATCTTCTGCGCTTCGAGTCGAGCAGACTCCAGCTGCTGGTTGTACTCTTCACGAGCAGCAGCAGCCTCGGCCTGAGCCTTTTCGGCTTTGGCCAATCCGCCCTCGATAGCCTCCTTGCGATCCTGGTAGATCTTCTCGAAGGTCGGGGCGATGAACTTGACGACGATGTACAGAAGGATCAGGAACCCGAGGCCGGTGATGAGGACTTCCCACCAGTCAGGGCGAAGGGGGCTTGCACCCTCTTCCGCTGCCATCAAAAGTGACATAAAGGAGATTCCTGTTCTCTAGTTCTGTCTAGGGGTTGAGCAGCCTGCGGGGCTACTGGATGAATGCCAGAACCAGACCCAGAATCGCGAGAGCCTCAACCACGGCGAAGCCCAGGAACAGCATGGGCTGCAGAACGCGCTGGGACTCGGGCTGACGGGCAACGGAGGTCATGTAAGCCGCGAAGATGAGGCCGACGCCGATGCCGCCGCCGATGGCTGCGAGACCGTAACCGATGGCGCTGAGCGAACCTGTAATTTCCATTGGCTATTTCCTTTCGTGATGCCCGAGTTCGGGCTTAATGTGCCGCGAGGGCATGTCTATGGCGGTGGATTCGACCGATGGGCAGGTCAAACCCCGATCCAGGTTTCCCCGGAATTCTAGTGTGCTTCCGCCACGGCGCCCTGAAGGTAGACCGCGAAGAGAAGCGTGAAAACGTATGCCTGGATGGCCTGAATCAACAGTTCCAGGAAGAAGAGGAAGATTCCGAAAACGCCGGAGAAGAGCGAAGCCACGATTCCGAGCCCTCCGACCTGGGTAATCAGGAATGCGGTCAGACTTGCCGCAACCATGATGGCCATGTGGCCGGCGAACATGGTTGCGAACAAACGCAGGGAGTGCGTGATCGGACGAATAATCAGGTTCGACAAGAACTCGATCGGAATCAGGATGATGTAGAAAACCGGAGGAACACCGGAAGGCATGGTCATGGCTTTGAAGAAGCCGCCAACGCCCTTGTTCTTGATCCCCGCGCCGACCCAGCACAGATACGCGAAACCGGCCATGAAGTAGGCGCTGCCGGCGTGTGAGAAGGTCGGAAGCTGGAAGAAAGGGATCGAACCCCAGAGGTTGTTGACCAGGATGAAGAAGAAGGAAGTGAACAACAGAGGCACGAACGGCTTGAAGTGGTGAACGCCGATGATGTCCTTGGCCAGAGAATTTCGGACGAATCCGTAACCCATTTCGCCCGCGAACTGGAGTTTTCCAGGAACCATGGCGCGACGACGGCCGGCGACCATGAAGAATACGGCCACAACGGCGACCGCCAGCAGCATCAGGAGCATCTGCTTGCCGAAGCCGAAGCTACCGACGTTGAACAGATCAGGCAGATGCATGTCCTCGATCGTGGGGGCCTGATATGCCGCGACGACGTGCCCGGTTTCCAGCAAGGCGTGTCCTTTCTCAGGAAGGTTTGCGTCCTCGAAGCCAGAGATTGCTCAAGGCCTCGATCAAGTATTCGGTCAGTTGCTTGAGGAGGTCTGAAGCGACTAGTCGTCGCCGTCCCGCGGCCGCATATGGAGGTACACCAAGTAGAAACCGGCGAAGGCCCCTATGCCAGCGCCGAGCCACACGATCCATCGTGTCCCCAGCAAGCGATCCAGCCCAAAGCCTACCAAACTCCAGAAGGCCGTACCGATCACTACGTAGAGAAGGACCATGATCGACCCGGACAGTCCGCCCTGGTTAACGAGGTCCCCGGCGTTGCGAAGGTCTTGCTTTTCCGGTTGATCCCGGAACGCTCTGGACCTGGGATTGCCTCCCTGGCGATCCGAAGTCATGAGTCTTTTCCGCCCTCACAGTGGTTGGTCTTCCCCGAGTGCCGAGTTGGCACCGAATCGGCTGATGAGAAATATGGTATCCGGAGGCGCCCGATTACCCATAGTTGAGTTCCCAGGATCGTCACCACTGCCCAGATTGCCGCGGCAAGCGCCCATGCGGCGGACCACGACTGCGGGAACGGCACCACGAGCAGCAAAGCGGCGCCGACCATGATCTTGATGACGTAACCGACGAGCAGGAACAGCGCAGGGTCCTGCCCCAGGCGGGTCACGAGTAACGTCACGAGCCACGTTGCAAGCGTGGAAATCACAATGATTCCCAACCCGAAGACGGCGGCGGGGGCAGCGTGCCTCACGTCATAAATTGCCGCGATGATGACGAAAATCACAAAGGACACGCCAAGGTTGCCCAAGGAAGCCTCGCTCATAAAAAGCGCGGGTCGGTCGGTTTGCCGGTCTCGTCTCAGCCACGGAGGCAGCTTCATGATGCGCCGCTCCGCATTTTCCCAAGGATTGTCGGCAGTGCCAGATAGAGAATCACGATGCAGACCACGAGGAGGCCCATCCACATCAGCCCGTCCACCTCAAAGGGCAGGGCTACTACGGTAATGACTGTGACCGCGACGGTCGCGAAAGTCACCACGAGCGACGAAGCCACGTGGCTGAACCCCAGGTCGGTCAGTTGCTGATAGACGTGCTGACGATGCGGTTGATACCAGGCTTCGCCCCGGTAGATCCTCTTGACGAGGGTGAAGCCCGTGTCCGCGAGATAAATGACCAGCGGGGAAAGAATGTACTCGACGTAAATATTCGAAAGAAATGCGGCCACCGCGCAGCAGGCGATGGCCCCGCCGAGAAAATACGAGCCCGTATCGCCGAGGAATACACGTTTTCCGGCCAGATTCCAGGGTAGGAACGCCAAGAAGGCACCGGCGATCGCGGCACCACAGACCACAAGCCATGTCAGGTGAGTGGCCCATCCCGCATAGGCATAAGCCGCTCCCACGACCAGACCCTGCAAGCCCGAAATCCCGTTGAGCCCGTCCATGAAATTGGCAACGTTGATATATCCGGCGATGGCGAGCATGCCCACGGGGATCCACCACGCCGGGGTGCCCAGAATGTAAGTGAGCGCCGAAGTCACCGCCAAGCCGATCAGGAGTTGAAAGCCGGCCCGCCATCTGACGGGAAGTCCCCGGTAATCTTCGGCCCAACCGAGAGCGGCCGAAGCGATCATTCCAACGACAACCGCTACCATGACCGACCGGTCGACGTCGACGAGCGCCATCAGAGTGCTCATCCCCAACGCGAGCAACGCCGCGATAGCCGTTGCCAGGCCCATTCCCCGGACGGTAGGAACCGTATGGGAGGACCGGTGGCCCGGGATGTCCACGATTCCCAGCCACCTCAGGAAGGGCAGAACCGCGAAGGGCAGGACCAAGCCCAGCACCAGGGCTGTCAAGGCCGGGATCAGAAATTGCGAGGGTCCGGGAGAGGCTGTCTCTATCATGCTGACTCTTCACGGCCGTCGTCGTCGGCGCTCGAGGCAGTTCCGTCGGTGGACGCACGCTCCGCCCAGGTGGTCGACGACTGACCGATCACGGGCATCTCTTGCGTCGTCGGGATGTTTCCCCTAACTTTCCATTCGTGGCGATCCAACCGGGCGGGATCAAGCTGGGTCGATTGCGTGTGAGAGATCTGCGGATGGCCACGATGGGTCCCCAGCTCCCCTGCTCCGACCAGGTCCTCGTGCAGTTTCTCACCCTGCCGCAGGCCCGTGAAAACGATCTCGATGTCGTTGCGACCGCTCATCTGGATGAGATGACGCGCGACGTCGTAAATGCGGACCGGTTGTCCCATGTCCAGAATGAGCACCTCGCCCGGAGCGCCGATGGCACCGGCTTGAATGACCAGCTGACAGGCTTCCGGAATCGTCATGAAGTAGCGAGTGGCCTCTTTGTCCGTCACCGTGATCGGGCCGCCGCGACGAATCTGCTCCGTGAAAAGAGGCAACATCGATCCCCTGGACCCGAAGACATTGCCGAAACGCACCGAGGCGTAACGCCCGTTCGTGTGATGTCCCATCCAAGCGGTCATTTTCTCGGCCATCCGTTTCGAGTGGCCGAGCACCGTGGTCGGGTCAGCAGCTTTGTCGGTCGAAACATTGACGAAGACCTCGACGTCGACGGAGGCTGAGGCCTGAAGGACGTTGCGGGAGCCTTCGACGTTGGTCTGCCAGGCTTCGTTGGGGTACTGCTCCAACAAGGAAACATGTTTGAGGGCCGCAGCATGGAAGACGACCTGCGGACGGCGCATGGCGAAGATGGAGTTGAGCGCTTCCCGATCCCGAATGTCCGCGA
Source organism: Rothia uropygialis (assembly GCF_004137765.1). GTDB lineage: Bacteria > Actinomycetota > Actinomycetes > Actinomycetales > Micrococcaceae > Rothia. Next base: position 672,048 of record NZ_NOIS01000001.1, on the reverse strand, counting down.
GTACGGTGTCCTGCCCGTCGAGAAGGCCACGCCCCGTCATCGAAATCTGGGTGGCCTGGAGAGCCGATTCGTCACGGTCCAGCATGATGAGCTCGGAAGGCGAGAAATGACCGATCTGTCGACACAGTTCTGAACCTATGGAGCCCCCAGCGCCGGTGACCAGGACACGCTTGCCCGTCAGATACTTGGCGATGCCCTCCACGTTGATGTCCACGGCCCGCTGCCCCACGATGTCCTCGAGGCGGATGTCTCGCAGATCCAAGGTGTTTCCCGCCGTATTGCCGAACATGTCTCGCAGCGGAGGGGCCGTCAGAATCCGAACGTCCATGCCTTCGAGCTCTTCGTTGATCTGCGTCATGAGCGACGATTTGACGTTGGCCATCGCGATGATCAGGACACGGGCATTCGCGCGCCTCATGACCTGACGCAAATGCGTGATATTGCCGGAGACCGGAACCGAATTGATGCGCAGGTGCTTTTTGGCCGGGTCGTCGTCGATCAACGCAACGGGCAGATACGGCGAATCCTTGTCCTGCACCATTTGGGTGATCAGGGTGTTGGCCAAGAAACCTGCGCCATAGACGACCGCGTGCGGAGCATGGGCACTGGGTTTCGATTTCGATTCCACGTACATGCGCTTGAGATAGCGCACCGCGGCCATGAACAGCAGGGCGAAGGGGAAAGCGATCAGGGGAATGGACCGCGGCATGTGCAACGAGACTCCGAAGAACAGGAGCACGATCTGCACCAGGGCGGTCACGATGACCGTGACCAACATCAGGGCCTTGGCCTCATCAAAGCTGCCAAAACTGTATCTGCCGCGGTACAACGCGAACACGCTGCCGACGACGAGCTGCGCGACGACGGCCAGTACGCAAACGAGTACAAGACCAGGGGTGTGCACGAGCTTGTAGTCCATCTCGTAGCGCAGGAAGAGGCTCAGAAGAACCGCCACGACCCAGGCGACAGAATCCAAGAAGACCTGGGTCCACAGCCAAAGACGCGGTCGTTCGTATCCGGTACTCGACCGCTCGCCGGATAGTGCGGAGCCGCTCATAGGGGCTGGTTTCCTTCCTGTGACGCCTCATTATGTCTCATGCCGGATCGCACCGCCGGGGTTCGTCCGTCCTGAACACGAGAAGCGCTCGATCCTCGTCTACCGATCAACGCACGGTAGGTTCCGACCCTCCACTGCCGCGGTATGAGCCGGTATCCACCGCGCAACACCACATTACGCGCCCACCGGACGGGGCCGATGAACCCGGAGGCCCGGAGGTGTCGTTGCAGGTCCAACTCCCGAATCGCGGCAGGGACTCCACCGCGCCGGTCCCACGATGCCGCCCCCGCGCGGTATTTCACGAGCGGTTCGGCAAAATTTCCCAAAGCATACCCGGCGTCGAGCATTCGGGCCCAGAGACCGTAGTCCTCTGCGCCAGGAATCGTCTCGTAACCGCCCACGTCACGAACCGCCCGGGCGTCCAGGACTACCGTCGGATGACACAGGGGGTTGCGCATGGTCGCGACCCGTCGAATCGCGCGCTCATCGGTTTCAACTTTACGTATAGATTGAACTTGGCCAAATTCTTCGTCCATCTCATACATGGCGGACCCGACGGCCTGGTGGCGGCCTTCGAGCACGGACGGAATCATCAGCTCGAATCGTTCCGGAACGGACTCGTCGTCGGCATCGGCGCGGGCGACGACGCGGAAGCTGCACGCGGCCAGTCCGACGTTCAAGGCATTGGCCAGGCCGCCGTTGCGCAGAAGCCTTTTCACCTGGACCGGTATTCCGTGGTTTTCGACTTCTCGAACCGATCTCAAGATTTCTTCGTCGAGTTCGGAGCCGACCGGACCATCGACCACCACCACAACTTCATGCGGAGCCACGGTCTGTTCCCAGACATTCGATGCAAAAGCTCGGCGCAACGCCCCCGGCGTATCACGGTGATACACGGGCATCAGGAGAGAGAACCCCTCTTCCTCAGGTTCATGTTGAATCTTTGGGGCCGATTCTTGCTCCGGAGTCGAATGGGAATCGAGGTCATATACCCCAGAGAGAGCCTGGCGGTTGCTCCTGGGGGCACGCACTGCGTCCCAGAAGCCGCGCGCCAAATACTTGGCCAAAGCCTGGCGGTTCGAGCTGTTTCGGAAAGTCCTGATCCACAGCCGACCCGTCGCACCCCCGTAGAGAATCTTCTCCCACGGGGCCAGGGACTGACTTCGGCTGAAAACCCAGAGTTTGTTGCGCACGTCGTTGTAGAACCGCGGGCCCGGGTCCACGTCCGTTGTGCCAAAAGTCTTGGTGTGGTGAGCTACGACTGAGGACGGCAGGGATATGGCATCCCGGAACCGCGCGAGGCGAGTCGAATATTCGAAATCGTCGTTCCAAATGAAGTAATCGACAATCGGAAGACCCACTCTCCTCATGGCCGCGGCATCCATGAGAAGGGACACGAACGATCCGGAACGGATCGTTTTGCCTCCGACTTTGTTCGCTCGTTCTTTCTGCTCTCGTGTCGCCCCGATGCGCTCGATCATCGAATTCATGGGATGTTCCCTGCCATCGGTCCACACGACATTACTGGCGATGAATGCCGGACGCTCCTCGGGGGCATCGGAATAGTCGACCCAGGCTTCCACGGATTCCGCGAGTGTCTCGGCCAGCGGTTCGGTGTCATCGTCCATGACCCAGACCAGGTCAGCGTCGTGAACGGCCAGTGCACGATCGATGCCGACCGCAAAGCCCCCGGCGCCACCGAGGTTCCGGTTGAGGCGGACCCTGTCGATCGGCAAACCGTAGTCGAGGTTCTCCAGGAATTGAGGGGTCTCATCCGTGGACGCATTGTCCACGAGGACCACGTGATCCGGGACACGACGTCCGTTGGCTACGCCCGAGAGAGTCTTGCGGAGGAGGTTAAGGCGGTTGAAAGTCACGATGACGGCCACCACCCGCGGGTTCGGGGTCTCCCCTCGCCCTGCGACGGATTTCGGCTGCACTCTGTCCTTTCCCCTCGCACACGTCGGCCCGACGGTACGAGCTGATCTTTTCTCCGAGGGGCGGTTCGTGCCCGCATGGTGAAGTTAGCGCGATTTGGTCAGTAAAGTGGTCTCAAGAAGGTGCGATGATCGCACCGATGAACGGCAACTGACAGTTTACCGCGGCATGTAGCTCAAATCGGGGCTATCAACGCGATCAGTTGCGTCGACGAAAGCGAGGAAGTATGAGTCAGAGTACCTGGCGAGTTCTCGGGGCCACAGGTTTCGCGGGGTCGGCCATCATGACCAGACTCCAGCAGGAGGGGATCAGCGCCTCCCCCGTATCCGCGCCGCGGCTGGCGACGTCGTCAGAGTCAGCCGGCCAAGTGATTTCCGAGGCCAGGCGACTTGAATCCGTGATCGACTACTTGGCGGACTCTTTCGCGGGCGCGGACGTTGTGGTCAACGCCGCCGGCTTGTCAGCCCCGGATCAGAATGACTTGCCATCTCTGGTCGGAGCCAACGCACTGTTACCGACCGTGGTCGTGGTTGCCGCGCAACGCACCGGCGTGCGGCGCGTGATCCATTTGAGTTCGGCGGCAGTACAGGGAGCGCGTCCCGTACTGGACGCGTCCGAAGCCACTGCCCCATTCTCCGCGTATTCCTTTTCCAAAGCCTTGGGGGAGGACTGCGTCCTCAGACTTCGCGATTTCATCAATGCCACGGCCCATGCCGGCGCCGCTCCCGGCTCGGCCGCCTCGGACTTTCCTCCTGCTCCCAGCAACTCTCCGGCCCAGGTGGGGCCGAACCATGCGGCGGAATTGTGCATCCTCCGCGCCACTTCCGTGCAAGGTTCCGGGCGCAAAACTACGTCGAATCTCGCGCGTGTCGCCTCCTCTCCGCTGGCTGTCGTCGCCGGAAACGGCGACCGAGCCACACCCGTTACGTCGGTCCATGCCCTGGCCGAATACGTCGTAGCGGTCGGCAAGTTCGAGGGAGAACTGCCGTCGATTGTTCTCCAGCCTTGGGAAGGCGCCACCACGGCGTCCGTCATCCGAGATGCCGGACGACGCAATCCCCGTAGGGTTCCGGCCTTCATTCTGCGTCTTGGCGTCAAATTTGGCCATGTTCTCTCCTCGGCGATGAACGAGCGGCTCCAAGGCGCCGTCCGACGGGCCGAGCTGATGTGGTTCGGCCAGGGTCAGGACGATACCTGGGCTACCGAGAACGATCTCCTCCCGGAGCGGCGCATCGGCGCGGTCCTGAGAGAAGCGCATACCGCGACCGGCTCCAAGCGCTAGTCGCCGACTTCGCCTGCGCCAGCCGAGGAAGGGGGCCCGTTGATCGTTGTCGATCGGCGGGCCCCCTTCCTCGGCTTGGGGTGACTCGGCCTACTCCTGCTCGTCCTGATTCTGTGGAAAAAGAAGGGCTCGAGCTTCGTCCACGCCGAGTGGCCGAGCGTCCTTGACGCGTTCCGTCCTCGTCGATGAGCGGCCATCTGTGACTTTGCTCCGCAACTGGTCGACGGGCTGGTCGCCGGCGGCCCGGCTCGATGCGGCATCCGCCGTGAGCAATCCCGCCTCGATCGAGCCTTCGGGCGCCGACGCGGCCCGGGGCCCGTCTCCAGGACCGCGCACAGCTTCGTCGCTCGCACCGGAGGTCCCTTCATCGGCCGACGACTCCTGGTAATTCTCAGCCTTCGCAGAAGATACGGAACTCTTCTCTTGCTCCAGCTGTTCCAAGGTGATCGCGGTACGAGCCACGCTCTTGATCTGCTCCAGGCTGATCGCCCCCAGGCGGACCACAACGGGTCGCTCTCCCGTGACATCGACGATCGTCGAGGGTGCAACGTCCGCGCTGGACGTCTCCGGATCGCGACCGACCGGACGGACTCCGGCGTCAACGATGGCTTCAACTCTCTCTCCGAGTTGCTCGAACGCCTCTTCCCCGTTGGTTGCAGCGGTCAGCCCCGTGCGGTTGGCGCTCGAAACGGCCAACGGGCCGGTGCGCCTGAGGATCTCCCGGGTGAGTTCGTCATCGGGAACGCGCAGGGCAACGGTTCCCTCGGTCTCGCCGAGATCCCAGTTGAGTGAAGGCTGCGAAAAAACAATAAGCGTCATTGCCCCTGGCCAAAAAGCTTCGGCGAGCGCCTGTGCGTCCGAGCTGAGTTCGTCTGCGAGCCCAGGAAGCACGCTCGAGTCGGCAATCAGCACGGGTGGCGGCATTCGGCGCGATCTGCCCTTGGCGTTGAGAAGCTGTTGCACCCCTCCGCGAGAAAAAGCATCCGCGGCGATTCCGTACACCGTGTCCGTGGGAATCACTGCGGTGCGGCCATCCAGCATGGCTTTTTCAATGGCGGAAAGCGCGGACTCGCGCTCTTCCTCGGTGGTGACGGGGTATACGGTTGCGGTCACGATCGATGCGTCTTTCGTTGCTTCGGTTGATGGTCCCGTAATCCACGGGATATCTCAGACACCAGAGTAACCCTTGGTTGCCCGTGGGCGTCCGGTCAAGTCTGTAATGGTCTCAATAGTGTGGAACCCCATAGCCGAAAAGATTTCGGCGGCACCTTCGGCCTGGACCTCCGCGTGCTCCATAATGAGCATTCCACCCGGCAGAAGCAGCTGCGCCGCACGCCGGACTATCCCGCGCGGGATCGCGAATCCGTCCTCAGATCCACCGTACAAGGCCATGTCCGGGTCGTGCTCGGCGACCTCAGGGTCCTTGGGGATTGCGGCGCTGGGTATGTACGGAGGATTGCTGACCACGGCGGTCACGCTCGATTCCCAACCGACGAGCGCATGCGCAGCGTCATCGACGATGATCTCCACCGGCAGTCCCGTGGAGACGACGTTTCGCCGCGCCCACGCGGCTGCGCTCGGCGACAGCTCGACGCCGTAAACCTCACATTCTGGGTTCTCCTGCGCCGCCGCCAGCGCGAGGGCACCGGATCCCGTGGCCAGGTCGACCACCACCGGCCGCTCTCCCTGAGAGGATTGCTGCAAGAAAGTATTCAACTCTTCGATCAGCACTTCGGTCTCCGGACGAGGAATGAACACCCCGGGTCCGACGTCGAGGCACAGATGACGAAAATATGCGCGGCCGGTCAGGTGCTGAAGCGGGATGCGCGAGGAGCGGGCCATGACGAGTTCGTCGAATCCCGCGGGGGTTCCGACGTTTCCTGCCACCGCCCACGCAACGACTTGTCCCCGCGAAACTTCTTCTCCTTGCTCGGCTCGGAGCAGGTGCGCAGCCAACAACTCGACATCGGCGCGAGGGGATTCGATGCCTGCCCTACGCAGTCGGTTCTCCGCCTCGCGGAGGGCAAGCCCCAGAGGCATCTCCTCGAGCGCTCGGCCAGGATCGGAGCTGGGAAATCCGCCTGCGGACATCTGAGGCGACACTTGCTACTCGGAGTCCTGACCAAGCGCCGCGAGGCGGTGTTCCTCATCCATCTGGATCGCGGATTGCACCACCGGTTCGAGGTCTCCACCCATCACGGTGTCAAGGTTATAGGCCTTGTACCCGGTCCGGTGGTCCGCAATTCTGTTCTCCGGGAAGTTATAGGTACGGATACGTTCGGAACGGTCCATCGTCTTGACCTGTGACTTCCGGTGCTCAGCCGCCTCGGCGTCGAGCTGCTCCTGCTGATGGGCCAGCAAACGAGCACGGAGAACGCGCATCGCGGCCTCACGGTTCTGCAACTGTGATTTCTCGTTCTGCATTGCCACCACGATTCCGGTAGGCAAGTGAGTAATACGCACCGCGGAGTCCGTCGTGTTGACTGACTGTCCGCCAGGGCCCGAAGACCGATAGACATCGATTTTGAGATCGTTCTGGCTGATATCGATCTCTTCCGGCTCATCGACTTCGGGGAAAACCAGTACGCCGGCGGCGGATGTATGGATTCTGCCCTGCGATTCCGTGACCGGAACGCGCTGCACGCGGTGCACACCGCCCTCGTACTTGAGGTGAGCCCAGACGCCTTCAGCAGGGTCGGTCGAAGTGGACTTGACGGCCATTTGGACGTCCTTGTAACCGCCCAAATCCGATTCGGTCGAGGAAAGGATCTCAGTTTTCCATCCCTTGCGCTCGGCATACCGAGCATACATGCGCAGAAGATCACCCGCGAAGAGAGCAGATTCGTCACCGCCCTCGCCGGCCTTGACCTCGAGAATGGCGTTACGGCCGTCGTCCGGGTCGCGGGGAATCAACAGTCGGTGCAACCGTGCCTGGGCCTCGCTGAGGGACTCTTCCAGGGAGGGCACTTCCGCAGCGAATTCTGGATCTTCTCCGGCCATCTCACGCGCCGCTTCGAGGTCGCCTTCAAGCATTTCGACCTTCCGGTACGCCTCGACGATGCCGTTGAGCTCGGAATACCGGCGTCCTAGCTTGCGGGCCTTGCCTTGGTCGGCGTGCACGGCGGGGTCGGCCAGCTGCTGTTGCAGTTCCTGGTGCTCATCGAAGAGGGATTGGATGGAATCGAGCATAGGGTCCTCGGTAATTGAGATTGTGGTGTGGCCTCCATTATCTCACTCGCTCCCGTGGCCACAGGCGGGGAACGCGAAAAAAACCGACGCCCGGCCCCACGTAGAGTGGATCCGGGCGTCGGTTCAGGAACGCTAGTCGTCGGACTTGGAGCCCAACGTGGTCTTCTGCACCTGAAGAAGGAACTGCACGTTCGTCGGGGTGTCACGCAGTTTGCTGGTGAGGACCTCGAGCGCCTGCTGTTGGTCCAATCCGGCCAGCACACGACGCAACCGCCACATGATCTTGATCTCGTCCGGCGACAAGAGGTTCTCCTCGCGGCGAGTTCCGGATTCGTTGACGTCCACGGCCGGGAAGATGCGCTTGTCAGCAAGCTGACGCGAGAGGCGCAATTCCATGTTGCCGGTGCCCTTGAATTCCTCGAAGATTACCTCGTCCATCTTGGACCCGGTCTCGACCAGAGCGGTTGCCAGGATCGTCAGCGAGCCGCCTTCCTCGATGTTGCGTGCGGCGCCGAAGAAACGCTTGGGCGGGTACAGCGCCGCGGAGTCCACGCCGCCACTCAGGATACGGCCGGAAGCCGGCGCGGCGAGGTTGTAGGCGCGTCCAAGGCGAGTCATCGAATCGAGGAGGACGACGACGTCGTGCCCCATCTCCACGAGCCGCTTGGCACGCTCGATGGCCAGTTCCGCAACCGTCGTGTGGTCGTCGGCAGGTCGGTCGAAGGTCGAGGCAATGACTTCACCCTTGACCGTGCGCTGCATGTCCGTGACTTCCTCAGGACGTTCGTCAACCAGCACCATCATGAGGTGGACCTCGGGATTATTGGTGGTGATCGCGTTCGCAATCGACTGCAGCATGAGCGTCTTGCCCGCCTTGGGCGGCGAGACGATCAGGCCGCGCTGGCCTTTGCCGATCGGGGCAACGAGGTCGACCACGCGCGGGCCGATCTTCTTCTGCTCGGTCTCGAGGCGAAGACGCTCGTTGGGGTACAACGGGGTCAGTTTGTTGAATTCCACACGCTCGCTGAGTTCTTCCGGCTTCTTGCCGTTGACGCTGGTCAGCTGAACCAAAGCGTTGAACTTCTGGCGGGAATTATTCTGGTTTTCACCCTCACGCGGTGCGCGGATCGCACCGACAACGGCGTCGCCCTTGCGCAAGTGGTTCTTCTTGACCTGGGCGAGCGAGACATAGACGTCGTTGGGACCGGGCAGGTAACCGGAGGTGCGGACAAAAGCGTAATTGTCCAGTACGTCGAGGATACCGGCGACGGGCAGCAAGACGTCGTCCTCAGTCACCTCGGTGTCGTCGACCTCGGGGCCGTTGTTCCGACCACGTCGGCGGTCACGACGGTCGTTGCGATTCCGGTTGCGGCGGTTCCGACCCTTGCGGTCGTCGTCCTCGGGGCCGTTGTTATTGCCCTTGTTCCGGTTGTTCCGACGGTCGTTGTTGTTCTTGCCGTCGTTCCGGTTGTTGTCCTCGGAGTTGTTCTCCTTGGGGCCATTGTCCCTGGAGCCGTTGTCCTTCGGCCCGTTGTCCCTGGAATTGTCCTTGGATTTGTTGTTGTTCTTGTTGCGACGATTCCGGTCGTTATTGCCCTTGTCGTCATTCTTCGAATCCGAACGGCGCTCGTTCTGCCCGTCCTGATCCTGCGAGCCGCCCTGGTTGTTGCCGCGCTGATCATTGCGCTTGGTGCGCTCCTGATCCTGCTCACGGCCGTTGTGGCGTTCCGCGCTACGATCCTCGCCGCGTTCGCGCTGGGAAGACTCGGCTGGGCGCTCCTGGGAGCCCTCGTTCTTCTGCCCCTCCTCGTCGGACTGCGGGACGTCATTCTTGACATTCCCACCCGACGTGGCCCGACGTGAGCGACCTCGCTGGGGACGCTCGGACTGGCCTTGAGCTGCGGGCTTTTGGCTTTCCTCGGAACCGTTCTGATCGGATCCTTCGGATTGCCCCTGATTCTGATCCGAGCCCTTGTCGGCCTTGGACTTGTTCTGAGTAGCCTTCTCGTCGCGGTCAGCGACGGCCGAGCCGCGCTGGTGGGCCGAAATGGCCTCGACCAGTGCAGACTTCCGCATGCGGCGAGCGCCGACGATGCCGAGTTGGGACGCCAGCGACTGTAACTGCGCCAATTTCAAGGCGCTCAATCCGCCACTGCTTTTTCCCTGCTCTGCGGCCTGGGACGCGGCTGTGTTTTGCGTGTTTTGAGATTCTGGAGACTCGTTGTTCTGGCGAGTCTGTTCAGCCGAACCGTTGGTTGGCTGTTCCGCACCCGATAGGTCGGTCGATACGGTCACGAAGGATCCTTCCCCCTCGACATGGCCCTCGTATATTGAAACGAGGCCCGAATATATTAATGGTCAGCACGCACCACCAGAAAAAACGCGATACGCACGAAATCCCCGCACCAGATAGTGCAGAGATCAATGACGCGCTCCTTGCCCTCGCCGCTTCGAAGAATGTCGATTCGACGACGCGCAGGGATTTTCTTGAAATGACTTGAGCGTACTCGACCCGTGGGCCGGGTAAACCCTCATCCCCAGAAAACCAAAGCTCAGGGACGATCAGCTGACGCGTCGATCCACCAGATTGGTGAACCATCATGATCCGGTCCCACTCAAACGCCAATCATTCCAATTGACCGTGCGACCGGCGAGAACCGAAAGCCTATAGAAGCTTATCGGACTCGACGTGTTCAACTATAACACCGTTGCGATCAATGGTCAGCCTTTCGACATCCCAATTTACGCGGCGATCTCCGAAGTAATTGGACGGCGCCTGCGCAAATTCCTCGATGAACCCCGCCGCGCGGTCCGCCGAGTCGGCATTCTCCGCCAGGATGAGAACCGTCGGCCCCGCGCCGGAAACGATGGCGGCAAGACCTCTCCCCCGCAGATGCGATACCAATCCAGCGGTCGGTCCCATGGCACTCGCGCGGTACTGCTGGTGCAGAAAGTCCTCCGTGGCCGCGAAGAGCTCGGAAGGATCGTCTTTCATCGCGTGAACCAGCAAAGCAGCGCGTCCCGAATTGTATGCGGCCTCGCGGTGCGGAACAGACTCGGGAATCAGACCACGGGCGATCCGCGTGGGTACTTCGTAGTCCGGGATCGCAACGACCGGGACGACGTCGCTATGAACCTGGGCCGGCACCGAATGGAAGCCGTCCGGGCCGGAATAAGAGATGACCAGCCCGCCGAACAGGGACGGCGCGACGTTGTCCGGGTGCCCTTCCATCTGGGAGCAGATCTGCAGAATAGCGTTCGATGTCAATCGCACGTCCTCAGGCACCATGGCATTGGCCGCGACCACGCCGGCCACGATCGCCGACGCCGAAGATCCCATACCTCTCGAGTGAGGAATGTTGTTCCGGGCCGTGATCCGCAGCCCTGGCAACTCGTGTATTCCGATCGCCCGCCATGCGGTGCGCATGGCACGCACGACCAAGTGGTCTTCTGTCTGAGGAACGGTCTGGCTGCCCTCGCCGCTCACGTCGAAAGCGAGGCGACCGGAAATTCTCTCCACAGTCACCTCGTCGTAACGCCCCAGAGCCAGTCCGAGGGAATCGTAGCCGGGACCCACGTTCCCCGTCGACCCGGGAACCGTGACGCGCACCCTGGTGCCCACCGGGATGATGTCTGGCCCGAAGGACGCCGCAGATTCGCCGTCGACAAGGGATGTCGGCCTGGTGTCCATGCCCATGGTTGTTACTCCAAGCCCAAGGCATCGGCGACCGAGACGACGTCGAAGTCCACCGTAGTGGGCTCTACGTCGTCGCCGTCCGCTCCCCGCAGGGCCCACTGGGGATCCTTCAGACCATGCCCGGTCACCGTGATAACGATCGTCGCCCCCCTCGGGGCTTCCCCGGCCCGATGCTTCTTCAAAAGTCCCGCAACGCCCGCGGCCGAGGCCGGTTCGACGAAAACGCCTTCCCGAGAGGACAGCCAACGGTGGGCTTCGAGGATCTCGTCATCGGTCACCGAGTCGATGAGGCCCTCGGACTCGTCCCGAGCCATTTCGGCTTTGTCCCAGGAAGCAGGATTGCCAATCCGAATCGCAGTTGCGATAGTCTCCGGCTCGCTGATCGGGTGTCCCAGAACTATAGGTGCGGCACCTGCCGCTTGGAACCCCCACATCTTGGGTCGCTTCGACGCGACGGGCTCAATGGTTTCTCCCGCGTCGTTGACGTAGGGCTGCGAATACTCTTTGTATCCCTTCCAGTACGCGGTGATGTTTCCGGCGTTTCCGACCGGGAGCAAATGATAATCAGGGGCATCTCCCAAGACGTCGACCACCTCGAAGGATGCTGTCTTCTGGCCCTCGATGCGTGCGGGATTGACCGAGTTGACGAGGAACACCGGGTAGTTCTCGGCGAGTTTCCGAGCGACCTCAAGGCAATTGTCGAAGTTGCCGTTGACCTGCAGCAGTTCGGCCCCGTGTGCGATCGCTTGCGAGAGCTTGCCCATTGCGATCTTTCCGTCCGGAACCAGCACTGCGCACTTCAGGCCCGCCTGCGTCGCGTAGGCCGCAGCCGAGGCTGACGTATTACCCGTCGAAGCACACACCACGGCTTCCGCTCCCTGTTCCTTGGCCGCCGTGATGGCCATGGTCATCCCGCGGTCTTTGAACGACCCGGTCGGGTTCATGCCCTCGAACTTGATGTACACCTCGTTGCCGGTGTGTTCGGAGAGCTTGGGGGCACGGATCAGAGGAGTCCCGCCCTCGCCGAGGGTGACGACTTCGGTCTTTTCGGTGACCGGAAGGCGGTCGCGGTACTCGTTGATGACTCCTCGCCAAACGTGTGCCATGGGGTTCCTTACGTTAGTTATCTCTGGCCCGGGTCGTTCCCGGTCGGACGGATGAGGAATGAGAGGTGACGCTAGCCCTCGACCTGTATCACGGAAGCTACGCTGTACACCGTGGACAGCGATGACAATTCGTCGATCGTGGACTGCAGATTCTCGTCACTGGTCTTGTGAGTCACGATGCGAATCGTGGCGTGGTTGCCTTCGATGTCCTCGTGATCACGATGTTTGGTCTGGTGCATAGTCTGGATCGAAACACCGTGCTCGGCGAAGACGTTGGCGATCGCGGCAAGGACCCCGAGCTGATCCCGAACGCGCAGACCGACCGTGTAGCGCGAGACCACGTTGGACAACGATGTGGCTTGGAGCTTCGCATACGCGTAATCCGGGACCCCCGGCCCCCCGAGCATGCTGCGACGGGCCAGAGACACGAAGTCGCCCAAGACGGCCGACGCCGTCGGCGCCCCGCCCGCGCCGGGACCGTAGAACATGAGTTCTCCGGCGTCCCGGGATTCGACGAAGACAGCGTTATAGGCGTCCCGCACGCTCGCAAGCGGATGAGAGCGAGGAATCAGGGTCGGATTCACACGAATGTTCACGCCATCCCCGTCGAGCTCGCAGACGGACAAGAGCTTGATCACGTATCCGTCACTCGCCGCGGCGGCGACGTCGTCGGCGGTAATGTCGGTGATGCCTTGGCAGTGAACATCGTCGATCGTGAATTCGGAATGAAACGCCAACGAGGCGACGATTGCGGCTTTCGCTGCGGCGTCCTGCCCCTCAATGTCCGCGGTCGGGTCGGCCTCCGCGTAGCCCAATTGTTGGGCTTCGGCCAGGGCATCGTCGAACTGCGCCCCTGTCGAATCCATCGCGTCCAGGATGAAGTTGGTCGTTCCGTTCATGATGCCCAGTACTCGGGTGACGTGGTCGCCCGCGAGGGAATCGCGCAATGGACGCAGAATCGGGATAGCACCTGCGACAGCTGCTTCATAGGAGAGCTGCGCGCTATTCTCACGAGCCGCGCGCTGAAGTTCCGCTCCGTGGGCGGCCAGAAGAGCCTTATTTCCCGAGACCACGTGCTTACCCGCATTCAGCGCCCTGAGGATCCGTGACCGCGCAGGTTCCATGCCGCCGGTCAGCTCGATCACGACGTCGGCTTGGTCGATCAGGCTCTCCGCGTCCGTGGTGTAGAGAGACGCGTCGGCTGGGTAATCGCGATCGGCGTCGAGGCTGCGCACGGCGATCCCGACCAGCTGAGGAGTCGCGCCAATACGTTGCGCCAACTCCGCAGAATCTTCCGTGAGTACCCGTGCGACCTGCGATCCCACGGTTCCGGCGCCGAGGAGCGCCACCTTGATCGTCGGTTCGGTCATAGTTTCTCCTAGCAAGTCGGTATGTCGGCTCAGAGGCCGGCGTCCCTGGCGAAAAGGTCTTCCTCGGTTTCACCGCGCACGATCACGCGCGGGGGACGTGCCGAGGAAGTCGCGACCACGCCGGGTCGCGGAAGGTAGTTGTAGTTGCTCGAGAGTGCCCAGCAGTACGCCCCTGTGGCCGCTACGGCAAGAACGTCGCCACTCGTGAGGTCGGCGGGCAAGTAACAATAACGAACCACGACATCGCCGGATTCGCAGTGTTTGCCCACCACACGGGAAAGAACTTGTTCTCCGCTGGGAGCCCGGTTGGCCACAACAACGGAGTAATCTGCGTCGTACAGAACCGGACGCGCGTTATCCGACATGCCACCGTCTACCGAGACGTAGCGGCGCACCTGAGTCCGGCCGGATCCGGAATCGATCGCAACGTCCTTGATGGTTCCCACGGTGTACAGAGTGGTGCCCGCGGGGCCGGTCAATGCGCGGCCTGGCTCGATCGAAATGTGCGGTATGTCCAGCCCCAATGACGAGCAGGTATCCGCGACGCTGCGTGCAAGTTCGCGGGCTATGACGTCGGCGCTTCGAGGAGTATCCCCCTCGATGTAGCCGATACCGTAGCCGCCGCCCAGGTCAAGCTCGGGGATGTTCGTGTCAATTCGGTTCGATACGTCTGAAATGAATGTCAGCAGCCGCTCGGCCGCGAGGCCGAAGCCATGGGCCTCGAAGATCTGGGAACCGATGTGGCAGTGGAATCCGCGCAGGTCGGTACCGTCCAACGCGTCCGCGGTCAGGGCAGCGAGCATCGCCACAGAGTCCGATGAGGCAACGGCCGTTTCGGACCACAGAGATGCCTCGACGTCGGATTCGGCCAACGCAGCCGTCCCCTCGGCCAGGGACAACCCGAACTTCTGGTCCTCGTGGGCCGTGGCGATGAAATCATGCGTCTCGGCATGCACACCGGGCGTGATGCGAATCATGACTGGGGCCGTGACACCCATGTTGCGTGCGATGCGGTCGATCATGAAAAGTTCGGGAACGGAATCGGCTACGATCCGTCCGAGACCGTTCTCGAGTGCCCTGCGAATCTCGTTTTCCGATTTGTTGTTGCCGTGCAGGGCAATTCGCTCCCCCGGCATGCCGGCGGCAAGCCCCAGGGCGAGTTCTCCCCCAGACGCCGTATCCAAGTTGAGCCCTTCTTCCCGGGCCCACCGGACGATGGCCGAGCAGAGGAACGCTTTTCCGGCGTAATAGACCGAGACCTCGGCGCCGTATTCGCCAAAGGCCTTTTCGAATGCGATGCGGTACTCGCGAGCGCGGCTGCGGAATGTGTCTTCGGAATAGACGTATTGAGGTGTTCCGAACTGCTCGACAAGGCTGGAGGCCGTCTGCCCGTCGATGGTCAGCTCGCCCGAGCCGTCACGACCGTAAGAGGGGGTCCAGATGTGCCGATCCAGCTCCGCCGGGTCGGAGGGAAGGCTGAGCCATTCCGGGACCACGGTCGACTGTGCCTGGCCCATTTACATCCTCTCCGGTGCGGTGACGCCCAAGAGGTGCAAACCATTGGCCAGCACCTGGGTCGTGGCATCGTTCAAGGCCAGGCGAGTCCGATGGATATCGGTGATTTCTTCGTCGCCCTTGGGAGTTACGCGGCACGCGTCGTACCAACGATGATATGCACCCGCCAGACGCTCCAGATAGCGAGCCACACGATGCGGTTCGCGGAACTCCGCGGCTTCGACGAGCACACCGGGGAACTGCCCCAAGGCGGCGAGAAGTTCCTCATCCGACGGAGTGCTTAACAGCGAGGCGTCGAAGCTCTCCACCGAACGCACCACTCCGGCATCGGCCGCGTTACGGGCTACCGCGCACGTGCGAGCGTGGGCGTACTGGACGTAGAACACGGGGTTCTCGTTGGACCGCCTGGTGAGCAGGTCCAGGTCGATGTCGATGTTGGAATCGACCGAGTATCTGGTCAGCGAATAGCGCGCGGCATCGGTTCCCACGGCGTCGACCAGATCTTCCATGGTCACGACGGTGCCGGCCCGCTTGGACATCCGGACGGCCTTGCCGTCACGAACCAGATTGACCATCTGGCCGATCATGACTTCGACGGCGTCCGGATCGTCGCCGATCGCCGCTGCGGCGGCCTTCAGCCTGGCAATGTAACCGTGATGATCGGCACCCAGCATGTAGATCGCCAGGTTCGCACCCCGAGCCCGCTTGTCGGCGATGTAAGCAATGTCGCCGGCGATGTATGCAGCGTTTCCGTCGGATTTGATGACGACACGGTCCTTGTCGTCGCCGTAGTCGGTCGATCGCAGCCACCACGCGCCGTCTGCGAAGTAGAGCTTGTCGCTGCCCTTGAGCTGTTCGAGGACACGGTCGACCTCGCCGGATTCGAAGAGCGAGTTCTCATGGAAATAGACGTCGAAGTCCACCCCGAAATCGTGCAATGACTGCTTGATGTCCTCGAACATCATCGCCACGCCGTATTTGCGGAATACCTCCTGCGGATCATTTGATTCCAAGGCGTCGGGCACTTCGCGGAGCACACGCTGTGCGATGTCGTCGATGTACTGACCGCCGTAGCCGTTCTCCGGGGCAGCCTCGCGGCGAGCTTTGGCCAGCAACGAACCGGAGAATCGATCAATCTGCGTCCCGTGGTCATTGAAGTAGTACTCGCGGGTGACCTGGGCGCCGTTGGCCGTCAGGATGCGTGCCAGTGAGTCGCCCACCGCAGCCCAACGCGTGCCACCGAGGTGAATCGGCCCAGTGGGGTTGGCTGAGACGAATTCCAAGTTGATGTGCATGCCGTCAAGCTTGGTGGACCGACCGTACGCTGACCCGGCGTCGAGGATGTTCTGCGCCAGAACACCGGCTGCGGCCGCATCGAGAACAATGTTGAGGAATCCCGGACCGGCTATGTCCACGGCGGACACGCCGTCGATCACGATGATCCGCTCCGAGAGTGCCTGGGCGACCTCACGAGGGTTTTTGCCCACACGCTTGGCGAGCTGCAGAGCAATGTTGGTGCTCCAGTCACCGTGCTGGCGATTCTTGGGACGCTCGATCTTCACTTCTGGCAGGGCTTGTCCCTCGACCAGCTCGAGCTGCCCAGAGTCGATGGCCTGGTGGAGGCACGCGGATATTGCATCGGAGAGTTCTTCGGGAGTCACTCGTCCAGTCTACAAGGATTGTCTTTCACTCCACCTTCGTGACGGCGCGAGGAAAGATTCGGGCCTTCCGAAACTTCACCACGACCATGACGAGCCACATCGAGAGGAGGAAGGGCCAGGTGAACACGGGGCCTCCCGCGAACGCCAACACGTGGTTGAAAGCCAAGGTTAGCCCGACGCCGGCGACGACGGCGCCGGCGCGCACAACCCATGGCCTCTCCGGTAGCACGACGACGCCCAAAGCAATCGCTGCCAGCACCGCCGAATAGCCGGTCAACCCTGCACTTATTTGTGCCGTCGGAGAGTGAACGGCAATGCCGAGTCCAATAGCCAACGCGCTGCCTGCGAGGGAAGCCACACCGATCTTCCAGGATCCGAGAAACAACGAGAGGACGATCACGAGGCCGGTCGCGAGACCCGCCGAGAGGACGACCTCCGAGAAATCCTGGAACAGTCCCAGCTCATAGCCCGAAAAGGAGTTCACCGGGGTCGCGCTCGACTCGGTTCTGAGCAGGGGCACTATCGCCCCGTGCTCGAGTCCCGCAATGATGCAGAAGGGCGCGGTGGAGACGGGCAGGTCGAACCGCCGGAGCCACGGCAAGGACCACAGCCACCGGATCATTTCATGGACGGGAATGCACGCGAAGCTGCCTACGACCGTCACAAGAACCGCGGGCCACGTGCCGCCCAGCTCCCACGCCGCGGCCGCACCGACCAATGCTCCGTTATAGCCCATGAGTCCGTCATCGATCTCTGACCGGCGACGCTGGAGGAAATAGGCACCGTGAGTCTGAACGACGCTTCCCAGCACGACGAGTCCGGCAATGCTCCACGAGGAGAACGAAAGCCCTATGACGATTCCCAGACCGGTCAGCGCGCTCCGGACAAAGAAAATTTGGCCGAGGCCCCGAGCCACGGCGGAAGCAGTTGAGATGAGGCGAGCATGCATGTGAACGTTCAGGCCTCGATCCGTTCATTCGTCGCCGGGCCGGATTCGGCTGATGTGCGTCGCCGACGTTCCGCCAGGGCAAATCCCGCCCAGACCACAACGAAACAACCGACGAGGACCAACCCTGCGTCACCCAAGTCGATCTCGGCCAACCACGTGGTCACAGGATCCCTCAGGCCCAAGAGTTCGTGGAAGAAACCACCCAGCGAAAGGATCGAGATCAGGAGCGCGGCCAGCGATGAGACGGCGGTGACGGTCGCGTTGAATCGTATTCGGGACCTGTTGTCTGCCAGAGCAGAGGAGTACAAACGCATCATTCCGAGGCCGTTCAAGGTGTCGCACAGCGTCATCGCCGCGGTGAAGGCAAAGGGAAGGCCGAGCAATGCGACAGCAGGCACCCCTGCCAATGACGCACTGGCCGTCAGCAGCAGCAGTCCGATCGTCGTCGCTGTGTCGAATCCGAGGCCGAACAGGAAACCGATGACGAAGATGTCACGAGGGCTGCGCACTCTGGACAGGGGCCCTCTGAGCAAACGGGATACCAAGCCCCAGTTTTCGCCGAGATCGTGTCGATGTCCCGGAGGCAATCTGTGGCCCGTCCGCGCCCTGCGGATCAGTCGAACCGCGATTCCGCTGTTGTACAGACCAAGGACCAACAGATAGAAACCCGATACACCGGCTCCGATCAGCCCGAGCACGAGATTCGCCGTGCTCCCCTCCTCGAACGCGCCGTGGACGAAGTGCACGCCTGCTATAACCATGATTCCGGCGAGAGTTACGACCATGGAGTGGCCCAAACTGAATGCAAACCCTACGCTCGCCGGGTTCCTTCCGTCGGCGACGAATTTGCGCGTCGAGTTGTCGATCGCGGCTACGTGGTCCCAGTCGTAACTGTGTTTCATTCCGGCCACATAGGCCGTCAGTACGACGCCGAGCGCCAAGGGCTGCGATCCAGGAACGAATGCGGTCAGCAAGAGGCCGAGGGCGATGAGATGAAGCAAACCTACGGCGCCCAGGGTGAATCCGACTCGGGTCCTGAGAGGCAGGCCTTCCCTGCGCGTGACGTAGCGGCTGTAGAGCGCCGAGGCAGACACATCCGTCATCGACTCTCCCCTTTCTAATAGGCGTGATTCAAGGGCAATCAGTACTTACGGAGGTTCATCTGTCCCTGGTTGCGCAGTCGCGACCTGACTTCGTTCGCGACGGCAAGGTGCAGGTTGTGGATATCAGCAGTGCTGTGGGCAAGGCTTCTCATGGCCCAGCACGCGAGGCCGTCTTGTCGCCGCGCTCCGACTCGGCTCATGCCGGACACGGTGTTCGAGGCGTCCATGATCTCCGCGAGGGACTCGTAGAGTCGCTCGTCCAGGCGCCGATCCGCGACGAGAAGCTGGCCCGTATGGCTGTGCCCCTCCATGAATCCCACGCCGGAGACTGCCGTTCCCTCGCCCGGTTTGATCCGAAGTTGGTCTACAGCCACCCGACGGTGGCCTCTTTCCGTCCGGACCCGGATCTCAGTGCGCATGCGCAACTCCTTGTAGGCGAAGCTCGCTCCGGTGGGCGCCCATCCGGGTGTGATGATTTCGCAGGACAGCAACGAGGACTGGGGGTGCATGTCGATCACGGTGTCTTGGAGGTATTTTCCCTCCCTGTAGACGATCAGCTGGTCAGGGACGGATTCCAGGGTTGCTCCGCGGCCGAGCGAAATGCGCATGCGTTGGCGCGCTGGCCCTTGCGGAGTCTTGTAGACCTTCGTTGCTGACTGAGTCGTGAGAAGAAGGGAAGCATCATCCTTGACCTCAATGTCTATCTCGTAGACGTCCGATCCGAAGTAGGCACCACCGGGGTTGACCATGGTGTAGACGACTTGTCCCGACGAATCCAGGTACAAGGGCTTGAGGACCCGCAGGGCGTTCTCGTGGTACTGGTCCGCCGCGAACGACCGACCGTTGCGGACATCGATCCCGAGACGCAACCGTCCTGCCGGGTCGCCGCACGACGTCGGGCCGCCCGAACCGCTGTCGTGAACTGTCTCCCGATCTTTCACTTAGGCGAGGTCCATCATGAGGACGTCGGTCCGTATCCATCCGAGAACGACTTCGAGTCCTTCATCGGTCACCAGGTTGGTCATGGCAAAAGGCTTGTCCTGCCGGAACACCCGCGAATCGGCTTCCATGACGGACAGGTCGGCGCCGACATACGGGGCCAGATCGGTTTTGTTGATAATGAACAAGTCGGATTTGATCATGCCTTGACCAGCTTTCCTCGGGATCTTCTCCCCCTGGGCGACGTCGATGACGTAGATCGAGAAGTCCACGAGCTCTGGGCTGAAGGTCGCCGAAAGATTGTCTCCGCCGGATTCGACGAAAATGATCTGTAGATCCTTGTGCCGTTTCCTCATTTCCACGATGGCGGCTTCGTTCATGGACGTGTCTTCGCGGACGGCCGTGTGGGGGCAGCCACCCGTTTCCAGCCCGATGATTCGGTCCTCCGGCAGGACTGAGTTGCGGGCGAGAATCTTGGCATCCTCGATCGTGTAGATGTCGTTCGTGATCGCGGCCATGGGTATCTCCTGGCTCATGGCGCGAGAGACGCGCTCGATCAACTGTGTTTTTCCGGCCCCAACAGGCCCGCCGATCCCTATAATCACAGGTTCCATTGTTCTTCTCCTTCAATTCGTGTTTTCAGCTCATGAAGAGGCGCGCTCGCTGACGCTCATGTGCCATTTGGGCGATCTCGAGTCCAGGCGATATTGCCCCGAGGTCTTCGGCCCTCAGCCCCCTGGACGCTTCTACGGCGCGCAGGACTTCTGGTTGAAGCGCTGCGACGATTCGCTGTCCTGCGTTCTGCCCGAGCGGGATCCCCCGTACGGCGTTCTGTGTCAGCGAGATCACCGAGGCGTAAACATGGGAGGCAACGGCCTCGTCTTCGGGAACCCCCAGGTCACGGGCGAGCACTGCCATGGCGATGGCCTGATGGCCGTGGCTTCTTCCGTCATCGACCGAGCGGGCGTAGGCCTCGGTCCAGCGTCCCGAGTAGCTCGCCGCGCCGATGGACAGAAGCCGACGCCCCATGGTGATCCCCCCGTCACGTATCTGCCGTGGCAGGGCTTGGGCGATAATCAGCTCGTCCAGGTCCACGATTTCTTCTTCACAGGACGCACGGTAGGCAATACGGATGGCTGCTGCGTCGGTGTACGTAAGTTGTTGCTCCACGAACATGCGCAGCCAATCGGCGAAGGTTTCCTCGTCGTCCAGTTCCCCTCGACTCATGTACGTTTCGAATCCGAGCGAATGACTGAAGGCTCCGGTCGGTATCGCGGAATCCGTCAGTTGCATCAGCCCCATCAAACGAGTCAGTGCCGTGGTGCCCTCCGGTTCAGTGGGTGTGTTCTGCATGGCGGAACGGCACGGGCATCACACGTTCTTGACGTGCGTAGTCAACGTTTTCTTCGTGAAGGAATCTCTCGACGGTGTGGTCGTACTGAACGACCATGACCTCGGCTTCGTACTCGCTGTTCCCGTCGAAGAACTGCGCCTGCAAATGCCGGTTGCCCAAGCTGTGCGCGATGCGACCCATGTGGAAGATCGACTTCGGCCGGATGACCAGTACGTCCGATGGCAAGACGCGCACGACAACTGCGGAATCGCTGTCTTCTCCGGGGACGGCCAAGACGTCCCCGTCCTTGAGGTCCGGGGACCGGGGCGGAAGGCGGAGTCCCAATTCGTGTCCGTGGTCCGTAGTCATTCGCTGGATCCGTTTGACCAGGTCTTGGCTGGGAAGCACGACGTTCTCGACGTGATGGTCCGCGACGAGAAGCTGGCCTTCGGGTTCGTGCACGTTAGCGAGCACGCGGGTGACGATCATGAGCTGTCTCCTCGGCTGGATGGTTCGGTTCAGAAGAGGAAGTATCGCTGGGTCAGAGGCAGTTCCTCGGCCGGCTCGCACGTGATCGGCTCGCCGTCGACCCTGACTTCGTAGGTTTCCGGGTCGACCGACAACTTCGGTGTCTCCCCGTTGAATCGGAGATCAGCCTTGGTCAGGTTGCGTATACCGTGGCACGTTCGGATGACCTTGTTGAGCCCCAACAGACGAGGTACTTGGGCCTGGACGGCGACTTCGGACAGGAACGTGATCGAAGACGACGCCGTCGCCTGTCCGAAGGCCCCGAATGCCTTGCGGTAATTCCGGGGCTGCGGAGTCGGGATCGATCCATTCGGATCTCCCATGGGACCGTGGACCATTTGTCCGCCCTTGATAATCAGGTCTGGCTTGGCCCCGAAGAACTTCGGTTCCCAGAGGACCAGATCCGCGAATTTCCCCTCTTCAATCGAACCCACCGAGTCCGAAACGCCGTGTGCGATGGCCGGATTGATGGTGTACTTGGAGATGAATCGCTTGATGCGGAAATTGTCTCCCGCGGTTCCTTCGTCCTCGGCGAGCTTGCCTCGTTGTTTTTTCATCGAGTGGGCCACCTGCCAGGTTCTCAGGATTACCTCACCGACGCGGCCCATCGCCTGGGAGTCAGAAGAGGTCATCGAGAAGATCCCCATGTCGTGAAGGACGTCCTCCGCGGCGATCGTCTCTTTGCGAATCCGCGAGTCCGCGAAGGCGACGTCTTCGGGGATGTCGGCTCGAAGGTGATGACAGACCATGAGCATGTCGAGATGTTCCTCGATCGTGTTGCGGGTATAAGGCAACGTGGGGTTCGTCGAGGCGGGCAGAATATTGGGCTCCGCGGCCAGTTCGATGATGTCCGGCGCGTGCCCGCCGCCTGCCCCTTCTGTATGGAAGGTGTGGATGACCCTCCCATCGATGGCCGCTTTGGTGTCCTCGACGAAGCCGGCTTCATTGAGAGTGTCGGTATGGATGGCGATTTGGACGTCGTACTGGTCTGCTACCTGCAATGAGGTATTGATCGATGACGGCGTCGCACCCCAGTCTTCGTGAACCTTCAGGCCAATCGCGCCCGCCCGGATCTGCTCGCTCAGAGGCGAGACCGACGAACCGTGCCCTTTGCCGAGAATCCCGAAATTCATCGGGAACGCTTCGAACGACCGGAGCATATTGTGAATGTTCCACTCACCGGGAGTGATCGTCGTGGCCTTCGACGATTCGCTGGGTCCTGTTCCTCCGCCGATCATGGTGGTGATCCCTGAGACCAAGGCGGTTTCGATCTGGTCGGGGCTGATGAAGTGGATGTGAGAATCGATACCGCCAGCCGTCAGAATTTTTCCTTCGCCGGCGATAACGTCCGTCGCAACGCCGATGACGATGTCGACCCCGTCCATGGTGTGAGGGTTTCCGGATTTGCCGATCTTCATGATGTGCCCGTCCCGAACGGCGACATCGGCCTTGTAGATTCCGGTCCAATCGATGACGATGACGTTGGTGATCACCAGGTCGGGAACGCCGACGTCCCTCACCAATTGACCGTTCTGGCCCATGCCGTCACGAATCACTTTCCCACCGCCGAACACGGCCTCTTCGCCCGGGGTCGTGAGATCCTGTTCGATTTCGGCGAACAATTCGGTGTCCGCCAAGCGCACGGCGTCTCCGGTCGTGGGGCCGTACAG
Organism: Rothia uropygialis; assembly: GCF_004137765.1. Taxonomy (GTDB): domain Bacteria; phylum Actinomycetota; class Actinomycetes; order Actinomycetales; family Micrococcaceae; genus Rothia. Next base: position 648,711 of record NZ_NOIS01000001.1, on the reverse strand, counting down.
GTTCGCGTATTGGTCGCGGCTCAGTTCAAAGCTCAAGGGTTTCTCGGTTCTTTCCAGGCGCTCAGCGCGTCTGATTCGAATAGTCGTCGTCGTCCCGGCTGGGCAGCGGATCCGGTGCGTCCCCGGCCGCCGACTCGTGACGAGCGGGCGTGGAATCGTCTCTCAGTCCCGTCGACTGGGCGGCGTCGAGCGGCCCGTCCACGAGGTCACGGAATCCGTAAACGGTCCGGTCGCCGCCCAGGGCCACCAAATTCACGGTCTTTCGGTCGCCGGGTTCGAAGCGGACCGCGGTCCCTGCCGGAATGTCGAGCCGGAAACCACGTGCAGTGTGCCGGTCAAAGGCCAACGCGCGGTTGACTTCGGCGAAGTGAAAATGCGAGCCGACCTGGACGGGCCGGTCCCCTCGGTTCAGGACGTCGAGGGTTGTGGTCTCTCGACCAGAATTGCATTCGATAGGCGACTCTGCGAGTCGGTATTCTCCGGGTTTCACGATGAAAGTCCTTTCCTAGCGAATGGGTTGGTGAACCGTGACGAGCTTGGTTCCGTCAGGGAACGTGGCTTCGACCTGGACGTCGGGGATCATCTCGGCGACGCCTTCTTGAACGTCGTCCTCGGAAAGAATCGTGGCGCCCCAGCTCATGAGGTCGGAAACACTCCGGCCGTCCCTGGCTCCTTCGAGCAACTCGTAGGTGATGATCGCTATGGCTTCCGGGTAATTGAGTTTGAGCCCCCGCGACTGACGTCTCCTGGCGAGATCGGCTGCCACAACGGTCAGCAGTTTTTCTTGTTCGCGGGGTTGCAGGTGCACGTCGATTGCTCCTCGGACGAAGGAAACCGGCGGATTGGTCGCACCAAACGCCAGACTATTTAGGGAAACTATGTTTCTCGCCTCTAGTATTTACTCCCCGGTTCTGGAAGATTCCTGGAAGACCTTCGAGGAAATGCGGAGCGTCGGGTTGTCCTCGCCGACCGCATTTCCTGGTATGCTGGTACGCGTTGCCCTCGTAGCTCAGTGGATAGAGCGCTTGCCTCCGGAGCAAGAAGTCGTAGGTTCGAATCCTATCGAGGGCACCATGTGACCCCGTCCCGTTCGCCCGGCGGCGGGGTCAATTCGTATCGATTCGGGTCCGTACGGAGGAAATGACATGCTCGGCGGTTTTTACGCAGAGCCCGAAGATGTCGATCGCTCTTTCGACTTCTACCCGCCTGCCGATCCGATCTCCGGACCCGCGCCACTTCTGATTCACCTTCACGGAGGCGCTTGGCGGTTCGGAGACAAGTCTAGCCTCCTGTATTCCGATAATGGCCAGCATCATTGGCGCGAGCGGCTTCAGGCCTCTGGCTTCGCGGTGGTTTCCATCAACTACCGGTTATCGCATCGTTCACGCTTCCCTGCACAGCTCAATGATGCCAAGGCCGCGGTGCGCTTTTTCCGTTCGCGAGCCAATGAGTTCGACATCGATCCCGCCAGAATCGCCATATCCGGGACCTCCGCGGGAGGCCACCTCGCCCAGCTGCTCGCCGCAACGCCGGATTCCGGTATCCCCTACCTCGAGGGACCGGGGGGCTCCTCGGAATCCACCGACGTTGTCTGCGCCGTGAGCTTCTACGGCGTCAGCGACCTCCGGTCGATTTTCGACGACCGCACGGCGTGCGGTTTCCCGGCAGATCACCCCGACGACGACGGGGCAGAACGGCGGCTGCTCGGCTCGTCGTATCCCGCACGTCCAGGTTCTCCGGCCGAGGCCGCATGGGCACGCGCGCATCCCCTTGACTACGCTCGTTCGGACGACCTCTGTCCGAACCATCGCCCCGTGTTCTATGTTCACGGAGATTCGGACTCCTGTGTGCCGTGGACGCAATCCGGCGACGCCCATCGGGCGCTGCGGGCACGAGGTATTTCGACCGCTCTGGAAATCGTGCCGAAGGCCGAGCACTCGGACGCACTCATCTTCCGGGACGAGGCACGAATAGAGCGCATCATCGCGTGGATCCGGACCCACTGGATGCTCGCGCGGGACTGACGGTCCTCGTCGGTGCGGACGGCCGGTAAACTGGGAGGCGATATGTCTGATCAGTCCGTAACGTCCGCTTCCGTCCCTCTCCACATCACCTATCCGGAGTCTTTGCCCGTCTCTGCCCGCAGGGAAGACATCATGGAAGCCATCCGGGATAACCAGGTGGTCGTGATCGCCGGCGAAACGGGTTCCGGCAAGACCACGCAGATCCCCAAAATGTGCCTCGAGCTCGGGTTGAACGAGTCCGGCACCATCGGCCACACGCAGCCGCGCCGATTGGCCGCCAGATCCGTTGCCGAGCGCATCGCCGAGGAATTGGGGCAGAAGATCGGCCAAACGGTCGGCTATCAGGTCCGGTTCACCTCGGAGGTCAGTGATCGGACCGCGATCAAACTCATGACGGACGGGATCCTTCTCGCAGAGATCCCGCATGATCCGTTGCTCAAGAAGTATTCCGCAATCATCATCGACGAGGCCCACGAACGGTCCTTGAATATCGATTTCATCTTGGGCTACCTCAAGAGAATCCTCCCCCAGCGCCCTGATCTGAAGCTCATCATTACGTCTGCGACCATCGATCCGGACCGTTTTGCCCGGCATTTTGCCCCGAGTTTCGACCCGGTCGAGGAACGTTCCGAGGACGATCCACTGCCCGATGACGCGGCGCCGGTGATCGAGGTATCCGGCCGTACGTACCCCGTCGAGATTCGTTATCGTCCCTTGAGCGGTTCTCCGGAGGCAACGGATGAGGAAACCGACGACGGACTCGAGATCGACGACCGGGACCCCTTGGATGCGGTATGCGATGCCGTCTTGGAGCTCAAGAAAGAGGATCCGGGCGACATTCTCGTCTTCTTCTCGGGAGAGCGGGAAATCCGCGACGCCGCGGACGCGCTCGAGGATCTGTCCAAACGCGAGCGGTCCCTGGCCGGAACCGAGATCCTCCCCCTCTTCGCGAGACTGTCGATGGCAGAACAGCATCGGGTATTTCGGCCGTCCGGCAAGCCCCGTATCGTTCTGGCGACCAACGTTGCCGAGACCTCGCTGACTGTGCCTGGCATCAAGTACGTGATCGATCCGGGTACCGCCAGGATTTCTCGGTATTCCGTCCGGACCAAAGTTCAGCGTCTGCCGATCGAACGAATTTCCCAGGCCAGTGCGAACCAGCGTTCCGGACGTTGCGGACGCGTTTCGGACGGTATAGCAATTCGTCTCTATTCCGAAGAGGATTTCGAGTCCCGCCCCGAGTTCACCGATCCCGAAATACTGCGCACCAATCTCGCCTCGGTGATTCTCCACACGATGTCGATCGGCGTCGTACGCTCTCCAGGGGACATGGAAAAATTCCCGTTCGTACAGCCGCCCGCCAAGCGTTCGATCTCCGACGGCGTAAATGTGCTCCGCGAGCTGGGAGCCCTCCAGGATGCGCCGGTCCATGCAATTCCGGAAAAACTCGATTCACAGCCACGACGCGGACGCGGCAAACGAAAGTCTAGGCCTTCGCCGTTGACCTCCGTCGGCCGTCAGCTGGCCGCTTTTCCGGTGGATCCGCGGCTCGGACGCATGATTGTCGCTGCCCAAGAGCACGACGTCGCCAAGGAAGTCATGGTTTTGGCCGCGGCCCTGACGATCCAGGATCCCCGTGAGAGACCTACGGAGAAGAGGGCTCAAGCGGATGAGTTCCATGCGCGGTTCAAAGACGATACCTCGGACTTCTCGAGTTATCTCCTGCTCTGGCAGTACCTCCAGGAGAAACAGGAAGAATTGTCGTCTTCCCAGTTCCGGAAGATGTGTCAACGCGAGTTCATCAACTTCCTGCGAGTTCGGGAGTGGCAGGACCTTTACGAGCAACTGCGGCAGCTTGGTTCGCGAGCGGACATTAAGGTCTCCCGCGGACGCCGAATTCGCGTCGGGGGAAGCGAGGAAGCCGTCCATCGGTCCCTTCTGACCGGCCTGTTGAGCCATATCGGCCTCAAGGACGAGCGCAGACACGAATACCAAGGGGCGCGGGGCACCCGGTTCTCCATCTTCCCGGGATCCGGTTTGTTCAAGAAGAACCCGGACTGGATCGTCTCGGCGGAACTCGTGGAAACCTCCAAGTTGTGGGCGCGAGTGAATGCCTCGGTGGATCCTCAATGGATCGAAGACGCGGCCGGGTCGCTGCTCAAGCGGACCTATTCCGAACCCCACTGGTCGGCCAAGCGCGGTTCCGTGATGGCTTACGAAAAAGCGACCCTGTTCGGGGTGCCGGTCGTCACCGATCGCCCCGTGAACTACTGGCGCATCGACCCGGTGCTCGCCCGCGAATTGTTCATTCGGAAGGCCCTCGTGGAAGGCGACTGGCGCACGCGTCATCGTTTCTTCCAACGGAACCGTAAACGCCTCGCAGAGATCGACCAGCTCGAAGCAAGGCTTCGGCGTCGCGATCTGCGCGTCGACGACGATGTGATCTTCGATTTCTACGACGCCCGAATCCCGGCGGACGTCGTCTCGGAACGTCATTTCGATCGGTGGTGGAAGAAGACCCGTCCGCAGAACGAGCATCTTCTGGACCTCAACCCGGAGAACCTCATCGACGAAGAGGCCCGAGACTACGACGAATCCCAATTTCCTCGCACGTGGGTCCTGCCTACCTCGGACTCGGAGCTCAGGCTGGATCTCTCCTACGAGTTCGCGCCAGCGGCGCCGGGTGCGAGCCCGGAAGCCGACGGCGTATTCGTCCAGGTGCCGATTGTCTTTCTGAATCAGATACCTCAGGAGCCTTTCGAGTGGTTGATTCCTGGACTGCGACACGAATTGATCACCGCCCTCATCAAGTCCCTTCCCAAGGCATCGCGCAAGAATTTTGTTCCTGCACCGGATGTCGCTCGACACGCGGTCGAGGCGCTCGAGACAGATTTCGATCCTGCACGCGACCAGCTGCTCCCCTCACTCGAGCTGGTGCTCCGGCGGCTCAAGGGACAAGTTATTCCCCCTGGGTCGTGGAACTGGGCCGCCGTTCCGGAACACTTGCGGATGACCTTCCAGGTCCGGGATGCGAAGAACAAACTCCTCGGGGAAGGCAAGGACCTCGCAGCGTTGCAGGAGCAATTACGACCTCAGATACGGTCGGCACTGGCCGCTTCGTTGGGGGCCTCTCCGGAAGCCCTCGCTCGTCTGACGGAACAGGGCCGTGCCCCCGAGCCGGCGCCGACGACACGAAACAAGCTGCAGGAGCAAGACAGTGAACCGAGTTCTGGTCACGTCCCGACGCGGCGCACCGCGGGAGCGGGTGTCGTCGAGGTTTCCGGCCTCAGGGATTGGCCGGAAACGGACGTTCCGCCCAAGATCACACGAACCATTTCTGGGCAACGGGTCGAGGGATATCCAGCGCTGGTCGACGAAGGCGAGACCGTGGCCGTGCGTGTTCTGGCTTCCGAGTCGGAACGGAATCGAGCACAGCGAAAGGCAACGATTCGATTGCTGTCCTTACGAGTTCCTTCACCGCACAAATACGTGTCGGAACATCTGAAGAACCAGGAAAAGATCGTTTTCACGCAGAACCCTCACGGTTCGGTCGACTCGTTGATCGCCGACTGCACCGTTGCTGCACTGGACAAACTCACCCCGGAGACCGCACCCGTGTCCCGGCAGGAATTCGAAAGCCTGTTCCACGAGGTCCGAGCCGAACTCATCGATACCGTGTTCACGGTGACAAGTTTGGTTGCCGAGATCCTCAAGCTGGCCAACCAGGTGCGCAAACAACTCAAGTCTTCAGCGTCTTTGGCTATTATCAACAACTTCAACGACATGAAAGCCCAACTCGAGCACCTGGTGTACCCCGGTTTCGTGGCTTCCACCGGTTACGAACGTCTGGTCCACCTCCCGAGATACCTTGAAGGCATGAGTCGACGCATCGCGAAGGTCGGCGAGCGCGTCGGCAAGGACACGACGCTGATGCTTGAGGTCCAGGAGCTGGAGGACGGATACGATTCCGCTGCCGAGAAGTACTCGGTAGACGGGGAGGTACCCGCTCCGCTCGCGGACGTCGGCTGGATGATCGAAGAACTCCGCGTGAGCTACTTCGCCCAGGAGCTGGGAACCTCACGGCCCGTCTCCGCCCAACGGATCAGAAAGTCGCAGAAGCAGGCTATCGACATGTTGAATCAGTCGCGACGTGCATAACGGCTCCGACGATTCGAAGACTGGCCGGCGTGGCGCAATTCGACGGTTGAGATACCGCAGGACTGCGGTCAATCTCCCGTGGAGATCGTCGGATTCCGCCAGTCGGTGCTTCGCGAAAATTCTTTGCGAATGTTTCTCGGCTCCTCCCTCGGCGATGACGAACCGCTCCGCTATCCCGGAGTTGGTATGCCCCTCAGCCATGAGTTGGAGCACTTCGGTTTCCTCGTGAGGTCGGGTTGCCCTGACTCCCCCGATCCGAAAATCCTTCGTCTCAGGATACTTCGGCCTCGAAATGCCCGGATCTGGTCAGCACGTCGCGAATAGCGGCAGCTGCCTCGTCCATGCTGTCCTGGTCCGGATCATTGTCCACTTGGTCGAAGCTGAATTCCTCGATGGAATTGGTGGGCCACACGTGCAGGTGCGCATGGGGAACCTCGAACCCTTGAATCATCAGGCCTACACGAACGGGGTCGTAAACTTCGTCGATGGCCTGCCCGATGGTCTGGCAAACCTTCATGAGGTGCACGGAAAGGTCCTGAGGCAGGTCAACCCAATGGTCGACCTCTTCCCGAGGAACAACCAGGACATGGCCCATGGACAACGGCGCAATCGAGAGGAACCCGACGGCGCGCTCGTCCTTCCACACGAAGCGGGCAGGCAACTCGCCTTCGATGATCTTGGTAAATACCGTGCTCACATTGTCTCCTCGATAGTGATGGATTCCCCGGGTTCCAGGCGGTGGTACTCGCTACCGTACTTGCCCCCGAAGTTGGTCAGGTGATTCGTCAACATGGCTTTGCCGTTTTCGGCCAGAAGCCCGTCGTGAAGGGGGTATGCGTGATGAGGCCGAACCGACGTCAAGAAGTCCACGACCTCGTGCAATTTGTTCCACGGTGCATGAATCGGAACCAAGAGGTTCCGAACCTGGATCCTGTGCGGAACGATCAGGCTGTCGCCGGGATGGTACACGTTGTCGTCCACCAGAAATCCGATATTTTCCACCACGGGCACGAGCGGATGGATCAAAGCATGCTGGCCGCCAAAGGTCCGTATGGCGTATGGTCCGAGGTCAAAGGACTCCTCCCCGTGGACCTCATGGATCCTCTCCGGCTTCTGGACCGACTCGTTCATCTCCCGAGCAACGGAACCAGGTGCGTAAACCTGGACGTCCGGCCGTGTATCGAGGTAACCATTGACCGTGTCGCGGTCGTAATGATCAGGGTGCTCGTGTGTGATGACCACATAATCGACTCCTTCGAGAGCCGTTCCGATCTCCGCCGCATCGGAGAAGTTGCCCGGATCGAAGACGAGAACGGATCCGTCCTTTTCCAGTCGGACGCATGAGTGCGTGAACTTGGTGAGTCGCATAACACCCAGAATATCGTCCTGAGCTGTTCGGGGTAAGGGCAGTGCCGGGCCGTTACGCCCTGGGCGATGCCTAGGATCCATCGCACCTAGAATGGGGACAATATGGTGCGGAAGAGCAACCGCACCTGGGCGGGCATCGGACCGCCTTCAGACATCGGCAAGAAAGAGGATTGAGGCCGTGGCCGCGCAACAACCCGCGCACGAAGGATCCGAGGGGTCCGCAGGAGCGCGAACGACCCAGGAATTCCGCAATACTCGGCAGCGCAGAACGGTCGTCGAGGCGCTGGATACTCTGGAAGAATTTCACTCGGCCCAGGACTTCCACCGCATCGTCTCGGACCGCGGCGGCAGGGTTTCGTTGGCCACCGTCTACCGCATCCTCCAATCTCTTGAGGACACGGGCGAAGTGGACGTGGTCCAGTCAGACGACGGCCAGGCCCTGTACAGGAAGTGCCTGGCCGATGACCATCACCATCATCTTCTGTGCCGTCGCTGTGGGGCCGCGGAGGATATCGAAGCCGACGTCGTCGAGCAATGGGCCGAACAGGTTGGCTCCAGGTTCGGTTTCACCGAAATCGCGCATACGATCGAGCTGACCGGATTGTGCGCTCAGTGCACTCGCGAGGTTGCGCGCTCCTCCTCATGAGGTGAGGCGGCAACCGGCATTTTTCTTCCGGACCCCGTCACTCGCCGACGCACCGTTCCCACGATCCGGCAGATGATGTAGATCAAGAAGGAAATGGTTGTGACGTAAGGGCTGATGGGCAGAGAGCCCGCCAGCGCGAGCATGATTCCGCCCACGGTGGCTATTTCGGCGAAGACGACAGAAAGAACCACGGCCTTGACCGGCGACGCCGTCAGTTGGATCGCCGCCGCCGCTGGGGTGATCAGGAGCGCCAGAACCAGAAGCGAGCCGACCACTTGCACGGACAGAGCAACCGAGATGCCGAGCAACAGCATGAAGACCATTGCAAGGCCTCGCATCGGTACACCCTTGGCGATTGCAACGTCCGGATCGAGACTTGCAAAAGTCAGGGGGCGCCACACGATGAGCAAACCGCCGATCACGACGAGGGCGCCGATGGCCATCTCGGATACCTGAGCAGCGTCGACGGACACGATCTGCCCCGTCAGGAGTGAAAACTTATTTGCTGATCTGCCTTGGTACAACGAGAGGAACAGGATTCCGAGCCCGAGGCCGAAAGGCATCAGCACACCGATGAATGTGCTGTTGTGGCTGGCCCTGGCCCCCAGGATCCCGATGATCGCCGCTGCCGCGATCGACCCCAGCAAAGACCCGGTGATCACGTCCAAACCGAGGAGCAGGAAGAATGCGGCGCCCGCAAAGGAAAGTTCGGCTATTCCGTGAACGGCGAAAGAGCCGTCACGCATCATCACGAAGGTCCCGATGAAGCCCCCGATGAGAGCCAGAATGGCTCCCGCAACGACGGACTGACTGAGAAGAACAAATAATTGACCGTAGTCTTCGAAAACAAAAATTCGGCTCCAGAAATCACTGGCGGCTATCAGCGACGGGGCTAGTGCATCAATGAGCATCAGGCTTCCCCTCCGATATCGTGTGCGTGGCAGTCCGAGCCAGAGACCTCGGAAGCAGATCCGGCTCCCACGACGATATAGCGACCGTCGACCTGGATCACGTTCACCGGTGCATCGTAGACACGCGTGAGAGTTTTTGTGGTCATGACCTCCTCGACGCTGCCCACCGTGAATCGACCGTTGGCCAGATACAGCACACGGTCGACGTCGTCGATGATCGGGTTGATCTCGTGAGTCACAAAAACCACTGTGGCACCCGACTCTTCTCTGTAGTCTTCGATCAGTCGGCTCACCGCGCTCTGATGGCGCAGGTCCAAGGAAAGGAGCGCCTCGTCGCACAGCAACAGCCTGGGCCGGGACGCCAGGGCTTGGGCGACACGCAGCCGTTGTTGTTCTCCACCGGACAACAGCCCCACGGGAACGGCCGCGTACTCCTTGGCACCGACGCGTTCCAACGACTCGTCGACACGGGCTCTGCGCTTCCGGGACAGCAGTCCCGGCCCCCAGCGATGGCCGTCCAGGCCCATTCCCACCAGGTCTCGTGCCCTCAATGGGGTATCCGGCGAAAACGGACGCTGTTGGGGCACGTAACCGATCTGTGGATTACCGCGCCGCACCGTCTCCCCTAGCACTCGGACTGAACCGTCCGAAAGAGGCAAAAGCCCGAGCAATGTCTTGAGGAAGGTCGATTTCCCCGATCCGTTCGGACCCAGAACAGCGAAATACTCGCCCTGGGGGATATCCAGTGTCAGCTCGGTCCAGAGGGTGCGCTCCCCAAAGGACAGCGCAGCACGGTCCAGAGCGACGCTCGGAGGCTGCAGTGGGGACACGATAAAACTCCTTGACGAGGCGATATGAAGTAACGAATACGGTGACGCCGGCTTGGAGCCGGCGTCACCGTTCGGGAAGTCAGGTCAGTTTACGACTGACTGTCCAAGGCGGAGGAAATATTGTCCAGGTTCTTGTTCATCCAGCCGACGTAATCCTGGTCATCGGGAAGGGTCTCGGTGAAGGAAACCGTCGAAACGTTGTGATCCTCGGCGTATTTCTTGATGTCCTGGGTCTGCGAAGACTCGGTCTGCGAGTTGAACCCCAGTAACGCGATGTTACCGGAGGCCAACTCGTCCTTCAGAGACTTGATCACGGAAGCAGGTGCGTCGGTGTCGCCCTCAATCGCTTCGTAGAAGCCATGAGGAGTCGCGTCCGTGAAGCCAGCAGCCTGCAGTAAATATCCGGGGACCGGTTCGGTCGCCAGGTACTGTCGGCCATCACCCTTCAGGGAGGAGGCTCGCTCCTGCAGCTTTCCGAGCTTGTCCCCGAGTTCCTGTTCCCGTTTGGAATAGTCGTCCTTGTGATCCGAGTCGAGACTTCCGAGTTCGTCGGAGATCTTCTTGCTCACGGTCTCCATCACTTTCGGGTTGTACCAGACGTGCTCGTTGAAGGAGCCGTGATCGTGGTCGTGCTCATGGCCCGAGGCTGAATCGTGATCGTGGTCATGACCGTCCGCTTCATCCGCACCGGGCAGCCCGGAGAGCTGGACGGCGTCGATCTTCTTTGCATCGGAGCCTTCGCTGATGTCTTCCATGAAGGCGTCGTATCCGCCGCCGTTCTCAACGATGAGATCGGCGTCCTTGGCCTTGAGCCGGTCCTGCGCGGTCGCCTCGTAGGAGTGCGGGTCCTGGCTGGTGGAATTGATGAGGGGTTCGACCTTGACGTTATCCCCTGCAATGGATTTCACGATGTCGGAATAGACGTTCGTGGAGGTCACCACGGTGATTTTGTCGTCCTCCGAACTACCGGAGGAACCCGGATCCGAATTCGAGCAACCCGTCAGAGCGACCCCACCGACTGCGGCGATGGCCACAGCCCTGACCCAGCCCTTACCACGCATGTTTTCTCCTTTTACGCACCATTCAATGAAAAAGCGAACGAATCGCATCTGCAAGAAGTCTACTCAGATGCGAATCGTTCACAATTTAGCGATGGCTTATGCTTCCTTCGTAGGGCGCTTCGCGGTGGCCGCCGTCGCGCCACGGCCCGACGTTTTGGGGAACATGGAACGCGAGCTTTCCTCACGGTAGGAAATTCCGGTGCGTCGGTAATCCATGGCCTGCGTCGAGTCCTTGACCTCACCGATCAGCTCTTCCAGCACGTCCTCAAGGAACAGAACGCCGATCGTCTCGCCACTCTGCGCGAGGACGCGGGCGACGTGGCCGTGGGTACGTTGCATCGTACTCAGGGCGTCCTCGACGGTGGTGTCCGGTCGAAGGTTGATCAGCGAACGGACCCTGGTCAACGGGGTCGGCTGGCGATAACGCTCGTCGGGAATCGACAAGACGTCCTTGACGTGAAGGTACCCCAGGTAGCTTCCATCGTCCGATTTCAGAACGAAACGGGAAAAGCCGGTTCGGCCCACGGCCTTTTCGAGGTCATGCGGAGAGCAATCTGAAGGCAGGGTGACCAACCGATCCACCGGGACCATGACTTCCCCGACGCTTTTTTCCGAGAATTCCAGTGCACCGGAGAGCATGCCGTCCGTGTCGGTGACCAACCCTTCTGCGGTCGACTCCTCGACGATCGTCTGCAATTCCTCGAGTGTGAACGTCGAAGAGACCTCGTCCTTGGGCTCGACCTTCATGATCTTCAGAGCCGAATTGGCGAGCCAGTTGAGGAAGACGATGATCGGCTTGACCGCATGGGAGATCATGACCAGAGGCGGGGCCAGTACCAGCGCCGCTTTGTCGGCAACCGAGACGGAGATGTTCTTGGGAACCATCTCACCGAAGATCACGTGCAGGAACGTGACCAACAGCAGGGCCAACAGGAACCCGGCGATGTTCGCCGCGGAGGAAGGAACGCCCAGGTTTGTCAGCGGGCCGGCCACAAGGTGGTGAACCGCGGGTTCGGCAACGTTCAGGATCAGAAGCGAGCAAACCGTGATGCCGAGCTGGCAACAAGCCAACATCAGGGACACATGTTCCATGGCACGCAGCGTGGTTTGCGCACGCTTGTTGCCGGACTCGGCGAGAGGTTCGATCTGGGAGCGACGTGCTGACATGATCGCGAATTCGCCGCCCACGAAGAATGCGTTCCCCGCGAGAAGGACCACCAGTAATGCGAGGGAAACCCAATCGTTCATCGAGTGCTCCCATTCTTTGCCGAGCTGGCGTCGATACTGCCGTCCATGGCCCTCACCGGGCCCAGGTCCTCAGAAAGGGTTTCGTCGGCTCCGTGCACCGAGGGGGTGAAAAGGATCCGTTCCACACGGCGATGGTCCATTCGCTCGACTTCGAGGATCCCCGTTTCGATCGGTACGGTGTCACCGATCTCGGGGATTCGTCCGAGCCGATCCATCATGAAACCGCCCATGGTCTCGAAAGCAGGATCGTCGTCGACGTCCAAGGGTGTGACTTTCTCCGTGACTTCATCCGGACGCAGAAGTCCGGGGAAATGCCACCGGCCGTCCGCGGTCTCGAGGACGCCAGGGACGGCGCGGTCGTGCTCATCCGCAACCTCGCCGACGATCTCTTCGACCAGGTCCTCCAGGGTTGTGATGCCCGCGGTTCCGCCGTATTCGTCAAGCACGACGGCGACCTGCAACGCGGCCTCGCGCAGTTCTTTCAGCAAGGCGTCGAGATGAATGGTCTCCGGAACCCGGAGCACCTCGTCCATCAACGCGCCGGCCTGGACGGTATCCCGCCGGTCAGGCGGCACACCGACGGCCCTCTTGATGTGGACCACGCCTTTCACGTCATCCTGATTCTCGCCGTACAACGGGAAGCGAGAGTGTCCGGTTTTCCGAGCCTCGGCAATGACCTCGTGGACGTTGGCGGTGGTCGGAAGCATGACGACCTGGCGACGGGCGGTCATCACGTCGGAGGCGGTGTGTTCGGAGAAATTCAAGGTCCGGGCCACGAAATTCGCGGTTCCGACGTCGAGGGTCCCAAGATCGGCGGAACGTCGAACCATGGAGGAAAGCTCCTCCGGCGAACGGGCGCCCGAGAGCTCTTCCTTCGCCTCGAGACCCATGAGGTGAAGGATCTTGTTCGCGCTGCCGTTCATGACGATCACGAAAGGTTTCATCAGTGCGGTGAAGGCAAGCTGATACCGGGCTAGCGCCTTGCCGATCCTGAAGGACTCCGCGATCGAGAGGTTCTTGGGTATCAGTTCACCCAAAGTCATCGACAGGAGCGTCGCAATGAGCATTGAGACGATCAGAGTCGACGCGGAAGCAACAGCCGGGGCAATGCCCCACCCGTCTATGGTTTCGGTCAACAGACCCTGGATCCCGACGTCGAGTGTGTAACCCGTCAGCAACGTGGTGATCGTGATGCCCAACTGGCAACTCGACAGCTGCGTGGACAATGATTTCAGGCATTTCAGAAGCGGTTCGGCCTGCCGATCGCCATCTTGTATATGGCGCACGACGGTGGGTTGGTCCAACGCCACGAGTGAGAACTCGACCGCGACGAAGAAACCGGTGCCGAGAATCAGGATGATACCGGCCAGAACGAGTAACCATTCCACGGGATCAATTCACCGTCCCGGAAGTGTGGCGGCGCGCGAGAGGCGGCCCAGGATGAGAGCAACTAAAAGGGTCGTCCATAAGGCTTTTAGTGTAGCGCGGGGTCTCCCCCAGCGGTATGCGAGGCTCAAGAAAACCGCGAGTTTTCGACCCGGGCGAACAAGAACGCCGTCGTCTCAACGGCGACGGCGTTCGGAAAACATGTCGGCTTGGGCTAGACGAGCCACGAGCGCGAACGCGCACGTCCCTCGTCGTACCCGGAAGCCGCCTGAATTCCCACGACAGCCCTTTCGTGGAAGGCCGCCAAGTCGTTGGAGCCCGCGTAGGTCAGCGACGAACGCAAGCCAGCGGTGATTTTGTCCAGGACGTCCTCGGCACTCGGGCTCTCCGCGTCCAGGTACATGGTCGAGTTGGAAATGCCTTCCTCGAACATTGCCTTGCGGGCCCGGGTGAAGGGGTCTTCTTGCCGCGTCCGGTGCTTGACCGCGCGCGTCGAGGCCATACCGAAACTCTCCTTGTACAGGCGTCCTTCGTCGTCGTGATGCAACTCCCCGGGTGATTCGTAGGTCCCGGCGAGCCACGAACCCACCATGACCTGACTTGCCCCGGCCGCGAGCGCCAAGGCGACGTCACGCGGGTACTTCACGCCGCCGTCGGCCCACACGTGCTTGCCGAGTTCCCGGGCAGCGGCCGCACATTCCAGGACCGCTGAGAACTGCGGCCGACCGACGGCCGTCATCATGCGCGTCGTGCACATCGCGCCCGGCCCCACACCCACCTTGATAATGTCAGCTCCCGCTTCGATGAGGTCTCGTGTGCCGTCTGCGGAAACCACGTTCCCGGCCACGATGGGCACCCGAGGGTTCAGGGACTTGACGGCGGCCAGAGCCTCGAACATTTTCTGCTGATGTCCGTGAGCGGTATCGACAACGAGCACGTCGGCACCGGCGTCGAGCAGCGCACGCGCCTTGCCGAGAACATCGCCGTTGATCCCGACCGCGGCACCGGCGATCAACGCGCCGGAATCGTCCAGGGCCGGTTGGTACGTGGTCCCGCGCACCGCACCGGAGTGTGAGAGGACACCCGCGTACCGTCCATCGCGAACGACCACGGCCAGTTCGATGCCGAGTTCTTCGCACTGGGCAAAGACCGAACGCATGGCGATGGTTCTCTCCTCACTTCGCCAGGGTGCTTCTGGAGCCAAGTCGGCCTCGTCGATCACCAGGGGAAGGGGATGCATGACTTTTTCGACCGGCGCAGCCGGGTCCTCGTGCTGACCTTCTTCACGCCGTACGACGCCGACTGGGCGGCCTTCCTCGTCGACGACCACTGCCTCGCCGAAGCGTCGGTCCCCCAAACGACGCAAGGCGTACTCGATCGACGTGTCCGGGGAAACGATCACCGCGGACTCGACAAGGGGACTCGCGCCTTTGACCTCTTCGATGATCCGCCGAGCCGCATCGAGGGGAACGTCCTGGGGAAGAATGGCCATGGCGCCGCGCCGCGCCAGAGTCTCCATCATTCGGGCCCCGGCCACGGCCGTCATATTCGCTGCGACCACCGGAATCGTGGTGCCGGTGCCGTCTTCGGTCGAAAGGTCGACGTCGAATCGCGATGCGACCTCGGACCGCGAGGGTACGAGGAAAACATCGTTGTAGGTCAAGTCGGTTGAGGGGGTATTCAAGAATCGCACTTGTCCCATCCTACCGAGACCCGTCGAATTCCGATATGAAGACCGGACGATCCCCAAATACCGGGCCGCTGGGGTGTCCACGGGCACAAAGGACTGTGATATGGAGGTCGACGGTGCGACATAGGTCGTTTTCAGGTGGATAACGTCGGCGCAACCCTAATAGACTCAAGGGCAGAGGTTGCGCCTCCCGCATCGTCGCGGGACACTCGGCGGCTCCCTGGGGCGTTGTAGCCCGGAGAACCACCGCGCTTCGGTAGCATCCACAAGAGGGTACGGAAGATTGACCGCTCAATCCTCCGGACAAAAACAGCTAATGGAAGAGGCGTGAAGCTAGTGCCAGATCAGCCACATCACCAGATCCCTGAGGAATTTGCAGGTAATGAGTGGCTCGTAGATGAGCTCTTCGAGCAATACCAGCAAGACAAGAACTCGGTGGACAAGAAGTGGTGGCCCATCTTCGAATCCATGCAGGAACAAGAGAGCAAGACCTCGCCGTCCGGCACCCAGTCCAGTGCCCAGGCCGCGAAATCCGCAGCGCCCGAACCGTCGGCTTCTGCGAAGCCGGAGAAGCAAGAGGCTCCGGCGAAGCCGGCCGCAAAGCCCACGTCGCAGCCGACGCAGAAAGCCTCCACTCAGAAGGCCGGCGCCAAGAAGGAAACCGACGCTCCTCAACAAGCAGGGGCCGAGGCCAAAGAATCTCCCACGACCAAGCGTCCCATTCCCGCTCAGCTGCCGGAGGGCGCCAAGGGCAACGTGGAGACGGAAGAAGACAAGGTCGAGACTCTCCGCGGGCCGGCCAAGGCCGTCGTGACGAATATGGAGGAGTCGCTCACGGTCCCGACCGCGACCACGGTACGAGCCGTTCCGGCTAAGGTTCTGATCGACAACCGCATGTTGATCAATGACTACCTCAAGCGTTCCCGCGGTGGAAAAGTCTCGTTCACACACATCATCGGGTACGCCGTGATCAAGGCTCTCAAGGCCTTTCCTTCGCAGAACGTGGTCTACGGCGAGAACGAGAAGGGCCGTCCCGCGGCCATTCACCCCGCCCACATCAACTTCGGTTTGGCCATCGATATGCCGAAGCCCGACGGATCCCGCAATCTCGTGGTTCCGAATATCAAAAAGGCCGAAACCCTCAACTTCGCCGAGTTCTGGGGTGCCTACGATGACATGGTCAAGCGTGCTCGGGACAACAAGCTCTCGGTCGAGGACTTCAAGGGCACCACGGCATCACTGACCAACCCGGGCGGAATCGGAACCGTCCACTCGGTCCCGCGCCTCTCCAAGGGCCAGGCCTGCATCATCGGCGTCGGCGCCCTGGATTACCCTGCCGAGCGTCGTGGCACCTCCCCCAAGACTTTGGCCCGGGAGGGCGTCTCCAAAATGTTGACGCTGACGTCCACGTACGACCACCGAGTCATCCAGGGCGCTGGTTCCGGCGAATTCCTCAAGCTGATCGATCAGTACCTGCTCGGGGAGCACGGCTTCTACGACGAAATCTTCGAGGTCCTCCGCATACCCTTCGAGCCCGTGCGCTGGGCCGTCGACAATCAGGTGAACCCCGAGGAAGAGGTCAACAAGGTTGCTCGAATCCAGCAGCTGATCCACGCGTATCGGGTTCGTGGCCATCTCATCGCGGAGGTCAACCCCCTCGAATACGTGATGCGCAAGCACCCGGACCTCAACATTGCGACCTACGGCCTGACCCTCTGGGACCTGGACCGTGAATGGCCAACGGGAGGCTTCGGGGATGCTTCCAAGCTCTCCCTGCGGAACATCCTCGAGCTTCTGCGCGATGCGTACTGCCGGACCCTGGCGGTTGAGTACATGCACATCGAGTCCCCGAGCGAGCGCCAGTGGTTCCAGCAGCAGCTGGAACACGGTTATACCAAACCAAGCCGGGACGAACAGCTGCGCATCCTGGGCAAGCTGAATGCCGCCGAAGCGTTCGAGACTTTCCTCCAGACCAAGTACATCGGACAGAAGCGATTCTCTCTCGAAGGCGGAGAATCGCTGATCCCGTTGCTCGATTCGATCATTTCGGGCGCGGCTGATGACGGTCTCGCGGGTGTCGGCATCGGAATGGCCCACCGTGGCCGTCTCAACGTGCTGACCAACATTGCGGGCAAGTCCTACGCCCAGGTCTTCCGCGAGTTCGAGGGTGAGCAGGATCCTCGCCTTGTGGGCGGATCCGGCGACGTGAAGTACCACCTCGGGACCGAGGGCGTCTTTACGTCGGACACCGGTAATGAGACGCAAGTTTATCTCGCGGCCAACCCGTCGCACCTCGAGGCAGTCGACCCTGTTCTCGAGGGAATCGTCCGAGCGAAACAGGATCTCCTGGACGAAGGCGGCGATTCCGAGAACTCCTACGGAGTCCTGCCTATCCTGGTCCACGGTGACGCCGCCTTCGCGGGTCAGGGTATCGTGGCCGAGACCATGCAGATGTCCCAGCTGCGCGGATACAAGGTTGGCGGCACGGTGCACATCGTGGTCA
Organism: Rothia uropygialis; assembly: GCF_004137765.1. Lineage (GTDB taxonomy): Bacteria > Actinomycetota > Actinomycetes > Actinomycetales > Micrococcaceae > Rothia. Next base: position 630,886 of record NZ_NOIS01000001.1, on the reverse strand, counting down.
ACAACCAGGTCGGCTTCACCACGACGCCGGGCGAGGGCCGTTCGTCAACGTACTCGACCGACGTCGCCCGGATGGTCCAGGCACCGGTCTTCCACGTGAACGCGGATGATCCCGAGGCCGTGGTCCGCGTGGGCCAGCTGGCCTTCGAATACCGTCAGCGCTTCAACAAGGACGTCGTGATCGACCTCGTGTGCTACCGCCGCCGCGGCCACAACGAGGCCGATGACCCGTCGATGACCCAGCCGATGATGTACCAGCTCATCGAAGCCAAGCGTTCGACCCGCAAGCTGTACACCGAGTCCCTCATTGGCCGCGGCGATATCACGCAGGATGAGGCGGACCGGGCCCTCAAGGACTACCAAGAACGCCTCGAGCGGGTGTTCACGGAAACCCACGAGGCCCAGACATCTTCCGCTCCCCTGGTCACGGGGGATGCCGCTGCCGTGTCGAACATCGAACGTCCCGCTGCTCAGCAGATCGAGGACTCGGTCTATTCGCCGGATACTACAGCCGTCTCGCGGGAAGTCGTCGCCCGCGTGGGCGAAGTGCACAATGAGATGCCGGAGGGCTTCCAGGTTCACAAGAAGCTCGGTCAGCTGGTCAAGAAGCGCTACGAGATGTCGACCAATGGCAAGATCGACTGGGGCTTCGGTGAATTGATCGCTTTCGGTTCGCTGCTCATGGAAGGCGTCCAGGTGCGCATGTCGGGCCAGGACGTCCAGCGCGGTACCTTCGTTCAGCGCCACTCGGTTCTTCACGACACACAGTCGAATGCCGAGTGGGTGCCGTTGCGGAATTTGGCGGATGACCAGGCCAAGTTCATGATTTACAACTCCTTGCTCTCCGAGTACGGCGTCATGGGCTTCGAGTACGGCTACTCCGTGGAGCGTCCGGACTCGCTGGTCATCTGGGAAGCGCAGTTCGGCGACTTCTTCAACGGCGCCCAGACGATCATCGACGAATTCATGTCTTCTGCCGAGCAGAAGTGGGCCCAGCGTTCCTCGCTGGTGCTCATGCTTCCGCACGGTTACGAAGGCATGGGCCCGGACCACTCGTCCGCCCGTATGGAACGTTTCCTGCAGATGTGCGCAGAGAACAACATGACCATCGCGGTTCCCTCCACCCCGGCCAACCACTTCCACCTGTTGCGCCGTCATGTGTACAGCAGGCCTCACCGCCCGCTGGTCATCATGACGCCGAAGCAGCTCCTGCGCCTCAAGGCGGCGACATCCTCGGTCGAGGACTTTACGCAGGGTGACTTCCAGACGGTGATTCCGGACCAATTGGGTCTCAATGACTCGGACGTCAAGCGAGTCATCATGGTTTCGGGCCGGCTCTACTACGATCTGGCTGCCCGCCGCGAGAAGAAGGGCCTCAGCCAGACGGCAATTGTCCGAGTCGAACAGCTCTACCCGCTTCCGCTCGACGAGATCAAGGAGCAATTGTCGAGGTACCCCAACGCCGAAGTGGTCTGGGCTCAGGACGAGCCCGCGAACCAGGGTCAGTGGCCGTACCTGACGACCGCGTTGTTGCCGCTCTTGGACCGTGAGATACGCTTGGTATCCCGGCCCGCCTCCGCGTCCCCCGCGACAGGCACCGGCAAACGTCACCAGGCCGAGCTCGAGCATCTCGTTCAGCAGGCCGTCGAGTAAATGTCGGCATGTCGTCCACGAGCCCTCGTATTTCCCATGTTTCTATGGTCAATGCGAGGGCTCGGACATGCGGGCGCAGCAAAGAACGTTTATCGTTACGTTAGATGCACTCGTTGAACGTCCGTGATCGGGCGGCCAACGATCTGACGCCGAAGACAACAGAAAGAATCTCGTGGAGCAACGAAACATTCGGATCGTGGCGGTCGGCGACGACCTGCTGGCTGGTATTGGTGACCCGCGCGCCCTTGGTTGGTTCGGCCGGGTCATGGCGCGTACGCCCCAGAACGTGGCGCCTGTCGTCTCGTACAACCTGGCCGCTCCCGGTGAAGGCAGCGAGACCCTCAACGAGCGTTGGTTCGAGGAGGCTAGTCGCCGTTTCGCCAGCGGAGCGGACAATCGGTTGGTCATTGCGCCGTCGACCTTCGACATCGACACGGGCCTGACGAACGCCCGCAGTCGGCTGAATCTCGCGAACATGGTGGATTTGGCCTCGCAGAACAACATCAAGGTCCTGGTCGTCGGTCCCCCGCCCACCCTGGATTCCGAGCAGAACCGCCGTATCGCGGACCTGTCCGCGGCTTATGCGGACGTTACGACTCGACGACGCCATGTGTACGTGGACACGTTCAACCCGTTGCAGCACCACGAGCAGTGGCGCCAGGATCTGGCCGCAAACGATGGACGTCCCGGTCAGGCCGGTTACGGATTGATGGCATGGCTGGTCCTGCATCGCGGCTGGTACTCCTGGTTGCAGCTTCCGGAACAGCACTGAATTTCGGTTGGGCCGAGATCACGCTCGCATTTTTCGGTGGCGATGTGCACCGGCGTCGTGTTGTCTGGCAGAATGATGCACAATGCCCATTGCCTGATCCCGCGCGCCGCTGCGCCGGGTGGTCCGCGGTGGGCTGACCATTTCAGGGCCGCTCTTCATACGTGAGTACGGAGATGCGCGGAAGGAGGCTCATATGAGCAAGCGTGGACGTAAGCGTAAGGATCGTCGTAAGAACGCAGCCAACCATGGCAAGCGGCCTAACTCCTAAGGAGTTGGCTTGGCCGTGGTACCGGTCCTCGCCTTGTGCGAAGCGACTGGGCTGCCGAGGAAAAGGGCTGAGATGCTTTTCAAGCATCTCAGCCCTTTTTGTCGCTCGGGGCGGGCCCTGTCAGGAAGCCAGCGGGCGGCCCGAGGCGTCGTCGCCTGCCACGCCCAGAGCCGAATGGTCGTGTTCCGAGGAATCGGCGCCGCCGCGCAATGAGTCGATCCTTGCGAGGATCGATTGTTTGAGCTCTTCCGGCGCCGGCTCGCAGCATGAGCGCTTGACCGCGGACCGGATCACGCATTCCAGGTCATACTCTCGAGCGCACGTCTCGCACTCATTCAAGTGCTTGCAGATGTCTTCGATGTCTTCCGCGGAGAGAGCGCCGTCGAGGTATTCATAGATCCGATGGATCTTGTCTTCGCGGCATCCGCCGGTCTCTTGGCAGTCTGTCATAATCCTTTCCTTCCTCACGATGGGCGTTCTCACCGCTATTTGGCGCCTTGGGCGCCTGTCGAATTCTTGGTCTTCTTATCTCCGGAGCCGGTCTTTCGACCGCCTTCGGTGCTGAAACCGAGGCCGGAGGCGTATTCGGCCAACTGTTCGCGCAAAAGCCTGCGTCCTCGGTGAAGGCGGGACATGACGGTACCAATCGGGATATCGAGGATTTCCGCGATTTCCTTGTACGCGAATCCCTCGACGTCCGAGTAGTAGACCGCCATCCGGAAATCTTCCGGGAGGGACTGTAGCGCGCTTTTGACGTCACTGTCCGGCAGATGCTCGAGCGCCTCCGACTCCGCGGACTTCAACCCTGATGATGTGTGGGCCGAAGCCTGGACCAGCTGCCAGTCCTCAACCGAATCCGTATTCGCCTGATGCGGCTCGCGTTGCCGCTTGCGATACAAGTTGATGTACGTGTTGGTCAGGATGCGATAGAGCCACGCCTTGAGGTTCGTACCCGGCTTGTACTGGTGAAACGCAGAAAAAGCCTTCGTGTACGCCTCTTGGACGAGGTCCTGGGCATCCGCCTGATTTCGGGCCATGCGCAAGGCGGCAGCATACAACTGATCGATATATTGCATGGCTTCCCGCTCGAAACGAGCCTTGCGCTCTTCGTCCGATTCGCGGGACAGATCGACTGTGTCCACGGATTCCTTCCGCTTGGGCCTACTGATGAATTCATCCCAGTCTAGAAGGTTTGTCGACATAGATGCTCCGGACGTCGGCCCGGACGTCGTCAACGGCTTTTCCAACGTTGCCGTCACCCTGCATCACCCCTCAGCACTGCTCGGTATTTGTCGTCGTGAATTTCAACGGACCCGCGGTTCGTTATATTCCGTCGTATTAGTTTTGTGTTCGCAGGGCACGAAACGGCACGCGTACCTGTATCTGCGTGGACCCGATCACATAGGATGATCGTGGACCCACGGGTTTTCGATCGGCATCCTCCGTTGCCGAGAACGAATTCCCACGTTGAGGAGGAATCATGACCATCGTTCGCAAACTTGCTCGCCCCCTGTTGGCAGCATCGTTCATCTACAACGGTGTCAACCGTCTGCGTACCCCGGAGTCGGCCAAGCACCTGAAGCCGGCTATCGATGCGGCGGCGAAAGCGGCACCGCAGCTCGCTCCCTTGCGCGGCCAGGAACGACTCGTCGGACAGGCCATTGCCGCGACTCAGGTCGGCGCCGGCGCATTGTTCGCCCTGGGCCGCTTCCCGCGTCTTTCCTCCACGCTGTTATTGGCAGCAGGCACGATCAACGCTTATGTCGATTTTGTGAACGCCGAGGCCGACACCAAGGAAAAGAAGGAGGCCCGCATCGCGGATGGCGTCAAGAACGCATCCCTCGTGGGTGCCGTCGCCTTGACGTCAGTCGATACGGAAGGAAACCCTTCCTTGGCCTGGCGCGCCGGAAAGCTCAGCGAGGACGTCAAGAAGAAGTCCAATAAGTTGGGCGACGATCTGAAGAAGAAGTCCGAAGACGTTTTCGGCAACTGATGCAGCGTGAGACCAGGCGATGTGATCGCCTGTGAACCATCCGGGGGTCCGCATTCGTGCGGACCCCCGTTCGCGCTTAAAATAATCGATGTACGCCCCAACCCATACACGAATCAGCAGAGGTACCTCTTGAATCCTTCCGTTGCCCGCGACTGGCGCGCACCCGTGGTCTTCCCTGACTCATCGTGGAGCGCACGTGTCCGAGTTCCAGGTTCCAAGTCCCTCACCAACAGGTACTTGTTCCTGGCGGCGATTGCCGACGGGCCCAGTACCCTTCGGGGTGCCCTCGAATCCAGGGATTCTAACCTCATGATGGAGGCACTCGAGAGGGTCGGCGCCCGTTTTGAACGTGACGGCCAGCTGGTGAGGGTCGATCCCGTGTCCTTGGACGAGCACCCGACCGGTGGTCATACCCGCTTCCCTGACACGGTTGAGATCGATACGGGACTCGCGGGCACCGTCATGCGCTTCCTCCCACAACTCACCGCGATACTGGGAATCCCGGCCCGGTTCGACGGTGACGCGGGTGCCCGGCAGCGGCCCATGGCCCCGGTCATCGACGCCCTTCGGCAATTGGGCGCGACGGTGGACGATGCGGGCACAGAAACTCTTCCTTTCACCGTTCTTCCCCGCGGTACCGGCGCCGAGGGCCGTGAGCGCGGAGAAGGGACGCGTGGGATCCGCATCGACGCGAGCACTTCGAGCCAGTTCTTGTCCGCGGCGATGCTCAGCGGATGCCTCCTTCCGGGTGGCCTCACGATCAGGCACGAGGGTTCGGGTATTCCGTCGATGCCTCACGTTGAGATGACAATCCAGACGCTGGCCGAATACGGTGTCACGGTCCGAAGGAATCATGATTCATCCTGGACCGTCCTTCCGGCGATACCTCGCGCCCACGACGTCGCCGTCGAACCGGATCTCTCCAATGCGGGGCCGTTCCTCGCGGCAGCCGTGGTCACCGGAAATACAGTGACGATTCCCGATTGGCCCACAACCACCACCCAGGGTGGCGATCAATGGCGGCGCATCCTTCCCGAGTTCGGGGCCGAAGTTCATCGTCAAGGGCACGATCTGAGGGTTACCGGTCCGGGGGGAGGAGCCCTCACCGGCCAGCTGCCGGGGGTCGACCTCGACCTCTCGGAAGCCGGTGAACTCGCTCCCACGGTTGCGGCCATTGCCGCCCTCGCCCAACAGCCCTCACGACTGCGAGGAATTGGGCATCTTCGCGGTCATGAGACCGACCGTTTGAAGGCGCTCGTGACGGAGATCAACCGTCTGGGCGGCCGGGCGGAAGAGACGGAGGACGGTATACGGGTGCTGTCTCGCGTTCGGCACGGCGGCCTTTTCGAAACCTACGAAGACCATCGTATGGCCACTGCCGGGGCCGTCATCGGGCTTGCGGTTGACGGCGTCGTCGTGGAAAACGTGGACACCACATCCAAGACGCTGCCGGACTTCACCACCCTGTGGGAGGGCATGCTCGAGGGAGGCGACGTCTGATGCGTCGTCGCTCTTCCCAGTCATGGGACGAATCCGATGTTCACGTCAGGGCCAACAAGAAGGGTTCCCGGCCGCGAACCAAGGACCGGCCCGCGCACGAAGACGCCGTGATCGGGCGCGTGGTCACCGTTGACCGCGGCCGATACACGATCGATCTCGGAGCAAGCGGGCCCGGAACCGAGATCACAGCGGTCCGGGCCAAGGATTTGCGACGTACCCCTATCGCCGTGGGGGACCTCGTCGGCCTGGTCGGAGACACATCGGGGTCGGAAGGATCATTGGCACGCCTCGTACGTCTCGAGGTGCGCTCGACAGTCCTGCGCCGAAGTGCGGACGACACGGACCCCATTGAAAGGGTCGTTGTGGCCAACGCCAGCCAACTGATCATCGTTGTAGCCGCGGCTCACCCTACCCCGCGGACCGGTTTCATCGACCGATCGATCGTCGCGGCGTATGACGCGGGCATTGAGCCCATCCTCTGCATCACCAAAACCGATCTCGGCGAGGCCGCTCCCCTTCGGGATTATTACGCGAATACATCATTGCGCATTCTGACCAGCTCTCCCGAAGGTTCCGCGGAAGGCCTCACCCGCGTCGGCCAGCACGAAAGTCTGACCCTGGATACGGCCCTGCTCGACGAGGTGCAGGCCCAGCTCGACGGCCACGTCAGCGTTTTCCTCGGCCACTCCGGGGTCGGAAAATCGACCCTCGTCAATGCCTTGGCCGGATCAACCCGGTCCACGGGCGGCGTCAACGAGGTCACAGGTCGCGGGAGGCACACCTCCTCATCGGCGCTGGCCATTTCTCCGGCTTGGGGAAAAGCCGGTACGTGGGTCGTGGACACGCCCGGAATCAGATCGTTCGGCCTGGCCCACGTCGCCAAGGAGACTACGGTCGAGGCATTCGAGGATTTGGCCCCCGGATCGGCCGAGTGCCCGAAAGGATGCACGCATGCAGTCGACGCCATAGGGTGCGGAATCCAGGCTCTCGTGGATTCCGGCAAGGCCGGAGACTACGCGGGGCAGAGACTCGAATCGCTACGGCGCCTACTGGGGGTAGCCACCGAAGAAGGACTGGACCATGTGAAGGAGCTTGGCGCGACTTCCTAACCGGGCGGCGCCTCGAGCATGGGATAGCCTAGAAAGCATGACTTCAATGAGCCCCTACAACGATGACATGCGTTTGGCGCACGTCATTGCCGATGCCGTTGACCGCTACACGCTCGGAAAATTTCAGGCTCAGGACTTCACGGTTGAGACAAAGCCGGACTTGACTCCGGTCACGGACGCCGACCGCGAGGCCGAACAACTGATCCGTTCACATCTTTCCCGCGCTCGGACCCGCGACGCCGTCGTGGGCGAGGAATTTGGGGCAACCGGTTCCTCACCTCGCCAGTGGGTCGTGGATCCCATTGACGGTACGAAGAATTTCGTCCGCGGAGTTCCCGTATGGGCAACATTGATCGCGCTGATGGACCAGGGCAGGCCGGTCGTCGGGTTGGTATCCGCGCCCGCCCTCCAGCGACGCTGGTGGGCGGCGGAGGGCAGCGGCGCCTTCACGGGCCGTTCCATTGCCAAGGCGAGGCGCCTCAGCGTCTCTGGAATAAGCTCGCTGCACGATGCTTCGCTGTCCTTCTCTTCACTGTCCGGGTGGAAGGATCTCGGCCGTCGCGAGCAGTTCCTCGATCTCACCGACCAGGTTTGGAGAGTCAGAGCCTATGGAGACTTCTGGTCCTACTGCCTCCTGGCCGAAGGCGCAGTCGATATAGCCTGCGAGCCTGAACTGAACCTGCACGATATGGCGGCTTTGGTTCCGATCGTGACCGAGGCGGGAGGCCAGTTCACATCCCTCGATGGCGAGGACGGCCCGCACGGCGGCAATGCCCTCGCGACCAATGGACATCTGCATCGCAGAGTACTCGACAAGCTGGCCGCCGGCGAGCCGGAGTCCTCATTGTCGGGTGGGTCCACAGCCGCCGAATACTAGAGGCACTCTTGAGCACGAAAAGGCCCCGCTGCCGAATCATGGTAGCGGGGCCTTTTCGCGTCAATCTCGCCTCGGGGCCCGGAATCAGTAGTTCGACTGGATGTAAGAGTCAACGCATTGTTCGAATTCTGCGCTGTTGGCCGAGGAATATCCCCCGCACTGTTGGGCGGCGTCATTGGCAACCGACAGGCCGATCGCAAAAAGCACACCGACAATAACGGAAAGAATCACGCCGATCGCGCCGAGGACGATACCGATGATCGGCATGGCCTTACTGGCGCCTTGGGTTTTGCCGAGCTTCCTGACCGCGACAATGCCGAGCACTATGGCTACGATTCCGGCTATGCCGGGAAGGACCAACCAGCACAGGACGACGCTGGCTATACCGCAGATGAGAGCGGCCAGGCCCATCCCCCAACCGTTCGGACGCTCGCCGACCCGAGACGGGTATTGCTGGTAGTTCGGCCGACCATAATTATTCGGCTGGTACTGAGGTTGGCCCGAGTCGTTCATCGGATAGGCCTGGTTGTTCGGAGCCCCGTACCGAGGCTGCCCGTTGTACTGATCGTTGTACGGTTGTTGGCCGTTGTCGTGCGGCAACGGCTGATAGCCGCGTTCTTGTTGGCCATAACGATTTCCGTCGTCGGGCTGACGGCCGACGGAGGAGCCGTGGGATGGGTAGTTACCGTACTGGGGCTGTTCCCCGGTCGCTTCATGGCCCCCGTTGCTGTGTATGCCGTCAGAGGACTGGGGGTCTCTCTGGCCGAAGCGCGGAGCCGAGCTGTTCTCTTCGGAGTTTGGCTCGTGGTTCTCAGATGAGGGGTTGTTGGTCATAGGAGACTTCTCCTCGTTTCCGTGGGCTCGACGTGGTTCACCGCATTTGTTGTATACAGGCCATTTAATCACACTGTCAGAATCGGCTTGCCGGCTCTATTTTCGGGAAGAGTCTCTGAAACGGCTATGCGGCCCGCAGGCTGTTGCGGATATAGCAACGCCCGGGCCTCACACATGAGGTCCGGGCGTTGTGAAAAGTGGAGATGCGGGGAATCGAACCCCGGTCCGATGCAGCTTTGCCAGGGTTTCTCCGGGCGCAGTTTGTGAATCGGCGTTTTCGGCTCCGGCACTCCCACAAACTGGTTGCCGCCGAACCTATCCGCATAAAAGTCCCCTAGCCCCCTACGGAGAGGGACTAGAGCAGTGGCCTTCTAAACTGATACTAGGAACCGGGTCGAAAGCGAACCCGGGCTAGCAGACTGCTCTGGCTACTTACGCAGCGAGAGCGAAGTCAGTGCGCTTTTCAGATTTGGCACTTATTGTTTTGCAGAGAACGTTAACGAGATGACTCTACATTCTCGGCCCGCTTCACCTGCCGCAACTGGCATCGTCGAAACCGATCATCCCCATATTTGGTTTTCAATCTTCTTTTCCGTAGGGTCGTCAAACTTTCTTGCTTTTCAACCCTTCGGACTTCCCTACTATACCCCCGTCACGACGCTTTGGAAACCCCGGCCACCTCCGAGAATCCGAAGTCTGCCCGACCGAGGCGGAGGCGCGAAGCCGTCTCTTATCCGCCCGGAACCACGTCGTCGGAAGCTGAGGGGCACACAATCGACTAGACTGGGTGGATATGGCTTCCACCGACTTTTCCGCAGCAATCAAGGACCTCCGCGCTACCTATGCTCAAATAGAACAGGTCAGCGACGTCGAGGGGCTCCGTGCGACCATCGCGGAACTCTCAGAAGCCGCGGCCGCCCCCAATCTCTGGGACGATCCGGACGCGGCTCAGAAAGTCACTTCCAAGCTCTCGCACCGTCAATCGGAGTTGGAACGCCTCGAAAAGCTTCTGGGCCGAATCGATGACCTCGAGACCATGGTCGAGCTGGCTCAGGAAGAGGAGGACGCGGATCTGCTCCACGAAGCCGACTCGGAGCTTTCCTCGATCCAAAAAGCCTTGGCCGATCTCGAGATCGTTACATTGCTTTCGGGAGAATACGACCCTCGGGAAGCCGTTATCACGATCCGTTCCGGAGCCGGCGGCGTCGATGCGGCCGATTTTGCCGAGATGCTCATGCGGATGTACCTGCGCTGGGCCGAGAAGCACGGTTATCCGGCCAAGGTGCTGGACACGTCGTATGCGGAGGAAGCCGGACTCAAGTCCACGACCTTCGAGATCAAATCCCCCTATTCTTTCGGCAGGCTTTCGGTGGAGGCAGGCACTCACCGACTCGTTCGTATATCCCCTTTCGACAACCAAGGTCGGCGACAAACATCGTTCGCGGCGGTCGAGGTCATCCCCCTGATCGAGCAGACAGACAGCATTGACATCCCGGAGAACGAGATTAAAGTGGATGTGTTCCGCTCTTCCGGCCCGGGTGGTCAGTCGGTCAATACGACGGACTCTGCTGTTCGCATGACGCACATACCCACGGGCATCGTCGTCTCCATGCAGAACGAGAAGTCGCAGATCCAGAACCGGGCTGCCGCTCTGCGCGTTTTGCAGTCCCGTCTGCTTCTTCAGCGCCAAGAAGAAGAGAACGCGAAGAAAAAAGAGCTTGCCGGGGACGTCAAGGCCTCATGGGGAGACCAGATGCGTTCCTATGTTCTGAACCCGTACCAAATGGTCAAGGATCTTCGGACCAACCACGAAGAAGGTAATCCCAGTGCGGTTTTCGATGGAGCCATCGACGACTTCATTGACGCCGGAATCCGATGGCGCGCCGGTCAACGCCAGGCGGACCATTCATAGTCCATTCACCGATGCCCTGACGGGCAGAAGAACCAGATCAACAGACTCATGGCTAAAAAGAACGACGACGGACGCAAGGTCATAGCGACCAACCGCAAGGCCCGTCACGATTACAACATCCTGGATACGTATGAGGCCGGGATCGCCCTGCTGGGTACCGAGGTCAAGTCATTACGAGACGGAGGAGCCTCGATCGTGGATGGTTTCTGCCAAATGACCAGGGGTGAACTGTGGCTGGAGAACATTCACATCGCCGAATACGGTCATGGCTCCTGGACCAATCACGAGGCCCGACGGCGTCGGAAGCTCCTCCTCCACCGTCAAGAGCTCCACAAGCTGGATCAGAAGACCAAGGAAACCGGCTTCACGGTCGTGCCTCTTCAACTCTATTTCCGCGATGGCAAAGCGAAGGTCGAAATCGCTCTGGCCCAGGGCAAGAGAGAATACGACAAAAGGCACGCCCTGCGCGAGGCCCAGGACAAGCGTGAGGCACAGCGTGCCATGCGCTACCGCAATCTCGGTTAGCGGGAGGAGTTGTCTCCCTTCGGATCATCCTGCTGGGTATAGGCACGCTGTCGCTCCCTCGAGCCCATGGTGATGTGGCGCAGGTCCATCTGATCGTCGAAGCCTGACCCCAGGGCACCGGCAACGACTCCCATGGAGGCGCTCAGCCACGCGATGGCCATGTAGTTCGTGATGCTGACGTCACCTCCGATCACACTCCCCATGAACGTCGGATCGATAACAATGACCCCTGCCACAAAGATGAAGATCCACAGCGCTATGTACAGTGCGACGACGCAGAACAGCAGGGTTGTGACCGTGGACAGGTTGTACAGCAGCACGATCACCGACAATCGGTCGTATTTCGGTTGTTCCCAAAGCCGATTGCTGAAAAGCAACCAGCCGACCATCGAGATCACCGCAAGCGCCGAAATGACGAACAACCTGTTGGAGCTCAGCGTCTCGGACATCTGCCAGATCGAGTTGTAGAAGATGCCAAAAGCACCCGTTGCAGAAGCAGCCGCCAGCGCCCTCGAAAGCTTGGGCGCCGTCCGCCACGGCTCGTTGGCCATGATGACGCCGAACACGGTGCGGGGCAGGCCTGTCCGGGGGTTGGCGAGCATGATCAAGCTGGATCTGTCGTCGCGACTGACCCACTGCCCCCAACCGTCGTCGATATAGGTCTCCGCGACGTGTTCCGCGTTCATGAGTCGGTACGTGCAGTCGGTGACGACCCGTAGGAGTTTGGACTTGGTTGCCCACGCCCCCAGCGTCGGGCAGGAAATCACGGCGACTCGCTCATCAGGATAGGCTTCGGCAATGAGTGGACGCTTCTCAAGGTAACGCGGGATCTCGGTCAGCAGCACGACCACGTCGACACTTCCCTCCGACAGATGCTCGACGAGGCGGGTTTCGAGGGTATTGTCCGGGCGAATCCGAATGAGTTTGCTCTTCGTTTCCACCCTGATCTTCAACTTGGAGAGCACCTGCAGGCGGTTCTCCAAAGAGTCGCGAATCGCGGACAGCCGGCCCGTCGGAAGGCCGGGGTCGGCAATTACGTGGACGACCATTTCTGCTGGAGCCGGCGCGTTTGTCATTTGCATTACTTTACCCCCGTCTTCCCGTTAAACGAGTAGTGGCCCACTGCCGAGAAAGCAGTGGGCCACCCTCGTGATAGCCCTAGCCGTCCGGCCGAAGATGCGCGACGGCGTCCCGGATGTCGCCATCTTCGACGATCTTGCCGTTTTCGAGCACGACGCCTCGCTCGCACAGACGTTTGACCATGTCCAGGTCGTGGCTCACCACGATCAGGGTCCGGCCGCGCTGTGAAAGCTCCTTGATCTTCTTGATGCATTTTTTCTGGAACGGCTCGTCGCCGACGGCCAGAATCTCGTCCACCAGGAAGATCTCGGGATCGGTATGCACCGCGACGGCGAAAGCCAACCGCAAGTACATGCCCGAGGAATAAAACTTGACCTCGGTATCGATGAATTGTTCGATCTCCGAGAATTCGACAATGGAGTCGAACTTCTCGTCGATCTCTTCCCTGGTCATGCCCAGGATCGCGCCGTTGAGGTACACGTTGTCCCGACCGGTCAGATCAGGGTGGAAACCAGCGCCGACTTCGATGAGCCCAGCAATCCGGCCTCGCGCCACGAGGTCGCCCTCATCCGCGTGCATAACGCCGGAGATCAATTTCAACAAGGTCGACTTGCCCGAACCGTTCAGGCCGAGGAGAGCAACACGCTCACCCTCGTGAATATTCAGCGAAACGCCGTCCAGGGCGTTGAATTTCTCCGAAAGATCGCCCTTGCGCCCTTTGATGAGCCATACGAAGGCTTCCTTCATCGAACGCGTATGTCTCAAGACGAAGCGTTTGACCAGATTGTCGATTTTGATGACCACCGGTTCCGATGAGGGAACGTACGGCGGCATCGGCTTCGACAGCTCGGGGTCGTTATCGAGCCATGACACTATGAATCAGAGCTCCTGTGCAAAGTTGCCTTCGAACTTGCGGAAGAGCAAGTCGCCGATAACAACTGTAACGATTGCGATCACGATGGCGAGCGGGGTCCACAGCGAAAGCAGATGAGGCGGAACGTGCCACTCCATACTGAGCGTGGGGTACCAGAACGCGTAGTGGAATAGCTCCACCGCAACGGTAATCGGGTTGGACAGGTAAAGGTGAAGGACCCAGTCCGGAGCCTTGTCAGCGACTCTCTCCCACGGGTACATAATCGGGGACGCCCAGGTCAGGACCATGACCAACAGGTCCACGAGGTTCTCGGAATCGCGGAAGAAGACGTTGGCGACGCCGAAGATCAGTCCCAGACCATAAGCGAAGGCCGTCAGGATACCGAGGCCGACCACCGCACACGCCAGTTGCATAATGTTGGGGTGCCAGCCCACCACGAAGTCCGCTATCAACAGGACCAGAAGTTGAGGCACGAAGTGAATGAGCCCAACCCAAATGGTCGATACCGAGAACAGCTCCCTTGGCAGGTAGATCTTTTTGATCAGCGCCCCGTTGCCGACAAAGCATCTGGCCCCGTTCCCAAAGGCTTCACCGAAATAATTGATGAGCACGATGCCGGAGAACAGGTAGACGGCGTAATTCTCGAGACCCTTGTTCAACTCCAAGAAGACGCCGAGGGCCATGTAGAAGACAATGAACTGTACGCCGGGTTTGACGTAGGACCAGAGGATACCGAGAATCGAGCCGCGGTACCGGACCTGGAGTTCCTTGTCGACGAGGAGCCGAAGCAGGAATGTGTGCTTGAAGACGTCCAGCAGGCCCCGGCCTCGACCGGGGCGCTGGAACTCTCTATTGCTGATATCTGTCATCGCTTCAGTTCGGAATCCGTATGCTGATCGAAGGTTTGCTTCCATGCCTCAAGTGAGGTGATGCGAGTTGCCGCCTCGCGATACTGCTTCCTGAGGGAAGACCAGTTGCGCAAGATTTCGGCGTGCAGCCGCGTCGCTTCGACGAGCTTGTTCCGCAACTGCTCCGGCTGGCGACGGTACCACGAGACTGCGGTGCCTTCCGCGTTGGAAACCAGTGCGGAATCGTATTGAGACATTCGCCACCACCGATTGTCCTGGTGTGCGATATGCGTTTGCGGGTGCTCGTGGAAGGCAGGGTCAACGGGCTTGACGAGTTGTTTGGTGACCGTTTTGATAGCCCACGGGACGAGGGATTTGTACGACGGTGCTCGGAAGCCTCTTCCGTTTCGGGGAGGCTTCGACATATAGGGTTCGGGGAATGCCTCGATGTCCTCCTTGAACTGGGCGTCGGAGTATTCCTTCATCAGCGCCCTGATTTCGGGAAGACGTTGCGGCTGGATCTCGTGCAACTGATCCGGCCCCTGGAGCACGTCCCGCAATGCCAGGATGCGACCATGCTCGGTGAAGTACTGCATGGAGATCAAGTGCTTGACGTCCGCATAGGACGATTCGCGCAAGAGTCTCCCGCCGCGTTCATACGGCGAGTGCAGCAGTGCTGCGATGATCCGGTTACGAATGTGGAAATAGGCTTGCCATCCGACCAAGTCGTCCTTGTCGATCCAGGAGACGTGCCATACTGCGGCACCTGGCAGCGAGACCGTGTGGTAGCCGGCCTTTTTGGCCCGGAGCCCGTATTCGGCGTCATCCCACTTGATGAACACGGGCAACGCCAGGCCCAGTTCCTTGATGACCTTGGTCGGGATGAGGTCCATCCACCAGCCGTTGTAGTCAACGTCGACGCGGCGATGCAGCCATGGGGTGCTCCGGAGATTCGACTTGAGGAAGTCGTGCCCCAGGGTTTGCTCCTCGTGCGGCTGATCGGGCTGGAATCGATAAGTATTGACGATCTCGCCGAACGTGTGCAGAACCGTCCGATTGTACAGATCGAACATGTGACCGCCCACGATGGTCGGCTTGCGGCAAAGATCAGCGAAAGTCAGAAGTCGTATGATCGATTCCGGTTCCACCACGACGTCGTCGTCCAAGAGCAGCGCATAATCACTGCCGTTCTCCACGGACTCGTACATGCCGCGGGAGAAGCCACCGGAACCGCCAAGGTTCGATTGGTTGATGATCCGGAGCTTGCCCTGCAGTGTAGCGGCGACTTCTTCGAAATCGTCCTCGTCCTGAACCTTCTTGTTTCCCTGATCGACGATCAGGAGTTCTTGGATCGCGTCCAGCGCTTCCGGGCTCTGGGCCAAGGAACGAAGATTGTTGAGGCAGAAATCCGGCTTGTTGAGCGTCGTGATTTCGAGCGTAATCCGGCCCGGTTTGGTCTCAGCTTCGGTGTAGCCGTTCCAATCCGCTTTCTCCAGGACCAGGGACTCGTTGCCGGCGACCAAGTCGAACCAGTACCAGCCGCCGTCACCGAAGGGCTTGAGGGGCAGATCGAAGGTCGAGTGCGATTTGCCGGAGACCCTGCGGGAGTCCACGCGCTGAAGCGAACCTCGCGCATTCGACTTGTAGATGATGACCGTTCCCTCACCCTGGGTGTGAACGGACAGGCAAATATCTTCGATGCTCGTCCAGCGTTTCCAGTACGAGGCAGGGAAGGCGTTGAAATAGGTCGCGAAGGACAAGCGCGCTCCGGCACGAATCAGAGTCGAGCGGCGGTCGATGAAATCTTCCGCGTGCGTATCCGACATGGGGCTGGATCCGTAGCTATCCGACTCTGACGAGGTCTTCTTGGACGACGATGGGGCGTCGTTGGTGCCCAGAGAACCGTTCATGGTCGACAGTTGCACACCCGTCGCTTGCCCCGAGTCGACGTACAGCGGGACCGTGTCCATCTGTTCGGCCGGAGGAAAAATGACGCGTTGAAGGGTCTTGATGTTCTTGGTCTTGGGTTCCGTCGGTTGACTGCTCACGCGTCCACTCCCCCGCTTTCGAGCTTCTGGCCGCCTTGGAAATGCGACCTGATCTTGTTGTCGAACATGGACAGCGCAGAGCCGATGGCCATGTGCATGTCCAGATATTTGTAGGTTCCGAGGCGTCCGCCGAAGAGAACCGATTCCTCTCCGCGGGCCAGGTCGCGGTACTTCAATAGCCTCTGACGGTCCACATCGGTGTTAATCGGGTAATACGGCTCATCACCCTTTTCCGCGAATCGGGAGAACTCGCGCATGATGACGGTGGCGTCCTTCGTGTAGTCCCGTTCCGGGTGGAAGTGACGGAACTCGTGAATACGGGTGAACGGCACGCCCTCGTCCGGGTAGTTCATGACCGAACAACCCTGGAAGTCCTCCATCGGGAGCACCTCTTCTTCGAGATCAATCGTGCGCCAGGAGAGATCCCCCTCGGCATAGTCGAAATAGCGGTCCACGGGCCCCGTGTAGACGACCGGTACCTGGCCGAGGACCTTGGAGCGGGAGAACTCGTGGCTGTCATCGAAGAAATCCGTGTCGAGGCGGACCTCGATATTGGGGTGATCGGCCATCCGTTCGAGCCAGGCGGTGTAGCCGTCGACGGGGAGGCCCTCATGCGTGTCGTTGAAGTACCGGTTGTCATAGGTGTACCGGACGGGGAGACGATTGATGATCGACGCCGGCAGGTCCTTGGGATCGGTCTGCCACTGCTTGCCGGTGTAGTGCTTGATGAACGCTTCGTAGAGCGGGCGACCAATGAGCTGGATTCCCTTGTCGTTGAGGTTCTCCGGATCGGTGCCCGCAAGTTCCCCGGCTTGCTCCTTGATGAGATCCCGGGCTTCCTGAGGGCTGTACGCCGAACGGAAGAATTGGTTGATCGTCCCCAAGTTGATCGGCATGGGGAAAACCTCGTCATTATGCCGTGTGTAAACGCGGTGGACGTAGTTGGTGAACTCGGTGAAGCGGTTGACGTAATCCCACACCCGCTCATTGGAAGTGTGGAACAGGTGCGCACCGTAGCGGTGGACCTCGATTCCAGTCTTCTCTTCCTTCTCGCTGTAAGCGTTACCACCGATGTGCGAACGGCGGTCAAGAAGGGCAACCTTGAGTCCCAACTCCGTCGCCGCTTGCTCGGCGATGGTCAATCCGAAAAGACCAGATCCTACGACCACTAGATCTGCGTTCACGCAAAACTCCTGTTGTTCTTGAGCCAGGGCCGCTGATGGGCCCGAGGGCTGACGTGTCCGCGTCCGACCTTTCGATCACACACGGATCTCTCGATTTCGATCCTAGTAGAAAGCATGCGGCGGCAAATCATCTGTTGACCCACAGCATCGATTCTCCAGGAGTCCCGACCTACCAAGCTACAACACGGTGGTGAGACATGCCTTAAGCCCAGCCGAACGTCGAGAAGTTTTTCAGAAATAACCCTCGATCAGGGACAACGCCTTCGTCCGTCCACAACCGCATTGATCCCCGGGGTATCCGGGTAACGGTACACAATTGTTGGCCACTTTGGCCGTTTCGGGCGGAGACCGTCAGAATACGGCGTTAGATCACCGTATGGAGCTCAATATTTCGATTTTTGATCCAACGGTTTCACGAGGGTTTTCAATGAGGGTCTCAGCATCCGTCGGGACGCAGGGGGAACTCATCGAAGAACTCCTCAACGAGCACATCGGCCGTCGGTTAACGTGGCATGTAGGAGGTATCCCACTCCATCAAGCGAAGTTCGGAACCCCACCGTTCATCGAAGGAGCCATGATTCGCGCTTCAGAGGGTTCGTCCCTGCCAGCCGAGGCAGCGCCCCTCAGAATCACCTGCACCGAGGGTTTCGCGGCGGGGACCAGCAGCCCGATCGGGAGGGGCACTTACACCGTGGGGCGGGACCTCGCTGATATTTCTTTGAGCAATCCGCATCTACCTCCTTTCGCGGCCATACTGAACGTCACTGACCAACATGTCGTCTTCCGTCCGGCCAATCGGAGACCTGTGACCAAGCTCGCATGCGGAGAGACTATAACTGTCAACGGATCGCGTCTCGAGCTCGAGGAGTCCACCAGAAAACGCCCCCTGTCCGTCTCGTACCTTCCCTTGCCCAAACAAGATCTCCGCTTGGCCAGTCATTCGGAGGGGTGGAAAACCTTGCTGGTCACCGGCCTCTTGCCGATCCTGTTCGGCATGGTCACTGCGTTGGTCTGGAATATGTGGTTCATGCTCCTCTTCGGCTGCATGAGTTCGATCGTGAGCCTGGCCCACTGGTGGACCAAGGGCAGAGGCAAGACCCGCCATCGAAAACTGTTCGGAGAAGCCCGTTCCCGTGAGCTCGATTCCATCGCACGCCTCGTACCTCCCATTGGAGCCCGAATTGCTGAGGTCATTGTTCGGCTCGAGTCTCCTACGGCCTGGAGCAGAAGTCCTCCGTCGCCACTTGGAGGACTTCCCTATGAGACGACTTCACAAGAACTGTGGGTCAGGTGGGGGCGAGGCCCTCGCGTCCTTCACATTTCGGACAGGTTTTCGAGCCCGACCTGCACTGCGCAGAACATGCCTCTGTTGACGAGCCTTCGGGTCCCTCATCTCCTGTTGATGAGTACTGACGGTCGCGAGGACGGCATGGCGACGCTGCTTGCCCATTTGTTGGTGGACGGCTTGTCCCTTGAATGGGCCGGTTGTCCTGAAGACTGCGACATCTGTCGAGAGTTTTCGCGACGTTGGGGACAGGTCGTGACCGTCTCCGTGGACGGGGCGCCGTTGTTCTCCAGTTCTCCCGTTTCGTTGGTATGCGCGAACCGATTCAGGGTGGAGAACGGTCCAGGCATGGTCGTTTTCATCGGATTGGACTCTTCCCACCTCTTACCACCTGCCGAATGGGGTGGGATTCTAATCAGCCCATCCCCCGACGGACTTGTGATCAGGCCCGAAGACGCGGCGAAAGACGGCTGCATAGGTACGGCGAGCGGAGCCGGAATGATTTGCTCTGCACCGGATATTCCACCGCTGGACCTCTTGGAGATATTGGCCCACGTCAATCGTTCTTTGCTTCCCGCCAGCCGGCACGTGACCTCCTGCCGGCTGTCCACACGGGAAGACCTCGCGATCGAGACCGCTTCGGACCGCTGGTCACTGTCGCGAAAGGATGCAGCGCTCGTGGTCGATTTCGGGCGAGAGACCAAAAGCGGGAAGCTTCTGAGCTACGACTTGAATGAAATCGGCCCACATTGCGTGGTTGCCGGGACGACCGGATCAGGGAAATCAGAATTCTTGCGAGGAATTCTCACTTCCTTGGCTCTGCGGTATCCGCCGGACCGTATTGGGTTCATCCTCATCGATTTCAAGGGCGGGACCAGCTTCGGACCTGTAGCTCGTTTGCCGCATGTCCACTCGACTCTCTCCGATCTGGACGAACCTGTCATCCTCCGAGGGTTAGCATTCATCGAGGCGGAAATTCGCCGCAGGGAATCGCTCTTCGCGGATCTCAAAGCACACTCGTGGCCGGAATACACCAAAGGGTTCTGTGGTGATTCCGGCGCGAAGCGGTGCCCGTTGCCGGAAATCCTGGTTGCCGTCGACGAGTTCAGGCTCCTGGTCGACACGTTCCCCACTGCCATGGACAGGCTCATGCACGTAGCGGCGGCAGGCCGATCGCTCGGCATCCACCTCGTCATGTCTACCCAACGGCCACAAGGGGCCATTTCTGCCGATATTCGGGCGAACGTGTCGATAAACGTCTGTTTCCGCGTCGCATCTGGACCCGAATCCGTCGGTGTGATCGGCACTCCACAAGCAGCTGAACTTCCGGCTACTAGCCCGGGCACGGGATACGTGAGCGTTGCCGGCTCGGTCCTGCATTTTCACGCCCTTCATGTCGATGCTCTCCCCAGGACGCCACCGCTCAAGCCCTTGAGGATCCCACGGGCATCGCGCCGTGAAGTGGGTGATGTCCGAACGGAGAAGACGTCCGCGTCGACAGACTCGATTCTCGGGGACCATATCGCTGAATTCACGGAACGGGTTCGAAGGATCGAATCGGATTCCACGCCTCCAGTCATACCTCCGCGTCTGGACAACCGGATTGCTCGCTTCTCAGATCCGCGCATGGTGGCAGGCAGTATGGCTACGGCTGAGTCTCAAAGCCTGTACCTGGGCCACGGCGAAATCCCCCGACGTGCTTGGCAAGGCCCTGTGTTGTGGACGGGTCGGGAACTCGGCGCACTCGAAGTCGTCGGACCTGTTCAGCGTCAACTGAGTTTCGCCACAAGACTCTTGATGTCAGCGGCAATGGCGAATCAGCCGATCTACGCAATCTCTTGCGATCCGGAACTTCACCGTACGATGACCGAGGCGTCGGCGGCAGGGCTAGATATTCGTGGCGCGGCCGATCTGGCGGACCCGCTCTTCGTTGTAGAAGTCCTGGCGGAGCTCATTCGCACGCCGCGGAGCGGCCCTTCGAATCCTGCCCTAGTGATCGTTCAGGGCACCGACAGGCTCCTCGAGAGCTTCGTGGCTTTCGGCTACGACCTCGCGAAGAACATTCAGGATTTGATGATTACTCACGGCGCCCACTGGAATCTCGCGCTTCTCGGGGGCAAAAGACTTCCGCCCGACATCCGACAATACTGCCCCGCCAAAATCTGTGCCCAGGCTTCGGGTTCCAACGAATTTCGACTTTCTCACCCACGCGAATCCGCCGAACTGCTCGACGACCTGTGGGTCTGCGAAGGAACGATGAGCCGGAACCGGGGACCTTTGGGGCTGCTTCCACCTTCGCGGAATGCGACCAGGGACCTCGCCGACTTGATCCGGGCCAAGCAGGACAGCGATTCGACAAAACGACGGCCGATCGCACCTGTCATGAATTTGCCGTTGATGAGGAGACCGCAGCCGAAATTGACGTGGTGCCTGCCAGACCATCGCAGATCGAGCGCTCGAGTCGCTGACCCAGAGCCGTGTCCAGCCGGTCCGGGACAAAAGCCCGGAATCGAAATCCTGGTAGGTGTGAGCTCGCCTCTACCGAAGGAATGCCGCGCTCGGGCGGTACCGGGAGAAGCACTCGCGTTGGTCTACGCGTCGCGTACCGCTGAAGAACAGCTCCTGGACGTACTGACGAATTTCAACCCACATCTGGGCTGGCGAATCTTCGAGACCGGAAACAATCCAATGGCGCCCGGGCTGGGCCAGGCGCAGGAACGTAGCCATGCAGGCTCACGCCCAAACGTGGCCGTTGTCCGAGATGTGCCGAGCTGGTCTGTTGCCGAGATGGATCGGGTCGATGAGATCGTTCATTCCCATCGTTTGACGATTCTCACTTTTCCCATGGGATCACCGGCGACGATCACCTGCCGATGGGCCGAATCGATACGCTGCGCAACGAGCGCGATTTTCGCGGGACCGATCCAGAATGGTTCGTGCGGGTTTCGGCCCGAGCCTGCGCCTCCTTACAAGCTCCGCCTCGACGAAGACGAAGGATTTCTCCTGTCACACGGGACGTGGGAGCGCTTCAGGGTCCCCCGTGTGGCTGGCAGCTCTCAGAATCCGCGTCACATCGAAGCGGAACTATCTCTCGCGGAGTCCGTTCGCCCGCAAGAGGTGGTTCTGGACAGGGGCGCTGAACAACAGGACACCGACAATTACTCCGTACAGGACGGGAACTGCCACGAGTAACCAACCCCACGCGGATGCCATCTGCATTGCGATAACAATCAAAAAGATCTGGGTCAACAATATGAGCGCCCGTGGCCACAGACTGCTTTTGACGGTGCTCCGAGCTGCTCCTATGAGCCACAGGCCATATCCGATGTACAGAAAGGACATAATGACGATCGCGCCAAAAGGCATGGCGTGGTCCTGGAAGAAAACTTCGACCGTTTGAAAAATTCCTGCTCCGACAAGACAGAGACCCTCGAGGCTCACAAGACCTGCCAAGATGAAAACGGGGCGGGAAGGACTCACGCGGGGCTCATTCTCCAAGCGTGCTTCTTCCGATCGAGAGTCAGTCATGGGCCCATTCTAACGGGACCGATTTGTGCCAGCCGATCCACCAAAAATTCCCGCTCAACCGCGTGATCACGCCGGGGATGGTTTCCGTGTCAAGCGCTCTTGAGTGTGAGATAAAACATCACTTATGTGTCGATTTGACAGACCGATCCTCTTGTTCACGAGAAGTTTACGTGGGAACCTTTAAGAAGTTCTCAATCAAGCCCCCGTCCTGGGGGCTCTTTATTTGTATTACTCGCTGGCGAACCGATTTTGGAGCGTCATGACGGGGCATCACATGTGAAACAAGGAGCGTGCATCGATGGATTGGCGCAGTCGCGCAGCCTGTCTCGAAAAGGACCCTGAGCTTTTCTTCCCGGTTGGAAATACCGGTCCGGCCCTCCTTCAAATTGAGGAGGCCAAAGCCGTCTGCCGAAGCTGCACCGTCATGGACACCTGCTTGCAGTGGGCCATGGAAACCGGCCAAGACTCCGGTGTCTGGGGAGGAATGAGCGAGGACGAGCGACGCGCAATGAAACGCCGCGCCGCACGCGCCCGCCGCGCGTCCTAGACGTCTACGTCTGAATGGACACGCCCCTCATATCAATGGCGCCGCCCCCGTAAGATTTCTTCTTCCGGGGGCGGCGTTTTCTGTTGGGTGTCGGCTCAATGAGGCCGCTCAGACTATGACCGGTCAGCGGCCCGCTCGGGAATTTGTGCGGTGATGACCACCTCGGTTCCGCCGCCGATACGCGGACGCCAGACTATGGATCCCTTAAGCTCGCTGGCGACGAGAGTCCGGACGATCTGCATTCCAAGGCCTTCTCCCTCGGAAGGGGGCCGGTAGGCGGAGACGCCCGATTCCTCGATGTAGCTGTCTCCCATCCCGATACCGTCATCTCCCACGGTCACGATGAGTTCTTGCCCGCCATCAGTTGCATCGGCTCGACGCCCATCGAGCGTAACGGTCCCGGAATGCCCATCGAGTCCGTGCTCAACGGCGTTGGCCACGATTTCGTTGATGATCAAGGCTAGCGGCGTGGCCAGTTCACTAGGAAGCTGACCGAACTCGCCCGTCATTTCGGTTGAAACCGCCTGTCCTGGTGAAGCCACCTCGGCCGCAAGGTGGAACTGCCGGTTGATCAGCTCGTCAAAATCAACGTTCTGCGTCAGACCCTGCGACAGGGCCTCGTGCACCATGGCGATCGTGGCCACACGACGCATGGCCTGCTCGAGTCCCAGCTTCCCCTCGGAGGAAGTCATTCGTCGGGCTTGCAGACGCAACAACGCTGATACAGTCTGCAAATTGTTTTTGACCCGGTGGTGAATTTCTCGGATCGTCGCGTCCTTGGTCATTAATTCCAATTCGCGACGGCGCAGCTCCGTCACGTCACGGCAGAGGAGCAACGCCCCGAACCGCTCCTCCCCGCGTCGCGTCTGACGCCTCAACGGGACTGCCCTGAACGTGATGCTGACCTTGGGCGTGCTGACCTCGCCTCTCCACGGCATGCGTCCAGTGAGAACGAGCGGGAGAGTCTCGTCCGCTTTCTCGGCGGCGGGGAGAAGGTCTCGAGTCAGATCGGCGAGAAGGTTCCCGGTTAATGCGTCCGCAAATCCAAGTCGTCGGTAGACCGATACAGCATTCGGAGATGCAAAGGTGACTCGGCCTTCTGCGTCCAAACGGATAACGCCGTCACTGACCCTCGGGTTGCCGCGCGAAGTCTCATTCGACGAGCTGAAGTCCGGCCACGCGCCTCGGGCGACCATACTGAGGATCTCTCGTGCGGTCTCACGGAAGACGGTATCGAGTCTTCCCTGCATTCGACCTGATTGTTCGCCGTGGTGCAACGACAGAACGGCGACCGTGCGCCCGTTTCGGACGAGAGGATACAGAACTACGCGCATCGTCGACTCCGCATTCCAGTCCACTCTGTCCAAGAACTGAGTCGCCTGGTCGTACCAACAAGCGCGCGCGGCCGTCTCCACCTGCGAGCTCATTCGAAGCCCCACCATGTCTCGATGGAAGACGGTTTGCGTTGTCGAGGGCCTAACGTGCGCCATCCCCAAGAATCCGGCTTGTGGAGCGGGGCCGCCTTGCCCTTTTCCGCTTCGCTCACTCGATTGAAATTCTTCAGGGAACCACAGCACGAGGTCACCTTGTGCGAGATCGGCAATCATTTGCCAATCCCCAACCAAAAGGTGCAACCACTCTGAGTCGCCCGGGCCGAATTCGCCGGTTTTGAGTAGAGGTTCCGCGAGCGTCATATCGTCCTTGCAAGTGGAGTGGCTGTCTACTCACCATCCTAGAGGCCGACGAGGCGCCCTCCGTAGTCGTTGCGCCTGAATTGCTCGACCTGAAGTGTGCCCCATCAGCTTCTGACAAGCTGTCACGGCGACTCGGGCCTCACAGTCAGGTTCTCTTTGTGGGCAATGCCGTCCTCGATCCGGGCAACCGAGGGTAGTTCATATTTGGGTGAACGACTTGAGGCGGTGAATAACCCGAGATATATACGGTGTGTACTCTCGGACGAACCGCTGATTCTCAGCATCTCGGAAGGACTCCTCCCCGTGACCGCGCGACGCTTTCTTACTTTGGCTGACGTCGCCGACATCCTGAATATCTCCGTATCGCAGACGAGGGCCCTGGTACGTTCCGGGGAGCTTCCCGCCATCCAGATCGGCGGTCGGGGCCAGTGGCGCATAGAACGTTCGGTCCTCGAGGACTACATCGCCGAAGGATACAGAAAGACGGCGGAACTCATCCACCATCGAGACGACGTCGTTCGATAGAAGCCCCTGCCCTTCGGACCGTAGGTTCCGGTGGTAAGACGATCCCTGGCGACCCCGGGTTGTGTTCTCAATATATCCACTTGTCGCAGGCTATGTATTAACTCTTGGTCCTTTATTGCGCCTTTCATTCATCCACAGGCCTTTACGGGAGCCCGGGCGCATTGTAAATATAGATCATCAACCCGCATCAAACGGCATCAAAGGAACACCGTGATGACCAAACGCTCACATGCTCGTCCCCGCCCCGGCCAATCGCATCTCGGAAAGACCAGTCCGCGGCCGGCGACTCTCCGGCTTGCAGCAGGTTTAGGCGCCGTAGCGGTTCCGCTCTTGCTCTCCATATACATGGTCTTGCGGTTGGGGGTCGGCGAGCTGGCTCTCGGTGCCCTGTCCGGAACAGGCGGCACAAAGCCGTCTGCCGACGAACTCATCATGGGGCTTTGCGCGACGGGCGCTCTCATCATGTCGCTGTGGTGGTGTGTTGAAGGAACATC
Organism: Rothia uropygialis; assembly: GCF_004137765.1. Lineage (GTDB taxonomy): Bacteria > Actinomycetota > Actinomycetes > Actinomycetales > Micrococcaceae > Rothia. The sequence continues at coordinate 605,337 of NZ_NOIS01000001.1, read as the reverse complement.
CGTACTCATCGCCATCGCGGCAGGATCCAGCTCGGCCCAACGTGGACGGAATAATCGGCGTAATAACCCGATTCTGCGCAGGGTCTTGGGCCTCGTGTTGGGCACTCACATCATTATCGGATCGGCGCCGTCCCTAGCGACTCCGGGGAGCATTTCCGGCGGTCCCGCCGCCCTTGGAACAACTCACCCAGATTCACTCTCAGCACAGGTGAGCCCTCTCTTCGGTGGTTACGCCGGTCGTCCGACGGCTTCCGAGCCTCAACCCGACCAGCGAACACCCTCAGATCTGGCTACGCAAACCACCGGGAAACCGTCGCCGTACTTCCCCAGCATGAGCGAACCTCGTGCGCTGGCCGCGGGGTCGAATGACTCCAGCTCGGTGGAATATCGGGAATGGGTCGTCCATCGCGGCGAATCGCTATGGTCCATAGCAGGTCACTTGGCCGGGCCCGGTGCCACGGACGAAGACATCCTCCGCACCATGCATGCCGTGGAGTCGGAGAACCGGTCGGCTCTCCGAGGCAGACCACACCTGATCCATGCCGGCACGGTGCTTGCGGTGCCCCATCGATTCTCGTCATAGCCACGAGGCCCTATGGTTCCGGAGGGCAACCTCTGACCGGCAATAGCTTCTTCTCCCACTCAACATCCCTGATCATGAAAGGATCTCCCATGAGCTCACGACCAGAGCATCGAGGCCGACGGCGCGTCATCAAACGAGGGACCGTCCTGTCCATCGAAAATCTGCGCGGTACGCCACGGGCACACCCCGAAGGGCCACCTTCTTTCTACAAATGGCGCGATCATTCGACAGACCCACGGGAGGAGCTTCGGCGAGTCCACGCCATCGCCGGCACGATGGGTGTGGCAATTATCGAGGTCATCTCGGGCAAACGATCTCCGAGCCAGCTCGTCCGGTGGGTTCATCCGAGAGTCTTGGAGCGCATCGAGAGGAGGACTACGATCGAGACCGCTGAAGGCCCCGTTGCCGCCGAGCCCATTTTCGGGAACAAACGTTTCAACCCCACCAATCTGAGGCCTCGACGGGTCCGTGCCATACCCGTGGGCCGCAACGAGTATGAGGCGAGCGTCGTTGTGGGCAACAGTGACCGTTGCCGGGCTTTAGCCCTCCGCATCCACAAGACGAGAGGCCAGTGGCAAATCATTCAGGCCGAAATCGGCTAGTCTTCATCATCCCGCCACGCAGGTTCTCAAGCCAACGGTCCGACCAAACCCGAGCATTCCCCGGTCCGCGATGGGCCGACGACCCTAACGACATGAAAATGGGACCGGAGGCCGAACATGCAATGTTCAGCCTCCGGTCCCATATTCGGGTCAGTGCCTACCGCAAGACCACGCCGCGGTCACGCGAAAGTTATTTGCGCTTCTTGCGGCTCTTCTTCGTGCTCCCCCGCCCACGAGCGGGCTTCTGATCAGATACGCCTGACGCTGTGTCCCCCGAAGAAGCAGGTGTGGTTGCCTTCGAAGACTCTCCCCCAGACGAAGCAGTGGACGCATCCGCTGGGGCGTTCTCCTCCGAATTTGCCTCGATGTGGGATTCCTCGCCGCCGTCCTCGCTCGGAGCCGAGAAACGGAGGAACTTCGGCTGCTGAGGAATGGTCAGCGCTTGCGAAGACATCTGCGTACGCTGCTTCGTGAGATCGAGGTTGAACAAATATGCAACCGTCTCTTCGCGAATCGCGTCCATCATCGTCTGGAACATCGCGTAGCCTTCACGCTGATATTCGACGAGGGGATCGCGCTGGGCCATGGCTCGCAGGCCGATGCCTTCCTTGAGGTAATCCATCTCATAGAGATGCTCGGGCCAGTGCCGCCCAATCACGGAAAGAACGACCCGACGCTCGATGTTGCGCATCGCATCGGATCCGACCTCTTCCTCACGAGTCTCGTAGATGACTTTCGCATCGGACAGGATCTCTTCGATGAGCTTTTCCTGGGTGATCTTCGAGCGACCGCCCACCGACTCCTCGAGATCTTCGATCGAGATGCTGACGGGATATATAGTCTGCAGCGACTCCCAGAGGCGTTCGAGGTCCCAGTCTTCCGCATGCCCCTGTCTCGTCTTGTCCTCGATGGCCGAGGTCAGGACCTCTTCGATGAACTTTTGGACTTGCTCGCCTATGTCGTCACCCTCAAGGATTTTCGCACGGTCCGAATAAATGGCCTCGCGCTGACGGTTGAGGACGTCGTCGTACTTGAGAATGTTCTTGCGTTGTTCGGCGTTCCGGGCCTCGACCTGGTTCTGCGCAGATGCAATCACTCGGGTGACGATGCGGTGCTCAAGAGCCGTGTCATCCGGTGCCCCGGCCATGAGCCGGCCGGCGGCCGCGCCGTTGAACAGACGCATGAGGTCATCGGCAAGTGAGAGGTAGAAGCGGGACTCACCGGGGTCGCCCTGGCGTCCCGAACGGCCGCGCAACTGATTGTCGATGCGGCGAGACTCGTGCCGTTCGGTGCCCAGCACGTACAAGCCACCAAGCTCCGTGACTTCCTCATGTTCCTTCTTGGTCGCCTGCTCGCACTCGGCCAGGACCTCGGGCCATTTGGCTTCGTACTCTTCGGGACGCTCCTGAGAGTCATAGCCCAGCTCCGTCATGCGGTCCACCGCGTCGAATTCGGCGTTACCGCCGAGCATGATGTCGGTACCGCGACCGGCCATGTTGGTCGCAACCGTGACGGCCCCTTTACGGCCGGCCTGGGCGACGATCGCTGCCTCACGGGCGTGGTTCTTGGCGTTCAGGACCTCGTGCGGAACACCTTCCTTGATGAGAAGCTTGGACAAGTACTCGGACTTCTCCACGCTCGTGGTACCCACCAGAACCGGCTGGCCCTTCTCATGACGCTTGGCGATGTCCTTGACGACGGCCGCGAACTTGGCGACCTCGTTCTTGTAGACCAAGTCCGGCTGATCCTTACGAATCAGCGGCTTATTGGGATCGATGACGGCGATGCCCAGCTCATAGGTATTGACGAATTCCGCGGCCTCGGTCTCGGCGGTACCGGTCATACCGGAGAGCTTGTCATAGAGGCGGAAGTAGTTCTGCAGTGTGACAGTCGCCAGGGTCTGGTTTTCGGCCTTGACCTCGACCTGTTCCTTGGCTTCGATCGACTGGTGGACGCCCTCGTTGTACCGGCGTCCCGGAAGGATGCGCCCCGTGTGCTCGTCCACGATCAGGACTTCGCCCTTCATGACAACGTAGTCTTTGTTGTTCGTGAACAGCTCTTTGGCCTTGATCGCGTTGTTGAGGAATCCGATCAGCGGCGTATTCGCGGATTCGTAGAGGTTGTCGATGCCCAAATGATCTTCGACCTTCTCGATACCGCTCTCGAGCACGCCGACGGTTTTCTTCTTCTCGTCAACCTCGTAGTCTTCGTCGCGCACCAGCGTCTTGGCAACTCGGGCGAATTCGTTGTACCAGCGGTTCGCTTCCCCCGACGACGGGCCGGAAATGATAAGCGGCGTCCGAGCCTCATCGATGAGAATCGAGTCGACCTCGTCCACGATGGCGAAGTTGTGTCCACGCTGCACCCGGTCGTCCACGGTCCAAGCCATATTGTCCCGAAGATAGTCGAAACCGAACTCGTTGTTCGTACCGTAGGTGATGTCGGCTTCGTACTGTTTCCGGCGCACCTCAGGTGTCTGCTGGGACACGATCACGCCGGTCTCAAGGCCGAGGAACCGGTAGACACGCCCCATCAGATTGGCCTGGTACTCGGCCAGATAGTCATTGACCGTGACGACGTGGACGCCCTTGCCCGTCAGCGCATTGAGATATGCGGGGGCCGTTGCGACCAGAGTCTTGCCCTCACCGGTCTTCATCTCTGCAATGTTTCCCAGGTGAAGGGCGGCGCCGCCCATCAGCTGAACGTCGTAATGCCTTTGTCCCAAGGTCCGTCCCGCAGCTTCGCGAACGACAGCAAATGCCTCGGGCAGGAGGACGTCGAGCGATTCGCCGTCCTCGATGCGTTTCTTGAAGGAGTCAGTCTCGGCACGCAATTCAGCGTCCGTGTACTCCTTGAAATCATCTTCCAACGAGTTGATGGCATCGGCATAGACCCTCAATTTCTTGAGCAGTCTTTTGTCTCCGGTGCGGAGAACCTTTTCCAAGAAGGATGCCACGAGTACTTACTCCTAGTAGCTGACGAGATTCCAAGTGCAGTGACCACGGTTTAAGGCCATGCGGGGCCGCCATAGGTGCTACCCCAACAGCCCAGTCTACGTAAGTCTAAACAAGGCGCCTGGGTTTTGCCTTAGTAGCGACAAAAATTCTGGGTTGAGCGCGTCTCGCCCGGGCCATATTGGCCCGGGCGAGACATTCGTGTTCAACGCGACGCGTCAACCTTCAGTAACGGGCTTGTACATCCTGGTTTCGTTGAGTCCTTCGGGCGGAGCGTCGTCGCCGAGAACGATCACCCCGTACGTCCATCCTTTGCGGCGATAGACGGCCGCCGGCCTGTCCAATTCCGAATCCACGAAGAGGTAGAAATCGTGTCCCACGAGCTCCATGCGATCCACCGCCTGATCCACCGTGATTTTTTCAGTGGGAAACGTCTTCCTGCGGATCTCGACTGGGGAGACATCGTCGGACAGCGAGTAACCGTCGCCGAAAGAGGCCTGTTGGTCGTCTCCGGGCTGCTTTTCCAAGACGATATCTTCAATGGGAACCTGGCCTCCGGACGAACCGTCGATCACAGGGATTGATCCTGTTGCCTCCGAGACCGATTGTGGCCGGTGGTTGCCGCGGTGGATCTTCCGGCGATCCCTTGCCCTGCGGAGCCTCTCGAGCAACTTCGCGTAGGCGTCCTCGAATACGGCGAATTTGTCCGATCCTTGAGCTTCGGCACGAAGAACAGGGCCTTTACCGTTAACGGTGATCTCAACGGTGATGGCTTGAGGTCCGTTTCCGACCTTGCTGACCTTCACATCAACGACGTCCATATGGTCGTTGAGCTTCTCGAACTTCTCGACCTTCTCCTCTGCATACTCCCGAAAGCGATCCGGGACCTTGACGTTGCGTCCGTATACATTGAGTTCCACGATGGCCTCCCGCGGTTGGGGCGAGGTGAGGTCTCGCTGGCTAGCGAGTCGCGCTCGGGCCCTCGAGCCTCACGGGGAGCGGATCTGCCCGTCTCCTTGACTCAACATTAATTGACGAAGAACCTTTCGTCACCCACCCGATCAATGTGACGCGCTAAACATTCGGAGTTTCACTCAGGGCGCACGAACACTCGCAATGACGGCCGCTCCCACCACCCTGGCGCCGGCTTTCTCAATGGCGCGCTTGGACTCCCGGAGGGTCGATCCCGTGGTCGCCACATCGTCGACGAGGATGCATGTGCGCCCCCGGAGGTTGGGTCGGAGTCCCATCAACCGAGCGGGTGCAGACATACAGACATGCATGGACCCGTCCACGCGCTGCGAACGCTGGCGAGCGCTCAGGCCCTTTTGTCCGTTCACACTGCCCGTCATGCTGGAGACGAGTCCACGAAAGTGAGGCTCCCTCCTGACAAGCAGCGGAGCGACCCGCAAGCCACCGCGTCTTTTGGCCTCGTGGAGTCTGCTATTCCATCCGACGGCCTTGCGAATGAGCAGCTCGCTGGGTACGAACCCACGCCTCCTGAACGCCGCGGCCGAAGAGGGCACGGGGATCAGCAAGACGGTGTCCGCTCCCCGAGACGAGCCCTGCGTGCAGTATTGGGCTGGCCGGCGACCTTTCAACCCCTCAGCGACGGACCGCGCCAACGCTCGACCGAGAAAGGGTGCGAGGTCGACCCGTTGGGCGTTCTTGAACGCGAGGAGAAGCCTCGCCAATTCGTGACGGTAGGACCCGGCCGCAAAGCAAGGAACCTGCGAGGGCCATTGCGGCAACGCATCGGCAACATCCCGCGGACAGGAGACAAGCCTGTGCACGAGAGCTCGGCAAATCCGGCATACGGGGCCTCGCCCTTCAGAACACCCGGCGCACGGTTGAGGAAAAATCAGCTCCACGGCGTCGGCCACCGCGTCCGTCAGGCGCAAGGCCATCCGGTCGCAGGTCTGCAGCGCATCGCTTGTTTCCATGCGGATCCTTCCTATTCGGCCTCGTCACCATAATGATGACGGACGCTGTGATGGAATCCGCCGGAACTCAGGAATCTGTGGATGGAAAATTTATCCCGAATAGGCCAGGTCTCTGACCTTCGTGTCGACTCTGGTCCAGGATGTGCCCGTCAGCGCGTAGGTGTCCGTGCTGGTTTGGGCGTAAATGGAGTCCTTGCCGTTGCCGCCCGAGATGTGTTCGATATCGGAAAGCCCATTGACGTCGTTGGTCTCACCCGCGAGCGAAACCGTCTGCACGCTTCCGTCCTGCGTATTCGCGACGACCACGTCAGTATCCGATATCCAGGAAGCCTGCGTTGCGTTGCGAGTTGTACCGACCCTCAAGGGCTCGCCCAAACTCTCCGGAGCGCCCTGGGGGTTGTGTTTGATGCCACTGACCCATACCCGGGCGTTGTCGCCTTCGCCGGTGACGACCAGAGCCCGCGAACCATCACGAGAAATCCTCAGGGACTGGATGTGCTGGTTGCGAAGCCAGTCCGCCTCGACCTTCTGAGGCTCGTCACTGTCGCCGCCGGAGTCGAGGGCGTATACGGACCCTTCCGAGCCGCCGGCCCACACCCATTTGTTGGTGTCGACGCTCGGCGCGGTAATGGACTCGTCCATGTCGGTGTCCAGCGCCTTGCCCGAGGTCGTCCTCACGGCAAGGTGCTCTCGGTCCTCATCGGTGTATGCATAGACACGTCGCTGTGAGTCCATGGTCGGCATCGACGGCTGAACTTGGCTCGGGGCCAAGCCTGAGACTTTTCGGGACTGGCCGTCCGCGTAGGTCACGAGGTCGCCTTCCAACACGCCCACTTGCGGGCTGGGAACCTGCGGATTGATCGTGGCGGCCTGGTAATCCCCGAGTTTTCCTGTCTCGACGGCTTTGTCATCGACCGAGAGTCTCACACTCTCGACGGAGTTGGTGCTCTTCAACGTCTGCTCGAGTTGAGTATTCAATCGTTCGAGCGTGAGCTGGTTCGCATCAGACACGCCAGCTCCCGCGAGCCCCACTTCTGCGGAGGAATTGCTGATCGGAACAGATTGGCGCATCAGGCTCGTTCCATTCGGCACGGCGGTGGCCACCGCCCCTTCCAGGTAAGGGGCAGGGCCTTGCAGCAGGACTCTCACGACCGACGTCGCCACGGTCGATCTGTTGGCGAACCAACGAATATCGGGCACGGCGTAGCTGAAAGTCGGGTCGTAGAAGTAAAGCGTGAATGAACGGAACAGCTGTTCGAACTCCGAACGGGACAACATCGTGCCGTTGGGAATCGATGCGATCCGCCATTGCCCGTTGACCTGTGTGAACTTCGCGGCAATCTGCTGCTTGTCCGGGTTCCTGAACGAGGTCGCAATCCCTCGACCGTCGATAGATGTCGACACGTTGACCTCGGCCGTGGCTTGCTGGTCGCTCTGCCCCGAATCGATCTTGACGTCGTCGGAGTAAACCAGAGTCCGGTCCTCGGGCTTCCAGCTGCCGGACAATTCGGTCGTGAGGTATTCACGGGCCACAGAATAATCGTTCTCGACTCCGGTACCCGCCTTGATGAAACCGTTCAGGATCTCCGAGGGGGAGGCGCCTTTCTGCGGTCCTGACGGACTGAAAGCTGGAGACGCCGACGAGGCACTGGCATCGGGTTCGTTGTAGTGGTACACAGGGCCGCTGGTCGGAATCCTCCCGCACCCGGCGACGAGGAGTCCGACCACGCCGGCCCAGGCCACCGCGCGCACGATCGACGTCCGTCGGCCGGACCAACTCCTCCGTTGGTGTCCACTCATGCTTCAGTGCCCTCCTGCGATCCGTCTTCGTCTTCGCCGTGACTGTCCTCGATCTCAGGGATCGAAGCGGGTGTGTCAGGGACACCCTCCGGCGGCAGGCCGAGAGGCGAATCCCCCGCGGGTCGTCCCCCTTGTTTGGGAAGCGTCAAGCGGAAACAAGCACCATGATCGAGCTCGCCCCATGCCTCTAATCTGCCTTGATGAAGTCGAGTGTCTTCCGCCGCGATCGACAGACCGAGACCGGTGCCACCCAAGGTTCGCTTGCGCGAAGGATCGGCACGCCAGAAACGATTGAAAACCTCACGCGTCTGTTCGGGGGTCATCCCCATGCCGTGGTCTCGAACGGCAACGGCGGCGTCGAGATCATTGGCGGCAATGTGGACGTCGATCGGTTTTCCTTCGGAATGCTCGATCGCGTTGACGAGCAGGTTCCTGAGCACTCTTTCAATGCGTCGGGGGTCCATTTCCACCGAGCAACGCTGCTCCGTCCCATGCACTCGGACTTCGAGTCCTTGCTTGTCCAGGTGCGGGCGCACGGATTCCACGGTGTCCTCGACGAGGTCGCCCAGGTCAACCGTGCTGGAGTCCAGGGTCGCCGAGCCGGCGTCGAAGCGGGAGATCTCAAGCAGGTCGGACAACAACGACTCGAACCGATCGACTTGGTGGTAGAGAAGTTCCGTGGATCGTTGGAAGGACGGGTCCATGTTGTCCCGACCGCCGTACAACAGCTCCGCCGCCATCTTGACGGTGGTCAACGGGGTGCGCAGCTCATGGGATACGTCCGAAACGAATCTTTGTTGCATCTTCGACAGCGTCTCGAGCTGAACAATTTGTTCCTGAATGCTGTCGGCCATGTGGTTGAAGGACGTGCCGAGTACCGCCGCCTCGTTCTCGCCCCGGACAACGACTCGCTCACCCAGGTCACCGCGCGACAATCGTTCGGCCGAGCGCGCCGTCTGCGAAATAGGGCGAATCACGGAGCGCGTGACCCACCAGACGATGGTCGCGACGAAGACCAGAAGAATCGCGAAGCCCGCCACGATGACCAGCTGGATGTAATCCAGAGTCCCTTGCGATGAGGAGAGATCATAAACAAGGTAAAGGGCATAATCGTTGCCCTGGTTCAAATGGACTTTGGTGCCCACGAAAATCACGGGCAGCTCGGGCCCGTTCCCGTTGGCTTGGACCTTCGAGGACTGCCAGAACACACCGTTCTGGGCAGCGACCTGCTTCTGCAAATCCTGCGGCACGGACGACGACGTCATCCAGTCATTCTGGCTGAGGGGACCCACGTAGCCCTGCCCCTGATGGTATTCCACAGGGATGAGAATCCACTGGCGCTTTGCGTCGGCCCCGTGATTCTCCAGAATCGTGAGTGTTTCGCGCATGAGCGACTGAACCTCGTTCTGGTCCGAGGCCACCGCATTGTCGAATATCTTTTGGACGTCGGAGAACCCACTCGAGGATTCTTCGAGGGCCTGCTCCTGACGCTCTTTGAACAGACTGTTCGCGATCTGAGTCGAGAGGAAGTTGCCGGCAAAAATGAAAGCCACCAGAGCAAGCGAGGTCGCCACGATCACCGCGGAGAACTGGAGAGATTCCCGCCATTGTTTGCGGATGCCCCTGATGAAAGCGGGAACTGCGCCGAAGAAGCGCCTCGCTCTGCTATGTGGTGTGTGCTTTGCCATGTCCTCTTAGCGTCGCACCTGGCTCGCGTTGGCCTTGTATCCGACCCCTCGCACGGTCTGAATCAAGTCAGGTTTTTCCGGGTCCTTTTCGATCTTCGCTCGGAGCCTCTGAACGTGGACGTTGACAAGTCTCCGGTCCGCATCGGAGTCGTAACCCCAGATTCGATCGAGGAGAAGGTCTCTGGAAAGCACTTGGCCCGGTTCCTGTGCAAGATTGACGAGCAGATCGTACTCGAGCGGCGTCAGGCGCACCGTGGCTTCACCGCGGGTCACTGCCCGACCCGCCAAATCAATACTCAGATCGCCGATCTCAATGCGTTCGGCTGAGCGGGCATCACCGGTCCGCAACCGAGTCCGGATGCGGGCCAGGAGTTCGGCAGGCTTGAAGGGCTTGGCGATGTAATCGTCGGCGCCTGCCTCGAGACCACGAACCACGTCTTCCGTATCCGACTTGGCGGTCAGCATGATAACGGGGACGTCCGAGGTCTCTCGGATACGCTCGCACACCTGGATACCGCTCATTCCTGGCAGCATGAGGTCCAGAAGAATGAGATCCGGATCGTAGCTTTCGAAGGCGCTCACGGCACGGTCTCCCGCGTCGCAGAATGTGGGCTCATAGCCCTCGTTGGTCAGAACGATGCCAACCATCTCCGAGAGGGCCTCGTCATCGTCCACTACCAAAATTCGCGCCTTCACTCGCGCTCCTTTCCAGTTCCCCTGAGGTTACCCACGACGGGCACAACAAAACCAGGTTGAAGTCGGCATACTGTTCCATGCAACATTACGCGACATCAGGACGCAATATCGTCTCGGGGCCGACAGTGAAGCAATGCATGTCATGTCAGCGCCGGGCTGACTACTCGCGTGACAGCTCGAGCAGACCCTCCGCAATCGCCGCGCTCCGGGCCTGAACAGTCAAACCTCGTTCAGGTGAGACGGTCGAGAGGTCGTCTTCTTCCTCGACCGTCACCTTGGCGAGTTCTTGTGCCCCAAGACCGAGGTCCCGCCATGTTCTCCAGAAAGATCGAATGGTCTCCACAGTCTGGTCCCGGGCTTCGCTGCCAGTGACGCCCAACCACACCGATTGCCCTCGGTCGACGGCACCGGCGATGCGTTCCCATTCCTCAGCTCCCCGCCCGTGCGGACGGGCCGCAACGGCATCGAAGAACTGTCCGAATTCCATGTCGGGAACCGGGCCACCGACGTCGATGACCGACCCGACTCCGTGACGATGGGCGGCTTCGGCGAGTTCGGCCAGTGCATTTCGGGCCTCTGCACGAGGAATCGATCTCAAGGTTCGGTAGCCACTTGAGGTAGGGATCCGACCCGCGAGAGCTCGCCCGAGGTCGGGCTCGCACCATCTGATGGTCACTTCCTCTCCGTCGACCGCTGTTCTGAGGGCCTGCGTCAAAGAACCCAGCCCTTCGCACAGCGAGTCCGCGAGCTCCCGACGGGCGCCGTGGTCACTCAGCACGGCTTCCCCATTCCATAATTTGAGCTCGGCGGCCAGGCTCACGGGTCCGGTCAGCGTCACGACGGTGTGTCCCCTATGCCCTCGGCCCGCAGAACCGACGACATCCGCCAGTATGTTGATATCACTGTGCAACCGCGACGCCGCCGCGCGGGATTCCTTGCTGGGGCGCGCCCCAAGTCGCCAGCCGAAGGGTTGACCGTCCGCGTAGAGCTCTTCGAGAGATGCGATGGTTCGGGCCGTACGCGTTGCCGCGAACCCACGTTCGGGCAGTTCGGGCAAAGGAGAAAGGTGAGGAGCGCCCAATTCGCCACGGACGCCAACGAGAGACTCGTAGAACTCGGTCCCTGAGACTCTCCCTCTAGACGAGGCCACAATCCTGCCCCCGCTAGGGCCGTAGCCTCCGGCCGGCGAGTCGGGCGTCATTCCTCGCCCTCCGCGGCCTCGCTGTCCCGACCATTGTGATCCTCCGCGATGCGTTCGTGGTGTCGAATGACCTCGCTGATGATGAAGTTGAGAATTTTCTCGGCGAATTCGGGATCGAGGTGGGCGTTCCTGGCGAGGTTCCTGAGACGTTGGATCTGAGCTGCTTCGCGGCCGGGATCCCCTGGAGGCAATTGATATTGCGCTTTCAGGTATCCGACCCGTTGCGTCGCCTTGAACCGCTCGGCAAGCATGTGGACGAGTGCCGCGTCAATATTGTCGATCGTGCTCCGCATCTGGAGAAGCTCCTCGAAAACGGCAGGGTCGACGTCGTTCAAGGAACTGGCGCGCGCATCAAATGTTTCGCGGGGCTCTGGAGTCTGCGTCATAGTGAAACAGTCTACGGTTCCCTCGACCGTCTCCGCATACCGGGAGCAACTTCTGACCGCCGCGCTGTCACACCCGGCATTCAGCCGACGATGTCGGGCCGCGAGAGCGAATACGCGCGGTTGATGGTCGCCTGCCCCAGCACGCGGGTTCCTTGATAAATGACGAGGGTCTGACCAGGTGCTACACCACGCAGGGGTTCATCGAGACGTACGACCAGTTCGCGCGCGGCTTCGCCGTCGACCTCACCGATCTCCAGATGGGCCACCGCAGGAACCGGATCAGCGTGCGCACGCACCTGCGCCTTGATCTGAAAAGATTCCGAGACGGCACCGGGCCGGTCCAGGGCGGTACCGAACGCCTGCGCTTCGGGAACCGGAAGGCCCGCCCACGTCTCTCGAATTCCGCGAATCTCGTCGACCGCGAGCATCTCTTTGGAGCCCACGACGACCTCGTTGGTCTTAGGCCGGATCTCGAGGACAAAGCGCGGCTTGCCGTCCGACGCCGGGCGACCGATCGACAATCCCTTGCGCTGACCGACGGTGAACGCGTGCGCGCCTTTGTGAGTTCCCAGGACCTCGCCGGAGGTGTCCTTGATCTCCCCCTCTTCAAGGTCAATGCGTTCTTCGAGCCATCCTCGGGTATCACCGTCCGGGATGAAGCAGATGTCATGAGAATCGGGCTTCTTGGCAATGGAAAAACCGCGTTCCTCGGCTTCGGCTCGCACCTCAGCCTTAGTGGGCGTCTCCGCGAGCGGGAACATCGAATGCTTCAGCTGCTCATGGGTCAATACACCCAAGACGTAGGACTGGTCCTTGGCCCAATCGGCTGCGCGGTGCAGCTCAACGTTGCCATCCTCGTCCTGGACTACTTTCGCGTAGTGGCCCGTGCACACCGCATCGAAGCCGAGGGCCACGGCCTTTTCCAGAAGGGCCGAAAACTTGATTTTCTCGTTGCACCTCATGCAGGGATTCGGGGTCCGACCCTGGGCGTACTCATCGATGAAATTGTCGACGACGTCTTCCTTGAAACGGTCCGAGAAATCCCATACGTAGAACGGGATCCCCAATTTGTCGCACACACGACGGGCGTCCATCGAGTCCTCAATCGTGCAACAGCCCCGTGAACCTGTGCGAAGGGTCCCGGGCATACGGGAGAGGGCAAGATGCACGCCGACGACGTCATGTCCCGCGTCCACTGCTCGTGCCGCCGCAACCGCGGAGTCGACACCCCCGCTCATCGCTGCCAATACCCTCATGTGCCCTCTTCCTCAACGGTTCTTTGGTCGGCCTCGCCACGGTACAACGTCCGCGGGCGCGGCGCTATTCCCCTCGTCACCGTGCCCGCATCCGGAGGGCTGAGGATATGGGGTCAGCCCCAGGGGCCGCTGGGAGCATGGTCGGCCATTCCCGCCTTGACCGCCTGAGCGTAGGCGGCCGGCAAGGCCTCCAAGAGGGCGTCGACGTCGGCTTCCGTCGTCGAGACTCCCAAGGTGAATCGTTGGGCGCCTCGGGCATCGGATTCTTCGACTCCCATGGCCAGAAGCACTTCAGAAGGCCGGGGAACCCCCGCATTGCAGGCGGAACCCGTCGAGGACAGAACACCGGACATGTCGAGAAGAAAAAGGAGCGAATCCCCCTCGCAACCAGGGAAGGTGAAGTGTGCGTTGCCGGGGAGACGACTCTCAACGGACAGATCACGGGGTCCGCGCAGCACGGCCTCCGGAACCCTGTCCTGGATGCCTGCGATCAAACGATCGCGCAGGCTTTTGATTCGTTCAGATTCTTCGCCCATGCGGGCACATGCCTGCTCCGCTGCGATGCCGAAGCCCACAATGGCGGGTGAGTCGATCGTCCCCGAACGGACGTCGCGTTCTTGGCCTCCTCCGTGGATCAGCGCGGTCAAGGGCGCCTGACGTTTGGCGACCAGGGCGCCGATTCCCATCGGAGCCCCGATTTTATGGCCCGAAATCGCCATCGTCGTGCATCCCGTGCCGTGAAAATTCAGGGGGATCGCGCCGAAGGCCTGAACTGCATCCGTGTGAAAAGGTACATCGGCTTCCGCGCAGACGGCAGCCAGAGCGGATACGGGTTGCACTGTACCGACTTCGTTATTGGCCATCATGACGGTCACGAGGGCGACGTCGTCGGATCTACCCGCCAAGAGGTCCTTCAATTCGTGGGGGTCCACGCGTCCTTCGACGTCGACGCTGAGCCACTCCAGGCGAGCGCCCTGATGTTTCTCGAGCCAAAGCGCGGCATCCTTGACCGCGTGATGCTCGACGGGGCTGAGGATGATGCGGTCCCGCGCAGGGTGATTTTCCTGCCTCCTCCAGAACATGCCTTTGACAGCGAGGTTGTCGGCTTCCGTACCGCCGGAGGTGAAGATGACCTCTGCCGGGTCCGCGCCGACGGCACGGGCGATCTGTTCGCGTCCGGACTCCACGGCCATGCGAGCCCGGCGTCCGGCCGCGTGCAGCGAGGAAGCGTTCCCTCCGGTACGCATCTGGTCGATCATGCCTTGCAATGCCGCTTCATTGACGGGCGCGGTAGCCGCGTTGTCGAGATAAACGCCCTGCACTGCGGATGCTCCTTCAGTCACGGATTCGATTGTTGGAACGGGGTCGACCCCGACCGACGCACCCATTCTAGTGCTCGTGTCGATGCTGCCCGATGAGACGGAGGACGACGCCGCGGCTAGACTTGCTCGACGTGTTCAACATCTTGTTCTATACCCCCGAAATTCCCGGCAATACCGGTAACGCCATCCGACTGGCCGCAGTAACCGGCGCGCATCTTCACCTCGTCGAGCCACTTGGATTCAATTTTGCGGACGCGCATCTGCGGCGGGCAGGACTCGATTACCACGACTTGGCCGTCATGACGATTCATCCGAACCTTGAGGCGGCATGGTCGGCGCTGGAAGGGTCACGAATGATCGCGTTCAGTACTCGAGGCACCAAGAATTTCGCCGACGTGCAGTACCGGGAAGGCGACACGTTGATGTTCGGCCCGGAGTCCGTGGGGCTGCCGGACGAGGTGCAAGACAATCCTCGAATCGACGAATTGGTTCGTATCCCAATGATCCCGGGGCGGCGTTCCCTCAATCTCGCGAATTCCGCGTCGATCGCGGTCTACGAGGCGTGGCGCCAACACGATTTCGGCGGAGTTCTGTAGCCGGCTTCCCGAAACGCGCTCCTCACTTCGGGAAGCCGGGACATTGGGTCTACTGCCCTGAATCGTCGGCGTCTCCCAAGGTGACCTCACCGTCCTGGGTGTTGCCACCCCGCGTGTAGCTAATGCCGACCTTCTCGTTGGCTCGGGCTTCCCGAACTGCTGCCGTCAGGGACTCCGCATCCGAGATCGCGTGGTCGTTGAGTTTGGTCACCACGTCGCCCTTCTTCAGCCCGGCCTTGTCGGCGGGCGAGCCTGGGACGACGTTCTTGACCACAGCACCGTTGGTGAACGAGCTATCCGAGCTTGTCCCACCCGACGCGGGATTCGAGGAAACGCTGGCCCCGAGGTAGCCGTGTGAAGCCTTGCCGTTGTCGATGATCTCTTGACCGACACGCTTGGCGTAGTTGATCGGTATGGAGAAGCCGACACCAATGTTTCCGGAGGAATCCGAGCCGGAGCCGCCGCTCGACTGCCCCGCGGACGCAATGGCCACGTTGACGCCGATCACTTCTCCCTTGGAATTGACCAGTGCACCCCCGGAATTGCCGGGATTGATCGCGGCATCGGTTTGCATGACGTTCAGTGCGATCGTCTTGTTGGACGTGCTGTTCTTGGTTCCGCCGTCCTTGTCCGGGAATTGGAACTGGAAAGGCGAGGACCCCTGTTGGGAGTCATCCTGACCGGAGTCGCTCTCATCGGGCGCCGCCGAGGAAGCTACCGAGATAGTTCGCGACAGATTCGACACGATGCCGTCCGTGACTGTCCCGTCCAGGCCGAGCGGTGCGCCAATAGCCACCGCGATGTCACCGACATTGAGTTTGCTCGAATCCGCAGTAGAGGCCGGGGTGAGGTTGAGACCCTGGGGGTCGACCTTGATGACGGCCAAATCCGAGGTGGGATCGGTACCGACGACGTTCGCTTGCTTGACGGTTCCGTCCGAGAGCTTGACCTGGATCGAGGCGTTACTCGTCGTACCATCCAGCGTGACGACGTGCGTATTCGTCAGGATGTGCCCCTCGTCGTCCAGAACGACGCCGGAACCCGATCCGCTCTGTGAACTGCCCGATACCGAGATGGTCGCGACCGATGGGGAAGCCTTCTGGGCGGCCGCGGACACGGCGTTGACGGAATCCTGGTTATTGACGATCGTCGTTTTGGGCGTCGTGGACCCCGTGGCTGACGTCGAATGATTGTCGATGAGCGCCCCGGCTCCCGCTGCGACTCCCCCGCCGAGCAGGGCTGCCAGAAGCATTCCACCGACGAGTGTCCCCGTGCCGAATCGATGGTTTTGGTGAACGCCGCGAGCACTTTCCCCGTAATAACCCTGCTGCGTGTAGGGGTTCTCGTTGTAGTACTGACCGTTGGGGGCGGCGCCGTACTGATATCCGTAGGAATCCTGGGGAGAGAACCCTTGGGGGGCTTCCCCCGTGCCGTCAGAGCTCTGATGTGAGTCTGGTGCGGACTCGTCCTGTTGACCATAGGCTCCGGAACCCGATTGCCCGTACTGAGGGAATGGCTGCGTGGGAACGCTGTGGTCGACCCCGTCAGCGTCCCCGGACTCTCCGTGTCCTACTCCCGGGTCCCGGGGCTCACGGCCGGAGCCTTCGGACCCGTTGTTGGGATTTTGATCATACTCATCGGGGTTTTTGGACATGTTTTGCCTTTCATCTCACAGATCGAGGCCGAGGTCAGTTTACGCTGGTGTTGACCGGGTCGGACCAGAAGGATTTGAGTCGACTATGACGTACTCGACTGTGGGCGGCTTGTGGGAAGTCTGGACATTTCCTAGGAGGTCCCGGGGCTGACGTGTCCAAACATGCTCTGCGCGAAGATCCTGTGGATTTCCCGAGGAGCCAGCAGAAAAACCACTTAGACTGGTGCGCAAGAGTTCCGCTCCGACCACGCCTGCGAGGTTACCCATGAATTCGTCAGTACGTCGCGCACTCGGTGTCGCACTGGGTGCCTCGGCAGTGGCACAAGGATTTGTGGTGTTTCCCGTCGCAGCATCGGCTGCAGCCCCGCTGGGTCGTGCAGGTGCTCCGCTCGCCGCGGGGGTTGGTAGCGCATTTAGCGCCGGTGCCGGCTTCGGCCTTGTCCTCGTCGTTGTTGTCTTCACCTGGTGGTACATCACCTCGAAGAAGAATTCCCGCAATCAGAGATCGCGATATGCCGATGCTCAGGCCAGGTACGCCGATGACGGGCCTCCCCCGCCTGCCGCCATCGCAGATCTGCGCGCTGAAGCCGGCAGTCTCCTCGTCAGTACCGACGATGTCATCGCGCAAAGCGAGCAGGAATTGGCCTTCGCTCAAGCGCAGTTCGGCGATGAGCAGATACGACCCTTTCAGACGGCCATAGATCAGGCCAAAGTCCACATGCGTCGGAGCTTCCAATTGCAGAAGCAACTCGATGACGAGATCCCGGACTCAGAAGAAGACCAGCGCAGCTGGCTCATGGAGATTATTCAAGGCTGCCGCTCGGCCCAAGAATCCTTGAAGAAGCAGGAAAAGAATTTCACCGAACTGAGACAGCTCGAACGCAACGCGCCTGATGCTATCGACTCGCTCACGCGAAGTATCTCGGCCGTGCGCGATGATGTGCCCACCTGGGAAAAGGAACATCGTTTGTTACTGGCCGCTTACTCTCCCGACGCAACCGATTCGGTCGCAGACAACCTCCGTCAAGCAACGGATCGGTTGGATTTCGCCGACCACGCGGTCTCCGGAGCGCAGTCCAGTCTGAATGACAGCAATTCCTCCGAAGCCGTCGTCCGGTTGCGTGCAGGAGAAGAAGCCATGAGCCAAGCCCGGGCCCTCCTGGAAGCCATCGGGCACTCGCGTGACGAGCTGCGTCGCGCCGATGGAGCGCTGGCTGAAGCTACGGCTCAGGCCAAAACGGATCTCGCAGAAGCTCGGTCGCTCATGGAACGGGGCACATTTGCCGACTTGGCGGGCAGCACCGCCAGCGTCGAAACAGTCGTCGCGGAAATCGAGACGGAACGCGCTCGAGGACCCATAGATCCACTGACGCTGTCCCGTCGTCTATCCGAGTCCAGACAAGAATTGGATCGAGGGCTCGAGAGCGTACGCAACCAGAACGAACGGGATCGAGCGGCCCGAGAAACGCTTGCCCATACGATGCTCTCCGCCCAAGCCCGGCTCACCTCGGCATCGGACTACGTACGCGCGCGGCGAGGCGGGGTACAAGCCCAAGCAAGAACCCGCCTGGGTGAGGCGGAGAGGAATCTCGAAGAAGCTGAGAATCTGCGTCTGTCGGATCCGAGCGGCGCTTTGAATCATGCCAACCAAGCAATTCGCCTGGCCGAAGACGCCCAGCGGATTGCCGTAGGTGATGTCGACGATTTCAGTCGTCGCGGATACGGCCCCGGAAACAACGGCTCTGCCGCATTGGGCGGAATTCTCTTCGGAACCGGTTACGGCCGCAGCGGACCACCCGGCGGATTCGGAGGGCCGGGTATGGGAGGCCCTGGTCTCGGCGGTGGCTTCACGGGCCAGGGCCTGTGACCGGCCCGCCCCGCGCTTGCACCACACCAAATGCTCCCAGCCAGCCACATCCCATCGATCGCAAGACGGACACCCCGTCTTCACCCAAGGAAAGAGGACTCCTATGGTCAAGCAGTCAATTTTCGGACGCATTGCTCAACTCGCCAAGGCCAACATTAACTCCTTGATCGACTCCGCGGAGGATCCGCAAAAGATGCTCGATCAAATGGTGCGGGATTACAAAAACAACATCGTCGAAGCTGAACAGGCCGTGGCTCAGACCATCGGCAACCTGCGCATGCTCGAAGAGGACCACGCCGAGGACGTCAAGGAAGCAGACGAATGGGGCCGAAAGGCCCTCGCCGCATCCAGAACGGCGGATCAGCATCGCTCCAACGGTGATACGGCCAATGCCGACAAATTCGATAACCTGGCGAAAGTAGCCCTCCAGCGTCAAATGAGCGCGGAAAAAGAAGCCAAGGACGCTGAACCGCAGATCGCTTCGCAAACCGAGACCGTGGAAAAGCTCAAGGACGGTCTCAACAAGATGCGCTCCAAACTGGACGAGTTGTCACGAAAACGCGATGAGCTCAATGCGCGGCAGAAAACCGTCCAGGCCCAGAGCCAGGTCAACGATTCACTGCGTGCTTTCGACCTCATGGACTCCACGAGTGAGGTCAGCCGCTTCGAGGACAAGGTTCGACGCGAAGAAGCACGAGTAAGGGGACAGGAAGAACTCGCCTCGTCTTCACTTGATGCACAGTTCGAATCGTTGGAGGACCTCTCGGAACAGTCGGAAGTTGAGGCGCGGCTGGCGGCCCTCAAGAAGCAGAACAGCTAGACCAACACCCAGTACAATCACCGGCGGCGTCAGGACCCATCGCGGGCCTGGCGCCGCGACCATTGGGCCGCGAGGCCATGCAGGAGGACGCATATGAACGCCGACGACCCGGTTGAACTGGATTCATACCAGCCTGTTTGCGGATTGTTTTCAGCTCTCTCGTCGCCCGCTCGGGCGGCGACCATCCATCTTCTCAGCGAGGGAGAAAAAACGGTGGGCGAGCTCGTCGATCTTCTCGACATCTCGCAACCGCTGATGTCTCAGCATCTGCGCAGCCTCCGCGAAGCCCACCTCGTTACCGGCCGGCGTTCCGGTCGCTCGATCTACTACAGCCTGGCCGACGAGCACGTCGCTCACGTATTTCTCGACGCCCTCAACCACAGCCGACACGTCGAATCCTGAACCGACCGCGTTAAAGCAAAAGACCACGTCAACCAAAAGGCTGACGTGGTCTTTATTCGTTGCGGGGGCAAGATTTGAACTTGCGACCTCCGGGTTATGAGCCCGGCGAGCTACCGAACTGCTCCACCCCGCGGCGACTTGTTCTACTATACGCACGCTCACCCGGCCCCGCAAACGAAAAGGGCTATTTGTGGGTGAGGTCACCTAAAACGAGGTGCAAGCCCGTGTCTGCTCCTCATGAGGGGCCCTGTCTGCTCCCGATGGCGGCAAAAACCGGCCCGCGAGAAATCACTCTCGCGGACCGGCGATCCGGGTGCTCGACGATTACACGGAACCGACCTACTTCTCTTTCGAGGCGTCCGCGCCATCAGCCTTGAGGGCATCGTCAAGGGCCTTGTTCAAACGATCCTGAGCCTGACCGTAAGCCGCCCAGTCACCGTTCTTCATCGCCTCCGACGAGTCCTTCATGGCCTTATTCGCAGCGTCGAGGGACTTCTTCAAGTCCGGCGATTCTCCGCCGCTCGAGCTGCCGTCCCCGGAGTCCCCGCCCGATTCAGGATCGGCCGCGGACGTGTCGACCCCCGCATCCTTCGCTGTCTGCGCTCCCGAATCACCATCGAACAACTTGTTGAGGGCTTCGTCGAGGGTCGGCGCGAAACCGACCTTCTCACCGAATCCGACCAGCACGCGGCGCAACGTCGGATACGACGCATCTCCACTGGACTGAACGTAAACCGGTTGGACATACAGGATGCCGCCGCCTACTGGCAGGGTGAGCAAGTTACCGTTGACCACACGCGAAGCGCCCTGGCGGAGCAAGTTGAGTTCCGTCGAAACATTCGTGTCCGAGTCGAACAGGTTCTGCGCCTGCCCCGGGCCCGGAACCACCGATTGACGCGGAAGCTCCAGCAGATTCAGCTTGCCGTAGTCGGGGTCCTTGACACCATCCTTGCCGGTACCGGCGTCGCCATTGGCCGAGACGAAACCGTACATGACATTTCGAGTGTTCGAGTCAGATTGTTGCGGAATGAACGAACTCGTCAGGGAGAACCTGGTGCGCTGGTCACCGGGCATCTGCAAGGACATGTAATACGGAGGAAGATCCTGCGATTGCTCCTGTGTGGGATCCTTGGGCGTCTGCCAGACGTCGTCGCTCGCGTAGAAACTGTTCGCGTCGGTCACGTGGTACTTGTTGAGCAGCTCTCGCTGAACCTTGAACAAGTCCTCCGGGTAACGCACGTGATCCATCAAATCCGCGCTCATGTCTTTGTAGGACTTGACCGTTGTCGGGAAGACTTTCTGCCACGCTTTCAGCACCGGATCTTGGTCGTCCCACGCGTACAGGTCGACCGAACCGTCATAGGCGTCGACTGTAGCCTTGACCGAGTTGCGAATGTAGTTGACCTTCTCATTCGGCAACGCCTTGCTTCCGCCGGCTTCCGTCTGGGAATCCTGTGTCGCGTCACCGAGAGACGTCGGTGTCGAATACGGATAGTTGCTGGACGTCGTATAAGCATCGACCATCCACACGACCTTGTTGTCGACGATAGCCGGGTACGGATTGCCGTCCACCGTGAGATAAGGCGCTACCTTCTTGACACGGTCACCGGGGTCGCGATCGTACAGGATCTGTGAATCCGAGCGCACGGCGTCGGAGAGCAGGAGGTCCGAAGACTGGTACTTGATGGCGTAGGCCAGCCGGTTGAACCAGCTTCCGACCTTCGGTCCGCCATTGCCCGTGTACGTGTATTTGGCGTCCCCAGAGCCTTCGTCGTCGGGGGTCTGGGGACGGTCCAACTCGAGGCTGGGGTCGCCTTCGGACCCGCCCACGATCGAATAATTCGGTGAAGACTGCCCGAAGTAGATACGTGGCTGGTAGTCATCGGAGATGACACCCTTCGCAGAGATTCCCTCCTGCATGAATTTGGGTTTGCCATCCGCCTGAACCTGATTGCCGTAGGCGGCAACCACGCCGTAGCCATGCGTGTACACGACGTGCTGGTTGTACCAGCCCTGGTTCTGGTCCGGGTTCAACTCGCGGGCCGAAATGACGGTGTCCTCGTTCTGCCCATCAACTTTGTACCGATCAACGGCCAGGGTCTTTCCGAACTGGTAGTACGGCCTGAACTGCTGAAGCTGTGCAAACGAATTCGAAACGACGTTGGGATCGAGAAGACGAATATTCGACACGGTCGGAGTGTCCCCGTCCAGTGCACCCTTGCCCGTTTCGACCGTAGCGTCGTAATCCTGCATCTGCATGCCACTGAGGCCGTACGCGTCCCTCGTCATGTCAATGTTCCGCTGGATGTACTGGTTCTCCATGGACTGCTCGGTCGGGGTCACCTGGAAACGCTGCACGACCCACGGGTAAAGGCCCCCCGCGACCAGCGAAACGACGAGCAACATCGCGGTTCCGATCAGGGGCAAACGCCACCGTCCGGCGAATGCCGAGTATGCGAAGAGCAACGCAACGATCAGCGCGGCCACGGAGAGAATCGCATTGGTCGGCATCACGGCGTTGATATCCGTGAAGAGCGCTCCGGTCCAGGAGCCCTTGTTCGACAGCAACGTCGAGTAGCGAGCCAACCAGAAATTCACCGCGAGAACCAGGAGCAAAGCTGCCGCGATGACGCCCATCTGGACCTTGAGCGCCTTGGTGGTCGTAATGCCCTTCTCATGCACGACGATGCCACCGTACAGGTAGTGAGTCACGAGAGCCCCGACACCTGAGAGAACCAGAATGGTGATGAGGTATCCCGCGATCAAGCGGAGGAAAGGCAACGTGAACATGAAGAAGGACATGTCGAAGCCGAACTGAGGATCCTTCTCCCCGAAAGGCTCCTGCATAAAGAACAACGCCACGGTATCCCATTGAGCAAGCATGGTCATCCCGCCGAATAAGCCCAAGACGACCGGGATAGCGATCATAAGGACACGGCGCATCGGCTCGAGCGCCTGCTGATACCGCTCCATGTTCTGGTTGAACACGGACTGCAGATCGCTCACGGACTCCCCGTCGGCGGACTTCTCTTCATCGGTACTGACCCTTTGAGGGCGCTCAACGGGCCGCTTGTTCCAGGCGGTGCGAAGGCTCAGCCAGATGGCGATTCCCATGAGCAGCGCGCCTACGGCAAATACTGCGATCTTGATCAGATTCTCGCGGATGAAGACCCCGATGTACCCCAGTTGGTCGTACCAAAGAACCTCGGTATAGACCTGGGAGATATAAACGAAAGCAATGACCAAGGCCACGACGATGATGAACGTCGTCAGAAGAGGGCGTTTCTTCTTCTTGCCGGTGGCTCCGGACTTGTCGCGGGGTGAACTTGGAGTCGATGGTCCTGTGGTCACGGGAATCCTCAACTAGCGGTGCGGTGGATGAGCGAAAGGGCGAATGCCGTTCTCACAACACGGTCGACCCGATCTCACCGACCGGAAAACCGTGAACTTCCATTTTGCCCTTTTTGTGTGTGCAACTCCACTTGTGACTAGAAGAATTGAACTACAGTCCGGAATCCTCGCTCACACCACGGCGGCCTAGCCAGTGCATTGCGGCAGCGAAACAGGGTCCTCCCCCTTGCCGACCTTCTCGACGGCATGGACGGCGTCGTCGATCGTCGAAACCTTCACCACGGAAAGTCCGTCCGGAATGTGACCCACGACTTCATCGCAGTTGTCCGCCGGGGCCAGGAATGTGCTCGCGCCTGAATTCTCGGCTCCGATCATTTTCTGACGAATTCCGCCGATCGCCCCGACTTTTCCGTCCGCATCAATGGTCCCTGTACCGGCGAAATGCTTTCCGCCCGTCATGCTTCCTTCGGTCATTTCATCGATGATGCCGAGCGTGAACATCATGCCGGCGCTCGGGCCGCCCACGGAATCGAGCCCGTAGTCGACATGGAAAGGAAAGTCATAGTCGGACTTCAGATATAGACCAAGGCGGTACTCGCCCGAGGAAGAATCCTTCTGAGGAGTCGCTCGAATGGTTTTCTCTTCGCCGTCCGCGCCTTTCGTATAGCCGAGCTCGATCGGAGCGCCCTTCCCGTCGGCAAGAGTCTTTTTGAGCTGCTCGTACGTCTTGAGAGGTTTTCCGTCGACGGACTTCAGCACATCCCCCTTGCCGAGCTTCGCGGCGGCATCATCAGTAGCTCCCTGCACGGTAAGCGTGGTGCTGTAATCGAGGTTGAGGTGTTTCGCCGCGGCCGCCTGGGCCGAGGATTGCGAATTGGCCATATCCGCCGTGTTCTGCGAGCTGACCTGCTGCTGTGTCATGGTTGGCTGGTAGAGCGCGTCCGCGGGAAGTGCCGTCGAGTCTTTGTTGAACCAAGCGCTCAGGACATTGAGCGCACCCGTCGCACCGTTAGGGCCACCGGCGACATAAACCGTCGTCATATCCAAGTCGCCGTCGGCCTTGTACGTCGGATGTCCGGAAATCGAGATGAGTTGCTTTCCCTGGTAGTCACCGATCGTATTGAAAGTCGGTCCCGCGCCTTCCGTCACGAAGTCGGGGGGAAGAAGGGCTCCTGCCGCCACGAGACCGAGTGTTGCCAAGCCTGCGACTGTTCCCAGTTGCGGTCGACGGAATCTCCCAGATCGCAGGGATCGGGTCTGGAGATGGGGCATCGTCGAACTCTCTTACATCGGTCAGCAAACTGCCCCGCCATCTTAACGCACTGAACTGGGCAGCTCCTTGGTCGGACGACGTCGAGTTGTTCGCGACGCCCGGCCTATGTGCCATGAGCTGAAAATCGAGGGTGGGGACTGACGCGTTAGGTCCCATTGCTCTTTAATGAGGTCTAGAGAAGAAATGTCGTGAGCGCATTCGACCTCACGGCAACCAACGACCACGAGGTGTCATGAGTACGAATAATCCGTACAACAACGGCAAGAACGACGACAACGAGGACAACCCTTTCGAGGAGTTGTTCCGGAAGCTCTCCTCTGGTCAAGGCATCAACCCGGAGGACTTGCAAGGGATGGCCCTGCCGGTCGACCCAGCCATGATGTCCGGGATGTTTTCCCAGATTCAGTCGATGATGTCCGGGATGAACTCCGATGGCTCTCCGAATTGGGGCCAAGCACGCGAACATGCCCGTCGCATTGCCTCCGCGGAGAAAGATCCTTCGGTCACCAGCAACCAGAAGTCCGCCGTCAAGGATGCCGCCCAATTGGCACAGCTATGGCTCGATCCCGCGATCGATTTCAACCGTGCCTCGTTATCCGACGAAGGATGGTCGCGCAACGAATGGATCGAGAACTGCTTCGACACATTCCGTGAGATCTCGGAGCCGGTTGCCAATTCCGTGACCGAGGCGATGAGCGAGGCCTTGACACAACAGATGCCCGAGGAAATGAAGTCGATGCTGGGCCAAGGTGCCTCCGTGATTGGAGGCATGAGCGGAATGATGTTCGCCATGCAGCTGGGCCAAGCAGTCGGTGAATTGTCGAAGGAAGTCGTCTCCTCAACTGACATCGGTCTTCCTCTCGCCCCCGGCCGATCCGCTCTCCTGCCATCGAATATCGCCGAATTCGGCGAAGGCCTTGACCTGCCCGCGCAGGAAGTCATGCTGTTCCTGGCGGTTCGCGAGGCGGCCCATATTCGGCTATTCCACGCCAATCCTTGGTTGCGTGAGAACATCATGGAGCTCATCCAGCGATATTCCCGTGGTATCCACGTGGATATGGACCGTATCGAAGAGGCGACCCGGGACATGGACCCTATGAATCCCGAGTCCCTTCAGGACGCGCTGTCCGGCGACATCTTCAAACCGACGCTCACCGATGACCAGGAAGTGACCTTGCGACGGCTGGAAACGTTGCTGGCACTCGTCGAGGGCTGGGTGGATCACGTTAGCACGGAAGCGACAAAGAACCTTCCGAGTGCCGCGGCGCTGACCGAAACTCTGCGGCGCCGTCGTGCCGGCGGTGGCCCGGCGGAGAAAGCGTTCGGATCGCTCATCGGTTTGGAGCTCCGACCCCGCCGACTGCGCGAGGCCTCACAGTTCTGGAAGGGCTACGAGGAAGAGCACGGCGTCGAGAAGCGTGACGCCCTCTGGTCCGCCCCAGAGAATCTGCCCACCGATGAAGACCTGGACCAGCCTGAGAACTTCGGTTCTGCACGCGACCTTTTGAACGCTACCGACGAAGAGATGGACGCCGCTCTGGAGAAGCTTCTCTCGGGAGGCTACGACGAAGGCCAAGACGATCCGGAGTCAGGTTCCGACGGACCCGAGGATTCCGGTCGCGGCCCCCAGGCCCAGTAACCACCGACGTCACGATCCGTCGTCCCAGGCGGAAAGCTCCGGCCCTTTACTCCAAAGGACCGGAGCTTTCTGTGTCCAGGCGGTGTCTTTCGAAAATAATGCCTTCCAAGAAGGCTTTGGCCAGCTCGACGTACGGGAATTGAGCCTCGAGCTTTTTGAAATGGTTGTTGTGAGACGGTTCGACGAGATGACAGAGCTCGTGATGGATCACGTAGTCCACAACGAATTCGGGCGCACCCCACAGGTGGTGTGAGATTCTTATCCTGCCGGTTGCGGGAGTAGTTGAGCCCCACCGCGTGTTCTGATTGGTCACCCAGCCTATGGACACCGGTTTGACGCGGTCGTCGAGATAGGACCGGGCGATCACCGATGCCCGCTCCCCCAGATACGCGTCGGTTCGTCGAGGGTCATCACGAGCCCCAGATCGTTCCGACAGCAATTTGGGAAGCAACCGTTCGAGGTAGTCCCGGGCGACCGGCGTCGCCATGGTGCCAGGCACCAGAAGGACGATCATTTTCCCTTCCCAGCGGGCGGAAATGGTCTTTCGCCGTCGTGCGGAACGTCTGATCTCGACCTCTGGTCGTGTGCGCGTTGCGGCGAGCCGTTCGCGAGAAGCAAGTCCTGGCATCGACAGAAGTTTACCGGCGCGGAGCAAATACGGCCACGGACGCACCCTCGCAGTGAATCGGTACCGCACCGGTTGCCTGTGGATTACCCGGTTGCCGGCCGAGAGACCAGGCAGAGTAGGGGCATGACCGACTTCCGTGTTCTCCGCTCCGCCGAAGAGCGTTTTCACAGTGCGAGCCCGTCGAGGACCACATCCGTGCCTACCGCGAAATCGACTCGGACGAGCCTGCCTCGGCCCCTGTTCATCGGGATTCCGGGGCCGGTGGCTGACGCAGTATCGCATTACGTGCGGGCTTCGGCTGCATTTCCCATGCTGTGCGATCGCTCGACGGTGGACGCCGTCGACACACTGTCGAGCAGCTATCGACCTTTCCACCGCGGACGGCCCCGCGTACGGTGCCTCACGTGGACTTTGGCGACACATGTGCCCGAGGTTCTGGTCAGCGGCGGCTATCGGCCCGAAGACCGATATATCGAGGCCTTGTATCCGGGGCACGACCGGTGGGGCCCGCCGAATCCTTGGCTGGGTGAACTCGTCGTTCACCCGGACGTTATCGTCCACACGTGCTGGCCTGATCAGGAAACCGATTGGGACCTCCCGGTGGCACCGGACGTCCCCTGTTTGCAGCTTCGTCGAGACGAGCACGGAGAGGTACTGCCTTGCAATACGACGACATGGGCTCGTCGCCGGTGCCCGGATTGTATTCTTGCGGCTGGCACCGCAAAGGACTCCACCGGGTGCGAAACCGGATTGTCACCCACACAGCTATTGCGGCTCATGGACACGGTCGCATCCGGGCGTCGGGGGCCGGACGAGGACCAAAGCGTCTGGCCTGATTGCGTCTGCTCGCTCGGAGCCGACCGGGAGGTTCAGGACTGTGTTCTCGGCGCTATGCCATCGAGGAAACGGGAGCGCTTTCGATGAGCTCGACCCCCGGGCGTGCGGGAGAGCGACCACGACAGGGTCAACCGCTCGCGAGCGCGGGTGACCCCCACATACAGCAGCCTGCGTTCCTCATCAATTTCGTCACCCGTTTCGGCGAAGCTGATCGGCATGAGGCCTTCGCTCAGGCCGCACAGGAACACGGCATCCCATTCAAGGCCTTTGGCTGAGTGCAAGGACGCGAGCGTCACACCGCTCATGACTGGCGCGTCCTGATGGGCAACACGTCGTGTCAGATCGTCGACCAGCATCGACATGGTGAATGTCGATTCGCCCGAGCCTGTCTTTTCCTCATGAGCCTTGGCGAGCCTGTCGGCCAAGGAGACCAAGGCGGCCAAGGACTCCCATTTCGAGCGCACAGAACCGGTACTGGCCGGTGGCTTGTCGCGATACCCGAGCGATGCCAGGCAGTCCCTGACGAGCTGCGGGGCGGGCTCATCGGCGGCGGCTCTCGCTGACGAGCGAATCTGGAGGATGGCCTGTTTGACCTCAGGCCGGTTGAAGAACTTCTCGGTGCCTCGCAATTGGTAGCCGACGCCAGCATCCGTGAGCGCCTGTTCGATCGCCTGAGACTGTCCATTGGTCCGGAAGAGGACCGCAATCTCGGCAGGGTCGATGCCGTCCTTGGACACCAAGTCCGATATGTCCTCGGCGATACCAGCGGCTTCTTGCTCGTCATCAGCGTATTCGAACCATTCCACATCGGGTCCGCTGGGTCGCTGGGCACGCAATTCCAAGGGTGGCGCCCATGCCCCGGGGGTCGAGTCCCGCGAGGG
Organism: Rothia uropygialis; assembly: GCF_004137765.1. Lineage (GTDB taxonomy): Bacteria > Actinomycetota > Actinomycetes > Actinomycetales > Micrococcaceae > Rothia. The sequence goes on along the minus strand of NZ_NOIS01000001.1, from coordinate 576,958 downwards.
TTTGCGGGCCGTGAGCAATCGATTGGCCAGGGTCACCACTTGTGGAGTGGACCGATAATCCCGCACGAGTTTGATGACTTTGCCCTCGGGATGACGGCGTGGAAATTCCAACAGGTGCCGCGACGTCGCGCCCGTGAAGGAGTAAATGGTCTGCGAAGCGTCTCCGACGACGCACAGTTCGTCACGACCACCGAGCCAGCAGTCAAGCAGGCGTTGCTGGAGTGGAGAGACGTCCTGGTATTCGTCCACGACGAAGTGGCGGTACTGCTGTCGCACCGCTGCGGCGACCGCCGGATCTTCCTCGAGGATGGCGATCGTGGCGAGGAGAACGTCTTCGAAGTCGATAGCATTCCGCTCGGTTTTGAGATCCTCATAGCCGCGCATGATCCGGGCCATGCTCAACGGGGTAAATCCTGTGGGCAGTTCCCTATGTCCCAGGTGCTCTTCCAACGTATCCGGCGTGAGCATCGAGACTTTTGCCCATTCGATCTCTGCGGCCAGATCCCGAATGATCGCGCGATCCGTGCTGAATCGAAGGCGAGATGCAACTTCGGAGATGAATCGCGCCTTGCCCGAAATGAGCTGAGGCGGGGTCCCTCCGACGGCTTGGGGCCAGAAATATTGGAGTTGGCGCAACGCTGCGGCGTGGAAAGTGCGAGTCTGCACCCCTGCTGCACCCAAGGAACGAAGCCGATTCCGCATTTCATTGGCTGCACGTGAGGTGAAGGTCAGGGCGAGGACACGCTGTCCCACGTACGCGCCGGAAGCAATTCCGTATGCGATCCGATGGGTGATCGCCCGGGTCTTGCCCGTCCCGGCTCCTGCCAACACGCACACTGGCCCTTGCAGGCTCGTGGCGACCTCTCGCTGCTCGGGGTCGAGGCCCTCGAGGATCTGGTCGGGGCTAGGCGGTTCCCCCGGGATCAGCAATTCGGCTGCGGTTTTCAGCGCTGAGTCGCCTCCTCAGTATCGGATTGGTAGTCATCTCCGGAAGGACCCCGGTCGTCAGAATCCGCTGGCGATTGAGGCAAAGGTCCACCGTACCAATTGGCGATCAGGTGATGAGCGATCGAGACACTGTCCGGCAGGCGGATCTCCGCCGATGAGACAGCGGTCTCGAGCTCGTCCCGCGTGAACCATCGAACACTGGAAATCTCTTTGCCGTCCGGCCTGGCCGACTCGAGCCGAGTTGCATGCGCGACGAAACCGAGCATGAGCGAGCGTGGAAAAGGCCAGGGCTGCGATCCCAGATAGGTCGCTTCATCGATCTCGACGCCCGCTTCTTCGTAGATCTCCCGCGCAACGGCAGCTTCCAGGGACTCGCCCGACTCGACGAATCCCGCAAAGGTCGAGTAACGATCTTCGGGCCAGGACGCCGAATGTCCCAGGAGAAGGCGATCCACGCCGCTGTCGTCCGTGTGGACCACGGCCGAAATCACGGCCGGATCGGTTCGAGGAAAGAGTTCGCGACCTTCTGATTCACAGATTCGTACCCACCCGGTGGGGTCCGGATGGCAGGGGGAACCGCAGGTGGGACAGAATTTGTAGCTGGAGTGCCAGTTCATGAGAGCGATCCCGATGCTCAGCCACGTGCTTTCTTCCTTGCTCAGAACGGGAGCCGCGTCCCTGAGGCCCAGCCACTGGATGTTCTCACCCCCGATCTGTGAGTTCTGCTCGTGTTCCTCCGGCCAAGGATCACCGGCTTGAAGGTCTTCCGGCCTGGTGTGCGGAGCGCGAGCCAGGAGTATCGGGGCCCCGTCCTCCGACGTACCGAGATATGCGACGACGTCGAGGCCTTCGGTGGGTGCAACCCACGCAACACCGGCGCGGCCCTCAGACCACGCCGTCGGAACTTTTCCCTGGTCAAGCATCAAAACTCGGGTCGAAGAATCGCTCAGAGCTGAATCCATGAGTTCGGCTCTCAGGCGTCCGTCGTCGATGCGCCGAATGGGGTATGTCCCCAGCAAATCGGGCCCAAGCGGGGGTGTGGGCTGTGTGACAAATTGGTGGTTCACGTGATCAGCTTGCTTCCATCTGTCTCTAGTACTCTGAACGAGTGAAATTAACACCGTTAACGTTAGCCGCTATGGCCTCGGCAGGAGTGCCGGGCCTCTTCCCCGTGGCCGCGTACGCGTACGAGGAAGACAACCCGGACTATGGTTCCGCGCTCGTTGTCGACTCCGCTCGCCAGCGGTGGATTGTGCGCGCCCCGCAGAATCATGAAGCCAGTGTGCGACTCGAGTCCGAGCACGTCATACTGCATTCATTTTCTCCCGGGTTGCGCGCACGCCTCCCATTCCAATTGCCCACGGTAGTGGGGTCGGCTGACAGCCGTGGCCTCAAAACTTTTGTGTATCCAGAGGTTCCTGGGGAGGTTTTGGACATCGAAGAACTAGCGCGGCGTTCCCACGTCGTGTCACCGGAACGCGATCCCCTCGCAACTCAGGTGGGCAAAGCCGTCGCCACAATCCACACTCTCCCGGCGGAGATGGTTCAGGAAGCCGACCTTCCGATGTACTCCCACGAACAGTGCCGCAAGAGGATGCTCTCGGAACTCGACCGAACGGCAAGCACGGGCAAAGTTCCGTCCGCGCTCCTCCGGCGTTGGGAAGCCTGGCTGGAGGACGAGAGCATGTGGCAGTTCCGGCCTACCGTAGTCCATGGCGACCTGACCGAGGACAATTTGGTTCTGGACGGAACCCGGCTGACGGCAGTCCGTGGATGGCATGACCTGCACGTCGGGGATCCTGCGCTGGATTTCTCCTGGCTGATGAGTTGCCCGGACCAGGAATTCACGGATTCGATCATCGAGGTCTACTCTGTCCAACTTCCGCACGCACCCGACCAACATTTGCTTCGGCGAGCTTACCTTCACGCAGAGTTTGCGCTGGCTCAGTGGCTTGCACGGGGAGTCGAGCAGAAGGACCGGGAGACCGTGGACGAAGCCGTCTCAATGCTCAGGACGCTGGAAGATGATCTCCGAGAGTCCGGGGCCATTTCTTCTTCGTCGGCTACCTCGGACATACGGCCGGCTGCGACCCCTTCATCGCAGAGTGATACGACGCGTGGGACCACCCCTGATTCGAGGGAACCTGCCCGAACTTCGGCTAACGCCGGCGCCCGTGCGAGCGGACATGGGTCTTCTCGTGCAAGACCGAGCGAGGACCCGACGGGGCCTATTTCCACAGTCGACCGGCCGTAGCGGAACTTTTCACTTCGTTCCTGGAGCTGTGTTTTGCATGCGTTTCACCAGGTCGATCAATTCGGTCTCGTCCGCGACCTTGCGGGGCCTGATGGTTTTTGCGTGCGCGACGTAGTAGAAGGCCGCGGAGATGTCTTCAGGATCAACATCATGAAGCCGCGCGAATCCCATCTTGTATACGGCCAATTGGACCGTTTTGTGCGTGAGGTCAGCTCCTCGGGGGACCCGACCGGTTTTCCAGTCGACCAGTTCCCACTGGACTTTCCCCGTTGCATTCTCATTGCGGAATATCGCGTCGATTCTTCCGCGGACCGTGAAGCCAGCGAGCGGTGTTTCGATGGGGTATTCGATGGCCCACGGCTGGCGGTCGAACCATGGGCTCGTCCGGAAGGACTCCTGCAGGGCAGCAAGTCCGGCGCCGTCTCCTTCTTCCGGGTCGGCTAAGCCCTCTCCGAGATCCAGCATCCCTGCGGCACCGTAGTGTTCCTCGACCCATTCATGGAATCTGGTTCCGGCACGGGCCGATGTTTCGGGTCGGCGGGGCATTGGCCTCCGGATCTGTTCGAGGATCCTCTCCGGATCCTGCGCGAGGCCCACGAGCAGAGATGCGCTGAGGTGCGTCGGCAGTTCAGGGCTTCCCCCGCTGTCTGCTCTAGCCCGGTGAAGAGCCAGCAGGAGGCTTGTCTCCTCGGCCCAATCCGTCGGATCCGGCAACTCGTTCGATGGGAGACTCAGCGACGCGTCGGGAGCGGGCCCCATTGAGTCAGTACCGGAGTCCGTGTGCATGTGAGACAGAACCAGCGACGCGGCTCTCTCGACGTCAACGCGCCTGGATACCACGGGCCCCGGATCCAATTCCGCTGCTCCGTGGTCTTCCGCCATGGCGAGATCGTTGAGTTCTTCCTCAGACCCCCATTCGCTGACGAAGGGCCTCGTCAGCGGGTCAAAGGGCCATAGGGCCGCATAAATCCGCTCGCCCTGTGGGTTCTTTGTTCCTTCCTCCGGCACAGGAGCCTCGTTGACCCACTCGATGGCGGGCGACGTCGGATCGAATTCTTCGGAAATCTCCTCCACGAATCGTGAAAGCGAATTGGGTTTGGCTTTGGTTCCGCTCCAGTGACTTGACGCGAGGAAGAGCACGTTCCTGGCCCTGGTCGTTGCCACATATGCCAGACGACGCTCCTCGGAAACGATCCTGGCAAGATTGTGCTGGCTGAATTCTTGTCCGGATTCCTCGAGCTCTTGGGTTGACCCGACTCCGAGGTTGAGTGCAGGCAGGTATTTGGTGTCTCCGCGCAGCGCCCAAGGTAAAGCTCCGACATCCGAGAACCACGATTCGGTTTTGTCCGAGGGGAACCCGCCTTCCGTGAGTCCTTGAACGTAGACCTCATCCCATTCGAGGCCCTTCGCCGCGTGGACGGTCAGGATCTGCACAGCGGACGACTCTGAGGGCTGGACGGGCATGGACAGACCGGATTCCTCGGCAATGGTCGCTTCGAGCCACGCAAGAAAAGCGGTCACTCCCGTCGCCGACGAGGTCACCGTGTACCGATGCTCCTTGAGTTCGGTGATCTCCAGACCCTCTGTCCCCGAGGCCCCACTGAAGCTGGAGCCGGCGTCCAAGCTGGCTGCCAAGCGCGGTGCAGCCGCGCAATAGTCAGCTACTGCCTGATAAAAGGCATCTACATTGGCTCGCGCCTGATGCACATCCCGTCCCGGCTTGGATGCGAGTTCCAGGTCCAACATGGTGACACGCTCAATGTGGTACAGCAGGCTTGTCAGATCCTCGCCCAAGTAGCCCCGGAGTTCCTCCAGCTCCTGCTGAAGCCTGACAAGTCTTTGCCTGGCCTCCGCACTCAGTGATCGGCCGGCCGCTGAGGTCCAACCTGCCTCGGGAAGGGTCTCGATCGCCTCGATCAGGCTCGAGCTTTCGCTCTGGTCCCCTCCGGTGCGCAAGAGATCTTCGAGCCGTTGTGAAGCTTCATGCAACTCGGATTGTGGATCGGCCGGAACAAGATGCTCTTCCCCTGGAATTCGACCTTCCGGTGTCGCGAGGTCCTCCGCCATACCGGTGAGAACGGATCTCTTGCGTCGACGGGCGAGGAAGCGTGCCCAATCGTTCAGGGCCATGAGATCCCGAGGTCCGATCCGCCAGCGAGCCCCTGCCAAGAGACGCATCAAAGAATCTGAACGGGCCGGATCGGACAACACCCGCAGGACAGCTACGAGGTCGGTTACTTCGGGCGTTTCTACAAGCCCTCCCAGGCCAACCAATTGATACGGCACCGATTGGCGTTCGCATTCCAAACGGATGGTCTCCATGTGACGACGGGTTCGGCAGAGGACCGCAGAGCTGGGAACCTCTCGGCCCTCGAGGTCAGCGTCCGATCGGTGCGCAGCGATGGTCGAAACGATGGCTTCGGCCTCGTCTTGGTCCGTTCCCCATATTCCGGTCATAAGCCGGCCTTCCGGGGCCTCAGGTCGTGCAACCAGGTCTGGGACGTGAACCGGTGAAGCGGCGCGGACCCATTCGCCCTGGGCGGACAGGGGGCGCGCAATCCGATTGGCCGCGTCGAGTATCCGTGTTCCGTTTCTCCAAGCTACGGACAAGTAGTCGGCGTCTTGGTGGGGTGAAGGGAAGTAACGGTAGAAGTCGAAGAGCTGCCCTTCCGAGGCACCTCGGAACCCGTAGATCGACTGTTTAGGGTCTCCCACGGCCATGACGCTGTGTCCGTTTCCGAACAGACTTGAGAAGAGGACCATCTGCGCATGGGACGTGTCCTGGAATTCGTCCAGCAGTACCACCCGATAGAGCTGACGCTGTTCGCTGCCCATGCAATCGATCCCTCGAGCCATGGTTGCGGCGTAGGCAAGCAGATCGCCAAAATCCATGACCTGCATAGCTTGTTTGATACGCCGATACCGCTCCGTCAGCCTTGCGACCAATAGTTTTTGTTCGAGCTTTTCGACGAGGGTTCCCCGGAGTTTCTCTTCTTTCTTGAGTTTCTTGGGGTGGTTGTTCGGCATGTTCTTCAACGACGACAGGCTGCGCCGGCAGAAGTCCTCGACTTCTTCAGGGGTCCGCAGGTGCTCCGCACATTCCCCCGAGAGTTGAAGCACCTCGGTGATGAGGGTCGACGCCGCCGGGATCTTCTCCGGCAATTCCCCATCCCAGTTCTCGACAATCTGGGCTACCAGCTGGAAGCATTGCGCTTGTCCGAGCTGGGTCGCATCCTTCTCAACGCCGATCCGAAGTCCGTACTCCGAGACCAACGATTTTGCGTAGGCGTGATAGGTGCTGACGGTGGGATCGAGAACAGGCTCGTCGGAATCGGCCTCGGGCTGGTAGAGGCCTTCCTCACGCAACGCGACCAACCTCTGAGCCATGCGATGCCTGAGCTCCCCGGCAGCTTTCTTGGTGAACGTGACTCCGAGGATTTCGTCGGGTCGGACCAGTCCATTGACAACCAACCACACGACGCGGTCGACCATCGTTGCCGTCTTGCCGGAGCCGGCGCCCGCAACCACAAGCCTCGGTGACAAATCTGCGCTGATGATCTTCGATTGTTCTTCGGTCGGCAGATTGTGGCCGAGAGCCGTTGCGATGTCTTCCGGCGAGTAGCGAATCCGGTCTGGATACTCGATGCGGTTCACGGTTGCGTGACCTGCCTTCCTGACGAACACAAGGGACATATTTCCGGAAGACGGCATGTGAGGCCGAATCCCCCGGCCGAATCCGTGTGCCGTGCCTGGAACCGCTCATGAGCCACGAGCTCGGCACATTTTCGGATCAGGTCAACGGCCCAGGAATCCTCTTCTGTCAATGGTTCTTGGGCCTGGACCTTGTACGCCTTGGTGGAGGTTCCCAGCTGAACCAGCGCAGCTCCCCCAGACAGCTCGGTGACACTGGCTCCGTCGAACCTCAGGGGTGTTTCACGGACAGATGCAGGCTCATCGTGATCGAACATCACCGTTCCGGCGCCGGCCTCGAGCGCGACCTGATACGCAGCAAGCTGCGGATGCTGCGTGACGTCCGCGGCCGACGGAGCACTCTTGCCCGTTTTGAGGTCGATCACGACATAACGGCCCAATTCATCGATTTCGAGACGATCGACCCTTCCGGACAGCAGGGCATCCCTCGCGGGCCCCGGAACGAGCACTTCGAAGGCGCCTTCGACGCCGATGAGTTTCCGCCCGAACGAGGCACGGGAGTCCACTGCATACGCGGCAAATTTACGGATCATGGTTACGGCTCGTTCGTAGACGACCCGGGTCTCCCATGTATCCGACAACCCTAGCGCCCCGAACCGTCGCCCGAGTTCCTCTTCCAGTTCATGACCTGGGGCATCCGGCATGTCCTGGGCGATCTCGTGGATCAGGTTTCCGACCGACCTGGACAGGTCGGTTGCCGGTTCCCCGCCAGCGGAACTGACGAACCAATCGAGGGGCGAACGCCGAATGGTTTCGAGTTTGGAGGGTGAGACCGGAACCGGATCATTGACATTGAGGGGTGCGCTCTCATCGGTCAGGGGAGCAAGCCCCCACCAATCCCGTGGATGAGCCCCCGGAATGCCCACCATCTCTTGGCCCCGCCTGTTCCCGTTGCCTCTGGATTCCGGTGACTGTGGCTCTTGAGCAAGGCGCGCGAGTTGTTCTGCGGCCCGGAAAGCGAGCCCGGGATGATCCGCGGATTGCGCCCACAATCGAAGTTCCGCGATCAGTCCTCGCATCGTCATAGGGCGCCTGACTGGGCTCACGACCGCTTCCGTCATGGCCACGGGATCAAGGATGTCGAGGAACTCGCTCGGCTCATCCTCCTCATTCGCGACCGCGCTGACGACCAGTTGCGACGTACATCTGCTGATGGCGGTCGCGAACATTCGAAGTTCGTCGTACCGGGTTTCTCGCAGACGGTTCCTACGGGTCACGCGAACTGCTTGCTCTACGCCTAGGAGTACCACGTCGGAGAGTTCCGGTGTGCTCAGGAGACCGCCGCGTAGCGTCGTGTTCGGCCAGCTCCCCTGCTGTACTGACGCGACGTGCACCCAGGCCCATTCGCGGCCCGCCGCAGAAGCGGGTGTCACCAGCGCAACCGAGGCGTGGCTCGTAGAGCGGGGAGCCAAAGTATCCATGGGAAGGTCCTGGCTGTCGATGTATTCCAGGAATTCCCTCGCGCCCGCACCCGGTTGCTGGTCCACATAACGCTCAGCAGTTTCGAAAAGTGCGAGCATGGCATCGAGATCACGATGCGCGCGTTGAGCGGCCGGGCCGGTTCCCTTGGATGTACTGAGCCACTCCTGGGCGAGCCCACTGGTTTCCCACAGTGCCCACAACACGGTTTCAGCGGTGGATGTTTCCTCTTCCATGGCCCGTTTTCCGGCGCTCAACACGGAGTGCAACCTCTCAAGAGGTTCGTCGGTCCGGAGGCCAGAAGCATCCGAAGAATTGCGGTGAGGTTCTGCAGTCAGGGTCGAGGCACCCACGCTCCCGTTGAGGACTTCTACGATGAGCTCGTCACTCGAGCGAGTTCCGCCCCGTCTCAATTCTGCTGCTCTCAGCGACTGACGGATACGTCTGACCGTGTTCGGGCTGGCCCCACCGAGCCTCGAGGTCAGAAGCGAAAGTGCCCTGGAAATATCCGCCGGACCGTGTTCGCCGCTGGCCAGCCACAGGGCATCCAGGAACGGGCGAACCGCAGGTTCCTCTCGCAAGGGTGTCTCTGCCACCGGGATGGATACCGGGATTCCGTCGGATTCCAGGTGGCGCTTGATCCTCGCCAATGAGGCGCCGTCTCTCACGACCACGGCCATGTCCCCGAGCGGACGACCGCCTTTCACATGCTCCTCGAGAATACCTTGCGAGATGAGCCTCAATTCGTGCTGGGCAGAAGCCGTCAGGCGGATCGTGATCCCGGCTCGAGCCGATCGTGCGAGTACAGCTTCCGATGGTTCGGGCGAGCGATCGTGACGTGCTCTGGCAACCACTGGAATTCTCTCGCTCACGCGACGCAGGGAATCCGCTATGGGGCTCGGCAGCCTGTGCTGTCGATCGAGTCGTAGGGTTTCTATCTCAGGGTAAGCCTTGAGCCGGGATCCTAGTTCCGCCAAGACCTCGGGCCGGGCTCCACGGAACCCCTGGACCACAGTATCCGTGCAAGCGGTCATCACCAGTTGGGGCGGGTTGACTGCGGCCGCCGGTGCCATCGACTCGAGGAGCCTCATGATGGCCGGTGTAGCCTCCTGGAGGTCATCGACCAGGATCAGACGCAAGCGCTCATGCTCTTTGGCCAAGAACTCAGGGTTGCTCTCGAGGAAATTAGCGGCCTGGTGGATCAGTGCCGAGGGGTCGTAGGCCTGCGGCATCCTCAGCCGCCTCAGCTGTTCGTATTCCACACGGAAGTCCGAGGCTGCAACCCACTCCGGATGGTTCAGTGCATTCCCCAACTCTCGGACCCGGTCCGGGCTGAGATCAAATTCTGCGCAACGGTCCAAGAACTCACGGATTTCACGGCGGAATCCTCGCGTATCCAGAGCTTCCTTCAGGTCCTCGGGCCACGGCGGCTGTTTTCCTAGACCGTTCGAGTGGGCCAGCAGCATTTCTCCGATCAGAACGTCTTGTTCCGGTCCGGTGAGCAACCGAGGCTCGAATTCCACTCCTTCCAGGAGTCCTTCGGCGTGTGCCCGCCGCAGGATGTCGAATGCGTAAGAATGCCAAGCCCTCGCCGGCGGAGTGGAAATGGTCGCGGACAGCTTGTGGGAGAACCCATCGCGCAACTGATCCGCAAGGGTACGCGTAGGGGCAAGGAGAAGAATCTCCTCCGCCGATGCACCCTCTGCTTCGCTGCCTCCCACATGATCGAATGCACGTTCAATCAGACTGCTGGTCTTGCCGGTTCCTGGCGCGCCCAGGACCAAAGTGGCACGATGAGACCGGGACGGGAGACGGCTCGCGAGAGGATTCTTGGGGCTCATGTACTAATCTCACCACGAGCCACTGACAAGTTAAGGCGATTCGTGGACCTCGACTACATGTTGCGGAATGCAACCACCAGTTCCCGCCCCTATCCACGACCTCGAGCAAACACCTCGGCACGAGGTGTCCGGGCCTTCCGGTCTCCCGCCAGCACCCAGGACCTACCAACACACTTCGAATCGGCAGTACGCGCGAGTCACCTCTGAATCCGGGTACGGTGGAGTCCATGACGAGCGATGCACGTGTCGAAACGCCTCCCTGGACGCAAGGGCCCCGAGCCACCTTCGATCTGGAAACGACAGGACCCAATCCGCGCACTGCGCGAGTTGTTACGGCATCGCTCATCCTCGTGGGCCCTGGCGGCGAGGTGCTTCGCCACGGTGAGTGGCTTGCCGACCCCGGGGTGCCTATCCCGGAAGAAGCCGCGGCCGTCCACGGCATCTCCACCGAATACGCCCAAGAGCACGGAGCCCCGCTCAAACAGGTCGTCTACGAACTGGCCTCGGCGATCGGTGGGCTCTTCTCCGATGGCGTTCCGATCTTTGCGTTCAACGCGGTCTACGACTTCACCGTCCTCGCCCGCGAATTGCGTCGGCTCGAGTTGCCGGATCTGGTCCCCTACCCTGTTCTAGACCCTCTCGTCTTCAACAAGAAGGTCGACAAGTACCACAAAGGCAAGCGCACCCTGACGAACCTCACTCAGGAGTACGGCGTGGTGCTCGAAAATGCTCATACCTCGGCAGCCGACTGCTTGGCGACGGAGCGTTTGGCGACAGCCATGACCAAGAAATATCCCCAGCTGGATATGCCAGCCGGGGAACTCCATGATCTTCAAGTCGCGTGGGCCAGAGAACAAGCGGCCGATCTTCAGGCGTATTTCGACAAGATCGGCAAAGGCTCCAAAGTCAACGGAGACTGGCCGATACAGGCCGAATCCGAGCGTCCCTAGCGGGGTTGTTCCGCGGTTGCGGCCGCTCGTGCCGCGGCAGGCAGAGCCGATACGATGCGATCCATCGCGACGTCATCGTGGGAAGCGGACAGGAACCATGCCTCGAACGGCGACGGAGCCAGATAGACCCCGGATTCCAGCATCGAGTGAAAGAACGGTCCGTAGCGGTAGGATTCCGATGCCTTGATGTCCTCGTAGTTCCGAACACCCTGAGATCCTGTTCCGAATGCCACGGAGAAGATATTCCCCGCGGTCTGGATCGAATGCTCCACGCCTTCTTCGTTCAAGGCCGAGGTGATTTCCCGCTGGAGCTGCAACGAAATGCGATCAATCGTCGAGTAGACCTGACCCGTGGCATTCCGAAGGGTCGCGATTCCGGCGGCGACCGACAGCGGATTGCCGGAAAGAGTTCCCGCCTGGTAAACGGGACCGGTCGGCGAGAGATACTCCATCATCTCGCGACGGGCGCCCAATGCGGCAATTGGCATGCCCCCACCGATGACCTTACCGAACGTGAAAATATCAGGTGCCCAACCGCCTTCGTGTTCGGAAGTCAGGCCCCAGTACCCCGCCGAAGACGCCCGGAAGCCGGTGAGCACTTCATCGAAAATCATCAGGGCACCGTGTTCACGGGTCAGCTCCCGCAGACCAGAGTTGAACCCCTCCGCGGGTGTCACCACGCCCATATTGCACGGCGCAGCCTCGGTGATAACTGCCGCAATCTCGCCCTCGTACTTGTCGAATGCGGTGCGGACTGCATCTAGGTCGTTGTACGGGACCACGATGGTTTCGGCCGTGGTCGCTTCGGTCACCCCTGCCGAGCCGGGAAGGGAAAGCGTCGCGACTCCGGATCCGGCTTCGGACAGCAGAGCATCCACGTGCCCGTGATAGCACCCTGCGAATTTGATGATCTTGTCGCGTCCCGTGTAGCCGCGCGCCAATCGGATCGAGGTCATGGTCGCCTCGGTACCCGTGGAGACCAGACGAATCTGTTCGATGGCCGAACCCTTGGTCGCCGAACGATTAATCCGGTCGACTACTGTTTCGGCCAGCTCCGTTTCCCCCACGGTGGACGCGCCGAAGGACAGACCATGGTCGACGGCCGCGTGGACCGCCTCAATGACGGCCTCATGCCGGTGCCCCAAAAGGGCCGGACCCCACGAACCGACCAGGTCGACGTACTCTTTTCCGTCCGCGTCCTTCACGTAAGGCCCCGCTGCATCCACGATGAACGGCGGGGTGCCCCCGACCGAATTGAATGCGCGGACTGGAGAATTGACGCCTCCGGGTATGACTTTCTGCGAACGGTCGAAGAGTTCCTCGGATACGGTCAAGATGTCCTCCTGATGTGTGTGATGATCCAGTTGTCGGTGCTTTTCTATCGGTTGCCCTGAGCCAGCCATTGCGCGACCTCGGTCGCGTAATACGTGAAAATCAGATCGGCCCCGGCACGCCGCATACCCGTCAGGGCTTCCAAAACAATGCGCTCACGGTCGACCCAGCCGTTGGCCGCCGCAGCTTCGATCATCGCGTATTCCCCCGAGACCTGGTAGACGGCTACGGGAACGGTCGAGAAATCGGCGACCTCGCGAACGACGTCGAGGTAGGCCATCGCCGGCTTGACCATGACCATATCGGCACCTTCGTCGAGATCAAGCTGGGTTTCCAGGATCGACTCGCGACGATTCGCCGGGTCCTGCTGATAAGTCTTCCGATCCCCTTGGAGCGACGAGCCCACGGCATCCCGGAAGGGTCCGAAGAATGCAGACGCGTATTTGGCCGAGTAGGCCATGATCGAAACATCGTGGAAGCCGTTGTCGTCCAAGGCCTCGCGGATGCCCGCGATCTGCCCGTCCATCATGCCGGAGGGGCTCACGACGTGCGCTCCCGCTTGGGCTTGGGCGACCGCCATGCGTTCGTACAGGTGGACGCTACGATCGTTGTCCACCATGACCTCGCCGGCGCCGTCTTCGGTCAGCGGCCCGCAATGCCCATGGTCCGTGAATTCGTCAAGGCACGTATCGGCCATGATCACGACCCGATTGCCGAATTCCCGGCGCACGGCACGGATGGCGCGATTGAGGATCCCCTCGGGATCCCACGCGACGGAGCCCTCGGCGTCTTTGTCCTCGTCCTTCGGCACCCCGAAGAGATCGATGCATTTGACGCCGGTCCGCTCGGCCTGGCGGACGGCTTCGATGAGAGATTCGACAGTGTGCTGGTACTGACCCGGCATCGAGCTGATCTCGACCGGTTCGTCGATGCCATCCCGTACGAACAACACCTGAATGAGATCCTCCGGATGGAGTCTGGCCTCAGCCACGATGTCCCGCATCGCGGGATGTGTACGGAGTCGGCGCGGCCTGCGGGTCAGGTTGAGGCCCTGACGTGCGTTGTTTTCCCTCACGGTCACCACTTCTTTCGTCGTCAATTCTAAAATTTTCGAGGACTGTTTGTGTTCCTGCCCAAGGCCCGGATCACGGCTTCGGCCAGATGCTCGGCGTCCGGGCTCTCGGACCTGAACGTTTCGAGGTGCAGGTTCTGAGCTGCCCGCTCTGTGGTCCTACCGATGCAAATGACCGGGACCCTGACCGGACCGAGGTCATCGAGGGTTTGGATCAGGCGGGGAGAAGTTGCCACGATCGCTGAGAGAGCCAAATTTGTCTCGTCCCGAAGTTGCCTCATGGTGGCCTCGCGATCGAGGACGGTCGCTGACATCGCCGCGTCCGGCCTCCGGGCGATGAGGGGGCGATCGGCAGGGTACGGCACACGCTCATAGACCACGGCTTCACTGACCCGAAGGCCGCGTTCCCGCAATCCGTCAGCAAGCTCCGGCCTGGCGGGTCTGCCGTGCACGCAGAGAACTTTTTGTCCCTCTTCCGGCCCCATAACGTCGGCCCAGGCCGCCACCATTCCCATGGCGCTGTTCTCCTCAGGAGGTTCCACCGGAGCCAACCCTTCCTCCTGAGCAGCACGCCGTGTGGCCCCACCCACGCACCAGATCCTGGCCGGTTCCAAGAGCGACGAAACCGTCCTCATACCATGAGCTTCCACCAATGCTCGAACGGCCCACACGCCATTGGCGCTCGTGAAAGTGATGACGTCGTATGAGTCCCGACTCAACGCATCCACGGCTTCCTGGGCTTCTTCTCCGTCGACCAGCTCAGCCTCGGCCAGCGGGCTCAGGACCGGTTCCAGACCGCGACGCCGCAACTGAACGATCAATTCGCTCGACCGCTCAGGTCCGCGGGTCACGAGCACCCGGGGGCGCGAGGACGCCGCCGCTACCGTCGGAGAGGCTTCTGACGTCAATCGATCGTCAACTCGGTGAACCGGTCGGCCCCGCGGTCCAGCAGGAGTTCGGCCACCTCGGTGCCGAGACGAATTGCCGATTCGTCGTCGGCCGCCTCGACGCTCCGGTGCTCACGGAGGGTTTCCGTTCCCTTCGGGTGGGCGACCACGGCGTCCAGGCGGAGCTTCCCGTTGTGGATCTCGGCATGCGCTCCCACGGGAGCCGCGCAACCGGCCTCGAGCCGGTACAACAGGGACCGCTCGGCCAGAACCGCAATCCTGGTCTGGGGATCGTCGATCTTGGCAAGGCCCGCCATGATCTCCGGAGCGGTCTCATGGGTACGGTATTCGACCGCGAGGCACCCCTGCCCCGCGGCGGGCAAAAATCCCATGGGGTCCAGGAATTCCGTGACGACCTCTCTCAGACCCAAACGGGTCAATCCGGCAGCCGCGAGCACGACCGCGTCGAGGTCGCCGTGGGTTCCTCGTCCGACGCCCTTGTCCTTGGCGGCGTAATGTTCCAACCCGCGCACGCGGGACAAACGGGTTCCGACGTTGCCCCGAATGTCCGTCACGACGCAGTCAGGCCGAAGCGCACGAACCTGTGCGGCTCTTCTGGGAGAGCCGGTACCGATGGTTGCGCCGTCCGGCAATTCGTCCAAAGTCAATCCGTCGCGTCCAACCAAGACGTCCCTGGCATCTCCACGGGGAGGATAGATCAGGGACAGCTTGCCGTCGAACAGATCCTTGGTCGGAAGATCCTTGAGCGAATGAACCGCCACATCCACGGCCCCGCCCAGAAGTTCCTGGCGCAGGGCCGCGGCGAAGACCCCGGTTCCGCCCAATTGGGCGAGGGGGCCAGAGGTGACGTCGCCGGTCGTCGTGACCGTTTTGAGCTCGGCATTCACCCCTGCTTCCACCAGCATGTCCGCGACGTGCTGGGATTGGGTCGTCGCGAGCGCCGAGGCTCGCGTTCCTACGAGCACCTTGGTCATACCGTCTTGGACTCTTTTCCCGCGGCCACCGCGTGGTCCGCGATCACGGGTTTGGTCACCTGAGCTCGGGTCGGGAGGCAACAATTCGTATCGCACCGATCGAACCATCCTTTGCCGCCGCATGCGCTCCGACGAAGTGCATCGAGCTCCACCGGGTCCTGGGAGGGTGCCGTATCCACGAATCGCTCGGCGATGAGATCGCGCAAAGACCGCACGTATGCGGGGTGAGTTCCCGGCGTCGGGACCCTCACTGCCTGAATGCCCAAATCGTCGCACGTTTCCATGGCCTCGGTATCGAGGTCCCATTTGACCTCCATATGGTCGGAGACGAACCCCAGGGGAACCATCACGATGCCGTCCACGGAACCCTTAAGCGCTTCCAGGGCGTCGTTGATATCCGGTTCGAGCCACGGAGTCGAGGGGGAGCCCGAGCGGGACTGATAGGCCAGCTCCCAGTCGCAATCCGCGAGCAGATCTGGATTCGATTCTTCGACCTGGCCGAGAATCGCTCGTGCCGCTTGCAGGTGCTTCTCGACGTAAGCCGAACCGCCCTCGTACTCGACCCCGCGAGGCCCGGCCTCGTTCGCGGCGGTCGTGGGCACCGAGTGGGTGCAGAACATGATGCGGATCCGGCCATTTCCCGCTGCCGGATGGGGCGTGGACCGGATCTTCTGCCTGAGCTCTCCGAGACCGTGAATCAGGCCTTCGACGAAGGCTGAGATGAAGCCGGGCGCATCGTAGTGCTGGCGAAGCTTGTCGATCTGGACTTCGCCTTCCAGCTCGAGCTTTTCCAGAGCAATGCCGTAGTCCTCGCGGTACTGTCGGCAGCTCGAATATCCGGGGTAGGCGCTGGTCGCCAACACCAGAAGTTTGCGGTACCCCTTGTCGTATGCCTCCTGGACGACGTCGCTGACGTACGGCTCCCAGTTCCTGTTGGCCCACAGCACGGGTACGTCCGGACCGTTCTCCTCAAGTTCTCGGCGCAATGCCTGGAGAAGGTTGCGGTTTTGTTCATTGATGGGACTGACGCCACCGTTGGCCCGGTAATGCGTGGCGACTTCTTCGAGCCTCTCGTCCGGGATGCCTCGTCCCGCGGTGACGTTGCGCAGGAAGGGAATGACATCTTCTTGGCCTTCGGGTCCGCCGAAAGACGAAAGGATCACTGCGTCGTACTTCTCGGGGGCTTGCGAGCGTGGGCGCTCGATGGTTTCTTCCGAGACGAAGTCGGTCATGCCTTCCAGAGTCTTCGGACCGTTCGTCGCCGTGTTGTTGGGATCGGTCCGGTTCGGAATCGGGTCCGCTTGCGTCATGTTCATCGGAGAACCTCCACAACTTCGTCGGCACCGATACGGCGTCCTGTATAGAACGGAGTCTCCTCACGCACGTGCAACCGCGCCTCCGTGTTGCGGAAATGACGCATCAGGTCGACGAGGTCGACCAGCTCGGGAGCTTCAAGGGCCAGCACCCACTCGTAGTCGTTGAGCGCGAAGGTCGCGATGGTGTTCGCGAGAACCTGCGGATAGTCCCGTCCCTTCATTCCGTGGTTCTTAAGCATTTCGGCGCGGTGCTTTTCATCCATGTAGTACCAGTCCCAGGAACGCACGAACGGGTAAACGCAGACCCATGCTTCGGGGTCCTTCCCTCGTGCGAATGCGGGAGCGTGGTTACGCGTGAATTCGGCATCACGGTGGACCCCCATGGTCGACCACACGATTTCTGTACCCTCGAGCGCAACCGTGCGGCGAAGGTCGCGGACCGCAGCCTGAAGGTCTTCCGGATTGTCCGCGTGGGTCCACACGAGAATGTCGGCGTTGTTCCGCATTCCGGAGACATCGTACATACCGCGGACGGTCACACCCTTTGCTTCCAGTGCCGCGACTGTGCTCTCGAGCTCGGAAGCCGCTTCGGGCGTGTGCGCATTCTCGGCAGCCTGGCTTCCGCGCGCGAACACGGTGTAGAGCGCATAGTAGAGGCGATCGTCGCCGGAAGCGGCCCGATTCTCCGCTGCTTGCGTGGTTACCGAATTCTGTTCAGCCATGAAATGACCTGTCCTTTCAGTGCCTGCGCCTCGATCGGAGGCGTTTGGTGCGTCTTTGTCGCGTATGGTCTCTGTGAAGTCCGGTGCCTGATTGAGGACCGGACTCCATGGACCGGCCACGCTTTACTCGAGATCGAGCTCCGCAATGGTCTTGCGCGTGTCCGGAACCAGCGAAGCCAGGCCCGTTCCGGACAGCCAGGCGCCGACGGAAGCGACCCGGCTGAGTTTCGAGAGGTTTTGACGGAAGTTCTTGACCTTTTGTGCGTGGCCCACGGCAACGTGAGGCATCGCCGTCTTCCACCTGACGACGTCGGCACCCAGCAGATACTTCCGGTTGAGGCTCGTGCCCATGATGCGGGACGCATCATGCAGAGCCAGGCTCATGAGTTGCTCGTCCGACAGCGTCAGCTCGGTGATCGACTGTCCTTGGGAGGTCGTGCCTCGTCCGTAGGAGAGCCGAAGGACGTGGCGGTGCTCCCCGGCCCGGTCGGCGATCCACTGCCATTTGGCGGTGGCGTGAGTCAGTGCTTTGGCACGCACGGTGCGCACCTGATCGCTGACCAATACCCCGGTGCCACGGGGCGCGGAATCCAGCGCAGGAGCGTCGAGGACGAGCGTCGCCAACGCAATTTCCGGTCCGCGTCGAGCTTCGGGCAGAAGGTCGTGGTCCAGGTGCGGGCCGAGAAGACGGACCGTCGTCGGGCCGTCCGTTGCAAGAACCAGCACGTCAGCCGTGAGGGCGGCTCTCTTGCCGGCGGCCCCTTCCTGCCGACGGATCGCGATCCAGTTCTGGGTCACGTCATCTCGGTCGACCGCGATGACGTCGCAACCGGCCAGTAACCGGACGCCACGACGGGTGAGGTCATTGACCAACGCTTCCGAGAGCTGGTTCATCCCGCCCTCGAGGCCCGCTACCTGTGACCCTGCCGGAGCGTTGGCGCGGAGCACCGCCGCGGAGGCTCCGAGTGAACCGTAGGTCTTGATGCCCTCCCGCAGGCCGGGCGCGACGGCGTCCACGTCGAGTTCGTCCGGGTGCGTCGAATGGATGCCCATCGTGACCGGAGCGACCAGGCCATCCACGACGTGTTGACCCATTCGTGCTTTGACGAGTCCGCCCAGTGTTTTCTGGTGCGATCCGACGGAGGCCGGCAAGTAGCGATCCATCGCGGCTCGACGCTGCCCGACCGAAGTCAGCGCGGGACGCAATTTCGGATCGTTCGGGTTGGCGGGAATGCCGAGGATCCCCGAAGAAGGCATCGGCACCGGTCCACTCGGCAAGTACAGCCACGAGCCCGCACGAGACGGGACCGTCCGGCAATGACCCAGCCCGAGATCGTCGATGAGCTCCGCGACCGAACCGTTGCGGGTCGCATAGGATTCCGCGCCCGAGTCGAGGACCATCCCGGCGACCTGGTGCGCGCCGACGGCTCCGCCGAAATGGTCCCGGGTCTCCGTGAGCACGACTCGCAGTCCTCTTTCCGCGAGTTCGCGTGCTGCAAGCAGCCCCGATACACCGCCTCCGACGACAAGGGCGGTTCTCGCCTTGCGCCTCCGCGCGCCCGACGAGGACTTGGCGGACGTGGCGGAGGAATCTTCCGACGAAGCGGGCGTTTCGGTGCTCTTGAGGGTCTTGGCCTGGGCCGGGGTGACTTTCTGAGGTTCGGGTGCCATCGACGCTAACTTTCGTGTATGAGTTCGACGAGCCGGGTCAGCACGGCGGGGTCCGTGCTCGGCGGGACGCCGTGACCCAGATTCACGATGTGAGCCGCGGCGGTCTTACCCTTCGAGAGTACGTCCATGGTGTGCTTCTGCAGAACATCCCACCCCGCGTCGAGCAAAGCAGGGTCGATATTGCCCTGGAGCGGGATCTCCGGGCCCACCCGGCGCGACGCTTCATCCAGGTCCAGCCGATAATCCACGCCGACGACGTCGGCCCCGGCTTCTTTCATCGCCAGGAGGAGTTCTCCGGTTCCCGTACCGAAGTGGACACGCGGAACCCCATAAGGCTCAACCGCGGCGAGTGCGGTCGCAGAATGCTTCATGACGTGTTCTCGGTAGTCGCGTTCCGGCAACGATCCGGCCCACGAGTCGAAGAGCTGAACCGCGCTGGCCCCAGCCTCGATCTGAGCACTCAGGAACTGTCCCGCGACTCGAGAAACCCAAGAGGCCAGAGCGTCCCATGCTTCCGGATCCCGATGCATCATGGTGCGCGGGCCCAAATGGTCCCGGGATGATGAGCCTTCGGCCATGTATGCGGCGACGGTGAACGGTGCCCCTGCGAAACCGATCAGCGGGGTCTCGCCGAGCTGGTTCACGGTGAGCGCCACTGCCTCACGGATCGGGTCGAATGCCGAATCCGGGACCTCTGGCAAATGGCTGATGCGTTCCATCGTGTTGTAGGGGGTGCCCATGACGGGCCCTCGTCCCGGCACGATGTCGACATCCAGACCAGCGACCTTGAGCGGCACAACGATGTCGGAGAAGAAGATCGCAGCGTCCACCTTGTGACGACGGACGGGCTGCATGGTGATTTCCGACGCCAAGGATGGTGTCAAACACGACTCCAACATGGTGGTACCTTCGCGTGCGGCACGGTATTCCGGCAATGACCGGCCGGCCTGACGCATGAACCAGACCGGAGGGTGCTCAGGGCGGTCTCCGACCATGGCACGAATCATCGGTGACTGCGCTGTCCCCGCCGATCGCAAGGGATGACTGGACGGAAGAAGGGCGAGTTGCGCTTCGGTCAGCATCGGCCGTTGCGTGAGATTCGGAGTCGTCATAGTAGTTCCATTGTGCCAACTTGGCACACGGTTTTTGCGGACAGGTTGTCATCACCACGACATGGTCGCGAGCCTCACTCCCGAACCATTTCACAGCCTCGTGGACCGTGGTTATTATGAGTGAGTCGTGGTTTTGTTTTCGCTGGTTTCATCGCACAAGAACGTTGACCTGAATACCGTCGCTCAGTTGTCGACGGGCGTCGGGGCGCTCAAACACACCCTCGTGGACGAGGGTCCTCTCAGTGGTTTGGTCACATTGTCGACCTGCAACCGCCTGGAGCTCTACGGTGAAGCGCCGACTCATCGCGATGGTGTTGCGCCCTCCCTCGAAGCCATCATGGACGAGATTTCCGAAGCGGCAGACCTCGATCCCTCTTTCGTGCGAGGCTCCTTCGAGGTTTTCTACGACGAGGATGCCGCCTCTCACCTCTTCACCGTCGTTTCGGGCCTGGAATCCGCCGTCGTCGGAGAGCGAGAGATCACAGGTCAGGTTCGCCGAGCTCTCGTGAATGCGCGCGAAGAAGGATCCGCATCCGGGGAACTGATCCGTCTCTTCGAGGCCGCTGCCCGGACCGCACGAACCGTGGGAACGCAGACGGCGCTCGGCGAACGGGGTAGGTCGATAGTCTCCGTGGCTTTGGACCTCGCAGAAGAGGTCACACCCATTCCGTGGCAGCAGGCACGAACTCTCGTCTTCGGAACGGGAGCCTATGCCGGAGCCACAATGGCGGCACTCAGCGCGCGCGGGTGCGAAAACGTCTTCGTATACTCGGCTTCCGGACGAGCCGGAGAATTTACAGCCAAGCGCGGCGGAATCCCGGTGACCGACGAAGACCTTGCAACCGCCATGAGCTCGACCGACGTCATCATCGGATGCAGCGGCGGCTCGGTCCCCTTCTCTTCGGAAACTTTCCCCGCGGGGAACCGCATCGTCGTCGACCTCGCGCTCACACGGGATTTCGACCCGTCGATCGCGGATCTGGACGGCGTGGAACTGATTACCCTCGAGTCCGTTCGGCTTGCGGCACCCGAAGAGACGAACGAATCGGTCTCCGCTGCCCGGGAAATCGTCGCTCGGTCGACGCGAGAATTCCGCGCCCACCGCAATCAGCAGAACGTTGACGCTGCCATAGTGGCCCTCCGACGCCACACTATGGACGTACTGGATGCGGAGATGGACAAGGTTCGCCACCAGTACGGGTGCGGCGCACAAGCCGATCAGCTGGAATTCGCCATGAGGCGGATGATGCACTCGTTACTGCACACCCCCATGGTCAAGGCCCGGAAGCTCGCGGCCGAGGGCAGGGAACAAGAATTCATGGATGCGATCGAGGCTCTTTATGACATTTCCGTCTCAGAGCCGGAATCCGAAGACGTTCTTGTCGTTAGTCCTTCGACTGAAAATCGACACGACTACCATGAACAGTCAAAGGCATCCTGACTAGGGGAAATAAGCCCTATAGTAGATCCGTGACCCTTGGCGGATCCGCACAGTAGACTGTCAGTTTTCTTTGCGAAGTACCCCTGTGGGTCATCGTCGGCGTGGCCCCTCCCCAAGTCGACCCTCGACTCGTCATGATCAGCAAAGGACTTCACGATGCCTGGCTCACCAGACCCTTGTCCGCGCGCCGGGGCAGCGACTCGCATGCCGGGGCCCAAAAGACGGCGGCAGTTGCTTTCCACCGCACGCAAGCACTTCGCCGAACACGGATTCCACAACACCACAATGGAAGACATCGCCGAGTCGGCCCAGGTGTCCAAGCCCGTGCTCTACCAGCATTTCACCGGGAAGAACGAGCTTTACTGCGCGGTTCTCGACTCGAGTATCGAGCTTTTCGAGAACCAGGTCATCACTCCCCTGCTCCGGGACATGGACAATGAGGCTCGGACCCGAACGATGATCTCGAACTTCATCGACGTGGTCATCAACGATCACGACACGTACCGCATTATTTTCGACACGGACATGCGGGGTGACCCTTCGGTCGCCGAGAAGATCGACGGACTGGTCTCGCGCGTGTCCCAGAGGCTGAGTCGAACGCTGCAAGTCAACAGCGGACTCGATGCCGAGGACTGCGATTTTCTCGCCCAGACCCTGGTGGGGCTGGCAACCTCCGCTGCACGCGTGGTTTCTTCGACGAACGACGCCGAGAAGCAGGTACGACAACGGTTCCTGCTCTTCAAGCTCGCGTGGCGCGGCATCGAGAGCGTCGACAAAAGCTGGGCATGACTCCCGCGCTCAGCGAAATCGAGTGCGGACCGCACGACCGGTCCGATCTCGATGAGTAGGCTGGGGCACAAAGCAGTTCCCGCCGCCATCCGAGGAGGAATACGCATGGAAATCAAGATCGGCATCAAGGACGTGGCCCGAGAGGTCGTCGTGGAGTCCGAAGAGACACCCGAAGCGATTCAGCAGCAAGTCGCCGAGGCGCTCGAGAAGGAAACTCTGCTGAAGCTCTCCGACAGCAAAGGCAACATTACCCTCGTCCCGGGGGCCTCGATCGGTTACGTCGAGATCGGTGCCGAAACCCGCCGGCACATCGGTTTCGGTCCGTTCAGCGAGGGCTGATCAGAACCCCGCCAACACATCGCCCAAGAGGAGGACCCGCCCGAAGTGGCGTACGTCCTCCTCTTGGCGCGTATTGCGAGATAGAATGAATCAACACCTGGATGCCCGGTCGTTGCCTGTTGAGTTGACTTCCGCCACGGTGCGCCACCTCGACCCCGAGGCAGTGCGCATCACCTGATGATTGTTGCGATCGGCTTCCTACCGATCCTTTCGACCGCAAAAAATTCCGAGACCCGCGCTCCCCGCGCGAGGCCAGGTCACAGCGCGACGACACACATCGTCCGCCCCGCGGTCACACCATCGACCGAGCGGAGCTCATCCCGTGAACGAAGAAAACAACAACGAGACCACCGTGCTCGAAGAAACCCCTGAAACCGTGCAGGAGAAGCTCGAGGCCGAGACTCCTGCCGTGGAGGAGGTCGCCCCGGAAGAAGACAAGACTTTTGCCGATTTCGGGGTTCGCGACGACATCTGCGAAGCCCTCGCCGAAAAAGGGATAACGCACCCCTTCCCCATTCAGTCCCTAACATTGCCTGTGGCCCTGTCCGGCCAGGACATCATCGGCCAGGCGAAAACGGGAACCGGAAAAACCCTGGGATTCGGTTTGCCCGTACTTCAGCGAGTCGTCGGGCGCGGTGACGACGCATGGGGCCGACTCAAGTCCCCGGGCGCACCCCAGGCCTTGATCGTGGTTCCTACCCGTGAACTGGCCGTCCAGGTCGGAAACGACATCTCGGTCGCCGCCAAAAAGCGCAATGCGCGTGTGGCGACAATCTACGGCGGACGAGCCTACGAGCCTCAGATCGCCGAGCTGGAACAGGGCGCCGAGGTAGTGGTGGGTACGCCAGGTCGCCTCATCGACCTGCACCGTCAGAAATACCTCAATCTCTCCCAGGTCGGAGCGGTCGTTCTGGACGAGGCCGACGAGATGCTGGATCTCGGCTTCCTGCCCGACGTCGAACGCCTCCTGTCCTCCGTTCCCGAGGTTCGTCAGACCATGTTGTTCTCCGCAACCATGCCGGGTCCGGTGATTGCGATGGCCCGACGCTATATGTCTCACCCGATGCACATCCGTGCCTCGACCCCGGACGACGAGGGCGCAACCAAGAAAGACATTCGACAGGTCATCTACCGGGCTCATCCGATGGACAAGGACGAGCTGATCGCCCGCGCTCTGCAGGCTCAGGGGCGCGGACGAACCATTATCTTCACCAAGACCAAACGAGCGGCCGCGCGCCTTGCGGACGAACTCGTCAAGCGGGGATTCGCTGCCGGCGCCATCCACGGCGACCTCGGCCAGGGAGCTCGTGAGCAAGCGCTCCGGGCTTTCCGGAACGAAAAGGTCGACGTCCTTGTGGCCACCGACGTCGCCGCTCGCGGTATCGACGTCGAGGACGTCACCCACGTGGTCAATTTCCAGTGCCCGGAAGACGAAAAGATCTATCTGCACCGCATCGGACGCACGGGGCGAGCGGGCAACAAGGGAACCGCCATAACCCTCGTCGATTGGGACGACGTCCCCCGGTGGTCTTTGATCAACAAAGCGCTGGACCTCGGAGTGCCCGAGCCGGTTGAAACCTATTCTTCTTCCAAGCACCTCTACAACGATCTGAACATTCCCGCTGGTACAAAGGGTAAGTTGCCCGTGAGCCAGCGCAAGCATGCCGGATTGGATGCAGAAACAGTCGAAGACATCGACGGCGGCCACGCCCGCAAGCCTCGCACAGGCGGACGCGACGACAAGAGCGGGAACCGCTCGGGAAACAGCGGCCGCAGGAACAGCCCTCGCAGCGGGCGGTCCTCCGGATCCCGGAATGATCGGAAGCAGCCGGAGGAGAAGTCGTCGCGCAACCGTTCGGAGAACCGTACGACCGAAACGGATTCCAAGCAGTCGGAGGCCCCTCGGCGCCGTCGGCGTCGCCGTCGCAGTGGCGGGGACTCGGGCAATCAGGCACGTTCGGGCCAGTAGAACCTGCCGCCCGTGGGAATCGAGCTGACGGGCCCGGACCTCATCATCCGGGGCGATAATCAGGACGTGCTTGCGCAACTGCCGAGCAACGCATTTTCGATGATCTACGTGGACCCGCCCTTCAATACCGGGCGGGCCCAAGTCCGCCGTAACCTCAGGAACCAGCGGGCCGAGCCCGGCCAGGCTGACCGTCGGGGATTCAAGGGACAGAGCTACACGAGTGTCCTCGAATCCCTCTCGAGATACGACGACGCGTTCGAGGACTACTGGTCATTCCTGCTTCCGAGACTGGAAAAGGCCCGGGAGCTGCTTGCAGAATCGGGCACCCTGTATCTGCACTTGGACTATCGAGAGGTTCATTACGCCAAAGTCATGTGTGACATGATCTTCGGCCGTGAGTGTTTTCTGAACGAGATCATCTGGGCGTACGACTACGGCGCGCGCGCAAAAAAACGTTGGCCCGCCAAGCACGACAACATCCTGGTGTACGTGAAGAACCCCAAAAAATACCATTTCGACTCGGAAGAAGTCGATCGGGAGCCTTACATGGCGCCAGGACTGGTCACGCCGGAGAAAGTAGCGCGCGGCAAATTGCCGACCGATGTTTGGTGGCACACCATCGTCTCGCCCACGGGCAAGGAGAAGACCGGATACCCCACGCAGAAGCCCATGGGTCTGTTGCGCCGTATGGTTGCGGCCTCGTCCCGTCCCGGCGAGTGGTGCCTCGATTTTTTCGCCGGTTCGGGAACCCTCGGAGCCGTTGCCCAATCGCTCAACCGCCGCTTCGTGTGCGTCGATTCGAATGATCAGGCGATCGACGTGATGCGCCAGCGGCTGCCGCAGGCGAAGCTCCTCGAGGGCTAGAGACTCACGCCGCGCGACTGTGCCTTGATCTCCTCCAAGGATTGCCTCGTCGTGGTGTTCTCTCCGAGCCGATTCGGTTTCCCTGCACCGTGGTAATCGCTGGATCCCGTTACGATGAGGTCGTGATTTCGGGCGAAGTCGAGAAGCCATTTGCGATCGTCCTCGGAATTGTCGCGGTGATACACCTCAAGACCACCCAGTCCCGCCTCAACCATCTCTTCGAAGACTTCCGGTCCCACGACTCGGCCCCGTGAGCTCGCCAGTGGATGAGCGAACACCGGAACTCCGCCGGCTTCTCTGACGAGGGCAACGGCAAGAGCGGGGTTCGGTGCGTAGTGGGGCACATAATATTTCGTCCGGGTGGTCAGAACAGTGCCGAAGGCTTCGCTCCGATCCTTGCACACGCCCTTCGCGACGAGGGCATCGGCGATGTGGGGGCGTCCGACCGTCGCGTCTTTGCCCACCTGGTCCTCTACATCGTGCCAGTTGATAGGAAAGTCCTCACTCAACCGGTCGACCATCTTCTGTGCCCGGGTCAGGCGAGCCGCGCGTGATTTCTCGATTTCCGATCTGAGCCCTGGGGCCTGGGGGTCGTGGAGGTAGCTCAGCAGATGCACCGAGACTCCTTCCTCCGAGGCGCACGAGACTTCCATTCCCGGGATGAATTCGATGCCGCATCGCGACGCCGCCTGTGCAGCCTGTTCCCACCCGACGGTCGAATCGTGGTCGGTCAACGCGACCGCTGTGAGCCCGGCTCGAGCCGCCTGGTCCACGACTTGGGCGGGGGGTTCCGTCCCGTCGGAAATGTTCGAATGGGTATGAAGATCGATGCACACACCTCCAATCTACTCGGTGCCCGTGGAGGCGGGGGCGGTACATGGGCGATATCGTGGAGTTATGACTTCGAATAATTCCTCCGAAACACAGGATTCCCCGGAACAGCAGCCGCTCGAAGAACGCGTCGGAAATCGGTCTCAGCCCCCACGCTCTCATGCTTTCAAGGAATTCATGGGCACGAACTGGGCCCCTTCCACCAATGCGCTCCCCCAACGTGCCTCGGTTGCCGACTTTGCCGCGCAGCGGCGTGCGGCGTTGTCGGCCAAATTCCCCGGCGAGCGTCTCGTGATCCCGGCAGGACCGCTCAAGACCCGCTCGAACGACACGGACTACCGTTTCCGCCCTCATTCCGGTTTTGCTCACTTGACGGGTCTCGGCGTCGATCACGAACCGGACGCCGTTCTGATCTTGGAGCCCCTGGACGAGCCGGCGGCCGACGGTTCGGCCCACGAGGCGACTCTCTATTTCCGTCCTCTTGCAGGACGCGATTCGGAGCAGTTCTATTCCGATCCGCGTTACGGCGAGTTCTGGGTCGGCCCCCGGCCGACCTTGGAAGAAATCGAATCGGAGTACGGCATCCAGTGCCACGATCTCTCCGACGTCGAGGTCGCCATCACCAAGAACGCAGGACCCCAGGCCCTTGGCGGGGTCCGGGTGCGGTTGTTGCGCGAGGTCGATCTGAACGTGGATGCGCTGGTCGACACCTCTCGGTACAACACCAGCGTGGACCTCGAGGAGTCGGATTCGCTCGACGGCCAGCTAACCGAGGCTCTCTCCGAATTGCGTCTCATCAAAGACGAGGAAGAAGTGGCCAACCTTCGGAGATCCATAGCTTCGACCAAGATCGGTTTCGAGAACATCATTCGGGCGCTCCCCCAGGCGCGCGACCATCACCGCGGCGAACGCATTGTCGAGGGCGCATTCTTCGCGGCCGCGCGCGCCGAGGGCAACGACGTCGGTTATGAGACCATCGCCGCCTGCGGGAACAACGCAACCGTGCTGCACTGGATTCGGAACAATGGAACCGTCGAGGACGGAAAACTCATTCTCGTCGACGCCGGAGTCGAGGACGATACCTTGTACACGGCGGACATCACCCGCACGATGCCGGTCAACGGTACATTTTCTCCCATTCAGAAGAAGGTCTACGACGCCGTCCTGGACGCTTCCGAAGCCGCATTCCGCGCCGCGGTACCAGGCAACAAGTTCCGTGACGTGCACGCGGCGGCCATGAAATCCCTGGCCGAGTCCCTCGACTCGTGGGGACTGCTTCCGTGCTCCGTCGAAGAAGCTATCTCCGACGAGGGAGGCCAGCACCGTCGCTGGATGCCCCACGGGACGAGCCACCACCTCGGCCTGGACGTCCACGACTGCGCACAGGCCAAGCGCGATCTCTATCTCGATGGAACCATCGAGCCGGGGATGGTCTTCACGATCGAACCGGGCCTGTACTTCAAGGAAGACGACCTCGCGATTCCGAAAGAATATCGCGGCATCGGCATCCGGTTGGAGGACGACGTGCTCATTACCGCCGAAGGCCCGGAGAACATGAGCGCCGACTTCCCGAGGACCACGGAAGCCATCGAGGCATGGATCGCGGAGCTCTCCCGGTAGAACCTACCCCGGAGAACATGAGCGCCCCCGGGCCACGAGGTCCGGGGGCGTCTTCGTTGTTGAGTTCTTTCTCCGAGCTCGGAGGTCGGCGTCTATCCGCGAGGCGGGTCAGTCGGCTCTTCTGTGGAAACCGGCTGTTCCCGGCCTTCCGTCGTTTCGGCGTCGTCGGAGGAACGGGTTGGCTGGTTCTCAGCTCGAATACCGAAACGGGGCCGTCCGTCGGGCAAGTCCTTGAAGTCCCGTGCTTGGGACCGGTCGGTGGATTCGCCGGCCCCCTGTCCTCCTGTTTGAGGTTCTTCGGCCCGCGGCCCCTGCGGAGCTTGAGGAGTATCTCCGCGGTCTTGGGGGTCCGGCTGGCCCCACGGGCCCTGGCCGCTGGGCTGGCTGGGTCGGTTACCACGCTGCTGCGATGAGCCGTGTTCGTCTTGCGGGAAATAGGGTTGTTCACGAGTTGTGGGCCGAAGCGTGGGACGGTTCGATGAACCTCCGAGGAGGCGCCGCGCCTCGCCCGCTTCCTGTGGCGAGCACACTAGGTCGTAGCTGCCCGCTACGAGTTGCCCGACCGCCGTGAAGCTGCGGTGCCCACCGCGGCGGGAGAAACCGACGATCGCCAGGATCATCCAGAAAGCCACGCCAAGAGGTATCGACGTGAGGAAGGCGGATAAAGGAGACTCGTGGCTGAACACCATGAGAAGAAAACCGAGAACGACTCCGTAGAACAGGCCCTGCAAGGCACCGGAAGCCGCGACACGCGCATAGGACAGGGTTCCCACGACATGCTCGACCTGTCGCAGATCCGAGCCGACGATTGCGAGATTCTGTACGGGGAATCCGCGATCGGCCAGGAGGTCAACCGCCCCCTGTGCGTCCTGGTACTTGGAGAACTTCCCCACGGTGACGGACCCCGCGAGTTGTTCGGTCCGCATCGCGGCGAGTCTGGACTTTCCGGAATTAGCCATACTGGCCATTTTCCCTGACCACCGGCTTGACCGCCAACCATAAGGGTGTGTATCGCCACAGGTGAACCGAGAGGATGTTTCCAGCGGGTACATGTGAGTAATCTGATTGAGTGAGCAACGTACCAAGCAGAATCTTCATCGCCAGGCTATTGGGCCTTGATGTTTTCGATCCCGTGGGCGACCGACTGGGCCGGCTGCGGGACGTCGTCGTGCTCAACCGAGACGCCCAACGCAAACACCTGCAACCGCTCGTGGTGGGCATTGTGGTCGAGGTCCTCGGGAAGAAGCCTGTCTTCGTCCCGATGACCCGAGTCAACAGCATGGATGCGACCCAAGTCATCGTGACCGGTCTGGTCAATCTTCGCCGATTCGAGCAGCGTGGCGCCGAAGCTCTGGTCATCGGCGAGCTGTTTGACCGGAAGGTCCATTTCAAGGACAACACCGGCGAGGCCACGATCGAAGACTGCGCGATGGAGCAGACCAAGAACGGCGATTGGAAAATCACCGAGCTCTTCGTTCGTCGGACGGCAAGTACGGGTCGGCTCATGCGTCGCAAGAACGAGACCCTTGTGGTCGACTGGGAAGA
Source organism: Rothia uropygialis (assembly GCF_004137765.1). Lineage (GTDB taxonomy): Bacteria > Actinomycetota > Actinomycetes > Actinomycetales > Micrococcaceae > Rothia. The sequence goes on along the minus strand of NZ_NOIS01000001.1, from coordinate 547,330 downwards.
CGTTGTTTACGGTACCGCCATGGACCCTCAGGGGGCCTCTCACTTCTTGGCGACCCACGAGGACACCCAACCCGCCGACCTCGCGGATGCTCTCCACGATCTGAACGACAAACGAATGCTCGAAGTCGCCGAGGAACTTCAGGACGAGCGCCTGGCCGACGTGCTGCAGGAATTGCCGGAAGAGGACCAAGTCCAGATCCTGTCCAACCTGGACATCAAACGCGCCGCGGACATTCTTGAAGAGATGGAACCGGACGACGCGGCCGACCTCCTCAACATGTTCACGGATGCCCAGCGCGAAACCTTGTTGCAGAAGATGAAGCCGGACGATGCAGAGGACGTGCGTCGCCTTCTCGAATACGAGGAAGGGACCGCAGGTTCGCTCATGACCCCGGTGCCAATTATCTTGCCCCCGGAGGCAACGGTGGCTGAAGCCTTGGCGCACATTCGTCAGGAGGAGATCAGCCCGGCCGTCGCCGCGGCCGTTTTCGTGTGCCGTCCTCCGCTCGAGGCACCGACCGGCCGCTACATCGGTATGGTTCATATGCAGCAGCTACTGCGATTTGCCCCGCCCGAACCTGTCGGAAACATCATCGACCGGAGTATCGAGCCGATCCCGGACGTCGCTTCCCTGGAAGATTTGTCCCGGGTGCTGGCCACTTACGACTTGACCATTATCCCCGTCACCAACGAGCACGACAGACTCGTCGGGGCGGTGACCATCGACGACGTACTCGATGCGCTCCTCCCAGAAGACTGGCGCACCAACGACGACGGAACTCCCGTCCGAAAGGTGGGACGCAAATTTGAGTGAAACGACCAAGAGCCGTAGAAGCCGTGATACCCACCGCGCTGGCCTCGACATGCCGCTGGCCAGCAAGCCCAAGTGGTACCAGCGTTATCGGCCCAATCCCGAGTCATTCGGCGTCATGACGGAATCCTTCGCACGCTGGATGGGCACGCCCCAATTCCTCGTGTGGATGACGATCTTCGTGACCGTGTGGCTCTTGTGGAACACCCTGCTCCCTGAGAGCTGGCAGTTCGATCCTCGCGCGCTGAACTTTACCCTGTTGACGCTCATGCTCTCGTTGCAGGCTTCCTACGCTGCGCCGCTGTTGTTGCTGGCCCAGAACCGACAGGACGACCGCGACCGCGTCGTCGCCGAGGAGGACCGCCAGCGAGCACAGCAGAACCTCGCGGACACGGAGTATTTGACCCGGGAGATCGCCGCCCTGCGCATCGCTCTGCGAGAGGTTGCTACCCGCGACTTCGTGCGCTCGGAGATCCGGGACCTCCTGGAGGAAATCGTGCAGGACGCGCGGGAGCAGGGCAAAGTCGAGGCCGAGGATGCCGGCGAACAACAGCGGAAGAAGTCGAACTTGTCGTGGCCGGCTAAAGAGGCCGAGCCCAAGACCTCGATCCTGGATATCGCGAAAGCAACCGACGGAGCTTCCGGCTCGAGAGCCGCATCGCCTCAGCGCAGAACACCCCGTGAGGCGTCTCCGAGGAAACCCAATGAATCGAGGAAACCCGATGAATGAGGCCCTGCGTGCTGCACTCTCGGGAGTCATCGACCCCGAGCTGCGCCGCCCGATCACCGAACTCGGAATGGTCACCGATGCAGAGTTGCACGGGACCACCGCTCATATCGGCATCAAACTGACGATCGAGGGATGCCCCCTCAAAAACACGATCCAGACCGACGTTCGTGAGGCCGTCTCTCAGGTGGACGGCGTCGACGACGTCGAGATCGACCTCGGCTACATGGACGCGGAGGCTCGAAACCGGCTCAGGGACCAATTGGGTCATACCAAGACCAACCCCTTTGCGGATCCGGCAAACCTGACCCAGGTCTACGCAATAGCCTCGGGCAAAGGCGGGGTCGGCAAGTCAACCGTCACGGCGAACCTCGCGGCGTCGTTGGCCTCGAGCGGCCTCTCGGTAGGGATCGTCGACGCCGATGTGCACGGGTTCTCTATCCCCGGGCTGCTCGGGATCACTCAGCCGCCGACCAAACTCGAGGACATGATTCTTCCCCCCGTGGTAGAAGTCCCCGAGTCGGAAAGGACTGGGCTGGGCAAGGACCGGATTCCCGGGTCGATCAGAGTCATTTCGATCGGTATGTTCGTCGAAGACAATCGGCCCATCGCATGGCGCGGTCCGATGCTGCACAGGGCCCTCGAACAGTTCTTGACGGACGTCCACTTCGGAGACCTGGATGTTCTGCTTCTCGACCTGCCGCCGGGTACGGGAGATATCGCTATTTCCATGTCCCAACTCGTCCCCAACGCGGGACTCGTGGTCGTCTCCACTCCCCAGGTTGCCGCCGTAGACGTCGCCGAACGCGCCGGAACCATGTCACTTCAGACGGGCCAGAAAGTCGTGGGCGTTGTCGAGAACATGTCCGCAATGATCATGCCGGATGGCACCCGCATGGACATGTTCGGTTCGGGGGGCGGTGAGATGCTCTCTGGGCGCCTCACAGAATCCCTCGGCGCTTGTGTCCCCTTGCTCGGATCTGTTCCCTTGGACCTGGCCCTTCGCGAAGGAGGAGACGACGGGGTGCCTGTGGTCTGGTCGAACCCGGCTTCGCCGTCGGCAGTCGCTCTGAGGGACGTCGCTGAGCGGATTCGGGGGCTCAAGCGAGGCCTCGCGGGCCGGAACCTTCCGCTGGATCTGCACTAGCCCTGGCGGATCGAGGTGAAACCGATCCGGAAGAGCACACATGACAAGGCCGGACGGTGTAACCGTCCGGCCTTGTCGAATCTTATGACGTTCTCGGGGTCAGGTTGCTTCCGTGTCGTACGGGGCGAGCTGACCGGGCGACAAACGGGTGGTGTTGGCCGCCGGCGGAGTAGATGCCTGGCTCTGCTCCTGTTTCAGCTCTTCGTCGTCTTCCAAAAGGGCCTCGCGTACGATCCGCCGAGGATCGTATTGCCTCGGATCATAAGCGCGCCAGTTGATGTCCGACAGCTCTGGGCCGAGCGTGTCCTTCATCTCATCCTTTGCCTCCATTGCGGTACGACGCAATGACTTGATGAGGTCCTTGAGCTGCCGCGCATACTCAGGCATGCGCTCAGGACCTATCACCACAAAGACGATAACGGCCAAGACGAGGAACTCGGCACCGTTGATTCCAAACACACCAGCACATTACCAGCCCTGGCCGGGTACGAGCCGTCCTTTGTGATGGAGGCCTATGTGGCGTGCGCGTCGTCGGCTTACATCGTGTTCCCTGGCGTCACGAATGCGTGATGGGATCCAGGCATTCCTTCAGGGACTGAGCCTCGTCCTTGGTGATTTCGAGGACCAAACGGCCTCCGCCCTCGAGGGGAATCCGCATGATGAGGGACCGGCCCTCTTTCGCGACCTCCATGGGTCCTTCACCGGTTCTCGGCTTCATCGCGGCCATTGTTGCTCCTTGTCGGATTGACGCTCATCGCCGAGGAACAGAGGTCCCCCGGTTGCCCAATGATAGCTCCATCACCTCAACAACCAGGTTGCGGCCCCGATGTGACCTCTACGGTGGATAGTCACCGCCACTAGGCAGTTCTTTCCAATGCCATAGCCACCCAATCCAAATCAGCTGCCCTAGGGCGGCCCCGACGAGCAGTGTTGTGCGGTAAGCGCGCGACTTCGAGACAGCCACCAGAGGCGCCGCAAGAGGAAACACCGGAAGCAACAATCGGAAAGTGGAGGACTGCGGAAACAGAAAGACAAGCAAATACGCGACATAGGCGTAACACCAGTACCGGATGTTACGCGGCAACGTCGTCAATACGGCCCGGCTGTGCATAACCGACAAGAAGCCGACGACCAGCATGAGAAGGACAAGCGGACCCGGCGCCCCCAGATAATTCAGCGCTTGGTCGATCCAGGGTTGGAAAGGAAGGAGATGCTCTCCGCGCCAGGCGGTTTCCGTCGCCGTGTACGCGTCGTATCGGCCGGTAGCGATCCATGCAATGGCAGGCCACGCCAGAGCGCAGACGCAGGCAAAGAGCCCCACAGCCAGGTACCGGGCCGAGGCTCCGAACGCCACGACAAATCGTCGGCGACCGGTCGCTTCGACCTGTCCTCGATAGGCGATGACGAATCGCGTCAGCCACCAGCATCCCATCGCAAGGGCGATCGGGACCCCCACAGGTCGGGACAAGCAGGTCGGAATCAGCACTATCGAACAGATGACCAGATTCCCGCGGACCAGAGCGAGGAGAAACCCCGCGAGAAACATGAAGTTCATGGACTCGGCGTAAGGCACTTGAAGGATCGGCGCGACCGGGTTCAGGAGGACCAAGGCCGTCGTCCAGAGCGCAAAACCGTCGGGGCCGTGACCCGGCTGCTTCAGGCCCAACCCGTGAAGGATGCGACGCGGGGAAACATATTGCTCCCCACCTACATCTTCAGTACGAGTCGCGACGGCCCGTGCAGAGGTGAACAGTCCGTAGAGAAGAATCGAAGCAACCGCTCCGCACGCTATCGAGATGAGGCCCCCCGCCGCCGGCCAGGAAAGGCCGGTCACCTTCATCAGAAGCGACGTCGTCATGGGGAACAACGGATAAAAGGCCCAAGGGTTCTGGTCGACGGTGCCCGACATATCCACCGGAAGGACACTCGGATACCCGATCTCGGCGATATGCCGATACCAATCGCTGTCCCAGATACCGATGAACTGCAGATAACTCAGGGGTCCCGCGCCCCAAGGGCTGGCTTGCTGTTGTCGCCCGACAAGAGTGAACGCCGCCCACCCCCATATGCGTGTAGCGGCGTAAACGCCCAACACCCAAGTCCAAATGGGCAGCCCCAGGAGCCACAGCCTGAAGCTGGCCACCGCGTGGGTCACGAGGTGTTTCGCGGGACTCACGTGTGATTACTGTGTGTGACCGGGCTTTCGGCGCTTGAGGCACCTTGGCCGTCTTCCAGAGGCCCCCGTTCGGGTCCGGGGCAGTCGATACCATCGCGAGATGCATACTCGGCGCCGGAAAGCCGATCGGCTCCCAGAACGGCGCACGAGATGAGGACGGCCGCCAAGATGACGAAGGTCAGTCCCACCAGGATAAAGTTCATACACTCATTCTGGACTATGAGAATGAAAATCGCCTGAGACGATGTCCCACCGCCTCTAGGAGGTCAGCCACCGTTCGAGCGCGTTCAGGCAGTTGTGGACTTCGGAGGCGAAAACGTGCTCATTGTCGGAATGGGCCAATAAGGCGTCGCCCGGTCCGAAGTTCACCGCCGGAATTCCCATTGCGGAGAATCGCGCGACGTCGGTCCAGCCGTATTTCGGGCGAGGGTCAGCCCCTACCGAGCGGACCAGTTCTTGAGCAAGGGGCGCGTCCAAACCCGGCCTGGCCGCCGGCGAGGCGTCCACGATGTCGAGCTCGTATCCTTCGAAGAGCTCTCGCATCCGGGCCGTCGCCTCATCCAACGTCTTGTCCGGGGCGAAACGGTAATTGATGTGAACGTTGCATGAGTCGGGAATGACGTTGCCTGCCACGCCTCCGTCGATCTGTACCGCGTTGAGACCTTCTCGAAAATCCAGGCCGTCGACGGTCACGCTGCCCGGCGCGTACTCTTCGAGAATCCGGAGCACACGCCCCAGCTTGTGAATCGCGTTCTCACCCATCCAGGCTCGCCCGGAATGGGCGGCAATACCGGAGGTGTGGATCCAGAAACGCATTGTGCCGTTGCAACCGCCTTCGATCCGTCCGTCCGTCGGTTCGAGCAGAACGGCAAAATCGGCGTCGGTCACTAGTTCCGGGGCGACTTCCAGCAGTTTCCCCAGCCCCGAGGCATCGCTGGAGACCTCTTCATGGTCGTAGAAGACGTACGTGATGTCACGGTCCGGCTGAGTCAGGGTCGCCGCCAGTTGGAGCTGAACCGCCACGCCACCCTTCATGTCGGTCGCGCCACGCCCGTACAGAACCCTGCGCCCCTCGGACTGGTCCCATTCCGATGGAACGGTGCCCCTCGCTCCCGGGGTCGAGGGAAGGGGAACCGTATCCAAATGGCCGGCGAGAACAATCCTTTCATCCCGCCCGAGCTCCGTGCGGGCGACCACAGTGTCACCATGGCGTTGGACGGTCAAGTGGCTGAGTTCTCCCAGTGCCCGTTCGACCGCGTCGGCGATCTGCTCTTCGGCGTCGGAGACCGAATATATGTCCAATAAGTCTGCCGTCAGCTGTGCGACGTCTTGGGTCAGGTTCAGGGCAGGGACGTTTTGAGGGTTCGTTGGGCTGTGGGGAGTCATGCGTTCACCTTAGTATCGTCTTACGATTCGGTACGACCCGGGCTCACACTACGGAACAACGTCCAGCTTTTCGTAGACTGGGAAACATGACTTCAAGTACGAGCGCCGAATACGCAGCAGGCTTGGGCCTGGCCACCATCGTGGCCGCCGGCCCCAACAAGGGACAGGTACTGGACGTCTGGTATCCAGCCCCCACCCTTTCAGAGACCGCGGAGACCTCCGTGCGCGATGCCCTGGAGGCCTCACAGGGCCCCGACGTCGCCCGCAATGTGGAACTGAAGGTTATTGAGACCTCCGTCCGGCTTCAGGAGGAGCCCGTGGACGCGGAAGATGTGTATCTGCGGCTCCATGCCCTCTCGCACCGCCTCGTCGTGCCGAATTCGATCAATCTGGACGGCGTCTTCGGGAAACTCGCCAACGTGGCCTGGACCAATTTCGGCCCTGTGCTCGCGTCCGAACTCGAGCAGGTGCGTTTGGCGCTGCGTGCACGAGGGCACGTGACTGTTTACTCGGTCGACAAATTCCCGCGCATGGTCGATTACGTGGTGCCCACCGGTGTTCGTATCGGCGACGCCGATCGCGTGCGCCTGGGCGCTCATCTCGCGGACGGCACAACCGTCATGCACGAGGGATTCGTCAATTACAACTCCGGCACACTAGGCCACGCAATGGTCGAGGGCCGCATCAGCCAGGGCGTCGTGGTCGGTGACCACACCGACATCGGCGGCGGCGCGTCGATCATGGGTACGTTGTCCGGAGGCGGCAAGGAACGGGTCCGCCTCGGCGAACGCGTGCTTCTCGGCGCCAACGCCGGTGTGGGGATATCGTTGGGCGACGACTGCGTCGTCGAGGCCGGGTTGTACCTGACCACCGGGACCCGCGTGACCGTGGTCACGGATCAGGAATCGAAGGTCGTCAAAGCCGCGGACCTATCCGGGACCGCGAATTTGCTGTACCGCCGCAATTCCCAGAGTGGCGCCGTGGAAGCAATCCCCCGCGCAACCGGATCCGTTGAACTCAATTCGGTCCTTCACGCCAACTAGTTCACTCACCGTTAGGAAATAGACATGAAGATCATGGTGACCGGCGGTGCCGGCTATATCGGCAGCCATACCGTTCTGGCTCTTCTCGAAGCCGGGCATGAGGTTGTCGTCATGGACAATCTCGCGAACTCGTCCAAGGCCTCTCTGGAACGAGTCAGCGATCTCGCCGGTGGCAAGCGTGCCGAATTCCACGAAGTGGATTTGTTGGACGCCCCGGCAATGAACGAGCTCTTCGCGTCGACCCGGCCGGAGGCGGTGATCCATTTCGCAGGGCTGAAGGCAGTCGGCGAATCGGCAGAAAAACCGCTGTGGTACTACAACACCAACGTGGCAGGAACCATCAACCTCCTGCAGGCGATGGATCAGTCGGGGTGTCGTTCGATCGTATTCTCGTCATCGGCGACCGTCTACGGCGCTCCCGAGGAGATGCCCCTCACCGAGAAGCTGCCCATGGACGCTCAATCCTGCTATGGCCGGACCAAAGAGCACATTGAGGACATGTTGATCGACCTGGCCCAGTCGGACGAGTCCTGGAATGTTGCTCTTCTGCGATACTTCAACCCCGTAGGTGCCCATGAATCCGGACAGATAGGCGAAGATCCCACGGGGGTTCCGAACAACCTGCTGCCTTTCATCGCCCAGGTCGCGGTCGGGCGCCGCGACAAGCTCAAGGTTTTCGGCGACGACTACCCCACACCGGACGGAACCGGTGTGCGGGATTACATCCACGTCGTCGATCTCGCGGAAGGCCATCTCAAGGCCCTCGACTACGTTTCACAACGAGGCGGGCTCCATACGTGGAACCTCGGGACCGGCAACGGTTACTCGGTCCTCGAGGTGCGCGAGGCCTTCGAAAACGCATCGGACAAGGAAATCCCGTACGAGATCGTGGATCGCCGGCCGGGGGACGTTGCCGTCTCTTACGCGGACCCTTCTTCTGCCCTGGCCGATCTCGGCTGGTCCGCGAGTCGAGACATCGCGACCATGTGCGCGGATCACTGGCGGTGGCAGAAGAACAATCCCAACGGATACGAGGGGTAGCCAGCGGATCGGGGTCGTGTGTGAATTTCGGGCCGCGTAGCGGCCCGAGATGTACACCGTAGCCCGATTCGCTGTCAGTAACTCGGTGTACACCTATGTGCCCACATCATGAGGTAGGCAGGGCCCGGTGCGGGCATTATTCCGGCCGACGTCATCTGTGGTTGCCACTGATCAACGACCCCGAGCGGGTTGAAGGCACCCTGAATTCCGCGGCCAGGGCCAAGGGACATGCGAACCGCCCCAAATAAAAATCGGGCCGTTGCGGCCATCCCGGGCCCTGGGGGAACCCGACATGCACGCAACGGCCCGAATCTGAACTGGTCCGGCTACTCGATCCCGGGGTAACGACGCTCGGTCTCACCGGTGTAGACCTGGCGAGGGCGGCCGATCTTGGTGGACGGATCCAGCATCATCTCACGCCACTGGGCGATCCAACCGGGCAGACGACCGATGGCGAAGAGCACCGTAAACATCTGTTCGGGGAAGCCCATCGCCTTGTAGATCAGCCCCGTGTAGAAGTCCACGTTCGGGTAGAGCTTGCGTTCGACGAAGTAGTCGTCCGCCAGTGCCTTGTCCTCGAGACGCATCGCGATTTCGAGGAGCTCGTCGTCGCCGCCGATCTTCTTCAGGATCTTGTCCGCCGTGGCCTTCACGATGCGGGCGCGCGGATCGTAATTCTTGTACACCCGGTGGCCGAAGCCCATCAGGCGTACGCCCTCTTCTTTGTTCTTGACCTTTTCCATGAAATCCTCAGGGCTGATGCCTTCGGACTGAATGCTGCGAAGCATGTTCAGGACGGCCTCGTTTGCGCCACCGTGCTTAGGCCCGTACAGAGCATTGATGCCAGCGGAGACGGAAGCGAACATGTTGGCATCAGACGAGCCGACCAGGCGGACCGTCGAGGTCGAGCAGTTCTGCTCATGGTCCGCGTGGAGGATCAGCAAGAGGTTGAGCGCCTCTGCAATGTCCGGATCCACCTCATAGTCTTCTGCGGGAACGCCGAAGCACAGCCGCAAGAAGTTCTCAGCGTAATTGAGGTCATTCTGCGGGTAGAGCATCGGCTCGCCCTTGGACTTCTTGAATGCATACGCCGCCAGGGTCGGCACTTTGGACAGCAGACGGATCGTGGATACCTCGACCTCGTGCTGATGATGCGGATCCAATGAGTCGCTGTAAAAGGTCGATAGCGCGGACACCGCCGAAGCCAAAACCGGCATCGGGTGCGCCGTACGAGGGAAACCGGAGAAGAAGATCTTCAGATCTTCGTGGACCATGGTGTGGGTCCGAATCATGCGATCGAATTCATCCAACTGCGTCTGCGTTGGCAACTCACCGTAGATCAACAGGTAAGCGACCTCGACGAAGCTCGCCTTCTTGGCAAGATCTTCGATCGGGTAACCGCGGTACCGCAGGATTCCGGCGTCGCCATCGATATAGGTAACAGCGGACTTGACGTTGGCGGTGTTCATGAAGCCAGGGTCGTAGGTGACGTATCCCCCGGTTTCGGAACGAAGTTTGGCGATGTCGAATGCGCCGGTCCCGTCAGTCGGTTCGACGGCCGGGCAGTCGACGCTCGTACCATCGAAGGTGAAGGTCGCGTTATCGGTCATATTTCCTCCCGTTTGCGTGTGTCCTCCGCCGTGACATGCCGACCCTCGGGGTCGTCCTGGTGCCGGCACAAAATCGCCGCCCTGCCATAACGGTCAGGGCCGCGGCGTGGGCGGGGACACAGATTATCTCTGCATAGCCTACCCTTTGCAGACATACCGTCACGAATCATCATCGCGATGTGCACGGACATTTCACCGCGCTTGACGCGGCGAATTAAGACACTTCGATGTCCGCCGCCCGCCTGGGTCTCCTCGAGTCAGACATTCGATAGCCGCCGCACGGCCGCTTCGACACGCTCGTCGGATGCGGTCAGAGAGATCCGGATGTACCCCTGTCCCTCGTCGCCGTAGAAAACCCCGGGGCCGACCACGATGCCAAGGTCGGCGAAACGACCCACCGTGGTCCAGGTGTCCTCCCCCATCGTTCCCCAGAGATACAGTCCGGCTCGTGATTCCTCGATCGACAAGCCGTATTTCTCCACCGCGGGTTTCAGGGCCTCGCGGCGGGACCGATAAAGAGCCTTCTGGTGCGCGACATGACTTTCGTCGCCCAGGGCAATCGTCATGGCGTCTTGGATAGGACGCGGCACGATCATCCCCGCATGTTTTCTCGAGTTGATGAGGTTCGCGATCAACTCCGTGTCCCCCGCAATGAATGCCGCTCGATACCCCGCGAGATTGGATTGCTTGGACAGGGAATAGACGGAAAGCAGGTTGGTCATCTCGCCACCCGAGACTCGGGGGTCGAGAACGGATGGCACACGCTGGCCACCTCGGTCTTCATCCCAGTCGCCCCATCCCAATTCCGCATAGCATTCGTCGGACGCGACGACGGCACCGAGTTCACGGGCCTCGCGCACCACCTGGGACAAAGATGTCGCATCCCTCACGGTGCCCGTGGGGTTACCGGGTGAATTCACCCACACGAGCTTCACACGGGAACGAGTCTCTGCATCCAGATCTTCCAGATTGTCTGCAGCGACAGCATTCGCCCCAGCAAAGGTGGCCCCGATATCGTAGGTGGGATAGGCGACCACGGGGCGCACAACGACATCGCCCTTACCCAAACCAAGGAGGAATGGCAACCAGGCCACCAGCTCCTTGGAACCTACGGTCGGCATCACGGATGCCTCGTCCAGACCTTCTACCCCACGACGGCGCGCATACCATTGAACAATGGCCTGCCGAACTTCCGCAGTTCCCTGAGTGGTCGGATATCCCGGAGCATCTGCCCCGTCGGCCAAAGCCTGCCGGACGATCTCGGGAGTCGGGTCGACCGGCGTACCAATCGACAGGTCCACCGTGCCGTCCGGATGACCGGCGGCGCGTTCGCGATAAGGAGCCAGGGAGTTCCAGGGGTAATCCGGCAGGCTCAGACCGAAGGAAGACATGCGGGCCGGTCCTATTCTTGGTTCTGGGGCGGCAGCCCGGCAATCAAGGGGTGATCGTGGTCGATGACGCCGGTTCGAGCGGCCCCACCGGGCGAACCCAGGTCATCAAAGAAATCGGCATTGGCCGTCGTATAAGCATCCCATTCTTCGGGAACGTCGTCCTCGTAGTAGATCGCTTCGACGGGGCACACCGGCTCGCATGCGCCGCAGTCCACGCACTCATCCGGGTGGATGTAAAGGGACCGCTCGCCTTCATAAATGCAGTCGACAGGGCATTCTTCAACGCACGCGCGGTCCTTGACGTCGACGCAGGGCTGGGCAATTACGTATGTCATTCAAACCTCTCATCGGTACCGGATCCCCGGTCGTCGCGGTTCGGTTCGTTGCTCCGCGGCAAGTCTGTTGAACCATCAGTCTAGTCGTGCATGTGGCGCAGACTCACGTGGTCGCTTCACACTGTATGAGTTATCACGTCACAAGGCGGCTGCGGTTAAGCCGCGTGAAGTCTTGCGTGACGTTACGGCCTTCGGGTCTTCAGGATCGCCCGGTTGGAGATCCATTGGCCGATCATCGTCATCACCAGGGTCCCGAGTACCCAAGCGATCCCGACCTGACCGATCGGAACTTTGGGATTCGGAATCACAAGGAGCGAGTCCGACCGGGCGTAGATGAAGAGCCCGATCTCCAGAAATGCAATGGTTCCGGGAAGAACCGTGGCCCAAGCCTTGCGAGTGTAATGTGAAACCCACAGTGTTGCGCTCAGCACCAGCAGGAGAGCCAAGAAAAGCCCCCAGGGGAGGTACCACCCCGAGAAATAGCTGATCGAAGCGTGGTACATGGTTCCAATGAAACCGACGACCAAGCCCACTCCCACTCCGGCGATAACGGAGTTGATCGGGCCGGCTGCCACGTTCTTCCGCTCTTCACGCGACAGATCGACGGATTCGGCAAGAAGTCTGTACGATTCTGCTCCGCTGATCTTCTGTTCGATGTTGTTCGAGTAGTGAAAAGTCATCCCCTCCCCCACGACGACCTGCGTCGCGTGGGCGGTCATGGCACGCTTTTTGGCCGCGGCGTCTCCTTGAACAACGGCTTGCTGTCTCTCATCCTGCGGATTCGCTTCGCCTTCCACGCCCCAGACCAGAGCCGGCTGAGCCTTGCGGGACAGCATGGACAGGGCTTTGAGGGTCGCCTCATGGGTCCTTTGGTGGTCCGGATGCCCGTAGCCGCCGTCGACGTCGTAGCTGACCACGACGTCGGGACGGGACTTCTCGATGACTCTCGCGATGGCCGCGGCGGATTCCTTGAGCGGCGCGTGCGTCAGACAGTCGGCAGCCGCATTCCGGGCTGCCGCAGCGCGACCGTGCCTGCCCCACGACATCCCAGAGTCGCGGAAGAAACCTGGGCTCTTGGACCGTTCAGCGAACCAGTGGCTGCGAACACCCAGCTCGCGGCACGCAGCCTCGAGCTCGATTTCCCGGAGCGCGCCCAGCTTCTCTCCTCGATCCTCGGTGGGACGATTCCGCACGTCCAACGCGGCATGCTCTTCACCGATGACCTCCCCCATTTCGCCCCGGGACATGGTCAGAAGATCGACCTTGGCCCCGGATCGCGCATAGTAGCTCATCGTGGCGCCGGTCGAGGTCGACTCGTCGTCCGGATGCGCGTGGATAAACAATATGGTCGCTTGCCGAGGATCCAGATCCTCCGGTAGCAGGGACGGCACCGCGTTCGGCGACGTGTACTCGGCCTGTTCGGGGTAAAACGGTTCAGGATGGGAACCGTGTGTTTCGGGGTTGGTCATCGGTGAAGACGTGCTGTCTGATTCCTCGGATTAATTGGCGCGGTTGCGGGCACGGAAGGCGCGGACGCGCTCATTGGCGTCGAGGATGACCTTCCGGATACGAATGGCCTCGGGCGTGATCTCCACGCACTCGTCCTCGCGAGCGAATTCGAGGCACTCTTCCAACGTCAACTTGCGCGGAGGCGTGAGGTTCTCGAAGTTGTCCGCGCTGGCCGAACGCATGTTGGTCAGCTTCTTCTCCTTCGTGATGTTGACCTCCATATCGTCGGCGCGAGAATTCTCGCCCACGATCATGCCCTCGTAGACTTCGGAAGTCGGTTCCACGAAGAATGTGCCGCGCTCCTGCAGGTTCATCATCGCGTAGGGAGTCACGACGCCCGCACGGTCGGCCACCAGCGAACCGTTGGTCCGGTATTCGATGTCGCCGGCCCACGGCTCGAAGCCGTCGGCGTAGGAGTTCGAAATGCCCGCGCCACGGGTCTCGGTCAGGAACTGCGTCCGGAAGCCGATCAGGCCACGAGCAGGAACGCGGAACTCCATCCGTACCCAACCGGTGCCGTTATTGGTCATCGTTTCCATGCGGCCTTTTCGGCTCGCCATGAGCTGTGTGACGGCACCCATGAATTCATCCGGGACGTCGATCGTCATGTACTCGATCGGTTCGTGGACCTTGCCGTCCACGACCTTGGTGACGACCTGCGGTTTGCCCGCGGTCAGCTCGAAACCTTCGCGACGCATCTGTTCGACCAGGATCGCGAGCGCGAGCTCGCCACGTCCCTGGACTTCCCAGGCATCAGGACGCTGAGTCGGCAGAACGCGGATCGATACGTTGCCGATCAATTCCTTGTCCAGACGGTCTTTGACCTGACGAGCCGTGACCTTCGCGCCTTTGACGCGACCAGCCATCGGGGAGGTGTTGATACCGATCGTCATCGAGATCGCCGGATCGTCGACCGTGATCAGGGGCAACGGTTTCGGGTTCTCGGCGTCCGTCAGGGTCTCGCCGATCGTGATGTCTTCAATGCCTGCGACGGCGACGATGTCGCCGGGACCGGCCTCATCGGCCGAGACACGGTCGAGGGCTTTGGTCTTGAGCAGTTCGGAGATGCGAACGTTCTTGAGCTGTCCGTCCTGGCGGGCCCAAGCGACGGTCTGACCTTTCTTGAGGGTTCCGTTGAAGACGCGGAGCAGAGCCAGACGCCCGAGGAAGGGTGAGGAGTCCAGGTTGGTCACGTGCGCCTGGAGAACACCGGCCGGGTCGTACGTCGGGGCGGGAACGTGATCCAGGATGGTTTTGAACAGAGGTTCGAGGTCTTCGTTGTCAGGGATCTCGCCGTCGGCGGGCTGCTCGGTCGAGGCGCGCCCGACCTTGCCGGAAGCATAGACGACCGGTACGTCGAGGACGGCGTCGAGGTCGAGGTCCGGAACTTCCTCGGACAGGTCGGAAGCAAGACCCAGGAGAAGGTCCATGGTCTCGGAAACGACTTCCTCGATTCGCGCGTCGGGCCGGTCTACCTTGTTCACGACGAGGATAACCGGCAGCTTGGCGGCCAGCGCCTTGCGCAGTACGAAGCGAGTCTGCGGGAGCGGACCTTCGGAAGCGTCAACGAGCAGAACGACGCCATCGACCATGGAGAGGCCGCGTTCGACCTCGCCGCCGAAGTCGGCGTGGCCGGGAGTATCGATCACGTTGATGGTGACGGTTTCCCCGTTCGCGGCGGGACCCGAATACTCGACGGTGGTGTTCTTCGCGAGGATCGTGATGCCCTTTTCACGTTCCAGGTCACCGGAGTCCATCACGCGATCTTCGACGTCCGCATGGTCAGAGAATGCGTGGGTCTGTTTGAGCATGGCGTCGACGATGGTGGTCTTGCCGTGGTCAACGTGGGCCACGATCGCGACATTGCGGATGTCGGTTCGCGTAGCGGTGCTGGAAGTTTCAGTCATACGATAAGGCTCGCTTTGCTGGAGAGTGGCTGGTGTGACGTCATGGTGGGCCACAGCGTCGGCGTAATTTTCAGGCGCGTTCATGCGCGACCGCATGGGGCCAGTACCCATCATAGTCAGGTCGTCAAACGCAGATGCCCGGGGCTGCCACCATCATGGCGGGAGCCCCGGGCATCACCGGTCGCGAATTTGGCTCAGGCGGCCTCGGGCGGGATCATCAGGCCCGCTCCGGGAATGGCCGCGAGCAGCTTGTTCGTGTAATCGGTCTGGGGATTTTCGAACACGGAATCCGTGGACCCGGTCTCTACCATCTTCCCTTTTTCCATGACGCACACGTTGTCCGCGATCTGGCGAACCACGGCGAGATCATGGGTGATGAAGAGATACGTCAAGCCGAGCTCGGACTGCAATTCGGCGAGCAGGTTCAGGATCTGCGCCTGTACCAGGACGTCCAGGGCGGAGACCGCCTCGTCGCAGACGACAAGTTCAGGGTTCAACGCCAACGCACGAGCGATGGCCACACGCTGGCGCTGGCCACCGGACAGCTCATTCGGGTATCGAGCCATCATCGAATGCGGCAGTTGGACTTGGTCCAGGAGCTCGTTGACCTTCTTCTCGCGCTCGGACTTGGTGCCCACCTTGTGAACACGCATAGGTTCTTCGATCGTGCGGAAGATGTTGTACATCGGGTCCAGGGAACCGTACGGGTCCTGGAAGATCGGCTGCACTCGACGCCTGAACTTGAACATTTCGCGCCCCTTGAGGCCTGCGACGTCCCGGCCGTCGAAGGAGATGTTCCCCTTCGTGATGGTCTCGAGGCCCAAGAGCATGCGAGCCACCGTCGATTTGCCCGAACCCGATTCGCCGACAACCGCAGTCGTCGTACCCCGTGGGATCGAGAACGTGACGTCATCCACGGCCGTGAACCGCTCCGATCTGCCCCAAGCTCCCCGCAGTTTGAAGACCTTGGTGAGATTCTGGACCCGCACGAAGTCTTGCTGCAGAGTTGCCTGAATCTCGGTCTTCGGGCGTTCGGCCAGAAGATCCTCGGCCTCCTGTCCGGTTTCCTTGGCCACCTGGATACGTCGAGAGGCCAAAGACGGAGCGGATTCGACGAGCTTCTTGGTGTAGGGATGCTGAGGGTTGCGGAGCAGGTCCAATGCCGGTCCGGCCTCGACCACGCGACCCTTGTACATCACGACGACTTTGCGGGCCCGCTCGGCGGCCAAGCCGAGATCGTGTGTGATCAGCAGGACGGCCGTTCCGAGATCCTGGGTCATGGTCTCCAGGTGATCCAGAATGGTGCGTTGCACGGTCACGTCGAGGGCCGAGGTCGGCTCATCGGCAATCAACAGGCGCGGCTGGCACGACAAGCCGATCGCGATGAGCGCGCGTTGCCGCATACCGCCGGAGAATTCGTGAGGGTACTGGCGAGAACGTTTTTCGGCGTCCGGAAGACCTGCCTGCTCCAAAACACGGCTGACATCCTTGTCCGCGCTGGGCAGACCATTCGCTTTGAGCGTCTCCTTGACCTGGAACCCGATCTTCCACACGGGGTTCAGGTTCGACATGGGGTCCTGAGGCACCATGCCGATCTGGTTGCCGCGAAGCTTGACCTTCTCCGCCTCGCTGATGTGCGTGATGTCTTTGCCATCGAAGATGATGTTGCCACTGGAGACTCGGCCGTTGCTCGGAAGCAAACCGATCGCCGCGAGCCCCGAGGTCGACTTGCCGGATCCCGACTCTCCCACGATCGCCACGGTCTCCCCCGGCATCACGGTGAAGTTCGAGTCCTTGACGGCCTCTATTTCACCCGTGCTGGTTTTGAACGTGATTCCCAGGTTCTTGATTTCGAGCAGCGGTTTCACTGTTTCTTCAGTCATGGGTCACTTCTTCCGGGACTTGGGATCGAGCGCGTCACGCAGGGCATCGCCCAGCATGATGAAGCTCAGAACCGTGAGGGACAAGGCCAAACCAGGCCAGAACACGGGCATGGGGTTGGAGCGGAACGCGTCCTTTCCATCGGAGATGTCGTTGCCCCAGCTCATGATTTCCGGCGGCAGTCCGATACCAAGATAGGACAGCGTCGACTCGGCGACGATGAACGTGCCCAATGAGATGGTCGCGATCACGATGACCGGGGCCATGGCATTGGGGATGATGTGCTTCATGAGGATTCCGAAGGACGAGACTCCCAGCGAGCGTGCGCTGGTCACGTAATCCGCATTGCGGACTTCGACCACGGCACCACGCATGATTCGCGCGACCTGCGGCCACCCCAGCAGCACAAGAATCAGGACCAGCGTCCACACGCCGCGGTTCTCGCGGAATGCCGGAAGCTGCATGATGACCAATGCGCCGAGAATCAATGGCAGCGCGAAGAAGATATCGCCCAAACGGGCGAGGACCGCATCAACCCATCCGCCGAAGTATCCGGCGATGGCACCGACGATTCCACCGATCACGACGACGCCGAGCGTCGCGAAGAGACCGACGGTCAATGACGCTCGGGTGCCTGCGATGACGCGCGAGTAGACGTCGCACCCTTGAGCGGTGAAGCCCATGATGTGACCCGACCCGGCTTTGCCGTTGGAATTCTCGAGGAGGCACTGACCGTTGGCAGGGTTCTCGGTCCAAAACAGTTGCGGGAAGAAAGCGATCACAACTGCCAGAACGATCAGGATTACCGAGAAGATGAAGGTCGGTTTGGTGCGGAGCTGACGCCAGGCGTCTTTCCACAGGCTCAGCGGAGCTTCGTCCGTAACGGAGGAATCCGTGGCCACCACGGGGGTCTCGTCGATATCGGCGATGAAGTGCTCGACCGCGACGGCCGATCCCCCAAGGTCTTTCTGATTGCCCGCGACCGCATGTTCCGCGGCTTCGGGCTGAATCCGTTCACGCATGTTTTCTGAGGCTTCTGCGTTCTCGGATGCGTTGATTTCTGAACTTTCAAATTTATGCATAGCGGATCCTCGGGTCGAGCCAGGCGTAGAGCAAATCAACCAACAGGTTGGCCACGCAGAAGATCAGGACCATGATCGAAACGATGGACACCACCGTGGGGGCATCTCCGAGCGTGAGTGCTTTGTAGAGCTGTGAACCGATTCCGGGCACATTGAAGATCCCCTCGGTGACCACGGCACCGCCCATCAGCGCTCCGAGATCCGCGCCGAGGAACGTCGCGACCGGAATCATGGAGTTACGAAGGACATGGACCCTGATCACTCGTCCACGGCTCAGCCCCTTGGCGGTTGCGGTGCGCACGTAGTCTGCGTTGACGTTCTCCGCGACCGACGTCCTGGTCAGACGGAGGACATAGGCGAATGAGACCAGGCCCAGGACCACGGCCGGCAGGATGAGTTCTCCCCACCCTGCGGCACCCGAGACTGTCGGCTTGGCGAGTCCCAAACGGACGCCCACGAAGAACTGCATCATGAAGGCCAGGACGAAAATCGGGATGGCGATGACGATCAGCGAAATGACCAGAACGGTCGAGTCGAAGAGCTTGCCCTTTTTGAGTCCCGCGTACAGACCGAAGATCACGCCGAAGACTCCCTCGAAGATCAGTGCTTCGATGGCCAAGCGTGCGGTGACGGGGAATGCAGATTCGAGGATAGAACCGATCTCGCGGCCCGAGAAGTTCACACCCAGGTCTCCGGTGAAGAGCCCTCCCAGGTAATGGAGGTACTGGACCAGGAACGGGTCGTTGAGTCGGTATTTCTCGGTCAGTGCCGCGGCGACGCCGGGCGTGCAGCCCTTTTCGCCGCAGAGAGCGGCGAGCGGGTCACCTGGGAGCATGAAGACCAAAAAGTAGACCAGCAGCGTCGCACCCAGAAATACGGGAACGAGCTGGAGGAGGCGTTTGAAAAGGTACCACAACACGGCTTAGATCATCCCCAGGCCTGATAGGTCGACTCCGCGTCGATGGTTCGATTGGGTTGAATTCATAAGTATCTACCTCAGAGGCAAGCGGAGATGGAGGGCCGCACGGCGGCCCTCCATCTTCTGAGTTATATGGCCGATTCCGGCAAGGTTAGGAGGACTTCTCCACGTTGAAGTACATCGGGGTACCGTTCCAGGACGCCTTGACGCCGGAAACACTCTCCGACCAACCGACGTTGGCCTGTGAGTACCACAGCGGGATGGCGGGAAGGTCCCCAAGCAACATCGAGTCGGCGTCCCGGAAGGCCTTGTTGGCCGCGTCCTTGTCGGTGGCGGCGAGACCCTCGTTCAGCTTCTTCTCGAACTCAGGGTTGTCGTATTTTGAGTCGTTCGAGTTGGCGCCCTTGGAGTACGTCGGCTCCATGAAGTTGTAGAGCGAGGGGTAATCCCCGAGCCAGCCCGAGCGCACGGCTCCGGTCAGCTTGCCTGAGGTCGCATCAGTGCGGAGTTCCTTGAAGGTTGAGTAGGACTTACCTTCTGCATCGATGCCCAGGTTGTTCTTGATCTGGTTCGTTACCGCGTCGACCCACTTCTTGTGTCCGCCGGCATCAGCGTTGTAGGCGATGGTGAATTTCTCGGACGTGTCGTAAGGCTGCATCTTCTCTGCTTTGTCCCAGAGCTCTTTGGCCTTGTCCTTGTCGAACTTGGTGTTGTCCGAATTCTCGATTTTGTCCTTGTAACCTTCCAGCACCGGTGCGGTCATGTCCGTCGCCGGCTTCCGAGTGTTGTTCAGGATCACCTTGGTGATCTCATCGCGATCGATTGCCATGGACAGCGCCTGGCGACGCAGCTTGCCGGCTTCACCGCTCCAGTTCTTGAGGTAGTACGGGATGGCGATCGTCTGGTTGCCGGCGTACGGCTTATCCAGGCTGCGATCACCTAGGTCGTCCTTGTAGTTGCCCAGGGCAGAGGTCGGAATCTGCTGCAGAACGTCCAAGTTATTGGCCAGCAGGTCCTGATAGGCAGTATCCGGGTTCTGGTACAGCTTGAAAGTGATTCCGCCGTTCTTCGGCTTCTCCGGACCGTCATAGTCGTCGTTTTTGACGAGGTCGATCTGGGTGTTGTGCTGCCAGGCCCCTTCCTTGGCCATCTTGTAGGGGCCGTAACCGACCGGATTCTCGCCGAAGGCCTTCATGTCCTTGAAGGCCGATTCGGGCATCGGGACGTAGGCGGCATAGCCGAGGCGGAGATTGAAGTCCGACTGCGGCGAGTTCAGCTTGACGGTGAACGTGTTGTCGTCCTTGACCTGCAGGCCAGACATCTTGTCTTCTGTGGATCCTTCTCCGGATACAGCGTCGTACCCTTCGATCGGGCTGAAGAAGGTCGAAGCTGCCTGTGCGTTCTTGGCGGCCGCGCCGTAATTCCAGGAGTCCACGAAGCTCTGGGCCGTGACCGGCTCGCCGTTGGTGAACTTCTTGTCCTTCTTGATCTTGATGGTCCAGTTCTGGTTGTCGTCCGAATCGATGGACTCGGCCAGGTCGTTTTGCGGCTTGCCGTCTTCGTCGTACGAGATGAGGCCGTTGAAAATGTTCTCCACGACGACACCGCCGCCATTTTCAGACGTGTTGGTCGGAACCAACGGGTTCTGCGGTTCGACGCTGTCGGCCGTGATGATAGCGGACGAGTCGGCGTTTCCGCTTCCGGCGGAGGATCCCCCGCCGCAGCCGGTAAGAGCCAATGCGGAGATCACCGCAACGCTCGCGAACGTTGAAATGCGTGAGAATCGCATTTCCCCTCCTAGGAGTGATTGATCGATGTGATAAGCGCGCGCGATGCTCCGTGGGTAACGTTCCAAGGCCCCGCTGGTGAGCGGAAACCTGTGATGCATGACACGCTGGAAGAAGTCTAAACCACATTTGTTACTTGTTTGTAACCGTTGTCATGCTGTCAACGCTTCTGACACGCAAAAGGCCCGCTCCACCAAGGGAACGGGCCTTTTGCGAATATTTTTTGGACCTCGTTTTCAACGGCGTGTCTGCCGCCTTCAGTCCTTCACGGAGCGCCACGGCATTTTGCCGCCGCGTTTCTTGGCGCCGGACGTCGATTCCGAAGACGCACCAGAGGCAACCGCAGCTTCCGCGGCTTCCACTGCCTCAGCTTCCATGCGGTCATTCCAGTGCTCCTCGAGCTGGCTGAAGTTGGCCGAGACCTGGCTATTGACGCTCTCGGAGATTTCGTCTGCGATCTCGTTCCGGACTTGGCGCCGCTGGGCCCGGATGAACAACTGGTGTTCGGCCTGCAGTGACTTGAACAGCGAGATGCACATGAACACGATGACCACCGAGAACGGCAACGCCGTCAGAATCGAAATCGTCTGGATGGCGTTCAACGAGTTCTCACCGCCCGCCCAGAGCAGGGCCGTCGCGGTGCCGCCAGCGACCAGGACCCAGAAGACCCGAACCCAGGTCTTCGGGTTCGGGGAACCGGAAGAGGAGATCATACCCAGCACCAACGCGCCCGAATCCGCAGAGGTCACGAAGAAGACGATAATCAGGATCACCGAACCGATGATCAGCGCACCGGAGGCCGGCAGGTCCTGCAGCATCGTGAACAGGATGCCTTCGCTATCCAGGCTCGCAAGTCCACCGTCACCGAAGAGCTCAGTATGCAGTGCAGTACCGCCCATCACGGAGAACCAGAAGAAGGACATCGCAGCGGGGACCAGGAGGACGGCGAGAACGAATTCACGAACGGTGCGTCCCCTGGAAACACGGGCGATGAACATGCCGACGAAGGCCGACCACGAGATCCACCAGCCCCAGTAGAACGTTGTCCAGGTGCCGGCAAACTCCTGGCCTTCGGCGCCGTCGAGCGCGAAGGTCGAGAACGTCAATTCGATGACGTGTTGCAGGTAATGGCCGATGGCCTGAACAAACTCCCGGAGCAGGAAGATCGTGGGTCCCATGATCAACACGAAGAGTACGATCACCGCCGCCAGAATCAGGTTGCCGTTCGAAAGCCATTTCATGCCCTTCTCGAGACCGGTGACTACCGAGAACAGAGTGACCGCCGAGAGAAGGATGATGATCATGGTGTAGCCCATGTTGCTCGTGGCGTCGATATTCAGGAAGCCAAGACCTGACGCAATCTGCATCACGCCAAGACCCATCGACGTCGCGACGCCGAACAGCACCCCGACGAGGGCCACGATGTCGATGATGTCTCCCCAAATGCCACTGATTCGGTCTCCGAGAAGAGGCTTGAGCGAGTACCTGATGGACAACGGCAATTTCTTCCTATGGGCCGAATAGGCAATCGCCATTCCGACGATCACGTAGATGGCCCACGGGTGCAGACCCCAGTGCAGGAAACTGCGAGACATACTCTGCTGAGCCAATTGCTCCGGCGATCCCCCTACTTCCGGAGGAGGCGTTATGAAGTGAGAAATAGGCTCCGATGCGCCGTAGAACACTAGGCCGATGCCCATACCTGCCGCGAACAGGAAGGCCAGCCACGTCGTGAACGAATAGTCCGGTGTGGAGTCGTCCGGCCCCAGCTTGATGTCGCCGAGCCTACTGAAACCGAGATACAGCGCAAAGACGACGAAGACGGCCACAATTGCCGTGTAATACCAGCCGAAATATCCGATGACGTCCGTTTGCAGCGCAGTAAATAACTCATTGGCCTGATGCGGAAATATCATAGTGATGCTAATAAAAAGCGCCATGATGATTGCCGCAGGTATAAAGACTCTTTTGTCGATTGACCCGCGCTTCATCTTCTCGTGCAAGCGATCTGGGACGCCGCCGACCCGAAGGTCCGGCTTCCTGGTCAAGAAGTTAGCCATGCAATCCTCGTTCTGTACCTCATTTAGTGATGCGTGTCGTGCGCAGGCAGCGGACCGCCACCTGCTCGTATCTACAAAGTCACACTTGTTCCTTCGCAGCGGCAGCCCAAAAGCAAGCACACTTATTTATAGCCTAATCAATCTTTTGAACCGATGACCAACTGGGTCGATTCGAGACACCCGCCGTGTGCAATGATCCCTTCGGTTCGGCACGGGAAGCCTATGGAATATCCCGGCCCG
This sequence comes from Rothia uropygialis, assembly GCF_004137765.1. Classification (GTDB taxonomy): domain Bacteria; phylum Actinomycetota; class Actinomycetes; order Actinomycetales; family Micrococcaceae; genus Rothia. Next base: position 524,278 of record NZ_NOIS01000001.1, on the reverse strand, counting down.
GCATAGGAGAATGGAAAGCATGAGTGCATCACAGATTCCCGACATCACGTCCACCGAAGCCTGGAAAGAACTGACCCGGCATCATGCGGTCCTCGAGCCCGATCTCAGGGAATGGTTCGACCAAGACCCCCAGCGCGCGGAAGAGTTCACTCTCACCGCCGGCGATCTCGTCGCGGACCTCTCCAAAAACCTCTTGACGAGCGAAACCCGCCGGTTGCTTCTCAAACTTGCGGAACAGGCCGGAGTCGAGGAGCGTCGTGACGCGATGTTTGCCGGCGAACACATCAACGTGACAGAAGACCGCGCGGTCCTGCACACAGCGTTGCGCCGCCCCGATGGAGCCGCGCCGACGCTGGAGGTCGATGGACAGGACGTTGACCAGGACGTGCATGAAGTTCTCGCCAAGGTCTACGATTTCGCCGATCGCGTGCGATCCGGTGAATGGACCGGGATCACCGGTCGCCCCATCGAGACGGTGGTCAATATCGGCATCGGCGGCTCGGACCTGGGGCCTGTCATGGCTTATGAAGCACTCAAAACGTATGCACAGGACGGCCTGACCGCTCGGTTCATCTCCAATATCGATCCCACGGATGCGGCCGAAACGATAGCGGATTTGGATCCCGAGACAACGTTGTTCATCGTCGCTTCCAAGACATTCGGCACCCTGGAAACCCTCACCAACGCTCGGGTGTGCCGCGCTTGGCTACTCGAGACCCTGCGAGAATCAGGTGCGCTGTCGGAGGCCGAAGACACCGAGGCCGTGGCCCGCCACTTCGTGGCCGTGTCCACTGCCCTGGACAAGGTAGAAGCATTTGGCATCGACCCGGAGAACGCGTTCGGTTTCTGGAATTGGGTCGGCGGCCGCTACTCCGTGGATTCCGCGATCGGAACCTCTCTGGCCGTGGTGCTCGGTCCGGACGTGTTCGAGGAATTCTTGTCCGGTTTCCACGCCATGGACGAGCATTTCCGTTCGGCGCCAGCGGAGAAGAACCTCCCGTTGCTCATGGGATTGCTCAACGTTTGGTATGTGAATTTCTTCGGCGCCGCCTCACACGCGGTTCTCCCCTATGACCAGCACCTTCACCGCTTCCCAGCTTATCTGCAGCAGTTGACCATGGAATCGAACGGAAAATCGGTTCGCTGGGACGGATCCCCCGTAACTACCCAGACCGGCGAGATCTTCTGGGGCGAGCCCGGCACCAATGGCCAGCACGCTTTCTATCAGCTGATCCACCAGGGCACCCGCGTGATTCCGGCCGATTTCATCGCCTTCGCAAATCCGAGTCACCCGACCAAGGACGGCGAGACCGACGTCCATGAGCTTTTTCTTGCCAATTTCTTCGCCCAGACCAAGGCACTGGCCTTCGGGAAAACTGAGGAGGAAGTTCGGGCCGAGGGCACGGACGAGTCCGTCGTTTCCGCTCGGGTGTTCTCGGGCAACCGGCCCACGACGTCCGTGATGGCACCAGAGCTGACGCCTTCGGTTCTGGGTCAACTGATTGCTCTCTACGAGCACATCACTTTTGTCGAAGGGATTGTCTGGGGAATCGATTCATTCGATCAGTGGGGCGTCGAGCTGGGCAAGCAACTTGCCCAGGATCTTGCCCCTGCCGTCGGAGGAGACCCCGAGGCGGTCGCCAAAGAAGATTCCTCAACGAGATCGTTGATCTCGTACTACCTCGGCCACAGAGACAAGTAGAGCCCGAGCGACTCCTCACGCGATCTGCCCCCGCCTCGCATCCATGATGCGAACCGGGGGCAGATGCACAGGGTCGGCCTATTCCATTTTTCGGCCGGTCTGTGAACGAGAGGATCGCCTCAGTCCATCTGCGCCGAAATATCCGCAACGAAGTCGACTGTCGGACCGCAGTCTCCTCGCCACGGACGAGGAACCCTCCTCCGCCCGATCAAGCCGGTCGGTAGGTCAAGCAGTCCGCTCCGGAAGTCGCAGAACCGACTTTCACTGACTCCGCGCCGCACATGAGGTCCTTGTTGAAGAAGCATTCGATCCGCTGGCAAGCTCCGACATGCGCTTGAGCCCGGGGCAAGCCGCCGTCGGCGTCCAAGGAGATGAAGGTTCCGCAACTGGCATCCTGGGGTTCGCCCGTGATCGTCACCGCAAAAGCAGTGCACCCATCATGATTGAACGAGCAATTTGAAACTGTGCATTCGGCGACATCTGTCATGACGGACATTGCGGCCATCCCTTTCGATGAATGAGGTATTTCACGCCCAATTATCCGGAGTTATCCGTGTCACGTCCAGTAAGACAAAGCTCACCAGAATTCCGTCAATAAAGTCACGATTTTTTATCGAAATGAATAGGATATGAAGATATTTCCTATTCTGCGAAAGAGGCCGTACGGGCCCGCCGCGCTGGGTGCCTTGAGGGGCCCGGCTTGTTTATCCGGGCCAGCATGGCCTACCTGCATGCGGCGATTCCTGCACCTGATCGAATATAGTCATGAATTCCTGGGCTAACGTCCCCGCTCGCTTCGTTCCGTGGAAGTCAGCAAGGGAAACACGCAATCTCTTGTGAGGGGCGCGATGTCGGGCTCGGTCAGCGAGTCGGCAGGCACGCTCCACCGCAATTCTTCGATTTCCGCGAGCGGAAAGATCGGTGTCCGGTCCACATACTCAGGCGAGCGGACCCAATCGAAAACATGCGCCACGAGTTCGTATCCGGCTTCGTTGGCCGCTTGTGTTTCCCAACGACCGAGGAATTCGAGGTCGTGAGGAACAATGTCGACGCCGAGCTCCTCCCGGACTTCACGTACTGCGGCCGCACGCGGCTCTTCACCGGTCTCCGGTTTCCCTCCGGGGAACATAAAGGAACTAGTGCTGCGTTTGCGGACGGTCAGAACCCTTCCCTGGATATCCCTCATGACGACTGCGGAAACGGTGATTCGTGGCATGAGGCAAGTTTAGATTCGCCGTCGCGGTGAGACGAAACCGTGCCGCCCCGCAAGCCGTTGCCCGACGTCGAGCCCTCACCGTTCGGCCACATAATCCCCCAAGACGACTGCGTGATCGTGTTCCTCGCCCTTGGCCCCGTAGACAAGCCTCACAACCTCGACCTTCGCCGGCTCCTTGTGGACGTGCTGCGCGGCGTCGATGTTGTCGAGTTATGTCCGATATTTCGTTGCGAACTCTTCGATTTTCCCCGTCATGACCGAACCGTTTGCGAAGGTCAGTGGAGAAGGCCGCATCCGGTCCGTCAGGATCCGCGGGCCGTCCCCGGGTTCCGGCCTCTCGCACACGCGCTTGGACTCGGGAGTCGTCATATTCCAGAAGCTAACGGCTTGTGTTCCGGTAAGGACGAAGGCCTGCAGGTCATCTCGGAGGTGAGCACCGGCACGTCCGGTATATTGGCCAGTGGAAATAACCCGCGAAATCAAGCAGGGAGTACGCCGAAAACCCATGTCGAAAATCATTTACACCCACACCGACGAAGCGCCGTTGCTGGCGACCTATTCTTTCAAGCCGATCGTCGAGGCATATGCGAACAGCGCCGGGGTCGCGGTGGAAACCCGCGATATCTCGCTGGCCGGCCGCATCATTGCCCAGTTCAACGATGTGCTTCCCGAGGACCAGCGGGTCAATGATGCCCTGGCCGAACTCGGCGACCTCGCCAAGACGCCCGAGGCCAACATCATCAAGTTGCCGAATATCTCGGCATCGGTTCCGCAGCTCAAGGCGGCCATCAAGGAACTCCAAGCGGATGGTTACGACCTCCCGGATTACCCGGATGAGGTCAAATCGGATGCCGACGCCGATGCTCGCCGTCGCTACGACCGTGTCAAGGGCTCGGCAGTGAACCCGGTCCTTCGTGAGGGCAACTCCGACCGTCGGGCGCCCCAGTCTGTGAAGAACTACGCGCGGAAGAACCCCCACACCATGGGGGCTTGGTCGAAGGATTCGAAGACCAACGTTGCAACCATGGGCGAGAACGACTTCAAGTCCAATGAGAAGTCCGTGATCCTGCCATCGGATGACACGCTGACCATCCGTTTCACCGCTGAGGACGGCTCGGAGAAGATCCTCAAGGACGGTTTGAAGGTCCTCAAGGACGAGATCGTTGATTCCACCGTGATGAGCGCGGCCGCTTTGGACGAGTTCCTTGCTGCACAGGTCGCTCGCGCGCGTGAAGAAAACGTGCTCTTCTCCGTTCATCTCAAGGCGACGATGATGAAGGTTTCCGACCCCATCCTGTTCGGTCACGCCGTGAAGGCTTACTTCCCCGACGTCTTCGAGACCTATGGTGACAAGCTCACCGAAGCCGGACTTTCTCCGAACAACGGCCTGGCTTCGATCCTCAACGGTTTGGATCTGCTTGACGAGGACACTGCGAGGGGCGTCAAGGAAGGCATCGAACGCGGCCTGGAGGAAGGGCCGTCGCTGGCCATGGTCGATTCCCGTCGGGGAATTACCAACCTGCACGTGCCGTCGGATGTGATCGTCGACGCCTCGATGCCGGCCATGATTCGCACATCCGGCCACATGTGGGGTTCCGATGACGACGAACACGACACGCTCGCAGTCCTCCCGGATTCCTCGTATGCGGGTGTCTACCAGGCGGTCATCGAGGACTGCCGCGCGAACGGGGCCTTCGACCCCACGACCATGGGATCCGTCCCGAACGTCGGGCTCATGGCCCAGAAGGCCGAGGAATACGGCTCTCATGACAAGACCTTCGAGATCGAGGGGAAGGGCGTCGTCGAAGTCCTGAACTCTGCAGGTGAAGTCCTGTTGTCTCACACCGTAGAAGGCGGAGACATCTGGCGCGCTTGCCAGACCAAGGATGTCGCAGTTCGCGATTGGGTCAAGCTCGCGGTTCGTCGCTCCCGCGAGTCCGGGACCCCGGCCGTGTTCTGGTTGGACACGGAACGCGCTCACGACACCAACCTGATCAAGAAGGTCAACGAGTACCTCGAAGCGGAGGATACGGACGGGCTGGATATCCGCATCCTCTCCCCCGTGGAAGCGACCAAGTTCTCTATCGATCGGATCCGTCAGGGCCTGGATACGATTTCCGTCACCGGAAACGTACTTCGCGACTATCTGACGGACCTGTTCCCCATCCTGGAACTGGGAACCTCCGCCAAGATGCTATCGATCGTTCCGCTGATCAACGGCGGTGGACTGTTCGAGACCGGCGCGGGTGGCTCGGCTCCCAAGCACGTTCAGCAGCTGGTTTCGGAGAACCATCTGCGGTGGGACTCCCTCGGTGAGTTCCTCGCTTTGGCCGCATCCTTCGAGCACCTCGCCAGCACGACCGATAACGATCGGGCCCGTATTCTTGCGGAGACGCTCGACGCCGCTACGGGCACCTTCCTCGAAGAGAACAAGTCCCCGTCCCGCAAGGTAGGTGAACTCGATAACCGAGGGAGCCACTTTTACCTGGCGACATACTGGGCCGAAGAATTGTCCCGTCAAAGCCGCGACAAGGACCTCGCGGAACTGTTCGCGGGAATCGTCGAGCAGCTCAAGTCCAACGAGGACAAGATCGCCCAGGAGCTTTTGGACGTCCAAGGTTCTTCCGTGGACCTCGGCGGCTACTACTGGCCCCAGGACACCAAGGCGGACGCCGTGATGCGACCTTCAGAAACCCTCAATGGGATTCTGGCGCAGCTGACCAAGTAACGGCCCGCTGACCGGAGGGGCTCCCCGCCACGCGAAAGCGTTCCGGGGAGCCCCTGTCTTTACCCGGTGTGTCCGCAGGATGCACAAAGATGCCGTGCGGAACCGGTTGGCGCAAAGATGCCCCGAGCATCGCCTTCGCGACGCTCGGGGCATCTGTCAGCCAATCAACCGACGTCAGTTGCGGCGATTGCCTTCATCATCGACTTCGATTTCTTCCTTGCGGACCTGCCCGGAAACGGTCTCGGTGTCCTCGCGGGCCTGCTTGTTGAGAGATACTCGCTCGGTCGCAACGGTCTCGGTGTCGACGACAGGACGCTCTTCGTATGCGGTGACCGTAACGTCCTCGTCCTCGCCGAACTCGTTGCCGGCGGCCGCTTGGCGAGCCTCCGCGGAGTCCGGGTCGATCTTGGTGCGCTCGACCTGAACCTCTTCGTGACGAACCGGAACCTCAACGGTTTCGGTGTCTGTCTTGACGTGCTTGCGGAGTCGGACCTGACCCGTCTCGCGGCGTTCGGTCTGGTCGGTTGCCGCGAGCCGCTCCTCATGAGCCACTACATCGTTGTCGGCAGCTCCGTGACGGCCGGTTGCAGCCTGACGGCCTTCGGCTCCGGCCTGGTCGGCGTTGCCGCCTCGCGTCTGGGCCTCAGCCTGTCCATTGCTGTGGCGACCGGTTCCGGCCTGGTTACCGTCACGACCGTCCGCCGTACCTGCGGCCGCAGTTCCGCCCGCAGCCGTTCCAGCGGCGGCGGTTCCGGCCGCCGCATTACCATGCTCCTGGCCTGCCCGATTACCGGCCTGCCCACCCTGGGCGTCGGCGTTGCCGCTGTTGTCTCGTCCCGAGTTGCTGCCGTCCAGCGAGTAGTACTCGTAGATACGCTGTTCTTCCTCGGGGCTCAACGAGCCATCGTCGTCGATGTTCGGGGCATCCTTGACGAAATCCTTGTCATAAGGAACCGTCAGACCGTCATCGGAAGCGCGGGCTTGGTTCAACGGCACAAAGGTTTCCTTGGAACCGAAGAGGCCGGTATTGACCGTAGCGAATGTCGGCTCGTTGGTCTGATCGTCGAGATAAATCTCCCCGACCTTGCCGATCTTGTCGCCGTTGTTTCCGTAAACTGTGCTGTTGCGCAGGGACTCAATGTTCTGGTTATTAGTCATGGTCACTACCTTCTGATCGCTGGTCGGTTGAATTACCAATCCAATTCGAAACCAAGTGATTCCGAGCTATATAAACAACCTAACCACATAACAACTGATGGTCAACGCTTTATCCTTCCACCACGGGCGAAATTTCATATAAGGATATGTTTCTTTCAACGGCAACAACCGTTCATTCTCCGGCAATCTGCCCGAAATGGAGGGAAATGGCGTGCCACACAAACCCACTGCTGTCCATATCTTCCCACATGATTCTCAAGGATTTTAGGGATATTCCAAGCCTCTGGCCAGTCTGTAAACAAGTCTTCCGAGAAGATCAGAATTGGACGAATGCGCGGAAGGTGTCTCATGCAGGCGACCCAAATTGAAGGCGTTGCAAGGGACGGCAATCCCGCTCGCCACCTCACATTCCAGGGGAACGCTTCAAGTCTCCGGAGCAGGTGCACAACGCCCGAGGACGCCCCCAGGATCTATGACCTCGCAGGTGCGCCCTCGGGCGTTCGTACTCGTTGCGACCGACGCGCACCTCCTTATCTTTCTGGCGCTGAGGCTCGTTCTTGGGCCAGCCGCTTGCGTTTCAACGGGAGGAATTCCTCGTCACGCAGGCTGGTCTCGATGTCTTCGAGGCTTCGATCCTTGGTCTCGGGGACCCGGAAGTAGATCACGATCCACGCAATCACGTTGAGGGCCGCATAAACCATCATCGCGCCGCCCGGCGACAAGAAATTGACCAGAGTCAGGGCCGTGGAGGTGACCAAGAGGTTCGAGCCCCACAGGGCCATCGCGTGCAGGCTCGTGGCCGAAGTGCGCACCTTGAGCGGATAGAGCTCCGAGCCCATGAGCCAACCCACGACCTGTATACCGCCTGCTTGGAAAAGCATGAACAGCATGAGGAAGGTCAGCATGAGCGGCAGGTTGGGGTCGTTGCCACCGACGGAAAGAGTGATGCCGAAGAGCAAGATCCACAGCGCCGCAAAGGGCAGGGTCCACAACATGAGGGTCCGTCTGCCCATCCGATCCACGATGAACCGACCCACCGCGGTCATGACGACGTAGACCACACCGACCATGACGTTGATGCTGAGACCGATATCCGACGGCAAGCCGACGTGCGTCAGCAATGTCGGCGTGTAATAGATCATCATCTCCAGGCCGGTAATCTGCGTGAAAATCGCGACGGCAACACCCGCAATAATCGCTGGACGCATCCATTTTTCGGTGAACATCGCGGACCATTCGCTCTTCGCGGCCTGCCGCTGCGCTTTACGGCGAGTGCGTTCGATGTCGCGTATCTCCGATTTCGCGGATTTTTCACTGGGGCGAACCCACTCGAGCACTTGGGTCGCCGTATCGACCTCTCCTTGACTGACTAGCCATCGGGGGCTTTCAGGCAACGGGATCATGCCAATCACCAGCACGATGGCCGGAATAGCGGCGACAACGATTTTCCAGTGCCATTCCACGTCACGCAGGAAGTAGTTGACGAGTGCCGCCGTCAATATGCCTACACCGATCGCAATATTGAAGAAAGTCACGTAGCTGCCGCGCTTGTTCTTCGGGGCAAGCTCCGAAATATAGGTCGGAATAGTCTGGGTTGAACCGCCCACCGCCAGACCGAGGAAGAATCGGCTCGCCATCATGATGTACGGATTCGGCGAAAGGGCACAGAACACGACTCCGAGGACGAAAACCGATGCGACCGTAATGATCGTGATGCGCCGCCCGAAGCGACGAGCGAAGAAGCTGGCACCCAGGGCACCGACCACGGCGCCGGCGAGAATGAACGAGGTGATGAACTCGGCCGTTATCCCGTGCTCACTCACCCCGTAGTCCTGAGCGATCTGCGCGAGGGTTCCGGAGATGACGCCGGTGTCATAGCCGTAGAGCAAACCCCCGAGCGCTACCAGAAGGGAAGCAGAGAGAACCCGGAGTCGCGCCGTACGGCGAGGCTCGTTACTCAACGCCGCTGCTCGAAGCGAACCCGTGTCCGGGCTGTGCGGCCCTGAGCCTTCCGGCGTATTCGAAGAAGAACTTTCGGTGGTCAATCAAGCACTCCTGACGGTCAGAGAAATATGATTCACTTCCAGGCCGCCGAGGCCATCCGTCAAAACTTCGACCGGGACGGATGCCACCGGTCAGTCCAGGAGCGGTGCAAAAAACGGTGCACCGCGGACAATAAGATCCGCGGCACACCGCTTTGTGTCTCTATGCAGGTTATCAACAGGGTTTTCCCACGGGCAAGGTTATCTGCCTCATCCGGGTCCGCTTGGCCAAGGCGTGGAGAGGCCTCGACGTGGCGCCGAAGCCGTCACATCCCTCAGGCATTGTGGTTTCGCGGAGCCAACGATTGCACGTCGGCTTCTTCCAGGGGCACTGATTTCGATCCCGTGATGAGCTTATGCCCAAGCCATATCAGCAAGAAGACCGGCAACCCGATGTAGGAACTCAACACATGGAAGAGCTGGCCCTTGAATACGGCCTCGTAGTTCTGGCCCAGGATGACCACAATGCACAGCACGAACGCGATAATCGGCCCCAGAGGAAAAAGGGGCGCCTTGTATGGAAGATCCTTGAGGTCGTACCCCTGCGCCACGTAGGCCCTGCGGAATCTGAAATGGCATACCGCTATCCCAACCCACACGATGAATCCCGAAAGACCGGAGATATTCACCAACCACGTGTAGGCGGCGCCTTGCCCCACCACGGCCGTGATGAATCCGGCCAGTCCGACACAAGCCGTCGCGATCAGGGCGGGCATGGGGATCCCGCGCTTGTTCACTCTGGCAAATATTTTCGGTGCCTTGCCTTCAAGCGCGAGGGAAAGCAGCATACGGGTCGAAGCGTAGAGACCCGAGTTACCTGCCGAAAGGATGGCCGTGAGGATCACTGCGTTCATGAGGGAAGCGGCAAATGCGACACCGGCTCGTTCGAAGACCAGGGTGAAGGGTGAGAAAGCGATATCCGATTCGTCGCTTCTCAGCAGGTTCGGGTCGGTGTACGGAATCAGAAAACCGATGACCGCAATAGCTCCAATGTAGAAGAGCATGATGCGCCAGAACACGGAACGCAACGCTTTGGGGACGTCCCGGCGCGGATTCTCGGCTTCGCCCGCGGCCACACCGATCATTTCGGTTCCCTGGAACGAGAATCCGGCAATCATGAAGACCGAAATGATTGAGATGAACCCACCGCTGAAGGGTGCGTCCCCTTCGGTCCAATTCGTAAAGCCCGGGGAGTTCCCACCGATGATGCCCACGATCATCAGGATTCCGGCAATCAAGAACACGATGACGGCCGCAACCTTGACGGCTGCGAGCCAGAACTCACCTTCGCCATAAGCGCGTGCCGACAGCGCATTGAGCGCCGTCAGCAAGATCAGAAACACTGCAGCCCAAATCCAGCCCGGCACGTCGGGCAGCCAGAAGGACATGATGAGGCCGGCCGCGACCAGTTCGGCGGCAACCGTGATGGCCCAATTGAACCAGTAGTTCCATCCCATCGCGAAGCCGAAGGATGGGCTCACAAAGCGCGTAGCGTAAGTCTGGAACGATCCGGCCACCGGCAGATGGGCGGCCATTTCCCCCAGAGATTGCATGAGCAAGAGGACCATCAGACCGATGACGGCATAGGCCGCGAGAGCTCCTCCTGGGCCTGCGTCCGCGATGGTTCCGCCGGAGGCGAGAAAAAGCCCGGTGCCGATGGCGCCGCCGATGGCGATCATCTGCATATGCCGGTTCCGAAGCCCACGCTTGAGGCCTTCGGGCGTGAAAGTCTCCGACTCGGTGCTACTGCTGGACACAATTCTCCCCAGGGGTTGAACGCCAAATTTAGTTCAGGCTACCACCCGGGTCCTCGAGGAATGGCGCTCACAAACGGGACGTTCGGCCAGCCACAATCCAGGTTCGGTTCTATCGTCTCAAGTGGTTCGGGGGCGAAAACACCCCGTCATGGGGCCTGGGCTCCGTGACGGGGTGAGGTCGGTTACTACCGATTTCTCGGATTAGTCCCGGGCGGCCGCAATCGCCGCGTCGTAGTCGGGTTCCTGACCGATTTCCGGAACGAGCTGGGTGTAGACCACTTCGCCTCGAGGGCTGATTACGACGACGGACCGTGCCAGGAGCCCTTCCATCGGGCCATCGGTGATCCGGACGCCGTAGTCATCGCCGAAGGTCGAGCGGAACCCCGAGGCGGTTACGACATTGTCGATGCCCTCTGCACCACAAAATCGACCCAGCGCAAAGGGAAGATCGTTCGAGACGCACACGACCGCAACATCGTTGAGACCGGCCGCTTCTTCGTTGAACTTTCGGACACTCGCCGCGCACACTCCGGTATCAACCGAAGGGAAAATGTTCAGGACGATGGTTTTTCCTTGGAAGTCGTTCTCTGTGACTTCCCCCAGGTCGGTTCCGGCCAGGGTGAACGCGGGAGGGGTCGCTCCCTTGTCGGGCAAGTCGCCCGAGGTCTGGGTCGGTTTTCCCTTGAAGGTGATTTCAGCCATATGTACTCCTCAGTCTCATGTATCAGCCATGTGTACTCTTCTGGCTCGTGTATTCGTCCAGCTGGACGATGAACTACCTACTCGGTTTTCTCGGCGACCTGACGCTGAATGCGCGCCAGCATGCCGCTCATCCCATTCAACCTCAAAGGGCTGACCGCTTGGGTGAGGGAGAGCCGCAACGGCAAGTCCGAGGGGACGCCAGTGACGACGTTGGCGGATTTCCCGTCCAGTCCTTCCTGGAGAATCCCCGCGAAACCACGAGTCGTGGGAGCTTCCGGCGGGGCCGAGAAGTACAGACGGACCGTGTTGTCCTCCTCGACCTCGGTCACGAGGAAGATCGGCGACTGGCACTCCGGCACGGGTTCGAGCAACTCGGGGTGGTCCTTGAACCGAGCGGGAAGCTCAGGCAGGCCGTTGCTGAATTCGAGGAGGAGTTGCAAACGGTCCTGAAGCGGAAGCTCGGCGAACTCGTCCACGATCTCCTGCAGTGATTCGGGAAGTTCGGTTGCGGTCTGGGTCATGATGCTGAAGGCGCCTCTCCGGGCTCTTCGCCCTGAACGATGGGTACACGGACGGCATTGCCCCACTCGGTCCATGAGCCGTCGTAATTGCGAACATTGTTGAATCCGAGCAGGTGTTCCAGAACGAACCACGTGTGGCTCGATCGTTCGCCGATGCGGCAGTACGCGATGATGTCCTGTTTCGGTTCGAGGCCGAGCTCATCCTGGTAAATGCCGCGCAACTCATCTGCGGATTTGAATGTACCGTCTTCATTGGCCGCACGCGCCCACGGGACGGAATGTGCCGTTGGGATATGGCCTCCGCGAAGGGCCCCTTCCTCTGGGTAATTGGGCATGTGCGTACGGCGGCCCGTGTACTCGTCGGCGCTTCGCACGTCGATCAGCGGAAGGCTGCCGATGCTCTCGCGGACCTGCGGAAGGTATGCACGGATACGCTCGTCCTCCCGTTCGACGACGGGGTACTCCCCCTGCGCCGGCGAGGGCACCTCAGTTGTCACGTCCCGATCTTCTTCGATCCACTTGGCACGGCCACCGTCCATGAGTCGAACGTCCTGATGCCCGAACAGCGTGAAGACCCACAGGGCGTACGCGGCCCACCAGTTGGATTTGTCGCCATAGACAACGATGGTCGTATCCCGACTGATGCCCTTCTTGGACATGAGCTCAGCGAAAGCTTTCCCGTCCACATAGTCTCGGGTCACGGGATCGTTGAGTTCCGTATGCCAGTCGACCTTGACCGCACCGGGGATGTGGCCGGTCTCGTACAGGAGGACGTCTTCGTCGCTTTCCACGATCACGACGCCCGGATCCTTGGCGTGGTCTGCGACCCACTGCGTGCTGACGAGTCGTTCCGGATGCGCATATTCGGCGAACTTCGCGCTGTTGTCATTCGGTACTGACACTTTTCCTCCGTTGGATAGCGGGAACTCTTCTTGAGAGAACGCTCTGAGGCATCTCTGTTATTCCCGAATTTACAGCTTTGGCGCGTGCAATGCCTTCGGACATATTTCGGACTGTGACAGTGGCGTTCCACTTGTGCTGGAAGACTCCTACGCTGAAATTTCAGCCAAGTGCTCTGACCGAGATGGCAGGACCGAAGAGGCTCCCCAGTCCAAACGATCAGCACGAGTCATTTTTCGAGTGAGGAGCAGGATGAGCCAACGTCAGGTGCACCTTGCGGCACATTTCCCCGGGGTCAATAACACCACGGTATGGTCGGACCCTAAGTCCGGTTCCAATATCGATTTCTCCAGCTTCAAACATTTCAGCCGAACGGCAGAACGCGGGCTTTTCGATTTCGTGTTCTTGGCCGAAGGCCTGCGACTTCGTGAGCACAAAGGGAAAGTTTTCGATCTGGACACCGTCGGTCGTCCTGAAACGGTCACCGTGTTGTCCGCGTTGGCCGCTGTCACGGAGCACATCGGTTTGGCAGGCACTTTGAGCGCGACTTTCAATGAGCCGTACGATTTGGCCCGAAAACTGGCGACTCTCGATCACGTCTCCGAGGGACGTGCCGCATGGAATGTCGTCACCACCAATGATGCCTTCACCGGCGAGAATTTCCGGCGAGGCGGCTATCTCGACTACGCGGATCGATATCGTAGGGCCGTCGATTTCATTTCTGCCGCGCGGCAGATGTGGGAGTCCGACGCCGGGCCGTTCGAATTCTCGTCGGAATTCTTTGACATTGCGGGGCGCTTCCCCGTGCGCAAGAGTCCGCAGACCCACCCGGTACTCTTCCAGGCCGGTGATTCGCCTACAGGCCGTGATTTCGCGTGCGCCAATGCGGACGCGATTTTTACGCGGCATTCCGGCCTCGAGGGCGGTCAGGAATTCTACGCCGACATTTCCGACCGGCTTGCACGGTTCGGACGGTCCAAGGATGACCTCTCGATCTACCCGGGTGTCACCTACATCATCGGTGACACCCATGAGGACGCCGTCGAACGTTCGCGCCAGGTCGCCTTCCAGCAGATCTCCGGTCCCGGAGCCATCGCTTTCCTCGAAAGGCAGTGGGGGAAGGACCTGAGCGCCTACGACCCCGACGGCCCGCTTCCAGACATCGAACCGGATTTCGAGTCGGAATCGTTGACCCAGGGACGCGTTCGACGGGTCAAGGATCCGCGCCCCGTCGTCGAGGAATGGCGTCGTTTGGCGAGGGACAAGAACCTGTCGATCCGCGAGCTGGTCGTAGAAGTTTCCGGGCAGCACTCCTTCGTGGGTACACCTGCCGAAATCGCCGGTCACATGGACCTCTACGTCCAGGAACGTGCCGCGGACGGTTTCATCCTGATTCCCCACCTCACCCCGGGCGGACTCGATGAATTCGTCGACCGTGTGGTTCCTGAACTCCGGTCGCGAGGCGTCTACCGGGATGATTACCCGGGCCGAACCCTCCGGAAGAACATGGGCCTGCCGGACTACCGGCAGGAACGAGAATGGGCAGCATCCCGCGAGCGCGCGGGCGAATCCCGGGAAGAAAACTAGGAGGACAGCATGAACTTACCTCTTGCCGTGGCGGTTTCTCCGCAGGCCACCGCCGATCTTCACGCTTTGGCCCGCCTGGTCGCCGGAGCGGATTCGACCACCGGTACTGTACCGCCTGTCCGCTGGCTCGTGATCCGCGACGATTTTGTCTCGGGTCTGGACGCGTTGACGCTTTCCGCGTGGTTGGCCCCACAGTCCACGCGCCTGGAGCTCGTGCCTGAAGTGCCGGTGACCCATAACGAGCCGTTCCATATCAGCACCGCGACGGCCACTCTCGACTTCGCGACTGAGGGTCGTGCCGGGTATTCCCCCACCGTGCAGACGGAGAACGCTCCCGCCGCCGCAGTCGGAAGGCGGGGTGCGGCTGATTCAGAACACACCTGGCGAGAGGTGCGGGACGTGGACGACGTCGTGACCCGGCTCTGGACCTCGTGGGAGCCCGACGCCGTGATTCGGGAGGAATCGACGGCTCGGTTCATCGATCGCGAGAAGGTCCACTATGTTGACTTCACCGGCACTGATTCGGTCGGTCAGCAGTTCACCGTCAAGGGCCCCTCGATCACTCCGCGTCCGCCGCGCGGCGACTTGCCTGTACTCGTGAGGGTATCGGACGAACCATCCGCACGAACCGCGGCAGACATCGCGGATGTCGCCGTCCTCGACGCGGATGCCTTCCCCACGGCGGACGCGGGGCGTCGGTTGTTGGATCTGTTGACTGAAGGCTCGGCCGACCCAACTATTCTGATGAGCGTCGCTGTGACCGAACAGGGGCGGACTGCTCGCGGCGGGACTTCAGAAGCGGAGCTGTCGGCTCTGGTGGACCAAGCCAACGAACTCCTGGGGCACGCCGGGGGCGTCGACGAGTCCGGAGGATCACCGCGCGAGTCCACGGGTATCGAAGGGGTACTTCTCGACTCCCCGACCGCCGACGCCGCCATGGCAGCGCTCACCGGTGGCGGGCGGGATTCTTGACGTGGCGACCTCCATAGTTTTTGTCGGAGGCGGCCCCAAGACGACCGGAATTCTCCTCGCTCTCGCCGCTTCGATGAGGGCAGAGGGCATGAACCCGCAGGATCAGGTGGACGTCCACGTGATCGAACCTTTCGAAGCCGGGGGCGGGCGCATCTGGCGGCATGAGCAGTCTCCGACGTTGTGGATGAACTCCGTGGCCCGGGACGTCACCATCTTCCCCGACCAGGACGCCTCGTTGACGGCCCCGCCTCTCACCGGTCCCGATCTTGCATCGTGGGTCGGCGGTGCGGGCCGGAACATCCTCGAAGAGCGTGGACTAGGTGACTACGTCGAAGGCTTCACACCGGAGAGCTTCGCGCCGCGTCAGGTTCAGTCCGCGTACTTGGCCTGGGCTTTCGACAGGGCAGTCGAGTCTGTGCCGGACGGCGTTCACGTTCATGTGCACCACTCATTGGCGGTCAAGGTCCTTACTTCCGACGGTCGCCGCAACGTCATTCTGGAGTCGAGCAGCGATGGGTCTGTCCGAATAGACGCCGATGTGGTGGTGTTGGCACAAGGTTTCGTGGAAATCGAGGACGACGCGGAAACCCGCGCGCTGAAGGCTCAGGCCGAAGAGCTCGGGCTGACGTACATCGCGCCGGGTTATACGGCCGATGTAGACCTCTCCGGTCTGGAGCCGGGGCAGGACGTGTTGGTTCGGGGTTTCGGCCTGGCATTCGTTGACGCGATGATGATGGTGACCGAGGACCGTGGAGGAGTATTCGAGTCGAGTGGCGCGAGGACTCGGTATCGGCCGTCGGGCCGGGAACCGGTCCTGTGGGTCGGTTCGCGGCGCGGAGTTCCCTACCATTCCAAGTTGGGCTACCGCCCCGAGGGTATGCGTGTGGGTCCTACCCGGTATGTGACCAAGGAAAATTTCGCACGCCTTGCCAATGATGCGAAGGCCGAGGGGCCGGGAAGGCTCACGGTCCTGGACGACGTAATGCCGTTGCTGGACATGGAGTTGTTCGTCGCGCATTATTCAGAACTCGCCTACCGGCATCCGCAGCGGGCCGAATTCGCGCCGGACGATATCCGAAACAGGGGGGATGAGTGGAGCAGCATCTTCCTCGCGGGAAACCGCTGCCGTGCCTCCGGCCTCAGGAACGAACTGGACCGGTGGGCTCAGGGCCTCGTGCCGGATCCCAGAGACCATTACGACCTCGCACGGATAGACCGGCCCTTCGCTGCGCGTGATTTCGCGGGGAGGGAGGACGTCGAACGAGCCGTGGCCTGCTATGTGCGGGGCGACCTCGACCGTGCCGCCGATCCTTCCTATTCGCAGGACTCGGCTCGTTTTCACGCCTTGGTCGGGGCCTACTATGTGGTCCGAGAGCTCGTCGCCCAGGGAGAATTCTCGGCCGAAGACCGTATTCAGAATTTCGACGCCGGACTCCACGGCCTCTTCTCCTTTATCGCCTCGGGCCCTCCGCCCGAGCGTCTGGAGAATCTGCTCGCATTGCATCGTGAGGGTTTGGTTCGGTTCCTAGGCCCGGAGGTGCGGGTTCGTGTACACGAGGGTGCGTTCGAAGCGACCTCCACCGCGTACCGCCAAGTGGTGCGAACCCGATCGATGTTGGACGCTCGACTCGCGAAAGTCAGCGCGAAGCGGGCCAAGGACACTTTGCTGCGCGACTTGATTCGACGGGGCGATCTGAAGGTTGAGAGTCAGGGCGGGATAGCCGCCAAGTTCCTGATCGATGAGAACAATCGCGCCCTTGATTCTCGCGGAACGCCCCAGGATGATCTCCTGATGGTCGGTCCGTCGGTTGCGGGCTCGGTCGAAGAAGCGTTCTCCAGGCCAGGAACCGATGCCCAGGTTTTCCGGGACAATGAGAGGCTCGCCCAGCGTCTGCGGGAATTCATCCCGACGCCCTCGGTGGCCCAAATCCTTTAGAGGCTCGGATCCTCCGTGGGATCGGCCAGTGGGTCGCGAATGACCAGCACGAGGACGACGGCCGCGACGACCAAGGCAGTCACGGCAACGGGCAAAGGAAGCACCGGGTCCAGGAGCACCAGGAGCGCACCCAACGGAACCGCGGTGTTCACGACGCCGTCCGCGTGCTTTCGGAAAGCGATCCACCAAATCCCCATGAGGAATACGGCGACAGGCACTGCGACCGAATAGGACGCGATGAGAGACGGCAGCTGGGACTGATGGGACAAGTTGTCGATTTCAAGTTCGATTCCCGCGGAAAAGGCCCCAGCGGCCGCGAAAACGAAATAGTGCACATACCCGTAGCGAAGTGATGCTCCGAAGCTGGAGATCGAGCGGTGGTGCGGGGGCCAGAAATAGATCCACCACAGGCCGGCCGTGACCACGAGCGCGAGAATGGCTATGGCCACCAGCTCGCCCAGTTCCTCGGACTCGTGCAAAGCTTCAATAATCGCATTCGCGGAAGCGGACAGGGATTCTCCGAGCACGATCAGGGTGAAGAGGCCATAGCGCTCGGTGATGTGGTGCGGGTGCCACGGCGTGCTTCCGATTCGTTCGGCTACGACCGGAACCGAAACCTCGACGAGCATCAGAAGCACGAAGCCGAGGACTTGGGTGATCGACGCGGGAACCGCAAGCCAGGCGACCCAGAGAACCTGGACGGAGAGGATCCCGGCGGCGTAAACCATTGCCGCGCGGCCTGCTTGGCCGCCCGACCTGGCTGCGCGCAACCATTGGAAGACCATTGCGACTCGCATGACCACGTATCCAATGACCAAAACCGTGTAGTTGCTTTCGGTGAAGGCGGGTTCGAGTCCTGCTGCTAGAACCAGGACTCCGGCCATCTGGACGATGGTGACGAGTCGGTAGAGCCAGTCGTCGGTGTCGAATGATGTTCCAAACCATGTGAAATTCATCCAGGCCCACCAGATACCGAAGAACGCCATCAGATAGTGTGCCAAGGCCCCGCCGATGTCCCCGTCCGACATCAGCTGGTGAAAATTCTGGGCCGCGGTGCTGACAGCAACCACGAAGACGAGATCGAAGAAAAGCTCGAGCGTGCTGGCGGTCCGGGATTTCTCGGTCGGATTCCGTGGGCCCATCGGGACGAGACGGAACCGTGCTGACGAAGGTAATGAATGCATGAAAGGGCCTGTCTGCGCCGGGATGCAGCGAGGACTGCGGAACTCTCGTAGCCTACATTCATCACCTTTAGTTCGCTACGCTAACAGTGATCCGAGATCATGTGCGGCTTATGTTGCACTTCACACCATGTGCTCCGCAAATTGTATTGTCGACCCCCAGCCGCGGTGGCACAATCATCCTTCGTGAACAAGACAGCTGGTTCTAATTCGAATTATTTATCCTCGTCAGACGGTAATTCCACAACGGAGAACTCACCGGGTCAGGAAGAGATTCCGAAGAACGAAACCATGGCATTGGCCCTGGGAGCACCCCGCCCCGCGTCCAAGGCCCCAATCGCGTTGATCGTCGCCGCAGTCGGCGTCGTCTTCGGGGATATCGGGACCAGCCCCCTGTACTCGATGCAAACGGTGTTCAGCATTCACAACCGGGCCATCGGCCCGAGCCAGCAAGACGTTCTGGGTGTGATTTCCATGGTCATATGGTGTCTGCTCCTGATCGTGACGGTGGCCTACATCGGCTTCATCCTGAGGGCCCACAACCAAGGCGAAGGAGGGATCCTGTCCCTGGCTTCGCTCATCTGGCACAAGCTCGGAAAATCGTCCCACCGGGCCGGGATCGCCATAGTCCTCGCCGTCGTCGGCGCTTCCCTGTTCTACGGAGATTCGCTGATCACCCCTGCCATTTCGGTGATGAGCGCGATCGAAGGCGTCGAGGTCGCGAACCCGGGATTCGCCGAATACATCATTCCGATTTCGGTGCTGATTCTTTGCACGCTGTTCGCAATCCAACGGTGGGGCACCGCTTCGATCGGCAAAGCCTTCGGACCGATCATGGTCACGTGGTTCCTGGTGCTGCTCGTCCTGGGCATCCCGCACATTGTCCAGAACCCCTCGATCTTCCGTGCTCTGTCGCCTACTTATGCGATCGCATTCGCTCTCGACCGGCCCTTCATCGCGTTCATCGCCATGGGCGCCGTGGTCCTGGCGGTCACAGGCGTCGAGGCCTTGTACGCGGACATGGGGCATTTCGGGCGCAAACCCATCATGCTCGCCTGGCTGTCTCTCGTGCTTCCCGCCCTGGCCATCAACTATCTCGGCCAGGGCGCGATGATCCTGGACCATCCCGAGACCGTGGAGAATCCTTTCTTCCATATGGCGCCTCATTGGGCGAGGATCCCCCTCGTGGTTCTCGCGGCCTGCGCGACGGTGATCGCCTCCCAGGCAGTCATTTCCGGTGCGTTTTCGGTCTCGCGTCAAGCCACACGCTTGTCCTTGCTGCCCCGGCTCCGAGTGGTGCAGACCTCGAAGGACCAAGGCGGGCAGATCTACATGCCAACAGTCAATCTCCTGTTGTTCCTGGGCGTATTGACCTTGGTCCTCGTCTTCCGTTCTTCCAGCAATTTGGCCGCGGCCTACGGCTTGTCCGTCACGGGTACGCTCCTTCTGGAGCTCTCGCTCTTCCTACTGTTGGCTCGTGCGGTGTGGAAATGGTCCTTCATCCGAGTCGCGACGTTGGCATTCTTCGTCGGCGGACTAGAGCTCCTTCTGTTCGGGGCGAATGTGGTCAAGGTCCTCTCCGGGGGCTGGTTGCCTCTTCTCATCGCCGCATGCTTCATCACCGTCATGCTTTCGTGGCGCCGGGGTTCACGCATCATGTGGGGCCGACGGGCCGAGACGGAAGGCCCGATCGAAGACTTCGTGAATTGCATCCACGGATCGAATGTCCAACGGGTGCCCGGGGTCGCCGTATATCCGCACGGCAACCCCTCGACGGCTCCCCTCGCACTCGGATCGAACCTCGAGTTCAATCATGTGTTGCACAGGACTTCCGTGATCATCACCATGAAGAATGTGGGGGTCCCGCACGTCCGCAGTGACAGGCGTATTCGCGTCACCCAGCTGGGCGATCCGCAGGACGGCATCATCCACGTGCTCTGCCGCGTCGGTTTCAACGACTCTCAGGACGTACCGCAAGCGCTGAGGCTCACGAAGGTCGAATATCCTGAACTCGAATTCGATCCTTCGGAAGCCATATACATACTCTCGGTTTTCCGCATAGAGCCGGGCGAGGAAAAATGCATGCCGCGATGGCAGAAAGTCCTATTCCGCTTCTTGGAAAAATTCTCGGCAAACCGCACTCAGGCGCTGCATTTGCCGTTGAACCGCACCACGGTCATGGGTGCTCAGGCCGAGCTCTGACGTACTTGGCGACAGGGCCACCCCAGGGCGCCGACGTCGGGGCCAGCACCTCTGTGTCAAAGCCGGCGACGGAGTTTCCGCCGGACAGGCGATCATGTTTCCGCGGACGGACCGTGCAGGTTCCGACCCGACACGGCCCCTGTTCCGGGCGATTAGCGTGCTCGCTCCTTGAGGTATCGCTTGGCTTTGGGCATTTCGATGAGGATCATCGCCGCGCCGAGGACCCAGAGGGGGATCTGCACGGACATCGCGACTTTGAAACCGTGCAGCGAATACGTGCTGGGGGTGCCTGCTCCTTGCAGGTCCAGGACGAATCCGATCAACAGGACCGTTATCAGGGCCGCACTGAACCCGCCCATGTTGACCAGTC
The DNA here is from genome assembly GCF_004137765.1 of Rothia uropygialis. Lineage (GTDB taxonomy): Bacteria > Actinomycetota > Actinomycetes > Actinomycetales > Micrococcaceae > Rothia. The sequence goes on along the minus strand of NZ_NOIS01000001.1, from coordinate 503,304 downwards.
CTGTTGCGACGCCGCGTTGGCGTTTCGGCGCGTGCGTGCGAACTATGTCGAATGCGGTCATGGACAAAGGTATTCCGCCGCCCATGATTGCGCCGTAAATCAGGGTCACGGAATAGGGTGCGGCTCCTGGCCACAGCAAGAGCATCAGCCAAGCGGCGAACATGATGACGACGCCGGACAGAGACAGCATGACACGGTGTTGGGAGTATTTCGCGAGGATCGGGCCGAAGACCAGGGCACCGATCATGGAGGCCACAATGGCAACGTTGAGAACAAGGTGTGCCGCAGCGTTCGAGTAGCCCAGTCCACCCGTCAGGAACGGGGTGCCCCACAGAAGCAGGAAGCTGTCCGGGGCAAACATCGTGGAGAAGTGCACCCAGAAGGCCAATCTGACACCGGGTCTCTTCAGAAGCGATGTGATAGCTGGCAAGACCCCGGTGGAGCCGGGGCCGACCACGGGCAGCACCTCGGTCAGGATGATGGGGCCGGTATCGGCAAGAACCGGGGAAGAGATGGTTTGGATGCCCTTTTTCTTACCCGTCATACGCTCGATGATGGTTCCCGAACCGGGTCCGTCCCGCATCACGAAGATCACGAAAACCAGGATCACGGCGCCGATGGCCGTGAGGCTCGCGAACCCGGTCATCCATCCGAAGACGCCGACCACGGCGGCCAATGGCGCAACCGCGACGAGCTGGCCGATTTGGCCGGCGAGTCCCGTCAGCTGGTTGACCAGGGGCGCCTGGTCGCGAGTAAACCATTCTGCCGCAAGCCGAACCACCGATGTGAATATTCCGGCGTCGCCGGCACCGAGAAGAATTCGGGCCAAGATCGCCACCGGGATCACGTCGGTCGAAGCGAGGATGAGCTGGGCCGCAGACATGCACAGAAGCCCGACGCCAATGACCCATGAGGTTCCGAATCGATCGAGGCAGACGCCTACCGGGATCTGGCACAGGGCATAGACAACGAGCTGAAGGACGAGAAAAGAAGAAAGAACCGTCGCCTCAGCGCCGAAATGCTCCTGAGCGGTTGGTCCCAGGGCCGAGAAGGAGCTGCGGTTCACCAGGGCGAGCATGTACGCTGCCAGTCCGACAGCCCAAATAAGCCACTTGATGTGCAGTCTCCGGGTCATCATGACCTGACTTTATCTCCGTGCGATGGTACGCGGTCCAGACATTGCACAACCATGACGCCGATCCCCTCCGCCTCGGAGGTGACCGCGGACGCCTTAAGAAAATGACTTAAGAATTCGTCGAGGGCGCGAGGCTACCGCGTCGGAAGCCTCCTGCCTCGAGAAAATCTCAGGCAGTCAGGTCCAGGACGATCCGGCCGCGTACTCCCCCGGATTCGAGTTTCCTGTGCGCTTCTGCGGCCTGTCCCGCCGGCAGCGTCTCCGCGACCCTCAACGTCAGCGCCCCGTTTTCGGCTTGGTCGCGCAGTTCGGAGAGCATCTCTCGGTCTTCTGCCACGTCCCAGACCATCACCGGATGGACATGGAGACCTCGGGTGCCGTCACCCTTGTACCCGCGGAATGTGGCGACCGAGCCATCATCTTTGACCGCCGGAAGGACTTGTTCGGACTGAATCGAGGCATCCGCCAATCCGTCGACACCCTCCGGAACGATTTTGCGGATCGCCTCCGCAACGTCGTCGCCACGGGGCACAAGACGATCCGCGCCGAAAGAACGCACGAGTTCCTCGTCCTTCTCTGCGGCGTCGGCAATGACGGTAAGACCATCGGCCTTGGCGAGCTGAATAATGTAGCCACCGAGAGTGCCCGCGCCACCCGTCACGGCCAGAGTCTGACCGGGTCGGAGGTCAAGCAGGTTAAGAGCCCGGCGAGCTGTCAGAGCGTTCATGGGCAACGTGGATGCTGCGGCGTCGGAAGCGTTCGAGGGTGCTCGGACGACGGACCCGAGCGGCAACACGATATCCTCGCGGTATGCGCCGTGGGATCCGGAAGGCTGCACAACTGCGACGACACGGTCCCCGATCTCCAAGTCGCTATCCGCTCCGGACCCGAGCTCCGCAACGACGCCGGCGACGTCCATTCCCGGAACATCACCTGGCTCTTCGGCCCTGTCCTTGTCCGAGCGCTGCCCCGCGCGAACGCCGGTGTCGGTCGGGCTCACGGCGACCGCCGTCACCGCGATCCTCACCTGTTCGGGCCCGAGCTCCTCGGCGGGAACATCGATTTCATGGAGGGCCTCGGGGCCTCCGTACTGGGTTACTCCGTAAGCACGCATACAACCTGTCTAGCACTGTGCCCGAGCACCCACAACGATTGTGCAATAACAATTAACGTGACCCATCACGGCATGGCCGGGTCAGGCTTCGAAGCCACATCCTCCGTTATGCGGTTTCCGCGTAAAGTGAGGGCCCATGACCTCAGCCTTGCCGGAGAATTGGGAGCCGTGGCGTAGCCCCTCGCCCCTGGGCGAGCGGCGTCCCACCCGAGAGGAGACGGCACACGCCGTCAGCTCGGGGAATGGCCGCGAAGACGTGCTCCCTTATCCTCGGGACGAGCAGAACGCGGGACTCATTCGGCTACTCATCATCGGGATCAACCCGAGTCCGTGGACGGCCGCCGTCAATGCCCCGTTCGCACGGCCCGGAAACCGGTTCTGGGCTTCGCTCGAAGCCGCCGGAATACTGAATCGTCGCATCGACGCCTCCCGAGGTCTTTGCCCTGCGGACGAGCGAATGCTCGCTGAACGAGGCCTCGGAATCACCAACCTCGTCTCCCGCCCTTCGGCACGCGCAGACGAGCTTTCACGCTCCGAACTGCGTGACGGCGGAGACCGGCTGATCGAGCGCGCACGCATCATCAGGCCGCAAGCTGTGGCCGTGGTCGGGATCACGGCGTTTCGCCATGCGTTCGCAGCTCCGCGAACGACGATGGGGCTTCAGCATACGGGCGCCTCGACCGGCTGGCCGAACGACGTCCAGTTGTGGGTGCTGCCCAATCCGTCCGGGTTGAACGCGCACGAGAACATCGGATCCCTCGCGCAGAAATGGCGCGAGGTGTGGGAAGCCACGGTTCCTCCGGACGCGCGTCCTTCGACCGACACCGCCTGACTGCGCGGAAACCGAGAATCCGCATGGTTGATCTCACCCGAGCACCCCGTACAGGTGAGACCCTCCGCGCGGAGCGCGTGACACGCGCTTCCCGCTTCGTCCCGGACCATTCAGTACGCGTCAGCGGGTCGTACAACCGCCGTTGGCGAACATGGTCTGGCCCGGGATCCACCAGCCTTAGGATGCCAAGAATCGGACGAGGCGTGCGATGTCTTTGATCTGGGTCAGCTGGTTTCCCACGGCTTGAGATCTGTGGAACTCGACGCGCTCCGGGGTCTCCTGCCCGTAGAAGAACGGCGTATCCATGGGCCCGGGTGCCACCGCCGTCACCGAAATTCCGCAGTCGGCAAGCTCCTTTGCAGCGGCAGATAGCAGCATGACAGAGCGTTCCGGAACCGGCACCAGGGAAAAGCTCATCTCGGCGGCTGCGGAGCTCATTGTGGCCTCCCCGGGCGAAGAGTTCTCCCTGCGTGCTGTATGCGTTGTTGCGGGCGTCAAAATGCCGACCCTTTATCACTTTTTCGGGTCCAAACAGGGACTCATTGACGCGGTCGTAGAACACGGCTTCGATCTCTATCTGGGCGGGAAAGCATCGATGGAGACTTCCGGTGACCCGATTCAGGACATCCGGTCAGTGTGGGATGCCCACGTCAAATTCGGACTCGCCAACCCTGGCTTCTACACGTTGATGTACGGAACCGTGAGCCCAGGACATTCGCCGGCACCTCAGTCACGCCTAAGCGAGATCCTTCGTGGACTCACAACCCGGGCGGCCGAACAGAATCGGCTCGTCGTCTCCCGCGAGCAAGCCGCCGCACACGTTCTCGTGGCCACCATCGGGGTGACCCACCGCCAAATAATCCTCGCGAAAGCCCATCTGGAGCTCTCCCAGGCGGTACGCGAAGGAACTATCGCCGCAATCACCGGAACTGATCCTCGTAAAGACGACCCGCTCGCCGCGGCCATCGAGATCGCCGCGACCAACCCCGAAACCCTGGGGAGGGCGGAAACCCAGTTGCCGATCGAATGGCTGACTGCACTCGGTGGACGCCTCCCCCGCTGAATACGGTTCGACCGGATAGAGCCGGACCAGGTCGGCATCGATCGGTCACTCCGACCGCGGCCCCAGACCAATCCGACGGAGGAAGAGACCGAACCCTTGACCTCCGCTTTCCGCGATCGGCCGCTTGCCCAGCAGACTGACCTGACCCCTAGGTGCCCCCTGAGAATGAGCAGATGGGGCCACGAGTCAGCTGCTGTCGACCGCTGCACGGCCGTGGTTGTGGACGCCCTGTCTTGTCGGACCTTGCGGCGGCGACCATCACTCGGAGAGGGCGTCCCGGAGGAAGTCGATCGCGAGTTTCCGAGCGACGTTAGCGGCCTTGGTATCCCGGAGGCTGTCCAGCAGCAGGAAGTCGTGGACCATGCCCGCAACGCGGACCGAGGTGACGTCCGTTCCGGCCTCGCGGAGCTTGTTCGCGTACTGTTCGCCTTCATCTCGGAGCACATCGGCCTCGTCGGTAATGACCAAGGTCTTGGGCATCTTTTCGAGGTCCGAACTGGTCGCCCGGAGCGGGGAGGCGTACTTCTCGGCTCGCTGCGCCGGATCAGTCGTGTACTGGTCCCAGAACCACTGCATGCCCTCGCGGGTGAGGTAGTAGCCCTCGGCGAACTGCATGTATGACGGGGTGTCGAATTCGGCGTTGGTCACCGGGTAGAGCAGGCACTGGGCCTTCAGATCGATGCCGCCCCGTTCGGAGTTCATCAGCGCGAACACCGTGGACATGCATCCACCGACCGATTCACCGGTGACTGCAACACGGGAGGTGTCCGTGCCGTGCTCTGCCCCGTGCTCGAGCACCCACTGGCCGACCGCGTAATTCTGCTCGACCTGGGTCGGATACTTGGCCTCCGGGGCCCTGTCGTAGACGGGAAAGACGCCGACGGCGTTCGCGCCGACTGTCAGCTCGCGGAAAAGGCGGTCGTGGGTATGCTCGTCGCCGAAGACCCAGCCTGCGCCGTGGATGTAGAACAGCACGGGCAGCGGTCCGGACGCACTCTTCGGGCGTATAATCCGGGTGCGGACGTTGCCCCACCGTCCTGCATCGACGTCGACCCATTCCTCGTCGACATCGGGCCGGTCGACACCTTCGCCGCTCTGGAGGTCGGCCAGGATCTTCCTGCCCTCTTCGGGCGGAACCTCATAGATCCGGGGGTGCGGGTCGGTGTCCTTGCTCAGCTGGGCAGCTTCTGGCTCAAGGACAGGGGTGATCGGGTCGGGGCTGTGAGACATGCTGACTCCTTCTTCTGGTGTTTCCTGTGGATAGTTGGCCGCAGACCGGGGGTGTGCGCCGAGGTCGTCAATGAGCCGCTCGGCGAGTTTCTGAGAAGACTGCGGGTTCTGCCCGGTGTAAAGGTTCTGGTCCACGACGATGTATGGCCGCAACGGGATCAAACGCTTGTGGTAGTCCACGTGGAGCTCCTTGAGCTTGTCCTCAAGCAACCACGACGCTTTGCGGGCGAAGCTGTTCAGCTTCTCCTCACGGTTGGACAGGCCCGTGATCTTCTTTCCGACGAAGGGGGAACGGCCTGAATCGTCGGCAGTTGCGACGATCGCGGCGGGCGCATGGCACAGCAGGGCCAAGGGCTTGCCAGAGGCGAGCCTCTCGCTCAGGATCTTGCCGGAGACCTCGTCGTAGGCCAGGTCCTCCATCGGACCGTGGCCTCCCGGATAGAACACGAGATCGAAATCGGCTGCGTCGATCTCGTACAGATCGGCAGGATTCTCGAGCACGGGCGCAAGCGTATCGAGCCTGTCGCGAACCTTCTTCGTGGTGCGCGGCAGCCCCCCGGCCAGACCGAGGCTGAGTTCGTCCACAACCGGAATCTTCCCGCTCGGCGTAGCAACTGTCACGTCCCAACCGGCATCGACGAACGCCGCATACGGGACAACGAACTCCTCGGCCCAGAACCCGGTCGGGTGCTCCGTACCGTCCTTGAGGGTCCACACGCGAGCTGCGGTAAGAACCATGAGGACATTGGTCATAGCGTTATCCCCTCTAGAAAGCGTTCACCTCGATGTATGCACTGTATACATCACACTACGACCCAATGTGAGCACCGTCAACGCCCCCTCAGTTCCCACCCGTCGCCATGGGTTGAACGGCAAGGAGCGCCGCCACAGAGGCGCGGACCCGCTCAGCAACCTCCTCGGCGGGCTCCGGGCGGTACTTCCCGTCAAGATGAAGAAAGGCCAACCCGTGAGCCAGGCCCCACAGTGCGGTAGCCAATGCCGGCGGCGCAGCTTCGGGAAAGAGTCGTACGAGCACATCGCTCAGCACAGCGTGCAGTTGCTGCGAGGCCAGGACCCGTTCGCTGTCGGCGGTGTCGCACTCATTGCCGAACATCAGGCGAAATACCGCCGGGCGGCGCAGGGCGAAACCGACATAGGCGACACCGAGTCCCCCGAGGACCTCATTTGGACCCGCATCGGCGGGTGATTCTGCGAGCGTGAGAGCGAGAGCCTCACGGAGGTCATTGAACCCCTCAACTGCGACCGCCGAATCCAGAGCACTACGGTCTCTGAAGTGGCGGTAGGGGGCTGTCGGTGAGACGCCGGCCCGGCGGGCGACCGCTCGCATGGAATAAGACTCCCCCGCCTCCAGTATCTCGATCGCGCTGGTCACGAGCGTGGCGCGCAGGTCACCGTGGTGATACGCCCTCGCCGATGTTGACACTGCTCACTACTCCTTCTATCTTAATGTAAACACTGCAAACATACCGTGCAGGCAAGTACCTGTCCACCACCCCCACCGTGGGCGAGCCCGCATGCACAGAAAAGGACGGAACCGATCATGCAGACAATTCTGGGGGCCAACGGCCAGATCGCAATCGAGTTGGCGCGTGAACTCGGCCGCAAGCACACGAGCGATCTGCGGCTCGTGAGCCGCAATCCGCGCAAGGTCAACGACACCGACACCGTAATGTGTGCTGACCTTCTCGACGCAGAGCAGACCAGAGCCGCGACCGCAGGAAGCGAGATCGTCTACTTCACCGCTGGGTTGCCCGCGAAGACCGATCTATGGGAAGCGCGGTTCCCCACGATGCTCCGCAATGCGTTGAACGGAGCTCGAACCGCAGGCGCAAAATTCGTCTACTTCGACAACACCTACATGTATCCGCAGGACGATCGCATCCAGACGGAGGACACCCATTTCGCCCCCGTCGGACGCAAAGGACGGGTCCGCGCCGACATGGCGAGAATGGCGATCGACGAGATGACGCGCGCGGATATCCCCGTCCTCATCGCTCGGGCCCCGGAGTTCTACGGCCCCGGTCGCACACAGGGCTTCACCAACTCACTCATCATCGACCGATTGAAGGACGGAAGGAAGCCCCTCGTACCGGTCCGCGCAGACACCCTGCGCACGCTCATCTGGACCCCGGATGCCAGCCGTGCCCTTGCGACCCTCGGCAATACTGAGGATGCCTACGGGCAGACTTGGCACTTGCCCGTCGACCAAGATCGACCGACATACAAAAAGTTCATCGAGGTTGCCGCCAAAGAATTCGGCACCGACGAGGCCTACACGGTGATCCCCAAATGGGCACTGACCGCGGCAGGCCTCTTTTCCCCACAGGCAAAAGAAATCCGAGAACTGCTACCGAGATACGCGCACGACAACATCTTCAGCTCCACTAAATTCGCGAACCGCTTTCCCGAATTCCAGGTGACGACCTATAAGGAAGGACTCGAGGTGATCCATCACGAGGCCACGACCACTGCTGGCGAGACTCCCTCCTGAGACGTGGCGCCGCGCATAGGCCGTCACGGGTTCGGCATTGGCAGGACTCCACCGCGTTCCGGGCCGAGAACCAGGATTTGCCCCCGCCTGCATCCGCAGTCCTCGACACTGTCTTGGACCCCTCCTGCGGTGCCCGAGGAGGAGTCCGATCATTGCCTGGCCGAGACCGCTTCGGACCACCTAGGCGGAAGAACATGCGGAGGGTTGGTCAATATCCGGGCCGTCTTATAGTTGCGCAGGAAAATCTTTGGTCGCCGCTGCGAAACGGCCCAACGCGGGATGCCAACACATTGGTTCACTCGCAACTTGTTGCCCCAGGCGATGGGCGCGACCGGCGCCGAAAAGGACAACGAGCGAGACCACGGGCCAAACCCAGGACGACCGGACCCCGCGATTCAGGACGAACTGGACCGGGCACCGGTAGACGGTCCTAGCGACCACGACTCTCGCGGCGTCGACACCGCGGCAACCGCCCTTGCCCTGGAGGAAGCTGGCCTTCGCACAAACCGCTGTGCAGAGCGAAAGGTGGAACGGTGTGTTAACGACCCCCGCCAGAACTTTGATACGGCAATCAACGGCTCGACTTGGCATCGCTCTAGTGCACTTGAACTCCGGCCGGCAGTTGCCGCGACTCAACGGTTCGCGTATCGCATTCTTGGCGCCTGCTGGCCATACGAAAACCGTCTCTCCCCGGACACATGGAATATGGAGGAGGAAAATATCACTCGCAAGCATGAGGCACTCCGGATGCTGTCCGCATCCGTTCGCGCTCGACAGACATCACAACTTCCCGGGGCCCCGGGCGGAGCATTCGCTGACGAGATCGCCGATCTGAATGCCGCACTGTCCTGTAACTCATAGGCAGGTGCAACTTTTTCCCTGCCTGTCGAAGAAGAAGATGTCAGATCGAGGACAGTGAGGGCGACAGGAACCAGGCCGATTAGGGGTAGCGTCGAGGTTATGAGTTCATGGACAGTATCTTCCATTCCAGACCAGACCGGGCGGACCGCCATCATCACAGGCGCGAACTCGGGACTCGGCCTCATCACGGCAACCGAGCTAGCCCGCCACGGCGCGGACATCATCCTCGCCGTCCGGAACATCTCGGCGGGCGAGGCGGCCGCCGCAACGATCCGGACCGAATCCCCGGAAGCAAAGGTCTCCGTCCAGCAACTTGACCTCGCATCGCTCGCCTCAGTCGACGCGTTTGCCGATCGCATGGCAGCGGAGCTCGACCGGATCGACCTGCTCGTCAACAACGCCGGCCTCGTCATCCTCGGAGACCGACAAACGACCACCGATGGCTTCGAGCTTCACCTCGGTACCAATCATCTCGGTCACTTTGCACTCACCGGCCGATTGCTTCCCCTTCTGGAACGCGGACGGTCGCCCCGTGTGGTATCGCTCAGTTCGCTCTCCCACAAGGGCGCTCACCTGGACTTCAGCGACCTCATGTTCGAGAAGAACTGGGATGCATCCGCTGCTTACGGCGCGTCGAAACTCGCTACCACGGTATTCGGTATCGAAATGGATCGCCGCCTCCGCGCCGCGGACTCGCCTGTCATCAGCACGCTCGCACACCCCGGGGTGTCCCGGTCCAACCTCACGCCGCGGGCGTGGCAGCACCGCGGGGCGATCGGGAAGATCATCGCCTGGACCTACGCGGCACTGAACACTCAGCCCACCGAGCAGGGCGCGATGCCGCAGCTGTACGCTGCCACCGCGGACATCGTTCAGGGCGGCCAGTTCTTCGGTCCTGACGGAAAGAACGAACAACGAGGTAACGTGACCGAGGTCCAAGCGACCAGCGAGGCCCGCGACCCGAAGGTGGGAACGAGGCTCTGGGAGGTGTCCGAACAGTTGACACGTGTGAGCTACCTCGATCGGTAAGACGCCACAAGTCGGGAAACCTGCCTGCGGCGGCCCATGATCGCTCGGACCACCCGCCGGACCCTTGGCCTTGAAACACAGCTTCATCGCTTTTCGCCCACCCAATATCTGACCGTGCGGCCGTTACCGCTCGACCGCCCCTGCCGCTGCCTCACTGGTCGTCCCGGCGTATGCCCGACGACGTCAGCGCATACCGTGCCGACGAGGTACGGGATTGGACCCACGGCGGTACGGGCCCGCAGGTTTCAATGGGCGTTGCTCAGGCCCTTCTCCGCGAGCAGCGCGAGGCCGAGACCAATCATGACGGCCCCCGAAATGGCGCCGACGATCTTCGCGGCTTTGGGACGCCTCATGAGTACCACGGCGGCCCCGTAACCAACGGCGAAGTAGACGATCGCACAGTTGATGACGTGAATGAGACCCAAGACGGCCATCTGCGTGCCGATGGGCCACACCGCATTGTCCGAGGCGAACTGCGGGAGCAAGGTAAGAAAGAGCAGGAAGACCTTCGGATTGAGCAAGCTGATGCCAATGCCTTTGACGAAAAGTCTCCCGCCCCCAGCCGGAGCAGTCTCCCCAGCTTGCGCCGGGGCCACAGGGTGACGTAGCGCACTGATTCCCAGCCAGACGAGATAGACGGCCCCGGCGAGGGTGAGAACCGTCATCGCGATATCAGATGCGGCGAAGACCGCGGCGACTCCGGCCGCGACGACGAGTGTGGCTGTAAGGTGTCCGACAAGCATCCCCATCACTGCCGGGAGAACGTCTGAGCGGCGCTTGACCCCCGAGGCGATCGCATATGCCCAGTCCACGCCGGGGACGACCACGAATAGCATCGACACGCCCCAGAACGCGGCCATCAATCCAGCGTCCATTGACAATTCCTCCCGATCTCGAAACGGTAAAGCAATTTTATTCGCGCAAGGGCACAATGTGCTTCGCTTCTACTTGCGAACGGGGCGTGGATTGCGGAGTATATTTCTTATGGATGCACTTGACCGGGAGATTCTCTCACTCCTTCAGCGGGATGGCCGAGCAACGATGACGGATGTAGCCTCAAAGGTCGGGTTGAGCCTGTCGGCCTGCCACCGACGCTTTCGCGACTTGGAGGCCTCCGGGGTGATTCGTGGATTCGGCGTCGACCTCGACCTGGACCTTCTGGGGTTGCCGTTTGAGGCGCTCGTCTTCGTGACGATGAAGGCCGGGGACGCCCCGGCGGTCGTGGCCTTCGAAGAAGCCGTCGCTGCCCTCCCCAATGTCATCCAGGCGCACCGCCTATTCGGCGAACCTGATTATCAGCTCTACATTGCCGCGAAATCGAAACAGGACTACCAAGAATTTTACGATCAGGAGTTGAGTCAATTGCCCGGCGTCCAACGACTGACGTCGACACTAGTCATGAAGACCGTGGTCGCTCGCCACGCCGCGATATGAGCTACCGCCATGGAAGAAACGGCCAAACGAAAAGCCTTTGAACGTCACTGTTTTCGGCACGCCCGGATCCACCGGCCGACTCACCGTCGCCGACTTGCTCGACCGCGTCCGGGTCCTCGTCGGCGAGATGTCTGATGCGGCCGCAATCGGCACCTCCGCCTAAAGCACAGTCGCGGTCGTGAGCGCACTCGGTCCGAGCATGGACCGCAAGACCGCGGAACTACCACTCGTAACATTCTGGACGATATGGCAATCCACGGCGTGCGACGGTTCATGGGGCAGGCCCCTCCGTCGGTGTTGCACCCGTACACAGTCCGGACGGCCTTGAGCATGCCGATCTCGCCATGCTTCGGGACAGTCGCCAACGGAATCGTCGTGGAAGTCGGCCATCGGGGCCCGCCCACAGGGCGTGTACATGACGTCGAAGTCAGCAAGCGAAAAGTCATCGGATTCGCTGCGGTTCCAGGCTATCCGCCCTTCCCTGGGGTGCAATCGCTTCATCGGAAGTTTGGCCAAGTTCTCGACGACCCCGCCTTTCGGCGACAAGCGTGAACTTGTCGACGAGGCTGTCGCCCGGTACCTGGCGGGCCCGAGGTCGGCGACCCGCGCGGGGATCGGAAAGAACGGGCCCCGCGATATTCTGTAAGCGATCTTCGAGCGCACGGTAGCCGAGTATTCAGGCAATGCGCACCCGGTGGAGGTTTCGCGAACAGTGAGCCTCTGCTTGTAGGCGAACGTGCTCATAACCGCACGATAACGACCCAAATGATGCAAGAGGCTTCCAGACAACGAACATGAAAAAGGCTCGTTAGAGGCCCTGGCCGCATTTACACAAGTCGTACTTGCTGGGTTATCCGTCTACGCACGTGACGGAGCGAACGAATTTCAAGCGCAGTGCGTTGCCGACATCGCCGTGCAAGTCATTCCGTCTTGACCGAATCAAGATCAGGCCAAGTTGTCGCCGGCCGCATGCTGCATCCTCGTCGCTACGGCTCTCACCCGGTCTCGGAGTTCGTCGGGGCGTTCGATCACGACCTCGCTGTCGAGTGCCGCGATGACGGGCGGTAGCCAGTCGAGGTTCTCGGCATGGATCTCGGCTCGGTACCAAGCCGGTTCGTTTTCGGCCTCTTGGCCCGGCGTATCGTCCAGCCTCTCCAGGCGAGCCACGCTGAGCGGCAGATGCGCCCGGATGCGAGCCTCCGTCTGTCGAATGCGCAACTCGACATGCCACCGGTAGTCCGCACTGGCAAAGGACTCGAGGAGGTGACCTTCCGTGTCGAACTGCTGAGGCGGTGCAAAGGTTCCACGAGCCGATCGGACCGACCGAATACGGTCCACCCGGAAAGTGCGTTCATCTTGCTTGTCCGTGTCGAATGCGAGGAAATACCACCGGTTTGCGTGCGCGACCAGGGCATGAGGGCGGATCGTGCGCCACGACAGGTTCCCTTCGGCGCTGAGGTATCGCAGGTCGAGGGCGTGTCCTCGGTCCACGGCCTCCGCCAGAGTCAGCATGACGGCTGGGTCGGGTGTCGCTCCCCCGCTCTGGGACGATCTCGTCATCACCCCGAGCAGCGTGTCAATCCGCTTCGCATCGGCGGTCGGCATCGCTCGTTTGATCTTGGACAGGGCCGTCTGCCCGGCAATCCCCGGTTCGGGTGATGCTGCCTGCGCATTGGCAAGCCCGAGGAAGACCGCGACTACTTCTTCCCTGCTGAACATAAGAGGGAGAACGCGCCGGCCGGGGGCCAACCGGTATCCGCCGTACCGCCCTCGTAACGTCTCGACCGGCACCCCCAGATCGTACAGACGCGCCACATCTCTGCGAACCGTCCGTTCGTCAACGCCAAGACGTTCTGCCAGCTCGGAAACAGTGCGCAGCTGCGCGGATTGGAGTAGTTCGAGCATGTGCAAGGCTCGCGCTGTTGGGCCGACCATGACACCCATCATTCCTCAAATACCGGACAGGTATCGCCCGGTAGAGGTATTAGCGTCAAGTCCGTGGCCGGGTTCGTAGGTCACTTTCCGATTCACCTCAGGAGGAAACTGCAATGCAATTGGCAGCCACCCGCATCATCACCGACGACGTCGACGCGCTCGTAGCGTTCTACGAAACAACCACTGGAATCACCGCCGACCGGCTTCACCCGATGTTTGCTGAGCTCCGCACTCCGACCGGCACGCTGGCCATCGCCAGCACTGCCACGGTTCCGCTACTCGGGGACAATGCCGCCGAGGCTCGCGCGAACCGCAGCATCACCTTGGACTTCCTTGTCGACGACGTCGACGCAACCTACAGGAGACTTCAGGGTCTCGTCGAAGTATTCGTCAATCAACCGACGGACATGCCCTGGGGCAATCGCTCCCTGCTCGTCAGGGATCCCGACGGCAACCTGCTCAATTTCTTCACACCGATCGGCAAGGCTTCCCAGTCCCGATTCGCAACCGAGACTCACGAGTAGAACCTTGAAGTGCAGGAGGCCGCAGGAGCCTGCTCACCCCCAGTCATCGAGCACCCCGTTCCCGACGATTACTCGTCCATGAACACTCCTCCGGCCTCCGCCGCTATCGCGGAGCCGTAGGCTGCTGCAGGCGTGAATGCTCCGTGCGGCCTGTCCCCAGAAGTGGTCCTGGCAACGATCGCCGCCAGGATCGCGGGCGTGTAGTCCATGGCGTCGTCGGCGCGTAGCCAACCTTGCCGTCGCGCGCCGTCCGGCCAGGTGACGACAGCATGCCCCCAAGTATGCGGTCGCGGGGCCGAAGCATCCTTTGTCTTGGATGCGGCCATCAACCGGATCACGAGCCTCCGCACCGCCGGGAGCTTGACCAGGCGGCCAACCAACGGCAGGAATGGCCGCAGCACAGGTGAGGTCGGGGCGACAGCGGAGGTGAAATCAACGTTCGGCGCTGCACTGGCGTTACGGGCGGCGAGCAATTCCCCCGTGGGCACCGCGGCAGAGGCCACGGTGGTCCCATCCGGCAGCGCGTGCCGCTGCAGGTTTGACCCGAGCCGGACAGGGACGAGCCTGCCTTCGCGGTAGCTCAGTCCACCGGTACTGAGTACTTCCGCGGAGGTGTGCAGGAAAGCTCTTCACCACGGCGGGCAGCAGCTTGCTGCGTCCACCACCAAGGCGGCCAGCGAGGAACTGGACAAGCGTGAGCTGGCCGAACGTGCGGCTCCAGTCCGTGGGGGCGGCGTCGAGGTCAGGATGTCGTCCGAGCTTCGGCGAGAACGTGTGGATACGATCGAAGAGTCGCCCGCGAACAACGTGCGCAAGAATCTAGGAGACAACGTGTTCTTCAACGCGCGGACAAATATCTGTCGGGCCGGCGGCCGTAGAACATCAATCAGCACGCTCGCAAGCCGGTCTGATCAGTCGTTCGCCAATTACTAGCCAGGATTATGGAAACATAGGCTCGGCCAGAGGCATTTAGACGTTGAAGCGGAACTCCACCACGTCCCCATCCTGCATCACGTAGTCCTTGCCTTCCATCCGGACCTTGCCGGCGGATTTGGCTTCGGCCATCGAGCCCAACGAGTCCAGGTCCTCGAAAGAGACGATTTCCGCCTTGATGAATCCGCGCTCGAAGTCCGTGTGGATCACGCCGGCGGCCTGGGGTGCGGTGTCGCCCTTGTTGATCGTCCAGGCGCGGGATTCCTTCGGACCGGCCGTCAGGTAGGTCTGCAGGCCCAACGTGTGGAAACCGGTCCGGGCCAGCTTGTCCAGGCCGGACTCGTCCTGTCCCGACATCTCTAGCATCTCGCGGCCCTCGTCCTCGTCCAGTTCGACGATGTCCGCCTCAAGTTTGGCGTCCAGGAACACGGCTTCGGCAGGAGCAACCAGATCGCGCAGCTCCTGCTGGCGTTCCTCGGATTGAAGGACACCGTCGTCGCAGTTGAAGACGTAGATGAACGGCTTTGCGGTCAACAGGTTCAGCTCACGCAAGTAAGCCGTCTCCAGCTTGGCACCGGGGGCCCCACGGAAAATCGTCTCCCCCGCTTCCAGAATCTTCTGGGCCTCCTTGTACGCCTCGAGCTGGGCGGCGTCACCCTTCTTGATCTTGACCTGCTTCTCCAGACGCGGAATCGCGTTCTCGAGAGTCTGCAGATCGGCCAGGATGAGTTCGGTATTAATCGTCTCCATATCGGATGCGGGGTCGATCTTGCCATCCACATGCACGACGTCCGGGTCGTCGAAAGCGCGCACAACCTGCGCAATCGCGTGGGCTTCACGGATATTCGCGAGGAACTGATTACCCAGACCCTCACCCTCCGAAGCGCCCTTCACGATTCCGGCGATATCCACGAAGGACACCGTCGCGGGCAGAATCCGTTCGGAGGAGAAGATCTCGGCGAGGCGATCCAGCCGGGGATCCGGCAGATTCACCACGCCCACATTCGGCTCGATCGTCGCGAACGGGTAGTTCGCGGCGACGACGGTGCTACGGGTCAGTGCATTGAAGAGGGTCGACTTGCCCACATTGGGCAGCCCCACGATTCCGATAGTTAAAGCCACAATGACTTACCTTACCGGCCTAGTCCTCAACCCGCATACTGACGTGCGTCTCATGCTCAACCGTTCGCGAAACCGTGCAGTCCTTGGTGCGTGCCAACTCGACCAGACGCGGCACCATGGAGGCCGCTTTCTCCCCGACCTCACCTTCCGGGAACTTCACGGTGAAAGCCAGCTCGACGTCGCGCAACCGGCTTCCGCCTTCATCGTCCTTGTACTTGATCCCGCTCGAGACAACACGGAATTCCTCGGGCTCCGCCCTGCGGGAGGTGACCACGTCGACGTCGACCGCTGAGCACCCGGCAATCGCGGCCAGAAGAAGCTCGACCGGGCTCATGAGCCCTTCGCCTTGTCCGAATTCGACCGAGTCGCCCGAGGAGTTCGTCGCACGATATCGGGTCTTGCCGAGCCTCTGGACCTCGACGGAACGGTAGCCGGGATCCTGCTCGCGGGTTGTCTGTTCTTCCGTGTTCTCACTCATGTGCTCATCCTGCCCCATCCGAAAGCCCTGACAAACGTCATGGTCAATTCGTGACATCACGTATGCGTACCGGCTCCCGGGGACGCGGACCCTTGAAACATGGAAGACAAGGTCATCGAGGCCCAGGGCCTCATTAAGAGTTTCAGGGACGGGTCGGGGCGAGGGTTCAATGCCGTCGACGGAATCGACGTCGAAATCGGAGCCGGTGAGATCATCGGCCTGTTGGGGCCCAACGGGGCCGGGAAGTCCACTCTGATCGATATGATCCTTGGTCTGACCAGGCCGTCCTCGGGATCCGTCAGAATCTTCGGGGAGACTCCGCACGCCGCGATCGCCCGGGGGCGGATCGGCGCGGTCCTCCAAACCGGAGGATTGCTGCCCACTCTGACGGTCAAGGACACCCTCAGAATGATCGCCGCAACTCACCAGAGCCCACTGCCGCTGGAAGCAGCCTTGGAACAGGCGGACCTGACGCACCTGGCCAATCGAAAAGTCGTCAAATGTTCCGGCGGCGAACAACAGCGCATACGATTCGCCTTGGCCATCCTCTCCTCCCCGGACCTGCTGATTCTGGACGAGCCGACCAGCGGCATGGACGCGACCGCTCGGCACAACTTCTGGGAATCCATGAAGGACCAGGCGCGCAGGGGCAGGACCATCCTCTTCGCGACGCATTACATCGAAGAGGCTCAGAACTTCGCCCGACGAATCATCATGGTGGGCGAGGGCCGCATACTCGTCGACGGATCGACCGATGAGGTACGCGACTACGCCGCACCGCGTCAGGTCACAGCGATACTGCCCGACGACGTCGAGGCCTCGTCTCTGCCCGATGTCCGGTCGGTCTCGACCGACGGCGACCGAACCACCATGACCACGGGCCTCTCGGATGAACTCGCCCGTTATCTGCTGACATGCACCGGAGCCCGCGACATCACGATCTCCTCCGGCTCCCTGGAAGATGCATTTCTCGCGCTGACTTCGGATCGGACGGTCGAGACTCCGTCCCGTTCCGGGCGCGCCAACTGACCGGAGGCTACCCCATGAATATCGCAACCTACACCTTGATCGACCTTCGACGAACCCTCGCGGATCGTTCCGGGGTCATCTTCTCCGTCATCCTGCCCGTGGTCTTCTACCTCCTGTTCGGCGCCATGCAGGACTATTCGGACGCCCCCATGAACCACGGCAACATTGCCGCATACATCATGATCGGGATGGCCGCCTACGGAGGTCTCGTCGCGGCCAGCTCGACCACGGGCAGCGTCGTCGTGGAACAGTCGACCGGCTGGGGCCGCCAATTGGCTTTGACGCCGCTGAGCACTTCGGCCATGCTCGTGTCGAAAAGCATCATCATCCTGGTGCGGGCCGCCCTGCCCGTAGCAGCCGTGAATATCACGGGTCTTTTCACCAATGCCGACATGCCTGTGAGTGAATGGATCGCCTCAGCCTTGCTCACCGTAGTGGTGACCCTCCCGTTCGGCTTCTACGGCATGATGTTCGGGTTGGTCTTCCGCTCCGAATCAGCCGTCTCGATTTCGAGCACCGCCCTGGTCATTCTGGCCTTCATTGGAAACGCGTTCTCGCCGCTGCCAGAGTTCCTCATGGGACTGGCACGATTCACGCCCCTTTACGGGGCCACATCGTTGGCACGCTATCCTCTGAGTGAAGGTATCCAGGCGATCAGCGACGGAAGTGGGACCGTGACCGACCCACTGTGGTACGCCGTGGTCAATGTCGTCGGATGGACGCTGATTTTCGCGGCAGTTTGTGTCGTCCTGAGTCAGCGGCAGAAGGGACGCAACTGATGCGAAGCAAACCCCAGTTCCGGCCCCTCCGGGCCGTGCAGGCCGGGGTGTGGCTTGTGTTCGTGTCCTTCACCGTCATATCACTGCTCTACCAGCAACACTCGGCGCTCGGCCTCGGAGCCGGCTTGGCTCTGATCGCCCTGTTCTGCGTGGTTTACACGGCAGGTTTCGGCTACACGGAACTTCTCGCGGAGAACCGTTACCGCTTGTACTGGTGCTGGATCGCACTGCTGATGCTCATCGTGGCCGCTCTGTCCCTGTTCCTCGGCTTCGGAGTCGTAAACCTGACAACCTTTTTCGCGGCGGCCTTGCTCTTCGTTCTGCCTCCTCGTCTCGGAGTCGCCTGTCTCTGCTTCCTGATGGCCGCGACGAACTTGGTCGTTCTCATGTTTGCGGACCAAAGCGGCTTTCCCTATGTGCTGAGCGGCACGCTCCTCGGGCCGGTCATTGTCCTGGTCGTCGCGCTGGCCACTCACAGGGAAAAGGTGGCTAACAGACTTCGTCAGGACCTGGCGGTGTCCACGGAGCGCGAGAGCGTTGCCCGGGACGTTCACGACCTTCTCGGTCACTCGTTGACCGTGATCAACTTGAAGTCGGAGGTCGCGGCCAAGACGATGGAGTCGGACCCCGCGAAAGCACGAGAGGAAGTGCTTGAGATCGCGCGCCTGTCACGCGTGGCGTTGGCCGATGTACGCTCCACCGTCACGCGTCTACGGAGCCCGGATTTCGGCGGGGAGGTCGACGCCGCCCGCAAGGCCCTGACTACTGCGGGCATCGCAGCGCATCTGCCGGATACACAGGCAGCCCGCGAGGTCTCTGGCGTCAATGCCTCACTGTTTTCTTGGGCCGTTCGGGAGGCTGTGACCAACGTGGTGCGCCACTCGGGAGCCTCGCGATGCACCGTGCTCCTCACGCCCGAGAAGGTGCAGATCACGGACAACGGAAGAGGCATCAGCTCGAGCTACGGCAACGGACTCACAGGTCTGCGCGAACGGGCTGAACAGGCCGGAGGCGCGCTCATCATCGAGTCCTTGGTGTCCAGTGAGGGCCTCCTCGACGGCGAAATGCCCGGAACCAGAGTCCTGATCACTATGAATGGCGACCGTTCACCTCTGGAGATTCCATGACCCCCATCCGAGTCCTGATTGCGGACGACCAAGATCTCGTCCGGGGCGCCCTTGCGGTCCTACTGAATTCCGAGCCGGATATAGAGGTTGTGGCGGAGGTCGGGCGAGGAGACAGCGTGCTCGACTCCGTCCGGAACGGAGCGGTCGACGTGGCGCTACTCGATATCGAGATGCCCGGCGGGACGGGGATCGACGCGGCCGAGGAGTTACGGAAAGCCGGCGTGGATTGCGAGGTCATCATCGTGACGACCTTCGGCCGACCGGGCTACTTGAAACGGGCTCTGACCGCGGGTGTCAAAGGGTTCATCGTCAAGGACACTCCCCCGGCGCAACTAGCCGAGGCAGTTCGTCGGGTGAACGCCGGGCTGCGCGTCATCGACCCTTCGCTAGCCCAGGAGTCCCTCTTCAGCCCGGAGAATCCTCTGACCGAACGTGAGATCGAAGTGTGCCGGGCCGCTCGGAGCGGCTCCGGCGTCAAAGACATAGCATCGGTTCTGAGCCTGTCGAACGGAACAGTCCGCAATCACCTATCATCCGTGATCCGGAAGACGAATGCGAGCAACCGGTTCGAGGCGGTGTATCAGGCGCAGCTCAACGGATGGCTCTGAAGCCACGCGTGCCGGCAGGATACCAACGGGCTGAGGTGGCCAGTCCGTGCAGGTTCGCACACCTGTCATTTCCTTAAGTTGTCAGTAGGCACTGGCAGAGTAGAAACATGACCGCACTTCCCCTTGTACTCTCAGCGTTATTGGCTCTCGTGATCGGAGGGGTGCTCGGGTTCGTGCTGGGCGCCCGTTCACGGACTTCAGGAGAAGATCTCTCCGAAGAGAACACCCGGTTGAGAAATGATCTGTCCGCCGCAGTGGAGGGCAAGGAACTGTTGGCCCAACGTGTGGAGAGTCTTGAGGAACGCGCACGCACGGACCAGGACGTCTTGCGGGCACTCGCGCCGGTCAAGAACCAGTTGGCGACGGTCGAGCAGCAGGTGCGTCAGATGGAACGCGAGCGCGCGGACCAATTCGGCTCCGTCAGGGAAGCGTTGGAGGTCTCACGTCGAGGCCAGGATGAACTGCGGGAATCCACACATCATTTGTCGAGTGCACTGCGTTCCACTACGGCCAGAGGGACATGGGGAGAGACGCAGCTTCGTCGTGTCGTCGAAGCGGCAGGGATGGAACGCCACGTGTCCTATTCGGAGCAGGTCGTTTCCGAAGTCCAGGACGAGACGGGGAAGATTCGACGCCTCCGCCCGGACATGGTGGTGACTCTTCCGGGAGGCAAAGAGTTGGTCCTGGATTCTAAGGCTCCGTTGGATGCATATCTCGAGTCCCAGGAAGCCATCGAGGAAGCGGAAAAGGCGGCATGGGAAAGCAAACATGCAAAAGCAGTGCGTTCGCACGTGGACGCTTTGGCATCCAAACGGTATTGGGATGCTCGTGAGACGTCCCCGGAAATCGTGCTGTGTTTTCTGCCCATGGAATCTGCGTTGTCGGCCGCCTTGCGTGCCGACTCAGGCTTGTTGGACTATGCCTCGTCCCGCGGTGTAGCGCTGGTTTCCCCGGTCTCCTTGTTGGCTTCCCTCAAAGCGGTAGCGCTCTCGTGGCGGCAAGAAGCCGTCTCACAGAATGCCCGTGATCTGCTGGCCTTGTCACGCCAACTGTACGAGAGGCTCTCCAGCGTTGGCGGGCATCTGCAGAGCATGGGGCGTGCCCTGAGCCGTAGCGTCGAGTCCTACAATGCGATGCTCGGCTCGATGGAATCACGGGTATTCGTGACGGCCAGAAAAATCAACGAAATGGATCCCACGGCTCCGTCGGATGAGCGACTCGAGGCCGGACCCGTGGACGTCTCGCCGAAGCCCCTGACCGCCCCCGAGTTCCAAGACCTTCGCCCAGGAGCCAACGACCCGTCCGACCACTAGAACGTATGCGACGTATTGCCTTGTCGCGAGGACGTCAGAGTGTGACCGATGACAAGTACGAGAGCAATGCCCAGCCCCACGCCCAAGCTGGTCAGCGCCCAGGTCTGCACGTTGGCTGTGATCGCTTCCCCGAAATGCTGAGCGATGAGCCCCTCGGTGCCCTGAACAGCGTCCATCTGAGTGGTGAACCGGGCCGACAGAACCGTCATCGCCAACCACGTGACCAGGCCAGTGCCGGCCGAGGCCAGGGCCAGAAAAAGTGTTTTGGATCGGGGCGCCAGAAGAGCCGCGAGAAGTGCCACGACCAGGGCCGCCGCGCCCAGGGCGGGAGAAACGGCGGACAGAGACTGCGCACGGTGCAGGAACTTCGCCATAGGCGCGTCGCTCCCATCCTGGGGAGCGCCTTCCAATTCGACGCGGTGTGAACCCTCGTCAAGGCCCAAGTCCAGGTGGACAGTGCTCTGCACCCGATCGTTGAAAGCCTGGTATAGCGGCCCTGTATCCACCACCAACGCCGATGACGAGGGATCGTCGAAGTTGGCGGAATAGGTTGAGGAGGCCATCTCCTTCCACGTTTCCCGGAAGTCTTTCGAGTCGACGGCGCCGGCGACCGTGGACTGTACCAGGTTCGACGCGCGATCCTTGGCCCAACTCTGAATTCCTGCAAAAGTCCCGCTCCCGGACCCGTCCCCCAAATATTGGTTCACTTTGTCGGAACCCATGATGTCTTGTGTAACGTCGTCCGCAAGCTGCGAACGGAACTGCTCATCCTGAACCACGCTGTTGGCGCTCGACACGAAGTGGGCTTCATCGCTCACCGTAAATTGGAACCAAATCAGAAGCAGGGTCAGGGCAGCCAGGCACACGGAAAGTAGGGCAGCTATGGACGCGAATACCCAACGGAGCGTTTGTGACGGGGAGCTGGACATAAGGCAACCGTAATCGCTCGGCACAATTCACGCTGTATCTTCGTCCACAATGCGGCCGGGATCCTTATTCTGTCGGTCAGGCCTGGTAGTCATTAACCATGAGCAACTCGCCATCCTCAGATCAGCCAGATCTCACCGAAGCAGGGTCGGGCGCAGCCGAGCAAACGCAGAGGCCGCCCCTGCCGAACCTCGCGCGAGACACAACCCCGGAGAACCCGTGGCCATTGCACTTGCTCTCTGCCAAGATGAACCAATACATCGCCCGGTGCGATCCCATTTGGGTCGAGGGACAGATCATCGAGCTCAAGAAGCGCGCGCGCGTCACCTACTTGACCCTGCGAGACCTTGAAGAAGAAATCTCCGTACCCGTGAGCCTGTTCCCCAAGGAGACCGCCCGGATTGAGGGCGACTTGGAACACGGTATGCGGGTCGTTGTCCGCCTCAAACCGGATTTCTGGAAGAAAACCGGCCGGCTCTCCATGCTGGGCAGCGGAATACGGCAGGTCGGCCTCGGAGACATGCTCGAGCGTATCGAACGCCTCCGCCGGAAACTCCAAGCAGAGGGCCTGTTCGATGCGGCGCTGAAGAAACCCTTGCCGGTGCTTCCACAGAAGATTGGGCTGATCACAGGCCGTGATTCGGATGCCGAGAAAGACGTCATCCGCAACGCTCGGTTGCGGTGGCCCGGCGCCCAATTCGAAGTCAGAGAAGTCGCTGTTCAGGGTGTCAACTCGCTGTCCCAGGTCACGGCGGCACTCGGCGAACTCGACGAAGACGCATCCGTGGACGTGATCGTGATCGCCCGAGGCGGAGGCGCTTTGGAAGATCTGCTGCCTTTCAGCGAAGAAGCGATGATTCGCGCCGTAGCGCAGGCGAACACACCGGTGGTCTCGGCGATTGGACACGAGGCCGATCAGCCACTTCTCGATTACGTTGCTGACTGGCGTGCGTCGACTCCCACGGACGCAGGCAAAACCGTCGTACCGGATGTCGAGGAAGAACGATTGCGCATCGGTCAGGCGCGAGCCACGACCGAGCGTGTGGTCAGGCTCTACATCGATCGTGAGTCCAACGGTTTGGCCCAGTACAGATCCCGGCCGGTCCTAGCACACCCCGAAACCATGCTCATGGCTCGAGAAGAAGAGACCGATGCGGCAAGGGCGCGTGTATTGCGCGCCGTCACAGTCTCGTTGGACCGCCACCAAGAATCCGTCGCTCATCTGCGGTCCCGGGTAAGGTCCCTTTCCC
Organism: Rothia uropygialis; assembly: GCF_004137765.1. Taxonomy (GTDB): domain Bacteria; phylum Actinomycetota; class Actinomycetes; order Actinomycetales; family Micrococcaceae; genus Rothia. Next base: position 480,069 of record NZ_NOIS01000001.1, on the reverse strand, counting down.
CTCAGAAAACGCTGGACAGAGGATACGCCGTCGTTCAGAGCCGAGACGGGTCCGTCGTACAAGATGCCCGAACCCTGGAGCCCGGAATCCCCGTGGAGGTTCGTGTCGCTGCGGGAGGATTTGAAGCCACCGTGGACAAGGTCCGCGACGACGATCCCAGGGACCAGCCGGGCCGAAGCAGGACATAACAACCCGACCATTGAAGAATGCGAACAGACCGGAATCTCGCAAAGGAGCCCCATGCCACAAGAAGACTACGCCCCCGTTGAAGAGCTCAGCTACGAACAAGCTCGAGAAGAATTGATGGGGATCGTATCCAAGCTCGAGTCCGGCGCCTCAAGCCTCGAAGAATCCCTCTCCTTGTGGGAGCGCGGGGAAGCACTCGCGCAACGGTGTGAAGAATGGTTGGACGGTGCGAAGAAGAGGTTGGACGCGGCGAAAGAACGCCGCGCCCAATCGGATCAGGAGCCTCCCCAATAACGCTTCCTGGCATGGAGGCCACGGTGCAAATGCCGGAAGTCCTCCAGGACCAAGACTCACGTCAGTTCTGGTGGTACCCGCTCAGGAATTCCCCGATACGGTCCAAGGCTGTGTCTAGTGTCTGGACGTCCGGCAGGGTGACCAAACGGAAGTGATCCGGTGCTTTCCAGTTGAAGGCGGTGCCGTGGCTGACCAGAATTTTCTGTTCCTTCAGAAGATCCAGGGCGAAGCGCTCGTCGTCCACGATCCCGAATTTCTCTGCGTCAAGCTTCGGGAACAAATAAAGTGCGCCCTTCGCCTGCTGGCATGACACGCCGTCGATGCTATTGAGCTTCCTGTGCGCGATGTCCCGCTGTTCACGCAACCGGCCCCCGGGCAGGATCAAATCGTTGATCGATTGATAACCACCCAGGGCTGTCTGAATCGCATGTTGGGCAGGAACATTCGCGCACATACGCATGTTGGCGAGGAGTTTGATTCCCTCCACGTAGTCGCTGGCTTTCCACATCGGTCCCGTGATCGCCAACCATCCGGCTCGGTACCCTGCCACGCGATAAGCCTTGGACAGACCGGAGAACGTCAGGCACAGGGCGTCCTCGCCGGCCAGGGTAGCGGTGTTGATCATTTCCGCGTCGTCGTAGGTGATCTTCTCGTATATCTCGTCGGAGAAGAGGATAAGGTCGTGTTCCTTGGCGAGGTCCACGATCTGCTGAAGGGTTTCCTTGGAATACACCGCCCCGGTCGGGTTATTGGGGTTGATGATCACGATGCCCTTGGTGTGAGGAGTGATCTTCGACGCGATATCTTCGATATCCGGATTCCAGCCGTCTTCTTCGGAGCACTGGTAATGGACGGGTGTACCACCGGAGAGGGCCACAGACGCCGTCCACAGAGGATAATCCGGGGTGGGGACGAGGATTTCGTCGCCTCGATTGCACAAGGCTTGGAGGGACAAAGTGATCATTTCCGAGACGCCATTGCCGATGTACACGTCGTCGGTGTCAAGGTTCCGGATCCCTCGTGTCTGGTAGTACTGGACGACAGCAGTTCTCGCCGAATAGATTCCTCGTGAGTCCGAATACCCCTGGGCTTCAGGCAGGTGACGGATCATATCCATCATGACCGCGTCCGGCGCTTCGAAACCGAATGGTGCGGGGTTGCCAATGTTCAGGCGAAGGATGCGATGTCCTTGCGCCTCCATTTTCTGGGCTTCCTCGAGTACCGGGCCTCGGATGTCGTAAAGGACGTTATTCAGCTTTGTTGACTGCCGGAATTGTGCCATGTGATTTAGCGTACCCTCCATCTGAGCGTGAACAGTTTTATGTCACGATCGCCTTCGCGAAGGTTTCAGATTAGCTCACTGGCCACCGTCCGGCGCCACAACCGCAACGTGTTTTCACCGCATTACAGGTCCTCAGGAGTCATTTTCCTTGAGCCAGAATCGGGCCGCATCCTTTGCTGAGATCGGGCGGTCACCCGTCGTGAGCCTGTTGAGGAATTCCAAGTCACCGGTCCCCAATTTGCCGGAAAGGTCGTTGATCGCGTTCTTCGCCGGGGACGGCAGCTCCTTCGAACGAGCCACAGGAACGACTTGTTGCGCGATGAAATTGGCCTTCGGATCTTCCAGAACCACATAGCCGTTGTCCTTGACGGCTGCGGAGGCGGTGAACAGATCGGCGACGCCGACGCTTCCGTCAGCCAGCTGACCCGAGAGCTTCTCCTGGTCATCTTCCTCTTGGTAGCTACCGGGCTCGCACCCATAGAGGCTTTGGAGCCCTTTGCTGCCGTAAGCCTTGTCTTTGAAACCACTGGGCACCCCGAACTTCAGTTCCTTGCAGTGGGCCGCGAGATCATCGATCGTGGAAAGTTTGTATTTGGCCGCAGTGATCTGATTGACCACCAGAGCGTCCTTGTTCTCAGCAGTGGCGGTGTTGAACGTTGTCACCCCTTCGGGCAGAACCTTGGGCAACGTCGAGGAAATATCGCTGCTGGACATTCCGTGAATATTGAAGGCCGGACTCGGGGTGGGCGTCGTCGACGGTGTCATGCTTGCGCGGGGGTCGTTCGCGTCGCTCTCGCTGGCCGTCGGAGTGGCGGTAGCCTGCGGATTCTTGGCGCCCCCGTCGGTTAGATCGAGCAGTAGATTTCCCGAGTAATCGGGGGTGACGTCGACAGAATTCTCGTCTCCCCTGGCCATCTGGTTCACGTAGTCGGTGCGGCTGTCCGGAGAGTCGACCACCTCAGTCTTGTACCCGGCGTGCGACAGAACCCCCGCATAGAGGTAGGCAACCACTTCGGATTCGTGTGATATGCCTTTCCCGATGCGAATGGTCCGGAAGTCTGATGCCGATGGGTCGGGGTCAGCCTCACCTGCACCTGAGCAACCACTCAGCACGACGGCGACGGACGTCAACAACGCAATGACCGGCAGCATCCAACGCTTCACAGCAATCTCCTCGTGGCACTAGGGGTGGGGCAGGCTCTCACTGTCCTCAATAGGCCAGTCCGTACTTTTTGGCCGCAACTTCGACCAAGGATACTTTTCGGATCTTGGGAAGATCCCCGAGCGGGACCCACGCGACATCGTCCGTCGATCCGCCGACGTCGGTCACTTCCGCCTTCCCGCCCGTGATGATCGCACGGTACAGGATGCGCAAACTATGGAAGGGGCGCTCACGGCCATCGTCGTAATACTTGCTGTCCACCCCGAGGATCCCGTCAAGCTGGATGTCGTACCCGCTTTCCTCGTATGCCTCGCGGATAACAGCCTCTTCGGCCGTCTCTCCGATTTCCAGACCGCCGCCGGGAAGCGTCCATCCGGCCCTTTCAGGGTGCCGCTCCCCCGTCCAGTGGGTCAAAAGAATTTTGCCTTGTTCAATGATGACCGCATAAGCGGCGGGTCGTGTGTCCATCTCAAGAGCCATGAATTCAATCTTAGTTCCACATGAGAACGTGCACGTTCAGCGTGTACCGAGTTGATATTTGGCGCTGTCTCAACGTGCTCTCCTAAAATTGAACTTATGAAACTCACAGCCGAGAATTCCGGCAACCTCCTCACGGACGTCTCAAGCCTGGACTTCTGGCTCGATCACCCGCTGCGAATCGTCCTGATCTTTTTGATCGCCGTGTTGATCAACTTGGTCGCAAGGACCGTGATTCACAAGGTCACGGACAGTATTTCGCGGGGCACGAAAGCCAGGGTCGTGGCCAAGAAGAACAGCAACGGCCCACAGGAATGGGTCGAGGACGCCGTCACGGCCCGTCAGAGACAATCCCAACGGGCCAAGACCGTGGGATCCGTTTTGCGTTCCGTCGCGACCATCGGCATCTGGACGATCGCCGTACTGATGATCATTTCGGAACTCGGATTCAACATCGCTCCGGTGATCGCAAGTGCGGGAATCGCCGGTGTTGCCTTGTCCTTCGGCGCCCAATCGCTCGTCAAGGACTACTTGGCCGGCGTCTCGATCGTGGCCGAAGACCAGCTCGGTATCGGGGACGTCGTCGATTTGGGCGAGGCCAGCGGAACCGTCGAGTCAGTAGGGCTGCGCGTGACGCAGGTGCGCGACGTCGAGGGCACCCTGTGGCACGTCCGTAACGGTGAGATCCTCCGCGTGGGCAACCAATCCCAAGGTTGGGCTCGCACCATCGTGGATGTCCCCGTCCCCTACAACTGCGATATCGAACGCGTCACCAGTTTCCTGCTCGATGCCGCAGAGCGAGTCAAGAACGAGACCGAAGTCGGCCACTCGATTCGCGGCAAACCCGAAGTATGGGGTGTTGAGGAGATGACCGGCGAGTACCTGACCATGCGAATCGCGATTCGCACGGCTCCTCTTCAGCAGTGGGACGTCGCTCGCGTCCTTCGCGTCTACGTCAAACAGGCTTTGGACCACAATGGTCTGCACATTCCGCTGCTGAATCAGTCGGTGATTCACGGAACGCAAAGCATCCCGATCGTCTCGGCGCGGTCAAACGGAGCTACTTCTTCTTCCCCCGCGACTTCGAGCGAGCACTCTTCGCCGAGCGAGCCTTCGAAGAACTAGCTCCTCCGGACGATGACGCCCGGCCCGGTTTCTTTCGAACCGGTGCCGGGCCTTCTGCGCCTCGCCCGGATACTCGTTGATCAGCCTTCGTCTCCGATGCACCGCGGGAGCTCGAGGCTTTACGACCCCTCGTGATCCCTACGAATTCCTGGAGGGCGTTTTCGTCTTCGTCGCTGCGCGAGCCATCGACGTCCTTGTGCCATGCGAGCGCAACCGATCGTCTCGGCATGTCTTCGACAATCCGGTACGTCAGGTCCTTGCGATGGTGGTGCCGCGCAACGGACATCGGTACGATCAACAGACCCAAGCCGGCAGCAACCAGTTCGACCGCATCCCCCGTGTCGCGCATACTCGGCAATTTTCGCGGGCTGGTATTCCACTTTTCGTTGCTGACCGCCGCCCACTCCGGAATGTCTTCGGGTTCTTGCAGCATGAATTCCTCGGCGAGCTCCTCGAGCGGAACTTCGTCGAAAATGGTCAGGACATGGTCGACCGGCATCACCACCACGGGCTTCTCTTCGTAGAGGTGAACCGCATGAAAACGGGTTTTGTCCAGACATTCCGGCTCTGTCTCGGTACGCACCAGAACCATATGGGCGTTTCCCGAAACGAGTGCACGCAAGCCGGCCCCTTCCCCCAGGGCAAGTCTTTCAAGGGGCGTCGATCGACCGAACCTCTCATCCCATCGGGCGAACCATTTTCCCGGCATGACCCCCGGCACAAACCCCACCGTCAGTCCCTCACTGGGCGGGCCGACCGGCGCCTCCCGGGCCGTAGGCGCGGGCGTGTGAGGGGCGTCGTCGTGCTGGGGGGAATCCTCGAAGGGCGAGTCGCTCATGGTGCTAACTTATCAGCGCCTTTCATCCCTCCGAAGACCGTTTTCGAGTTGTGCACGAGCGCGCTCGGGAGTACGGTAGAGGGGTTGCTCGGGGCTATAGCTCAGTTGGTAGAGCGTTTCGTTCGCAATGAAAAGGTCAGGGGTTCGATTCCCCTTAGCTCCACGTCGACACACCGGCAAAACCCCGTTCCGTGAATTCACGGAACGGGGTTTTGCCGTTTCCGAAAGCCTGCTGCTCGCAGGATGCCACGCATCGGTCCGTTGGGCGAACGGAAGCATGCCTTCACGGTGCCAGTGCAGTCCGGAGACGACGCGCGCCCACAGGAAGTCAGGGGTCTATAGCTCCGACGTCCGGCTCGATCGGACGCGTCGCGGCCAGTACTTGATCGCGACGATCGCCACGATCACGAGGAGGATCGCGAGGCCCGCGAGCCACGGCCGCTGGAGCCAGGCCCACACCACTGCCATGCCCACCGTGCCGTAGATGGTCCCCCAAATGAGGGTTCCAACGAGCATCGCGGGTACCCACCGAGGCAGAGGCATGCGCGTGAAGCCCGTGACGCCGATGACAGCGGTCTGGAACCCGACCGTCAGAAAACAGGCTGGGACGGCCAGGACTCCCCAGCGGTTAACAAATGCTTCGGCATGCCTGTACAGAGGCGTTTCGAAGGCTGCCCTTAATCTTCCCGCCCGCCGGCCTCCGGCCGCGGCAGCCCTGCCGACCCCGTATACGAGTGATGTGCGGACGACGCCGACAGCCCAAAAGAAAAGGATCGCAATCCCGAGGTCCAGGCTTTCGATCCATTCATGCATATCGTCTAGCTTACCGAAGATTCCGCGGCTCATCAGGTTCGATGGGCCACACTCGGGGTCGAGGCCCATGAGTTGCAAGGCTCGCGGCGGGGTCGCCCGCCCGAACCCCAAGGCCCTCGGCTGTGACCTTCACCATTTTTACAACGCGCTCCAACGGAGAATCCGCTGCTGGACAGGGTCATATGCAACTTAGGGACAGCACGTCAACAAGAAAATGCAGGCAATCCTAAATCAGGGGTAGCGGACCCTCAGAGCATTAGGTAATGTTTTTATTACCAAATAGCCGGGAGGCAGACCTGGGACGGTCGCTTTCGAGCGGACTTACAGCGGTCGGCGCCTCCAGTGAGTGAAGACCTTCTTCCTGTGTGTGATGCAAAGAGTGGGCCTCGGGGAATCCCGGGGCCCACTCGTCATTAATACTGATTCTGGGAGGCCCGAGGGCCATGTGCGACAGCAGTACGCTGCGCAGCAACCGCTCACGCCCCGCGTCGAAGGCTCAATTGATGTGCCGCACCTTCACGATCCCCTTGGCCAGGGCTTGCTTCAACCGAGTGTCGATCTCTCCCGCGAGGAGCCCCACAGCGTATCGATCGAGGTCCCTGCGTTGGAAAACCCGTGCCGCCCGTTCCAGCCACTCTCTCGTGGCATTCAGATCCAGAATTTCGCCGAGTTGGGATTGGATCTTCTTCGACCGTTTTCTCTCCGAGGTGGCCTGTTTGACCCGTTTCTTCGGCACCGCTGACTCGGCCGAAAGAGACTCGATTGCGTACCGCAACGATTTCGCAGCCTTTCGTACATCGTGAAGATTCTCCAGGACCTCACCGGTCATCGGGTCATCCAGCTCCCGAACCCGTCCGCTTCGTTTGTACAACCGGTCGCTCAGGGTATCGAGCATCCTTGTGACGACTTTTTTCGATCCCCACCCGGAGGCGACGTCGTTGAGACGGGGCTGCCGAGCGAACTCCCTCAGGTCTTTCATCAGGGCGAGGTGTTCCGCGGATGACAGCCGGCTCTTCGCTGCCCGGAGAGCCGCCTCTTCGTCCTCATCGAGCAATGCGCTCAGCTGCTGGTGAGCCACTGTGGTCAGACGGTTCCACCCATCTTGGGCACTCAGGATTTCGCGCACGACTTCGAGGTCACGCGCATCGCTCAGTGCCACACCGGTAGTCTTGATCCCGTCGGCCAGGGACTTTTCGGCATCCCTGTCGATGACCCCCCGCAGCCCCCTCAGCACGCTCCGTATGCCCCGAAATCTGATCCGAAGTTGATGTACCGAATCACTGACACCGACTCGAACGCCGAGGTCAAGTGCGGGGACATCGTCGAGGAACTCGTGAATGACGGCGGAAATCAGGGATTGCGAGCCGCTGAGATGGGGTCCGCCCGCACCCTCCCGACAATTCCGGGAAGCCGTGATGCCGGCATCGGCGTCGAACTCGGGGTCCTGCCCGAGCGCACGGGAAATCTTGGCCACGGAACTCGACGACGTTGCGCCGATCCGTTCGAGAACCTCCTCGACCTCTTCGAAGACTTCAGCCTGTGCCTCCGGTGAAAGGCCCTCGGCCAGAAGTTCGACTTCCCATTCCCGCCAGGCCCTCTGGATTCCTGTCGCGTAGTCGGTCGAGCGTACGGAATCGTCGCACAGCTCCGCGATCTCCTGGCCGTCCCGGTCTCGAAGAATCGTGCGTTCGCGACGGGTTGCCAATCGTGCGGTGGGGTTCAGGTTCTCCCCCACGGTGATTCCTGACAAAACGTCCTTGACCGCAGCGGGCATGGCGTTTTCGTCTTTGAGAAGCCCGAAATGAACTTCTTGGCGCCCTTCCCCCAGTACGAACTTGATGTGCCAGCCTTCATCGTGGCCACCACGACGCCGGCGCAGGACGACCTTTTCGCGGGCCAGATCGCGAGAATCCGTATCGAAGTATGTTGCGTCGAGCTCTTGGATCTGCGGCTCCGCCTCGGCAGTGAGCCGTTGCAGGCCACTCAGGTCAGGCGTGAGGCCGCCATCGGCCGGAGCTTCGTATTTGCGTTCAATTTCTAGGTGCGTTGTACTCATGGTCCTCGATGCTCTTGGTTCGTTGGCGCCCTATCCCGGACGCAGGAGTGGCTCGCGAATACCGGAAGCAGTTCAGGGAGATCACACAGCCCGCCGGGTTCCCGACGGGCTGTGAAAATGAGATGGTCCGCGGTCAGGCTCGCCTGCGAGAGAGCACGTCGTCCAGGTTGAGAACTGAGTCGCCCTTCTTGGCTGCTTCCGCCAGGGTCGAAGACGTTGATTTCGGCTCCGTCGGGACTTCCACAGGGCTGGGAGCCTCGCGGCGTGCCGCGGGGGCATCTACGTAGGTCGGCTTGGGCAATTCGACCGGAGACCACTGACTGGTCGCCGGGGTGAAAGCCACCGGTTTGCCTGCGGCTACGCGCCGGGCTTGTTCGCGCAGGGATTCAATGTCCAATCCGGGCTCCTCAACGTTCGGAACCTCCTGGGCTCCGGACATGCCGGGCCCGGCGGACGGCGCATCATAGGTCACGGTCTCGACCGAACCCACGCCTGCAACGGGGGCCTGCGTTTCTGCCAAAGAACTTTCGTTGTCGTACACGCCCTGAGACTGCTTGACGACGGGGCCCTCTCCCGCGAGAGGCTCGTCGGCCGTAGTCAGGTAGCCGCCATCGACGACCCATTCGTCGGAGCGGTCGTCTTCCTCGGACGAATCCAGGTCCCGAGATGCATTCTGAGAGGTTGCACGACCGGGACCCATGAGACCTCGATCCGAAAGCGCCAAGTATCGAAGGCTGCCGAAGGCACCTAGCCCCACGATCAGAAGGAAGACCGGCAAGGGCCAGGCGATAGCAGTGAAGGGAGCAAGAATTCCCGTGACCAACCCGAATACGAGGGCAATCAGGCCGATAACAGCCGTGACAGTTCGTGCTGTACGGATTCGGGGCTTGGCTGATTCCGTAGCTGATCCGTACGCGGTCGACCTCGGGGGACGGGGAACGCGTACTCCCTCGTGCCGTTTCTCTTCCTCGTAGACTACGGAGGTTTCCGTGGGCGCCCCGGAGGAGACGCGTGGGGACTGGTTACTGTTCATGTCATTCCTTTGACGCAGTAGCACGTGGTCCCGGGGGAAGGCGGGTTCTGTGTTTTCCATGATATCGGTAGCCATGACTTGAGCGACCACCGAAGGCCGACGACGTCGATCGATGCTGCGCACCGACCACGCGACGAGGATGAAAGCGACGATCAGCAGAATGCTGGAAGCCGAAACCCATGAAAAAGACACGCTTGTAGTTTATCTCTCTTGTGGCGTACACCAACTCTCTGCGTCCTGGCGTGTCACCTGATAAATCCCTGCATTTCACCGACGCAATCCGAGACAGCTCCGGAATGCGATGAATGCGGGGTCCCCTCGCGGGGCCCCGCATTCACGGATACGTTGACTTTGCGATCAACGCATCATTCGGAAGGCAACGTTTGTACGAATTCTTTGAGCCACGACCGAAGGCCGGGGCCCAAATCTTCGCGCTCGGCCGCCAAAATCACATTTGCCTTCAGATAAGAGAGTTTGTCTCCGGTGTCGAAGCGACGACCGTTGAAGACAACCCCGTACACGCCTTCGCCTTCCCCGGTGCCCTGGCCGAGCGTTTCGAGCGCATCGGTCAGTTGAATTTCATCACCACGTCCGGGAGGGGTTTCCTCGAGAACGTCGAAGACATGCGGGTGCAGAACATAACGACCGATGATCGCCAGGTTGGAAGGCGCATCCTCCGGTTTGGGCTTCTCGACCATACCCGTGACCTTGACGTAATCCTGCCCCTCGACGGGCTCCACCGCGGCACAGCCATACGCGCTGATCTGGTCCTGCGGAACCTCCATGAGGGCCACAACGCTGCCGCCGGTTTCCTCTTGGGCCTGGATCATGCGCACGAGCAGATCCTCTTGCTCATCGATCAAATCGTCGCCCAGCAACACGGCAAAGGGCGAGTTCCCAACGTGTGTCTTCGCGCGAAGAACAGCGTGGCCGAGCCCCTTCGGATCACCCTGACGAAGGTAGTGCAACTCGCCGAGTGCGGTGGCCTGCTGAACCGATTTGAGGAGATCGTCTTTGCCCGAAGCGGCGAGTGAAGCCTCCAAATCGGGGATGCGGTCAAAGTGATCTTCCAAGGCTCGCTTGGAACGGCCGGTGATCATGAGGATGTCATCGAGACCCGCGGACACGGCCTCTTGAACCACATATTGGATGGCCGGACGGTCGACGACCGGCAGCATCTCCTTGGGGCTGGCTTTGGTGGCCGGCAGGAACCGAGTACCCAGTCCTGCGGCCGGGATCACAGCCTTGGTGACTGGTTTCTGTGAATGATTTTCGGACATACCTATCAGAATAGCTGAGGATCTGGGAAAAACCTTGGGTTTATCAAGGTTGCTTCATAGCCTCCCCTTTGTCTGTCATACGCCGTACAACTCCGCGGCGAGTCTCCTCATTCCGATTCGCTTTCCCCGTAAACCGAATGTTGGGAGATGGGCTACGGTAGAAACTCCTGAGTCATTGCACCCGAGGCCGGAGGATCGAGGATGGACGCCGACAAGCTCGTCCGGGCCAAATCGAAGCTTCGAAAACAGTTACTCGCGGCGCGCGTCAACCGGCGTGAACGGGACAGCGAGGATGTACAGCGCCAACTTGTGGCGGACTCCTGGCGAATTGCACTTTTGGATTACGTGATCGAAACCGTCCCGATCAAAGGCACGGTATGTGCTTTCCTACCGACCGCGACCGAGCCCCCGATCCTGCCCGCTCTCAGAGCAATACACGAATCCGGGAGGACGGTTCTGGCGCCCATCTCGCGACCGGGCAGGATCCTTGACTGGGCACGCTGGACGCCGCAGACCCCGGTCGAGATCAGCCGATTCGGAATCCAGGAACCGGTTGGCCCTCGCCTCGGAACGGAAGCCTTTGGTCATGCCGATCTTCGACTCGTACCGGCGCTGGCGGTCGATGCTCGAGGCGTGCGGCTCGGCTACGGAGGCGGATTTTACGATACCGCTCTCGGGGCCGCGGCAAAGGGCCCGCACGGCGCCGCCAACATCGGCATTTGTTTTGCCGACGAACTTCTGGAGGCCGGAGGCGTGCCTTCGGAATCGCACGATGCGCGGTTGCTGCAGGTCTGCACCGAGGAAGGATTCACGAGAATTCGTCGGTCGCCGTAAAATGGGTTCGCCGCATCCCACCGATTCAGAGGAGACTCTTCATGCCCGTTTACGCGTATGTGTGCAAGAACTGCCAGCATGCATTCGACATTCGTCAGGCTTTCACGGACGACGCGTTGAAAGAGTGCCCCGAGTGCCATGTGAGCGCGCTGCGAAAGAAGTTCAACACGGTTGGGGTGAGCTTCAAAGGAAGCGGCTTCTACAGCACTGATTCCAAGTCTTCGTCCAATTCTTCAGGGTCTGGAGCCTCCGCCGGGGACTCGTCCTCCGACTCTTCCTCGTCGTCGGCTTCGGCGTCAACGACGACATCCTCCGGTCACGACTCCTAAGTTTTCCACACCTGATTTTTCCGGTTCAGACGCAGGACGGGTTGTACCCAAAAGGCGGTTTCTGGTCCAGGGCCGAAGGGTCAAGGTTGGGGACTCTGCAACCGTTGGACTATGCGTATTTTCAGGCATCGGGCCACGCGTCGCGGGTTCCACAGGACCGTTCCGATCAGCGTCCGCATCCGCTCCCGGATCAGCCGCCGGGCGCGCTTTCTGGGGGTCGTTTTACTGATCGGGTCCGCCATGGCCGGCGTGTTGTTGAAGCCTTCGATACAGGGCTCGGGCGCTGAGGTTGTGGTCGCAAAACGCGCTCTTCCAGCGGGACACAGGATTGCGGAGGCTGACCTCGATTCGATTGAGGTCTTTGGGGCCTGGGCCGATTCTGTGCCAGAGGACAGCACGCGAATTGATTCTCTGATCGGTTCCAGGCTCGCAGTGCCGGTTGATCTCGGCCAACAGATTACGGCCTCGATGACGGTCTCCGCTCAGCTCATCCAAAGGCTGCCAGAGGGAATGGTCGCCATAGGTCTGCGAGTACGAGACCCGGATTCTTTGAAGCTCATAGGACAGTCGGCACCCGTGCACCTGTTCGTGGCCGGAAGCCATGGGGAGCAGGTCAAGGCAGAGGGGTTGCTGATATTGGCCCCGGAAAATTCACGGAATTCACATCTTCTCCCGAATTCGGACTCGGATTCCGGAGGGAACTTGGCGTTCTTTGCCGTAGAGCCCTCCACCGCAGAGCAGTTGGCGGGATTGAATAGTGAGGCTGTCGTCGTGGCCAGAAAAACCGACGCGTGATCCGTGACAGTCGCTGCAATATCGAGATTGCCGGTGCCTCCCGAGGCTTCCGATAGCGCGGCTGGGCTACGGAATCCTCATCCGATGCGGATGGGGTGAAGAGGTCAGTCCCAATGAGGAGGCCGTTGTTCGCGCAGCCACCGGCTTCGAGCGTCTTCGGACTGGACCGTCCCCGATGTTTTCGACGAGTCGGATCCGCCTGCACTCTGGCCATGCGGTGTCGGTGCAGATCCGGTGAGTCCCGCCAACCGTACCGGTTCCCCTTGGCTCACGGCGCTGCCGCCGGTCGCGCGTCGCGATCCACGGTGGCGGAATTTTTTTCTCCCGCCCCCGGCATCTTTGTCGGTGCCACGGGGCCCTGCGCCCGAAGAATCGTCGTCGGGCGCAGGCGTACCGCCGTCGGAAGGACCGGAGGTCATCGCTGCTCCGGTGCCACGGGGGCCTCAAGCCCCAAGTAACCCAATATGCGATCGGCAATCGACTGGGGGTCGGCGAATACATCGACCGTCCACAAGGACACGTGATTCCAACCGGTGCGCTCGAGCCTTTCGGGCCTCAACCGCGATCGCTCACGGACCGACAGGGAAGCGTACTGATTCGTCCCATCGGTCGACAAGGCGACTGGAAGTCGCATGGCCGCCCCGTCGTTTCCGTCTGCTGTCCCGGCTGTTCGCGCCCGCGGGCTCAGAACCGCACCCGCGGACATCGACTCGGCTCTTGCAGTGGCCAAACCATCAATTTCCTGTCCAGGCGTCACCGAAACCTCGGCCCCGGCCGCCCTCAAGCGACGAGCCAGATCGGCCAAGAGCCAATCAGCCTTGTATTCCTCGTCATCGGAATCGTGGACCGACAGGAACTCGCTGATCGCGTGTTCGGGAGCCAGGATGGAAGCCTGCTCCGGCTCGGAACCGGAGTGCGCGGTCTCATAGGATTCCAGGAAGCCCACCAAATCCGTCATCCCGTTCCGGAGTTCGCTGTCTCGAAGCTGATCGAGGCTCAACGAACTGACCACTCGAGTGTGGAACCTCGCCGTCGACATCGCTTTCACGAAGCGCTGACGCCCGTGTTCGTCGGATAGCTGTCCGAAGTGCGAAGCCCGGGCTCCTGCCTCCGGAGCAACACCCAAACTGAAAATCACCCGATCGCGGGTCAACCCCCGAGCACGTGCCAGATCGAGGACACGGAATGGCTCCAACCCGGGCTCGAAGAAATCTCGGAGCTCCGGATGAGAGTCCAAGCCCCGGCGAATCTCTTCGGCAATGCGCGCAGCGTGCCGGGGGCTGGCGGTCAGGACGGCCAGAGACTGCCGAGGATCGCGTGAAGCATGCTCAAAAACCATGTCCACGACGGCGCGCACCTCGGCTTTCGGAGACTCGATGATGGGAGCCCCTACGCGGTCGTCCGGTTTCTGTTTGCCCAGATAGTCGACCCGCATCGAACGTGCGCCGCTGACTGCTTCTTCCCCGAAGGGCATGGCAGACAAAGCGCCCTCGTAGAAGTGTTCGTTCAGATAGGAAACCAAAGCCTGGTCACGGCATTCATGGATACGTCCCAATGTTTTGCCCGGTAGGACCTGACTCAGCACATGCATCGCGGAATCGACGCGTTCATTCGACGGCGCCTGATCGTCACCGGTGGTCGGGGAAACGATGAACGGTTGCGGATATCCCGCGTTCTCGTCTCCGAACGCAATGACCTGCCGCGTTCGTGCCAGCGCCGCCAAGCACGCTCCCAAGGGTGTGGACTCGGCGTCCAAGACGATGACCGCGTCCACGGTTGCCGACGGAGGCAGGGTACGGCCAACGCCGAACGGACTGGACAGCCACAACGGCCGTAGTCCGGCCAAGATATCCGGCGCCCTGCGCAGATAGCCTGAAAGGGGAATAGGAGCCCCTTTGAGTATCTGGCGCAATTCCTTGGCCTGCACGGGCTTCAAATTGACCCGCTGGTTCCAACCGCGCGCCGCAGCATACCGAACGCGAGCGGGCCCCGAGGCGACGTGAGCGACGTCGGCCCGTCGGAAAGCCGACTCCCACTCGGAAAGCGTTTTGCCACTGACCAAGTTCACTTCGGGCCGCTCGAGCATTATTTCGAAGGCAGACTGCCACCATGCGAGGTCCAGCTCGGCCGCGACCTGGTCGGTGGACACGTGCCTCTCTTCCAGGTCTTTGAGCAGGTCCTCGAGGCCCTTTCCGCGAAGAATATGGGTCAATTGTTCCCGCTCGGGAAGCGTATCCAACAGAATGCGGTCGTTGGCCATAGCTTCGAACGTCTCGAGCAGGTCAGGGATCGGCAGATCGAAGTAGTCCTTCCGGACCGGGCTTTCTTCCATCACGATCGAAAGATCGCTCAGGTCGTCTGCCACTTCGGCATACAGCTTCCCGATTTTCTCGAGGTTCCCCGGCATTCCCACGGTTCGGTTTTCGACCGCCCAGCTCTGCCATTGTTCCCGCTGCGCCTGAACCTCGATGAGGGCCTGGTGCAAATCCGAGATGTGCACCTGAGGAATGATGTACTCCTTGGCGGCCCGGCGCAGGCGCGAGCGCTGAATCGCGGACATATCGATTCCGCGTTCCCGACGCCAGGTCGAGGTGCCCGTCGCCGCGATCAAGTCCGTGACAGGACGGTCGAATATATCTCCGTTGAAACGGGACAGAGAGTTCCGAATCCCTTCGAGCAGATCCAGTTGCTTCTTCCAACCCACCAGTGTTCTTTCGGGCTTGAGGCCAATCCCGTCAAAACCTTCGTTGACTTCCCGGCGCAGCTCGCGCGCAGTCCGCAAAAGGCTCTGGACCAGGGCCCGGGCCTGTTTGGTTTCTTCGGTATTGACCAGCCGAGCACCGTACCAGGGCGCTGTGCGCGTCGAAGGTTTGAACGCACGGAGTTCCGCAGCCCGCTCCAACTGGGAAACAGTCTCGGCGCGATCAACGGTCGCGTCCATGACGGCACGCTTGAAACGCACCCGCGTCGACGGCCCCGGGTCTCGAGATGTCAGTTCCGCGAGCGTCTGCATCGCCTCGAGGGGCGTCACTCCCCAACGCTCGTCCCTCCAATGGAGCGAAGCAACGTGCTCGGCGAGTTGGCGCCGCATGTTCCTGAGTTCATCGTGCAGTCCCGCAAGCCGGGGTTCGACCGCTCGTTCGTATCTGACAATGGTTTCGATCAGGTCCCGGGCCAGTCCCTCAGGATCGGTCTCCTCGCCCAGTTCAAGGGTCAGGTCGGACAGCTCGAGATCAGCCAATCGACGCCGCACGTTGTGCAACGTTTCTCGGCGCTCGGCCAGAATCATGACCGATTTGCCTTCGGAGAGGAGACCGGCCGCGACGTTGAGCGCCGCACGCAGATGCTGGGTTCCGGACGGCGCCGTGACCGTCATCGACTCGCCGGCTCGAGCACGCTGAACAATCTCGGAAACCGTATCGTCGGCGTCGTAGACCAGCGTCTCGTCGGCCGGGTCCACCTCATTCGCCGGAAGTGGGTTCGAGGTGAATTCTCGGGGTTGCCGGGGCGCGTTGATCTGGGCGCGGTTAAGGTCGGAGATGTCTCGCAATAATCCCGACGTCGCGGTTTCGGGCAGTTCGCCCACTGTGTCCGCCAGATCCGCGAAGGTCGAGATCACGGTACGGGCTTCGATGTGCATTCCCGGAACGTTCACGCACACCGACCGCATGGCTTCCAGAACTGCTTCCGGTGTCAACCGGGACCCGGAGGTGGCCTTTCGGTGCACGCCGTTGGCGAAGAGGTCGATTCCGAAGTCACGCCGCAGTTGACGGGCCATCGCCGGGTTCAGCCGCGCAGGACCGTTGATCCGCAGCTCGAAGTCGTCTCCGTCGGGATGGGGGTTGATCACAATCGGGGCCAGCAGCACGGGGGCGATGTGACGGCGTTCCCCGCGGGCCCCGTCGGGGGTTCCGGAGGGGTTCAGCTTGGCGAACCACGATGCCGTGCCGGCGGCGAGGAATCCCGCTTCGAGACCGTGGTCGGCGTCAAGCTCAAAGATCTTGCCTCGTATAGCTCGTGCGGACCGGACCCCGTTGGTGAACGTCGCACGATCACGCAGAATGGTCGACAGGCGGGTCTTGCGACCGGCCAGCAACTGTGCATATCCGGATGGGTTGGATGCCGAAAGATCGATGTGCACGTTGTCGACCGGGTTGAAGTCCAGCAGCGCGTCCGGTCCCGTATACACATCCACTTGCCGCAGCCATCGGTCGAGGAGCAGCTCGTTGTTGTCGGCCGAATCGGCTTCGCCGGACCCCATGTCGTCGGTCGACGGCGTCTCCGACGGGTAGTTCTCTTGTTCCTCATAGGATATTGCTTCAGGGCCCCTGCTGCGGCTCGCCTGAGATGCAGCGGAATCCGGTGACGACTGACCCGGCCCGGTGCCGTGGCCCGCATCATCGCCGGATTCGTCAGCCGCCCGCGCCTCGGCCCAATCCGCCAGAGACGTTACGGACTCCGGTCGAGTGGCGTCGGACCCGTCGGTTCGGACACGAGCGATCCGGAGGTCGTGGCTTCCGGACGTTGAGGCATCATCCTGCGTGGAAGACAGGTGACCTTCAGAGGCCTCTGCGGCGTTCTGAGGGCTCGCCCAAGGAACGGACGATGGGTTCGAGGTCGCTCCCTCGGACGTATCCTGTTCGTTCTGATCGGAGGAGTGTGGCTTCGTCACGTTGCCTCTGCTTCCGGTGTGGTCGGCGTATTCTTCGCACATCTTAGGGGCCGCGGCTTCACCGCGCACCATCTCTATAGTAGAAGCACACCGAACGGGATTCCGTATAGACGTCCAAATTCGTTCGCCACGGGGAAGAAAAATGGTCCGTCTCGATCAGTTCGAGACGGACCATTATCTTCCGGGAGGATCCTGAATCTCAGGGTTTACTCCCATTCGATGGTTCCGGGAGGCTTGGAGGTGACGTCGAGCACGACTCGATTGACTTCTTCGACCTCGTTGGTGATCCGGTTGGAGATTCGCGCCAGCAGGTCGTACGGGAGACGCGACCAATCTGCGGTCATGGCGTCCTCGGAGGAGACCGGGCGAAGAACAATGGGATGCCCATATGTTCTCCCATCCCCTTGCACGCCCACCGAGCGAACCTGGGACAACAGGACGACCGGCATCTGCCAGACTTCGCCGTCCAAGCCTGCCTTGGTCAGCTCGGCGCGGGCAATCGCGTCCGCGGCCCGGAGCACGTCCAGGTTTTCACGGGTCACTTCGCCGATCACTCGGATCCCTAAGCCCGGTCCGGGGAACGGGTGCCGAGCCACGATCTTTTCGGGGACGCCGAGCTGACGACCGATCGCACGAACTTCGTCCTTGAACAGGGTGCGAAGAGGCTCGACGAGGTCAAAAGCAAGGTCCTCGGGCAAGCCGCCGACGTTGTGATGGGATTTGATGTTCGCGGCACCTTCACCGCCGCCGGACTCGACGACGTCGGGGTACAGGGTTCCCTGCACGAGGAACTTGATGTCTTCTCCAGCGCCTCCGACTTCGGCAACCAGTTTCCGTTGGGCGTCTTCGAAAGATCGAATGAACTCTCGACCGATGGCTTTGCGCTTGGCCTCGGGGTCCGAGACCCCTTCGAGAGCCGACAGGAACCGGTCCGACTCGTCGATAGTGACGACTTTGATGCCCATCGTTTCGGCGTAGTCTTGTTCGACCTGCTCGCGTTCACCGGCCCGCAGCAAACCATGATCGATGAAGAAACACGTCAGCTGGTCTCCGACGGCCTTGTGCACCAACGCCGCCGCGACCGAGCTGTCGACGCCACCGGACAGCGCGCAGATAACCTGCGCGTCTCCGACCTGGGCGCGAATCTTCTCGACTTGTTCCTCGATCACATTGCCCGTGGTCCACGTCGGCTTCAGACCCGCCACGTTGAACAAGAAGTTCTCCAGAACCTCCTGGCCGAAATCGGAATGCTTGACTTCAGGATGCCATTGCACGCCGCCGAGTTTTCGCCCTTCGTGGACGAAGGCCGCGACCGGGGCCCCTTCGGTGCTCGCGAGCACCTCAAAACCTGCGGGTGCCTCGGTCACGGAATCACCGTGGCTCATCCACACGTTCTGTGCGACCGGAGTGCCCGCGAGGAACGAGACTCCCCCTCCGGTGAGGGTTGCATCGGTCGCGCCATACTCGCGGAGGCCGGTTTTGGCCACGGTCCCACCAAGGGTCTGCGCCATGACCTGGAATCCATAGCAGATCCCGAAAATCGGGACGCCGGATTCGTACAGTTCGCGATCCCCCGCTGGTGCACCATCGGCATAGACGCTGGAAGGCCCGCCGGAGAGCACAATGGCCGCGGGATTTTTGGCCAGCATCTGCTCGGCCGACATCGTGTGCGGCACGATCTCCGAGTAGATTTTGGCGTCACGGACGCGACGTGCAATGAGTTGGGCGTATTGCGCCCCGTAGTCGACGACGAGAACGGGACGATCTTCCAACTCGGTCGTCGCCGAGGTTTCGGATTGGGTCACTGCCATACCTTCGGTTTTGTTGGGTGCGATGCGGAGTCTCCCCAGAGATATGCGGGGTCTCGTTATTGCCAGTTTAGGGCAACCGGCCATGCCTCCCAGAAACCACGGAACATTCCAGACGATCTATGCCCTCTGAACGCGGCCTCCGGTGAGGCGGAACTAGTACCGTTTTGTGGACTTGGGGTTCGCGGCGACCTGCGAGACGGTCTCGCGGTGGATACGGCGCTCGACGATGAATGACAAGAAGGGAACGACACCGCCCAATGCCATCACGATCAGTTGCGGCAACGGCCACCTCATGAGCAACCAAAGACGGAAACAGGCCAACAGATAGATCACGTAGAACCATCCGTGGATGATGAGGATTCCGGTCGATATGTTGAGCCCGCCCGTGAGGTTCCCGGTGTTGCGGTTGAGCCATCCCAAAGCCACGCTGTCCCCGGTAGAGGCGTTGGTGGCCCCGGCCATCAGGTCGTAGCCGAACACATATCGAGTGATCATCTCGACAACCAGGAGAAGAAGGAAAGTACCCGAGATCCACGCGCAGTACTTGTATATTCCGAGCGCACCTCTGATTTGAGCCTGGGTTCCGCCGAATTTGCGACGAGTCGCGCGAACGTTCCCCGCTTTCTGGGGCGTCGCGTTAGGAGGCAACGGAACTGACTTGCCATCCGTACGCTCCACGGGATGGGGCTGATTGTTGGGGGTTGGCTTATCGGCCACCATGGTCACCTCGTTGTTTGTCGTGCGTGGACCCGGAGGAGTTCTCGGCAACGACATCCGCGCCGTCCTTCTCCCCGGTTTCAGGTTCGTCGAAGTAGTAGTACTCACGGGCTTCGGCATCGTAGTAGAAATATCGACCCGTGGATTCCTCGTAGAACATATTGCCCTCCCCTGCTGGGAGGATTTCGTAGTACTTCTCGGGATGGATCATACGTTCGTGCGAGTCGGCGAGCATGCGCCACCACAGGTATATGGCAAAGACAGCGAAGACGACCCACTCAATCGCGTAGAAGATATTGAGCCAGTTGACGGAGTGATCGACGACCTGCTCACTATGGATCTTGGTGAGGCTCCCGTGCGGGTCCGCCAACTGAGCGTCGGACTTGACGTGCCCGTCCGAGTCAACTTGCGCCGGCTGCCCGACGGGAGTTTCGGCTTCTGCGGTAAGTGTTCCCGCGTAAAGAGGCGTGTCCCACAGATTGGCCAATTGGGCCGTCGCCGCCGAGCCCAGAGCACCTGCAGTCTTCGTATCCTGCGAGGTCACCGGAGCCTCGTTGGCTACCAGCCGACCCACCACGGTCATTTCCCCGGTAGGCTCTGTCCCGACCTTTCCGGGATCGCTGTCGGTCGTGAATCCACGGGCCACGGGCACGGAGTATTGTTCGCCCGATTCCTGCGGCTCGGCGTCGATGGCGAATTGGCTGACGACCCAATATCCTTTCGTGCCATCGTTGACGCGGCCCTCGATCAACCGGCTTGTTTTCTCGACGTAGTGGCCCTTGACCTGGACCATCGAGTCGGCTTGGCTCTCCAGGACAGGTTCGGAGGGATGCGCCACATCGTGAAGCGGTTGCACGGCTTCTTTGGCCGGATTCGCATGGATCTGGCCGGAGTCCGCAGTACCAAGCTGCCACTTGCTCAGGAGCATGAACCCGGTAGCCAAGGCCAGAGCGAACAACAGCGCACCCAGCCATCTCGGGGTAAAAGCTAATTTGAGCACGGCTTCCAGCCTATCGGTCGGACCTGGGACTTCCCCAAGTCAGCAGGGAATCGGCCCGTCACGGAGCAAACGGGCCGATTCATTCGTCGGTCAATACTGCGGGCGTCCCGTCAGCACGACTTCTGAGCGTTGGAATTCCTTCAGAGTCGAATAACCCGTCGTGGCCATCGCCCGTCGGACCGCTCCCATGAGGTTCGACGTTCCGTCGACATGATGCGACGGCCCGTACAAGACCTCTTGGAGAGACCCGACCTGGTTCATGGCGGTGCGTGTTCCGCGAGGAAATTCGTGATGGTGGGCTTCCGGGCCCCAGTGGTATCCCTGGCCAGGCGCCTCTGTCGCGCGGGCCAACGGCGCCCCGATCATCACCGCATCGGCACCCATGGCCATGGCCTTGACCATATCGCCCGACTGCCCCAGGCCACCGTCCGCGATCACGTGGACATAGCGGCCGCCGGACTCGTCAAGATAGTCACTGCGTGCCGCCGCGACGTCGGAAATCGCCGAGGCCATGGCAGCGTGGATCCCCAGTGCGCGACGAGTCGTGGTGGTTGCGCCTCCTCCGAATCCGACCAGAACCCCGGCCGCGCCGGTGCGCATCAAATGCAATGCAGGGGTGTAGCCGGCGGCTCCGCCCACGATCACGGGCACATCGAGTTCGTAAATGAACTTCTTGAGGTCCAAGGGCTCTTGGTTCTGCGAAACGTGTTCGGCCGAGACTGTCGTGCCACGGATGATGAACAGATCGGTTCCCGCGTTGACGACGGTTTTATAGAACTCTTGGGTCCGTTGAGGAGTCAGAGATCCGGCGACGACGACGCCGGCTTCGCGGATCTGCGCGAGCCGTTCAGTGATCAGCCCCTCTTTGACGGGCTCCGCATAGATCTCCTGCATCCGGCTGGTCACATGGGACATGTCGTCACGGGCCAGCAGCGATATTTCGTCGAGGTAGGGCTGCGGGTCTTCGTACCGAGTCCATAGCCCTTCGAGATTCAGCACCCCAAGACCGCCGAGTTTACCCAACGCGATGGCCGTTTCCGGGGACATCACCGAATCCATGGGAGCACCCAGGATCGGTGTATCGAATTTGAAGGCATCAATTTGCCACTCGGTGCTGACGTCGCGCGGATCTCGAGTACGGCGTGCCGGAACCAATGCCACTTCGTCGAGCGAATAGGTTCGACGCGCACGCTTGGAGCGGCCTATTTCAATGTCGTTGGTCAAGATCTTCCTTCCGCACGCCGTAGGCCGGCGTGACCGAGCTAGCGACGGTAGTTGGGGGCCTCGACGGTCATCATGATGTCGTGAGGATGCGATTCCTTGAGACCGGCCGGGGTGATGCGAACGAATTTGCCCTTGTTCTTGAGCTCCTCGATCGTCATCGAACCGACGTAGAACATCGTCTGGCGAAGCCCGCCTTCCAGCTGGTGCAGAACCGCGGAGAGAGGTCCACGGTATGCGACCTGCCCTTCGATGCCCTCCGGGATCAGTTTGTCCTCGCTCTTGACGTCAGCTTGGAAATAACGGTCCTTGGAGAAGGAGGCGTTCTTGCCCCGTGTCTGCATTGCGCCCAGTGAGCCCATGCCGCGGTAAGCCTTGAATTGTTTCCCGTCGATGAAGATCAGATCTCCCGGCGACTCGTCGCAACCGGCCAACATGGACCCGAGCATCACGGAGTCGGCACCGGCAACCATGGCCTTGCCGATTTCACCGGAGTGTTGGAGGCCGCCGTCGGCAATCAGCGGAACGCCCGCGGGAATGGTCGCTTTGGCGGATTCGTTGATCGCGGTGATCTGTGGGACCCCGACTCCCGCGATGATACGGGTCGTGCAGATGGAACCCGGGCCGACGCCGACTTTCACGGCGTCCGCACCGGCGTCGACGATTGCCTGAGCGCCTTCGCGGGTAGCGGCCTGTCCACCGATGATGTCTACGTGCTCGGCCGCAGGGTCCTTCTTCAGGCGGGCGATCATGTCCAGTACACCCTGCGAATGACCGTTGGCGGTATCGATGAAGAGAGCGTCCACGCCCGCGTCGATCAGCGCCATCGCACGTTCGTAGCCATCGCCGAAGAAGCCGACTGCTGCCCCCACGCGGAGCCTGTCTTCTTCGTCCTTGGTTGCATTAGGGTACTGCTCAGTCTTGGTGAAGTCCTTGACGGTGATGAGGCCAGTGAGTCGTCCGTCGTCGTCCACGAGGGGCAGCTTCTCGATCTTGTGGGCGGCCAGGAGGCCGAACGCCTCTTCCTTGGCCATACCCTCGTGCCCGACCACCAGGGGCATTTTGGTCATGATCTCTTCGACCGTGCGGTCCTCGAATTCGTCCTCGGACAAGTACCGAGTGTCCCTGTTGGTGATGATCCCGAGAAGTTTCCCTCCGTCGTCGACGACGGGCAGTCCGGAAACCTTGAAGTGTCCGCACAAATCGTCCAGTTCACGGAGACTCGCCCTAGGGGAAATGGTCACCGGATTGGTGATCATGCCCGATTCGCTTCGCTTGACACGGTCAACGTGTTCGGCTTGGTCCTGAATCGACAAGTTTCGGTGGATGACTCCCATGCCGCCCAGGCGGGCCATAGCAATGGCCATCCTCGAATCGGTAACGGTATCCATAGCAGCCGATATAACCGGAGACTTGAGGTTGATCCTCCTGGACAAGCGCGTCGTTGTATCCGCTTCGGAAGGGTTGACGTCGGTATTTCCCGGGAGGAGAAGAACGTCGTCGTACGTCAGACCCGTCAGGCCGAAGGGATCGTCAGACAGTGCGGTGGGCTGGGTCAAGGGAATAGGACCTTTCACGTCTTGCGTCTCAGCGAGTGCCTCTCGGCACCCCGAGCTATTGCCTTTCATCATATGACGATACCCCCCGCAAGTCGCTCCCCGGACCGGCGGTTGGTGACTGAAACCATGCCTTGTTCGTTATGAGCCGGAAGATGACTCGTCCGCCCGGCGTGCCTGGCCAATTCTCGTTCCTCGCGCCGGAGGCTTCGTTCCGACGCGAGGAACGAGAATGCTGTTGGCTATCGCGGTGCCAAGGCGTCACCGGAAATGTTCGCCGCGTCGTCGAAACGCTGGTCGAAGAACTTCTGCATACTTCTCACGTATGTAGCCGTCAGGTGGTTGTCGTCGATGTAGGTGTAGACGTTCCCCACCGCTGGCGGGCACCCGCCATCAGGGCATACCAAATCGTCCATGTCGACCGACCCGTACCCGGGAATCTGCGACCGCCATGGCGCTGTCGGGTCCGGGGTGTGGGCGGTCACGTGCGGGAAAGTGCAGTCTTCGAAGCTCTTACCCTGCTCGCACTCGGTATGGGATTCGCCGAAGCGGGCGTTGTCGCGGATACCGATCACGCCGACGCCTTCGCTCGTCCACTTGCGGACTTGGTCCTCGGTCCCCGCCCGGATTCCTTCGGCCGCACCGTCGTAGGACGAGAAGGTGGACTGAATGACCAGATTGTCGGGGTGCCAATCACCGATGGCGGCCTCGGCCTTCGGAAGCCATTCCTGGCACTCCCCGGAGAACCAGTTGTCGTCCACGTTGGTGAAGAAGCAACCGGGATGACGGACAAAAGTGAGATCCCAGTTGTCGTCTTCAGCTTTCTGCTTCAGAGCCGTCATCCACTGTTCGGTGTGGCTGTTGCCCACAGCCACCACATGCTTGCTCGGATGATCGTTCTTCACCACTCGGTAGCACTGCTCACCCGTCAACCCATGCAGATCCTTGTCGAAGTCTTTGTCCTTCGAACATTCCTCTCCGAGACCGTTGACCTCCGCGAAATCATTGCTTCGTGTCAACGCGGTGGGGAGCAAGCCTGCCTTCGCATCGCCCTTGTAGGTGTAATCCGGGTCGAGAATCTCCGCACCCGGATTGTTTTTGTCTGCAGAGGCTTCGATTTTTTGGGTCACGTATGCAATGCGTGCCTGCCAGGCGAGCACGGAACCCGCTCCGACGACGACGCAAGCGAGGATCACGACGCCGGCCCGCCATCTCTTGGTCTCGGACCACTTCCACCGACGAATCGGGGTATCGATCAGCTTCGTCAACAAGTACGCGAGAATAATCGACAGCACGAGCAGCCCTACGCCGGAGAAGAAGCCGGCTTTCTCGCGACCTGTCAAAGTCAAATAGAACACCAGCAACGGCCAGTGGACCAGATACAGACCATAGGAATTGGAGCCCAGCCATACCAGCGGTTTCCATTTCAACAGGCGATCGGCTCCCCATCGAGTGGTCGATTGTCCGCAAATGATGATGAAGCTTGCGGCCAGTGTCGGCCACAGAGCGATGAATCCAGGGAACTGGCCCTGGACGTCCAATAGTGCCCCGCACAGAAGAATCGCGAGCAACCCGACCCAGTTCAGCACCGCGCCCACGCCAGTTCTGACACGTATCCATGGCAGCACGATGGCCACCAGGGACCCCATAGCGAACTCCCAAAGCCGCGCGAACGTGTTGAAGTACGCAGCCGTCTGGTTCGAGTAGGTGTAGTACACCGAGAACCCGAAGGAGATGACGAAGACAACCGCGAAGATGATCGCCAGTATCACCCGGGCCCGAGCTTGGAATTTCCGGACCACCAAGCTGCCGAGCGCAAAGAGCAAAGGCCACATCACAAAGATCTGGCCCTGGATCGACAACGACCAGAAGTGTCGGAACGGCGAGGCCGCGCCGGAATCCGCAGCATAATAGTCAACCGCATTCGCGATCGAGAACCAGTTCTCGTAATAGAAAATGACCGAGAACGCCTCGTGCATGATCGAGAGCCATCGATCGGGCGAGATGAAAAGACGGGTTGCGATCAGGGATCCGGCCACGATGATGGCAACCAAAGGCATGATGCGCTTGAAGACGTGAACCCAGTACTTGGTCAGCTCCGACCAGCCGACCTTGACGCCGCGCTCGATCTTGCCCGTGAAGGAAAGGGTCATCAGGAACGCGGAGATCATGAGGAAGACATCGACGCCGCCAGAGACCCGGCCGAACCAGATGTGGTAGATCGCCACCAGCAGCACCGCAAAAGCTCGTAGCCCTTGGATTTCAGGCCGAAAAGCTCGTTTCTTGCGCGGGCCGGCCTCCGGCGTTGGCGCTTCCTTCAGCGGTGAGCCATGCCCACCTGTCCCGTGCGTATCAGTCATTCAAGATCCTGTGTCAGCCTCGGAGGAGGCGATATCTCGTTCAGTTCGTGTGATGCGAAGCGCTCCGGAGATCGCTCCCAGGGAGTCCATTACCCTCGGTCGGACATTCGGTGTTCATAATAGGCGCCTGTCGAGGAAACTTAGCGAATCAGCGCTGATCAACTCACCAGCAAACCTTTCAGCGTGTTGGTGGGCAATGCTCAGTGAGCGCATCGGCCCTAGACGGAACTCCTGGATTCCCGGTGTAGTTGATTTTTGAATCTTCATGGCTTGCGACGATGGTGACGAATGCTACATCGGCGTATGACGTTTAAAGCACGTCTGACGAACGTTGCCTCAACTGATTGTCGCCGACGCAAGTGTAATCGTTGCCGAGCCCGGGCGAGCAAATGCCAGGGTGATGAGATCATTCACGGCCATCTCCCCAGGTCCCGTGGGTTTTCGGGCTTCGGCCCTGGGACTGAGACCGCCGCGGTCCCGTCGCGTCCTCGTGCTCCCTCAGATCAAAGCATCGATACATAAAAAACGTCCCCGCCACTGAAACGTGGCGGGGACGAATGAATCGCGCGAACGAGGACTAGTCCTCGTCCTCCTCGGGTTTGTCAACAACCAACGTCTCAGTGGTCAGAACCAGTGAGGCGATGGAAGCCGCATTCTCGAGTGCTGATCGGGTGACCTTGACCGGATCGATGACTCCGGCCTTGATGAGATCCTCGTATTCGCCGGTCGCAGCGTTGTAGCCTTGGCCAGGTTCGAGGTCCCGGATGCGGGAGGCCACAACGTAGCCATCAGCTCCCGCGTTGTCCGCAATCCAGCGCAACGGCTGCACCAAGGAACGACGCACGATGTCGACCGCGGTCCGAGCATCCTCGGACTGCAATCCCAGGTCGGCGTCGAGTGCCTTGGACGCGTGAACCAAAGCGGAACCGCCGCCCGCGACGATGCCTTCTTCGAGCGCCGCACGAGTCGAGGACACGGCGTCCTCAATGCGGTGCTTGCGTTCCTTGGCCTCGACCTCAGTGGCCGCGCCGACCTTGATCACCGAGACGCCGCCGGCAAGCTTGGCCAGACGTTCCTTGAGCTTCTCGCGATCCCATTCGGAGTCCACGCGCTCGATCTCGGAACGCAGCTGGGCGACCCGCTCAGCGACGTCCTCGGCAGATCCACTGCCGTCGACGATCGTCGTGTTGTCCTTGGTGACGGTCACGCGGCGGGCATTGCCCAGCTGCTCGAGGGACACGGAGTCCAGCGAGATGCCGAGTTCGCTCGTGATGACCTCGCCACCGGTCAGGACAGCCAGGTCCTGCATGATCGCCTTGCGACGGTCACCGAAGCCCGGGGCCTTGAGCGCAACAACATTCAGGTTGCCGCGCAGCTTGTTGACCACGAGCGTGGACAATGCTTCACCGTCGACGTCCTCGGCGATGATCGTCAACGGCTTCTTGGCCTGAACAACCTTTTCCAGCAAGGGCATGAGGTCGGCGATCGCCGAGATCTTCCCTTGGTAGATCAGAATGGCCGAGTCCTCGAGAACCGCTTCCTGCCGCTCCGCGTCGGTGACGAAGGAGGGCGAGAGATAGCCCTTGTCGAACTGCATGCCTTCAGTGACGGACAGCTCGATTTCGGTCGAGGAGCCGTCTTCGATGGTGATGACGCCGTCCTTGCCGACCTTCTCAAAGGCTTCGGCGAGGAGCTCGCCGATCTGCGGGGACTGAGCCGAGATGGCCGCTACTTGAGCGACTTCTTGGCCTTCGACCTCGCGCGCATTCTCGCGGAGACGCTCGGATACTGCTTTGACCGCCGCTTCGATACCGGCCCGGATCTCGCTCGGTGCAGCTCCGGCCGCAACGTTTCGCAGACCCTCATTCACAAAGGCCTGGGCCAAAACGGTGGCCGTCGTGGTGCCGTCACCGGCAACATCGTTGGTTTTGGTGGCGACTTCCTTGGCCAACTGCGCGCCAAGGTTCTCATACGGGTCATCGAGCTCGACCTCGCGAGCAATGGTCACGCCGTCGTTGGTGATCGTGGGAGCGCCCCACTGCTTGTCCAGAACGACGTTGCGACCACGCGGGCCGAGAGTCACCTTGACCGTGTTGGCGAGCTTGTCCACACCGGCCATGAGGGCCTTGCGGGCTGCATCGTTGAATTCCAACTGTTTTGCCATGAACTACATGACTCCTTACACAGGTCTAGAAAAAGTGCGGGATTGCCGAGTTGTTACTTCTCGACAACGGCCAGCACGTCACGTGCCGAAAGCACGAGGAATTCCTCGCCCGAGTACTTGACCTCGGTTCCGCCGTACTTGGAGTAGATGACGACGTCACCTTCCTGAACGTCGACGGGAACACGGTTGCCCTTGTCGTCAACGCGGCCG
Organism: Rothia uropygialis; assembly: GCF_004137765.1. GTDB lineage: Bacteria > Actinomycetota > Actinomycetes > Actinomycetales > Micrococcaceae > Rothia. Next base: position 451,854 of record NZ_NOIS01000001.1, on the reverse strand, counting down.
GGGCCAACGGCCACGACCTTGCCCTCCTGGGGCTTTTCCTTGGCGGTATCCGGGATGACCAGGCCGGATGCGGTGGTCTGCTCAGCCTCGACGGGCTGAACGACAATACGGTCCTCGAGAGGCTTGATGGAGACGGACATGAGTGACCTTCTTCCTTGGATGGATCAATTCTTGGCGTGAGCCGTGAGGGGCGTGCCAACCGTCGTCGCGGTGCCGATTGAGCGCCAGGCCCATTTAGCACCCTGAGTCCCAGAGTGCTAAAGACGACTCTATTCGGAGGGTTAGCAGAGGGTCAAGGCGAGTGCCAGTTTTCGCCCACAGCGGGAAGAAAGTGTCACATCGGCCGTCCACAGGCCTCGGTAGGGTGGTCCCGTGACGCATTTATTCACTTCCGAGGAGCTCAATGCCCTCGATGCGCTGGAGTACAGGGAAGAGAACGCATTGGCGCTCTCCACGGCTCTGCGCAAACAAGGTTTTCCCCCTGATAGGGCCTCCGCGCTCCTGACCCAAGCCAAACTCCGAGCGCAGGCGCGATTGAAATTCGGCCAGGAAGCCGAACGAATGTTGTTCACCAGGCCCGGGCTCGAACAAGCCACTCGCGCCAGCGTCGCCCAGTGGCACGCACGACGGTTCCAACGGGCGGGCATCGATTCGGTCGCCGATCTCGGATGCGGGATCGGGTCCGACTCCGCGGCGTTCCTGCGCGCCGGCCTGTCCGTTCTGTCCTATGAAATCGATCCTGATACCGCGTCTGTGGCCCGCCACAACCTGTCGACACATGCCACGTCCGAGGTGCGCACCGGAGACGTCACGGATGTCGACACCACGACCTTGCGCACGGTCGGTGGGGAGCCGATCCGTGCGCTATGGCTCGATCCTGCCCGACGCGAGACGGAACAAGGTCGCGTCAGCCGACTCTTCGATCCTGAGGCCTTCGCCCCGCCGTTCTCCCAGATCGAACGCTGGGCCTCGACCGGCATCGCGATGGGGGTCAAGATGGGGCCGGGAATGGAGCACGCCGACATACCGAGCAACGCCGAAGCGGAGTGGGTCAGTTGCGGCGGAGACGTTGTCGAACTGACCCTTTGGTTCAACGGGTTGGCCCGCCCTGGTGTCAGACGCTCGGCCACAGTTCTGGACTCCGACCCCTTGGAGCCACACGTGATCGCGCATTTCTCGTCCGGTTCGGAATTCGGCCACGACGTCGAGGGGTCATTGTCCGAACCTCGTACAGGCCCTCCTGCGGCGTACCTCTATGAGCCTGACGGAGCCGTGATCCGCGCGGGACTCATCGATCAGCTGGCCTCCGCCGTCGAGGGCCATTTCTTGGACCCGCGGATCGCTTATTTCACCTCCGAGCAGGGACTCAATATTCCCGGAGCAACGTGTTGGGCCGTCGAGGAGTCTCTGCCGATGGGACCCAAGACCTTGAAAAAGTGGGTCCGAGATCACGGGGTCACCGGGCTGACGATCAAGAAGCGAGGGGTCGACATTGTGCCTGAAACTCTGCGGGGCCAGTTGCTGGCTGGTACCAAACGCGGCAAGAAGACGTCCGCGGGCCGGCACGCAACCCTAATCCTGACTCGCTGGGAGTCCCAGGAAACCGAGCAACGCGCCGCGTTCGTCGTCCGCCGAATGAGCCAGTGACCGACTGCGCGCTCCAGGACGCGGCTTCCTCGTGAACCCGTGTGTCGCCGACGACCTAATGCTAGGTTTCCGCGTCTCGTGCCCGGCTAAGATGAACTGACCCAATCCGGGAGGATGCACATGATCCCCTTTTCAAGCTCCGAACAGTCGAGCCTCGGCGTCGAGTGGGAAATCGCTCTGGCCGACCGTGAATCAGGCGACCTCGTCTCGGCCGCCGCAGAGATCCTCGCGGCCCTCGAATCTTCGCACTCTCAATACATAGAGCCGGATGGTTTCTCTCCTCAGATCACTCGGGAGTTCCTGGCCAATACCGTCGAGGCGGTCACCGGTGTGTGCGAAAACGTATCCGAAACCATTGATCAGCTCTCGGAGCTCGCCGATGTCATGCGGCAGGAGGCCGACCCGCTGGGTGTGGATTTATTCTCCGCAGGCACCCATCCTTATGCGAAGTGGACCGAGCAACCAGTCTCGGAGAAGGACCGGTATCAAAAGGTTTTGAACCGTACCCAATACTGGGGACGCCAAATGCTGGTTTACGGAGTACATGTTCATGTTGGTGTCGATTCCCGGAGCAAAGCACTGCCTGCGGTGAATCAGCTCGTCAACTACTATCCGCATCTTTTGGCGCTGTCGGCGAGTTCCCCGTATTGGGCGGGAGTGGACACCGGGTACGCCTCACAGCGGGCCATGGTATTCCAACAGATTCCTACATGCGGTGTCCCGTACCAGTTCGAGAAGTGGACCGAGTACGAGCAATACATCGATGGTCTCATCGCAACCGGAATGATCGCCGAGGAATCCGAGAATCGCTGGGACATCCGGCCCGTTGCCCGGTACGGCACCGTGGAGATGCGCATTTGCGACGGCCTTGCGACCCTTGAAGAAATCGGCGCCATCACGGCGCTGACCCAATGCATAGTCGAAGAGGTTTCCCGAATAGTCGACGACGGAGGCCGGATCGGCACAATGCCGCGATGGTTTGCCGAGGAGAACAAGTGGAGGGCCTCGCGCTACGGGTTGGACGCCGAGGTCATCACGGACGGACACGGTACGGTTGTACCCGTCCGTGAGCACACCTCCGCGCTGGTCGAGAGGTTAGAACCGATTGCCCGAGAACTCGGCTGTACCGAAGAATTGGCGGGAGTGCATCGAATACTCGAGCGCGGTCCCGGTTATCTGCGTCAACGTCGGGTCTACGAAGAGCACGGGCAGCAGTTGCGGGCCGTCGTGCGCGATACGGTCGACCTCACTCGTTACGGTTATTCCGAAACCTGAGCGACGAAATTCTAGGACGCTTCCTGGACCCTGGGAACAGAGACGGTCGTGACCTGCATTGAGGGATCGGCCGTAAAGTTCAGACCACTGGGAACGACGTCGCCCATAACCAATCGAGCGCCGAGGGCCGCGACCATTGCGCCGTTATCGGTACACAGTGAAAGTTGTGGAACCACGAGTCGGATGCCATGGGCGGTACATCTCTCGGCAGCCAATTCCCTGAGCCTCGAGTTCGCGGCGACTCCCCCGCCGAGCAAAAGGGTGTCGACCCCATTCTCACCACAGGCCAACATGGCCTTGGCCGTGACAACGTCCGCGACGGCTTCTTGGAACGACGCGGCGATGTCGGCGACAGGAAGCCTCCGCGCGTCGGCTTCGATTCCTTCGACCACGCGTGCCACCGCCGTTTTCAGACCGGAGAACGAAAAATCGTAACGGTGGCTGCCGGGCTTGTCGGGCGTGCCCATGTATTTCGACGCGGTCAGCCCCCGGGGGAAGGCGAACGCCTTCGGGTCTCCCCCGGATGCCGCGTGATCAATTGCGGGTCCGCCGGGGTACGGGAGACCGAGGATTCGTGCGACCTTGTCATACGCCTCCCCTGCCGCATCGTCCAAGGTTGCCCCGAGCAACGTGACGTCCCGCGAGATATCGGTGACCTTGAGAATCTCGGTGTGACCGCCCGAGACCAGCAGTGCACCCAGACCGGCTGGAAGTTGCCCCATGTCGTCGAATCCATGACCTTCGATTCCGCTGTCCTCGAGAAGTCCGACGCCCACATGGGCAACAAGATGATTGATCGCGTAGAGCGGCTTACCCGTGGCGACGGCGAGCGCTTTTGCGGCGCTGACCCCGACCATGAGGGCCCCGGCCAATCCCGGTCCGCTGGTCACGGCGATGGCGTCGATGTCCTCGAGTCCGATCCCGGCATCATGGAGAGCAGCTTCGAGGGCGGGAGTCATGGCCTCCAGATGAGCACGTGATGCGATTTCCGGAATAACGCCACCAAAGCGAACGTGCTCTTCCATCGATGACGAGACGGTGTTGGTCAACAGCCGATGACCGGCAACGATCCCTATACCGGTCTCATCGCACGAGGATTCGATGCCCAGCACGATCGGCTCGGACACCCGGTCGCGGGTCTTGCTCAATGGGTTGGTCCCTTCTTGTTGTGGTCCCGGTCATCGGTCAGGTCCAAACTCATGATGACGGCGTCGACGCCGCCCTGATAGTAGCCTCGACGCTTATGAACCTTGTGGTAGCCCATGGACCCGTAGAGGTTCTGTGCCCGGGGGTTGTCAGCCCGGACTTCCAACATCATGGTCTCGGCCCGCATGGCACGCGCCTGGTCGTGCATCCGGGTCATGAGCCATCGACCGACCCCCCTGCCTTCGTGATCCGGCCGTACAGCAATTGTCTGGATGTCCCCGGTCTCCGCGATCGCCATCATGCCGGCGTATGCAATGATGACCCCGTCTTTCTCGACCACCGTATAACGGCGCGAGGGGTGTCCGATCTCGGCGAGAAACATGTCCACTGGCCAGGCATCCTCGGGGAAGAGAGTCAGTTCCAGGGCGTGTACGGCCTCGATATCGTCGAGCAGCATCACTCGGGCGTGGTATCCGGCAGGAAGTCCGCGCGCATCTATCGCCAGGTCTGTTTCCGGAACGGATGCCGCTGGCCGTGGGCCGATGCCGGGCTGGCTCATCGTGTGGCTCGCTTTCGACCGGCGGGAACTTTGGCATCCGATTCCCGCAGATACAGAGGGGAGGTCGTCTCGAGAGCCGCGTTCAAACCCGCTCGCAACGCGGAGGCGACCAACAACTCCGCCAACGGCTCGTCTTCCTCGTGTCCCGTCAATGCTTCCAGCGCGACGTCGTACAACCCGGCACCCTTGCCCGCGGTGGGCAGATCCGGGTCGAGCTCGGCGGCGTTCCCCACGGTGGGGCCGGAGATTCTTTCGTACCCCGGTTCTGGGGAGCACCCGGACCCGGTGTCGGAGAGACGATAGACGGCACTGTAGACTTCGCGCCGTCGGGCATCCGTTGCAACCCGGAACTCCCGAAAACCCGAAGAGCGGGCGTCTCGGAAGGAGCCTTCCGCGATCGCGTCGAGACTGACAGCGCCTCGAACCGGTACGTGCCACGCCCACGCCATGGTTCGGGCGGTCGTGATTCCTGCGCGGAGCCCGGTGAAAGGCCCCGGTCCGAGACCCGTCACAATCATTCCGAGGTCTTGTCCGCGCACCCCAGCAGTGTCCAGGAGACGACGGATACCGGGAGCCATAGCCTCCGCATGCGAGCGGGTGTCGTGGGTACGGAAGCTACCGAGGATTTCGAGCGGGCCCGCGTACGGCTCGCCTCCGGCAGCCTGGTCCTCGACCTCGATGAGGGCGCCGCTGGCTATGGATGATGTATCGCAACCAAGAATGAGCACGCCATACAGTCTAATGCTCGACTCTTACTCCTCAGCGGCACCCCGGAACTTACGAACCAGTTGATCCACTTCCGCAGCCCCCCAACGCTGACCAGTGAAAGTGATCATGGCCCGCCGCGGGTCGAGGTCTTCTTCCTCACCTTCGATCATGGGGGCGTCATCACCCAGTGACCTTTCCAAGGTGATGTCGACCCGTGAATCGCTCAGGTGCTCCACAAGATCCCGACCCCATTCGACGACGGTTACCGAGCGGTCCATCGTGTATTCGAGGTCCAGGTCGTCGACCTCTTCCGGGCTCGACAGCCTGTAGGCATCCACGTGAACGAGGTCCGGACCACCGGGCCGGGCCCCTTCCGGGTCGTTCGGATGAATCCGAGACAGCACGAAGGTCGGCGAGATGACATTTCCCCGCACGCCCAGCCCGTATCCGAGTGCGCGCGTGAAAGTCGTCTTCCCCGCCCCCAGCTCACCGGTCAGAACCACAAGGTCTCCGGGGCGGAGGTTTCCCGCGAGCGCGTGGGCCACGCGGGCCGTTGCTTCGGGTCCGTGGAGCGTCAATTCGATCTCGTGGCTTTGGGAATTGGGGTCGGTCGAGAACACCGGGTCGATGGGAAAGCTCACGCGTTGTCCTCTCGCAGATAGATTCGATCGACTCGCGGCGAGATCCTCGTCACAATCTCGTAGTTGATGGTTCCGGCCGCGGCAGCCCACTCGTCGACCGAGGGATTCTCCCCGGACCCGAACAGCACGACCGGGGCGTGCAAGTATCCTAAGGCCGGATCCGACAGTCCCGGCCGGCCGAGGTCCACGACCATCTGGTCCATTGCAATGCGCCCGACTTCCGGGAAGGTTCTGGGTTCGGCCCCCTTCGGGTAGATGCGCACGGGCCCGCCGGTCGCGATCCGGGGTACTCCGTCCGCATAGCCAACGGGGATCAGGGCAAGCGTCGTCGGCTCGGTCGTGTTGTACCGCAGTCCGTAGGAAACTCCCTGCCCAGCAGGGACCTCCTTGACCGAGCTGATGAAGGTCTGCAACGTCATGGCAGGCCTCAGTCCCCAGGCTTCCGGCGGTGTGTCCGGAATCGGGGACAAACCGTAGAGCGCTACGCCCACTCGAACAGCATCGGCCGTCATCCTGTTCCGGTCCCCGGTCGAATAACGCTCGGCGGTCAGTGTGCCCGGGCTGTTGGCGAGGTGCGTCAGCTCGGGGTTCAATCCGGCGTCGCGAGCTACGCGCACGGCCTTTTCGAACAGATCCAATTGGCTGTCCGTCTCTGGCCGTTCCGGCTCGTCCGCGACGGCCAAATGCGAAAAGATTCCGACGACGCGAATAAGTCCCTCGGACTCAAGTTTTGAGGCACTGTCCACCAGCTCGGGCCAGTCATCGACCGTGCAACCGTTTCTTCCGAGTCCGGTATCGATCTTGAGGTGGATCTTCGCTGGGATTCCGGTGCGCGAGGCGGCGTCGGCAGCGGCATCGAGGTCCCATCCGGAGACGCCGAGCTCGATGTCGTTTTCGAGCGCAGCGTCGAAATCGGTCACGTGCGTGTGTAGCCAGGCCAGCATGCGGCCGTCAATACCTTCCGACCGCAGGTCGAGGGCTTCGCGGACGTGGACCAGGCCAAGAGCATCGGCACCGGCTTCAAGGGCGGTCCGGGCCACGGGAATCGCTCCGTGGCCGTAGGCATCGGCTTTGACAATCGCGATCAGTTTCGCGGGCGCCGCGATTTCCTTGATGCGCTCGACGTTGGCCGCGATGGCCGTCAGGTCAATCAAAGCGGCACGTTCTGGCGGTGCTTGGCTTCCCCCGGGTGCGCGTCGGTCGCAGGACTTGGAGTTCGTTTGCGATGCGGACTCGTCCGGACCGCTGGTTTCTTCTGCCGATTGCATGCGGTTATTCTCTCACCTTCCCGACGCCCTTCACTTCGAGGTGCCTCCGAAAGCGGCACCAACTGCGTCATCGGCGGCGTGCGCCGGTGTGACGTATTGTTGAGCCCGTGTGGACTTCAGGCGCGGGCGAACAGGAATCGGTACACCTCTTCAGCATGCACACTTCTCCTTTGGCGCAGCCGGGAGACGGACATGCGGGCGGCATGAACGTCTACATCGCGTATCTTTCACGGGCACTTGTCGCACAAGGTTTTCACGTTGAGGCTTTCACCCTGGCCACCGATCCGTCGCAGGTCCCGAATAATCACGATTCCGATCCTTTCGTAGTGTCCGCGGCGTCCACGCAGGTTCTTCCCGGGTACGTGGTCCACACGATTTATCTTCCGGAGGCGCGCGCGGCTTCCAAAGAAAAGCTCGCGGAATTGACACAGCTTTTCGGCAGGGCCTGTGCGCGTTACGCCCAGAATCGTTCCCTGTCACCTGACGTCGTTCACGCTCACTACTGGTTGTCCGGCGAAGCGGCTTTGGCCTACCGAGAAGCCTTGGGTACCCGCGCCCCCATCGTCCTCACGCTCCACACGACCGCTCTGGTGAAAAACGCACACTCCGGGGACGGGGAACCGGAAGAGCCGGCCTCGCGAGCAGCCGCCGAGCGCCGTCTCATCGGCCTCGCGGAGGCCGTCGTCGTCAATACCCGCCACGAGGCCGATCAGATGCGGAGTCTCTACAACGCCGCTCCTGATTCTCTTCACATTATTCCGCCGGGGGTGGACACCGATGTCTTCAGGCCCTCGGACGTTCCCAAAAATCGCTCGGAGCCAAGCAAACGAGAATTCACGGTTCTCTTCGCCGGCCGTCCGCAGCCCCTCAAGGGACCGGAAATACTCATCGAGGCCATCGCTCTCGCCACCAAAGATGTGCCCTCCATCCGTCTGGAAATCCGCGGCACCGCATCCGAGGAGTACATAGCTTCCCTTCGGAAACTTGCTCGGGACCGGGGCGTTCTCGAGCGGTCCATTTTCATACCTGCGAGCGGCCGCGAAGAGCTGGCCGAGGCTTTCCGCCGATGCGATGCGGTAGCCTGCCCATCCTCCTCCGAGACTTTCGGCCTCGTGGCCCTGGAAGCCCAGGCTTGTGGATCTCCGGTTCTCGCTTCCGACGTGAGCGGACTGCGAGTCGCGCTGAACGGCGGGGAATCCGGGATTCTCGTGGGCAGCAGGACTCCGCGTGCGTGGGCACGCCAGATCGTTCGTTTGGCCCACTCCCCGGCTCTCCGGGAACAGTTGGCCACGGCCGGCCTGCGCCATGCTCGCACTTTGACGTGGGATGAAGCAGCCAGGAGGACGGGGGACCTGTATTCCGACCTCGTCCGCCCGACCACCGCGCCAGCCATCCTGTAGATCTCGGACAACCCGCTCGACGAAGGAGAAAAATGCCCACCCAGGACCTCAGCGCCTTGGCAGAACACTTGGAAAGAACGCATATCACCGGCGAGGTCGCGACGGCTCGGGAGATAAACCTCGCACACATCACGGGATTCTTGGAAGGCAACGAGCATCTCGAATTCGGCGTCGAGCTCAAACGAACCTGGACCTGGGAACAGATCTTCGATCTCATGGTCCGGCGATGCGGCATCAATCCCGATCGTGACCACGTAGAAGGCCAAGACACTATCGGAACCGAGCTCTGCCTAGACGCTTTGGACCGCTATCGTCGCCGATTCTGGGAAGCGGTCGGGACAGGCGGTTCCATCCTGTTCGCGACCGGTCACCCCGCCGGGCTCTTCCCGATCTATCAGCACATGGCCACCGCTGCCCGGTCCGGCGGAGCGAACGTGATCGAAATCCGCGAGGGCATCCCTTTCAAGGGTGGAGACCTACGTCAGATCAACGACGTTGTGATGTTCCAGCAATACGGTTCTCTGGCACACACTCACTATCCCGAGCCGATGAGGCTGGTACTCGAACAACTCCAAGAGGGAGGAGGACGACCCGATTTCGTTGTCGCCGACCATGGGTGGGCCGGCGCCGCAGCGTCCGCAGGAATCCCGACCATAGGCATAGCGGATTGCAACGATCCTGGCCTCTTCGTCTCGGAAGAGCAAGAAGAACTGGAAGTCTGCGTGCCGATGGACGACAACGTCTTACCAAGTTACTACTCGGCAGTAATCGAACACATACTTGCAGGGACAAGCAATTGACGCCGTAATTCGGTAGTATTGTTCCGTACTATGCAGTAATATTCCGTCCGCCCTTGGCAATCACGGCGGATTAACAGTTATTGGCTTGTTGCGGTAGGGGGATCCGCTGGCAATGACAACGTATCCGGGCTTGAGCGCGCCCAAAAAGACCACCGTCCAAAGAATGTCGTGGAACAACAAGGCCGTTAAGGCGTTGTCCCTGACAGACGCCGCTGCGATAGCGATCGCCGTGGCCTCGGCTCAATTTCTGCGATTCGGGCGAGATGGCTCCGAACTGCTTCCGTTCAGAGGCAATGATTCCATCGCATACGGAATCATCTCGTTCCTGCTGGCCACGACCTGGTGGATCGCGATGTGGCTGGGCGGGGCCAGGGATTCGCGCATTCTCGGCGCGGGCAATGACGAATACCGGAAAGTCATCTCGTCCTCGTTGTGGGTTTTCGCGGGAATTGCCATCCTCGCCTATGCGAGTAAGGTTCAGTTGGCTCGCGGGTACGTGCTCATTGCTGCTCCCCTAGGCATTGTTCTTCTTCTCGCTCAACGGCTGATGTTCCGCCGCTGGATAATCAATCGGCGTCGCGACGGCGGTGCGTTGATTCGAGCTCTCATCATCGGTGACGCCGAGTCCACGGCTCATTTGGTGGGCACCATGGAGCGGGCAAGGAATTACGGTTACGTTCCAGCAGGCGTTTATTTCGCGGGCCTTCCGGATGCCGAGAAATTGGCATCCCACGGCAACGTCCCGATTCTCGGACACAGCCCTAACCTGGTGAAGATCATGGAGGTTGTGCGAGAACATGCCATTGACGTTGTGGCCATGTCCACCGGTCATCTCATTTGGCCCCGAAATATGCGCAAACTGGGCTGGTTGCTCGCGGAGGAACGCGTCGGTTTGATGATGGCTCCCGCACTGACCGATATTGCGGGACCACGCTTTCACACTCAACCCCTCAACGGTCTGCCCCTGATTCACGTGTCGGCGCCGCGAATGGGTGGTCCAGCCGCTTTCACCAAGAGGGTCTTGGACATCCTCGGGAGCGCTGCGGGGCTTTTGGTCCTCGCACCGTTACTGATGTGCTTGGCGGTGATGGTCAAAATCGATTCGCCCCACGGCCCTATCTTCTTCTCCCAGAAACGCGTCGGCCACCGGGGTCGGACCTTCTCGATGTTCAAGTTTCGGTCCATGGTCCCCAACGCTGAGGAGCTCAAGGCGCAGCTCTTGGAGCAGAATCAAGGTCAGGGCGTCCTCTTCAAGATGGTCAATGACCCCCGCGTAACTCGCGTGGGCAGGTTCATGCGCCGGTATTCGTTGGACGAACTCCCGCAATTGTGGAACGTGCTGATCGGCGATATGTCCCTGGTCGGCCCCCGCCCACCGCTGGACGATGAAGTCCAGAGGTATGAGGAGGACGTTCATCGACGGCTCCTGGTCAAACCGGGCATCACCGGTCTCTGGCAAGTATCAGGGCGCTCGAATCTGTCCTGGGAGGAATCGACACGTTTGGACCTGTATTACGTCGAGAATTGGTCGGTCATCGGGGACCTGATTGTCCTCTGCAAAACAGTCCGGGCCGTCGTGGGCAAAGACGGGGCCTACTGACCGGCCAACCGGCCCAGAGCCTCAGGAATCCTGGCAGCCGCGATCGTCGGCGGCACTGGCCCCGGGGACAGCGTGCTCATGGCCCTTTGCACCAGCAGTCCCGCGGCGGCCACGCGCCCCCAAGAATCGACGTCGTCGGAATCCGCGCCCCCGTTCTCCACACGTGCGGCCAATGCTGAGATTCCCGCTCCCAGGATTCCCGTCAGGGTATCCCCCGAGCCGGCCGTCGAGAGCCAGTTGCTATTGCCCGAATGCACCCACGCCGTACTGGGCCCAGCAACGACCGTGGTGGCGCCTTTGAGCAAAATCGTTCCCCCGAGAACCTTCTGCGCGGTCCGTGCCCAGACGAGTGGCGATGCCTCGATGTGATCTCGCGAGGGGAAACCCTCCTCCGGGAAGTCCCCGTGGGGCCATCCCGACTGTTCAGCCGCTTCCGCGAGCTCGAAAGACCCTCGGGTCCTCAGGCGCGAGAACCACTCCAAAGCCTGGGCCAACTCCCCCGCGTGAGGAGTCATGAGAACATTCGGCGACGCCCGAACACCGTCGGCCGCGTCCCTCGCGAGGATATCGATTGCGGCGGCGTCGGCGACCAACGGCAACCCGGAATCGATGGCATGACGGATGTCGTGCTCTCGATCCGAGCCGGTTGCCCCCGAGCCAATCGCCCACGCCTGAACGCGGTGCGCGCCGACCGATTCGGTTCTTACGGCCTCAGGACACGAGACGGCAACGGTTCCGGCCAGGAAATCGCCGCCGGTATAACGGACCATGCCGGTCCCCGCATTGATCGCCGCCCGGATGCACATGAGCCCGGCTCCGGGGAATTCATCGCTCCCAACGACCGTGCCCAGGACGCCCCGAGAGTATTTTTGATCGCCCTCGCGTGGCAAGGGCCAAGCCGTCGGGAAGTCGCTGTTCTGGAGGACCTGAACCGTTGATTCAGGGAGGCCCTCACTGATCCCCAAATCCAGCACCACGATCTTTCCGACCAGACTTCGGGAGGGTGTGGCCACCAGCCCGGTCTTGGCTCCGATGAAAGTGATGGTGACATCCGCGGGAAGAACCGGGCCAAAAACTTGCCCGGTCGTGGCGTCCAGTCCCGAGGGGGCGTCGCATGCGATGATCAGGGGGCGCCTCCGTGAGCCCGTTTCCATTCCCCTTCTGGTTCTGGTCAGCTCCGCAGTGATGCCCTGTACAACCTCCTGAGCCAGGCCCCGAAGACCACCTCGGCCGCCCGTTCCCAGGATTCCGTCGACGATCAGGTCCGCATGCTGGAGCTTCTCGAGAGCGATTCCGACGGCGTCGGCCGAGGGCATACTGGAAAGACCGATGATGTCTCCGCCCGCCTCTTCGAAGGCGTTGCGTCCCTGTTCATGACAATCACCCTCGGTCAGAAGCGCGGTGACTTTCATGCCTTCCGACCGCAGAAAAGCTCCGGCGAAGAGCGCATCCCCACCGTTATTGCCCTTGCCGATGAGCAAGAGAGCGCGCTTTCCGAAGGCAGTCCCGGTGCGCTCGGCCAGCAGGCGGGCCGCGGTCTCCCCGAGGCCGTGGGACGCGCGTTCCATGAGCGGCACCCCGGCGTCCACGTGCGGCTTCTCGGTCTCTTTGATTTGACGCGCTGTGTAGGTTTTCAGCCCCATGTGATCTCCTCGAGTCGCTGCGCTACGGAAAGTTCTTCCCCGCTCAAGCGTTCCGCAATCACGCTGGCCATGGCCACTCCGCCATCATGGGTGATACTCACGTGCCAGCGATTGATGCCGAGCCGCTCCGCGGTTTCCTGAATGGTCCCGGTTACCACGAGACGGGGCGCACCATATCGGTTCTTCTCGATCCAGCAATGTCTCCAGATCATTCCTGGGGGCGCATGCAGCGCCTTGGCCACCGCTTCCCGGACGGCAAAACGACCAGCCAGCGAGCGCGCCGGGAGCTCCCGTTCTTCTTCCGTGAAAAGTCTTTCACGCAATCGAGGAGTACGCCCGAGTATCTGGGCGAATCGATCGATATCAACGACGTCCACTCCGGTTCCCATGATCAACGCCAAACTCCTTTTCCCGCCCTCCGGATACCCGAAGATAGACGAAACGCCCGCCACACGGGTGCAGCGGGCGTCTTCGCGACGTCATTACTCGACCGTCACCGACTTTGCGAGGTTACGCGGCTGATCGACGTCGTAGCCTTTGGCTCCGGCTAGTGAGCTAGCGAAAATCTGCAGCGGCACAGTGGCCAGCAGAGGCTGCATCAGGCTCGGTGCCTGGGGCACATAAATGATGTGGTTGGCATATTGCTTGACGTCTTCGTCGCCCTCTTCGGCGATCACGATGGTGATGGCACCGCGGGCGCGGATCTCCTGAATATTGGAGACCACCTTGGCATGCAGGGAATCTCGGCCCCGAGGAGAGGGAACGATGACAAAGACGGGTTGTCCCTCCTCGATCAGGGCGATCGGGCCGTGCTTCAACTCGCCCGCGGCGAATCCTTCGGCATGGATGTACGCGATTTCCTTGAGTTTAAGAGCGCCTTCGAGCGCGACGGGGAATCCGACGTGCCGTCCCAGGAAGAGGACGGATGAGGCATCCTTCATCTGGATGCCCAGGTCCTGGACCTGCTGTTCGCCGTCGATGACCTGTTGGACTTTCTCAGGCATCTTTTGCAACTCGTCGAGGATCTCCACGACCTCATCCGAGTACATGTTGCCGCGCAATTGGGCGAGGTACAGACCCAAGAGATAAGCCGCGGTGATCTGCGCGAGGAAAGCCTTGGTCGAAGCGACCGCGATCTCCGGGCCCGCGTGGGTATACAGCGAGGCGTCCGATTCACGCGGAATGGAAGATCCGTTGGTGTTGCAGATAGCGATGACCTTGGCACCCTGCTCGCGTGCGTGACGGATGGCCATGAGCGTGTCCATCGTCTCCCCCGACTGCGATAGAGCCACCACAAGAGTCTTCTCGTTGACAATCGGATCGCGATATCGGAACTCGTGAGCGAGTTCGACCTCGGTGGGGATACGGCACCAATGTTCGATCGCGTACCGTGCGACATGACCGGCGTATGCTGCGGTTCCGCAAGCGATCACAACAATCTTATCCACGGACCGAAGTACAGCCTCGTCGATATGGAGTTCATCAAGGGTCAAGCGGCCCTTCTCGTCCAAACGACCCAGCAGAGTGTCGCGGACCGCGGCCGGCTGATCGTGAATTTCCTTGGCCATGAAGGAGGAGAAACCGCCCTTCTCGGCCTGCGTCGCATCCCACTTGACCTCAAAAGGCTTGCCTTCTGCCGGCTTGCCGTCGAAGTCGGTGATCTCGTAGCTGGCAGCGGTAACGGTCACGATCTGGTCGTTGCCCATTTCCACGGCCTGCTTGGTGTAATCGATGAACCCCGATACATCCGACCCCAAGAAATTCTCGTTCTTACCCAAACCGATGACCAGCGGAGAATTGCGTCGAGCGGCGACGATCCGGTCTTCGTGGTCCTGGTGGACGGCCAACAGGGTGAACGCCCCGTCGAGCCGACGGCAAGTCATGCGCATAGCCGCCGTGAGATCGCCTTCGGCATCATTGTTGTAGTAATCGGCCAGAAGGGTGGCGGCGACCTCGGTGTCCGTTTCCGACACGAAGTCATAGCCCTTGCCGGCCAGCTCCGAACGGAGCTCGGAGAAGTTTTCGATGATGCCGTTGTGGACTACGGCCAAACGACCGTGGTCGACGACATGCGGATGCGCGTTCGCATCCGTGGGCCCACCGTGGGTTGCCCAGCGGGTATGCCCGATACCGAGCATGGCGTCAGGGAGCGGATTGGATTCCAGCTCCGCGTCCAGGGCGGCGACTTTGCCCGCCTTCTTGCGGTAGTCGACCTGATTTCCTGACACGACGGCCACACCGGCTGAGTCGTATCCGCGGTACTCAAGTCGGCGGAGCCCCTCGAGAACAACGTCGAGCGCATAGTACTGACGTTCGGTCGAGCCGAGCTCGCCTACATATCCAACGATTCCACACATGTGCTCAGCTTATCCTAAGCCAAGGCGTGCTTTCTCCCTTGCTAACCGTGATGTGGAACGCGGCCCCGGTCCTGATGCAGGAACGGGGCCGCGGTGCGCTATTCGCTACCCCCGGTCACGCCTGCGAGAAAGCCTCGGACAGCGCCGTGAACAGCGGGTGAGACGATTCGATGCCGGTCAGTTCGGCAACCAACGAATCCGTGGCCGAACGGTTACCGTGCGCGTCGGCCAACCGGCGACGCAGTTCAACGGATTCAGGGTCCTCGGGAACATCGAATGCAAGGGCCGCACCGATCGCCAAGACCAGTGCCTCAGCGGAATGACCGTTTTCGGCAAGCTCCGCGGCCGGTCCGACGAAGCGCTCGTTTCGAGAGATTTTGCGCAGCGGAGCGCGACCGACTCTCTCAACAGTGTCCGGCAGGTGCGGATTCGTGAACCGTGTCAGGATCTTCTCCACATAGGACTGTTGCACCTCGGGGGCGAATCCGAACTTCTCGACGAGCAACAGCTTGGTCTCCGCCAACACGGACTCGACTTTGGCGCGCACGTCGGTATCCTCCAGAGCGTCAGAGATCTTGGAGATTCCCGCTCCATAGCCAAAGTAGGCGGTCGCGGCATGCCCCGTGTTCACGGTGAAGAGCTTGCGCGTAATGTACGGGGCCAGATCCTCCACCCAGGTGACTCCCGGAATGTCGGGAGTCCGTCCATCGAACGGACCCGAATTCACGGCCCATTCGTGATAGGTCTCCACGGTAACGTCGAGCCCTTGCCCAGGTGCTTGGTTCGGCACGATACGGTCGACCGCGGTATTCGCGAAAATGGCGACGTCGTCCGCTTGCGGATAGGCCGCTCGAATCGCCTCGGCGAGACCGTCGGTCGCGTTGATCGCGTTCTCACATGCCATCACGGCCACCTTGCCCGCGCCCGATTCGGCACGCGCCCGGAGACCTTCGGCGATGGCGGGGGCGATGATCTTGAGGACCGTGGGTCCAACTGCCGTCGTGACGATATCCGCGGTGCGGATGTGCTCGGTCAATGCGTCCGGGTCATCAGCAGAGTTGACTCCGGAAAAATTGGTCACCTCAACATCGCGGGGTTCGTTGCCGACCTCGTGAACGGTATAGGCCGGCTGGGCGTTGAGCGAATCGATCAGTGGTTGGGCTACATCCGCGAAGACCAATTCGTAGCCGGCCTCGTGGAGCAGGACGCCGACGAATCCGCGCCCGATGTTTCCGGCGCCGAAATGCAATGCTTTCATGCGTTGACCTTTCCGAAGATCTCGAGGATCTCCTCAGGTGTCTGGGCGGCCTCGAGCTGGGCCACCGATTCTTTGTTCGAGAAGATCTTTGCAATTTTCTGCAACAGATTCAGGTGCTCGCCACCGGCACCTGCGATGCCGATGACAAACCGTGCCGGCTTGCCGTTCCAGTCGACTCCGCCGTCGTAACGCACAAAGGACATGGCCGAGGAATGGATCGCCGATTTCGCCTCGTTGGTGCCGTGGGGAATAGCGAGACCGTTACCCATGAACGTCGAAACCGAGCCTTCGCGCTCGTGCATCGAGTCGATGTACGAGGGATCGACCTTGCCCGTATCGACGAGCAGTTTGCCCGCCTCGTCGATCGCCGTGTCTCGACTCGTGGCGGTACCGCCCAGAACGATCGAGGAAACCCCCAGGATTTCCTGGTCGCTTCCCTCCTGGCTGGGCGTGTCGGTGGGCGTCGGTGTCGCTCCCGATGCCGTCGCTCCCGCTGCGGTCGACCCTGCCGGATCCGCGGCCGGTTCTTCGTTCGTAGTGCCTTCTCGCTGTTCTCGGATCAGCTCGACGATTTCATCGTATCTCGGCGAACTCATGAAATTGTCCACGGTGACGTGTGCAGCCGAGGGGGTCGGGGCCGCCGCGCGATCCGCCAGATCCTCGTGGCTGACCAGGAGGTCGAACTCATCCTGCAGGGAGTTGATCGCCTTGTTGACGACGGTGATGTCGTTGCCGTATCCGGCGTCCTTGATCTTGTTGCGCAGTACGGAAGCGCCCATTGCGGACGAGCCCATACCGGCGTCACAGGCGAAAACGATCGATCGGATCGTCGTGTTCTTGCCCTGGTCTCCCGCGAGAGTACCGGCCACGGAGGACTTCTTGCCCTTCATGCGTTCCATGTCGGATGTGGCCTTGGCCAGATCGTCATCGCCCTGCTTCGAGGCCTTGAGTATCACCGAGGCGATCACCAGAGAAACGATCGTTGCGGTGACCCACCCGAAGGTCACACCCAACATCGCGTTCGGCGGCGCATTGACATAGAGGAAGATCAGCGATCCCGGGGCCGCTGGTGAGCGCAGGCCCGCGTTGAACAAGAGTTCCACGAAGACCCCTGACATTCCGCCGAAGATGGTCGCGATCAACAGTTGCGGCTTCATCAGGACGTAAGGGAAGTAGATCTCGTGAATGCCACCGAGCGCGTGGATCAGAGCGGCTGCGGGGGCCGAGGCACGTGCACTCCCGCGTCCGAAGATGATGTACGCGAGGAGAACCCCCAGGCCGGGACCCGGGTTCGATTCCAGGAGAAACAGGATCGATTTGCCCTGCTGCAGCGCCTGATCCGTGCCGAGAGGCGTCAGGATTCCGTGGTTGATCGCATTGTTCAGGAACAGGACCTTGGCTGGCTCGATCAAGATCGATGCGAGAGGCAGCAGACGCATGTCGATGAGCCACTGAACTGCTACTCCCGCAACATTCATCAGCAGATGCATGATCGGGGCCAACCAGAACATCGAAGCGATCGAGAGGCCCGCGCCGATGATGCCCGAGGAGAAGTTGTTGACCAACATCTCGAACCCGGGTTTGATCCGGCCCTCCATGAATTGGTCGAATTTCTTGACGATCCATGCCGACAAGGGGCCCATGATCATGGCTCCCAGGAACATCGGGGAGCCGGGGCTGTCCCCGATGAAGACCGGGCTCGAGGTAGCCAGGATGACGCCCATGGTCGCCACGGCGCCGACGACGCCGCCGCGGACGTCGTGGATCAGCTTGCCGCCCGTGTACGCAATGAGGATGGGTAGCAGATAGGTGACCATGGGGCCCAGTGCGGCATTGATGTATTCATTGGCAAACGGCCCCTGACCTCCTTGTGGGTCTTCCGACCAGAGGAAAAGGGCCGTGAGCAGACCCCAGGCAATGAATGCGCCGATGTTCGGCATGATCATGGAGGAGAGGAAAGTTCCGAATTTCTGCACGCGCACGCGCGCGCCGACCTTCTTCTTCTCGCTGGAAGCGGTAGATGTGGTGGACACGATGACTCCAGGTTCAGGGGGATCACGTTCTGCGAACCGGGGTCGGAACCCAGGACCAAACGAGGATCCGGGACAACGTGGCCGAGAAAGTGAAATCGACAAAACCGGCGACCGACGAGGACATCCGCGGGTCCGGCTTGGCTGTATCCTATCCGGTTCGCCCAAGCCGAAGATACTCTCGCGCCGGAGGGGTCCTGCTGAAATGAATTCGGAATAGTCAGCAAGCCGCCGTAGACTTTTTTCAATGAGCCAAGCGACGGCATTATCACGCACTTCTCCGTTCGTGTCGCTCGACCGGGAAACCTGGTCGCGCCTATCGGACGAAATCGATGTGCCACTCTCATCCGAAGAAATCGAAAGACTCCGTGGACTCGGCGAGACCCTCGACGTTGAGGAAGTCCGCCAGGTCTACCTCCCCCTCTCCAGGCTGCTCAACCTGTATGCGAATTCGGTCGGGGACCTGAATCAGAAGACGAACCAGTTCCTTCACGAGGATCATCAGCGCACGCCCTTCGTCATCGGCGTGGCCGGTTCCGTGGCCGCTGGCAAGTCCACGACCGCCCGTTTGTTGCGAGCCCTGATGAGCCGTTGGCCCACCACACCCAACGTTCAGCTGGTCACTACGGACGGATTTCTATATCCCAATGCGGAGCTCGAAGCCAGAGGTTTGATGCAGCGCAAAGGGTTCCCCGAATCCTACGACCGGCGAGCCATTCTCCGTTTCGTTTCGGAGATCAAGTCGGGCGCGCCCGTTGTCACCGCGCCCAAGTATTCGCATTTGACCTACGACATCCTCGAAAACGATGAGACCGTGGTTACTCGCCCGGACGTTCTCATTGTCGAGGGCTTGAACGTTCTGGCCCCGGCACAGTTGCGCCCCGACGACAAGGCTGCTTTGGCATTGAGCGATTTCTTCGATTTTTCAATTTACGTGGATGCGCGCACCAGCGATATAGAACAATGGTACGTCGACCGTTTCCTCAAACTTCGAAGTTCTGCGTTCACCGACCCCGAATCGTATTTCCGCAAATACGCGAATCTCTCGGACGAGGAAGCCAAGAGCACGGCTTTGGATATCTGGCGGCGCATCAACGAGCCAAACCTGCTGCACAACGTCAGACCAACCCGAGGACGAGCCAAACTCATCCTTTCCAAAGACGCGGACCATTCGACGCGACGAGTACTCCTTCGGAAGAACTGAATATATTTCGTACCCATAGGTACGGAATATGAGTGCTAGAACTCACCCAGAGTTTCCAAACGCGACAATTGCAAAGCTACGCAAAATTCACCCCCTATGGGTGATTCTTTGGATAGTATGTCCGCATGCTTAAAGGATTCAAAGAATTTATCATGCAGGGCAATGTCATCGACCTGGCCGTCGGTGTCATCATCGGTAGTGCGTTCAGCACCGTCATCAACGCTCTCGTCGAGTCAGTCATTATGCCGGCCATCTCAATGTTGGTCGGCGCCCCCAACTTCGATGATTTCCTGGTCTTCGGCCAGATCAAGGTCGGCGTGTTCCTGACCGCCGTCGTCAACTTCTTGCTCATCGCCGCGGCCCTCTACTTCTGCATCGTCATGCCGATCAACACCATGAACACTCGCCGTGCCCGCAGGCTCGGTTTGGAAGAAGGGGACGACACCGAGCCTGAGGTCGCACTGCTCACCGAGATCCGTGACGCCCTGATCTCCAACAAGAACGTCACGGGCGCATCCTCGTACATGGATCCCGAAGCCAACAAGAACTGACACCGTCAGGCTCATTCCTCCACGAGCAGGAAGGCCCCGCACCATTCGGTGCGGGGCCTTCCTGCTCGTGGAGATGTATTGGAGCGTAAGCAGCTACAGGGCAAGCTCTTTCGCCACGACGTCGGCCAAACGGCTCGCATGGTGATCGACCGACTCCTGGTCGGGTCCTTCGACCATCACCCGAACCAGCGGTTCGGTGCCGGAAGGCCTGAGCAGCACGCGACCAGCCTTGCCGAGTTCCCTCTCCACCGAGGCGACTGCATTCTGCACGGCGTCATTCGAATCGGCGGCTGCCTTGTCCACGTTGGGAACATTGATCATCGTTTGCGGAGCACGCTCGAACCGGTGCGACAAGGTCGACAGGGTCAGACCAGTCCGGCTCACCTCGGCGGCCAGATGCAGACCGGTCAGGATACCGTCTCCGGTCGTCGCGTAATCGCTCATGATCACGTGTCCGGACTGCTCGCCACCCAAATTGTATCCGTACTGGTTCATCGCCTCGAGGACGTACCGGTCCCCTACCTTGGTGCGAAGCATCGTCACGCCTTCGGACGCGAGGTACTGCTCCATCCCGAGGTTGGTCATGACGGTAGCGACCAGGGTGTTGTCTTTGAGCTTTCCGGCGTCGCGTCGTGCAAGCGCCAAAACCGACATGATGGTGTCGCCGTCGACGATCTCACCGCGTTCGTCGACAGCGAGGCAGCGGTCGGCGTCGCCATCGTGGGCGATCCCCAGATCGGCCCCTAGCTCTTTGACTTTGGCCTGGAGACCTTCGAGATGGGTCGAGCCCACGCCGTCATTGATGTTCGTACCGTTCGGCTCGGCGGCCACCACATGGACCTTCGCCCCCGCAATGCGGAAAGCGTCCGGCGAACATCCCGAGGCAGCACCGTTGGCGCAATCCAGGACAATGCTCAGCCCGTCCAGGGACAGTCGACCTGGCAAGGTGGACAGCAGGTGGGTGACGTATCGGTCCTCGGCGTCGGAGAACCGGGAAATCTTGCCTACCTGTCCGCCGTCGGGGAAACGGAAATCCTGCGATTTGAACAATGCCTCGATCTTGTCCTCCACCGCGTCCGGTAGCTTCTTTCCACCACGGGCAAGGAACTTGATTCCGTTGTCGTAGAAAGGATTGTGCGAGGCAGAAATCATCACGCCAAAATCCGCGTCCAGATCGGCCACCAGATACGCCGCGGCCGGCGTCGGAAGCATCCCGGCGTCGTATACGTCCACTCCCGAAGAAGCCAACCCGGCCATGATCGCAGCCCCGATGAATTCACCGCTGACACGGGAATCATGCGCTATGACTGCTTTGGGGCGTTCCCCCCCGGGAACCTGGTCGAATCCGAGTACGACAGCGGCCGCCTGCGCCAATTCCAAAGAGGAACGTGCACTCATCTGTTCACTGTTGGCACGAGCTCGAACACCGTCGGTTCCAAATAATCTAGACATCGAAAATCATTCTACGCATGTCAGTCGGCATCCTCCGACTTGACCACCGGAAACCCTTCTCGGTTGTTCTGTTCCTCGGCTTCGAAGATGTCTGAAGCTGGCCCCACAATCAACGGGTCGGGCTGGCCGACGACGCTGTGATCCTTATTCGGGTACTCGAACTGGGACAGGACGTACCGCATGGCTTCCAAACGGGCTCTCTTCTTGTCGTTGGACTTCACGATGGTCCAGGGAGCATCACCCGTGTTCGTGTAGAAGAACATCGCTTCCTTCGCCTCGGTGTAGTCGTCCCATTTGTCGAGAGAAGCCAGATCAGTGGGAGAGAGCTTCCACTGCCGTACCGGGTCGGTGCGTCGCGCCTCGAACCGCGCGACCTGTTCGGCTCGCGTGACCGAGAACCAGAACTTGATCAACTTGATCCCGGAGTTGACGAGCATCCGCTCGAGCTCCGGAGTCTGGCGCATGAATTCGTAATACTGGTGCGGCGTGCAGTAGCCCATGACCCTCTCGACGCCGGCACGGTTGTACCAGGAGCGGTCCATCATCACGATTTCTCCGCCCGAAGGAAGGTGCTGGATGTAACGCTGAAAGTACCACTGGGTTTGTTCGATCTCGGTCGGTTTCTCCAGGGCCACAACCCGGGACCCCCGCGGATTCAAATGCTCGGTGAACCGTTTGATCGAACCGCCTTTGCCTGCGGCGTCACGTCCTTCGAAAATGAGCAGGATCTTCTGACCTGTCTCCTTGACCCACAGTTGTAGCTTGAGAAGCTCGATCTGCAGTGCCCGCTTGGTCTTCTCATATTCCTTGCGCTTGAGCTTCTCCTCGTAGGGGTACCCAATCTTCCAGACTTCCGAAGTCGAATGTTCCTGGTGCAGCCGGTGCTGGAGCGAGGCGATCTCGTCCAATTCTGCGGCGTAGTCCTCCGTCACGGAGACCCGGCGCTCCTGTTTTTTGAGCGCTTCGGTCACGGCAGGCGTCGCTTCATTGCCGGCCCCGCGTGCCTTGGTCCCCCGGATGGTGATCTGTTCGGCGGCTTGACGGCTTTCCGCCGATGCTTGTCCCGAATCCTTCCGGCTTGCGCCTTGGTCTCCGGACGGCTCGGAGGTTTTCTTGCGTTGAGTGTTCGTCATTGAACATCTTTCCTTTCCCCAGTGCGGACAGCCTCTATTTTATGCGCTGCACGCGCGGACCCGGGGCCCATCGGAAACGCAAAACCCCTCACCGTCCCAAACGGACGATGAGGGGTTTTCGAGCAGTTTCGGAGCGGTTTAGCGCTTGGAGAACTGCGAAGCCTTGCGGGCCTTCTTGAGACCGGCCTTCTTGCGCTCGATGACACGGGCGTCGCGAGTCAAGAAACCAGCCTTCTTGAGGGCTGCACGGTTATTCTCGAGATCAATCTCATTCAGCGCACGAGCAACGCCGAGACGCATTGCACCGGCCTGGCCAGAGGGGCCACCGCCGTGAACGCGGGCGATGACGTCGTAGGCACCTTCGAGCTCGAGGAGCTTGAACGGATCGTTGACTTCCTGCTGATGCAGCTTGTTCGGGAAGTAAACCTCAAGCGGGCGACCATTGACGGTCCACTGTCCCGACCCCGGGATCACGCGAACGCGGGCAATAGCCTGCTTGCGGCGGCCAACTGCGGCCCCGGAAACGGTCAGAGCCGGACGCTCGGTCACAGTGGCTTCGGCGACGGGCTCGGTGGACTCGGAGGTATAGCTGGTGACTTCCTCGCCCTCGGTATTAATCTGGTCTTCAGTATTCTGAGCCACGATTTCTCCTTGTAGTTGTCTTCGTAGGCCCGATTACTGGGCGATCTGGCCGAACTCGTAGGTCTTGGGCTGCTGAGCAGCATGGGGGTGCTCGGCACCCGCATAAACCTTGAGCTTCTTGATTTGTTCGGCCGCGAGCTTGTTCTTAGGCAGCATGCCCTTGACAGCCTTCTCGACAGCCTTGGTCGGGTTCTTCGCCAACAACTCGGTGTAGGAAACGGACCGCAGGCCACCCGGGTAACCGGTGTGGCGGAATGCACGCTTCTTCTCGAGCTTGGCGCCTGTCAGGGCAACCTTCTCAGCGTTGATGATGATGACGAAGTCACCGGTGTCCACGTTAGGAGCAAAGGTCGGCTTGTGCTTGCCGCGCAGCAGTGTTGCGGACTGGCTGGCAAGGCGACCCAGGACAACGTCGGTGGCGTCGATGACATGCCACTGGCGATCGATGTCGCCGGGCTTCGGAGTGTACGTACGCACGTTAATTTGCCTTCGTGTCGGAATTACTTCATTGGCGCTAGTTGGGTGTCACGCCAGATCAGGTGCGCTCGAAGGGGTCTGGGTGAGGGCCAGACAACATCCGTTCCGTCCCGAAGTCTCGCCGCCTAGATCATCCTTGTGCCCTGCAACTGGGCGAATGAACCGGGCGCATGAACCGAGGTGGGACACGCACAACAGCTAGTAACTATACCGGAGTATCCTGGCTTAATCCACAGGTGGCAGAAAGTCCACCGCGATATCCCCCACATCGGCCTCCGCCGACCGGCCCACTCAGTGATCCGCCGCCCTCCTCGCCCGGGTCTGCTCCGCACGCGTCACCCAGTCGGCGGGTGACGAAGGATACGTGATCGATTCCAGAACCAGACCCTCGGGAGGAGCAAGGCGAACGCTGGAGTCGCGAACCGGCACGGCAATCCTGGAATCCAACCATGCAAGGTCTCTCCTGCCCTCCGCGACCGAAACACACGAACCGATGATGGACCGGACCATGTTGTGGCAAAAAGCATCTGCCCGGATACGAGCTTCGATGAGGCCGCCCACCGTGCGCTCGAATCGAACCGACTTCAGGTCACGGATCGTGGTCGCACCAGGACGAGGTTTGCAAAACGACAAGAAGTCGTGCAGTCCCAGCAGACGTTCGCCCGCCCTGTTCAACGTCTCGACATCCAAAGCAAATCTGGTCCAGTACGACGTCGTCCGATTCAGTGGTCCCTGGCGCTCGAGCCCGTCCGCAATCCTGTAGACATAGGAACGAGACATTGCCGAGAAGCGAGCGTCAAAACCTGCCGGAACTATTGTGGCTGATCTAATCACGATCGAGCCCATGGCGGCACCCCGGGAACCGGGCCTCAAAGGCGGCGCAACCGAGGACAGGACCCGCGCCAGGGCACCGTTCATTTTCCGAACAAACGATTCGGCGGGAGTATCCGGCGCGGCGTC
The DNA here is from genome assembly GCF_004137765.1 of Rothia uropygialis. Classification (GTDB taxonomy): domain Bacteria; phylum Actinomycetota; class Actinomycetes; order Actinomycetales; family Micrococcaceae; genus Rothia. Next base: position 427,103 of record NZ_NOIS01000001.1, on the reverse strand, counting down.
GCTCCCCTTACGTACGCGCCCTCTCAAGCGGTTCCAGACATCCGACGGAAGATCGAAATGGACCACCTGGTGATCGGCGTGCACTCCAGCGTCGGTGCGACCGGCCACCGTATAGCGAACGTCCCGGCGAAGAACGAGGCGTGCTGCCTCTTCGAGGCACCCCTCTATGGTCACGAGGCCGGGCTGCTTGGCCCAACCGGAAAACGGGGCACCGTCATAGCAAAGGTCCACACGAACCCGCACACTGTTGTTGTCCGCAACCACGACCATACCCAGATCCCCGACCACGCTTTCTCCTCTGACCGCTCCGGGAGTCGGGCAAGTCGCCGGGCCTGCCGAATCGGGTTCATTCGACGATACGACGGTGTCCTTCTGAGTCATGACGTGTCCTCCGCTTCTCCGGACAATTGCAGGGATACCAAGAACAAAGCCCCGCCCACCGCAACGGTGGACGGGGCCTCAATCATCGCGCAACGCAGCGCGCAGAAGGGATCCTTACTCGGAAACCTTCTGAGCGGCAGCGCCACCAGCCGGCGCGTAGCCGGCCGCGATAGCGGATTCTGCGGTGTCGAACCAGATCTCGGCACGCGTGCTGGAGTACCAGCGCGAACCGGGAACATGGTACTTCATGGAGTCGCGGTTGCCCTTGACCTCGAAGCCCTCGGGGGCTTCGCCGGACTCGAGCGGAGCGTGCGAGCCTGCGGGCAGATCCGAAGCCGGTGCCTCGGGAGCTGCGGCTTCCTCGGCTGCGGGCTCAGCGGCCGGCGCCTCGGTCGGCGCTGCGGAGTCCGACTGGTTGGCGGAAGCGGCAGCGTTGGCTGCCTGGGTTGCTTCGTCAACAACGGCCTTCGACGCGACGGGCTCCATCACGAGCTCGATCACGGCCATGGGCGCATTGTCCCCTGAACGCGATCCGATCTTGGTGATGCGGGTGTATCCACCGGGGCGCTCGGCCATGGCCGGAGCGATCGTGGTGAACAGCTCGTGGACGACGGACTTGTCCGTCAACGAACGCATCACCCGACGGCGGGCCGCGAGATCCCCGCGCTTGGCGAAAGTGATCAAACGCTCTGCCACTGGGCGAAGGCGCTTGGCCTTGGTCACGGTGGTCGTAATGCGCTTGTGCTCGAAGAGCTGCTGGGACATGTTGGCCAAAATGAGGCGCTGGTGTGAGGGGCTACCGCCGAGGCGCGGCCCCTTTGTGGGAGTAGGCATATGAGTTTCTCTCCATTGGTCATGGTTCCCGCGAACTCACATCGCGAGGACCAAAGATTGGTGTGAACTGTGGTCGGCTCGTTGCCGTCCGAGGGACTAGAAGGACTCTTCCTCGTCGGCCTCTTCGTCCTCGGCCGCGCGAGCTGCCAAATCGAAGCCTGCGGGCGAGTCCTTGAGGGACATCCCCAACTCAGCCAGCTTGTCCTTGACCTCGTCGATGGACTTGGCACCGAAGTTCCGAATGTCCATCAGATCCGCCTCGGAGCGCGTCACGAGTTCACCCACAGTATGGATGCCCTCACGCTTGAGGCAGTTGTACGAACGCACGGACATGTCAAGGTCCTCGATCGGCAGGGCCATATCGGCGGCCATGGACTCGTCGGCCGGAGAAGGTCCTACCTCGATGCCCTCTGCCTCGGTGTTCAGTTCCCGAGCGAGCCCGAAGAGCTCGACCAAGGTGCTGCCCGCGGAGGCAACCGCGTCGCGCGGAGCGATGGCTTCCTTGGTCTCGATATCGAGCACAAGGCTGTCGAAGTCGGTACGCTGCTCGACACGAGTCGCCGCAACGCGGAAAGTGACTTTGAGGACCGGGGAGTAGATCGAGTCGACCGGGATGCGGCCAATCTCGGACTCTCCGGCGCCCGCCTTGTTCTGCGAGGCCGAAACGTAGCCGCGGCCACGCTCGATCGTCAGTTCGGCGTTGAAACTTCCCTTGGCGTTGAGGGTTGCGATGCGGAGCTCCGGGTTGTGGATCTCCACACCGGCCGGAACCTCGATATCGGCAGCGGTCAGTTCGCCAGGGCCCTGCTTGCGCAGGTATGCCACGACGGGTTCGTCGTTCTCGGACGAAACCGAAAGCTTCTTGATGTTCAGGATGATCTCGGTGACATCTTCTTTTACGCCGTCCACGGTGGAGAACTCGTGCAGCACACCGTCAATACGGATACTGGTCACGGCGGCACCGGGAATGGAGGACAGAAGCGTGCGACGCAAGGAATTACCCAGCGTGTAGCCGAATCCGGGTTCGAGGGGCGAGATCGTGAAGCGCGAGCGGTTATCCTCGACGACTTCTTCACTCAGGGTAGGGCGCTGTGCAATGAGCACTGATGTTTCCTTTCAGCGAGCATCCGCTATATGACGCAACACAGGTTGGGGAAAACAAGGGATAAGGGGCCGCGGTTGCGGCACCCGGATGTCTCGTGGCCGGAGCCATGAGATCCCAGGCTTGCGGTTCCCGAACAAGGGATACACCAGCCTGGCGGACGGCAACGTCTGGATCAGACGCGGCGGCGCTTCGGGGGACGGCAACCGTTGTGCGCGCTCGGGGTCACATCAGAGATGGAACCTACCTCAAGGCCGGTGGCCTGGAGCGAGCGGATAGCGGTTTCGCGGCCCGAACCCGGACCCTTGACGAACACGTCAACCTTGCGAACACCGTGCTCCTGGGCGCGCTTTGCGGCGGACTCAGCAGCCATCTGCGCGGCGTACGGCGTCGACTTGCGCGAACCCTTGAAGCCCATTTCACCGGCGGAAGACCAGGAAATCACGGCGCCCGAGGGATCGGTGATCGAAACGATGGTGTTGTTGAATGTGGACTTGATGTGCGCCTGACCGGCGGCAATATTCTTTTTATCCTTGCGGCGGGGCTTACGAGCGGCCGCAGCACGAGTCTTTGGGGGCATTAAAAACTTCTCCTACGCGAAAGGGTGATTACTTCTTCTTACCGGCGACCGTGCGCTTCGGACCCTTGCGGGTACGCGCATTGGTCTTGGTGCGCTGGCCGTGTACGGGAAGGCCGCGGCGGTGGCGGAGTCCCTGGTAGCTGCCGATCTCAACCTTGCGGCGGATGTCGGCTGCCACCTCGCGGCGGAGGTCGCCCTCAACCTTCAAGTTGCCTTCGATGTAGTCACGCAGCTGAACGAGCTGGGCGTCGGAGAGGTCCTTGACGCGGATGTCCGGGCTGATGCCGGTGGCGGTCAGGGCCTCGAGGGCACGGGTCTTACCCACGCCGTAGATGTACGTGAGAGCAATTTCCACGCGCTTTTCGCGGGGAAGATCTACTCCTGCGAGACGAGCCATAGTGGCGGTTCTCCTTGTAGTTGATCCAGAGGTTTACAGCATCACTGCCCGAGTTTCCTCGGTCTCCGGCCTCTGTATCCGGAGGTATCCCACTGATGGGGAGCGGTGCCTTGTATTAGATGCCGGCGGTAACCGGCTGCATCAGAAGGCTATTAGCCCTGACGCTGCTTATGGCGCGGGTTACTGCAGATAACCATGACCACGCCGTGACGGCGGATCACTTTGCAGCTATCGCAGATGGGCTTCACGCTCGGCTGAACCTTCATCGCATTCCTTTGCGTTGTTGCAACTTGTAGTTGTTACGAGACCCGACACGCAGTCGGATCTCATGCACGCAGACAGGCACCACCCGTCTGGGCGGTGCCCTTCACCCTCCGCACGAGGCGGAGATGAGATCTACTTGTAGCGGTAGACGATGCGACCACGTGAGAGATCGTACGGAGAGAGTTCAACGACTACCCGATCCTCGGGGAGGATTCGAATGTAGTGCTGACGCATCTTTCCGGAGATGTGTGCAAGAACCTTGTGACCGTTGTCCAGCTCAACGCGGAACATTGCGTTGGGCAGGGCTTCCACCACAGAGCCCTCAATCTCGATTACGCCGTCTTTCTTGGCCATATCCTCCGCTAACGTCGGTGCCCCACGCGCTGTGCGAGAGGCAATTGAATGATTCTTTCTGCCATCACACCACCAAAAATGTGCGCGCGCACGGCAGACACAACCAACAGACAAGTGTACGCCATACTTTGCTGTATGTTAACCCAGCAACTGGTCAGGAACCGTTGTGACTTCCCTCGCTCAGTCCTTTTCGCGCCGATGGAAGGCCGGAAATCCACGGTTCCGGGGCAGAACCAGTCCATTGTGTGCGTTTGTATGGGATACACGCGCTCACAGGTGGGACTTCAAGGGTTCAGGCCATGGCGTCAGTGCCCTGAACTCCCCTAGCTCGCTGCCGCCAACTGGCCGCATGCCCCGTCGATATCTGATCCGCGAGTGTCCCGAACCGTGGTCGGGATACCATGCGCCCGAAGACGCTCGACGAAGTTTTGCTCGACGCCGGGACGAGAGGCCGTCCATTTGGAACCCGGTGTCGGGTTAAGCGGAATGGGATTGACGTGGACCCAGCCCCGGCCCCTCTGGGCCAATTTCTTGCCCAGCAGGTCCGCGCGCCAGCCCTGATCGTTGATGTCCCGGATGAGCGCGTACTCAATCGAAACCCGACGTCCGGTCTGACGGTAATAGTCGTACGCAGCGTCAAGGGTCTCGTCGACCTTCCACCGGTTGTTGATCGGGATAAGCTCGTCTCTGAGCTCGTCGTCCGGGGCGTGCAGGGACAGGGCCAAAGTAACCGGCAGGTTCTCTTGGGTGAACTTGTACATCCCAGGAACCAAGCCAACCGTCGACATCGTGATCCCTCGAGCGGAGATTCCCAGGCCTTCGGGCGAGGGATCGATCAGCCGATGCACGGCGCCCAGCGAAGACTTGTAATTCGCGAGGGCTTCGCCCATTCCCATGAAGACGATGTTCGAGATACGCAAGGGCTTGGTCTCTTCTGGACCGTCCGCGGCGCTTTCAAGCCCCTTCATCGTCTTGACCATGCGCGCCCCCGCTACCACCTGTTCCACGATTTCCGCCGTGGAAAGGTTTCGAGTCAGGCCGGCCTGACCCGTCGCGCAGAAGGGACAGTTCATGCCGCAACCGGCCTGCGAGGAGATGCACATGGTCACGCGGTTGGAATACCGCATGATCACGGACTCCACCAGTGCGCCGTCGAAGAGACGGTGCACCAGTTTCAGGGTGTCTCCGCCGTCGGCCTCCAGGGTGTTCACTGTGGTCAGCAGCTTAGGCATCGCATCGGCGACCATCTGCTCACGGGACGCTGCCGGAAGGTCCGTCATCTCCTGGGGATCTGTGACCAAACGCTCGAAATAGTGCTTGGACAGCTGTGAGGCTCGGAACGGCTGATGGCCGAGTTCCTTGAGAAATTCTTTGCGTCCCGCGAGATCCATATCAGCGATGTGACGCGGCGGTTTGGCCCGTCGAGGAGCCTTGAGCAAGATTTTGCCGGGTTCGAGCCGGGAGGTGATCTCCACGGGGGTCGAAGTCTCGGATGACACGGTAGTGCCCCTTTTCCTGTGTGCGGCGTGTGTGGTGCTTAGTCGGGAATCGGGGCCACTGAGACCCCCAGGGCGGCCAGTTCTTCGGCACCGCCGTCTTCAGCGGTCAGGACCCAGATGCCGTCCCGATGAAATGCCACCGAATGTTCCCATTGGCTCGCATGGGAGCCATCGATGGTCTTGACCGTCCAGTCGTCGTCCAAGATCACGGTCTCCGTCGATCCTGTCACAAGCATCGGTTCGATCGCCAGGGCCATACCCGCCTTGAGCCTGGGACCTGAGTCACGAGTGCGGTAATTCGGAACGTCGGGGGCCATGTGCATCTCGGTTCCAATACCGTGGCCCACGTAATCCTCGACGATCCCGTAGGTCCCGCCCGATTCCTTGCGGACAAAATCCTCGATAGCTGCACCGATCTCCGCCACTCGCCCAGCTGTAGCCGCGGCGGCGATACCGTGCCACATCGCAGCTCGGGTCATTTCTGACAACTCTTGGTCCTGCGTGCTCGCGTTTCCGACCAATACGGTGCGCGCAGAGTCCCCGTGCCATCCGTCGACGATTGCGCCACCATCGATCGAGATGATGTCCCCGTCGCGCAACGGTTCATCGTTGGGAATGCCATGGACGACGATGTCATTGGGAGAAGCGCAGATAGTTGCCGGAAAGCCGTAGTAACCGAGGAAGTTCGACGTCGCGTGGTTTTCCGCAAGAACTTCGCGGAAAGTTTGGTCCAATTGTGCCGTTGTCACGCCGGGGGCGGTCGCCGTGACGGCGGCGTCGAGCGCTCGTGAGGTCACGACGCCGGCACGCGCCATGACACGGAGCTGCTCGTTGGTCTTGTACTCGATTTTGCGTCGGCCGAACATCCGGGCACTTCCTCATCAGGTTTTGTTTGGTTGGTTCATCCGGACCAATCGCCGGGTAGAACGACGGGCCCCCGAGCAGGATGCGCCGGGGGCCCGTCGTTGGGTCTCCTGAGAGACTGGAAATCGAACTATCGAATGGCAGCCAGCAGACGCTGACTGACCTCGTCGATGCTTCCGAGGCCATCCACGCGAGTCACGATGCCTCGTGCCTCGTACAAACCGACGATCGGCTCGGTTTCCTGGGCGTAGACCTCCAGACGGTGACGGATCACTTCTTCCGTGTCGTCGCTGCGACCCTGATCCTTGGCGCGTCCGAGGAGACGCTGAACGAGCTCCTCGTTGTCCGCGGTCAGCAGCAAAACGCCGTCAATCTTCTGACCCAGCTCATTGAGGATCGAATCGAGTTCCTCGACCTGCGCCGTGTTGCGGGGATAACCATCCAGCAGGAAGCCGCGACTCGCGTCGTCCTGAGCCAAGCGGTCCCGAACCATGCGGTTGGTGACCGAATCGGGGACCAGGTTACCGGCGTCCATATACTGTTTGGCCTCGCGACCCAATTCAGTTTCTTCCTTGATGTTGGCCCTGAAGATATCGCCCGTGGAAATGGCCGGGATCGACAATTCCTCGGAGATCTTGGCGGCCTGTGTTCCTTTTCCGGCGCCGGGAGGCCCGATGATGAGCAAACGGTTCATCGCAGAAGTCCTTCATAGTGTCGTTGTTGTAACTGAGCGTCGATCTGCTTGATGGTGTCCAAGCCGACGCCGACCACGATCAGCAGCGATGTGCCACCGAACGGGAAATTTTGGTTCGCATTGAACATCACGAGTGCAATCAGAGGTATCAGCGCCACGATGCCCAAATACAGCGAGCCCGGGAGGGTGATGCGGTTCAGGACGTATCCCAAATACCGCTCGGTCGGACGCCCGGCACGAATCCCGGGGATGAATCCGCCGTACTTCTTCATGTTGTCCGACACCTCTTGCGGGTTAAACGTGATCGAAACATAGAAGTAGGCAAAACCAACGATCAACAGGAAGTACAAGATCATGTAGAGCGGGTGATCGCCCTTGACCAGGTTGCCGTTGATCCAATTGACCCACTCGGGAGGAGGCGTTCCGTCCTTGGGGGTCGAGAACTGCCCGATCAGCCCGGGCAACATCAGCAGCGACGACGCGAAGATCACCGGTATCACGCCGGCCATGTTGACCTTGAGCGGGATATACGTGGTCGTGCCGCCGATCGTGCGCCGGCCGACCATCCTCTTGGCGTATTGCACTGGAATCCTGCGCTGGGATTGTTCGACGAACACCACCGCGATGATCACGACGAGACCGATGCCGAGGATCGCGGCGAAAACGCCCCATCCCTGGGTCTTGAAGATCTGGCCGAGTGCGGACGGGAAGGAAGCAGCGATCGACGTGAAGATCAGCAAGGACATGCCGTTGCCGACACCCTTCTCCGTGATCTGCTCGCCCAGCCACATGATGATGCCTGTGCCCGCGGTCAGGGTGATAATGATGACGATGATCATGAGGATCGAGTCATCCGGGATAACCGGGAGCGGGCAGTTGCCCAGCAGAGCACCCGAGCGAGCCAAGGAGATGATTGTCGTGGCGTTCAGGAGCGCCAGACCCATGGTCAGGTAGCGCGTGTACTGAGTCAGCTTCTGCTGGCCCTGACCGCCTTCTTCATGCAATTCCTGGAATCTCGGAATCACGACTCGAAGAAGCTGCACGATGATCGACGCAGTGATGTACGGCATCACGCCCAACGCGAAGATCGACAATTGTAGGAGCGCGCCACCGCTGAAGAGGTTGACCATGTCGTAGATACCACCGGTGGTACCTCCCATGGCGATGCACTGCTGGACGTTCCCGTAGTCAACACCCGGCGCTGGCACGAAAGTACCGGCGCGGTAGATCACAATGACCGCGAGTGTGAACAGCAGCTTGCGTCGTAGGTCGGGGGTTTTGAACGCCCGTCCGAAAGCGCCGAGCACTTGGCCTCCTGTAAAAGTTTGTTCAGTTGGAATCCCGGCGTTTGCCGTCCGCAGACAGCTGCCGAGCCAATAGGTCCCTCGTTAGTCTAACGGCAATGCGTCGCGGGAACCCGATTACGTCCGTCACCCCGCCACAACGTGCCGGGGCGCAGACAAGATGAGGCCCCTCCCCGGGCTTCCGGGGAAGGACCTCATCCCTATGAAATGCCTTCGAGCATCAGCCCGATCGCAGTTCTACTTGCCGGTTGCGGTGGCGGTGCCACCGGCGGCTTCGATTTTCTCCACAGCGGATGCGGAGAGCTTGTCAACGGTGACGTTGACCTTGACGGTCAGGTCGCCTTGGCCCAGAACCTTGACGGGCTGGTTCTTGCGAACCGCACCCTTGGCCACGAGGGACTCGACGGTGATGTCGCCACCCTCGGGGAACAACTCCGAGATACGGTCCAGGTTCACGACCTGGTACTCCACGCGGAACGGGTTCTTGAAGCCACGGAGCTTCGGAAGGCGCATGTGCAGCGGAAGCTGCCCGCCTTCGAAACCTGCCTTGACCTGGTAACGAGCTTTGGTGCCTTTGGTACCACGACCAGCGGTCTTGCCCTTGGACCCTTCACCGCGGCCCACACGGGCCTTGGCTTTGTGGGATCCCTTGGCCGGACGCAGATCGTGGAGCTTGATGGCCTGGCGCTCTTCGTTGGTATCTGCCATTTTTACTTGACCTCCTCAACCTTCACGAGGTGAGCGACGGTGTTGACCATACCGCAGGTCACCGGATCGGCGGTGCGGACAACTTTGTTGCCCGGACGCTTGAGTCCCAGTGAGCGCAGAGTGTCGCGCATATTCTGCTTCTGGCCAACGTAGGACTTCATTTGCGTGATCTCCAGCTTGGAATCGCTGGGCTGAATACGCTTACCGGACATTACGCACCTGCCTTCTCATCGCGCATGAGGTAGCTGGGGATGACCTCGTCGTTCGGCAGACCACGGCGGGCTGCAACGGCAACGGGCTCTTCCAGCTGACGCAGGGCCTCAATGGTCCCGTGCACGATGTTGATCTGGTTCGTGGAACCGAGGGACTTGGACAGCACGTCGTGGATGCCAGCGCACTCGAGTACCGCACGCACCGGGCCACCGGCGATAACACCGGTACCGGCCGTAGCGGGGCGGAGCATGACAACGCCAGCGGCCGCTTCACCCTGCACACGGTGCGGGATGGTGCGGTCCTCGACGCGGGGAACGCGGAAGAAGTTCTTCTTGGCTTCTTCAACGCCCTTGGCAATGGCCGAGGGAACTTCCTTGGCCTTGCCGTAGCCGACGCCGACCAAACCTTGCCCGTCGCCTACGACGACGAGTGCGGTGAAGCTGAAGCGACGGCCGCCCTTGACGACCTTCGAGACACGGTTGATGGTGACAACGCGCTCGATGTACTTGTCCTTCTCCTCATCGCGGCCACCGCGTCCACCGCGGCCACCACGATCGTTGCGGTCATTGCGACCACGGCCGCCGCGCTCACCGCGGTTGCCGCCGCGACGGTCGTCGCGCTTCGAGGAGTTGTCTTTCTCGGAGTTCTCAGTTGCAGCGTTGTTCTCTGCCACCTGATTTTCCTTTTCGTTTGCGGTCTGCTCGCTCACAGTGCCAGCCCACCTTCCCGGGCGCCTTCAGCAACAGCGGCCACACGGCCGTGGTACTTATTGCCGCCACGATCGAATACGACGGACTCGACGCCGGCGGCCTTGGCACGCTCGGCGACCAGCTCGCCAACGCGCTTGGCCTTGGCGGTCTTGTCCATATCGGTTGCGGAACGCAACTCGGCTTCCAGGGTGGATGCCGAGGCCAACGTGTTGCCCTGAGTATCGTCAATGACCTGCACGAACATGTGCTTGGTCGAACGGAATACCGAGAGACGGGGACGCGCGGCGGTACCGGAGACGTGCTTGCGAACGCGCGTGTGGCGACGCTTGCGAGCAGCGAACTTCGTCTTATTAGCCATGTTTATTTACCAGCCTTTCCGACCTTGCGGCGGATCTGCTCGCCCTCGTAGCGAACACCCTTGCCCTTGTAGGGGTCGGGCGCGCGGAGGCTTCGAATGTTGGAGGCCACCTGGCCGACCTGCTGCTTGTGAATACCGGAAACGGTGAGCTTGTTGTTGCCCTCCACGGTGAAAGTGATTCCTTCCGGAGCCTTCACCGAAACGGGGTGGCTGTAGCCCAGCGCGAATTCCAGGTCGGAGCCTTTGGCCAGCACGCGGTAACCGGTGCCGACGATCTCGAGCTTCTTGCTGTAACCCTCGGAGACGCCGATGATCATGTTATTGATCAGCGTACGGCTCAGGCCGTGCAGCGAACGAGACTCGCGTTCGTCGTCGGGACGGTTGACTGTGAGGGTATCTCCATCGAGGGAGACGGTGATCGGCGAAGCGATCTCTTGGGAGAGTTCTCCCTTGGGACCCTTGACGCTCACGAGGGAGCCGTCGATCTTTACCTCAACACCAGCCGGCACCGAGATGGGGAGACGTCCAATACGTGACATTCTTCTCTTCCTTTCTCTTGTGACCGACTACCAGACGTATGCCAGGACTTCGCCGCCCACGCCCTTCTTGGAGGCCTGCTTGTCGGTAAGCAGCCCCGAAGACGTGGACAGGATGGCGATGCCGAGGCCACCAAGTACCTGAGGCAGGTTGGTGGACTTCGCGTAAACGCGCAGGCCCGGCTTGGAAATACGACGAACTCCAACAATGGAGGATTCGCGGTTCGGACCGAATTTGAGGTCGAGAGCGAGGGTCTTGCCGACCTCTGCCTCTTCCTCGTGCCAGTCCTTGATGTAACCCTCGGCCTTGAGGATGTCAGCGATCCGGGCCTTGAGCTTTGAGTACGGCATGGACACGGAATCGTGGTGTGCCGAATTGGCGTTGCGCAGACGCGTAAGCATATCTGCGACAGGATCTGTCATGGTCATGTGGGCACTTGCCCTTCCTCGTTACGGTTTCCGCTCTCCGGAAGACCGGAAGCGGACCTGAAACGTAGCAGTTAGTTGGTCTTGAACGGGAAACCGAGCTGGCGGAGCAGCGCGCGTCCCTCGTCGTCGGTCTTGGCGGTGGTGACCACGGTGATGTCCATGCCGCGCACACGGTCGATCGCATCCTGATCGATCTCGTGGAACATGGACTGCTCGGTCAAGCCGAAAGTGTAGTTACCGTTGCCGTCGAACTGGCGATCCGAGAGTCCGCGGAAGTCGCGGATTCGGGGAAGAGCCAGGGAAATCAGACGATCAAGGAATTCCCACATACGGTCTCCGCGAAGAGTCGTGTGGCAGCCGATGGGCTGGCCTTCGCGCAGCTTGAACTGTGCGATCGACTTCTTGGCGCGGGTCACCTGAGGCTTCTGGCCCGTGATGAGGGTCAGGTCGCGCACGGCCGAATCGATGAGCTTGGAGTCGCGTGCAGCTTCTCCGACGCCCATATTGACGACGACCTTGACGAGCTTCGGCGACTGCATGGGGTTGCCGTAGTTGAACTGTTCCTGCAGCGCCGGAACGACCTCGTCCTTGAACTTGGTCTTGAGGCTGGGAGTGATCTTGGTTTCGGTCATTAGAGGTCCTTACCCGAGCTCTTGGACACGCGCACGCGAACGGTGCGGTTACGTCCGTCACGCTCTACGGTCTCTTCGCGGTAGCCAACGCGGCTGGGCTTCTTGGTCTCGGGATCGACGATCGCGACGTTGGACACGTGGATCGGGGCCTCGACCTTCTGAATGCCGCCACCTTCACCGGTGTTGGGGTTGGCCTTGGTGTGCTTGGTTACAACCTTGACGCCCTCGATGAGGACACGGTTGGTCTCCGGGAATACCTTCAGGACCTTGCCCTGCTTGCCCTTTTCGGAACCAGAAATGACCTGTACCAGGTCACCGCTCTTGATCTTAGCCATGAGTTAGAGCACCTCCGGAGCAAGCGAGATAATCTTCATGAACCGCTTGTCGCGCAGCTCGCGCCCAACCGGCCCGAAAATACGGGTACCGCGGGGCTCGCCGTCGGTGTTCTTGAGGATCACTGCCGAGTTCTCGTCGAACTTGATGTAGGAGCCGTCTGCACGACGGGTCTCCTTCTTGGTACGAACGATGACGGCTTTGACGACGTCACCCTTCTTGACGTTACCGCCAGGAATTGCGTCCTTGACGGTGGCGACGATGATGTCGCCAATACCTGCGTAGCGACGGCCAGATCCACCGAGAATACGGATAGCAAGGATTTCCTTGGCTCCCGTGTTATCGGCGACCTTGAGCCGTGACTCTTGCTGAATCACTGAATACTCCTGTCGTCTCGCCGGTTCTCACGACGCCGTCAGAAGATCTCTGACTGACGCGACGTGGGCCTTGCGGAACACTGTGTTCGGGATGATTGACGCACCGGTCTGCCATTTCATCAGGAATGGAAGTTGGCGGTTGCGCCTGGGACAGTCCATGCCAGGAACATCTGGTCCCGCTTCGATGGCGGGCGCATGCACCCGTTGACAGCGGCATTATGCACTGGCACGAAAAATCCGTGGTTGCGCGCAGGCCGAGTGGACCCACACAAGTAATCAAGGCTACCACAGGGGTTTTCCTCAGGGTAGGGCCACCGGGGGCTAGAGGACGGAATGGACTTGACGTTCATCACGCCCACCGTGGAAACGGGTCGGGGCCGAGGCTGATCGCGAGGATCGGCCTCGGCCCGGCCCGTTTGAGGGTCAAGGCGCTGCTCGATGAGCGCTCATTGCGTTACCGTTCAGTGCGCCCTCTTGCGACGAAGGGTCACAACCGCGACGCCGGCAGCCGTTGCCGCCGCACCAGCACCGGCAAGCCACATGAGCTTCCCGGCACCGGTGTGGGCCAGTCCGGGCTGTCCGGCCTGTGCATAGCCCTTCGACGAGGCCGGAGTCTGTGAGTTCGCATCCGAGCCGTTCGCCGCGTTCTGGCTCTGAGAGCCCGAGGCTCCTACGACCGGGCCGTTGCCGTTCGTTCCGTTGCCGCCCGTGCCGTTGCTGGCCACACCGTCTCCGGCCTCACCGTGGTGCTCTGAGCTTTCCGGAGACTTCTCCCGGCCTTCACCGGCAACAGCGGAGCCTTCCGTGGCGGTGTTTTCCTGGCCGCCCTTCATGCCACCATCCATTCCGGTCCCACCGTCCGATTCTCCGGGAGCATGTTCACCCGAACCCTTGTCCCCGATGCGAGTTCCGGGGTCCTGCCCGCCAGGGCCCTTGTCATCCTTGGCGCCACCAGGGACCTGTTCGTCGGAACCCTTGCCCCCATTGTCAGTACCGGGGGCCTGCGGATTTTCCGGAGCCGAAGGGCTCGGGGTTGGTGACGGATCTTGCTTGCCCGGCTCACCCGGAGCAGTCACAGCGTCCCCGACTCTCGGGCCAACCAGGGGCCCGTATCCCTGGAAATCCTTCGTCGTCGGGGTAATGCGCAACGCCTCCGGAGCATCCCACGTCTGTTGAGCGACGGTGATCTCGAGGTTCGCACCACGACTCACGTCACCGTCCTTGAGAGAACCCGACAGGAAAGAGAGGGTGTGTGTTGTTCCAGGGCCCCACGCGCCTTCCTTGACACTGGAATTCCCGGTCGTCGGATACGGCAGGCTCAGCTCCCAGTTCCCCTGATGATCTGCTTCGACGGTGGCAATTACGGGGTCACCATTGATGGAGACCGTGCCCTTGTCGTACTTGACGGCCACCTTGGAACCTTCCGATCCATTCGGGTACTTCCATCCCGTCCCCGAGACCTTGATGCTCTGACCCTCGGAGACCACAGTAGCGCCGGTGACCTTCGCCTCCGGATCCTGCTTGGACTCGACGGTCTTCACTTGGGTCTCGGCACCCGAAGCGGTCTTATTCTGGCCCTTGACCGCGCCTGTCGGCGTCGTCGTCAGTTTGAGGAGAGTGTCCGCGTTGATTGGGGTCGGTTCGGCGGGTTGCCAATCGGCGGGTGCACCCTCAGGGGCTTTGTTTTGCACACCTTTGACGGACGTCGACGAGGTGGTGAATTCTCCAGTGCGGTAGTCGATGGTGAAGGGCACCTCCGCGTTCTTATACGCCCCACCCTTGTCGACGGCGAACACGCCCTTCGGAGTCACAACCACATCATTGACGCCGAAGGGAGCGCCCATGGAGTTCTTGGCGACGGTGGCGGCAACCGTGTGAGTGCGGCCGTCGATCACATAAACACCCTTGTCAGGAGAGTTGCCATCGAAATCCGTGAGATAGACGACGTCGTTGGCCTCATCGGCGTCCAGAGACAAGGCCCTCCCGCCGAGATCGATCCACGCCTTGAACTCACCGGTGGTCTTGTCGTATACGCCTACGCCGGAGTTCTTCCCCTTCTCGCCCTGGGACGAGACGTAGATTTCGTTCAGGGATTGGTCGACGGCAACATCGGATGCGTAGAGATTGGCGTCGGGGTCCTTCTTGTGAAGCTTGATCACTTGAACCGGATGCGACAGGTCTTTCAAATCGTAGACCTTGACCTCATCCCTCATGCGAACGGGAAAGTATGCCTTCCCTTCGGACTCGTCCACCGACATGTTCATCACGGCGGTGGTCTTGTCCTCGGCATCGGCCACGTTGATCTTCTGCAGGAACGCGTACGTCTTCGTGTCGAAGACCACCACGGAGCCACGCACACCCACGAAGGCCTTTCCGTCAGCAATACGGACCTCCCGGGGATGGGCAAATTCGATTTTCGCGCGATCTTCGGCCGAGATCTTGGAAGTGGAGAACACCTCCTTCAAAGTAGCCTGGTCATAGGCGGTGACCTCGTTCGCGACGGTGTTGGTCACCCATACGGTGTTATTCACCTCGTCCACGTCGATCCCGAAGGGGCCCTTGAGCTGGACACCGGCGGCCTCCTTCCCGCCCTTTGGAATATAGGGAACAGTGTCCAGGGCGACGGTCTTCTCGATCTTCATGGTCTGTGGGTCGATCCGGGCGAGAGTTGCAGTGGTACTTGCCCCTCCGAGGACCGTGCCGGTGGCCCAAAGAGCGTCATTCTTCTTCGAATAGGCGAGCTGATACTGGCCCGGCAGGCCCTGGGTCTGCTCAGCGCGGACGTCGAAGGTGCGGAACTCGCACGCTGCCGCGGAGGAATCGTGAAGCGGAGCTCCTGGGGAACTCTCCCCCTCGGCCTGGGCCGCCGTGAGCGTACCAGCGAAGGTCAGCGCCGTTGCCGCGGTGACCACAGCCCATGCCCTGATCCCTCGAGGACGAAAGTTGTTGTAGGAAAACATAGTGATCCTCATATTTCTCTGGATGCGATTGATGTCCACGAGCCGCCGGAATGGACACCGATACGAGCCACGTTCACGCGGCCGATCCCTATTGCCACAACGGCAACCCTTGGTACGTGTTAAAGTTAGCCTATTCTTCTATTCACGGTAACCTTAGTTACCCTTGGAAAGTACTTTCGGCGGGGACGACCATGGGCGCGCCGGTCACGGGATCCCTCGTCACAAAGGCATCGAGGCCGAATACCTGGTCAACCAGCTCGGCATCCACAATCTCGCGGGGGTTTCCTTGAGAGATGATCCTTCCGTCCCGCATCATGACCACCCGAGTCGCGTACCTGAATGCGAGGTTGAGGTCGTGGAGGACCATGACGATCGTTCGGCCGGACCGGTGGAGCCGCCGCGTCAGATTGAGCACCTCGATCTGATGAGTGATGTCCAAATAGGTGGTGGGCTCATCCAGCAAGATCAGAGGCGTGTCCTGAGCCAATGTCATCGCGATCCACACCCGTTGGCGCTGGCCGCCGGAAAGCGCTTCCAACGGCCGCTCTCTGAGAGGCAGGACATCCGCAGCGGTCATCGCCTCCAGGCACGCGCGTTCGTCCTCATCGGTCCACGCCCTCAGGAGGGACTGATGCGGGTATCGACCGCGAGCGACGACGTCGGCCACGCACAGTCCCGAGGGGGCTTCAGGTGATTGCGGCAGCATCGCCATAACCCTGGCAATGTCCTTGGTTCGACTCTTTTCCATGGGGACCCCGTGCAGGAAGATCTTCCCCGCAGACGGGGTCAGCACCCGCGCCAGCGTCTTGAGCAGAGTGGATTTGCCGCAGGCATTCGGCCCCAGGATCACGGTCAGCTCGCCGTCGGGAACCTCGAAGTCAATGCCCGGCAACACCGCATCCTGGCCGTAGCCCACGGTGATACCCTCCGCGTACAAGTTGCTCCGCCAGGTATTCGTGCTGCTCACGCTCTCCTCCGCTCCACGATGATCAGATACACCAGATACAGCCCACCCAAAGCACCGGTCACCACGCCCGCATTGAGCGAGACTGGCAAAAGATACTGGCCTATCACGTCCGCGCAGAGGACAATGACCGACCCCACGAGCGCCGTGGTGATCAGCCCCGCGCCGCGAGAGGGGGCGAGGGTGCGCCCGATGTGCGGGGCTGACAGCGCGACAAAGGCCAGCGGACCAGTAATAGCGGTGGCAAGACTGACCAGAAGAACACCCACGAACATGCCGGTCACTCGCCACGTGTTGACCCGTACCCCTCTCCCCGCGGCAATCTGGTCGCCGAACCGCAGCATGGCCAGCGGCCTGGAGGCCTTCATCAGCAGCGGGGTCAGAGCCAGCAGGCCGGTTGCGATCAGGAGGGTCTTGGACCAATTCATGGTGTTCAAAGAACCCGCGAGCCAGGAGGCAGCGGTCTGCGCCTGCGTCAACGAAGCCCGAACGACCAGGAGCGAGTTGATCGCCCCCAACGTGGCACCGGTGCCTATTCCGATCAGAACGAGTCGATATCCCCGCAACCCGGTGTGCCGAGTCAGTAGATACACCACGAGGGCCGTACCGAATCCGCCGAGGATCGCCCCAAAGGCAACGCCCAGTGGATCGGCGTCGAGAACGAGTATCTGCAACAGCGCCCCTGTGGCCGCACCGTGGGTGAAGCCGATGATGTCGGGGCTGCCCAGGGCATTTCCGGAGAGGACTTGGAAGACGGCCCCCGAGAGGCCCAGTGCGGAGCCGACCGCGATCGCGGTGACCACCCGGGGCAGACGGACCTGATTCACGAAGTAGACATCGAGCCGGTCTCCCCTACCCATGAGCGCCTCATAGACGCCCGAGAGGTCTAAGTTCCGTTCGCCCTGCATCATGGCCCAGGCCGAGACCGCTCCCAGTATCAGCATGAGGATCAGGTGCACGATCAACCGGCGGACCGGAATGTCCGCACTGATGCCACGCCTCACCGCCAGAACAGATCGGCCGGACAAGTCCTTCCGAAGCGGCGCCTTGGACCTCGACGGACGATCAGTTCCCGTACTCACAGCGACCTCACCTGCCGGCCGGCCATCATGGCCATGAACAGCGGGCCTCCGGCCAGGGTCGCAATGATCCCCACTTGTGTTTCTTCCGGGGCGATGACGATACGAGCCAGGATGTCAGCAGCCAGCAACCACGCAGGCCCCAGAAGGAGGGAGCCCCCGTTGACCCAGCGGATGTCGTTGCCCAGCGCTCGACGGACCACGAACGGAACCGCCAGCCCTACAAAGGCCACCGGTCCCATGGCCGCGGTGGCCGCTCCCGTCAGCAGGGCCACGGATACCAGGGTGATCGTCTGTGTCCTGGCGAGGCGAACACCGAGTGCAACACCGGATTCTTCTCCGAGGGCCAACGCGTTGATTGAAGGTGCCACGGCAACAGCGAGGATCAGTCCCAGCGCGATCATGGGGCCGACCGACTCCACGATCGTTATGTCCCTCCCCTCGAGGGACCCTGCGACCCACAGCCTGAATTCGTCGAACGCGTCCCGATTGGACAGAACCAACGCCTGATTGACCGCCATCAGGGCGGCGGAGAGGGCAACACCTGCGAGCGCAAGCCGGACAACCGAACCCGTTTCCCCACGACCCAAGACGAAAACCCCAGTGCCGGCCACGGCCGCCCCCACCAATGCCGCGAGCATGTAGACGTGGATGCTCTGCGGCCCGAACAACACCACGGAGAGCACGACGGCGACGGACGCCCCCGAGTTGATTCCCATCAGGCCGGGCTCGGCCAGAGGATTGCGTGTCAGTGACTGCATCAGGGAGCCCGCGACGCCCAGGGCTGCACCGCAGAGGAGACCCAGAAGAGTACGGGGAATCCGCTGTTCAATCACGATGGTGCGGGCAGTAGCCGAACCCGTACCGCGGAAGACCTCAGCGACGTCGGAGCCGGTCAGCCCGTTGGATCCGAAGCGCAGCGAGGCCAGAACGACCGCCACCGTGCAGAGCCCAAAGAGTCCGCACCACGTGACCCTACCCAGCGAACGGTGGTACCCGGCCGGCGCCGTCACGGGTCCGCCCTCCGCGGCATGGCGGCGAGAGCAGAGATCACCTCGCATCGCCGCCTAGGACTCCTCTGTGGCGGTACGACGTCGTCGCATGTACCAGACGATCGCGGCAATCAGGGCCATGATGGCGAAGACGATGGTGCCGACCCAAGGGAATTCCACGGAGTCGCCCTTGGTCTCGGCGGAGGTCTTCTCGGCGTGGCCCCCTGAATCCTTGGAGGTGGCACGAGGACTCGCCGTGGCCTTGCGCTTCGATTTGTCCTTGGTGTCCTCGCTCTTTCCGTTCTCCCCTTCCTTGTTCTCTGCGCCGTCGCGATACTCCGAGCCGGTCGCCTCATCCGTCTCCGAGGAGCCGGCCATCAGCCGGTCGTATTCCTCCTTGGAGATCGGGCGGCCCTCGGCGTCCACATACTCGATCGTTTCGTTTCCCTGTCCGCTCTCACCGGCTCCCCCGGCCTGTTCCCCGGGCTGGCCGGCATTCGCTTGTTGCCCGCCCCCTGGCGATCCGCTGCCGTTGCCGCCTCGATTCTCCGCGTGATCGCCGGATCCGGCATCTTGCCGTGTGCCGCTGGAGAGGATTTCCTCTGACGTG
Source organism: Rothia uropygialis (assembly GCF_004137765.1). GTDB lineage: Bacteria > Actinomycetota > Actinomycetes > Actinomycetales > Micrococcaceae > Rothia. The sequence goes on along the minus strand of NZ_NOIS01000001.1, from coordinate 407,929 downwards.
ACGTTATAACGGTGACCTCCCGAGGAGTTCTGGTTGACCCCAGCCGTGGTGAATTCCGGGCTGATGTTGGTGAAACCCTTGCTTCCCTTGCCCGGAAGGAGCTCCGTGGCCAGGAAGCGGAGCGTGTGCTTGCCATCCTTCAGGTCCTTCGGCAGGACGAACGAACCGTCCACACGCCCGTTTCCGTCCGATTTCTGCTGGTGCACGACGCACGCACCCTGGGCCGCATCCGCGGGGCACGCATCGCCGTTGTCGATCTTGACGTAGACCTGCTCGTTCTTTGGGAACCCGGTCAGGGTGAAGTGGATGGTGTCACCGGCCTTGAGTGTGCGCGGTGAGACAGAGGACGAGGTTCCCTGCGTGCTACTTTTCGCGCCGCCCGGCGGAAGCGCGGAGGATGCCGTGATCCCCAGTAGAAGAACCACCACCACGGCCCAAAGGACCGTGAGTGACCGATGGAAGTGCGAGGTGATCATGATGGTTTCGATTCCTTCCTTATTCCTCTGAAGTCTCTGAGGAGGGCTCGGATGGCTTGCGAGTCGAGTACAGAATCACGGCCAGAAGCAGTGCCCCGGCGAGCGCGAGCAGCACGTTGTTCCAGGTGAAGACTTTTTGTCGGAACTTTGCTTCCTGTCCGGCCTCACTGGTCTCCTGAGATTCCTGGTCCTGTGGATTCCGCACTTGGCCCCGGGACGAGGGGGAGGCCAAGGGTCGCGCGGTGTGATGAGAAGCCTTCGGAGATTCCTGGGGCGGGGCCGCAACGCGTTTGGCTGGACGCTGGGCGGGAATCCGCGAGGAATGCGCGGGCAGACCTGAAACTCGGAGAACGCGGGCGTGGCGCGGCATCTGGTCCTGGAGCCGCCCCAGAGTCGTCATCTCCCGCACGGCCGCCGGGTCCACGGGGGCCGCAGTGGAGGCGCTCGTCTGCCCCGAACGGGAATGGTCGTCCAAAGCCCGTGCCGCGAACGCCCGTGGCTGACGGCGCGGCGTCGAACCGTGGGTACGGTTGCCGTGATCAAGGCCGGCAGCGGCGGGTGAGTCACCGTCGCTCTCGGGAACCGTCAAGCGGCCCCACCCCAGGAGTTTTCCGAAGTCGTCGTTCTCACCGTTCTGGACCACGAGGCGATACTCCCCCGGCGAGGCATCGTCAGGCAGGGAGTAAGTCAACGAGCGGTCGGAGGCCAGACGGACCCACCCACTGCCCCACGGGTTGCGCGGCGCACCCTCAGCGTAGGGGGTTGCCCGGACCCACTGCCCGGGTTGCCCTCCGGGGACCTCAACCGTGATCCGTGTGCCCTCACGGTTGACTCGGACACCCTGGCGTGAGCTCTCCGAGAGCTCGTCGAGCCCAAGGGCCGGCGGCGTTCCGTTGGGTCGGTACTCGCCCAGGGTGAAGTCGAGGGCACCGCGTCCACCGAAGGTCACCGAGAGGTCGCCCGGGCGAAGGGACCCCGACAGAAGACGTAAGCTGTGGGCGCCTTCCGGGAACGCGGGCGCGGACGTGGCGGCTGTTCCGTCCGGAAGATCGATCCATGCATCGAGGGCGCCGGTGGCAGGATCGGGGTCGACGAGCGCCCAAATGGTCTTGTTGGAGTGAACTTTCTCGTCCAAGTGTGAGATGGCGCCGTCGTCCAGTTTCACCGCGACCTTCGGGGCCCCGGTTTTGCCTCCGGGGTTGCACCAGCCCTCGCCGACCAGGTGGAGCTTCTCGCCACGGGGGATATTCTTGTTTTCTATCCGTGCGGTCGGACGTCTGGCCGTTGTGGTGCATTGGACGTCCGAGATGTCCTGTATCGGCTGAGCCGCCTCCCCGTTCACGGGGATCGGCGCGGTGACCGCTCGACGCTGCACGTCCCCGTCCAGGTTCCGGCCGGACTGCGCGGTGATGGTCAGGTACTGCCCGGTCGTGGCACGGCGCAGTTCTTCAGGGGCCTTGACGGTGATGTCGAAGGAGCCCATCGGGTCGATCGTGTACAAGCCGTGCTCGGGGTCCTCGGTGACCGTGCCCTTCGGGACAAGCAGGACCCAGGAGGTCGGGTCCTTGGATTTTCCGAGGGAAGCCAAGTGATCGCTGATTGCCTGGTCGCCCCTGGCGTATTGGTCGATGCGTCCGGAGGCTGACTGATAGTTGACCTTGATCGAGACAATGGATCCCGACTTTCCGTCCGCGGTCTTCCACCCCTTGCCGACCAGGTGCAGAGCCGCGTCTTCCCCGGTGGTGAACGGCGCGACCTCGATGGTTGCCGGCTCCCCTGACTCCGGCGTCGACGTCGCGGAGACCCACGGCAGCTCCGGTGCGGGCGAGTCCGCCTTTCCGGCGACAGTGACCTTCAGCACCGCGTTGCGGGACTTGTCACCGTCTTTGAGGCTCCCGCTCAGGAAGTGGATCGTATGGTCGGTTCCGGGGAGCCAGGGCTTGTCCGAATTCCTTGTCGTGGGGAAGGGCAGCTCGGCGGAGAAGGTTCCGTCCGGACCGGCCTCGAATTCGCTGACGATGCTCTTGCCGTCCACCGACACGGTTCCCTTGTCGTATTTCACGGCGATCCGCGCCCCTCCGGCGACGGAATTCGTCCAGCCCCGGCCTTCGACGCGGATCTTGTCCGCACCCTCGACCGTCCGGGGGCCGGAGACTTCGGCGGTCTGTTCGTTGGTCCTGACAGTTTGCTTGTTCGACGCGTCGTCGGCCGAGGCGCCGGGGAGGAACAGCCAAGCGGTCACGGTCAGGAGCACGGCGAGGAAGAGCGAGAGGGCTGTTCTGGTGCGTCTGCGAGGGAGGGTGAAGTCGCGAGAGGTTCCGATGTTCATGATGGGTTATGAAGTTCTTCTTCGATCATTGACAGGGAGGGCCCGACGCCGCCGGGGCGGCTCCGACCGGAGGTTTGGTTCAGGGGAGCTCGGCGAGGACGTCGTCGACGATGCCGTTCATCAGCAAGGGGCCGCCGGTGGAGGTCCATCGGGATCCATCGACGGTGATGATGTGGTGGTTCTTGTACGCGGAAAGGTCGGTGAACCCCGAGGTGTTCTCGGCGGTCCTGAGGGCCTGAGCCGCACCGTTCCGATCAGCGGTCGAGCCGGAGTGCGGGTTGGCTTGGCTTGCACCGCCGAGCGTTCCGAAGAACATGTAATCCGCGTCGATGGTCGCGAGGTTCTCCAGGGAGACGGGATCCGAGTGTCCTCTCCCCTCACGGTCCTGGGATTGAGGCCGATTCAGCCCGAGTCCCTCCAGAACCTGTCCCGCCGGAAGCTCCTTGAGGATCAGAGACGGGCCGCTGCCCTGCCATCGCACGATCGAGAAGGTCTTGTTCCCGTACTTCTCTGCGAGCCGGGACTTCCCCTGCTCGACCTTGTCCCGGAAAGCAGCTTTGATCTCCTCGCCCTTGCTTTTCAGGTTCAGCGCCCGGGCGGCGGTATCGAAGTTCAGTTCCCAGGGTCCGCCGGCGTAACCGCAGAAGACCAAGGGGGCGATCTGCCGGAGGATCTCCAGGACGTCCGGCCGGTTGTTGACGCTGGTGCCGTCCACGATGATCAGGTCCGGTTTGAGGCTGGAGATCTTCTCGTAGTCCAGATCTCCGATCCCACCGACCAGGGGGATGTCCTTGGCTTTGTCGGCGAGATAGCCCGGTACGGAGTTCTGTCCTCGGCCGGAGACCGTGCCCACGGGGGTCACGCCGAGCGCAAGTGCGGCGTCCAGGGTGGGTTCCGAGAGTGCGACGACGCGGCTCGGCTTTTCCGGTACGCGCACCTCGGCCTCGTCGATGTCCTTGATCACCCGCTCCGTCGCGTGCTCGGTGGTCCCACTCGATGCGAAAACACCGCACCCGCTGAGGCACGCCATGGTTGTCACCGCGACCACCAGGGCAACGAACGCCCTCAACAGATTCCGGACATTCCGATCACGCCGACGCGCCAAGCGATTCATTATTAACTGTTCCCTTATCCCCCGATATGGCAACCCTCATTTTACTGTCTTCTCGCGGTCTTTGTCATTGCACACCTGGCTTGGACGAATGGGGCCGCACACCCGAAGGGCGCTTGATCCCGGCTCATTGGCTCAAGCGCAACGGCGAATTCTGGACAGCCGTCACGACTGTCATCGACGCCGTCATCTCCCGTCTACCGCGAACCATATATATTCCTCGTCCGAGGGAATCCTCGACGGTCTGATACACCTCTTCGGCCGATGAACGAGGCATGTGGATTGAAGGGGCCCACCTAGCGTCGAGATTCGCGGGTCGCAGGCGGAGTACCAAGGTGGCCGCTTTGTGTATGAATCGACGCCGAATACACACGGTGCTGCCGCCGCAGGCTGTCGAGCGTACAGGGTTGTCACATCGCCGGGTACACCCCACGGCCTTGCCACCTCGCGGGGGGGCGACGTCGTGCGCATCCGGAGCTCGCTGTCGAGTGGCGTTTATCTGGTTAAGGGGGTGGTATCCGTCGTTAGGTGGGGATTTAAGCATCCCCTCATGGGGGGGTAGACAGTGCTCCATCGGGTACCCCCCACGCCCGAGGCGCGGTGCGGCAGGACATCGAGACCAACGCGTGCGCGAGTCTCCCCTCGGCAGCCCGACGACGCCCGATGAGGCGGTGTGAAGGCGCCCGCAGCCGTCGGAAGCGTTTCCATGAACTCGCCCCGAGGACCAAAAGAAAACCGGCGAAACCCTTGGCCCGGCCATTTAACGCAGAAACCCCCTCCCGCGCGGAGCGGGAGGGGGTTTCAGTGGGAGCGGATCGCCCAGCGTGCCTTACTTGGCGCGCTCGACGATGTCCACGATCCGCCAACGCTTGTTGGCGGACATGGGACGGGTCTCCATAATGCGCACGAGGTCACCAACGCCGGCGGCGTTCTGCTCGTCGTGCACCTTCACTTTGTGGCTACGACGCATAACCTTGCCGTACAGACCGTGGGTCACGTGGTCTTCGACCTCGACGACGACCGTCTTGTCCATCTTGTCGGAGACGACATAGCCGCGACGGGTCTTGCGGAGATTACGCTCTTCCGTCTTCTGTTCACTCACTTGGCATCACCTTCGGTAGCGCTAGCCGTATCGGCCTTCTTCGCTGCCTTTGCAGCCTTCTTGTCGGCCTTCTTGTCAGAGGCATCGTCCGAAGACTCGGCCTCGGGTCGGATGCCCAGTTCGCGCTCACGCAACACCGTGTAGATGCGCGCGATATCGCGCTTGACAGCCTTGAAGCGGCCCGCATTCTGGAGCTGCCCGGTGGCCTTCTGGAAACGGAGGTTGAACAGCTCCTCCTTGGACGAACGCAGCTTCTCGGTGAGAGCTCCGTTGTCCAATTCAGCCAGCTGCTCGATGGACTGATCCTTGGATCCTACTGCCATTTCTATTCACCACCTTCGCGACGCACAATGCGTGCCTTCATGGGGAGCTTGTGGATTGCCAGGCGCAAGGCCTCTTTGGCGACTTCATCGCTCACGCCGGCCAGTTCGAACACGACACGACCGGGCTTGACGTTGGCAACCCACCACTCCGGCGAACCCTTACCGGAACCCATGCGGGTTTCGGCAGGCTTCTTGGTCAGCGGACGGTCCGGGAAGATATTGATCCAGACCTTACCGCCACGCTTGATGTAGCGGGTCATGGCGATACGAGCAGCCTCGATCTGACGGTTAGTCACATACGCGGGTGCCAGCGCCTGAACGCCCCACTCACCGAACGAAACGGTGGTGCCGCCCTTGGCGACGCCGCTGCGCTTCGGGTGGTGCTGCTTGCGGTATTTTACGCGACGGGGAATCAGCATTTATGCCTCACCGTTTTCTGCAGTCTTGGCTTCGTTGGCCGGGGCCTCCGAAGCGCTGTTCTGCTGCTCGTTGCGCCCACCGCGACGACCTGCGCCACCGGCGGTGTTGCGACGACGGCGCTCGCCGCCTCCGCGACGATCGTTGCCGCGGCGGTTGCCCTGCGCGGCCTGCTGAGCAGCAAGTTCCTTATCGGTCAGATCACCCTTGTAGATCCACACCTTGACACCGATGCGACCGAAAGTGGTCTTGGCTTCAAAGAAGCCGTAGTCGATGTTTGCGCGGAGGGTGTGCAGGGGCACGCGGCCCTCTCGGTAGAACTCCGAGCGGGACATCTCGGCGCCGCCGAGACGACCAGCGCACTGGATGCGGATGCCCTTGGCTCCAGCCCGCTGAGCGGACTGGATGGCCTTCTTCATCGCGCGGCGGAAAGCCACACGAGAAGCGAGCTGCTCGGCAACTCCCTGCGCCACCAGCTGAGCGTTGACCTCGGGATTCGAGACCTCGAGGATGTTCAGCTGGATCTGCTTGCCGGTGAGCTTTTCGAGCTCTCCGCGAATGCGGTCGGCTTCGGCGCCGCGGCGACCGATCACAATGCCCGGGCGCGCAGTGTGGATATCCACACGGACGCGATCACGGGTGCGTTCGATCTCGACGTTGGCGATGCCTGCGCGTTCCATGCCGTTCGACATGAGCTCACGGATCTTCACATCCTCGCGGATGAAGTCCTTGTAGCGCTGGCCTTCCTTGTTGGAGTCAGCGAACCAGTGCGACTTGTGGTCCGTAGTGATCCCCAGTCGGAATCCGTGCGGGTTAATTTTCTGTCCCACTTAGCGGTCCTCCTCATTATCCGGGGTAGCGAGAACCACGGTGATGTGGCTGGTTCGCTTGTTGATGCGGTATGCACGACCCTGAGCTCGCGGTTGGAACCGCTTCATGGTCGGGCCCTCGTCGACGAACGCTTCACTGATGAAGAGTTCTTCTTCCTTGAAAGCGACGCTATCGCGATCAGCGAGCTGGCGGGCGTTGGCCACTGCCGACTCGACAATCTTGAATACCGGTTCCGAAGCACCCTGCGGGGCAAACTTCAGAATCGCCAGTGCCTCATTCGCCTGCTTGCCACGAATCAGGTTGACGACGCGCCGGGCCTTCATAGGCGTCACGCGAACGTAGCGCGCAGATGCCTTGGCTTCCATTGCCTATCTCTCTTTCGTCTATTGCCGAAGAGTTACACGCTGCCAAATCGGTCGGAACCGACTTAGCGACGCTTACCCTTGCGGTCGTCCTTCACATGGCCGCGGAAAGTCCGCGTGGGAGCGAATTCGCCGAGCTTGTGCCCGACCATCGACTCGGTGATGAACACGGGTACGTGCTTGCGTCCGTCGTGCACGGCGATCGTGTGCCCGAGCATGTCGGGGACGATCATCGAGCGGCGGGACCACGTCTTGATGACGTTCTTGGAACCCTTATCGTTCTGAGCGGCAACCTTCAGGAAGAGGTGCTGGTCAACGAAAGGGCCCTTCTTCAAACTACGAGGCATGTTTCAGGCTCCTTAGCGCTTGTTCTTGCCAGTACGACGACGACGCACAATGAGTTTGTCGCTTTCCTTATTGGGGCGACGGGTGCGTCCCTCGGGCTTGCCGTTCGGGTTGACGGGGTGACGACCACCGGACGTCTTGCCCTCGCCACCACCGTGAGGGTGATCGACGGGGTTCATGACGACGCCGCGAACGGTCGGGCGGATGCCCTTCCAGCGGTTACGGCCGGCCTTGCCCCAGCTGATGTTGGTCTGCTCGGCATTGCCGACCTGACCGACGGTTGCGCGGCAGCGGACGTCGACGTTGCGGATCTCGCCGGAGGGCAGACGGAGCTGACCGTACTTGCCTTCCTTCGCGACCAGCTGGACCGAAGCACCGGCTGAACGAGCCAGCTTGGCGCCGCCACCGGGGCGGAGCTCAACGGCGTGGATCACGGTACCAACAGGGATGTTGCGCAGCGGCAAGTTGTTGCCGGGCTTAATGTCCGCGTTGGGGCCGGACTCGACGACGTCGCCCTGCTTCAGGCGGTTCGGCGCGATGATGTAACGCTTGGCGCCATCGACATAGTGCAGCAGCGCGATGCGCGCCGTGCGGTTGGGATCGTACTCGATGTGTGCGACGCGAGCATCGACACCGTCCTTGTCGTGACGGCGGAAATCGATCAAACGGTAAGCCCGCTTGTGTCCACCGCCCTTGTGACGGGTCGTGATGCGACCGCTGTTGTTTCGTCCGCCGCTCTTGGACAGCGGGCGCAGCAACGACTTCTCGGGAGTCGATCGCGTGATTTCTGCGAAGTCGGCAACGCTCGAGCCACGACGGCCCGGCGTTGTCGGCTTGTATTTACGGATAGCCATAATTTAGTTCCTCGTTAAAGTGGTCTCCGCGGGCGCTAGGCCTGCGGACCGCCGAAGATATCGATGGTGCCTTCGCTCAGGGTCACAATCGCACGCTTGGTGCTCTTGCGGGCTCCCCAGCCGAAGCGCGTGCGCTTCCGCTTGCCGGCACGGTTGATGGTGTTGACGTTGGAAACCTTGACGCCGAAGATACGCTGAACGGCATCCTTGATTTCCGACTTGTTCGAGCGAGTGTCGACCTCGAAGGTGTACTTGCCCTCGTCGATCAGCCCGTAGCTCTTCTCCGAGACGACAGGCGCAATGATGACGTCGCGGGGATCCTTGATGGTGGCGCTCACTTGGCGTCCTCCTGGTTCTTTCCAGCCTTGCTGGCGATTGCCACAAACACGTCGTAGGCATCCTTCGTGAAGACCACGTCGTCGGCGCGCAACACGTCGTACGTGTTGAGCTGGTCCGCGTACAGGACGTGGGCGAACTCGAGGTTGCGAACGGAAAGGGCGGCGTTATCTTCCTTGCGGTCGATAACAACCAGCACGTTCTTGCGAGAGGTCAAGTCCCTCAAAGCGGCCTTGGCTGCCTTGGTGGAGATCTCAGCGACCAGCGAATTGACCACATGAATGCGGCCGTGGTTCGCGCGGTCGGAGAGGGCACTGCGCAGAGCAGCAGCCTTCATCTTCTTGGGCGTGCGCTGCGAGTAGTTGCGCGGCACAGGCCCGTGCACGACGCCGCCGCCGGTGTGCTGCGGCATACGGACCGAACCCTGGCGGGCGCGGCCGGTACCCTTCTGCTTGAACGGCTTGCGGCCTGAACCGGAGACCTCGCCGCGGTTCTTCGCCTTGTGGGTGCCCTGGCGGGCAGCGGCCAACTGCGCGATGACGACCTGATGCATCAGAGCCTCGTTGGGCTCGACGCCGAAGACATCGGCCGGCAGATCAACCTTTACGGTTTCAGTAGCCATTGGAGTTAGGCTCCCTTCACAGCGGTGCGAACCAGAACGACGCCGCCCTTGGGACCAGGAATGGCACCCTTGATCAGCAGGACGTTGTTCTCGGTGTCGACACCCTGAATCGTGAGGTTCTGGGTGGTGTGGCGGTTGTTGCCCATACGTCCAGCCATGCGCATTCCTTTGAATACGCGGGCGGGATAGGACGCGCCGCCGATGGAACCCGGCTTGCGGTGGTTCTTGTGCTGGCCGTGCGAAGCACCGACGCCCTTGAAGCCGTGACGCTTCATAACACCTGCAAAGCCCTTGCCCTTGGTCTTGCCCACGACGTCGACGCGCTGGCCGGCTTCGAAGAGCTCAACGGACAGTTCCTGACCGAGGGAGTACTCGGAGGCGTCCGCGGTGCGAACCTCGACGAGGTGGCGGCGCGGAGTGGTCCCGGCCTTCTCGAAGTGTCCGACGAGGGGTTTGGTTACCTTGCGGGGGTCAATCGCACCGAAACCGATCTGAATGGCGTTGTAACCATCGGTGTCCTGACCGCGCAGCTGGGTGACAACATTGGAATCGGCCTTGACGACGGTGACCGGCACAAACTTGCCGTTCTCGTCCCAGACCTGGGTCATGCCAAGCTTGGTGCCCAGCAGGCCCTTCACCTGGCGCTCGAATTTGGTAGTCATTGGGATGCGATCCTCTTTACAGCTTGATTTCGATGTTCACGTCTGCCGGCAGGTCCAAGCGCATGAGCGAGTCAACAGCCTTGGGCGTGGGGTCGACGATGTCGATCAGCCGCTTGTGCGTACGCATCTCGAAGTGCTCGCGGCTGTCCTTGTACTTGTGCGGCGAGCGGATTACGCAGTACACGTTCTTCTCGGTGGGCAGCGGCACGGGGCCAACAACCGTCGCACCAGCGCGCGTCACCGTCTCAACAATCTTCCGAGCCGAAGAGTCGATGACCTCGTGGTCATACGACTTCAGCCGGATGCGGATTTTCTGTCCCGCCATCTGTCGGACTCTCTTTCTTCAAGTACTTCCCTGTGTAGGGACCCCAAGGGCCCCTCTGTATGGCGTCTTCTGGCAGTAACCGCTCGTATTCCGGACGATGGACACCGTCCAGATTCCATGCGGATTCCTGGCGCCGCCTCACACGAACTGAATCCGGCATTCCCGGGTTCCTCAATTCGTTGAAGCACCGACCCCCGAACTCGGGCGTGTCGCGAAGTGGTTGCGCAGACATTTCCAGAGTTTTCGGACCGGGTCATTTTGGGCTTGAGCGGACGAGCCGAAATCGAGGACCGATTTTTGGGCAAGTCAACGCCAACAAGCGCTTGAACAACGTCCTCTATCTTGCCAGAGGCTCTTGGGACCGCGCAAGCCCGGATCTCCGAAGTGGCCAAAGACACTCTTCAGAGAATTCGGTCCGGGCCCGATTTTATCGATCGGCCCCGGACCATCAAGGATACCGTGGCAGCCAGTGCCACTAGGTGTCAGAAGACACTCGTGTACGGTACGTGCCCGATCCTGAGACTGTTGTCGTCGTAGTCCCCATCTCGCTCGTCCTCCACCCACCCCGCCACCAGCACGTTGAAGGCAACATGCACGAATGGCGGGTCGACGAAGTATCGCAGAGGGATCTCGATAGTCTGCCCAGGTGTGAGTTGACCGGAGACCTTGTACCTGAATCTGGCACCCGATGACTTCCCCGACCCTGTTGTGTCCTCGGCCCAAACCACCCCCGGAAGGGTTGTTGTCGCCTTGAGCCGGTTGGCACGCCATGGTTCATAGTCCGAGATGTAATCGCGCATGGTGATCTCCACCGTGCCGCTGGGATTCATCGCGATCACACGCCCGACATTCGTGATGCGGAGACTTGGAGGCAAGGAGCCCGTGTTCGCGATGCGCTCTCCTGTCGATTTCCTATAGACCGGGGTCTCCCGCTTCGGCTCCCAGGTCTCCATGTCATACGGCGGGTCGACGACATCGATGGCCAAGTCCGTGGGGACGCTGCTTGCCATAGCGGGAACAGTGCTGGATACCGCCACGACCGGCAGCGACCACGCAGCCGACTTCATGAGGCTCCGACGCCCGAGGCGGGCGTAGTGATGTTCTTTCATGGTGTCCGCCCCTGCTAGAACCGCTGCGCCGCGAGCAACCGATCCATATTGCGTTCCGCCAGAGCCGTGATGGTCACGAACGGATTGACGCCGATCTTGGCCGGGATGAGGGAGCTGTCCATGACGAACAACCCCGGGACACCCTTGACCTCACCCTGCAGGTCGGTGACCTCCCCCAGAACCGCCCCGCCCAGAGGGTGATACGTGAAGTAGTCGGAGTATGTCTTGTTCTGTTCGAAGAGATCCCCGCGAGGCCCGGTACCCGGGTTGGCGTTGTTGATGCGATTGAACAATTTGCGGGCCGCCCGCACGGACGGTTCGGAGTGTTCCTGGCCCCAATCAAGTTCCATCTTTCGGCTTCCGCGGTTCCAAGTGAAGGTGCCCGTGTTCGGGTTATTGGTGATCGCGAGGTACACACCGGTTCTGAGGTCGATCCCCGCCGGGAACGGTGCAATTTCCGCGAAGACCGAATCCACGGAATCGTCCCAGTTCGACAGCCCCATGACCGGAATCGTGGACTGGCGTGCTCCAGACCAGGTCCTGAGCCTGCGAGCGTGCATCGTATTGCCGTTGGGCCCCCATCCCCGGCCCAGAGACTCCGACATACCCGTGATAGCCCCCTCGGCCTGGGCCGACAAGAGCAGCCTGGTCGTACCGACGGAACCTGCCGCAAGAACCACGCGGTCGTATTCCCTCGTGCGCCTTTCGACGAGGTTTCCATTGAAGTCGATGGTCTTGGTCCGGAGCTGAAAGGTTCCGTCGGGCTTGCGCTCGAGGGATTGCACCTCCGTCATCGGGATGAGATTGACCCGACCCGTGGAGAAGGCTTCCTTGAGCAGCGTCTTCGGCAAGGAATTCTTGCCGTGGTCGTTACCGAAGATCACCTGCTTGTCCAAAGCCGACCGTGGGACCTGGCCATAGGCTTCTTTCCGCATGTAGTCGAAGTCGTAGACATTGGGGACCATGACGTGGTCGATGCCGGCCTTCTTGGCCTGCGCCGCACTGACCCTGGCGAACTGATACCACGGAGTGTTCATGACCAGGTCCATCGCGGGATCGTTGACCCTCAGGGAGCTGTTCGCGCGGGGGAAATACACGTTGTACATTTCCTCCGCGTCCACCTGGGGCAGAACCATTTCGAAGAAGGAACGGCGCGGAGTCACGGCCATGCCCCCGTTGACCAGCGACCCGCCGCCGACGCCGCGACCGACGTAGACCTTCATGTTAGCGAAGTACTCGATATCGAGCGCTCCTGCGCCGGGGTCAATGCGTCGATTGACCAGGTCCAGGCCTCCGAGATAGCTGAAGGGCATATCCGTCCTGGCCTTGAACCACATGGAACGGGAGGACGGTGCGGTCATCGTCGTGAAGATGCGTCCATTGATAGGACGCATCTTGTCCCAGTCGGTGCCCATCTCGATCAAATCGACTTGCTTGCCTGCCAAAGCCAATTTGCGGGCGGCGACCGCTCCCCCATACCCGGAACCGATGATCGCGATCCGGTTCGAGCCCCCTGTGGCAACGGCCGGTTGGGCAACCCCCGCAACTGCGGGAGCAGCCGCGGCGACCACGGCGGATGCCTTGAGAAGTGTTCTGCGAGTTATGTTGAACGACATAGTTCCACCTTTAGAAGTGCGAGTAATAGGTGAATCCCGTATGAAACGAGACGCTCTCATTTTATACTTCTCTTGAAATTTCGATCTTCCGAATTTCATTCCGAAATCGGATTCTCCACGCCCTGGAGGACGCTCATTTTCTGCCCTGGCGGCACGATCCCAACGCGGAAGGCACCCCGCCCCTCCAGAAAAATCTCGTCATTTCCCGAGGTCACCGAGAGGAAACTTTGAAAAGCAAAAGAAAAGGGCCCCGGCAAAAGCCGGGGCCCTTTCTTGAAGCGGTCAACGTGACATCACACGCTGACCACCGGGATCACAAAGAAATGTTACTTGGTGATCTTGGTAACGCGACCCGAACCAACGGTACGGCCACCCTCACGGATAGCGAAGCCGAGGCCCTCTTCCATAGCGATGGGCTGGATCAGCTCAACCGTCATCTCGGTGTTGTCGCCGGGCATAACCATCTCGGTGCCCTCGGGCAGAGTGATGACGCCGGTAACGTCCGTGGTGCGGAAGTAGAACTGCGGACGGTAGTTCGAGTAGAACGGGTTGTGACGGCCGCCCTCATCCTTGGAAAGGATGTAGACGTTCGCCTCGAAGTTGGTGTGCGGGGTGATCGAACCCGGAGCAGCAACAACCTGGCCGCGCTCGACATCGTCGCGCTTGAGGCCACGCAGGAGCAGACCGCAGTTCTCGCCGGCCCATGCCTCGTCGAGCTGCTTGTGGAACATCTCGATACCGGTAACGGTGGTCTTCTGGATCGGGCGGATGCCGACGATCTCGACATCCGAGTTGAGAGCCAAGGTACCGCGCTCGGCACGGCCGGTCACAACAGTGCCGCGACCGGTGATCGTGAAGACGTCCTCGATCGGCATGAGGAACGGCTTGTCCTTGTCGCGAACCGGGTCCGGAATGAAGTCGTCAACGGCCTCCATGAGGTCCTCAACCGACTTGACCCACTTCTCGTCGCCTTCGAGGGCCTTGAGAGCGGACACGCGAACGACGGGAGCGTTGTCCCCGTCGAACTCCTGCGAAGACAGCAGCTCGCGGACCTCCATCTCGACGAGGTCGAGAAGTTCCTCGTCCTCAACCATGTCGGCCTTGTTCAAGGCGACAAGGAGGGAGGGGACGCCAACCTGACGGGCGAGCAGAACGTGCTCGCGAGTCTGGGCCATGGGGCCATCGGTAGCGGCGACCACGAGGATAGCGCCGTCCATCTGGGCAGCACCGGTGATCATGTTCTTGACGTAGTCAGCGTGACCGGGGGCGTCAACGTGAGCGTAGTGACGCTTGTCGGTCTGGTACTCAATGTGAGCAATGTTGATGGTGATGCCGCGCTGCCGCTCCTCAGGAGCGGAGTCGATCATACCGAAGTCCTGCTTCTCATTCAGGTCCGGGAACTTGTTTGCGAGAACCTCGGAAATTGCAGCAGTCAGCGTGGTCTTACCGTGGTCAACGTGACCGATGGTACCAATGTTGACGTGCGGCTTGGAGCGCTCGAACTTTGCCTTAGCCACTATGTTCCTCCTAGAACGTTTGATGGAAACTTGCGCTGGCTTTCTGCGCAGTCCGTGGTTGAAGACGGATTCCTGATCAACAATAACGGAAAAATCATCCCGTATGAAAACCAGCGCAAGCTTCCGAGGCTTTGTTTTATTTGGGTTGGGAAGGCGGCCCGGAAGAGCCGCCGTTGCGGAGAATTACTCCCCGCGGCTCTTCTGGATGATCTCCTCGGCAACTGCCTTCGGGACCTCTGAGTAGCTGTCGAATGCCATCGAGTACACCGCACGGCCCTGCGTCTTGGAACGCAGGTCGCCGATGTAGCCGAACATTTCGGACAGCGGCACCAAGGCTGATACCAGCTTGACGCCGGCAACATCTTCCATGGATTGGATGTGGCCACGGCGCGAATTCAGGTCACCAATGACGTCGCCCATGTACTCCTCGGGAGTGCGAACTTCGACGGCCATCAGCGGCTCGAGCAGCACCGGGTTGGCGCGGCGTGCGCCTTCCTTGAATACCATCGAACCGGCGATCTTGAAGGCCATCTCGGATGAGTCGACGTCGTGGTAGGCGCCGTCAACCAGGGTGGCCTTCACGCCAACCACGGGGTATCCCGCGAGGATGCCGAGCTGCATCGCACCTTGGATGCCGGCATCCACCGAAGGGATGTATTCACGGGGCACACGGCCACCGGTGATCTTATCCTCGAACTCGTAGAGTTCTTCGGAGTCGAGAGCGATCGGCTCGAAGTTGACCTGCACCTTCGCAAACTGGCCGGAACCACCGGTCTGTTTCTTGTGGGTGTAGTCGACCTTCTCAACGGCCTTCTTGATCGTCTCACGGTACGCAACCTGCGGCTTGCCGACGTTGGCTTCCACGCGGAACTCGCGCTTCATGCGGTCCACCAGCACGTCCAGGTGGAGCTCGCCCATACCACCGATTTCGGTCTGACCGGTCTCGTCGTTGAGGTTGACCGTGAAGGTCGGGTCCTCAGCGGAGAGCT
This sequence comes from Rothia uropygialis, assembly GCF_004137765.1. GTDB lineage: Bacteria > Actinomycetota > Actinomycetes > Actinomycetales > Micrococcaceae > Rothia. Next base: position 392,603 of record NZ_NOIS01000001.1, on the reverse strand, counting down.
TCTGGATAGCGGTCGAGAGCTTCTCCTGGTCACCCTTGGTCTTGGGCTCGATGGCCACGTAGATCACGGGCTTGGGGAAGGTCATCGACTCGAGAACGATCGGATTGGCCTGATCGCACAGCGTATCGCCGGTCGTGGTCTCCTTGAGACCGATCGCGGCGTAGATGTGTCCGGCCTGGATCTCCTCGACCGGGTTCTCCTTGTTGGAGTGCATCTGGAAGAGCTTGCCGATGCGCTCACGGCGACCCTTGGTCGAGTTGAGAACCTGCTGACCCGAGCTCGCGATACCGGAGTAGACGCGAATGTAGGTGAGCTGTCCGTAGAACGGGTGAGCGGCCACCTTGAACGCGAGGGCCGAGAACGGCTCGTCCTTGGCAGGACGGCGAGTCAACTCGACCTCTTCGTCCTTCGGATCGTGACCGATCATCGGGGGCACGTTCAGCGGGGACGGGAGGTAGTCGATGACCGCATCGAGCATCGGCTGCACGCCGCGGTTCTTGAACGCCGAACCGCAGAAGACCGGGTAGGCCTCGTTCTTGACGGTCAGCTCGCGGATTCCGGCCTTGAGCTCGTCGATCGTCAGCTCTTCGCCCTCGAGGTACTTCTCCATGAGCTCTTCGGACGTCTCAGCGACCTGCTCGACGAGCTGGTTGCGGTACTGCTCCGCACGTTCCTGAAGATCCTCGGGGATCTCGCGGGTTTCGTACGAAGCACCCAACGTCACGTCGCCCTTGGAGTCGCCAGGCCAGACGTAGGCCTTCATCTCGAGCAGATCGATGACGCCGATGAAGTCGTTCTCGGCACCGATCGGCAACTGCATCACGATCGGAGTAGCACCGAGGCGCTTCACGATGGTGTCGACCGTGAAGTAGAAGTCGGCACCCAGCTTGTCCATCTTGTTGACGAAGCAAACACGGGGAACCTCGTACTTGTCAGCCTGACGCCACACGGTCTCTGACTGGGGTTCAACGCCCTCCTTGCCATCGAAGACGGCAACGGCGCCATCGAGCACGCGCAGCGAACGCTCCACCTCAACGGTGAAGTCGACGTGGCCCGGCGTATCGATGATGTTGATCTGGTTGTTCTTCCAGAAGCACGTGGTAGCCGCGGAGGTGATGGTGATTCCGCGTTCCTGTTCCTGGGCCATCCAGTCCATCGTGGATGCACCGTCGTGGGTCTCACCGATCTTGTGATTGATACCGGTGTAGTACAGGATGCGTTCGGTAGTGGTGGTCTTACCGGCATCGATGTGGGCCATGATGCCGATGTTGCGGACCTTGTTCAGGTCGGTAAGCACGTCAAGTGCCACGATGTTTCCCTTTCAGGTGGATCAACCGGATGGCCCGCCCGCACGGAGCGGGCCAACAGGAAGAAATTACCAGCGATAGTGAGCGAAGGCCTTGTTGGACTCGGCCATCTTGTGGGTATCTTCGCGACGCTTCACAGCGGCACCGAGACCATTGGAAGCATCCAAGATCTCGTTCATCAGGCGCTCGGTCATGGTCTTTTCGCGGCGGAGCTTGGAGAAGCCAACCAGCCAGCGAAGAGCCAGCGCGGTCGCGCGGCCCGAACGGACCTCGACCGGGACCTGGTAGGTCGCGCCGCCGACGCGGCGGGAGCGAACCTCGAGCGAAGGCTTGATGTTGTCCATCGCCTTCTTGAGGGTTGTCACAGCATCAGTATCGGTTTTCTGAGCCACACCTTCGAGCGCGCCGTAGACGATGCGCTCTGCGGTGGACTTCTTGCCGTCCTGCAGGACCTTGTTGATCAACTGCGTCACGAGCGGGGAACCGTAAACCGGATCGACCACGAGCGGACGCTTGGGAGCGGGACCCTTACGAGGCATTACTTCTTCTCCTTCTTTGCGCCGTAGCGGGAACGAGCCTGGCCACGGTTCTTGACGCCCTGAGTATCCAGTGCGCCGCGAACGATCTTGTAGCGAACACCGGGGAGGTCCTTCACACGGCCGCCGCGAACGAGCACGATGGAGTGCTCCTGGAGGTTGTGTCCCTCGCCCGGGATGTAAGCCGTAACCTCGACGCCGCCGTTGAGCTTGACGCGGGCGACCTTACGCAGAGCGGAGTTCGGCTTCTTGGGGGTAGTCGTGTAAACACGGGTGCAAACGCCGCGCTTCATGGGGCTGCCCTTGAGTGCGGGCGCCTTGGTCTTCACGACCTTGGGAGTCCGGCCCTTGCGGACCAGCTGCTGAATTGTAGGCACTTTTGAGTTCTCCGTTTGATCTTGGCTTCCCGGAGGGAAAGCCTTGAAATGTATGCCTCGTGCGGAGTGGCCGCGCTGAGAGCACTGATAAACCGGTCTAGCGTTTCTTGGAAAATGGGCACAATTAACCGATGGCATTTTGACACAAAAAAATAAAAAAGTGTGTCAGAGGACCGTATCCATACCTGCCATTGATTCCGAAGCCCATCCCGGTCGCATACCGTGAGAAGGTTTCTGAGCTCGCAACGTAGGAGAATATGATAATCCGACATCGCACCACTCAGACACACTGCACACAGCACACTCGCACTGAGACTGAGTACTTCATGGTTAACAGTACCCCAGGATCGGCGTCTTGGCGAATGGATGTGGCGGACGTGACCCTTCTCGACTCGGTTCAGGCAGGAAAGCTGAGTCCGGCTCCGGAACGATAGGCATGACCGATTCTCAACGAGGTCTCACGCAGGCGAGGCAGGATCTTCTCCTGAAGTCTCTCGGCGCGCGCATTGTCGGTTCCGACGCGCATCGAGACATTGACCGCAGCTACGTGCCGGCCTTTTGCGTCGAGCACCGGAGCGGCCACCGAACGAAGCCCGAGTTCCAATTCTTGGTCGACGACTTCCCATCCCCGCTTCTGCACACGCAGGATGCGCGCGCGCAGCTCATCCACATCCGTCACGGTGTATTCCGTAAATTCTTCGGGCCCCTGCCGATCCAGATACTCCTCAAGCTGCTTCTCCCCCAGCCCGGCAAGCAGCACGCGTCCCATCGAGGTCGCGTGCGCGGGGAAGCTGGTCCCCACGCTGATAGCGACGTGCATGATCCGACGAGCGTGGACCCTGGCGACGTATATGATGTCGTCACCTTCCAGCACCGACATCGACGTGGACTCCCCCACCCGGCCGGACAGCTCCCGCAGATGCGGGTATGCGAGATCCGGCAGTGACAGGCTGGAGAGGTAAGAATAGCCGATGCCCAGAACGGTCGGACTCAACCGGAATTCTTTCCCATCAGTGTGGACGTAGCCGAGTCCCACCAGGGTGTGGAGGAAACGCCGGGCCGTCGCGCGAGTTAGCCCCGTCTTCTGCGCAACTTCAGACAGGGACATGCTCGCGTGATCGGCGTCGAAGGCTCGCAGGACCGATATCCCACGGGCCAGGGACTGCACGTATGCATCGCTCATGGTCGCGCCCAACCCGTGGATTCCGAGGCACCCGGTTTTTCCTCGCGGCCCGTGAGGGGACCGTGCAATTCGACGTCGAGCTCTTCGGCGAGCTGGGCGGCATCGATCCCGAACGTCTCGCGGACGTGGACTCTGCCTCCGTCCAACTCGAAGATGGCCAGGTCGGTGTAAGCGCGGGAAACGCAGCCGACCCCCGTCAACGGGAATGTGCACTCTCGGACCAACTTGGCAGAACCGTCCTTGGACAGCAGATTCATCATCACGAAAGTCTGTTTGGCCCCGATCGCCAGGTCCATCGCACCGCCCACGGCAGGAATCGAACCGGGCGCTCCCGTGGACCAATTCGCCAGGTCCCCGTTCTCGGCCACCTGAAAGGCCCCGAGAACACAAATATCCAGATGCCCTCCACGCATCATCGCGAAGGAATCCGCATGATGAAAATAGGACGTGCCCGGTGTTTCCTTGACGGGGATCTTGCCGGCATTGATCAGGTCGGGGTCGATCTCCTCGCCGTGGGCCTCAGGTCCCATGCCCAACATCCCGTTCTCGGTATGCAAAGTCACGCCGTTCTCCGGATCGAGATAGTCCGCGACTTTGGTCGGCTGTCCGATTCCGAGGTTGACGAACGCCCCCGAGGGAATGTCCTGAGCAACCTTGCGGGCCATTTCCTCCCGGGTCAGGGGCTTCTCGGTGACTCGAGGGGTCTGGTGGAGTGAACTCATGAGCCTGCGCCTTTCGTTGTGACGTCCGCGATCTTCACGACCGTGTCCACGTAGATTCCGGGGGTCACCACGGCTTCCGGATCGATGCTTCCGGGCTCGACCGTCCGGGCGACCTGGACAATGGAATGGTTCGACGCGGCAGCCATAATCGGCCCGAAGTTTCTCGCTGTCTTCCGGTAGGTGAGGTTCCCGACGCCGTCGCTCTCCTCGGCCTTCGTCAAAGCGAAATCCGCCCGCAAAGGGTATTCCAGAACGTAGTGGACGCCATCGATCTCGCGGGTTTCCTTGCCTTCGGCCAATTCGGTCCCGTAACCGGTGGGAGTGAAGAATGCTCCGATGCCGGCGCCAGCGGCACGGATCCGTTCGGCGAGGTTCCCCTGGGGCACCACCTCGAGCTCTATATCGCCCGAACGATATTTTTCATCAAAGTGCCACGAATCCGTCTGTCGCGGGAAGGAACAAATAATCTTCTTGACTCTCCCCAACTCTATGAGCCGAGCAAGCCCGACGTCACCGTTGCCCGCGTTGTTGTTTACGACCGTGAGGCCGGTCGCGCCGTTGTCGATCAGGGCATCGATCAGCTCAACGGGTTGGCCCGCGACCCCGAAGCCACCGATCATGATCGTCGAGCCGTCCGAAATATGGCTCACGGCCTCTGCAGCTGTGTTCACGAATTGCGTCATCGACTTCTACTTTCCCTCGTCGTTCTCCAGCACCACGGCCAGTCCTTGCCCGACGCCGATGCAGATCGCAGCGACTCCCCATCGGGTTCCCGATTTCCTCATCGAGCGTGCCAGCGTGCCGAGGATCCTGGTGCCGGAGGCGCCGAGCGGATGGCCGATCGCTATGGCTCCGCCGTGCGCGTTGACGATGCTCGGATCAATTCCCCACGCGTTAATGCACGCCAGGGACTGGGCGGCGAAAGCCTCGTTGAGCTCGACGGCTCCCACACGAGACCAGTCGATACCGGCTCGTTCCAGAGCCCGATTGGCCGCTTCGACCGGGGCATAACCGAAGTATTGGGGCTCATTGGCCGCCGATGCCCGGCCCGCTATGCGCGCGAGCGGATCGAGACCGATCAGATTGGACGCCTTTTCGTTGCCCAAGAGGGCAGCCGACGCCCCGTCGTTGAGCGGTGACGCGTTACCGGCCGTGACTCGACCATTGTCCTTTCGGAACACAGTGCGCAGAGACGAGAGCGTCTCGGCCGTACTGTCCGGGCGCAATGATTCGTCCCGCGTCAAGTCCGTGCCGGGTACCTGCTCGACGAGATCAGCATAGAAACCTGACGCCCACGCCTCGGCCGTCAGCCGGTGCGAACGCGCACTGAATTCATCCATCGCTTCGCGTTCCACGCCGTACTTCTCGGCCAACCGCTCGGTCGCTTCACCGAGTGAAACCGTCCACTCATCTTTCATCTGGCGATTGACCAAACGCCATCCAAGGGTCGTAGAAGCCAGATTCAGGTCCCCGGCGGGAAATGGCTTGCTCGTCTTCGGCAGGACCCAGGGGGCGCGGGACATGGATTCCACGCCGCCGGCGACCACGACGTCGGCCTCGCCCACGTTGATGGCGCGGCTCGCTTGCATTGCAGCGTCCAGGGAAGAACCGCAGAGTCTGTTGATCGTCGTGCCCGGCAAGGAGTCCGGCAATCCCGCCAGAAGTGTTGCCATCCGAGCGACGTTCCGGTTCTCCTCCCCCGCGCCGTTCGCATTGCCCAGATAGACCTCATCGACTGAGTGTCCTTCAAGCCCCGGGGCCCGCTCAACGAGTCGGCGAAGCACGAATGCCGCCAGATCGTCGGGACGAACGCCGGAGAGTCCTCCGCCGTACTTTCCAAAAGGAGTGCGAACCGCGTCGTAGACATACGCAGAGTGCAAGTCGTTCATGGGGTCCTTCCAGGTGCTCGTGAGCGTGATATGTGGTTCTTAGAGGTCGCCGAGCGCGTGCAGGACCTCTTGGGCCCGGGCGAACGCCGTGTTGGCCGCCGGGACACCGCAATAGATGGCCGATTGCAGGATGACCTCCTGGATTTCTTCGACAGTGACGCCGTTACGACGCGCGGCCCTGACGTGCATCTCGAATTCCGACCAGTGGCCCAGAGCGATCATGGCCGTCATAGTGATCGCACTGCGCGTTTTCCGGTCCAGGCCCGGCCTCGTCCAGATCTCGCCCCACGCGTATCGGGAAATGAAATCTTGAAAAGGAGCCGTGAAGGCAGTGGTTCGAGTCTCGGCCTGGTTCACGTGCTCATCGGACAGGACTTCCCGCCGCACCTTCATCCCTGCGGCCTTCACGTCCGTGCGGCTCATGTCCTGGTCCGGAAGGATCGGCGACGACGCATCGGCGGTTCGGGCGGAGTCCTCCGCAGCCCCCGAGGACCGGGAGCGGAAGAACTCGACGATCTCGCTCGCAGCACGCCCCGGTTGTTCCGCGGGCAAGAGGTGCGCTGCCTCGTCGAAGACCACGGCCTTCGAGTCCTGGACTCCTTCAGCGATTTGTCGGAGACTCTCGGGAGGCGTTGCGACGTCGTTCGACCCCGCCATGGTCAGAACCGGGACCCGGAGGTCTCGGAGGCGCTCGCGCACGTCGAACCGGGCGAGAGCCCGGCACACGAGGCCGTAATTGTGTCGATCGGCCTCTTGGAGGCTGTGCAGGAGTTCGGTGCCGACCACGTGCTCTTCACCCAGGAACCCGGGTGCGAACCACTTCTTGGCCGATCCGATCACTTGGGTAGGGGTACCCGAGGTCTCGACGAGTTGCGCGCGCTCGATCCAACTCGACGGATCGCCGATTTTGGCTCCCGTGCAGATAGCGGCGATCGCCTTCAGCTCATCGGGGTGTGCCAGTGCCAAGGAAAGTCCAACGGCGCCGCCGACCGAAACCCCGGCGTAGAAATAGGCTTCGGTCGAGGTCCCGCGTTCCTCCTGGACACGCCGGGCGAGCACGTGCACGCCCTCGGCCAGCTCTTCGACGCTGAACTCCTCCTCGACGACACCGCCCCGGCCATGACCGGGCAGCTCCCACCCGACGAGATCAAATTTCTCCCTCAGGTACTCTGCGGCAGGCGCCCACAAAGGCGTCACGGAAGTTCCGAGCGACGGCCCGAGGACCAGCAGCGGCTTAGCGCGTCGTGCCTGTGCGTCCTGAAGCGATCCCTCGAGGTTCTCGCCGAGGGCCACTGGTGTAAGTTCCGGGATGCTCATTGGTTCTCCTTCGCGTGCTTCCATCGACGTGCGGCGGTTCGAGCCTGATGGGCGCTGTTGCCGGTATTCCGCTTTTCCGATGCTTCGCTCCCGTCCGGGCACAGATTGGCGTTCATGGCATCGGCGTGGACCTCGAGGCCGGACACCAGATCGGACAACATAGTGCTCGCCACGATCCCGTGCCGGGCGACCGACCGAATCGGTTCCCACTCCAGGTGCCACGCGAGTTCAGATCTTTCCTCGACGGCGAGCGCCTCGGATTCCAACAGCGCGCCCATGGATCGGGCCGCCATGACCGCCGAGCGGCGGATGAGGATCGACATGCTCGGATTCCGTTTGTGGGGCATCGACGACGATCCTCCGCGTCCGGCCGCGATGGGTTCCGTGAGTTCGGCGATCTCGTCGCGGGACGAAATCACGATGTCGCCCGCGATCTTGCCGCAGGCCGTTGCCGCCTGCGCCAGAGGTTGCACCGCGTCGATCATCGGACGACGTCGCGTATGCCAGACTTGCTCGACCGCCGGGCCGTTCAGGCCCAGTCGTTGCGCCCACATCAGCCCGAGGCGGTCGGGAACAGGCATGTTCAGGGATTCGTCATCGTGTAGGTTCATCAGGTCGAGAACCGCAGCGTTCGTTCCGGCGGCGCCACCTCCGGAGACCGGAAGCCATAGAAGTCCTGGATCCGTCGCCCGTGCCGCGGCCGCGACGGCGTCCAACCACCGGCCCGCCCGGGCACCGAAAGTCGTAGGCAAGGCATGCTGGCCCAACGTCCTGGCCGCCATCGGCGTCTCGGCGTGCATTTCGGCCACCACGGACAGGTCGTCCGCGGCCCGGCACAGTGCCGCATGGGTTTTTCCCAACGAGTCCCTGATCACGAGCATCAAAGCCGTGTCCAGGATGTCCTGGCTCGTGAGCCCCCGATGCACCAGAGCTGTGCCTGGGTCCTCCCCGTTCGGCGAGGCCTGAGCGACCTTGGATTTCAGCGCTTTGACCAGGCCGATAACGGGATTGCCGCCACCCTCGGAGCCTTCGGCGATCTCCGGCAGGTTATCGTGAAGGCCGGAATCGATCGCCGAAGCGACCCGCACGGCGCTCGGGGCATCCGCGAAACCCGCGTCGGCCTGCGCGAGAACCCAGGCGGATTCCGCGCGGACCAGAGCGTCCAGGATCGCAGCATCCCCGACGACGGACTCGGCACGGTGGCCTCCGGGAACCAAAAGATCCGTGAAAGACATGCCCTAGCTCTCGATTCCTGGGAACTTCAGGAACACGGTTTCGTCCTCGCCCTGCAGGCGAATGTCGTGGTGCAACGAACCGTCGTCACGTCGAGTGGCAATGAGGGTTCCGCGGCGGTCCTCCGGCAGGGATTGCAACAGCGGATCCGCGGCCAATGCTTCGTCATCGTCCGGAAGGTAGACGCGTGTGAAAAGACGGTTGAGGAGACCACGCGCGAAGACCACCATCAGGAAGTACGGTGCGTGACCGTAGCCCGTAGGCCCCGGATTGACCGTCGTGAAATTGTACGTCCCCAACCGGTCCACGGCGTGGCGCCCCCATCCGGTGAACGTGAATCCGTCACGGTTCAGCGACCCCGTCTGGTCAGGAATGTTCCCGTTCTCGTCGGCTTGCCAGATCTCGATCATCGCGTCGGGAATGACCTCTCCCTCCCCGTCGAATACTTGGCCGAAGAGGCGCACAGAATCCGGACGCGACTGGCTCACGAGCTCATTGCCGCCCCGATAGGGCAGGCCCATTTCCTCATGAGCCGTCGCGTATCCGAAGAAAGGACCGATCGTCTGCCCGGGCGTCGGCGTGAGGTCCTCGGGCGCCGCGTCCACGGGTCGACCATAGCTGACAGGAATTGCGGTTTCCTCGCGGTTCATCACTGAGCATCCTCCGATTCCATCCAAGTACGGTTGCTGCCACCCAGGACGATGTCCCAGTTGTAGCCCAACAGCCATTCGTGTTCGGACACGCCGTGGTCGTAGGTTGCGACCAAGCGTTCGCGCGCCTTGGGATCGACAATGGACTGATATATCGGGTCCAGGGCGAAGAGCGGATCCCCCGGGAAATACATCTGCGTGATCATGCGCTGAGTGAAATCCGTACCGAACAACGAGAAATGAACGTGCGCGGGCCTCCAGGCGTTGCGGTGATTCTTCCAGGGGTAGGGCCCCGGTTTGATGGTTGTGAATTCGTAGGAGCCGTCCTCACCAGTGAGGCATCGCCCGACCCCGGTGAAATTCGGGTCAATCGGCGCCGGATGCTGATCGCGCTTGTGAATGTACCGACCCGCGGCATTGGCCTGCCATATCTCCACGAGCTGATGGCGAACGGGACGCCCTGCCGAGTCCATGACACGGCCGCGGATCTTGATCCTCTCACCAATGGGCTCGCCCCCGCCCTGAATCGTCAAATCGGATTCCAGCTCGTGAATATCACGATGACCGAATGCCGGCGAGGTCAACTCGATCAGTTCCGGATCGGTGTGATGCAGGTCCTTGGTCGGGTGCCGCAGAACCGAACTGCGATACGGCGCATAGTCGAGTCGCGGCTGGGTTTCCTCCGAGCCCGAGGCTTGGTACCGCTCCCTTTGTTCCCGAACCTGCCGGTTGATGAAGTCTTGACTGTCCGCAGCAGCGTCGGGGTTCGTCACCGACCGCTCTGTGAAGTTTTCTTCGTCCAGATTTTTCTCGGCGTGGTCTTCGATCACCATGTCGATCTCCCTTCCGCAACGGGTGTGATGCATAACCCGTTCAGTGGTCAATCTACCGTTTGCCCGTTCGTAATGTGACTCGGCGTACGCAATGCGAACAGAGCGCAAGACCTTGTCAAAGCTTGATTCGCTGGCCCTGGGCCGCAACTGCCCCGGCACAACGACGGCGGCCGGCCCTCTCCGGGAGGAGAGGGCCGGCCGCCGTCGAGCGTGGAGCGGACTCAGCCGCTCACGTGCGTTCTATATTCAGTTGCTTCCGAAGTCGTAGTCATCCAACGGGATGGCCTGGAACTCGGCCGCCACGGAGGCGTCGTTCTCAGCGGCATAGCTGAAATCGCCGAACCCGGTCGAGTTGGCGTACAGCTTTTCGCGAGCCTCCTCGGTCGGCTCGACCTCGATGTTGTTGTAACGATCGAGACCGGTACCGGCCGGGATGAGCTTACCGATGATCACGTTCTCCTTGAGACCGACCAAGGGATCCGACTTGCCCTCCATCGCGGCCTGGGTCAGGACTCGAGTGGTCTCCTGGAAGGAGGCCGCAGAGAGCCACGAATCCGTCGCCAGCGAAGCCTTGGTAATACCCATGAGCTCCGGACGACCAGCCGCGGGACGCTGCTGGTTGACCATGGCCTTCTTGTTGGCCTGCTGGAATGCGACGGTCTCCACGAGCTCACCCGGAAGCAAGGAAGTGTCTCCGGACTCGATGACCGTGATACGACGTGTCATCTGACGGATGATGACTTCCACGTGCTTGTCGTGGATGCCCACACCCTGAGACCGGTACACGCCCTGGACCTCGTCCACCAGGTGCTTCTGCGCCTCACGGGGACCGCGAATACGCAGAACTTCCTTCGGATCCACCGCGCCGGAGACCAGCTGCTGGCCGACCTCCACACGGTCGCCGTCTTCAATGAGCAGACGCGCACGGCGGAGGATCGGGTAGGCAATCGCCTCGTCGTCCTTGTTGTCCGGGGTCACGATGATCTTGAGAGCCTTGTCCGTGTCCTCGATCGACACACGACCTGCGATCTCGGAGATCGGCGCGACGCCCTTCGGGGTACGAGCCTCGAAGAGCTCCTGAATACGCGGCAGACCCTGCGTAATGTCCTCTGCCGAAGCAACACCGCCGGTGTGGAAGGTACGCATGGTCAGCTGGGTACCGGGCTCGCCAATGGACTGGGCGGCGATAATGCCGACGGCCTCGCCGATGTCCACCAGGTTTCCGGAAGCCATCGAACGCCCATAGCATTTTGCGCACACGCCGACCGCAGACTCGCACGTCAGTACCGAGCGAACGCGCACGGTCTGGATGCCCGCCTTGTACAACGTCCGGATCACGGTGTCCGATACGTCGTCGCCCGCGTTGGCCAGAACGTTTCCGTCCTCGTCCTTGACATCGACCGCAAGAATACGACCATGGATCGAATTCTCGACGTCCTCGTGCAGCATGACCGAGCCGGTGTCCTCGTCGATCTGGACGAGCGGGAGGTTCAGGCCGCGGCGCGTCTGGCAGTCCAGCTCGCGGACGATGACGTCCTGCGAGACGTCGACCAGACGACGCGTCAAGTAACCCGAGTTGGCGGTACGCAACGCGGTATCCGCAAGACCCTTGCGGGCACCGTGGGTCGCGATGAAGTACTCCAGAACCGACAGGCCTTCACGGTAGGAAGACTTGATCGGACGGGGCATGATCTCGCCGCGGGTGTTGGCCACGAGACCACGAATACCCGCGATCTGGCGAACCTGCATCCAGTTACCGCGAGCTCCCGAAGACACCATGCGGTTGATCGTGTTGAGATCGGTCAAGTTGTCTCGCATGGCCTGGGCGACCTCGTCGGTCGCTTTGGTCCAGATGTCAATCAACTCGGAACGGCGCTCGTCGTCGTCGATCAGACCCAACTCGTACTGGCCCTGGATCTCGTCGGCCTGCTTCTCGTAACCGGCCATGATCTCCGGCTTGGCCGGAGGTGTCGCGATATCGGAGACCGCAACGGTCACGCCCGAGCGAGAAGCCCAGTAGAAACCGGTGTCCTTGAGGTTGTCCAAGGTGCGAGCGACGTCGACCATCGGGTAGTTCTCCGCCAGATCGTTGACGAGCTGACCGAGCCCCTTCTTGTCGGCGATGCCATTGAACCACGGGTAATCGGCAGGAAGAGTCTCGTTGAAGAGAACCTGACCGACGGTGCATTCGACCAGAACGGGCTGACCCTGTTCCCAACCCTCGGGAGCTTCCCATCCTTCGTATGGGACGAAGTCATCGAGAACGATCTTCACGCGTGAGTTCAGGTGAATCTCTTTGCGCTCCATGGCCATGAGCGCTTCCGCCAAGGACGAGAACGCGTGGCCCTCACCCTTTTCGCCTTCGCGCACCGTGGTCAAGTGGTAAAGACCGATGATCATGTCCTGGGACGGAACCGCCACGGGACGACCGTCAGAGGGCTTGAGGATGTTGTTCGAGGACAGCATCAGAACACGCGCCTCGGCCTGCGCCTCGGGGCTCAGCGGCAGGTGCACTGCCATCTGGTCACCGTCGAAGTCGGCGTTGAACGCGGAGCACACGAGCGGGTGCAGCTGGATGGCCTTGCCCTCGACGAGTTGCGGTTCGAATGCCTGAATACCGAGTCGGTGCAGAGTCGGCGCGCGGTTCAGCAGCACGGGGTGCTCAGTGATGATCTCTTCGAGAACATCCCACACCTGCGGGCGGAAACGCTCGACCATTCGCTTAGCCGACTTGATGTTCTGAGCATGGTTCAGATCGACCAGGCGCTTCATCACGAACGGCTTGAACAGCTCCAGCGCCATCTGCTTCGGCAAACCACACTGGTGCATCTTCAGCTGGGGCCCGACGACGATCACGGAACGACCCGAGTAGTCGACGCGCTTGCCCAACAGGTTCTGACGGAAACGTCCCTGCTTGCCCTTCAGCATGTCGGACAGCGACTTCAACGGACGGTTGCCGGGTCCGGTGACCGGGCGGCCGCGTCGACCGTTGTCGAACAGCGAATCAACCGCTTCCTGGAGCATGCGCTTTTCGTTGTTCACGATGATCTCGGGGGCACCGAGATCCAGCAGACGCTTGAGACGGTTATTGCGGTTGATCACGCGACGATACAAATCATTGAGGTCTGAGGTCGCGAAACGGCCGCCGTCCAGCTGAACCATCGGGCGAAGCTCCGGAGGAATGACCGGAACCGCGTCGAGGACCATGCCCAAAGGCGAGTTGTTGGTCGTCAGGAATGCATTGATGACCTTGAGGCGCTTGAGCGCACGGGTCTTCCGCTGCCCCTTGCCGTTCTGGATGATGTCGCGCAGCGCTTCGGCTTCGCCGGCCATGTCGAAATTCTCGAGGCGGTTCTTGATGGACTCGGCGCCCATCGACCCCTCGAAGTACATGCCGTACTTGTCGACCATGGAACGGTAGAGCGCCTCATCACCTTCGAGGTCGCTGACCTTGAGGCTCTTGAAACGGTCGAAAACCTGATCCATGTGTGCGATCTCGGCATCGACACGCTTGCGCACCTGTGCCATCTGACGCTCCGAGGAGTCGCGCAGCTTGCGCTTCTCTGCGGCCTTGCCGCCTTCGGCCTCGATGCGGGCAAGTTCTTCCTCGGTTTCCTTGGCGATTGCCGCAATATCGGCGTCGCGCTCGGTCTCGAGAGCTTTCTTGTCCTTGTCGTGTGCCGCCTGGAGATTCGGCAGATCGTCGTGACGACCTTCCTCATCGACCCAGGTGATCATGTACGCGGCGAAGTAAATGATCTTCTCGAGATCCTTCGGCGCCAAATCGAGCAAGTAGCCGAGGCGTGAAGGAACGCCCTTGAAGTACCAAATGTGAGTCACGGGCGCGGCCAGTTCGATATGGCCCATGCGCTCACGACGCACCTTGGCGCGAGTCACCTCGACGCCGCAGCGCTCACAGATGATGCCCTTGAAGCGCACGCGCTTGTACTTGCCGCAGTAGCATTCCCAGTCGCGGGTCGGACCGAAGATCCGCTCGTCGAACAGGCCTTCTTTCTCCGGCTTCAGGGTTCGGTAGTTGATGGTCTCAGGCTTTTTGACCTCACCGTATGACCAGTTTCGGATGTCTTCCGCGGTGGCCAGGCCAATCCGCATCAGGCCAAGTGAAGATTCGTTGGACATGGGGTCCTTTTCTCTCAAAAACTCTTGAAGGATCTGGTGTGGATGAGTGAGATTTAGACTTCCTCAACCGAGCTGGGCTCGTTGTGGGAGAGGTCAATACCCAATTCATCGGCAGCCCGGAATCCTTCATCCTCCGAGTCGCGCATTTCGATCGCATTGCCTTCGGTCGAGAGAACCTCGACGTTCAAGCACAGAGACTGCATTTCCTTGATGAGCACCTTGAAGGACTCGGGAACACCCGGTTCTGGGATGTTGTCGCCCTTCACGATGGCCTCGTAGACCTTGACGCGTCCGTGGACGTCGTCGGACTTGATGGTCAGGATTTCCTGCAGGGTGTAGGCGGCGCCGTACGCCTCGAGTGCCCACACCTCCATCTCGCCGAAACGCTGTCCGCCGAACTGAGCCTTACCGCCCAGCGGCTGCTGGGTAATCATCGAGTAAGGACCGGTCGAGCGGGCGTGGATCTTGTCGTCCACCAAGTGGTGCAGCTTGAGGATGTACTGGTAACCCACCGAGATCGGCTCCGGGAAGGGTTCGCCGGTACGACCGTCGAACAAGAGTGCCTTGCCCGAGCGGTCGATGAGGCGTTCACCGTCGCGGTTCAGATTGGTGTGGTCCAGCAGGTCGAAGATTTCCTCTTCGTCCGCGCCGTCGAACACCGGGGTTGCAACCTTGGTCGGGCCGGATTCCTTGGGGAAATTCGGCAGGTTGTCCAGCCACTCGGGGTTGCCCTCGATCTTCCAGCCCTGCTGGGCCAGCCAACCGGTATGGACCTCGAGAACCTGACCAATGTTCATACGCCCGGGCACACCCAGCGGGTTCAGGATCACGTCGACGGGAGTTCCGTCGGCCATGAACGGCATGTCTTCGACGGGCAGGATCTTGGAGATGACGCCCTTGTTGCCGTGACGGCCGGCGAGCTTGTCGCCGTCGGTGATCTTGCGCTTCTGAGCCACATAGACGCGGACCAGCTGGTTGACTCCGGGAGGCATGTCCTCGTCGTCTTCATCGCGGTCGAAGACGCGAACGCCAATGACCGTGCCGGACTCGCCGTGCGGAACCTTCAAGGAAGTATCGCGAACTTCACGGGACTTCTCGCCGAAGATCGCGCGCAGCAGGCGCTCTTCCGGTGTCAACTCGGTCTCGCCCTTGGGCGTGACCTTACCGACCAGGATGTCGCCGGCCTCGACCTCGGCACCGATGTGGATGATGCCTCGCTCGTCGAGAGCCGAGAGGACGTCCTCGGAGACGTTCGGGATGTCGCGGGTGATCTCTTCCGCGCCCAACTTGGTATCGCGGGCATCGATCTCGTGCTCCTCGATGTGAATCGAGGTGAGAACGTCCTCGGAGACCATGCGCTGGGACAGAATGATCGCGTCCTCGTAGTTGAGGCCTTCCCAAGACATGTAAGCGACCAGTAGGTTCTTGCCGAGAGCCAATTCGCCCTGATCCGTGGACGGGCCATCGGCGATCAGACCGCGAGCGCCCACCCGATCCCCCTCGGAGACGACAACACGGTGGTTGTAGCAGTTACCCGGGTTGGAGCGCAGGAACTTGGCGATCGGGTACGACGTCGTGGTTCCGTCATCGTTGGCGATGACGACCATGTCGGCCGAGACCTCGCGAACCACACCGGCCTTCTGGGCCAGCACGGAATCGCCGGAGTCCATCGCGGCGTAGCCTTCCATGCCGGTGCCGACGATCGGGGATTCCGACTCGAGCAGCGGCACAGCCTGACGCTGCATGTTGGCGCCCATGAGGGCGCGGTTGGCGTCGTCGTGCTCGAGATACGGGATCAGCGACGTACCGACCGAGACCATCTGGCGCGGGGAAACGTCCATGTACTGGACATCGTCGGCCGGCTTGGCCTCGGCCTCGCCGGATCCGTCCGAGGCACGGCACAGCACGTATTCCTCGACGAAGTGCTGGTCATCGGTCAACGGCGCGTTGGCCTGAGCGATGATCTTGCCCTTCTCGTCGTCCGCCGTCAGGTAGACGACCCTCTCGGTCACCTTGCCGTTGATGACCTCGCGGTACGGGGTCTCGATGAAGCCGAACGGGTTGATGCGCGCGAAGGTCGCGAGCGAGCCGATGAGGCCGATGTTCGGGCCTTCAGGAGACTCGATCGGGCACATGCGTCCGTAGTGGGACGGGTGCACGTCGCGAACCTCCATGCCCGCACGGTCACGGGACAGACCGCCGGGGCCGAGGGCGTTGAGACGACGCTTGTGCGTCAGCCCGGCCAGCGGGTTGTTCTGGTCCATGAACTGCGAGAGCTGCGAGGTGCCGAAGAACTCCTTGATAGAGGCGACGACGGGGCGGATGTTGATCAGGGTCTGCGGCGTGATGGCCTCGACGTCCTGAGTGGTCATGCGCTCACGAACCACGCGCTCCATGCGGGACAGACCCGTGCGAATCTGGTTCTCGATCAGCTCGCCGACCGCACGGATGCGGCGGTTGCCGAAGTGATCGATGTCGTCGGTGTCGACCAGGATGTCCTGCTCGACGCCGTCACGCTTGCCCTTGATGGACTTGCCGCCGGCGTGCAGGGTCACGAGGTAACGGATCATCGCGACGATGTCTTCCTGGGTCAGGACCGAGGAATCGTTGTCACCAATGGGCTTGTCCACGCCGAGCTTGCGGTTGATCTTGTAACGACCGACCTTGGCCAGGTCGTAACGCTTCGGGGTGAAGTACATGTTGTCGAGCAGCGACTGGGCCGCGTCGACCGTCGGCGGCTCACCCGGACGAAGCTTCTTGTAGATATCGATGAGAGCTTCGTCGCGAGTCTCGACGGTGTCCTTCTCGAGGGTCGCACGAATCGAATCGTACTCACCGAATTCCTCGAGGATCTTGGAGTCGGTCCAGCCGAGTGCCTTGAGCAGTACGGTCACGGACTGCTTGCGCTTGCGATCCAGGCGCACGCCGACCTGGTCGCGCTTGTCGATCTCGAGCTCGAACCAGGCGCCGCGCGAGGGAATAATGCGCGCCGAGTAAATATCCTTGTCCGAGGTACGGTCCACGGCCTTTTCGAAGTAGGCACCGGGCGAACGAACCAGCTGGGAGACGACGACGCGCTCGGAACCGTTGATCACGAACGTGCCGGACTCGGTCATGAGCGGGAAGTCACCCATGAACACGGTCTGCTGCTTGATCTCACCGGTTTCGTTGTTCATGAACTCGGCCTTGACATATAGCGGGGCCGAGTAGGTGGCATCACGATCCTTGCACTCCTCCATGGAGTACTTCGGGTCAGCGAATTCCGGTTCCGAGAAGGACAGGGACATGGTGCCCTGGAAGTCCTCGATCGGGGAGATCTCTTCGAAGATCTCCGTCAGGCCGGAAACACGGGAAACGGAGTTGTCGCCGGTCTTGTCCGCTTCGGCAACGCGCTGAATCCAGCGGTCGTTGCCAACCAGACGATCGAAGCTCTCCGTCTGCAGGGCCAGCAGGTTGGGAACGCTGAGTGGTTCGTGAATCTTTGCGAATGAAATGCGTGAGGCGGAACCGTCGTGCGGGTTTCCCTCCGCTTGAGCGGCATCATAATTAGAGGTGCTCGAGGCGACCAAGATTGGATCCTTCCACAGACCTGTCTGTACACGAAGGCTTGCCCGGATCCACGGTTTCCCACGTTCCGGCGGTCGATCTTAGGCGCACGAGGTTCGACCCGTAAATGGGCGATCTCTGTGAGTCGGTGGTCGTGGTTGCCTGGAAGCGTGAGCTGGATCCATCAGTTGTACCCACCGCTATATGAAGGCACAAAAATTTAGGGAAAGCGCAAATTTTTACTCTACATGGTTCCGACGGTTCTGTCCACCCGTGGTAGTGGCGGTTTGTCGCCGTGAGACGCTCGCTCTGCTCGGTCGGCGACGTCGGCACCCTGCCGAATTGCCGCCTCGAGGGCAATCCTCTCCTTCAGCACTCGACCACGTTGACGGCCAGACCGCCCTGAGAGGTCTCTTTGTACCTGTTGGACATGTCGACGCCTGTCTGCCGCATCGTCTCGATGACTTGGTCCAGGGAGACCCGATGCTCCCCGTCTCCGCGCATCGCCATCTTCGCTGCATTCACGGCCTTGGCCGCGGCCATGGCGTTCCGTTCGATGCAGGGGATCTGGACGAGACCACCGACCGGATCACAGGTCAACCCGAGATTGTGTTCCATCGCGATTTCGGCGGCGTTCTCAACCTGTTCGACGTTGCCGCCGAGAACCTGCGCCAGCCCCCCGGCCGCGATCGACGAGGCCGAGCCCACTTCACCTTGGCAACCGACTTCGGCTCCGGAGATCGACGCGCGCTTCTTGTACAGCGTCCCGACCGCGGACGCGGCGAGGAAGAAGTCGATGACCGCTTTCTCGCGGACCTTTCTCCCTCCGTGGCGGATCGCCGGGATGTAGTTCACCGCGTAGTGGAGCACCGCCGGCACGATTCCGGCCGCACCATTCGTCGGAGCCGTGACGACTTTGCCGCCGAAGGCATTTTCCTCGTTGACCGCGAGCGCAATCAGGTTGACCCAATCGATCGCGTACTGCGGGTCCTTGTTGGGATCTTCGTCCAGCAGTTCCCGATGCCAGCGCTGGGCCCGGCACCGGACCTTGAGGGCACCCGGGAGGTATCCGATCCGTGTCAGCGAGGACCCGATGCATTCGCGCATGACGCGGTAGATCCGGAGGATCCCGGCCTCGACGTCCTCGCGAGAACGCGCCGTCATCTCGTTGGCCATCTTGAGTTCCGCAATCGAGATGCGTGCCTCGTTGGCTTGTGAGATCAATTCCTCGGCGGATTCGAACGCGTACGGAACGTCCGTGAGGCTGTCTCCCCCGGCGGCTTCTTCGCCTTCTTCGATCACGAATCCGCCGCCAACGGAGAAGTATGTCCTCTCGTCCAGCATCAACCCGTCCGCGTCGGTCGCGGTGAAACGAATACCGTTGGTATGCCGCTCCAGGATGGTCAGCGGCCGCAGCACCATCGCGGCTTCGCTGACCTCGACCTCGGGTCCGGAGACCAAGAGGTCCCGGCCCGCCTCGGACGGAGTTACTTCGGGTCCGAATCCAGCGAGCACGAGCTTTCCGGTTGCCTGATTCTCGGAGACCATCCGTTCGGCCTCTGCGACGTCAATGGTCTCCGGGACCCAGCCCAGGAGTCCCTTGACGACCGCGGACATGGTTCCATGTCCTGCACCCGTTGCGGCCAAGGAACCGTAGAGGTCGACCTTGATCCCTGCGACGTCATCGAGACGACCAGCGCCGATCAGTTCGGTGACGAATCGGTTGGCAGCTCTCATCGGCCCCACGGTGTGGGAGCTTGAGGGACCCACACCGATGCTGAACAGGTCGAAAATGCTGATATCGGTGGTGCTTTTCATGGCCTTCCACACCTCCCCTGGTACTTGTGCTTCGGCAGAACCGGAAGTCACGGAATCTATTTCGATCGGCTGTAGAACGGCAGTTCCACGACCTCGAAATCATTGGATTTTCCGCGGATGTCGACCGCGATGGTTGTTCCCACGTCTGCGTGCCGGGCCTCGACGAAAGCCAGCGCTACAGGGTAGCCCAGGGTCGGCGACGGAATCCCGGATGTGACTTCCCCGATCTCCCGGCCCTCGTCCCCATCGCCCTCGAGCAGCGTCGAACCGGCGCGTGCGGGCCGTTTGGACAGGCCTTTGAGCCCAACAAGTACCCGATGGTCTGGGTCCTCTGCGGCGCTTTGTGCCTTCTCCAATGCGCTCCTGCCGACGAAGTCCGCTTTGCTCTTGAGCGCGCCGTCGACCATTCTTCCCAGTCCCGAGGTATAGGGAGAGATATCGGCTCCGAGCTCGTGTCCGTAGAGCGGCATGCCCGCTTCGAGTCGCAAGGAGTCGCGGGCAGCCAGGCCCGCAGGCACGACCCCTTTGTCCTTCCCGGCCTCCTGGAGAAGTTTCCAAAGGGCCTCGGCCGACTCGTTGGGTACATACAGTTCGAATCCATCCTCACCCGTGTACCCAGTGCGGGCGAGCAGAACGTCGATGCCGCCCACGGTCGCGGGCGCGGACGCGTAATACTTGAGTCCGGGAAGTTCCGTGCCTCCTTCGGCGAGCTGAAGTTCGTCGAGGACGCTCTCCAGAACTTCGGCCGCCACGGGTCCCTGCAATGCAACGAGCGAGGTGGCCGCGGTTTCTTCGTGGACGCTCGCATCGAATTCGGTTCCACGGACGGTGAACTCACGGAGGACGGCGTCCGCATTGGAGGCGTTGGGAACGACGAGGTATTCCTCCTCGGCCACACGATACGTAATCAGGTCGTCGACCAGCCCACCTTGTTCATTGGCCATCACGGAGTACTTCGCGCGGCCGACGGCAAGCTTGGAGAAGGAAGAGACCAACGCATAGTCGAGAAGCGCGGTGGCATCTGGGCCCGTGATGCGTATTTCGCCCATGTGGGACAGGTCGAAAAGACCGGCGGTCTCCCGAACCGCTTTGTGCTCGGCGACGTCGTTGCCGTACTTCAGCGGCATTTCCCAACCGCCGAAGTCCGTGAAGGACGCACCGAGGGCTTCGTGAAGGCCGTACAGGGGCGTCTTGCGGGGGCTTTCGGGATTCGGAATGTAGTCCTGGTTCTGAATCGTCATGACAATGCTCGTTTCTCTTCAGGAGTGGTTACTCAGAGGTGGATTCGGCACTCGTTGCTTCGAGGTCGAAGGCCTCGATCGGAGGGCATTCACAGACGAAATTGCGGTCGCCCGCGGTACCGTCGATTCGGCCGACCGGCGCCCAGTACTTGTGACGGCGCAGGCTTGTCACGGGGTAACCGGCCTTCGAGCGCGAATATTCCCGGTCCCACTCATCGGCTGAGAGCATCTCCGCCGTATGCGGCGCC
The DNA here is from genome assembly GCF_004137765.1 of Rothia uropygialis. Lineage (GTDB taxonomy): Bacteria > Actinomycetota > Actinomycetes > Actinomycetales > Micrococcaceae > Rothia. Next base: position 371,563 of record NZ_NOIS01000001.1, on the reverse strand, counting down.
AACCGCAGGACCGACCGCTCGGCGTCGACCAGTCCTTGGGCCACCTCGGTCATTTCGGCGTGGATTTGGGCCATTGCCTCGATGAACCGTTCGAGTTCCTCGAGATCTTCGGACTCGGTGGGCTCGACCATGAGCGTCCCGGCCACGGGGAAGGCCAACGTCGGAGCGTGGAATCCGTAGTCGATCAGGCGCTTGCATACGTCCTCCGCGGTGATCCCCGAGGCCTGCGTCATGGGCCTGAGGTCCAAGATGCACTCGTGGGCAACCAAGCCGGACGGACCCGTGTACAGCACGGGGAAATATTCGTTGAGGCGTCTGGCCAGATAATTCGCGTTGAGGATCGCGACCTCGGCCGTTCGCCGAAGACCCTCGCCGCCCGTCATCGCAATGTACATCCACGAGATCGGAAGAACCCCCGCCGAACCGAAGAAGGCCTGCGAAACGGCTTCCACTCGCTTCGAGTCGGCGCCGGATTCGGCGTCGAGCTCGGCGGCATCGCCCGGCAGGTACGGAGCCAGTTGTGAGGCCACGGCGACCGGTCCGACTCCCGGGCCGCCCCCACCGTGCGGGATACAGAACGTCTTGTGCAAATTGAGGTGGGAGACGTCGCCGCCGAACTCGCCCGGGGCGGCGAGGCCCACCAAGGCGTTGAGGTTCGCACCATCGACATAGACCTGACCGCCCGCATCGTGGACCAGCTGACAAACCTGGGTCACGGTCTCCTCGAAGACGCCATGAGTCGAGGGGTAGGTGATCATGATGCCGGCGAGCTGCTGTCCGTATTTCTCGATTTTGGCTTTCACATCGTCGACGAGGATCGATCCGTCTTCCGCGGTGGCCACCGAAACGACTTTCAGTCCCGCCATCACGGCCGAAGCCGCGTTGGTACCGTGCGCCGAGGCCGGAATCAGCACGAGATCGCGCCCGGATTCTCCTCGGTCACGGTGGTAATCGCGGATCGCCTGAAGGCCCGCGTACTCACCTTGTGATCCGGCATTCGGCTGGAGCGAGACGGCCGAGTATCCGGTGATGGCGGTCAGCCAGTCCTCGAGGTTCTTGATCAGTTCGAGCCAGCCCTGAGCTTGGTCTCGAGGCGCGAGCGGATGAATATTCGCAAACTCAGGCCATGAGATGGGTTCCATCTCCGAAGCAGCGTTGAGCTTCATGGTGCAGGAGCCCAGGGGAATCATCGTGCGGTCCAGAGCGAGATCCTTGTCGGAAAGCTCCCGAAGGTAACGCATCATGGAGGTCTCGCTGCGGTGACTGTGGAAAGTGGGATGGCTCAGGTAGTCGTCCTGGCGCAGCGTCTCGGCGGGCAGGTCGAACTCCCCCGATGTATCCGAAGGAGCCGAACCGAACGCGGACAGCACCGCGTCGAGCTGATCAAAGGTATGAGGTTCTCCGACGCTGATGCCTACGCGATGGGCATCGACTCTGCGGAGATTTATGCCCTTGTCCAATGCGGCGGCCACAACCTCGTCCGCACGCCCGGGCACGATCGCGGTTACGGTGTCGAAGAAGACCCGGTGCGCGAGCTCGATCCCTCCGGCTTCGAGTCCCGCGGCGAGGTAGGCGGCCTTGTCGTGGATTTCCTCCGCGATCCGACGCAGTCCTTCCGGGCCGTGGTACACCGCGTATGCTCCGGCGACGATTGCGAGCAGCGCCTGCGCTGTACAGATATTCGACGTCGCCTTCTCGCGCCGGATGTGCTGCTCTCGGGTTTGCAGCGACAAGCGATACGCGGGACGACCGGTTGCGTCGGTGCTGACTCCGACCAACCGCCCGGGAAGCGAGCGCTCCAGCCCACGCCGAATCGCGATGAACGCAGCGTGCGGTCCGCCGAAGAAGAGAGGAACGCCGAAACGCTGGGAACTGCCGATCGCAATATCGGCCCCCTGGGATCCCGGCGAGGTGAGCAGAGCGAGCGCGAGGGGATCCGTCGCGATGGTGACCAGAGCATTGCGCTCGTGCGCCTTCTCGACGAGGTCAGTGTTGTCAATAACCTGCCCGTCCGCGCCGATCTGCGCGGCGAGGACCCCGCACAGGTCACCGCCCGGCAGCCCTTCCGAAAGGTCTGTTATGACGATCTCGATCCCAAGGGTCGACGCACGGCCTTCGATAATTCGCAGGGTTTGGGGCAGCAGCCGCGAATCCACGACGACCTTGCCGGCCTTGACCTTGCGGTTGGCCCGGCGCATCATGACCACGGCTTCGGCTGCGGACGTGGACTCGTCCAGCATTGAGGCGTTGGCGATGTCCATTCCCGTGAGGTCCATGATCGCGTTCTGGAAATTCAGCAGGGCCTCGAGCCGGCCCTGAGAGATTTCCGGCTGATACGGGGTGTACGAGGTATACCAACCCGGGTTTTCCAGGATGTTGCGACGAAGGACGGCCGGGGTGATGGTCTCCGAATACCCTTGACCAATCATTTGGACCTTGACCTGGTTGCGATCGGCGAGGCTCCGGATGCGTTCGGAGGCCTCGTGCTCGCTCAGGGCTTCAGGCAGGCCGGGCAATTCGAGTGATGCGGTTTTGCGAATGGAACCGGGAACCGCGGCGTCAGCCAGGGCGTCCAGGGATTCGAATCCGAGCTCCTCGAGCATCGAGGTGATGTCTGCGGTACGGGGGCCAAGGTGGCGATCGAGGAAGGACATGATCTCTCCGGGGTCGACGGAACTGTCCTCCCCGCTCTGTGCCTTGACCTGAGAGTTTTCGGCCGCGGAGTCTCAAGCGGCCTTGCCCCTTCGGCGGGGCCATGGAGCCCCTTTCCAGAGTTGCCTGGCACTACGGTTCATTGGCCTGAGAGTTTCCCGGGGAGGGTTTGCTCCTTCGGCGCCCGGTCCAGCCGAGGCTCTCCCGCAGTGCTTGAGCGGCAATTTCCTTTTAAGTGTGCCACATCGCACGGGTGCGGGCGAACATCGGGCCCCGGCATTGTCGAGAAGGCGCCCTGACGAGGCAAGAAGCCCCTTTTCTCACAAAACTGCCGCCTCGTGCCTCGTGACGATGTGGGCCACTAGCCTGATCTGGATAGCAACGTTATGTTTGTCACCATGAAGTCAGTTACCAGCTTGATCCCAGCTCGTCTGGACCGCCTGCCCTGGAGCACATTTCACACCATGGTGATCGTTGGTCTGGGGACCGCATGGATTCTCGACGGTCTCGAGGTCCAGATCGTCGCGGCCAATGGCTTCGCGCAGACCCTCAACATGTCCACGACCCAGATCACCGGGGCGGCCACCGCTTACCTCCTGGGCCAGGTCCTGGGGTCGCTGTTCTTCGGCGCTCTGACCGATCGGATCGGTCGGAGGAAGCTCTTCATCCTGACACTAGCGGTCTACCTGATCGGCTCGGGCATCGCAGGACTCTCCTTCGCCCCGTGGTTCCTCTATATCTGGCGGTTCGTCGCGGGCGCCGGCATCGGCGGCGAGTACAGCGCGATCAATGCCACTATCGACGAGTTGATCCCGGCGAAATATCGAGGACGCGTGGACCTGATCGTCAACGGGACCTACTGGGCCGGTGTGATGATCGGTGCGATCGCAACGATCTTCCTATTGGACCCCGACCTCTTCCCCATCGACTGGGGTTGGCGCATAGGTTTCTTCATCGGCCCGGTGCTGGGACTGATCCTCATCCTGATACGTCGCCACATCCCGGAATCCCCGCGCTGGATGCTGACGCACGGACACGGCGAACAAGCAGAATCGGTCGTCGATGGCATCGAGCACGATGTCCGCTCTCACGGTCGCGATATCCCAGAGGTCGACCAGAGCAAGGCTTTGCGGATCAAGCCCGAAGAGAAGCTGCCGTTGAGATCACTCGCCCACGTGTTCCTCAAGCAATATCCGACTCGCACGGTCCTGGGCATCACTTTGATGGTGACCCAGTCCTTCCTCTACAACGCCATCTTCTTCACGTATGCGATCGTGCTGGAGACTTTCTACGGGGTGAGCCACTCGGCGGCCGGCAAGTACATGATCCCGTTCGCACTCGGGTCTCTCTTGGGACCGATCCTTCTGGGTCGACTTTTCGACACGATCGGTCGCCGCAAGATGATTTTCGGAACCTACGGACTCGCTGCGGTGATACTGGCTGCTTCCGCGATCTTATTCTCCATGAACGTCTTGGGACCGATCACTCATACGATCTTCTGGTGCGTGGCCTTCTTCTTCGCGAGCGCCGGCGCCTCGGCCGCATATCTGACCGTCTCGGAGATCTTCCCGATCGAAGTTCGTGGCCAGGCCATCAGCTATTTCTTCTCGATCGCGCAGGTCGCCGGCTCGGTTGCCCCGCTCATTTACGGTCTGCTCATCGGCACCGGCGAACACCGCGGGCCGCTGGTCTGGGGTTATCTCATGGGTGCGGCGATCATGATGGCCGGGGGCCTGGTCGCGTGGTTCCTCGGCGTCGATGCCGAGAACAAGGGGCTGGAAGACGTGGCAGAGCCTTTGACCAAGGAAGTCCCCACGGTCCAGCCCTAGGGAACGGGGGCGGCATCGGGCTATGGAGTGCTTTTCGAGCCCCCGCACGATCTGATATGCACGCCGTAACCTGGTTCGTGCACACCCTAGCCTTGCAAACCCACCCAGTCGACCGTTCCGTCGTCCAAAAACTGTTCTTTCCATATCGGCACTTCGGCCTTGACCGTATCCGCCATGTCTTCGCAGGCCCGGAAGGCGGTTCCGCGGTGAGCCGCGGCCGCCATGATCGTCAGAGCCGATTCGCCGATGTCCAAGGGGCCGATCCGGTGGACTGCCCACAACCTGACCTCGGGGTTCCGCGCGGAAACCTTCGCGGCGACCTCCCGCATCATCTCCCCGACCTGCGGGTGCGCGGTATAGGTCAGCCCCTGGACTCCACGCCCCTCGTCGTGGTCCCGGACGACCCCGTCGAAGACGACGAGTGCGCCCATGGCACGGGTCAGCGTCGCCGACCGCGCTTGGCCCGCCAGCGGTTCGAGAGGCTCCTCGATCACATCCGCCCTGACCACGACGCCGGTTTGCTCGGCCACGTACGCCGGGTCCCCGGAATGTTCAGTGGTCATGACGATCCTCCAATTGATTCAGAACGTGCGGGTAGATTCCGTCCAAAACAGCAATTCCGTCCTTGACTCCGCCCGGAGAACCGGGCAGTGTCACCACAAGACTGCGGCCGATCACTCCCGCGACGCCCCGCGAAAGGACCGCGGTCGGCGTCGACTCGAGCCCCTTGCGCCACAAGGCATACATGACCCCGGGGATTTCGTAGTCCAGGTGCGGGGCGACCGCCTCTACCGTTCGGTCGTCGGAACTCAGGCCCGTGCCCCCGGATGTGATGATCAGCCGTGGCCTCGCGCGCTCATCGGCAACCGCCGTCTCGAAGGCTTCCGCAAAGTGCGCGTCCTCGACCACGATCGGGTCCGGAGTCGAAAAGCCCGCGGAGCGCAACCAGTCGACCAATGTCGCGCCCGAATGATCCTCGTAGACTCCTCGCGCCGCCCGGGTCGAGGCGACGAGCACCACCGCTGTTCCTCCGATCATCGGTCCTCCTCGATGGACCAGGAGCCGGATTTACCGCCCGATTTGGCCAGGACACGCATATCAGTGATCGTGGCGTGCTTGTCGACCGCTTTGATCATGTCGTACAGGGCGAGCGCGGCCGTACTGACTGCGGTCAGCGCCTCCATCTCGACGCCTGTCACTCCGCGGGTCTTGACTCTCGCCTTGATCCGGACGCCGTCCTCGAGACGATCGAAATCCACCGTGATCTTGCCCAAAGGCAAGGGGTGGCACAACGGGATGAGGTCTGGGGTCTTCTTGGCGCCCATGATCCCGGCTATTCGTGCGACAGGCAATGCGTCACCCTTGGGAAGGTCCGCGGCATACATGAGTTCGACGACGTCGGGGCGGGTCCGGACGGTCCCGACCGCGGTGGCCTCCCGGCTGGTCTCATCCTTGCCGGTCACGTCCACCATGTGTGCCGAACCGTCGTCGCGGACATGGGTCAGCCGGTCGTGGTGTTCTGTCATGAATTCTCCTCAAGGTGCTCCAGAGCTGTGGTCAACGGGTGGACTTGTACGGCGGAGCCGCGAGGCAAGTCAGCTTCCGGCGGCACTTCGATCAGGCAATTCGAGGCCACGGATTGCGCAAGCAGATGTGAGCCCGATCCTCCGACGGCCTGGACCCAGAAGGTGGCGTCGCCGCGAGCTTTGAGGCGGCCGCGTCTGAATTGAGTCTTTCCCGGAATACCACGAAGTTCCTGGGACACGAGGGCGGTGACCGGATGCCGTTCCAGCGCTGCCTCCCACATTCGGGCGGCCAGAGGGGCGACGAAGAGACGGAAGGAGACAAGGGTACTCACAGGATTTCCCGGTAGCGCGACGACGGGGACACCGGAGAGCGTGGCATAACCTTGGGGGCCGCCGGGTTGCTGAGCGACGTGTCCGAACCAGGCGTGGGCCTCCGCCTCCAGGACTTGTCGAACGACCTCGAATTTCCCGTGGCTGATACCTCCGGAAGTCACGATGAGATCAGGTTGAACTCGTTGGGCCGCTTCCTCCAGGCGGGTACGCAGTTGGTCGGCGTCGTCGCCGGTTACGATTTTGTCCGCGATTTCCAGGCCGTGCTCCTGGCACAGTGCCTCGAGCATTGGACCATTGGCATCCGGGATCTGGGCGTTGTCCAACGGGACCGTCGCATCCGCGGACACCTCTTCTCCCCCAGTACAGATCAGCACCCGGGGCCGGGCCCATACCTCGACCGTCGCGATACCTTGGCTCGCCAGAACCCCGATGGCCTGGGCGCTGAGTGGTTTGCCCGCCGGGGCGAGAGTCTCTCCCCGGATGAGGTCCGATCCGGCCATTCGAAGAAACTGCCCGTTCGGGACGGTAGGAACCTGCAAGTGTTCTCCGGCGGCCACGAATTCCGGCGGATTACACTTTTCCACCGGGACGACGGCAGCCGTTCCCTCAGGCAGCTTGGACCCGGTCATGATCGGGCAGACGAGATCGGCTCGATCCAACCCTCTGGGATAGTCGCGCGCGGGGTCGGTTCCCGCGGGCAATACGGGGCCGGCAACAAAAGTACGATCCTCCGACCGGTTCGCCTCGGCACTGAGCGCGTAGCCGTCCATCTGGGAGTTGTCGAAACGCGGCGAGTCCTCTGAGGCAATGACGGAATTCGCGAGGATACGCCCGTATGCCCTACCGAGAGCTAGACTTTCGCTCCGAGGGCTCGCCCCAACAGATTCAAGCAACCGGGTCAGAGCGGTGAGGTGCTCGCCCGGTGAACGCGGTTCCGAGTCATGCATAGGAGATCTCCGCCTTTCGAACTCTTCCCAAGAATCTCGCGAGGAGCATCAGCCCCACGACCAGCAAGTACAGCGCCAGTAGCATGATGCAGCTGCCGAGTGCCGCGTCGACGTCATTGGAGCTGAGCCCGATCTCTATGTTGAGCGGAATGGTCCGGGTCGTTCCTTCAATATTTCCGGCAAAGGTAATGGTCGCCCCGAATTCGCCGAGCGCCCGCGCGAAGCTCAGGAGGCCAGCGGTCAGAAGCCCCGGCCCAGCCTGAGGCAGCAGGACCTTGCGGATGATCTCACCGCGTGTTGCCCCCTCGGTCGCGGCGATCTCCTCGTATCGGCGAGGTATCGCGGAGAGAGCCGTCACTGCCGTCGAGACGAAGAACGGCATCGACACGAATACCTGGGCCAGAATCACGGCCCACGACGTGAATGCGATGGTCACGTCCGCTTGGGCGAGAATTTTTCCGAACAGTCCGTTGCGACCCCAGAAGAACATCAGGGCCAAGCCGGAAACCACGGGCGAGAGCACCAGCGGAGCGTACACGATGAAGGCGATGGGGCCGCTGAATGCGGATGCGAGTCCTGCCGGCCCTATGCGGCCGGATTCATTGGTTCGAGCCCGGCCGGTACGGGTCAGCATCAGCGACAGCGGAATTCCGACGACGACGCAGCACACCGTGGAGACGCAGGCCGTCGTGACGGACAGCTCGAGGGCTTCCATCGCGGACGGCTCCGTCAGGAGGTGGCCCGCCCGCGACCACGGGATCTTGACGATCAGTCCGACCAGCGGCCCCAGGACCAACAGCAGTGCGATCCCGGCTGGGACGTACATCCATGCCGGGAACGCATAATTCGAATTATTCGTCCGAGCCAAAGCCGTACTTCTCGAGGATCTGTTTGGCGTCATCGCTCTTGAGCCACTTGTAGAAGTCTTTGGCCTCGCCGTTCTTCTTGCCGGTATCCGTCAGGGCCGCAGGGTACTGATTGTTCTGAATTCCCTTGAGGTCGATCGTCGAGATGTCCTCGTTGTTCTTCTGCATGTTCAGCGCGTCCGTGGAGTACACGAATCCGGCGTCCACTTCTCCCTGGCTGACTTTGGTCGACACGGCCGATACATTGGCTTCTTGGCTCGCGTTGTCGAGTTTGACGTTCGCCGCGTCCAGGGCTTGCTGGGCCAAGGTCCCGCACGGTACCTCGGCGGCACAGACTGCGACGGGTTTGTCCGCGGCGTCCTGAATCGAATGGATATTTCCCGGGTTGCCGGGCGCGGTCACTAACTGAAGTGTATTCGTCGCGATCACGGACGTGTCGTGGGAATCCTTGAAGGCGTCGAGCTTAAGGGCCTTGTCCATGTTCTGCTGGTCCGCAGAGACAAACATGTCCGGGGATGCGCCCTGGTCGATCTGCTGTACCAGTGCCGAGGAACCAGCGTAATTCCACTTGATATCCGTGTCGGAGTGGCTTTCCTTGTACTTTGAGGCCAGTTCGTCCCCCGCTTTGTTCAGCGACGCCGCCGCGAAGACATTGACGGTCTTGTCGTCGGCGGAGCTCGAATCATTGGACTGGCTTCCGCACCCGGTCAGCAGGATCAGGCCGACCGCGGACGTCGCAATGGCTCCTATCAAACCGCCTCGACGACCCCGCGGACGAGCCGAGTTCTTGACATCAGTGTTCAGGTGGGCTTTCATACTTCGTCCTCCATTGGGTGTTCGTCGTGGCCATGCCCTGACAGCGAATGTACCGTAGCGCGAGGTCCGGTGGCGGTCTGCGGCCTGGAGCCGCCTCTGCATCCCTCCGTTATAACTCGTAGTCAACGGATGATTCGGGAGGTTCGGGGAGTTTTCCCGCAATCCGACAATCGCGAGTACCGTGGGATGTGAACGCTCTATGCGAGGAGGCGGCATTGGGACTCTTGGAAGACCAGTGGGGACGTGTGGCCAATGATCTCCGGCTGTCCCTCATCGACAAATGCAACCTGCGGTGTACGTATTGCATGCCCGCAGAAGGCCTCGATTGGCTGGGGAAGAACGAACTCCTGAGCGCATCCGAGGCGGTTCGGATTGCCGATATCGGCGTCAGGCTCCTGGGTATTCGAGAGGTGCGCTTCACCGGTGGGGAACCCTTGGTCAGGGCTGATCTGGCGAACATCATCGGCGATCTCCGCGGCCTTCATCCTGATCTGCCCATGTCGATCACGACCAACGGCATCGGCTTGGAAAAGAAGATCGACACATTGGTTGACGCGGGCCTGAACCGTATTAACGTTTCCTTGGACACGGTCTGTCCGGAGACCTTCGCGAAGATCACCCGGCGTGATCGCCTGCCTCACGTTCTCAGAGGCCTCGAAGCCGCGGCCGCGGCGGGAATACACCCCATCAAGATCAACGCCGTCCTCATGCGCGGGATCAACGACGATCAGGCCGGGGAATTGCTCGATTGGTCCCTTCGCCACGGCTTCCAGCTTCGTTTCATCGAGCAGATGCCTCTCGATGCCGACCACGAATGGACTCGCAGTGGCATGGTCACCGCAGGGGAAGTTCGAGAACGAATTTCCGAGGATTTCGAGCTGAGTCCGCAATCGGAGCCTCGCGGCTCCGCGCCGGCCGAATTATGGGACGTACGTCCCTTGGCAGCCCCAGGTTCGGGGGAAAAGGCCGACGTCCTCGGCCAGGTCGGGATCATCGCATCCGTGACCGAGCCCTTCTGCGAAGCCTGCAGCCGTACCAGGGTCACCGCGGACGGCAAGATCCGCAGTTGCTTGTTCTCCCACGAGGAGACGGATTTGATGGCCGCTCTACGAGACGGGTCGAACGACGAGCAGATAGCCGATATCTGGCGCGCGGCCATGTGGGCCAAGCCCAAAGCCCATGGTCAGACCAAGGTCGGACTGGGCACTCCAGGATTCGTCCAGCCCGACCGCAGCATGAGCGCGATCGGGGGCTGAGCATTGGTTGCGATTCATTATTTCGCGGCCGCCCGAGCGGCCCGGGGCCAGACCGTTGAGACCGTGGACCCGGGGCACGCAGGGGTCGGGACGCTTGGTGAGCTCGTCGACTGGTTGGGCCGCGAGCACACGCAGCATCGGGCCTCGGACCTGACCCTCGCCGAGGTGTTTCCTCGTTGCTCATTCTTGATGGACGGGCGGCGGGCAAGCCGTGAGGCGTCTTTGGACGGCGTCGAGCGGATCGACATCATGCCGCCTTTCGCCGGAGGCTAGCCCATGGTCACTGTGCACCGTCCAGATTTCCTGGCGCTCGTTCTGGCCGGAGGACGCTCCTCGCGTCTGCACGCGTCCTCACCGGCGGTGTCCCCTGACAAGCCGTTGCTGAAGAACGGCGACCGCACCCTGTTGTCTGTCGTCCTTTCGGAGCTGGAAGAGCATACGAGCGCGGGACCCTGCGAGTCCGTCGTCGTCGGCCCGGACGATTTGCCGGTCCCCCAGGCCTCCATAGTGGTGCGGGAAGATCCGCCGTTCTCGGGCCCGGCCGCGGCTATTCGTACGGGCCTCCGAGCGCTCGCCGAACGCGGTCATGCCAACGTCCGAGGGACGTGGGTTTTTCTGGTCGCATCCGACATGCCTCGTTCCGGTCCCGGACTCGCGGCCCTTGCCCGGGCCGTCGAATCCGGACCCGAGGAAGCCTCGGCCTACATCGGCTCCGACAGCGGCCGTTTGCAACCACTCTTATCAGTTGTTCGCTTCGAGGCTGCGTTGGAAGCCTTCGACGGAACGCCTGCCGACGCTTCCGTCATGTCCCGTTTGAAGCGCCTGGGCCCCGTCGCGGTGGAGGTCCCCGACGGGGCGAGCGCCGACGTCGACACGTGGGAAGACGCCGTGGCTCACGGTTTCACGGCCATGAGCGAAGGGAGCGACCGATGAAACGCGACTGGCTCGACGTGCGCGAAGCATTGCACGGACTCGCCCGTGATATCGGGCGGTCCGTGGACAGGCCAGAGGACGTCCGGCTCGAGGACGCTTTGGGGGCCACGACATCCAGGGCCATTGCGACCCCTATACCTGTGCCGCACTTCGATTCCTCGGCCATGGACGGCTTCGCCGTGGCCGGTCCGGGACCGTGGCGTCTGCTCTCGGGCCCGGTGCGCTCTTCGGGCGAACGCAACATCCACCGTCGCACCGGACAGATCGGTGTCGGAGAGGCCTGGCCGGTTCTGACCGGTTCCGTGCTGCCCGAGGGTACCGAGGGTGTGGTCCGTGCCGAGCACACCGAAACCCTGGGGGCGACCGTGCGTTGCCTTCCGGACCACCCGTATGCGCCCGGTCGCGACATGCGCCGTCGCGGCGAGGAGATGGCCCAGGGAGCCGAATTGGTCGCGGAAGCAACCGTGCTCGGTCCCCGCCACATCGCGCTGCTCTCGGCGTGCGGCATCGACATCGTTTCCGTGCACCGCCCGATGACCGTCAGCATGGCCTTCACGGGCAATGAGGTGATTGCCTCCGGAGTCCCCCAGCCCGGAGAGGTTCGTGACGCCTTCTCTGCCCAGTTCCCGCACCTGTTGCGTAGTTGGGGCGCGAACGTCACCGAACGAACGAGGCTCCACGACGACCACGACGTCATCCGTGAGTGGGTCTCCTGGGCAAGCGGCGACCTCGTGATCCTCACGGGGGGTTCGGGCTCCTCGAGCCAGGATTTCGTGCGGAGGATACTCGAGCAGATGTGCACGGAACTGATCGCGACGTCGATCGCCGTCCGCCCCGGGCATCCGACCATCGTCGGGCGCCTCCCCGGCGACCGGATCGTCCTGGGGCTGCCCGGGAATCCGCTCGCCGCGCACACCTCGCTCTACGGACTTGCACCGGTAGCCCTCGCCGGATTCCTGGGACGGGTTCTGCCACCCCTTCTTCCGGCCGTCCTCGGCAGGGACATGCCTGCCTCGCACAAGGGGAACACGAGCCTCGTCCCGTGCACGCTCGACGGCGACGTCGTCCTCCCCTGCCCCGGCACGCAGGCACACATGCTTTCGGGTCTCGCGGCGGCGGATGTCCTGGCCGTCGTCCCGCCGGACGGTGCCGATTCGGGCGAGCGGGTCAGCTGTCTGCCCCTGGGCTGAGCTTCGGGGCGGTCGCGAACGGCCCTTCCGGGCCAGGCCCAAAACCTGCCGAGGAAGCCCTCGGGATCATCGCTTCCTGTGCCGGCTGCCTAATCCTCGAGATTCGGCTAGCCCGCATCCTTAGGCACGCGAGACGACCGCAGTAAGGGCTGTGCCTTTCACGAGGCCCGCGGCCTGTTGAAGGCGGGCATTGACCGAGCTGTCAACTTCGGCCGTGAAACGGTGCTATTCCTCCCCCTCCCTGGTCGTCAGTCGGATCTGGTACGTGCTGATGGGTCCGTCAGTGCCGCTGGCGAGGTCTCGACCGGGGCTGCGGGCAGACGGCGGAAACGGGGGTGGACGAGGACGAAGACGGTGACACTGACCATGATCGCGGTGCCGACGATGACCGGCAGCGGCGCCCAGAGACCGTAGAGAGCAGTGCCTGCGGTGGGTGCGAGGACGAAGGTCAGCCCCATGTTGGCGGCGCTGAGGCCGGCGAGGCCGCCTTGCTCTTCGCGGTCGACGAGCAAGGTCGGGCCGGCGGTGTAGCCGGGCATGGCCAGGCCGATTCCGAGCCCGATGATCCCGAGGGATGCGAACAAAGCGAGCGGTCCGATGCCGGGGATGAGTAGGAGGAAACCCAGAACGGCGATGCCGCCGCCGACCCGCAGCAGGCTCGCCGGGCTCCATCCGCTGCGCGGGACGATCACCGCCTGAGCGATGACGGTGCCGAGGCCGGCGGCGAGCATCGCGGCCCCGGTGAGGACGCCGGCTGTGCTGCCGTCGAGCCCGAGCCGGTCCTGGACGATAAAGCCGGTGATGACCTGGATGAAGCCGAGCGCGCTGAAGATGCCGAACCCGGCCAGCAGGAACGGCCACACACGCGAATCCGTGGCCTTCACACTGCGCGGCTTCTCGATGAGGGTAGTCCGCGGTTCACGGCGCAGTCGGGTCGCGACGAGAACGAGGCCGACCGCGAGCATGACCGGGACGACGACCAGCGGCGTGAGCAGCCCGAAGAAGGCGAGCAGACCGCCGACGACGGAGCCACCGATCATCGCCACACCCTGGGCCGCACCCACGCCGGCCATGCCTTTGACCCGGGTCGACTCATCGTCGGTGACGTCGGCGATGTATGCCTGCGCGGTGGGCGGGATCGCGGCGATGGCCGCCCCGAACCCGACGCCGCGCAGCGCGACGAACAACGCGAACAGCACGATCCCGGTGATCGCGCCGACCATGCCTAGCCAGGAGACCAGAGCGAAGGCCGCCGTCGTGACCGTGCCGAGTCCGAGGGCGGCGACGAGGACTGGCTTGCGGCCCCAGGATTGGGAGCGACGGCCCCAGAGCTGGCTGGTGGTCACCAACATGAGCGCGGCGGTGCTGATGGTGGCTCCGACCTGCCACTCGGCCAAGCCGACCTCACGCGAGAGTGGGGCGATGATCGGGTTGAGGGTCATCTGCGCCAGGTAGACCATAAACACCGCTCCGAGGACCAGGGGAATCTGCGGGGCCGATTTCGCCTGTGGGGAGCCAGGTTCTGCGGTCCAAGGTGACGATGCAGTGGAGTTGGAGGCCGTCATCAGTTGTCCTTTCATGCAGGGATACTGCCCGCGGTCTGCCGCACGGGGGAGTCGGGCGGTGTGAGGATGAGCTGCTGGTCGGCGGCGAGGGCGAGCAGGTCGTCGTCGTGGCTGATCAGGAGCACAACAGCACCAGAGGCGGCTACATCTCGGATCTGTTGAGAGATGGAGGCCAGGTGGCGGCGGTCGACGCCTGAGCTGGGCTCGTCGAAGACCACGACCGCGCGGCCGGCGACCCGGACGGCGGCGACGACGAGACGTTGCTGCTGACCGCCGGAAAGGGAGAGCGGGTGCCGGTCGGCGTACTTGGCGAGGTCGAGATCATCGAGGATGGCTGCGGTGTGAGGTGGCGTCTGGGCGTCGGTCGCGGCGAGGCCGATCTCTGCTGAGACGCTGTCGGTGAACATCTGCCGCTGCACATCCTGCATCACGATCGCGCTGGCTCTTTGGCGCGCACGCCTGGACTGGGTCGTGCCGTTCAGTCGTATACGTCCGCGGCTGCGTTGGAGGCCGGTGATGATTCTGGCCAGTGTCGATTTGCCGGCCCCGTTGACGCCGCGGACCGCGGTGACGGTACCGGCGGGGAAAACAGCTTTCTCGATGTCCAGCACGGTGCGCCCGCCCAGACGGCACTCGACCCGCTCGAGGGCGAGTCCCCGGTCGATGCTCACCGGTGCGTCGGCTGGGGCCGGGATGCTCTGGCCCGTTGCGGGGAGCGTGGGAAGGTCAATCGGTTGGGGTTCGCCGCGTAGTCCTTCTCGTGCGAGCTTCTGGTCAGCGACGGTCCGGAAGGCATCAGCCGACCATTCGAGGTCGATCTGCCCGTTGCGCATGACGATGACGCGGTCGGCGAGATCCTGGAGGTAGCGAAGACGGTGCTCGGCAACCACGATCGTCACACCCTGGGCTTTGAGTTGACCGAGCCTACGCGTCAGGCGCGTGACGGCGTCAGCAGAGAGGTTCGAGCTGGGTTCGTCGAGCAGCAGGATGCGCGGCTGGTGGGCAGTAGCAGCTGCAATGGCGACTTGTTGCTGCTGACCACCGGAGAGGTGCTGCAGCCGCTGCCGGGCCGGCACGCCTTCGGCCAGCGATTCGAGGACCGCCTCGACGCGGGTCCGGATCTCGGCGGGCGGGGTGCCGAAGTTCTCCATCGCGAAGGCGATCTCTTCCGGTGCGGTGTCGGCGAAGAACTGGCGTCTGGGATGCTGCAGGACGGTGCCGGTGGCCAGACCGATCGCGTCGAGCTCGGCCTCGGCGGTGATGATCCCGTTCACCTGGACAGAGCCGGTGAGTGTTCCGTCGTCGTGAAAGTGCGGGATGAGGCCGTTCATGAGTCGCAGCACGGTGGACTTGCCGGAGCCGCTCGCGCCGCACAGGATGACGAACTCTCCCTGGCTGATGTGCAACGTGAGGTCGCGCAGGCTCGGTGCGTCGGCGTACGGGTAGGTCCAGGTGAGGCCGTCGATGCCGATGTCTCCGGCGGCCCGGTGGGTGGAGGTATCAAGAGTCATGTCAGCAGTGAGGGTTGGGTCAGGGTAGCAGCAGTCAGTACCGCGACGGCCAGGAGGAGAGCTAGGTCTGTTGGCCTGAATCGTGGCGGATGCATCGCGGTCGGGGTGCGTCGGGAGCCGAGACCGCGCAGGATCGCCGACGCTGCGAGGTCTTCGCTGGATCTGAGGCTGGCTGCGATCATCGGCACGGTGAAGCGCTCTACCGTGAGGATGGGGTGGCGCACGATGCCGTGGACTCCCACGAGTCCACGCAGCTTCATCGCATCGAGGACGGCGGCGGCTTCCGCCCCGACGACGGGGAAGAACCGGAGCATGACCGACAGGGTCACCGCAATGGCGCGCGGGATCCGCCAGGCCCGCAGGCCCGCGGAGAGTTGGGTTGGGGAAGTGGTGGAGATCACATGCATGCCGACGCTGATGGCCGCGACGAAGCGCAGCAGGTAGGAGCAGGCCAGTGACACGATCACCGTCAACGGGTTCGGCCACCACACCGGCAGCAGCCAACCCAGGGCGACCATCGCGGCAGCGGTCAGGACCACCCCGATCGCTCGACCCCAGGCGAGCTCCCAGGCAGAGAGGCCAATCGCAAGTAACAGGACGGCCGGTACGAATCGCAGTCCGGCCGGGCTCATCACCGCAATGCTGCACGCGATGACCAGAACGATCTTCGTCCGCGGATCGAGCCCCTGCCGCACCGCCGTCGCGGTTCTTGGTTCAGACAAGTCCGGCTCGCACGAAGTGCTTGCGCAGGATCACCGAACCCAGCAGCCCGCCGAGGAACGAGGCGAGGAGGACCACGCCGGCCACCGACGCGACGACGGGTGCCGCCAGAAGCGTATCGGATGCCGCGACGTATCCCTGCCCCATCTCCTGCCAGGCCGCGCTGGCGAAATAGGCGTCTCGATCGATGAACAGCGGCAGGAATGGGGTGACAAAACTCAGCCCGAACACGGTGTAGGCCCAGATCGCCGCCCATTTCGACCGGTACCCGCCCGCCCACAAGATAAGTTCGGCGACGAGCCCGGCTCCGATCATCCCGGTCGTGCTGATGAGGCTGTTGCCACAGATCAGGTAGAACAGTGCCACGACCACGGTGAACAGCAGCAGCATGCCCGCGTGCCTCACCCGGGCAAGGAAGAGCATCATAACGATCCCGCCGACGAGTGCTTGGACGGGGACGTTGAGCAGCCACACCAGCGGCGAGATAATTCCGAGCATCCCGGTCGCGTAGACCACGACGATGAACATGACGGCGAAGATCGCCGTGCCCATCAGATCTCGTGCGCTCAACCGCAGCGTGAACCGGGGCCGGGACGGTGCCGTCGTAATTTCAGCACTCATGCCAGACCTGCCTTGTGGAAATGCTTGCACAGCAGCCGGGTGCCCAGCAGTGCCCCGAGGAAGCCGCAGACCAGGGTCACAGCGACCATGATGCCGATCGCGGGAACAGTGACCACCTCCTGGAACTTGCCGAGATAGTCCTCACCCATGCTCGCCATGCTGGGCCGCGCGAAATAGCCGACCGGGTCGATGAAGAACGGAATCCACGGACCGGCGAACCACCCGGAGAACACCACGTAGGCCCAGACCGCCGCCCACTTCGAGCGGTATTGGCCGACCGCGAGCACGAGGTCGGCGAGAATCGAGAGCACGATGGTGAGGATCGTGCCCTGCCATGGGTGTCCCATCATGAGCAGCAGAAGTGCGACAACAGTGCCGAACAGAGTCACCATTCCGGCGTGGCGCACCCGGGTGAGGAACAGCATGTAGGGGATGCCCGCTGCGATCGCCGACAACGGTAAGGTAACCAGCATCACCACCGGGCTGATGATGCCGAGCATGGCGATGCCGAAGACGATGACGAAGTAGACCACCGCGAAGATCGCCACGTTCACCAGATCCTGGGCGGAGTAACGCACCGAGGACCGTGGCCGTACGGCAACGACATCCGCGTTCTCCGACGGGCCAAGGGTTGGTTCAGTCATTGCGTGTTCCTTTCTTCCTGTCTTACATCGCCGGTGTGGGGGCCGGCCAGTTGCCAACCGGTGGCGTCGAGGCGGTCGTGCCAGTAGCGGGCGTAGGAGCCGGACGCGGCGAGGAGCTGGTCGTGGGTGCCGGCCTCCTCGATACCGCCTTCGCCGTCGAGCATGACGATCCGGTCGGCGGTCATGATGGTCTGGAGCCGGTGGGCGACGACGACGAGGGTCCGGTCGGTACGGATCCGGTCGATCGCCTGGCTGATCGCGATCTCATTGCCGATATCCAGCGCCGAGGTGGCCTCATCGAGCAGGACGATGGGAGCGTCCTTGAGCAGGGCGCGGGCGATCGAGACCCGTTGCCGCTCTCCCCCGGACAGGTTCGACCCGCCCTCGCCGACGCGGGAATCCCAACCGCCCGGCAGCCGAGCCGCGATCTCGTCGACCCTGGCGCGGGTGGCGGCAGCGATGACCTGGTCGCGGTCGAGGCCGGGGTTGCCGATCCAGACGTTGTTCAGGATCGTATCGTCGAAGAGGTAGACGTCCTGGAACACCGGAGCGACCGCGTTCGCCACGACGGCTGTGCCTAGTTCGGGCAACGGAACGCCGCCGATCGACACGGACCCGGATTCGGGGTCGTAGTAGCGGGCGATGAGCTTGGTGATCGTCGTCTTGCCCGATCCGGAGGGGCCGACGATCGCGGTCATCTGCCCTGCCGGGGCGGTGAACGACATCTTCCGCAGCACCGGGGGCTGTGAACCCGAGCCGTCATAGCCGAAGGTGACGTCGTCGAAGTCGATGGTCCAGTCCTCAGGAATTCGGGGGCTCGATGGTTCGGGGAGGCCCTCGATATCGGCGAGGTGGTCGAGGCGGTCGAGCGTGGCCCGGGCGACGGCAAGGTTGCCGCCCAGGTCGCCGGCGGTCGTGATCGGTTCGTTGAACCGTACCCCGAGCACAAGCAGTCCGATCAGGATGGCAGGGTCGATGCTGCCCCCGATCGCCAGGTACGCCCCGAGGACGAGGACCACGGTCAGGGAGGCCTGGACGATCGCATTGAACGTTGCGAGCCCGGCTCCGCCCGTGACGAGCATGCCCCGGTAGCTGCGATGCTGGTTCGCCAGGGCATCGGCGACGAGCCGGTCGGCGATGGAGCCTTCGCCGGCGGTGCGCAGGGCGGGCTGGATACGTGCGAACTCGATCACCCGGTTCGACGCTTCGGACACGGCACGCGAGTGGACGGCGTCGCCGCGGGCGATGCACTTTTGCAGCAACCGGTACCCGAGCGCCATCACCGGGACCATGACTGTCATCGCCAGCGCGAGTCGCCAGTCCAAGTAGTACATCCCGACCAGGACGGTCGCGGGGGTGAGGAAACCGGCGATGATCTGGCGCAGGAACGAATACGGGGTGGTGGAGACGAACATCGCACCTTGCGTGGCGATCCCGGCTATCATCCCCGAGCGGTCTCTTCCGAACCACGTCACCGGCAGGTCGACCAGCCGGTCACCGAGGCTGGTAAGCAGCGACTCGAGGACGGCAGTGCTCGCGCGGATCCCGAGCCGGCTCACCGCCCAGTACACGAGGACATAGACCGCGCCGACGATGCACAGCGTGATCAGCCAGTCCTGGACTGCGGCCGTGTCGGCGCTGAACAGGCCCCTCAGGACCGGGACGACCATGAGGAACGCGATTCCCTGCAGGATCGCGACGACAACCGATCCGGCAAGCACCGCGATAAGCAGTCGGCGCGCGGTCGGGGACGAGTAGTGCAGCAGGCGGCGGATCATCGGTTGTTCCCTTCCGGCAGCGAGCGGGCGTGGTTGGCCTGGTAATCGGCCCACATCCTGGCGTATCGCCCTCCTGCGGCGACAAGGTCGGCATGGGTGCCGGACTCGACCAGACGCCCCTCTTCGAGGACGAGGATCTGGTCCGCACCGGTGATCGTGTGCAGGCGGTGGGCGATGACCAGCACCGTGCGCCCCTCGGCGAGTGTGCTCAGCGCCTGCTGGATCGCGGCTTCGGACTCCGGGTCGGCGAATGCCGTTGCTTCGTCGAGCACCAGCACTGGGGCGTCGGCGAGCAGGGCGCGGGCGATCGTCACCCGCTGCGCCTCCCCGCCTGAAAGGATGGCGTCCTCCCCCACGACGGCGTCATAGCCACGCTCGAACCGCAGGATACGGTCGTGGATCTGTGCCGCTTTGGCGGCGGCTTCCACCTGCTGATCAGGGGCGTCGGGCCGGGCTAGACGAATGTTCTCGCGCAGGCTTGCGCGCAACAACTGCACGTCTTGGAAGACGAACCCGACCGTGTCGTAGAGCTCCCTGGAAGCGAGGTCGCGTACGTCCTGACCGCCGACCGCCACCGTGCCCTCGGTGGTGTCGTAGAAGCGGGGCACCAGCTTCGCCAGCGTGGACTTGCCCGAGCCCGACGCGCCCACCAGTGCGGTGACCGTCCCCGGAACACACGAGGCGGCGATTTCGTGCAGCACCCGGTGCTCACCGTCGTAGGCGAACGAGACCTCATCGATATCGAGCATGTGGCCTGCGGGGCTGCGCGGCGAGGTTGGTTCCTTGACCGGCTCGAGCGCGAGGAAAGCGGCGAGAGATTCCTGCGCCTTCATCGCGTTGCGCAGGAACTGACCCGAGGAGCCCAGCTTCATCAGCGGCCCGGTCAGCCCCAGCCCCAGCAGCACCGCCGGCAGCACGTCGATCGCCGCGGCATTACCGATGTTGACCAGCCAGGTCCCGACGGCCAGCAGCCAGACCAGGACGACCACCGGAGAGGTGACGATCTCGATGATCGTGAACATCCACATGGTCTCCCGGGTCCACTGGTCGACGAATCCGACGTACTGCTTTGCCTCGTCCCGGTAGCGGCGATGACTGCATCCGGCCTGGCCGAAGCGCTTGACCACCGCGATGCCGTGCACGAACTCGACGGTCGCCCCTGACAGGCGTTCGGTCGCCTCATCGTACTGGACGTACTTCTCCGAGCTGCCGCGCATCATCGCCCAATACAGGGCCATCGTGATCAACAGCGGCGCGAGCGCGGCCAGCCCCAATTGCCACCCCCCGGCGAACAGGTAGGCCAGACTGATTACCGGCACGGCAATCGCTGTGATCACGTCTTGGATCGCGTGCGCGACCAGCTGGTGCAAGGCGGTGACGTCGTGCTCGACGAGCTTGCGCACCGTGCCCGAGGAGCGCGCATCGAACCAGCCCAGCGGAAGGCGTTGCAAGTGCCGGATGATTCGCTTCCGCAGCGACAGCTGCAGCTCGGCGTCGGCGAAGTGGCTCACCAGTCCGGACGCGAACGCCGACCCGAAACTCACGAACAGCGCGAGAACCGCCACGAGAACGATCAGCCACACCCGGCCGATGTCGATCTCGCCGCCGGACAGGGAGGGCAGCAGCTCGCGAGCCAGCTCCACGATCGCGATGAACGGCACGACACTGCTCACCGCACCGAGCAGGCTCAATCCGATGATCGAGGCCATACTCCCCCGCACGGGGGCGAAGAACCCCAGCCCGATCGAGCCCTCAGCTTCTTGCTGCACACCAGCCGCAGGTGCTTTTGTGCATACGAGACGTGTCATCACACGCATCCCCCGTTCCTACACATGAGAATCGTCCTTATGTTAACATGAACACTGTTCTAATGGTCAAACACCCGGAGCGAGGAGGCCGACGCGATGGTGAAGTCGAGCGAGGCATTCCATGCTGGCCTGACACCTGGGGCGGTCGTCGACGCCGCCGTTGACCTGACGTTGGGATCACATCTGTTTGCCTGGTCCATGCGTGACCTCGCACGACGACTCGACGTAGCACCGTCGGTGATCTACCACCACGTCGGTGGCAAGGACCGACTCTGCCGCAGCGTCGTGGAACGGGTGATCGGCCGGCTCGAAGTACCTCCCCAGAGCCAGGGCTGGCAACCGTGGTTCCGCACGCTCCTCTATGAGGCAGGGCCACTCATCATGGCCTACCCAGGCGTGGCGAAGTGGATGCTCATGCACGGCCCCGCCATCCCCCAGGCGATGCCGATCATTGCCACTGGCATGAACAAGCTCAGCGAAGGCGGATTCACCGAGCGTGCGACGTTCGCGTACTCGGCGCTGCTCAACAACGCCATGCTCACGATCTCCCTCGGCGACGACCGCCTCCAGCACGAGGGCGACGGTGCCCGCGACCACGCCGCGATCATGGCCGAGTTGGCCGCCCTCCCCACCGCTCCCGACGAGGTCCGAACCTTCGAGCGGGACTTTCTCGGGCCTTCGGCGCAGGGCGGCGCAGCCGCCGCACGAGTGCGGGAGAGCTACTATCGGTACGTCGTCGACACCACGATCGCCGGGCTTGCCGCCCAGCTCGCGGCGATCCCTCGGTGAAGGCTCCCTCCGGGCTCCATCGGCATGTGAATCAGGGCACCGGTCATCATTATCCGTGTCAACGACGCACAGCCGGGTCCCGGCGCCGGAGTCAACGGCGCAGCCTCATCGCCACTGACCTGAGCCCCGCCGGGGGGGGGGTGGCAGGCCTCGCGATATCGGCGTGAACGTTCTCGTGGTCCTTCACGACCTCAATCTGGCCGCAGCCGCCTGCGATCGGATCCACCTCATGCGTGACAGGGCCATCCACGTCAGCGGGTCCAGCACGAGGTGCTCACCACCGGGAACCTCCAACGTGCGCGACGCCGAGAGGCGCGAACGCATTCCAGGCAGGCTACGAACGGGCCCTAGCCGATAACAACCAGCACAACCACGCCCCGACCCCTTTCGCCCGCAATCCTACGGATCTATTAACCGCAGGAGGACAAGGCGTTCTATTGCTGCTCAGCCCCATGTGAGGTGGCAAGAGAGCCTAGTAGACCCGTCCGTAGAAACACATCCGCGAGAAACTTCTTTCGCCAGGACAGCTTCGACGACGAGGACGATTCTCGTGTGAAGCATGGCACCGGAGAGTCAGACCCGCTTTTAAAAGCAAAAAGGCTCCCCCACCGCACGGGTGGGAGAGCCTTCTACTAAAGAATTCCGGAAGGAATTACTTGAGGGTGACGGTAGCGCCAGCGCCCTCGAGCTGCTCCTTGGCCTTGTCGGCGTCTTCCTTGGAAGCGCCTTCGAGAACCGGCTTGGGAGCGCCGTCGACCAGGTCCTTGGCTTCCTTGAGGCCGAGGGAGGTCAGGGCACGAACTTCCTTGATGACTGCGATCTTCTTGTCGCCGGCCGACTCGAGAACGACGTCGAACTCGGTCTGCTCTTCAGCAGCATCGGCACCAGCGTCGCCACCGGCAGCCGGAGCAGCAGCAACGGCGGCGGGAGCAGCAGCGGTGACGTCGAAGGTCTCCTCGAAGGCCTTGACGAAGTCGGACAGCTCGATCAGGGAGAGTTCCTTGAAAGCCTCAATGAGTTCTTCGGTGGTCAACTTAGCCATGTGTTTGGCTCCTTCTTATGTCTTGTTGCAGAGGTTTCCTGCAACGGATCTTGGATTCTCCTGCTCCCCAGGCTGAGGTGCAGGGCCAACGGATTCCCGTTGATGACGTCCGGGGACGTCTTAGGCAGCGGATTCTCCACCCTGCTCCTCGACCTTCGCGCGCAGAGCCTCTGCGGTACGAACGGTCTTGGAGAGCGGTGCCTGGAACAGCGCAGCAGCCTTGGACAGGGTGCCCTTTGCGGCACCTGCGACCTTGGCCAGCAGCACCTCGCGAGATTCAAGATCCGCAAGCTTCTTGATGTCAGCTTCATCGAGAGTCTTACCCTCAAAGTAACCACTCTTGATGACCAGCTGGGGATTGTCCTTGGCAAAGTCACGCAGGCTCTTGGTCGCCTCAACCGGTTCCCCGGTGATGAAAGCGATAGCGGTGGGGCCATTCAGGTCATCGAAGTTCAAGCCTTCGACGCCGGCTTCCTTGGCCGCGATAGCGGTCAGCGTGTTCTTCACCACGGCATATTCAGCGTTCTCACCGAGTGAACGACGAAGCTCTTTGAGCTTGGCCACGGTGAGACCACGATACTCAGTCAAAACAGCAGCGTCCGAGTTGGAGAAAAGCTCCCTCAACTCCGATACAGCGGCCGCCTTTTCCGGTGTCGCCATGGTACTCCTTCCGGTCTGATTGCCGGGCGCCCATGAGCTCACAAAAAATGCCCCGCACAGATGGCGGGGCACAGCGAAATCTCACATGCATCTGAATGCACGGAGTCCAGTTGTGTCACGTTCACCTGCGCTGGCGGTTCCTTGCGAGAACTCTTATGGCGGATAAACACACCCAGGGGGCGTGCAAAACCTACGACCGGCGGTCTTTGGTACCTCCAGTAAACCACATGCCCGCCGAGCGAGCCACCTTGTGCCGTGGATTGCGATACACCTCACCTCATTCGGCACCCGCGGCTGCTAGCCGATGCGTCGCCCCGTCCCCTTCTCGAATTCGTGCACGTGCTCCGGATGAACGCGCAACCATGCGACCTCCCCGGCCTGGGGCGGTGCGCCGACCCGGCCTTCCACTTCGGAAGGCACCAAAGCCCGCAGGGGACCGAGATCGGATTCAACCGGGTCGAAGTCGACCAGTGTGGCTTCCCCCAGGAACGACGACGTCGCGACCGTGCCGTGGAAGCTCAGGCCTCGGTCCGACGGTGGATCAGCCTGTCCGAGGTGATCGGCGTCCTTTACCACGACGCAGTTCTCCGGCCGGAACCCCCGAATGACCTCGTCTTCACCGGCGACGAAGTTCATCGGATAGCTCCCCAGGAAACCGGCGACGAAATGAGTCGCGGGGCGGCGCCAGATCTCGTGGGGAGTACCGACCTGTTCCAGACGGCCCTCGTTCAAGATCGCTACTGTATCCCCCAGGGCGAATGCCTCTTGAACCTGATGCGTTACGTAGAGCATCGTCAGGCCGGTCTCGTGCTGAATTTCTCGGAGGTCTTCCCTGATTTCCCGGGCGAGTGATTGGTCGAGATGGGCCAGTGGCTCGTCGAAGAGGTACAGCCCCACATCACGTACGAGCGCACGGGCGATTCCAACGCGTTGTTTCTGTCCTCCGGACAATTCATGGATGCGCCTCGGACCCAGGTCCGGGATGTGCATCATGTCCAGGACTGTCTGAGCCGCTTCGCGCTGTCCCCGTGGATCCTTGTGAACCCTCGAGCCACACGCTGATTTCAGACGAAGGGGGAACAGGACGTTTTCCATGACGGTCAGGTGCGGGTACAGGGGTGTGTCCTGAAAAGCGACCGAGGCGTCTCCCAGACGGACGGAGGAACCGTTGAGTCTGACCGCTCCAGAAGTAGGGGTTTCCAGGCCCGCCGCGACCCGTAACATCGTGGTCTTCCCTCCGCCCGAAGGACCCAAGACCGTCATGAGCGTGCCCGACTCTAGAGTGAGGTCGAGGGATCTGAGAACCTGGGTCCGGCCGAAAGACTTCGTCACGCCCTCAAAGACCAGACTCATGGCCGTCGTCCTCCCTCGATCCAAAAACGATCATGCCAGTTTAGCCTTCAGAGGGCGGGCAGTGAACGCATATGGCCCCGTGCCGTCACTCAGGACGGCACGGGGCCATATGCTCACTGAAATCTTCAACGGCCGGTCAGACCGCGCGAGATCACAGACAAGAGAATTTACTTCTCCGCCGCGGACGGGTCGACGGGGACGCCGGGGCCGAAAGTCGTGGCCACGGTCATCTTGGAAATGTAACGACCCTTGGAGGACGAGGGCTTCAAACGAACGATCTCTTCGAGCGCCGCACGGAAGTTCTCTTCGAGCTTCGCAGCGTCGAAGGAGGACTTGCCGATGATGAAGTGAAGGTTGGCGTTGCGGTCGACACGGAAGTCGATCTTGCCGCCCTTGATGTCCCCCACGGCCTTGACGACGTCCATCGTGACGGTGCCGGTCTTCGGGTTAGGCATCAGGTTACGAGGGCCCAGAACCTTGCCGAGACGACCGACCTTGCCCATCATGTCCGGGGTTGCCACGGCGGCGTCGAAGTCGACCCAGCCGTCGGCAACCTTCGCGATGAGCTCGTCGGAGCCGACGTAGTCCGCGCCGGCTTCTTCGGCCGCTGCGGCCTTGTCCCCCTGGGCGAAGACGACCACACGGGCGGTCTTGCCGGTGCCGTTGGGAAGGTTCACGGTGCCGCGAACCATCTGGTCTGCCTTACGGGGATCGACCGAAAGGCGCATTGCAACCTCAACGGTTGCATCGGCCTTGGAGGAGTTGATCTCCTGTGCGAGGGCGATCGCCTCGGTGATGCCGTACAGCTTATCCTGATCGATCTTCGCTGCGGCTGCCTGGTACGCTTTGCTGCGCTTTGCCATCTGCTTATTTCTCCTTGTGCAGTCGTGGTCTATCGGACCGCGCTGGGCCCTGCCACCGACCCGTTCTAGGACGGGCCTCCCGCGTCCGGCGCGGGTTGAATGAATTATTGAAGAACTGTCGATTTGTCCCGGAGGATTATTCGACGGTGATGCCCATCGAACGGGCGGTGCCGGCGACGATCTTGGACGCTGCGTCCATGTCGTTGGCGTTGAGGTCGGGCATCTTGGTCTCGGCGATCTCGCGGACTTGGTCCATGCTGATTTTGCCGACCTTGTTGGTGTGCGGGACACCGGATCCCTTGGCAACGCCTGCGGCCTTCTTGATGAGTTCGGCGGCCGGAGGAGTCTTGGTGACGAAGGTGAACGAGCGATCCTCGTAAACAGTGATTTCCACGGGGATCACGTTGCCGCGCATGGATTCGGTCGCGGCGTTGTACGCCTTGCAGAATTCCATGATGTTGACGCCGTGCTGACCGAGCGCGGGGCCGACCGGAGGTGCCGGGTTGGCGGCGCCTGCCTGAATCTGCAGCTTGATAAGGCCTGAGACCTTTTTCTTGGGAGCCAATTGAGGTCCTTTTCTTTCAATGGGGCTTACCGACGCACAGGAGCGTACGACGGCGGTGGGTCACCGTGGCGCGGCGACCACACGTGCGCACGCCAAAGCGAACGAGCACACGCGGTCACGAGTCTAGCCCCGAATGCCAAGGTTTCTCCACTTGACGGGACCAAACTCACTCCGGCAAACGCAAATGCGCGGTCTGCCGTTGACGGGCAGCACCGCGCATTGCGCTACGGGTCGAATGGAATCAGATCTTGGTGACCTGGTTGAAGCTCAGGGTCACGGGGGTCTCGCGCTCGAACAGCGACACAAGAACCACGAGCTGTTGAGCTTCGGGCTTGATTTCGGAGATCGTGGCCGGGAGGGTTTCGAACGGCCCCTCCTTGACGATGACGGATTCCCCAACCTCAAAGCCCACGTTGAGCTGGGGGGCAACCTCGGCGGGGATCGGCTCCCCGGCCTCCTTAGCCGCCTCGGCCTGCTCGGCCTCGAAAACGGGAGCCAGCATGTCGACGACCTCGTCCAGGCGGAGAGGAACCGGGTTGTAGGCGTCCTGACCCACGAATCCGGTCACGCCCGGCGTGTGGCGGACGACGCCCCAGGACTCGTCCGTGAGATTCATGCGCACCAGGACATAGCCGGGGATGCGAACACGCCGCACGGTCTTGCGCTGGCCGTTCTTGATCTCGACGACTTCTTCCATGGGTACCTGGATCTCAAAGAGATCGTCTTCCATGTTCATGGACTGGGCACGGGTTTGCAGGTTGGTCTTGACCCGGTTCTCGTACCCGGCGTAGGTGTGAATCACGTACCAGTCGCCCTCTTGGCGGCGGAGCTTGGACCGGAATTCCTGCATCGGGTCGACGTCGGCATCCCCCTCAGATGCTTCGGAGACCTGTTCGACGGTGTCGTCGAAATCGGCGGACGCATCTTCGGAATTCTCCGAATCCTCTTGGGCAGCAGAGACCAGGGTGGACTCGGTCTGCTCGAAGCCGGATTGGCTGGACTGCTCCGCGGCGTCGGCCTGCTCTACCTGCTCGGGAGAGGTCTCCTTGACCTGGTTCTCCGCGGCGGAGTTCTCGAGTTCCTGCTCGGACACTGCGTTTCCTGCTTTCTTGGGGGTGTTCTCACCGGAGCGACCGAGCGCTCGGTCACGCGGCGGGTTCGTCTGAAATCTCAGTCTAGCCTTGGGCGCCCGTAGGCTTCTGGCCGAAGCTACCATCGCCGAAAAGCCAGAAGGCTCCTTGGCCGAACAGGTAGTCGAGGCCGAAGATCAACAACAGCATGAAAGCGACGAACACCAGGACGATGATGACGTAGTTCAGGAGTTCGCGCTTGGTGGGGCTGACGACCTTTTTCAGCTCAGCAATGACTTGTTTGAAGAAGAGGAAAATACGTCCGAAGAAGCCGCGCTTTTCGGTGCTGGCATCTTCCTCGGCGGCTCCCGCAGCGGCAGCTCTAGCCATTCGGTACCGCCCCTTTCGTTCGTTATGGCTTGGACGTTATGCAACGCTTACGACTATATGCCACGAATTGGGTCTTCGTGAGGGGATGATAATGCAGGGCAGACAGGACTCGAACCTGCAACCTGCGGTTTTGGAGACCGCTGCGCTACCAATTGCGCCACTGCCCTTCGGCGGAAAAACCGCCGTTCGCCTTCAGGTGCACATGTGCCGTACGGGCATACGCAATCCTCGGTGGCGAGCACCGAACGTCAACTTTAGCGGCTTTGGCCAAGCACCGCAATTCATGAGTTCTCATTCGCCCGACTCCCTGCTCGTGGGCCTCGAAGTCTTCGTGGCTCTCCAGCAGGAAACTTTCCACAAGAACCACTCCGGGCGTGTTTCCTGGACGGCACGACGCATAGGATTGTCCGTAGCACCGACGCGCCGCGCAAGCCGGTGCGGCTATCCGGAACCGTCTTCGACGAAAGTGAGCACCATGCCGTCCCACGAACGCATCTCCGCGCGCATTGCAGCGATTGCCCCATCCGCAACCCTGGCCGTGGACTCGAAGGCCAAGGCGCTCAAGGCCGAGGGACGGCCCGTGATCGGATTCGGGGCGGGAGAACCGGATTTTGCGACCCCAAGCCCCATTGTGGATGCGGCCCGCGATGCCTTGAACGACCCCGCAAACTTCCGTTACACGCCGGCTGCGGGCCTTCCGGAATTGCGCAGAGCCATCGCAGAGAAGACCTTGAGAGACTCGAAGTACTCGGTGGATCCGTCCCAGGTGATCGTGACCAACGGCGGGAAGCAAGCCGTGTACGAGGCCTTCGCTACTGTAATCGACGAGGGCGACGAGGTCCTGTTGCCAGCCCCTTACTGGACCACCTACCCCGAGGCGATCCGCCTGGCCGGCGGCAATCCCGTCGAGGTCTTCGCCGGCTCCGAGCAGGAGTACAAGGTAACGGTCGACCAGCTCGAAGCAGCGTATTCTTTGCGCACCAAAGCCCTCATCTTCGTATCTCCGTCGAATCCCACCGGCGCCGTATACAGCCCGGAAGAAACCGCAGCGATTGGACGTTGGGCCGCCGAAAAGGGGATCTTCGTCATCGCAGACGAAATCTACGAGCACCTGACCTACGATCAGACGCCTTTCACATCGATCGCGACGGCCGCGCCCGAGTTGGGCGAGAACGTCATCGTTCTCAACGGAGTAGCCAAGACGTACGCCATGACCGGCTGGCGTGTGGGTTGGATGATCGGCCCGGCCGACGTCATCAAGGCGGCTTCGAATCTCCAGTCTCATCTGACGTCAAACGTGAACAACATTGCCCAGAGGGCCGCATTGGCCGCGATCACCCAACCGATGGATGCCGTCGAGGAGATGAAGGAGGCTTTCGACCGACGGCGCCGGAGTATCGTCAAGGGCCTCAACGCGATCGACGGAATCACATGCCCCACCCCCAAGGGGGCCTTCTACGCCTACCCTGACGTCACGGCACTTATCGGAAGCACCATTGCGGGCAAGAAGATCAATTCTTCCACCGATCTCGCCGAGGTCATTCTCGAAGAAGCCGAGGTGGCCGTGGTTCCGGGCGAGGCATTCGGCCCCTCGGGATATCTTCGCCTCTCGTATGCACTATCGGACTCCGACCTCGAGGAGGGCGTGGCCCGCATTCAGAAGCTGCTCGCGGGCGCACAGCGCTGAGTGTCCTTGCCGCGAACGCGGAACCGACAGGCTTGAGCCCCTCGTTCGGAAAACCAACATAAAACAATATAGCCATGAGCAGACCGCCCCGATGATCCACATATATCGGGGCGGTCTAGCCATTTCTTGTGCGTTGGATATCCACAAATTCCCAACTGTTCGCTACACTGAAAGTAGACACTTTGGTTGGCTCGTAGCGAGGAGACCCCATGAAAATCGGACTTCTGACAAGCGGTGGCGATTGCCCCGGACTCAATGCCGTGATTCGAGGTGCGGTGCTCAACGGCGTCAAAACCTACGACGACGAATTCGTGGGTTTCCGGGACGGCTGGAGAGGCGTGGTCGAGGGCGACATCATGGATCTGCCGCGCACGCGAGTCCGCGGATTGGCCCGCACCGGCGGAACTATCCTCGGTACGTCACGCACCAATCCTTTCGACGGACCTAACGGTGGCCCAGACAAGATTTCCATCATGCTCGAGCGCAATGCGATCGACGCGATCGTAGCGATCGGCGGCGAGGGGACTCTGGCAGGGGCCAAACGTTTGGCCGATGCCGGGCTTCCCGTCGTCGGGGTGCCCAAAACCATCGACAATGACCTCAGCGCAACCGACTACACGTTCGGGTTCGACACGGCCGTCTCCATCGCAACGGATGCCATGGACCGTCTTCGCACAACCGGGGAGTCTCACCACAGGTGCATGGTCGCGGAGGTCATGGGCCGACACGTTGGTTGGATCGCGTTGCATTCCGGGATGTCGGCTGGCGCCCACGCCGTACTCATCCCGGAACAGAAGGTACCCATGACGCAGGTAGCGGACTGGGTGCGCGAGGTTCATGAGCGTGGCCGCTCCCCGCTCGTCGTCGTCGCCGAAGGCTTCATTCCCGAAGGATTCGACGAAGTCGTGCACGAAAAAGGCCTCGAGAAAGACGGCCGTCCCCGACTGGGCGGGATCGGCGAGTACGTCACGCACGAGATCGAGCGCATGACCGGCATCGAAGCTCGCAACACAACGCTGGGGCATATACAGCGGGGCGGCGCCCCCACCGGTTTCGACCGCGTCTTGGCCACCCGCATGGGTATGGCGGTCATTGACCTGGTGCACGACAAAGAATGGGGCAAAATGGTTGCCCTGCATAGCACGGACATTAACCGCGTTGAATTCGCCGAGGCCCTCAGCGGTCTTAAATCCGTTCCCCAGAACCGTTGGGACGAGGCGAAGGTCCTCTTCGGTCGCTGATTCGTCGGCAAAAAGACACCAAGCGCCGCACCCTTGAGGGTGCGGCGCTTGGTTTTTGTTCCTAGGAAAGTCCTCCTGCCGGAGACCCGCGGGTTACGGCCG
This sequence comes from Rothia uropygialis, assembly GCF_004137765.1. GTDB lineage: Bacteria > Actinomycetota > Actinomycetes > Actinomycetales > Micrococcaceae > Rothia. The sequence goes on along the minus strand of NZ_NOIS01000001.1, from coordinate 340,806 downwards.
GATGATCAGTGCAGAAAATCGTTTCGATTGCGTCGCCCGACCGCTTGCCCGGCATTGGGACTGACCACAACGGTTTGCGCAGCCGCGTACTCGACCGACACGGGTTTGGCCTCCTGGTCAGGCGATTGACCGGGTGCGACGTGGGAGGACGTGTCACGGACGATAAGCCGGGAATCAGGGTCCACACTCCGCTTGACGACGGCCAGAGCGATCGGACCCGACTCATGGTGCAGTGCCACGCTCGTGACCCGACCGACAGAGCGCTTGCCGCCTTCCACATAGATCTCCGAGCCTCGGGCGGGAAGCGTGTGTTCGGAACCGTCCAGATCCAAGAACACGAGCCGGCGAGGAGGATGGCCCAGATTGTGAACCCGAGCGATCGTCTCCTGGCCCTTGTAACAGCCCTTGGACATGTGCACCGCCGTTCGCATGAGATCAAGCTCGTGCGGAATCGTGCGTTCGTCCACCTCGGTCGCGAAACGGGGGCGCCAAGCTTCGATGCGCAATGCTTCCAAGGCCCAGATGCCGACCCACTCGACATCGAGAGAGGCCAAGTCGCCGCGGGGTATCAAGGTCTCCCAATAGCTCCATGACTGACCGGGATGGATCTCGGTCTCCGCATAGGAGGTGCCACCCGGGCCGACCCTGGGCCACGGGTCCTCCCAGACCGGAGCGTCTGGGGCGATTCCCGACCTGCCTCGAATGTCCGACGTCGAGCCGATCACCGCGAAGACGTCCGTCTCGTCGGAGACCTCTACACGAAGCATGAACCGCATCGAATCCAGGAAGCCTACAAGGCCTTCTTGCTGTCCCGCCTCGACGATCAGCCAGACCTTTTCCGGGCCGACCACCACATGGGGCTGGTATTCAATGCGTCCTTGAGCCGAGAGAAGGGTCGTCTCGGTGCTCGCTCCGGCCGGCAATCCGTCGATGACCTGGGATGAAAGAGTCGTGAGCCAACTGGCTCGGTCCTCGCCCGCGACCGAAACCACCCCGCGATGGGACAGATCGACAATGACCGGGCGCTCCCCCGAAGACCGTTCGAGCCAACGTTGCTCCCTCGTGGGATCTCCGTAGTGGGCGGCGACCCCGTCGTCGCAGCCCTCGGCTTCGACGGCACCGTGCACCCTCAGCACCGGTGATGAGTATTTGGTCATGAGACCTCCGTCTTGCGAAGCCGGGCCGAAGCGTGCGAACCCATTTGTTGCCCGGCTGCAGCCATGTCCCATGCCCACATCAACTCCCCGTTGACGAGGCCGAACATGCGGGACGCCGCGGTGTATTCCTTGGCATTAGCTCCGCGCATCACAGCATCGGTCGCCATCTGGACGCGGGGTCCCTCGATGGCTCCGACGTACAATTCGCTGACCCCGCCCGGGTGATTGATAGTTGCCAGAATGTCGAAGCCCTGGTCCGCGTTGCGAAGCTTCTCGACGTCGGCCGCAGTCGACAGGGCAGGTTCCTCCGCACCAGGAAGCAGGCCGGGACCCAAGTCCTTCTCTCCCAGTTTGCGATCTAACTGCCAGAACCCGGTCTCCACTGTGATGGGGCGAGTTCTGTTTCCCTCGTCATCCAGGAGATAGGACTCAGCCCTGTACTCGATATAAGGCAGGCCACTATGGGTGAAGTCGACGATCTGGCCGAATTGGCGTTCCTCGGCGTCGGCGTAACCCAGCACGCCCACTCCCTCCCAATGGCCGAGGAGCCAGGCGAAAGGGACGAGTTCGGGGGTCAGATCCGTGGGGATTTCAATAGGCATGAGTCCATCTTAAACGCCAAAAGCCCGAGCATCCATGCCCGGGCTGCTGACGATAAATGTTGCTTTACTTCTGGCCCCGGAAAAGACCGCCAATAACGAGCACAGCGCAACCTGCGATCGACAGCGATGCCAGTCCCAAGAGAGTCAGGAACAGGATTTCGAGTGCAATGATCATGAAATCCAAGTTATCACGCGATCGATGAGGAATGCGCCCGCATAACCCAGAATCCCCAAGAACGCGACCGGGGTTACGCCCAGTGTCATGGCACCTCGTCGAGGACCGTCTTCCGGACCTGCCGCGATCATGCGGGCCCCGACGGCTCCGATGCACAGTGCAAGGACCAAACCGGCTCCCCACACGATGACGCTCGCCTGTGCCTCACGATGAAGCAGTGACATACCGACCCAGCCAGAAGCGCTCACGGAGGTCAGTACCCCAACCGCCGCGGTGATTGTTGATTCCAGACGGGCGGGGGCACCTTCACCCCGGGCGAGTTCGACCATGAAGGCCACGACGACGCCTACTGCCACCACTGCGGGAAGCAGTGCGAGCAATCTTCCCAGCGGGGCGAAGAAGACCAGCGCGCAACTGGCCCAACCACAAGCGGCGAAAATGGCGCTGTGGGACAGGACGTTCTTGCGCCCTCTCCACTCCGCGATACCCGAGGCAGCAGGCCAACCCCAGGCAATGATCGCGACCATCAGAACGGTCGCGGAAAGCGAGACCCAGGGTTGCAGGATCGCGCCCGACAAGGAAACGACGAGGGCGACGACGCTCGAAACGGCCACGAGCCAGTATCGTTGCTTGCCCTCCGTCCCGACGGTTCGCAACGCGTGGGTGCCAGGAGACACATCGCTGTGCGCCACAAATTCCTCCAGGGTCTTTCAACGGCTTGACGGGTTCGGCGGGTGTAGTCCGCGAAAGCTGCCCATCGGTCTTTCGTCCTCAGTCTAGCCACCGGTTGGCTCGGGGCAACGAAACGTAGCATGGCGGTTCCTGACGGAGACTTGCCTATACTGACCGACACAAGGCAACGGAGCCCTCTCCCGCGCGGTGACCACTATTGTCGGTACCGCGCCTTGACAGAGCGCTCCCGGAGAGCCTTATCCGGTGCGCATGAGTAATCCGGAAGGACGACGCCGATGGTCAAGATCCTCATGCTGAGCGATGCGACTGGTCCCTGCTCGGATATCGTTCCCTCGCTCGGCCTTCTCGCGCACGAGACCGAGGTACGGCCGACGTCGGCTTCGGTTTCGGAGATCGAGTCCCGAGCGGCCGACCTGGTTTTTCTCGATGGCCGGCAAGCCTTGCTCACCGCCCGCAATACTGCGCAGTTGCTCAAGGGAACCGGCCTCGAAAACCCCATCATCATGGTCCTCAGTGAAGGCGGTATGGCCGCCGTCTCCCCCTCATGGCTCGTGGACGACATCCTCTTGGCTTCTGCGGGACCCGCAGAAGTCGAAGCGCGCATACGCCTGGCAGGGGTCAAAGCGAACGGAGTCATCCCGGATGAAGACGTCATACGCTGCGGAGACATCGTCGTGGACGAGGCTTCCTATTCGGCCAAGGCCGGATCCCACACCTTGAATCTGACCTACAAGGAATTCGAGCTACTGAAGTTCATGGTCCAGAATTCGGGACGAGTTTTTACGAGGGCCCAGCTGCTGTCTGAAGTCTGGGGGTATGACTATTACGGCGGAACGAGGACGGTCGATGTCCATGTTCGCCGCTTGCGCGCAAAACTTGGACCCGATCATGACCAGCTGATCACCACGGTCCGCAACGTGGGATACAGCCTCACGCAATTGCGGCATCCGGCCGAGGAATAGAGTCTCTCGGCCGTGGTGGACGGCAGAGCCAAAAAGTTCATCCACAGTTGACTCTTCAGGGCATCGCGCGTCTGCGGGGCCGAAGGCCCTGCTTGTAGAGTGGAAGGTGACACGGCGGCGTCACGACACCGCCGATAATGCAGCGACTCGGATTGGGTAGGTACGCGGTGAATTCAGCGCCCGGAAATGCGACTTCTCGATACTCCGTGGACAGCACACGTCCGTATCCGGAGCTTGTCCGGCACGTGGAGGCCCTTGCCCAGCGTGTCCATTCGCAGGACGGTGCCAACCCGTTCTCCGAACAGACCCTCGTTCAACTTCGGCGGGCTGCCGAACAGAACCGGCAGGATGCATCGGCCCCCATTGTCATAACCGCTTACGAAGGCGAGAACCTTATTGGCGTCGCGGTTGCGACAGCCTCCGACGAGGCCGAGTCGAACGGCACAGTCGAGGGCGCCGTCGCCCCGGGCCATCGCGGAGAAGGCCTCGGCCGGGCCATCGCGGAGTTCCTCCTCGGAGACCAAGGACTCGGGGAAGACGTCAACAAGTATCGGGTGTGGATACACGGGTCCGGCGTCGCCGACAAAACCCGTGACTACTCAGCACCGTTGGCCGCAGTCTCTCTCGCCAACAGCTTCGATTACGTTCCCGTGCGTGAACTCTGGAAAATGCGCCTCAACCTCACACCGCAGTCGCGACGTTCCATCAAAGAGGAAGCCGAGAAGCACGCACCGGAACCGCCCGTACACATCCGAACCTTCCAGGATTCCGACGCCGAAGCATGGGTGCGCCTCAACGCACGCGCTTTCGCAGACCACCCGGAGCAAGGACAACTCGGGATAGAAGATCTTCAGGCTCGCCAGAAGGAATCATGGTTCCGCCCCGAAGGTTTCTTCCTCGCCGAGTCCGAGCAGGATTCCAGCGGAAAACCCGCACTCTTGGGATTCCACTGGACCAAGATCGAAGAACAAGCCGACGGAACCCGTGAAGGCGAGGTCTATGCCGTTGGGGTCTCCCCGGATGCACAAGGAACTGGTCTGGGGCGGATCCTGACCCTGGTCGGGATGGACTACCTCGCGCAATTCGGTGAACAAGACGACCACTCGGAAACGCCGCTGGACGCCATCGTTCTTTATGTCGACGCTGACAATTCGGCGGCAGTCGGCCTGTACGAGTCGCTTGGTTTCCGTCCGTGGGACGTCGACACCATGTATGCGCCCTCCTCGGCCGTTTCGGACGAGGAAGAAACCCTCGCGAAGCCCGAGTCGTCCACCGACTCGGGTCAGAACAATCTGACTCAGCCGGGCCAGTCCACCAACATCGCCAAGATCGAACGTGCAGAAACGCGTGGGGATCGCATCGATGCACCGGAACAATTTTCGACGCCGTTGCTTCAGGGGGATTTCGGCCCGGAACGATTCGCTGACCGGGAAGCGTCGTGGCTGGACTTCAACACGCGTGTCCTCGAATTGGCCGAAGACCCCTCGCTCTACTTGTTGGAACGGCTCAATTTTCTGTCGATCGTCGCGTCAAACCTCGACGAGTTCTTCATGGTCCGTGTTGCAGGCCTCAAACGTCGCATTGCCACCGGTATCGCTGTCCCCTCGGCCTCAGGGCTTACCCCGGACGAGCAGATGGAGCTGATCAGCGAGTCCGCTCATCGGCTGCAACAGCGCCATGCCGAAGTCTTTCACCAGAAGGTTCTTCCCGAGCTCGAGAAGGCGAAACTCCACATCGTCGGTTGGGACGATCTCGAAGGCCAGGCCAAGGAGCGACTCACCGCCCAATTCCGGGAGAGAGTCTTCCCGATCCTCACCCCGCTTGCCGTGGACCCGGCACACCCTTTCCCGTACATCTCCGGCTTGTCGCTGAACCTGGCGGTCATCGTTCGGAACCCTCAGACAGGGAAAGAACTGTTCGCGAGGATCAAGGTTCCGGACCAATTGGATCGGATGATTTCCGTCGATGGCTCGAGGAATGCCAATTCTCCGTCCAGAACCGCGCGGTTCATCCCCCTCGAGGCCATCATCGCCGAGCACCTCGATCAGCTCTTCCCGGGCATGGAAGTCGTCGGGCACCACGTCTTCCGCGTCACGCGCAACGAAGACCTCGAGGTCGAAGAGGACGACGCGGAGAATCTCCTCCAGGCGCTGGAGAAAGAGCTTCTGCGCCGCCGTTTCGGCCCGCCGGTCCGGCTGGAGGTCGAAGACACCATCAACCCGGCAATCCTGGATCTTTTGGTCTCGGAACTCAGGGTCGACGATTCCGAGGTATACCGCCTGCCGGCCCCTCTGGACCTGCGAGGCATGTCCAACATCGTCAAGGTCAACCGGCCTGCACTGCACTATCCGAAGCACATCGCTCATACCAGTCGGTTCCTCAATGCCGCGGAAACGGCCAAGGCGGCAGACGTGTTCTCGGCGACACGCGAGCACGACGTACTTCTCCAGCATCCTTATGATTCCTTTGCCACGAGTGTTCAGGCTTTCTTGGAACAAGCGGCCTCCGACCCGCAAGTCATGGCAATCAAGCAGACGCTCTACCGGACCTCGGGCGACTCCCCCATTGTTGATGCACTCATCGAAGCGGCGGAAGCCGGCAAACAGGTCTTGGCCGTGGTCGAGATCAAGGCCCGATTCGATGAGCAGGCAAACATTTCCTGGGCTCGCAAGCTCGAAGAAGCCGGCGTTCACGTGGTGTACGGAATCGTAGGACTCAAGACGCACTGCAAGCTCTCCCTCGTGGTTCGTCAGGAGTCTGACGGCCTGCGCCGTTACTGCCACATTGGGACGGGAAATTACCATCCGTCCACCGCGCGCTTCTACGAAGATCTGGGACTGCTGACCTGTGATTCTCAGGTCGCAGAAGACGTCTCGCGCTTGTTCAATCAGCTCTCCGGTTACGCTCCCAAGACGGCCTACAAATCCCTATTGGTTGCGCCCCGCTCCCTGCGGTCGGGACTGATCGACCGCATCAACCGCGAGATCGCCCACAAGCGCGCCGGATTGAATGCCCAAATTCAGATCAAGTGCAATTCAATGGTGGACGAGGCCATCATCGACTCGCTGTACCGCGCCTCGCAAGCCGGAGTCGAGGTCAACATTGTCGTGCGTGGCATTTGCGCCCTGCGGCCGGGTGTGCCTGGGCTGTCCGAGAACATCAAGGTGCGCTCGATCCTGGGCCGTTTCCTCGAGCATTCGAGGGTTTTCACCTTCGAGAACGGCGGCAAGCCTGTGGCGTACATAGGTTCGGCGGATATGATGCACCGAAACTTGGATCGCCGGGTCGAGGCGCTCGTGCGCATCAAGGATCCGGTGCATATCCGGTACCTTATGGGAGTGATGGCCATGTACATCTCCGAGAGGACTGCCAACTGGCATCTCAGCTCGGACGGCAAGTGGACACGCTTCTCACGGGCGGAGGACGGAACACCCCTCCGAGATATCCAGTCCCGGCTCCTGGAGTCCCGGGCCAAGCGAGGAATGTACCCGGGCCAGTAACCGAGGCTCCATCCGAATTCGACCACGCATCACGTTCCCTCCGCACCGAAGGATCCATTCTCGATGTCAGACCATTCGAAAAGTTCCCCGGCAGTCATCGCTGCTGGTGCCATCTGTTGGCGCGAGACAAGCGCGGGCCTCGAGGTCCTGATCATCCACCGGCCGAAGTACGACGACTGGTCATGGCCGAAGGGCAAACAAGATAATGGGGAATCCATCCCGGAGACCGCCATCCGCGAGGTGCACGAGGAGGTCGGTCTCAAGATCACCCTGGGTCCACCCCTGGCCAAGACCACGTACAAGGTTTCGCGCGGCAAAAAGGATGTCCACTACTGGGCCGCGGAGATTCCCGCAGGCAAGAAGGCGCGGGAGGACAAAGGCGAGGTGGACCGGCTCGAATGGGTGAGCCCGAGCGCTGCCCGCGAGGCCCTGACCAATTCGTCCGACAGGTACCCTCTCGACCGGTTACTCGAGTTGTACGAGGCAGGCGACCTCCGAACTCGCCAACTCATCGTGGTCCGACACGCCAAGGCCAAGCCCCGATCCACGTGGTCGCGCGCGGAAAGTGACCGGCCGTTGGCCGCGACGGGAAAACGACAGGCGCACGCCGTCTGGCGTTTGCTCGACGCGTGGAAACCAGGAAAAATCGTTTCGAGTCCGTGGCTGCGGTGCATGCAAACGGTCGCCGGTTACGCGAAGGCCAATGGGCTGATTATCAAGGAGAAGAACCGGCTCACGGAGGCGGAGCACAAGCGCAAACCGGCAAAAGCGGCCAAGCTCATGGAAGCACTTTTCGAATCCCATCATTCGACGGTCCTGTGCACCCATCGGCCGGTACTGCCAACGATCCTCAAGGTGGTCAACCACCACCTCCCCAAGGATCTGCGCGACACGCTGCCGACCAAGGACCCGTACCTGACACCCGGGCAGATGTTGGTACTCAACATCAGCCTGAAACACCGCGATCGCGTTATCTCCGTAGAAAAGATTGATCCCTTTGACGACTGACTCTCCCTCCGTACCCACTCCCTATGAAGACCTATTGCGGGACATCCTGGCCCACGGCAACCGTCGAGGAGACCGTACGGGGACCGGTACCACATCGGTTTTCGGGCGACAGATACGGTACGACCTATCGGCCTCGTTCCCTTTGCTGACCACCAAGAATGTTCGGTTCAAGGCCGTGGCACTCGAGTTGCTGTGGTTCCTCCGCGGTTCGACCAACGTTCGGTGGTTGCAGGATCGCAACGTTCATATTTGGGACGAATGGGCCGACGAGAAGGGGGATCTCGGCCCGGTCTACGGTGCGCAATGGCGCTCCTGGCCGACTCCGAGCGGCGAATCCATCGACCAAATAGCCAAGGTCATCTCATCGTTGAAGACGAGCCCGTACTCTCGGAGACACATTGTCAGCGCGTGGAACCCCGCCGAGGTCGACGAGATGGCGTTGCCGCCTTGCCACGCCCTGTTCCAGTTCTACGTCGAACCCGTCGAGGGAGGCCCGGACAGGCTTTCCTGCCAGCTGTATCAACGCTCGGCCGATATGTTCTTGGGGGTTCCGTTCAATATCGCCTCATACGCATTGCTGACTCGACTGGTTGCCGATCAGGTTGGCATGAGTCCAGGAGAATTCGTCTGGACCGGTGGGGACTGCCATATCTACGACAACCACCGGGATCAAGTGGAATTACAACTTTCCCGCGAGCCCAGGCCCTACCCGACGTTGAGCATCTCGCACCGTGACTCGATCGACCTGTACGAGTACGAAGATCTCATGGTTCAGGGATACGATCCCCACCCCTCGATCAAGGCTCCTATCGCGGTATGAGCGAGACCTTTCCGAACGAATCGACGCCACGATTATCGGCCATTTGGGCGCAAGCTCGAGGACGAATCATCGGGCGCCAGGGCTCAATGCCCTGGTGGGTCCCTTCTGACCTGGCCTTCTTCAAACGCGCGACCTCGGGCGGGCCGGTCATCATGGGCCGTACGACATGGGAGTCCTTTCCGGCGCGGTTTCGCCCCCTGCCCGAAAGGACCAACATCGTCCTTACCCGGTCTTTGCCTTCCCCCGCCGACCCTGTGACCGGCCTCGCCCATCACGACGGTGCACTCTGGACCAGCGACCTCGCCAAGGCCCTCGAAGCGTCCCGACGAGCTCCCCGGTCTGGGGAGGATTTGTGGGTCATCGGCGGTTCGCGTCTCTACGAACAAATTCTTCAGTTGACGGCTGTAGCCGGCGTCCTCGACGGTCGAGTGACCCGCGTATTGGTCACCGAGCTGGACATCGACGTCGCGGGAGACCGCGAGGCTCCGGAGCTGGGAGCTGAGTGGCACGTCGAAGAAGCGACCGGCGGGATAGATGAACGAGGCAAAGTTGCCGATCCTTCCGGCACGCTTCAACCGAAGCCCGTTCCCTTCCGGTTCCTCGAGTACCGGAGATAGTCTTTCCTTCTCTTGTTCCTGAATCCGGAAACCAGGTTCAGCAGATGACAATCCCGAATTGACGTATGTCACTCACATGAGACCAGATGTCGCGACTCTCGCTACACTGGACAGCATGGCTTTTCAGTCCGGAGATTCGGTAGGTTTTGTCGGTTGGCGCGGCATGGTGGGTTCAGTTCTCATGAAGCGCATGGAAGAAGAGAAGGACTTCCAGGGAATCGCCCCGGCATTCTTCTCGACGTCCAACGCAGGCGGGCCCGCGCCCCAGTATCGAGGCGTTCCAGAAGGCGGGACGCTCAAGGACGCGTACGACATCGATGAGCTCGCCAAACTCCCCATCATTGTGACCGCCCAAGGCGGTGACTACACCAAGGCTGTCCATTCCAAGTTGCGGGAGCGCGGCTGGGACGGTCTCTGGATCGATGCGGCGTCGACGCTGCGCATGAATGACGACTCCGTCATCGTCCTGGACCCCGTCAACCGCGACGTCATTGATCGCGGACTGGATCGCGGGATCAAGGATTTCGTCGGCGGAAATTGCACGGTCTCCTGCCTGCTCATGGGCTTGGGCGGCCTCTTCCGCGAGGGGCTCGTCGAGTGGACCACGGCCATGACGTATCAGGCTGCCTCCGGCGGCGGCGCCCGCCACATGCGGGAGGTCCTCAAGGGCTTTCGGGACATAGCGGGGTCGGTCTCCGCAGAGCTTGACGATCCCGCATCGGCGATCCTGGATATCGACCGGAAGGCGCTTGACAAGCAGCGCTCCGGCGATCTGGACACGCAGCAGTTCGGTGTGCCCCTGGCCGGCTCTCTCATCCCGTGGATCGACGCGGACCTGGGCAACGGTCAGTCCCGCGAGGAGTGGAAGGCGGACGCAGAGACCAACAAGATTCTGGGCCTCTCGGACGACGAGCGCGTGATCATGGACGGCTTGTGCGTGCGCATTGCGGCCATGCGCTCTCATTCCCAGGCGCTCACCATCAAGCTGACCGATGACCTCCCTGTCGAAGAAATCGAGCACATCATCGATCAGGACAACGAATGGTCAAGGGTCATTCCCAATACGAAGGAAGCGACCATGGACGCCCTGACTCCGGTCGCGGCGTCGGGAACGCTCTCGATTCCCGTGGGCCGTATCCGCAAGCTGGCAATGGGTCCGGAGTATATTTCGGCCTTCACCGTCGGAGACCAGTTGTTGTGGGGAGCGGCAGAACCCCTTCGTCGCATGCTGAATATCGCTACTGGAACGTTGTAGGAGCTCACCGTGCCGGACCAGGAACCCAAGGACACTGGGTCGATCGCCCCGAAGAACATCGATTGGAATGACGACGCCGCAGCGCGCGAATTCTTTGCCGTTCGCCCGGACTCGGGGGTTCCACCGTACGCCCAACTCCGACGCCGCGTCGTCGAGGCGAGACACACGGGAGAACTCGGATCCGGAACACGGTTGCCACCGGTCCGCAAACTCGCCGCGTCGCTTCACCTGGCTAATAACACGGTGGCCAAGGCCTACAAGGAGCTGGAAGCCGCTGGCGTCGTCGAAACGAAAGGGCGCGCCGGAAGTTTCGTGCGCGCGGGTTCCGGCTTGGAAGAAAAGGCCCTCAAGATCACCCACAAGTTTCTGGCGGATCTGGAGAACATCGGCTTGCACCAGAATGAGGCCGAAGCATTGCTACGACGGGTGATTGACGAGGCATCGCCTCTGGACGAGCGTCCCTAGACTTTGGGAACACGGCGGATACGCCGTGTATGCCCTTGTGCATGGGGCAGTACCAGCCCAGGCGAACTCGTCGGACGGTGCGGTGCACAATTGTGGCTTCGCCTGAACTGAGCGTCCAAGAATTCCTTGTGCTGCTTCTTGGCGATGCGGGCTCGGGCTCTCTGCTCCTGGGCATGCTCACGGCGGAGCGCACGCGCGGCTCGCCATGAAGTGAATCGGCGCCACACCGCGACGACCTTTGACTTGGCCCACTGGTTGAAGCGATGAATGATCGGGTACTCGGTCGCCAAAACCCCCAAGCCCAAGAAGATCGCAAGCCAGCCCGGCCCCGGAGTCACCAACATGATGAGACCGGCGAGAACAATCACTCCGCCGACCACAGAGACGATTACCTTGCGCAATAAACGCAACACGGGGTGGCGACCGGTGAAATCCCGGAAGCGGTTCAAAGCGTGATGCAACCGGCCTTCTCGCTGGCCTTGCTCGATTTCTTTCTCGATTCCCACGGGGCACCCCCTGCTCCTGAACGGAATTCGGTGCGGTGACCGCACGAGCCCGTCACGGGGCCGCACGCCCCGCGGACCTGCTTTTCCTGTTCCCAGCTTAGTAGCCAGAACGCGAGGAATCGCCATGTTCGACGAATCCTTGTGCGTTGAACATCAAGTATCTCGTTTTCACCTGTGATTTGCCCGGGATAATGAGAAGAATTTCCCTGAACTAGAGGTGTGTGCCCACCAGAATGGGCTCTGCTTCAAGGGTTACCCCGAACTTTTCGCGAACCCCATCACGGACAGCGCGGGCGATCGCAACGACGTCTTCCGCACGCGCTCCCCCGCGATTAGTGATCGCGAGCGTGTGTTTGGTCGACAAGGAAACCCGTCCCCCAGCGACGGACGCGGAATCACCCTCCAAGCCGTAGCCTTTGTTGAAACCGGCGTGCTGGATGAGCCATGCCGCCGAAAGCTTGGTCTTCGACTCATCCACCTGCCCCGAAGGATCGAGCACCGGGTAACGCGGGGCGTCATCCGGTACCTGTTCTTGAGTCTCTGCCGCGATGATGGGGTTCGTGAAGAAGGATCCTGTACTGAAAGTGTCCCGATCCCGAGGGTCGAGGACCATGCCTTTGCCCGCTCTGAGCCCGAGCACGATTTCTCTGACTGTTGTCGCCTCCGCCCTGTCCCCGACCTCGACGCCTAGGCGCTGGGCAAGCTCCGTGTAGCGAATCGGCTGGGAGAGGGCGTTGGACTCGAGTGCGAAATCCACGGAGAGAACAACATACCTGGGCGAGCCGTCGTGGATCTCTCGTTTCAGCTTCGAAGTACGATACGCAAAATCCAGGTCAGTACCCGTAAACGTCAGCCGTTGCTGTGTTTTGCGGTCGTATACGCGGGCTGCACGGAAATGCTGTGAGATCTCGGTGCCGTATGCACCAACATTCTGCACGGGGGTCGCCCCGGTGATCCCGGGGATTCCCGAGAGCGTTTCGAGTCCGCTCAACCCCAATTCCACGCTGTGACGCACCAGCCCGTCCCAAGGTTCACCCGCCGCGCTGCTAAGAGTCACGCGGCCGTCGTCATCGGTGACCACGTCCGTGCCGCGTGAGGCGATGTGCACGACGGTCCCATCGAATCCGGCGTCACCGACCACCAGGTTGGAGCCGCCGCCCAGCACGAGAACGCGGTCCCCCGCACGATCGGCTTCCTGGACGGCGTTCACGATCTCGTCGTCATTTTCTGCCCGCACGTAACGCCGGGCAGGACCGCCCACGCCAAGGGTCGTCAATTCGCTCAAAAAGGTCTCAGTCACGCCCTCCAGTCTAACCAGCCTGCGAGTGCATCCCCGACCGGGCTAGGCGCGCTAGTCTTCCTCTTCCTCGGCGCCGTCGTGGGATTTCCTTTCGCGCAGGGCCTCTTCCATGCTCATCTGCGTCGCCGGGTATTCCGGCGTTTCGGTGAAGTGGTCTGCATCGGGCTGGTTGATCCAATGAGCGGTCACGTCGTCCTCTGAATGTTCTGCGGTCCGCCGGCGAGCCTTTTCGGGTGTCCGTAGTTGCGGCACGAGGCACAAGGACACGATCACCAGAAGGAGTACGACGGCGAGGCCGTTGCGGACTCCGAGGGCTTCCCCGAGGACTCCGAGAAGGGGCGGGCCGCCCAGGAAGGCGCCGTATCCGATCGTCGAAACCACGGAGACCCTCGCGGAGGCCCGCACCGGATCGTCCGCGGCCGCCGACATCCCTACGGGGAAACCGAGTGCCGCACCGATGCCCCACACAAAAATCGCGACCATCCCAAGCCCGATCCACGGAGAGACGACGAACGTCCCCAAACCGATCACGGCGAGAACGCAAGCAATCCGCATCACCATGATGCGGCCGTAGACGTTCAGGAGTCCGGTGCCAAGAAGCCGACCGGTCGTCATGGCGGTCACGAAGAGCCCGTAGCCGATGGCACCGACCGAGGCGCTCGCGTCGTACCCATTGGTCAGGGCCAACGCGACCCAGTCATTGGCCGAGCCCTCCGCTAGCGCCATACCGAGAACAAAGATCCCGAGGAGGACGGTCCGCTTCTCGGACCAAGCGTGCCGAACCGAGAACTTCCCGTGGCCGGAGTCGACGATCGCCATCAGGCCGGTGGTTCCCGGTTGGATGTCCTCGCCTTCGTGGCGTGTATAACGCATCGCCACGGCCACCAGGGCAATCACAACCACGTACACGCTCAACATGTGCCAGAAGACCGAGATGTCCATCGCAGTCATCGCGGTACCGACGATCGAACCAATGACCGTACCGACCGAGAAGCAACCGTGCATCAACGGCATACGCTGCTTCTTCAGGGCACGCTCGACGGCTGCGCCTTGCACATTGGCCGCGACGGAGAAGGTAGCTTGACCCAGTCCGAACAGCGCCAGCCCGATTCCGGCAACGAGGACGGAGTGCAGGAAAGAAACGCCCACGGCCAGCCCCAGGCCCCCGAGCATCATGAAGACGAATGTCAACCAGAGCGTCTTCTGCGCGCCGAGCTTCATCACGACCATGCCGGAGGCCGATACGGACAGGAATGCGCCCAGCGTCTGGGACAACAACAGAATTCCCAGCGGGCCTGCGCTGAGGTCAAGCTCTTGTGCGATCGCGGGAACGCGCACGAGCCAAGCGGAAATGGACAGCCCGCTGGCCAGGTACACGCCGAGAACGGCATAGAACCAGGAGCGCGTGGAGATCTGCTGAGCCTTGATAACCGAGCCTCTTTCCGTGCGAAGCGCGTGCTGATGGTGTGATCGTACGCGAGAAAAAATAAACGTGCCGCCCCTCTGCCCCTGCGAGAATGAGTCTTACACCCTGAAGGGGAAAGGGCCGGCACGTTATCGCGTCGGTTCTCAATTCCAGACGAGCGCCCCGTGACCAGTCAAGAGGCACCGGTTATACGGCGAAGTTTTACAAGCGAACGATCGCTTGGGCCTTGACCAGAACTTTCTGGGTCTTGCCCTCCGCGTCGGGGGCCGAAACCGTGAGGTCGACGCGCGCCGTACCGTTGTCTGCGTCCACGGCCCCGATCTTGCCTTCCACAGTGATGATGTTCCCGCCTGTGTCTGGCGTATGGTCCCCCTGGGCGTCCGGGACGGGAACGGGCTTGGTGAATCGGGTCTGGTAGTCGACGATCCGACCGGGGTCCCCTGCCCAGTCGGTCACGATCTGCACGGCGGCTCCCATCGTGAACATACCGTGAGCGATCACGCCGGGCAGCCCGACGGAGCTGGCGAAGCGCTCGTTCCAGTGGATCGGGTTGAAGTCACCACTGGCCCCCGCGTATCGGACGAGATCCGCCCGGGTCACCTGGATCTCGCGCCTGTCGATGATCTGGCCCTTTTCAATGGACTCAGCATTCGGTTTCTGCATGGCTACTCCTCACCCCGGACAAGAAGCGAAGAAACCGCGGTAGCTACCGGTTCGCCCTTCTCGTCGACTATTTCTTCGCGCGTGGTCACCATTGCTCCGGCCCCCATGCTTCGGACGGCGTCGACGTGGACGGTTGCTGAGAGCTCGTCTCCGGCGACGATGGCGCGGTGATGCGTAAATCGCTGGTCGGCGTGAACTACTCGTGAAAAGTCGATCCCGGCGGTTGGATCCTGGATGAGTTCGGCATCGGCGGCCTGACTGACGATAATTGCGAAAGTCGGCGGCGCGACCAGGTCCGTATACCCGAGTTCCCGAGCCGACTCGACATCGAAGTGAGCGCGGGACTCGGCCTTCACCGCCCGCGCGAATTCGCGGATCTTTTCCCGGGACACCGAATAGACCGGAGCGTTCGAGTAAACACGCCCCTGAAGGTCTTCGGCAATGCCCTGATGTTCAGACATGGTGCTCCTTGCTGAAGTGGTGCGTAGATGGTTTTCGAAAACCACATTACCGGCAGCTCGTACCACTGGTTCTTTGGACTCATGGTTTCTGCGGAACTGTCGCACATAGGGGTCCGTGTTCGCCCGCGCCCGGCCTCGTCGTTCCGATGGAAGTGACCGGCCAAAGCCTCGGAACAACCCCACAAGAAATCCCGAGAGTTCAGGTGTGAACCGGCACATCAACAAAAAGTCCCGTCCGGACCGGCTGGGCCAGTCGAACGGGACTTGTTGTAGCGGTGGACGGGCTCGATCCGTCGACCTCACGATTATGAGTCGTGCGCTCTAACCAGCTGAGCTACACCGCCAAGCATGAAAGCGCCCACGTAAAGCAAATACTCCACGCAGGCCCTCAACATGAGAGCCCCGACCGGGAATCGATCCCGGGACCTCCATCTTACCAAGATGGCGCTCTACCACTGAGCTATCGGGGCAACGACATAAAACTATACAGTCAGGCGGATAGTCCGACAAATCCGTACAGAGTGCCGTTCCTCACAGGGCGGTGAGGGTCTTAGAACTTCCGGAATCCGCCCTTGCGCGCGCCCCGGTCGTTTCGATCGCTGCGGTCGCCACGGAAGCCACCACGGTCCTCACGAGGGCCGCCACGGCCGCCACGGTCTCCGCGGTATCCACCGCGCCCTCCGCGGTCGCCGCGGAAACCACCGCGGTTGCCTCCGCCTCGGTTCTGACCGCCACCACGATCCGGTTCAATGTCGATCGTGTTTCCATTGATCTGAATATTGCGGAATTCGTTGATGTTCAGGTTCTCGGGCAAGTCGACCAGCGAGAATCCGCCGCGGATGTCGATGTTTCCGACCTGAGAGCCGTCGAGGCCGCCTTCGTTCGTAAGCGCTCCCACGATCGAGCCGGGTGAGACTCGTTGCTCGTGTCCGACCTGAATCTTGTACGTGGTCAGGCCTTCGTCACTGCGCTTGCGTCCACCGCGCTCCGGGCGCCCTCCACGATCACCACGGTCGCCGCGTTCTTCGCGCCCACGGCTGGCCGTCTTGGTCGGCAGTTCGTCCACGAGGAAAGAGCGGCCGTTCTGAGCGATCACTGCAATGGCGGCGGCAATATCCTGCGCCGGAACGTCATGCTCGTTTTCGTACTTCTCGACGAGTTCCTTGAAGACGGTCAGGTCTTCGGACTCGATGGTGTCGGTGATCTGCTGTGCGAAGCGCTGCAGGCGATTCGCATTGACATCGTCCGCGGTCGGCATGTGCATCGGCTCGACCTTTTGACGCGTCGCCTTCTCGATCTGGCGCAACAGATACTTTTCGCGCGGCGTCATGAACAGGATCGCCTCACCCGCACGGCCCGCACGGCCGGTACGACCAATGCGGTGGACGTAGGATTCGGTGTCGTGTGGGATGTCGAAGTTGACCACGAGGCTGATGCGTTCGACGTCGAGGCCGCGAGCGGCAACGTCCGTCGCAACGAGAATGTCCACACGGCCGTCACGCAACGACTGCACGGTGCGCTCCCGCAGGTTCTGCGGGATATCGCCGTTGATGGCCGCGGCCTGGAAGCCACGGGCCTTGAGCTTCTCAGCGACCTCTTCGGTTTCCTTCTTGGTACGCACGAATGCGATGACCCCGTCGTACTCCTCGACCTCGAGCACGCGGGTCATTGCATCCAGCTTGTGGGAGTGCATGACCTGCATGTACCGCTGACGAATATTGGCCGCGGTGGTGGTTTTGGACTCGACGCGCACCTCAATGGGGTCATTGAGGTACTTTTCCGCGAGTTTGCGGATCGTTTTGGGCATGGTCGCCGAGAACAGAGCGACCTGCTTGGTCTTGGGGGTTTTCGCCAGGATCTGCTCAACGTCTTCGGCGAAGCCCATGCGAAGCATTTCGTCCGCCTCGTCAAGCACCAGGTGCTTGATATTCGAAAGATCGAGCGACCCGCGCTTGAGGTGGTCGATCACACGACCGGGGGTCCCGACGACGACCTGCGCACCGCGGCGCAGTCCGGCCAGCTGAGGGCCGTAGGGGGATCCGCCGTAAACCGGCAGAACCGTGAAATCAGGCATCTCGCTCGCGTAAGAGGAGAAAGCCTCCCCGACCTGCAAGGCGAGCTCACGGGTCGGAGCGAGGACGAGCACCTGGGTGTCGCGGTTGGGGCCGTTCACATCAGAGAGCTCGGCGAGATGGGACAGGGCAGGGACAGCGAATGCTGCCGTCTTGCCGGTACCCGTCTGAGCCAGACCGACGACGTCGCGCCCTTCGAGGAGCAACGGAATCGTCTCGGCCTGAATCGGAGAAGGCTTCTCGTAGCCGACCTTTTCGAGCGAGGCGAGCACTCGGCCGTCGAGGCCCAGATCAGTGAATTTTACGGAGTTGTCCTCGGCTTCTACCGTCTCGGCAGCGGTGTTCGAGGAGATTTCGGGCAGGGTCTGGTTGGTTTCAGTCACCAATTGGTCCTTATGGGGTTGGGGTTGCACGCACCGTCCCTCATGGACGGCGGCCGGTTATGTCCCCTTGAATCTGCCCGCGAACACGCCCTGAGTTTTCAGGACCGAATGTTCCTCCTATGGGCGCACCTCTACCGATCTCGTAGATCAGTGAATTTCGGTGAGCACGGCGGCGAGCTATTACACGTCATGCAACGGCCGGGTCCTTCTATCAGTTCAGGACTGACTCGGCACAAAACGGGGAATCCCGGTAATGATGTCTACTTTACCGTATTGAACGAGATTTTCCGCTCGTTGGTGACGTATCGCTCACCCGGAGCACCACGAGCCCACCGTTGCCCAAGACCATCGTGTACTCCGACCCGTAGGTGAGCCTCGGCCTCAGTTGTCGGCCCCTTCGAACCGTAGCCGTTCCAGGTTCTCTACACCTGGTCCAAGAAAATGCATTCAGGGGCCGCCCCCTCGCTCCCTCTCCACCGAACGTCGTGCCGAGGGACCAAGTGTGTGAGAACCGAGAGACCACTGGTCACGCTCGCGTCCTCGAGAACCACACGGATCGCGCGCTGTCTGGCGTCGACGTTCTCCGGCAACGGCGCCTGTGCGGTCTCGATCGTCGCGGCCGATGGCGACATGGCGCACAGGGCTCCGAGAACACAAGAGTCGGTTGGAAATTGTCTCCCGGCAGATTGAAGCAGCATCCCTTGATATCCACGATCCGAGCCGAAACCCGCATACCGTTTGGCCGCTTGGCCGCGTGGCCGCTTGGCCGAAAATAGCCAAGTCCCAGGCCCGTGCCTGCTTCGTTCCCCACCGCTGCAAGGACATGAATACGTAGGCGGCCAGGGAAACAATGCCCAGCAGAGCGGCGAGGACCCTAGGAGACCAACACCCCGGTACACGAGGCACGATCCACGATACGGAGATTCGATGAACCACGGAGCGAACCGGGGCAGGCCCACTCATCGTGGATGACGTGGAGTCGGGCCCCTGGCGCGTCGGAACAGAGCGATTCGCCATGCGATGATGGACCGCATGTCCACCGTATATGCATCCGAACGGCGCCTGGTACCTCAGGCACCCGCGGATCTTGCGCGGACTCTCTCGGTCCTGAGGCGTGGGACGCACGATCCGACAGTCTACGTGGAATCCGCACCTGGCCGGACTCGGGTATTCATGACCGCGCGCATCCCGGAACACGAAGGCTCAGGCGTCGCCGCGGTCCTCGACCAGGTCGCAACCTCGGGGCTGATGGCTCGCGCGCCGATCGACGTCGTCGCCTGGGGCGAGAATCCTCAGGAAGTCGAACAGTTCCTGGCTTCAGCCGAACGCCTCACCGGGCTCGACGACGACTGGTCGGCTTTTGCCGCATCTCCCGAATTTTTGCTTATTCCGCACCATGCTCGCGCTGCGTATCGTCTCAAACCTGGTTTGCGGCTCAGCGCCACGGGGTGGGTTTTCAAACAAACGGTCACGGCCGTTTTCGAACAGCGAGTCACCGGGAGCGAAGCAATAGGCGCTTGGCAACGGCTCGTTCGCCGAAACGGTTCCGCCCCGCCGCCAAGCCCACCGGGTCTCGCCTCATTGCCCGAAGGCATGTCGGTCTTCCCCACTCCCAGGAAATGGTTGTCCATTCCATCGTGGGAGTGGCGGCGGGCCGGCGTCGACGCGCACCGGGCCGATGCGATCCGGCGCGTCGCCGATAACGCTCCCGCCCTGATCGGTCTGACCGCGACGGCAGATCCGGGTTCCGTAGCCCGCGGGCTAGCAGGAATCCGCGGAATCGGGCCGTGGACCATCGCGGAAGCCATGCAAAGGTCACACGGGTTGGCCGACGCCGTCAGCGTAGGTGACTACCACATGGCCCACGGTGTCTGTTTTGCATTGGAAGGAAAGCGAGGGGACGACACTCGCATGCTCGAGCTCCTCAAGCCCTGGGCCGGGAACCGGCAACGGGTTGTGCGGATGCTCGGCCTCTCCGGCGTTAAAGAGCCCCGGCGAGGACCGAGGGTTGCCCCTCAGTCTCTCGCCGGTTGATTGAAGTCTTTGGTCACCGGAGCGCACGCGCCCCTGAATAGTCAGGCCTGGCCGGGGTCCCCGCCGGGCTGGCCCTCCTGCTGGGCCGCTTCCTTTTCGGCCTGGGCAATCTGCTCGCGGACTTCGTCCATGTCGAGGCCCTGGACGGCCTCGATGACCTGCTCCAGCTGGGACCCATTGAGGGCACCCGGCTGTGCAAAAACGAGCGTCTGCTCGCGGAAAGCCATGAGAGTCGGAATCGAGGTGATCCCGGCTGCAGCTGCCAGCTGCTGCTGATCCTCGGTATCGACCTTGCCGAACACGACGTCCTCGTACTTCTCCGAAGCGGACTCGAAGACGGGGGCGAACTGCTTGCAGGGCCCACACCATTCGGCCCAGAAATCGACCAGGACGATGTCGTTGTTCCCGATCGTGTCGTTGAGATTCTCTTGCGTCAGTTCAATAGTCGCCATGGCGTAGACACTACATATTGCGTGCCAAGCGACCCAAAGACTTTCACCAATAGCTCACAGAACGGCGGGGCAGCAAAAACAGAGCGGCGATATGCATACGAGCTTGGTCCAAGGCCGCCCAGCCAATGAGGGGGTTTAAAAGCGACAAGCCGTGAACTGACGATCGAGTTCACGGCTTACGCACAATGGTGGCAGGTGAGGGATTCGAACCCCCGTAGGCAGTGCCAGCTGATTTACAGTCAGCCCCCTTTGGCCACTCGGGTAACCTGCCGAGCATTCCCCGGCCCCAGAAGGACCGTACGGAACCGCGCTCCCGTCAACGGGAGCGGGTTCAACAGTACCCAAAGTCTCGCCGGATACACAAACCGACCACCGCACTCCGCCGACTTTGTGATCAACCACACTATTTCGGGTCCGCGTCGGGGTCTCCTGCCGGCCACGGATTCGCCACAATCTAGGCGGTCGAGGATGCTGCCTGCTCTTCCAGAAGCCGACTCTCCATGCGCGCCAGGAACTTTTCGAGTTGATCCTCGGTGATCTCTCCTCGGGCCAGCGAAGCTTCAAGATCTTCACGGACACCGGCGAGCCGATGAAGGAGCTCGGGATTGACGAGCCTCTGCCCGGCCTCGCCGTCACTCACGACGGACCTGCGACCATGCGAGATAATGACCGAGCGGTTGGACGTTGAACGGTATGTGGTCAGATCCGAGACATACCGCTTCGTGACGTTGGCACGCGAACTACGGGGGCCGCCATTGAATCTCGAGGTGGTGTTCATGATTCCAGTTTGGGACGCGTACCTGTGAGGACCACCAGAATCAGATGACGATTCGATAACGATTCGGTCCAGGTTGTCTCACAGTGCGGCATCGCCACCTTGACGCCGCCCGAGCATGGGAGCACATGTGCTTTAAGCTGGAACCGATCCCATTCCTCGACGACAGGAGTCCACCATGGCCAGCGAATCCTCATTCGACATTGTCAGCAAAGTCGACACGCAGGAAGTGTCCAACGCTCTCAACCAGGCAGCCAAGGAGGTTTCCCAGCGGTACGACTTCCGGGGAGTCGGAGCCTCCATCGATTTTTCGGGAGAGAAGATCCTGATCAAAGCGAATTCCGAAGAACGCGCCAAGGCGGTCCTCGACGTATTCAAGTCCAAACTCGTCAAGCGCGGCATATCGCTCAAATCCCTCGACGCGGGCGAGCCGTTCGCTTCTGGCAAGGAGTACCGCATCGAATCCTCCATCAAGGAGGGTATCGCCCAGGACCAGGCGAAGAAGATCTCCAAGCTGATCCGGGAGGAGGGGCCCAAAGGCGTGAAAGCGACCATTCAGGGGGACGAACTGCGAGTTTCGTCCAAATCCCGGGACGATCTCCAAGACGTGATGGCGACCCTCAAGTCCGCGGACCTCGACGTGGATCTTCAGTTCGTGAACTACCGGTAGGTATCACCGGAATTTCGGCGTCAGCGCCTCGCGTTAGTTATAACGCGGGGCGTTTCCGCCATAACCAGCCATGTTCTCGAGTCGGGCGATGCGCTTGTCCATCGGAGGGTGCGTTGAAAACAGATTCTGGGCTTGTGCCATGCGGAACGGATTGGCAATCATCATGTGAGCCGCATTGACCGTTCTCTGGTTCTCCGGGTCCATCGGGATCTGCTGAGTTCCCTGCTGAAGCTTTCGGAGCGCCGAGGCGAGCGCCAGCGGGTCGTCGGTCAGCTGAGCACCGTCCTGGTCGGCGTCGTATTCGCGGGTTCTGCTCACCGCAAGCTGGATAATCGTCGCGGCCAAAGGCGCCAGAAGCGCCATGAGGATCGCGGCAATGGGATTTCCACCGCGTTCACGGCCGCCGAACGCTCCGCCGAAGAACATCATGATTTGGGCAACTGAGGTGATCACCCCGGCTATCGCAGCCGAAATCGAGGATGTGAGAATATCCCGGTTGTACACGTGCATGAGCTCGTGGCCCAATACCCCTCGGAGCTCCCTTTCATTGAGCAATTGCAAGATGCCCTCGGTGCAGCACACGGCAGAGTGATCGGGATTGCGACCCGTCGCGAAAGCATTGGGCGACATCGTCGGCGCGATGAACAATTTGGGCATGGGCTGGTTCGCCTTGGACGAGAGCTCTTCGACGATCCGGTACATGCCCGGCGCTTCTTCTCTCGAAACAGGGCGCGCCTGCATCGACGCGATAGCGATCTTGTCGCTATTCCAGTAACTGACAGCGGTCGCGATCAGGCCGCCGATGGCGAACAACCAAATGAAGATGCTGCTGCCGCTACCCGCAGAGAGGACGGCGCCGACCGCGAGCAGGACGCCGAACATCCCGCCCATGAGAAGGACGGTTTTGAGTCCATTGAAATGATTGTGCATGTTTCCGCGCATCTCCTTGCGTGGCCGTGGGTTCTGGCGCGCTGAGCCCTGGGCGCAATATCCGCCCAGGGACTCGAGATGGTTCAACTGTAAAGCACTTCGCGCCCTGAAACGACTGTGTTTTCCAAAGGCCAACCGGACGGCTTGCCAAATCCGGACTTGGCTTGGGCACACGTGAACACGATGATTTTCCACAGGGAATTCTTATTGTGAGCGACTCAAAATAACGCTAGACTGAGGAACATGACAACGGTTCAGCCAAATACCAGCAACGCGCCCGAGGGCACCCCCCTCGACCATTTGCGCGCCGAGTGGTCCGGTGAACTCCGTTCCCATGGTCGGCGGGTTACCAAGCAACGCCTGGCGGTGCTGTCCGCGGTCCACCAGAACCAGCATTCCCCCGCGGAGGACATCGTCGAATACGTGCGGGGCGAATTGCCGAATATCACGGTCCAGTCCGTATACGTCGTTTTGGCGGACCTCACGGAGATCGAATTACTGCGGAAATTCCAGCCGCCCAGCACACCTGCGCTATACGAAACGCGAGCATCGGACAACCATCACCACGCCCTGTGCGTGGTCTGCGGTCGCGTCGAGGACGTGGACTGCGCAGTCGGCGAAGCGCCTTGTCTGGCTCCAAGCGATGCCCACGGTATGACGATCATCGCCGCCGACGTCGTCTACCGCGGAATCTGCGCCGATTGTCAATCCGAAAGGGCCGAAACCAATGCGAACGGTCCCCACTCTGCGGCATCGGCCGCGAGTCCACATCTGTCCGGGCTCACCACTCACTGAGTCCGGCAATCACCACACAACCACGCACATCAAAAGAAGGAGATCACAGATGACTGAGTTCGTTTCGAACCAGAGCACCACGGATCCGACGAAGCCCTCGACCACCGAGTCGGGCGCACCTCGCGAGTCCGATGCCAATTCATTGTCATTGGGCCCCAACGGGCCTCTGATGCTGCACGATGTCGCCCTCGTCGAGAAGCTCGCACGCTTTGACCGGGAGCGTGTTCCGGAACGCAGCCCCCACGCCAAGGGTTCGGGTGCTTTCGGTGAACTCGAGATCACCGAGGACATCAGCCGCTACACCAAGGCGAAGTTCCTGCAGAAGGGTGCCAAGACGCCGATGCTGGCTCGCTTCTCCACAGTGGCCGGCGAGCTCGGCTCGCCGGATACGTGGCGAGACGTCCGCGGCTTTGCACTGAAGTTCTACACCGAAGACGGCAACTTCGACATGGTCGGCAACAACACCCCGGTGTTCTTCGTCCGCGATCCCATGAAGTTCCCCGACTTCATTCACTCGCAGAAGCGCACCCCGGACTCCGGGCTGCGCAGCGCAAACATGCAGTGGGACTTCTGGAGCCTCTCCCCCGAGTCGGCCCACCAGGTCGCCTACCTCATGGGTGACCGTGGCTTGCCGCGCAGCTGGCGCCACATGAACGGCTATTCGTCCCACACATACATGCTGGTCAACGAATCCGGCGAGAAATTCTGGGTCAAGTACCACTTCCTCACCGAGCAGGGTGTGGAGAACATGACCAACGAAGAAGCCGAGGAGCTCGCTGGCTCCGATGGTGACTACCATCGTCGTGATCTCTTCGACGCGATCACACGCGGCGACTACCCCTCATGGCGCGTCGAGATTCAGATCATGCCGTACGAGGACGCCAAGACCTACCGGTTCAACCCCTTCGATCTGACCAAGATCTGGTCGCAGAAGGACTACCCGCGCATCCCCGTCGGCCGTTTCACCCTGACCCGCAATCCGCGGAACCACTTCGCGGAGATCGAGCAGGCCGCCTTCAGCCCCTCGAACACGGTTCCGGGAACAGGCGTATCCCCCGACAAGATGCTGTTGGGGCGCGTGTTCTCCTACCCGGATGCACAGCGCAACCGCATCGGAACCAACTTCAACCAGTTGCCGGTCAACGCTCCCCTCGTGAGCACCAATTCGTACGACAAGGAAGGCCAGATGGAGTACCACCACAGTGGTGACGCTCCGGTCTATGCCCCGAACTCCTACGGTCGCGCGTATCAGGACGAGCAGGGCCCGGTGGACAATGGCTGGGAATCCGACGGCGAGCTCGTTCGGGCCGCCTACACTCTCCACTCGGAGGATGATGATTTCGGCCAGGCACACACCTTGGTCCGCGAGGTCTACGACGAGGGCGCACGCGAGCGCCTGATCGAGACCGTCGCAGGAATGCTCGGTGATTGCGAGGAACCGGTTCTCTCCAACGCCATCCAGTACTGGAAGAACATCGATCAGGAAGTCGGCGGACGCATCGAGTCCGCGGTCAAGCATAACGAGGGCGACGACGTCCCCGGCGCATAATGACGCGATGCCTCTGAGCGCGGCCTGAACCGCCCGAAGACGAAGCGGGGCTTCCCACCACAGGGTGGGAAGCCCCGCTTCTTCGTGGTCACGGGCGTCGTCTCCCGGAGAAAACCTAGGAGCTCTTGGCCCGCAACTTCTCCTGGAGCCCCGCGATCTCCAGCAGTTCCTTGACCTGTGCGATCGGTAAGCGTGCGCTGGGGCCAAAGGCGTTGATCATAACCTCGGTCGCTCCGGACTCCACCGCGAGTCTCATGGCATCGAGGGCCGGGATCGAGCGCACCTGCAGACGAGGGTCGAGGGCGGCGACTTCGGGAGCGGAAGTAAATAACAGGAACGTATGAGGGTCTTCGTCTCCCTCGGTCTGGGCGAAGACGGGATGCAGGCCCTGATCGTTCTGCCTCATCCCCAGGAGCAAGACGGATGCAGGTCCCATGAAGGACCCGATGAGTTGCTGCATTTTCTTGCCCAACAGAGCATTCTTAGCGGCATCGTTGCGTGGTGTGTTCATGGCCCATTCGACCTGGGGGCCTTCGATACGGCAAGAGTCCGGCGCGTTGGGTTCGACAATGATGTCCGAGAGGGTCTCGTCGGCGACGAAATTCTGCAGAACGGACACGCCTGGTTCTCTCCTGAGAACCAGGTCTTCGGCGTTTCGACCCGATCCGGAGATGACTCGGCGGGCGGTTTCCTCACGAAGGTACACGGCCAGTGAACGTCTGCCGTCATTGCCGAGAACCGCTTGGACACGGACCTGGGATCCGGGGCCGACTTGCTCGCCGTTGGGTCCGGGGACCAAATCTGACCCGGATATGTCCAGGAGGACCTCACCTCCCATGAGGCACCGCAGAACGTTGGCGATCGTCTGTTCCGTCGGCTTTCGTGCGAAATGGGACAGAGCCCGCTCCACCTGAGGGTTCACGGCCTCACTCGGCCGCTCAGACGCAGAGAACTCGTCCTCGTGGAACTGCGAGGCCACAGATGGTGTCTGTTCGTGACCAGAAGTCTCGGCGGCCGGGGCGGCCTGGTCCTCGGGCAGAAATCCTCGTGTTCGCTCAACCATCCATTTCGGTAGGTTGATTCGGTCACGGGGAAAAGTTTCCCAATCACTCACAAGATCCTCTGCGGCCAGCGGCGACTCCTGGCCCCAGGTATCCGGCTCCTCGTCGAAGTTGAGGTCCGTCCCTACTTGGTATTCGGGGTCCGGCCACCCCTCCGCCTGGATAATGAGGCTCGCCGACAACCAAGCACCTTGCGCCCGCGTATAAGTTGCTTCGCGAAGTTCACGCAAGATCGGGACCACTGTCGAGTCTTCGTCGACCAGACCGGTAGACCCGGTCACTTCTCGCTCTCCGCGAAGTTCAGTAATGCGGATGAGGTAGGAGCCTGGCTCCCGACGCGAAGGCTTCAGATCCGCGATGAGTTGATCCCAGCCGGGTTCGGTCTTGGTCGAAGACAGCAACCAGTGCCCCAAGCGGTTGACCGCTTCCCCGGTGCGTCGTTGCCGTTCCGCCTCAGGCAGTTCCTCCGCCGCGTGGTTGTGGGCTGTACTTGGCATGCAATGTTCCTTAGCTGGTCAAGTGCCGCGTCGCCGTCCTGTGGCGACCTTTTCTGATCCGAGCCTACACAGTCGAGTCGGGCTCATGAGGCCGCGGCACTGGCGTTTACTTGCTAGCCTGTTTTCATGACGAAAACTCTGCAGGACTTGATTGACGAATCGATCTTCATCTCCACCGAATATCAGGCTCGGCTCGCCGAGCTCAGCGGCAATTCCGACTGGTCGGTGGATTTCTCTGCCCCGTCATTCACTCTTGAGTCCGACCCCTCGGTATCTCTGAGTCCCTATCTGCTCGGCACCGAGTCCGAGCAGCGCGGCTCGTGGATCTGGTCCTGGCAAGAGCTGGGGCATTTCCCCGACGTCGTCGTGACCTCGGCCGTCCAGGCCCGTGAGGCCGGTGAGCATTTGGGAGTTCAGGAGCTGACCACCGACGAATTGGTTCTTTCGGAAGGGCTTGCTCGCCGGCTGACTCTGGCCGCCAAGGCCGTCACCGGTGTATTCGCCCACTACCCGGCCGTTGCCGGCGGCGGCGTGCGCGCCTGGCTGCTGGTCGACGGCCCAGAGCTCGAATTGCCCGATCCCACGGTCAACCGTATGGGCCGGGTCATGGCCGAGGCACTTCAGACCAATACCGCTGTCCACCACCAACGCGCGGTCGACTCCTACGCACGCCTTCGCGGCGCTCACATCTCGTGGGATACGGAAGCGTGCGCCGTGATCACAGCCACCGATGGTGCCTTGCGCCTGTGGTTTGACGAGAACAAGATCTCCGGAATCGAGCCGGCCGAACCCGCCGTCGGCCAACGTGAACTGGACCGTGCGGCGCAGGAAGCCGACCAGCATCGCCAAGCTCTTCGAGACGAAGCGCGTCGCGCGCTCAAGATTGCACAGCGCGAATCCGAGCAACAGCGTCGGGCTCGTGAAGAGGCAGAGGCGCAACGCGTTGCGGCCACGGAAGCAGCGGTTGCCCCGGGGGCCGAACAGCAGCCC
The DNA here is from genome assembly GCF_004137765.1 of Rothia uropygialis. Classification (GTDB taxonomy): domain Bacteria; phylum Actinomycetota; class Actinomycetes; order Actinomycetales; family Micrococcaceae; genus Rothia. Next base: position 312,988 of record NZ_NOIS01000001.1, on the reverse strand, counting down.
GCAGTGTCTCTGGCGGACACTGAAGGCGTCGAACGTACGCACCCCGAAGGCCGGGACCTGCCCTTCGATCAGGAACCCCGTGAGAATGCCGAGCCGGGCCTCGTCTCGACACACGTGGTCACGGAGGAAGAGACCCCCGAGCCGGCCGTTTCCCCGCAGGTCAGCCAGGATGAAGCGGTCACCGATACACACCCGATCGTCGAGGAGCCCGCCGAATCCGAGCCTTCTGAGGCACAGGATGAGCAGGGTCAGCCATCCGCGCTGGAGCGTCTGCGTGCCGAACAGGCGCAGAACGAAACCGCCCGTGTGGCCCCCAGCGCACCTCACGAGGAGAAAGGATCGGAACAGACACAGACCGGTTTGACCGCTTCCTCGGAGATTCCCTCCACAGGCGAGGAACGCGTATCGGACCGCCGCGACGTCGAACCCGACGAGTCCCAAGACCAAGAAGATCAGGGGGCCAAGAAAAAGGGCTTCTTCAGTCGCTTCTTCGGTCTGTAGAACACATCGGGCGGTGACGATCCGGAATCGGTTCGTCACCGCCCTCACATGCACCCGGTCTCACCGAATGCCGCGACCAACACAACTTTGGTCCCTCCCCCCCCCCCCCCCCCCCCCCCCCCCCCCCGGGTGAGCGGCCACAGCTCGTTGATGGTATTCCTCGCACGTCGCGGGCCTGCCTGCGGGTGACCGTAAACTTCAGCTCATGCCCGCTGGGCTTCCGCGGAGGAATCGTCTGAGCCTTCCACAAGAATGGACTGGATCGCAGGGCCAACCATCGCGACGATCGATTCGTGATCGGCAGTGGCCAACGTCGGAACGCCAATGATCCGACGGCTGGTAATAATGCCGACCAGCATGGCAGAGGCCATACCTGCTCGCAGCGCCCGGTCCTGACTGTCTTCCCTCCTTGCTCCGCGCTCGAGTCGGGACTGGATGAATTCCCGCAATTGAGCCTTCGCGTGTTCATTCACGATTGCCCCTCGGAGCATGGCCATCAGCGGTTCGGATTCCTCAGCCGGTCCTTCCCAGGCCCTGAGGTATGTGCGGACGACCCGTTCCCCAAGCTGCCCGTCCGGTCCATCGAATGCCGTATCGAATCGGTCGAGTGCGGATGCGGGGACGTCCATGACGGCGGCGAAAAGGCCGTCTTTTGAACCGAAGAACTGCATCACCTGCGAGGGGTCGACCCCGGCATCTGCAGCAACGTTTCGAATGGTGGTCGAGGCATATCCGTCATGCGCGAAGCGCGCTTTCGCAGCGGCGAGTACAGCCGCGCGAGTGTTGCTGGGGCCGGGACGCCGCCCGATGCGCGGCGACTGCTCATTCTTGTGCTGGATTGTCATAACCAAAACCTATCGTGAGCGCACCCCATTCTCAACAGGTGTTGAGTTTTAGAGGGGGCACTCGTAGGCTCGAGGCAACAGCGAGATCACACAGGCTTTGGCACGAAGGAGATCACGATGACCGATCAGAAGATGTACATGCCCTCCCACCCCCTTCCTGAACAGCGGACGGGGTCTTTGACGCCTTTCGATCCGGGTACACGGACTTTCGAAGCGGGGTTCCAGATTGCTCCACAGTTCAAGCCGTTGCCGGTCGACATCGTCTTGGACAAGGACGTCGCCGTCCAGTTGCGCGACGGCACAACCCTCTATGTCGATGTATTCCGCCCGGCCGGCACCGAACCGGTACCCGTGATCGTCGCCTGGAGCCCGTATGGCAAGGGCCAGGGCACCTCCCCCAGCGTGACGGGCGTGTTCGGAATGGTTGGCCTGGACAACGCGAAGGTCTCCGGGTTGGAGAAGTTCGAAGCACCAGATCCGGCCTACTGGTGTTCTAAGGGCTATGCGGTGTGCAACCCTGACATACGGGGCGTGGTGGACTCGGAAGGGGACAGCGTCATCTGGGACCGCCAGGAAGGGCGCGACTGCTATGACGTGATCGAGTGGCTCGCGGAACAGGAGTGGTGCTCGGGCAAGGTCGGGATGAGCGGTACCTCCTACCTTGCTGTCTCGCAGTGGTTCACCGCCGCCGAGCAGCCGCCGCACCTCGTCGCGATCAATCCGTGGGAAGGTGTCAGCGATGTCTATCGCGACCTGGTGATGCGCGGTGGAATGCCTGATACCGGCTTCGCTGAGCAGCTTCAAGAAGGAAGTTTCTTCGGGAAGAACCAGAAGGAGGATCTCCTCTCCGAGGTCGAGCGCTACCCTCTGATGACAGACCTCTGGGAGAACAAGATTCCGGAGTTCGAGAAGATCACCGTACCCGCGTACGTCGTGGCCAGCTATTCGAATACCCTGCATACCGCCGGGACCTTCCGTGCGTGGCGACGGATTGCATCCGAGGAGAAATGGCTTCGAATCCATAATGGTCAGGAGTGGCCCGATTACTATGACAAAGCGAATGTCGAGGATTTGCGTCGATTTTTCGACCATTTCCTGAAAGACGAGAACAATGGATGGGAGCGGACGCCTCGCGTGCGGTACTCCGTACTCGATCTCGAGGGCGGAGACCAAGTCAGGATTCCTGCGCAGTCGTTCCCGCCTGAGGGCGTCGAATCGAAGAAGTACTATCTCGACGGTCGTACACGGACGCTGACGACTGCCGCCCCGGCAGAAGCGGTCGAAGCCTCATATGCGGTGGACGCGAATCCGAACGCGGTGTCCTTCATCACGCGATTCGAAAAGGAAACGACGCTGGTCGGATACCCGAAGGCTCATCTCTACGTCGAAGCTCGTGGCGCTGAGGACATGGATCTGTTCGTCCTCGTACAGAAGCTGGACCGATTCGGTACACCGTTGCAGGCGTTCACGGTTCCGAACCAGAGTGCGATGGCCCATGATCTTACCGACCATGGCGCAACAATCCTCCGGTACAAGGGTTCCGATGGGCGACTTCGTGTCTCGGCACGGCATCTCGACGAAACGCTGTCGACTGTCGATGTGCCCGTGCACAGTTTCGACCGCATTGAGAAGCTCTCTGCGGGCGAGGTGGTAGAGGTTGAGATCGACCTGTTGCCGATCGGTCTGGCGTTCTATCCGGGCGAGCAATTGCGCTTTGTCGTGAGTTCCCGGAACTTGCTCGGTACGATGATGCCCGCGATCCGTGAGTATGTCGGCACCAATGAAGGACAGCATGTCCTGCACACCGGGGGCAATCGACCGTCTTACCTGCAGTTGCCTGTCCGAAACAGCTGACACGAAACCAAAGCCGCCGGCACGAGAAGACGCACAGCATTTTTCTCGTGCCGGCGACAGCAACCGACTGTAGAAAAGCAGCCGCCGAAACCCACCCGTATGCACTGGGAGCACGACCCTGATGAATTTTGACCTGCCCACAACCGCCCCGCGCATCACCGAACCGAGAGTTCACCTGTCCGGTCAGGACAGCGACCGAAGCATCGACGAATTCGAGCGGTTCTCCGCACGGCGGGCCCTGGGGCTCATGAAACGAAAGCTCGGTCGAGAGCGTGTGCTGGAGCTCCTGAGCGAAGAGATCGCGGCGGGTGAGGCATTCCTGCGAAACCACCTTCAGCGGTCGGAGGGTGAGGAAACCACCGGAACGACGACGTTGCGCGCCCACGGCATCACGGCTGCGGAGTTCGGCATCTGGCTCGCTGGCGCTTTTGCCCGCGAGGATGTCATGATCGCTGGCCACCCCGAGCACTACTCGATCCACGCGGAACCCGGCCAGAACGTCAACATCGTAGAGACCCTCGACGAGTACGTCTGTTCGTTCTTCATGCGTCCGTGGAATGACAGCGTCATTCAAGGCCAGGAGTTGCCTGGTCTCGCCGAGGAACGTCCGGCCGAGCGCCGGTCACACATCCTCCTCGCCGACGGGACCGTGATCGGTTCGATCGCGAACGCGTTCGAGGAAGAGCCAGACGGGTTCACCGCGAGACTGTCCGTCACGCTGCCCTCGACGTGCGCGCCCGACGTGATCGAACAACATCTCGAGCACTTCGCCGTCGAGTTCCGCTTCTGGATCTTGCAGGCAGCAGCCGATCTGGCCGCCTGAGCCCTTTCCCGGCAGATAATGATACGAGCACGAGCTGACTGGAACCGACCGATACAGGTGCGGATGATGGCGGATTTCGCTGGTGTCCGATTCCGAGAGGTCACGCCTGGCGCAGTGGCCTACTCATACTGGCATCGCCCCCCCCTCGAAGCTCTGAAGGAGACAATGACATGACTGACAACGACAAGGCAGCAATCGTCGAGGTGCTGAACCTCTACGCCCTCGCACTCGACGCACACCAATGGCACCTGTTCGACCGGGTGTTTACCGAAGACGTCAGCGCAGATTTCGGGCCTGCTGGGGCCGAATGGACCGGACTGGAGAATTTCAAGAAGTCCTTCGCTGAGTTCCATGACCGGCTCGACAGCCATCAGCACACGATGATGGGCCAGCTGGTCCATGTGAAAGGTGATATGGCCTACGCGTTCAGCTACGGGAACTGGCTCCTCATTCGAGCTGACGCCGAGGGAGGCCCAAGCTGGGTGGGCAATGGTTGGTACGACGACGTGTTGGTCCGTACTTCAAGGGGGTGGCGTATTCAGAAGCGCGTTTGTCGGCTGTTGGACTGGACGGGAAATCCTGCCGTCCCGGAGCCGCACAAGGAACACCAACCGGATATGGACACCAATTCCCTTCACCAGTTCGCGGAGGCGAAGCAGGTCAGCTTCCTGGAAGCTCTCGAAGAGAAATAGACGAGCACGATTGGCTCCTGCACCCAGTGCTCGATACATGGCCGGCCGATCCATGTGGTGCCGCCGGGGCAATGCTCGCAGGCGTAAGTCCTCCTTCAGGACCAATGGCAGTAGGGCACGAATCAACACGAGGAATCCCGCCAGCATGACAGTGACGGTCATGTTCTGCCATGCGATCAAAACTGCATTGGGGCTCCGATCGGGATGACGGCCACAGAGCCGGCCGCGATCCAACAGCCGTCATACGGTGATTGTCGGTCTTCTACGAGGCCACAATGCCTCTGACCCCTACCCGCGCCCCGCGCGCGGTCGAGAGACATGGAAGGCCAGGCAGCCGCTGTATTGCTGTCTACATTGGCTGAACCGTCATGCATTCCGAAGCCCATTCCACAGCACCGAAAACAGCGAAATTCACAACAATGAGTAATGCGGTTCGTAGGGCCACGGACGGAAAACCCGCAAGGAACCGGTCAAGATTCCCGGTGCACTACGGCTTCTGCGAAGGACTTGAGAGCTTGCTTCACGGTTGTATCAGGCAGAGAATTCAAAGCACCGATGGCGTCGTCGGCCCATCTGTAAGCGATGTCCCAGGCCATGTTCGTGGCGGGGTGCGCACCCAGCGCCTCAACGGCTCGGGCCAGCGCCTCGTCCGAGCTGAGGTCGGCATCCATGAGGTCCACCACACGCTGTGCTTCCTCATCCCCATCCGAAGCGGATTTGCGGACCAGAATCGACGGAAGAGTCGGAACCCCTTCGCGAAGGTCAGTTCCGGGTGTCTTCCCGGAGGATTGGTGGGAAGCAGTGACATCGATGACGTCGTCGGCAAGCTGGAAAGCGACCCCGACCAATTCGCCGTAACGAATCAGGGTTTGCACGGTTTCCTCGCTGGCACCTGCCAAATGTGATCCGTACTCGCAAGCGGCCGCGATCAACGAACCGGTCTTGCCTTCAATGACCTTGATGTAATGAGCCAGTTGGTCTTCGTCCGGCTTCGCCCCGGCCGTCTCGTACAGTTGCCCGAGCACCAGCCTTTCGAAAGTCTTGGCCTGGACCGCCAGGGCCCTGGCCCCGAGGTCGGAGACGATCAGTGAAGCCCGCGAGAAAATCAGGTCGCCGGTAAGAATCGCGACGGAGTTTCCCCAAATCATGTGTGCGGCGTCCGCCCCGCGACGTTTGGTGGCGTCGTCCATGACGTCGTCGTGGTACAGAGTTGCCAAGTGTGTCAGTTCAGTGACGACCGCGGCCTCGATGGCGTCGTCATTGATGCCCCCCGAGATCTCCGCGGCCAAAAGCGTCAGGAGCGGCCGTACCCGCTTTCCTCCGGCTTCGAGGAGATGACGGGAAGCGACGTCGGCCAAGGCATCCGTATAGTGGACGGCCCGATCAAGACGTTCTTCGACTTCGCCGAGGCTACGAAGAATCTTAGGACCAAGAATCTCGTCACGAGCGATCAGCTCAAATCCAGACGGCAATTGCATGTCCTCATACCCCGCGAGGGCTTGCGCGAAAGCGCTCTCGGGCTGGTCGTCATGCTGTCCGGGATGTGTATCAGTCACGGGCTTAACACTAACCGTTTCTCTCGGGGCCAAAGGCCGTTGGCTGCGGACGGGATTCACCGGGTCGATGTCGCCGGGGTCAGGGATTCCACTAGGTGAACCACCCTGTCTGCCAGGTGCCGCGGATCCTGGGGAGTCAGGTCCGCCATGACGCCCACGACGATTTTCATCAGGGCGGGCCATCGCATACCCAGCGACACCGACGCCTTCATGAGCACGGGATGGCCTATCAACTCGGCACAAGCACGGCCCAAGGTGAAGTGCGAACCCCAAGTCTGGCGGATGATGTCCGGATATCGGTTCAGGATCAGCTCTCGCTGCGCCGGACCGTTGGCCGTGGCCGCATCCTCAATGATCCCCGAGGCGATTCGAGCCGACTGCATTGCGTTGGCAATGCCTTCTCCGTTGAAGGGAGAGACCATGCCCCCCGCATCGCCCAGCAGCATCAGTCCCGGGACATAGTTCGGGGTGCGGTTGAAAGCCATGGGCAGCGCCGCCCCAAGGACTCGCCCCGTCCGGTGCTCCGGATCAAGGGTCCATTCATCGGGCATGGCGCCGGTCCAGTCCGAGAGAACTTGGCGGTAGTCCAATTTCCCGAATTGCTGGGAAGTGTTCAGGATGCCGAGACCGACATTCGCAGTGCCGTCGCCGACGCCGAAAATCCAACCGTAGCCAGGAAGCAACTCTGGTTTGCCGGAGGACCCGCTGCGATCGCCTTCGAGTTCGAGCCAGCCCTCCATCCAATCGAGATCCCCGAGCGGGGAGTCGTAGTACGCGCGAACGGCGACTCCCATGGGCCGGTCGTCACGCTTTGCGAGTCCGGCGGAGACTGCGGCTCGTGTCGAGTTGCCGTCCGCAGCCAGCACGAGGTCTGCGTAGAACTCCCGCGTCTGGCTGGTTCTGCGTCCTCGCTCGTCGTGAAGCTGCGCTCGGATACCGACAATACGGTCCGGGTCGCTCAGAATGCCTGAGGAGACTCCTTCCGGAACCGACTCCAGTTCCTGGGCACGAATGACCTCGTGGCCTGCGTGCCCTTCCAGGACGACGGCCCCCGCCGCCCGAGCGTGTTCCGCCAGCTCTTCGTCGAAGCCATAGCGTGTGCGAACCAGCCCGTAACCGGGGGTGTCGCCGGCGGATTCGAACGGTACCTCTATGCTCCGGCCGGAGGCTCGAAGGCGCAATCCCTTCTGCAGGTGATAGCCCTGCGCCGTGCCGTGAGGCAAGTGCATGAGATTCATCTCCCGGACCGCGAGGGGCGTCAGCCCATCGCCACAGACCTTTTCCCGGGGAAACCGCGTCTTTTCGAGGACGGTCACCTCGTGACCTGCTTGCCCAAGCCAATATGCGGCCGTGGCCCCGGCGGGGCCCGACCCGACGACGAGTATCTTCATGTGCCTAAGCCTTGAAACCCCTATGAAGTGCCACGATCCCACCGGTCAGGTTGCGATACTGAACCCCATGCCAGCCCGCTTCCGCGACGGCCGAGGCAAGTTGTTCCTGGGCCGGCCAATCACGAATGGTCTCGGCCAGATAGGTATAGGACTCTGGGTTGGAAGAGAAGATGCTTGCGGCAGGGGGAAGCGCTCGCATCAAGTATTCCTGGTAGATCCTACGGAACGGCGGCCACGTGGGCGTAGAGAATTCACAGATGACGAGCGTTCCGCCGGATTTGGTCACGCGATACAGTTCGCGGAGGGCTTTGGGATATTCGGCGACGTTGCGCAGGCCGAACGACATCGTCACGGTATCGAATTCTGCGTCCTCGAACGGCAGATCCGTGACGTCGGCACGGACGAAGTCGATCTCGGGGTGACGACGGCGCCCTTCGGCCAACATGCCCTCGGAAAGGTCCGCGGCGACGACGTCGAGCCCGGCTTCTGCATACGGAACGGATGAGGCGCCGGTTCCAGCCGCCATATCCAGGATTCGCTGACCGGGTGCGGGCTCTGCGGCTTTGACCGTGGCCTTTCTCCATCCACGGTCCTGCCCCAAGGAGAGCAGTGTGTTCATGAGGTCGTATTTCGGTGCGACCCCGTCGAACATCGCGGAGACTTCCTCGGACTTCTTATCAAGATCAGCTCGGTTCACACTGTCCATTCTGTCAGACGGCAGGGCGCCCCAGAACCGGGCCTGTGGAAATGAGCCGCAATACATAATGTGGCTTCGTTTCATTGCACCCAGTGCACAGACTCTTCTAAGCTCATCCCATGTCTATCGTCCCTCCGCGCGTTCAGCCTGCGTCGACCCGTGGCGCCACGCAAGATCGCCGGAGCCTGGTGCGCGAACAGAATCGACACGCGATCGCCGCGGCGGCCGCCGCGCTCGTTCGTCGCGAAGGACCGCAGAGCCTGAACGTGGATGAGCTCGCTGCACGGGCCGGGGTTTCTCGCAGAACGGTGTTCAATCATTTCTCCTCGATCGAAGAAGCTGCGTTCGCCCAGATCAACGACGACTTCGATCAGCTCGCGGATGGGTTCCGGATCAGCCCGGGGCACAATGAGGAGTCCATGGCCTCCCATGTCACCCACGCCTTCACAGAATTCGTACTGCGTCCCGAAGTACTTGAGAACATACGGGAGAGCGTCAGCACGGCCAGCCAGATGGTGAACTACCAGGGATTGACAACGTGGGGGCAGTCCTCGATGCAACGCATGATCAACCGTTTGATCGAGATCGTTCGCGGGGCATATCCATCTGTTCCTGCCATGCGCGTCCACATCCTCTGCCGGGTACTGCTCGACACCATCTGCGTGGCACTGCACGAAGCGCTCGGCGATGATGGCCTGAGTTCGACAACCGCAGAGACGCAAGACAAGGTCCGCGAAGCTCTCGAATACCTGACGACCATTTCATTCGATTCCGTCCTGAAGGGACCCGCCCATGGCATCGCTGCTTTATAAGATCGGACGCTTCTGTGCCCGAAAGGCCTGGCTCGTGCTTGTGGTGTGGCTCGTTGCCCTCGCCGCCGCAGGCGGCAGCTTCGCCGCTTTCGGTGGCCAGCTCAGCAACGCTTTTTCCCTGCCCGGTTCGGAAACGGAACGGTTGCAGAACCTCCTGAAGGACAAAGTCCCTGAAGCCAGCCACGGCATGGGACAGGCCGTCGTCTCCACCAAAGATGGCAAACCATTCACGGACGCACAAAAAGCCGAGCTGGCCAATGCATTATCGGATGCCGGCAAGGTCGACGGTGTCGCATCGACGACCGACCCCTTCCAGACGCAAAGCTCGCTCAAGGATTCGAAATCCCAGCTCGACGATGCAGCCCGCAAGATTGAGGGCGCGTGGCGGCAATTGGGCGACGGGCAGAAGCAACTCGACGACGGGTACCAGCAGCTGAGCCAGGGCCAGACGAAGCTGGACGAGGCCGCGAAACAAGCCTCGGGGTCCCCTGATCCGGAATCCGCCCAGGAGCAATTGAAATCGGAACAGCAGAAGCTGGATGACCAGCGCAAAACATTGGACGGCAAAAAGGACGAACTCGACAAGAGCCGAGATCAGCTCCAGGACCAGCAGCGGGAGTACGACCGCAATCTGAAACTCTTCAAGCTGTCCGAATCGGCGGCCATGGTTTCCCAGGACGGTTCGACCGCCATCGCATCAATTTCCTTCGACGAAACCGAACAGAACATCAGCCAAGAAACCAAGGATTCGCTGCGACAAACCATCGATGATGCCGGGATCCAGGGCGTAGACATCAACTACAGCCAGTCCATCGCCCAGGATTTGGGCGCCTTGGCCGGACCCTCGGAGATCATCGGCGTCGTGATTGCACTCGTGGTCCTGCTGATCATGCTGGGTACCGTCATTGCCGCGGGTCTCCCCCTTGTCACCGCTCTGATCGGGGTGGGCATCGGCGTCCTGACCACCATGGCCCTCTCCTCGGTCATCGAGATCCAGCAGATCACACCGATGCTCGGGCTCATGCTCGGGCTTGCCGTCGGAATCGACTACTCCCTGTTCATCCTCAACCGGCACCGCGTCAACCTCCGGGAGGGCCACGCACTCTCCCAATCCATCGCGATGGCCAATGGAACCAGCGGAAATGCTGTCGTGTTCGCGGGCACGACGGTCATCGTCGCTTTATTGGCCCTGAACGTCGTCGGAATTCCTTTCCTGGGCATCATGGGCACGACCGCAGCCATGTGCGTGCTGATCGCGGTCCTCGTGTCCGTGACGCTGACCCCGGCCCTTCTGGGGATCATCAAGTTGCATGTTCTGAACAAGAACGAAAGGGCCGCCTACAACGGACATGCGGGGAAACACGTTCATCTCAAACGGATCGACGAGCCGCGCGGCTGGGCCAAAACGGTCACGCGCCGCCCCGTCCTCGTCATTTTGGGTGCCATTGTCGTACTAGGAATCATTGCGATTCCCACGGCCTCGATGCGGCTCGGCCTCCCGGATGCCTCGACCGAGTCCGTGGATTCGACCGACTACAAGGCGTACAAGCAGGTTGAGGACAAATTCGGCGCCGGGGCCAATGGCACCATCCTCGTAGTGGCCGAACTGCCCTCAGACACTGATGAGACCGCCGCCCAAGAGCTTCAGGTCAATTTGGCCGAGAAGATCCAAGGTCAAGACGACGTCAAAACCGTGGTCCCGGGTCCCATCGCAAAGGACAAATCCGTGGAAGTCTTTCAGGTAACGCCTGACGAAGGGCCCGCCGCCGAATCCACCGAGAAGCTCGTCAACAGTTTGCGCGATCTCTCCTCGGACACCGAGGCCCAGGATCACGTCACGTTGGGCGTGACCGGCCAGACCGGTGGAAACATCGACATTTCCCAGATCCTCTCGAAAGCGCTTCCGGGATACATCGGAATAGTGCTCGGCCTGTCGTTTCTGATCATGGTGTTGGTCTTCCGGTCCATTCTGGTTCCTTTCATTGCGACGCTTGGTTTCCTGTTCTCGCTGCTGGCGTCGTTCGGCGGTGTCGTAGCGATCTACCAGTGGGGTTGGCTCGGGCAGATTTTCCAGGTTCACGATGCTTCGATCGTGCTTTCGTTCCTGCCAACCCTGGCCGTGGGCATCCTGTTCGGGCTGGCCATGGACTACCAGATGTTCTTGGTCTCCGGAATGCGCGAGGCATATGCCCACGGGGCGCCAGCCCGCAAGGCCGTCATTATGGGATACAACCAATCGGCTCGCGTTGTCGTGGCGGCGGCGATCATCATGTTCAGCGTGTTCGGCGGGTTCGTATTCTCCGAACTGACTATGATCCGCCCCATCGGCTTCGGCTTGGCCTTCGGCGTACTCCTCGATGCCTTTGTGATTCGTATGACCCTGATCCCCGCAGCGATGCATCTGCTCGGCGAAGCGGCGTGGTGGATGCCTCGCTGGCTCGAGAAGATCCTGCCGAATGTCGACGTGGAGGGCGCTTCCCTCGAACGGAAGCCCCAAGAAGACCGGCAGTAGCGGGTGGACGTGGCCAATGACACACGAGGACTCGTTGATCCTCAAAAGAATTTGCAATTACTGTAAATACATGAGTACTTCGACCTTGCCCACCGGTGACCGCCGCCATGCCCGGCGTGAGGCCACTCGCAAGGCGATTCTCGATGCCGCGGAGGCCATCGTGCTCGAGGATGGGTTCGAGGCGCTCAAATCACGGACACTGGCCGAGCGGGCAGGAATCTCCGAAAGATCCCTCTTCAACCATTTCCCCAACCTTCACGAAGTCATTCTGGCCAGAGTCAGCTCATACCTCGTCCAGCTCTTGGACGAACCGGGAATTCCTGCGAGGTTGCCCGTGCCGGAAATTCCCGAGGCGCTGGATCGGAAGTTCCGCGAGAGCTTCGATCGCCCCGGTGCCGACGAACTCTTCGCAAGATTCTTGGCGCTGAGCATGCGCCTGAGTCCGGACATGCTCGACGTGTTGGGCCAACACATCCTGCGAACTCTGGCCAGCGTCGCCGAACAGCTCATGGAAACCCTCGCCGACAACTACCCCTCCCTGGATTTCGAACAGAGCGTCAAAATCCAGATGTATGTCTTCAACCTGACCACGGGCATAGCCTTCGGTCTCCTCCACGGCGTCAACCGGTTGGGCATTCTGGACGCCGGCCGATCCGGGCCGTGCTCAACCGGCAAGGCCCATTTCACTCAAACCATTCAGGGATCCGAGCCTATCGATCTGCTCACCCTGGAAGTCCTGCGCGAAGACCTCAACTGGGCCTTCGCGCAGGTGGCCAATGGCCGTCCTCGCATCTGACACTGAACCATCAACCATCGAGAGAAGTCATGGCAAAACTCCTATACCGTATCGGCGGATTCGCCGCGCGCAAGGCATGGGTGATCATCAGTCTGTGGATTGTGATCCTCCTGGCTTTGGGCGGGTCATACGCCGCGTTCAAGGGGGATCTGAGCTCCAACGTCACGATCCCTGGCACCAAGTCCCAAGAGCTCCAGGACGAGCTGAGCGACAAATTCGATCTCAACGCGAACGCCGGTTCGGGCCAGGCCGTTGTCAAAACCGGAGACGGCTCTGCGATTTCCGACGACCAGAAGCAAGCCCTCGCCAGCGCTCTCCAGAAAGTCGGAAAGGTCGACGGCGTCGAGTCGACGACCAACCCGTTCGACGAGCAGAAGCAGATCGACCAGGGCAAGGCTCAGCTCCAGCAAGCCGCCCCTCAGATCGAAGACGGCCAGAAGAAACTCGACGACGGTCAGAAGCAGATCGACGATGGACGCTCGAAGCTCAAATCTTCCAACGCGCCGTCAGATGCCTATAAGGAGATTGACGACAAGCAGAAGGAACTGGACGCACAGAAGTCACAGTTCGAGCAGAAGAAGACCGAGTTCGACCAGAACAAGGCCAAAATCGACATGTCGAGCCAGTACTCGTCCGTCTCGGACAACGAGTCGGCGGCCCTGGCCAGCATCAGCTTCAAGGATGAGATCAACTCGGTCTCCCCGGACACGCTTTCCGAGGTGCGTTCGGACCTTGCCGACGCCGACCTCAAGGGCCTCGACGTCCAATTCGATCAGAATCTCGAGGGCCAGCCCGATATGAAGCCCACGGCCGAGATCATCGGCGTCATCGTGGCCTTCATCATTCTGCTCATCATGATGGGCACATTCATCGCCGCCGGGCTGCCGATTCTCATGGCCCTCGTCGGCGTGGGCGCGGCGATGCTCGGCACGTTCTCGCTATCGGGCCTCATCGAAATGAACTCCACGACGCCGGCCCTCGGCTCGATGCTGGGTCTTGCGGTCGGCATCGACTACTCGCTGTTCATCATCAACAGACACCGCAACAACCTGGTGCGAGGCATCGGCATTAAGGACTCGGTTGCGCTGGCGACGGGCACCAGCGGCAACGCGGTGGTCTTCGCCGGCACCACGGTCATCATCGCCTTGCTTGCGCTCAACGTCGTAGGGATTCCGTTCCTGTCGGTGATGGGCAATGTCGCCGCGGCGTCGGTCCTTTTGGCCGTCGTGGTGGCCGTGACTCTGACGCCGGCTATGCTCGGGCTCATCGGGCGAAGGATCATCACCAAGAAGCGGTGGCAGACGATACAACGTCGTGCTCGGCTCAGGGAGAATGCCCAGGCCGAAAACCTGGTCGGTGACGGGCAGCTTCAGGACCGTGCCCATAAGGCGCACCGGGAACACGAGTCTTCGCCGCACGGGTGGCTGAAATTCGTCACCAAGCGTCCTGTCGTCACCGCCATCGTCTCGGCCCTGGTGCTGATCATCATCGCCATCCCGATGACTCAGATCCGACTGGGCCTGCCCGATGCCACGAGCTCCAGCCCTGATTCCGGCGCTTACAAGAGTTACAAGACCATCGAGGAGCAGTTCGGCGCGGGCCGGAACAGCACCATGGTTGCGGCCGCTCAGCTTCCGGGGGGAACCACCGCGGATCAGGCCAAGCAATTGCAGATCGACGTCGGACAGGATCTGCAGAAGCAGGACAACGTGGAGACCGTGGTGCCCGCCGCGATTTCCAAGGACAACAGCATGGTCATGTACCAGATCGTTCCGAAGGACGGACCCAGCGACGTCTCGACCAATGATTTGGTGAACGACCTGCGTGACCTCAAGGTTCACACCGACGACGGAGACGTGACCTTCGGCGTGGCTGGACAGACGGCAATGAATATCGACATTTCCGAGAAGCTGTTCAAGGTTCTGCCCATTTACCTGGCCATCGTCTTGGGCCTCTCGCTGCTCGTGCTGATCCTGGTCTTCCGTTCGATCCTCGTTCCGTTGACGGCGACCCTAGGGTTCCTGTTCTCGCTCTTGGCTTCGTTCGGCGCGACGGTCGCGGTATTCCAGTGGGGATGGCTCGGATCCCTCTTCGGGGTCACCGACCCCGGCCCGATTCTCAGTTTCCTACCGATTCTTGCGGTCGGTATCCTCTTCGGACTCGCCATGGATTATCAAGTCTTCCTGGTCTCGTCGATGCGCGAGGCATACAGCCACGGGCGCGGCGGCAAGAAGTCGGTCATCATCGGCTTCAATCACAGTGCCAAGGTCGTCCTGGCCGCCGCACTGATCATGGCCGGGGTGTTCCTCGGCTTCGTCTTCAGCGGCGAGGCCATGATCGCCTCGATCGGCTTCTCCCTGGCAGCGGGCGTGCTGTTCGACGCTTTCGTCGTTCGCATGACGCTCATCCCCGCCCTCATGTACCTCATGGGCTCGAAGGCGTGGTGGCTGCCGCGTTGGGTCGACAAGATCCTGCCGGACGTCGACGTCGAGGGCGCTTCACTGGAGCGCAAGGACTAGGAGCGTTCGAGCCGAGTACGGGGGCGTTTGTCTGCCGGGCGCGGGGTTATTCCCCCGCGTACGGTCGACAAACGCCCCCGTTGTCGTACGACCCAGGATCAGACGCACTCTTTCCAGAGGACACGCTCGTCGGCAAGTCCTTCGCGTGTGCCTCGGACCTCGATCAAGGTGATACCGCGGACCGGAGAAGACAGGGCGCGCCCCAGCGCTTCGGCGTCGTCCGCGCGGACATAACGGTGATGATGTACGGCAGCGAGCCTTTCGAGGTCCGCCGCCTGCGGTGTCCCGAAGAAACGTTCCACGGCGCCCGACCACCCCTCATCCCGGGCCACGTTGCCGTGCTCGAGGGTCGAAAAAATCCCGCCGCCCGCGTCGTTGAACACGATGATCTGCAGATCGGGCACGGTTTCCCCCAGCCCGATGAGCAAGGATCCGGAATCGTGAAGGAGCGTCAGGTCTCCCAGGAGTAGGCGGACCGGCCCTCGCTCGGCCAGCGCGATACCGCTTGCCGTTGCCACAGTGCCGTCGATACCGGCAAGCCCGCGGTTCGCGTAGACTGCCGCTTCACGGTCCACACTCTCGTCGATGGGGGCAAGGTCGAGATCACGGATGAGGTTGGATGACCCGCAGACGAGAGTTATCCCGTCCCTGTCGGTCGCTTCCCTCACCAAACGAGCAACCCCAGGCCCGTTGAGAACGCCGTTGTGAGCTTCGGCATGCGAGAAGAGACTATTAAGGGACCGGTCGAGGCGGTGGTCTTCGCTTCTCCACTGTTCGAGCCAGGAGGCTGCGCAACGCCCCGCGAAGTTCCGGGCCTCCTCGAGGGTCTGTACAGGACGTTCCGGACGCCGGTCGGGCCGGGCCCACGCCACGGGACGAGGCAGATAGATGATCGACTCGATGTCCTGGCGATGGAGAAGGCTGTCCACGGACCGGGACAAGGTCGGGCGCCCGAAGAGGACCACACGCTCAATGACTTTCCCGAGTTTGCCGTCAAGGAGCAATTGGTATGTGCCCAGAGCATTTGGACCGCCTCGGGCGCCCGAAGAAGGTTCTGCCAACAACGGAGCTCCCACAGTTTCCGCAAAAAGCCTGGCGACGGGGCCGGCTCCGTCTCCTGCGACCACTACGGTACGTCTGGTGGGCTCCTCCCGTGACCCATCGGCTGCGTCCTCGCCGAGGGCATCGGCGACCGTCCGGTCAACGAGCCGAGGTGCGACCGGTTTGCGCACATCAGCCAACGACGAGGCCCACGCACGCAAGGTTTCGCGCATCCTCGCATCCGGAGCCAACGGAGCATCGAAGGCGACGTTGATGTGCGCCGGTCCGAGTGGCCTAGACGACGCATCTTCCCAGGATTCGGGGTCGCGCCCGGTCAGAGCGGCAAGGCAATCGGTAAATGCAACCGTCTGCTCCCCCGGCTCCGGTTCCGGGTAGGAGGTGAGGTCGGCCCAGGCGCGCACATGTGTGCTGTAGAGACCCGGTTGCCACGTGGTCTGATTGGCACCGGTATCGCGCAGCCGTGGCGGGCGATCCGCGGAAAGAACCGCAAGAGGGACTTCGGAATGGTTTGCTTCCATCACGGCCGGCAGCAATTCGCCGACGGCAGTGCCCGAGGTCGTCACGACGCCGACCGGCTGCCCCGTGGCTTTGGCAATACCGAGCCCCGTGAACGCGGCAGACCTCTCATCGATTCGGACATGAACCTCAATGACCCCGGCTTCCGAGGCGGCAGCGAGGGCGTACGCCAGGGGTGCAGACCGAGACCCGGGAGCCAGAACTACCTGCCGCATACCGGACCGAAAAAGAGAGTCCAGCACGGAAACCGCGGTAAAGAAAGCGTCTGGCTGGGAGTCTGAAGAAGTCATCCACTTTATTTTACGCCGGACCGGGTCCCATGAAGCCGGGCGCAGAATCACGAGACCACGTGGGGCTCTTTGGAATTTCTAGATGCGAATGATTATCATTTACTTCCAATGAATCCTTCACGTCGCAGAATGAGTCCACGACACCAGGTACTACTGGCCTGCGGGCTGGCGGCCGTGCTCCTCGTGTCGATACTGCTCGCCATCTCGTGGGGCGCCGCCTCGATCCCGTTGGGTCGTACGACGTCTCACTTGTGGGCTGCCCTGACCGGCGGGACTATCGACTCTGCTGACGTGACTGATTACACGGTCATCGTCGACATTCGCACGCCGAGGGCGATCATGGCCGCCGTCGTGGGTGCCGGACTGAGCACCCTGGGGATCGCCGCACAGTCCATGGTGCGCAATCCCCTCGCGGATCCCTTTATTCTCGGCATCTCATCCGGTGCCTCAGTAGGCGCGAGCGCCGTGGTGTCCTGGGGGCTGCTTTCGGGGCTCGGTGTCTACGCGCTGTCCTCGGCAGCATTTGCCGGTGCCCTCGCGGCCTCGGTCCTTGTCTACGGGCTGTCAAGCTCGTCGAACGGTATTGCACCGGTACGGCTGATCCTGACCGGCGTCGTCCTGTCTTTCGGGTTCCAGGCCCTGATGTCCGCGATCGTCTTCTTCGATTCCAAGGGTGACGCCGCCCGCACCGTGATGTTCTGGATGCTCGGTTCTTTGGGCGGGGCAACCTGGAGTCAGCTTCCGCTCGCCGGGATCGTCACGTGCGGGTGCATTGTCTATCTCTGGCACCGCGCCCCTGATTTGGATGCCCTGTCCATGGGCGACGGGTCGTCCGCGAGCCTCGGCGTCGATCCGGAAGCCCTCAGGATCCGGCTCTTCTTCCTCACCGTTCTCGGAACGGCGACATTGGTCTCGGTCGCTGGAACCATAGGCTTCGTCGGACTGGTCATCCCTCACCTGACACGAATCGTGCTCGGCCCTGCACACCGAACCGCAACCCTCCTGGCGCCCATGTTCGGTGCCGTGTTCATGGTCTGGGTCGATCTGATCAGCCGCATCGCCGTGCCTCCGCGCGAACTCCCCCTCGGCGTGGTCACGGCACTCATCGGTGTGCCGGTGTTCATCATTCTGATCCGCCGCCGCGGTTACGTCTTCGGAGGATCTCGATGAATGCTCGGGTCGGTCTCAGCCTGCAGAACCTGACGATCGAGGTCGCGGGCACAGAAGTGGTGCACGAGGTTTCGCTCGGCATTGGCCCGGGTGCGGTCGTCGGGCTAGTCGGTCCCAACGGTTGCGGGAAATCGACTCTGCTCAAGGCGCTCTACCGCGCCTTGCGACCCCGCCACGGTGCGATTCTAATCAACGGTGCTCGCCTGACGGAGCTGCCCCACAAGAAGTCCGCCTCGCTCATTGCGGCTCTTCCGCAGGAAGAGCGCGGAGAACTGGATTTCACCGTCGCCGAGGTCGTTTCCTTGGGCGCCCTCGCCAATCCGACGGCAACCCGTGAGGGAGGCAATCAGGCGGTCGAGAGCGCGATGGCCCGCACCGGTGTTGCGGAATTCGCCCACAGAAGTTTCCTGGATCTTTCGGGCGGAGAGCGCCAGAGAACTCTGCTCGCCCGCGCACTGGCCCAAGAGACCCCGTATTTGCTTCTCGATGAACCGACCAATCACCTGGATCTGAGACACCAGGTCGATCTCATCCGGGATGTGAGGAGCCACGCTCACCCCGCGGAGAGTGCCGAATCCGACGATGAGGCGCCCTTACCGCCCGCCGGAACGAGGAGACCCGGCGTCGTCATGGCCCTTCACGATCTCAACCTCGCGGCCAGCTCATGCGACCGAATCATCGTGATGGACCACGGCCGCATTGTCGCCGACGGTCCGCCCGCCGAAACGCTTGATCCTGATCTCGTAGAGGAGGTCTACAAGGTTCGTCCCCTGGTGACGTCGCGTCCGGACACCGGGGCACCCTATTTCCTGTTTCCCATGTAACGCCGCCCTCCTGAATACCCGGCGACTGCACCACATGAATATTTCGATCAACCGACCAAAGGAGAACCTTATGAATCACATCCCGATGCCGTGCAAACGCAGACGCACCCACCGGCGACGCTCCGGAACGCTGTGTTCGGCCGGGCTCGTGGGAATCTTGCTTCTCTCCGGTTGCGGAGCCTCGGTCCAGAAGGATTCATCGCATGCCCCGGAGAAGACCATATCGAACTGCGGTCAGTCGACGACCTACCCCACGCCGCAGAAACCTGTCGCCTACGATGTCTCCGCGATCGAGAAAATGTTCTCGTTGGGGCTTGCCGATAGGATGCGCGGAATCGTCATGCCCAAGACGATCAGCAGCGTAGTCGACAAGTCCCCCTACCGTGATGACTATTCCAAAGTCGAAACCATCTCGGACACGGTCCTGGGACAGGAAACGTTGGTCAGCGCCAAAGCCGATTGGGTGTTCGCGGGTTGGCAGGCAGGATTCAGCGAGGAACGCGGGGTAACTCCCGACTCCTTGGCAAAAGTGGGCATCCAGTCGTACATGCAGAACGAGACGTGCTTCAACTACAAAGGTGACCAATCCAGCCCAGAACCGTTGGAAGCCACCAATCAGGACCTCAAGGATCTCGGAAAGATTTTCGGGGTCGAGGACCGCGCCGAGAAGTTGGTCTCGGACCTGAACCAACGCAAGGACAAACTCAAGGATGCACCCCGTCCGGACAACCCGAGTCGAGTGTTCATCTACGATTCCGGAACCACCGAGCCATACACCGCGGGGCGTCGGACAGCTGCCAATTCGATCGTGGACCTGGCCGGTGCCCATTCCGTCACTTCTCAGCTGGATGCCCGTTGGGACACCGTGGGCTGGGAATCCGTTGTGACCGCAAACCCACAGGCAATTGTCGTTGTGGACTACAACAAGCAACCGGTCGAAGAGAAGATCAGGTATCTCAAGGAACAATCTCCGCTCAAGGACTCGCCTGCCGTCAAACACGACAACATTTATGTGATGGATTACGGCGAGGCAGTGGCCAGCCCACGAAATATTGAGGCGGCCGAGAAATTGTCCGAGTACCTGAACGGAAGGGGCCTGCGATGAGCCGGGTCAGCCCTCACGAAACCATCTCGATCGAAGACGTCATTCGAAAAGCAATTGCTCAGGAAGACAATGCCGCAACTCCCGCCGTCGCCCGGAGCGTCTTCTATGTACAGCACGGCACGCGTCTGGCCGCCGGAGAACAGCTCTATCGGAATCAATACGTCCTGGTCCGGGTCGACAGCGCGTTCGGGGCCTGCGCGTTCGAGGCTGGGGAACTCGGGCCTGAAATTTCCGAGCTGTCCGGCAACCCGGTGCGAGAACTGCTCAAACACGCCTCGGGCCCGATTCGGTTGGCGGCACTCGACGCCTGGCTCGCTGCGCGGAGGCCGCATCGCGACGACGCGAGGGCGCGGCTCGTTCATCTGCCCACGGGCACTCCCGACGAGCGTGCCGCCGCTCGCGATCACGCAGTGGCGGGGCTGGTCGACATAACCGCGGGCGATCGGGTCGCGCTCATCGGTGTGGTCAACCCCTTGATCGCGGCGATACGCCAGCGCGGCGGCGAGCCGCTGCCTTGCGACTACGGGATGCAAACCACACAGTGGGGCGACCCCGTGAGTCACGATATGGAAGAGGTTCTGGACCAGGCAGATTCCGTCATCGCCACGGGGATGACTCTGGGCAACGGAACTTTCGATCGCATCCGAAACAGATGCGTCGAGCGTCGGATACCGCTCGCGGTCTACGCCCAATCGGGCTCCGCAGTCGCCAGAGAGTTCTTGGGATGCGGGGTCTCGGCCCTAAGCGCTGAGCACTTCCCATTCTCGCAGTTCAGCGCCGAAGAAACTCCTCTCTACGTGTACAAGGCACCATGACAAAGGGCCGAGGAGCATACATGCAGCACGAGCACCCGACCGACTCCGATGCAAGACTTACTGACCGAGCGATCGTGGCCAGGATCTGGCCGCTTCTGGGCGCGTGCGCCCTCGGACTCGTCCCTTTCACCATTTATTCCAATTTTCTGGTCGAGATCACCCGGGACAGCGGTCACCACGCGACCCTCATGGGGAGCCTGCGCGGTGTAGGGGGCGTCGCCGCGCTCCTCGTCGGACTGAGGTGCGCGCCTCTTCTGGACCGCATCTCCCGGTGCACGGCCACGATCTCCTCATTGGTCCTGTTGGCGTCGGCCTGTTTGGTCGGGATCATCGGTTCACCCTGGGCCTGGGTACTCTTCTGCCTGTTCGTCGGAGCGGGCACCTCGGTCCTCAATCCGGCGGCCTCCGCAATGGCCGCCGACCGGTTCCGCGACGAGGCGACATCCGGACGCGCCGCAACGCAGGTCTCGTCCGTCATGACGTTGACTGCGGTGTTGTCGGCACCCCTTCTGGCATTCCCTGCCACGTGGTGGGGCTGGCGTGGAGATCTCCTCGCCACGTCATTGCTCTGCCTCGCACTGGCGTGGGCCCTGAAGTCCGGGCTCGGTTCCGCGGTCGAAGTCGGGTCCCCGAGACAGGGCGGTTCGCACACCGGTTACGTGGAATCGCTCAAGATAGCCGTAGGGCTGTCCTGCATTCCTGCTTTGCTGACGGCTTCGACGTTACGGACGGCGGCCTTCATGGGGCAGCTCGCGTACCTTGCCGTCCTGTACGACGAGCGCTTCCGGGTCGGTCCTGGGCTCTTTTCCTTGGTCTGGACGCTCTCCGGATTGGCCTTCTTTCTCGGTAACTGGTTCGGAGGTGTCGCGCTGCGCAAGATCTCCAATTCGGTCATGACGGCGTGGATCGGCGCGATCGCAGCGGCACTCGGAACGGCGGCAATCATGTGGCTGTTCGGGACCCATCACGTGGCTTCGGCCCTGGGCGCCACGGCCCTCTTGGGGGCGTCCCACGCGGTTCTGGCCGCCACGGTGACCACCCTCCTTGTACGCCTATCAGGAAGTCACCGCGGAACGGTCCTCGGGCTCAATGGAGCGGGCCAAAGCCTCGGGGTCTGCATCGGAGCCTCAATTGCAGGACTGGGCCTGGCCCTGTCTGGTTGGAACGGCGCAGGGATTGCCTTGGGAGCGGTGACGGCGGGCGCAGCCATTGCGACAGCCAGAGCCGCATGGCGCCTACGCGCAGGCCGCGAAGGAGGGAATCCATGATCGATCCTCAGTTGCCTCACGCCGGGCTTTCGTCAAGGGCCCCCTCAACATGCTCGCAAGCGCAATCCGCCGTCCCGACCGCCGACGCCGATGCCGATTGCACGTTGACCACCGGCCGGGGTTCTTGCATGGGACACCACGGCGAATTGCTCCAAGGAACCTTCTGGGACCGATCCCGTGGCAAGTACGTTCCCGGGCTGCTGACCCTTCCATTGCCCAGCAGGCGGGCCTACGCGACCTTTTGCCCCCGGGATTCTCGGGCCGGTGTCCGTGTGCAGGGCGAGCATTCGAAATCGGCGAAAGCGGCCGAACTGACCTTGGAGCTGTGTTCCCGGCGAGGCCTCAACCGGCCTACCGGCGGGTATTTGCACCTGAGCAGTGACATCCGTCGAGGTTGGGGAATGGGCTCGTCGACGGCCGACGTCGTGGCAACAATTCGCGCCGTCTGCGATTGCTGCGGCCTGACGCTGGACCAAAGGGAGGTCAGCGCGATCGCTGTTCGTGCCGAAACGGCTTCCGATCCCCTGGCCTTCGACACAACGCCGGTGCTCTTCGCCCAGCGCCACGCTCACATCCTGCAACGGTGGGAGCAACCGTTGCCGCCCCTGTGGTTGGTCGGGTGCAGGCTCGCCGTCGAACCGATCGACACGGTTTCCATGGGGCCCGCACGATATACGACCTCAGAGCGAACCGAATTCGATCATCTACGGAGCCTCTTGGATCGGGCCATTCGCCGGCGTGATCCCAAGGCCCTGGGGAGGATTGCGACGCGCTCGGCACTCATCAACCAGAGGCACTTGCCCAAACCCCATCTCTGGCGGGTGTTGGACATCTGCGGTCGAACCGGTGGTGTGGGGGTCCAGATCGCTCACAGCGGGACCATCTGTTCCATCATGTTCGACGCCTCCGATCCCGACGTCGCGCCGCGCGCCTCCGAGGCCCGTCGAGAACTCACCGACTCGGGCTTACCGACTACCATCCACGAACTTTGGGAGAATCCATGAGCGACGAGGCTTCATCGAACGGTGCCGACATTCCTCGAGCGATATCAAGGCACGCGGGCCAGTCGCTGGGGGCCCCCGACCTGATCGAGTTGACACCCCAATTGTTCACTTTGCGCTTTGAGGTGATGAAGGCACGCTCGGCCCGAGCGGCTCTGGGCCGCCTCATGCAAGAAGGCACAATCCGGGCCGGTTCGACGGTCATCGACTCGTCGAGCGGCATCTATGCGTGCGCCTTGGCTCTCGCATGCCACGAGTTCGGGGTGCACTGTTACATCGTCGGTTCGACCACGATCGACGAGACTCTGCGCATACAGCTCGACCTCTTGGGCGCCGAACTCGAGCAGATGCCACCGTCCGAATCGTTGCGGGCAGACCAACACCGCCGCGTCTCGCGAGTCCAGGAGCTGGTGAAAGCTCATCCTGAGTGGCACTGGATGCGTCAGTACCACGACGCGGTTCATTACCTCGGGTATGAACCTATCGCTTCGGTTTCGGGTCACCTCCTGCTCGAGAGAGGTTATCGGGCCGTTGATCTCGTCGCCCCGGTGGGTTCGGGCGTTTCCAGCGGTTCGCTCGCCCTCGGTCTGGCATCGTCGGGGCTCGATGTGCGACTCGTCGGTGTCCAGCCGTTTGGCTCGGTCACTTTCGGCTCGGAAGAAGTCGAGGATCCGGACATGCTCATCGCCGGGATCGGCAGTTCAATCGAATTCGAAAACGTCCGCCATGATCTGTATCACTCGATCCACTGGATCTCGTACGAGGTCGGACGGTCGGGCACCATATCTCTCTGCCGGGAGCATGCGCTGTTCGCGGGCCTCAGCTCGGGAGCCGCTTACGCGGTGGCGAGATACCTCACGCAGAATGAGGCCCCTCGGGACCGTTGCGTTCTGATGACGTGCCCGGATACGGGACATCGCTATCTCAAGGGAATCTATGACGATGCCGCGAAAGTCCGGGACCTCTCCTCCTACGGACCCCAGCGCCTGGCCTCGCCCGGAGAACGGCCGAGGCTTCCGTGGTCGTCGGTTCTTTGGGGAGGCAAAGTCAGTCCCGTGGAATGACCATCCCCATCGAATGGGGCATCGCGTCTCTGAACCCCATGCTGTAATACAGCGCGCGTCCCGGCTCGTCCGCCATCAAGGTGATGTACGGGTCAGCCGGGGCGTGCTGTCGAATTCTTCGGATCAAAGAAGAGATCACTTCCCTACCAATGCCCCTGCCCTGGTGGTTGGGCAGCGTAGCCATGTCGGCGATGTGGAAGTACCATCCGCCGTCACCAAGGACCCTGCCCATAGCAACAGTCTCATCCGATTCCACGTGCCTCACATGTGCCCAGGCCCACGAACCGGTCAATACCGGAGCAGCCTGTTCCGGGGTCTTCGGAGACAGCCCCGCTTCCGCTCTCAAACGCACGTAGTCTTCGAGGTCAGGCGCATCCTCGATCAGACGGTAGTCCGCTCGCATTCATTCCTCCTCGTCGTTGAGGTGCTTCCGTACATGCCCGGTCTTCCCGGCCAACGGGGCGTAATTGTCTCGGAGCCGGCCCATCCACCAGTCGCGTCGGTCTCCGGGGGCCCGGAATTCTTCGAGTCGCCCCGGGTCGGGGGCAACTCGTCGCACCGGCAGGTAGCCGTCCTCGGGAATCAATGGCTCATTCGTCAGGTCACCGGCGAGCAGGGAAGCCGTTCCCAAACCACAAGCGTGCTCCAGTTCAGGAATTGAAGCCGCGAGCGCAAGACCCGCGCTCATTCCGACCGACGTCTCCAGGGCCGAGCTGACTACAGCGGGAAGACCGGCGTCGCGGATGATGTCCAGGGCATTGCGCGGACCGCCCAGCGGCGCAGCCTTGACCACGATCAAGTCGGCCGCCCCCTCCTCCGCAACCCTCAACGGGTCTGATTCTTTACGCACGGATTCGTCCGCCGCGATCCGTACGCCAAGACCTTCGTGAGCAATCGCCCGGCGTAATCTCGCGAGGCCGTCGATCGTGGGCACGGGTTGTTCGATGTATGCAGGAGCGAATTCCGCGAGCGCGCGGATGGCATCCAACGCGGACTCGTGGTTCCATCCGCCATTCGCATCCATCTTCAGAACGGCCCCGGGAACGGCTCGGTGGACCGCACGCACTCGGGCGACATCGTCGTCAAGAGACTGTCCTCGCTCGGCCACTTTGATTTTGACTTCACGCACGTGACCGCGGGACCGAGAGAGCACCTCGGGGACGCGTTCCGGCCCGATCGCGGGAACGGTTGCATTGACGGGCACCTTGTTCCGGCGCGCGACGGGGAATGGTTCCCACGCGGACTCTATGGCGGATGCCAGCCAACGGGAAGCCTCGGTCGGTCCGTACTCGAGAAAAGGACAGAATTCGCCCCAGCCTTCCGGCCCCTGGAAAAGCAGAGCTTCCCGGTGATCGACGCCGCGGAACCGCACGTTGAGCGGCACGGAAACTACCGTTGCTGTGTCTTCCAATTGTTCAAGGCTGGGCCAGTCTCGCTCGGTCATGCCTCCACTGTGCACCTTTTCCTCGCGCAAGACTATGCAATGACATGGCGCTCAGGAAACGTTCAGGGAAATTCCGACGAATGGGCAGGTGATGCTGGCATCCTGAACTGAAATGGGGTGGATTGATGAGCAGAAAGGGGGCCCGAGCCGTATGAGTACCGAGCCAACGCGACAATTGGGCAACGGCCCTGAACGCGATTGGCCGTCGACGCATCGGAGACCGTTTCAGCCACCGACTTTCGGAATCGTCTTCAAACACCTGGTCGTGGTCGCGGTCATGATCGCAGGTTTGTGCGCGACGATCTGGACTTTCCTCTACAGCTATTCGGGCCAGTGGATCGACCAAACCGCACTCTCGGAGGTCAGCAACAACTTCCGTCAGTACAGCAAAGGTTCGGACGATCTTCTCAGCGCCCTACCGGTGATCTCCGGAGTGCTCGCGGTGATCGGCATCGTCCTGGTTCTCGTGCGCCGACACCGGTTCCTTCCGGCGTTGATCGGCCTTCTGATGGCGGTCGGGGCGAATGCCACCACGCAAGTTCTGAAATCTTTAATCCTGGACAAGCCCAATTTGGGGGTCCAGGAAGCGACCATGAATTCCCTGCCTTCGGGTCACACGACGTTCGCCGCCGCGGCCGGGGCCGCGCTTTTCCTGGCCGCGCCCAAGAAGTGGCGGCCGTTCCTCTCGCTGATCATGTTCCTGTTCGGCACACTCACCGGCGTTGCGACTGTCATCAATGAGTGGCACCGCCCGGCCGATGTGGTGGCCGCGCTCTTCGTGGTGGGCGCGTGGACGGGACTCGGCTTGCTGGTTCTGCGATTCATCCCGGCCGAGGACCACGACACGTCGAGTACACGCCACACGGGGATGCTCATCATCCCCCTCATGGTCATCTCGGGCCTTTTCCTGGCTTTCTGTGCAATGGCTACCTACATGATCGCCGCCCAGCAACACTTCACAGGAGCAGCCCTCTTGGGAAGCTTGTGCCTGATCTTTTCCGTAGGATTGCTGACCACCGCGCTGAACGTTTGGCTCCTGCGCCGCAAGCAACCCGCGGACGAACGCCCCTATACCAAGGTCTGGACCTACTAGAGGCATGTTCGTGCAGACAACATGACGAAAAAGCGGCGGGCCCCGTGCCCGCCGCTTTTTCGTCGTGGAACCACAAACCTACTGGGCGTGCTCTCCCGTGGTGATGGGACCGGTAACTCCGGTGGGTGTGTCCTCCACGGACAGGTCCTCACCCATCATTCCCTTTTCCTCCAGCCATGCCAGCCGGTCCAGGAGGATACGCGTGACCCCTGCATCGTATGGCAGCTTGTACATGGCCGCCGTCGTCGGGCCAGCCTCCGGGTTGGAGGTGGAAGCCGCGATGCGATCGATAGCCTCACGCATGGTCTCCGACTGGCGCTGCACGAATGTTCGTTCGACCGGAGTACCGTGCCCCGGGACGAATACGTGGTACCGGTCCAGGCCGGCAACTGTTGCCAGGGTTTGGACCCACACCTCGGGGAAGGAGTCGTCGAATGCGGGGTCCGCACCCTGTTCGACGATATCGCCCGTGAACAGGATTTCGTCCACACCTGCCAGGACATCGTTGTCGGTGTGCCCCAAGCCCAGGTAGAACAGCGTCACGGCGCGCTCTCCGAGATCGACTCTTGTGAAAGAGGCACGCCCGCCATCCCCCGGGAGCAAACGCGTCGGCGGGACGATGTCGGTGTTGGGACCCTGGTGATGAGCCATCTCCGGCTCGAGAGTCTCTACATAACCGCGCTGACGGTCCGCGTAACGTTCCATCGCCCTTTCCGCGTTCGGATGCGCCCAGAAATCGGTGGCCCCATCCGCCGCAAACACGGCGTTACCGAAGAAGTGGTCGTAGTGCGCGTGGGTGTTGACGACCACGAAGGGAAGGTCCGTAATCTTGCGGGCAGCACGGAAGATTTCTGCGCCTTGCCGCGGTCCCGCACCGGTATCGATGACCATGGCCTTGTCCGCGCCAAGGATCAATCCGGTGTTCAAACGGTAGTCATCCGTCGTTATGACATAGATCCCGTCGGCAATTTCCTGTGTTCGAGCCATATACATACGGTACTTGATCCGGAGTGATTCGCGAGGCATCCTGGCGGGAAACTCGTCAGCTCGACGCGATCGACTACTTGCCCCTCTCGTTACTATGGGAGCATGTTCACCCCATCCGGCCAGCACATTTCCGCCCAAGGAACGGGGCGTTACGCACCGTCGCCTTCCGGAGATTTGCATCTCGGCAACCTCCGGACCGCCCTATACGCGTGGCTCCTTGCGCGGTCGACCGGTCGCCGCTTCGTCCTGCGCATCGAAGACTTGGATCGCGTGCAAGAAGGATCCGCGCGGCGCCAGTTGGACGATCTGGCGTCCCTCGGCATCGATTGGGATGATGAACCGCTCGTGCAGTCGAAGCGCACACATGCCTATGACGAGGCTGTTCGTGAACTTCGTGCCAAGGGTTTGGTCTACGAATGCTTCTGCACGCGTCGGGAGATCCAGGAAGCGGCCTCGGCGCCACACGGGGCTCCGGGTGCCTACCCCGGAACTTGTAGGCAACTGACGGACGAGCAACGAGCCGAAAAAGCACTGGACCGGCCCGCCGCTTTGCGCCTCCGGGCCGAAGTCAGCCAGTGGACGGTATGCGACCTCTTCGCCGGTCGGTACACTGATGCCGTCGACGACATGGTGCTTGTTCGCAACGACGGACGGGCGGCATACAATCTCGCGGTGGTCGTCGACGATGCGCACCAGGGCATCGACCAGGTCGTCAGAGGCGACGACCTTCTTTCATCGACGCCTCGGCAATCTTATCTTGCCCATTTGCTCGGCCTCGGCGACATCGAGTATGCCCATGTTCCGCTCGCCCTCAACCGCGACGGCAAACGGCTGGCCAAACGCGACGGCGCCGTTACGATGGCCAGACTTCGGGATGCAGGGCTTTCCTGCGCCGATATCGCGCGGTTGATCGCCCAGTCGATGCCGCTCCGACCCGTACGCACCTCCACCGGGCCGCACCTGCCGGAAACAGCGCAACAGATGCTCGAGGTCTTCTCGCCGGATGCGATATCCCATGACCCCTGGACCGTCCTCGATCCCTTGATGGAGTCTTCCTGTGCCGCTTGTTGACCGCATCTCGCCTCGTCACAAAGGCACCACGGCGTTGCTCGCGGTGCTCGTGGGTTCGACCGGCATCCAGATCACAGCCGCCGTCGCTTCGACGCTCTTCGAAAAGTTCAACCCCGTTTCGGTCTCGGGCCTGCGCATGACGACGGCCGCGGTCGTTCTCCTCGCGATAGCCCGGCCCCGCTTCTGGCGGTTCACCCGGAAAGACTGGCTATCGGTCGTGGCCTACGGAGTCGTTTCCTCTTTGATGAATGTGTTCTTCTACCTTGCGGTCGATCGCATTCCGCTGGGCGTCGCCGTCACCATCGAATATCTGGGTGCATTCACCGTGGCCATGTTGGGCGTCCGCAAGATCAAGGACGGTCTGTTCGCCCTCGGAGCCCTCGCTGGTGTCGTTCTCATCGCCGGGCCGACTTTCGGCAACACCGATTTGCTGGGCTACGCCTTTGCTTTCATGGCCGCCGCATCCATGACCGGATACACCTTCCTGTCGGGCAAGATCGGCAACGGCACCGAGGCGACCTCCGGGATCCGCGGACTCTCAGTGTCCATCGCCATCGGAGCGATCCTGTGGGCGCCGGCCACCGCGCTCGCCGTGCCGAGAATGAACCTGGGAGATTGGGGAATCGCAATATTCATCGGTGCCGTGGGGCTTGCATTGGCTTTCTCTTGCGATGCCTTCGCCGCGACGCTCACCAATCCCGCCGTTGTGGGCGTATTCTTCTCCCTGGACCCAGTGGTTTCCTCACTGGTTGGTCTTGTGCTGCTCGGTGAGTTGCTGACCATTCCGGCCTACGTCGGTATTGCGCTGATCGTCATTTCGGGCGCGGCCGTGACCTGGCGAGCTAACCGCTCCGCGGCGATAATCACGACGCATACCGAAGCCCTCCAGGTTCTGCATACCTCTCAAATGCCCAAGGCTACCCGGAAATAGCGCTGACGCCCGTAACGTAATGCCGCGCGCTCATCTATCTCATATTTAATACAGACCTTGTGATCTGGCATACTAAACGAGTCAAAGTCCACCCCGAATCCCTTGGGGGCGGACTGCGATACTTATCAATCCAGTCGCACCGGAGATTTTTGATGTCAGACCAGACATTTCAGTACATAGCCTTGGGGATATATTTTCTGGGGATGATCGTGATCGGCCTCTGGGCCAGCACCAAGAACACTGACAACGAAGACTACATGCTCGGCGGTCGTTCCCTCAGACCAGGGGTCGCCGCCTTGTCCGCAGGTGCGTCCGATATGTCCGGCTGGCTCGTGATGGGCCTTCCCGGGGCGATCTACGTCTCCGGCTTGCTGGACGCATGGATCGCTGTTGGCCTGACCGTCGGGGCGTGGGTCAATTGGAAGCTCGTCGCCCCACGCCTGCGCGCCTATTCGGAGGTCGCAGGCAATGCGATTACCATTCCGTCCTTTTTCGACAACCGCCTCAAAGCCGACGGTCTTTCAAGCCGCGTGCTGCGCGTAACGTGCGGAATCATTATTCTCGTATTCTTCATTTTCTACGTCTCCTCCGGCATGGTGGCCGGAGGAAAGTTTTACCAGACCACGTTCGGCGGAAACTATCTGCTGGGCATGATCGTCATTGCCGCGATCACGGTACTTTACACGTTCTTCGGCGGATTCCTCGGGGCTACATTCACGGACGTGGCGCAAGGTTTGCTGATGCTGATCGCGCTCATCATGGTCCCGGTCGTCGCCGTCATTCAGTTCGGCGGCCCGTCGAATGTTCTCCATGCCGTCTCGGAGGCGAATCCGAACGCTCTGTCGCTCGTCAGCGGGGCCACAGCCATCGGTGTCGTCTCCTCGTTGGCCTGGGGTCTCGGATACTTTGGTCAGCCCCACATCGTGATCCGTTTCATGGCCCTCCGGGCACCCAAGGACGCACCGACCGCCCGACGTATCGGAATTTCCTGGATGGTCCTCTCCGTGTTGGGCACCATCGCCACGGCGCTGACAGGTATCGCGTATTTCTCGACGCACCCGGAGGCGAGTCTCACGGACACCAAGTCCGCCGAAACCGTGTTCTTGGATCTGTCCCAAATCCTGTTCCACCCTCTGGCAGCAGGATTCGTCCTGGCGGCGGTGCTCGCCGCGATCATGTCCACGGTTTCCTCTCAGCTCGTGGTTTCGTCGTCGGCCGCGGTCGAAGACCTGGCCATGTTGATCATCAAGCGCAAGCCCTCCCCCAAGGTCCAGCTGTGGATGTCCCGAGGCGCTGTCCTGACGGTTTCGGTCATCGCGGCCCTGATCGCTCTCGACTCGGATTCCGCTGTGCTCGAACTTGTGGCCTTCGCCTGGGCCGGCTTCGGTGCGGCCTTCGGACCGCTGATGCTGATGTCCCTGTTCTGGAAGAAGCTCACCGCAACTGGTGGGCTGTGCTCGATGATTGTGGGCGCCGTCGTGACGATCGTGTGGCGGTATGTGTTCCAGGACCCCGAGTCCACGGGCATCCTCGCACTGTACGAAATCGTCCCCGGTTTCTTGGCCGCGCTCGTCGTCGGCATCGTCGTGTCCTTGATGACCCACAAGCAGTCTGAACGCGTCGAGCATGAATTCGAGGAGGCCAAGGAACTGGCCTCGGCTCGCTGACCTGCACCGCATCCGACGTCCTGCCCGCTCGGTCATCCCGGCGGGCAGGACGCGTCGAACACGATTAGAATCGCAGAGATGACTACGCCCGAGAACTTCCCAGTGCCCCAGTCCGTATCCGACACCTTCGATCCTCACCGGTGGCGTGCGGTCGAAGGCTTCGACGACTTCCAGGACATCACGTATCACCGTCAGGTCGAGCGGGACGCCTCGGGCCGCGTGGTTCGGGATCTCCCTTGCGTCCGCATCGCCTTCGACCGACCCGAAGTTCGCAATGCTTTCCGACCCGGAACCGTGGACGAGCTGTACCGGGCCCTGGACCACGCACGCATGACCAGTGACGTGGGAACCGTATTGCTGACGGGCAACGGCCCTTCGCCAAAGGACGGCGGCTGGGCCTTCTGCTCGGGCGGTGACCAGCGCATCCGGGGACGCGACGGATACCGTTACGCCGAAGGCGACACCGCCGACTCCATCGACCCGGCCAGAGCGGGGCGTCTCCACATCCTGGAGGTTCAGCGGCTGATTCGCACCATGCCCAAAGTCGTCGTTGCAGTGGTCTCGGGCTGGGCGGCCGGGGGCGGGCACTCTCTCCACGTGGTATGCGATCTGACCATCGCTTCTCGCGAATTCGGCAAGTTCAAACAGACCGATGCAACGGTCGGCTCCTTCGACGCCGGTTACGGTTCGGCCCTTCTGGCTCGCCAGGTCGGTCAGAAGGCTGCGCGCGAAATTTTCTTCCTGGCCAGGGAATACGATGCCCAGCGCATGTACGAGATGGGCGCGGTCAATGAGGTCGTTGCCCACGCCGACTTGGAAGAGACCGCGCTTCGATACGCCGCCGACATTGCGGGCCAATCACCACAAGCGATACGTATGCTGAAATTCGCGTTCAACCTGCCCGACGACGGAATGGTCGGCCAGCAGGTCTTCGCGGGCGAGGCAACCCGCATGGGGTACATGACGGATGAGGCAGTGGAAGGGCGAGACGCCTTCTTGGGCAAGCGTGATCCCGACTGGTCGGCCTTCCCGTACTACTTCTAGCCACGAGGTGCCCCCCCCCGGCGCGCAGGACTAGGCTGGAGGGGTCATGGATTTTTCTTCGCTCTCCCCTGTGCCCTCACCCTCTGCGGTCTCCGATGCCGCTCTCCACCTCGACGGCCCCGGATCCATCGGTCCGGAAGAGTTGTACAGAGGCCTCGGTGCGACCATCACCCGAGAGACCCGAGTCGGTGAAGAGGTCGCCGCGTTGGTCGTCGGCACCTCGGGCTCCACGGGACGCCCCAAAAAGACCGTGCTGAGCGCCCGGGCTCTGCGCTCCTCCGGACTTGCGACCGAAGTGGCCACGAGAACCGATGGTGGGGCCCACTGGTTGCTTGCGCTTCCGGTTCACTACGTGGCCGGGGCACAGGTCGTGGCCCGTTCGATTCTGGCGGGAACACGACCGGTAACGACCGAATCCATAGTTTCCGGAGGCCATTTCACCGCCCGGGACTTCCTCGACGCGGTTGACCGTCTCGGTGCGGGCCGCCGAATGACCTCATTGGTACCCACACAAGTTCATGCTTTGCTCGAAGAGATAGAATCCGGGGCAATCCCGGAAGCAGACGTACTCGAAGCGCTACGCAGTTTTGATGCGATCCTGCTGGGCGGAGCCCCCGCGTCGTCCATGCTCCTGAACCGTTGCGACGAACTGCGGATTCCCCTCGTGCTGACCTACGGCAGCGCGGAGACGGCCGGCGGATGTGTCTACGATTCCCACCCACTGCCCGGAACCCGTATTGCCATCGAGCCCTCCGTAGATCAGAGCGGTGCCGGACGAATCTGGCTGGGTGGACCAACCTTGGCCTCCGGGTACCTGGAGGACAGCGAGCGCACGGCCGAGTCATTCCGTCGTGATCCGGAGGGGGTCTGGTGGTACCGGACCGACGATCTTGGAACGTACAACCCGGAGTCCGGCCTGCGCGTCATGGGTCGAGCGGACGACGTCATGATGACCGGTGGTGTCAAAGTCTCCGCTCGTGCAGTCGCGCGTGTCCTTGAGGACGATCCCGCGGTACGCGAGGCAATAGTCGTCGGGGTGGAGAGCCCCCAATGGGGCCAGGAGATTCGTGCCGCTGTCTCCCGCAGGCCGGGGCATGACCCCGACGCCAAAGAACTGATCGAACTCGTACGTCGACGATTGGGTCCTGCGGCGGCACCCAAGGAAATCGTCATACTGGACCAGTTGCCGCAGGCCAGTACCGGAAAGCCTGACCAAGCAGCGGTCCGGCGACTACTTGAGGGCTCCTCCGTCCAGTAACGATTCTCGCTCGGCTGGCGCGTTCCTGGCTCAGTGAGACAATGAATTGTCATCCCATGCATCCAGCCTGGCGCTTGTGTGCCCGGCTCGTCCGAGAGGAACCATCGTGGCAACCGTTGCACAATGGGTCGAAGGCGCTCGTATGCGCACTCTTCCCCTGGCCGTCGCCCCCGTGATCGCGGGGACCGCAGCCGCGATCGAGCTGAGAGAATTCCGCCCGGTCTGCGCCGTCTTGGCGTTGCTCGTGGCCTTCTTCCTGCAGATCGGCGTCAACTATGCCAATGATTACTCGGACGGCATCAAGGGCACCGACGATGCGCGGGTCGGACCAATGCGCCTGACCGGTTCAGGCGCGGCACCCGCCAACCACGTCAAATTCGCGGCCTTCGGATGTTTCGCCGCAGCCATGATTTCTGGGCTGGCCCTCGTCGTAATCACGGGTCAATGGTGGTTTCTGCTCATCGGGCTGTCGGCGGTCTTTGCCGCGTGGGGGTATACCGGCGGAAAACACCCGTATGGGTATATGGGGTTGGGCGATGTTTTCGTCTTCCTGTACTTCGGGCTCGTCGCGACGATGGGAACGACCTTCGTGCAGGCTTCGCAACTGTCCATGACAGCTGTGGTCGCCTCGG
Organism: Rothia uropygialis; assembly: GCF_004137765.1. Classification (GTDB taxonomy): domain Bacteria; phylum Actinomycetota; class Actinomycetes; order Actinomycetales; family Micrococcaceae; genus Rothia. The sequence goes on along the minus strand of NZ_NOIS01000001.1, from coordinate 278,748 downwards.
TCTCCATGGGTCTCATAGCCTGTGGTTTGCTGATGGCAAACAATATTCGGGATATTCCCACGGACGCCGAGGCAGGCAAACGTACCCTTGCAGTCCGACTGGGCGATTCCCGGGCACGGCTGGCCTACGCGATCGAACTCGGCTTGGCTTTTGCACTCATGCTCTTCACCATCCCTGAAAACCCGTGGAACCTTTTGGTTCTGCTGGCCATACCCCTAGTCTTGCCCGCCACGCGAACCGTCCTGTCCGCGACGGACATGAAAAAACTGATCCCTGTCCTCAAGCAGACTGGCTTGCTCAGCGTGCTTTTCGCGCTTCTGCTCCTGGTCGCTTCAACCATCGGAGCCTGACTCATTGACCAATACTCCCGAGAATTCTCCTTCGGAACCAAGTGACGGCGCCGACCTGTACGGCTCCGGTGCAATGGCGAGAATGCCTGGTGCTCACCGGGTCACGGCCGCCTGGTGCATCGTCGTCCTGCTGATCGCATCGTGCCTGAGGCCCGCGCTGACCACGGTTGGGCCGGTTCTGACACAGATCGGTGACGACACAGGCTTGGGCTCGGGCGGTTTGGGCCTCATCGGCGCGCTTCCTCTCTTGGCCTTCGCGGTTCTGTCCCCCATCATCTCGATACCGGCACAAAGAGTCGGCATTGAGAGGGTCGTGCTTGTCGCCCTCGTGGTTCTGAGCTTGGGGATTCTTCTGCGGTCAACGCCCGGTATTGCGTGGCTCTGGGTCGGGACCCTACTGGTGGGCGTCGGCATCGCCATAGGCAATGTTCTGGTGCCCGTCATCGTCAAGCGCGATTTTGCGAAGCACGTGTCGCTAATGACGGGACTGTACACGGCGGTTCTGTCGGTGGGTGCTGCTACGGCCTCGGGAATCACTGCTCCCCTGTCACACAGCCTTCCCGGTTCGTGGCGCTCGGCTTTGGCCCTCTGGGCTATCATTCCGGCAGTCTGCGCGGCATGGTGGTTCTACCTGACGCGGAAGGCTCGCAGGAGCGAATACGAGCGCTCGGGTTCGCTGGCCAAGGCGATCACGGGCTCGATACCCGCAGTGCCTTCCGCAGTCGAGCCCAACGCTTCGAGGAAGGTATCGCTCTGGAAGTCTCCCATCGCGTGGCAGGTCACGATGTTCATGGGATTCCAGTCGCTCATCTTCTACACGGCGGCGAATTGGCTCCCGACGGTCGAATCGACGATCGGCATCGGCCCGGCCACCGCAGGCTTCCATCTCTTCTTGCTGCAGCTCCTCGGGATCCTGGGCAATTTGAGCGTGAGCTTCCTGGCCGAACGCGGCGCGTCGCAGAGCTGGCTCGCGATGGTTCTCGCGGCATTCCTCATCGTCGCTTTGGCCGGAGCACTCGTTGCCCCTCAAGCGGCAGCGTTGTGGGCCAGCTTCATCGGCATCGGCTGCGGCGGCAGCTTCTCACTGTCCCTGGCCATGATCGGCCTCCGGACCAGCAGCTACGCCCAGACCATGAAACTCTCCGGAATGGCCCAGTGCTTGGGTTATCTGATGGCCGCTCTCGGTCCGTTGCTTGCGGGTTGGTTCGCCGAAGCCTTGGGCGGGTGGGAGGTCGTCCTGGTGATCCTATTGGTACTTATGGTCGTTCATTTCATCGCAGGGGCATTGGCCGGGCGCAACCGCAAGATCGGTACCGTCAAGAAATAACGCACGGGGCACCGGGACGTGTGCCGGTCGCTGACCGACGAACCTTGCGGCCCCGGTATTCTCTCGGGACTGTCACCTCCAATACGGGTTCTCTTCTGCACACGGTAGGGCCTCGCTCGAATCCATGGGACGTGGCTCCCCCGGTGGGGACAACCCGCCCGGCAGCAAACACAGACCACGCCATACGCTCGCGCAGGCACCCGGTAATCCCAGCTTTCTCAGGGGAATTCTCTCGTTGCGTTCAATGACGATCCAGCCGCATAAGAAGGCAACGACCAGGGCAAGAAGTACGAGAATCGCCGACACCCCCGGCGAGAATCAGTAATGCGATGAGCTGATCCATGATGGCCCTTGATTCTTCTCACAACGTTTGTCGGTATCAGCTTCCGATGTCCGCGCTCGGTGGACCATAGTCAATTCCCGCACAATCATTCGGATGGCCCGAACCATGACGCCCCGGCCAGCATACGGTCTCTTACAGTAAGGACCGTCCAACCGTTCGCGAGCACCTGGAGCATACAGATGAGCCTGTCGCCCGATCTCCACCGGCTGGGCCCATTTCTAACCGTGCTCGACTCAGGCTCCGTCACCCTGCCAGCCCGGAATCTGGGGTTCGCCCCGCCAACCGTGAGCGAGCAAATGCGTATTCTGAGCCGTGAAGCGGGAGGTGAGCTGTTTCGGCGAGACGGAACAGGCATTGTCGCGACCGAACTCGCACGGGTCCTGGAACCACATGCGCGGGCTCTGCTCGACCGTTTCACCCGAGCCAACGCCGAGCTCCGGGTTCATCACCAGCAGGCCACCTCGAGAGTCAGCGTCGAGTTCACATCCAGCGTGGGAAGCTCAATACTGAGCCCAGCTGCTGCGGCGTTTTCCCGGATTCATCCCGAGGTGAAGCTCGAACTCACTCTGCAGACGGGTGCTCTCGCGTCTGCGGACAAGGTTCGCCACGGAGAATTGGATCTGTCCTTCTCATTCGTCCGGTTAGAAGACCTTGGCCCCGGACTTGCCGCGCAGGAGGTTTTGTTTGATCCTTTTGTTGCGGTGGTTCCCGCGGACGATCCTTTGGCGGAAAGAAATGACGTCACCCTCGAAGAGCTCGGTTGCAGACCGTAGATAAGTCATGACCATCCGCTCGGCTCGTGCTCCCAAGGCCTCGTCGAACAGTGCCAACGCGCGGGCTTCGAGCTTCCCTACGAGATCGCAACCGACACGTTCGAAAACGGCCCTGGACCTCGTCGGCGCCGGACTCGGTATCGCGGTCATCCTGCCCTTGCGCTGGCCCGGCCGCGCGAGGACGTCCAACACATCATGATCAGAAGGAGCCATTCCGAGACCCAAGTCCCGGGACGTTGCATGGTGATCCTCCATCGGCCCGATGCGTCTCAGCACGCCATGGAATTACATGATCTACTGCTGCGCACGGGGCAAGAGTTCCTTACTGACCGGCATTATCTCTGAGGGCAGAAGTTCAGACGTCTCTGTCTTCCTGGCGGAGCCGCTCGTCGACGTACTGGTCCTCAACCTCGACGTCCTCGTCCCCAACCGTCTTCTTCGTGCGCTTGCCACGAATCTTCTTCCAGAACCGGCCGAAATCGCGACTGGCCGCATTATGAAGCTTGGGGAAGGCCAAATAGGACACGGCAAAGGCAATCAGAATTGCAAACACCCCGGCCAGGACCACACCGGTCTTCAGGAAAAGGCAGACCACGAAGACCACGGTCATCATACCGAAGCGAAGCAGGGTGTAGTACAAGAAATTCACGGTGTATAACTCTACTCTCCGGACCTGAAGGTCCGCTCGGTGTCACATGGTCCAGCCGCCGGTAAGCTGTATTCATGCGAGCAGTTCTGATCATCGTCGCGGCAGCCGTTGTCCTCGGCATGACCATTTACGCCCTTTTGGATATCTCCCGCACGGAGAAGCACCATATCGTGGCTTTGCCCAAGCCCATATGGTTCGTGATCGCGCTGGTGTTTCCGGTCCTTGGGCCCGGCCTCTGGTTGATATTCGGCTACAGACGGCGGCATCCGACACGCGGTGAGGGCCCGGCGCCCTCGGGCCCACGCCCTGGAGCCGCCCCGGATGACGACGAGGCCTACCTCCGATTCCTTGACCAGCAGACCGAGCGGCGCAAACGCGATGAAGACCGGCGCCGCCGTGAGCAAGGTCGCGAACAGGACGGCAACGAGGGCACCGGCTGAGACGGGTCCCTTACACATTCAAAAATAGCGCTGCGTGAAAAAGACCCCACAGTGGACGGTCTTTTTCACGCAGCACTGTTTTACGGACGGGTTCTACAGCCCCGAGTAGGAGTGCAACCCGTTGAAGACCACATTGACCGCAGTGAAGTTGAAAATAATGCACCCATAGCCGATGATCGACAGCCACGCAGAACGCGGGCCTGTCCAGCCACGGGTCGCACGCGCGTGCAGGTAAGCCGCGTAGACCACCCAGATGACGAACGTCCATACTTCCTTGGTGTCCCAGCCCCAGTAACGACCCCAGGCTTTGTTGGCCCAGATCGCACCCATCGCCAAAGTGAACGTCCACATCACGAAGCCCACGGTGTTGAGTCGGAAGGCAAAGTTCTCCAGGGCCTGAGAAGAGGGAACGAGGCGCATGAATCCGAGCCCGGTCTTCTCCCCTTCGATCAGTTTGCGTTCGCGCCGGGACTGGATGAGCTGGAGCACGGCCATGGCGAAGGTAATCGTGAACACTCCCGAAGCCATGACTGCAACAGACACGTGGATGACGAGCCAATAGGATTGGAGAGCAGGCTTGAGGTGCCCGACCGGTGTGGGGAAGCCGATGGTTGCCGCAACCATCATGATCAACGCGAGACCCGTAACCAGCGAACCGATAAAGCGAAGGTCACGGAAAATCAAGGCAATCAGGAAAACGATCGAGACCACGAGCGCGCCGGTGGTACAGAATTCGTACATATTTCCCCACGGCACGCGACCTGCCGCCAGGCCGCGCGTCACGACACCCACGACGTGGATCACACAGCCGATGATCATCACGGCCACCGCAACGTTTGCGGCTGGGCGACGCTCGCCCGTGTAGGTCATGGAATCGTCGGCGACGTGGGAACTCAACTTGGCCCGCGTCTGGGCGTTGTAGGCACGTCCGCGGCTTCCGCCACCGCCGCCTTCGATGAGAGCCGTCGAGACACCGGATTTGGAACCGGTACCCGATGGCACCGCCCCACTCGCGGTTGCACCCACGCCGGCTCCGGCCATGACCGGTGCCTCCTCAGGGGCTCGTAACGCCGCCGCCTCCGCCTTGCGTGTGGCCCTCGAGTGGGACGCCAGGTCCCATGTGAAGGCCACGAAAGACACCAGATAGGTCACCGCGGCCAGGAGCATGAACGTCTCGCTCCACTGGCCCAGGTTCTCGTTGATGGTCATGCTTCCCTTTCTGGGCCGGTATGTCGTGCCGAGCGCCGATACGGGTGCTCGCGCGGTTGTTCGGCCCGATGCGAGAAAATTACCCCTCGCTGAATTCTAGTCCCCATTCCTGGGCGAAAATCTCCGTCAATTTGTCGGCTTCTGATGCGAGCCTCGGGTCTTCACCGCGCGCCAGGAGTCCGTATTCGACGACGACGGCTTTGCTTCCGTCGTCGAGCTGTGTCTCATGGGCCTTGACCCACAGGCGGCGCCTTGCCACGAACAACGAGATGATCAGACCGCTGAAGGCCAAGAGGAACGACACCAGGACCACGGGCTTGCCCGGGTCGTAGTGGATGTCCAGTCCCGCATAGCGTTTGACGCCTTCGAATTCGATGCTGCCCTTTCCATCGGGAAGATCGAATTTGTTGTTGTCCTCGGTCAACACGATGCCACCGTGCTCCGACTTCATCGAGTTGAGCTCGTTCAATTTGTTCGTGTCGAGCACGTAGACGTTCTGCGGGTCGCCTTTGTCCAGTCCCAAGTCGCCGGAGTACGAGGACAGGACGAGCGCGGGATTCGCCGGAGCGGCGTCGGCAGAATACGGCATCTGACCTGATTGGATGACGGCGGTGGGCAGGAACATGCCCACGAATCCGAGTTGGTCGGGACCGGCGTCGGGAACCTTGAGGACCATGGACGAGGTGAAGACCTTGTCCGTGGGCAACGTGACCACTGGGCCTTCGTATGCGACCTCGCCGTTTCCACCGGTGACCTTGACGACCGGAGCGTATCCGTTGCCCGAGAGGTAAACGTTGTTGCCGTCGATATTGAGCGGCTCATTGACCTTGAGGGATTCCTTTTTCGCTTCCGCGTTCGGGCTGTCCTTGACGGTCATCTGGGCGTCGTAGCTGAGGTCCTGTCCGTAGGTCGACGATGTCTTGTCGCGGTCGTAGGTCACGTTCAATTTGTCCAACGAGACCGAGAAATTGCGGAGCCAGTCCGGGTTGTAGTTGGTTCCGGGTTTGAACGAGTCGTAGCTGATCAAGGTGTTCACATGGGAATCTCCCTCGGTCACGATCTTCTGCCCGCTGTAACCGAACTGGCCACCAATGGCGACGCCGACCAGGACGCCGATCATCGCGGCGTGAAAGATAAGGTTTCCGATTTCCCGGACGTAGCCCCGCTCGGCCCCGACGCTCGGGTAGGACCCATCCTCCCGAATTTCCGTGCGGTAGTGGCGCTTGCGAAGGATTTTGTTGGCCGTGCGAACCGCGGTGTCGGCGGTGAGTCCGCCTTCGACGGAGTCGACCGGGATCGTCAGAACACGGTGTTGAGGCAGTCGTTTCAGATTGCGTGGGGTTCTAGGCGGCTTCGCCCCATAGGCTTTGGCGTGCTTGATCGCGCGAGGTATTACGCACCCGATCAGCGAAATGAACAAAAGAATATAGATTGCCGAGAACCAAGCCGAGGAGAAGACGTCGAAGAGCTGGAGTTTCTCCGCGATGGGCCCCCACGTCTTGTGCGAATCCATGTACTCCTGGACCTTCTGAGGGTCCTGGATGTTCTGCGGGAACATTGATCCGGGCACCGCCGCAACCGCAAGCAGCAGCAAGAGGAACAACGCAGTGTTCATCTTGGTCAGCTGGGTCCACGCCCACCTGAGCATGCCAATGGGCCCCAGTACCGGAGCGTCTTTCTTGGCTGCCTTCTTCTTTTTACTCATGCCATCCATTTTCGGTAGCGGGTTTCTGCCGTAGTGAACTCGGGCCCTTCCCGAGTCCGCTCACACCGGGAGCTCATATCCGGGACTGGTTGCCTGGAGCCAGGACATCATGTCGGCCCACAAACCGGTCGCCATGAGCACCCCGACGACGACGAGCGCAAGGCCGCCGATCACCTGCAACGACCGGCGGTGCCGTTTCAGGAAGTCGAACATGTCCGCCGACTTCCGGAAGCCAAGGGCGATGACCAGGAACGGGATCCCGAGGCCCAGACAATACGACAGCGTGAGGCCGATGGCCTTCAGGCTGTTCGGACCTTCGATGAAGACCAGGGCCTGAACGGCCGCAAAGGTCGGCCCGATGCAGGGCGCCCAACCGAGTCCGAAGGTGATCCCGAGGATCGGGGCACCCCACAGCCCGGCAGGGGGTTTGGTATGAATTTTCCGGTCCCTCTGGAACCACGAGAAACCGCCCATAAAGACGATCCCCAGGACGATGACCATGAGCCCCAGAATCACCTGGATCCACGTTTGTCCGCGTAGCCACGGGGCCGCTCCCAGCTGCGCCAGGACCACTGACATCAGCACAAACACGGCGGAGAATCCCAGGATGAACAGCGCGGTTCCGGCGAACATGCGTCCGCGACGTTTCCGTTGCAGGTCGGTCCCGGTCAGGCCCGTGACGTAGGCCAGGTAGCCCGGAACCAGGGGAAGTACGCAGGGCGAGGCGAAAGAGATCAGTCCGGCGAGTGCGGCCAGCGGGATGGAGGCCCAGAGGGACCCCTCCAGCACGACGGAGCCAAAGGACGAGGATTCGGCGGCTAAATCCAATGCTCAACCTAAGAGTTCTTCGAGGACGAGGAGTCTTTTCCGTCGACCTGGTCCTGGAGCAAAGTACGGACCACGGATTCGTCGATCTGTCCGAGCACCCGGGCAGCGACTCGGCCCCGCGAGTCCAGGATGAGAGTCGTCGGAACGGCTTGCGCCGGAACGTACTGGGACAAAGCCATCAGAACGCCGCCCGAGCGGTCCTCCACCGACTGGTACTTCACTCCGAAATTGCGTTCAAAAGCTTCGGCAGTGCCTTGCTCGTCGCGCAGGTTGATGCCGTAGAAATTGGCCTTGTCACCGAACTGGTCGAACAATTTCTGCAGATGAGGCGCCTCGGCCCGGCAGGGCGCGCATCCGGCGTACCAAAAGTTCAGCAGACTCGGTTTGCCGGTCAGGTCCGAGCCTTTGAGGGTGGTGCCGCCGAAGAGCTTGCCTTCGAAGTCCACGGGATCGCCACGGTCCGCTTCTTTGAATTCCGTGACCGAACCATCGCCCGAAACATATCCCTTGCCGTCGGCCGAATTCGCTTGGTTCGCCAGATCGGAGTTGTCGTTGTTCGAACACGCGGTCAGGGCGGCCAGCCCAAGCACCGAGGCTGCCGACAGCAGGCCCCGGCGAGTCAGCGGGTTGGGATGAGAACTGGACATGGTGACTCTCTGAAAGATTGAGCGATGTTGTTATCGGCTCCGACCAACAGATCTGCCGGTCGGGCTCTGGACAGTTCGGACCTGCGCAAATTCACGCGACGAAGTACAAGTCCAACCGTTAGATTATGATCCGGGAAGCTGAACGACCCCTGAATACAGCTCCGAAGCCGGTTCGCAATACGCGATGCTCGGACGCCGCCCGACGCCGATGTCGTCGAAGGTGAAGGAGGTCAGAGAGGCGAGATTGCACTGTCGCGTTCGGGGGTCATGAGGCAGCATTCGTCCCTCAACGCTGGACCTTGCCATCCAGATGGGAAGCTGATGCGAAACGATGACCGCTTCCGCGCCGTCTCCTCCTCGGGCGACGGCTTGGACTGCGGCATCCTTCACCGCTGCGGACATCCGCTCAACTTGTTCCCGATACGGTTCTCCCCACGAGGGCCGCAGCGGATTCAACAATTTCGGCCAGTGTCGGGGGTTACGTATCAGTTCGGACTTGTTGACGTGCAGGCCCTCGAAATAATTTCCGGCTTCGATGACCCGCTCCTCCGGATGGATCGGCAGACCGAGCTTCTCCGAGATCGGGCGCGCCGTCTCCTGCGTCCGAGTCAAGGGTGACGCCGCCAAGTAAACGATCTCGGCACCGTTCTCGGCCCTGCGCGCGAGTTCGCGAGCCGCCAGTTCCGCCATGGCGCGGCCGGTTTCGGACAAGTGGAATTCCGGGAGGCAACCGTAGACGATGCGGTCCGGGTTGTGAACTTCACCGTGCCTCAATAGGTGAACAGTTGCGCTAGCACTCATGTCTTCAGTCTTGCAGATCCGGCATCCGGCGGCCATTCGATTGCGGGTTTGTGGAAGGAGCTTTCCCTCATATGTCTTCCGGATCGGATCCGGCAATCAGCCCGCGGAGAATGCGGTCAAGGCGCCGCTTGTCCACGCGCCAGAAATCACGCGGAATCCCGTTGACCCTGACAACAGGGATGTCCTGTGCATGTTGTTTGAGAAGATCCAAGTGCTCCTCGACGTTGATCTGCGTCCATTCGATGCCGAGCGGCTCGGTCACTTCCGTGAGGTCGGATTTCGCCGCCTCGCAAAGATGGCATCCAGGGCTCGTGAGGAGTTCAACCGAGATTTCCCGGGCGGCCTGCGCGGCGTCGTCGTGTTCTGCGGACATACGGTGACCTCCAGTCGTGTCGATGGGAGTGCCCGGATATGCATTCGGCCGCCCCTCACGCTATGGAGGTGGCGGCCGAAGATGCTGGGCACAAAAAGTGTCTACTTCTTGTTGCGGCGCTGGTGGCGGGTCTTGCGAAGCAGCTTACGGTGCTTCTTCTTCGCCATGCGCTTGCGGCGCTTCTTAATAACTGAACCCATAGGATCCCTACCTTGATAGTCGTACATCGATGGCAGACACGCTCAAGCGCGGCAAAGCCACCGGATGGCGTCCTTGTCCCCCGTACCGAGGACGGCGGAGGCTTGCGGTCAAAACGTTCGCTCACAAAGTTTCGTGCGGGCAAAGACAAGCCCAATTATGCGAAAACGTTCCTCCCATACCCTACAAGGTCGAGTCAAATTTCTTCGAATCGTCCGAACGCCTGCCGTTGACCGTCGGAGGACTAGAGGAGGAGCCTTCGTTCTGTCCGTTATTCTCGACCGGTTCCATGGAATTCAAGGTTTCCGCGACCGTCGGAGCGGTATCGGGCATATCCACGTCCCGTTCCTTGGTGTCCGCGACACTGTGCGCCAAAGTCGAAGAAGGCTCTAAAGGATGCACTTCCCCGTCTTCACCGGTCTCCGGCTGAACGAAAACTGAGCCCGAAGACCTTTGCTTACGGTCCGGGTCCACACCGGCCTCGAGGTAATGCCCCTCGATGTGTTCGGCGACCATTCGCGCGGCGAGTTCGTTGTCGCCCGCCTCGATTGCTGCGTAGATCGCCCGATGTTCCGCACACAGCCGTGTGGCGGTCGTCGACCACAACGGAACGTAGCCCACGAGCGACAACGTGTACTCGTAAATCGAGTCCCTCAACGAGGTGATGAGACCTGTTACCAACGAATTGCCGGCCAACCGGGTCAGTGCGACGTGAAAGGAGACTTCGAGATGATGAAAGTCCTTGAGCGACAGATCGTCTCGGGCCATCTCGTCCATGATCTTGACGAGTTCCCGCATTGCCGGGTGTTCTCGGTCCGCCCGGCGAAGGGCCCACGTCTCGAGTAGTACCCGAGTGTGAACGATGTCCCGCAAGGGGTATTCGGCCGTAGCCATGTGAAGTTTGAGGGCAGGACCTGCGCTTGCGGCGGGTTCACGAACCAGCTGAGCAATCATCTGGTGTCTCTTGCCTTCGTAAAGCCGGACGATGCCCATCGATTCGAGATTTTTCAGCGCCTCGTGCGTCGCGTTGCGGGAGGCCCCGACGGCATCAGAAATTCTGCGTTCGCTCGGCAGCTCTTGCCCAAGGACAAGGTTCCCGTCGAACAGCTCGTTCTCCAGCCATTGGAGGATCTTACGGTCGGTAGCCATGCGGTGATGAGTCTTTCACTGTCGTCAACGATGAGGTTCCAGGACGGAGAGGTCACCCCTCCTATCGCCCACGCTTTCTAGCAAACAGATTAGCCAAAAAACCTGATTGTTTGTTCTCTACGGCCACGTGTTGAGCGCTCGAGACCCCTTTGGTGCGGCGCACTTCGGGATCCAGGGGCTCCCACCTCGTGGATTGCGTCGGGTCCTCCGTTTCCTTCTCCGATGAGGGTTCGCCCCCGGGCAGTTCCGCGGTCGTCTCCTCGGTCTCGTGGTTGATAACGGCCGGTGCCAGGTCCGAAGTGAACTCCTCGATGTCGTCGCCGCCCGCGGGCTGAGCACTCCCACTCAGCGGCGCAAGAGGGGTAAAGACAACCCCGTGGCGCTTCCCGACAGCCGCAGGCTTTGCGGCCTCATGGGCGTCCACGGAGTCGGGTTCCGCCGGGGTGGCTTGCGAAGAAGTTCTTACGGGATCGAGGTCACGGTATTCCGGCACCTCGGAAGAAACATTCTCCGGTGCCTGCACTTCGGGATCTTCGGTGAGGGTCGATTCGGCGGTCGGCCCGGTGGCTTCGGTGCTGTGTTCTTCTTCTGTAGGTGCCTTGGTCTCCGGCCGCACGGCGTCGACCCCTTCAGCGATCAGCTCCTCGGTCCATTCGCAAAGGTCCCGAAGCGGCTCGGGGTTCAGCGAGTAAAGCCTCCTCTGCCCTTGCGCCTTCATCGTCACCAAACCCGCCTCCCGAAGGACTTTGAGGTGCTTCGACACGGTCGGTTGGCTCACACCCAGTTCCGTGACGACGTCGTTGACCGGGTGCGGCCCATTCTTCACGACTGTCAGAATCCGCCGGCGGGTAGGGTCTGCTACCACAGCAAACACGTCATTGCTCATGCCTCCACCATAACGGTGTATGCCCTATGACGTATGCATACACGCCCGCTTCGGTCGATTGCGAACTCTTGAGTCGGTTCGGGGACAGCCGATTCCTCAGTCAAACCAAGGGTCCAGTCCCCAGATCGGGAAGACTTCCTTGCGGGTCGCCATGACCGATCTGTCGAGGACATCGGCCGGGTCGAACCCGATCTCCCACGAACGCCACCAGATGTCAGCCTCGTCACCCATCATATGGGCCGCACGGACGCCGTACTTCCCCGTGATGTAGGACCGCCAGCTCTCCGGAGTAGGCGTCGTGGTCTCAACCGGATGATTGGCCACGATCCCGATCAGGTGCGCCCAAGCCCGGGGCACGGCGTCGAGGCAGTTGTATCCGCCGCCGCCGGTTGCGATCCACCGGTCTTCGCAGAGCTCATTCGCCAGGTCGGCAATCGACAAGGCCGCTTCACGCTGGGCATCGACGCTCAACCTCATATGCGTCATGTCGTCCTTGAAATGCGAATCGCAGCCGTGTTGCGACACGATGATTTCGGGGTCGAAAGCGCGTGCCAGCTGGGGCACGATCGCATGGAAAGCTCGCAGCCAGTCGGCATCGGCCACAGTCGTCGGCAGGGCCACGTTGACCGCGCTTCCCGTCGCCGGGCCGTCGGCCCCGATCTCTGCGGCGAAGCCCGTACCCGGGAACAGGGACATCCCAGTTTCATGCAGCGAGATGGTCAGCACGCGCGGGTCGTCCCAAAAGATGCTCTGGGTCCCGTCCCCGTGGTGCGCATCCACGTCGATGTAGAGAACACGCTGGACGCCGTGGTCCAGCAGGTACTGAATTCCCACGGCACAGTCGTTGTACACGCAGAACCCGCTCGCGTGATCACGGTGCGCGTGGTGCATTCCGCCGCCGAAATTGACGGCGCGCGTGACCTCTTGGGCCATCACCGCCGACGCCGACCGCAGCGTCCCGCCCACGAGCCTGGCCGCGGCCTCGTGGACGCCCGAGAACCCGGGCGTTTCTTCTCCGTCGAGCCCGCTCCCCGGAACCTTGAGAGCCGGGTCCGCGCTGACTGCCTTGACCGTGTCCACATACTCACGCGAGTGAGCAGTCAACAGTGCGGCGTCATCGGCGATCTCGGGTTTTTCGATGTGAAGATGAGGGAGGTCGAAAAGTCCCAGATCCTGGGCCAATCGCGCGGTCGCATCGAGGCGACAGGGGTTCATGGGATGATAATCGCCGAAGAAATACGAGATCATGGCGGGATCCCACGTCACCATCGCCGTCGGGTCCGCTCCTTGCCCACTTTCCTGAAAGTTTGTAAGTGACGTCACAAGGATATTGTGGCACGGGAGCAGGCACGTCACGTACTCGAGCCGGCCAGATATCATGCCTACCGCTACGCTAGGTAGGGTCAAACATTCGTCGTCAGGAGTTCGCGTGCTGAGCAAGGACACGACCCTGACCGCGGAGCCTCGCCGGCCCGTGGATCAGGTGAAAGACCTGGTCAACCGAATCTTCGGGACCACGCCCGCACGGATTTCGATCACGTTGTTCTTCCTCGTGATCGTGTTGTGCTCGCTTCTGCTCATGTTGCCCGTCTCGAGCACATCCGGCCATCCCCCGGCCCTGGAGCAGGCAACGTTCACGGCGACGTCAGCAGTCACGGTCACGGGCCTGACGACTCTCACGACCTCGTCCCAGTGGACCCTGTTCGGGCAGTTCGTCATTCTTCTCGGCGTTCAGATCGGCGGTTTGGGCACGCTCACCATGACGTCTTTGCTGTCGATGGCGCTGGGACGCAAGTTGGGTCTGCGCACGAAGCTATTTGCCCAAGAGGGACTCAGCATTACGAGCAAGCAAGGGAAGCTCGGAGAGGTCGGATCTCTCCTGCGCACCGTGGTCCTGACGTCGGCCAGCATCGAGGCGACGATTGCCGCCATCCTGACTCTGAGGCTGATGACCCTCGGGGAAAACCTTCAGCAGGCTCTGTGGCACGGAATCTTCTACGGTATTTCCTCGTTCAACAACGCCGGTTTCACACCGCACACAGATGGCCTCGTACCCTACGGCAACGACTGGTGGATTCTTCTTCCGCTCTGCGCGGGCGTCTGGGTCGGATCCCTCGGATTCCCCGTGATCCTCGTCGTCAGGATGTTCGGCCTGCGGTTGAGACACTGGAACCTCAATGCTCGCATCACGGTCTTCGGATCCCTGTTGCTCGTCGTCTTCGGGTCGATTCTCTGGGGTGCTTCGGAGTGGAACAACCGGGACACCATTGGCAACGAAGGCGTCGGCGAACGCCTCCTTCACTCGTTCTTTGCCTCGGTCATGACGCGTTCGGGCGGATTCAACCTCGTCGACATGGACCAGACGCACTCGATCACCAAACTCCTCAGCGACCTGTTGATGTTCGTCGGAGGCGGGTCGGGTTCGACCGCAGGCGGCGTCAAGATCACCACAATGGCCGTCATTTTCATCGCGATCGTCGCCGAAGCACGAGGAGACCAGCATGTGATCGCCTTCCGTCGCACTATTCCCGATACGGTTCTGCGTATTGCCATTTCGGTGGTCATGATGAGCGCGACGATCGTCATGCTCGGCACGGCGGCCCTGATGCTGATCTCGGATCATCCGCTGGACGAGATCCTCTTCGAGGTCATCTCTGCCTACGCAACATGCGGTCTGTCCGTAGGATTGTCCTCGGAGTTACCGGCCGCGGGATTGTACGTTCTGTCCATCCTGATGTTCATCGGCCGTCTCGGAACCATTACCGTGGCCACGGGTTTGGCGCTGAGGACTCGCAGCCGTCTGTACAAGTATCCGGAAGAGAGGCCCATCATTGGCTGATCGTTCACCTCACAACGCCCCGGTTCTGGTCATCGGGCTGGGACGTTTCGGCGCCGCTACGGCGCAGCAGCTCAGGCGTCAGAACAAAGAGGTTCTGGCCATCGAGCGGGACCCGGATATGGTCCAGCGCTGGTCCGGACTTCTTACCCACGTGATCCAGGCGGACGCCTCGGACATCGATGCTCTGCGTCAGGTCGGAGCCGGCGACTTCACCTCGGCCGTCGTGGGTGTAGGAACCTCGATCGAGTCGAGCGTTCTCATTACTGCGAACCTGGTGGACCTCGGTATAGAAAGAATCTGGGCCAAGGCCATCACCCCGGCTCACGGCAAGATCCTCTCCCGGATCGGAGCCCACTACGTGATTTTCCCCGAAGCCGACGCGGGTCGGCGTACCGCACACCTCGTGTCCGGCCGCTTGCTGGATTACATCGAATTCGACGACGATTTCGCGATCGTCAAAATGTACCCACCCAAGGAAACCCACGGATTCACGCTCCAGGAATCGGATGTCCGGAACCGTTACGGGGTGACCATTGTCGGCGTGAAATCGCCCGGCGAGGAATTCACGTATGCGACGGCACGCACCAAAGTCACATCGCGAGATGTGCTGATCGTCTCGGGCCAAGTCGATTTGATCGAACGCTTCGCGGCTCGCCCTTAGCTTCCCGTTCGATCCACGCCGCCCCGGCCCGTGAGACCAAGGCGGCCTGGGCATCAGAACGCGGAAGAGGTCATCGACGGAACTCCTCAACCATTTCGGCGTTTCGGTGTGCCGAGGCCTTTGCGGCCTTCTCCGTCAACTCGATCAGTCCTCCCTGCGCGAAGACATCGATGGCGCGCTCCGTGGTTCCGTTGGGGCTGCACACTGCCTTGCGGAGCACTTCGGGGTCGGCATCGTCGGCATGAAGCAATTCACCGGCACCGGAGACCGTCTCCTTGGCGAGGAGTCGAGCGGTTTCCGCGTCGAGACCCATCGCCTCACCGGCCTTCTGCATCGCTTCGGCGAGGAAGAAGGCGTAAGCCGGACCGGAACCCGAGACGCCGGTGACCGCGTCGATCTGGTCTTCCTCGACGTCGATCACGGTTCCGGAGTTCTTGAGAACTTCGTGGGCCAGATTGAGCTGCTCCGCGGTGCAGTGTGTGCCGGGGGCGAGGGCGATCACACCGCGTCCCACACGAGAAGGGGTGTTCGGCATGGAGCGGATGACCGGCTGGCCATCTCGCAACTGGCCTTCCAGCATCGACAGGTCGATGCCTCCCGCGACGGAGATG
Source organism: Rothia uropygialis (assembly GCF_004137765.1). Lineage (GTDB taxonomy): Bacteria > Actinomycetota > Actinomycetes > Actinomycetales > Micrococcaceae > Rothia. Next base: position 262,959 of record NZ_NOIS01000001.1, on the reverse strand, counting down.
ACCAAGGCCTCGTCTTTGAGGGCGTCCTTGATTTCGGCCGCCAGATCCAGAATGCCCTTCGGCTTGACGCCGAGCAGGACGACGTCGGCGTTCTCGACGGCGTCGAGGTTGGCGGAATCGCTGTCCTCACCCGAGTAGATGGCGACTGCCCTCTGATCTTCCGGAAGAGAATCCTCGAGCTTGCGAGCGCTCTCGGCGGAACGGGTGGTCGCACGGACCCGCTTCGGGTCGGTGCCACCGGCGAGCAACCCGGACATGATTGAGCCGTTCATGGATCCTGTTCCCAAGAAGGCGATGATGGGCTCGGACATTTGGTCCTCCTGTGAGGTTGCGGTCGTTCGTTCTTCCTCTACGTTAGCGAAGCGCGCCACAGACTTTCATTCCCAGGGGACCTTGAGACGCAACCAAGTCGGTGCACATCCGAGGCGTTTAACGTTGTCAGTACCTCATAGGTGCGAGTGATAAGCGGATTTCAGGGGTGAGGACCCCTACTTCCCCAAGTGCCGGTGAGCGAATTCGAGGGTTTCAGACAACCATTCGTCTCGCTCACCGGCATTTTTGGCTTTACGCGTGGAAACCTCGACCGCGACTACACCTTCCCAGCCGGTCTCGACCAAGTGATGCAGGGTCTGGGCGACAGGTTGAGTCCCATGGCCGGGTCGGGCGTGTTCGTCCATCACCGATTTGCCGGATCCATCGGTCAGGTGCACGTGCCCCAAGCGGTCACCCAGCATTCGAATAGCTTCCAGCGAATCCGTTCCAGACGCCGCGGCGTGGGAGAAGTCCCAGGTCACCCACTCGTAGTTCTGTCCGAGAGGGGACCAGTGCGGGGCGTACATCAGAACTTCTCGTCCCGCGAAGCGCCACGGATACATATTTTCGACCGCGATTTTCACGCCCTCGCTGTCCGAAATGCGACGTACTCCCTCCGGGAAACCCTTGGCGTATCTCCTCTGCCAGACGAACGGCGGATGGGCCACCATGACGTCCGCGCCAACGCGCCTGACCATCTTCGCGGCGAGACGAATCTTGTTCCACGCGTCGCCCCAGACGTGTTGCGTCAGCAAAAGTGTGGGCGCGTGGATTGCCGAGATGGGCAATTGGTATTCCTGCACGTAATCGAGGAGTTCGTCGGGATCACGGCTCAAGGGATTGCCGGTAATCATGATCTCCACGGAGTCGTATCCCAGGTCCCGGGCGATCGCGAAAGTGTCTTTGACCCCCAATGGAAAGACCGATGATGTCGACAGGGCCACGGGTCGCTGAGGCAGCTTCATCGCACCGTTCATGGCCTGACCGGAAACCGATTCCTCCACGGCACCTACTCCTTTTTGTTCGGCGTCAATGACTTCGGGTCAACCATAGCCGCCGAATCTTGGGAATTGAGTCGGTCCATTCGTCGCAGGATCAGGCCTTCTCGCAGTGCCCAGGGAACCGAACGCATGGTGTTGATCCCGTACATGTCCAATGCCGTCTCCGCGACGATTCCGCCCGCCAGGATTTGGGCTGCGCGCTTGGACGAGACTCCAGGCAGATCGGATCGTTCGCGGGGCGTCATGGCTTCCATCCGCCTGGTCCACAGACGAAGGTCTTCGAGATGGAATTCGCGTTTGACGTACGGGCCGGCCGCATAGGGTGCGGCGCCGCAGATACGGGCCAGCGATCTGAAGGTCTTGGATGTGCCCACGACCATATTCGGAGAACCGGCGTTCTTAACCGTCTCCACGGCCGGCTTGAGCGTCTCCTTGACGTGTTTGCGCAACGCTTTGATCTCTTTGGGTTTTGCCAAATCATGATGAATGAATTGTCGAGTCAAGCGACCAGCACCAAGCGGGGTGGACACCGCGACATCCGGCAAGGCATCGATGCCGAGGGCCATTTCGAAGGACCCTCCACCGATGTCCAAGTCGAGGATCCTGCCGGCACCCCACCCCTGCCAACGACGCACCGCGAAGTAAGTGATCGCGGCTTCCTGGTCACCGGAAATCTCCGTGAGGTTGACCCCGGTCGAGGACTTCACATGGTCCAGGACTTCTCCACCGTTGCCGGCTTCTCGGATGGCGGATGTCGCGAACGCCAAGAGGTCCTCGGCGTCGTGGTCGGCAGCGAAATCACGCGCCTCGGTGACGAATTTCGTCAGAGCGTCGCGTCCTGCGTCGGAGATATCGCCATTCTGATCCAAGTACTGGACCAGCTGAAGCGGCATTTTGTGGGACGCGTACGGTTCTGGACGTGAACCCGGGCGTACATCGAGCAGGAGCAGATGAACCGTATTCGACCCGACGTCGAGAACCGAGAGCCTCACCTCAGCTCTCCTCTGTTTTCGCCGTCTTGGACCCTGAACGGGAGGACGTCGACTTCTTCGCCGCGGAAGTCTTCTTGGTCGCCGTCGTTTTCTTGGCAGCCGGAGCTTTTTTCGACGTCGACTTCTTGGCGGTCGATTTCTTGGCGGTGGATTTTTTCGCCGGGCCCTTGGCTCGCTTCTCGGCGAGCAGTTCGACGGCTCGCGTATGTGTCATGGACTCGATGGTCTCCGATCGGGGAACCGTCACATTGGTCTCCCCGTCCGTTACATACGGCCCGAACCGTCCGTCCTTGATCACGATCGGCTTGTCGTTGCTCGGATCCTTGCCCAACTCGGCCAAAGGCGGCTTGGCGGCTGCGCGCCCACGCTGCTTCGGTTGCGCGTATATCGCAAGCGCCTCGTCGAGGGTGATCGAGAAGATCTGCTCCTCCGTGCTCAACGAACGCGAGTCCGTTCCCTTCTTGAGATAAGGACCGTACCGGCCGTTCTGGGCGGTGATTTCCGTGCCTTCCTCGTCCTTGCCCACGACACGCGGCAGGGAGAGCAATTTGAGCGCGTCCTCGAGTGTGACCGTCTGAAGAGACATGGACTTCAGCAGCGAAGCCGTCCGAGGCTTCTCCTTCTTGGGTTTCTTCGGCGGCTTCGGCTTGCCGTTCTTGTAGTACTCGACCGGTTGATTCGCCAGCTCTTCCTCGGTGAGTTCAGGAACGACCTCGGTGACGTACGGGCCGAACCGACCGTCCTTCGCCAAAATCGTGCGTCCGTTCTCGGGGTCTGTTCCCAGCTCACGTCCGTCGGCTTTGCCCTGTTCGATGAGCTCGGCAGCCTTCTGAGCGGTCAGTTCGTCCGGGGCAAGATCGGCCGGGACATTGGCGCGGATCGGATCCGTGACTTCACCAGTCTCTTCATCGACCGTGCCGCCGGTCTCCAGATACGGACCGTAACGGCCGACTCGCAAGGTCACACCGTCGGTGATCTCGATTGAGTTCACCGCACGGGCGTCGATCTCTCCGAGATTCTCCACGATCGGCTTGAGACCGCTTTCAGCGTCATTGCCGAAATAGAAACCCGTGAGCCAATCGACCCTTTGTTCCTCGCCCCGGGCGATTCTGTCCAGATCGTCTTCCATCTCGGCCGTGAATTCGTAGTCCACGTAACGCGAGAAATGTTCTTCGAGGAGTCGCACCACGGAGAACGCCGTCCACGATGGCACCAAGGAACCCGAGCGGTTGTTCACGTAACCGCGGTCCATGATCGTCGAGATCACAGCGGCATAAGTCGAGGGCCGACCGATTCCCAGCTCGTCCATGGCCTTGACCAGGGACGCTTCTGTGTATCGGGGAGGAGGAGAGGTCTCGTGTCCGTTGGCCTCGATATCGCGGCCGGTCAGCACGTCGCCCTCGGCCAGTTTGGGCAGGCGTTTGTCGTCGCCGTCCTTCGCATCGTCTGCGTCTCGGGCTGCATCCTTGCCTTCCTCGTAGGCGGCCATGAAGCCACGGAAGGTGATGACCGTACCGGAGGCGGAGAATTCCACCGTGCGCGAGTCGCTGGTCTGCGCTTCGAGCTTGATGGAAGCCGTCTGTCCCTTGGCATCCTCCATCTGAGATGCGACGGTCCGTTTCCAGATCAGCTCGTAGAGCTTGAACTCGTCCGGTGAAAGCTTGGACTTGACCGCCGACGGGGTGCGGAAGGAGTCCCCTGCCGGTCGAATGGCCTCGTGCGCCTCTTGGGCGTTCTTCGATTTGGAGGCGTACAGGCGCGGCTTCGACGGTACGTATTCTGAGCCGTAGAGTTCGGTGGCCTGATTGCGCGCCGCATTGATCGCCTGATCGGACAATGCTACCGAGTCGGTACGCATATATGTGATGTGCCCGTTCTCGTACAGGCGTTGGGCAACCTGCATCGTGGACCGCGAAGAGAAACGGAGCTTGCGGGCCGCTTCCTGCTGAAGGGTCGACGTCGTGAACGGCGCGGCCGGGCGGCGGGTATACGGTTTGGTCTCAACCGAGGAAACCGAGAATTCCGAGCCTTCCAATGCGGAAACCAACCCGCGGGCCGCATTTTCATCGAGGTGGGCAACCTTGGCGCGGGCAGCCGACTTCAAATCGCCGGAATCGGAGAAATCCTTGCCGGTTGCGACCCTCATCCCGTCGAGGGATGAGAGCTTCGCCTTGAAGCTCTCGGAGGCCTTGGTGTCGAAAACGCCGCCCAAATCCCAGTACTGCGCCGAACGGAACTTCATCCGTTCCCGCTCCCGCTCGACGACGAGCCTGGTCGCGACGGACTGAACACGTCCGGCGGACAGTCCCTGGGAAACTTTGCGCCACAACACTGGCGATAGTTCATAACCATAAATGCGATCGAGCACACGCCTCGTTTCCTGCGCGTCCACGAGAGAATCGTCGATGTCTCGCACGTTCTCGAATCCGCGTTCGACTGCTTCCCGAGTGATCTCGGGGAAAGTCACCCTGTGCACGGGAACCTTGGGTTTGAGCACTTCGAGGAGATGCCAGGCGATGGCCTCGCCTTCGCGGTCCGCATCGGTTGCGAGGTACAGAGCGTCGCACTCTTTGAGCAACCGTTTGAGCTCGGTAACCTTTTTCTTCTTGTCAGGGTTGACTACGTAATACGGCTCGAAGCCGTGATCGATGTCCACGGCGAATTTGCCGACCGGAGTCTTCTTCAGCTCGGCGGGCAGCTCGGAAGGCTGGGGCAAATCCCGGATGTGTCCCATTGAGGACTCGACGATATACGCGTCCCCTAGGTAACCTCCGATGGTTTTGACCTTGGAAGGAGACTCCACAATGAGGAGACTCTTACCGGTCGTCTTGCCCTTGGCCTGTGTTGGCACGTCGCTCCTTGTGTCCGATCTGGTGGATACGCCCCCACAATAGCCGAGGAAATGAGACGGCTCGTCACGTATCCACAGACACGGTGAGATACGCCTCTCTCCACCAGGGGTTCCCGGACCACGCTACCGGTTTGCGAACTGTACCGTCGCGCTCCCTCTCGGCTTGGTCACCCAACCCACTTTTCCTGGGGCGCGGAGGTCCACCCTGCATCGAGGAAGTCGAGGAACCCACCCTCGATCATTCCTCTGACATGAGACAAGAGGGCAGCTGAGGCGTCGGGCCCGTCCCATTCGAGCAAAGCCGCGAGTGCGTCGATGATCTGACCGGCCGCCAACTCGCCGTCACATGCCGAGACGAAACCGGCGGCCTCCGTCGAGAGAAGCTCGGTCCGGCGCAACCCGGCTCCCTGCCTGAGCAGAATCACTCCCGGATGCTCGGAACCGGGCCTTTGATGCCTCTCCTCGGTCACGTCGTCGGCAACCGCCAGGTGACTCGCACGAAGTGCGGTCTCGCTCAGCGGGGCCAGAGAGTCTTGGGTTTCGACGGCTCTAGTTACGAAGGGCGCGATCGGTTGCTGGATAGGGTGCTCTATTTTCTCGAATCGTAGAACCGACGGCGTTCCGGCCGGCCGTCGAAGCCAAATCATCCCAAACCCGATAGCGGCGACTCCCCTTGTCGAGAAGTCCCGCATATAGTCCAGATATGCTTCTTCGAATGCCCGCGGGTCGCGATTCTGACTCGCGTCGCGCAACCAAGTCTCCGCATACTGCTCCGGCGAGGTCTCTTCGCGCTGGATGAACCAGGCCTCGCAGCCCTCGGGCAGCCACTGCCTCGGGCGCAGGTCCCAGGGCTGTTTCCCAGTTTCATCGTGGGCATCCTCAAGAATTTCCCAGTTGCCCAGCATCTGCGCTCGTCCGCCGCGGTTCAGAACCTGCGGAATCCGCCGCACCAGGGTCGAGACGATGTCATCCCCCGGCAGGCCGCCGTCGCGGTAGGTGAAACGGTCGTTCTCTCCTTCGCTCTCGCTCCGAGGCGTGATGACGAACGGCGGGTTCGACACGACGAGGTCGAACCGATCCCCTTGGACTGGCTCGAGCAGACTTCCGAGGCGAAGGCTCACTCGCTGCTCCAGGTTATCCGGGTCAATACCCAAAGCCGGTGCGTTGAGGACGAGGTTGAAGCGTGTGATCCCCAGCGCCCGTGAGGAGATATCGGTCGCAGTCACGTGACGGCAGTGCCCCAGCAAATGGAACACCTGAATTCCGCACCCCGTGCCGAGGTCCAAGGCCTTGTCCACGGGTCGGCGCTCCGTGAACTGAGCCAGCGTGAGGGAAGCCTGTCCCACGCCCAGAACGTAGTCACGAGGCAACACCCCATCGGTCTGGTGCGCACCCAAATCGGAGACGACCCAGAGGTCGGTTCCATCGTCGGCCGAATGCGGTCGAAGGTCGAAGGCCGCGCGGAACATGGAGGAGCTTTGATCTGCCGGGGCGGATTCCGGGATCAGTAGATTGAGGCGATCGAGTACGTCGTAGGCCCCCTCGCCCAGGGACGCCTCGAGAGCCTCGGCGCTCGTGGCCCGTCCCAGCATGAAGAAATCGACGACACCAGCAAGTCTCCGCTGGCCTGGTTTCGCGCAGGCGCCTCCGCTCAGAATCTGCCGGATCCGGTGCTTGGCCGGAACCACCTGTTCCCTGACCATTGCTTCGAACGGCCCGTCCCCCAACAGGGAAAGGATCCCCTCGTACGAGAAATCGACCGCGGCCAACGCCTCAGCGAGGCATTCCACGGCCGTGCCGTCGTAGCTGTAAGGGGTTTCGGGCACGCGAGAGAATTCCGGAGGTGAAGTCACGCCTCTAGCATACGAGGTCCAGAATTGGTTTACGGAGCAACCATCCGGGGGCATAGTGGGACTATGGAACAGAACCAAGCGAACCAGTCCACTCGTGGGTCTTACGTCACCCAAGGAGAAGAATTCACCCGGGACACCAACTACATCGAGGACCGGATTCTCGATGGAACGGACGTGCCCGCGGGCACCAACGACCGCGACCATGGGGTTTGGCCGGTCGAAGCAGGGCGTTATCGCCTGATTGCGGCACGCGCGTGTCCGTGGGCCAACCGTACGATCATCGTCCGCAGGCTTCTCGGCCTGGAAGACGCGTTGTCAATCGGCATGCCCGGACCGACGCATGACGCCCGTTCCTGGACTTTTACACTGGACCCGGGCGGCAAGGATCCGGTGCTGGGAATCGAAAGGCTCCAACAAGCGTTCTTCGCGCGCTACCCGGGGTATCCCCGGGGAATCACGGTCCCCGCTATCGTGGACGTCCCGTCGGGCAAAGTGGTCACCAACGACTTCCCGCAGATCACCGAGGATTTTTCGAAACAGTGGACCGCGTTCCACCGCGAAGGTGCTCCGGATCTGTGGCCCGAAGAACTCGAGGAGGAGATGCGTGAGGTCATGCAACGCGTCTTCGGGGAAGTGAATAACGGCGTGTACCGTTGCGGCTTCGCGGGCTCGCAAGAAGCGTACGAGAAAGCCTATCGCAGGCTCTGGGCCGCGCTGGATTGGCTCGAAGAGCGTCTTTCCTCCCGGCGCTACCTCATGGGCGATCACATCACCGAGGCTGACGTCAGGTTGTTCACTACCCTGGCGCGATTCGACGTCGTCTATTTCTCGCATTTCAAGGCGAACCGGCAAATGCTCTCAACCCTGCCGAACCTGTGGGGGTATGCACGCGATCTCTTCCAAACGCCCGGCTTCGGAGACACGGTCGACTTCGAGCAGATCAAGGAGCATTACTACGGGGTGCAACGAGACATCAACCCGACGGGCATCGTGCCAGTAGGCCCCGACGTCGCCGGTTGGCTGACCGATCACGGACGGGAACGTCTCGGCGGAAGCCCATTCGACGCCGAGAACGGAGCGACGCCGCCCGGGCCTGTTCGCGCAAGCGAGAAGGTCGCAGCGGGTCACAACCCGCTCTATCCCGTCAACGCCTAGACGGAGGAGGTCTGCCGGTTCGGGCGTGCAGTGGCGCAGCCACTAGGACAGGTGAGGTTCTTCGCAGCACAGTCCGGGCACAAGAGAATAAGCTCGCGGCATTCCTGGTTGCTGCAGTTCTCGAACTTGTTCGAGGCCGATCCGCAGGCCTCGCAACGGCCGATCGTCACGGCCTCCGGGGAGAACTCGATGTGCATTCTCTGATCGAAAACGTAGAGGGACCCTTCCCACAACCCCGCGTCGCCGAATTTCTCGCCGTAGCGGACGATTCCGCCGTCGATCTGATAGACGTCCTCAAACCCTCGATTTTTCATAAGGGCCGAGAGGATCTCGCACCGGATCCCACCGGTGCAGTACGTGACAACTTTCTTGTCCTTGAGGTCATCGTATTTCCCAGATTCGAGCTCGGCCAGGAAGTCGTGCGTGGTTCGGGTGTCCGGAACCACCGCATCCTTGAACCGCCCGATGCGGGCTTCGAACGCGTTCCGGCCGTCGAAAAAGACGACCTCGTCCCCGTTCTGCTCGACGAGTTCGTTGACTTGCTCAGGGCTCAAGTGGGTTCCGCCCCCGACGACTCCGTTCTTGTCCACCTTGAGTTCGTCCGCGGCGCCGAACGCCACGATCTCTTCGCGCGCTTTGACGGAAAGCCGGGGGAAGTCCTCGGCACCACCATCGGACCATTTGAATTCCATGTCACGGAATCCGGAAAACTGCCGAGTGGTGCGGACATATTGTTTGACCGCGTTGATCTCACCGCCAACGGTTCCATTGATGCCGTGTTCGGATACGAGAATACGACCTCTCAGCCCCCATTTTTCGCAGAGAGCGCGTTGCCAGAGCACGACGGACTCGGGGTCCGCGACGGGAGTGAACTGGTAATAGAGAACGATGCGAGAAAGAGCCACGAAAGTATTTTAGGCGATGCCCGGCCCGCCGGGAGCGTGATCTTCGGCCCGATGGGCCGACGCCGGACTCAGTCGCCCAGCCGGAACCTGCGACCGGTGATCTTGGTCGGTGTAATCTCCACGAACTCGAGCTTCTCGGTGCGCACCCACGGGAACAGGGGCATCGCAGCCACCCGGTCTGTGTCCGCCGGATCGGTCAGCAGACGCGCGCTGCCTCGCACTACGACGCTGTGCGCGACCGCCCCTTCGATTTTGTCCGTTTCCAAGGCCACATTCGGGTTCAGCTGAAGCTTGGTGAGTTTGCTCCCGGGAGCGGTTCTGAAGTAGATCCGTCCGTCCGAGGCGAAGATGTTCAGCGGCGTGATGTCAATTTCGTCTTCGTCGACAGTGACGAACCGTGCGATTCGCGCCCGGGAGAGGACCTGCCAGCTCTCATCATGGGTCAGGTCCCGGACCCGGGGCCCATCATCCGGACGCTTCTCATCTGAGATATTCATCGGCATGTTCATGGCTTCAGTTTGCCACGAACAGTTGATTTTGTGGCCCGTTCCCCGCCTGAATATTCGGGCTGCGGACGAAGCCGAGATGCGGATCTGCGCCGCGATGACAAGGGTGTCACAATGGTCTAGTGCCGCAGCCCAATCACCTCCTCCGAGCGCTCAACCGGGGCGATAACCCACCGGAGGTCGTCCATACGCGCATCCTTCCCGAACGCGATGCTGTGACTTCGTCCTGGCCGGAGTGGCTTCATCCGAACGTCGTCGACGCGTTTCAGGGCCTCGGCGTGCCAGAGCCGTACCGCCACCAGGTTCTCGCGGCCGACGCCGCCCATTCGGCTCAGGCTCGATCCGTCGAATATGCAACGGAGTGCAGATCCTCCGGAAGGCAGGTCTCGACGGGAAGAGGGGACCACGTGATCGTCGCGACCGGGACCGCCTCTGGAAAATCCTTGGCGTACCAGATGCCGACGCTGGATGCGATCGTCCGAGGCGGGGTGGAGCCTGGTTCGAGTCTGCATTCGAGGGAAGCCACGGTACTTTATCTCGCGCCGACCAAGGCTCTCGCGGCCGACCAGCTGGCCTCGGTGCGATCCTTGGAAGTTCCTCACGTGCGTGCGGACACGTACGACGGAGATACGGAGTTCGGCGAACGTTCCTGGATTCGCGATCACTCGAACTTCGTGCTGTGCAATCCGGACATGTTGCACGCCGGGGTTCTGCCGAACCACGAACGCTGGGCGAGGTTCCTCCGCCAGTTGCGTTACGTGATCGTCGACGAGGCTCATGGATATCGTGGTGTGTTCGGCGCTCATGTCTCGATGGTCTTGCGACGGCTGAGGCGTATCTGCGCACTCCATGGTTCTTCCCCGACTTTCATCGGGGCTTCGGCGACCTCAGCCGATCCGCAGCGCTCATTCTCAAGGCTCTTGGGAGTCGAGGAACCTAGGGTCTCTTCTTTTGTCCACGATGATTCGCCGCATGGGTCCGTCACGGTGCTTCTCTGGGAACCGCTTTTGGAGGAGACGGTCTCCCACGACGGACTTGCCCCGAGTGCGTCTGGGGTGCCCGAAACAACCAGTGCACTTCCGGCGCCTTCCTCCCCGACCTCTCCCGTGCACACGCGCGGGTTCAACGGTGCGGGTCCGACGGGCGCTGGAGAAAACGGCGCTCCGCGTCGTCGCTCGGCGTTGTCCGAGGCGGCTGAGATGCTCACCGATTTGGTCGCGGAACGCATTCGGACCATCGCATTCATCAAGTCCAGGCGCGGGGCCGAAACAATGGCCGGGCAGGCTCAGGACTATCTTCAGGATATAGATCCCTCGGTGGCCCACAGGGTCTGCGCGTATCGATCGGGATATCTTCCTGAGGAGCGGCGCGAACTCGAGCGCCAAGTCCGTTCGGGGGAAATGCTGGGTGTAGCCTCGACTCCTGCCCTCGAGCTGGGGATCGACGTCGCCGGCCTCGATGCGGTTCTGGTCGCGGGTTGGCCAGGAACGCGGGCCTCGTTCTTCCAACAAATCGGCCGTGCCGGCCGCGCCGGCCAGGAGTCCCTCGCGGTGTTCGTCGCAAGCGATGACCCCCTTGATACCTATTTGGCGCATCACCCTCGGGATATTTTCGACACGACCGTCGAGTCGACGGTTTTCGACCCGAGCAACCCTTATGTTCTTGCACCTCATCTCTGTTCGGCCGCCGCCGAGAGGCCGCTGCGCCTGGAGGAGTTGAGCTTGTTCGGGCCGACGACCGAGTCCGTGCTCGATACTTTGGTCCGCGATGGCTACCTCCGTCGACGCCCGACCGGTTGGTTTTGGACGCATCCCGAGTCTGCCGCTGAAATGGTGGACATCCGGAGCGGCGGTGGTCATCGGTTACAAATCATTGACGCCGAGACCGGCGGAATCATCGGGACGATGGAATCCGGCCAGTCGCACTATCAGGCACACCCCGGGGCCATTTATGTGCATCAGGGGAAGACCTGGCACGTCGAAGAGCTGGACGAGGAGTCAAGAGCGGTCGTCGTCAGCCGGGCACACCCCAACTTCTATACCCAGGCCCGGGACGTCACGGAGGTGAGCGTCCTCGAGACCGAAGACAGCAGGAGTTGGGGGCCCGTGACTCTCAACCGCGGCCTTGTTCGAGTCCGAACTCAGGTGGTCTCTTTTCAAAGGAAAGCATTGTCGAGCAATGACCTCATCGACGAGGAGCCTCTGGACCTCGATGCGCAGGAGCTCGTAACACGAGCCGTCTGGTGGACCATTCCCCCGACTCTCATGACCACCGCCGGCGTGGTCGAATCCGACGTGCCCGGGGCCTTGCACGCGGCCGAGCACGCTTCGATCGGTCTGCTTCCGCTCGTGGCAACCTGTGACAGATGGGATATCGGAGGTCTCTCCACCGCACTGCACGTCGATACCGAAATGCCCACGATCTTTGTCTACGACGGGTATCCGGGTGGAGCGGGCTTCACCGAGCATGGTTTTTTCGTCGCGCGCTCCTGGCTCGAGGCGACCCTCGAAGCGATTGTCTCGTGCGAATGCGAGAACGGGTGCCCCTCGTGCGTCCAGTCTCCGAAGTGCGGGAACAAGAACAATCCCTTGAGCAAATCGGGTGCCGTTGCCTTGCTGCGGGGCATGCTCGCTGAGGCGGCACCTGATCTCCTTGGGTGACGGTCAAGAGGCTTCCTTTTCTTCGGAGGGAGGAGGTCCGGCACGAGAGATCCCCCGCGCCGGACCCAGGATCGCGAGCATGGGGTGCAGCGAGACTTCGACTTCGACATCGACGACATCGCTTCTTTCCGGTGCTAGCGCGCAGTGAACGAGCCTGGCCCCGTTTTCAACGGCCAACGAATGCGCGATGTCGCATGGTTCCCCTGGGGTGATCCCTCGAGCCGCGTCGGCTGCGGCAAGGACTGCGAGATCGGCAGACTTGGCCGCGCGATGGTTCATCAGAGCCACGTGGCTCACCCCGGAGACCAGCATCAGAAGACTGATGACCATCATGACGAGGACGATACCCATAACGGCCGCCGATCCTTGGTCGTCATCGCAGCCACGGTCTTGCCGCGCATCGGATCGGATGACGCTCACGACTCGGTACCGGTTTCCCGCTGAGCGTGCGCGTGCGAAGCGAGAACGAGGTTTCCCCAGGTCCCGAGGATTCCGGGGGCCCGAGCTGAAACGCTGATGTCAATGTCTTGTCCGGACCGCTTGATGTCGATGCGAGCATCATCTCCCGCTATACTCCGAGCCACGTGTGACGTTTCTTCCCACGATTCACCTCGCGCGGCTGACCTGGCCGACATCCGTGCGGCTTCTTCGACTTTGATGGCGCGTGCTCCGACGGCTCCGGCTCCGAGGACAAATGCAACCAGAATGATGACGACCGGCATGACCACAGCGAACTCTGCCGTTATCGTTCCGGATTCGCCGTCTTGATTCAGGGAAACACCCGCTCGTGGGCAAGAGCCCGATACATTTTTTCGGCGGCGACCAACTGCCGAATGCAACGGGCTACATGATTCCGCGTCTTTTCGTCCCTTCTCCACTCGGTGTCCTTCCTCCACGTGCGGCGTTTGACGCGTGGTTTACTGATTACGGCATGATCGACGAGGGCGCCGAGAAATCTTTGAACGGCTTCACGGCGCCCTGCTGAGGCCCCTATCCGGTAGAGAGCGCCGTTCGAATCACACCGAGCAGGAGTTCCTTGACTTCTCCACTCTTGAGGATCATCACGAGGAGGCCGGCAAAGCCGACGGCCGCAAGCATCACGATTCCGTACTCGGCTGTCGTTGCGCCGAGATCCGGGTCGTCGGGCTCTCCCGCCGGCGCGAGAACAGTGTCCGCGAGTGCTCGTTCCGGATTGCCCGGAGCATTCTCCTCAATGAATCCGGTTTGGTCGGTCAACTGGTCGTGCATCTTTTCTTTCCTTTCTCAGCCGGCTTGTCGGTCGCCGGAGTCCAACCGTTCGCAAGATCTAGTCATCGCCAAGTAGTCGGTATGAGACCAATCAATACGGGTACTACTCCCAAACAGATGAATGCGGGCAATGAGCACAGGCCCAAAGGAAGCACGAGCCTGACGCCGAGTGCCGCGGCCAGTTTCTCCGCTTCGCGATGTTCCGAACGACGCATTTGCTCGGATCTCGCCCGGAGCAAGGCCGACGACGGCGCACCGGTACGGGCCGCGAACCCCAGAACCTCATGGAACACCGATACGGTGTCCTTGGCCCGCCCGGTCGCGGCCGCACTCCACGCGTTGTCCCATGAGATTCCGAGCCGGAGCCGCTCAGCGGCAGAAACGAGAGCTGGGGACCCCTCCATCCGGGCAACGATGCCAACCGCTTCGGTCAGCGGCAGCCCTGCGTCGAGAATGGTTGCGACCAGTTCGAGACATACCCGGGGGCTCAACTCATGGGCTGTCTGGCGTGCAGAAGCGAGAGCACCCTGGTTCAATCGCGATGATCGGACCCCGCCCAGTCGATAGAGTACGCAACCTACACACAGCACGAGCAGAATCGTCACGGATTCCGCCTTCGGGGTTCCAGCATTTCTCTAGCGGATCTTGCAAGGGCTCCAGGTTTCCATGCAAGAAATCCGAAGAGTTGCGCCAGGAACGACTGCTGGCTGTGTTCTCCCTGGGCCATGAGGACTAAGCGTCTGCTCCAGGCCATGCCGATGAAACCCAGGGTGATCCCCGCGGCCAAGGCCGCCTGGCCCCAAATGTGGCCGATGAGAATGCCAAGAGGATCGGTGCCCATCAGGGTACCCAACCCCAGTCCCACCAGGGGTAATGCGGAAAGAATTCTGGCCGTGGCACGCGGTCCTGCTAGTGCCGACTCCCTGGCCGCCAGGGCATCCAAATCGTCCTCAACAGCCTCGGCGATCCTCTCCAGGACCTCTGCGAGCGACGCTCCCGTCTGTTGGGAAACCGTCCAAGCAGCCACGAGGGTATCGATGATCGGCCGCGATGCGGAGGAGCCGAGTTTCACCGACTCGAGAGCCCTCATCGGGTTCATCCCTGCCCCTGCCGCCCGGGCGGTCTGTTCCACAACGGAAGTTATATCTCTTTGCACCAGACCGGAATGCCGGTCAACGAAACCAACCGGTCCGGCAGCCCGCGATTCTGCCAATTCCAGCCAAACCCGCTGTGTCGATGCCCCGGCCCTGAGCAGTGCGGCGAGTTGTCGGATGATCTCCGGCCAGAGCACCAGTTCCGCTTCCATCGAACGGGGCCAAAAGATTTCACTCACCGGAGAGAATATTCTGCTCTTCGCCTTATTCCCTGGGCTCGAGATCCACGCCCACCTCGAGTTTCGCCGGAGGGGTTTGCGTCCCATCCAATACAGGCCACACGCGCAGGCAATCGTCATCAAATCGTTCATCATCTGCCACACTCGTCTCGCCTCACGGTGTCGGATTTCTCCGTCTCATGACCTGCCGTGTGCCGGCGTGGTTCCGCGCTCTGATCCACCAACGTGAGCAGCTCAGACCAGGCCCGATCGTGCTTCGCCCCGCCACGATCGTCGAACTCTACGGCGCTTGCTATCGCCAATTCACTGCCGTGGCCCGTCAGCACTCCGATGTGCCGAATCCACCGCTTCGACGCTGAACGGGACACGTGGACGACGACGTCGATCGCGTTGGCGGCTTGGCGTCCAACCGCATCCGGGCTGAGTCCGGCCAAGGCCCCGAGCGCCAGAAGCCGAGAGGGGACAGAGGAAGCAGAATTGGCGTGAAGAGTTACTCCGCCGCCTTCGTGGCCCGTATTCATAGCGAGAAAGAAATCTTTGATTTCAGGACCACGGCATTCCCCGAGGACCAACCGGTCGGGCCCCATCCGCAACGCCTCGCGGATGAGGTCGGTGAGCGACACCGCGCCTTGACCTTCTGCATTGCAATGCCTGGTCCGGAGCGAAATGACATGAGGATGCGCCGGGGAGAGCTCCGCTGAATCTTCCAAGAGGATCAGCCGCTCCTCCGCCGGACACAATTCCAGTAAAGAATTCAAGAACGTGGTCTTGCCGCTTCCGGTCGACCCGCTGATCAGAATTGATCGCTTTTGGGCCACGAGCGCCCTGAGCAGCTCCCCGGTTTCGGCAGTAAACATCCCATTGCGTTGCAACGACTCGAAACTTGGGCGGTTTGCGGGCTGGACCCTGATCGACAGATGCGTATGGCTGGGCACGATAGGAGGTAGGACCGCGTGAATCCTGTAGCCGTTCGGGGACTGCACATCGGCACACGGATGGCTTGCGTCCAACCGCCGGCCCTCGGCCGAAATCACTCTCATTGCGAGTGCACGAACCGTCTCCTCGTCGGGAAAACGCAGATCTCTCCTCTCGAGCCCATCAACACCATCCGTCCAGATCTCATCGGGGGCGTTGACGTATATGTCCGTCAGACCAGGTTCTTCGAGCAAAGGCTCCAAGACCCCCAGTCCTTGGAATTCGGCCCGTTTCGCTTCCCACAAGGCAAGCTTTTCCCCTGCCGCAACCATCGAAATCACGCCCTATTTCTCTGCGGCGAGCGCTCACGAGGCAGGTAGGACTCTTGGCTTCCTCGGGTCGGGACAAGATCACGGCCGGGTCGTCGCCCTGAACACCCCTCAAAACGTTGTCGAGCAGGAAGGGCAATTGACGCGAACTGCTCGCCTGTCGAGGGAACGACAGGCCTTGCCACGTTTGAAAAATCCTTGATCGAGTCCTTGAGGGCATCCACGATCTCTCCAAGAGTCCGGCGCAAGGGGCGCTTGTAAGCGATTTCGAGGAGGTGGCCTGATTCAGAGGCATCGTGCACCGCGATCACGTGAGGTATCGCGGTGGCCAGTGGCATTCCGATGGCCTGAGCCACGTCCGAGTCAGAAACGTCGCACCATCGTGGGCCGGTTCCGACAGGAACAATCGGCACAAGACCAGACCAACGCTGGCAAGCGGCTTTGGCCTGGCACAATCCACGAAGCGTGAAGGGAACCAGGAGCAAGAGAGCCGAGCATCGAAGAACAGCGGTCGTCTCCAGGTAAGACCAGGACAACGGAACGGCACCGAGGTCAACTACCGGGACGGCCTCTTGAGCCAAGTCCTCGACCGTCTCCCACAGCTCCGCGTCGGAAACGCCGCCCTCGTCCGGCCCGTCAGGATCACCCGAAAGAATCGGTAACCCATGCGGGCTGGGAACGGTTGCCACAATTCCAGCAGGGTCGGGACGTTTCGGAAGCCTCCGGAGGTCCTGCCATCTCAATCCGCGGAGAGGATCCGGCGTTACACAAGCCTCAAGCGCCGTGCTCCCGGGCACTGCGTCGACAATGATCGGCGAATCGCCGTCTTCCAACAAACGCGAGCCGATCCACAGCGAGGTGGTCGAGGTTCCGATGCCGCCGCACGTCCCGAGGAGGCCGATCGTCGGGTACTGACGATCAGTGCGTTGGGCGCTCGCGAGCCGATCAGCGAGCCAAGCTCTCCCTTGCGGAAGCATCACAACATCTGGCTGACGCCAAAAACGAGCGATTTTTCGGGCGGCGTCCCACGGATCTTCTCCCCTATCAAAGCCGGCCACAACCACGGGACCTTGCGGCCCTGGAGACGAGGAGAGGTCTCTTTCGGAGCGTCCAGAGAATCTCAACGCTTGTTCCGCTTCCATGACCATCGCATCCAGCGGTCCGACCAGCGGGTTCTCGCTCGGGCCCACTCGGCGGAGACTTATGTCTGCCGCTCGGGCCACGTCCTCGGTAATACGCATGAAGATCCGACGATCCCCCCAAGCGACAAGTGTGCGAGTTACGCCATTCGAAGGGCCTTTGTCTGGAGCCCGATTGACCAGTTCGTGAACAAAGGCTTCCGAGTCCTGGATGGAAGTAGGGCAATCAGATCGGTGGTTTTTGCTGTCCATGACGACATCCTGGCGCAGTTCAGATGCGCCGCCTCCACCAAATAGCTGGTAAAAACCCTCGTTGTGGGTTCTGGCCGCAGAGCCTCCGCCAATTACTGTGCTGTGGACGGGTTGAGCCGCGCAGCAACGCTCCCCTGGATGTCCAGCTACTCGACCTCGAAATACAAGTGATAGTGCAAGGCACAGCGTTCGTTGAAATTCGAATCACACCGAGTACAGCGACTCGCAAACATGTAATTGTGAATCGTCAATTCGGCGTTGCAAGCCCCGCACAGAATCGCTGCCGTCTGACGCTCGTCGACACTCCACTGACTGGCTTCGTGGGATTCGGCCTCCGCGTGGCAGAGATGGCATGGGTAATACCGATCGCAGCACTTGAAACGAATCGCGATGATGTCTTCTGGCTGGTGATAGTGCACGCAACGCGTCATACGGTCTACGGTCCGACCATAAACCATGGGGTGTATCGAACCATTGGAACTATTTCTCGCGGCATCCACAGGCTTAAACCTACGCCTCGTGGAGAGCGGGATAATAGTTGACATGCTCATCGTGATTGGCCCCGAAGACCCCAGTACTGCTCCGGATACGGACGCAGCCACCTGGCGCGCCATCACGGTCGAAGACGGAAAAAGCGGTTCTACTCGACGCTTCGGACGGGAACAATTGCCACAATTCGTCCGAGCGGTTCTTCAAAACTCTCACCGCCCGGAACGAATGCGATGGGTCTGGTCTTCCACTGCTGCCGTGTATCCGGCTTTGCTCCGGGCCGGTGTCTCGGTGTCGAGGTGCTGGGATCTGGCGTTGGGCCAAGAGATCTTGAGCAATGCCGCGACTCTGCCCAGTAACGGCATTGACTACGCTCCGGTCGTCGATATCAGCAAGGACTCCGGTCCCCTACCTACCGACCGCTTGCCGGTCCCTCGCGTCGACCCGCATCAGATCTCGCTCTTTGACGCGCCTTCTCCTTCCCACACCCCGCAAGAAGCCACCGTTGACGATCTCCTCGCGGAGTTCCAGGCACAATATCGAGCAGTCGAGGAAGCGCCGGAGCGACGGCGCCTTCGGCTCCTGCTCGCAGCAGAATCACAAGGTTCTCTGATTGCCGCGGAGATGTATCAGGAAGGCTTACCGTGGAACGCCGAGATACACCGGCAAATCCTGGACGACCGTCTGGGACCGATGCCACCGGAGGGCAAGCGTCCGGCCCGGATGCAGGAGCTCGCAGAAAGCATAGGAATAATGCTCGGGTCGAGCCATCTCAATCCTGATTCGCCCCAAGAGCTCCTGCGCGCGCTCAATTCGGCGGGGGTCGAGGTGGCCTCAACCCGGAAATGGGATCTCGTGGCTTGGGCGGAGCACGGTGGAACACGTGCGGAATCCCGCAAAGAACTCATTGCCCCGCTACTCAAATACAAACAGCTGTACCGGCTCTGGACCGCAAACGGTTGGCATTGGCTGGATGAATGGGTTCAGGACGGCAGATTCCATGCAGCCTACGTGGTAGGAGGCGTCGTCACTGGTCGCTGGGCCGCACACGGCGGCGGGGCCATGCAAATTCCGCAGACAGTCAGAGATGCCGTCCGGGCTGATCCCGATCACGTTCTAACCGTTGCGGATGCGTCCCAGGTCGAACCTCGTATCCTTGCGGCCATGTCGGGTGATGGCGCTCTGGCCGTCGCAGGACAAGGTAAGGACCTGTATGTAGGAATCACAGAAATCGGTCGTAGGACAGGTTCGGCCCTCAAGGACAGGCCAGCGGCCAAGGTAGCCCTTCTGGGCGCGATGTACGGAGCCACCTCCGGGGAAGCCGGCGCGCTCGTCCCCCATCTCAAGCGCTTGTTCCCCGAAGCAATCGACCTTGTCGAGGCAGCCGCCGCTGTGGGCGAACGGGGCGGTCAAGTAACCACGTGGCTCGGTCGTACTTCTCCGCTGCCGGACCAACGGTGGTTCGACGCCGTCCGAGACGTCAGTACCGCATCTTCGGAATCGCGTTCCCGAGCCATGTCGCGGTCGCAGGGCCGATTCACACGTAACTTCGTCGTTCAGGGGACTGCGGCCGAGTGGGCCATGTGCTGGATGGGTGAAATCCGACGACGGTTGCGGTCCGGAGGAGAAGGAGGCTCGCCGCTGCGAACCTCGCTGGTCTTTTTCGTTCACGACGAAGTAGTCCTCCACGGCCCGGCCTCCGAGGCCGACAGCGTGGCACAAATCGTCACCGAGGCCGCGGGCGCGGCCGGCAGGTTGTTGTTCGGCAATGCTCCGGTCGATTTCCCTCTCACGGTCGCGACCGTCGGTTCCTATGCGGACGCGAAATGACCCAGGCCGGTCGACTCTTCCGGCATTGCAGGCTCTTGGGTCCGCCATCGACACCGCAGCTGTCACATGGGCGCCGGCACCATTCGGGTTCGGTCCCAATCCTGGTCCCAGCCGAGTTCGTGAAGAACGCGATCCAGAACCACTCCGGTGAACCCCCAGATCGTGACGGGCCGCGAGGCCTGGACTATGTCAAAGGCCGGTGACCTGTATGTTTTCGGACCCCGGGTCACGGTGGCGTAATGCCGATTCTGCGGATCGATCAAGTCGCGCACTGGCACACGGAAAACCTGTGAAGACTCCGCATTGTCCACTACCGCAACACGAGACGGTTCCTTCCACCAGCCCAGCACCGGCGTAACCATGAAATTACTGACGGGCAACGGTACCGGAGCCAGTTTCCCCAAAACCTCGACCCCGTCACGGTCCAGCCCTGTCTCCTCGACGGCTTCCCGCAACGCCGCTTCAACGAACGAGTCCTCTGCTCGATGGTCTTCCGGGTCGACTTTTCCCCCGGGGAAGGCAGGCTGTCCCGCATGTTGGCGCAGGGAACCTGCCCGGACCACAATGAGGACGTCGAGGTCGGCGCCAACACCGGCGGAGGCGCCCGTGGTGGAGGTCGCCGGTGCGTCGTCAAGCACGCCGAAAAGGATGAGAACGGCAGCGTCCTTGGCGGTTTCTGGATCCATGCCCCCGATTCGCCACGGTTCTCTGTCCTCCATAATGATGCCCTGACCTCGCGCACCCAGACGCCGGAGGGCGTCGAGAGCGAATGCCTGAGTCGAACGTAAAGGGTCATACGCCAAGGCTGTATCCTTCCTCACGCAGTTGGCGCCGCGTCGCGCCTTCCAGGAACCGGCGATGAAGTTCTTCGCGCCCGGGCGCAAATTCGTACTGGAGCAATTCCACGGCGGCGTCTTCATCGGTTTCGCCCGAGCCGTAGGACGGGCACAGGTCCGCGATCGGACACACTCCACAGGCAGGCACACGGGAGTGACAGATCCGTCGACCGTGATAGATCAACCGGTGGGACAGCATTGTCCAGTCCCGCGGTTCGAACAATTCGGAAATATCGTGCTCGACCTTGGCCGGGTCCTTCTGGTCGGTAAATCCAAGTCGTCGGGCCAGACGCCCGAAGTGCGTGTCGACTGTCAGACCGGGAAGATCAAAAGCATTGCCCATGACCACGAATGCAGTCTTCCGCCCTACGCCGGCGAGTTTGGTGAGCTCCTCAAGGGTTCCGGGGACCTCTCCGTCGTAATCGTCGACGATCTGCCCCGCAAGTTTGATGATCGAACGCGCCTTGGCCCGGTAGAAACCCAATGAATGCACGATTTCCTCGATAGCCTCATGGTCGGCCGCCGCGAGCGCTTGTGCATCCGGATACGCTGCGAACAGCTTCTGCGTCACCATGTTGACCTTGATGTCCGTGGTTTGTGCAGACAGGACCGTCGCGACCACGAGTTCGAAGGGGTTCTCGAAATCCAATTCGGCGACCGCGTAGGGGTAGGTCTGCCCCAGAATCCGATTAATTTTTCGTGCCCTGCGCACCAATCCCAGCTGCGTCTCCTGTTTGCCGAGTCTACGTCGTCGAGCCGCGCCTGCCCTCGCCTTGTCCTCAGGTACGTGTCGAATTTCAAGGCTGGGACGGGCATGGTCGTGTGCAGTGGTCATATTGGTCAAGCCTACCCAGAGCAGTGAGGCGCTGCGAAGCGGGGCAACGATCTGGAGGCCTGGCTGACCAGGGGATTTTCCTGCCTGCGAAACGCGGTCGCTCCAGTGATCCCAGTCACGAGATCTCTATTACAGTGGTTGCAAGGAACTTTCGCGGTTTTCCTGACCGCTTCGACCAGAAAGGAAGAAAAGTGAGCGAGACTCCTCAGACTTTTCCGCCCAACCAGGACTTCGCCGCACAAGCCAACGCTGGGGCTGACCTCTATGACCAGGCTTCTTCGCAAGGCACCGAGTTCTGGGCCGAGCAGGCGAAGCGATTCCTGCACTGGGACAAAGAATTCACGCAGACCCTGGACTGGTCCAATCCTCCATTCGCCAAGTGGTTCGGGGATGGCGAGCTCAACGCCGCATATAACGCAGTCGACCGGCACGTCGAGGCCGGTAACGGGGACCGGGTGGCGATTTATTTCGAAGGCGAGCCGGGCGACAGCCGCACCTACACTTACCAAGATCTCAAGGACGAGGTCTCGCGGGCGGCCAACGCGTTCCAGGAACTCGGGATAGAGAAAGGGGACCGCGTCGCCGTTTACCTCCCGATGATTCCGGAGGCCGTCATCACAATGCTCGCGTGCGCACGCATCGGCGCGGTACATTCGGTGATCTTCGGAGGGTTCTCGGCCGACGCCATTCGCTCGCGTGTTGAGGACGGTGAAGCGAAACTCGTGGTCACCGCGGACGGGTCCTTCCGCCGGGGCCAGCCGACACAGCTTAAATCCACCGTGGACAAGGCCCTGGCGAAGGGCGGAGGCAGCGTAGAGCATGTCCTCGTGGTCAAGCGCAACAGCGAGGACGTCGATTGGTCCGAAGGACGTGACGTCTGGTGGCACGAGACGGTGGAGAAGGCCTCCGCAGAACACCAGCCGGTGCCGAATAACGCCGAGGATCCGCTCTTCATCCTCTACACCTCCGGCACGACCGGCAAGCCCAAGGGAATTCTGCACACCACAGGCGGATATTTGGCCCATGCCGCGTACACGCATTACAACGTATTCGACATCAAGCCCGAGACTGATGTCTACTGGTGCACCGCCGACGTCGGGTGGGTCACCGGGCACACCTACATCACCTATGGGCCTCTGCTCAACGGCTCGACCCAGGTCATTTACGAAGGAACCCCGAATTCTCCGCACCGTGGACGTTTCTGGGAAATTGTCGACAAGTATGGGGTCACGATCATGTACACCTCCCCCACGGCGATCCGGACCATGATGAAGTGGGGCGAGGAAATTCCGGAACAGTACAAGCTCGATTCATTGCGACTCCTCGGAACCGTCGGCGAGGCTATCAACCCCGAGGCCTGGCTGTGGTTCCATCGCGTGATCGGCAAGGAACGTTGCCCCATCGTCGACACCTGGTGGCAGACCGAGACGGGAGGCATCATGATCTCTCAGCTTCCCGGCATCACGGAAGCCAAGCCCGGTTCGGCTCAGCGGCCGTTGCCAGGCGTAAGCGCCGAAGTTGTGGACGAATCCGGGCAGAAGCTCGAGAACGGCAGGTCGGGTCTGCTCGTCCTGACCGAACCCTGGCCGTCGATGTTGCGGACCATTTGGGGCGACGACCAGCGGTTCGTCGACACGTACTGGTCACGCTTCGACGAAAAAACCTACTTCGCCGGTGACGGCGCCAAACGTGACGAAGACGGCGACATCTGGGTTCTTGGCCGTGTGGACGATGTCATGAACGTTTCCGGTCATCGACTTTCGACACCGGAGATCGAGTCGGCACTTGTTTCTCATCATTCTGTTGCCGAGGCAGCAGTGGTCGGAGCCACCGACGAGACGACCGGACAAGCCGTGATCGCCTTTGTTATTCTCTCGGACGAAGCCGCCGCGGAGGGCCGCGATACCGAAGAGCTTGCAGCGGAGATCCGCGCTCACGTCGGCGAAGAGATTTCCCCTATCGCCAAGCCGAAAAAGGTTCTGATTGTTCCCGAGCTGCCGAAGACCCGTTCGGGCAAGATCATGCGCCGCCTTCTGAAGGACGTGGCAGAAGACCGCCCGGTCGGAGACGTCTCGACGCTCGCCGATCAGACGGTCATGGACCAGATCACCCAGACGCTCAGCAAATAGAGGAGAACAGCTCCGGTGCCAGGCGGCCGTACCTCGTTATAACGAGGCACGGCCGCCTGGCTGTGTGACAACGTGAAAGAATGACGGCATGAACAAACCGATCTTCGTGCTCAATGGCCCCAACCTGAATCTCCTTGGCGTACGCAAACCGGAGATCTATGGATCCACGACGCTTTCGGATATCGAGTCCACCGTTCGACAGCGAGCGCAGGAGCTGGGCCTCGGGATCGAATTCATGCAGTCAAACCACGAGGGCACTCTGGTCGACGAGATCCAGCGGGCGCGTTCCGAGGCGGCCAGCATTATCATCAACCCGGCCGCATTCACGCATTACTCCGTCGCGATTCATGATGCCTTGGAAGCCGCGGAGCTCCCGGTCGTCGAGGTGCACCTTTCGAACGTTCACCGACGAGAGGAATTCCGCCACCGCTCCTTCGTCTCGTTACAGGCCGAGACCGTGATCGCTGGGGCCGGCGCCTTCGGATACATCATGGCGTTGGAGTATCTGGCACAGCGTTAGCCTCGTAGTCTGCTTGCCCCGCAACCGCCCTGCTCTGAATCAGCCGGTCGTGCACTGCCCCGTCGGGACCGGTTCGGTCAGGGAATCAATACTGTCCAGGACCGGAGCGAGTTCCGTCATGGACAGCGCATAACCGGTTTCGCCCTGCGTGGCCTTGGCAAAGATGACTCCGATGACTTGGCCCTGACTGTTCAGAAGGGGCCCGCCCGAGTTGCCCTGCTCGACGTTGGCGGCCAGTTGGTAAATCTCACGGGGCTTGCTGGTCGACCCGTCTTCGCCCGTCGTGGCGTTGTAACCCAGGCCCTGGATCGAGGCGGAGCGCGACGTAAAAGGCCCACCCAAGGGGTATCCCATGAAATTCGCCAGTTCCCCGGCCTGCCCGTTGTCTCCGGCTTTCAGCGGGGAAGCTTCGAGGCCGGGAACGTCGAGAACTGCCAGGTCCGTCGAAGCATCGTAGTAGACGGTCTTGCCTTCGAAGCTCTGCCCCTGGCGGGTCTGAACCAAGGGGTTGTTCACGCCGGCGACAACGTGTGCGTTAGTCACGACTTTGTTCGGGGCGGCCACAAAACCTGAGCCGGACTGGTTCTGCGCGCAAGCCTCGGCGGTTCCATTGATTTTGAGGACCGAATCCGATGCACTGCGCAAAGAATCGGAATCAGGCGTTTCTGAAGGGGCGGCCTGTTGCGGGAAGAGCTGCTCGTCGAGACGAGGTATCCCCGACTGTTGCAGAACGGCGGCTCTTGCCTGCGCGATAGCCTGCTGAACTGGTGTGGGTGTCGCGGATTCCAGTCCGGAGACCACCTTGGAATTTCCGATCGTCGTGGTGATCGCCGAGACTCCCAGTTGGGCTGCGGAGAAGCTGAGTACAACAATCACCAGCGCGCATGTCAGAACGTTGAGGAAGGCACCGCCGATTCGATCGATGATGCCGAGGCCCGTTTTCTCGGTGAGCCTCCGCAGCGGACGGCCGATGGCCAGCCCCAATGCCTGCCCGATGAGGATCAGCAAGCCGATGCTGGCGATCGCGACGACGATTCTCCAACCTCCGTGGACGTGCCCCACCAGCAACGGAGTCACGTAGAAAGCTGCAACTGCGCCGAAGACGAATCCGATCACGGACCCCAACGTCATGAAGAAGCCGCGTGAATAACCCGCGATGAAGTAGGCCAGCAGGATCAGGATGAGGATCCAGTCCAGAATCGTGAGGTCGGTCAGCATGATCACCAATCGTCGCGGTCACACCCCGAGGATCACAGCGGTCGGGGTGGCTCACAATGTTAGTCGCCGCTCCTGGAAAGAACCTAAGCCAATTCGACGTTCAGCAACCTTTATGCGAGGATGTGGGCTCGTCTGTGGCGGATTCGACACACAACTTATACAGTGGATTTTGGATACGTTGAATTTGTCACACGAGTAGCCGACGTCGCGCCCATCCCGATTGACCATACGAGATGGAGTGGACGCGTGCGGCGGGCATTAAAGACCCGGATCAATGAGGAGAATTATGGATATCGAGGTTCTGCGCAGGGCGCCCCTTTTCGCAACACTGGATGATGAAGCTTTCGCCGCGCTAACCGAGGAATTGACCGAGGTGGACTTGTCCCGCGGTGCGACGTTGTTCTACGAGGGCGATCCGGGCGACCAGCTCTACTTCGTCGTCTCCGGCAAGATCAAATTGGGTCGCACGGCCTCCGACGGCCGCGAAAACCTCGTAGCGATCATGGGTCCGGGCGAGATTTTCGGCGAGATGGCTCTGTTCGATCCGGGCCCTCGCTCGACCTCGGCAACCGCGGTCTCCGAGTCCCGCTTGGCCGGCGTCAAGCACTCCAGCCTCAAGAAGGCCATGGACCGCAGCCCGTCCATCTCGGGCCAGGTCCTGCAGGCTCTCGCCCGTCGTCTCCGCCGCACCAACGAGAACCTTGCCGATCTGGTCTTCTCAGACGTCCCCGGCCGCGTCTCCAAGGCGCTCCTGGACCTCGCCGATCGATTCGGTCGTCCGGCAACTGACGGCATCCTGGTCGCTCACGAGCTCACGCAGGAAGAGCTCGCACAGCTCGTCGGGGCTTCCCGCGAGACCGTCAACAAGGCCTTGGCCGAATTCGTGCAGCGCGGTTGGATCCGGCTCGAAGCCCGCGCCGTCGTCATCCTCGACCTCCAGCGCCTGCGTCAGCGGAGCCGCTAGACGTTCCACGGAACGTGCTTGCGTACTGTGGTGCTGAAAGGGGCCGGGCATGTGCACCCGGCCCCTTTTTTATGCGCACATGCAGTCTACGAGCCCTTTGCCCTGGTCTTGACGGCCTCTCGCGGCGGGGTGAAGGCCAACATGAGCTGGCCGCCCTTTTCGACGAGTGCCGGTTTCTTGACGTGGACCTGACGTTTCTTCGTCAGAAAAGCAATAGTCGTTTGACAGGTCGCGACGGATTCGAGAACGCACAGGGTCCCCGGCGTCATCAACTCTTCAAGTGATTTCCCGCGGGTGTCCTCCAGGTCGATCTCGTCCCCCAGAACCGTCGACGTTCTGTCCGCGACCAATTCGCGTGCGGGAACCCAACGTCCCCAAACACCTTTCGACGCCAGAAGTTTCGGGCGTTGACCCACGGGAACGACGGAGGCAAAGAAATGCGTGTCGAATCGCCGATGGGAGAAGTCAGGCGTCTGCCACCGGCCGAGGGGCTTCAGGAGATCCGTCCGGACTTTGAGTCCCCCGCGCTTGAGATAAGCGATGAAGCCCAGCTCGTGCCCGGCAATATCTTCCCGCGAGGCCATCGTTTCGCTGGCTTCCGTGTATTCGACGGTGTCTTGCTCATTCGGCCCGGCAAGCAGGACACCGACTTCCTCGAAGCTTTCGCGAATAGCCGTAACGACCGCACTCCTGGCCTCGACGACGTCGTCGTGCCCCAGTTTCTGTGCCCACTGCGCGGGTGTAGGCCCGTACCACCCCACGGGATCGTGGTCCTCCGGTTCCACTGCACCGCCGGGAAAACAGACACGACCCAGAGGGGACGCCGGTGTCGTCCTGTAGGTGAGAAACGTCTCAAGCCCGTCTTTTCCCTCGCGGATATAGACGACCGACGCAGCCGTTTTCGCCTGGCAGCAAGCAGACCTATCTTCTTCCGCCATCCACGCTCGTGCGGCGGTGGCCTCACGCGAAGTCAGCGGAAAATAATAGTCACCGGCGGGCCGAGGGCAGGATGCTGGGCCGGTTTTCGCGGTTACCCGGTTGACGGGCAGTGCGAGAGGGTTAGGCAAATTCAACGATGAGTTCCACTTCAACGGGTACGTCGAGAGGAAGGACGGCGACGCCGACAGCTGACCGGGCGTGAACCCCGGCTTCCTCGAAGGCCTTACCATACAACTCCGACGCGCCATTGAGAACCTGAGCCTGACCCGTGAATTCCGGAACGGAACTGACGAAACCCGTGACCTTGACGATTCGGCGCACTCGGTCGAGATCACCGATCACAGACTTCACGGCGGCCAAGGTGTTGAGCGCGCACACTCGAGCTTGGGCCTGAGCGTCTTCAAGGCTGACCGTTCCCGGCTCGCCGCCGTCGGAGACCTTGCCTTTGAACGCGAAGTCACCGTTCTGGACCGGGATCTGACCGGAAGTGTAGACGTAGTTCCCCGACACCACGGCGGGCACATAGGACGCTACGGGGACGGCAACGTCCGGAACCACAAGCCCTTCGGCCGCCAATCGCTCCTCAACCTTCGACATGGCCATGGTCTTAACCCTCCTTGGGGCGCTTGAAGTAGGCGATGGGGTTCGCCTGGGTCGGCGCGACCATGTTGCCCGACGGCGCATCGCCTGCCGGCGCAGCCCCCGGGAGGACCGTAACGAGCTCCCACCCGTCCTGGCCCCAGTTGTCGAGGATCTGTTTGGTTGCGTGGATCATGAGCGGCACTGTCGCGTATTCCCATTGAGTCATGGTCCCAGCCTATCCACCCCCGCAACGCCGCGCTATTCCTGAGCTTCGGCGCCCTGAAAGGCAGATTGCCCAGCCCAGCACAAAGTAGACTTTGGGTGCTCTCCCAGCGCTCATTCAGCGCAGTCTTGGACACGGAGTGATTTGTCCCCAGAGGGGCCCAGAGGCGCACGTTTTCCTATATCGACTTGTATGCTGTTGGAATGGCTTCACCCAAGAAATCCGCTCGGCAGCGTGACCGACGAACTCCGAGCGACTTCATTCAGTTCCTTGCCCTCAGTATTGTTGCGGGGTTCGTAACCGCTGGCCTCCTGATTCCGCCGGCGGCCACAGCCGGTTTGACCGCGAGCGCCTCAATCAACTGGTTCAAAGGACTCCCTGATGACCTCTCCGCAGGCCCACTGTCTAAACCGTCGACGATTCTGACGAGTGACGGGCAGAAGATCGCGACGTTCTATTCAGAGAATCGCAGCGAAGTCCCGCTGGACCAGATCTCCGACAACATGGTCAACGCCCAGCTGTCCATCGAGGATGACAGCTTCTATGACCATGGAGGTGTGGACGCATTCGGTATCGGACGTGCCCTGTTGAATAACGTCGTCCACCCTGGCTCGCGCCAGGGCGCTTCTACGATCACCCAGCAATACGTGAATAACCTGCTGATTGATCAGGCGACCCAGAGCGGTGAGGACGCCACCACAACCATGGGCGCCAATAAGGGCATGCTGGACAAGATCAAGGAAATGAAGCTCTCCATCTCGATGGAGCAGAACAAGTCGAAGGACGAGATCCTCAACGGCTATTTGAACCTGGTCAATTACGGCGGAAGCAATTACGGCGTCCAGGCCGCCGCGAAGTATTACTGGGGCATCGATGCGAAGGATCTCAACGTCCAGCAATCAGCATTGTTGGCCGGAATGGTTCAGTCCCCTGCCTATTACGATCCTCAAGCCAATCCCAAGGCCGCCACGGATCGGCGCAATACCGTGCTGCACACTATGCTCCAGCACGGAAAGATTTCGCAGGACCAATACGATCAGGCCAAGGACGCTCCGCTGGACTTGGACATTCACACCACGGAGTCGGGCTGTGAAGCCGCAACCGACGCCCCGTACTTCTGTGATTACGTCCGCAATGAGTTCTTGCAGGACAAACGGTTCGGCGACAACAGTGACGAACGTCGGGCACTGTTGACGCGTGGTGGTTTGACCATCAAGACGACCTTGAAGAGCAAGGACCAGAAGACTGCCCAGGACCAGGTGAACCAGACCCAGCCCACGGACGACAACCCGGATTCTGTGAGCACCTCGCTCGTCTCGGTCCAGCCGGGTACGGGGAACATCCTTTCGATGGCCCAGAACTCCAACTACAACAATGGCGAGGGAGTCGGGAACACGGTGTACAACTACAACGTGGACTCTGCCATGGGCGGCACACCAGGGTTCCAGCCCGGTTCGACTTTCAAGGCCTTCTCCCTGACCGAGTGGATCAAGGAAGGCAACGGCGTGAACTCGACGATCGATGCTTCCAAGTTGAGCTATCCAGCGGGAACCAAATGGAGAGCCAGCTGCAAACCCGGCGGATCGGTGGAGAACCCAGGCGCCAATGGGGCTTGGTCGTTCCAAAACGCTGAGGAAGGGTACAACAAGTCCATGACGGTCAATGAGGGCCTCTACAACTCGATCAACTCGGCCCTCTACGCGATGGACAACTATCTGGATCTCTGCAACATCGGCAAGACCGCTCAGGACCTTGGCGTGGTCAAGGGTGACGGCTCCGGAGACCAAATCCAAACCCAGGATTCCCTGGCCTCGCTCATTGGTACGGAGAATGTTGCTCCTATGGCCATGGCCAATGCTTTCGCGACCTACGCCTCGGAAGGCAAGTACTGCTCACCGCGTTCGATTGAGAGCATTACCGACCGCAAGGGCCAGGCCATGGACGTTTCTCCGGTTTCTTGTAACCAGGCCATCGACCCTGACGTCGCCCGAGGTGTGAGCTTCGTTTTGAAGAACGTTTTGACCAAGGGTTCTGCCTACCAACGAGGGATCGGGTTGGAGAACGCTTCGGCAGCCAAGACGGGTACCACGGACGATTCCACGCAAACCTGGACCGTAGGTTACACCCGCGGCGTTGCTACGGCATCGTGGGTGGGCAACGTGGACCTCGGTTCACGTTCCCTCAACGGGCTTCGGATCGGCGGTCAGACCAAGGATTACGTGGACGGTGCGACGTACGCGGGTCGGCAGTGGCAGGACTACATGAAGGCTGTATCCCGCGACTACAACACGGATCCCTTCACCAATCCTTCGGACCAGGTCCAGAGTGACGAGATCAAGTCACAGAAGGCGGAGTAGCCAACGGTGAACCGATTTCACCATTCGGCGGCCTCCGGCACAGCTTCGATCCTCACCGCGGCTTTCAGGAGCGCGGGAATCGGGGTTGCGTCGGGGGCCGCCGTCGTTGCGTACGGTCATTGTGTCGAATTGAACCGATTCCACGTCAGGGAGGAAACCTTGCAGGTACTCCCTGCCGGTGCCCCTTCCCTCCGGGTTCTGCATATATCGGATATGCATATGATTCCGGGACAGCGGCGCAAGACCGAGTTCATGCACTCGCTGGCCGACCTGAATCCCGACTTGGTCATCAATACGGGAGACAATCTCAGCCATCTCGACGGACTGGCACCGTTGTTGACCGCACTGGATCCGCTGTTGGAGTTCCCGGGAGTCTACGTGCCCGGTTCCAACTGCTATTTCGCTCCCATGCTCAAGAATCCGGCCCGTTACCTGTGGAAGCACACGGGGGATGAAAAGAGGGATGAGCGTGCTCCAGACGTCTTGCCTTTTGCGCAGATGCACCAGGCCTTTGACGACCACGGCTGGGTAGGTCTGATCAACCGTGCCCGCAGTCTTCGCGTCCAGGGGATTCGCCTGGATTTCTCCGGCGTCGACGACCCCCATTTGGGTTACGACAGTCATCCGGGATTCCCTCCCCCTGATGGAGCACGCGAGGAACCCTCGTTACGCATTGGGGTGATGCACGCCCCTTATATGCGCACGATTCGGCGTTTTGTCGATGACGGCGCGGAGCTCATGATGGCTGGCCACACCCATGGGGGCCAAATCTGTCTTCCAGGGGGGCGTGCCATCGTCTCCAACTGTGATCTCGATCCTTCACGGGCCAAAGGAATCTCTTACGATGAGGGCGTCCCCCTCGAGGTGACGGCGGGTCTCGGCACCTCGAGATACGCGGCCGTCCGGTTGTTCTGCCCTCCGGAGGCGGTGCTGCTTCATCTGACCGCCCGACCCGCCTAGCGACTGCCCCCTCGACTCCGGGTTCCCCCGAGGCGAACCCAGGTCTAACCGGCAAAAACGAAGAGTATCGTTTGCTTCGTGCAGCGCAGTCAGACCCCGGGAGCCCAGCAGTTGTTGTCCGGGTACATCGCACCTATTCGCACCAAGCTCGTCTTGGGCATCATTTCTGCCGTGGCGGCGACTTTGATGGGGCTGGCGATTCCTCAAGCGCTCCGCTTCGTGGTCGAGTCGATCCAGAGCCCCAGCTCCGGGGCGGCCTCGGTGTGGGGCGGTGGGGCGCTCGTGGCCGCCCTAGGCTTCTTGCAAGTCGTGTTCATCTGGCTGCGTCGCTACCTCATCATGGACCAAGCACTCCACATGGAGATGCGCATGCGCGAGGCGCTCTTCGAGAAACTTGCCCGCCTCCCAGTCTCTTTTCACGATCAGTGGTCTTCCGGCCAGCTGCTCTCCCGGTCTACGTCGGATCTCGGGCTCATTCGTCGCTGGTTCAGCTTCGGAATCCCCAATTTGACGTTGATCGTCGTCACCGTCGTCGTCGGCGTTGGGCTCATGGCGTTCGATGCCTGGCCGCTCGCGCTCATCTACCTGCTTTGCGTCCTTCCTGTGCTCGTGATCATCGCTCGGTCCATGAAACGTGTCCGCGCACTGACTCGGGAAGTCCAGCAACGGGCAGGGGATCTCGCGACGTCCGTCGAGGAATCCGTGCACGGCATCCGGGTGCTCAAGGCACATGGAAGAGGCGAGCATTCCCTGAAGGAATTCTCCGATCAGGCACAGGAACTGCGGCTCACTGAGATCTCCCGAACCAGAGCAATGGCGTCCCTCTCGGCTCGGACATGGCTCGTTCCCGAAATCATGATGGCAATATCCCTGCTCGTCGCGGGCTGGATCTACATGAACGGCCTGCTGAGCGTCGGTGACGCGGTGGCTTTCCTCGGGACGGCGGTCATCGTGACCGGCCGGCTGCGCAGCGCAGGCATGATCATCAATCTCTATGAGGCCTCCCATGTTGCGGCGGAGCGACACCGGCAGGTCATGACCCAGCCGGATGAAGAGTCAGTTCCGGTCCTCGGCGTCACTCATCCGGCTGCGGGCTGGGATCCTGACGACCTGGATGCGATGCCTCCGCCGGCCGCATCCTTGGCGTTCGACGGAGTGAGCTTCGCCTACCCGAAAGACTCCGGAGGGAGCCGCAGCGCGTTCGACACGTCGGGGGCAGGTACGACGAACGACATCCGGGCATCGGAGAGGGCAACAATGGTCCTCGAAGATGTCTCCTTCGACGTATGCCCTGGAGAAACCGTCGCTCTGGTCGGAACCACCGGCTCAGGAAAGTCCACGATTCTGTCCCTCGTGGATCGTCTCTACTCCCCCTCGACAGGACGAATACTGGTGGACGGCAAGGACACGGCGGATTGGGCTCTCGACGAGCTCCGTTCACAAATCGCCATCGCTTTCGAAGAACCCACGTTGTTCTCGACGAGCATTCGAGAGAACGTCCTCTTCGGCCTGCCTGAGCCTGTGGGCCGTGGCCAGGAGCCCATCGATTGGGAAGACCTCGACGACGCCCGTCGAACCAAACGTCAGAAAATCCTGTCCGAAGCGCTCCACGTCGCGGACGCCGCATTTGCACTGACTCTTCCGAACGGCGTCGAGACCCAGATCGGGGAAGAAGGTCTGAGCCTCTCCGGCGGACAACGTCAGCGCATCGCCCTGGCACGGGCGATCGCGGCCCACCCGAGGATCCTGCTGTTGGACGACCCGTTGTCGGCCCTGGACACCAAAACCGAGGAGACCGTCGTCAGACGACTGCGCGAGACACTGACGAATACGACCACACTTCTCACGGCGCACCGCCCATCCACCGTGGCATTGGCGGACAGGGTCGCGCTCTTGGACGAGGGCAAGATCATCGCTTACGGGACCCACCGAGAGCTCATGTCGCGGGCCGAGTACCGACACATCATGACGGCAGAAAACACCCTCGAGGAGGGCTACCGTGAGTGAACGACGCGCCGAAGGCGTAGGTGTCCGCAATGAGGACAAAATCGATCTGACCAAGAGCGAGAGCAAGGCCGTTCGCAAACGGTCCTTCCGCTTGCTGGCCTCCCTCGTCAAGCCGGTTCTCTGGCCTGCTGTGGGGACGTTGGCCCTGGTCATCGTGTCCGAGGGATTAGGCGCATTGGGTCCCGCGCTGACCGGCTGGGGCATCGACATCGGATTGCCTCAATTGAAGCAAGGCCATCCGGCGGCGCTGATTGCGATAGTCGTCGCATATATCGTCTCGGCGGTGATATCTGCCCTGACGGTCTACCTGAACGAGACGATCACCGCCAAAATTTCTCAATCGATCCTGTACCGGATTCGGCGTAGAACCTTTGCGCACGTCCAACGGCTCAGTCTGGATTTCCACGAGAAGTACACCTCGGGCCGCGTGATTTCCCGCCTCACCTCCGATTTGGAGACGATGCGTGAATTCCTGGATTCGGGGCTCTCGCAGATCGCCTCCTCGTTGTTGTCGATGGTCATGATGGCCGTCATCGTGATCGCCCTCGACTGGCACTCCGCTGTCGTGATCGGAATCGCGCTGATACCGATGATCGCGCTGACGGTCTGGTTCAGAAAGAGATCCGAGGTCCAGTACAGAGCCCAACGCATCTCATCTGCCCAACTGATCGGCAACTTCACGGAAACCATGACCGGTATTCGCGCCGTCATGGCCTTCCGTCGCCAACCGAGTGCACGGCGTTCCTACATGAAATTCGCGGATCGATACCGGCAACAGAACCTCAGATCGGTCCGTCTCTTCGGCATATACATGCCGGGAGTCATGCTGCTGTCCAACCTGACGGTCGCGGTAGTCCTGGTCGTTGGAGGGTACAACGTTCTGCACGGTGTTATCGCGGTCGGGGCACTCTTGTCCCTGGTGCTCTATACGCAACGGATTTTCGACCCGCTGATGGATCTCTCGAGCTTCTACAACACGCTCCAGTCCGCTACGGCTGCGCTCGAAAAGGTCTCCGGTCTTCTTCAAGAGCGCCCCAGCGTCGCAGACCCCGACCGGCCACGCGCTCCGGGAGGCACCTCAGAGTCTCGTGGCAGATTGCAATTCGACCAAGTCACGTTCAGTTATCGCGAGGAATCCACCAACCCGGTCCTGCCCACCCTCGATCTGAACATTCCGGCTGGCCAAAAAGTCGCCCTCGTCGGCCAGACGGGCGCAGGCAAGTCGACCATCGCAAAACTGATTGCCCGGTTTTACGACGTCAGTTCGGGGAGGATTCTTTTGGACGGCGTAGACCTACGGGATCTGCGAGATACCGATCTTCGCCAAGAGATTGTCATGGTCACTCAGGAGTCGTACCTCTTCTCGGGTTCGGTGGCCGACAACATCGCCCTGGGACGCCCCGGCGCGACTCGCTCGGAAATTGTCCGGGCTGCTCAGCAAGTGGGTGCGGACGAGTTCATTCGCAAACTGCCCGAAGGGTACGATACGGATCTCAATAGACGCGGCGGACGGGTTTCGGCAGGTCAACGGCAGTTGCTGTCATTTGCCCGCGCTTTCCTGGCGGATCCGGCCGTCCTGATTCTGGACGAGGCAACCGCATCCATGGATCTGCCTTCCGAGAAGCTCGTGCAGCGCGGTCTGTCCGAGCTGTTGGGCGGCCGAACCGCCGTCGTCATCGCCCATCGTCTGTCGACCATCTTGGATTCGGACCGCGTGCTGGTCGTCGCCGACGGTCGCGTGGTCGAGGACGGATCCCCTCAGACCTTGATCGACGCGGGCGGACGATTCTCGGAGTTGCATGAGGCATGGCTATCCTCCGTAGAACGGTGATTGCCACCCTCCTAAGATGGAAAACATGAGCTCCACCACACCGTTGACACCACCCGCGCATTCCCCGCTCACCGTATCGGAGGCCCCGCCGAGCCCCGATTTCGAAGCCCTCGCGGAGAGTCTTGAGGCCGGCTCCAGCGCCGCGGCGTCTTCGAAGGAAATTGACCGGCTCGCTATGGCGCACGACGCATCGCATTATCTTCTGGTTCCTCAAGGTATTGTGCGACCGCGTTCGGCAGACGACGTCGCCGCCGTCATGTCTTCGGCGTCGAAAGCCGGGTTGCCCGTCACCTTCCGGTCGGGCGGCACCAGCCTTTCCGGCCAGGCCGTCTCCGACGGGGTCATGGTCGACACTCGCCGAGCGTTCCGCGGGCTTGAGGTGTTGGACGATGGCCGGAAAGTTCGTGTGCAGCCCGGCGCTACCGTCGGAGCGGTGAACGGCGCTCTTCGACGGTACGGACGGAAAATCGGGCCCGACCCCGCTTCCTCGTCCGCGTGCACAATCGGCGGGGTGGTCGCGAACAATTCCTCAGGGATGTCCTGCGGAACCGAGTTCAATACGTACCGGACCCTGGATTCCATGGTCTTGATCCTTCCCTCGGGGACCATGATCGACACGTCGGAGGCCGACGCGGATGCTCAATTGCGTCGGCGAGAACCGCAAATCCACGAAGGGTTACGACGATTGCGACGCCGGGTGGTCGAGAACCCGGAATCGCGTCGTATCATCGCGCATCAGTATTCGATGAAAAACACGATGGGTTACGGGATCAACGCGTTCCTCGATTTCGAGGAACCGTTGCGCATTCTCGAGCATTTGATTATCGGTTCCGAAGGGACCCTCGGCTTCGTGGCATCCGCAACCTTCAGAACCCAGGAGATACTTCCCTCCGCATCGACCGGGCTCTTGGTCTTTCCGGACCTCATCTCGGCGACTTCCACGGTTCCTGGCCTCGTCGAGGCCGGTATGGCGACCGTCGAACTCCTCGACTCGACCTCGATTCGCGTGGCCCAGCGCTCGGGCAAGGTCGCCAACGCTCTGGCCCAGGTCGACGTCGACCAGCACGCGGCCCTGTTGGTGGAGTTCCAGGCCACGACCCCCGAGGAAGTCGTTGAAAGGCACGAGGGCGCTCGCTCGATGCTGGAGTCCTTGGATCTTTCATCTCCTGCGGAGATGACCACGGATCCCGGTCAACGCTCTCTCTTGTGGGCGGCTCGGAACAACTTGTACGCGACCGTGGCGGGCAACCGACCCACCGGAACCAACGCACTGCTCGAGGACGTTGTGGTCCCCGTAGGGACCCTAGGGGAGACCTGCCGAGACCTCGGCACCATGTTCGACGCGCACGGGTACGAGGATTCGGTGATCTTTGGCCACGCGAAGGACGGCAATATCCATTTCATGCTCAACGAGCGCTTCTCGGAGCCCAGCAAGCTGGAACGCTACCGCGAGTTCACCGAAGACATGGTTTCGCTGATCTTGGGAAATCAGGGGTCGCTCAAAGCCGAGCACGGGACGGGCCGCATTATGGCTCCGTACGTGCGCCGTCAGTTCGGGGACGAGTTGTACGGGGTCATGTGCGAGGTCAAACGCTTGATCGATCCGAGCAGCATGCTGAACCCCGGCGTCGTCATCAACGACGATCCGGATGCGTATGTGCAGAACCTCAAGGTTGCGGAGACCGTCGAGGAAGAGGTAGACCGTTGTGTCGAGTGCGGCTATTGCGAGCCGGTATGCCCTTCCCAAGACCTCACGCTGACTCCTCGGCAACGGATCGTGATGCGTCGGGAGCTCGAGGCAGCACGGGCGCGAGGGGATCACGCTCTCGTCCGGAAGCTGGAGGCCGACTGGGACTATGAAGGCGAACAGACCTGCGCCGTGGACGGCATGTGTGTCACCCGCTGCCCCGTGGACATCAACACGGGTGACTTGATTCGCCGTTTGCGCTCGGAAAAACAGCAGCCCACCGAGAGCGCAGGGTGGAAGGTCGCGGCCGAAAATTGGGGTCCCGCAAATATCGCAGCCAATTATGGGCTGCGCGCAGCCAAGCGCCTCCCCTGGCCCGTGCCGGTCGCCGCGACGAAACTGGGCCGGAAAATCGTTGGCGAAGACGTCATCCCCCAGTACAACAAGCAATTGCCCTCGGGTGGCCGACGCCGTGCGAGTCGCGTCGATGGCGGAGCCACCTTCGTTTTCTTCCCAGCCTGCGTCAATTCGATGTTCGGTGCGGTCGATGGGGCAGGGGCCCCTGCCGCGGAGAGCGCGACGTCATCGCTGATGAATTTGGCTCATCGAGCCGGCTTGCGGTGGAACACGCCGGAAGGCATCGATTCGATGTGCTGCGGGACGCCGTGGAAGTCCAAGGGGTTCACCGATGGTTATTCCGTGATGTCCGATCGGGTGCTGGAGGGGCTCTGGTCTGCGACCCGCGGCGGAGAATTGCCCGTCGTGTGCGATGCGTCGTCGTGCACCGAGGGGCTCGAAACCATGAAGTCCAAGGTGCTCGACGCCGCGACCACAGGCTCCCAGCAGGCTCCGGATGGCGAGGTTCGGGACTTCTCACGGATCCGATTCGTCGACTCGGTCGAATTCGTCGCGACGGCGATCTTGCCGCTCCTCAAGATCCATCGGAAGCTCGACTCACTGGTCCTGCATCCGACGTGTTCGCTGACCCATTTGGGTCTGGGGCCTCAGCTCGAGGAGCTGGGCAACGCCGTTGCCGAGGAATGCCACGTTCCGCTCGAATGGGGCTGTTGCGCCTATGCGGGCGACCGCGGCATGCTCCATCCTGAGCTCACCCAATCCGCAACCCGCGCCGAGGCAACCGAGGTCAATGCGCGACACTACTCGGCCTATGCTTCGTCGAACCGGACTTGCGAACAAGGCATGACCGAAGCCACCGGACACACATACCAGAACATTCTGCAGCTCGTGGAGTGGGCCAGCCGATAGCCGGAGGGAACACGACGTGCCCGGGGCCACT
Organism: Rothia uropygialis; assembly: GCF_004137765.1. GTDB lineage: Bacteria > Actinomycetota > Actinomycetes > Actinomycetales > Micrococcaceae > Rothia. The sequence goes on along the minus strand of NZ_NOIS01000001.1, from coordinate 224,804 downwards.
CTCGGCCGGTTTGCCGGGCTATGGTGGATCCGCTATTCTAGAGAAGTTGCTTGACGCGATATTCGGGTTTCCCGTGCGGACAAGTCAACATCGGGATGTGGCGCAGCTTGGTAGCGCGCGTCGTTCGGGACGACGAGGTCGCAGGTTCAAATCCTGTCATCCCGACCACCTGTTCGAGCCGCGAGATCATCAACATGATCTCGCGGCTCGAACTTTTTTGAGGCCGTAGGTCCATCCGAGATGAGCCTACGGCCTCTTGAGTTTCGAGACCCGTATCCGGCTACGAGGCGACGCGTTCTTCCCGACGCCCCTGAACCAAGTCGCGAATCCCGATGCACCCGGCGAGGATCACCACGACCGCAATCACGAGAAGCCCGACGACCATCGCCGTCGACCAATCGGACTTGGCAACCAGGGCGAAGACGATTCCGGTGATTGCCGCGATGCCGATGGACGTGCCCACGCGTTGCCCGGTCTGGAGGACGCCTCCGGCCGACCCCGCGTAACGCATCGGAACATCGGCCAAGGTCAGTGTCTGATTCGGGCTTACGACGAGGCCCTGGCCGCCACCGACGAAGGTCAGGCTGAGAAGCATCCACCACTCGCTGAGGCCAATTCGTCCGTGGAGGAAAACCAGCAATGCTGTCACCAGCAATCCGAATAGGACCGAACTCATTCCGATCAGTACCAGGGGACGGCCGATTTTCACGATGTATCGACCCGCGACCGGTGCACTGATGGCACTTGCGGTCGCCGCGGGGAGACCCATCATCCCGGATGCCAGAGCCGTGTGTCCCAGACCTGACTGCATGTAGAGGGCAACCAGAACCCAGATACTGGTGACACCGACGAAGTACAAACCGATCAGCATGGTTCCGTTGGCGAACGATCGGGTCTTGAACAGTTCCATGTCGATCATGGGTTCGCCACCGTTCCTCCGGTAACGCCTCTCCCAGAAGGCCCAGAAGACCAGCAGGGCTGCGGCCACGACGATGGACCCCCAGATCCACGGTCCGACCGAAGATTCCACGAACGGGAGCATTACGAGAAGCACGGCAAGACCGAAGGTCACCAGACCGACCGGGTCCAGATCGGCTTTTCGTTTGGGTGCGGCACTCGTCGGGTCGATGACTGGCAACGACGACGTCGAGTGCTCGGGAGGAACCGGTTTCCAAGCGGTATCCGGAAGCCAAGCCCTGACGAGCAAGAGGGCCACGATACAGATCGGAACGTTGACGAGGAAAGCTGCCCGCCAGCCTATTTCCTGCCCGAACAGGCTGATCAGAACGCCGCCGAGCACGGGACCGATGGCCACGGATACGCCGACGACGCCGCCGAACATTCCGAAGGCTTTGCCTCGTTGGGTCCCCTTGAAATATTGCTGAATGAGTCCAATGGCCTGCGGGTTGAGGAAACCCGACCCCAACCCCATCGCCACTCGGGCAATATTGAGCACGATGGCCGACGGCGCGAGCCCTGACACCAGAGCCCCCAGACCGAAGAGGCTGACACCCAGAATGAAAAGACGCCCCCTCCCGTACACATCCCCGGCACGGCCTGCCGCTACCAGGAGGACGCCGAATGCCAACGCGTAGCCGGAGAGGACCCATTGCAATTCGGAGCTGCTGGCACCGATGGACGTCTGCACGGCGGGAAGTACGACGTTGACGATGGACACGCTGAGCAGGGACATGAAGAGAGGCACCAGGGTCAGTGCCAGGATCCTCTTCTGCTCGGTGTTGAACTTTCCTGAGGAATCTAAGGGCATAACTTCTACTTCTACTCGGGCCAGTCCGGCACGTCCATGCCCGGTTGCACATCCTGAGTCATAATTCTGAGGAAACTCACACCCAATGATGCGTACGGCGAACGGCCCGGACATCACGGAGACATAGTCGTAGATTTATAAGTGATTCATCTAGTACGACTTCAGGAGACAGTTTCATGCCCATTTCAGTCAAGGCTCTCCAGAAAACCGGCCCGGACCAGCCGTTCAAGGTCGCCACGATCGACCGTCGCGATCCCCGGCCTGACGATGTCCTGATCGACATCAAAGCAGCCGGCATTTGCCACAGTGACATTCACACCATCCGCAACGAATGGGGCGAGGCTCATTTCCCGCTGACCGTCGGTCACGAGATTGCGGGTGTCGTCGAGGCCGTGGGCTCCGACGTGACCAAGTACAAGGTCGGAGATCGCGTCGGCGTCGGCTGCATGGTCAATTCCTGCGGCGAATGCGAGGAATGCCGAGACGGACAGGAACAGAACTGCACCCGTGGCGGAATGGTCGGTACATATGATTCCGAAGACGTCGACGGCAGCATCACGCAGGGTGGTTACGCGGAGAAGGTCGTGGTGAACCAGGACTTCGTTCTCCGCATCCCTGATGCCCTGGACTTCGACGTCGCCGCCCCGCTGCTGTGCGCCGGCATCACCACCTACTCGCCTCTTGCAACGTGGGATGCGGCACCGGGGAAGAAGGTCGCTGTTCTGGGTCTCGGTGGCTTGGGGCATATGGGTGTCCAGATCGCCGCTGCGAAGGGCGCCGAGGTGACGGTGTTGTCGCGCACGCTGAAGAAGGAACAGGATGCAAAGGAACTGGGCGCTACCCGAACCCTTGCCACGTCGGAGGAGGACTTCTTCAAGAATCATCGCGGTGAATTCGATCTGATCCTGAACACGATCTCCGCATCCATTCCGGTGGACAAGTACATGAGTTTGCTCAAGCCGCGGGGTGTCATGGCAGTCGTCGGTTTGCCGCCGGAGAAGCAGGAGTTCAGCTTCGGTTCGGTCATCGGCGGCCGCAAGGCGATTGCCGGTTCAAACATCGGCGGGATCCCTGAGACCCAGGAGATGCTCGACTTCTGCGCCGAGCATGGTTTCGGGGCCAAAATCGAGACGGTTTCGGTTCACGAGGTCGACGACGCTTACGATCGCGTCGTTGCCGGTGATGTGAAGTTCCGCTGCGTCATTGACACTTCCACGTTCGACGACGTCGAGGTCGAGGCCTGATCCTCACCACCTCGCCTTCCGGGACATCGCAACGTCCCGGCGTTCCGGGCGGCGCCTCCGGCCTTCGAAAGGCTGGAGGCGCCGCCCGGTTTTGCTTTTCTGATGCACTGTCTTCTCGCCCGCTTACAGGGATGGGTCTTCTACGCCCCTCTGGTAACTCGGTGCGGTTTCGGCGGCGTCCGTGATCGGCTCCCCGCTGAACGCAGGGTCACATGAGCGGAACCAGGTTCGAAGTCCTCGGCGGAGTCCCCTCCCGTCGCCGAAGCACGGAAGCAGAAATAGTCCGTGCCCCAGCCAGAACATGCTCATAGCCCTTTCCCCTACGGCGGCAATGACAAGCCCGAGGGCGATGCAAGTGCACGAACGTGAGATGGCAATACCAACCAACCACAACGGCGACATCTCTCCTTCCATGCCGACAGAGATCCTGAAGTTTGTGGTCTCAACCCAAACCGTAGAGACCCCAGGTGCTTTCGTGGCCAACACAAGGTGGGATGCCTCATGCAGGGTAAAAGGGAGAATCACGCCTCCCAGAAGGTAATACGTGAATCCGGACATCACCACAACAAGCGAGTCATTGTGGTCGAACACCGCAACCCAGGACGCGACCACCCAGCCGATTGCGTCAAACGCCAAAATCAACGTGAGGCGACCCATCACGACGAGAGCAATCAGAAACAGCATCCGAAAACAGTGCACGGGGATTCCTCACTCGACTCGGTGATTTGGAGGATCTAATCCAGCAAATTCCTCCTGTACGCTGCGAGTCTCCGATAAAAATACTGGGACAGGCTCACATCCGCACGCGGTTGGTGACGGGCAATTGGAATGTCAGAGCTAGAACTTCGTCGGATTTGGCAAATAGCACCTTGACGAACATGAAGAGAATAATCACCCACGTCATCGATGTGACGCCGGCGAGGCGCAGGAGCCAGACAGCCGCCGCAGACTCAATGTCCAAGTCCCGCAAGAAAACGTACGCCACCAATGACATGGCGGCCAGAGCAACGACCAACCCGGAAAGCAGGATAGCCCGCCTCAACCGGTTACGGAACAGGCCCGCCGATAGGACGCGCCGAACGAAGAAGGTTGCTAGATAACGGGTCAAAATGCCGATCGAAAGCGCAAGTTTCACCGCGGCTTCACTTCCGTGAGAAGCTCTTCGACCATACGGCCGAGGGTTCCGTAGTCCTGCACAAGGGTCGTCTTCGACTCGGACACGACAACGTTCCCCTGAATCATGAAGACAATCCGGTCAGCAATTCGCTCGAGTAGCCCTAAATCATGCGAACAGAGAAGCAGGCTGGACCCGTTTTTTGCGAGAGAGAACAGATCCGCCTCGCTACGTGCCAGCGCTTCGAGGTCCAGCCCGTTCAGCGTTTCATCGATCACCGTTAATTTACGACGTAATAACAAAGCCGAAACGAGCTGAAGCTTCTTCTTCATGCCGTGTGAGTAGTCCTCAATGAAATCGTGTGCCCTGAGACCCAAGGCGTAGCGGTCGAGAACCTCATGGACAGAGTTACTGCCGACCTCTAACTGTAGAGCTTGAACAACAGTTCAAGATATTCCATCCCGGTAAGAAACTCTGGCAGATCGTCATTATTCGATAAATAAATAGCTTCGCGTTTTGCTTTGAGGCCAGCATGGTCACTGCCACACACTGTCACACTTCCTGCAGCCGGTTGCAACACGTCAAAAATACACTTGATAAGAGTTGATTTCCCAGATCCATTCGGCCCGACAAGTCCTACTACCTCGTTATCGTCCATGTCTAGACGTATATCCTGAAGCAACAGAGCGGACCGTGTGTAGGAAAAGCTGAGATCTCGAATTGAGAGTAACGTGCAAGTTTCCCGCCAAACATATCGGTGCTGCCCGCACCGTCGAATCCTCCGCGACTACGGGCGGCTTTGAAGGGCCTCGAGACGCCAACCTCTCAACGGCGGCACTCCATCGACACCGAGAAACCGTTGGCCCAGCGCCAGTGACCGGTGAACCGACCATGGCGCTTAACCACGCACCACGCCGCCATACCCAAGAGAAGCGTCGCCCCCAGGGCCAGAAGAACTGCTACAAAGACAAGGAACCAAGCGTCGTAACGCAGAATTGCCTTGTCAAAGCCATGCTTCGCCGAGGACATGATCACATTTGTTCGACGATTAGCATATAAAGATTCTGTGATGTAGTGAACCTGAGGAGTACGTGCCGCATTCACTGCTTCATCCTTTCCGTGGGCCAGAATCTTCAGGTAGCAGCCAAAATTTTAACTACGTATGTGGCCTAAGACAACATACTTTCGGGGAGGAATTATGACGGCAACAGAAAAATATACATAGTTTTCTTAGCTTTATTTCTTCCGTAGGGCTGTCTGCCGAAGTCACATCGTGGCGCGTCTCGCACGACTGTTCGTTGAGGTGGCACGCATAATGGACCAAGCAAGGTGTCCGTTGAGGAAAATTTGGGAGCCCTTTCAGAAAGGCCACACACATGAAACCACTGGTCATCGGCATTGCCGGAGGCACTGGATCCGGTAAGACAACCTTGACCCGTGAGCTGGTCGCCAGCTTCGACAAACACGTCTCTGTGGTCTACCACGACAACTACTACAAGCGCCGCGACGATCTGTCCTATCAGGAGCGATGCCAACTTAACTACGATGCCCCAGAAGCCTTCGACAACGAGCTGCTGATCCACCATGTGGATCAGTTGGTCGCAGGAGAGAGCATCGAGTGCCCGATGTACGACTACACGGCTCACAATCGGGCCGACGAGACCATGATCATCGACTCCCAGCCGATCGTGATCCTCGAGGGGATTCTCATATTCGCCGAGGACAAGATCTGCGAGCGCTGTGACATCAAATTGTTCGTGGACACGGATGCCGACGTCCGCATTCTTCGCCGTATCAAGAGGGACGTTTTGGAACGCGGCCGTTCGGTGGAATCGGTGGAGAGCCAGTACCTCTCGACCGTGAAGCCCATGCATGAGCTGTATGTCGAACCGTCCAAGAGGCGTGCGGATCTGATCATTCCCGAGGGAGGCGGCAATCTGGTCGCCTTGGACATGCTGATTCACCGGATCAACCGTCAGCTGGAGACCAGCGGCTGAAGATATGACGGATGCCGACGTCGTCCGGTTCCGGGATCAGCACATGGCCAGACCTGTCATCGGACCTTCGAAAGTAGCGAGAATCCGGTCCTTACCGCTCGAACCGGGAAGCGGGACCGCTCGGATGGTCCCGGACAGGTCCGAGACGAACACCAGCCCACGTTCGACGTCAACGGCAAGGCCGATCGCTTCCTGGAACCCTTGGGCCAGGATCTCCGGTTCCTCACCTTTCCTGGCTGGCGCGGGTATCGCACCGCGGTTGAGGGTGTTGCCCTCCGACCCTGCTCCCCTGTCGGTCCAGTAGATGTACCCGCCGCTGAGCTCGATATCGATGGGTTCCGGCAGGTTCTCCCACAACGTCTCGACGCCGGGAAGGTCTGCCCTGTTGTCGGCCCGGTTCAAGGGCGCGCGCAGGATCCGCCCGAGGCCACCCTTGGAAGGACCTTTCTGTGTCCAATAGATCCACCCTCGCTGCTCGTCGACGGCCACGCCAACGCATTCATCGAGTTGGTCCCCGGGCTCTTTCGACACCAGATTCGCCAGCTTCGTCCCGTCCGTCCGGCAACTCGAGACTCGACAACCCTCGCGGTCGGACCAGTAAAGCCGTGTGCCGTGTCCTGTGAGTTGTTTTCCGGTCGTGAGGCTCCCGTCAGGGACGAGATCGCGGGCTCCGGTCCCATCCAGACGGACAGCATGGAGACCGCCGTTGCTCCGTGAGAAGTCGAGACCGGTTTCGTCGGCGAGGGAGAAGTCCCCTGCAGGCTCCCCCATGGTCGTCCAATACACCGTGCCGTCTAATACGACGATGCCGTCTGGGAACGGCCCGGCGTCCTCGACGAGAATGTCTGCTCGCCCGGTCGAAGGGTCGATGCGGAAGATCCTCGAGGGCACAAGCTGAAGGGCCAGCAAGTGCGTCACCTGTCATCTCCTCCGATCCATTGTGGCTTATGCGATCCCCGTGGGATCAACGGATACGCATATGCTCCGGGCGTCTGGGACATGCTGACCTGTTCGGCAACACCTTGGTAGCGTCCGAGAGGCGTTTCCGCAGTGAAGGTTTCCGGCGGCAAGTATTCGTGACCCGGCGCCTTTCCCGCGGTCGCCTGGGCGTACTCCTTGTCGAAGATCCCGAGTCCGCGCATCCAAAGGGCTGTACGGGTCAAGGAGACGGATACCTTGTAGGAGCCTCCGTGCTCGGCTCGCAGCATGAGAGCACGCAGGATTCCGAGCTCCAAGAACCACGATGTGATGTAGTCGTTGACCACCGGAACCTGAGGGAGCGACGGCACCCCGTCCTGGCCCTCTTCAACCAAGACACCCGCAAGTGCCCCGGCTGTCTGGTCGAATCCAACGCGCCCCGCCCAGGGGCCTGTTTCACCGTTGAGGTTAACACTCGCGTGGATGATTCCGGGACGAGCAGCTGACGCATTCTCGGCGTCCAGGTTGTGTCGACCTAAGTAACCTGGTCGGCGGTTGGCGAAGAAGATGTCCGCGCCCCGAAGAAGGTCCTGCATGGTTGCCGCATCCTCCTCGCGCCTGAGGTCCAAAGTGGTCGAGCGCATGCCTACATTGGACGTTCCGTAGAGCAGCGGGAGCTCGTATTCGTTCGGATCCCATACGTTCAGGACATCGGCCCCGTGGAGGGCAAGGGCGCGTCCGGCTCCGGCCCCCGCGATGATGTGGGCCCTCCCCAGGGCGCGCACGCCCTCAAGTGGATGGTCGACGCCGCCGGGAAGGGGCTCAGGGTCGCTGTCCCCGATTTTTTCCACTACGACGGGAGGCATGGTGGAGAGCACTTGTTCGTACTGTTGGGTCGCGATCAGCTCGTCCGTGGTCCGGCACATCGGCATGATCACGCCAGCCTTTTCGCCTGCCTCCTCAAGATCAAGCCCGTTCCACCGCGATATCGCTTCTGCCACGCGTTCCGGACGCTCAGGCACGTCCAGAAGTTCCGCGGTGTCGTGACGGAGTTTCGGATAGGGCCCCATGGGATGCATCCAGCGCCCGTCCGCGGTCCTGTAGAAGCTCGAAGTCGAGAACGCGTCGCTGACGGCTACCGGATCGCCCATCGGGTATCCATTGAGCAGTTCCCACCGTTTCTCGTAGAACGGGCATAACCGGCGAGGTGCGGTGCGCAGATCCATCGAAATATCTTGACCTCGGCCGCCCCTCATGCGCCAGAGCGCCGCAACAGCAACCGATTTGGCGACAAGAGCTATCGAGGTGCCGCCCGCCAAACGCAAAACGTCGGGAAGCACGGGATCGCTCCCTAGGAAGTCGATCGTCCCTCCGGAGTCCTTCGGGGATAGCCCCACGCTTCCGAGGAGGTCCGTCAGGGCGGCATGCGGGTCGAAATCGTCTCCCGTTGCGGGGGCGCTGTGCAGGCGGGCCGTCAATTCGTTGTTGGGTTCTTGGCTCATCGGGTTTCCTCCTCGTCGGACTTGGTCAGTGCATCCAGTACCGCTCTGGTTCGACGGTCCCGTCTTTCCACCAATTGGGCGTACGCGGCCTCGCCGACCCCGTAGGCATCTTCGACTGCTTCGTGAAGTTCGCCTTTGCGGCTCGGGTCCGGATGGCCGCTGCAGAAATCCATCTGGGCTCCGACGTGGGCGTCCAGATGTCGAATGCCTCCTGGTCCTCCGCCGAGATGACGGGACTCGAACGGCCCGATGGTCGACCACCGCAATCCGAGCGAGTTCCGGACCAGGGTGTCCAGCTCGTCGGGGGCGATGATGTTTTCCTGGACCAGGTAGGCTGCCTCGTCGTTGAAGGCTTTCTGGAGCCGGTTCCCAACGAATCCGCGGATTTCCCTTTTGAGACGTACGGGCTGGCGTCCGAGTTCGCGGTACACCTCTACGGCTCGTCGCACCGAGTCACCGGACGTGCTCTCCGAAGGGACGACTTCGACCAGGGGCATGAGCTGCGGAGGGTTGAAGGGGTGACCGACAAGGATGCGTTCAGCGGCCGGATTTCCCTCGCTCATGGCCGAGGGCAGGAGAGAAGAAGAGGACGATGCGAGGATCGCGTGCGGGTTCGCGTGCTCGGCGGCCGCCGCGAAGAGATCCTTCTTGACCTCGATTCGTTCGGGGCCATTCTCCTGAACGAAGTCAGCGCTCTCCAGGGCACGGACTAGATCCGGCTCAGCTGTCGCGCGGATTCCGGTCAGGACCTCCTCAAGGTCGGGTCGTGGATCGGATACGCGGACCTCCCAGCCGGCTTCCGAGAACAAGCGCGCCCAGGACTGGCCGATAACCCCGGCCCCAATAATCGTGACAATTGACAATTCTTTGTGCTCCTTCCAGCGACGGGAGCAAAGGCACCGACTCGGTCCGTCCCCTACGACGGGCACTGCGTTTCCTCTCGCTTCCGGTACCGAATCTAGGTCGTTGCCGTTTTCGAGGGAATGACCAAGTTTGCGGTCCGATTATGATCAATGCGATAACAATGGTGTGGACGTCAAACATTTGCGCTATTTCCTGGCCGTAGCTCGCGAACTGAATTTCACCCGGGCGGCCCGTTCCCTCTATATCTCGGTGCCTCCGTTGTCCCAGCGAATACGCGAGCTTGAAGCCGAACTCGGAAGCACCCTGTTCGAACGCAATACGCGCCACACCAGCCTCACTCCCGAGGGAGAACGACTGTTGCCCTTGGCCGCACGTATCGTCGCGGATATGGATCGCGTTCCCGAAACCGCACAGGGCACGGATCGACGTGTGCACGTGAGCCTCGGCATACCCGACCTCCTGGGCATGCCTCAGCGGAAACGGCTCGGGGAGCTCATGGACAAGACATCACGCGACTTCGACATCAAGGTTCGACACACCGCTTCGCTCGATATCGACAGAGCGCTGATAACCCGAACTATCGACGCCGGACTCTCCAGGGTCCGCTCGACCCACCCAGATCTCACGGAGGAAGTGATTCTTTCCGAGCGGTTGTCGATCGTCTGCGATGCCTCTCACTTCCCCGAGATCCAAACCATCCGACCACCGGATCTGACCGGATTCACGGTCGTGGAGGGCCCCCCGTACTGGGACCTGAGATCGGAAGCGGAACGCGCGCCTCTCCGCAACGCCGGTATCCGATTCGACCCGTCCCTCACGTACACAGATCTGGGCGGCATGCTGCTGTTGCTGCGGAAGCATCCACGGTTCAGCATCGTCCCGACGGACGCCGACATGATCCGTGGTCTGGACCCGAACGACTTTTCCGTGCATCCGCTGAGCAAGGATGTTCCCCCGATGACGCTGAGCCTCGTACGGCGCAGGTCGGACGGCTGGCTCCAGGACTTTGCGAGGCGATGCGTGATCATGCTCCGTGATAACGAAGGCTGAGAGACGGTACTCGGGGCAGTCTCCCAAGACCTTGAGAATCGCTCCCTTTTCTTCGGGCGTTACGCTCAGGCTGTACCGGGCCTTGATCTTCAGTTGCCGCGTCACATACGGGCAGTGAAATTCTCGACGGGGCGGAAGCCAATGAGAGGCATCGCTGCCGCCCTTGTCCTCATTCGCCCGGCCGTCCACTGCCAGGAGGTTATCGGGGTCGTTGGCGAAAGTCCGTCGCTTCTCGTTCGTCCACTCCGATGCCCCGGAGGCCCAGGCATTCGACAACGCCACCACGTGATCGATCTGGACTTTTCGCGATTCCTTCCCCGCGATGAATTCGACCGACTGACCCGTGTAGGGGTCCTCAAGCGTACCTTTCTCGACGACGCACAACCGCCGATCCCGAAAAGTCACCCTGGCCAGGTCCCTGGCCAGAATGTCATTCCGTGTGTCGCAACCGTTGTGGTCCTCGTCCGACCACGCCCGCCCGAAGGATTCTCTGTCGTACGCGTCCCGGACCTTATTGTTTTCCACGGAGAGCGCGGCCAAATATCCGGCCGAGTCCTCCGAGAGAACGACGCTTCCCGCCCCGCCCTGGGTCCAGGCGTGGACCCGTTGCCCGAGCCCCTCTCCAGCACGGCCATAGAGAATCCCCAAGCAAAACAGCACCAAGACGGCCAAAGCGACGACCGCGGACCAGACCGGGACCCGGAGAACCTGACCGGGAGACTTCACATTTTTCGACCTCATGGTCAGAAAGATTCCACGGTGCCGGGAAGCCGACCTTCAGCGCGGGTCGATAAACCCGTTCCTGTGAGCCAAAAAGCACAGATCGGCAATTCCTGAGGGCCTGTGGAGGCACCTCAGACAAAATACCCCCCCCCGGTCGCCGCGGTTTTCAAACTGCCGGGGCCCGGGGGGGTGCTCTTCTTCTCACCGGGAAAGAACCCGTGTCCGGCCTATTGATCGAGAATGATCACGTCCAGGGTCCTGGGGCCGTGAACCCCTTCGACTCGCTGAAGCTCAATATCCGAGGTCGCCGAGGGTCCGGAAATCATCGTAATCGGGCGTTCCACATTGACACGGCGCAAGGATTCCGGGATCAACTCGACAATCGTGCCCGCCGGGACCACACAAATGTGGTGATCCGGCACCAGAGTGATCGCACGGCGCCCCTCCGAATCCGAGGCGTTGAGGAATATCGTTCCTGTCTCCGCGCAGGAGACGGTCGACGAGGTCACCACCGCGTCGACGGCGTCCAGTTCACGATCGGTCAACGACCCGGCCTTCTGGCCATTTCCCGAGTCGACGAGGTGACGCCGGGCGGCACTGTCCTCGGGTAACCACGCAAGATCCAGCCCCTTCGGAATCACGTACCGGGACGACTTGCCCAGGAGCTTCTCGATGCGTTCGGCCACCGTCTCGACGGTTTCCTCATAGACGTTCGCCTTGTAATCGACCAGGCGGTCAACCAGCATTTCGCGGACCTCCTGCGCGGATTTCTCCGATTCCGTCCGGTAAGCCCGCGTGGCGACGGGCGCCACCGGGCTATCGACCAGCGATGCCCGAACCCGTCTCAGAATCTCTGCCTTTGCTTCCGACATAGTCAGTCGCGCCCTTCCTGCGAGCCTTGGGCCTTGCCCGGCTTATTTGCCGAGTCCGGTTCAGCGTCCTTGAGCAACTCATTCTCCCGCCGGGCGATCTCGGGATCCCGCCGCTGCTCCTTCTTGAGCTCGTGGGCTTGCTTCTCGGCCCCTTCGCGTTGGTCCTGAGCCACAGTGGCATACTGATCGTGCAGCTGCTCTGCGAGTCCGGCATTCTTCGCCATCAGAGCGTCGATATCAACTTTCTCGGATCCCGCACGCTGCTTCGAACCGTTCTTCTTGTTCTTCTTCCACCAGTGGCGGAAGGCCTGCTTGGGCGGCTGCGGAATGTCACGGTATTTCGTCCAGCCGCCGACGAGGCCAGGGAGCCAGTTGATCTTGTGATCACGTCCCGCCGCGAGACGCCCCGCCGGCAAGCCGCGTTCCGCAAGACCGAGGAGTTTGGAGTTGGAGAACATCGCCTTGGCACCGGCCATAATCGCGTCCATTTGGTCGGGTGCCTGCCGCTTCGTGCCTTCGTCGCCCTTGCCGTGTTTGGCATCCACGTCTTTGCCGCGCAGGTGAACCAGCACATCAGGGATGTTGATCTTGACCGGGCATGCCTCGTAGCAAGCACCGCACAACGACGATGCGTAAGGCAACGAGTTGTTCTCTTCTGCTTCGACTCCGGTCAGCAACGGCGAAAGGATAGCGCCGATCGGGCCCGGGTAAACCGACCCGTAGGCATGTCCGCCGGCCCGCTCGTAGACGGGGCAAACGTTCATGCACGCCGAACACCGGATGCAGTGGAGCGCTTGGCGCCCCATCTCATCGGCCAGGGCCGCCGTGCGGCCGTTGTCCATGAGGATCACGTGAAGATTCTGGGGCCCATCCCCGGGTGTCACACCGGACCACATCGAGGTATAGGGGTTCATGCGCTCGCCCGTCGAGGAACGGGGCAGCAGCTGCAGGAAGACTTCCAGATCCTGGAAAGTCGGGACCAGCTTCTCGATGCCCATGAATGAAATGAGCGTGTCCGGCAGAGTGAGGCACATACGGCCATTGCCTTCGGACTCGACGATGGTCAGCGTGCCGGAATCAGCAACGCCAAAGTTGGCGCCCGATATCGCGACCTTGTTACGGAAGAATTTCTCGCGCAGGTGGTGACGGGATGCCTCGGCCAACTCCGCGGGGTTGTCCGAAATACCTGGATTGATGCCCGGCATCTTCTTCAGGAAGATGTCGCGGATCTCCGAGCGGTTGCGGTGAATTGCGGGAACCAGGATGTGCGATGGCTTGTCCTCGCCCATTTGCACGATTTCCTCGGCCAAGTCAGTCTCGACCGCGGAGATGCCTTGTTCCTCGAGGAACTCGTTGAGGCCGGTTTCCTGGGTCGCCATCGACTTGATCTTGATGACTTCTTCGACTTCTTGTTCCCGGATGATGTCGAGAGCAATCTGATTCGCCTCGTCGGCGTCCCGTGCCCAGTGAACGTGTCCGCCGCGCTCGGTGAAATTCTTCTCGAACTCCTCGAGGAGCTCGGGGAGGCGAGCCATGACGTCTTGTTTGATCTCGGATCCGGCGGTCCGCAGATCTTCCCAGTCGGGAAGTTCCCCGACGACGTTGGCGCGCTTCTCGCGAATCGTATGCGTCGCGAATCCGAGGTTGGCGCGCAATTGCTCGTTCTTGAGCTCCCGGCCGGCGAAGGACGTGAAGGATTCTTCGGCAACGATATTGCCGGTTCCGTGGAAGACCTTGGGCATGCCCAGCTGTGTAACGGTCATGGCTATTTTCCTCCTGTAGTGGTGGTCATCGCCACCGGTCCGGAGACTTCGAGCGGGTTTTCTTTGGTGCTGGCGAGGATCTCGGCGAAGTGGAGGGTCGTGACGTCGGATCCCTTGCGCGAGAGGGCTCCATCGATATTCATGAGGCAGGAGACGTCGCCGCCCGCGCACAACTCGGCACCCGTAGATTCGATGTTCTTGACCTTGTCAGCGGCCATCGCCCCGGACGTATCAGCGTTCTTGAAGGAGAACGTACCGCCGAAACCGCAGCATTGGTCGATGTCGGGGAGCTCAGCGAATTCCAGACCCTCCACGGTACGCACCAGGTCCGATTGGCGCGTGCCCAACTTCATGATCCGCATGCCATGGCAGCTCGAATGGAACGTGACTTTGTGCGGGAAGTAGGAACCGAGTTGCTCCGAGGCATTCGTGATCCCCAAGACGTCGATCAGCAGCTTCGACAGTTCGAAGGTCTTACCTGCAACCTCTTCGGCCGCAATGGCCGTTCCCTCGTCACCGGCGTGCCGAGCAATCATCGGTTGCTGGTGGCCCAGGGAAACGACGCATGAGGCCGAGGGCGCGACGGCGACGTCGTAGTCCCAGTCCGAGAACGACTCGACGTGGTTCTTGACGATGGGGTATGCGTCGTCGAAGTAGCCGCTGTTGACGTGCATTTGGGAACAACACGTCTGGCCCGGAGGGAAAATCACGTCGTGGCCGAGTCGTTCCAGGATGTCCACGGTCGCCTGGGCGACCCGCGGGTACATCGCGTCGACGATGCACGTTGAGAAAAGTGCGATCCGCATGGCGTCTCCATTCCAATAAGTGCGGGCCATCCTCCTCAAAATGGGACCAGGAGGAGGTCCGCCAGACATCCCCCACCTTAGTGACAATTTATTAACGACCTCCAATAAGGAGCGCCTAAGTTGCTCGAATCGGACCCCGGAAACCTTAACTTGCGCGTCATTTCAGGAAACACGAGCGAATTAGAAAAGGTTTTTATCTCCTAAAGACCTATTACACGGCCACGGCGCTCGCGCCGCACCCCGCCCGCGTTGGCTCCGGTTTTGATTTCTTCACGAACATCGGTATGGTGTCGGTCTGACCACAGAGTAATGCGGGACACATCTCCCTATGAGATCCTTAGCATTAGTGGCTTAATTCACTCACTGCATCAGCGTTGATGCTCGTCGAAACGCGTGCGTCAACCCACTCCAAGGAGACCGCGTGGACACATTCACAGCCACGACCAACGCCGTCGGCGGTTCAATAGGGCTCTCGGCACTCGTCGCGATACTTCCGCTCCTGGCCTTTTTCATCATGCTGCTCGGGGTCAAAGCCAGCGCACATATCTCTGCACTCACGGCCCTTCTCGTATCCATCATCGTCGCGGTCATCGGCTTCAACATGCCGTTGGGACTGACCTTGATGTCCGGGACCCAGGGACTCGCTTACGGCGCGTTCCCTATCGTCTGGATCATCGTTACGGCGCTGTGGTTCTACCAGGTCACGGTCGAGTCCGGACGTTTCGAAGATCTTCGTCTGACCTTCGACCGCATCGGCGGCGGAGACATTCGCATCCAGGCAATACTGATCGCCTTCTGTTTCGGTGGGCTCCTCGAGGCCCTCGCCGGCTTCGGGGCCCCGGTCGCGATCACCGCGACCATGATTCTTGCCCTGGGCGTCAAACCGCTGCGAGCAGCGGTCACCGTCCTGGTTGCCAATACCGCGCCGGTGGCTTTCGGTGCTCTGGCCATTCCGATCACCACCGCCGGAACCCTGACCGGTGAGAACCCTGCACATATCGGCGCCATCGTCGGCCATCAGGCCCCATTCGTCGCAGCGCTCGTTCCCTTCATCCTGCTCTGGCTCCTCGACGGATTCCGAGGGGTTCGCGAGGCCTGGCCTGCGGCCCTGGTCATCGGGCTCTCCTTCGGCATCGCACAGTGGTGGTCGGCGACGCACTTCTCGTATGAGCTGACTGACATCGTGGCTTGCCTGGTGTCCCTCGGGGTCGCCGTGTTGTTCCTCAAGGTCTGGAAGCCGCGCGGCACGGAGGCTTTCCGCGAACGCTTCGGCATCAAGGCCCCGCCGGCCTCCGAGAAGCTCCAGCCGGTGCGTATTTGGATGGCGTTGTTGCCCTATCTGGTAGTCGTCGGAGTCTTCGCGATCGGCAAGTTGTGGAAGGCGGGAGTGAGCATTCCCGCAGCACTGGCGAAGACGGACATCCGGATCCCATGGCCCGTCACGTCCGGAAACATCGTCAACGCGTCCGGCAAACCGATTTCCGGAACCACCTACAGCTTCCAGTGGCTGTCCAACCCGGGAACCATGCTGCTCATAGCGGGTTTGATCGTGACGGTGCTCTACGGCGTATTCAACGAGAAGGGCCGTTACAAACTGGGCTTCGGCCATGCGATAGCCCAGCTCTGGCACTGCTTCTACCGCATGCGGTGGTCGGCTCTGACGATCGTCTCGGTCCTGGCCCTCGCGTACGTCATGAATTTCTCAGGACAGACCGTGTCCATCGGAACATATCTGGCTTCGTTGGGCGGGATCTTTGCCTTCCTCGCGCCAACGCTCGGCTGGCTGGGAACCGCAGTAACTGGATCAGACACCTCTGCCAATGCGCTGTTCTCGAACCTGCAGCACACCGCGGCCTCCAACGCTGGTCTCGACCCGAACCTGATGCTCGCGGCCAACACCAGCGGTGGTGTCGTAGGCAAGATGATCTCTCCCCAGTCCCTCGCCATCGCGGCCACCGCCGTTGAAATGGAGGGCAAGGAATCGGAAATCTTCAAAAAGGTTGTGCCATGGTCCCTTGCCATGCTCCTGATCATCTGCACCCTCGTGTTCTTGCAGTCGAACGTCTTGTCCTGGATGCTCCCTTAAACACCAAGTAGTAATCCGAAGCTAGGGTTGTGTTCTGTGGAGAACAAGATCTACAGCATTGTGCTACAGAATATCGAGGACCGGTTGCGCAACGGCGAGCTTTCCGTGGGCGACCGGCTCCCTTCGGAACGCACTCTCGCGGAAGAGTTCAGCATTTCTAGAGCTTCTGTCAGAGAAGCTATTCGAGTCTTGGACGCAATGGGCCTCGTCCGCTCAGGCGTCGGCTCTGGCCCCAGCGCAGGAGCGGTAGTCGTCTCCGAACCTTCTGCCGCCCTTGGCTGGGGCCTTCGCATGCACTTGGCGTCCAACTTCCTGCCCGTGCGGGACGTGGTGTCGACCCGCGAGCAATTGGAGTCCCAAGCCGCGGCGGAGGCAGCGACCCGCTGGTCGAACACGCAGGACAAAGTGGTGCTGACCAAAGCAAACCGCTATCTCGACGAGATGGACGACCCCCTATTGCCGGATGCCCGATTCCACGAGTTGGATGCGCAATTCCATTTGCTCATTTCGAGCCTCGGAGGCAACGTCGTGGTCACCACGATCTTGGATTCCCTACGGCAAGCAACCGTCGGTTACGTCCGAGAGGGAGTTCCTCGTCTGGGAGACTGGCCCCAAGTTCGACGCCGTCTCCAGGAACAGCATCGAGCCATCCTTGCCGCGGTTCGCGAACGCCGGCCCGAAACGGCTGCCGAACGCGTTCGCGAACACATCCAATGGTTTTATGGCGTCGCTTATGCAGAGAATTCGAAGCCGGTCAATTTTTCATAGGCCTCGACATAACGTGCGCGGGTCTTGTCAACGATTTCCGCGGGCAACTCGGGCGGCGTCGACGAGCCGTCCCATCCAGAAGCTTCGGAGGACAACCAGTCCCGCACGAATTGCTTGTCGAAGCTGGGTTGCGGCCGTCCCGGGCCCCATTGTGCACCATCCCAGAACCGTGACGAATCCGGGGTGAGTACCTCATCGCCCAAGGTTACTTCCCCGCGGTAGGAGTCCAGTCCGAACTCAACCTTGGTATCCGCCAGAATGATTCCGCGTTCACGGGCTATTTTTTCTGCGGTCCCGTAGATGTAGAGCGTCAGTTCCCGAATTCTCTCGCCCATCGCGCGGCCGACGGCATCCGTCATTTCTTCGTATGTGATGGCTTCGTCGTGCTCACCAACCTCTGCCTTGCCCGTGGGCGTGAAGATGGGTTCCTCAAGGCGGGATCCGTTGACCAAGCCGTCCGGCAACTCGATTCCGCATATTGCGCCCGTGCGCTGATATTCCTTGAGGCCCGAGCCCGTCAGATAGCCGCGCGCGATGCACTCGACCGGGAACATCGACAGCGACTTGCAGATCATTGCTCGGCCCGCCACTTCGTCCGGGACGTTGGTCGAGAGCACGTGGTTGGGTACCTGATCGAGTTGCTCGAACCACCAGAGGCTGAGCTGGGTCAGGATTTTTCCCTTGTCAGGGATGGGAGTAGCCAGGATGTGATCATATGCGCTGACCCGGTCCGTGGCCACGACCATGACGGACCCGGCGCGGGCCTCGGCATTGTCGGCGAAGGAACATCCGATGACGTCATTGCCCTCCTCGGGGACGTAGAGGTCCCTGACCTTGCCAGAATAGATGTGCTTCCAGCCCGGAATGGTGGTGGGCTCTGGGGACATGCGCTGCGCTCCTGGGTGTGTGGTTGATGATCAGCCCCACGCCGCACGCGCGAGGCCCGATGCGAAGTGAAATCTATAGGGTAGGCACTTGGATCTGGCCTGCCGCGGCTTTCTGCGCGATATCTCGACGGTACTGCGCGCCTTTCCAATCGATCTTCTCGACGCCCTTGTAGGCTCTGCTTCGGGCGTCGTCGAGGTCCTCCCCCAAAGCAACCACGGCGAGCACTCGTCCCCCCGAAGTCACCACGGACGTGGTCCCGCTCAGCGACCGCTCGCGCCGGGTTCCCGCATGCATGACCGAAACGCCCTCCAAGGCTTCCGCCTCCTCGAGTCCGGAGATTTCGTCGCCCTTACGCGGAGTACCCGGGTAATTCTCGGCCGCCATGACCACGTCTACCGCGGTGCGAAGGTCCCACCGGAGGGATTCCCGCCCGTCGAGTTCGCCTTGGGCCGCGGCGAGAAGCAGTTGCCCCAAGGGCGTCTTGAGACGGGCCAGCACCGCTTGGGTCTCCGGATCCCCGAAGCGAGCATTGAACTCGATGACTCGGATCCCACGCCTTGTCAGGGCCAATCCGCAGTACAGCACGCCCACGAAGGGAGTTCCTCGGTCCGCCATCACGTCAACCGTTGGCTGGGCGACGCGCCGGACGACCTCTTCGGTGAAGTCTTCGGGAAGCCACGGCAACGGGGTGTACGCCCCCATCCCTCCGGTATTGGGGCCCTCATCGTCATCGTGGATTCGTTTGAAATCCTGTGCCGGACTGAGCGGGACTGTTCGCTGCCCATCGCAGATCACGAAGAGCGAGACTTCGGGGCCGTCCAGGAATTCCTCGATGACGACCGACGAGCCGGCGTCGAAGCAGGATTGGGCGTGAGCCAGAGCCTCATCACGATCCTGGGTGACGACCACGCCTTTGCCAGCGGCAAGGCCGTCGTCTTTGACAACGTACGGCGCGCCAAAAGCATCAAGACAATCCCTGACGGTCGCGGCGTCGTGAGCAACCCGGGCCATGGCGGTCGGAACATTGGCCTCGGCCATAATTTCTTTGGCGAAGGCTTTCGAGCCTTCCAGCTGGGCGGCGTCGGCGTTCGGACCGAATACCGGGAATCCGGCTTCACGCAGGGCGTCGGCGACTCCGGCGACCAACGGGGCTTCAGGCCCTACGACGATCAGGTCGGCATCCAACCGTTCTGCCAGCGCAGTTGCCTCTTCGGGACTGTTGGCGTCGATGGCATGGGTCGGAACAACTGCGGCGATTCCCGCATTGCCGGGAGCCGAATGCACTTCCGTGACTGCCGGGTCGCGCAGCAGCGCAGCGATAATTGCGTGTTCACGCCCACCCGGGCCAAGCACCAAAACCTTCATAGAGCAACAATAGCGAATAGGTAACGACGAGTAGGCATCGCATGCTATCGGGCCCGGCTGGAGCGGTTAATACAGCTACATCCTGCGAAGGCTAGATGAGCCCGTCCGACTCGAGGAGGGGCCGAACCCCTTCACCGAACCAGAATGCTTCCTCTAGGCACGGATACCCGGAGAGCACGAACTCGTCGAATCCGACCGATACGTATTCCTTGATCAGATCGGCCACCTCACGGTGGGATCCCACCAGTGCCGTCCCGGCGCCGCCGCGGACCAGGCCGACACCGGCCCACAGCCCGGGGTGGATCTCCAATTCGGAGGAGGAACCTCCGTGCAGATCAAGCATCCGGCGCTGGCCCTCCGACTCGGATTTTCGCAGGGCCTCCTGCTGCTTTCGGATCAGTGCGGGGTCGATATTGGCCAGCATCTTCTCTGCCACGGCCCAGGCCTCCGCCGAGGTATCCCTCGAAATCGTGTGCAGTCTTATACCGAACCGAACCGTGCGACCTTGTTCCTCGGCCAATCCACGGATCCAGTCGATCTTCTCTTTCGCTTGCTGCGGCGGCTCCCCCCAGGTGAGGTAC
Organism: Rothia uropygialis; assembly: GCF_004137765.1. Classification (GTDB taxonomy): domain Bacteria; phylum Actinomycetota; class Actinomycetes; order Actinomycetales; family Micrococcaceae; genus Rothia. The sequence goes on along the minus strand of NZ_NOIS01000001.1, from coordinate 204,495 downwards.
ACGTCCGAATGCGCCGCGGCAACCCGCCCTGCCGCCGGAGAGGAACCGCCGAAGTAGATTTCCGGGCGCGGGTCGGGCGGGTACGCCAACCGAGCTTGTTCGACGTGGACATGCTCACCGGAGTAGTCGAAAGGGTCTTCGTGATCCCACAATCGGCCGACGACATCCAGGAATTCGCCGGTTCTCTCATAGCGGCCTTCTTTGTCGTTGAAGTCGCCAAAGGCTTTCTGCTCGGCCGATTCGCCCCCTGTCACGATGTTGATGTTGAGGCGGCCATTGGTGATGTCCTGATACGTGGCCGCCATCTGAGCGCCCAAGGTCGGCGAGATGGCGCCCGGCCGGAACGCGACCAAGAACTTCAGCGTCTCGGTGTGCTGGGAAATTGCGGCCGTGGTCAGCCATGAATCTTGGCACCACAAGCCCGTTGGCGTCAGGACGGATTCGAATCCGTTGTACTCGGCGGCTTGAGCCACTTGGGTCAGGTAGCGCAGGGAAGGGGGACGGATCGCAGCCGTACCCTTCACTTCCGCACCGTGGCCGCCGCCGACAACACCCCGGGAGTCGGAGCTCGTCGGCAAGAACCAATGCAGTTTTATCGCGCCCATGGAATTCCTTAGGTTCGTGATCTTGATTTGCTCGACACGGTACGCCCCCGAGTTCACGGTCGAAATCGCTGACGACATGCGGAGAAAAGCGGCGTCATAAATTACGCCCAATTCTCTCTTTTCCTTTTCTTACCCGCTTATTGATGCAGGGGAACCGGGTTCGTATTGTCTATTCTCAAGAATTATCGGAAACCTGAATTAGATGAACCGAGTCGCCTTCAGGCACACCGCAAAAGCAGCTGATACCAATTTCCGTGGAGGAGAACGCCCTTGGTCGCCCCCGTCACTCCCCCGAATTCACCGCCCGGCCTCCGCCTTATCGGAAGGCGAAGGGCTTTGTCGGGCTTGGCCGGGTTGGCCGGAATCGCTGCCACGGCGTCGCTCGCCGGTTGCGGGCAGTCCTCCCAATCCGCAGAGGTCAGCCGGGTGGTGCGATATCAGGGTTGGCCGCAGACAGTGCTGTTCGCCGAGCTCGCCCAGGATCTGGGGTACCTGCCCACGGCGGAGCTGAAGTACATCGGCAATACGACGAGCGGACCACAGGACATACAAACCGTTGCGACGGGAGATTCCGACATCGGGCACGCCTTTTCCGGAGCCGTGATCAAACTCGTGGAGGCCGGAATTCCGATTCGGGCGGCGTCCAATTATTACGGATCCGACGAAGAGACTTATGTCGGGCTATATTCTTCGAAAGACGCAGACACCAAGAACCCTCTGGACCTCATCGGAAAAACCGTAGGAATGAATACTCTGGGCGCACACTCGGAAGCTTTTATCTTTCAGTTGTTGGAACATTCCGGCGCCACCCCGGAGCAGGTCAAGAACGTCACTTTGGTCCCCATCCCTCCCAGCGACATCGAGATCTCCATTCTTCGGGGCCACATCGATGCGGGTGTGATCGACGGCATCGCGCAGGATCTCGTCCGGGAGCACGGAACACTCCGTGAGATGGCCCGCGACGTCGACCTTTTCGGCAAATTCTCCGCTGGCCAAATGGTCATGCGCCAGGAATGGATCGACCAGAACCCGGGCCTCGCCCGGGAGGTGGCTCACGGCTCCGACCGAGCCGTTCGCTGGGCCACCGAACAACCTCGCGAAAAGGTCGTCGAGCGCATGGTGAAGATCGTCAGCGACCGAGGACGGGGCGAAGACCCCGCTCCCCTCCAGTATTGGAAATCCACCGGGCTCACCCATGGCGGGATCATGCAGGACAACGATTTTACCCGGTGGGAAGAGTGGCTCCGCACTCGGAAAATCGTCAGCCAACCGGTCGAACCGGGAAAGTACTACACCAACGATCTCATCCGGCAGTCTTGAGGAGTCCCATGAGCGAGCATGTATCGAAAATAGAAATCAAAGGTCTCGGCAAGGAGTTCTCCACGCCCGGCCGGTCTGCGTCAACGCCCACGATCACGACCGTTCTGGACGATATCAATTTCAGTATCGAGCAGGGACAATTCGTCACTCTGGTCGGTCCGTCCGGGTCAGGTAAAACGACGATCCTCGACCTCTTGGCCGGATTGACCTCGGCGACTACGGGGCAGATCTTGATCGATGGAAAGCCTCTTCGGGGGCCAGGACGCAACCGCGGTGTCGTCTTTCAGCAATATGCGTTGTTGCCGTGGAAGTCCGCCCGGGACAATGTGGTGTTCGCGCTCAAGAACACCGCGGCCAAAGGTTCGCATCTCAAGACTCACGACCTGCGCGAGAAGGCCGACCGTTTTCTTCGGTTGGTTGGTCTGGACGGATACGAGGACCGGTATCCGCATCAACTCTCGGGAGGAATGAAGCAGCGGGTCGCAATCGCGCGGGCATTGTCCTACGAGCCGGAGATTCTCCTGATGGACGAGCCGTTCGGCGCACTCGATGCCCAGACCAGGGAGACTCTTCAGACCGAGCTGATTCGCATTTGGCAGGACACCGGGACGACGGTCCTGTTCATCACGCACTCGGTCGAAGAGGCCGTATACCTGGGCCAGCGCGTCGTCGTCCTTGAGTCCCGGCCCGGTCGGGTCAAAGACGTCGTCGAGGTCGCGAACCATACGGTCGAGCCCGGACGGGACGTCCGTTCGAGCGAAACCTTCGTCAGGGCACGCCACGAGGTATGGAGCCTGCTGCACACTCCAGCTTCCGAAGATCCGGCCTCCCCGGAGGCCAAGACAGAACCCGCAACCGCCGGTACGCGTTAGGAAACCCATGAGCACCACAACCGCGCAAGCATCTGTTGATTCCGCTTCGCCTACGTCACCCGACGCGGGCCGTGCGACTTCGCCCGGCCGCCGCCCCCGTGGTCCGTCCCAACAGCGGCCGCGGCTCCGGAAATCGGTTCTGGGTTCCATTCCTATCGTCCTTTTCGCGGTGCTCTGGGAATTCGCTCCGCTTCTCGGAAGCCCCACCTTCCAGGTTTTCCTTCCCCGATTCCATGTGGTGGTCGGCGCGTGGTGGGATCTTCTGGTATCGGGCGAACTGTGGTCGCATTTCTCGGCCAGCCTCGCCCGGTCGTTAGTGGGATTCGTGATCGCCGCGGTCCTCGGAATCGCATTCGGTTTGGTCATCGGCTGGTACCGGGCCGCCTACGAGATACTGAATCCGCTTCTGGAGATTTTCCGAAACACGGCCGCACTGGCCCTGTTGCCAGTCTTCGTCCTGCTTCTGGGGATCGGAGAGCTGTCCAAGGTGGTGATCGTCATCTACGCGGCGTTCTTCCCGGTTTTGCTCAACACGGCGGCAGGTCTCAAAACGGTGGACCCGCTCTTGATCCGTTTCGGCAAGACGCTCGGGCTGAGCCAGGCAGCGCTGTTTCGGCACATCATTTTGCCCGCGGCCGTCCCGACGATCTTCACCGGCATTCGCATCGCGGGTTCGGCCGCGATCCTGGTGCTCATCGCGGCGGAGATGGTCGGGGCGAAGTCCGGGCTGGGGTTCCTCATCACTTCCAGTCAGAACAGCTTCCTGATCCCGCAGATGTATGCCGGCGTCCTGACCATTGCGCTGCTGGGACTGATTGTCAATTCACTGCTGGTTGGACTGGAATCGCGTTTCTCCCGGTGGCGCACGGATCAGTAGGTCTGCGCGAGACGCGGGTTATTTTCCCTGTACCCTGCGGCAGATCCGAGGACAACGACACCGCTCACCCTGCATATCAGGAACCGACTGAAGAGATTCTCCGGCAGGTAACCTAACATCACGGTCTGGCTAGCACCAGTCATGACGGAAGGAACCAAGGCATATCTGGGTGCTCGACTCGCACATCCATCCCGCATCACATCATCGACGCAATAACCCCGTCCCGACGATACTCCGCAACTGCGCGCGGCATTCGCGGTAGACATCTACTGGTTCCTTCACTGTCCCCTGGATAGCCTGTTCACCCCATTGTCGCCAGGCGACATGCCACCCCATCAGGGCCGTCTCGCAGATCAGGAGCCCTTGAAGCCCTGCATAGTCGGGAAGCTGTTCCCTGAGTCGGTCGAGGAGTCTCTCGAGGAGCTCTTTTTCCTCTCCCGTAGCCGCCACAGTGAACTCCGGGTCTCTGGCTAGGAGCCGAGAGATACGACGGTGGTCCTCGATTTCGGACGCGGCTGGTTCGGACAGGGTCGCCTCCATCATGTCTTCCACAGTCTCGAGGACCGCGGTCGGTTCGGAGGCCGAGAATTCCACTCGGTCGATGGCCCGCGCCATGGTGCGTTGGATCGGCAACGCGGCTTCTTCCTTGGTCGAGAAGTAACGAAAAAAGGTGCGTGGAGAAACACCCGCTCGAGCCGCGATCTCCGGAACTGTCGTTGCCCGGACGCCTTGCTGTTCGAAGAGTTCCAAGGCTGCACGATGTATCTCCCGCTCAGTTTGCAGTTTGCGTCGTGTTCGCAGGTCAACCGTCTGATCCATGGGGACCCCTTTCGACATTACGGCCATGCCAAATATCACACGCCCATGGCACTTACGCCAAAGTGGCACTCCGTGACATCATCGGGGTTCACCCCTCACAGAAATCAGGTACGTGCATGTCCCCTGGTCCTTCGCCAGCGAGCCCGCAAACAGGGCAATTCTCGGAAGTCGTCGCCACCGAGGCGCGAGCCACCCCCGAGGACCAACCCGAGGCTCTACCGACCAAACACATCGTCGGCGTATTGGCTGTACTCGTAGTCTCCGCCCTCATCATGATCCTCAACGAGACGGTCCTGACCGTTGCCCTACCGGACATCATGGCGGACTTCGAGATCAGTGCCGCCACCGCACAGTGGCTCACCACCGGCTTTCTCCTCACGATGGCCTGCATCATTCCGACGACGGGCTGGATGCTCGAGCGATTCACCATCAAACGCCTGTTCCTGGTCGCGCTGTCGCTCTTCGTCATGGGCACGGCAATGGCTGCTTTCGCACCGAATTTCGCAACGATTCTGGCGGGGCGCGTCATTCAGGCGGGCGGCACGGGGATTGTTCTGCCTCTCCTCATGACGTCCACCCTGATCATGGTCCCGCCGGCGCACCGAGGCACCGTCATGGGCCTCAACTCGGTTGTCATCGCGGTGGCCCCTGCCGTTGGCCCAACTCTCTCCGGAATCATTGTCAACGCGCTGAGCTGGCACTGGGTTTTCCGCATGATGCTCCCGTTGGGCGTCATCGTCCTGCTCGTCGGTTTCTTCCTCCTCAAGCCCACGGGCCACACTCGGAAGCTCCCCTTGGACCTGGCTTCCGTCGTATTGGCAGTTCTGGGCTTCGGCGGCATCGTCTACGCACTGGGCTCCGTGAGTGCAATCGCAGAAGGCCGCTTGACCCCGCTGATCGGTTTGGTCATCGGCATCATCGCGCTGGTCCTCTTCACCTCGCGCCAACGGAAACTTCAGAAGGCATCCGGATCGGCTTTGTTGGATCTGCGGCCCTTTGCCGTGCGCAACTTCCGGCTGGCGGTATCCGTGCTCATGATCGCGATGGCCGTGATGTTGGGATCCGTGATGGTCCTGCCGATTCTGATGCAGTCCGGTATGGGCATCAATGTGATGACGGTCGGGCTGGTCATGTTGCCCGGCGGCCTCCTGCAGGGTCTGCTCTCGCCGCTGATCGGGCGCGTCTACGACAAATTCGGGCCTCGCCCCATGGTCATTCCCGGCACGGTGATGCTCACTGCCGGGCAGTGGCTCTTCTTCCTGATTCATCCGGATACCAGCGTCGGGTTCATCGTCGGGGTCCACATCGTCTTCAGCCTCGGCATGGCCATGATCATGACGCCGATGATGACCGTCGCCTTGGGATCTCTGCCCCAGAACCTCTACAGCCACGGTTCGGCCATCATGAATACCCTCCAACAACTCGGTGGGGCCACGGGCACGGCGATCCTGACCGCGGCTCTGACCGTGGGCACCGGAATCGCGGTCGCCACAGGCTCCTCGGCCGGGGAGGCACAAGTCAGCGGCTCTCACGCGGCCTTCTTCGTCGGAGGGGTTCTGGGTATTGTTGCGCTCGTCGTGGCGCCTTTCATCCGCAAGATCACGGAAACACACCGCACGATCGACTAGTGCGGCGTCCTATAGGGATCGGGGCGGCGTCAACGCAGACAGGCTTTCACCACGAGGCCGCCTGCTTCTGCGCTCGGCCGACGGGCGGGCACAGCCGTCACACGGGCGGTCGTGGAACAATGACCTCTATGCAGACTTTCAGCTGGGAAAATGCGGCCGAGCTGGCCCTCGTCGAGCGGAGCGGCTTCGTGGAGTCCCGCCACATTGGCGCGGCCGCGGTGGTCTCACCCGACGGCGAAATCGCCCACACGGTCGGCGACACCGATGCCCCGATCTTCCCCCGCTCGACCCTCAAACCGTTTCAGGCCATCGCCTCGCTCAAGGCAGGCGCTCCCTTGCGCGGCGCGGAGGTGGCCATCGCCGCAGGCTCGCACGAGGGCTCATTCGAACAGATCCAAGTGGTCGCGGACATCCTGCAGAATGCGGGGCTCTCGCCGCGCGATCTGCAGTGCCCCGAGGCCTTCCCCAAGGACGAACGCGCGCACTCCTACTTGCTCTCACATGACATGGGAAAACAACGTATCGCCTTCAACTGCTCCGGAAAGCACGCCGCGTTCCTTGCAGCCTGCGTCCACAACGAGTGGGACACCGGGACATATTTGGACCCCGAACACCCTTTGCAACGACTCGTCATGGAGATCGTGGAAGAGTTCACGGGCGAACCGGTCCAGACCATTGGTGTGGACGGATGCGGCGCACCCGTTCCGGCATTCAGCCTGAACGGTTTGGCGCGCGCATACGGAACTCTGGGCGAGGCAATACGCAATATCAAGGCGGATGCCCGAACCGCGACCTTGGCGACCGCCATGGCCGACTATCCGGAAATGGTCCAGAACCACGGCAAGCCCAATACCCTCGTCATGGAACAGCTCGACGTCATCGCCAAATTCGGCGCGGAAGGGGTCTTGGCCATCGGCACCCGGGACGGGGCGGCGGTAGCAGTCAAGTCGTTGGACGGGTCCTTCAGAGCTGTCACGTTGGTAGCTCTGACTCTCCTGGCTCGGCAGGGATACATCGCCCAGGACTCGGTCGAAGCGCTCCTGCCCCGCGTGCTCCAGCCCATCACAGGCGGAGGCAAGCCGGTCGGCCAGGTTCGGCTCGGATCCGCGTTCGAGGAGGACTGACCCATGGCCCGGCGCAAGATCACCGACGAGGTCGGCCTGGCAGCACTCCATTCGTGGGAATCCGACCCAACGGCGACGGATCGCAAGACCAAAGCCACCGCCGTCCGATACGCTCTCGAGGAATTGGCCCACCGTGCCCCCGGCAATTCGGTCGAGGTCCGGGTCCCGCCCTTCGGAGTCACGCAGGCCGTCGAAGGCCCGCGGCATACCCGCGGCACTCCCCCGAACGTCGTCGAGACCACGGCGGAAACATGGTTGGGCCTTGTTACCGGCCTCATGACTTGGGAAGAGGCCCGCGCAGGTGGCTCGGTGGATGCCTCTGGGAACCGTAGCGACCTCTCATCCCTCCTACCCCTCTTCTCAACCCGGACCGCGATGAAGCGCGCGTCGGAAAAAGGTAACCTGAAGCAATGACCGACTCCTCTTCTGCTCCCCCGGAATCCGACGAGCCCTCGGCCCCCCGGGAGTCTCCGAATTCTGACCGTGGTCCCGCCGAACGCGAGGTGCTCGTCCGTCGCGCGCCCTCGGTCATTGCCTTCCTCGTCACCGGCCTGGTGCTGGGCCTGATCGTCGCCGCGATCTCAACGTTCTTGGGTCCTGCGGACCAGAAATACACCCTTGGCGCAATCTTCGGCATGATGGCCGTCATCTTTGGAACCCTGGGCGCGGTTCTCGGCGCCGTTGTCGGGCTGATCGCCGACAGAATTTCCCGGAAGAAAGCCACAAGGTTCCGCGCGGTACGCATTGACGAGGATCCTGAGGACTGATTCACCTCTCGCAGGACGGCTAGTTCCGGATAGACTTGGACTTGTTCCCGTTGCTCAGCGCCGGCGGCAACGGCGCTGAAGAACACTGACCGCACATTCAGGAAGAAGCTTTCGTGGTTCGACCCGACGGAAAACTGTCACACGACCTCCACCCAGTTGACAAAGGCCCACAGGATGAATGCGGTGTTTTTGGTGTCTGGGCTCCGGGCGAGGACGTAGCGACTCTCACCTATTTCGGTCTTTACGCATTACAGCACCGCGGACAGGAGTCCGCGGGCATCGCGACGAGTAACGGCGAACGCATCTCGGTCTACAAGGACTTGGGCCTGGTTTCCCAGGTATTCGACGAAACCATCCTCGGCACACTCGGTGGACACATGGCAATCGGGCATTGCCGTTACGCCACCACCGGCGCGACCACGTGGGCCAATGCCCAGCCGACCCTCGGATCAACGCCGCACGGCACCGTTTCTCTCGCGCACAACGGCAATCTCACCAATTCGGCGGATCTCTACGATCGGCTCATCGACAAGTCAGGTTTCCCATCAGCAGGTGAAGTCGCTCAAGGAAATACCACCGACACGGCGTTGGTCACCTCGCTCCTCGCAGAGCACCCGCACGATTCACTCGAGGAAGCAGCAATGAAGCTGCTCCCCACCGTGCAGGGCGCGTTCTGCCTCACTCTGATCGATGAGAACACGCTTTATGCTGCCCGTGATGCTTACGGCGTCCGTCCGCTCGTTCTCGGCCGTCTCGATCGCGGGTGGGTCGTGGCCTCGGAGTCGGCTGCTTTGGACATTGTGGGTGCAACCTATGTCCGCGATGTCGAGCCCGGTGAATTCATCGCGATCGACGAAGACGGTGTGCGTTCCCGTCAATTCGCCGAGCCGACGCCGGCCGGCTGCGTGTTCGAGCACGTGTACCTGTCGCGTCCGGATGCGGTGATCAACGGCCGCGCGGTGTACGAGTCCCGCGTGGAGATGGGCCGCCAGCTGGCACGAGAACATGGCGTCGAGGCCGATTTGGTCATGCCCACGCCCGAATCCGGGGTCCCTGCTGCCATCGGCTTCGCAGAAGAATCAGGGATTCCGTACGGAAACGGCTTGGTCAAAAACTCGTACGTCGGACGAACCTTCATCCAGCCGACCCAGACGATGCGGCAAATGGGGATCAAGCTCAAGCTGAATCCGTTGCGTAGCGTCGTTGCGGGCAAAAAACTGGTCGTCGTCGACGATTCGATCGTTCGCGGCAATACTCAGAGGGCCCTGGTGCGGATGCTCCGAGAGGCCGGTGCAGCTGAGGTCCACGTCCGCATTTCGTCCCCGCCGGTCAAGTGGCCCTGTTTCTACGGAATCGACTTCGCTTCCCGGGCCGAGCTGATCGCCAACGGTATGTCCGTCGATGAAATCGGCAAGTCCCTCGGCGCGGATTCACTCGGGTACATCTCGGAAGCCGGAATGATCCAGTCCACCGAGCAGCCCAGGGAGCGGCTGTGCACCGCGTGCTTCACGGGCGATTATCCCATTGCTCTGCCCGATGCCGATCGTCTCGGGAAGAACTTCTTCGATGCGCATCGTTCCTCGTCCGCGGGCTCGACGAGGTCGACTCGAGCCCCGCGCCCGATCTCGTCCGATCCCTCGGCACCCAGAGTCACGCCGGAAGACGAGCAGACAATGGCCGAGAACTCCTCGTGCGAACCCGGGCCGGATTCGGATCTGGAATCGCTGATTCTCCCTCAAGACCGAGCTTCACACAAGAACTGACAGCACCCCACCGATTTCAAAGGACCATAGATGGCTCAACCCCACCAGACCACCGCGCCCCTGACGTACGCGAGCGCAGGCGTCGATGTCGAGGCCGGTGATCGTGCCGTCGAGCTCATGAAAGAAGCCGTCAAGCAGACGCACAAACAAGGCGTCGTCGGCGGTGTCGGCGGGTTTGCGGGGCTCTTCGACATTTCGGCCCTGACGCAATACCGGAAGCCGTACCTTGCGACGTCGACGGACGGTGTGGGAACCAAAGTGGCGATCGCCCAGGCTCTGGATATTCACGACACGATTGGTTACGACCTGGTCGGCATGGTGGTCGATGACATCGTCGTTGTCGGTGCCAAGCCGCTGTACATGACCGACTACATAGCCTGCGGCCGCGTGGTTCCCGAGCGTATCGCGGACATCGTACGAGGAATCGCTTCCGCATGTTCCGTCGCGGAAACCGCCCTGGTGGGCGGGGAAACCGCGGAGCATCCGGGCCTCCTGGGCGAGCATGAGTACGACGTCGCCGGTGCGGCCACCGGAATCGTCGAAGCTGACGAGCTCCTCGGACCGGATCGCGTGCGCGAGGGCGACGTCGTGATCGGCATGGCTTCTTCCGGCATCCACTCGAACGGCTATTCACTGGTCCGCAAGGTCATCAATCTGGCCGGCTGGTCCCTGGACCGGGAGGTCTCCGAATTCGGACGCACCTTGGGCGAAGAGCTGCTGGAGCCGACCCGGGTCTACGCCGCAGACGTCCTCGATCTGGCCCGCACCTTCCCGGTGCTGGGCGGAGACGGCCAGCTCGGTCACGGCGTCCGCGGATTCTCGCACGTTACCGGCGGAGGGCTTGCGGCCAATCTGGCCCGCGTTCTCCCCCAGGGCCTCGAGGCTCGCGTGGATCGGGCTTCCTGGGAGATCCCCGCGATTTTCCGCGTCATCGCCGAGTTGGGGAAAGTTCCGGAGCCGGATCTGGAACGTACGCTGAACCTCGGTGTGGGCATGGTCGCGATCGTGGATCCGTCCGTGGCGGAGGACGCTGTGAGGCACCTCAACGATCGAGGCGTGAATTCGTGGACGCTGGGAACCGTTGCTCAAGCGAATCCGCCTGCAGACAAGGGTCCCGACTACGTCCAGGGCGCTAAAGGCGTCAACGGCGGCGCGGTCCGCATGGTGGGATCCTACAGCTAGACCTCCGACCGTTTGACAGACGGCGCTCCGTGCCATTGTGGTGTGCGGCGCCGTCTGCGGATCGGTTCAAACAGAATATTAGACAGAAGCGCACCGGTTGACGTTGTCAACCGGTGCGCTTCTGACGATTGGGTGGCAGGCGCCAACGCCCGAATGAGCTTATCGATCCTCTGCGGGATCGTCGCCGTACTCGTCTGCGTAACCCGAGTACTCGTCCTCATTCGAGTGGACATCGTCTCGCTCGGCTCGCCGATCCTTCGCCGCGCTAAGTTCTCGTTCGAGCGCCGAATAATCGGTTTGCGGGCTGAAGTACTTGATCTCCCGCGCCTGCCTCGTTGCCTTAGCCTTCTGACGGCCGCGCCCCATGGCGTGACCCCCTCTTATCGCTCGCTCCGGCGGCGGCACTGTGATGGGCACACAATGCGGCACCGGAATATCCGTCAATCTTCCGTCTGTTAAGGGTACATGGTTTGTCAGTAGTATGCTCACCGGGGAACGTAGGTGACACGGGCATCCGGTTCAGCCCTGGAAGAAAGCGCTATAGTCCCAGCTCATCAAGCAGCGAGAGAAAGGCCGGTTCCACCGGGCTCCGCCAGAGGTAAGTGGCCCTCGTATCCGCGCGTCCGGGGCCACCATTGATGATGGCCAATGGCTTTCCTTGCCGCAAACCGTCCAGGACGATGCGCAATCCGCTCATGACGGCCAGCGACGACCCCGCCACGAGAACTGACGTGCATGCGGCGAGCATCTCACGAGCGGCCTGTTTCCGAACGGTCGGCACGGGTTCACCGAAGTACACGACGTCGGGCTTGAGGAGCGTCGAGCCGCACACGAGGCAACCGACCATGTGAAAACGTTCGACCCATTCCCCCGTGAGCTCGACGTCGCCGTCCGGGTTCACCAGGCTCGGGTCCAGGGTAATGGATTCCAGGTACCCCGGATTCGCAGCCTTGAGGCGGAGGTCGAGGGCACGCCGATCTTCCGTGTGCCCGCACACGAGACATGCGACCCGACTGAGGTCCCCGTGCAATGGCACGAGCCTCTTGCTTCCAGCCTGCGCATGGAGCCCGTCGACATTCTGTGTCACGACGCCGCCCACGAGGCCTTCCTGCTCGAGCTCCGCCAGAGCGTAGTGAACAACATTGGGTGCGGCTTGGTTCATGAGGCGCCAGCCTACGAATGATCTGGCCCAGTAGCGGTGCGAGGCATCCGGGTCGTGCCGGAATTCCTGGTAAGTCATGGGGCGATGTCGACGGAGGGAGCCCTTCGGTCCCCTGTAGTCCGGTATCCCGGACCCTGTCGAGACCCCGGCTCCCGTGACGATAAGCGCCGGGCCCTGCCGGAGAAGTTGGGCGATGCCTTCGCGAGCTTCTCTTTCCGGTGTCGGTGTCGCCGTTTCGTCCACCACCCTGGCGATGGAACGAAGTGCCGCTTGATGCGCGTTGCCGAGGCGATCCGCGGCGTCGGGTGCTGGAGAAGTCACACTCCCACAGTATCGGACGTCCATGAGCTCCTCACAGGCGATTGGCGCTGCGCAAAGACTAGGGTGAAAGCGCAGACCCGCTCGAGGAGAAGGAGAGCCATGTCCATAAAGTCCGCCAGGAAGAACCGTCTGGCCCCGCTGACCAGGCAGTTCCCGGACCGTCAGATGCTCAAGGATTTCATCAAGCTCGAAGGTCTGCCGGTGGACAGACGAGCTCACCGCCTCGAACGTGCCCAGGACATTTGGGATCTTCGCGAGATCGCCCGCCGCCGCACACCCAAAGGCCCCTTCGATTATGTGGATGGTGCGGCAGAGCGTGAGTTGTCCCTCGGTCGGGCCCGGCAGGCCTACGACGATGTGGTCTTCCATCCTCAGGTTCTTCGCGACGTTTCCGATGTGAACCTCACGAGGAGCGTCTGCGGCTCCGAAGTCTCGATGCCCTTGGCGATCGCACCGACTGGCTTCACGCGCATGATGCACAGCGAAGGCGAAATTGCCGGCGTGCGTGCAGCCCATGCGGCTGGGATCCCGTTCTCGTTGTCGACGATGGGGACCGAGACGATCGAGCGCGTCGCCGAAGCAGGCCCGGACGGGCGCACATGGTTTCAGCTCTACCTCTGGAAGGAAGATCGGGAGACATCTTTCTCCCTCGTGGACAGAGCCGCGCGAGCAGGCTTCGATACCCTGCTCGTTACGGTGGATACACCGGTTGCCGGTGCACGCCACCGCGATGCGCGCAACGGCATGTCCTTTCCGCCTCGGCTCACACCCAAGACATTCCTCAATGCTTCCTATCGACCGGAGTGGTGGATCAATTTCCTGACCACGGCCCCGCTGGGCTTCACGAATTTCGGTGGGACACCGAGCCACAGCCTTGCAACGATTGGTGACATGTTCGATCCAAGTCTCGACATCAGCGAATTGACGTGGCTTCGTTCCCATTGGGACGGGCATTTGATCGTCAAAGGCATCCAGACCCCCGAGGACGCCGAGCGCGCGGTCGAGGCCGGGGCGGACGGGATTGTGCTGTCGAACCACGGTGGCCGTCAGCTGGATCGCGCCCCTGTTCCGCTCCTCATGCTCCCGAAGGTGCGTGAGCGCCTGGGCGAAGAGGCAACCATTCTGATCGATACGGGAATCATGTCGGGCGCGGACGCCGTCGCTGCCGTCGCTTTGGGTGCCGATGCCGCACTGATCGGCCGCGCGTACCTCTACGGCCTCATGGCCGGCGGGGCGGAAGGCGTCGCTCGGGGACTGTCCATCTTCCGCGCCGAGATGCAGAGAACACTCCAGCTCATGGGCATCCCGGACATCAATTCTGTCGGTCGGGACCACGTCGGATTGGACTGGCGTGCCGCGTGAGCGGCTGCGAAGCAGAATCGGTCGGCAACGGATGTGATGAAGGCACCGGTTGCGGACGCAACCGGTGCCTTCGTGCCGATCGAATGTGACTGACGGCAAGACACCATCTTCACCTCGGTCCGTTGGTGGGCGAGAAGCTAGCGGCTCGACGTCACCGTTAGCCCGTCCGCGGCGACGTCCGGGTTCACGTCCACGTGGACGACGTCGCCGTCGTGAATGTCTCCGGACAGGATTCCCTTGGCCAACCGGTCGCCGATTTCCCGTTGCACCAGACGGCGCAATGGACGCGCGCCGTATGCCGGGTCGTACCCGGTCATCCCCAGCCATTCGGTCGCTGCGGGCGTGACGTCCAGGGAAAGCCTCTTGTCGCCCAGACGTTTGCCCATCGCTTGGACCTGGAGGCTCACGATCTTGGACAGGTCCTCGCTCGAGAGCGGGTCGAACATGATGATCTCGTCCAGCCGGTTCAGGAACTCTGGTTTGAAGGATGCGTTGACCACGTTCATGACGGCTTCGTGCTTTTCCTTCTCGTCCAGGGTCTGGTCGACCAGGAATTGACTTCCGAGGTTCGAGGTCAGGATCAGGATCACATTTCGGAAATCGACGGTACGGCCCTGACCGTCGGTCAGGCGGCCGTCGTCGAGAACCTGAAGCAGAATGTCGAATACCTCGGGGTGGGCTTTCTCCACTTCGTCCAGAAGAACCACTGAATACGGACGACGCCGCACTGACTCGGTTAGCTGCCCGCCTTCCTCGTATCCCACGTATCCGGGAGGCGCGCCGACCAAACGAGACACGGAATGCTTTTCCGAATACTCGCTCATGTCGATACGAACCAAAGCATGTTCGTCATCGAACTGGAATTCCGCGAGCGACTTCGCCAGTTCCGTCTTGCCCACGCCCGTGGGCCCAAGAAACAGGAACGAGCCGATCGGACGATCCGGATCCGCAACACCGGCACGCGAACGACGAACGGCGTCTGCCACGGCACCCACGGCGGTCTTCTGCCCAATGAGGCGTTTCCCCAGTTCGGATTCCATGTTGAGCAGTTTCTGGGATTCGCCCTGGAGCATTCTGCCGGCAGGAATTCCCGTCCAGTTGGAGATGACCTCCGCGATGTCGTCAGCAGTGACTTCCTCGGAGACCATCGTCTCCTTGGCCGTCTGTTGCTGGTTCTCTTCCTTCTGAGCCGCGTCGAGCTCCTGTTGTTTCGCGGGAATCTCCCCGTACAGGAGCCGGGAAGCCTCAGCCAGATTGCCTTCTCGCTGGGCCACTTCGGCTTGCGAGCGCATCTCGTCGATTTGGGTCTTGATGTCGCCCACGCGGTTCAGGCCGGCTTTCTCGGCCTCCCACCGCGCATTCAGCGCCGAGAGCTCTTCACGCTTGTCGGCCAGGTCCACGCGAAGAGCCTCCAACCGCTCGATCGAGGCCGGATCCTTCTCATTGGACAGGGCCAGCTCTTCCATGGTCATACGGTCCACGGCGCGGCGGAGCTCGTCGATCTCCTCAGGGGCCGAGTCAATCTCCATCCGCAGACGCGAAGCGGCCTCGTCCACGAGGTCGATCGCTTTGTCCGGCAACTGACGCCCGGTGATGTACCGATTCGACAACGAGGCCGCGGCAACCAGTGCGGAGTCGGCGATCTGAACCTTGTGGTGGGCCTCGTAACGCTCTTTCAGCCCGCGGAGAATCCCGACGGTATCTTCCACGGTGGGCTCACCCACGTAAACCTGCTGGAATCGGCGTTCGAGCGCGGCGTCCTTCTCGATGTTCTCCCGGTACTCGTCCAACGTGGTTGCACCGATGAGACGCAGTTCCCCACGGGCAAGCATCGGCTTGAGCATATTTCCGGCGTCCATCGAACCTTCGCTCGCACCGGCACCCACAAGGGTGTGCAACTCGTCGATGAAGGTGACGATCTGCCCCTCGGACTTCTTGATCTCGTCCAGAACCGCTTTGAGACGCTCTTCGAACTCGCCACGATATTTGGCGCCGGCGATCATCGAACCGAGATCCAGGGAAATGAGACTCTTGCCCCTCAAGGACTCCGGCACGTCACCCGAAACCATCCGCTGGGCCAGGCCCTCCACGACGGAGGTCTTTCCGACACCCGGTTCGCCAATGAGCACGGGGTTGTTCTTGGTGCGACGCGACAGAACCTGCACCACTCGGCGGATCTCGGAATCGCGTCCGATCACCGGGTCCAGCTTTCCGGAGCGCGCGACGGCGGTCAGGTCCGTGCCGTACTTCTCGAGGGACTGGAAAGTCCCTTCCGGATCCGGCGACGAAACGTTCTGGTCCCCTCGCACGGAGGGCAGAGTCTTCTCAATAGCGTCAGCCGTTGCCCCGGCATCGGCCACGGCACGAGCGGCGTCGCTGTCAGACACCTCGGCCAGCCCCAGGAGGAGAACTTCCGTGGAGATGTAGTCGTCACCCAGCTTGGTCCCGGCCTCCTGCGCGTTCTGGATCGCCTTGAGCGACTGGCGCGAGAATTGCGCTTGGGCCACCGAAGACCCGGAGGACGAGGGCAATTTCTTGATCAGGTCACTGGCTTGCGCCGAGAGAGCGTCGATATCGATGCCGAGAGACTTGAGCACCGCAACTGCAACACCTTCGCGCTGGTCGAGAAGCGCCTTGAGGATGTGTGCTGGCTCGATCTGCGGATTCCCGGCAGTCTGAGCGTTCATGTTTGCGGCGTTCAGAGCCTCTTGGCTCTTGGTAGTGAATTTAGTATCCAAGATGGGCTCCTTTGCTAGTCACTAATGGATTGCGTGTGAGGTGTTCAGTTAACTTGAGTCTACTACGCTCAAGTTTCACTGTACAGGGGATCCCGGAAAGTTTTCCACAGGTTTTGCGGCGATTCGGCGGGATTCTCATGTCTTCGTTCATCCCGACTCCGCGCTCTTCAGTACTCGCCGTCGTTGTAATTCATCGCATCCAGGACCTCGTCCTCTGTCGCGGGCCGGCCACTGGTTTTTCGGGCGCTGTATCGCTCGTGATTGATCGCGATGATGAGCGTCCCGAATGCACCCACGAAGGTCAGAATCGCGAAGGTGTTGCCGAACCCGGCCGAAAGCCCCACGAGGTCATGGCCGAAAACTTGGGAGAGGGCGGAGACGGTCTCGCCGTTCACGCGGTCGGGGATCAGGAATCCGAAGAACCCGGCCAGAATCCAGGTCAACGCTTGGATCGAGGCGAGTACCCCGGACGTCGAGCGAGCTTCGTACCGGTTCGCATCCGTATACATCCGCCACGACGCCAGGAGCATGACCACCAGGTACAACGGCCCGACGCTGACCAGAAAGGTCCCAACGAGCGTGCCACCGGCACCGAAGAGCGATCGCCCGGTCGTGATCCAGAAGGCCCCGACCAACGCCATCGGGAACCCGACCCAGGAGGAGAGGCGCAACAATGCCGCATCCCGCCTCCCCGGCAACTGACCGGCGGGTGCTAGGGCTTCAGCGGGGCGGGTATCGGATTCGGCAGAACTCACAGGACCAGTGTATGAGATGCGGCTCTGGCATGAGGTGGCAGAGCCGGGCATTCAATCGTCGGCGAATCGCGGGAGCTTCCCGCCTCACCTGGGTGGCGCCGGCACCAGTAGGCTATTGGCATGACTTCTTCTCTCCCCGCGGCAATTTTCTTCGACCACGACGGCACTCTGGTGGACACCGAGCCTTTGTGGGCCCAATCCAAATCTGACCTGGCCGTCCAGTTCGGCAAGAGATGGACTGAAGAAGACACTCTCGCTTGCTTGGGTCGCCCCATGACGGACACGCTCGTTCGTCTGCAAGAACTCGGCATTCCCCTGTCCAAGCCGGAGCTACTGGCACGATTGACCACCGACGCCCGTGAAATCATCTCGCGCACCGACGTGCCGTTCCTGCCCGGCATTTCCGCTTTTCTCGAAGAACTGGCCCAAGCACAGATTCCGGCGGCGATCGTCACCAATGCCACCGCGGAAATCGCGAATATGACAGCTAGCCGGACCCCGGAAGGATTGATCCGCACCGTGATAGGCAACGAGGACGTCACCGACCCCAAGCCGAATCCGCAGCCCTATCTCATGGCCGCGCAGCGTCTCGGCGTCTCACCCGAAGACAGTGTCGCCGTGGAGGATTCTCCCTCCGGTGTCGCGAGCGCTATGGCGGCAGGGATGACAACGATCGTCGTCCCGGGGATGCAACCGGTCGGGCCCGAGCAAGGGAGCATTCACCTGAACCACGAGGACCTGACCCTCGAAGCACTCCGCGATCTGTTCGCCCCGCGTCCGGCCTGACCCAGACCGTATGCCGTGTGACGAACTCCTAACGCGACCGTGCGGCCACGGTATAGAGTTGGGATCAGGTGGGTTGCGTCAGAGTAAACGCTGATCAGCCCGAACCTATAAACCTTAAGAAAGGAAATGATCATGGCCTTTTCCCTCCCCAACGCGGTTCTCCGCGCTGTTCCCGGTGCATTCATCCTCAATTCCGGATACGGCAAGCTGAACCTCGACGAGCAGACCGCCGGCCATTTGCAGTCCATGGCCGCCAACGCATTTCCCGCCGTCAAGGATCTTGACGCGGCAACGTTCGGCAAGGCCATCGCGTACTCCGAACTGGTTGTCGGCGGCGCACTGGTCACCCCCGTGATCCCCAGCCGCCTTGCCGGGCTGGCTCTCGGCGCATTCGCCGGTGGCCTGCTGGCCATGTATTTCAAGACCGAGGAGATGACTGAGGACGACGGCATCCGCCCCTCCCAGGCCGGCACGGCTGTTGCCAAGGATTCGTGGATCGCCGCAATCGCTCTCGCGCTGATTCTCCAGGGCAAGGGCAAGAAGAAGGCCAAGAAGAAGAAGTAGTCTCCGCCGTCGGCAACTTACGACGCCGCCCACGCGTTTTCCGGACAACAGGACGGCAACGCGTGGGCGGCGTTTTGTGTGCCCGCCGGGTGCGGGCACACAAACAACCGCCCGATATGGGTCGGGCCCGCAAATATTGCTACCCTCATATCAGTCTGCGAAAAGCATCGGGAACTGCCGCTGACTAGCGGCTATATCGAATATCTTGCCTGGAACGAGGAATTCTAGTGGAACAGATCAGTTCCATCGTCAACGCGGTCGACAGCTTCGTCTGGGGTCCATGGTTGCTCTTGCCGCTTCTCCTCGGTACCGGAGTGTTCCTGACTTTCCGGCTTTCGGGTGTCCAATTCCGCTACTTCGGAAAAGCGATGTCACTGGCCTTCGGACGACGCAGCCGGCAGAGCGGAGAAAAGGGCGAAATCTCCTCCTACCAGGCCATGGCAACGGCCTTGGGCGCTACGGTGGGCACGGGCAACATAGTCGGCGTAGCACTCTCGATCCACATGGGCGGCCCGGGCGCACTGTTCTGGATGTGGGTGACAGCGCTGGTCGGGATGGCATCCAAATACAGCGAATGTTTCCTCGGAGTACGTTTCCGCACTCGGGACAAGAAGGGAGAGCTAACGGGAGGGCCGCAGGTCTATCTCGTCCGAGGCATACCCAACAGATTCGGGTGGCTCCTGTCCGTCGCATTCGCGGCATGCGCCGTCGTTGCGACTTTCGGCGTCGGCAACATGACGCAGTCCAATGCCATTGCGGCAAACCTGGACAATACTTTCTCTGTGGCTCCATGGGTCACCGCCGTGGTCATCGGAATCATGACACTGATCGCCCTGCTCGGAGGCATCAAGTCCATTTCCAAGATCACGGTGTTCTGCGTGCCTCTCATGATCGCGCTCTACGTCTTCGGGGGCCTCTACATCATTGGCGTCAACTATGAAGGGATCCCTCAGGCCATCACCCTGATCTTCGGAAATGCCCTGACGCCCCACGGCGTCGGAGGAGGGATCGTCGGCTCCCTGCTGATGACGATCCAGATCGGAGTCGCCCGCTCTTTGTTCTCCAACGAGTCAGGCATGGGCACGGCGTCGATCCCCTCGTCGATCGCGCAAACTTCCCACCCCGTCCGCCAAGGCCTTGTCTCGATGACGCAGACTTTCGTGGACACACTGGTTGTTATATCGATCACCGGTTTCGTGATCATCACCACCGGTGTGTGGGAGAAGGACGATCCTGACGTCATGACCTCTCATGCTTTTGCAACGGGCCTGCCAGGCAATTGGGGCGGAGTGGTGGTGACCATCTGCCTGGTGCTTCTGGGATACTCGACCGTTCTTGGCTGGGCCTACTACGGAGAACGGTGCATCGAGCGCCTCGGAGGAGGGACCTTCGGGATCACAACCTACAGGGTCATTTTCGCTATTGCCTGCGGGTTCGGAGCAGTGGCCCCTTTGACGCTGGTCTGGAAATTCTCCGACGTCATGAACGGCATCATGGCGATCCCGAACCTCATCGGGCTCATCATCCTCTCCGGCCTCGTGGTGCGGGAGACCCGCCATTATCTGCGTCACGACCCGAATTTCGAAGCCAGTACCGCAGAGATTGACGAGTTTATGGGCTCCGACCTCGGCGCCTTGGACGCGCAGATCGACCATCAGGTCGATTTGTCGCAGAAGCACTCGAGCCTGTCGCATCCGGGAGGCCCGGAGGAGAAGAGCGAGGAACCCGCAGGTGTCAGAGGAGGCTGAAGAGCGTGCGATAAGCTGATGCGGCGGCCCGGTTGATCCACGGATCCTTCCGCGACATACGTCAGTGCGCGGGAGCTCATCGGGCCACCGCGACCCTGCCGCCCCATCAGATCACCGGAGCATCCTTGAGCGACGTCCCCCAAAAATTCCATCGCCAGCCTTACTCTTTCGTCCGCCGAGGCGACAGACTCACTGCTCGCCGCCAGAAGGCATGGGACACCTACGCTCCGACACACGTCCTGGATGTTCCTCGCGAGATAACGGATACATCCGTGGCCGAGTCCGCGGAATTCAACCATGAAACCATTTACGGGAGAAGAGCGCCGCTCGTCGTCGAAATCGGTTCCGGACTGGGCGAGGCCATAGTTCACGCCGCGAGCGAGCATCCGGAGAATGACTATCTTGCCGTAGAGGTCTACAAACCCGGAATCGCAGACCTGCTCCTCAAGATGGGGCAAGCCGAAATCACCAACGTCCGATGCGTCCAGGCGAACGCTCCCGAGGTGCTCGAGAATCTGCTTGAGCCGGATTCCGTGGACGAAATCTGGGTCTTCTTTCCGGACCCCTGGCACAAGTCGCGCCACCACAAGCGCCGTCTGGTCTCGCCCGGATTCGCCGAAAAAGTCGCGCGCGTTCTCAAACCGGGTGGCATCTGGCGTCTGGCCACTGATTGGGAAGAGTACGCCTGGGTGATGCGCGAAGTCATGGAAGCCGCACCGGACTTCGACAATTTGCATGCAGGCGAAGGCGCAACCGAAGACGATCCCCAGGGCGGATGGGCTCCACGATGGGAAGGGCGCGTCCTCACAAGTTTCGAACGCAAAGCAGGCGAGGCCGGGCGCAGAGCGCACGACCTCGCCTATCGTCGTCGTTGATGAGACGGCAGCGCCAGTTGATTCCCGACGCGTGTAGCCTTACCGGTACGGAAGCTGGGGCCTGGCAATAGCCAGCGCTTTACTGGGCGTTTTGGCGCTGGGACGTTGCCCACGGCCCAGCTTCACGACGTCGCCGCCGATCGTCGCGGCAAACACCCGAGAGGATTCTTCGAGTCGGTCCTGGGCGTCCTGCAACTCCTGCGTGAGTTCTCTGACGCGGGCTTGCAGCGCGTCGACTTGGTTCTCCAGTTGTAGGACCCGCTTGATTCCCTCGAGGGAGACCCCTTCGTGGGACAGCTGCTGGATCTGCCGGAGCCGGACGACGTCCTTCTGCGAATAGCGTCGCGCGCGTCCCGGTAGCCGCGACGGTGTCACCAAACCGAGCCGGTCATACTGCCGAAGCGTTTGCGGGTGCATCTCCGCCAGCTCGGCCGCAACCGAGATCACGAAGAGTGGTTGGTTCACGTCGCCGAATTGCATGGGTTACACGACCTTTGCCTTCTCCGCCAGGCCGGCCCGTGGATCACCTTGGGAGGCCAGCTCTGTGAATTTCTTGAGCGCCTCTTGGGCCTCCGGGGACAGGTCCTGGGGCACCTGAATCTCCGGAATCACGTAGAGGTCGCCGGTGTGCTTCTTCGTCTTCACGCCTCGGCCTTTGACACGCATTCTGGTGCCGGGCTCCTGACCCGCTTTGAGACGCAGACGAACTGTTGATCCGTCGGTGGTCGGCACGGAGAGGACCGTGCCGAGCGCCGCTTCCTCGTAGGAAACGGGAACACGGACCGTGAGATTGTCTCCGTCCCGTTCGTACAACTCGTGCGGGCGGACGTGCACCGTGACGATCAGATCCGACTTGCCGCCCGGGCCGATGCTTCCTTTGCCGCGAAGGCGGACTTTCTGGCCATCGCGCACGCCCTCGGGCAGACGGATAGTGGTGCTGCGTTGATCCGGACGGTTGACCTTGACTTTGGCGCCTTCCAAGGACTGTCCGAAGTCGATAGTCACGCTGGCCTCGACGTCGGGGTTACGGGGGGCCTGTTGTTGGGCGCCGAACGGGTTCTGACCGCCGAAGTTGCCGCCTCCGCCGAACAGGTCCGCAAAGGGATCCCCGCCGGAGCCTCCGAATGGGCTGCCGCCGTACGTGGTCCGCGTTCGGCCGCCACCGAACATATCCCCGAACAGGTCCTCGAACCCGCCGGCGCCGGCAGGCCCGCCCGGCCCGCCCGAGCCGCCCGGGCCGCCAGAACCAGCGCTGAATCGAGCTCCCGAACCCATGGCACGAATGGCATCGTACTGTTTGCGCTGCTCCGGGTCGGAAAGGACCGTATTGGCCTCGGAGACCTCTTTGAACTTTTTTTCTGCGGATTCGTCCCCGGGGTTCTGATCCGGGTGATACTTGCGCGCAAGTTTCCGGTAAGCCTTCTTGATGTCGGCTTCGCTGGCATCCTTGGAGACGCCCAGAACCTTGTAGAAGTCTTTTTCTAGCCAATTTTCGCTAGCCATTGACGCCTCCTTTCAAAGCGTTGCGTGGTGTGTTCTCTTCCGCTCTTGGTATATCTCAAATTAGTGGAAACGAACGACGCCGAGGCCCTCCCCCGCCACGGAGGCAGAGGTTCGGTGCCCCGGCGTCGATTCGCTGGAAGCGGCGCGGCTGGGCCGAGACCGCCGGTCGAGCCTGTGGTCAGCCCTCGGCTACCGCCACAGCAACCTGGGCAGGACGCAGAACTCGGTCCTGGACCCGGTATCCGCTGCGGAAAACCATGGACACGTGGTCGGGTTGGACCTCGCTCGTGGGCTGCTGCATCACGGCTTCGTGGACCTTGGGATCGAACTCTTCGCCGGTATCGCCATAACGCTCCAAGCCGTGCTTCGTCAGCGCGTCCTCAAGCTTGTTGGCGATCGACGCGAACGGTCCGTCCTCCAGATCGCCCGCCTTGCGAGCCGCATCGATATCGTCGATGACGGGGAGCAAGGAGCTCACAACGTCGGCGACCACGAACTGTCGAAGCTGATCCCGTTCTTTCTGGGACCGGTTCTTGAAGTTCACGAATTCGGCTTGCAGACGGCGCAGATCCTCGAGGCGCTCGTTCGCGGTCCTCTCAGCCTCCGTGGCAGGGTCCTGTATGGGCTCCGCTTCGGAGGGGTCCGCGGCGGCCTCCGCCGCGGACCCGTCCTGACCGTCAGCCTCAGCACCTACACCCTCGGCGGTCTCCGCCTCGGGAGCTCCTTCCGCGTCGGGAGCGTTGAAGGCATCCTCCTGCGGGTCGTTCCCCTCAGGGTTATTGGTGTTGTTCGGCTCAGTCATTAGTTCTTCTTTTCATCCTCATCGTCAATGACCTCGGCGTCTACGACATCCTCGTCATTGGCATCGGCGTTCGCCTCGGAGGTGTCCTCCGTCTCGGCTCCAGCCTGCGCCTGCGAGTAGATCGCTTCGCCGAGCTTGGTCTGAGAAGCCTGAAGCTTCTCGAATGCGGACTTGACCGCGTCGTCGTCGTCGCCCTCAAGGGCCTTCTTGACCTCGTCGACGTCTCCCTGGACCTCAGTCTTGATGTCCTCGGAGACCTTGTCCTCGTTGTCCTTGAGGAGCTTCTCGATCTGGTAGGCGCTGGACTCCGCGTTGTTGCGCAGATCCGCGGCCTCACGGCGAGCTTTGTCCGATTCGGCGTTGGCCTCTGCGTCCTTGACCATGCGGTCAATGTCTTCCTTGGACAACGAGGTACCGCCGGTGATGGTCATCGACTGCTCGGTACCGGTGCCCTTGTCCTTGGCGGAGACGTTCACGATGCCGTTGGCGTCGATGTCGAAGGTCACCTCAACCTGCGGGACACCACGAGGCGCCGGAGCGATCCCGGTCAGCTCGAAGGTGCCGAGCGACTTATTGTCACGGGTGAACTCACGCTCGCCCTGGAAAACCTGGATCGACACGGAGGGCTGGTTGTCCTCTGCGGTTGTGAAGGTCTCGGAACGACGCGTCGGGATGGCCGTGTTGCGCTCGATGAGCTTGGTCATCACACCGCCCTTGGTCTCGATGCCCAGCGACAGCGGGGTCACGTCGATCAGCAGGACGTCCTTGCGGTCGCCCTTGAGCACGCCGGCCTGCAGGGCAGCGCCCATGGCCACGACCTCGTCCGGGTTCACGCCCTTGTTGGGCTCCTGGCCGCCGGCCAGCTTCTTGACCTCTTCGACGACCGCCGGCATACGGGTAGAACCACCGACGAGCACGATGTGCGCGATATCGGCGACCTTGATCCCGGCTTCCTTGATGACGTCGTTGAAGGGCTTCTTCACGCGGTCCAGGAGGTCCTGAGTCAGGTCCTGGAACTTCGCGCGGGAGAGCTTCTCATCCAGGTGAACCGGGCCGTCGGAGGTCACCGAGAGGTATTGCAGCGAAATGTTGGTCGACGATGCCGAAGACAGCTCCTTCTTGGCCTGCTCGGCAGCCTCGCGGAGACGCTGCAGAGCAATCTTGTCCTTGGACAGATCCGCGCCGGTCTTGGACTTGACCTGCTCGAGCAGCCAGTCAACGATGCGCTGATCCCAGTCGTCGCCGCCCAAGCGGTTGTCGCCCGAAGTCGAGCGAACCTGAATCGTCGAGAATCCGTCTTCGTCCTTGCCGACTTCCAGCAGGGAGACGTCGAAGGTACCGCCGCCGAGGTCGAAGACCAGGATGAGCTCATCTTCGTTGCCCTTGTCCAGACCGTAGGCCAGAGCAGCCGCGGTGGGCTCATTGACGATACGCAGAACGTTGAGTCCGGCGATCTCGCCGGCTTCCTTGGTGGCCTGGCGTTCGGCGTCGTTGAAGTACGCGGGAACGGTGATGACGGCATCGGTCACGGTGTCATTGAGGAAGGACTCCGCGTCACCCTTGAGCTTCTGCAGAGTACGTGCCGAGATTTCCTGCGGGGTGTACTTCTTGCCGTCGATGTCGGTGTTCCAGTCGGTGCCCATGTGGCGCTTCACCGAAGAGATGGTGCGATCCACGTTGGTCACCGCCTGGCGCTTGGCGATGTCGCCGACCAGGGTCTCGCCGTCCTTGCCGAATGCAACAACTGACGGAGTGGTGCGAGCGCCCTCGGCGTTCGCGATGACGACGGGCTCGCCGCCCTCGAGTACGGCAACCACAGAGTTGGTGGTACCGAGGTCAATGCCTACTGCACGTGACATATGTTTTTCTCCTTACGTAGTCCGAAAACCGGGGGCACATTCCGGCACTCACGATGCTGCTTCCGCAGGGGAGGCCATCGATCTTGCGCGCCCGGAGGTCTCACTTCTTGAGTTGTCCTGACTCAAGTCTGCCACTTCTCGGAAGAAAGTCAAGAGACTTGAGTGGAGTGGACTCAACTTTATTTACAGAAGACCGCCTAGGCTACAGATGGGACCGGAAGCCGATCACCACTCCTCCCCGCCGAGCTCCTTCTTGGCGTCATCAGCCGTTCCGGCATTGCCAATGGCGGCCCAGTGGTCACCCTCGAGACCCCATTCGCCTTTGTCCTCATCCATGGCCGGGGTATTCAGTGCATCGCTCAATGAAGACTTCACGTCAGCCTCACGCTCGGAATAGATGCCGACGATGAGCTTGGTGTCCTCCTCCGCACCAGACAGGGCCTGGAAGTCGCTCAGATCGATATTCGAGCAGACATACACCTGAGCGTCGTCAGGGAAGTCCTCCTTGGGCAGAACCGAGTCCAGCAGCGTCTTGTCCAGATCACTACATTGCCCCGCCCCCTGAGCGGATCCAAGATTCTGCACCTTGTCCCGGAAATCGCTCTCGTCCTTGATCTTGTGCCCGCCCAGCACACCGGTGAACACGAGAGCAAGTATGACGACCAGGGCTATGACGATCACACCGCCGCCTATGGACAGACCAAGGATCAAGCCTTTGCGAGATTTTCGCTGCCCTTCTCCGTACACCTGACGCCCAGGGTGCGCACCTGGGGGAAATTGCTGAAAATTCGTCGGTGGGCAACCCGTCTCATGCGACGTGTTGGGCTGGTCGGAACCGGGCGATCGCAACGGACCACAGTTGGGCTCGTTGGGCTCGTTGGGCTCGTTGGGCTCGTTGGGCTCGTTGGGCTCGTTGGGCTCGTTGGGCTCGTTGGGCTCGTTGCCGGGATGATGACTCACGATTAAGCCTTTCCTGCCCACTATTTCGGAGCGATTGATGCATTTTTCCAAGCGTATGTATTCCAAGAGACATCTAACAGTGTTTCGATCTCGTCGTCAGGAATTTCTCGACAAGAGGGCGATTTGCGACCGTTCAATGAATAGACTGGTCGCATGGCACTTTCCGTCAGTGACTTGCCTTAACTTATGAGAGTTCAAAAGCACCTGGAGTATTAACCATGTCTGATCACGATCACGAGGAATCAAACCAGCAGGACAATTCGTCGAATAAGGGGACCGGGTCGAGCCCGGACAATTCGGAACCCCATCAGGACCCCCGTCGGTCCGACGGACCGTGGCAGTCGCCACAGAACTCCTCTCGCGGCTACGGACAGGCTCCACACGGACAGGCCTACGGACAGAACCCTCAGGGGCAGCCGAATTACCCCCAACAGAATGGATATCCGGGGCAGCCACGGCAACAGGGCTACGGCCAACCAGGCTACGGACAACCGCAGGGCCAGGGCGAGCCGGGATTCTTCCAGGCCATGTTCGACCTTTCGTTCCGTCATTTCGTGACCATCAAGTTTGCATCGGTCATCTACGTCATCGGCCTGATCGTGATCGGCCTGGGCTGGCTCTTTTCGGTCATCGCGGGATTCGCGGAAAATGCGTGGGCAGGAATCGCCTTCCTGGTCCTCGGGGCCATCGTGGCGTTCGTGTACATCATTCTGTTCCGCGTGACCCTCGAGTTCTACGTAGCAATGGTCCGGACATCGCAGAACACATCCATCCTTGTGGAGCGTGATCGGCGCTGAACTCACACGTCGCCGCCCGCCCCCGGTAACGTGGTGGCCATGTATCGCATCGTTACCGTTTGCACCGGCAATATCTGCCGCTCCCCCATGGCCGAATACCTTGTGCGCAACGCCGCGCAAGACGCGGGGCTGGGCGGCGTCGTCGTCACATCTGCTGGTGTGAGCGACGAAGAACAAGGAAATCCCATCGATCCTCGGGCTCGAAAAGTCATGGACCGGCTGGGCATCGACACCAGCGGCCATTCTGCCCGCCAGGTAACGCGCCAGGATTTGGAAGACAACGACCTCATTCTGGCTCTGGACGTCCCCCATTTCAGGGCTCTTCGCCGCATGGCCGCAGATGAGGCCCAAGCTGCCAAGATCCATCTCATGCGAGAATTCGATCCTTCCGTGGCCGGCGAGCCGGTCGAAAAAATTGGCATCTATGACCCGTGGTACGGCGACGCCTCGGATTTCGACCGAACTTTCGGAATGATCGAGGACTCCGTCCAAGGCGTGATCGACGAGGCATCTCGACACCCGGAGGCGCGGAACGAGGGATCATGACGGTCGATCCTCGCAATTGCGCATACGAACGCCAACCGATCTGGGTCATGTCCTCGCACACAATTGTGCCGAAGGACGAGCAGGACTTGTGGAAGGCCATCGGCCAGGCACGCTTGCTTGCACCGGGCCCTGAACCGTTCGTCCTGGCCATTGACGGGCGCTCCGGCGCGGGCAAGTCGAAGCTGGCTGAACGTCTCCTGGAGCGTGCGCGCGCCGAAGACGGATCGGATGCCGTCGCACTCTTCCACCTGGAAGACATTTATCCCGGCTGGGAAGGCCTCGAAGAAGGCGTCGACACGTATGCGGAGATGCTCGAGCGCTTGATGCGAAATGAGGACGCGACCTGGCAAGCCTGGGACTGGACGCGGAATCAGTATGCGGAGGAAATGCAAGTATTGAGTGCAGACCCATCGCTCATCATCGTCGAAGGCGTCGGCTCGACTGCCCCGGGACATCCAGAAACACGCCCTCACTTCGGGGTTTGGCTTCATCTCGAGGCGAATATCCGCAAGTACCGTGCCCTCAAACGCGATGGCGACATGTACCGGCCTTACTGGCAGTTGTGGGCCTCGCAAGAGGACAGGCTGTTCGCGCGATAACTTCGGCGGCAATTTTCGCACACGGGCATCGGCGTCCCCGTGAGCCGCCCTCAACCTGAGAAACGTGAGGTCAGATTGAACCCCACCGCATCGCGCATTCCGGTGCCTCTCCTCATCCTGCTGGGGACACTCACCGGCATAGCGCCTCTGGGTACAGACATGTATCTGGCGGCTTTCCCCCAAATGACGCAGGACCTCGGAACGGCGGCCTCACTGGTTCAGCTGACGCTCTCAGCATTCATGGCGGGCCTGGCGATGGGGCAGATCGTTATCGGTCCGTTATCTGATCAGTGGGGTAGACTACGCCCCCTGGTGATCTGCTCATTCATTTGCGTGCTAGCCACCATAGGGTGCGCCCTGGCGCCAACGGTGCACTTGCTGATCGGCTTGCGGTTCTTAATGGGATTCACCGGTGCGGCGGGACTCGTCCTGGCCCGCTCAGCGATCACCGACCTCACGGAAGGCCATCAGACTGCCCGGTACATGAATTTCATGATGATGATCAACGGGGTCTCACCGGTCCTGGCCCCGACCCTGGGCGGCATCATCCTGGGATTCGCGCCCTGGCGTGCCGTGTTCTGGGTCCTCACCGCGATGACCCTCGCGATGGCCATCGGAGTGTTCTTCCTGTTTCCCGAATCGTTGCCGACGGACCGCCGGCACGGAGGAGGGCTCGCGGCTTCCGGCCGCGGCATAGCACGCGTCATTCGCCGTCCTGCCTACATGGCATATATGTTCGCGTTCGTCTTTTCCTTCGGAACCTTGTTCTCCTATATTTCCGGTTCCACCTATGTGCTGCAGAACAACCTCGGGCTCACGGCCACCCATTATGCTCTGGTATTCGCGGCAAATTCCTTCGGGATCCTGGCTTTCTCATGGGTGTCAAATCTCTTGCTGAAAAGATTCCGCCCTCAAGGAATCGGGTTGAGCGGAATTGTCATCTCGAATGTCGCGACACTGTGTTTTCTGGTCCTCGCATTATTCGGGCTCTCCCTCATACCAACGCTCATGTGTCTCTTCGTCACCGCCGCAGCCCAAGGGCTGGTCTTCGGGAATGCGACATCGTTGGCGCTCGGGCACGGCCGAGATTATGCAGGGGCGAGTTCGGCATTGGTTGGTGGACTTCAGTGCACGATGGGCGGGGTCGTTTCCCCGCTCGTCAGTGCCGCTGGCGCGAATGCGGTGATCCCCATGGCGGCAATGATGGTCGGTTGCAGTCTGATTGCCTTGGTTCTTTTTCTGCTCGCGTCCCGAATTTTCGAACCGCGAATCTGAAAATCCGCGCGGGTCCTCGAACAACGCTCTTGCGGCATGGCGTTTAATGAGGTGTATGACACTCACGGTTGTTCGCATAGATCAGAATTCTCCGACCGGAACGGTCCTCGACGCCTCGACTCCCATGATTCGGATCGACGATGAAGGCTATACCCGTGGGGACGGCGTATTCGAAACGATGCTGGCCGTAGACGGTTCGATTCGCAAATTCGATCTCCATCTCACGAGGCTCGGAAACTCGGCCCGCCTCCTCCACCTGCCGAATCCCAGTGAGGACTCATGGCGCTCGGCATCGGCCCTGGCTCTGGAATCCGCAGGAAACGGCACCCCATCTTCTTTGGGAGCGGAGCACACGGTGAAACTCCTCATCAGCCGCGGAACGCCGGAAGAGGGTCCGTACGGGCTCGTCGTCGTGAGCTCCGTTCCGGAGGCGACCATCGCTCAACGCGAGGAAGGCGTCAAGGCACTCCTTCTTCCACGGGGGCACGATCCCGCTGAAGACACGGCCTACCCCTGGCTTCTGGCCGGCGCCAAAACCCTTTCCTACGCGGTGAACATGGCCGTCTTGCGACACGTTAGGTCCCTCGGCGCGCAGGAAGCCATTTTCACGGCTTCGGATCGACGAATTCTCGAAGCTGCGACCAGTTCCGTGATCATGGCTCGTCAGGAAGGCGACCGTCTTCGACTCTTCACCCCGGAACCCAACCGGGGGATTCTTCCCGGAACCACTCAGGGCGCAATTTTCCAAGGAGCGCGGGAGGCAGGTTGGGACGTCGGTTTCGGACCGCTCTACCCGACGGACCTGATGGAATCCGATGGCGTCTGGCTCACCTCATCCGTCCGCCTGTTGGCGCCGGTGACCCATCTCAATAACCAAGAGCTCGTTCTCAACCCAGGTCTCACGGGTGAATTGATGAATTTTCTTCGCTCCCGCTAGGTAATATGCTGTTTTTCCTTTGACCGGTCATCACGGCGGGCGTAATCTCAAGGCGTTAGTGTTTTGGATCACAGCATCATTTGGGGTGTGCATGCCGCTGTACGAATTCCGGTGTCCGCGTTGCGGGGTCTTCGAAGCCCAGCATTCTATGTCCTCCGTCCCCGCCGAGCGGAAGTGCCGCACCTGCGTCGAGACCGCAACGCGTATCTTCTCCCCAGTCGGCCTCTCGAAACTCGGAACGGCCCGCGCGACGGCAATGAGTGAGGCCGAACGCTCGGCCCATGAACCCGACGTCGTAACCCGCCTCCCCGGTTCGCCCGACCCCACGGCCTCACATGCCTCCCACGATCCGCGACACCTCAAGCTTCCTCGTCCCTGAGGTCTCAAGCCCCTGTTTATCGTTCGATCGAGAGGAACACCATGCCCGAGGTTCTATTTCCGCTGGACTCTGCCAAGCCGTTCTCCGAACAGGAAAAAATCGGTCACAACCGGTGGCACCCGGACATTCCTCCCCTCGAGACCCTGAAGCCGGGCGAGACATTCCGGGTGGATTGCCGCGAGTGGTTCGACGGCGCGATCAAGAACGACGACTCCGCCGACGACATCCGCGATGCACCCATCGACGTCGTCCACGCTCTTTCAGGACCTTTTGCCGTGGAAGGTGCCGAGCCTGGCGACCTGCTGATCGTGGACATCCTGGATCTGGGTCCTATTCCCCAGGAAACCGGCCCGCTAGCAGGCCAAGGCTGGGGCTACACGGGGATTTTCCCCAAGAACAACGGCGGTAGCTTTCTCGTCGACCAGTTTCCGGATGCCTACAAGGCCGTTTGGGATTTCACCGGCGACGTCGCCACGTCGAGACATATCCCTGGAGCCAGCTTCACGGGCATCACCCATCCCGGGTTGATGGGAACCGCGCCGTCCACCGATCTTCTGGCCACATGGAACAAACGGGAAGGCGATCTGATCGCAACCGACCCAAACCGTTTGCCGCCCCTGGCGCTTCCTCCTGAGCCCAAGAGCGCAATCCTCGGGCAGCTCGAAGGCGCGGAATACGACCGTGTGGCATCCGAAGCGGCTCGAACCGCCCCTCCCCGGGAGAACGGCGGCAACCAGGACATCAAGAACTTCACGAAAGGCTCGCGCGTCTTCTACCCCGTGTTCGTCAAGGGCGGCAACCTGTCGGTCGGCGACCTGCACTTCTCACAGGGCGACGGGGAGATCACCTTCTGCGGCGCGATCGAGATGGGAGGGTACATCGATCTGCGTGTCGACGTGCTGAAGGGCGGCATGGAGACCTATGGCGTGAGCGAAAATGCCATCTTCATGCCTGGCCGCACTGCGCCCCAGTACTCGGAGTGGCTTGCCTTCTCGGGTACCTCCGTGACCCTGGACGGTGAACAACGCTATTTGGACTCTCAGCTGGCTTATCAGCGCGCAATCCTGCATGCGATCGACTATCTGACCAAATTTGGCTACTCCCCCGAGCAAGCTTTCCTGTTACTGGGCGCCGCCCCGATCGAAGGCCGGTTCTCAGGCGTCGTCGATGTGCCGAACTCCTGCGCGACCGTTTATTTGCCCACGGAGATCTTCGATTTCGACGTCAGCCCTCAGGCCTCGGGGCCGGTGCAGATCGATCCTGGTATGGGTGCGCCCCGTTCGGCGAATCCAGCTTAGGGACGTTTCGGCCGCAACGAGCATGACGGGCGCCCCTCAACTTGATCGGGGGCGCCCGTCGCATCGTCGCTAGGTCAGCGCGAGGGCCCTGACGGGCGATTCCTTGGCCGTCTGGCGCGCGGGAAGTGCGGTGGCAAGGCCGGTAATGACCAGGCATCCGACGACCACGCCGAGGAGCACGGTCCACGGCGGGGTCGGCCCAAAAATTCCGACACCGTCAACCGCGGCGAACATGCAGAAGGTCCCGGCCCACCCGTAGAAGAGACCCAAAGGTATACCCAGGCATGCCGCGGAAAGTGTCAGTTGGGCAGTCTCCCCGAAGATCATGCGCCACATTTGACTCGTGGACAGTCCCACGGTCCGAAGCATCCCCAACTCGCGACGACGTTGCAGGATTGCGGACTTCATGTTGTTGGCCACCCCGATCGCGGCGATGACCACCGAGAACGCGACCATCCCGTAGACGAAGAGCAGCGAGTTGTCGACCACCTGGTTGACGATTGCCACATCCTCGGGCCGGTACTCGCCGCTACCGGCCATACGCTGGACCACCGATTTCAGGGTCGAGCCCAGAGTACCGAACATCACCACGAGCGTAATTCCAATGACCAGGCCCATGGAGGTCCTCGCCGAGCGCAGAGGGTATCGCCGCGAATTGGCGACGGCCATCCGCCCCGAGGTCCCGTGACCGACCACTTTCCCCGAAAGGGCGAAAAAGGGCGGCATGATCCACGCGGATCCCAGGGCGACACCGCCAAAACTCAAGAACCCTCCGAAAACCGCGGGAAGGACCCCCGCGGGGCCCGTCAGCCCCATCATGAGTCCGCCGCCGAGGAACAATGCTCCCAACACGACCAGCGCTATCGAAAGCCCGAGTGTCCAAATTCGCTTGCGCAGAGTTTTCAGGGCCGGTTCGGCGCTTCGACGCGTGCCTTCGAGAGGAGAGACTGACAGAACCGGACGCGCTCCGTTCCATGCGGCGATCCAACTCGTGAGGGCCACCAGCACGGCAGCAGTGATCATCCACGGGTTGATTGCTGTGGCTTGCAAACCGCTGCCGGCGCCCTTCGCCTCCGCGGTCAAGGCGATAACCCACGTCGTCACGGCGCCCAAGCCGAGTCCGACGACGGAACCGATCATCCCGACCAGAAGCCCCTCACAAGCTACCGCACGCCGCAGCGTCGAGGCTTTCGCGCCGATCAGACGCAGAAGCGCCAGCTGCTGTGTTCGGCCCGCGACAACAATAGAAAATGTATTGACTACCACCATCGCCGCGACGAACAGGGCGATCGCGAAGAACGTCATCGACGTCAGCAGGAGCATGACCAACAGCGTTCCGTCGGCCTCGCCCGCGGGATCGAGAATCTTGTACAGCAGTCCTACGGCGCCGATGAGGCCGGAACCGAACATCGAGCCGATGACCACAACGAGGAGGGTCGATAGGTGCTGTCGAGGATGCTGAGTCAGTTCACGAACGGCATTTTTCACGTCAGTTCACCTCCAAGGAAAGCATCATCTGGGCGATGTCCTCTGCCCGAGCCGAACTATTGCTCTGGTGGACAATCTCGCCGTCCGCAAGGTACACCACCCGATGCGCGTGAGCCGCGGCTTTGGGATCGTGCGTGACCATGACGATTGACTGCCCGAGTTCTTGGGCGGCCATTCTCAGCAGCTGGAGGACTTCCAGCGCCGAGCGCGAATCCAGGTTGCCTGTCGGCTCGTCCGCCAGGATCAATGCCGGTCGGGTCGCCAGCGCGCGCGCAATCGCAACTCGTTGTTGCTGGCCTCCCGACAGCTCAGCAGGACGGTGGTTGACGCGCTCGGAGAGTCCCAACCGGCGAAGAAGGTCCTCGATCCACGCACGCTCTTGACGGTCTGGCGAACGCCCATCCAGGTCAAAGGGCAACAGGATATTCTCTCGAACATCCATGGTCGGCATCAGGTTGAAGGCCTGGAAAACGAACCCGACACGACGACGCCGGATCTCCGTGAGTGCGGCGTCGTCGAGATGCGTGATCTCCTGCTCTCCGATCCACATCCGCCCGCCGCTCGGGGACTCCAGCCCGGCCATGAGATGCATCAACGTGGATTTTCCGGACCCGGACGGTCCCATCACCGCGACGAATTCACCTGGGGCGACGTCGAGGTCGACATTGCGGACGGCCGAAACGACGTTGTTGCCTTGTCCGTACGATTTGCTGACGCTCTCGGCCCGAGCGATGGGCATGACGGCCCGGGGCGCTCCACCGGGGGCCTGGGCTTCACGAGTCTGAGGTGACATTTTTCGCTCCAAAGATGCTTGATGGCTGGTGCATCTCTTACTTTTCCGCCGACGACGCCCGCGAACAGTGGAGCGAGCAGTATTTGGGGGTAGAGCTGGGTCTAGTTTGTCCAGGTGGAGCACACCCTAGGCGCGCAGCCCTAGTGGAAGAAGCGATACGTGCCCAAGGCCAGCGAAAGACCGATGGCCGCCGCGGGAATCCCGAGGCCGATGACCAAGGCGACGGCGTCCCGCCACGAGTACTCCGGGCGATGCACCCAGGTTCTCGGCCCGGCGCCGAAGCCGCGTGCTTCCATGGTCACGGCAAGTCGGCTCGCTCTACGCAAAGCCTGAACGATGAGCGCGAAAGCTTGCGCCGCGAATCCGGTGATGCTCCCGATGACGCCGCGGTCTGCTCCCAGGCCCCGGGCGCGACGCGCGGCAGCGAGAGTTTCCCACTCCGTGATCATGATTCCTACCAGTCGGAAAGCCGCCACGGCCGAGAGCACGAAGCGCGCCGGCAGCCTGAAAGTCTGGGCCAGCGAATCGCCGATCTCTCTGGCGTCCGTCGTCAACAGGAGCAGGACAGAGACCATCGCGAGGGCACCACCACGCAAAGCGATCGCAATCCCCGCATCCACCGAGTCGGTGGTGAACAACAGTGGGCCGAAGTCGAGCACGGTCCTGCCCGTCTTGGCGGACAGAAGGGCCGTTGCCCACCCGCTGAACAACGCTGCCGTGAAAACCGGCCATAGCCGAATGATGATATTCCAGGGATTGATGCGGCAGCCCGCCATGACGAGTATCAGCGCGATCAGGCCGACGCTCGAGGTGACCCAGTCCGCGCTCGCCAGGAAAGCTAGGGTCAGGACAAAGAGCAGGACGATCTTGACGGCCGCGTTGACTCGCCCCAACCCCGACTCGGCGGCGCTGGCATTGTTCAAGAGGTCCATGCTCGGTCTCCTGTTCGAGCCGTGTGCTGCCGCGTCCCGGCAGCGTGGAGGCAGTTCAACCTGTACTCGCTGCCTCCGAGAGCCTCGATGAAGGCTTGATCGTGAGTCACCGAGACGACCGCCGTACCCGCATCCATGACCTCGCGCAGCAGGTCGACCAGGCTAGCCCAGGTGGTCGCATCCTGCCCGAAAGTCGGTTCGTCCAGGATGAGAACATGTGGACGGGCCGCGAGCGCAGTACCGACTGAAAGTCGCCTTTTCTCCCCGCCGGAGAGTGTAAACGGGTTCGCATCCGCGACGTGGCCCAGGCCGAGTCGTTCGAGCAGCTCAGCCGCCCGATCCTCGGGGCAGTCCCCGTCGTTTACGGAACAGACGCCTCGCGGTGCCGCATCGCGGGCCAGTCGTGCGCCGAGGGCCAGCTCCTCGGCGACCGATGCTTTGACGAATTGGTGTTCCGGTTCCTGGAACACAGTTCCTATCCGCGCAATCAGCTGGCTCGAGGTCCACGACAGGGGGTCCCACGACAGGCCACCGGACCGGTCGAGCTCTAGGCTCGCCCCTACGTATCGGAGTGCATCGGATGCAGCAACATAACCCGCGGCCGGCGCGAGCAGGCCGGCGAGGGTCAGGGCCAAGGTGGATTTGCCGGAGCCATTTGGCCCTGTGACCGCCAGATGCTCCCCTCGACGTACACGGACGCAAATATCCGAAGCCGCGACGGTCGCATCCCGGTGCACCGGGATGGGTCTTTCCGCTGAGCGAGCGGTCGCGCGACGTCGTTGTCTGAGCCACTTGCGCGCGGGTGCTTGACGAGACACCACAAGGTCGTGCGCCTCGAGAAGCGCCTCGCCGTCCCCGGGTCCCGTAAACGCCCCCGAACCGTTGCGCGGAAGCCGGGGGACGTAATCCGGGACCCATACTCCTGCTCGGAGCAATTCCTCTCTCGCTTGATCCAGAACCTGCCGTGGAGGCCCGTCGTGGCTGATCCCCCCGTGGGGACTGAGCACGATGACCCGATCAACGAACTCCGACCAGACCGAGACGCGATGCTCGACCACGACCAGGGTCGAACCGTATTCTTCCGCAGCGTCCAACACGGCGTCGCGAACTTCGATGACGCCGTCCGGGTCGAGGTTGGCCGTCGG
This sequence comes from Rothia uropygialis, assembly GCF_004137765.1. Taxonomy (GTDB): domain Bacteria; phylum Actinomycetota; class Actinomycetes; order Actinomycetales; family Micrococcaceae; genus Rothia. Next base: position 167,914 of record NZ_NOIS01000001.1, on the reverse strand, counting down.
TTCGTCCAACAAGATCAACTCGGGCTCCATGGCCAGAACGCCTGCCAATCCAAGCCGTTGTTTTTGGCCGCCGGACAGCGCCGACGTGGAACGATCCCACGGGAGATCCAAGCCGACCGAACGCAGAGCTCGTTCGCACCGGGCAACTATGGCCGTGGGGTCTGCTCCCAGATTCTCCGGTCCGAATGCGAGGTCGTCTCCGACGCGCGAGAGAACGATCGACGACTCTGGGTCTTGTTGCATCAGACCGACCGCGCCCCTGGATTGTTCGGGCCCGAGGCCATTGATCGTTGCCCGCCCCAGAACGGCGTCTCCGTCCTCGTCCTCGAGCACACCCGCCAACGCGTGGAGCAATGTCGATTTTCCTGCCCCCGAAGGGCCCAACAACAAAACCCTTTCACCGGGTCGAATATCCAGATTTACACCGTGGAAAGCCGGCGCTTCTCGACCGGCGTGGTGCCAACCGAAGTTCTGGGCCAGGACCCGGGCCCCGTGGGCCGTCACGGGCGAACCTTGGTGCGCCGAGCATCACGACCCGCGGCAACGGAACCGAGGACGCCCGTCGAGATCAACGCCCTCATCAGTGCCCATCCCAGAAGTCCCGCGATGATGACACCGGAAATCGTGCCGCACACGATGTAGACCACCTGATACTTCGCTTCCCAGAAGCCGTAATACATCATGACCTCGCTGACGCCCATGAACACGCCGGAGACACCGCCGGAGAACATGGCCACGGTCAGCCCGAACCGGCGGTACAGAAACAGAGCGAAGACGATCTCGGCACCGATGCCCTGAATCAGCCCTGACAGCAAAACGCCGGCGCTGTAATGGGTGCCCAGTAGGGCCTCGATTACGGCTGCGAGAATCTCACAGTAGATCGCGGCACCGGGTTTCCGAATCACCAGGCCGCCTACGACCCCCGCGATGAGCCAGCCTCCGCCGATCAGGCCCGATAACGGTGGGAAACCAACGGTCGCGGTTTGCGTTGCCGGCGAAACGGCATTGGACCAAATCCAGAAGATCACGCCGCAGACAACGGCCAGAACCGAGGCAATGACGATGTCGATCACGCGCCACGAAGCTTTCCGGCGATTCGGATACTTTCCGTTACCAGTCTCGTTCGATGACTGAACCGTCTGACCGGACTCGTGATGGGATGTGGTGTTCATGGGTCTTCCTCCTGCGGTTTTCAGGAGGGGAGGCCGTACCCGCACTGTTCCTGGATACGCCCGAGATCTCGACTCCCTACGTCGGTGCTAACCGCATCAGGTCGAGGGTCTGCTTTCGCACTCTCAGCCTCATTCGAGGCTCCCCTGTCGTTCTTGAACGTCACCCAGTCTATCTGACTCATTTCACTTCAGGTGAATCGCCCAGCAGATTGGGACAAACGCAAACTCGTGCGATTAGGCTAGAGAGAGCTGAACGTGACCGGCCGCACCGCCGGTGCGAATGAAGAGGAGAGATGGATGAGCAATCCCGTTATCAAGATCGGTTCCACGGTTGCGTCCTTGGCCGGAGTGTTCGCGGCCAACAAGGTCATGACGCTGGGCTGGAAGAAGGTTACCGGCAACGAACCGCCGTCAAGCAATCCGGACGCTGAGGAAAGCATCCGCGACATCGTCATATGGACCGCAATCAGCGGTGTCGTCGCGACCCTCATCAAGTTAAGCGTCACGCGGCTGGCCAACAAGATGGAGCACAAGGAAGAAGTCGAGACCGGCGGCCAGTCCGAAGTCTGATAGTCCTCCCCTCGATGCGGACAATGGCGGGCGTGTGAATCCCTCACGCGTCCGCCATTATTCTCCCGTCGCTCAGTCCCGCTCTGCTTCCAGGTCGCTCTCCGGTTTGGCCTGCGTATCGTTCCCGAGACCGGCTGCGTCGGCGTCGACCTCACGTGGTTCGTCGGTTGCTTCCGCCGGAGCCTCTTCTTGTTCCTCTTCACGGTTCATCTGCTCGACGAGGTCGGCGAGCTCGTTGACCGTGAGGGCCGAAGCGGTGAAGTGACGGTTACGGAAACCGGAACGTCCGACCATGTGCGAGGAGACGGGTACCGCCAGGATTTGGAGGGTCCACGCCAATACGAGCGCTGGAACCAGCGCCCATGAACGCGCCGCGAATCCGATCCCTGCCAAAAGCAAGAACAAACCGAAAACCTGCGGTTTGGCCCCCGGGTGAAGTCTCGAAAGCACGTCCGGGAAACGGACAATGCCGAGGGCGGCCCCGAGAGACATGAGGCAACCGAGGATCAGGCAGATCCCGGTCAGGATGTCGAATACGAGGTCCATCTAACGATCACCTCGCTGGCTCTTGGATGTGCCGGGAGAAAGTTTGGAAGGCTTGCGCGTACCCGCAGGCTTCGCGGGCGAAGTGCTCTCCGCCGAACCTGCTCGAGGTTCACGTTCATCCTTGCGTTCGCGCTTGTTGTTTGCGAAGCGAGCAACTGTCACGGACCCCAGAAAACCGACCAGGGATATCACGACGAGCATGGTGATGTTCTCATAGCTATCCCGGTAGACCATGTCCACTGAGAGCCCCGCACCGACGATAGCCAGCAACACGTCGGAGGCGATCACTCGATCCAACAGTGAAGGCCCCTTGGCCAGGCGCACTATGGTCCCGATCGCGGCGAGGACCAGAATGACGCCGCAGATGACAATGACGACGGTCATTGCGACACCTCCTCAAGGCTTCCGGATTTCAGGGCCTCGTGGCTTTCCCTGGTGCCCATTACCCGGATGACCAAGTTCTCGATGGATCGCACGCTCTCCTGGAATGCACACACTTCATCTTCCGTGTTGATATCGATCACATGGAAGTAAATCGTCGCGGTCCGACGGTCGACCTCAACCACCAGGGACCCCGGAATGAGGGAAACAATATGTCCGACAACCGTAATGAGAAGATCACTGTTGATACGCAACCGGACGGAGACCACAGCAGATTTCGGCGCGCCGCTTGGCCTCACCGTGAACCACAGGATCTCGAAACTCGCCTTGGCGATCCACCACACGAATTTGGTGCCCAGGACCGCACCCCAGAAAACGTTGAATCTTCCCGATAGCTGGACCGGCGGGAGGTAGAAGACCCGGACGATCACCAGAGCCATGATCAACCCGAAAACTAGGTTTCCTATCGAGAAGTCCTGCCACAGAGCACCCCAAACCAAAACCAACCAGAAGATCAGAGGCAACTCGGTACGCAGTGTGTTCTTGGGCCGCACGCGAGGCGCGCGGTGAGCGGACGGACTCATGTCAGTGGCCCCCTTCCACAGAGGTTCCGTGGTCCTGCCCCAGGACGGCATCGATGTAAACCTGCGGGTCGCTCAGGTTTTCCGCGGCTTGATGAGAAAGGCCAAAGAGCGGACCGGCCACAATGGTGATCGCGACGCCGACCGCCACGAGACCAATGGTCGAGGCCATCATCGGACGGGGCAGCAATGTCACATCCTTGCCGCGGTAACGACGCGACTCGACATCGAGCTCTCCGGACGTCCTCACCCCGTAGTTACCGTCCTGGTCCTTGGCGAGCAGAATGGGGTCCGGGAACTCCGCGTCTTCAGGTTTCCGCCAGAACACGCGATTCCAGATTCGGGCCAAAGTCAGCAACGTCAGCAGCGATACGAACACACCGACTCCCGCCAAGGCATAACCCTGCCATGTGCCGGCATGTACGCTCGCGTCAATCAGTCCGACTTTGCCGAGGAATCCCGAGAACGGCGGAATACCACCGAGGTTCATGGCCGGAATGAAGTACAGAATACCCAGAACCGGGGCGATCTTGGCCAACCCTGCCAAACGGTCCGTATTCGCGGAACCACCACGACGTTCGATCAAGCCGACAACCATGAAAAGACTGGTTTGGATCACAATGTGGTGTGCGATGTAGAAGACCACGGCCATCATGCCTTCCGGCGTGGCCAGGGAGATGCCCCAAATCATGTAACCGATGTGGCTGATCAGAATGAAGGAGAGAGTTCTCTTGATGTCGCTCTGCGTCAGGGCACCAAAGATTCCGACGATGAGAGTGGCCGCCGCGACCAAGGCCAGTAAATTGTCTACCCGGCTTCCCGGGAAGAGCAGTGTCTCGGTGCGAATAATCGCGTAGACGCCGACCTTGGTCAGCAATCCCGCGAACACCGCGGTCACCGGAGCGGGCGCGGTCGGATACGAGTCCGGAAGCCACAGGGACAGGGGGAAGACCGCTGCCTTGATCCCGAAAGCGACCAGGAGCATGAGGTGAAGTTGGAGCTGCGTCCCGACCGGTAAGTCAGGTGCCTTGGCCGCGATATCGGCCATGTTCACGGTCCCGAGCGCGGCGTAGATCATTCCGATCGATATCAGGAACAACATCGACGAGATCACGGAAACGACCGTGTACGTGATGCCGGCCCTGATTCTGGGTGCCGAACCGGACATGGTCAGCAACACGTAACTCGCGGTCAGGAGGATTTCGAACCCGACGTACAGGTTGAAAAGATCGCCCGCGAGGAAGGCATTCGACACACCCGCCAGCAAAACCAGGTAAGTCGGATAGAAAACCGAGATCGGGGCATCGGAATCTCCGTCCGCCAGGCCCTGGCCGGTCGCGTATATCATCACTGCGAACGAAACCAACGTGGAAACCACGAGCATCAGCGAGGACAGTTGGTCCACGACCATCACGATGCCGAATGGAGCGGCCCAGGCTCCCAGAGTCACGGATTGTGGTCCGGTTCCCCACGTGGAGACCAACAAGATCGATTCGAGGCACAACGTCGCGAGCATTGCGATGATCGACAAGAGACGCTGCGCATTGGGGTGCCGGTACAGCGTGAAGTTGGCACCGGCCGCCATGAGCGGAAAGACAACGGCGGCGGGGGCAAAGTCAACAGCGTTCACACGTGCCACTCCCCTTGGTCCCGGTCGCCACGCCCGAGGTGAGGGTGATGCTCACCGGCAAAGCCGGGCGACTCGTCGTCGGACGTCGAACGGGCGCCCTCCCGTTTGGTTCGCTCGGCATGTTTGCGCTGACGATAGGCTTCCTCTCGTTGTTCCTCAGAGCCCTCGAACTCAGACGGTTCGATGGGAGCGGCGTCGTCGTCTTCCGGATCGTAATCAGGCTGGGCGGCGACGCGGCGGTCCTCGGCGTCGTCCTGAATATCGTCCCGGCGGGAGAGAACCCAGCTGCGGTAGATCATGCCGAGCATCAGCGCGGTGACCGAGAATGAAATCACGATGGCTGTCAGCACCAAAGCCTGAGGCAATGGATCGAAGTATTCGTCCCCGTCGACCGCCGGGTCGAAGAACGCTGGCAGCCCCGACAACCCACCGGTGTGCAGGATCAGGATATTGGTTGCATTGGTGATGAGCATCAAGCCCAAGAGGACCTTGGTCAACGATTTCTCGAGGATCAGGTAAACGCCCACCGCATAGAGAACGCCCATGACCAAGAGCAGTGCAGCATCGATCATTGCGTCCCCTCCCCTGAATTATTCGATGATTCGGACGCCGATTGAGCTTTGCCCCGTGAGGAAGACTCGTGCACCGGTTCCTCTTCGCTTGTGGCGGTGACCGGACCCGAAGGAATGACGGAAGTCTGTGGCCCACCCGAGCGCCGGACCTTGATGCGGCGACGCTTCCGGCCGGTGATCCTGGCTTTTTCGCGTTCTTTCTCGCGCTCCTCCTCGAGGACGGAGTCGATTCTGCCTCCAAGGCTCCGGAGTACGTCCAACACCAGGCCGATCACGACGAGGTACACGCCGACGTCGAAGATCGTGGAGGTCACGAAGTGGACCTCTCCGAAGAGCCATAGGTCGAGGTCAACGTTGTACGACGTGAAAACTGTCCCGCCCCATGCCAGGGGAAGAAGCGCGTAGAGGGCCGCGATGATCATTCCCGAGCCCAGGAGAACGCCGGCGTTGAGAGGCGTCGCTTCTTCGAGCTCATAGCGCCCACCGGCGAGGTACCGAAGGCCCAGTGCGAGCCCGGCAAGCAGGCCTCCCGAGAAGCCCCCGCCGGGCAGGTTGTGCCCGGCAAGCAACAGGTAGACGGACGTGAGCATGATCGTGTGGAACAACAACCGGGTGATGACTTCAAGCATCAACGAACGGTTTTCTGGCGCGAGGGTGCGGCCCGCGACGAGGAAGGGATCTCGTTTCACGTTCATGAAGCGCCCGGCGACGCGAACCCCGGGGCTCAGCCCGGTTCGCCCCGCGTACCGCTTGGTCACAGCTTTGATGCGTCCCGTGTCGAGGTCAGGATTGTTGCCGCCGCCGTCCTGGCGGCCGGCGATGAATATCAAACTGGCCACGCCCGTGGCCGCAAGCGCGAGGACCGAGATCTCTCCGTACGTATCCCAAGCACGCATGTCGACGAGCGTCACGTTCACGACGTTCTTGCCGTGCCCGATTTCGTAAGCCAGTCGCGGCATATCCACTGAAATCGGCGCCTCGGTGCGCGAAGAAATCGAGAAAGCCGCCAAGGCCATCATGAAAAGGCCGAAACCTGCCGCAATCGCGATGCGGACGGGCTTCCTGGTCGTCTTTCTCTGGCCCATACCGGATGGCAGCATCCGCAAGGCCAGAACGAAGGCGATCAACGAAATGGTTTCGACCAACAGCTGGGTCAACGCCAGGTCAGGGGCTCCACGAAGGGCGAAAATCAAGGCAAGGCCGTAGCCGGTGACCGAGACCATGAGGATCGCGAGGAATCGCTTGTTGGCCCGAACCGCGACCAGTGATGCGCCGACCATAACAGCCGCAATGGCCCACTGCGCGGGAGAGTCCGACCAAACGAAGGGATTCAACGGCGGAGTCTCAACGATAAAAAGTCCGATAGTCGGCACGACGACCGCCGTCACCAGGATGACCGCAAGATAGAAGCTCAACGAACCCCGCTGCGTGTAACCCGTAATCCGGACGGCCAAGTAGTCGATCGCGCCGACGACAGCCCGATACACGGTGTCCGCGGTCGGGAAGCGAGGCAAAGCGAGTTGGAATCGTTGGATAGGGACGCGAAGGGCGAAGAGCGCAAACCCCAACGCAATAATGACGAGGGAGATGCCGAGGGCCGGGGTGATTCCGTGCCAAAGCGCCAAGTGCTGTTCCAGTGGGCCGCCCGACCTCGCATAGTCGTAGACCATCGCGTGCAGAGGTTCCGGAAAGAGACCGAAGGCAACCGTCAGAACCGTGATGAGCCCGGGGGCCAGTGCGAAGTTGAAGGGGATCACGTGGAAGTCGGTCGAGTGAACCGAGCCTCCCTGGATCAGATCCGGATGAGCATCTCTGGCCTTTTTGGTTGCGAATGCGCCCCAAATGAACCGAGCACTGTACGCCAGCGTCAACACGGAGCCGAGCGCTATGCACACCAAGACCACCGCGGATTCCGCGGTATTCAGCGTCCCCATACCGTGGCTCAGTCCCTCGACACCCAATTCGAGGATGCCTTCCTTCGTCACGAAACCGGCCAGTGGGGGCAGACCCGCCATGGACGCTGCGGACAGGGTGGCCATGACGAACAGCCCTGGAGCCTTCCTCCAGATGCCGGAAAGACGGGTGATCTCACGAGTACCGGCCTGGTGGTCGATAATTCCCGTGGCCAGGAACAAGACCGATTTGAAGAGCGAGTGCGCGACCATCATGGCCAAACCGGTATATATCGCGGCCGGACTCCCAATGGAAACGACCGTCATGATGAAGCCAAGCTGGCTCACGGTCCCGTACGCGAGGATCAGTTTGAGATCGAATTGCTTCAGCGCTTGGTAACCGCCGAACAGCATGGTGAACAGACCGACCACAACCACCAGACCGGTCCAGGGAGCGACGTCGGCGAACCCGGGGGCAAGTCTGGCAACGAGGTAGATACCGGCCTTGACCATCGCGGCAGCGTGAAGGAACGCCGAGACCGGCGTTGGGGCGGCCATGGCGCCAGGCAGCCAGAAATGCAGAGGGAACAAGGCCGACTTCGACAACGCTCCGACCAGGATCAGCACGAGGGCTGCGCCCACCGCGACCCCGCCGCCCGGTGCACTGATGGTCTGAGGAGCTCGTGCAACGACGTCGGAGAGGAGGTAGGAATCGCTGGCGATTCCCAACATGATGACGCCGATGAACATTGCCAAGCCACCGGCCGTTGTGACGATCAATGCTTGCAGAGCCGCCCGGCGAGCGAAGAAACGCACGTGAGCAAATCCGATCAACAGATACGACAGGATGCTCGTGACTTCCCAGAACACGAACATCACGATCATGTCGTCCGCCGTGACCAGGCCGAACATGACGCCGGCGAAGAGCACCAACTGGGCGCCGAAAGCACCGGAATATTGGTTGGTATGTTTGAAGTACGACGCGCAGTAGAAAAGGATCGGAGCACCGATACCGAGAATCATCGCGGAAAGAATCCAGGACAATGGATCCAACCGGAAAGTAAGACTGATCCCCAATTGCGGGATCCATGGAAAGCTCTCAGTGACGTCGTGCCCGCCGAAAACAGCAGGGGCAGTCGTGCAGAGCCATATGAAGGAGACTGCGGGAACAACCGCAAGGCCATAAAAACTGGTGCGGCCCCATCGTCGGAAACATACCGGGCAGATGAGGGCCGCTAGGCCATGGACCAGGATCACGAAGCTCACGAAGGATCCTCCTCTTAGGGCCTCGGGGTCTGGTCCCCACCAAGAATACCAGCGCAGTTATGTGTCGTTTGCCGGGCAAGCTGAGAGCTGACTATTACGTTGCGCAATGCAAACATGCGAGTACCTGCCCATGTCCTCTCCACGATCCGGGACTTTGAGAGTTCGTGGAGACGCGCGAACACCCAACTCGCTTGTACCCTAAGCACTATGAGCTATGACACCTCCGCGGAGGTCCCTGCCCAGACCAGGAAACGAAAGCCCGTACTCCCCTGGGCTCTCTGGGACGCGGGGGCCTCGAGCTTCCACGCCGTCATGACGACCTTCGTCTTCAACGTCTACCTCACGAGCGAGCTTTTCGGCACGAAGACGCACACGACGCAAGTTCTCTCGGCAGGCCTTGCGATCGCGGGGCTGGTCATCGCGCTGACAGCCCCTGTCACGGGGCAAAGAGCCGATCGCAACGGTTCACGTCGCCTGTCCCTCGCCGTGACCACGGCAGGCGTCGCTTTGTGCGTCGCTGCGTGCTTCTTCGTTCGTCCCGATCCGTCCTATCTGTGGTTGGGAGTAGGGCTGATCGCACTGGCCAATGTCTTCAGCGAAATTGCCACCGTGCATTACAACGCTCTTCTCCCCTCGGTATCGACGCCGGAAACCGTTGGTCGAGTCTCCGGAACAGGATGGTCCTTCGGGTACTTCGGCGGAATCATCGCCTTGGTGGTCGTTCTCTTCGGGTTCGTCTCACCGGGCTTTCCGAGTCTTCCTCACGAAGATTCACTGAATTTGCGCGCTGTGGCCCTTTTCTCGGCCATCTGGCTCGCCGCCCTGTCCTTGCCTATCCTGATTCGCTTCCCCGGAGTCACGGCCCCCGAAAGCGGCTTCGGCTCGGCCACGGGCGAGATTTTCTCCGGAGTCCGAGATTCTTGGGTTGATTCATATCGCCGCCTCGGGCGCACTCTGCACCGTATGTACCGCGAAGAACCCGTAACCCTCAAATTCCTTATCGCCTCGGCCGTCTTCCGGGATGGTCTGGCCGGGGTGTTCACTTACGGGGGTGTCCTTGCCGCGGGGACCTTTGGCTTCTCGACGAGTCAAGTGATCGTGTTCGCCATCGCAGGCAACATCGTCGCTGGTCTCGGCGCAGTACTGGGTGGCCGTCTGGACGATTCGCTCGGGCCTAAACGCGTCATCGTGGGGTCGCTCATTGGTTTGCTCATCGCGGCGGCACCTCTTCTGTTCTTCCAGGCCCCCGCATTGTTCTGGGTCTGTGGTCTGGCGCTCTGTGCATTCGTCGGGCCAGCGCAGTCTGCCTCCCGTACTTACCTCTCGCGTCTCACGAAACCCGGTGACGAAGGGGAATACTTCGGCTTGTACTCCACGACCGGCCGGGCCATGAGTTTCCTCGCCCCCGCGCTCTTCGCACTCTTCGTCGGTCTCTTCGGTGCCCAGGTCTGGGGGATCCTCGGGATCATGCTGGTTCTTGCCGGGGGCTTGGTTCTTGCCGCGCGGCTTCCAGCTCAACCTGGATGTCCTGGACAAAAATGGTGATGTCGGGTGCCCCGTTGACCGGGCCACCTGCGAGCAGGCCGTCGGCCCCCAGGAGGACGGCACTCGGGGTCCCCGCCAAGCCCAACAAGTCCGCCATGAAGTCGCCGACGTCGTATAGGGCCGATTCCCAGAGCGATTCGTCGGCGACCGTCTCCAGGACCTCCTGGCGCGAGGCGGTGACCAGGTGGACTCCAACCGATGGGTCCAGGGCTTTGGCCCATTCCGGTGCGGAGGCGATGATTTCCGTGCATGAACCGCAACCCGGCGAGACATAGAGGAGCAGGCGCGCTTGCACCGAGGCCAGACGCGGGAGGGCAACGAGTTCCCCCTGGGAGTTCTTGACGACGAGACCGGGGATCGGGCGCCGCACGTATTCCTCGGCGTCGTCCTCCTCAGCAGAACCCGTTTGTATGGAAGACACTACGGCATCCGCGCCCTCAACCGGATGGTACTGCCGAGCCGACCCTCGTTTGGCCTCCGCGGCGCGGCGGGATGCCGGGGAGATCGCGAGAAAGAGGGTTCCCCCAGCACAAGCAAGTCCTACAATCCACAGGAGATCGTTGCCCGAAACTTGGACGAACAGCCCGGGCGATGACGTGAAGAATGACGTGACGAGCCAGAAAGCGGAAAGAAGAACAAGCGCCGTATTGCGCCACAGAGTCCAGTGGGTCACCGGATCCGAATTGGCCTTTCCGAAACAACTGCACGCGACGGGCTGATCGAATCCCAAGGCCTGATATATCAAGGCCCAATACGCTGCGAACAGTGCGAAGGCAATCAAGGCCACGACCGGGGCAAACCAGCCTGGCGTCACGAGAAGAAGAACGCCAAGAGCGACCTCGCCCCAGGGGAATGCGGCTCGTAGCCACGGTCGGTCCAGGGCAGAAGGCACCTTGAGGTCTTTGAACGCCGCGGCGACGCCACTGCGGTCACGGAGCTTGGCGAGCCCGGAAACCCACAGGACAACGGCAAGAATCAGTGCCGGAAAGAGAAGTGCGGTCATACTGATTTCTCCGATTCGATGTACGGAGCCGTACGCCCTCGCGCATCGACTCGAATAATGGTGTTGTCGTTGGCGATCTCCGAAAGGAGCCGGCTGAAGACGCCTTCCGGAGGAGGACCGTACATTTCGGACAGTTTGTTCTCGAGCTCTTGCCGCGTTTTTCCACGCCCTGCCTCAATCCAAAGGTCTGCAGCGGGCCTCGTGTAAATGACGGTTCGGTTCACGTGCATCAGCAGGGCTCCGTCGTCCGTACCGATACCGCAAACATGACTGTTCCGGGCGAAAGAACCCGAATTTTCGACCGGACCGATGGTCTCGGGTCTGATCTCGGGAGGTTGCGTATCCGGCATATCCCAATACGGCTCCGCCGGAGGAAAGTATCTCCACTCCTCCTCGGCAGGGGACTGATTCGCGAGCTCGGACAGCAGATCGGGCAGGTCGGACGCCTCCCGATAATCCACGACTCTGATGCCACCGACTCGGTCGGCCAGAAGCGCAAGGCCGCGAAGACCATCAGGCGTACGGGCCAGTCCGGAGGACTGTTCCGCCAGAGCCTGCAACCCGTTCAGCAACGGCATGTTACTGACACCTTGAGCGGATTCCGGATGCTCGCCGCTACTGCCCGACTCGAAGTTACTGTTTGCCGCGGACAGCTCGCCTCCGCGCCGCAGAATGACGATGTGCGCGAGCCTGGGCTCGGGACCCCCAGCCCTCCCCACGGTGCGCAGGCCCAGCTCCGAAGCGGCGATCTGCGCTTTGGGCTCGCCGGACCGCTGAATGATTGAAAGCGGTTTGAGATACGGAACGACTCTTAGGGTATTCGGGTCGATCGCGCAGGTCTCATCGCTCAGATAAACCCAGCCGGTCCGGGCAAGTACCCGGGCTGCCGTAGTCTTGCCTCGTCCAGAAGGCCCTACGAGTGCGACGACTTCGCCGGTTTCCGGGTTCATCAACGACGCGGAATGAAAAAGATGTAATTTCACGACGTGATGCCGAATCAGAGCGAGCGTCACCGCTGAGGTGAATTCCTGGGCGGCGGTGGCAATATCAGCGTCACTGACCACAACTGCCGAAATAGGCTCCCCAGCCGCTTCGGACAGCTGGTGGAAAGGACGGTCCTCCGTGACCAGAGCGATGGTCACGTGGCCCGGCATGGGGTCGGACGTGGGCGAAGAGGCGCGTTGCGGTTTGCAGTCCGCCCAGGATGCGACCAAGGAATCGATGAATCGACTGGACACATCGGATTGAGCGAAAACGTCGACGACCGCCCCCATAGCCCTCATGGTAAACACAAGGGTCTCGGTCATAGTCTGTTTCTAACTCCCGAAAACGTCGGTGGTGTGGAAATTCTGGTAGCTGCGTGATGCTGTCGGCCCCCGTTGGCCTTGGTAGCGGTTCCCATAGGCCCCGGAACCGTACGGGTAGTCCGTCGGCGAGCTCAACCGGAAAAAGCACAGCTGACCGACCTTGGATCCAGGCCACAACAGGATCGGCAACGTGGCCATGTTGGACAGCTCGAGCGTCACATGCCCCGAGAATCCGGGGTCGATGAATCCGGCGGTCGAGTGGGTCAGCAACCCGAGACGCCCCAAAGAGGATTTCCCTTCCAGGCGGGCCGCGACATCCTCGGGCAAAGTGACCTGCTCGTAGGTAGAGCCGAGAACGAATTCTCCGGGGTGCAGAATGAACGGTTCCCCCGGTTTGGTCTCGATCAAACGAGTCAGCTCGGGTTGGTCCTCCCGAGGGTCGATGTATGGGTACTTGTGGTTGTCGAAGAGCCTGAAGTACCTGTCCAAGCGAACGTCGATGCTTGCCGGCTGCATCATCGAAGGATCGTAAGGATCCAGCTGTATGCGTCCGCGCTCAATGTCCTGGCGAATGTCGTGGTCTGAGATCAGCACGCTTTAAGAATAAGACATCCTCGACAAACTCCTGATACCGGTTCGCACCGATTCGGACGATGCGCTAGGATGGCTGCTGGTCCTTGATGGACTTTGCGGCTGTAGCTCAATGGTAGAGCGCACGCTTCCCAAGCCTGATACGCGGGTTCGATTCCCGTCAGCCGCTCCACAACACATGGCAATGGGCCGCGGATTTTCTTCCGCGGCCCATTCTTCGTATGGCCCGAAACCGATCGGCGAATGCGTGGGCCTAGCCGAGCAGACTAGTTCGTTGGCCCTGGACGTTGGCTGGATTCACGGGTTTGCGAAGAATCGACACCAGGAAGTTCGACTCCTGGTCGAAGGGCTCCAAATCCCAGGTTCCCAGAGTCAAACTGGGTTCGAGGCCGGCAGCTTCGGCATCGGAAAAATAGTCTTCGAACGCGTAACCGCGGCCGCCTCCGAAGCCGATCGCGGCCCGTCCCCCGGGGGTCAGCACGGTTCGAAATCCTTCGAGGACTGCACGACGTGTTGACGGCGCCAGGAAAGTCATGACGTTTCCGGCACAGACAATCACGTCGAACGTGCCCAAAGACTCCGCCGGAAGGACCGTTCCCAGTTCCGCGAGATCACCCGTCAGCCAAGTCGCCGAAGGATGATCACGATTCGCTTGTTCCACGAGTTCGGGATCAACATCGACCCCGACCACCTGATGCCCGCGCCGGGCCAGTTCCCCACCCACGCGTCCCGGACCGCACCCTGCGTCGAGGATCGTGGAGCTTCGATGCGTCAGCGCGTCGATGGTACGAGCCTCGCCGTCCAAGTCCGCGCCATTGGCCCGCATGGTCTCAAATCGCTCTATGTACCACCGGGAATGCCCCGGATTCTTTCGTTTCTGGATCTCCCACAATGACGGTTCACGCATATGAAGAGTCTAATCTGCCCCGTGCGTCAGGCCCTCATGAGCGCCCAGGAACTCGGGCCAAATGCCCAGAACGAGGATCAGCGCAAGGAAGACGAGCCCCAGTATGGCGATCACCGTCGACCGGAACGCGGGATGCAATTCGGTCCAACTCACGAGGCCCTTGTGTTCGGTGGCGAGTTCTGTGACGTTGATCGAGCTGTACATGGTTGTTTGCGGTGTGATCTTGCCCGAGAGTTTGCGGAGGGTTTTGGTATCCCATACACGCCCGTCGAAGCGCATCAGTGACTTCCCTCGGGAGTCGATGAACCACAGACCTGGAATTCCCCGGTACCTCAGTCGGGCCCAGGTTCCTTCACTGGCTCTCAAGGCTGCTTTGGGCTTCAGTTTCTCCACGAACACAGTATGTTCCACGCTGTTCCGCGGGACGGCTTTCCAGCCGATCAACCGGCCTCTGAGAATATGCGTGTCCGTCACCACGGCCACGGCAGGCTTCAAGATCGAGTAAACAGCCGTGGCTGCCAACAGCTCCATGACGAGCACCACGATCACGAATGCCGCCGCCGGACGTTTGAAGTACAGAATTGCGAGCAGTGCAATCGCGAGAAGGATCGTCGGGAGGACAGACAGGATACGGCGACCGTAGGAGTTAATGCGCGGGTAGAACCCCTCTTGGAGCGCGCCGTATTTGGCGGGAACATCCCTTAGATTTTCTGCCATGCTTACAAGCCTATTCGATGCGCATCCGTCGAGTTTTCATCGCCGATATGCTGGTACTCATGTTTCCCCGATCCCCCGTAGCACGCGCACTTGCCACCTTTTGCGTCGGATTGCTCGTCGCGGTAGCTCTCGCGGTGGCCACGATGGCGTTGATCGCCCAGTACGCCTTCGGCCCCACCGCACCGGTTCGGGACTACATCCAGGCCATCCAGAACGGGGACGGAGGCAAGGCCATGGCTCTGCTGGACGCGGAAGTTCCCGATTCGAATGCTGCCATGCTGGACGGGCGGCCTCTCTCGGAAGCAACCAAGACCCTTGACCATGTCGACTACACCGTACGGCAGACATCCGGCGACTCCGCCGTGATCACCGTGACCTATCAACTCAACGGAACGACGTCGAACACCGATTTCCCCGTCCACCGGACCGGCGTCCACGCCGGTTTCCTCGAGGACTGGGCCATCGACTCGACGACCCTTCCCACAGTTGAGGTCTCCGCTCCCAGCGTCGAGACGGCAACGGTCAACCGTCAAAAGGTCGGTGTGCCGGGAAGCGACGAGAAATTCTCGGTCTTCTACCCCGGTGTCTACACGGCCGAATACTCCTCCTCGCTTTTGGAAGCACCGGAAACCACCACGACAGTGACCAATTCGGATTCGGTCAAGGACGTATCGCAAAAACCGGTCCTGTCGCTGAAACCGGCACCGAGTCGACATGCCCAGGACTCGATCAAATCCCAAGTATCCGAGAAACTCGACGCGTGCGCCGAGCAGGATGCGCTGTACCCGAAAGGCTGTCCTTTCGAGTACGACTTCCGGGGGCGCGTCCAAGGAGACGTGCACTGGAGCATCCTCGAATATCCGAACTCTTCGGCAACGATCGACAGGGATGGCCAATGGAAACTTTCAAACCCTAAGGGAAAAGCCCAAATAGAGTTTCAGTCACTCGACCTCTTCACGGGAAAAGTCAGCACCGTCAAGAAGACCATTCCTTTCCAGCTGAACGCCGGTTTGCAGGTCAACGGTGATCAGGTCACCGTCAAAACCAAATAGGAACCGCCCGGGCGGCTGCTGTCAATTGACTCCCCGCAGGTCCAGCGTCATGATGCGCTCATCCTTTTCGTCGCCCGTGACCCGAACCGGGATGCCCCAATCCTGTTGATAGAGGTGACATGCGGCGTGATCCGGGATCTCACCGCCAGGCTCACCATCGCAGGCTGCGGCCCGAGCCGTGACGTGGAGGACGGCGTCAGTAATCTCCGGATTCAACGTCAACGTCCGAGCCAGTCCTTGCTGTGCACCTGAGCCTTCTGTGATGAATTCGGGCGGGGTGGCCGAGATCTTCAACTGTGTGGGATCGCCCCAACGGTCATCTAGTTTCTGGCCCGTGGGAGCCGAGAACCGCGAGACGATCTCCAGGGTCCCTCCCGCCAGAAGAGACGGCGGCCGTTGCGTCTGGGAAGCTCCCTCGTCAACCCGCTGGGCTTCCTTGGGGATTGGCAAGCGGACTACCTGGTGAGCATTCGCCTCGACCACGAGGAGAAGAGGCTCTTGACCTTCCCCTCTGTCTTCGAGCAGAACGTCCGACGGCTCGGCCAGATCACGGGCCAGGGTGGTCAACTCGGCCGTCACAGGATCCCACCGCCGCACGGCACCGTTGTACGTGTCCGCGATTGCTACTGACTGGTCGGGCAGAACCGCGACACCCAGGCAATGCTGCAACCGGCCTTCTGCGGAGGAACCGTCGCGGAATCCGAAGTCAAACAGGCCTTGGCCGACCGCCGTGGTGACCACCGGACCGTTGTCCTGGAATGAAATTTTTCTCAGGGCCGAGGTCTCCGAATCGGCAACCCAAATGGTTCCGTCCTCCGCCTGTGCCAGGCCCGAGGACTGGGCGAACCATGCTTCCGCAGCACTACCGTCGAGCAGGCCTTCCGCTCCCGTTCCCGCCAGAACCTGGACCATGCCGGACACGGGGTCAAAGGAAAAGATTTGGTGCGTACCGGCCATTGCAACGATGAATGACTCGCTGGCCTCGGACCATACGAGGTCCCACGGCGAAGACAATGAGACGGATTGGGGGTCGGCCTCGGGATCGATGAAGTTGGGGTCCCCCGTGCGCGCACCCTCAGCATCGAGCAACCGCTGCACACCGTTGCCGGCCACCGTGGTGACTTCCCCATCGTCCAGCCGAACACCACGAAGGCGGTGGTTGACGGAGTCCGCAACGACGACGTCGTACCCGACCTGGTCTCGCAACTCTTCCGGCACGATCGCCAGGCCCTGCGGCTCATTGAAGCGGGCGTCGTCGGCCGAACCGTCCTGATACCCTTTGGCGTTGCCTCCCCACGTCCGGAGCACCTTTTCCAACGACGCATCCAGCTCGACGACGCGGTGTCGGCCGGTATCCGTAACAAGGTATGTCTGTCCCTGAGCTTCCCGCGCGCGCAGTTCGGCAGGAAGAGCATTGATCTTGCCGGGGAAGGAAAGGATCCCTTCCGATTTGGGGCGAGGCACATAGGGGCCGCTCCCCCGGTGCAGAGTCCCTTTGGCCTCGTGTTCCTGAGCCAGCTCGTGAACCAGGGAAACGAGCCCTTGGACGTGCCCCTCGCCCGAGAGGTGAGCGACGATGTACCCCTCCGGGTCCACGACGACGAGGGTCGGCCATGCTCGGGCCGTGTAGGCCTGCCACGTGCCTAGCTCGGGGTCGTCCAATACCGGATGCTGAATGTCATACCGGTCCACGGCCGCGGCCAGGGCCTCCGGGTCCGCTTCGTGCTCGAACTTCGGAGAATGGACGCCCACCGTCACGAGGATGTCAGAGAACTCCTCTTCCAAGGGCCGCAGCTCGTCCAGAACATGCAGGCAATTGATGCAGCAAAAGGACCAGAAATCCAGAACGACAATCTTGCCGCGCAGATCCGACCAATTCAGGTCTTTCCCTCCCGTATTCAGCCAATTTCGGCCGGTCAATTCGGAGGCACGTACTCGGGGCGCGCGTTCAACCATCGGATCCTCTTTCCTGGAATCTTCCACGGTTCGTTCTGGACTGTTCGTGGGTGCTTGCAGAAGGGTAACAAGCCGCAGGGCGCGGATGTTCCCTGTTTCGTAGCAACGTCATGCGACGGTGGATGGGCGTCATATTTCAGCGATGTACGCCGCCATGGTGGAAGACAGTTACCGCCGCTCCCCCGGGCGCGAATCGATGCCTTCGTTGAGCTTTTCGAACATCTCGTTGTACGCCTCCAACTCGGCGTCACCATCGCGATCCGCCTGGCGATCGAGCCTCTTCGCCAGGCGTCCGTCGGCAATAGACCATTGCACGCCGACGACGACCGCAATCATCATGGTCGGGATCTCTCCCATCCCCCACATGATGGATCCGCCCAATTTCTGGTCAGCGATGGCCGACAGCCCCCACGGACGTCCGAGGTTTCCGAACCAGGAGGCCTGCAAAAGGGCATTGGAGCTCATCAGGGCAATTCCGACGAATGCGTGGTAACCCAGGGTCGCGATGAGAACAACCAAACGAAGCGCATATTGAGGACGTCGAGGAATGGGATCGATGCCGATCAGAACCAGCAAGAACATGTAACCGGTCAACAGGAAATGAACCATCATGAACTCGTGCCCCACGTGGAAACGCAACGCTACACCGAACAGCGGGGTGAAATAGAAGATCACGATCGATCCTGCGAAGTTGACACCGGCGACGATCGGGTTCGTGACGATTTTTGCCCAGGTGGAATGTGTGAATCGCAATATCCACTCGCGGGGGCCCCGCGTACCGTCCTGTCGCGGCTCCAAGGCTCGGAGCAATAACGTTACTGGTGCCCCCAAGACCAAGAAAATTGGAATGATCATGGTCAGGAGCATGTGCTCGACCATATGCGCCGAGAAGAGGACCCTCGCGTATACGGTCAGGGACCCCGAGGTCGCGAATGTCAGGAAAGCGAGCCCCAGGACCCACGAGAACAACCGCAAGGGGTTCCAGGTCCCACCTCTGGCCCGGACCTTGAAGAACGCCCAAATATAGAACCAGAGAGCAAGAACGGCAATGGCGACCCACAACCAGTCCCAGCGCCACGTCGTGAACCAGGAAGCGGTCGTCGGCTCCGCTGGCATCTCGTACCACGTGATGATGCGGGCCGGGGAGGCATCCGGCTTCAGCTCTTCGGGAACCGGCGGGGCCGTTCGGGAAAGGGTCACTGCCACGCCGGAGACGGTGCCCATAATGATCAGCTCCGCCAGGATGACCTGCCAAATGCCCCGGAATGCGCTGACGGCACCGGATTCGATGCGCGGGAGGAGATACATCCGGTGAGCGGCGCCGGCGATGCCCAGAAGAATGGTCAAACTTGCCTTGGTCACGATCAGGGCACCGTAGGTGGTACCGAGGTCCGACAGACCGAAAATGCGGATATCGGCATTGATGATGCCTGAGACCAACACCATGACGAAGCCGACCAGCGCGACAGCGGAATATCGTCGAAGGACCGCGACCGCTATCGGCGCCCGTCGAGCGTTTGCACTGAGCGACCCGCGGGTCTTCTCGGGCACGGTGCCCGTCCCGGCCTCGGGTCCGGAGAGCTGACGGGACAAGTACGCAAGCACCACGAGGCCGCCGAACCAGAGGCTCACGCCCAACAAGTGAAGCCCCAGGGAGTTGACGGCGCCCATATGGTCATCGCCGCCCGAGGAATGCCCGCTGAGGGCAAGCGCCACCAAAGCGATCATGGACACACCGAAAGTCAGCAAGAGACCCAGCAGCTGGCGCACGGCGAAGATCAAGGTCGTCACGACCGCCGCAACCACGACGATCGTCGTTTGCTCCTGCCCACCTGCGATGCTCTGCATGTAGCTGAGCAACTGCGTTGTAAAGGCTTTGTCGCTGCCGACGGAACTTCCCGAGACATCGGCATAGGACAGGATGAGCACAGCGACTGCCGCGATGGTCCACGTCATCGCGGCCACCGCACCGAAGTTCAGCGCCGAGGTGAAGGGCGGGTACTCGGCCTTGCTGTTGTCCTCCTCTTGCCGGAGCTCCTCGGCCTCGTCTGCAGACGCATTGGCCAGGTCCTCGACGCTGGCGTCATCCGCATCGGCAGCGCGCTTGAGCCGGGAGCCTCGGCGTCCGCGTCGAGTCGCGTCGACAGCGTAGCGGGGGATGAAGAAGACCGTGAACAGCAATGAACCCATGGTCGCCGCCATCGCGACATTGTGAATCGCTTCGGCCACCGGCAGAGCCCAGCGGACAAAAGGCCCGGGATCGTTGAGCTCCGTCCCGGCCGCGGTGCCCGAAAGAATGAGCGAGACGACGAGGAATACGAGGGTCGTACCCGGAACCACGAGCAACCACGGCCTGTGTAATCCACGCGCGATTCCTTGCGGTATCTCTCGCCGTGGCGCGGTGGTCTTACCGGCGGCCTTCGGCTTGCTGCTCGTCATCAAATCCTCGGATCGAAAGTGGTGTGTCGGTGCCTGCGCGACCTCGGCCGAGGCCGACCGAGGTCGCGCGGAGCCGGACCTACGTACGGAACAGGAAGTCCCCGATGAAACCGCCCTCTTCGCACCCCGGAGGAATCGCGAAGACCGCGGACCCAATGGGGACGGTCCAGGTATTGAGCATGTCCAACTCGGCCAGACGTTTTTGAATGGGTACGAATTGTTTGACCGGATCGGCTTGGTAGGAGGCGAAGATCAGCCCAGTACGGCTCACTCCGCCTTCGCTGGAGCCGGCTTTCGCTAGGCCAGACGCGTTCGAAACCGGTAAATCATAATTGTACGGCCGTCTCAGAATACGTTCGACCGGGGTTTGGGCGGTCGCCCTTCTGATGTGGGCGTAATCAGCGATCACCGGAAAACCGACCGGCGTCTTGGCGGAAAGGTCGGCCGGATCCGTTTCTTTCCGGCCGGTCAGTGGGGCACCGTTGGACAGCTTGCGTCCGACGGAATCCTCGCGACCGGGATTGTCCACCTCATCCCACGTATCCAAGTTCATATGGATACGGCGGATGACCAATGACGTTCCCCCTTCGGCCCAGGGTTCGAGCCCGTCAGCCTTTCCATAGACGATGTCGTCCATGCTCGTGTCGTCCGTACTCGGATTGATCGTTCCATCAACCTGACCGAACAGGTTCCGCATCGTCGTGCCCTTTTTCAAAGAGCCCGCTGCGTTACGAAAACCTTCCTGTACCCAGTGCACGCTGCCGAAACTGCGCGTGTCCTTGAGGAGCATTCTCTGTGCGTGGGCCAATGTCATTTTGTCATCGCAACAGATTTGCAACAGGAGATCGGACTCGCCGTACTCCTCCCCGAGCCGATCGATCTGTTCAAAAGCCGGAAGAGGTTTGAGCCAATACGGTTTGGACTTCGGATCGACCAGGTCAAAGATCTTCTCCCCGAAACCGATGGTGATGGTGAGGTTCGCGGCTATTTCAGCGAGCTCGGGTTCCTGATCGTTGATCGGGCCTTTCCCGGATGTCAGCGATGCGGCGTCGTCGCTCACGATGCGCAGCATGCGGCGGACGTCTGCCGAAGCCAGGTCCGGACGCAAACGAATCCCGATGAAATGACCAAAGGCCGGAGCCGGAGTCGCGACCCCGGCCTGACGCTTCCCGTGGAAACCAACTGTTGACGAAGCGAGCGATGAGCCCCCGTCCACGGCTTGGGGATTTCCCTCATTGCCTTCGCCTAAGGGCGATGACGAGCCGCGGTGGCCGCCGCGGAGGGCGAGCTCGATGCCCGCTCCCGCGGCGGCACCTACGGAGGCAGTCGCCCCTCCGACGAGCAGATGCCTACGGCTCCACAGGGAACGTCGTGGCGCCGTAGCTTCCTGTTTGTCGGACATTGGGGTCACTCCCTTACGACGAGCAGCTGGGGAGCTTGCTCGAGCTCGGGCTCATGGACGACATATCGTGACCGGAGTGATCGCTCGTGTCATGGCCGGAATGATCGTTCATGTCGTGACCGGAGGCGTGTTCCGAGGACGAACCGGATTCTTCGGACGGATCGTAGTTCTCTTTGGCGCCCGAGTAGTCCCGGATCGGCGCGTCGACATCAATGGATTTGTCGTCCGAAGTCTTGAGCGTGACCTTGAGACTGTCGCCGGCCAACATCGAGCACTTCAAGTCCATCAGCATAATGTGGTTTCCGCCGGGCTTGAGTTCAAGCGATTCACCAGGCTTGATCGTGAATCCGTCCTTTTTCTCTTGCATTGACGAAGCACCGGTTTTGCTGTCGGTCACTGTCTCGTGCAGCTGCACCATGTCAGAGGCCTTAGTTTCCGCCTGGGTCACTTTGACCTCGTGATCCGATGTGTTGGTCAGCGTTCCGAATACTGCGGTCATGCCGGAATCTGCAGCTTTGGCCCACGGGTCCTTGACGGCAAGGCCCGAGTCCGAGGCATTCGCTCCGGAGGAAGCCGAGGCCTTGGAAGAGCTGTCATGGCTTGCTTCCTGGGACCCTCCGCAACCGGTCAACGCAAGCAGAGTGCTCACCGCGAGGGCGGCAGGGACGAGAACAAACCGAGATGTTTTCATGTTGGTCACCACCGTCAACGCCTTTCGTCGTTCTTCTTGGCGCGAATCCGCGCGATGAGCAGCACAACGACGGCCAGAACCGCTAGAGCGATCACAGCACCGATGACGGCACTCACCCACACGGGCAGACCGGAGCCCTGCTCCTTCTTGTCGGAGTCATTCGCCTCGGCGGAAGAGGAATCATCGCTCGGGCCGGCTGACGCTTCATTGGTTGCCGATGCCTGGTCCCCTGAACCGCCCTGGCCCACGGTGAAGTTGAAAGCCCCTTCGATCGGGTGGCCGTCTTCGGAAACAACACGCCAAGCTACTTTGTACGTTTCGTCCTTGGCATCCGAGGAGACCTTCTGGGTCACTTCCTTGCCCTCGACGGTTGCGTCACCGGTGCTCACGGTATTGCCCTCGGAGTCCGTCACAATGACCTTGTTGCCATTGTGAACTTTGGTGATGTTCCCGGAGAAGGTCAACGTGACGTGGTCAGGGGCGGTGCTGACCTTGCCGTCCTGGGCCGGATCCGTCTGCACGAGCTGGTCGTGCGCTTGAGCCGCCGTTCCGCTCATGAAAAGTGCCACGATCACCAGCGCAATTGTCGCTGGCACGGCAGCGATGCGACGTCGCATCGTCGGGTTCTCAAGGTTTTTGGTGCTTTTCATTATCAGGGCCATGCCTGTACTCTCTTTCGTCGCTGAATTCTCCGGGGCGGCATGGGCGAAGGCCCAGGCTGCTGGCCCGGAGTCATTGGATTTATGCGGAGACGAAAGGAGCGGGAGGCCCTCGGAGCGCGACGGGGCCGGGGTAGGCCTTGTGGACCAGTACCCGAACCATGCCGGCTACCGGCAACGGGCGGAACGCAGGAACTACCGCGACGGCTTCGGGCAGGATGGGAGAAACTCGCTCAAGCCCGATCCGAACGGCCAATGACAGCGCGGCCAGTGCGGCGTCCCCGCGGCGAATAGCAAGGTAGGTCAGCAATGCTGCCGCAAGATGCATCATGACCATGCCGCTCGAAAGGTCGGTCGATTGCCCGCTGACGGAAGCGGTCAGAGAACCGGTTCCGTGGGACATGTGGGCGGCATGACCAACCATGGGCTCTCCGTGGGCTTGCGTCATGACGACATCATGGCCTGTCTGCGCGAAGAGCCAGTGAAGAATCCCCTGGGAGCAGATAACGCTCAGAGCGGTTGAGAAAACCGACCATCTGATGCCGGAAACCAGCACGCAGACCAGGCCGGACAGTGCCCAGCAAACGGCCACGAGGGCCGGAGGCGGTACATGTCCCATGGCCAGGACGTGGGAGGCGACGCCGGTGAAGGTCGCGATACTGGCCAAACTCCAACCACGAACGAGGCGGGACAAACGACTCGGCGTGGCACGGAAAGTCACGACGGTCCACCCCCTGAGTTCCTCGACATGACAGCGATCAGCCTGAAAGACGCACTCAGTCTACCAATGGTTTCGCCCTGGGCGATCCGCTAGTACGAGGGATCACACGACGTCCATGAGGACAAAGAAAGCCCCGCATTCCTGAACAGGAACGCGGGGCTTTCAAGCGTCTGCAGTCGGATGACTACTTCTTGGCAACAGCTGCTTTGAGCTTGGAACCAGCGCTCAACTTGACGCCATGACCAGCGGGGATCTTGATGGCCTCGCCGGTCTGCGGGTTACGACCGGTGCGTGCTGCACGATCGGTGCGCTCCACCGACAACCAGCCGGGGATGGTGATCTTCTCGCCCTTGGAAACCGAGGATTCGAAAACCTGGAAGACAGCATCCAGAACGCCATTGACGGCGGCCTGGCTCATGCCTGACTTCTCGGCAACCTCTGAAACGAGTTCGCTACGGTTCTTAGCCATATCTGTGTCCCTCCTGAGACTTGAATTTTCTTGGCTCAAGCCGACTATACCGGCCTACAACCGAAAAATTACCAGCTTGACTTGGTAATTCCCGGCAATTCGCCGCGGTGCGCCATCTGGCGGAAGCGAACACGGGAAATCCCAAACTTCTGGAAGGTGCCGCGCGGACGACCGTCGATCTGGTCGCGGTTACGGATACGGATGGGAGAAGCATTGCGGGGGAGCTTCTGCAAGCCCAAACGGGCCTCTTCGCGCTCCTCCGGGGATGCGTTCTCGTCTACAAGGGTCTTCTTGAGGGCAGCACGCTTCTCCGCGTAGCGCTCAACGATGACCTTGCGCTGCTCGTTACGAGCGATCTTGGACTTCTTGGCCATTGCTCTTAGCGCTCCTCTCGGAAATCAACGTGCTTGCGGACAACCGGGTCGTACTTCTTCATGACCAGGCGGTCCGGGTTATTGCGGCGGTTCTTGCGGGTTACGTAGGTGTAACCAGTGCCGGCAGTGGACTTCAGCTTGATGATCGGACGAACGTCCTTGGTATTCGATGCCATGCTTAAATCTTCTCCCCGCGTGCAAGGATGTCGGCTACGACCGCGTCGATACCGCGGCTGTCAATAACCTTGATGCCCTTGGCGGACACGTTCAGCGTGACGTTGCGGCGAAGGGACGGGACCCAGTAGCGCTTCTTCTGAATGTTCGGATCGAACCGGCGCTTGGTGCGGCGGTGCGAGTGCGAAATGCTGTGTCCAAAGCCGGGAACAGCTCCGGTCACCTGGCAGACGGCTGCCATAGTTTCTCCTCCAAATGTTGACAAAATGACGGTGCGCAGTTGTTGCCTACACGAATGCGGGCCTTCCGAGCGCTCCGTCACCTACTTAGAGCACCGGGTTATTCGCCGGGCCAGAGTGTGGAACAGGCGCCTGCGTGAGATTTTCAGGTCCTGTCCCCGCCGCGGGATAACGGTGAAGCTTTCTTCGGTGCCGAGAGGTGGACTCACCACTACGACAGCGTTAAATACTATGGAATAGCCGTACCAAGCGCAACCTGCCCAGGGCAGAACATGGTCTTAATCACCGGATTCGGCCGCCTCATCAACCCTAGGCTCCGTCACCGTCATACTCTGAAGCTCGGGGTATTTCGGTGACAGCAAATCGCCTGATGAGGTCCCCCTCAGTCTACGCCCGACCCACGGCAACGCGAATTCGCGCACCCAATCGACGTTGGCACGGGTGGTTTGCACGCGTGAAACACGACGCATTTGCGGCAGTGGCTCCAATCCGAGATCCACCGCCGGGGTCACGTCCAGCGCTTCAAGGACCTTGCCTGCAAGTTTTCGGTGGCCCCGGGTGTTCATGTGCAAACGGTCCGGTGCCCAGTAGCGAGCATCCGAGAACTCTTTGCTCATGCGCCAGAAATCGACCAAGATCACTCCGTGACGGTCAACGATTTCCCGCAGGAGTTCATTGTAGATCGCCGCGCGACCCCGGGTCCCCTTGAAGACACCGTAGAAATTCTTCGCGTCGAATCCAGTAAAGGTCAGGACGTGGGCCCCGCTCGACCGCAGACGCGAGATCGCGTCCTCATAGCCAACCATCAGCTCATCCACGTCCACGTTGGGTCGCAGAATGTCGTTTCCGCCGCCGTAAATGCTCACGAGCGTCGGTTCCAGAGCCAATGCCGCCTCGATCTGCTCATCGAGAATCGGACCCATGGTTCGGCCGCGAATCGCCAAATTCGCGTACGTCGTCCGAGGGAAACGGAGCGTAAGCTGCTCCGCAACACGGTCGGCCCACCCACGGACTCCATTCGGGCGTGTGGGGTCCTCGTCCCCAACTCCTTCCGTGAAGGAATCTCCGAGGGCCACGAATCGGATGGGCTCCCGCTCTGCGCGATCTTCCGATTCCTCATCGGCGACTGTGGACATAACTCTCCAAACCAACGCGTACTTCCATGGA
The DNA here is from genome assembly GCF_004137765.1 of Rothia uropygialis. Taxonomy (GTDB): domain Bacteria; phylum Actinomycetota; class Actinomycetes; order Actinomycetales; family Micrococcaceae; genus Rothia. Next base: position 141,891 of record NZ_NOIS01000001.1, on the reverse strand, counting down.
TCACAGGCAATTCGCCCCCATGCGAAGCACCCACACCCACGACGTTAGGCCCGCCCACAGCGGACCGCAACACGCCGGGGCAAAAAGCCCAGCACGGCCCTAGGACTCTGCGTGGCCTGCTTTCCAGTAGCCCATGAAGGAAATGCTCGACTTCTCGATATTGGCTTCGTTGACACACACTCGGCGCGCTGCACGAACCACGGAGGCCTCGCCCGCCAGGTAAACGTACGTGCTGCCCGGGTGCTCAGTGGTCTTCCACACGATTTCATCCGCGGCAACCTTGACCCCGAGGGGGCTGTCCGCGTCCTCGTCGTGCGGTTCGATGCCCAGCGCCTCGCGCAAAGCCTGTAGCGTGAGTTTTCCTCGGACCATGCCTTCTCGGCGTTCGAGCCAGTGGAGTTCGAGGTCGCCGTGCCGTCGGGCCTCCTCGATCAACGGCTGTGCATGGCGGTCCAATTCGGCGTTGCCTTCCGGGACCTCCAACAGGAATCGGGCACGAGCACCCTGCGGCAAAGTGCGCAAGACCGACATAGCGGCGGGAACAGCAGTCTCGTCGGCGCACACGATGACAGTGTCAGCCTGCTCGGGCTTCCACATCGACCAGAGCTGCCCTTCACGGGATGGGCCGATAAAGCTCAAACTGTCGCCGACCTTCGCTCGGGAAGCCCAGGTCGCGCCGGGCCCCATCTCGGGCGGCTGGTCACCGCCTTCGGATTTTCCCTCCGGAGGATGCAGGACGAAATCGACATCGATTTCGACTCCCTTGCCTCCCGCAGGGGAGGTCCAGGCCCGGGAATCCCGAAGGGTATAGGTACGGATCCAGCCGCCGCGTTCCTTGGGATCCGCGGCGAACCAGTCCTTCCGCCAGGTGTCATTGAGATCCAGGCGCACGGGGCCCGATAGCTCAGGATGCGGAATGAAGAGCTTCAGATAGGAGTCGAGGACCTGGCCGCTCCCGTCTCCCGCCGGGGCAGCCAACCTGGTCAGCTGTTCGGATGCGAGCCTGATTCGGACGAAGTCACGGCTCAGGCGTTCCGTCCCCGTGACCTCGGCTTCAAAGAGTTCCATGGGGATGTTGCTCATACCAGTTCCTTTCTGGGAGTCGGCACGACGACGGGTGACCCACCCTCATCCGGGCTCACGACCGCGTCGAGGCCGAAGACATCGGCCAAATTCTCTCGAGTCAAGACCTCAGCCGGCCGACCCGCCATCTTGATCTCGCCGTCCTTCATGGCCACAAGGTGGTCTGCGCAACGCGCTGCCAAGTTCAGCTCGTGAAGGACCAGAACCATCGTGGTTCCCCTCGCGCGATTCAGGTCCACCACGAGGTCGACCAGGTCCACCTGGTGAGCGAGGTCGAGGTACGTGGTCGGCTCGTCGAGGAGAAGGACATCGGTTTCCTGAGCCAGGGCCATTGCAATCCACACGCGTTGGCGTTGCCCGCCCGAAAGCTCAGCGACGGGAATCTCGGCAAGCTGATCGGTATGCGTTGCTTCCAGCGCCCAGGCGACTGCGGCGTCGTCCTCACGGGATGCTTTGGAAAACATGCCCTGATAGGGATATCTCCCTCGGGATACGAGGTCGGCGACCGTGATTCCGTCCGGCGCCACCGGGTGCTGCGGGAGCAGCCCCACGCGACGTGCGAAGTCTCGCGAGCCATACTTGGACAGGTCTTTGGAATCGAGGTGAACTCGACCACCGGCGGGCTTGAGCAAACGAGAGAACCCGCGCAGCAGCGTGGACTTGCCGCATCCGTTAGGGCCAATGATCGCGGTAACCTGGCCGGCAGGGACCTCGAAGTCCAGGTTCTCGACGATGTTGCGGCCACCGTAATTGAGAGTCAGCGATTCCGCGCACAGACGCAGCTGTTGGGAAGAAGAAGAAGGACGGACTTTGGCCATAAGGATCAGGACCTCTCTTTCTGGGCTGCGGCGACCAGCCACAGCAGAATGGGCGCACCCACGATGCCGGTCACGACGCCGACGGGGAGCCGACCGCCCGGAATCAGATTTGCCGCGACGAAGTCGGCCAGGACAACGATGGTCGCGCCGATGATCGCGGAAGCAGTCACGGAGTGTCTGCCGCCCACGCATTTGCGGGCAATCGGCCCGGACACGAATGCGACGAAGGTGATCGGCCCCGTCATGGCGACCGCGAAGGCCACCAACGCAACGGCCAAAGCCACGTAGAGCCACCTGGTCATGGTCACGGGAACGCCGAGCCCCGAGGCCAGTTCGTCTCCCACCTCCAGGGAATGAAGGTTCTTGGAGAAGATTGCGATCAGGGGCAGCACGATCATCAGCACGACGCCAAGCATCGAGATTCGCTGCCAATTAGCGGACCCGAGCGAGCCGGTCAGCCAGATTGCGGCATCCGCAGCTTTGTAGATGTTCACGCGAGATAGCAGGTAATTGGCCAGGGCCACCGCGAGGACTGATATGCCGAGGCCGATCAGGATGAAGCGGTTGCCGACCATCCCTTCCCGCCCGATGGACAGGCTGAAGATCACGACCACGCACACCACGGCGCCGATCAGACCGCCCACGGCCATCCCGGTTCCGGCCGCGCCGAACAAGGAAACCGCGACGATAGCCCCGAGGCTTGCGGAAGAATTGACCCCGATAATGTCCGGGCTGGCCAGAGGGTTGCGGAGGAGCAGTTGGAAGATTGCTCCGGCGGAGCCGAAGGCGAGCCCCGCGAAGGTCCCCAGAATTGCGTGGGGAAGCTTGTCTTGCAGAACGATGAACTTCGCACCGGCAGCACCCGGAATGGTCTTGCCGGAAAGAATCGAGAAGAAGTCAGGAATTGTGACGGTGTAGGTACCGAGGAGGACCCGGGCCGCGATCGCGCACATCAGGGCCACGGCGAGAGCGACGACTGCCACGACAGGTCGCGCGGCTCTGCGGCGTCGCATCGTAGCCACGTCGTAGGCCAGGGTTTCTTCCGACTTCCTCTCGGTCCGGTCTTTGACGGTGACGCTCATAGGTTGACCGCCTTCCGTGAACGAATGAGGTAGATGAATATCGGGACCCCGACGATCGCCATGGTCACGCCGACCTCGATTTCCGTGGGCGGCAGAAGGACTCGCCCGACGACGTCGGCCCACAGCAGGACGACGGGGCCGGCGAACAAGCTCAAGGGCATGATCCACCGGTAATCGGGGCCGATCACCGCACGCAGAGCATGCGGAATCATGAGGCCGAGGAACGCAATCGGCCCGGCGAGGGCAACCGCACTTCCGCACAAGGCAGTGATTCCCACGAAGATGACGAATCTCTTGAGGGCGACTTTCTCGCCCAAGGACTTCGCCATGTCGTCGCCCAAAGCAAAGTTGTTGATCGAGGAGGCAAGGCCCACGGTCAGCACGAGGCCGAGCGCGATCAAGGGCAGAATCGTCAGCAGATCACCGTAGGTCGCCCGGGAGAGGGAACCGATCTGCCAGTGACGGAATTCGTCCAGGGTTTCCTGTCCTTGCAGGATCAAGGCGTTCGTCACGGACATCGCGCCCGCACTGAAGGCCGCGCCCACCAAGGCCAGCTTGATCGGCGTCGCCCCTTCCCGACCCATGCTTGCGATGGCATACACCAGGACTGCCGCGAAAGCGGCACCGACCAGCGCCCACACCGCGTAGGCCGCGGCACCTGAAGCGCCCACGAGGGCGATTCCGAGAACGACGAAGCATGTAGCCCCGGAATTGATACCGAGAATCGCAGGATCGCCCAGTGGGTTGCGGGTGACACCCTGCATCGCGGCGCCGGCGGTCGCGAGGACGGCGCCGATCACGACTCCGATGACGGTCCGGCTGAGACGACCGGACATGATGACGGATTCCGGGGAGCCCGCGCTGGGATCGAGGAGAGCGTCAAGCGCGGAGACCGGATTGACCGGCTTGGAGCCGATGAACAGGGATCCCAGGAGTGCTATGACAAAAAGGGCGAGTACGCCGACCAGGACCGCGCCCCTGCGGGACCGCTGTTTGGCCGGCGTACTGTGTCGAACGGGTTCGACTGCTGTGGACATCAACGATTCGAACTACTTCTTGCCGTTCGTCACGGCGTCGGCGATCTGCTTGACGAAATCGGTCTCGTCCAGGAGCCATTCGATACCCAACGGGGTATTGCCCATGCCGAGGCCCTGCTTCTTGTCGTAATCCAGAACAGCCGCATCCTTGGCCACTGCGGGAATTTGCTTGAGGACATCATTGGACTTGATCTTTTCGATGCTTTCGGCCGAATCGACCCACGAGTACAGCATGTCCGAGCTCAGCTCTGATGCGCGCTCATTGGACCAGGTGCCGTAGAAAGTCTCCGCCTTGACGGACTTGGCGGCATCGGACATCTTCATGCCGAGGGTCTGCAGGAAGTTCACGCGACCATCGCCTTCCGTGTAGACGCTGATCGTAGGCTGTGCCTCGGACACGGAAAGATTGGATGCCACGAAGGTCGCGTCCTTGAGCTGTCCGTATTTGCCGGCCTCGTCGCTCAACTTGGATTCGACCTTCTTGACCACGTCTTCGGCGGCGGAGCTTCGCCCCAGCGCCTTCCCGATGGTGCGGGTCGAGTCCTGCCACGGGACCATCCAGCCGTCCTTGTGGTCCTTGCTGTAGACAACCACGGGAGCGATTTCCTTGAGCTTGTCGAAGGTCTCCTGGTCCATGCTGCCGACCGCGGCCACGATGAGATCCGGTGAGAGCTTGGCGATCTCCTCGAAATTGGTCCCATCGGTTTCCGAGAAGCGAGTGGGCAGCTCTCCGCCGAGCTCCTTGACCTTGTCGTCGAACCAGTCGGTCGAGTGGTTGTCGTTCTCGCCCCAACCCACATAACCCGACCCGATCGGCACTACACCCAGGGCGAGCACGATCTCGGCGTTGATCCATCCAAGGCCGACAATTTTCTTGGGCTCGGATTCGATTGTGGTTTCACCGAACGACGACTCAAGGGTTACGGGGAAGGCGTCGGCATCGGCGGAGGACGACCCTCCGGCGGACGAAGAATCCTTGTTGTCGTTGGAACCCGTCGAGCAACCAGCAAGAGCGAGCGCGGCAGCCGAAGCGGCGGCCGCCTTCAGGAAGGTGCCACGAGAAATGGAAACCATAATGTGTTTTATCTCCTATGAAGCTGGGGCTCGAATCGCCCCCAAATGGGTCCGAACCACGAGGGTTCAAGTATCGATGAGGATGCTTAGTCAGGCGCCAATTCGCCGATGATCTAAGGCAAGCCTCATCATACTATGGCCCGGGCATAATTAGCATAGGTAATTATGACGAAAAGGGTATATCCGCCGAGATGCCGGCATCCGGTTGCTGACGGATAGCCTTGACAACCTCCGCTCGCACGGAGGGCTTCATCCTGGAAGGATGAAGGTATGACTTTCACTCGCCGATCCGCCCCCTTGAGCCGATCCACTTTCCCCACCGACTGGACTCCGACCGCCGTGGTTTTCGATTGCGACGGAGTCCTCATGGACACCGAAAAATCATGGGTTGCGACCATAGCCCGGGTCAGCCACGACCTCGGACTGGACAGCCCCCAAATCCTCGCCGACAAACTGACTGCCCTGCCCGCCTCGACGATCGCCGAGGCCCTAGCCCGTGAAGAGCTGCCCGACACTGCGCAGCAGGCGGAGATCGAAGGTCGCGGATCGGAGATCCTGTCACTGCTGTCCGACTTGGACGTTCAACGCATCGAACAGGGAGTCGATCTCATTCCGGGGGCAATGGAGCTAGTCCGCGAGTGTTCCGAGGTGCTGCCCGTCGGAGTCGCCTCCAATTCCACACGAGCAATTCTCGACGCCAAGCTGGAGACCACGGGGTTCAAGCGTTTCCTGGGAACATGGGTTTCCTGCGACGACGTGCCTTACGGCAAACCTGAACCAGATATGTACGTGAAGGCAGTGAAGGAGCTCCAGGGCTCGTGCGAGCGCGCACTGACATTCGAAGATTCCGGCCCAGGCGCCGCGGCGGCCGTTGCGGCCGGGACCCGGGTTGTCGCCCTCGCCGAGGACGTCACCGCTGCTCCCCCAGCGCACTTTGCGACGTCGAGCTTCGAAGACCCCGACTTCCGTGAGCGCATGCGTACCTGGCTGGGAACTTCGGGCTAGGACGGACCCGGCATACTCGGATCGCCGTTTAACAAGGCAACACCCGGCGATTCGAGGCTCGCACTTCCTCGAATCGCCGGGTGTTGCCTTGTCAGGCTAACCAACCCTTCTGAATTTTTGGTGCACCCGAGCTGAGTCGATCCTGAAAATCGAGTTCTCTACCGGGTACCGGCCACCGGGTTACAACCCACCGTCAACCGGCCTACCATGGAAAGACAGGATGTCCACGACGTTCTGGAATGTCACAGACGGTCGAAGGGAGGTTCCGGTCATGAGCAGCACCCGAGATGCCACAAACGGCCCGGAAGGCGAATACGAGGCTCCCACCTACGGCATCAGAATCCCTGAGTCCGAGTGGACTGGCTCAATGCTTTCCTCAACCGACGAACAGTCCGAGCCACGGGGGCTCCAAAGCCTCCGAGCCCGCGCCACCGCGTACCGGCGAATGGCCGGTGGACTCTCCTTCGCCAGCTGCATGCTCGGCATTCTCATGATCTTCGGGCTCGTTGCGGCCTCGCATCCTCGCTGGGCGTTTGTGGGGATCGCCCCGTTATCGGTAGGCATCGCGGGGCTTGTGTCCGTGCGCTGGCGTCTGGCACCGGCCTTCCGAGACCAAGAGGGCCGCAAACCCACGCGCTACGTGAGCCGATGGTTCTGGGCCCCTGTGATCATGGTCGTTCTCAGCGCCGCATTCTTCGTGGTCAGCTACATGGTCCCTCGTTGGATGGAGGGCTCCGACACTGTTCTCGTGCGCAATCACGTCGTGATGTGGTCCGAGTTGGGGTTCCTGTTTCTCCTCCTAGCGAGCCTGTCCGCCGGCCTCATTGCTCTGGGCCTGTGGAGCACGCCCGATCACGACGACGCAATTCTCCGCGAGACGGACTATGCCGAACGCCGTCGTGCCAAAGACAGCGGCCAAAGCCGGGATCTTTACGATTCCGATTGGATCAAGGGAAACGGATAGCGATACAAACCGTCGCCTGAATGGCCCTGCGATGTGATCTGTACCAATATGGAGTACATGGCAGCTTCTGCGTTCTTCGGTCTTGACGTCGGCACATCCAGTACCAAGGCGGTTCTGGTCTCTCCCGAGGGCGATGTCCTCGACTCACGAACGCTTGAGCACGAGGTCGAACGATTGCCCAACGGCGCCGTCCAAATGGACATGAACATCTGGTGGAGTGAATTCCGGGAACTCTACGCGGATCTCCTCCGTAGCAACCCTGTGCAGGTCCGAGGCATCGGCGTCTCCGGGATGGGCCCATGCATCGGCGTCGCGACCGGTGACGCGCCGATCGCTCCGGCTGCCCTCTACGGGGTGGACTACCGGGCACGGGAAGAGATTGAGGAAATCGCCGCGGAGCTCGGACAACTGGAAATCCTCAAGCATTTCGATTCCCAGCTCACGTCCCAGGCGGGCGGCCCCAAACTCTTGTGGTTCGCTAAGAGATACCCGGAAGCATTTGCCGAGGGTGTCCGCTTCTACATGCCGTCCAGTTGGATCATCCAGCATCTGACGGGCGAATACGTTCTGGATCGTCACTCCGCGAGCCAATGCACGCCCCTGTATGACCCTGAAACCCAGGAATGGGACACCGAGATGTCCGAACGCTTCGCCGCCGGCGTGGAAATGCCCCGGCTCGGCTGGAGCAACGATATTTGCTCTCGGACGCGCCTCGTCGAGGATTTGCCCGAACTCGAAGAGGGCATCCCGGTGATTTTCGGCAGTATCGACGCTTGGTCAGAGCAGGAATCGGTTGGAGCCACCGACGACGGCGAGCTGTTCCTGATGTATGGAACCACGCTCTTCCTCATAGCCAATTCCCGTGAGCGCCTCCGCCACTCGGCCATGTGGGGAACGACCGGAACTCGACGAGGTACCCGCAACCTCGCGGGCGGATTGGCCACGTCGGGGGCGCTCACCCAGTGGTTTCGGAACATTTCCGGAGTCCAAGACTACGCGCGGCTCATCGAGGCCGCCGAGCAGGTCAGTCCAGGGGCGGAGGGCCTTCTGACATTGCCGTACTTCGCGGGAGAGCGTACACCCATCCAGGACCCCGACGCGCGAGGCGTGATGATCGGGCTCACCGTCGAGCACGGCCGCGGGCATGTGTACCGGTCTCTCCTCGAGGCCACGGCCTTCGCCGTCCGACACAATATCGAGGTTATGGAGAAAGCAGGCGCGAGCATCGAATCCATTACCTGCGCAGGCGGCGGGGTCGGATCTGACCTCTGGCCGCAGATCGTCTCTGACGTCACAGGGCGGCCTCAACGCATCCATCGATACACCGTGGGGGCGGCATACGGCGACGCCTTCATGGCCGCCCAGACGCTCGGTGTCGTGGCGAATCTCGACGATTGGAACCCCGTCGAAAAAGTCATTGAGCCACACGAAATTCCCGTCTATGACGCCCTGTACGAGGACTATCGCAGCCTGTACGAGGCGACTGCGCAGATTCAGCATCACTTGGCCGGGCTGGGCAGCGGGCAAGCCCGCGTATCCGACCCGCCGACCGACAAATAACCCAAGGAGTAGAAATGACCGAGAAATCTTTTGCCGGCAAGATCGCGATCGTGACGGGAGCCGCGAGCGGTATCGGCGCGGCCATCGCCGAGCACCTGGCCGAAAAAGGCGCGTGTATAGCCGGCGTGGATGTCTCGCCCGCACTCGACGCCGCCCTGGCCTCCCTCCCGGGTGAAGGCCACGCGGGGTTCCGCGCCGATCTTTCGGATCCGCAGGAAGCGGTCCGTGTGGTCGACGGCGTCGTCGAGCGGCTCGGCACACCGCACATCCTGGTCAATTCCGCTGGCGTGGTCTTTCTCAATCCAGCAACGGATCTCGCCGCCGAGGATTGGAAGAAGACCATCGACATCAACCTGAACGGCTCGTTCTACATGGCCCAAGCGGCCGGGCGCGTCATGACTGAAGCGGGCTACGGGCGCATCGTCAATCTCGCCTCGCAGGGGGCAGTCGTCGGGCTGGACCAGCACGCGGCCTATTGTGCGTCCAAAGCGGGAATCGTGGGATTGACCCGCGTTCTCTCACTCGAGTGGGCGCCCCGTGGTGTCACGGTCAATGCGGTCTCCCCGACGATTGTCGAGACGCCGTTGGGCAAAAAAGCTTGGGCAGGGGAAAAGGGCGAGCGGGCCAAGGAGCAGATCCCGGCGGGCCGGTTCGCACTGCCCGGAGAGGTCGCCGCGATGGTCGGCTATCTTGCCTCCGACGACGCCGCAATGGTGACCGGATCCAATATGATCATCGACGGTGGCTACACGAGCGTATGACCTGCTGGGGGACCTTCCACCGCGGAGATCCCTCGGAGGCTGGCCTTATTCGGGCCTCTACCCTGACGGCCTACTTCGCGTCAGGGTAGAGGCGATTGCGGAACTCGATGTACCGCTCGTACACCTCGGGCGTAGGATCCGCGGTCACTTCCTCGGTATTCGCGGCCTCCCACACCGGGGGCTCGGTCTCGCCGGAAAGAACCCAAGCAGCCTGGCGGGCAGCCCCCAGCGCCACGAATTCGCGGGACTCGGGCAACAGAATGGGGCGCCCGATCACGCCGGCGAGGATCTTCTGGAAAGCCTCGGACTTGGCCCCGCCGCCGATCAGCAGTACGCGTTGGGGTTCGGTTCCCGTCTGTTTCTGCACTTTCTTGAGGCACTCGGCCATCGAGCAGGCCAAGCCCTCCATCATTGCGCGGGCCATGTTCTGACGAGTGAAGTCCGAGCCGAGTTCGAGGAATTGTGCACGAGCTTCCGGCAGGTTCGGAGTCCTCTCCCCCGCGAAGTACGGGACGAAGACAGCTCCCGCAGCGCCCGGCTCCGCGGCCAGGGCCAGGGCCGAGAGCTCTTCGTGGCCGACACCCAGCAGGTCCGCGGCCCTGTCGAAGACCTGTGCGCCGTTCAGTGTGGTGGCCAGCGGCAGGTAACGACCGGACGCGTCCGCGAATCCCGAGATCGACCCCGAGGCATCATGCGACGGCGCATCGCTGACCACGGCCACGACCCCGGAAGTACCGATCGAGATGCTGACATCGCCCGGTTTCATGCCGAGCCCCAGCGCCGCGGCGGCGTTGTCCCCCGTACCCGGGCCGATCAGCGCTCCCGAGGACGTCTTGCCCACGGATTGCTGCGGCTCGGCCAGGCGCGGCAGGCTGACGTCATGCCCGGCGACCCACGCGGCGACATCAGGCAGCCATTCGCGAGAGGAAGGATCGTAGTACGAGGTCCCGGAAGCCTCGCCGTGGTCGGTCCAGAGCTCATCGGATTCGTTGAGAATCCAGGTCAAGTAGTCGTGGGGCAGAGCAATCCGATCGATGCGTTCGGCATTTTCCGGTTCATTCTCGCGGACCCATAGGACCTTGGTCGCGGTATAGGAGGCCACGGGCACGCTGCCGGTGCGACGCGCGGCCTCGTTCGGCCCTCCGAGCCACGCAACCAACTCTTCGGCCTGCGGAGCCGAACGGGTGTCATTCCACAAGAGTGCGGGGCGGATGACCTCTCCGGCGTCGTCGAGCAGAACCATGCCGTGCTGCTGGCCGCCGATCGCGACGGCCGATGCACGAGGCAGAAGCTCCTCGGTGACCTCCTCGAGAGCACTGCCCCAGGCGGTGGGGTCAACTTCGGTGCCCTCCGGGTGGCTCGCGCGCCGTTCGTCGACGACCTCACCGGTCGCGGCATCGGCCAGAACGGCCTTGCAGGACTGGGTGGAGGAATCCACGCCCAAGACGTAAGTACTCATGCAGAACGCTCCTTCACAACAAGGTGTGGCATTGAAAGTCCCCGGCAGGTACATAGATACCCGCCGGGGACCCGCAATGCCACGGTATATCAATCGGCCAGGAGCTTCTCCAACGTCTTCAGGCTGCCCACCTCATGCAATGAACGAAGAACCTTGACGTATTCGTCCGTGAATCGCGATTGCTCCGCCAAATCACCGAAGAAATCCTTGTCCCGCAAGAATGCGAGTTCGTCGTCCTTCTGAGCCTGCGCCGCAGCCCGGACTTTGTCCTCAGCGTTGTCCACGATCTTGATGGGGTGTCCTTGCTCGTCGATCCCTTCGGCGTAACGGGCCCAACTGGCCACGATGGCTGCCGAGAGACGTACATCCCCGCCATCTCGCAGATTATCCTGGACCACCGGGATCAGCCATTTGGGAATACGATCCGAAGATTCGGCGCACAAGCGCGGAACCGTGTCCTTGACGTACTTATTCGTGAAACGACTGATCAGGGTACGGGCGTACTCGTCGACGTCGATACCTTCCAACGGATCGAGTGTGGGTTTCGCTTCCCTCATCATGTAGGCCATGAGGAAATCCGCAATCAGCGGATTCGAAACGGCTTCATCGACCTTGTGGTAACCGGCCAGGTGCGCGAAATAGCACAGTCCCTGGTGCGATGAATTCAGCATCCGAAGCTTGAGCTTCTCATACGGTTCGACGTCGTCGACCATCTGCACTTCGACGTCCTCATACGGCGGTCGGCCGTTGACGAAGTCGTCCTCCATGACCCACTGGATGAAGTCCTCGGTAACCACCGGCCACCCGTCCTCGTATCCGAAGGCGTCCTGAACGTACTTCCGGTCTTCGTCGGTCGTGGCCGGTGTGATGCGGTCGACCATGGAATTCGGGAAGCTCACGTGCTCCTCGATCCACCCTGCAAGCTCGGGGTCCAAAGCCCTCGCGTGCGCCGTGAAAACGTTCTTGGCCATATCGCCGTTGGCCTGGATGTTGTCACAGCTACGGACGGTAAACGGCGTGACGCCACGCTCCCGGCGCAGCTTCAGAGCCTGCGTGACCAGGCCGAATACCGTACGCGGATGCTCGGGGTCGGCCAGGTCTGCGGCGACCAACGGGTTTTCGAGGTCGTAGGCGTGCGTGACCTGATTGAAGTTGTATCCGCCCTCAGTCACGGTCAGCGAAACGATCTTGATACTTTCCTGGGCCAAGTATTCGACCGCCCCGGCGGGGTCGTCCGGCGCCCATACGTAGTCGATGATCGATCCGATCACCCGAGTGTCCTCGTGGCCGTCCGGGAATCGCGCGACCAGAGTGTAGAGATAGTCCTGCTCGGCCAAGGTATCGCGCATGAATTTGTCATTGGGCAGAACGCCCATGCCGCAGATGCCAAAATCCTTGGCCTCGCCCTGGGTGAACAGCTCGTCCAGGTACCGTGCCTGATGAGCGCGGTGGAAGCCTCCGACGCCGAAGTGCACGACGCCGACGCTCAATTCGCTCCGGTCATAGGCCGGAATACGGAAGGTACTGCCTTCGGAGAGGTGGGACTGAGCGGTCCGATCGATCTCCTGGAGGGTGGAATTCTTGAGTTTGACCATGATTGCGGCCTTTCCGTGGCGAGCGGCCTTCCCGACAGCTCGCCCTCGATACTGGGGGACTGTGGCTAGAGGCTCTTGCCGAGAAGCTCGAGGATCATGGCCATCGAGACCGCTCCGGGATCCGGATGGCCGACCGATTTTTCGGCCAGCGGACGGGCACGTCCTTTTTGGGGCCGGAGTTCAGCGGTCTTCTCGGCGCTGTCCTTGGCCGCCTCTGTCGCCTTGCCCCAGACCTCGCGGAGGTCGCCTTCCTGCGACTCGAGCGTATCCGCGAAAGGTAGGAGGGCATCCAGCAGGGTCTTGTCCCCAACTTTGGCGCCGCCCAGGGTGACCATGGAATCGGCGAAAGTGCGGACGGCCCTCACCAGGTCTTCGCCCGTGAAGCTCTCGGCGGCGTCGTCGATCGTATTCGCGGCCGCTTCGAGCGAGGCGCCCCAGAGGACACCCGATGTTCCGCCGGCCTGCATGGCCCAAGAGCGCCCCGCGGCTTTGATGAGCGACGCAGGGCCGGCCTTCTCGGGCGCTGCGTTGACGGTGGCCAGCGCGGCGTCGCTGCCTTTGACCATGCCACGCCCGTGGTCACCGTCGCCGGCGTAGGAATCGATTTCGCCGAGGTACGTCTCCTGGTCGTGCATCAGTTCTGCAACCGAGGCTACCGCCTTGCGGACGCGCTCGGAGATCTCAAGCGCTGCCGGGCTGGCTTCGATGAGAGACTCCTCGTCGAGCGCGGAAGTCTTGCCCTCGTAGGTCTCCTCGATGGTCTCCAACGGTGCCGACTGCTTGCGGTACGCAGCTGCGTAGGCGTCAGCGGTCCAGAGAGGCTCCAACTCGTCGTCGAGCCACAGGACGGTCAGGGAGACTCCGCCCATGTCGAGGCTCGTGACCAGCTCTCCGACTTCGGGGTCCACGATCTCGTATCCTGCTTCGCGCAGCAGCGGAGCGATCGTGCGGTAGAGAAGGAAGAGCTCCTCGTACTTGGTGGTCCCGAGTCCGTTGACGATCACGCCGATGCGGCCGCCGGGATTCTCGGGTGCATCCTTGAGCACGGTGCGGACCAGAAGTCGACCGAGCTCGGCCGCCGAGGGCCGGACGTCGTCGCGTATCCCGGGTTCACCGTGAATCCCGAGACCTACGCCCATTTGTCCCGTCTTGACCTCGAACAGCGGTGTTTTGGCGCCCGGCATCGTGCACCCGGAGAATGCCACACCCAGTGTGCGCGTCCGTCGGTTGGTCAGATTTCCGAGCCGCTCGACCTCGTCCAGGCTTTTGCCCGCCGCAGCGGCCGCGCCCATCGCCTTGAATACCGTGAAATCGCCAGCGATTCCTCGACGGTTATCGAACTCAGGGTCGGAAGCGATGTCGTCCTTGACCACCACAACCCGGGTGTCGATCCCCTCGGCGCGCAGCATTTTTGCGGCAATACCGAAGTTCATGTTGTCGCCCGCGTAATTGCCGAACGTCAACACGACGCCCTTGCCCTGGTCAGCCGCTTTGGCCACCGAATACACGTGGGCAGCAGACGGTGAGGTGAAAATGTTGCCGACCACTGCCCCGGAGGCGAAGCCGGGACCCACGAGGCCGGCGAAGGCCGGATAGTGCCCGGAACCACCGCCGACGATCACCGCGACCTGGGGAGTTTTCGGAGGCAGAGAAATCACTCCGCCGGGGACCTGAGCCAGCCGGTCCGAATACAAATCGACGAATCCTTCGAGCTGCTCATCGGAGAACTCGGCGGGATCGTTGTAGAGCTTGGTCATGGGAGCGGTCTCCTCCTGGTGATCTCCGGGTGAGGCGCGAGCCGCTGACCCGGTTGTCAGGTGTGCGGGTGGCCCTGGCGTCGGGCCGCTTCATGCGGGCCGGGATGCTCCGGCCCGCACTATGGCTGATTACGGCTGGGGAAGGATCGAGACCTTGATGGACGAGCCTGCCGAATCGGCGACGCTGTCCAGGGCCTCCTGGAACTTCTCCAAAGGGAACTGGTGCGTGCAGACTTCATCGAGTGGCAATTTGCCGGATTCGATGAGGCTGATGGCCTTGGGCCACGTGTACGGGCCGAGGTGAGCACCCAGAACGCTGAGCTCTTTGTCGTCCGAAATGATGGACCAGTCCACGGACACGTCCTGACCGAAGACCGAGTACTCGACGTAAGTTCCGAGCTTGCGGAGGAGGTTGAGCCCCTGCCCGACGGCCGAGGGATGACCCGTGCACTCGATGTAGACATCCGCACCGTATCCGTCGGTCATCTCCTTGATCTTTGCAACCGCGTCTTCGTCGGCGATGTTGATGGTCATGTCCGCGCCGCACTTCTTCGCGAGCGCGAGCTTGGCGTCGTCCATGTCCAGGGAAATGATCTTGAGAGGATTCTTCTCGCGGACGCCCATGATCGCGCCCAATCCGATGGGGCCGGCGCCGGCAACAACGACGACGTCCTCGAACTTGATGTTCGCGCGCTCGACGGCGTGGAGCGAGCAGGCAAGGGGTTCGGCGAATGCGGCGTGCTGCGGCTTGACGTCTCTGGAAATCTTGTGAACCCGGGCGCGTTTGGGGACGAGCATGTACTCGGCCATTCCACCGTTGAAGTTGCGGAAACCGAACATGTCATGCGGTCCGCACATCCAGTACTCGCCGCGGAGACAGAAACGGCACTCCTCGCACGGAACGATCTGCTCGACGACGATCCGGTCGCCTTCATGGACTCCGTGGTAGTTGAATGCCTGGTCCGTTCCGGAGACCACGGTTCCGGTGATCTCATGACCGGGGATGATGTCTTCCTGGGCCCACTGCGGACGGTTCTCGTCGCCCCAGAACTTCACGGCCCCGTGGTAGCACTTCAGATCGGAAGCACATACTCCCACTGCCTCGACCTTGATGATCAAGTCATCGGTACCGAGTTGCGGTACCGGTCGGGTCTCCAGGGTGTAGTCCTCGGGCTTGTTGCAAACGACTGCTCGCATCTCGGTCGGTAGAGCGGTGGTGCTCATGGTCACTCCTTTGTGTCGCACGCGTATGTCACGCACCACACATTCTTGAAGACCCGAGCACATATGTCAAGCACATATGTTCACATCATGAGTGATCGGGGTTACGATGTAGCGAAACCTATAGCACTACGAGCGAGTACTTCATGGACGACAAGAAGAACCTCAAGGACTTGTACGACGTCGATCGCCTCTACGCGGTTGCGCGCATGTACTACGAGGAAGAAAAAGGCCAATCCGCCATCGCGGAGGCTTTCAAGGTCTCGCGGCCGACCGTCAGTCGCATGCTGACGCATGCCCGGACGATTGGCATGGTGCAGATCCGAATAGTCCATCCGGACGCCGAAGGTCGCTCCGACCTGGCCGAGAGGCTCCGCTCCGCCCTGCATCTCGAAGAGGTTTACCTCGCCCGGGGCATGCAACCTTCAACCATGGGCCAGGGAATGCTCCCGCCGGTGCAACGGGCGCTCGATGCCATGCACCTCGCACCGGGCGACGCGCTCGTCATCTCATCCGGAATGGCGCTCTACGGCATAGCCCAAATGCGGCTTTCCCGGCTCGATGGGGTCAAGTTGGTCCCCTCCGTTGGCGGTGTCTCCGAACCGGAGGCCTGGCACCAGACCAACGAGATCGTTCGCATGCTCGCGCAGAGCACGGGAAGCACCCATTCACCCCTCTTCGCGAGCGCGATCCCGTCCAAAAGCATTTATCAAGCCTTACAAAAGGATGAGTCCTTCGCGGAGGTCCGGCGGCTCTGGAGCTCTGCGAAGGGAGCTCTCGTCGGCATCGGCTCCCCGACGACGGGCCGAACCTCGCTGTCTTCCGCGATCCCGAAGGACAGCTTGCCCGATTCGATCGGCGACGTCTGTCTGCACTTCTTCAACAGGGAAGGCCGAGAACTCACTTTTCCCGGCTCCGAGCGAACCGTCCGCATTCCCACGAAGGACCTAGCCGCCATCCCCTTCTCGACCGCGGTGGCCGTGGGTGAGGAAAAGTGTTGGTCCATCGTGACCGCGGCATCGATGAAGTACTTCCGCCGGCTGGTCACGGACGAGGCCACCGCAACGCACATCCTGCGGGCGCTGCGAAGCTGAGGGCCCACAGGTCGGCCGGCACCTTGCCACCACGCTGCGAACCCCTAGGGCAGTAAGTAGACCCATCTTTTTCCTACCTGGAACCACCAGGGAAGACGCCCGCAACCACGGGGATGCGAAGACATGAGCACCACCGTCCGGATTATTGCCCTCCTCATGATGCTCACCGCATTGATCGTCATGATCACCACGCAAAGGATGCCAATCCTTTGCCCTCTTGCCGGCCTGTGCCGGCACGGCCCTGTGGGGTGGCGACTACTTCTCAACGACCGCCGCACCACGCAAAACACCCATGCGGCACGACGACCTCTACGAATAGGGACACAGCTGCTCAACGGAGAAGCAGCCATGCACATATGTACGCTATGCGTCATAGCGAGTGCGGCCTTCGACCCTTCGGAGACGCCTGTCCCCTGGTCAGTCGTGGGCACCGCTCTCGGGTGGGCAGTGGCCCCTTGGTCGTTTACGCGACCATCAGCCAGGCCGCATTCCATCCCAAGGTGCGTACCGGCGTTGAAGCTGACGGCGAGGGGGCGGGGCCGCCCCACCCACGGGAGCTGGGGCCGGAGCCGTCCCGCCACACTCACTGACGGAGCGACACGGGCACGAAATCGGCGACAAAATCCGAGAACGGCTCAGGCGAGAGCTCACCCCACCGCGACGAAAGCATCGCCAGGGTCTGGCAAGTTCCACGAAATCACCCCACCCGCTCATCCAAAGTTGGGAGGTTCCTCAAAGTTTCCGATCGACCAGGTCAGTGCCGGGATTCCCGACGCCGAGACGCAGGACTATGCCCCAATACTCAACGGGAGGCCTACTTGCCAACCTCCGAAGAGCTCAGGGATCTTGGCTACTCCGAGCAGTTCATCAAAGAGCACGAGCAGTTCGTCGGGACATTGCCCACCGAGGTCCGGAAGGCCAGCGACGCCACCCGCGAGCATGAGGAGCGAGAGTTGGCGAAAGCCAAAGAGGGAGCCTCCTCGCACAAATAGAGACCCCTAGGGGCGTTCCAGGATTCGTGCACTCTGACGGCATGACGGTCAGACCTGCCGCTCGATCATCAACCCATCCGATTCCACCTAGGGGAGTATGCATGACGTGGCGACGATCGACGCATCACTCAGCGGTCGGCCCACTCCCGAACAGCGTTGCTCTCGAAAGAGCTTCAGTTCAAGCTTCCGCAACGACCCGTCCGGATGCGGCGGACAACATCGGCCAGCCGAACCTGGCTTCGGGCGACTGAGGCTGAACCTGCGGCAGACAGCCGGAAACGACGACGCCCCCGCAACGACCGAAAGGTCGCGGCGGGGGCGTCGTCGTGAAGCGGGAGAAGAACTAAGTGCGGTCCCCCGGCTGCTGGATCGTCACATTGGAATTGCCGCCCTCGCGAGCCTCCTGGATCGCAAGAGCCTCCGTGTCTGCTTCCTTGATCTTGCGACGATGCTCGGGATCGTCCTGTTCCGTCCTCAAGTTGCCGACCATAACGAAAGCGCAAGCGTACAGGGCCACGAACACCCAGATCACGCTGGAGTTCTGCGCGAAAGTGCTCATTCCCAGGGCACCGGTCACGTTCAGGACGATGGCGACGACGGCCGTGCCGAGGAACGTGGCACCACCGGCTGCCGTGGTGTACATGGCCATGGCCGCGCCCCGGTGCAACGGTGCGTTGGCGGGCATGATCGCGCCCATCGGCACGAACCCGGCCAGGAAGATGCCGTAGCACACGCCGGCGATCACCGAGAGGACATACCCCCAAGTGGAACCCGCCGGCACCATATGCGGCACATACCACCAGGCCAAGAGGGAAACCGCCGAGGCGAATACGCCGAACCAACGGACCGTCGTGACCCATCCGAGCCGGTCACCGAGGTTGCCGAAGAAAGCGTTGAACAAAATGTTGCCGGCATACACGCACACCGTCATCGCCAACCAACGCGACTGGCCCCAGCCGAGGGACGTAGTGATCACGGCCGGCATGATGATGAACATGCCGAATTCCGGCGCGGTATTGATCAGGCGCACCAGGAAGCCCTGCAGAACCTTGGCGTTGGTGAAGGTCAGACGCAGGCCCGAGAAAAGAACCTGTGAAGCGCTTTCCCCTTCGGGCGCGATCCGCTTCTTACCCTTGGAGTCATGGCAACCGAACCACACGAGCAGGAAGCCCACGACATTCAGCACGCACGAGAAAATGATGGCACCCGCTTCACCGATCACGCCGCCGCCGAAGACGGGGATGGCACCGATGGCCACCAGTGAACCGAGGGTGGGCAGACCACCCGTGAACATCACGTAGAACCACCCGACGGCGGTTCCGGCCTTGGACTTCAGCGCCGTGATGTTGACCCACACCAAGAAGGAGAAGGTGAACAGAGGCATGCCGAATCCGCGGAGGAAGTAGGTAACCGCTACCAGCCAAAAGACCCCACTGGCGGCCGCCAGAAGGAAGCCGGCCTGAAAGACAGCCCACACGATGAAGCCGATGAGCATCACGCGCTTGGGGCCGATCAGGTCGGACAGAGCGCCGGAAAGATAGCTGCCGACGAGCACGGCCAGCGAATACGAGGCGATGATGCCCGCAACGGCACTCTCGGGACTGCCCAGAACCTCCACGAGGTAGGGGGTGAGGATATTGGACTCGACGCCGATACCGGTCATGAACAGCAGAACCCCTAGGAAGCCCCATTTGAGGACCGAGGGAATGCCTATTCGGTCGAGGTAGTGACCCTCGACTTGCAGCGGTACCGAGCTATCGCCAGTGGAAGACATAAGGTGCTCCTTCTTGGGGGTCGACGTCCGTCCCCGTTGACAAACTCCGCCCAGGGGACCTTCTCCTCATTCGGTGACAATGGCGAACGTGAGGCGCCCCACAGGCATGCGGTTAGCATAGGCGCCGATTGCCGCTTCGCACAACCGTTCTGAACAAATGTGCACACGAGCAACGTTCCGGGACAAGGTCGACTTGGCCTCCCGGCGGGAAAATGCGCACCCTTGGCAGCGGCCCCTCACCTGCCACTCGCCAGTATTTCGAATTATGACGCCCCGTGAAAGGCACGTCTACACATCTCCGTCGCTTCAAGTCATCGGGCGAGCGCGTGTTGTAATAGGGCTGACGCGGAGGCTCCGGGCTATTCCGTCGACCCCAAAAACTCACCGCACCGAGTAGAGAGATTCATAGCCGTGAAGAAAAAACTTGGCGCCCTCCTGGCGATTGTTCCCCTAACCCTTGGGCTTGCCGCATGCGGGGGCAACGACACCCCCAGCGGTCCCGAAACCAAAGACGGCAAGACGGTCGTGAAGATCGCCATCGCCAAGGAAATGGACGTCAATACCGTCCTCAAGGAAGAGGCCGCCAAGCAGGACATCGACATCGAGTACAAAGAGCTCGACAACTACACCGAGGCGAACCCGCAGCTGACGCAGGGGCAGGTTGACCTGAACTGGTTCCAACACATCTCCTACTTGGCCAATTACAACGTCGACAACGACGACGATCTTCAGATCGTCGGCCCCACCGCGATCTTCCCGATGGGTCTCTACTCGAAGAACCACAAGTCCCTCGACGAGATTCCGGAGGGCGGAAAGATCGCAATCCCGAACGACGCGGTCAATCAGGCTCGCGCGATCAACGTCCTGAAGTCGGCCAATCTCCTGAAGCTCAAGAGCGATACTCTCCAGCCGACCGAAAACGACATTGACAAGGACAACTCCAAGGTGACGGTAACCTCGGTCGAAGCGAACCAGACCGTGACCTCGATGTCCTCCGTGGATGGTTCCGTGGTCAACAACGACTTCCTCGATGATGCAGACCTCGATCCCAAGAATGCACTCTTCCAGGACGACGCGTCCCAGGATTCGGCCCTCCCGTACGTCAACCTGTTCGTCGCCCAGAAGGGCCAGGAGGACAACGAGACGTACAAGAAGATCGTGGATATCTACCACAGCAAGCCCGTTCAGGACGCCCAGCAGAAGTCGTCCAAGAACACCGCTGTCGTGGTCGACACCGACGTCAACAAGTTGCGCGATGTCCAGAAGAAGCTCGAGGACGAGAACAAGGAAAAGAAGTAAACCAGAGTTTCACCACTCGTCTCGGTGACCGACGCCGGCCCGACAGCTCAGCTGCCGGCCGGCGTCGTCCGCTCTCACGGTGTGAAACGATCGAACCCCTCAACAGTCGACAAGCAAGGGAATGCACATGACCGAGCACACGAGTCCCGTGTCCGAGGCGCACTCTTCGGACATGGTGGTCCTCGATCACGTCTCCAAGGTATTCAAAACCGGGAAGAACCCCGTCAGAGCCGTGGACGACGTCTCGCTCACGATCAAACGTGGACAGATCTACGCGATCATCGGCTATTCGGGTGCCGGAAAGTCCACATTGGTCCGCCTGATCAACGGCCTCGAGGCCACCACATCGGGAACCTTGACGGTAGAGAATACGACAATCTCAGGGGCCAAAGAGGCCGACCTGCGCAAGGCCAGAACCAATATCGGCATGATCTTCCAACAGTTCAACCTCATGAACTCCAAGACCGTTTCCGGTAACGTCGATTTCCCGCTCAAAGTAGCGGGCTGGTCGAGTGACCGTCGCAAGAAACGGGTCGAGGAGCTCCTGGAGTTCGTGGGGCTGGGTGAGAAAGCCAAGAGCTATCCCGATCAGCTTTCGGGCGGTCAGAAACAGCGCGTCGGCATTGCCCGCGCCCTGGCGACCGAGCCCTCTCTCCTCCTCGCCGACGAATCCACGTCTGCGCTGGATCCTGAAACCACAGAGGAAGTTCTCGGACTTCTGAAGAAGGTCAATGAGGATCTGGGGATCACCGTCGTCGTGATCACCCACGAAATGGACGTGGTCGCCTCGATCGCGGACCGAGTCGCGGTGATGGAGAAAGGCAAAGTCGTAGAAGAAGGCAATGTCTACGACGTCTTTTCGAATCCTCAGACCGCGCCCGCCCGACGGTTCGTGTCCACGACCGTCAAACCGACCCCTTCCGGAGACCGAGCCAGCGAGTTGATGGAACGCCACCGTGGCTATCTCGTCAGCGTCGAGGTCACGGACCAGACCGAATTGGGAGATGTCCTCTCACGGCTCGGCGATCGCAATGTGCGCTTCAACATCGTCGAGGGCGGCTTGGAAACCCTCCAGGGACGAACCTACGGAAAACTCACCCTCGAACTGCTGGGCGAGGTCTCCGCGGTCGATGCCGCCGTTGAACAGCTGAAACTCGTTACACTCGTCCAGGAGGTGCGCGCCTGATGTCGCTGAATCCCCACTCCCTCATCGCCGCCACCATCGAGGCAAAGCCCAAGACCGACTGGAGCGAGGTCCGCCCCGATCTGCTGCAGGCGACCTTGGAAACCATCCAAATGGTCGCGATCACCATGGTGATCGCGGGCATCGGAGGATTCCTGATCGGTTTGCTGCTGTACACAACCCGTCGCGGGAATATCTTGCAGAACCGGCCCCTCAACTGGATCCTCAACCTCGTGGTGAACTTCGTTCGCCCCATTCCTTTCATCATCCTTCTCGTGGCGCTGGGGCCCGTGATGCTCGCGACTATCGGCACCACGATCGAGATGAAGGCCGCCGTATTCGGCATGGTCGTCGCCGCGATCTTCGCCGTCGCGCGGATCGTGGAGCAGAACTTGGTGTCGATCGACCCGGGTGTGATCGAAGCAGCCCGGGCCATGGGTGCCTCAAAGGCTCGCATCATGTTCTCGGTCATCCTTCCCGAGGCTCTAGGCCCGCTCGTTCTCGGTTACACGTTCCTGCTCATCGGTGTCGTCGACATGTCCGCAATGGCCGGTTACATTGGCGCCGGCGGTCTGGGCGATTACGCGCTTTCCAAGGGCTACCAGCGTTTCAACTGGGACATCACCATGGCCTCCGTGCTGATCATCATCGTGATGGTCCAGTTCGTTCAGCTTTTCGGAAACTGGCTCGCTCGCAAGATCATGCGGCGATAGCCCGTTTCGACTCCCCCAACGACGACGCCCGCCGTGCCTTCTCGAGAAGGCACGGCGGGCGTCGTCGTGGTTGATAGCGGACCAAGGCCTACAGCTTCTCCAGAACCTCTTTTTTTACCTCGCGGCGCAACGTCTTGCCGAGCATCGAACGGGGGAAATCATCCAACTCGACGATGCGGCGAGGGACTTTGTACCGGGTGACTTTGGTGTAGCAGTGTTGACGCAGAGCCTCAGCATCGAGAGCGTGACCGGCAGCCATGATGACAGCCGCCACCACTTCTTCTCCTCCTCCCTCGGCGGGAATTCCGACGACCGCAGCGTCCTTGACCGTATCGAACGTTTTCAGAGCGGTCTCGACCTCGGAGGGAGACACATTGAATCCCCCGGTGATGATGACTTCCTTGAGCCGGTCGACGACGAAGAGGAATCCGTCGTCATCCATGGTCACCACGTCACCGGTGCGCAGCCAGCCGTCCGTGGTCACGGTCTCTCGCGTTGCTTCCTCGTTCTTCCAATATCCGCGGAACATCTGAGGGCCTTTGACCCACAACTCGCCAGCTTGCCCGTCTTCGGCGTCCTGGAAAGTTTCGGGGTCGACAATACGGATGTCAGTTGAGGGGAACGGCGTCCCGATGGACCCCGCCCGGCGTGATTCGTTCAACGGGTTGCAGGCGACCAACGGCGCGCATTCGGTCAGGCCGTACCCTTCGACCAGATATCCGCCGGTTTTGGCTTCCCAATCGGCCACGAGCTGCGACGGCAGGTTCATCGCACCGGAAACGGAATACCGGATACCGGAGAGGTCAGTGCCCCGTTCGTTGGCCATGTCCAGCATCCGCTGGTAGACGGGTGGCACAGCAGGGAGAATAGTCGGTTTGGACTTCTTCATCGCACCGAAGACGAGGTCGAGGTCCACGGTTGGAAACAGAACGAGCTTCGCCTGGACCGCGACGGCGATCCCCAGGCCGAGAGTCATTCCGTAGGCATGGAACAGCGGCAGCAGACCATAGATGACCTCCTCATCGTCTAGCCCGATCCATTCCTGGCCCATTTGCGCATTCGACTCCAGATTCCGGTGCGTCAGCATGACGCCCTTGGGATCCCCCGAGGTTCCTGACGTGTAGAGCAGAAGAGCCGTATCATGGGCGGTCGGCCGATGATGGTCTTCTGCGATCGGCTCGTTCTTGATCATCTTGCGCCACGGCGTAGTGTCCGGGGCCGGCCCCTCGAGCTTTTCGCGGGAGTCCTTGGCCTTTTTGAACGGCAATTTCAGGGCCAGCCGCATGTGCGTCGGCATCGCCTCGACCATGTTGACCGAAACAATCTCTCGAGGGCGGACGTCCGCAGGCTGGTGCGTGACTTTGTCGGCGATCTTGTCCCACACGAACGCGATCTTGGCGCCGTGGTCCTCGAATTGGTGCCTCAGTTCGCCTTCGGTGTACAGCGGATTGTGCTCGACCACGACCCCGCCCACCCTCAGAATCGCGTAGAACGCGACGACGTGCTGCGGGCAGTTCGGCAGAATTACGGCGACACGATCCCCCGGCTGGACGCCCAGCAGACGCAGCCCCTCCGCAACCCGGTTGACCTGGTCCCCGAGGGTTGCGTAACTGGTCGCCGCGCCGAAGAACTCCAGGGCGGTTTTGGAACCTGCCGCTCGCACGGATCTCTCCATCACGTGGACCAGTGAGGTCTCCGGGAGATCAAGCTCGGTTGCGGTGTCGGGATTGTAATTCTTGAGCCACGGTCGTCGACTCGTCAGGGGCCCTGAGGCGTCAGTCTGAGGTTCTGGCATATACGAGATTCTGCCATGAGGGCCTCTGCACCTGGAATACTGTCCACCATGAGTGCACGCCGCAATACGCAATGGTCAAAAGAAGAAGTCCGAACAGTCATGAGGGAAATCAACAAAAGGATGCTGATCGGGGTCGGCATCGCGATCCTGGTCGGACTGGTCATCATCGGACTGGCCGCCCTGTTCTCCTGAATTTGCTCTTCCCACCAGGCCGCACGGAAGCGGTCACGGAAAGGTTCCGTCGAATGACCACACCTCAGACAAGTCACGATGACATGACCATGCGCGAGCGCATGCACTCCGGGCTCCCGTACCGGGGTGAGACGACGGCGAACGAGACCAATAACGATGCACACCCGACCCATCGCACGTCCGCCGAAGCTGCGAGAATGACGGACCGCTATCACCGGCTTGATCTGGAAGAGGATCCGGCCGCTCTCGTCCTCTTGGGCGAACTGCTCGGAAGCATGGGCCGCGACGTTCGTATCCGAGCGCCGCTTCAGGTCGACTACGGGTACAACATTCACATCGGCGACCGGCTCTTCGCGAATTTCGGGCTCACGGTCCTGGACGTGTGCGAGGTCAGGATCGGCGACGACGTGCAGATCGGCCCGAACGTCCAATTGCTGTGCCCAACACATCCGTTGAACCCAGTGGACCGCAAGAGGGGGTGGGAAGGCGGGCTGCCCATCACGATCGAGGACAACGTCTGGCTGGGTGGCGGCGCAATCATCCTGGCTGGCGTCACCGTGGGCCATGATTCTGTGGTGGGAGCAGGTTCGGTGGTCACTCAGGACATTCCGCCGTCTTCCGTGGCCGTCGGATCGCCCGCGCGAGTCATCAAGACCGTAGACCCCGAAGAGCGTTCGGGACAGTACGCCGTCGGGAATTTTCCACGCGTGTACAGGGAACAAGTCGCCGCGGAATCGCATGGCCCTGGAGACACACGAACAACAACACGAGAGGAACTCGTATGAGGAACCGGAACGAAGGACCGTGGGACGAGGGTCGGGGCGGCGAATCCGACGCTGACCTGAACGATTCGAACCGTACGATCCCCTTGGACGGCGACCCCACGGAGGTGCTCTCCGACCAGCGGAGCCAGCAGATCGACGAGGACCGTACCGAGGTACTCGACGGCGGTCGGACGGAAGTCCTATCGACCGACGATCAGCGAACACAGATCCTGGACCACGGCTCATGGGGTTCCTCGGCTGCTGAGGACTCCAACGTCACCCGACCCCTCCCGTCGTACGGGGAGGCAACGACGTCGCCGACCGCGCAGAGGAGGTCCGGCCTCGAATACGACGATCAAGCATCCGTGCCTCAATCCGGTCCGCGGGAATTCACGCCCGCGGAATACCCCGGATCCGGCTCGTCGCAAGCCCGGCCGACGGCGGTCCCGCCCGGAGGTCCCGGTCAGCCAGGGGGCTACGCGGGCCAAACACAGGCGCCGTCCGGTGCTGACCTGCGGGCAATGGTGGTGCGACGCCAGAAAGCGGAATACGGCCGGCTCCAGCTCCTCCCAGGTCTCTTGGGGTGGCTCGTCGCAATGACGCTCATCGGTTTCCTGACCTGGATCGTCGGGGCTGTTGCCCCGAGTGCGGCCGGAACAGGGGTTCCCGCTCATGTAGGGGACTCGATGCAGAATCTCGTCCAAGGTTCCGGGAACGGGGCGGTATGGGGCGCCGTGTTCGGTGTGATCTTCTTCGTCTCGTACGTGGCCGGTGGATACGCCGCAGGCCGCGCGGGGCGATTCTCCGGGGTCAAACAGGGCGTGGCCGTGTGGCTCTGGCAGCTCATGGGGACCGCGGTGACGACCGTGCTGACGCTGTTTCTGGCGGATCGCATGGGAGACAGCGTGCCGCTCGGCTCGGTTCAGTCGCTCGGAGGTTCGGACTTCATATGGGGGCTGGCCGCGGCGGTCTCCGCGCTCATCGTGGGTCTTATCGGGGCAATCCTGGGCGGACTGTGGGGCACGCGCTTCCACCGCGCGGTAGACCGTTGGGGCTTCGAAGGACGCTGATCTTCGCGGCGTATACGGCTCGATGAAGAGCTATGCCGTCTCGCCCTCTCGAGCCGGTACCCAGCGCAGAAGACGCTCCCGCGTTGCTTCGATGCCGAAAGGCGAGGAAGCAACGCGGGAGCGTCTTTATATGGCTCGCTCCGTGGGACCAGCCGCTTACATGTCCAGCAACAGCGCGGGCTCTTCGAGCACGGCGGCGACGTCGGCCATGAATCGCGCCGACAGGTCGCCGTCGACGATGCGGTGGTCGAATGACCCGCCCAATGTGGTGACCCAACGCGGGATGACCTCACCGTCGACGACCCAAGGCTTCTGCTTGATTGTTCCGAAGGCGAGGATCGCGGCCTCTCCCGGGTTGATGATGGGTGTTCCGGTATCGATTCCCAGCGCACCGATGTTGGTGATAGTCATCGTCCCGCCGGACATCTCCCCCGGTTGTGTCTTTCCTTCCCGAGCTTTGTGGGTCAGTGCGTTCAGGGCCACAGCCAATTCACGCAGAGAGAGGTCCTGGGCGTCCTTAATGTTCGGCACCATCAGCCCTCGCGGTGTTGCCGCGGCGATACCCAAATTGATGTACCGCTTGATCAAGATCTCCGAATCCGTCCATTGGGAGTTGACCTGCGGATTCCTGGCGGTGGCCCAGATGACGGCCTTGGCCAGGATCAACAACGGCGTGACCTTCACCCCCTCGAAAGTGGGAGACGTTTTGAGACGCTTGACGAATTCCATGGTCCGGGATGCGTCCACGTCCACGAAGATCGAAACGTGCGGAGCCTCGAAAGCGGACTTGACCATGGCTTTCGCGGTTGCTTTGCGTACGCCCTTCACAGGGACGCGTTCGACGCGTTCCTCGGTGCCGCCGCGTTGGACCCAGAAGTTGGATGGTTTGTGGCTTTCAACATCCTGGGCGTGGCCCGCGTAATTGACCAAGTCGCGTTGTGTGACTTGGCCCTGGGATCCGGTCGCGGGAACGTCGGCGAGGTCGATGCCCAGATCTTTCGCGGCCTTTCGCACAGGCGGTTTGGCCAAGGCCGGCCGCCGCGGGGGCTCCGTGCCGACGGTACGGTGCGCAGCGGCATGTTCCATCGGCTGGTCAACGGCTCGACCCGGCAATCGTTTGAGAGCCCCACGGCCTTCTTCCGCCAGGCGCTTCGCTCGCTCAGCAATTCCCGTGCCGAGATTTCCGCCCTGGATAGGCGCGCGGTGCAGGAGCTGAGTCAGGAGAGTCTCCGGCGGCTCATTTCCTTCTCCCGCCGTGCCAACCTGGTCCAACCTGTCCTGACGTGCGGCCCCGCCCTCGATCGGGCGTTTGCGTGCCCGTCTCTTGACCGGATCTGCCTTGGGGCCCGAACCTACGAGCGCGGCGGTTTGGTCTTCGGATGGCACCGACGTCGACCGTGAGCTCTCGTCGCCGGTCGCGTCCGGCCCGGTGGTTGAGGCGTCTGCTTGAGTCGTCGGTGCCGCTTGCGCAGCGAAGCTCTCGGCTTCCTTTTCCGCGACAGGAACCTGGGAATTCGGTTCGTTGGGCGCGGGCGGGGCGCTCGTACCGGATTCCGCAGAAGCGCCTTCGGGAGAGCCGCCCTCGGCGGTCTCGTCGGCGGAAGCGGTGGCCGAAACGGCGATCAACGGGGCGCCGACTTCGACGGTTGCGCCTTCCTCGGCGATGATGCGTTCAACCGTGCCGGCGAACGGGGAGGGGAGCTCGACGACGGATTTTGCGGTTTCGATCTCGACGAGCACGTCGTTGACATGGATCGAGCTTCCGGGACGAACCTTCCATGAGAGGATCTCGGCCTCGGTCAGGCCTTCCCCAACGTCCGGTAGATGAAAAATCGAAGACAATGTGAACTCCTGGATTCCGGGGCTGACTAGTAATTCAGCGAACGGTCGATGGCCTCGAGCAAACGGTCGATGCTGGGGAGGTAATCTTCTTCGACGCTGGCCACGGGGTAAGGCATGTGGTAGCCGCCGACTCTGAGGACAGGAGCTTCCAAACTGTAGAAGCAACGTTCCGCGATGACCGAGGCCAGTTCTCCGCCCATGCCGCCGAAGGTCGGGGCCTCGTGGGTGACGACGAGTCGTCCGGTTTTGTTGACCGAACGCTCGACGGAGTCGAAGTCCAAGGGGGAGATCGAACGCAGGTCAACGACCTCGATGCTGAGTCCGTCCTCGCGCGCCGCATCCGCGGCCGCGAGCGCGACAGGCACGAGCGGACCGTATGCGGCCAACGTCAGGTCGCGGCCTTCGCGAACTATTTGTGCACGTTGAGTCGTGGGGACTCGGGCAGCACGTTCGACGTCACCCTTGAGCCAGTACCGTCGCTTCGGTTCCAAGAAGATCACGGGGTCCTGAGAGGCGATTGCCTCCCGAAGCATCGAGTAAGCGTCCTGGGCATTCGACGGGGACATCACTCTGAGGCCGGCGGTATGAGCGAACAGAGCCTCCGGGGATTCGGAATGGTGTTCGATCGATCCGATATTCCCGCCGTACGGGATACGGATCACGACGGGCAGGCTGATGGCACCGCTGGAGCGCGCGTGAATCTTGGACAACTGAGAGGTGATCTGGTTGAAGGAAGGAAAGACGAATCCATCGAACTGGATTTCGCAGACGGGACGATAACCCCTCATGGCCAGGCCTATCGCGGTGCCCACGATTCCCGCTTCGCCGAGCGGGGTGTCCATGACGCGGTGGGCTCCGAATTCGTCTTTGAGCCCCTGGGTCACGCGGAAGACCCCGCCCAAAGTTCCAATGTCTTCGCCCATCAAAAGGACCTTGGGGTCCTCAGTCATGGCGTCTGACATCGCCGCGTTGAGCGCCTTGGCCATGGGCATCGATTCCACTGCACTTGCCTGTGCTGATACGTCGCTCATGGTCAGCGGCCGCCTTCCTGGGTTTCGGCTTCGTCGAACCCCGCTTCGTATTCGTGGAACCAGGCTCGTTCTTGTTCGACGAGCGCATTCTCTTCGGCGTAAACGTTCTCGAAAGCATGATCGAATTCCGGCGGCTCCATGGCGAGGACCGCCTCGCGAATCGATGCACCGTATTCTTTGGCCTCTGCGTTGGCTTCCTCGAAGAACGCGTCGTCAACGCCTTCCAGGCGAAGATGTTTTTCCAGGCGCACGAGGGGGTCCTTGGTCGTCCACTCGTCTTCTTCGTCACGAGTCCGGTACTTGGTCGGGTCGTCGGCCGTCGTGTGGGCGCCGAGACGGTACGTTTCGGCCTCGATCAATACCGGGCCTTCCCCGCGGTGGATCTTCTCCATGGCGTAGGCCGTGACGGCCTGGACTCCGAGGATGTCATTGCCGTCCACGCGGATTCCTTCGAATCCGTATCCGGCGGCGCGCTCGGCCAAAGGCAGGCGAGACTGCGTGGAGAAGGGAACCGAAATCGCCCATTTGTTGTTCTGGATGAAGAACAGAACAGGGGCGTCGTAGGAGGCGGCGAAGACCATGGATTCGTGGGCTTCCCCTTGGGTCGACGAACCATCGCCGAAGTAGACGACCGTCGCCGAAGACTCCTCGGAACCCTGCGCAATCTCCTTGTTCACGTGCTGGTCGAGTTTCTGTCCCATGGCATATCCCACGGCATGCGGAATTTGAGAGGCCAACACGAAGGAGTACAAGTTGAAGTTGTGTTCCTTGGGGTTCCATCCTCCGGGCGAGTATCCGCGGAAGATCCTCATCAAGTCTTTGAGATCGACACCGCGCTCAAACGCCAGCGCATGCTCCCGGTAGGAGGGGAAGATGTAGTCGCGCTCGGGTATGGCGCGTGCCGAACCGATCTGCGCGGCTTCCTGACCTTTGGACGGAACCCACAGTGCAAGTTTGCCTTGCCGTTGCAGGGAGGTCGCTTCGTCGTCGAAGCGCCGAACTTTCAGCATATTGGCATACGACCCTTTGAGGTCCTCGAGGGTGACGTTCTCGATGTAGGGATCAAAGTCCGGATCCGAACCGCGGTGACCGTTCTCGTCCAGAATGGTCACCCGGTTCAGACGGCCCTCGGTCGCCCCGGGGTGGGGGGTTTCCGCGGTTTCCATGAGTCCTCCCATGTGGCTAGGTTGTCCGGCGCCCGGCTGGTCCGCCGGGTCGCGTTATGCGCAAGTCCCGCGGATCAAAAAATACACCCTTAGCCTACCTGCCGGAATTGCCCAGGAACTCTCCGGCGATCCGAATGAATCTCGAATTCGCCTCATCTTCTCCGATGCTGACCCGGACGCCTTCGGGCTGGAACGCACGCACGGACAACGCGTTCTCGTCGGCTAGCTGCGCGAAGTCCTGAGATTTTTCGCCCAAAGGGAGCCATACGAAGTTCGCACGGGTCGTAGGGATGTCCCAGCCCTGTTCCTCCAGGGCATTGACGACGCGCGTTCGCTCCGAGACGAGATGCCGGACCTGTTGCTCGACGTCGTCGGCGTGTTCGACCGAAGCGATGGCAGCTTCCTCGGCCAATTTGGTCACGGCGAAGGTCGTGGCCGAAACGCGGAGGTACTGTGTGACTTCCGGGTGCGAAATCGAGTATCCGACCCGCAAACCGGCGAGCCCGGCGGCTTTGGAGAATGTGCGGAGGACCACGAGGTTCGGGTAGTCGGGGAAGAGATCTATACCCTCCGCGAGACCGCCTTCGCTTCTTTCCTGCTCGTTGAGTTCGGAGGCCTGGCAGAACTCGAGGTAGGCCTCGTCCAACACAACCACGATGCGGGACGGGACCTTGGCCATGAATTCCTGGACCTTTTTCTTGGTCAGGGCCGGCCCGGTCGGGTTGTTGGGTGTGCACAGGATGACAACCTTGGTGCGATCGGTGATCGCATCGGCCATGGCGTCCAGATCATGCTCGCCGTTGGCCAAATTGGGGATACGCACTTCCTTGGCTCCCGCAAGACCTGTGACGATCGGGTATGCCTCGAAGGATCTCCACGGGTAGATGACCTCGTCCTGGCTGCCGTCTTCGTTGCCGCCGGCGAAGGCCGCGAGGATCTGGGCGAGAGCTCCGAGGCTCCCAGCACCGGTGACGATGTCATCCGGGTCGACACCGAGGTGCCGTCCCAGAACCGTGCGAAGCTCCGTGCACAACGGATCGGGATATCGATTGGATGTCGAAAATTTCTGGATCACTGACTGAACTGCCGGAACCGGGCCGAAGGGGTTCTCATTCGAGGACAACTTGTATTGTTGAAGGCCTTCGACCGCACGGGGCGGCTTGCCCGCGGCGTACTTCGGCAATGCGCTGAAGACGTGTCGTGGGGTGATTCTTTCGTCATGGGGGATCAGATTTTCGCTCATGAATTCCACTGTATCCGCTCCTTCGAGCAAAAGTGGCAACAGTCACGTCAGTGCTCTCTCCGCCGCGCTTGAGGTCGGCCATCATTTCGTCCTGCGGTCATAGGACTCGGACGATGCTTCGAAAGTCAGGGTCTGAACGGATGCCCCGGCAGGGATCGCCTCCTGAATCATTCGCCGTTGTTTTCGCCCCTCGGTGGTCCGCGACAATTCGCGGTCGGCGACCCGAGCGGCCCGCACATACGTCTCGGCGTCGTGCGTCATCTGAATTGCCCCGCCTTTCCCGACGTTGCTGGTCACGACGACGGCGTGATTGTTGCCTGGGTCGGAGCCCCCGCCGGTCAGGACCGGGACCGGATCGTTCACGTCTGCCAGGTGAAGGACTTTGGTCTTCGGGTCGACTCCTCGGTAGGTGACAGTAGGCGTCCCCGTGGTCACTACCCCACGGATGGTGTACCGCCCTGAGAATTCCCGGTTCGAAGCGAGGCTCATGGCGGTCATTCCGCCTTGGCTGAAACCGGAGAGAATGACGGGGTCCGTGGATCCGGCGCCTGCCTCCTGGAGAGCTCGATCGACCATCTGCATGAGCCCTGGGGACTCCGACAAGGGCGTACCGGGGCTTGTGGTCACGACGTCGAGGATACTGTGGGCCCCGTCAGGATCCGTTCGGCTCGAAAGATTGTCGAAATCGGTCCCGGGGATCGAGACCACGAAGGATTTCGTGCCATCCGGTCTGTGCACAACCTTTACGTCGATATGGGCCAGGGACACGCGGTTCTGGGGACCGTGAGCGGCATCGTGCACGATATCGCGTTCCCCCGCGTTCTTGAGGCCCTCCGCAATAGTAGATACGTTGGCGGCCTCGCTCATCACCGTCATGGGAGAAGCTTCGACCTGCCGGAAATCTCTCAAGCGAACCAGCCCCAGGCCCATGCGCCGCCTGAGCTGTTTGACCCGAGCGACGTCCAGGCGAAGATGTTCCAGGGGAATGCCGCTGCCCTTGATCGATGAACGCGTTGCTGCGGCCGTTCCGCGGACCGAAGCGTCGGCCGCGAGAATCGCCCCACCCGTGACCGCGAAGGCCCCCACGGCGGCCAGTAGGCCTAGAGGATTGCCTCCGCTGAGCATCGCCGATCCGTAAAGATGGCGGTAGGGAAGGCAGTGGACGGCGTCAAAACCGCTGACCAGAACCTCCGCGAGGTTTTCTGCCTCCTCATAGGACGTCCGGGCCAGATGGAGTTTCGCACCGTACTCAGCCACGGAGGATCCTAAGGACAGCAGAAGTTTCTGCGCTTCGTCGAGCTCCTGCGCGGCCATCGCCGCTGCCGAGGAGACATGCGCCCAAAGGTGTGCGATCTCGGCCCGAAGAGGGACCGCCGCGAGCATGGCTCCGCCGTAGATCTCTCCAGCTCCCTGCAATTCGGCCTCGAGGCGGGCAATCTCTTCGGTGTCGATCCTTTGCTGGGACGTTGACGCGCGCACCGTCGCGCTGCCGGCAGGCACTGCGCCCCACCCGACCTGGAATGCGCCCGTTGATTGGGCCGGGGCGAGTCCGAAGATGCACCATTCACGAAGGCTGGCGTTCCACGGCGTGGTCATTGCGCACACCCGGCGTTTCCAGCGGCCACGGCCGTCAAGACGTTTCGGGCAAGGGAGGATTCCACGGCGTTTTCGTATGCGCTCCTCAGCTGCCGCACTGCGTCGGAGTCCAGCAGGGCCTCGGATCCGAAAGCGGCCGTCCCCACCGCCTCTCGGGACCGAGTTTCCGCCTCCGAAGCGAGCCGAGCGGCGGTTTGCACCATTTTCTCTTCCCAACCCGCCAACTCGTGGGAGATCTGTTCGAGCCGATGACGGATCTCCACGCCCGCCCGCCGAACATGCAATTCCGCCCTGCGCATCGCCTCTTCCGCGGCGTGAGATCGTGCGGCTTGACGGCGAATGCCCTCCCGGAACAGATCCGCCGCCGAAGATTCCCACGCGGTCTGGGCCGTCCCCTCGACTCTTGTCCCGGCTGACCGCACGGAAGCCAATTGCCTTGCCAATTGATCCGCGAGATCCGTGAGCCTTTCTTCGGCCGCTATCCCCGCACGCCGTACCACCGTGGGCGCCACCAGCCCCAGCGCGGACACGATATCCATTTCGTCCTTTTCCTCCCCAGGAAGCGGATCACTTGTCCGCTTCGATGCAGAACATCCTGGCCCACGGAGAGTCCGGGCGTCTCCCACAGCGTCCGGAACCCCGCCACTGTGTGGACAACCGTTGAGTTCCTTCG
The DNA here is from genome assembly GCF_004137765.1 of Rothia uropygialis. Taxonomy (GTDB): domain Bacteria; phylum Actinomycetota; class Actinomycetes; order Actinomycetales; family Micrococcaceae; genus Rothia. The sequence continues at coordinate 108,048 of NZ_NOIS01000001.1, read as the reverse complement.
GCGTTGATTGCCCTGTGGACAAACTCGGAGGGGCGTGGTGGCCGTGCCACAATAAGGGCATGGCCAATTCTTCAGAGAACACCAATCTGTCCAGTTTGACCCTCCCGAATGGGCGCACAAGCCTGACCCAGGTCTCCCCTCCCATTGCCCTCGGGCCCCTGGACGGGCGGTACCAGCCCCAGACCGCACCGTTGACGGATTACCTCTCGGAAGCGGCACTCAATCGCGATCGCGTGCACGTCGAGGTCGAATGGTTCATCTACCTCTGCTGCAATGAAATTCTGCCCGGTCTTGCTCCTCTAACGGAGGGCCAGGTTGCGGGTCTGCGCGCCATCGTGACCGATTTCGACGCCGACTCGATCAGGGAATTGGCCGAGATCGAAGCCGTGACAGTGCATGACGTCAAGGCGGTCGAATATTTCATCGGAAACCGTCTCGAAGCACTGGGCCTCGGTCATCTCAAACCGCTCGTGCATTTCGGATGCACATCGGAGGACATCAACAATCTTTCCTACGCCGTGGGAATCCGGGACGCGGTCCACAACGCATGGGCACCCGCCGCCCGGAAACTCGTCGGTGTGGTGACCGACCTGGCCGAATCGGCCCGGGATATTGCCATGATGTCTCGGACACACGGCCAGCCGGCGACTCCGACGACCCTCGGCAAAGAAATGGCCGTCCTCGCGTTCCGCCTCCAGCGGCAGATCAGACACGTGGAAAACCAGGAGTTCCTGGGCAAAATCAATGGTGCGACCGGCACATACGCCGCTCACTACGCTTCTGCGCCCCAGGTCGACTGGCAGAAGGTGTCTCGCGGTTTCGTGGAGCACCTTGGCCTGACCTGGAACCCTTTGACGACGCAGATCGAGTCGCACGATTGGCAGGCGGAGCTCTACTCGAGCATCGCGCACTTCAACCGTGTGCTGCACAATCTCTGCACGGATATCTGGTCGTACATCTCGATCGGATATTTCCGGCAGATTCCGGTCGAGGGAGCCACGGGCTCGTCGACCATGCCTCACAAGATCAATCCGATCCGCTTCGAAAATGCCGAGGCCAACCTGGAAATCTCGTGTTCGCTTCTGGACACGCTCGCAGAAACGCTCGTGACCTCCAGGTGGCAGCGCGATCTGACCGATTCTTCTTCGCAGCGCAACATCGGCGTGGCCTTCGGCCATTCGATGCTCGCAATGTCCAACGTGACCAAAGGCTTGACCAAGCTCGACGTCGCAGAAGACGTTCTCGCACGGGACCTCGAGAACAACTGGGAGGTCCTGGCCGAGGCAATCCAGATGGTCATGCGCGCGGAAGCGATCGCCGGGGTCGAAGGAATGGACAACCCCTATGAGCGGCTGAAAGATCTGACACGCGGGCACCGCGTGGACCAGGAACGCTTGGTCGAGTTCGTGTCCGGCTTGGGCCTTTCCCCCGAAGCGGAAGAACGACTCAAGAATCTGACGCCCGCAACCTACAACGGGATCGCTGGCCGGCTCGTCGACTACGTGAAGTAGCGAGTCCTCACGGGATCACGCTCCGTTGCGCACATCCGTCTCCGCTGGAAGAGGGTGTGCGCAACGGAGCGGAGAAGAATTAATCGTCCGTCCCGGCGCCCTTGGCCTTGGAGTCTTTGTCTTTCTTGTCAGCGCCGGCCGGGAGATCGCCCGCAAGGGCTTGGGCCTTCTTCTCTTCCTGCGGATCGTCGAACTTCGGTGCCCTGCCGTCCAGCTGCAGAGAGTCCGGGAACAAGGAGGGTGCCTTGCCAAAGGCTTCCTTGGTCGATTTGATGACCTGACGGCCCAGTGCAAGGTTGGCGCCGCCGCCGACAACGGCCCCCAGGCCGAACGGCAGGGCCCGGCCGAGCATCGCCCCGGATTGACGTGCCAGGAAGCGCTTGACGAACATATTGCGGATGGTCTTGGAGACGCTGAAACCTTTCCCATCGTCCTTGCCCATCATGAGGCCCCATTTATTGGAGATTCCGGCTGTTCGCCCGGACTGCCCCAAGATCTGCTGCATGAGAACGGCGCCGTCTTCGCCGAGCATGAGGGCCATGACCATAGTGCGGGCCTTCTCGGGGTCCTCCACGTGAGCCCCGAAGAGCTCCGCCATGGACTGCGCGTAGATCGCGGTGCGCTCAAGGTACCCGCCCACCGCCACGACCGATAGGCCGACTGACGTGACAGTGCCGATCCCCGGGATGAACGCAGAGGCGCCCACGGCGCCACCGCCGACCGTGACATCACGCAGATAGAGCTTCTCCAAACGATGTGCGATCTGCTCCGGGGTTTCATCGGGGTGCTTTTTCCGGAGTTTTTTGATCGAGGTGACGACGAGTGGCCGCTGAACCCGCAAAACGGTGTCCAGGGCCTTGTTCAGAGCCGGCTTTGGTTGCCCGCTGTCGTCGAATGCGTTTTTCATTGCGGAATCAAAGGGAAACTTCGGTGCCATACTCACATCTAACCACGCGCACGCAAGTGCACAACCGCGCTCAGCCGAGAGCGCAGAAGTCAAAATTGACCCTAAGCGCCGGGTTTTACGACACCAGTTTCCGGGTGAAAGCCTGCGTCTGGAGGGGATCCAGGACCTCAGCGGGGTGCGGCCCTGCTTCCTTCCAGTGCTGCGCGAATTCCCGGGTTCCCGTGGACAATCCCGGCCCGGCCGCGAGAATCAAGTTGCCTTCCTGACGGCCGGAGATCATGGTTGCATCTGCCAACGTCCAGGCCCCCGAGGCGGCCCCGATCCGGGGGTCCTCGCAGGCGGCGTCTGACAGGAATTGTGCTTGCCTGGCAAAGAATCGAAGACCGGGGTCATCACCCACGTTGACGACCAGAACGCCTCTATCCGTGAGTGTCGCGAGCGCTTCCGCGTAGAAGTCGCGGCATGCCAAATGCTCGGGTGAATCCTTGCCCGAGAATATATCGACGAAGACCAGGTCCAACCCGTATCCGGCTTCGGGCCCCGCATCCTGCGCCAGCGCCGGAAGCGCTGCACGGGCGTCGTCGGTCAGGATGTTCAAACGCGTACCGGCAGGAAGCGGCAATTCGCGCAGGACCAATGAAGGCAGCTCACGCTCGATCTCCACGGCCGTTTGGGGCGATCCCGGGCGGGTGGCTTGAATATATCGGGGCAACGTTAACCCGCCGGCCCCTAGGTGCGCGGCGGAAATCGTCTCACCCGGAGGGGCGATCGTATCCACGATATTGCCGACACGACGAAGGTACTCGTAGAAAATGCTTTCGGGATGATCAAGATCGACATGCGATTGTTCGGCGCCCCCGATCTCCAAGACGTAGCCGTTGTCGCTGAAACCGTCCGGAAGAATCCTCGCGTTGAGCCCCGAGAGCCCGAGATGGACGCTATGGCCTCGGCTCATACGACGAATTCCCCGGCTTCGTGGTCGTAATGACTCTTCGGTTCGAGTTGAATCGTCGAATGGGCAATCGACACGTCGAAGTGCTCGGAAATACACTTCTGAATTTCGCAGAGCAACTGTGCACTCCGCCCGTCCTTGAAGCTCTCGTCGTCCAGGACCACGTGGGCGGTCAGAACGGGAAGATCGGTCGAAATTCGGCTCGCGTGGAGATCGTGAACTTTGACCACGCGGGGATGGTCCTCGAGGTGCCGTTTCACGTCTTCCATATCGAGCCCCGGTGGGACGCTCTCCAAAAGTACGCTGACGGACTCGCGCAGAATGAGAGCAGCTCGCGGGATGATCAGGGCTCCGATGAGCAACGCGACTACGGCGTCGGCCTGCATCCAGCCGGTCGAGGCAATGACGAGCGCGGAAATGATCACGGCAACCGAACCCAGAGCGTCGTTGACGACTTCCAAGAAGGCCGCCCTGAGATTAAGGTTCTTCTCTCCGCCGAACAGGACGACAATGGCTGCGATATTGCCGAGGAGTCCCACGATGCCGAAAACGATGAGTTCCCGGTCGGCGATCGGCTGCGGATGGGAGAACCGTTGAACTGCCTCGATGATCACCATAATTCCGACGACAATCAGAACCGTCGCCTGGACCGCGGCCACCAGGATTTCTACCCGTTTCCACCCCCACGTCCGATGGTCCGTGGCCGGCCGGGATGAGAGCACCGCGGCGCCGAGGGCCATCGCCAGACCGGCGGCGTCGGTCAAGACGTGAACGGTGTCGAAGAGCAACGCCAAAGAACCGGTGAGCACGGCACCGATCATTTGAGCAAGGAATATGAGAATCGAGATGCCGAAGGCGACCGCCAGGCGTGTGCGCCCGGCCCCGGGGCCGTGCTGATGACCGTGATCGTGGTTGTGCCCCACCGGAACCGCACCTCCATTCATAAGCGATTACTTATATTTTATCGCAGGGGGTGTGCCAGGTGAAGGGCGGTTCGACGGTATTACCTCACATCGAATTCCCTGAACTCGCCGGTGGGTTCGGGTCTCGATTGGTCGACGTCACTGACGTGACCGGCCGTATCTCCGGACGTCAGCGCGGCGTACAATGCGTCGACTCCTTCCCGCGTGCCTTCGGCCACGATTTCCACGCGACCGTCCGGCAGGTTCTCCGCGTAGCCGATCAGCCCATGTTCCTGCGCGATACCGCGTGTCCACCAGCGAAATCCGACGCCCTGGACCCTCCCGGAGACCAGCGCTTCCAAGCGCGCCTCCGGGAGGGCCGCGGCGGCGTCGGATCCTGCCGAAGACTGGGCCTTGCCTCGGATGGAATCCCAGAGTCCCATGAGGCCCCTAGGCCAGCTTGTCCGTGGCCGGTGCTTCCGCGAGGGCCTGGGCGATCGGGGTGTCGCCATCGGTGAACGGCAAAGCCTTGCCCACGGTGGTCTCGTCCGAGAGGGCGGCCGCCAGGACCCGCGCCACGTTGGCGCGGGATGCCTTGTTTCCGCCCGCTTCGGTGGTGACGGTGATCTTGCCGGAGGGCTCGTCGAGCGAGAGCGCGGTCGGGCCCACAATGGTCCAGTCCAGACCGGTCTCGCGCAAATGCTGATCCGCTTCTGCCTTCGACTGGGCGTAGGCGTAGAAGTCGTCGTCCTCAGGAACGCCGTGATCGAAGGAGGCACCCAGGTAGGAGACCATGAGGTAACGCTTCACACCGGCATTCTCTGCGGCGTCCATCGACCGGATGGCTGCGTCACGATCAACCTCCCACGTGCGCTCGGGGTCGCCGCCGCCCACGCCCGCAGACCAGATGATGGCGTCGAAATTCTGGTCCTTGAAAACCTCGGTCATCTGCTCGGTCGAGAGATCCGAGATATCTTTGACCAGAGCGTTGGCGCCGGTCTCTTCGACGTCGCCGACTTGGTCCTTCTTGCGGATGATCGAGGTGACGGTGTTGCCCTCGTCGACCAAAAGCGGTGCCGTCAGGAGCGCGATCTTGCCGTGTCCACCGATTATTCCTACGTGTCCCATAGTCAACTCCTTTTGAAAGCGTTCGTCTGTCTTCCACCACAACCATCGCACCAACGCATTTATGCCATAACCCCCTTCTGAACGACGGGTCATACGAGTTGGTGGCATCCGGATGTCTTCTGCTAAAGTGACATTCGCGCTGTGGAGCGGTCCGTGACCGCAAAGCGTGAGCGCAGGCCTCCTTAGCTCAGTCGGTAGAGCGTTTCCTTCGTAACGAAAAGGTCGCCGGTTCGATTCCGGCAGGGGGCTCCATGTAACGGTTAGGCCCCGGAACCACGCTGGTTTCGGGGCCTTACTGTTGCATCCGTGGATGCGATCCTTCGAAGAAGCTGAATCCGATGTGGGCCGTTCCCCGCGCCGTCGTTCCGTGAGCAGCAAACGGTCGAGGAAGCACGGAGGCGAATCAGCACCGCTGGGGCGGGAAGCCCGCTGGACGGGCCGGAAGGTCCCTCGCCCTTCACCCGAAGCATTTGCCACAATGAGGACGAAACTGAGTTAACGAGTGAGGTTTTAATTTGACGACTACTTATCATCGCAACGAACGCGCCGCGGACCTCCCAGCACGCCTCTCACGTTCTTGGTTGCTGACTTCTGCCGTGAACGTTGCCTCCTTCGAGCCGAATTACGAGTCGGAAGCGGATTCGATCATCCTCGATATGGAAGACGCTGTCCCGGCCGACCAGAAGGAACAGGCCCGCGAGAACGTCGTCAACGCCCTCAACAACGGTATGCGCGCGTGGGTCCGTATCAACGACATCACCACCAAATTCTGGGAAGACGACTTGGCTGCACTGACCAGTGCCAAGGGTCTTCGCGGTTTGGTGTTGGCCAAGACCGAGCATCCCAATCACGTCACCCGCACGGCCATGATGTCCCACGCCGGCACGCCGGTCATTGCACTGATCGAGTCGGCCGTCGGGATCGTCAATGCGGTCGACATCGCCAAGGCTCCCGGAACTTTCCGTCTGGCTTTCGGAATGGGTGACTACCGCAAGGACACTGGGATCAGCGATGATCCGTTGGCTCTGGCGTATCCGCGTTCGGCGTTGGTCGTAGCGTCCCGTGTGGGAGAACTACCGGGACCGATCGACGGTCCCGCCAACGGTGTGGATGACAAGGGCCTCCTGGACGCCAGCCGGTTGAGCGCATCGATGGGTATGACGGGCAAGCTCACGCTGAACCCTGCCCAGACCGACACGATCAATCACGGCTTGGCTCCTTCCGAAGAGGAGATCAGCTGGGCCCGGGAGATGCTGGAGAAGGACGAAGGCGGTTCGGTCCCGAAGGACGGTTCCTACTTGCCCCGTCTCGCCCGTGCGCGGAAGGTGTCCGAACTGGCCCAGACGTACGGAATGTGGGGTCGCTGACCCAGGGCTTGATCGCTCCGCCGCGTCGCCCGAGCCGGTATGCAATCAGAAGGCCCCGGACCCTTGAGGGATCCGGGGCCTTTTTGGGCGAGTCGTTAGGAAAGCTTCCCGTCACGCATCGTGACCACCGAGTCGACCTTGTCCAACAGGTCGGTCTCGTGGGTGACCATCACGGTCGCTACGTTGAATTCCCGGGTGACTTCGCGGAGCAGCTCGACGATCTCGAGGGAACGCTCGTGGTCCAGGGCCGAGGTCGGCTCATCCGCCAGGAGGAGAGCCGGATTGCCCATCAGCGCACGAGCAATATTGACCCGTTGCCGCTGTCCTCCCGAGAGCTGATGCGGACGGCGGTCCCCGGCACCGTCCAGGCCGACCCTCGCCAACAATTCGTCGGCCGCGCGGCCGCGTTCCTTGAACTTTGCGCCGCGCAGTCCGCGAATGTGTTCTCCCACGAGAAGCTGCTCCCGTGCCGTGAGCGACGGAATGAGGTTGGGCTGCTGAAACACGACGCCGATCTGCTCGCGGCGCAACCCTGCCCTCGTTTTCTCCGGCTGCCCAACTGCCTCAATACCGTTGACCTTGACCGAACCGCTCGTGGGCTCGACGAGGGCCCCGGCAACCGCCAGCAGTGAGGACTTGCCGGACCCCGACTCCCCGACGAGCGCGGTCATCGTCCCGCGCTCTGCCCGGAAGGTGACGGCGTCGAGGGCGGTTACTGTCCGCGGCTTGCCGTCCGCGGTGGTGCCATCCGGATATTCCAGGGTGGTTTCGAGGATTTCAAGGGCTGGCATTGATTCCTTCTCGCGATGCTGGGTTCCTGCTACATGTTCTGCGACGTGAGCCATCATGTTTAGTTGCCTCCTAGGGCGATGAGCGGATCGATTTTTGCGACCTTGCGTACTGCGACGAGGGAGCCGAGCATCCCGAGCACCCAGATCCCGGCGGCGGGCAACAGGGTTGTGCCCGCGCTCAGCTGGAAGGGCACACCGTTCTGCGCCAACCAGCCGAGGCCCGCACCGAGCCCGAGCCCGAGGACCGCTCCGACTGCAAGAACGATGCCCGCCTGACCGACGGCGTCCTTGATCAGGTAGCGGCCACCGGCACCGAGAGCGCGGAGAATCGCGATGTCACGAGTCCGCTGGATCGTCCATACGGTCAGGAAGGAAACTGTCACGAGTGCCGAGATCCCGTAGAGGAAGGCTTGCATGGTCAGCAGTGAACTGTGCTCCGAGGAGTAGGCGGGAAGCCCCGAGAAGGAGTCCTTGACCTTGGACACCACGGTCCCGGTCTTGTCGGCGGCGTCGTTCCAGGCGTCCTTGTTCAGGTCGCCTTTGAGAGCGACTGCGGTGCCAACCACGGCGTCCTCACCCTCTGAGGGGACGTGGGCGACGGACTGCCATCCGGCGGTATCCACCCAAGCGATGGGACTGTGGCTGTAATACTCGTCCGGGACGACGCCACTGACCTTGAACTTCTGGCCCGAGATGTTGACCTCGCGACCGACGCTCGCTCCTTGGTCGTCCGCGATCGACTGGGACACCACCACGCCGCCGGCGCCCGGCTCGGTCGAACCGTCGATGGCCTTCCCGACCGCGTCACCGACGGTGTTGGAATCGTCCGGGACACCGACGACAGCAACTCCGGCACTGCCCTCGGCCGCGAGCTGCGTTTGGGCGAAGCCGACCGGAACTGCGGAGTCGACGTCGTCGGTCTCCTTCCACTTCTGGGCCTGGTTCTGCGTGATCTGGGAAGCCGAGTAGTCGACCTTGGCCTCATGTTCTGAATCCGAGCCGGAGACGCTTGTGGCCGGGGCCCCGAAAGCGAATCTGTCCGGATTGATGGCGGTGAGCCCCGATGTGTTCTGTGAAGCAAGGCCGCCGGTCAGTCCGGTGAGCATGACCAGCAGGAGCGTGATCAGCCCGACGACCGAACCGATCAGGGCGAACCTCCCCTTGGCGTAGAAGACGTCTCTGATACCGACGAACATCTTGGTTCCTTTCGAGTGGATTTCGTTGGTATCCACTCTTCCGCGCAGGCCTCACGCGCACATCGGAAGGATTGCTGAACCTCGTATCATCCATTCGGTTGATGTCCGGTCAACCCTTCCCCGCTAGTGTGAGATGTGTGAGCTCCCCGAACACCCTTGCGCCCCAGCCGGCCCCGAGCCGGGTCCTGCAGACATTGCGCATCGCTTTGCACGTCATGTTCGCTTTCCTCTTGGTCTTCGGGTTGATCCGTTACCTCGGCGGAAGCTCCGATACTCCGAGTACGGTGCCCGCGATCTGCGCGATCTGTGCCGTCGTGCTTCTGGGCGCTATCTATCTCACCGGAACCGTGTGGGAGAACAGGTATGCCCGAGCGTTGCGGTCGGGCCACGTCACGACCGCGGCGAACCCGCGCCGTTTTGCCGGGTGGTGGCTCGGGGCCGTCACCATAGTCTGGATCGCGCTGCTCATCATCTCGGCGAACTTCGTGTGGGTCGTCTTCCCCCTGATGTTCCTTTTCCTACACCTGCTCAAACTGTGGCAGGGGGTCATTGCGGTCGGGGTGCTCTGGGCAATGGCTTCATTCGTGCCACTGTGGGAACTGGCCCGCGCCGACCAATTGGACAGCTTCACCCCGGGATCGCTTCTGGGCCCCATGCTGGGCGCAGGCCTGGCGATCATCATTTCCACGGCGTACCGGTCATTGCACGACGAAGCGCTCCACCATCTGCGCGTCGCCGAGGCCCTGCGCATCGCACAAGCCGAGCTCGCCGAGAAAGAACATCAAGCCGGCCGCATGGAAGAGCGCGAGCGGCTAGCACGCGAAATCCACGACACTGTGGCCCAGGGACTGTCGTCCATAGTTCTCATGTCCCGTGCGACCGCCGGAAGCCTTGCGGCGGGACGTCTGGACGAGGCTGGCTCCTGGGTCGGGACCATCCAGGAAACTGCGTCAGAGAATTTGGACGAGGCCAGGCGGTTCGTCAAGGACTTGTCCTCCCCCGAGTTGAGTCAATCGCTCCTTCCCGCACTGCGCGTGACGTGCGAAAGGACGCAGAGCCAGGCTGCGGCGTCGGGCCGGTCCTTGCGTTGCGAACTCCGCGTCGAAGGCAAGGATGCAGCCGACCTTCCCCAACCCGTCACCTCCGCGCTCTTGCGCGCCGCCCAAGGAAGCCTCGCCAACGTCGCGAAACATGCGAACGCGGACCTCGCTGTGGTGACTCTTGCTGTTTGGGAAGCCGAAGTCACTTTGGATATCTTCGACGACGGAGACGGCTTCAACCCCGCCGCCGGTCTGAACGATTCGTCAGAAGGCGGCTACGGGCTCATAGGATTGCGACGTCGTCTCGAGACTTTGGGAGGCAGTCTTTCGATCGACTCCTCTCCCGGCGAAGGCACCGCTGTCGGGGTTCGTATCCCACTGACCTCTGCGCACACCGCAAGCGACAACGAAGGGGGAGCATGAGCTCCAAGATCAGGGTTCTATTGGTCGACGATCACCCCGTAGTGCGAGCTGGATTGCGCGCTCTCCTAGACGGTTTTGACGAAGTCGTCGTCGTGGCCGAAGCCGGCAACGGCCGGTCAGCACTCGAGGTCGCTGAGTCGAAGACCGGAACCGACCAGGCCATTGACCTCGTGGTCATGGACATACAGATGCCCGAGATGGACGGAATCACCGCTACCGCCCGATTCAAGGAGATGCAGGGTCCACCGGTGTTGATCCTGACCACGTACGATACGCAGGCCGACATCGTCGCCGCGGTGCGAGCCGGTGCCCTCGGGTATCTCCTGAAGGACGCACCTGCCGAAGCCCTTCGACGGGCCGTCGTGGATACCGCGGCGGGCAAGAGCACTTTGGCCCCGGAGGTCAGTGCGGCTCTCATGGCCAGCATGCAACGCCCTGAGCAGAACCTGTCGGAACGGGAGACCGAGATACTGCGTCTCTTGGCCACCGGGTTGAGCAACCGTGAGCTGTCCAAGAAACTGTTCATTTCCGAGGCGACCGTCAAGACGCACCTCGTGCACATCTATGGGAAGCTCGGCGTCGAAAATCGGACGGCCGCGATATCGAAAGCTCGCGAAAGCAAATTGATCTGACCTCCTCCTCCGAGTTGCCGAAAGGACCCGTTTCAGTGCTAAAACGGGTCCTTTGAACGATCCGAAGGGCTCCTCCGGCAGGAGGGAGTTAGCTTTCCGATTTCCGTTGCTCATGGAGGGCCTTGCGGCGGTTGTACTCGCGCTTGAGACGCTGCCGGGGGTCACTTTCCGAACTACCCTGGGCAGGTCCGATAAACAGCAGGAGGGTGCTGACGGCTCGATTCTGGAGTCGGAATCCCCAGGAGAACTGATCGCCTTTTTGGGGCTTGCTCATGACTGTCCCTCCATTAGTTTGTGTACAAACTCATTGTACGCAAACTACGAGGTCAGGCAATCCGGTTTAGAATCTATTGCGGCCGCGACAGCACACGAATCTCCTCACGGGTAGGGAGCGACACGAATGAACAAACCGGACTTCCCCACGGAAGATCCCCTCGCCCTGGAAAGCCAGGTCTGCTTTGCGATTTCCTTGGCTTCCCGCAGTGTGATCGCGGCGTATCGGCCCGTCCTGGAGCCGCTCAAGCTGACACATCCGCAATACCTGGTCATGCTCGCCCTGTGGCAGCGCTCCCCCATTTCGGTCAAGGAACTGGGCGAACGCCTGAGCATCGACTCGGGAACACTCTCCCCACTCCTCAAACGCCTCGAGACGCAGGGCTACCTCACTCGAGACAGGAATTCCCAGGACAACCGGTCCCTCGACATAGCGCTAACCCGGACCGGCAAGGAATTGAGGAAAGAGGCCGAGAAGATCCCGGGCATCATGATGCAACGACTCGGCATGGACAAAGAAGAATTACAGGCCCTCCACTCGTCGATGATGAAAGTCGTCAACCACGTACGGGCGCAGGACTGAGGCACCCATCCGCGCCAGGCCACCCGGCGCCAAAAACTGCCGCTGCCTCACCGATCGCTAACACCTTCACCGACCGAGGAACGGCTCTTCGTGCCGTTCAGGGCGTACACGATCCGGGCCCGAGCAGAGACCCGGCGAGGCCGTAGAGCGATCGACGGAACGCCACAGGCAAAGCCCGCTAAGCGGCCGAAACGCCACCATCGGCGGATTCACCGGAACCCTCGACGAGGCGGAGGAGCCGAGCGGCCTCCGCAACCTGCTCTTCGACCGTGACTACTCGCCGCTCGACCGACTCAACCTTGGAACATCCGCCCGCGCATGCTCCGTCGCACCGCATCATGGCCAAGGCCTCGGCGCACAATGCCAGCGAATTGCCCGCCTTGGACAGGGCCCGGTGCAGATCGGCGTAATGCCCTTCCCGCGAGGCCGGAACATCCGTTGAATCGCTGGGGGCGACCCGCTGCGCACCGGTTGCTATTCCTCGCACCTCGGGCAAGAGGTCGGCCAGCCTATTGGCCGCCGGAATCAGAGCATCGAGAGAGGCCTCGTCATCGACCCTCTCCAGAATCTGGTGGAACCGGTCGAGACCGCGCCGAAAACGATCATGGGCCCGGCGCCATACGCCCTGCCCCATATCGGCGGAGTCACGCCTCCCCTGGACGAAATCCTTCAGCCCCACGGTCCCTCCTCTCGCATGCCCGCCCTCAGCGGGTTAGGTCTACCTCACTAGGATACAGGGTCAATGACTTATTGACACACTGTCACTTCACGAAGCCGACGCCAAGACCTTCGGGACAATACGCAGCGCCCTCCCAGACGAACGGCCCTGAGCGATCGGATCACACGGCCACCCACTCACGCCTGTCGCACCGGAGATTCCCAGCGAATCGCAACGCGGCGTCACACAGCGGACCTTCTCGATGCCCCAAGGAATTTTCCAGCATTGAATAGTCGTTGAGAGGTCAGATTCACGACTCTCCAGTAACTCGAAAGGTATGCCCTAACATGGCAGGCTTCACGACTCGAACCATCCACGCGCTTGAAAATGTCGAACAAGGCGCGGTGACGCCACCGATCTATGCGGCGTCGACCTTTCTCCAACCGACCGAAGGCGGCGAGGGGGAATACGAGTATCAGCGAGGCGGCAACCCCACCCGCGATAACGCGCAGCAGACCCTCGCAGCACTGGAGAATGCCACTCACGCATTTCTGTACGCGACGGGCATGGCCGCAACCGCGGCGGCGTTGGGCACTTTGCGGGCCGGTGAGTCCGTCATCATGTCGTTGCCCGTCTATGGCGGCAACTACCGCTTCGCGACCATTGAGCTGCCCAAGCGCGGGGTAGAACATCGCTTCGTCAACGACCCGAATGCGCTGACCGATGAGGACTTCGACGATTCGGTCGCCATGGTCTTCCTGGAGACGCCCTCCAACCCGACGCTGCGCGTCGCCGATATCCAGCGGATCGCGGATTTGGCGCACCGCAACGGCGCGGTCCTCGTCGTGGACAATACCTTCCTGACCCCCTACCTTCAGCGTCCGCTCGATCTTGGGGCCGATATGACGGTCCAGTCGGCCACCAAGTACCTTGCCGGACACGGCGATCTGCTGGGAGGCGTTGCGGCAACCAACGATGAGGCGCTCGCAGAAGAGCTGTTCAAAGCTCAGCTCATTTCCGGTGGTGTGCTCTCCCCCATCGATTCGTACAGGCTCCTCCAAAACGTCAAGACCCTCGCCCTCCGCGTGGATCGTCAGCAAGAGAACGCCCGACGCGTCATCGAGGCAATCCAGGACCACCCTGCCGTCTCACGGATCCACACCCCAGGTTCGTACAGCGCCGAGGAGACCGAAATCCAGATCCGACAGGCGGACGGGCCCGGAGCGGTGTTCTCGATGGAGATCGCGGACGGCAAGAACATCCAAGCCTTCCTGGGTGCGTTGAAGGTCTTCGGATTCGCCGTGAGCCTCGGCGGCATCGAATCTTTGCTGTGCCTTCCCGCAAGCATGACTCAAGGCGCCTATTCTGAGAAAGACCTAGTCACAGCGGAGATTTCCGAAAACCTCGTGCGAGTGGCCGTGGGCATCGAGGACGCGGAAGACTTGATTTCCGACCTCGTCGGCGCGTTGGACGCGGCCTGAGGTCGAAAGGAAGACCATGACATCACTACCTACCCGGAGACACGCACTGGGGCTCGTCGGCTTGGGGGCCTTTGGCGCCCTGCTCGCGGCGTGCTCATCGGAAAGCTCGGGTGACGAGGCCGCGACCACGGGTACCGGTCTGCCGGCCATCCAAAACAACGGAACTCTTCGAATCGGCATGGAAGGCACCTTCCGGCCCTACGGATACCACGACGACTCGGGCGAACTGGTCGGCTTTGAGAAGGAGATCGGTGACCTGATCGCCCAAGATCTCGGTGTCAAAGCCAAGTACGTCGAGACGCAATGGGACTCGCTCATCGCAGGTGTCGATGCGGGACGCTACGACATCATCATCAACAACATCTCGGCCACGGACGAGCGCAAAGCGAAGTTCGACTTCTCGATCCCGTACGCCGAAAGCCAGGGGAAGGTCGGAGTCGTCGAGGATTCCCCGATGAAGACCACCGATGAGATCTCCGGCCATTCGGCGGCCCAAACCGAAACCTCGAATTTTGGCCAGCAGATGGCCGCCGAGGGAGCCAATCTGGTGCCGGTAACCGGCTTCGACGAAGCCGCGATGCTGGTCTCTTTCGGCCGCGTGGACATGACCGGAAACGACTTCGTCACCTTCCAAGCGTTCTTCGAACAACGGCCGGACCACAAAATTCGGCTGCTCGACGGAAACCTCGGCGATCCGTCCCAGGCCGCGGTCCTGATGGGCAAAGGGCAGGAACAGCTCAAACAGGCCATCGACCAGTCCCTCAAGAAGCACATGGACGACGGAGATTTGAAGAATATCTATCAGAAGTACGTCCAGACCGATCTGACTCCCACGTCAGCCACCTCGTGAGCGAAGCGAAACCATGAACGAAACTTTGAATCTCTGGGCACAGTCACTGCCCCAGTTGCTGATGGCGACCATCAAGGTCACCATCCCACTGAGCATCATAGCGTTCGTCCTAGCGCTGATCGTCGCCGTGCTCGCCACCGCGATGCGCATGGGACGTATACGAATTCTGCAATGGATTTCTCGCTTCTACGTGTGGCTGTTCCGCGGAACCCCGATTCTGGTGCAACTGTTCATCATCTTCTACGGGTTGCCGGCAATAGGGATCACGCTTTCAGCCTGGACGTCCGCAATCATCGCGTTCACTTTCAACACCGGCGCCTATGCCGCCGAGACGTTGCGCGCCTCGGTTCAATCGATTCCTCGCGGACAGCTCGAGGCGGCAAAGACATTGAATCTGACCAGTTGGCAGACCCTTCGTCACGTGGTGGCTCCCCAGGCCATGCGGATCGCCCTGCCCCCGCTGGGCAACGACCTGATCGACCTTGTCAAGGGGACCTCGCTGGTCATGGTGATTACCCTGGCCGATGTCTTTCAGGTCGGGCGCCAGATCGCGGCAACCAATTTCCAACCGCTGACTCTCTACATCGAAGTCGCGGTCATTTACCTGGTGATTTTCACGATCCTGTCGTTGATCCAGAGCCGGGTCGAAAAAGCATCCTCGCGCTACATCAGGAGCACCAATGCTTGAGCTGAAAAACGTATCGAAGTCCTACGGGGACAACACAGTCCTGAACGGCGTGGACCTGCAACTGCGTGAAGGCGAAACAACGGTGGTTCTGGGCCCCTCAGGTTCCGGCAAATCGACTTTGTTGCGCATCATGGATCTGCTGGAGGTGCCGGAGTCCGGGACCCTGCAGATCAACGACGACGCGGTCGAGTTCGGCGGACGCCTGTCCGACGCTCAGATTCGGTCCATACGAAGGCATTCGGCCATGGTTTTCCAGGGCTACAACCTCTTCCCCAATCAGAACGTGCTGAAGAATGTGTCGCTGCCACCGGTTCTGAATGGCAAGATCTCGCCCTCGGAGGGCGAGGCCCGCGCGAAAGAGCTGCTCCGCAAGGTAGGCCTGGCGGATCGGCTCACGGAATACCCGGACAACCTCTCCGGAGGGCAGCAGCAACGTGTGGCGATTGCACGGGCTCTGGCCGTCGCGCCGGACTACCTGCTCTTCGACGAGCCGACCTCCGCACTGGACCCTGAGTTGGAGGCGGAAGTCATCAAGGTGCTGGTCGACCTGGCCGAGGAGAAGCGGTCACTGGTGGTCGTGACCCACAACATCCAGTTCGCTCGGAAAGTTGCCGACCGCGTGATCTTCCTCGACGACGGTCGCCTCGGCTTCGACGGCACCCCCGAAGAGTTCTTCTCTTCCGCGAACGAGCGCATCAAGCGATACCTCAATACGTTCACGGCGATCTGAGGTGGCGTCGGTTTCCCCGTTACCTTTTCCGTGGCGTCAATAGCCGCGAGGACGACGGCGTGAGTCACCAGCCGGGCCCGGCACGATGTTTCCCCCCTAGTTACCCGTGATCCGGGTAAGGCATCGCGGCGCGGGAACAAGGCCCTGAGACGGGCGCTGTTCTTCTCGGTATCCGTCTGCCTCGTTGGGTGATGGTGCCTGATTCGGTGCCGGCACCCCCACCCAACAGCACCCGGCACGGGCTACGACGTGGACCCCCTCCGCGAGGTGACACATCCGTGCTCCCGGTCCCACCTCGCCCCTCGGTCACGGAAGAACACCGAGAAGAACCAGAAGACATCCGAGGAAACTCGCCGTGACGGTTTGTCGAAAACCAAAGAAGCACCCCCGAACAACGGCGGCGCGCGCCGTTCTCCGGCCCACGGGCAGGAGAACGGCGCGCGCCGCTTTTGTGTGCAGCCGCTAGCAACACCTCGCGCCAGGGTTGGTTTCCTGGTGGTCGGTCAGCGAACGCCAATATTCTTTCTCGGTCATGGGAGGCTCGGAGTTCCCGTGGCGTCGATGGTAGTCCAGGTAGCGTTCATACTTGTCCGCGCCCAGAACACCCGAAGCGAACCGGACGATTGCGGACTTTCGGATCTTGTTCATGAGGGTCGGGGATTCTTTCATGATGTCCTCTCCGGACGGAGACTAATGTTCCGTCGCCGCCACCGTGGGCTTGTCAGCGCCGGCGTCGTACTCGGCCCACTCCTTTTCGAGGGCTCGCTCCGCCGGAGTCGGGATGAGCCCGGCTGGAGCGTAGAACTTCGATTCGACGAAGGGATCCTCGTGGTCCTTGCCGCGATGGCCGTTCATCGCGCGGATCGTCACGATCAGAGCCGCGATGACAACGATCAGTGTCAGCACCACGAACAGGATCGATAAGGTCCCCTGGACGAACGTATTCCGGACGACGGCCTCGATTTCGGCGGGCGACTTGGCCGTTCCGAATTTCTCGGCGCCCGAGTCCAGAGCTGACTTGGCAGCGGAGTAATTGGACCAGTAGCCAACCTTCGGATCGCTCGAGAAGATCTTCATCCACGAGCCGGTCACTGTGACGACGACGTCGAAGGCAAGCGGCAGAGCGATGATCCAGAGGTATTTGAATCGGCCCTTCTGCGCCGCGATGGCCAAGCAGACTGCCAAGCCGACGGCGGCGAGGAGCTGATTGGCGATACCGAACAACGGGTAGAACGTGTTGATGCCTCCCAATGGGTCGGTAACACCCAGGATCAGAATCGACCCCCATCCCGCGACCATGATCGCCGTGGTGACCCATGCGCCGACTCGCCAATGCGGATCTCGGAACTTCGGTATGAAGTTTCCGAGGGTGTCGGAAAGCATGAAGCGCGAAACACGTGTACCCGCATCCACGGCGGTGAGGATGAAGAGAGCCTCGAACATGATCGCGAAGTGGTACCAAAAGCTCATGAGGTTGAGTGACGGAATCATGGAATGCATGATTCCGGCCATGCCGACCGCGAGGGTCGGGGCGCCACCGGTTCGCGAGACAATCGTGTTCTCTCCGACTCCTTGAGCCGTCGCCGTGAGCTGCTCCGGAGAGACGTCGACGCCGGTGAGTCCGAGCGAGTTCACGAAAGCAGCGGCGCCTTCGACTGTTCCGCCGGTCGAACCTGGGCCGGCGTTCATCGCGAAGTAGATACCGCGATCCACAGTGATCGCGGCGACCAAGGCCATGATCGCCACGAATGATTCCATGCACATTCCGCCGTAACCGATGAAGCGGGCCTGGCGTTCTTTCTCGACCATCTTCGGCGTCGTACCGGAAGCGATCAGCGCGTGGAATCCGGAAAGCGCGCCGCAAGCAATGGTCACAAACAGGAATGGGAACAAGGAACCCGAGAAAACCGGGCCGTCAGACCGCGAAGCAAACTCGCTGAACGCCGGAACCGAGATCTCGGGGCGTACCACGATGATTCCGACGGCCAGCAGAATGATGGTCCCGACCTTCATGAAAGTCGAGAGGTAATCACGCGGCGCAAGAAGCAACCACACGGGCAGGACCGCGGCGATGAAACCGTAAATGATCACGAACCATGCCAGCGAGACCCGGTCAAGGGTGAAAAGCTGGATACCCAGTTCCGAGTGTCCGACCCAACCACCCACGATGATCGCCGCGAGCAGCAAGACGAATCCGATCACGGAGACTTCCATGACCTTGCCCGGTCGGATGTACCGCAGATATACGCCCATGAAGAGGGCAATCGGAATGGTCATACCTACCGAGAAGACGCCCCACGGCGACTCCCCCAACGCGTTCACCACGACGAGCGCCAAGATGGCAGTAATGATGATCATGATGGCCAGGGTTGCGACGATCGCCGCATAGCCGCCGACGACGCCGAGCTCGTCACGGGCCATTTGACCGAGTGAACGGCCTCCGCGTCGCATCGAGAAGAACAAGACCAAATAATCCTGCACGGCGCCGGCCAGGATTACACCCGCGACGATCCAAATCGTGCCTGGCAAGTAGCCCATCTGAGCGGCGAGAACCGGCCCGACGAGCGGCCCGGCCCCGGCGATGGCCGCGAAGTGGTGCCCATAGAGAACACGGCGGTCAGTCGGCATGTAGTCTTTGCCGTCTTCGTTGTACTCAGCGGGGGTAGCTCGCCGGTCGTCCGGTTTGAGGAGCTTGTTCTCGATGTATTTCGAGTAAAAGCGGTAGGCAATGAAGTAACTGCACACCGCCGCGAAAACAAACCAAATGGCGTTGACGGTTTCTCCCCGGACCAAAGCGACCATGACCCAGCTGAATCCGCCGACCAGCGCGATCAGCACCCATACGAGGATTTTCTTCCAGGTCCAGTTGGAATGCTCCTTTTCCAGGACCTCAGGATCCACGTGATTGGGTGGGCGCCCGTCGGCGGATTCAGGGGGTCGATCGACCGGGTGAGCAGATGCGGTACTACTCATCGTGAGCCTCCATTGCCTCGATAGTGTGAGCGATTTCTGCGACTCAAATCATCATGGCACATGGCGGTCGTCACGATTTATTTATTTCAGTGCATCACCAATACTGTCTTGCCCAGCTGTTCCCCTGAGTCGAAGTACTCGTGCGCGGCCTGGACATCATCGAATGCGAATCGACGTTCCACGGCGGGATCGATCAGTCCGTCGGCGATCAGCCGCCACACCGCGCCGGCCATGTTGCGCAGAATCTCGCCCTTCTTCTCAGATGTACGACCGCGCAGAGTTGTTCCGCGAACTGTGGCGCGTTTGGACATCAATCGGGCCAGATTCAGTTCGCCCGTGGGACCGCTCTGAACCGCAATCACGGTCAGCAGACCGTTGAGGCTGAGCGACTTCACATTGTCCGAGAGGTAGTCGCCTCCGACGACATCGAGGATGGCCCGGACGCCTTGGCCCTCGGTTTTTTCCTCGATCACCTCGGCGAAATTCTGGTCCCGGTAGTTGATGACCACGAGCTCTCCGAGCCGCTTAGGCTTGGTCTTGCGCTGATTGGCTTGTTCTTGCCGGGTCGCCAACTCCGTGACCCAATCGGCCTTCTCCTGGGTACCGACGGTCGTGAACACGTGGTAGCCAAGTGCACGACACAGCTGAACCGCGTGTGCGCCGATACCTCCCGTGCCGCCGTGGATGAGAACCGACTGCTCTCCGTCCTTCCGCTCCGGCCCGTCCGGGTTGAGCCCGCCGGGCCCGAAAAGATTGGACCACACGGTTGCGCCGACCTCCGGCAACGCAGCCGCATCGACAAGGTCGATTCCAGCAGGTGCCGGCAAGACTTGCGC
Source organism: Rothia uropygialis (assembly GCF_004137765.1). Lineage (GTDB taxonomy): Bacteria > Actinomycetota > Actinomycetes > Actinomycetales > Micrococcaceae > Rothia. The sequence continues at coordinate 88,127 of NZ_NOIS01000001.1, read as the reverse complement.
ATGATTGACGACGACCTGCGTCGAATATCCGCCCCCGGCCAGGAGCGCCACAACATTCTGGCCTTGCTTGAGGAATGAAGTCCGGGCGGCCTCGTCCCCCAAGTGCGCAATGGTTCCGGAGATCTCCAGTCCGTAAACGTTCGAAGCCCCTTCTGGCGGCGGGTATTTGCCCTTCCGCTGCATCGTATCGGCCCTGTTGAGACCGGCTCCGCTGACGTCGATCAACACATCGTCCGGTCCCACCTCGGGCGTCGGCTCTTCGGTGATGCGCAGCGCTTCCGGTCCACCGTGCTGGTTCTCTACGACGGCCTTCATCCTCTACCTGCCTTCCAACGGGGTTGCAGTCTTAGACAAGCCATAGCGACTGGCTGTACCATTGACAATCGCGCTATGGAATCGCTCGCCAGTCTAGGCGGGTAACCTGGACGCAGGGAAGCTTGTCCGAGCGGCCGAAGGAGCCGGTCTTGAAAACCGGTGTGCGGCAACCCCGTACCATGGGTTCAAATCCCATAGCTTCCGCAGTACGAGGAGCCCTCGGTTCGTTGCACATGCAACGGTCCGGGGGCATTCTCGTTCGAATACCGATCTCGGTACAGGTCAAGATGCGCAGCAACGTCGTCATTGCCCTCTCTCCGACGCAGCAAGGACCTCGAGAAAATGCCGAGGAGTCCAACAACCGTCCTGGCGGCACCGGAGCCTCGGCCCTTCAGCCGCCTTTTACGTTTCATGAGGCAAGCCAGGGTACGTCCACATTCGAAAAGGAATCGCTCATGAGTCGAATAACACCCGACCGTATCTCGACGGCGGACCGAATCCTCGTCTTGGGCGTCTCGGGGAGCGGCAAGTCCACCTCGACGCGTCGGCTGGCCTGTGCGATCTCCGCACGACCTTTCGACTTTGATGACCATGTCCTCTGGGCACCGGCCTGCGACGGAGCCTGGACACACCGGAGTCCAGCCCAACAGCGGCAACGGGCCCAAAACATCGCCGCTCATCACCGCTGGGTTCTGGCAAGTTTGGGGAGCGAATGCGCAGATGTGCTCCTACCCCGAACAGACCTCATCGTATATCTCGCCTATCCTCACCGGGTGACACTGAGCCGTTTACTCCGACGGACGCTGCGTCGCGTGCTCTTCAAGGAGAAAGCCTGCAATGGCAACCGCGAGTCCTTGTGGCGGCTGTTCACCCGGGACTCAATAATCGGGTGGTGGTGGCAGACTCGGAACAAACCCCAAACCGAAATCCCTCAGTACGACGCCGACCCAGTGGCACCCGCCATGGTCGTACTACATCACCCCCGAGAATTGAATCGCTTGGCAGAGGCCCTCGCCGCGACCTCGTCGGACGAAACAACCCTTTCCGGCGAATCCTGACCCTACGAAAGCCAGTTCATCATGAGCACCAGATCCACCAACCCGGCACACGGTCATGTACTCACAACAACGTGCGCTATCGTCGGCGGAGGCCCGGCAGGCATGGTCCTGGGGCTCTTGTTGGCCCGCGCAGGCGTTGAGGTCACGGTGTTGGAAAAACACGCGGATTTTCTGCGTGATTTCCGAGGCGACACGGTCCATCCGACGACCCTGACCCTCTTGGACGACCTCGGGCTCTTCGACCGTTTCGATCGCCTCCCCCAGTCGCATATCTCCCACGTGAAGGTCCCGGCCGAGGACGGTGCCGACGTCGTGGTGGGGGACTTCACGAGACTGCCCGTGCGTCACCCCTATATAGCTATGGTCCCGCAATGGGATCTGCTCAACCTCATTTCCGAAGCTGCCTCGCACGAGCCGCACTTCACCCTGCTCACCGAGCACGAGGCCACGGGAACTGTCCGCGAAGAAGAACGCGTCATAGGAGTCGACTTCACGGCGCCGCAAGGCAAGGGTCGACTACTGGCTGACCTTACGGTCGCCTGTGACGGTCGATGGTCCGTTGTCCGTGCATCGGTCGAACTGCCCAGCAAAGAGTTGCCCGTAGGTTTCGATATTTGGTGGTACCGCATCACGACCGAACGGAACATCGGGGAGGCTCTTCTGCCACGGACCCACAACGGACACGCGGTGATCGCAATCCCCCGGCGCGGGTACGTCCAAGTCGCACAATTGGGCCGCAAGGGAACCGACAGCAGCATCCGCGCAAGGGGCATCGAGGCTTTCCGCGCCGAAGCTGCGGATCTGCTCTCCGATCTCACGGGAGACGTCTCCAGCATCGAATCGATGGACGACGTCAAGCATCTCGATGTGCGCGTGGATCGTCTGCGAAGGTGGCATGCCCCGGGCGTCTTGTGCATCGGCGACGCTGCTCACGCCATGTCACCGGTCGGTGGGGTCGGCATCAACCTCGCGGTCCAGGATGCGGTGGCCGCGGCCCGACTTCTCGCCGGGCCGCTCCGCCGGGGTAAGCTTCTGCAAGTTCACGGAGACCGAGTACTCGCGCGCGTCCGACGGAGAAGGCTGGTGGCCACGGTGCTCACCCAGAATGTGCAACGGCTGATGCACGCCAGGATCGTCATGCCGGTGCTGAACGGGATGGAAATCCGCGTTCCGAAATTCATCAAGGTGCTCCTCAGGCGTTTCCCGGCCATAACGGCTGTCCCGGCCTACATCGTCGGGATAGGGGTCCGCCCCGAGAAGGTTCCCACGTGGGCACGGCGTGGAGGCTTCTGAGGCGGGGCCAGCTGCAATGACCGGGTAATCCGATGGTCATGCCACCAAATACTCACCAGGCACAGACCTCACGCCGTGCGAGAAAGCCTCAAACCGCACGTCACCGGCTCCGCCACCGCGGGACCTGCCGGTTCACTGTCCGGCCTCTCACTGACGAATCAGAACCCTTGGGCCACGCGGTAGTAAACGGAGTTCCACCGAAGAGTCTCCTCGAACCGGTTCACGGTAGTTCCCTCATCGATCTCCGCGAGTTCAACCTGAGCGATTTTGGCAAAATCCCGCCAAGCATCCAGGTCGACCTGTGTCGAAAGCACCGTGTGGTGGGCCGCACCGGCGGCCAACCAGCAGCTGACCGACGTCGGGAAGTCCGGCTGGGGCTGCCATACTGCGCTGGCCACGGGCAAGTTCGGCATCTCTTCGTCTGGCTGGATGACATCGACGACATTGGCGGTGAGCCTGAACCGGTCCCGAAGGTCGGACATCGCAACGACGACTCCGGGACCTGAATCCGCATTGAACTTCATTCGTACGGGAGCCTCGCGGTCCCCGATACCGAGAGGGTGTACTTCGACGGAAGGCTTCGACGTCGTCAGCGATGGGCACACCTCCAACATGTGCGCGCCGAGAATCTTCTCCTCACCACCGACCATGTTGTAGCAATAATCTTCCATGAGGCTTGCCCCGCCCGGAAGCCCGAACCCCATGACCTTGGCGATCCTGATGAGGGCACCGGTCTTCCAGTCGCCTTCTGCCCCGAAACCGTATCCATCGGCCATCAGGCGTTGGACCGCGAATCCCGGCAGCTGGCGAAGTTCGCCAAGATCCTCGAAGGTATCCGTGAACGCCGATGCTCCTGTCGCTTCCAGGAACGCGCGTATCGCAGACTCCTGGCGGGCCGCATATCGCAGGGAACTATGCGATGGACCGCTGGGCGCCAGCTCGGGAGATACGTCGTATTTCCCCAAGTATTCGTCGATCAGACCGTCCACCGTCGCCTCAGGAACGGCCGCCACGGCCTCGGCGAGTTCATTGACGGACCACGTGTTGATCGACATGCCGAATCGAATCTCGGCCTCGGTTTTGTCACCTTCAGTGACAGCGACATTGCGCATGTTGTCGCCGAAGCGGACCATCTTCATGTTCTGCGCCTCGTTCCATCCGGCTGCGGCGCGTGCCCACGCTCCGATGCGACGCGTCGTGGATTCTTCACTGACATGTCCGACCACACTCACCCGGGGAATCCCCATACGAGTGAGGATATATCCGAATTCCCGGTCGCCGTGGGCCGCCTGGTTGAGGTTCATGAAGTCCATGTCGATCGTGGGCCAGGGCAATTCCGCGGCCGCCTGGGTATGCAAATGCAATAACGGCTTACGGAGGGCCTCGAGACCCCTGATCCACATTTTGGCCGGAGAAAAGGTATGCATCCACGCCACTATTCCGATGACGTTGGGTGCGGAACCGGCTTCGAGGATCGTCTGAAGGATGGATTCGGAATCCGTGAGGACCGGCTTCCACACCACCCTGACCGGAAGGTCGGGGGATTCGTTCAGCGCAGCGACCACCGCCTGTGACTGCTGTGCCACTTGGGACAGGGTTTCTTCCCCGTAAAGGCCTTGGCTGCCCGTCAGAAACCACAGTTCCTTGGACGCGAAAGGGTTCTTCATCATGACTTTGGTGCTCCTTGACTTGAACGGATGGGATCGGGAGTCTTTTGGCCGTAGGCATTGTGGTAACGGTCGTACAAATGCTCGGCGACGTCGTCGGACAGAGCCAATGGCTCGCCGACCTGACCAGCGACCGCCATGGTCTTGGCCACCTCTTCGACCATGACCGCAGCCTTGACCGCTGCCTCTGCTGTGGGACCTATCGTGAACGGGCCGTGATTCTTCATCAGGACGGCAGGCGACCTGCTGTCCCGCAAAGTTTCGACGATTCCGCGGCCGATGGAATCGTCGCCGATAACGGCGAATGGTCCAACGGGTATCGATCCACCGAATTCGTCACCCATCATCGTCAGAGCACACGGGATTTCGCGGCCTACTGCGGCCCAAGCCGTCGCGTAGGTCGAATGCGTGTGGACGATCCCGCCTACTCCCTCCATGTGCCGGTAGACATAGGCGTGGGCCGCCGTATCTGAGGAGGGCCGATGGTGGCCTTCCACGAGGTTGCCGTCGAGATCGCACACCACCATTGAGTCCGCGGCCAGGTCCTCGTAGCGAACCCCGGACGGCTTGATCACAAAAAGATCCTCTGGGCCGGGCCCGTCCTCCGGATTCCGGATCACCCGTTCCGAAACATTTCCGGCGGTCCACACCACAAGGCGCCATCGCGGCAATTCAGCGTGCAAGTGCGCTACGCGCTCTTTGGCCTCGTCGATGGCTTCTCGGTTGGAGGAAACGGGCAAGTTCGGCTGGTGAATCATAGGTCGCAAGCTCCTCGTGCGAATCTCATGGGTCTCGGGGGGGGTGATCGTCTCGAAGGAGAACTCAACGAATGGTTCGTCCGGCAACCATTTGCACATCTGATGCATCGCGGTAACGCTGGAGGTATCGCTCGAAGCCAGCAACGTCCGAGGCTCGCGGCTCGGTCCGACGAGATACGGAAGACGCAAATATGTGCCGTTCCAAAAAGTCGGGCAGAGAATCTGCGTTCTCGGTCCCCGCAAAAGCTGCGAGCAATGCGATGCCCCAGGCGCCGCCTTCGCTGGCTTCCTCGGAGACCACGACGGGCGTCTTAGTCGCGGCCGCCAAGAATCGTTGCGCAACCCCAGCCGTCTTGAAGAGGCCTCCATGAGCGCTGAGTGTCTTCATGGCCACGTTCTCTTCACTCAGGATGTTCAGACCGATCACCAGAGGGGCGAAGATTCCGTAGATCTGAGAACGCATGAAGTTCGACAGCGTCAGGCGGCTGTCAGACGAACGCACGGTCAGGGGGCGTCCTTCTTCGAATCCCATAACCGGTTCACCGGCAACATTGTTGAAACTCAGAAGCCCGCCCGCATCGGTGTCGCCGCTCAACGCCTCAGTCAGTATGATCGAGTAGGCCTCGTCCAGATCGATGTGCTCGCGAGTGCCGAATGCGCTGGCCACCTGCGTGAAGAGGCTGACCCATTGACTGAGTTCGGATGAGCCACTATTGCAGTGGACCATGGCGACGTCGGCGCCCGCGGGGGTCGCTACCAGGTCGATTTCGTGGTGCACCTCGGACAGTTGCTTGTCCAGGACCACCATCGCAAAAATACTGGTTCCCACGCTCACGTTTCCGGTCGCCGAACGTACCGCGTTGGTGGCCACCATTCCTGTACCGGCATCGCCTTCCGGAGGACACAACGGGATTCCGGCGTGCAGTTCACCCGATGGGTCGAGGAGCCGGGCACCAGCCTCGGTCAACACGCCCGCGCACTGTCCTGCACACAGACAACGGGGCAGGACTGTTCTGAGATCCCCGGATGGCAGGTCACCGCCAAAGGCGGCGTTGAACTGTTGGATCAGACGCTCGTCGTAACCACCGGCCGCAGAATCGATCGGGAACATGCCAGAAGCGTCACCTATTCCCACGACCTTCTCCCCGGTGAGTCGCCAGTGCACGTAACCGGAAAGAGTCGTCAGGAAGGACAATCGGCTCACGTGGTCTTCTCGATCCAGCACGGCCTGACGAAGATGCGCGATGGACCACCGCAAGGGAATATTGATCTGGAAGAGGTCGGTGAGTTCCTCGGCGGCGGCCGCCGTGGTCGTGTCCCGCCACGTCCGGAACGGGACGAGCAGCTCATCCCGAGAATCGAAAGCCAGGTATCCGTGCATCATCGCGGAGACACCGAGGGCCCTGAATGATCTCGGAGCCACTGCGTAGTTCTCTCTCAATCCGGCGACAAGGTCCGCGTAACTGGCCGCCACGCCCGCCCACACGTCGTCGAGGTCGTAGCTCCAGTGTTCGTCGACACGGTGGCTCTCCCAGAAGTGGATCCCGGTGCCGATCGTCGTCCCGTCGGACAGGACCGCGCACGATTTGATCCTGGTCGACCCGAGCTCGATGCCCAAATAAGCATCACCGTTCTCCAGAGCTACGCGGGCCGCCTTCCTCGTTTCATTGATGTTTGCATTCCGGTCGTCCCGCGTCATATGGAAACTTTCCGTGGTCTTTCAGTTGGGAGAAAACGACTCCGTCGTCGCCCCCAGGGTGATGTTATCGCTAACATTTGCGACGTAGGTCTCATCCTGCAACAAGTTGGCCACCTTGGCAAGCACCGATCCATCACATACTGGGCGCATCCAGCGTCCGGAGAAGCCGGTCCGGACCACTGTTTCCATTACCGTTGGACTAAAGAACGCCCGTCCTCGACCCGCTTGAAGGCCATTGCAGCCACTTCGCCACCGAAGGAAAGCTGCCCGCGCCCACGGCGGTCAATGACACCTGGAGAAAAACACCTCATGGCCGCATCACACCGTCCGAGCATGGCCGAAGTCGCCCAACTCGCCAAGGTATCCCACCAAACGGTGTCCCGCGTGATCAACGGTTTCCCAGGCGTACGCCCCCAGACACGAGAGCGCGTCGAACAAGCAATTCGCGAAACCGGTTACCGCCGCAATCATGCCGCGCGAACCCTGGTGACCAACAAATCCGGCCTCATCGGCGTCGTAACGAGTGGCTCCGCCCTCTTCGGACCAGTCAACACGCTGGTGGGAATCGAAGAAGCCGCGCGACTTCACAACTATTCCACACTGCTGACAACGCTTCGCGAAGGATCCAAGGCCGAATTCGACGCCGTCGTGGGGCAGCTTCTCGATCGTGGGGTCGAAGCAATAGTCACCATTGCCGCTCATGAAGAACTCGTCCACTACGCAGGTGCCACATCCATTGGGGTCCCACTCATCGTGGTCGGCCCGAGTCGCACCGAAGTCTCCGATCTGAGCACGATGAGCGTGAACCAGGAACACGGAATGAGACTGGCCGTCCAGCACATCGCTTCGCTCCACCACAAACAAATCCTCCTCCTGAGCGGGCCCCACCACTGGATCGACGCCCAGCAACGCCTCCGAGCAGCCACCGACGAGTGCACAAAGTTGGCGGTGAGCTTCGAGACGATCGAAGGAGATTGGTCCCCGGAATGTGGGTACAGCATCGCCACGAACCTCTTGTCTCGCACCGACAAGCCTCGGCCAACCGCCATCCTCTCCGCCAACGACGCGATGGCCCTGGGCGCCTTGGCCGCATTCAGGGACGGAGGGTGGAGCGTTCCGGAAGACATCAGCGTGATGGGTTTCGACGACCTCCCTGAGTCGGGATACTTCCAACCGCCGCTCACAACCGTCCATCAGGATTTCCGCACTCTGGGTGGGCGTGTGGTCGCCGCCCTGGTCGCCCAGATCCAAGACGCACCGGCAGACCCGACACCCGTCGACCCCACCCTCGTGATCCGTCGCTCGACCGCATCGCCGGGGGCCTGACCCGCTCATCGAAGGGACGCCCGGAGGAAGCATTGACAAGCCCTAAAAATGTGAACTAGCCTACACATCAACGTAAATGTTAGCGCTCTCATTTGGCCAGACAGTCTCCCTGACCGTCAAACATCTGCGTACAACACGGAAAGGGCAGTGCGTCAGCGTGGACAACTGTGCGTCAGAAGAGTCCGTCACCGACCGCATGCACGGCTTCGGCCATTGTGGGCAACATCGGGCTCGTCGACGTCGTCGACTCACGAGCATGTGCTCCCTTCCTCGACGATGAAAAGTGGGCCGAATGGGCTCACGAGGAGTGAGATCATGCCCGCAGCAGATCACAAGATTTCCAGCAAATTCATATACTTCTTCGGTTCGTTCGGTGGCATCCTCTTCGGGTACGACATCGGCGTCATGACCGGCGCCCTACCGTTTCTGCAGAACGATTGGGAGCTGCACGACAATGCGACAGTCATCGGATGGATCACCTCCGGTGTGATGTTCGGAGCCATTTTTGGCGGCGCCCTTGCCGGGCAACTCTCCGACCGTTTCGGCCGCCGAAAGATGATTCTGGCTTCAGCCCTCGTTTTCGTGGCGGGATCGATCCTGTGCGGAATCGCGCCCCACCAGGGAGAGTTCTATCTGGTACTGATGCGAATCTTCCTCGGCCTCGCCGTGGGCGCGGCGTCTGCCCTGGTCCCCGCGTACATGTCCGAATTGGCTCCGGCCAAGCTCCGCGGACGCCTGTCGGGGCTCAACCAGACAATGATCGTTTCCGGCATGCTGATTTCATATCTTGTGGATTTCTTCCTCAAAGACCTCCCCGAGGCCGGAGCCTGGAGAACCATGCTCATCATGGCAGCCGTTCCGGCCATCATCCTGTACTTCGGCGTCCTCCGTCTGCCCGAGTCCCCGCGTTTCCTGGTCAAGCACGGTAAGGACCAGGAAGCTCTCCGGGTCTTGGGCTTCATCCGCAAGGGCGATGACATCACGAGGGAACTCACCCTGATCAAGGAGACAGCACAGCTCGAGTCCCGGGCACAGAAGTCGACATCCTTTGCGACCTTGTTCAACGGCAAGTATCGGTATCTTGTCATCGCGGGGGTCGGCATCGCCGCATTCCAGCAATTCCAGGGTGCCAACGCGATCTTCTACTATATCCCGCTGATCGTGGAGACGGCCACGGGAAGTTCTGCCAGTAGCGCTCTCCTGTGGCCCATTGTCCAGGGCGTCATCCTGGTCCTGGGCTCCCTTTTGTTCTTGGTGATCGCGGACAAGTTCAACCGACGAACCTTCCTCATCATGGGTGGGCTCGTCATGGGTCTCTCATTCATCCTGCCGGCCCTGATCAATACCGTGTTCAGCGATGTGAACCCCATGATGATCGTGGTCTTCCTGAGCCTTTACGTGGCGTTCTACTCCTTCACCTGGGCACCCTTGACCTGGGTGATTGTGGGCGAGATCTTTCCGCTGGTCATCCGCGGACGTTCGAGTGGGGTGGCCTCGTCGTTCAACTGGATCGGCTCCTTTGCGGTTGGTTTGCTCTTCCCGATCATGACGGCGTCCATGCCGCAAGAAGCCGTGTTCGCGATTTTCGGAGTCATCTGCATCCTCGGAGTGCTATTCGTGAAGTTCTTCGTCCCGGAGACGCGAGGCCGCACGTTGGAAGACATCGAGACCAACTCGATGCCGATCCAACAGGTCCGTCAGGAGCAGGCGACGGTGACCAACGACTTCGACAGGACGGAAGAGACTACCTCGGACCAGTCTCGTCCGTGACGTTCTTCGGCCGAGCAAGGACCGAGAGCGGGCCACGGAAACGGTCCGCTCACGGTCCTCGCTCAGACCATCGTCGCGCAGACCAGGCGCGCAACGTGCAGAACGACGGCCCCGGGGGGGGGGGGGCTAGTTGGTCTGGATGCACCTCACACCAGGCCGGTTCACCGCGGCGAGGAAGACTTCTCTGGTTGTTCAGGGACGCTCAAGCAAGTTCACGAATCAACTGTCGAGAAGTCGAGAGCCCGGTCTCGATTGCCCCGTCCACGACGACGCCGCGCCATCCCTTGGCCCAGTCGGCTCCGGCGAAACGCAAGCGGGTCCCGGTTTCGTGGAAATGATGCCACCCGTTGGTGAACTGTCCTTTCTTGAGCGTCGCCCATGCCTGGCCGCTCCACTTGTCCGCGACCCAATCGTGCCCGGTGCAGTCCACTACTTCCAGATCAGGCCGCCACTGATCCACGATCTTTTGGGCCGATCTCGGGTCGCTCACATCGACTTGGTCATGCTGGGACCCGAAGCAGACACAGATGGTATCGCCGTCGGGCAGAAAGTACTCGCTGCGCAGAAGCGCTCCCCGGGCGGGGGTCGGTGCGTAGCCGAAGATGCTGTGATGCCCCTTGATCTTGATCCACGTCTTGCATCCGGTGGAATTCCATTTTTCCTTGAGCACCGACCTCATGGCCGGCGGCAGTCCGGGCTCGAACTCGATGTTCCCCAGAGCACCCAGCGGAACAGTGACGATCACGGCGTCACAGGCAATGGATTCACCATTCTCCAGGGTGACGACGGATGAGGAAGCGTCATGACGGATTTTGCTGACGGGCGTGTTCAGCCGTAGCGGACAGTTCAGGTCTTGGGCGATGTTCTGATAGATACCGCGCATGCCATTGGTGAGCTTGAACCTCAGGGTTTGGTCGTCCATGAGGGATTGCCGGTGGTCCGACAAAGCGACCCATTGTTTGGCCATGAGCGACGAACCTCGGTTCGGATCGCCGATGTAACCTGCCGACCAGTAGGAATCGCAGAGGTCGATCTCTTCCTGGCTGAAGTCCCCCTGGCGCAGAATATCCAGAACGCTCGTCTGATCCGCGGCGAGAAAACGCTCACGGATTCCCGCCGGACCGTCAAACTCATTCGACAGAACGTACAACGGATTATGAGGGTATGGGAAGAACTCCTTCGCCGCCTCAAAAATCGCGTTCATTGGCCGTTCCATCAAACGGTCGATGTCGGCTTCGCTGCCTGACCGCACTTCACCGTTGGTTACCCAGTAGGCCTGATCCGCGTAAGGGCTGGGGTAGATCGTTTGGCCGTAGCGCGTTATCTCGCTCCACACGTGGGGCTGCATCCAATGGACCCACGTCGCACCCATTTCGAGGGTGTGCCCCATCCGTTCATCGGTCCAGGCCCGGCCGCCGAGGCGGTCACGGGCTTCGACGACTTCGACCTCGAAGCCCGCCGCTTGCAGTTCGCGCGCAGCCACTAGCCCGGAGAATCCGGCACCGACGACGACGACATGGGGATTGGTCATGAGAAGTTCCTTTCTGAGGGAAGAGGTATTTCGGAGGGTTCGTTCACACGGTCGAGACCTTTGGTCGCCAACCCAGTTTCTGGTCGTCGGCGAATAATGACCTGTCCCCAGATCAGTCCCAGGACCCCCGAAACGATGATGATGCCCGGCATGATGAACACCAGAGCCGAGGGGTTGTCTGGACCGATCATGAGGTCGAAATTCACGAGGATGAGTAGGGCCACAGTCCCTAAACCGAGGGTCGCCAAGGATGGCGCTATGTACCGGGTGAAAGGACCATGCCCTTGGGGATTGCGGAGAAACCAAACAAGGATCGCCACCGAGGTAACGGCGAGCAGAAATACGAGCCCAAAGGCTGCAGCGTTGGTGAGCCAGGTGAACAAGGTCGTGATGGGAAACATCTCCCCCGTATCGGATCCGGCACCGAGGAATGCAAAAACGACGACGACGATCAGGGCCAACACGGACTGTGCCAGGGAGCCGCCAACGGGCGCCCCTGCCCGCCCGGACTTGGCGAGTGGGCGAGGCAGTACTCCCGACCGGCCGAGGGCGAAGAAGTACCGCGCAGCGGCATTGTGGAAAGCGATCAAGGCCGCGAGCAAGCTCGTGACGAACAAAATGTTGGAGATTTCCGAGAGGGCGGGTGCGAGCCGAGAAAGCCATACGAAGATGAGGTCGGGTCCGAACTCGGCAGCCTGTTGGTTGATCGCGCCAGGTCCGATACCCATGGCCAAGCACCACGACGACAATGCATAGAACACGGCGATAATGCCGACAGCGATGAACGTCGCTCGAGAAACCGTCCTGCGCGGATCCTTGGCCTCTTCGGAATAGATCGCTCCCGATTCGAACCCCATGAATGAGGCCACGCCAAAAGCCAGAAGGACGCCTATTCCGTGGGTGAAAAAATCTCCGGGTCTGATGGTTTGAGCTGAGAGGCCCTCAGGAGCAGTAAACAGACCGAGGACGCAGACGACGATGACGACGAGGAATTCGAGGCTGACGAGCACTCCCAGTACTTTGACCGACAGGTCCACATTGTTGACGCCCAGCGCACCGACAATGAGCCAGCCCATGAGAGCCGCACCCCACCAGGGGAAACTAAACCCTGTCCAGCTGCTGAGCAAGGTTGCGAAGGAGAACCCGAACAGCCCGTACAGTCCGATCTGCATCATGTTGTAGGACACGAGCGCGAGAATTGCGGCCCCGATTCCTTGCCGACCGCCAAGACCTTCCGTGATGTAGGCGTAGAAAGCCCCTGCGTTGTGGATGTGTCCGCTCATGGCTCCGTAGCCGATCGCGAAGAGCATCAGGATGATGCCGAGAGCGAGATAGCAAAGGGGCACACCGAGGCGCCCCGAAACGGCGAAGCTCGTCGGAACACCACCGGCCAGCACCGTCAGCGGAGCCGAGGCGGCGATGATCATGAATACCAGTGAACCGGTGGAAAGATGTCGAGCGCCGAGCCGCGAGGATCTCTCTGTCATGGGAACCTCCCTTGTGAGTGAAGAACACTCCATCAACTGTGCGCCACGACACACCGGTTGCGGTTGTGCCTGCGTGCTGAGGGGTTGGCCGTCAGTGCCTTGCATGCTGTGCACAAATGTCAGCCCATGGCCGGAGGCGAAAACGGCAAGGCCGCCCCGAGGCCCGCCATGACTGCGGCGAGAAGAAAACGCCAACACGTCGGTCGCTCGATCGACGACATTTCTGCCCAAGCGGGTCTCATCGACTTGACCATCGACAGATACGTTCGCGGCTCACCTCGCCAGAGCGATTGGGTCACGGCTATGGGGGGGGCATCGAACGCAATCACAATTCGGCGAATGAGGTACCCGGCGGGGTACCGGTTTTCGACCATTTGATCGAGAAGCAAAGTGAACTCGAAGGGTGCGGGACTCGAATATGGGCGTGTACGGTAGAGGTCATCTTGCAGGACGGTTCGTCACGAACGTTGCGAACCCACGCCCAAACCTTTCGAATATCCCGTGCTCGCCCTGGGTCTATTCGCCCAGGTGCCCGAGTTTTTGAGAAGCCGCGTCCTCTTGGTCAGTAACCTCTATTTCCCAGCCACAAGTGCAGACCACTTCGAAACCGGTCGGAGACAGAGATTCTGTCACCGGATGAATTTCCACGCCATGGTCCATCCCACGATGGTGTCACATCCCGCTTCCGGAACCATGTCTCTGGATCTAAAAATGATGTCGCATCTTCCGGCCCCTGAGGCACATACGAACCCTTTGGCCGCGCGCTCCGCCCCCCCTGCGAGGCCCCGGCACGCCACCGAGCGCTGTCTTCGACACCCTCAGGAGACCTCTCCGGGAATTTTCACCCCATCCCCGCCCCTGGCCCGGCCGCATGGCCTGTGAAGCACACTGCCGGAATTGCGACCACACCCTGGCCGCCACAACAATATACTCGCGACCCAAAAACAACCTCGAAACTGTTACCCACCGGTACAGGATCGGCCTCATTGTTTATTGTTACGGACACTCAAACGAAGAAAATGCGCCCGAACAGCATATTCGTAGTGGCAGACAGCACTGAACCGCACGGTAACCAAAGCATGACTAACCCGAATGATAAGCGTTTCCGACGCAGCTTTTTTCTTTTTGGGATATAGCTTTTAAAGCTCGACGGCACAATATCCGTGATCCGTGCGAGGGGCATCTCCGGCAAAACATGTGCGCTTCAGCTCGAGATTCCAAGGCCGAGAAGCCGATCGAGAGAGAACGGCCCCTCGACTCCTCTACACGTGACAGCCATTTCTCAGGCGATGAGAATCTCGATTCGTAAACAAATTTTCGGGCCGAATCTTCGAGGCGGAAACAAATTCGGCCGAGAAAATCCTGGAAGGCGCTTGATAAAGAAGCTGCGAGAGAGTTTCATGGATCATGAAGTGTACGGCCTAAGAAAACCTCCCGGTATTGGAAATGGCATGATTATGGCTGACAAAAACAACCCTGGACTGTTCGGAAACCGCGAGGACACCAAAGAACAAGCCCATAAGGGCGGCGAGCAGAGCGCCGGAAGCTTCGGAAGCAAGACCACTGCCGACCCGCGAGGAGCCGGTCGGGAAAGTACCGGAAGTTTTGGCGCGCAAAACTCGGCCGACCCGCATGAGACCGGCGGAGAGGGTGCTGCGGCCCAGTCCACGGAGGACAAGGCCAAGGGCGGCCGACACAGCGGCAATCAGTCCGGCTAAGCCTTCCTGACGGACGAGTCGGCGGGCGGAGGAGACACGGGAGTTCCCCGGATTCCCGCACACCAGAATTTTCCGACTTCTCACGGGAAATTCTCGTCCGTCCGGTCCGGGGACGAGACCAACAGCGTCCTGGCCGGTCACATATCGATCCTCATCACACACAAGTTCAAGGACACAGCCTCCCGGGCGAACCTAGTGTTCAGCTGCCCGACGGAACGGGGGCGGTTCCCCTCAGGAAGAAGGCCAATCATGAGAGCAGTAACGTGGCAAGGCAAACGCAACGTCAGTGTGGAGGACGTACCGGACCCGACCCTGCAGCTAAACGACGACGCGATCATTCGTATCACTTCGACCGCAATCTGCGGTTCTGACCTCCACCTCTACGAGGTGCTCGGGCCATTCATGGACCAAGGCGACATCGTGGGTCACGAGCCTATGGGCGTCGTCGAGGAAGCAGGGTCGGAGACGAACCTGAGCGTGGGATCACGGGTCGTCATTCCGTTCACCATTTCCTGCGGTCGGTGCTGGATGTGCCGGCGAGGCTTGTACTCCCAATGTGAAACGACCCAGGTCACCTCTGCAGGCAGTGGCGCTCAACTCTTCGGCTTTTCACGGCTGTACGGATCGGTTCCCGGCGGCCAGGCTGAGTACCTGCGGGTCCCGCACGCCGACTTCGGTCCTCTTGAGATCGGCAGCGTCGAAGACGGGCGCGAAGCACCGGACGAGCGATACCTTTTCTTGAGCGACATTCTTCCGACCGCTTGGCAGGCCGTCCAGTATGCCGATGTCCCGCCCGAGGGAACCATGGTGGTCTTTGGCCTGGGCCCGGTCGGACAGTTCGCGGCGCGTATTGGCGTACACCTGGGATATACGGTCTTCGCGACGGACCCAGTACCGGAAAGGCGTCAGATGGCGGAGCGCCACGGCGTGACGGCTCTGGCACCCGCCGACGAAGCTTACGAAAAGATCAAAGACGCCACCGAGGGCCGCGGACCAGACGCAATCGTCGACGCCGTCGGGATGGAAAGCCACGATTCTCCCGCAGGAAAGCTCGCGCACCAGGCTTCGAACCTGCTTCCGGACAAGGTCGCCCGCGGCGTGATGAAGCACGCCGGTGTGGATCGGCTTTCGGCGTTGCACGATGCCATCTCGCTGGTGCGGCGCGGCGGCACGCTGTCCTTGAGCGGCGTCTACGGCGGCCAAGCGAGCCCCATGCCGCTGCTGCAGATGTTCGACAAGCAACTGCAGATTCGGATGGGCCAGTGCAACGTCAAGCATTGGATCGACGACCTCTTGCCCCTGGTTGAGGATCCGAAAGATCCCTTGGGCGTGGAAGACCTCGTCACGCATTCGCTTCCACTGGAACAAGCACCGGAAGGGTATGACATGTTCCAGAAGAAGACGGACGGCTGCATCAAGGTCGTCCTCAAGCCATAGACCTGACCACCGAACACTCACGGGTCAACCAAGGGAAAGGCAATAAAAATGTCACACCATCAGCAAGATCACTCGCAAGCAGACGAGCCTGCAAAGGGTCAGAACCCTCAACCGAACCTTACTCCGCCGCCAGGCCGTCCCAACCTCGAAGACCCTTCGGCCGAAGAGCCGACTAATCCCCAGCCTCCGTGGGGTGCCAGTGGAGATCAGCACAAGGTCGTGCCACGCACACCAACGGGAGAAGTGGCCAACGAGGATCCCGATTCGATTGCTCAGCACGGTTCATTCCTGACGACGTCCGCAGGCTCCCGACTGCAGGACACCGATCACTCGCTCAAGGCCGGAGAACGCGGCCCGACCCTGCTTCAGGATCACCACTTCAGAGAAAAGATCACGCACTTCGATCACGAACGTGTACCGGAACGAGTGGTCCACGCCCGTGGTGCCGGCGCCCACGGGTTCTTCGAGGCTTACGGCAATGCGGAATCGGTCACCAGGGCAGGGTTCCTGGCTCAGGGCAAGAGGACACCGGTATTCGTGCGGTTCTCAACGGTCCTGGGATCCCGGGGGTCCGCCGACTCGGTGCGGGACACTCGCGGTTTCGCGACCAAGTTTTACACCGAAGAAGGCACCTTCGACCTGGTGGGAAACAACATCCCGGTGTTCTTCATCCAGGATGCCATCAAGTTCCCGGATGTCATCCACGCGGGCAAACCTCACCCGGACCGTGAGATCCCGCAGGCGCAGAGCGCCCACGACACGTTCTGGGACTTCGTCTCCTTGCACACCGAAGCACAACATCACACGATGTGGAACATGTCCGACCGTGGGATCCCTCGTTCGTACCGAATGATGGAGGGCTTTGGGATCCACACGTTCCGGCTGCAGAATGCGTCGGCAGAGACGTGCCTGGTGAAATTCCATTGGAAGCCCAAGCTGGGTGTTCATTCCATGACGTGGGAAGAAGCCCAGATCACCGGGGGCATGGATCCCGACTTCCACCGCAGAGACTTAGCCGACGCCATCGAGCCCGGCGCCTATCCGGAATGGGAACTGGGAATTCAGGTCTTCGAGGACACTGTCGAACAGATGTATGAAGGAATTGACCTCCTCGACCCCACCAAGATCGTCCCGGAAGAAAAGGTGCCGGTTCAGCTCATCGGCCGGATGGTCCTCAATTCCAACCCGCGCAATTATTTCGAGGAGACCGAACAGGTCGCATTCCACCCCGGTCATCTGCCGCCAGGCATCGACGTCACCGACGACCCTTTGTTGCAGGGGCGTCTGTTCTCATACATTGACACGCAGCTGACCCGCCTCGGCGGGCCGAACTTCAATCAATTGCCCATCAACCGACCGCATGCCCCCGTCAACGACATGTTCCGAGACGGGTACGGGCAGCAGGCCGACCATACCGGCGTCGCGCCCTACAAGCCGAATTCCTTGGACGGCAATAATCCATTTGCCGCAACGGAAGCCGATGGGGCCTTCACGGACCTGCCCGTTACCGTTGCCGAGTCGGTCAAGACCCGCGCAGCTCCCGCGAGCTTCGACGACCACTTCAGTCAGGTCAGACTGTTTTGGAATAGTTTGACCGACATCGAAAAGGACCACGTCGTAGGTGCCTATTCATTCGAGCTCGGAAAATGCTACGAAACGGCAATCCAGAAGCGTCAGGTGCAGAATCTCGCCCGGATCGACAAGTCGCTGTGTCAGCAAGTAGCGGACAGCCTGGGCCTGCCCACGCCTGATGCCCACGGGCTTGCGCAAACCGGCGACGACCGCAGCCCTGCCTTGTCGCAGATCAGGGGCACATGGCCCGTGAACGGTCGGGTCATCGGCATTATCGTGGATCCTCAAGACGCTCCGGAAGGATTGGCTGGCCTCCATGAGAGCATCGTCGAATCCTCCATGGTCCCGAACATCGTGTCCACCCGCGGCGGCGAAGTCTTCGGCGTACCCGTCACCAAAACTCTCACGACCGTCCGCTCCGTGGAATTCGACGCGATCATCCTGGCGGGTGCACCGTCCAAGAAAGCGGCGGACTCCGAACGTCAGGATGCCAAAACCGGAGTCCGAACCGGCTCCGGCCTCGATCCTCGCGTGGATCTGCTGCTCGACGAGTCATGGAGGCATGGCAAGGCGATCGGCGCTTGGGGACCCGGGGCGAATGCCCTGCGCGGCGCCGGATATTCGCTCGACGATCCGGGCATCGTCACGGGCTCAGGCCCTGACGAGGTGTTGAAAGGAATTACCGACTTGCTGGGCAAGCATCGCGTGTGGGAGCGGTTCGAGACCACGAGCGGTTCCGTCTAAACGGAATCTTCGGGGCAAATACAACGGATTCTCGGGTGGCCGTTGCCGGCTTTCGGCAACGGCCACCGCTAGTTCTTCCTGGGTCTGAGAACTCTAATCCTCGTCATTGGGCCCGCCCTCCGTGTCCTGTGAAATCCTGACGCTGACCACTCCTGAAAGCTCCGTCAAAGTGGCGACGAGAGAACGCAGTGGCGGGCGTCCCCGAAATCTCGCGCGCAACACTACTTTGTCTCCGACTCTCTCGGTCGACTCGATCTGCGCCGTATAGCCCATCGACGTCGCTTCGGACAAGATATCCCTCAGGATTCCGTGTCCATCGATGTAAGTGAGCCGGAGAACGTTCCGGTCCGACGCCCCGGGAAGCCTTGTCACGATGGGCATGAGGACGGTTGTGGCGATCAGGTACAGGATCGTACCTTCGATTGCGATCCACGGCAGTCCCGCCCCCGCGGCCATGCCCACGGCGGCCGTGACCCAAATCGACGCGGCCGTGGTCAGCCCGCGCACAAAATTCTTGCGGGTGAAGATCACTCCCGCACCGAGGAAGCCTATTCCGGAGGCGATCTGCGCAGCGATCCTCGAAGGGTCGAGTACGATGTCGGAGCCGAGCAAGGTCCCGAACCCATAACCCGAGACGATCGTGAACAACCCGGATCCTGTCCCCACGAGGATGAGGGTGCGCAGGCCGGCCTGCTTCTGGCGAAGCTGACGTTCGAAGCCGATGATGCTCGACAGAACGAACGAGGTCAGAAGCAGGCTCGATGTCAGCGCAAAATTCGAGTCCGGTCCCAAGGTCCAGATATCCGTCGCCACAACCATTGTGTGTATCCCCTACTTTCCGGCCGGAGCAGCCTCAGCTTCCGTCAGTCGTCCACCCACTATCTTGTCAGTTGTTGACGCGATCAGCCGCTCTGCGGGCGGCCGACGCGACGTCGTGGTTGGTGGACAACTCGGGATGGTGCAGATCCAGTGCAGGCCGTTCCGAGCGGATTCGCGGCAGGGCCGTGAAGTTGTGACGTGGCGGCGGGCAGGATGTCGACCATTCCAGGGAGCTTCCAAAGCCCCACGGGTCATCGACTTCAACCTTCTTGCCGTTGCGGGTCGTGATGTAGACATTCCAGAAGAACGGCAGCATCGACACCGCCAGAATCATGGCGCCGACGGTCGAGAACTGGTGCATCCAGGTGAAACCGTCCTCTGGCATGTAGTCAGCATAACGACGCGGCATTCCGTCCACACCCAGCCAGTGCTGGATCAGGAAGGTCGTGTGGAAGCCGATGAACAGCATCCAGAAGTGGATTTTGCCCAGTCGTTCGTTGAGCATCTTGCCGGTGAACTTGGGCCACCAGAAGTAGAGACCACCGAACATGCAGAACACGACCGTCCCGAACGCTGTGTAGTGGAAGTGCGCGACGATGAAATAGGTATCGGACAAGTGGAAGTCCAGCGGAGGGGTAGCCAGGATGATCCCGGTGATGCCGCCGAACAAGAAGGTCAACAGGAATCCGAAGACCCACAACATTGGCGTCTCGAAGGTAATGGATCCCTGCCACATCGTCCCGATCCAGTTGAAGAACTTCACACCGGTCGGAACCGCGATCATCATGGACATGAACGCGAAGAATGGAAGCATCACCGAACCGGTGACGTACATGTGGTGGGCCCACACAGTCACGGACAACGCACCGATCGCGATCGTCGCGAAGACGAGTCCCTTGTACCCGAAGATCGGTTTGCGTGAGAATACCGGGATGATTTCGGATGCGATGCCGAACATGGGCAGGACCAGGATATAGACCTCGGGGTGGCCGAAGAACCAGAAGAGGTGCTGCCACAGGATCGCACCACCATTTTCGGGATCGAAAATGTGGCCCCCCAGCCTGCGATCCATGCCGAGTGCAAAGAGCGCAGCTGCCAAAGGAGGGAAAGCCATAATAATGAGGATGGCGTTGATCAATGTCGTCCAAGTAAACAACGGAACCCGCCACATGGTCAGTCCGGGTGCGCGCATACACAGAATCGTCGTGATGAAGTTGACGCCGCCCATGATGGTGCCGAAGCCCTGCAACGCAAGACCGAAGACCCACAGGTCACCACCGATACTCGGGCTGTACGTTGATGAGCTTAGTGGCGTGTAGGCAAACCAACCGAAGGATGCCGCGCCCTGTGGGGTGATGAACCCGGCAAGTGCGACGAGGGAACCGAAGAGGAAGAACCAGAACGCCAAAGCATTGAGCCGTGGAAAAGCAACATCGGGGGAACCGATCTGCAAGGGTACGATCACGTTGGCGAAGCCGATGAACAACGGGGTGCCAAACATCAGCATCATCAGGGTGCCGTGCATCGTGAACAACTGGTTGAACTGATCCTTAGTTTCTAGGATCTGCATCCCGGGCTCGAACAGCTCAAGACGCATGACCAACGCCATGATCCCTGCCAGCAGGAAGAACGTGAAGGACGCAATCAGGTACATGTATCCGATGGTCTTGTGGTCCGTGGACGTGAGCCAATCGACCACAATCCTGCCCCGGGACCGGGGGACCTTGCGTGCAATCACTGGGCTCTCTGAAGCCGAATACTCAAATGTAGACATCACGTCACCTTTCAAACGCCGGGCGGAGAATTGCTGCGGGGCCAGGCCTTCGTTCCCCGGACCGACTCTCGCGGGTACCACTTCAGAACCAGATCAGATTGTCGATGAACCTCCGTTGGTCACTTGTTGTTCTGCTGCCTCGACAATGTGTTGGGAATCGATTCCCGCCCAATCGAGCAGCTCGGAGCTGGTGCCGGATCCCGGCATGCCTTCGACCGCGAGATGCGTGACGTGCAGAGGAGAGACCTGTCCGGCAAGCACGGAGACGACCGCCTCACCGAGGCCGCCTTCTGGATGGTGATCTTCAGCGATCACGACATTTCCGCCCGCGGCCTTCACGGCTCCTCGGAGGGCATCTGCGTCCAGGGGTTTGACCGAGTAGCAATCGACAACCCGAGCGGAAATTCCCTTCTCGCTCAAGGTGTCGGCCGCGGCGAGACACTCGTGAAGCGTGATTCCGGCCCCGATGAGAGTTACCTCGTCATCGTCGCCGGCTCGCAATGTCTTCGCACCGCCGATGGGGAACTTCTCGGCTTCGGAGTAGATCACGGGCAATGTGCCGCGGGTTGCACGCAGATAACTGATTCCCGAACGGTCCGCTATCTCCGCGCTCAGGGCGGCCGCGCTGACGGCGTCGCTGGGGTAGACGACCGTCGAACCGTGCACGGAGCGAAACATCGCGAGGTCTTCGACGCCCATTTGGGAAGGGCCGTCCGGACCGATCTCGATCCCCGCATGCGACCCTGCGATGCGCAGGTCCGCACCGGAGATCGCGGCCATACGAATGAAATCGAAAGCTCGGGTCAGGAATGCGGCGTAGGTCGATGCGTAGGCCTTGTAACCACGGACGTTCAGGCCGGTTGCGGCGGCAATGAGCTGTTGCTCGGCAATGAACATTTGGAAGTAGCGCTCGGGGAAGGCTTCCTCGAAGTCGTCGGTGTGAGTCGAGTTTCCGACCTCCGCGTCAAGGGCGACCACCCCAGGGTCGCTGTGGCCGAGTGCTACGAGTGCGTCGCTATACGCCTGACGGGTCGCGACCTTGTCACCGATTTCGTAGGACGGCAACTGGACCTGCGTCTTTTCGGATCGCTGAGGTTCACCGGTCTCCTCAGGGGCAAGACCGAGCACTCGGAGGTCACGTTCACCGCCCAGTTCGCTGATCGCTCTCTCCGCCGCGTCCTCGGGCAACGGCTTTCCATGCCAATCGTCCTTGTCCTCGATTTCGGAGAATCCCTTGCCCTTGATCGTCTGGGCGAGGATCACGGTCGGCCGGCCACCACCTGTGCCGGCAGCGGCAAGAGCATCATCGATCGAATGCAGGTCATGGCCGTCGATTTTCACTGCCGCAGCTCCGAAGGATTCGGCCCGGCGCATATAAGTCTCGATGTCCCACCCGTGCTCGGTGGGGCCAGTCTGGCCGAGCCTGTTGACGTCGACGACGACGACCAGGTTGTCCAGCTCGTAGTAGGAGGCCTTGTCGAGTGCTTCCCATATGGAGCCCTCTGCCATTTCGCTGTCCCCGCACAATACCCAAGTGGTGTAAGGGAGTTTGTCCAGGTATTTCCCGGCGAGGGCAATGCCGACGCCGTCCGGCAGTCCTTGTCCGAGTGAACCTGTTGCCACGTCGATCCACGGCAACTCCGGCGTCGGGTGGCCCTGAAGCCGCTGCCCGAACTGCCTGTATCCGGTCACCATCTCATCATCGGATATCCGGCCTGCGGCCTTGAGAACCGAATAGACGAGCGGCGATGCGTGGCCCTTGGAGTAGATCAGGTGATCGTTGTACGAGCTCTTGGGGTTCTTCCAGTCGTAGCGCAGATGCCGGCTGATGAGAACGGCAAGAACGTCTGCCGCTGACATCGACGAGGTGGTATGGCCGGAGCCTGCTGCGGTGCTCGAGCGGATCGAATCCACGCGTAGCTGCGCGGCGAGTTCGGCGATGTCGGAAAAGCTATCCCGTCGGACATTGGTGCTCATGAAATGCCTCCTCATGGGTGCAGTGTTGAGCAGGCTGTCGTTACAGCCATTGACCGTTGCGCTCTGTTCGCGGGCACAAGGCCTGTTCCCATAGTGTCACTTGGGTCACCGGCCCGAAAGGGGCCTTCGAAGTTTGGACTTTCTGGAACGGGGCGGACGGCTCGCCGAGCAGATACATACCTGCGTGGTGCACGTGAACAAGCAACCGGCCAGTCAGGAAGGATTGCCCTTCGGCAAAGCGACGATCGGCCTAGCTAAGGACGCGAACTGACTGCCCGGGGTCTTCAGGGATTCGCGGAAGAGAAGCTGAAATGACTGAGCCATGGAGACTTCAGCTGGTCCAAGCAGAGCCAAGAAAGACTGCGGATACCGAACGTATCTTCGGTCTGCTTATCTCCTGCTCGACTTATTTTGGTTGTCCAGACTCGCATGGACCACGTCATTGTCGTCGAAGAGGCCGGACGAGGCGTCGTAACCGTCGCAGGTGATCAGGGGGCAATGGGGCGTCACCCCAAGTGGCCGTAGACTTCAGCCACCGCGAATCGGTGCTTCGAAATCAGCAACAGCAGCAACGACAGGACGAACTTTTGACCGATCCGGATGAGGCCGCCCCATACGTGAGTAAGGTCAGGGCCTCCGCGAGGCTGGTTGCTTCCCGAAGAAGAACCGCCGCACTGTTTGTCGGTTCGAATTTCACCGATCCAGGACACGGCAGGCAGTATCAGGTCCGGCTGATGAAAGACGGCAGTCCCGTTCCGGACACGGCCTTCAACGGTGGCTCCAGCGTTTGGCCGACCGGTGATGTTCGCGATGCCGACGCCCTGGCGGTAACGGGTGAACCTGCGGGAGGCTCTCAGGCTCCGACCAGCGACGTAATGATGGTCACCGAAATCTTGCGAAGCCTGACTGCTCCCACAAAACCCGGCCCAGGGCCGGTCACGGGTTTGCCTACCCCAAGACTGACCTGGCTACCTCATTGGAGTCAGAAACGGTACTCGAACCGAATCTGAGTTCTGCGTCCGCCTCCGCCGCAATAGCAGTCCCCCATTGCGTCGAAGACAGTTGCAGCCCCAGAACGAAGATTCCGGCTTCGGGCTCGCCGGAAGCTCGGACGAGTCGGTGAGGTGATTCCGTGACCTCCAGGCCTTTCGAAGGCACCGGGGCCGGGGAATCGGCCAGGTGCAGTTGCCACGGACGTGCAAACCCGTCCTCGAAGAGGTGCCCGAGCAAAGGCGACGTGCTCACCCGAACGTCGTTGGCCGGCGCCAGGGCCTCGACAAGCCAATCGGAGTGGACCGGTTCGCCTCGCACCCAAGGGGATGAGGCAATGAAACATCCAGCGTTCTCGTCAGCGCCGAAAACAGGGTCCGGCCCGAGAAAACGTACGACGCCGGCCCGTGCCAACGCCGCCATCTGTTGGATTCTGAGCACTGGCGGACCGGAAGCGAGGCCCTCGACCAATCCACCGAATTTGCGTTCGAGCCCACGGATCCACGACTCATCAGAAATTCCATGGTCCTGGACGGCGTATTTGACTATGGCGCGTGCCTGATTCATCGACCCAATAGCCATTTTGATAGGACTGTCTTCACCCAAGAAGGAGGCGGCGACGTCGCGGTCCAAGAAATGGACCACGGCCGCGGCATATTCCTCGTGAGAGTCGAAGCTCTGCCCCTCGAACGGCCTCGAAAGGCGCTCCGGAGTCAAAATCAGGTTCGGGGCCACCCGGTCCGTGACCAAGCGGTCCAGACGGCTCCACCACGAGCTGTGCTCGGTGTCCGACAAGATCGCCTCGACTTGGGCGAGAAATTCGGCTGGGTCGCCGTGGATCGCCTCGGGATCGGTGCGGATAAGGGTTCGGTAGTAATTCCATTGGGCGTCCCTGCGAATCAGCGGCCAGTAGTCGACCTCGAAGTCGATTTCCCTCCCCTCGGACCGTGCCCTTTGTTGGGTCCTGTCCACATAGTCTCTGGTGAAGAACTTGTTTTGCGTGGAGCGCGGATAGTAGGAATCCAGGACGGCTTTGGCCCGGTAAGGAGTCCCACGGCGGGACCCGGCCCAGATCTTGGGCTCACGGCCGCTCGGTTGGTATGTGAGGCGATGCGGATGGTCCCCGTCGACCTCGAATGATCCTCCGCGCCCTTCGGTCAGCTGAGCGAGCACGTCATGGAAGTTCAGCCCCATACCACGGATCAGGACTTCCTCCCCTTCCGGGAGAGAGCCCCACCGAACGTCGGCCGGAATGGCAGGCGGCCAATAGTGCAATCGCCTGCTCGCGGCGAATTCCATGAGGTCCTGCTGGTCATCACGCAATTTGGCATCGGTGTGCCCGAGTGCCAGTACGACGCAATGAGCTGACAAAACGACGCCGTCGCCCAGTTCGACGAGATAAGGCCGTCCCGTATTTTGCTCCCCATAGGCGATACGCACGGCTTCCTGGGGGTGATAGTTCAAGCTCATGGTTTTCGGCAATCCGGCCCGGAGGCGAGCAAAAATATCAGAAAGATAAGTGCCGTAGAGCTTCCGAGACGGGAATCCTTCGCGTGTCAGAGCATGGACCTCGGCCAAGTCTCCGTCGGAGAGTCCGATGATCGGAAAAGAGGGATCGGCGGTGACCCGGGCTCGCCACGCCTCGAAGCTGAGGCCCCGGACCGCAGAAATGGGGTGCGGATAGGATCCGTCGGAAGGAACGGATGTGACCGTGGCGTCCGTGGGAACGACCGTCGGGAAAAACGACGGGGTGTTCATCAGAAAGAGTCTCGACTGGTCTGTGCGCCACACGTGCCCCGGGCCCGGAGGGAAAGGGTCCACCAGGTGGACCTCAACGTTCTTGTCGGATCGGCTTGCCGCGTGAGCGGCCAATCTCTCAACGGTCGACAGCCCTCGCGGACCAGCCCCAATTACCACGATGCGTTGCGTTCTTCCCATGCTTCCAAGAGTAGTGCCCCGACCCCGGAGCTTCGGTTTTGACCATGACGTGCGTTTATCGGTACGCTGTTAAGGCTGTTCGACGGCGATATTCGTTTATCACGAGTTGAGCCGTGTTCACGTGGAGACGTGCCAGAGCGGCCGAATGGACTTCACTGCTAATGAAGGGTCGGGGTTAAACTCGACCGGGGGTTCAAATCCCCCCGTCTCCGCCATGTAGCTCCCGGGGCTCTTGAAACATCAAGGACCCCGGGAGCTTTCTTTATCCCAGGGCCCTTGACTCAACAACGAACCGATCACGGTCTCTGGCGTCCTCTTCGGGCCGTTGCCCCGAGCAGCTGGCATGGACCCGAGGGATGAGACGAGGGTCATGGGCCACCAGAAGCAGTATCGAGGCATCCAGAACAAGCGAGCAGTCAGGACCAGGGCCGGTACTCGGATCATCTCGATACGCCGCACCCACGACAACACCATGGGGCGCCATCCGACTACGGACCGGACCCACCTTAACGCCCCGCTCGGAGTCATCGAGGCAGAATCCCGTCCTCATGAATGCCTACCGCTGCTGGAGCGATTCCCAGAGAGCCAATACAGTGACGACGACCAAGGGCAAGCAGGCAATACAATTGAGCCACCGATGCTGTTCGACAATTGCGACGAACTCACGGATAAAAGCGCTCGGAATAAAATAACGAGCTGTCGGGGCGCCCACAACGGCGGCTTCAATTCCGGCCCGACGAGTCAAACTCGCGGCTCTCAAGACGTGATAGTTATTGGTCACCACCACACAATCCTGCATCCGCCCCGCATTGGAAATGATCGATGTCGAAAACCGGATGTTCTCCCACGTGTTGCGCGACTTCTCCTCGGGGTACACATCATCCGGATCAGCGCCGTGCTCTACCAGGTACTCAGCCATTGCCTGCCCCTCCGGCCGCGACTCGTCGCCGCCCTGTCCACCAGACGGCACCAAAATCGGACGTGCATCCCGGTCTGCACCCAGACGATAGATCTCAAGCGCCCGGTCCAGGCGGCTACGCAGCAACGGAGGGACCGCCCCATTGATCAGCCCTGAACCGAGCACAACAATCGCAGAAGGATGCAGCTTTCGCGACATTCGACCATACACAACCGAGTAGACCGCAAAAGAGACAAAAGCAACACTGAAGTATGTGGCCAAAAGAGTGATCAGGACGCCCAGGGCCACGGCGTAAATACTTAGAGGATAAGGGATTCGACTCCAGCCGAATAATACCCAGAGGAGTATAGGCAGAACCAGCATTAACAATCCTGCAAACAGCGAAAGCAGGTTTCCCAGTCTCCTCCCCTCGTATCTCAGCATCACGACGCCGTTTGCAATCAAAGCGATCGACAGAATCACCAAAGCAATCGGCGTCACGACAAACATTGTGACGACGACCGGCCATGCCACCGACTCGACCCTCGCCAACAAGGTCAGCCCAAGCAGAATGCAAACGCCTACACCAATGGTCAAGAAAACCCCATTGCGTATCATCCGAGGGTCTCGACGCCGCCCCCACGCATAGAGGAGGAAGAAAAAACACGCGAGGGCAGAATGAGTGACCGCAATTTCCATCCACCAATTCTGACATGGTTCTCATTAGTACACCGACCGCGCCGCCGGCCATTACACAGATTGAATAAACTATCGGGCGGGCCATCAGGAACCCGGCAGCAGCGGAGTGTGAAGGGTTCACACCTCAGAGAGCCGCCTCTCGACGGGGCACTGGCCCCTATCGACGCATAATAGGCCCCATACCGAACGTGATGCTCTCAGGTTCCTGGAAAGCCAGGACTCGAAAGGTCGAGGGTTCTCGTGATGCTCATTGCTCCGACGCGGCAGCGACATGCCGACGTCGGATCCCGGTTCCGCTCTGGTCGGAAGAATGAAAGCTCTTGGACCGCGAAGATTCGCGGTCCAAGAGCTTTCATCGTCGCTCGGAGGTCGTGCACCGGCCTCAGTCGGAGCCGTGGCCAACTGTCTCGTTGCTGCCGGCGGATTTGTTCCTTTCCGGCCTGGACGGCATGAGTTTCAGGCCTACCGTGGCCCCGACGATCCCGAGAATGCAGAGTATTTTGAGAACGGAAACCGATTCGGCCCCTGTCATCATGCCGTAGACGACGGTGAGTGCGGCACCGATTCCGGTCCAAATGGCGTACGCGGTGCTGATGGGGATGCTCTTGACGGCCCAGCCAAGACCGCCCATGCTTCCGATGAGGGCGAGCACGAAGACGATTGTTGCTGGGGGATGGGTGAATCCGTGTGATGCCCCCAGGGCTGTTGCCCACACGGCTTCGAGCGCCGCACTGACGAGTAATACGATCCAGGCCATGTTTAGCTCGCCACCTTCAGTCCGATGAGGGAAATAATGAGCAAACCGAGCAATGAGAGACGACCAAAAGTCGCTCGTTCTTGCCGGGTCATGAAACCCCAGATCAAGGTCAACGTAGCGCCAATGCCGACCCAAACGGCGTAGGCCGTGCCCACGGGGATGGATTTCATGGCGAATGCGAGGCCTGCAAGGCTCACAACCATGGCGACGACAAAGACAAGGGCCGGCTTCCAACGTCGCAACCCGTGCGATGCGGACAGGGCCGCAGCCCATACCATCTCCAGCGCGCCGGAGACGATCAAAACGATCCATGCCACGACAGTTCTCCTCCTTCGAGTCAGTCTTGTCGTGGTGCGGGTACTGCTCCCTCGTCCGCAGGCCTGGGTGGAGACCTCACGAGGAAGATATCAACGCTCGATGAATGTGCGCAATATGGCGTCCGCCCCATCAAGCGCGGCCCACGGTTTCTGAGAGCTCAGCACAGCGAGGCCAGCGGGTGGAAAATTCGACGAGACGTCCATCATGGCTTCGTAGTCCGAGTCCCGGGAGGCCAAGGACAGCACGGCGTCCTGCACAGCAGGATAATGAGCAATGACCAAGAGGGAGTTCACCGTATCTGGGGTCCGGCCGATGGCCGCGAGCAACTCCGGAGTCGGCGCGTTGTACAAGCGATCCTCGAGGCTCGCCGTTGGCGCCTTGTCCCCCAGCTCGTCGCATATCCACGTGCACGTCTGGCGGGTTCGCAACGCGGAAGAGGTGACGATCATCTCGGGCACGACACCGTTATCGACCATCCACCGACCGACCCGCGGAGCATCGGCATGTCCGTTCGGCGTGAGCGGGCGGTCGAAGTCGCTGGTTCCCCAGGGCATGTCTGCCTCGGCATGACGCATGATCATCAGGGTCTTGGCTTGGGAATGCGGATCGATCAGCGAACTCATGGGGCAAGTCTACAAACTGGCACACAGGATCGACGTCGACCTCGCACGCGTACATCCTTGGGCGCAAAAAACCGGGCGGGGCCCAAAGGCCTCGCCCGGAATCACAGTAACTGGATGGTCAGATGGAATACTCCGGTGCGGCCCATACGACGACCTCGGGGTGCTCGTAGAAACGATAGCCCTGACCACGAACCGTGCGGACCGTGTTGGAGAGCCGCCCCAGCTTTGAACGCAGGCGCCTGATGTGAACGTCGATCGTGCGCTCGTTCGGAGTCTCGTCCGCATCGCGCCACAAGGATTCGAGCAGCTCTTCGCGACCAGCGGTGCGGCTCGAGTTCTCGACCAAGTAGTTCAACAGCTCGAACTCCTTGTACGTCAAGTTCAGCACCTCGCCGTCCAGGAACACCTCCCGGCGGGACAAGTCAATGAGCACACCGGCGGGCTGACTCGGCTTGGTCTCCGCCGCGGAAGGGTGGCCA
Organism: Rothia uropygialis; assembly: GCF_004137765.1. Classification (GTDB taxonomy): domain Bacteria; phylum Actinomycetota; class Actinomycetes; order Actinomycetales; family Micrococcaceae; genus Rothia. The sequence continues at coordinate 58,480 of NZ_NOIS01000001.1, read as the reverse complement.
TTCTGCACGCCTTCAGCATGGCTCTTGGGAGCGGTTGGGTCGCCCAACGCGTCCCGAACCACATCGAGGTCGGAGCCCTCGGCGCCCGCGGGGGCGATCGCAACAGCAGCATATGACTCGGCCTGCGGGACCAAGGTCTGCGCGTAGGCGCGGATGTCCTGGACCATGCGGACCAGGGAGGTGCCGTTCTGGGCCGCTACGTCCTCATTGAGCCCGACATACAGCACGAACCCACGAGCCTCGTTGTCGGCCGTCACGGGGCGGATGGATGCGCCGTTTTCGGCTTCATGACTCGGCACGGAAGGGTTCATCGCACGCAAGGACCGGTAGTCAGTGGGTTCGCCGATGGCTCCGCGGCCGGTCATACCTCCGGGCCGCATCGGAGTAGCGCCGTTCGCACGATTGCGCTGGGAAATGTGCACGTATCCGGGTGCGCCTGACATTAGATCGCCGTCCTTCTACAATTCGGACCTCGCACGGCATATGCCGTTGGAATGATTGATGACGGTCGCGGTTGTGCCCACGACCTACGGACCGACACCGATCGAAGAGACCCGAGCGGATTTCCCCAATGGAGTGATCAGACCTTCCACTCCATGCTCCACCCGTTCTCAACTTCCCGCAAGTAACAATCTGTTGAACCGTCCGAACTGTGAGACAATATGTCTCAAATATGCATTGTAACGTTCAGGTTATGCATACTGCATTTAGCCTCCCGCCACAATGCGGCGCCTTTGTCATCGCAGGATAACCCGCAAACCCGGGCAGACATGAGCCCTCAGTATCCCGGTTTCACGGAAAATATGAATTGTCAAGGGATCGGCGGCGCATATTTTTCCCGCCTCACGGCTTATCCAGGTTTTGCCCAGGAACAAGCGGATTTGTCTTGACAAAACTGACGAGTACGCGACTCGCCTCTTCAGCATGTCACCCACTCACCGCGCGAGATGGTTCCATGATGCGAACGCCCGCACGCGCATCCACACCCAGCCAGCTTCTCCGGGGCCGGGACTTCGGACAGCACATGCGGGCGGTGAACTTTATCGGGAAAGTTATGGTGCGTGGTATTTGTCACAGGGGCCGATTCGGCCTTTAGTCAACGACACCGTACAGCCGGTCCCCGGCATCACCCAGTCCCGGCACGATGTACGATTTCTCGTTCAATCGCTCATCCTGCGCAGCCAGGAACAGATCGATATTGTCCAACTGTTCAACGCCCTCACCCAAGGCTTCGATACCTTCGGGCGCAGCCAGGATGCAGAGACACGTAATGTGGTCGGCTCCCCTCTCGCGCAAGAATTTAATGGACTCGATCAGAGTTCCGCCGGTCGCAAGCATCGGGTCGAGAACATAAACCTGACGCCCCGTGAGATCGTCCGGCAAGCGCTCGGCGTAGGTCACAATGTCGAGGGTCTCCTCGTGGCGAGCCATACCAAGGAAGCCTACTTCCGCCGTCGGGATCAATCGTGTCATCCCGTCCAGCATTCCCAAGCCGGCGCGGAGAATGGGGACGACGAGGGGTCGCGGACGAGAAATAACGACACCCTGCGCTTCGGAGACTGGAGTCTGAACGGTTTTGGGCTCCACACGGATATTGCGCGTGGCCTCGTAGGCCAGAAGAGTGACGAGTTCATCGACGAGTTGACGGAACTGCGGGGACGAGGTTTCTCGGTCCCTCAACACGGTGATCTTATGGCTGACCAAGGGGTGGTCCAGAATCTTGACTCGCATGGGTCCAAACTACAGCAGACAATGGATGCATGAAGCACTTCTCGAATCTCCACAACGCGTGGATGGGGCTCGCACTGGCCGAAGCGAGGGCGACTCACGCCAGCGGCGATGTACCCATAGGGGCCGTGGTCATGGATTCCACAGGAAGCGTCGTGGGCAGGGGTCGAAACCGACGCGAGGCCGACGCCGACCCCGTAGCCCATGCGGAAGTGCTCGCCATCCGCGAGGCGGCAGCCCAGTTGGGACGATGGCGCCTGGACGACTGCACGCTCGTCGTTACGTTGGAACCGTGTTCGATGTGCGCCGGCGCGGTCCTCCTCTCTCGGATCCCCCGCGTGGTCATGGGCGCCTGGGACGACAAGGCCGGGGCCGCAGGGTCCGTCTTCGACATTCTCCGCGAGCGCCGACTCAACCACTGGGTCGAGGTCTTTCCAGAAGTCAGGGCGGAGGAATGTGCCCAGCTGCTGCAAGATTTCTTCTCCGAAAAGCGCCTGGCCTAGGGACTCTGGCAACGATTCGGCGACCGGGGCACTCCGAGTGCATAGTGTCACTTTATTTAAGTCCGCTTTCACTAGAACTGACCGGTCAGTACAACTAGGATGGGAGTCGTCAAAACGTAGCCGTCCACCTGCCGTTCAATGACCTAGTGTTCACGCACTTTTGAGGCTGGCTTCCCGTGGGGCTATCCGCATCATCATCGCACCACACGAGGAGATAAACCCGTGCTCGAAGTCGAGGCCGTTCAGGCGAAGGGTCGCCATGCTCCACTGGTGGAACCGACCTCGTTCACCGTGGAAATCGGCGAATTGATCCTGGTTCAGGCAAACAGCCAGTTGCAGCGCTCCGCATTGTCCTTGGTGCTCACCGGACGAATGCGCCCAGATGCGGGGAGCGTCTCTTGGGATGGAAGCGACTCCCGAAAAACGCTCCGCCGCAGTTCCTCATTGATCGATTCCCCGGCCATCAATGAGATGGAAAATCATATGCGCGTGCGCGACTACGTAGCCGAGATGCTTTCCTACATGCCCCACAAGTTTCTCCATCGCCCGAACGCCTCACGCTGGCTCCACGAAAATGGCCTCGAGGACCTGGACAACCTTTGGGACGAGCAGCTGACCGGCGATCAGAGAATCAAGCTCATGATCGCCTTGGCACGTCATGACCAACGGGCGGATCTTCTCGTGTTCGACACCCCGTCTCGCCACGCCAACCATTCGTACACGTGGCTTCCCAGTCTTCACCGGTTGGCCCGGGACGAGAACCACCGACGGGCCGTCGTCGCGGTAGTGCCGCACATCAGCGACTCGTGGCACGGACTTCGTGCAACGCTCGGCGAGACCTCGACCGAACCGTACATCCCGTCGGGACTGAGCCTTGATGAACTCTTCACCCCCCAGATCTCCCAGGAGGAGCACGCGTGACTTCCCTTCGCCTCGCACTCACCGAGCTCAAGCGCATGACCGGAGGGGTCTTCCCCAAGTTGGTCATGGTCGCACTCGCGTGCATCCCGCTGCTCTACGGCGGCATCTACCTGTACTCCAACTGGGACCCCTACGGGAAGGTTGACCACGTCAGCGGCGCCATCGCCATGGACGACTCCGGAGCTCAGGGGCCGGACGGCGCGTCGGTCAACACCGGCCAGTCCGTCGTGGACAAGCTCCATGAATCCAAGGACTTCGACTGGCACGATGTTTCTTCTCGAGACGAAGCCGTCAAGCAGGTCGAGAAAGGCGACACTGACTTCGCGATCGTGATCCCGAAGGATTTCTCGCAGCGCCTCCTGTCGACCTCCGAGTTCAAGCCCAGCGCGGACGGAACCCCGGGGAAAGTGGACCCTGAGAAAGCCGGCCTCGAGTTCGTCACCAATGACGCAAACAACTATCTGCTGACCAATATCGTCTCCAAGGCCGGCACCACGATTCGCGACCAGGTGGCTCAGGAAGTCGGCGACGAGACCGCCCAACAGATGCTGGCAAGCTTCACCGATATCCATGGTCAGCTTTCCGAGGTGACCGACGGTTCGAAGAGACTTTCCGACGGTGCGGTGAATCTTTCTTCGGCGGTCGATCAGCTCAAACAGGGCACCTCGTCACTGGCCAGCGGCGCGGTACAGCTCAATGACGGCTCGCATTCCCTGCTCGACGGTGAGAACCAGCTGGTCGACGGCAATGCTGAGGCCCTCGACGGAGCCAAGCAGCTAGACAGCGGCGCCCAACAGCTGAACGGGGGCGCCACGACTCTGGCGGATGGAACGTCCCAGTTGGCCGATGGTTCGTCGCAGCTCAAGGACGGGACGTCGTCGCTTTCTTCCGGCTCATCACAACTCGCCGACGGCACATCCAAGCTCTCGGACGGCGCCGGCCAGCTCTCACAAGGAGTCACGACGCTCAACCAGAAGGTGCAGCAGTCGGGAATCAACGACATCGGCAATGACCTGACTGCGATGTGCAAGGACCTCTCCGAAGTCAATACCTCCGATCCTTCCGGCCGCCTCGGAGAGGACGTATCCAATTCCGTGGTCTCAGAGGTCGGCGCGGCCACCTCGGAGCAGGTACAACAGCTCGTTGACCAAGGTGTGTTGGATCAGGACCAGGCGAAAAAGGTCGTGGATTCGGTCTCCGGTGAGCAGACCAAGTCGCGTGTCTCCAAGGCCACGACCGATCGGCTCAACTCAGTGGAGAACACCGACGCAGGTGCCTCGCTGCAGAAATTGCGCGATTCAAGTTGCGCCTCGGACGGATCTTCATTGGTGGCCGGGAAGATCTCCGAGCTCACCACAGGAATCTCGCAGTTGAATGACGGGGCCTCCGGAGTCGCAGACGGTGCGAAGAGCGCCCATGATGCCGCGCAGGAATTGGCTGGTGGCGCGTCGACCCTGGACCAGAAGACCGGTGAACTCGCTTCAGGGGCCTCCCAGGTCAACGACGGGGCACAACAGCTCAAGGACGGAACGGGCACACTCGCTGGCTCGACCGGAACTTTGGTCGATGGCTCGCAACAGCTGTACGACAACCAGGTCAAGGCCCGTGACGGAGCCCAGCAGCTTGCCGACGGAACCAGTGAGGCAGTGAACGGATCGACTCAGCTCGACGACGGTGCCGGCCAACTCCAGAATGGCTCGTCCGAGCTCTCCAAAGGTTCCCAAGATCTGACGAATGGCCTCAAGAGCGGTACCGATCAGGTCCCCAATCTGAACAAGGACGAACAGTCCTCCCTGGCTTCGGTCATGTCCGATCCGGTCTCCGACGATCACAGCTCCTTGGCCAGCGCCCGCAACTACGGCGAGGGTATGGGACCGTTCTTCATCGTGTTGGCCCTGTGGATCGGCATCCTGATGGCCGGTCAGTTCCTCCGAGCCAGTAACGACCGGGCTCTGGCCTCCAATACTTCGAGTTTCAGGGTCGCCCTCGGTTCCTGGGTTCCGTTCGCGGTGGTTGGCCTGGCCCAAACGGTGGTTCTATTCGCCGTCGTGAAATTCGGTCTCGGATTCCAGATGGAACACCCTTGGCTCGTATTCTGGTTCCTGCTGCTGACCTCGACCGCCTTCAGCGCATTGGGGCAGGGACTGATCTCACTGCTCGGCGCTCCGGGCAAGCTACTGGTTCTGATTCTTTTGATCGTGCAACTGGTCACCTCCGGAGGCATGATGCCGTACGAGACCCTGCCCGAGTCCTTGAAATGGCTGCACCACATATTGCCCATGGGTTACGCGATCACTGGGGTTCGCCGCCTCGCCTACGGGGTCAATGAGGGCTCTGTTCCCTCCTTGGTGTTGATCCTCGTGGTCTATCTGGTGGTCGGATTACTCATCGGACTCCTCGGATCGGTCAAGGACCGCACATGGACCCTCAAAAAGCTCAACCCGGAGGTAGAACTGTGACGAACGTCGAGAACCAGAACCTCGCAGAGAATCCGGGGCCGATCCGACGTCGCCCGGGGCGTACCAACCGGACCCAGCTCAAGCTCTTCGAAGCGGCGATGGTGATCATGAGCGAAAAGGGACCCACCGCGACGACGGTCGAGGAGGTCGCCGCAAAGGCCGGGGTATCGAAAGGGACCGTGTACTACAACTTCGGTTCCAAGAAATCGATGGTCGACGGCTTGTTGCGGTACGGCGTCAAGTTGGTCCTGGAGACCATCGAGGACGCAGGCGAAGGAATCACCGACCCCCGGGATCGGATCGCTCGAGGCGTCATCGCTTCGCTGCGCTTCCTGGAAGGACAACCTGGCTTCGCGCGCCTCGCTGTCGCGGAGATGTGGCGGCCTCACGGAGGCGCCTCGGAAGTCTTGGCAGAACAGCGTTCTGTGATCATCGACCGGGTCACGGACCTGGTGGACGACCTGGACGAGAGCTATGAAACCGAGGAACATCCGGATAGCCGGTCAATTGCCGTCGCCCTCTTCGGTTCAACCTTCATGCTGGCCATGGACCGAGAGATGAATCTGTCGGTGCGGACCACCCAGGACGCAGCCCGTGCGGCGCTGAAGATCGTCGACGGATACATCGTCGGGCGAAGGTCGGACGTGACCAAAACGATACCGTGATGCCCGAAGGCACAGCCTCTCAAGTTGAGTCGGCACCGATGAGCCGGTAAAGTAACCGAAGTTGGTGACGTGTCCGAGCGGCCGAAGGTGCGACACTCGAAATGTCGTGTACGGTAACCCCGTACCGAGGGTTCAAATCCCTCCGTCACCGCTCAGCGAAAAGCCCTCACATCCTGTGATTTGCCACAGGATGTGAGGGCTTTTTGAGTTCTCTGTCAGGCCGCCTGCTTTGGGCCGAAGCGTGCATCCGACTCGTCCAGGTATCCAGAAATTCGCGTACCAGCATGACTCGCGCTCGGGTTCTCAGCGTCTCAGGCGCTCACGGCTGCTCCTCGGGCTCGGGCACGAAGCCCCGCGAGCGCCCAGCTGACAAAGAATCCGGCAACCATCGTCAGAACTATGGTTCCCCCGACGGGAAGATTCATCGACCAGGATATGTATAACCCTGTCGTGGCGCAGACCGTACCGAACGCGGGGGCGAGGACGAGCATGGAACCGAGTCGCTGGCAGAGTAGGCGCGTCGTCGCCGCAGGGATCACGATGAGTGCCAGAATCAGCACGTTGCCGATAGTTTGCAACGAGATGACAACGCTCACGGTCACCACCACGGACAGAAGGATATCCAGCCCCAAAACCGGAAGCCCCAACGCCCGGGCAGTCTCCTTGTCCACGCTGACCGTCACGATCTCCTTGTGAAAAAGCGCCAGGACCAGCAGCAGTCCCGCACCGGCGACCGCTGCCATCATGACGTCGTGGTCGGAGACCCCGACGATCGAGCCGAACAGAAAATCCTCGACTGAGCCGGAGTACCCCGGTGCCCGCGAGATGATCACAATGCCCAAGGCAAAGGCGCCGGCAAAAAGAATACCGATGACCGAATCCTCCTTCAGCCGCCGATTCTGGCTGAAGACGGCAACGAGCACCGCGGTCAGCACACCGGCGACCAATCCCCCGAGGACCATGTTCCCGCCAACGACAAAGGCCACCGCGAGCCCGGGAAACACCGAGTGGGCCACGGCGTCGCCAATGAAGACCATTCCTCGCATCACGACGTGGCACCCGACGACGCCGCACACGATCGAGGAGATCACGACGGCCGCCAAGGCCCGCGATAAGAACGTCAGATTCGGGTTGAAGAGGTCGATCACGAACTCCCACGGGGTGATCATGAGTGTTGCTCCCGTACGTCGGAACGAGTGATTCCACACGATGCCAGGGGACGACCGCGCAGCCATGTGTTGAGGGAGGCGGCGTCGAGCTCCGAGGGCGGCGCATCCAGGTCGATGTGTCCCCTCAGCCCGCAGATCCGTGAGCAATCGGTCAGGGCACCCAGGACATCATGGGTGCTCATGACGATGCCGAGCCCATCCCTGGCGAGCGCTGTGTACAGCTGGCCGAGCTTGTCCTGGGTCGGGGCGTCGACTCCGGTGAAGGGCTCGTCGAGCAGCAGAAACCGGGGGTCGGTTGCGAGCGTCCGTGCGAGGAGCACCCGTTGCCTCTGTCCTCCCGAGAGCTCGCCGATGGAGCGACGACGCTGATCAACCAGGCCTACCCGTTCCAGGGCTTCATGAACCGCAGCCCAGTCCGCGGTTTTCGGTCGACGGAACCACCCGATCTTGCGGGTCCGTCCGATCATCACGGCGTCTTCGACGGTCAACGGGTAGTCCCATGCGAAGTGGTGCTTCTGCGGCACATAACCCAATGCGGCACGGGCACGGGCTGGCGCGTGGCTTCCGACGGTGATCTTCCCGGCCACCGGTGAGACCAAACCCAATATTGTTCGGAGCAGGGTGGTCTTTCCGGTTCCGTTGGGGCCGATCAGCGCGACGAATTCCCCGGCTTCGACCTCCCAGTCCAGCGAATCGAGGACTATGCGACCACCCAGTGAGACGGTGAGACCGGAGATTTCCAAGCGGTTATCGGTCATGGGTGTTCCCCGCGTTCCGTTGCTGGTTCAGCACCGCCTTCTTGGCCCGTCGATCCCGGACGACCCACCACAGCAGCACGCCTCCCCCGACGAGGACGACGGCCAAGACGATCACAGGTGCCGAGAGGGCTTGCGCCTCGTTCTTCGCATCCTGATCGTGATGGTCCTCGTTCTTCGGCGGGGCGGGATCGCCCAGCAGGGCGGCCTTGTTGAACACCTGGTCAGGGTCGGTCGAATCGCCGACCGCGAACTGCAACCGCTGAGTATCGGATACTTCCGTCCCGTCGGAGAGTTTGCCGTGGACCCTGACCGTCACGAAGTACGTTCCGGGTAAGGTGAAAACCCAATTGGCATGGGTATGCGTGTTGGTCGGAACCCAGATGTCCTGTGGCTCCTCCTTGTCGGAAGTCCAGAGAACCTGGGGACCGGAAAAATTGCCGTTCTCAAGGTACAGGCTGAACCGGCCCGGACCTTCCACGCCCTCGAAAGTCAGGTTGGCTCCCGTCCCCAGACGGTCCTGTACCTCCGGGTCCTGAGTGTTCCACCCCGGCCAGACGACGCCCCGGGCCTCGGTCTGGGGTATCACGTATACGTCCTGTCCCGCTGGCGTCCCCACGAAGTCATAACGGGGATCGTCTGGGGTGGGCAGCCGGGACGTATCCCCGGCACGGAGCACGACGTCGCCCGGCCGCCGCCATACGGGCTCACGGTTGTGGTCGTCGTGGATCATGAGCGTCCACGCTCCGTCCACAAATTTCGGCCCCATATCAACGTGTCCGTGATCGATCACGGTCCGCTCGTGGCCGATCTTTTCTTCGGTGGACAGTTTCTGTTCGAGTGCCTTGTCTTCGACGAACTGGTTGGTTCCCGCAGACGGGGAGGCCGATGCGCTCGGCAGGCCCAATCCGACGGGGCCGAGCAACATTGCCAGGGCAAGCACCCGTATCGCAGTCTTGTGGTGTTTTCTCATGTTCTCTGTTTTCAACGGTTCAGTGGGCAGACTTCCCCGGGTCCCTGGGTTCGAGGCACCGGGAAATCGTGGTGGCGTTAGCCCGCATCATGTCTTCGTAGTGAGGCGCCTGCTTGTCCAAGGTGTCCGAATAGAGCTCACAGACCTTGACATCCTGCTCACGGGCAACCTGTTGCAGAACGTTTCCGCGGCCCATGGTTCCTTTGTCCACGAACACGGCTGGAATGTGCAGGTCTGTGATGGCTCGGGACAAGCGCCGACGTTGTTGCAAACCCGGTTCGGTGCCGGGGACCGGGGCCACGAAACCTTCCACTTTCAACCCGTAGGTATCAGCGAGGTAGCCGTAGCCGTCGTGAGTCGTGATCAGACTGCGCCGTTGCTTCGGGATCGCGTCATAGACCGTGTGGAGTTCCCGGTCCACATCGTCAAGGTTCCGCAGCAGGTCACGCGTGTTGGATTCGAAGAGACTGGCCCGCGAAGGTGCAGCGGCAATCATCTGGTCCCGGATCACCTCGGCGGCGGCCTTCACATTGGGCACCGAATGCCAGAAGTGAGGGTCGATCTCACCGTGAACGTGCTCGCCGAGGACTGCCTGCGCCAACAGATAGACCTGCTCCCCCGGGCGACCCAGGAAACGGTATTGAGCGCCCGCGGGCAACTCCTGCAAAGCCTTGGCCGGAACGGCGATCACGGTTTGAGACGGGTCGTATTCCTTGGCCCCGTGGTCGGTGTCCGCACGGAGTACCATGCGGCTTCTGGTGAGATCCGCCGTGACGTCCACATGGCCACCGTCGAGTACCTGGGTATGCGGCCCGATGCTCGTAGCGGCTTCATGGGCGTCCGTGCCCACCGCGAAGTACACGGTGGACGGAGGAACATCAACGCCGGGGGCCTGGGCCCGGATCTCAACCTCGTGCAGGCCGGATTCGGTGAATCCCCAGGACAGGTGAGTGTGGGCATCCGGAGGCAGGTCGATTGATCCCAAGTCGCCGGTGACGTTCCCGTCGGAACGCCGGCGGGCTCCGTCGGCCGCTGAGTCAGCGACCTTCCTGACACGACCGAACGTCCCCGAGACGAACGCCGCCGTATGCCCATCGCCCTTGATGCGGTCAGTTCGGAACGTCACGGAAGGCTCGTTGCTTCTTCCGGATGGGTCCTGCCGCCCGCCTTCTGACCTGAGCCCCAGCCACACCGTGTCCAGGGAGAGGTCCTCCGTCATCGGACGCAAGCTCCCACCGTACTTCTCGATCCTCTCGGCGACGGGGACGATTCCGTTCGCGCTGTCAGAGAGGTTCGATTGCACCGTGCGACGCAATTTCTGTTGTTCGAGCAACATCCCGTTGGTGAGGGCCAGATCGGCGTACGCGATGTCGCGAATGTCCCTCAAACCTGGTTCGTAGGAGTGCGGATCCGCCCCCGTCGGAACCAGTGATGTCGCACAGACCTCGTTTCCGCCGATCCTCTGGGCCAGGTCGGCCAGAATGGGGGTCGTCGCGACCACACGCAACGGCTCGCTCCCGGCGGGTGAGGTGCCGACTGCATCCGGAACGACCGAACATCCGCTCAGCGCCCCGATCGTCACCAGGGTCAGAACCGCGACGACTGCGCGAACGCGACCGCGCCCGGTCACGCCCGCCGACGTCCGCCGCGCAGTGCCCACACGAGGAGACCGCCGCAGAGTAGCAGCGTCACGCCGTAGAGCGCGTTGACGATCATGGCGTCTTCAACCGGTCCGGTCTCGGCAAGTTGCCCCCGGGCCGAACTTGATTGCTGCGCTTGGTTGTCGGAGATGTCTGCCGCGTTCGTCCCGGTGGCGCCTGATCCTCCCTTCGAGGAACCGCTGTCCGTACCGCCGGTGCCCTGCTGGTGGTTGTTGGGATCCTGGGCCGCAGCTTTGTTGCCGCCAGCCTTGTCGTCTCCGGTCGAGCACTCGTCGGGGTAAGCGCCGGCACCGGGATTCTTCTGGGCATTGGCGACGGCGGCTTCGCCGACCGCGAAGCGCAGTTTGCCCGTAGAAGTCTTCTGCTCACCGGTCTTGAGCTTCGCGGTGAAAGTCACGGTCGCGGTGTAGTCCCCCGGCTTCGTAAAGACCCAGTTACCGTGCTGGTGGGTGTTGAGGGGGACCGTGTACGAATTCTGTCCCTTGGTCGAGAACACCGGAGTTGCGCCACTGCCGAAGTTCCCGGTCAGGAAGACGCTCAGATCTCCTGGACCGTCGACCGAATCCAGCGACATCGTCACGTCCCCGGCACCCTGATCAACCAGTGCCGCGTCCTGAGTGTTCCACCCCAGCCACGGCACGTTCGCTTCCTGGCTGGCTCCGATGAGGTAAACCTCCGAGCCCTGTTGTGCGATGTCCTCCATACCCGCAGGCATCTTCTTCTTCGCGGCGTCTCCCAGAGCGAATACGAGGTTTTGCCCGATCTTCCACTGTGCAGGGTGGCTCCGGTCATCCTTGACCGCGCTCTTGAGAGTCCCATCCATCAACCGCGCCCCGAAATCGAAGTGGCCGTCATGGACGACTTCGGCTGCGGGAGCCTGGTTCGACGAGCAGACCTCGGGCAGGTCTGCGGCGATGGCCGATGACACGGCCAGCGGTTGTGCAATGAGGCCTGCCGCGAGCGCGAGCGAAGCCAGTGAGGTGGCGGTCACGCGACGTCCCCAACGTCGGCTTTGGCCACAGTCGTGTACTGAAGATGTGCGATTCATCGAGGTCCTTTCCATGCGACGGGCGACACCGCGGCAGAGAACAGCATGTCGAAATGTTGACTACTTTATAGTACATAATTAATAAAACTCATTCGCATCTTGACTTATGGTCGTGCCGTTCCCCTAACGCAACATCGGGCTCGCCACGGACAACAAGCGACCGGGCACGGTCTTCGGCCGTCTCGTCGCAGTCACCCGCCTTCTGAGAGAGGACACCAATGCCCACAGCCAGGAGCCGCTTCTCCGGTCCACGATTCACTCCTCCGCCCTCGGGCGCGAAGGATTCGACTCGAACGTCCCGGGCTACAAACCCGTGGCCACGAGGAACGCAATGGGTCACGGCTTGTATGGCCGCCCTCGCCCTGATGCTAGGGTCGACCCCCGCGTGGGCGGGTCCCGACGACGGACGCACCGTGACCACCAGGGCGCACGTGGATGCTCCCAAGACGTACTGGAAGAACGACCAGTTCACTCTCTTCAACGAGTACCGGGGACAAGAACTACCGTTGGAATCGACCGTCGCATGGGTTGGCAAGGGCTGGAACCGCTCCGGAAAGAACCAATACCAATTCACGGTTCCGGACAGCCCAAACCTCGACTTCCTGAAAAGCGCCGGCAAGACCTGGTACATGGCGCCCGGTCTGCCGATCAACAACCACGACCCCATTTGGATGGGCTTCGGTGCGGACACCGACATTCCGATCGAGAAATTCCGCGACAAGTCATTCTTCCTCGATCTGCTCTCGGTCGACGGGCCGGGTCGCGTGGAAATGCTCAACTACACGGCCGATATCTACCCTCAGGACGTCAACCGTATGCTGAGCTCATCCGACCAAGGGTGGCACTCGCAACGCCTCGTGCCCGGCTCACACACTCACAACGCGACCCTTTACTCCAGGCCCGGTCGCTACGAACTGACCTACCGGGCCGTTGCCCGGGGTACGGACGGAAGTACCATCCAGTCCAAGCCGACCACAATGGTGGTCCAAGTCGGTGGGCAGAAACCATTGGACACCGCCACCGCCCCCCTCAAGGAGAGTTTCGACAAAGCATCTGACGCGGGGTTGAAAACCGCGAAATATCGATTGGCCGTTTCTCCCCACACGGGACAGAAGAATGACGGCGACGAGAAACTCAGCACAATATCCTTCGAGGCCGGGAAACCGGTCGAGGGCACCCTGACCCTTTACAATCAGGGCTACTTCCTGACCGACCTGCCCGTGGAAAATGGCAGGGCGTCGTGGGATGAGCTCATGGGATTCGAGGATTCGTCCCTCCAGGGCATCTTCGTTCCCAAAGACGGTTCCGCGCCCCGCTGGATCAGCCCCGAATTGAAGTACGCCCCAGGCAAGCAGGCCCACGTCTCTTCGGATCAGGGGCACGGCCCCTGGCCCGACAAGCTCCCTGAACCGGCAAACATCGCGTTGCCGACCGAGCACTACACGCCCGAGAACACCGACTACACCATCGAGCTGACACCGGTCGAGGGGCATGACTACACCAAAGTCACAGTCCGCTTCAAGGACCCGAAATTCCGCGGCTTGGTCACCGGCGGGATCTACGACAACGCCGACTCCAAGCATCCGACGTCGACCTTTGAAACTCAGGTCACGGATGGCGTCGGAACCGCGTTCTACGAGACCGACTTCATCGAAGAATCCAGCGTATTCCGAAGCACCGTCATACCTCACCCGGATATGAATGCCTTCGCCGATACACGGCTCCTCGAGGGCCCTGTCACCAAGGACAAACCCCAGTCAATCCCCGGCACCCTGACCCTCGACACACCCTCCGACACGGATTCCCCGCAACCTGAGCCCTCGGCATCCGCGTCCCCCACCCTCGCCCCCTCACCCGAGCCTTCCCCTTCGGACCGGCCGGGCGGCCCCAATCCGAAAGAGCCCTCGAACGATGACAAGTGCGAGGATCCCGACCTCGATCGGCGTCTGGCCTTGGACGACGGACACGTTGACATCGCCGGAAAGGGATCGAGCAAAGGGCTTTCGATTGCCCTGAGCGACGAGACGGGCCAACACGACAAGAGCACGGTCGAACGCAACCTGAACGACGTCAAGTTCGTGGTCTCGAACCATGCCCGCCACAAGAGGCACGGCGGCGTGATGAAGGACCCGGCACTGGATTTCATCGGGCCCGAAGGCACGCAGTTCTATGGTCTGTCCCAGACGCAGAGCCCGGGAACCATCTGGCCCGGGTACAACACCCAAGGCATCGATTTTTCGACCTTCGACCAGAACGGCGTGAACCTGTCCATCAAGCCCACCCAGATGCCGAAGGATGCACACTTCGGAATGTTCTCGGACGGAAATCTGGGAGGCAAGGTCAACGTGATGCTCGACTCCACGAAGAACAAGACCGATATCAACATCACCAACGGAACACATGCCCACGCGAACTGGGTCTTTACCAAACCGGGTGTCTATTCCTTTGATGTCTCCTACTCAGGGAAGAGCAGAGACGGCACGTCAGTCCGATCCGAAACGCAGAACCTGCGGGTTGTCGTCGGGAATCCCGCCGGTGATCAGTGCGGCACCGGCCCGACCGGTCCCGCGGAGGGGCCCGGTGACGGCAAAACAACGGGCAATACCCACGGGAAGGACGACGCTCGGCCCGATTCCGACCACCCCGGTAGCCACGCCGATCATCACGGAGGAGCCTCCGCCGGGGATGGCGGTCAGAGCGATCAGGGAACCGACGGTGAAAGCGTACGCATTGCAGGCTCCGACGGCGAGATTTCGGGAAACCGCGGTTCCGACAGCGGCACTCGCGTTTCCGGATCCGTGGTCGGTCCGGCGCCGCAGACCTCGCTTGGACGGGCCTCCGGAAATCCGGACCCCGCCGCCAACGCGGCGGATCCCGCGCCCCGCACGGGGAGCAGCCACGTCTTCGCCTCCGAATCCGGCAAGTCGCTCCCTGATGACCGCGGAGAATCAGGGAACCACGGGATCACCGACGGGAACCTCTTCGGCTCGAAGCCGTCTCACGCTCCTCCGGCCCAGGCCGGAGATTCGTTGGCCAAGACAGGCGCATCGATCAATATCCCCCGCGCCGTCATGATCTGCGCCCTGCTGATCGGCTCGACACTCATCGGAGTGACGGCGTACCGACGTCGCCAGAACGCCCGGACGGACGCCGAGACCTGATCCTTCGGCCGGCTCCTTCTCCGAGGGGCCGGCCTTTTTCCTTCAGCCGCGGGATCTTCATCCCTTGTGAGGGCACACGACCTCCGAGAGATCGGTAGACTCACGTGTGCAGACAGACGCGCTAGTCGGCCCGCAGACCAGAGCGAGCCGTGGAGGATCAATGTCCGAATTGGCATCGCCCGACATCAGAAACATCAACGCCGAACAAGTGTTGGCTCATTTGCCGATGAGAGCCGCGGTCGACGCCCTGAAGCAAGCGCTTCTCCAGGGTTACGATCCGGCTCAGGCGCACCCCCGCACTTCGGCCAAGCTGCTCCACGGCGAATTCCTGATGATGCCAGGTGAGTTCGGCGACTACGCCGGCATCAAAATCCTGACTGTCGGACCGGACAATCCCAGTAATGGAATTCCCCTGATTCAGGGCAACTACATGCTCTTCGATTCGGAGTCTCTCACCCCGCTGGCCGTGATCGACGGCGTGGCATTGACCGCAATTCGCACCCCTGCCGTTTCGGCGCTGGGCATCGAAATGTTGGCCGCTCCCGATGCAAGCCGGCTCGTGGTGTTCGGGACGGGACCTCAAGCCGAATATCACGTTCGCGCGGCCGCGGCGGTTCGGGAAATCTCCAACGTCAAGGTCATCGGCAGGAGTGCCAACAAGACAGGGCGCCTCGTGGAAACGCTGCTCGCTGAAGGATTCAATGCCAAGGCGGGCACCGCGGAAGATGTCGCCCAGGCCGACATCATCGCTTGTTGTACGAGCGCCAAAGAACCGCTTTTCGACGGTGAAACGGTGCAGGATGGCGCCGTCGTCGTCGCGATGGGCTCGCACACACCGGATGCGCGAGAGACAGACGATGCTCTGGCCCGACGCGCTGCATTCTACGTCGAGGATGTGGAAACGGCGTTGCGGGAAGCGGGGGACGCCGTCATCGCGATCCAACGGCACCTCATCCGCCGTGGAGATCTGCACGATCTTTCCTCGCTCGTACTCGACGGGAAACGCGATCCGTCTCGACCCGCGTTGTTCAAGACCGTCGGGATGGGATGGCAGGACCTCGTCACCGCGAAGGCCCTGTTCGAGAACCTCCCGGGCTAGGCTCGCCGTTTTGTGTCGCGGTAACCGAGAGGCACACTGACTCGGTGAGCATCTTCGACCTCGAAACCATGAGCACTACCCTGCCTGCCGCGGGGCTTCTGCCCGCGCTGGGCACCTCGAGCAGCGCCCGAGGAACAATCCGGGCCGTAGTCGAAGCGCCACCGGGTACGGGCAAGACGACTCTGGTCCCGCCGTACATGGCCAATTGGATCCACGAGCAGGCCGTCCGCGGAGAGGCCGCAGGACGAGTGGTGGTGACCCAGCCGCGACGCATGGCGGCCCGTTCCGCCGCTCACCGCCTGGCGCAGCTCTCGAAGAGCAGCATCGGCGGACACGTCGGTTACACGGTCCGAGGCGAACGCAAAGTCTCGGCCTCAACACGCGTGGAATTCGTGACGACGGGCGTACTCCTCAGACGACTCGTCCGCGATCCCGCGTTGGCGGACGTCTCCTGTGTGATCCTCGACGAGGTCCACGAGCGTCATCTGGACTCCGATTTGGCTTTCGGCATGCTCAGGCAACTGGCGGAGCTCCGTGACGATCTCTCGCTGATCGCGATGTCCGCAACACTGGACGCCGCACAGTGGGCCAAGCTCTTGGGCGATGACGACGCTCCCGTTCCGGTCGCGTCCGTCGCGAGCACCGCATTCCCGCTCACGGAATTGTGGGCGCCTCCCCCTGCACCGGCCTTCGACGCACGAGGGGTGACAACCGATTTTCTGCAGCACGTGGCCTCGACGGTCGAACGTCATCGGGGTCACGTCGACGGTGACGTTCTGGTCTTCCTGCCGGGTGCCCGAGAGATCGACCGCATGGCCGGGGACCTCAGGAATCTTTTGGGCAGCGACGCCGAAGTGCTGACGCTCATGGGCAGGACTCCTCCTCGGGAGCAGGACCGCATCCTGAAAGGGGCATCGGGTGGACCGCAACGCATTGTGCTGACCACCAATGTCGCCGAATCCGCCGTGACGGTTCCCGGAGTCCGGCTCGCCGTCGACGCCGGGCTGGACCGACAGCAACGTCTCGACGCTATGCGCGGAATGAGCGGTCTGGTGACCGTCGGCGCGTCGAAAGCTGCGATGGCCCAGCGTGCGGGGCGTGCCGCCCGCGAGGGCCCGGGCGTCGTCGTGCGGTGCCTGAGCTCTGCGGATTTCGCGGCACGACCTACCACAACACCACCCGAAATCGTCACGAACGATCTGACCTCCGCGACGCTTGACCTCGCATGCTGGGGCACCCCGGGCGGAGACGGGCTCAGACTCCCGGATCCGCTTCCGGAACGCGCCCATACGAACGCGCGTGAGGTCCTGCACGCTCTCGGTGCCGTCGATGACGGCGAGCGCGCGACCGAACTGGGCCGCAAGCTCGCGAGCGTACCCGCGGACCCGCGTTTGGCGCGCGCACTGTTCGACGGTGCGCAGTTGGTCGGTTCGCGCGCCGCCGCAGAAACCGTGGCTGCCCTCGGATCGGATCATCGTGCACCGGGGTCCGATATTTGGCGACTCATCTGCGATCTGAGACGTGAAGGCAATGCCACATGGCGGCACGAGGTACGGCGCCTCGAGAACGAGGTGGCAACCGCCCCGGGTTCGGCCCCGGCTGCCGAGTCCGACGCCGCTTTGGTCACGGCACTAGCGTTCCCGGACCGGATCGCTCGCCTGAGAGCTGCGGGAAGCGCCGACTATCTCATGGCCTCGGGAACGGGGGCATCACTTCCTCATGGCTCGTCTCTCAGGGGACAGGAATGGCTCGCGGTCGCGGAGGTCGGACTGGCCAACGGGCACCCGCTCATCCGGGCAGCTTCCGTTCTGGACTTCGACGCCGCCCAGCTGGCGGGCGCTGAGCTCCTCCAAGAGGGTGAAATCGCAATCTTTGATCCCATCGGGGGCGCCCACAGGGTCACCTCCCGTCAGGTCAAAGCACTCGGGTCCATCGAATTGTCCTCGACGCCCTGCAAACCATCGCGAGAAGCCGGACGCACGGCCGTCGCAAACGCATTGGCCAAGTATGGTCTGCGGGAAGTTCTGAAGCCCAACGATTCCTTCGAATCGCTCCGCGCCCGGATGGGCCTCCTGCATGCAGTATTCGGTGCGCCGTGGCCGGATGTCAGGCTAGAGAAACTCTCGCTCCGGGCCGAAGAGTGGCTGGGAAATCGACTCGACGTCATTGCTTCCGGCGGATCTCCCCAAAACATCGATGCGACTTCTGCCCTGAGGGGTCTGATGCCGTGGCCGGAGGCCGCGCGCTTCGATGAGCTGGTCCCGGAACGCATTCTGGTCCCCAGCGGCTCACACGTGCGACTCCAATGGCCCACGCCGGAAGAGCATGACCATGGGCAGACCGTCCCACCCGTCCTTGCTGTGAAATTACAAGAATGTTTTGGCTGGGCAACGGGTCCCTCAGTCTGCGACGGCCACGTACCCGTGACGCTGCATCTGCTCTCCCCCGCACGCCGGCCGCTGGCGGTCACCCAGGATCTCACCAATTTTTGGGAACGCGTATATCCACAAGTCCGGGCGGAGAATCGTGGCAGATACATCAAGCACCCGTGGCCCGAGGATCCGTGGAACGCACCGGCCACGGCGAAGACCAAGAACGCCTCGCGGAAAAGATAGTTCCCCGCTCCGGTCGGTTGAACACACCTTCTCGTGGTGTGTCCTCACGCCGCCCCCGATTCGGCTCTCACCCTTGCAAGGCGAGGGCAAACGGTAGGACTCCGCTCGCACCCGCGCGGCGAATCTCCCTGGCGGCGATGGTCATGGTCCAGCGGGAATCGATGAGGTCGTCGACCAGGAGGACCGGACCATTCAGGTCGCGGATCCGATCCGCAAGTTCTGGCCCCACGTGGAACCTGTCCCATATGGCCGCGACGGAGAATGCGCTGTTGCCGCCTCCTTGCCCGGACGATGTGGCGGCATCAGGTGCAAGGCCGAGGTCCCCCAGGTACGGAAGCCTGCCGGCTTCAGCCAGGCCACGCGCCAGGGACCCGGTCAGACGGGGTCTGGTGGTCGACGGGATGGAGACGACTCCGGCTGGGCGGACGGACCAGTCCCACTCGGCCAAGACCGCGACGCATGCCTTGCCCAAATCTGCGGGAACCTCGGTGTCGATCGGGGCTCCTCTTTCGTCACGCACAAATACCTCACGCAGGCGGTTGCCCCAACCGAGGTCGGTGAGCCGCGCCAAGGCCCGTCCTCTGTGATAACGCTCGTCCTCGGGGATTTTGCCCTTGTGATCGATTCCGAGTTTGGGTAACCCGCTGGGCCACTGAGCCCGAGGCTCGACCGGAACGCCCACGCGGATCAGTCCGTGCTTGGCTCGACGGGAGGCCTCGTCGTCCACATTCTCTGGGTACCAGGGACCGGCGCAGACATCGCATCGTCCACAGGGTCGTGCGGTGCGGTCGTCAAGCTGATCGGCAAGGAACTGCATGCGGCACATCCGTCCGGCCTCGTAGGCCAGCATGGCATCTTGTTCCCGGCGCCGAGCCTCGGCAATGCGCTCGTACCGTTCGGCATCGTAGCTCCACGGTCTCCCCGTTGCTGTCCACCCACCCGGTGTCCGCTCGACGGCTTCCTCTACCGCGAGGACTTTCAGCAAGAGTTCCAAGGAGGTCCGCTTGACGTTGACCGCCGACTCCAGGGCGGCGACGGACAGGGCGCCGGAGGATTTACCCAAGGCCTCCAGGATGGCCTCCGAATTCTCCCGTGTGGGCATGGAGGCGGTCGCGAAGTACCTCCAGATCTCCGGGTCCTCCCGCCCGGGCAGCAGGAGGACGTCCGCGCTGTCGGTCGCGCGGCCTGCACGGCCGACTTGCTGGTAATAGGCGACCGGGGATGAGGGCGCGCCGAGGTGAACCACGAACCCCAGATCCGGTTTGTCAAAGCCCATTCCCAGAGCGCTGGTAGCGACGAGGGCCTTGACCTTGTTGGTCTTGAGATCTTCTTCGGCCGCCTCGCGCTCGGCCGTATCCGTACGTCCGGTGTAGGCCCTGACGTGGTAACCGGACTCGCTCAGGATCCGGGCGGTGTCTTCTGCCGCGGAAACGGTCAGTGCATAAACGATCCCGCTGCCGGGCAAATCTTTCAAGTGCTCGATCAGCCAAGCGATGCGCGACGCATTGTCCGGCAGGGTCAGCACGCCTAGACGCAGGCTTTCGCGGGACAGCGGCCCCCTGAGCGTGAAGACGCCATCCGGTTGCGCCGTCGGCCCGTCCGGCTGCTGCTCGGCCGTTGCGTTTTCGCCACGTCCTTCGGACTGGGGGCCTCCCCGGGACACGGGAGACTGTTGCGCGTTGACATCCAACTGCTCCTGTACATCCGTTACCACTCGCTGATTGGCCGTGGCCGTGGTTGCCAAGACCGGCACCGACGGAGGCAAGCCGGCGATCACATCCTTGATTCTCCGGTAATCCGGGCGGAAATCGTGTCCCCAGTCCGAGATGCAATGCGCCTCGTCGATCACCAGAAGGGAGCACGTATTCATCAATGTGGGCATCCACTCGTCACGGAACCGGGGGTTGTTCAATCGCTCCGGACTGACCAGCAGGACATCGAGTTCGCCGGCTCGAATGAGATCACGGATCTCGTTCCATTCGGTGGCGTTGGCCGAATTCACTGCGGCCGCCCGCACACCGGCTCGTTCGGCGGCGGAAACTTGGTCCCTCATCAAGGCGAGCAGGGGGGAGATGATGAGCGCCGGGCCCCCGCCGAGTTCCCTCATGAGCAACGACGAGATGAAGTAAACGGCAGATTTGCCCCAGCCGGTGCGCTGAACCACGAGAGCTCGTGCACGGTCTTGGACGAGAGCGCGGATGGATTCGAACTGACCCGGGTGGAAATCAGCTTCCTCGTTTCCGGTCAGGGCACGAAGATGCTGCCGAGCGCGGTCATAGAGTTCTGAGGCGGAAGGTGCAACGGTCATGCATCCAGTCTGACAGGCCCGAGAACCCTGCCGAACGCGCCTGTGGACAAGAGATCCGGCCCCGGAGCTTCACGAACCGGCCCACAGTCGGCACACAGGTTCCCTACAGTAGACTGAAGCCTGCGTTCCCCTCGATTCGATACAAGGTAGCTTCATGTCAGCCATTGCGGACCTCAGCATTCAGATGCCCCAGCACCTCCACGCGCTGAGTGCGCTGCCGACCCCGAGTCTCGGTCTTCTGGGATTCAATCTCGAAGATGTTCTGGCCAACGCGGGCCCTTGGGTTCTGGGACTCGTGAGTCTGATCATTTTCATCGAATCAGGGGTGCTTTTCCCGTTCTTACCGGGCGACTCTCTCCTCTTCACGACCGGCCTTCTTCACGAACAGCTCGGATTGAACCTGTGGATTCTGTTGGTCTCCGTGAGCATCGCAGCGATCTTGGGCGACCAGGTCGGATACATGCTCGGCCACTACTTCGGACGCAAGATGTTCTCCCAGCACGGAAAAATTCTCAATTACGAGAATCTGGATCGCGCGCACAACTTCTTCAACCGCTACGGCGGCAAGGCACTGGTCTTGGCACGATTCGTGCCGATCGTGCGCACCTTCGTTCCTTTGACCGCGGGAATGGCCAAGTATCGCTATGCCGACTTCGCCAAGTGGAATATCTCAGGTGCGTTGCTCTGGTGCTTCCTGCTGACTTTCGCGGGAGTCTGGCTGGGAAACGTCACGTGGATCCGCGACAACGTCGACATGATCGTCATCGTCCTGGTTCTCGTTTCCGTCATCCCCATCGCGATCGAGGTCATGCGCGAACGTAAGAAAGCTCAACGTCGCGAGGCTTCGCCGAGCAACGACACCAACGGCAATTCTGAGGACTAGACCTCTTCCCGCGCAGGCCCTCCGACGTCGAGGATGAGGCCCCGGAGCCGATAGCCGGCGATCACCGAGTCCCATTCGACTACCGGTTCCTGCACGATCACGGGATCGAGGGCCAAGAGCCGGATCAGCAGAGCGTCCGTCTCCCGAATGGCCAAGTTCTCACCGGGGCACTTGTGCGAACCGGCTCCGAAACTCATTCCGGCAGCCTTGGCCCCACCTGTCCGTCGGTCAGGGTCTACCGCGAACGGGCATTCGCCGGCCAGTTCCGGATCGACGTTGATCGCCCGGACGTCGATATCCACGAGGTCACCGTTCGCAAAACCCTCGGGGGCCTCCTCCCCGGAAACAACCCTGCGGTAGAGATGCCCCACAACAGGTTCGAGACGAATGATCTCTCGCAGAATTCGTTCTCGCTCCGGTCGGTTGGCCGCAACGTAGCGGCCCCGCAGCTCTGGGTCGCGCAGCATATGCCAACAGGCCATCACCATGAACTCGCGGGTCGTGACCATTCCGGCGGTCCCGTAGGTCATGGACTCGACCAGAATGTCGAAGCGGCTGGCCCCGGTGCTCATGAGATGGCCCATCACGTCGGGGCGAGGAGTGCGCTTGTGCTGCGAGATAGCCGGCGCGACGTCCCGGATGTACAGAGCAGCGACCGCGCGCAGTCCCCGGACCGCGGCCATCGCCCAGTCACGACGACGCCGCCCCAAGTCAGGTCGGGAATAGTCCGCGGGTGGCTGGCGGAAGAACAATTCAAGCCTCCGCGCGAGTCCACGCGTGGAAGAAGCCGTGAGGCCAACGATCTCCGCCGCGACGGCGACCGAGTAATGAAGGCTGACGTCATCGAGGCGGAATGACCCTCGGCCCACCAACCCGTCAACCGCCGCGGAAGCTTTTGCATCGATGTCCCCGGTATAGCGCTTGTCGATCGTCGCGGGGGCGAAGAATCGAGCCAATTCGCGGCGTTGTTGGTCGTGCAGTTCGCCGTCCGAAATGAGGAGCGGTCGTCTGCGGAACAGCCGGTCCGGAATCCGCTCGGCCGTGAAGCCTGCTTGAAGGGATGCACGCCCAGCCCGCAGGAATTCACGGGCCGCATCGTAGGAACCGACCACCACGCGGTATTTCTCGCGCCGTAGCCCATGTACCGGGCACCTCGGCTCGTCCGGAGGCAAGGCCCACCTCTGATTGCCATCCGCCCGGGAGGCGTCACGTTCCGAAAACGTCATGAAACCCTCGAGGCGCTGTATCTGGTCATATCGGTGAGGGTCGCGACGAGGGCGCTCGGAGCCCCAGAGGAGGCGATACGTTTCTCCAGAGAACACGCGGCGTCACGGATCAATTGTTCAACGCGATCCCGGGCTCCGGAGGCCAGCAAAGCCTCACGGATCGTCTCCGCACCTTCGGGGCGCAGGTCGGGATCGCCGAAATACGGCTCGGCCTCGCTCCACGCCTCGTGCGATCGAGCGAACGCAACCAGAAGAGTCTGCTTGCCTTCCCTCAAATCCGAAATCACGGATTTACCGGTTCTCGACTCGTTGCCGAAAACACCCAGAAGATCGTCCCGCAACTGGTAAATGGACCCCAGGTCCCCACCGATTCGTGCGAGCGAGTCGGTGAGCCGCGGATCGGCCCCGGCGAGAACCGCTCCGACCCGAAGAGGCAGTTCGAAGGAATAGACCGCGGTCTTGTCCTTCATCATCCCGAGAATGCTGGAAGTAGACGGCGTTCGAGCCTCCATGGTCAGCCATACGTCAGCGTGTTCTCCCCCGGCACTGCGAAGAATCGCTTCCTCGTAAATGTCCAATGCCGACAAGCGCCGCTCTTCGGGCACATTCAGGCGCGAGAGAAGGCCTTGAGCTAGAGACAAGAGCATGTCACCGGCCAGGATCGCGGAGGCCTTGCCCCAGGTTTCCGCTTCCTCAGCAGAGCTTCCTCGTGCTGATGCCTCGGCATGGAATCGCCCGTAGATATTCGGCGCCCCACGTCGGAACAAGTCCCCGTCGATGACGTCGTCGTGCGCAAGAAGCGCGAGATGGAGAAACTCCGAGGCACAGGCGGCTTCCACGGCTTCCCCAGCATCTTTTCCACCCAAATCGTGGAATGCGCGGAGGAGCAGGAGAGGGCGTACTTTCTTGCCGTTGAGCGCCATGGCTTCCATGCAGTCAAAGAGGTCCTTGAAGGAACCCGTCATCGAGGGCACCTTCCGGGCGGCAGCCCTGAGAACTTCTTTAAGGCGCCGGTCGACGGCCTCGAGGTCCCCGTCGTTCACGGGGATCCCACTTTTCTGCCATTGGACTGAGCCGGTGGTCGGTGACACTGAGTTCATTATTCTTCCGTGTGGTTCGTGGTTCAGGGGTATGTCCGGGCCCCGTTGTGGGGTCACGGATCGTGTGCCGCACGGCTAAGAGTCACGTCCCCATGGGCGTGGTCTGCCTCGGGTCACGAGACGACGTGCCCGTCGGCCGGAGTCAAGTAGTTTCCTCAGTGTTCGGGGATAAGCGTGCCGCGAAACCAACGGCGGGGTCCATAGCTCATGTCCCTGAACCGCCCAACCTTCCAGGAGGGCATTTGCCGCCTGCCACCCCGTGGTCGCGGCCCGTTCCATCAGAGCGACGGGATATTCGCACCGAATCGTGTCTCCCGCCAGCACGAGGGACGGGTGCGGAGTCCGAACTTCTGGACGGTCGTTCCAGGGCTCGAGGCCGACCAAGGGGCAGTCGTTCTCGATGAGGAGCACATCGTCCATGATCGATGCGGTGCGCGTCTCCGGGTAGACCCGTGACAGCTCGTCCCGGAGCCTGCGCTGAAGAGATTGCTCGTCCACGGGCTCGTCAAGCGCATATGCGTGTAGCTCGACGACGCTGCCACCGTGTTCTTCGGACCAGCGCGCCGCTCCTTTCTCGAAGCGTTCAAGGACGCTCACGTTATCCAGCGGCCCGAACCCGGTCGTTCCGAGGAACGCGGGACGATTCGACCCGACCGGCCGGTCTAGCCATAACCTCCACACGGCAAAGGCCGGCGCCTGTCGAATACTGCGCATCCGGTCGGACCATTGAGGGGCATTAATCCCCGTGGTCTCCGCGCCCAGGCGACGCGTCGCGGCAGGTCCTGCCGCGAGCACGACGGCGTCGTAGTCCTCGCTCGTGCCGTCGCCCATCAGAGCCCTCGCCCCCTCGGACTTCATGTCCAAGGATTCGACGCTGGTCCCGCGCCATTGAACGCCCAATCCGGACAAATAATCCCGAAGCGGCGACCAGAGTGCCGTATCGAAGTCGTCGGACGCCGTGTCGAAGAGCAGCCCTTCGGATGATCCCAGGAAATAGGTGTGGAACATGGCCAGCATTTCCCCGGCCGCGAATTCCGTGGGCTTGGCAAAGAAACTGCGCGCAAAGACTTCTAGGGCAAGGTGACGGGCTCGCTCCGGAAAGCCCAGGCGGTCCAGGAAATCCTGGGCGCTCTGGCCGTCGTGCCGACGGTAGGTTTCCGGGAAATCGACGTCCAGAAGCGACAGAGCGGCGTCCAGATCCACCCCGAGCAGATCCCGGGCGCGGAAGCTCGGGCTCTGCACCACGAATCCGATGAAACTCCAGGGAGGAGTGCGGGGGATCTTCGCGAAGGAATCGGCCAGTCCGTCCGAAGAGCGCAGAGGGTAGTCGGGGACGGCCCGCAACGGACTCGTACTCGGGCTTGGACCCTTGGACGGTATCCGTTCCAAAAGGGAACGCAAGTTGTAGTACTGGCGGAAGAATGCGTGGAAGCCCCGGCTCATGGTGACCGTGCCCGCTGCCCCCTCGACAGTCCACGATCTCACGCGACCGCCGAGCTGGGGCTGCGGCTCGGCCACAGTGACGTGGATGCCTCTTTCGGCCAAGCCGGTCGCGGCCGACAAGCCGGCAATCCCTCCGCCAATGACCAGGACATGCCGCTCGGCGTCGGGCCTCAGGGCTCCGGGCGTCGCCTCGATTCGTTGTGCGTGCTTATCGCGAATGGTGGGGGTCATGTGCCGCTTCCTCTTCTCGTGAGCCTGGGCGTGCCGAGCGAGATGGGCCGCTCCGAGAGGTCCATAGCATCAGGGTCAATGTGATGACGGCGAATCCGAAACCGAAATCCTCGATCGGAATGTCTAACGGCCAGCGAATTCCCAAGAATTCGTCCGGCGCATAGCGCACGATCGGATTCGACAGACGGGTCAGGAAACCGTCCATGGGGATCTGGAAAGAAACCATCACGATGATCGAGAGCCAATACTTCACGGTTCCGAAGATGCCCGTTTTGAGCCAGAACAGCTCAAGAGCGATGACGACCAACATCGTCAGCACGGTTCCGACGGTGTATTCAAGCACGGCCGCCACCACCTTTCCGGCGAGCTATCAGCCGGCGGATGAGTTCAAGGACTCTGCCGATCGCTTCGAAGGTGAGAATCGCACAAATGGGAATGGCAACGAAGAAGGCAACTTCCTCAAACGGCAGGGCACCCAAGAGGTCGATCCCCAATGTCTGCACAGGGTCATACGTCCAATACCCCCGGGCGACTGCCACGGCGTCCCAGATGGAAAAGATGATGACGACCGGAAGCAGCGACAGGATCAACCGAAGTGGACTCCGATAGACCTTGAGTCGGAAAACGAATTCCAAGGGAAACGTGAGCGCGAGGCACAACACCAGGACGATGACGTAAGTCCACTCGGCCATCAGGCGCGTCCGTCAAGTTCTTCGCATGACGACGACGCGACAAGCTCTCCCTCGGACCGGCTGGCGTCAAACATAACAACACCGTACCAAATCGCTACTAGTCAGAAGCCTGTTTTTCGATCTCTCACGATCTCGGGGCGAGAATGGACGTCGGGAGTCCCCCGCATCGCAACAAACACCACGGGGTAACCCCATTCACTCACCAAGGTACCCGCAGAGAGCAACGAGAACGGTAAAAGACGGGGTCACCCTTCGGATAATGCGGCAAGACGCCACCATGCGCTGTGCGTCTGCCCCGGCTCGATGACCGTCAGGTCTTGGCCCGAGCGAAAAGCGTTGGCCGGCGCCGTCATGGGCTCGACCGCGACAGCCCGCCGCCCCGGCTCCCCCGCGACCTGATCGTCGGTGTACACCTGAATCCAGTTGACCTCGGGCCCGCATTCCAGAACCACGCCGTCGCCATTCGGCGCCGTGAGTTCGCAGACCGTCCGTCTGTCCGCGTCGCGCCCGAGCCCGCCGAGGGCGACGTCATAGGAGAAATCGTCCAGGCGCCGGCCCGACCGGAAATCAAAGTGGGTATTGTCCACCGGGTACGTTCCGAGGGGCAGCAACCTGTCCATGTCGGCATCGATATATACCGATGCGGGAACTTTCAGGTTCCAGTCATTCAGCGCACCGGATTGCTGGGTGCCCGAACCATCGGCGACGAGATACGGGTGGCCTGCGACCGCGTACGGGACGGGCTGGTCACTGACGTTGGTCGCAGATACCCGCCATTCGAGCCCGTCGGACGTCAGAGAGTAGACCGCTTTGAGTCTCAATTCGAAGGGATAGCCGGGTTGGGGAACCAGATCCAATCCCAAAATCACCTCGGCCGCGGTATGGGACAGGACCTCCCACCGTTCCCAGAGGACAAGTCCGTGAGCAGCATTATTGCGCTCGGGTTCGGTCAGAGGCAGTTGGTGGGGCGTGCCAGCGAATTCGTAGCGTCCGTCTTGAATGCGATTGGGCCACGGAGCCAGGATCGCCCCGCTGCACCCCGGACGCAGACCCTCGGGCGGCGTCGATCTGACCAGGTGTCCCCCCGGACCCTGCAACGAGGCAAGACTCGCCCCGACCACGGCGATCTCCGCCGAGTAGCCCCCGGCGGAGATCGCGCAACGCTTTCCTTGCGGCCCGGACACTAGCCCAGCTTCCCTTCGCCTTCCGCCTTTTTGACCTCCACGTATTCGGCGCTGGCCACGATGTCTTCTGCGGGCACCGGGGCGAGCCGGTCCCACAGGAAGAACAGGCCCGAAACTACAAGCATCGAGATACCGGTCCACAAATTGATATGGATACCGCCTGTCTTGGCCGCATCGGCAACCGGGTCCGCGATCCCCATGATCGTCACCAGGATGCCGTAGATCAGGAACAACCCACCGATGATGCGACGAAGGTCCGTGCGACGGGTTGAGCGGATCAGATTCTTCTTCTCCGCCTCGCTCAGCTGCACGAGGCCCGGAGTCTCCTCTGAGTTCTCATTCATTTTGATTCTCCTCGTCAGTGCGAATTCTTACAGGAAGGGCAGATAGAGCAGGACGCATAGGACCAAGGCTACGGTGCCCAACAGGGCGGGCGATCGGTACCACGCGGCATCGCCGGCGACGACATCGGATTTCACGTCAATGGTTCCGACACCGTAGACGAGCCCCTTGAGTTCCTCGGTGGGCTTGGCTCGAGTGAAGAATGTGACGATCACCGAGACGACGATAACGGCTACGAAGGAGTAGATCGCTCCGTACATAGTCTCCGCCGTCGCCGACCCGAAGAGGGACTCGTCATTCAGATACGCGATCCAAACAATCGTCGGCGCAACGATCCCCGCAAGGTAACCCCACAGGCCGGCCGCCGGCGACATCCGCTTCCACAAGAGCCCCAGGATGAAGACCGCGAACAGCGGCGCGTTGAAGAACGAGAACAACGTCTGCATGTAGGTCATGATGTTCCCGAACTGGGCGGCGAGGAACGCGGTTCCGATTCCGACAATGACGCCGATGACCGTAACCCAACGCCCGACGGAGAGGTAGTAGTGGTCGGGCATCTTCGGCTTGATGTATTCCTGCCAGATGTCATACGTGAACACGGTATTGAAGCTGGACACGTTGGCCGCCATACCAGCCATGAACGAGGCCATGAGCCCCGTAACGGCCACACCGAGAACGCCCGAGGGCAGGTACATCTGAATCAGTTTGGGGATCGCCTCGTTGTACGTCAGGCTTCCGTCAGCGAACTGGTTGCCCACCGTTGCCGCGGCAATCAGCCCGGGAACCACCACGATGAACGGGATGAAGAGCTTCGGGAATGCACCGATCAGCGGCGTACGCCGCGCTGCTGACATGTTCTTGGCCGAAAATGCTCGCTGAACTTCGGTGAAGTTGGTTGTCCAGTACCCGAAACCGAGAACAAATCCGAGCCCGAGGACGATGGCGAGCCAGTTGGCCCCGATGGGGTTGGTGACGTCGCCGATTCCGGTTCCCTGCCATGCAGACAAGTGAAGGCGGCTCACACCCTCGGTGTTCATGAGAGCTTCTTTCAAACCGGACCAACCGTGCACCCGGTGCAGCCCGACGATGGTCAGCGGGACCAAGCCCGCGATGATCACGAAGAACTGCATGACCTCGTTGTAGATCGCCCCGGACAAGCCGCCGAGGGTGATGTACAGGAGAACGAAACCGGCGGAGATGATGATCGCGACCCACTGGGGCCAGCCCAGCATCGCTTCGATGATGATCGCCATCGCATAGAGGTTGATTCCGGCGATCAGGACGTTGGATATCGCAAAAGCAATGGAATTGACCACATGCGCGGGCTTCCCGAAGCGCCTCAGCATGAACTGCGGAACCGACCGAACCTTGGAGCCGTAGTAGAACGGCATCATGACCAGGCCGAGGAAAACCATCGCCGGCACGGCGCCCACGATGTAGTAGTGCAACGTGGCCATGCCGATCTCCGCGCCGTTGGCCGCCATACCCAAAATCTCGGTAGCTCCGAGGTTCGCGGAAACGAAGGCGAGGCCGGTGATCCAGGCTGGCATCGATCTTCCCGAAAGGAAGAAGTCCATACTGGTCTTGACCTTGCGCTTGGCCGCGATACCGATACCGAGGACCGTCGCGAAGTAGAGGAAAAGCATCAGGTAATCGACCCATGAGAGGGACAACCGGATGCCGGAAGTGGCGTCTGCAAGCATCATCGCTTGCCTCCTGGAGTGCTCGGGAGTGCACAAAAATGTGCACTGCTGTTCAGAAATGTTGATTTCTGGAGCTTAGCCTACACGGGAGTGTGATGCTGTCAACTATCCACCCACAGAATCCCCAATAACCCACCCAAATAGCTATGTTCCTTTTTGTTCGTTTTGTGCCATACTGTTGCTGGTCCACAGTCCCGTCGTGTCAGCGGAAAGGTGACGATGCTCGCCGAACAACGCAAGAAGCGCATAGTCCAAGAGGTCCAGAAAAACGGCGCAGTTCACGTA
This sequence comes from Rothia uropygialis, assembly GCF_004137765.1. Lineage (GTDB taxonomy): Bacteria > Actinomycetota > Actinomycetes > Actinomycetales > Micrococcaceae > Rothia. The sequence continues at coordinate 28,326 of NZ_NOIS01000001.1, read as the reverse complement.
CAGGACCTCGCCAAACTGCTGGATGTATCCCCTATGACGGTCCGGAGGGACCTCGCTGAACTGGACGACCAAGGATTCCTGACCAGAATTCACGGCGGGGCCGAATCCACGGCCTCAACTCTCGAACCCGCGTATGCGGAGAAGATGACTCTGAACGCCGAGGCCAAATCCGCGATCGCCCGAACGGCGGCCGACATGGTCGGCACGAATCAATCCATTGGGTTCTCGGCCGGAACAACCTGCACACGGCTTGCCCAAGCGATCACGGGAAGGCATCACCTCGCGAATCTGACGGTGGTGACCAACTCGTTGCCGGTAGCCGATGAATTCTTCAGGGCCCAGGACGTCCAGGAGACGGCCGACAGAAAACATTCGAGCCCGCAGCAAGTGCTTCTGACGGGTGGAGAACGTACACCCTCGGACGCGCTCGTGGGACCGCTGGCCGACGCGACGTTGGGGTATCTGCACGTGGACACCCTCTTCATCGGAGCACATGGCGTCGGGCGCTCCGGGCTGACGACTCCGAACCTTGCGGAGGCCCGCACCAACAAGGTGCTGGTCCATTCGGCTCGCACCGTCGTCGCGGTATTCGACCACACCAAGTGGGGCATCACCGGCCTCGCGGGATTCGCCGACTGGTCTGAGGTCGACGTCGTGGTAACCAGCCCCGGCCTGCCAGAGGACGCCCTGGAATTCTTGGAAGAAAAAATTGACAAGGTGGTCATTGCATCATGATGAAGAACGCCCTACCCCGCGTCACACGAGGGGAACTCGCCGACGGTCGGGAGATCATCTTCTTCGATGACTCGGAACCCTATATTTCAGGGACCAGAATTCGATCAATTCACGATCCGCGTCCCCTCGAGCCTCGCCAGGTTCCTCCGCGCGAATCGGCAAGCATCCGCGTAGACCCCCTCACCGGCGAACATGTTGCGCTGGCCGCCCACCGCATGAACCGCACGTTCCTGCCACCGGCGGACGAGGATCCTCTCGCGCCCGCCGGACAAGGTACCGTTCCGTCCGAGGTCCCGGAGCCGGAGTACGACGTCGTCGTGTTCGAGAATCGATTCCCTTCGCTGCAGGGCCCCTTCGAGCAGTATCGAGACGAACCCTTGTTCCAGGAGGCCTCCCCCGCGGGACGGTGTGAAGTCGTCTGCTTCACTTCCCATCAGGAAGGCTCCTTCGCTGAGCTGGGCCACCAACGCGCTCGCACGGTCATCGAAGCCTGGGCGCACCGCACGCGCGAGCTGTCCGCGATCGAGGGCGTGGTTCAGGTGGTTCCGTTCGAGAACAGGGGCGAAGAGATCGGGGTGACGCTGCACCACCCGCACGGTCAGATCTATGCCTATTCGTATTTGCCTCCGCATACCGCGGCCGTTCAGAGGCAGGCCCACGAATGGCGTCAGTCCACGGGCGGGGATCTGATCGGCGACGTATTGGCCGCGGAGCTCGAGGAGAAGGCCCGGATCATCTCGGAGACAGAGCATTGGGTTGCTTATGTTCCCTTCGCAGCCAAATGGCCTGTCGAATTCATGGTGGTTCCCCGTCGCACCGCGAAGGACTTCACGGAATTGACCGGACAGGAGAAAGACGAGCTCGCGGACCTGTATTTGGACCTCCTGGGTCGACTGAACCGCTTCTTCGAAGGCGTCGACCAGCTTCCGTATATTTCGGCCTGGCATCAGGTTCCCGTGGCCGGCGGGGATGACATTTCCCGCATGTGGCTGCATGTGTTCTCGTTGCTCAGGTCTCCCGGCAAATTGAAATACCTGGCCGGCTCGGAGTCCGCGATGGCCGCATGGATCAGTGACACAACCCCCGAACGCATTGCCCGCCGATTCCAGGAAGTTGCCCAGTGAACACGCTCGCATGGAATTCAGCTCCGGACCCCCAGGAACAGATCGAGGGCGTCCGCACTCTCTTCGCCAAGGCTTACGAGGCTCAACCGTGGGCTGTCTTCTCGGCTCCCGGAAGGGTCAACCTGATCGGAGAGCACGTGGATTACAACGGGGGAACGGTGGTTCCGCTCGCGCTCCCGCACCGCACTTATGTTGCCGCGTCCCCCCGTCAGGACCGCGTGATCCGAGCCGTTTCGGCGGAGGAGCCCGGTGGCTCTTTGGTCATCGGTCTCGACGAGGTCGGCCCCGGACGGTTGAACAGTTGGCTGGCCTACGTGGTCGGGGTCCCCTGGGCCATGATCGAGGAATCTCTCGGCGGGGGCGCTGACGGCAAGGAGATGACGGGTGCGGACCTCGCGATCCGGTCCTCCGTGCCCGTGGGTGCGGGGTTGTCCTCGTCGGCCGCGCTAGAATGCTCGGTGGCCTTGGCCTTTGACGCGTTGGCCTCCGAGGCCGATGAATCCAGGACCTTGCTCGCGGATTCGGAGGAGGGCAGGGCTCGGCTCGCCACGGCCTGTATTCGCGCTGAGAACGAGATCGCGGGTGCCAGCACGGGCGGCATGGACCAGTCCATTTCCCTTCGAGCCCGTCAAGGCTCCGTCCTGACCATTGATTGCAGGGACTTTTCGTCGAGCCCCCTGAAGGTCGATGTGGCTCAAGCCGGACTCTCACTGTTGGTGATCGACACTCAGGCGCCGCACCGTCTGGTCGATGGCCAGTATGCCAAACGGAGAATAGGCTGCGAGGCCGCGGCCGAAGCTCTCGACGTTCCGACGCTTCGCGATGCGCTCGGCGAACACCCAAACCCGGAAGAGGTCGATCGTCGCCTGAAGGAATGGGATGCGATGGCCGCGGAGGGTTCGATCAGCTTCCCTGAAGGGCACGATGCCTCGTCGATGCGGGGCCTGGTCAGACACATCTGGACCGAAGTTCTCCGCGTGGACCAGTGCATCAGGCTCTTCGACGGCGCCGCCCCCCAGGCCGGGGACGAGGCATGGGTGTCGCTGGGCGATATCCTGAATGGTTCCCACGACTCTTTGCGGGACGACTATCGCGTCAGTTGCGCCGAACTGGACCTCGCGGTCGACGCCGCCCGGACCGCGGGCGCGTTGGGCGCCCGGATGACGGGTGGCGGTTTCGGCGGCTCAGCGATCGCATTGGTCCGAAACGAAGACGTCGAGGCCGTGGCCTCGTCGGTTGCCGAGGCGTTCGAGAGATCCCGGTTCCGTTCTCCGGTCTTCCTCGAGGCTGTTCCCTCGCCCGCGGCGCGGCGGGATCTCTAGCCCGGACCCGGCCGTAGATTGGGTCCGGAATCATCGGGGTCTTCGGGCAACGGTCCCGGTGTGGTGTCGTGGCGCAGTCTTTTGATCACGTTCTCTGCGGAGATCAAACACATGGGCAATCCCACGCCCGGGGCCGTCGTCGACCCGGCATAGTAGAGGCCCTTGACTTTGCGGGAAGCATTCGATCCGCGCAGGAAAGCAGATTGTCCCAGGGTGTGAGCCAGTCCCAGTGCGTTGCCCCGCCACGCATTGTATTCGTGTTCGAAGTCGCCGGGACCGGTGGTGTGGCGGACGACGATCCTGCCGGCGAGGTCGGGGATCCCTGCTCTTCGTCCGATCATGTCGATCACCGCGTCGACGATCGTTTCCAGGGATTCATCCCCGGAAGCGATGCCGGCCGCGATAGCCGGAACCGGAATGAGAACGAAGAGGTTCTCCTTACCCTCCGGCGCGACCGATGGATCGGTGGCCGACGGACGACACACGTAGATCGACTCCGAGTACCGACCGTCGGGCGCATCCGAGCCGTCCCCCCGGCCTTTTCCACGTCGAAAGATCGCGCGGAAATCCGGGTCCCAGTCCTGACTGAAGACCAGAGTGTGGTGGGCCAGTTCGGGCAATTCGCCGTCGACCCCGAGATAAGCCAGAACGCATCCGATGCCCGGGTTCCTGAGCTTCCAGACAGCTTCGGGATAAGAGCGCAGTCCCCGAGGCAACAAGGCAGTCTCGGTATGGTGCAGATCTGCGGCGGAGACCACCGCGTCCGCCACAGCCGTCTCCGGGGAGCCGTCCGGGCCCCGGTAACGGATACCGCAGACCTGGCTCTTGGCGCCCCATGACCGACCTAATGGCGCCGTGTCGATGGCCAGAGCTTCGGAGCCGGTGCGAATCTCCACACCGGCTTCTTCGGCCAACCGCACCAAGGATTCGACGAACGTGCCAAAGCCGCCCTGCGGATACAGCACTCCCTGGACGAGGTCGGTATGGCTCATGAGCCCGTACATCGCGGGCGTCTTCCGAGGCTGGTTCGAGAGGAAGACCGCAGGATAGTTCAGGATCTGGCGAAGCCGGGAATCTTCGAACCTCCGCGAGACGGCGCCTTCCATCGAACCGAGGAGCAGCTTGATCAGGCGAGGAATCTTCCGGAGAATCTCCGGAGTCAGCACGGATCGAGGGGAGGAAAAAGTGGTGTAGAGGAAGTTCGCTACCGCGAGACGATACGTCTCCGCCCCCTCGGCGAGGTAGCGACGGAGCTTCTCGCCGGCCCCCGGTTCGATGCGTTCGAACAGCTCGGCGGCGGCGTCCTCCCCCGAGACCACGTCCAACGGCTCGTGGTCACCCGAGTACACTCGGTACGCGGGATCGTTGAGAGGGACCAGGTTCAACTCACGTTCAGCCGTGGTGCCGATGAGCCGGTAGAAATGTTCGAAAGCATCCGGCATCAGGTACCAGGAAGGCCCACGGTCCCATCGAAATTCGCCCTCAGCCAACGTTCCGGCGCGGCCGCCGACCTCGAGGTTCTTCTCCAGGACAGTAACGGTGTAGCCCTCGCGTGAGAGCAGGATCGCCGTCGCCAGTCCCGCGACACCGGCACCGATGACCACGGCCCGAGCCGACATACTGGGGTCCTCTTGACCTCTCTGGGGACCCGTCATCGTTTTTCCTTCACGGGGGAGGTCCCGTCCACCGGACCGGGTCGGGACGATCTGAACCTCGCGGTGCGGGCGTCCACGACCGCTTGGGCCAGGATCCTGGCCTTCACGGCGTCGGGAACTCGCACACGTCGATGCCGCAACAGCGCAAGGGGAGTCCTATCGAGCCGACGGACGAGTTCGCCGAAGAGCAAGTAGGCCGCCGTCACGCCAGTCCGGGACGATGCGGGAAGAGCCGGGAGAGACCTTCGGGCAATGCTGAGATCCCGCCGGATATCGGCGAGGGCTTCGGCTTTGTCTCCTTCGGTTTCCAGACCCAGGTAGTCACGCCCGAGCTGTTCCTGATCCTCCGCGAGGTCCCTCAGGAAATTGATTTTCTGGAAGGCCGACCCGAGATGCCGGGCACCGTCGACAAGGACCTGATGGTCCGGAGCTTGCTTGGATCGCTCGGCCAAGAAAATATCCAGGCACATGAGCCCGATGACCTCGGCCGAACCATAAATGTATTCGTCGAGCTCCCGGCCAGTGTAGGAGCTCGTGTCCGTATCGGCGCGCATGGATCTGAAGAATGCACGGATGTGTTTCTCCTGGATCGCGCACGTGCGGACGGTGTCACTGAAGGCCTGCACCACGGGGTTGGAGGAGAAACCGGTCTCGATGGCCTGCATGATGTCGGCTTCGAAACGATTGAGTTCCTCGGATATTTGCTCGATGCTCAGGCCCGCTTCTGCCGCAGGCCCGTCGACGATCTCATCGGCCAGCCGAACTACGGCGTAAAGATCCCGAACCCGGGATTTCACGGGTTCCCTAAGAAGGCGCGTGGCGTTGCCGAAGGACGTCGAATAGCGTCCGATCACCCCCGTCGACACGGCGTGGCAAGTCGCTGAATATCTGCTGAGATTACCCATGGTCAATTCCTTCCGTACAACGGCGCGGCCGCCGCCCCGAGGTTGATTGGATGTCGAGGAACATTGCTCACTAGGCCATGAGCGGAGGCAGGACGACCAGCATGCCCAGGCTCCAGACCAGGTGCAGGGCTATGGGCGAGAACAAGCGACGCGTCGAGCGGGCCTCGAAGTACGTCGCCCCGCCGATAATCACCGCGGCGAATACCAGGAGGGGCACGCCCATCGCGATCGTCACCGCGGTGTAGAGACCGACGGAGCAGACGGCGACGAGGCTCGGGCGCCCCGTGATATTGCGCGGGACCACATCCCTGAAAAAAAGCTCTTCTGCAACACCGTTGACGGCCGTTGTCAGGACCGTCAGCCATAACGCACCTTGCCGAACGTTCTCGAGGAGGGAAATGACTGGATCGGCCAAAACCGGGAATGGCCGGATCATCAGTGCTCCGAGGGCAAAGATTGCCAAGAAAATGAGACCTAGGGCTGCGCCTCGGGCAATGTCTCGGCCCGAGGCGGTTCGGGAGAAACTCTCTCGGCTGCGTCCTTCGAAGCACCAAGCCAGAACGTAAACCGCCGCGGTGAAGAAGGTTGCGACGTAGAAGAGCACCGATCCTTTGCCCGCAGTGGACGCAGTCAGGAGTCCACCAGCGCCCACAAGGGCAGGAACCAGGACGACGAGCGCTCGTGGAATCACCGATACGGATGCAGTGGGCATATACCTCAGTATTCCACGGCTGGCTAGGAGAAACAGTTTAGACTCAGGGTGAACCACGAAAGGAGAGCATATGACTGTCGAACAGCATGGGACCCGACTCGGTCTGGTCACGGGCGCGACGGGATATGTCGGAAGCAATGTCGTGACAGAGCTACTGGACCGGGGATGGGCAGTTAGGACTCTTTCCCGAAGCCGGGACAAAGCGTTGTCCATGCCTTGGGGCGAACGGATTGTGCCTGAGGGCACGAGCGCCCGGGCGGGGCAGGTGGAAGTCGTGGAGGGCGATGCATCTGCGGCCGAAGACGTGAAACGCGCTCTCTCCGGTGCGCACACGGCCTGGTACCTCCTGCATTCGATGTCCTCCGGCGATGACTTCATGCGTGATGAGAAGCAGATGGCCGAGACCTTCGGTGCCGCGGCCCGCGCGGCGGGCATCCGACGGCTCGTCTTCCTCGGAGGCCTGCATCCCGATGACAAGGAGCTCTCGGAGCATTTGGCTTCTCGCGTGGCAGTGGGCGAGGTTCTCATAGATTCGGGTGTACCGACGGCGGCTTTGCAAGCAGGAGTCGTTCTGGGCGCGCAGTCCTCGTCATTCCAGATGCTTCGTCATCTGTCGGAACGTCTGCCCGGGGCAATAGGTCCATCATGGATTCAGCACGAGATCACCCCGATCTCCGTCAGGGATGCGGTGTTCTATTTGGCAAGCGCTGCCGATCTGCCCGAAGACGTGAACCGGACCTTTGACATAGGCGGACCGGACACTTTGCCGTATATCGACATGATGAAGCGCTACGCCAGAACCTGGGGCAAGATCCCGCGTGTCGTGATCACCGCCCCCGTAACCACTCCCCAGCTCGCCTCGTATTGGATCTCCTTGGTCACGCCGGTCGATCGGTCTTTGATCAGTCCGTTGATCTCGAGCCTTCTGCACGACACGGTCCTGGAGGAGCGCGACCTCGAGGCGATGGTCGGCAGGCCGCCCGGAGGGAACCAGTCTTTCGAAGAGGCAGTTCATGATGCTCTCGACCGTCCCCGAACTCGCCGGTGGACCAAGGTTTTCACGGGGGTTTCCCTGGCAGTCGGCGCGTGCGCCGTCCTCGGCTCGACCCTCACCGACCCGAAGAATTCTTGGTACCAGAGTCTGGAGTTGCCTTCGTGGCAGCCGCCGGCTGCGCTTTTCCCTTGGGCCTGGAGCGCCTTGTACGTGGATATTGCGGCAATCAGCGCGTTGGCCATTGCGGACCTCCTGGAGAACGACGATCGGCGCGGGGCCCGGCGGCATGCGGCGGCGTTGGGTGTAAATCTTGCGCTCAATGCCGGCTGGCCCGGAATGTTCTTTCGGAGCAAGAAGCCCGCGCTCTCGACCGTGTGGGCTGCCGCCCTCACGGCAAGCTCGATCGACATGGTGCGGCGCGCACACCGCTCGTCTCCCGAACGGGGCGTCCTCCTGGCCCCTTATGCGGCGTGGTCAGGTTTTGCCACGGTCCTGAACGGAGCGATTGCCCGACGGAACCGGCCGAATAAGCGCTAAGTGCGGCAACGGGCCCCTGGCGTTGGCCAGGGGCCCGTTGCAGTTGTTCCTGACGACTGCACGCCGGCTGGGGCGTTACTGTTCCGAAGTACGGTGTTGATCACGGTGGAACAGTGTGCCTCGCTCGAGAATCAGGGTCCAGATCACTATGACCGCCCATATTCCGGCGACCCATGGGGCGAAGAAAGAAAATTTCGGGACCAGAACCGTCGAGCCGATAATGATCACTGCCGCTGCCGCACTCGTGGCCAGCAACAGGACAAGTACGAGTTGTTTATGGCCTCTTTGATACTCTGACTGATTCATGTCCAACTCCCCTGAGAGATATGGCGTATTCACTAGTCACCATACACTTCTATGTGTCGTGCAACACAGGAGTCCTTCTTGTGCGAGTATTTTCCAACCCGCCCCAGAGGGATCTAGTCGCCCTCGTAGGCACAGATCGCGTCGACTTTTGCCGCCGAGGAGGAATTCGGGTCGAATTCCAACCCCAACCATTCTTTGACGAGGGTGCGAGCCAGCTCGAGCCCGACGACGCGCTCCCCCATGCACAGAACCTGAGCGTTATTGGACAGCACGGACCTCTGAACCGAGTAGATGTCGTGGGCCGTGACGGCACGGATCCCCTTGACCTTATTGGCGGAAATTGCGACGCCGAGGCCGGTTCCGCAAATGAGCAAGGCCCGATCCGCCTCGCCCGCAACAATCTTCTCCCCGGCCGCGGTGGCCACGTTGGGGTAGTACGTCTCGTCTTCCGTGCCGGTCACACCGACGTCGATCACTTCGTCGACCCGCTCGTCGGCCTCGAGATCGGCTTTGAGAGCCTCTTTGTAGTTGAATCCTGCGTTGTCGCCACCGACGACGATTTTCAGACCCATGGTGTTCTCCTTTCGTTACCGGGCATAACCCGCGTTCCCTCATGATTATTTCTACAGGTTCGCTCGCGGATGCGCGCTGGACGAGCTTGTCGAATAATCCACCATACCGAGGACGATGACGCCGCAAGGAGTTTGCGCACCCAGACTGGCTAGTATCGATGAGGCAATAAACCGGAAGGACCCCCGATGACCGAATACCCCGCTTTCGCCCGACCTCTCGAAATCCGTTGGTCCGATCAAGACCTCATGGGGCACGTGAATAATGCGCGCGTGCTGACCCTTATCGAGGAAGCCCGCGTCATGTGGCTGCGATCCCTCAACGGATGGGACCGCGACGTCAACCCCACCGTCGTCGTCCGCACCGAGATCAATTACCGGCGCCCGGTCCATTACGGGCCTGAACTCGTGATCGAACTCGGCATCGGTCACGTGGGCAGCACCTCCTACACCGTGACGTTCCGCGGGATCCAGGAGGACGCAGTGGTCTTCGACGGACTGAACATCTTGGTTGGCGTGGATCCTGAGAACCTCGCCCCACGCATACTCAGCGGCCAAGAGCGAGAACTTCTCGGTAGATACGGAACTTTTGACCCCGAGAACCCGACCGACCTCTCGGTGGCTCCGGTGAGCCACTGACGGAAGAGGCCGATGCAGCGACGGCCAACCGAGCCAATTGTGTCCTGGGTCACTGAAGCGTAGGGTTTTGCTACGGAAACCAGGCGGCAATGATGCCCACGACAACAGTGACGAGGACCCCCATGCTCGAAGGACTCCCTGCCACCACAGGCGACGATTATCCCCTCAACATGATTTCGCTCTTGCGCTATGCCGCAACCACCTTCCCCGAGAATGAGGTGGTGTACCGGGACTTGAACGGATCGTGGAACAGAACGAATTACCGTCGTGAATTCGCTCGAGTCGGCAAGATGGCCGGAGCACTCTCACGTGTGGGCATCGGCCCTGGAGACATGGTCGGGGTGCTCGACTGGAATTCCCAGCGTCATTTCGAGCTCTACTTCGCGGTTCCCGGGTTGGCCGCCACCATGCTGCAGCTCAATCTGCGTCTCGCCACCGAGGACCTGGGGTACGTAATCGAGCACTCGGGCGCGTCCTGGGTCTGTGTTGACGAGTCGCTCTTGCCCGTCGCCGAGGCCCACCGCGATGCCCCCGGCGTCAAGGGGTGGATCGTCATGTCGGACCGGCCCAGCGATCAGGTGGAAACCACGTTGCCCAACCCGGTTTTCCTGGAAGATCTGATGAGGGATGAACCGGAAGACTACCCCTTTGAATGGATCGCGGAGCAAACGGCCGCTTACGCCGGGTACACGACCGGTACCACGGGCCGACCCAAAGGCATCCTCTATTCGCATCGGTCCATGTATCTGCACTCGCTTGCCGTGGTTTCTTCCCACGCGGTCGACTACAACGCGACCGTAATGCTGGTGACACCCATGTTCCACGTGATGTGCTGGGGTTTCCCTCAGGCCGCGGTCGCGGCTGCGGCCAAGATCGTTCTTCCGGGACGTTGGCAGGCCCAGGACATTGCCGTTCTCGCGCAGGCCCTCAACGATGAGAACGTCACACTCGCCAACGGCGCCCCGTCGATCCTCACCCCGATGCTGGAGTACTACCGTTCGCTGCCTGAGGCCCCGGATCTGACTGGTCTGAGCATAGTGTGCGGCGCGAGCGAGCCTCCCCTGTCACTGATGCAAGGTTTCAAGGAACTGACCGGCGGGGAGATCATCCACGCCTACGGAGCTTCCGAAACCTCGCCGTTGGTCACGACCAACGGGGACCTGCCGCCGGCCCTCTCCGACCTGTCCGACGAGGACGGATGGGACATCAGGCGTTATCAGGGTGTGCCGATGCTGGGCGTCGAGATCAAGATCGAGGCCCTCGACGGTCAGCCCCAGCCGCACGACGGAGAATCGGCCGGGGAGCTGTTGATCCGGGGGCCTTGGATTGCGACGTCGTACTACAACCGCCCGGATTCGGCGGACAACTTCGAGGACGGTTGGTGGCGTTCTGGAGACGTCGGTGTCATCAACGAAAACGGGTATCTCAAGTTGACCGACCGACTCAAAGACGTGATCAAGTCAGGTGGCGAATGGATTTCTTCCATCGATATGGAGAATTCGATTCTGGACAATCCGAGGGTCGCGGAAGCCGCGGTGATCGGAGTTCCTGACCCCAAGTGGCAGGAGCGACCCGTGGCTTACGTGGTTCCCAAGGAGGGACAGACCGTCACGGAAGACAGCGTCATCGATCTGTTGTCCCAGAGGTTCGCCAAGTGGCAGCTGCCGGAACAAGTCATCGTTTCCTCACAGCTTCCCCGCACGTCGGTGGGCAAGCTCAACAAGCGCCAGATGCGCGCGGATTACACGTCCGCCCAAGCCAACTAAGGCTTTTCTGCCCTGACTCCGAGTTCTTTAAGACTTGTTCCACAGCTGGAGCACAGTCTCGAACTCTAGAGTCGAAAGTACCTCAAAGGTGCGAGTGATTGACGGAGAGCGGCCCCCGGATTTGTTCCGGGGGCCGCTCTTCTTAATCGTTGAGACCCGATCACCGGAGGGCCCATCGAGTGCCGTCGGCGACGATGCGGCCACGGCACGATGAAGCTGCGCGGTACCCGCTCTGAACTACGAGATGGCTCCGGTACGTACCTCGGCGTCGGCGACGGATTCGCCGCCCAGCGGCACACCCTTCTTCGCCCCACCGGTCAGATCCACTATCACGCCGACAATCGCCGCCACGAAGGTCGGCACGAACCAGCCGAGGTCCTGCGAGTGTCCTGGGGACCACCCGATCAGCGGCGAGATGATCGAGGCGCCCACATTGAGGGATTCCAAGGTCATGAGTGCAGCCCAGATGCTGGCGATGGTCAGTGCGAAGACGAACGTCCACTGGAGACGGCGCCGGATCAACGGCTCGATCAAGGTCAACAGGATCAAAGTGATGGCCGGAGGGTACAAGAACCCAACGATCGGGGCGGCAATTGCCAAGACCGTCTCGATCCCGGTGGTCGATACTGCAAAAGAGATGAGGCAGAAGATGACGAGCCAAACCCGGTAGGACACGCTGGGAACGAGCTTGTTGAAGAATTCGGAGGTTGCCCCCAGAAGGCCGACCGCCGTCGACAAGCACGCGAGCACCACGATCAGCCCGAAAACGATCCCTCCCGGCATCCCCATGGTCTGGTTGGCCGCAGCGGCAAGAAGCGCGGCACCGTCGGAATATTCTGCTCCATGAGGAATGAAATTACCGATGTATCCGAGACCCAAATAGATCACCGCAAGGAAGATGCCGGCCACGATCGCGGAGAGTCCGACACCGCGCACCAACTTTGGGCCGGTCGGCAAGCCTTTGTACCGCAGAGCGGAGACCACGAGAATGCCGAACGCAAGGGCTGCAATCGAGTCCATGGTCAGATACCCATTGACGAAGCCTGTGGCCGCGGGATGTGACGCGTAGTCGTCCACGGCGGATCCGGTCTGGTGATCGATCGTGAAAATACCCAGGACGATCAACAGGACCAGCAGGAGCAACAGCGCCGGGGTGAGGTACTTGCCGAGTTTGTCCGCCAAACCGTTGGGATTCAGTGACATCAGGAACGCGACGATGAAGAACGCCGCGGAGAATCCAGCGGCGGCCCACGTGGAATGCCATCCGAATATCGGAGTTGCCGCCGAAGAGAAGCTTACGGTCGCGGTCCTGGGCAAGGCGTAGAACGCCCCGATGGACAGATACGCCAGAATCGGGAAGACCAACCCGAAGATTCGTCCTCCTCGTCGCGCGAGGTCCTGGACGTCATTGCCGGTGATGGCCACGGCGAGCACCGCGAGCACGGGGAGCAAGACCCCCGTACTGATGAATCCCAGGATTGCGGGCAAGAAGTTCTCTCCGGATTCGACCCCCGTGATGGGAGGAATAATGAGGTTACCTGCCCCGAAAAACATGGAGAAAAGCATCATCGCTGCGATGACGATGACGACCCCGTTCCGGCTCTTGTGCGGCGCTTTCTGTGCCATGTGCGGCGTGGTTCCTTTGTGCGATCGATTGGTCGGTCAGGGAAGGCGTGTCCGCCTTCGGGCTCAGGTGTCAGGTTACTCTGTGTTGCCTCGAATCCTCGAGGCGGCCCTCGGCCCGTCTCACGTCTTGAATTCGAACACCGGCACGGTGCATCGGCTTCCGAAACAAGGTCCGGACTAGGCTAAAAGTTGATTCATCTCGGAAAAGGGAGGAAGAGGTCATGACCCGGATCGCAGTAGCAGGAGCCACGGGATCCATCGGACGGCTCATCGTGGAAGCAGCCGAGGACAATGGTGTGGGCGTTGTCCCACTGAGCCGGTCCCACGGCGTCGATCTGCTGTCGGCAGGGGGACTCGAAGGGAAGCTCGATGGGGTCACCGCGGTGATTGACGCGTCTCAAGTAGGGGACCCGACGACGCAGGACCCGGTAACCCCCGTCCTGACTGCAGCACGGAATCTGATCGAGGCATGCCGGTCCACTGGCGTGGGGCGCCTCGTGATGCTGTCGATCAATGGCGTTCAGGATGACGGACTGCGACAGTTTCCGTTCTACGACGCCCGCGCCCGGCAGGAAAAGGCTGTCGTTGAATCCGGTCTGGTGCACACGATCGTGAGAAGCTCCCAGTGGTTCGAATTCGCGCTCAATCCGGCGGCCGTTGTCGAGGAGGAAGACGCGGTGATGGCCCAAAACTGGTACATCCAGCCCGCGGCGGCTCGCAGTGTGGCCCGATACTTGGTCCGAGCGGCACTCGGAGAACATGGCGACGGCGTGGTCACGGTCTGCGGTCCTGACACGCTTCGCCTCCCTGAGCTCACGGAAGCCGTACTGCGTCACCGTGGTGACAACCGACCGGTGAAGGTTGAGGAACCACCGCTTCCAGGCTTGGGAGACGGGAAGCTGCTGGCCCCGGCAGGCTCGGACCTTCTCGCGCCAGCCCTCGACGAATGGCTTGCAGAGCAGCGATAGCGCTGCTTGCGGGCCCGTTCTGAGGTCTCTGGCAGAGTTTTGCCTGCCTGCGACAAGGCTCTTAGCAGTTCACGTTCAGTTCGGATCCCTATATTAGGGACTACCTTATAGGTGCGAGTGATTGACGAGAAACGGCCCCCGGTTTCAAAACCGGGGGCCGTTTTTCGTGCGCTAGAGGCGGCGCCATCCTTAAGAGTGCCCTAGCCGAACAGCCCGCCTCCGCGGCGCCTGCCGCCTCGGCGCGAGGTCCCGAACAGCCCCCGAACGAGCTCGCGCCCGACCTGGGAAGCAACATTCGTGCCGACCCGCATGATGGCGTCGTTGCGTTTGCGACGATCGCGGTCCTCGTCCTGCTGTGGCTCTTTCGTGGACTGTGCGCGGTCGGACTGATCGGCTTTTCCCGCGTCCGGTTCCTTCTCCTGCAGCTCCGCCGATTGGTCCTTCTCATTGAGTTTCTCGAAGGCGGAATAGGAGTCGACGACCGTGGAGTACTTGGGGGCGAGCTCGCTGTTGTGCACCACGTCATCCATTTTTTCCGGTGAGGCGGGCGCCATTCGCGACTGCGGCGCGTACATACGCGTCCACGCGACGGGCGAAGGCGCTCCCGTATCGGTCATGACCGTCACGATCGCCTCACCGATTCCTGCAGAAGTCAGCAGCGACTCGAGATCGTAGGCAGACTTGGGGAAAGTCGAGACCGTTGCTTTGAGTGCCTTGGCATCTTCCGGAGTGAATGCGCGCAACGCATGCTGAACCCTGTTGGCCAGCTGCCCCAGGACGTCTCCCGGAACGTCCTTCGGCGTCTGTGTGATGAAGAAAAGGCCGACGCCTTTGGAGCGGATGAGCCGCACGGTCTGAGTGATGGATTCGAGGAACGCCTTGGAGGCTCCGTTGAACAGCAGATGGGCCTCATCGAGAAAGAACACGAGCTTCGGTTTGTCGACGTCGCCTACTTCCGGCAGGTGTTCGAAGAGGTCCGCCAGCAACCACATGAGGAACGTGGAGAAAAGCTGAGGCTTGGATTGCAGGTTGACCAATTCGAGCGCCGAGATGATCCCTCGGCCGTCCTGAGCCGTGCGGAGCAGCTCTTCCGTATCGAATTGAGGTTCGCCGAAGAACTTGTCCATGCCGTCGGACTCAAGGCCCACGATCTTCCGGAGGATCACGCCTGCCGTTGCCTTGGATAATCCTCCCAGCTCTCCGAGGGCCTGCTTTCCCTCGTCAGAGGTCAGGAATTGAATCACTGCCCGGAGGTCGGCAAGGTTGTATAGCTCGAGTTCGTGTTGGTCCGCGTAATGAAAGATCAGCTGAAGGCTGGATTCCTGGGTTTCGTTGAGGTCCATCACGCGCGAGAGCAGGATCGGGCCGAAGGAATGGATCGTGGAACGAATCGGGATTCCCTTGCCGACTCCGCCGAGGGAGTAGAACTCCGTGGGGTAAGACTGTGCTTCCCATTGCTGCCCGATAGCCGAGCTCCGGCTCTTCAGCTTTTCACTGGACTCGCCAGGCTCCGCCAGACCTGACAGATCACCTTTGACGTCGGCCAAGAAGACTGGGACACCATTCGCAGAGAGTTGCTCGGCCATCGACTGAAGTGTTTTGGTCTTTCCGGTGCCGGTCGCCCCTGCCACCAGCCCGTGGCGGTTCATCATGGAAAGGGGAAGGTCCACCGGAATATCCGGTTGCGGTCCGGCGTCGCTCATCGCCACACCGAGGCTTATCGTTTCTCCTGGGAATCTATATCCGTTCACGATTTTTTCGAGCTGTTCGTCATTGGCCATGTCACATACGTTACCCATTCAGCGGCCCGCCGGAGCGTCTCCGGAGAAATTGTGGATATCCAATTCGATACTCCCCCATTCAATCCTGCACTGATTGCTGACGAGGCGCATCGCGAGTTCCCCGGAAGATAGGCTGGCTCCGTGGGCGTGCGAGATCGCTCCCTCGTCCGTAGCTTCGGGTCTTCAGCAGTCCACCCCGACCACCGTCAGGAGATAGCCGTGAAAAACATGTCCGACGTATTCCTCGTGTGCCTCTGCGTATTCGGCATAGCGCTCGTCGCGGAGCTCATCATGTCCTATATCGGCGGCATCAGCCCGTGGATCCTCGTGGTCGTCGTCCTCCTCTCCGTTCCTGCATCCGTCCTGCTGGTGAGGTGGAGAAACCGACGCGACGGCCCGAGGTGACGTACGCCTTTTGCGAGGTTTGTGGGTGGCGGCTCTTCCCGTGCGCGCATCCGGTGCATAGCGTGAGCGCATCAGCCCGGTCCGATGGCAGGGCCGGCCCGCAAGAATGACGAGGAGCTCCCATGTCCCTGACCCTGAATCCCTATTTGACGTTCTCCGGTGACGCCCGTGCGGCCCTGAACTTCTATCACGAAGCCCTCGGCGGCGAACTGACGATCGCCACCTTCGCGGACTTCGAGGCCCCAGTCCCCCAGGATGCCGCCGACCTGGTCATGCACGGCCAATTGGTGACCCGAAACGGAATCACCATTCTCGCCTCGGATGGAGGGATCATGGACCAGGTGGCCCCTGGCTTGGGTAACCCGCAGGTCGAAGTGACGCTCCTGGGCAGCGCCTCGGAAGACGAGAATGCCGCTCGAGGCTGGTTCGAAGGCCTTTCCCAGGACGGAGAAGTCACGATGCCCCTGGAAAAAGCCCCCTGGGGTGACGTATTCGGGTCCTTCACGGATCAATTCGGCATTCGTTGGATGATCAATCTGGAAGCACCCGAGGGACAGTAGCTCGACACGGTCAAGGTTCGGGCGAAGTCGGCGTCGGCCCCGATATGTCCGCAGGTCATGCAGCATTTTACTTAAGGTACGATTGACAAAAACTCGTGGGCCCAGGTGCCCCTGGCCTTGAAAGTACGCCATGACCGCTGTCACCTCAGTCACTGCCTCCCGTGCCGAACGGCTCGACCATTTGCCGTTGTCGCAAAAGCACCTGCGCCTGCTTGGCGGATCAGGAATCGGTTGGGCTCTCGACGCCATGGACGTCGGGCTCATTTCCTTCATCATGGCCGCACTCGCGACGCATTGGGGGTTGAGCGCCACGGAGACGTCGTGGCTGGGTTCCATCGGATTTGTCGGCATGGCGCTCGGGGCCGCACTCGGGGGCCTGCTGGCCGACAAATTCGGCAGACGCAAGGTCTTCGCCCTGACACTGTTGGTCTACGGCCTGGCCACAGGGGCATCAGCCCTTTCGGCCGGATTGGGCATGTTATTGGCCTTGCGATTTGTCGTGGGTTTGGGTCTTGGCGCCGAGTTGCCGGTCGCCTCGACGCTCGTATCCGAATTCTCCCCGCGCTCGATCCGCGGCCGGATGGTCGTGATTCTCGAGGCTTTTTGGGCCATCGGCTGGATTGCCGCGGCGTTGATCGGAACATTCGTCGTCACGACGTCGCCCGACGGATGGAGGTGGGCCCTCGCCCTAGGATGCATCCCGGCGCTCTATGCATTGGCGGTTCGCTTCGGATTCCCCGAGTCCGTGCGATTTTTGGAATCCAGGGGCCGACACCAAGAGGCCGAGAGAATCGTCCGTTCTTTTGAGACAGCGTCAGGACAGGACCGGCACTCGGATCCGGAGCACTCCCCTCAACCGGTCAGGAGCACAAAAACGGGCAAGTCCTCAGGAGCGGAGTCGATCTGGTCACCACGCCTGCGTCGGAGAACCCTGGCCTTCTGGGTTATTTGGTTCTGCATCAACCTGTCCTATTACGGAGCCTTCATTTGGATTCCGTCGCTTCTCCACGCCCAGGGATTCACACTGGTCAAGTCTTTCAGTTTCACGCTGATCATGACCCTCGCCCAGATCCCCGGCTATGCGTTGTCGGCGTTCCTGATCGAGAGATGGGGTCGGCGCTCAACCCTTTCAACTTTCCTGATGGGATCCGCGGGCGCCGCGGCCCTCTTCGGCGTCTCGACCAGCGACTGGTCCATCATCCTCACGGGATGCCTCCTATCCTTCTTCAATCTGGGGGCATGGGGCGCCTTGTATGCCATCGGTCCTGAGCTGTACCCCACGGCCATCCGCGGCACAGGGACCGGAGCCGCTGCGGGATTCGGACGCATCGCTTCCATCATTGCTCCACTCATCGCTCCCCCGATCCTCCTCTTCGGTGGACCCCTGGCCCTCTTCGGGGTCTTCGCGTCCGCCTTCCTGGCCGCCGCGGTCGCCGCGCTCGTCCTCCCCGAGCTGAGGGGTCGGGCCCTGGAGTGAACCTTCGTATTCCGGACAGCGAAGGGGGGCGGCGTCGGGCCAAGATATACGACGCAGCCCCACCCGGCCTCCGCGAAAGTCGGCTTCGTTGCTCGACATTGAGACGAATGCCGGAAGGGAATTGGAGGGACACCTCCCCGGAGGCCTCCCCGGCTTGTGGCCGAAGATGAAAGGGCCGGCGCAATGCCGCCGCGTCGCGTGTGGCCCGAGCTGTTGTCAATGCACGACGTGTCTTCAGAGGATACCGGCCCCCGGGTACGTCCGTAACCAGGCCTTCCGACGGTGGCATACTGATCGTCCGGGGCTATTCAAGTGGCCCAGGCCCAAGTGGGGCGACAGCTCCGGGCCGATCACCCCTCGTCGAACAATCGCGACACCGGTGATTAAAATCACTTCAAATTTTTGCTTCGGTGTGAGTATTTCTCGTAGTCTGACAGTCCCAAGGAGTACGTGCACTCGCTGACCCGCCGGCCATCTTGGCTCATGGCGATAGACTCCAGGTGCATGCCTATGCGCTCGCACAGTGAACGGGATGCCGAGTTCGCCTCGTCGGCAACGGCGATGACGTGATCGAGCCCCCACCGCTGGCGCGCTTCGGCCAGGACACCACCAACCGCCTCGGTCGCATATCCCTGTGACCCGAAATCTGGGTTGAACACGAATCCGAGCTCAGCCTCCCGGGGATCCTTCCCACGGACCAGACCGACCTCGCCCACGACGACGGCTGGACTCCGCAGTTCGACCAAAAGGACCAGTTCATCTCCCGACTCCATAAAATCGGCGGATGAATACACCGCAATCTCCCTTCGCGTTTTCTGGCGCGTCCAGATTCCCCCGCGAAGGTACCGTGCCACATCGGGTCGAGAGCGGTAAGACAGCACGTCTTCAACGTCTTCCGTGCGAGGCAGCCGCAACCTGAGCCGGGAAGTTTCAATCATGGTCCGACTATAGGTCGGGCAGCAAAACCACAAAATTGCTGCATGACCATTACCGTGTGCCCCGCGATCGTGCGAGATGCACCCGGAATAGCCCAAGTGCATATCGGATCTTGGCGGGAAACCTATCGTGGGTTGATGCCCAATGAAATCCTCGATGCCCCGGATCTGCCGGATCGTCGTCTTGAGATGTGGAAAGCCTCTCTCATGGAGGATCGATGGCGCGAGGACAGGATTTCGGTCGCCGAGCTCGAAGGCCGCATCGCAGGCGTAGCGATGGCGGGTGCCGAGAGACAACGACCCCAGCAGCGACGCTGTTCTCCGTGTCCTTTACACATACAACGTGGTACATGGAGCCGTGACGAGGATCGACGAAGAAACCTCGTTGTGGGTGGCGGACCCGAACCCGCGGGCTCAAGCCTTCTACACCAAGCATGGTTTCATGGCCGACGGAACACGGGTATTCGACGAGAGGTTCCACATCAGCGAGATCAGGGTGATCAGGCCACCACAGTCCATGACCCCCTGAACAGTGTCGAGATCCGGAACGCAAAAGCCCCTGAGCTTCTGACGAATCAAAAAGCCCAGGGGCTTGGCTGGCGGAGGATGGGGGATTTGAACCCCCGAGGGCGTGAACCCAACACGCGTTCCAGGCGTGCGCCATAGGCCGCTAGGCGAATCCTCCATGTGTTGCTCGATCCCGGTGATACCGGAACCTCACGAAAGCGAACGGATTCGAGCTTACACAAGCGGGACCGACAGTGACAACTCGCGTGAATCAAAGGTGGCGCAGAACACGATTCGTCGGTGTGACAGGTGAACGGCGGCTGAGCTAAGCTATCGGAAGCCCCTCGCGTGGCGTCATCTTGAAAAACTCCCCCAGGACCGGAAGGTAGCAAGGGTATTCGGGCTCTGACGGGTGCGCGAGGGGTCTTCAACGTTAAAGCCCTATGACCCCGGCATATCCCGTCTCGCTCAAGGGTTGCCGCAGCGTACGTCGAGCGGTTCTGTCCACAGGTCCTGCCCCACTGCTTAAACTGTCAGTCGGAACCAGTAGGGTTTCCTATGTGAGCACAGCCCTGTACCGCCGTTATCGACCCGAGACGTTCGAAGATGTCATCGGGCAAGAGCACGTGACCAACCCCCTCATGACAGCGTTGCAGAAGAATCGCGTGAATCACGCTTATCTCTTCTCCGGCCCGCGCGGATGCGGAAAAACCACCTCCGCGCGGATCCTCGCCCGCTGCCTCAACTGCGCCGAAGGTCCTACCGCACATCCGTGTGGCCAATGCGCGTCCTGCATCGAACTCGCTCGTGATGGCGCGGGGTCGCTGGACGTCATCGAGATGGATGCCGCATCGCACGGCGGCGTCGACCACGCGCGCGACCTTCGCGAGCGCGCAACGTTCGCTCCTGTTCGAGATCGCTACAAGATCTTCATCATCGACGAGGCCCACATGGTCACTCGAGAGGGTTTCAACGCTCTGCTCAAGATCGTCGAAGAGCCCCCCGAGCACATCAAATTCATCTTTGCGACCACCGAACCGAATAAGGTCCTCGGAACCATTCGGTCACGCACGCACCACTACCCGTTCCGCCTGGTGGCTCCCGAAGTCCTGCGGGGCTATCTCAACCACCTGTGCGACAAGGAAAGCATCCAGGTCGAACAAGGGGTTTTGCCCTTAGTCGTGCGAGCCGGTGGCGGTTCCGTCCGGGATTCGCTGTCGGTACTCGATCAGCTCATGGCCGGAGCTTCCGAAGGCGGAATCACATACGACCTCGCCGTCGCCCTTCTCGGTTTCACACACGCCGAATTGCTCGACGGGGTCGTGGATGCATTTGCGGCCGGAGACTCCCCCGCCGTATTCCATGCCGTGGACCGCGTTGTTCAGACCGGCCAGGATCCACGTCGTTTCGTCGAAGACCTCCTCGAGCGTTTCCGGGACCTGATCATCGTCAAAGCCGTTCCCGAATCCGCGGCACAGATTTTGCACGGTATGCCCGAGGATCAGATCGATCGGATGCGCGGACAGGCCACTCAGTTGGGCGCGTCGGAGCTGTCCCGGGCGGCCGATATAGCCAATACCGCTCTGACGGAAATGACCGGGGCCACCAGCCCTCAGCTGCACCTCGAACTTCTCTGCGCCAGAATCCTCCTGCCTACTGCGGACGACACGTCACGTGGCGTCAACGCGCGAGTGGATCGACTTGAGCGTCGCATCAACTTCGGTTCCGTCGGGGCCGTGCAGGCGCCGCTGCAATCGGACCCGGCGGCGGCCACCACACCGGAAACCCCGGCCCAACACATTGCCGCCGAGACTGACAGCCACGGCCCGGAGCCCACCGAAGAAGTCCCTGCACCCGGCGCGAGCGCACGCGAAGCGGCCCTGTCTTTGGCTCGCAAGAACCGCGAGCCCGCAACGGACGAAGCGGAATTGTCGGCCGAGCAAACCGTGAAAGAGCCTCTGGAAGACCACGCCGAGGCCGCTAATGGGCCGCAGCCGCTTCCGAACGAAGAGGCCGAGCAAGCCCCGCCCGCCTCGGCAGACCGAGAGCAGTCCGCAGCCGCCCCAGCGCAGGAGACTTCCGCTCTCGACTCAGGCCAGGTGAACATGATCGAACGTTCCTGGGCCGACGTCGTGGCCGCAGTCGGAAAGTACTCCAAGGTCGGCCAGGCCACTTTCCGTGAATGCCGGCCAACACGCTTCGAAAACGGCGTACTGTATGTGACCTCGAGCGGGCCAGGTATTCAGAGCCGTGTCGAACGCTTTGCCTCCGCGCTGAGCGGTGCGCTCAAAGACACCTTGGGCGTTGAATGCACCGTTGCACTCGACGACGGTCGCCCCGGAGGCGGGCCCGGTCGTGGCAGTTCCGAGCCCAACGGCAGCGGTCCCAGCAGCCAAGGCTCGTCCGCCAGGGACCGGAATTCCCACGTTGCTCAAGGTCGGCCCCCTGAGAATACGCCAGTCCAGAACGCGCAGACTGCCGTGACCGAGGCGGACGACTGGCCTGGAGAAGAAACATGGAATCAAGCCGCCCGTCAGGCGCAGTCGAAGGATCAGCCCGCCCCTGAGGCCACCGACTCCTCGCTTTCGTCGCCGGGAATCGCACAATCCGCGTCAACCGGGGCCGGCGGTCCTGGCCCGATCATCCCGGAAGGCAGTCGAGGCGGGGAAGAAGCCTGGCAGAAACACGGCATTCCGCGCTCCCCCGATGAAGATTCCGATGAGCCTGAATGGTCCGAGGACTCCTCGGGCGAGTCCTTTACCGGCTGGAAAGTCGCTCCGATACCCAGCGACGACGCCCCTCGGCCCGATGGTGGCAGACGAGAGGGATCGGCTTCGGAGACTGCTGGCTCGGCGGGCCCGGAACCCACGGAATCTTCGACCGCCCCGGCGGGGAATTCTTCTGCTCACCTGCACGTTGTCAAAGAAGACGAGCACACAAACCACGATGGTCAGCCTTCTGAGGACACAGACTCTTTGGGCACGCAGTCGTCCGGGGACAGCGAAGCCATCGCCGCCCCCGTGGAGGCGGGGCCCCAGGGTTCTGAGGCGATCGGCGACGACTCCACTGAGGCCGAAGCGCGCGGGGGACACCCCTCGGCACGGGCGACAGAAGAACGTCTGTCGTCGCACGACTGGTCCGTAGCCGCACGCCAAGCCGGGGCTCCCGGAAAAGCTGTCGACGGCAGGGAGTGCGGTTGGCGTTATTCGGGCCCCGAGTCGGAGGAAAGCGCCAGCGAACATCCCTCCAAGTGGGGGCAGCGTATGCCGCATCTCACCGAAGTCGACGGCGGCGCACCGGAGCGCGAGACCCAAACGACTGCGGCCACGAACCAGAATCCCCCTGTCCCGGGCGGAGAGAAATCACGTCATCTGCACGCCGTGCGGGATGATGAAGAGGCTCAGCCGGGCAGGTCTCAAGGCCCGGCCTCGAGCCATGCTGAGCAGAACGGCTCAGGCAACGCACCCGGGGAGCAGTCCGCACCGTTCCGAGAACGGCACGCGGATGCTATTGAGGCGGGATCCGCCAGCCCGTCGGAACCCGCAATGGTCCGTGGCAGAAACGGCAACGTCCCCGTCGATCCGAACGCCCCAGAGCCTCCGGACGACGAATGGGACGACTTCGTTCCATCGCCTCACGATGAAGACATCGAGGATTCCTCAGTCTTCGGACAGGCAGCGATCGAGACCATCCTGGGTGGCCGTGTGCTCGAAGAACGGCCGAATCACCGGGGGTAATTCCCCTGGTCAACAACACATTGGGTGGGTCGTGGAGACCCTCCGGAAGAGCGAGGATTCTTGTACCAAGGAGCAGTTCAGGACTTGATCGACGAACTTGGGCGCCTGCCCGGCGTCGGGCCCAAGTCCGCTCAGCGCATCGCCTTTTACATCCTCAATTCGCCCGCGGACGAGATGGAGAAACTTTCCGCAGCCATCACCACTGTCAAGGCCAAAGTTTCCTTCTGCGAAATCTGCGGCAACATCTCCGAGACACCGAAATGCTCGATCTGTCGGGACGCCCGTCGCGATTCGTCGCTCATTTGCGTTGTCGAAGAGCCTAAGGATGTTTCCGCCATTGAACGAACTGGCAGCTTCACCGGTCGCTATCACGTCCTGGGAGGCTCGATTAACCCCATGCAGGGCATCGGGCCGGAGCGACTGCGCATTCGCGAACTCGTGACACGGTTGGCCGACGAGGAGGTCCAGGAGATCATTCTGGCCATGGACCCCAACCTCGAAGGCGAGGCCACGGCGACCTACCTTTCTCGCATGCTCACGCCCATCGGCATCACCGTGTCCAGGCTCGCATCCGGCCTCCCCGTCGGTGGTGACCTCGAATACGCCGACGAGATCACGCTCGGTCGCGCTATGGAAGGCCGCAGAATACTTACCGCGGGCCAGCGTCAAACCGCATCGCCCGAAACTCCGGAGACGGAGGATTCTCCTTCGGGAAACGCCACCGAGGAAACCGCCGTGACCAGCGACGAGCCCGTCGACGAACCGCCGAAGACCAACGAGGGAAAAATCGAGGCCCCCGCGGAACAAGCAGACCCCAACCGTCGGTATCCCACGCCACGGCGAGGAGAGAAGTTCGCCAACCCTTGGGCCGACTGAAATCGCTTCAGGAACCGGCTCAAAGGTGACCCGCGACGCGTATGTGACGTGACGACGTACTCAATCGCGCCTTGATGTGTCACATAGTGGAATACCCGACTCATTTGAGCGTGGGACCACGGCACCGGATAGTCTGATAGACGGCCCGAGTTCCCCGCTTCCGGTTGCGCCCGGCCATAACGCCAGACCTTAACTTTTGTCAGACTCCTATCACCAAGGGAGACACCATGAGCCTTATCGTTCAGAAATTCGGCGGTTCGTCTGTTTCAGACGCCGAAGGTGTCAAACGGGTCGCCCAACGCGTAGTCGAAACCAAAAACCGAGGCAACGACGTCGTCGTCGTGGTCTCCGCCATGGGCGACACGACCGATGATCTTCTCGACCTCGCCAACGAAGTTTCGTCCAGGCCTGGCCCCAGCCGCGAACTGGACATGCTCCTCACCGCCGGCGAACGCATTTCCATGGCCGTGCTGGCCATGGCCGTCCACGAGCTCGGGGCTCCAGCCCAGTCGTTCACCGGCTCTCAAGCCGGAATCATCACCGACGGCGTCCACGGATCGGCCCGCCTCGTCGAAGTCCACCCGGACCGAATCCGGGACTCCCTCGAGGAGGGAAACATCGCCATCGTCGCCGGGTTCCAAGGCATGAACCGCCAGACACGGGACATCACAACCTTGGGGCGCGGAGGCTCGGACACCACTGCCGTCGCCCTCGCATCCGCCCTCGGGGCCGACTATTGCGAGATCTACTCGGATGTCGACGGAGTCTTCACCGCGGATCCACGAATTGTATCGACCGCGCATAAGCTCAACGGGGTCTCCAGCGAAGAGATGCTCGAAATGGCCGCCAACGGAGCCAAAATCCTTCACCTGCGTTGCGTCGAGTACGCTCGCCGATTCAAAATAAAACTGCACGTCCGCTCCTCGTTCAGCGACCTAGAAGGCACGTGGGTCATACCCACCGAATCGGATGCAGACGCCCCCGACCTGACTAAGGAGATCCCCTTGGAACAGCCCCTCATCTCCGGTGTGGCCCATGATCGAACCCAGGCGAAGGTCACCGTCGTCGACGTCCCAGACGTGCCCGGTTACGCCGCCAAGATCTTCGGTTCCCTCAACGACGCCAAGATCAACCTGGACATGATCGTGCAGAACGTCTCGACACGTTCCGAAGCTCGCACCGACATTTCTTTCACCCTCCCCCAGGATCAGGGCGATACCGCAATCGAAGTTCTCAAGGGCGTCCAGGCCGAGATCGGGTTCGCAGACATCGAATACAACGACGCGATCGGCAAGCTCTCCCTCGTGGGAGCTGGGATGAAGTCCAACCCCGGCGTCTCGTTCCATTTCTTCGATGCCCTCTCCAGGGCCGGCGTGAACATCGACATGATCTCGACCTCAGAGATCCGCATCTCGGTGATCACCCGAGCGGACCTGCTCGACGACGCCGTGCGCGCCGTCCACACCGCGTTCGACCTCGATGCCGACGGCGAGGCCACGGTGTACGGAGGCACCGGCCGCTAACCGGTGAGTTTCACGTCTTCCACCACAACGCATCCCGGCCCTGTCCACCTGACGGGGCCGGTTTGGCGCGACCTCGCCGAGGAGCACCGGGAACGCGCCGCGATCTACACCGAGCCGTTCCTCGAACGACGTCATCACGGCCGGAAACACCCCGTGGAAGATTTCCTCTTCACGTACTACACGCTCAAGCCGGGCCAGCTGGCTCGCTGGCATCCCGGCCCTTGGGTCATACTCCTTGACGCCGCCGACCGTCTTGATTGGAAGTTCTACCGCCGCCCCAGTATCACAGAACTGCAAAAAACAGGGCTCTCCCCGGAAGAAGCGCGGATCCAGCGTCCGACGGCGGCGACGGTCGACGTCGAGGCATTCTTGGAAGCTCGCTCCGCGGCGGTTGAATTCACTCAGGAAATTCTCTCCCGTACGGTAGCCAAACCCGGAAATTTCGGATGCTTCGGCATGCATGAATGGGCCATGGCCTATCGCTCAGAAGAAAACGATATCCGCCACGAGTACCTGAATCTTCGCCTGGGCGCGGACGGCACCGATTCCGTGGTGGAAACCCATCGCATCCACTGCACCCACTTCGACGCATTTCGGTTTTTCCAGCCGCAAGCCGTACCACGCAATGAAATCCAGCCGACACGCGCGCAACAGCGATCCCTGGAACAGCCGGGGTGCCTGCACGCCAACATGGACGTGTACAAGTGGGCTTACAAACTGCTCCCCCTCGTGGACTCCGCTCTCCTCATGGATTGCTTCGACCTCGCCTGGCAGGTCCGTGAAATGGACATGAGAGCAGCACCCTACGATCTGAAATCATGGGGGTACGAGCCCATTCCGGTTGAAACCGCACGAGGAAAGAAACAATATGCGACACTCCAGAGAGAGTTCGCTGAGCGCTCAATAATCCTGCGACGGCGACTCATGTCGACCCTGGAGCGCGCAGACTCCTCGTCGCTGTCCTGAGACCACGGACCCCGTCAGCTGCGGGGATCAGTGGCGCCGATTCCCGTCCGTCTGTCATAACCCGGTGGCCACCCCGGATTCGATCGACTCGGCATGCCCCGGGACACCTTCGGTCAAAATCTTCACTTCCTGTGAAAACCTGGTGATGCTTCCGTCAATCCCCTCAAAACGCGCATCTGGAGCTCCTCGTGAAGATCACCCGCCGGACCGCAATTATTTCTTCATCGACTCTGGTAGGGACTGCCTTGCTCAACGCCTGCAGCTCCCAGGGCACCGAGCCTGCGACCGACTCCTCCACACCATCGACCCCCGCGTCGACTTCCCCTTCGGCCACACCGACCGAACGCAAAGTCACGTGGAAGGACAACACCGAGGTTTCGCACTTGTTCTTCCACTCGCTGGTCGTGGATCCGAAACGAGCATTTGACGGCGACGATGAGGCAAACGGCTACCTGGATTACATGGTCACGGTCAATGAATTCAGGAAGATCATCCAACAGGTCTACGACCGCAATTACGTCCTGGTCAGTCCGCACCAGCTTTACGGGGCCCGTCCCGGTGGCGAAGTAGAACTCAAACCCTTGGACCTTCCGGAAGACAAAAAACCTCTGGTCCTGTCCTTCGATGATCTCTCCTACTACGAATACATGGACGGCGACGGATTCGCTGACCGACTGATCGTTCAGGGCGGGAAAGTCCTCAACGAATACCGTGATGCTGACGGGAACAAAAAGGTCGGCGCCTACGATCATCTGCCGATCGTCGAGGAATTCCTCGAAGAACACCCCGACTTCTCTCACGACGGTGCGAAGGGCGTCATCGCGATCACCGGTTACAACGGTGTACTCGGTTACCGGACCTCTGATATCTCCTACAAAGACGAGAACAAGAACATAGAAAGGGACAAGAAGATCGCGAAATCGGTCGCGGATGCCATCAAAAAAAACGGTTGGGAATTCGCAAGCCACTCATGGGGGCACATCAACTTCACCAAATCTCCTCTGTCGCACATCCAGGAGGACAACGAGAAGTGGCAAGCCGAGGTCGCACCGCTCGTAGGCAAAACCGATATGCTCGTCTACCCCTTTGGAGCAGACATTTGCGGCATCGAGGAATACGGTAACGACAAGTTCCAGTACCTCAAAGGCCAAGGATTCAATTCTTACTTCAACGTCGATGCTTCCGTCCCGGCGTGGGGCCAGGCCGGACCGAATTATCTCCGCGAGGCCCGGATCAATGTGGACGGGATTTCGCTCAAGCACGCAGTCAAGGGAACATCCGATACGCTGCGCGAGTTCTTCGACCCGAATTCCGTCATCGATCCCGCACGCCCGAAGTCAATCTCCGGAACCTCCAGCTGACATGAGCAGCTAACCAAATGACTGCTGCCGTTTGTCCTTGGCGGACCCAGAGTGTGCGCCCCAAGCGGGGCACGCGGAGAATACCGTCAGAGGCATCGGTAAGAATGGTCTCGAAAGCGCTGAAACAGACGGGCAATCGGCTCTAGACACGGTGGAACGGACTAGGATCCGCCGCTGTATTTGTTCCCTGCCGGTATCGGGGTCACGCCGATGACGGCTTTCTGAGATGAGCCGGTGCGATCAGCGGGGCTGGGAGCGCCGGCTCTTGGCGTATGAGTCGATCTGTTGTTCCGCATCATCGTAGGCGGCCAGGACATCTTCGAGCTCCACATCGGCGGGA